>NZ_CACSAS010000001.1:2532939-2853508 GCF_902703545.1 Starkeya nomas
TCGGCAAAGCCACCCAAACCCACCAGGGAGAAGCCGCGAAACTTGACCGCCACCTGACCCCAGACCACCATCAACCCGGGTCACTTCTCAGTGGAAATCCAGGGTCACTTCTCGACGGAAATCAACATCATCGCCCCATCGTGGACATTGCCGGAGACGATCCGATCAGGATTGGCCACGATTTCGCCCTTGAACCGTTTTGGCCATCCTTCAAAGATCACAACCTCGTCGAATTGCTTTCCCTTCGCCTTGTGCATGTTCATCACCACGATGCCGGATTCAGGCTTGTGGGCTGTTGCGAAATGCTCCTGAACAAACGACTGGCGGGTGATCGCAAGGGCGTTGCTATAGCCGCTGACGTCACGCCAGTCCTGGGCCAACCCCTGACGGAGCTGTGTACCGCGCTCAAGCAGACGCACGTTCCGGACCTCCTTTGCGACATCCTTCAGTCGCTCACAGGCCCCAGCATCCAGCACGCCGCGCACCGCGACCCAATCCGCGCCCGGATCGCCCGTGAACGTCAGCGCAGCAATTGCCCGATGCACGGCATAGGTTCCCTGCAAGACGCTGTTACCAGGCGTCGGTCGTCCTTTCGCTAGACATTCGTTCCATTTGGACAGCGCCTTCCGGAACCGCGCAGCCTCGTCCATGTCTCCCTTGGTCGGCGTTGCGCCACCTCGACCGTGGAAATAGCTGCACATCAACTCGACAAATTCGTCGAAACATCCGTCATGCCCGCGCTGTTGGAGCAGGAAAGCGATGATCTCCGCAGCCAAGATCGGGCCTTCCATATCGACGGCTGCCATGTGGGAAATGGGCGGGACATTGCCGAATGGCTCGCGCAGAATATCCGACACCATCCGGGTCATTTTCTTGGTCGGCACGAGAATCGCCAATGACCAATCGCTCCGGCCAGTTTCGATCAACCGCTTCCGGGCTTGCAGCACCTGACCGACCAATGAGGCATAAGCTTGGTTGGGATTCGACTCGAACAGCGCGCAATCGATCCCCTTGTAGTCGTTCTGGCGAAATTTCCCCGTAAGGATGTCGTTGCCGAATAGAGCAATCTCAGTCCCCTTACTCCGATGGTTGTCACCGGCGAGATCGTGAACCGTCGGCGCGAAGGCTGCCGTGAAGTGGTTCAGCCTTTCCGGATCGGCGCCGATGAAATCGAAGATGCGCTGCTCCGGGTCGGCAAGAGCGATCAACGTGCTGTTGGCGCCGAGGGCTTGGACCACCCGCCATTGATCGGCGCTGGTGTCCTGAAACTCATCCAGGATAATGTACGGATACATCGTAGAGATGAGCGCTCGAACCTTATCTGAGCCGTGAAGCAGGGTTGCCACGCGGTCTGCGAACAGGTCGAAGCAGACCTTCCCTTCTTCGGTCGCCAGCCGGACACGCTCCGCCACCTCCTTCGCGCGCTTCTCGGCCTTTTCCTCGTCCGACAGATTCCTCGCCGCTTTGTAGCCGCTTCGAACCGCCGACAATGCAATCGCCTCATTCGGAGGTGTGAGGATCGTCATCCGCCGTGGGAAGCCGACGAGATAGCCATGCGTTTTGAGGATGCGCCAGAAGAACGAATGGTAGGTATCGACCTCGATCCGTCGCCTCTCCTCCCGCGTGATCGCGCTTTCTTCGTCGATCGCCTCAAGGACGCGGGAAACGGTGGCCCGCGCGAAGCTGAGGAAAAGAATACGCTGACCGGGCTTCAACTCCTCGCGCGCGATCTTCGCCGCCTTGAGGATGGAAACGGTGGTTTTCCCCGAACCGGGACCGCCGGTGACGAGCTGATGCCCCACGGCCTGGAGAATTGCCTTCTGCGTTTCGGTTAGGTCGACCACCGCGCAATCGCCTATCCCAAGATGTCAGCAAAAAGATCTTCGCCATCGGCCTCGGCCGGTTGAGGTGGCGGGTCACACGCTGCCTTCAAGGTGGTGCAGGCATCGCGCAGCCACTGAGGGATTTCGACTTCGGAGCACTGGGCCAAGAACTCGGCTATTCCCCAATTACCTTTTGACCATTTGAAATAAGCTCCAAGCGCGGCAGCCGCTTGTGCTTTTGGATTCGGATACTGGTTCAGGAGATGCTGCGGCCAATCGAGTTGATCGGCAAATCGCTCCAATGCAGCCTGCGTGGTGTTGTTGAGGATCAGATCCTCAATGCCCTTCTCTTCGTGCATGAACAGGCGTTCCACCTGGGCCTCAATGGCAGCCTTGGCGGCATCTGTCTGCTTGTCGCACAATGCAAAGGTCCGCTTCCCAAGGCTCTTGTATAAAGCCCCAAGGTCGGCGATCTGAGTCTCGCTTCCGGCGTCGATTACGCACACGCCCAAGGCTTCCAAAGACGCATAGGTGGCAGGGTTAAGCTCCGCCAAACGCCGCGCGACGACCGGAAAAGAGGCCGCCTCTGTCGCACCTTCAGCGATGAGGACACGGCGCGAAAGGAGCCCCTCGCAAAACCGGGTTCGGAAATCCTGCCGGTAGCGCTTGTGTTTGATGCTCTCCGGTAACTCGATTTTGGATTGGCTCAGTTGGCCGTCATCCGAGCGCGCCAGAATAACCGTTTCGTGGAGGCTAAACTCTTCGAGCACATACGGCGAGTGCGACGTGAAGAGCGACTGCGCCGACAGCTTACGCAGCTCGTGGACGATCCGCTTCTGCGCGTATGGCGGAATAGCCGTTTCGGCTTCCTCCATCGCAAAAATGACATTCTGCTTGTCCTCGGCGATCTGTGACAGCATCGCGAGCACCAGCATGTTGATCGTCCCCGTTCCCTGCCGAAAGAAGGGAGCGGCATGATCGCCCGCGCCTGTGGCGATGAACGCGGTGATGACCTTGCGCAAATGCTCGCGTGTCAGGTTCGACACCTTAAGGTGCGGCTTCACTCCCCATTCGCGCGGGACGTATTTCTTCAGCGACTTGTCGATGCTCTCGAGCACGCCCGAGATGCCAATGGCCGGGTCGCTCGCGACATCGTAGGCTGCAAGCGTTCCGATCGTCCCTTCCCACATCTGCGGCCGGATTTCCTTCAGCCGGAGGATGATGTCCAGCAGGCTGCCATGTTCCAAGCTGAGCGCCCGAGATCCTGTCCTCAACGACCGCAGGAAAAGAAATCCGCAGTGCTGCTTGTCCTTCTTCGAGAACGATGCAGGTGTCTCATCCTCTGAGAGACTGCGCGTGAAATAGCTGTTGCCGACGAAGTCATCCTCATCTGGATCGTATTCGCCGATGAATGTGACGCGCAGCGCCGCCTTGATCTCGGCAGCATCGACCCCGGCCGGGTCGGCCTCCTGATAGAAGTCTCCGGTAGTAGTATTCAGCCACTCGACGTTGGCTCCAAATCGTGCCTCCTGCTCCGGTGACAGATTGGTGATCGTCACCTCGACCGTGATTTTCGGCGCGGGGCCGGGCTCCGCGCCCTCGGGAGCATCGGGGTTTGGGCTAGGAAGATAGCGCCCCTGATAGAAATCATGCTCATCCACGGGTGGTCGCCGGCTCAGCCGGTCCGGCCCCAAGGCGAGATCGATCGCTTCGAATACCGACGATTTGCCGGTATTGTTGTCGCCGATCAGTACGGCGTGATCAGGCAGCACCAGTTTGGCCGACTGGATGCCGCGAAAATTTTCGATCACTACCGAGAATATCTTCAACGCCCGCCCCCCTTTAGGCCCCCATTCGGTTAGCCCGCGCAGCTATATCTGTACATCGCGCCATGAGCGCCTCGAACGGCTCGGCATCATCGAAGAGCAGCCCATCCTCGACCATGCGGGCATAGTCGTCCTTCAGCGCCTTCGCGCCATCGCCGACCGGCACGAGTTGCAAGCCGCCGCTGACAGCCGCTGCATAGTCGATCGGCGTGCGGTCGGCGGCCTTCTCCGCGAAGAACATCGACTTGTGCCGGGCGACAGCGTTGGCCAGTTCGCGATCGGCGAAAGCAGCTTCCGCGAAGCCGGCTTCATCAAGCCGGACAACATCGTGCCAGTGTCGTGCGAAGCGATCGCCGCGCAGCCGCTCCTGGAGGCAGAAGACGTGGATGGCGGTCGCCTTCTCCCAGAAGGTCCGCTCCGCGTGCATGACGCGCGGCCGCGCCGTCGGGAATACCAGTCCGTCGATCAGGTCGGCGGCGTCGCAGGAGACATCGCGCAGGCTCGCCGGTTCGCCCGTCGAGCGGGCGCCGAACTCCAGCATGACGCTGGGCGCGACATAGCCTGACCCGGCCGCGGTCGCCTCATAGTCGATGAAGAGCCTGTCATCCTCGACGCGGATGGTCGCCGCCAGACCTTCGGCGGCCAGCGCGTTCGCGATCACGGGCTGCACGGTTTCCGCGACCCAGGCCGGCAACCGCCGACGGACCTCGCTGGACCAGCGCTTTTCCTCGCTGCGGGTTTTCGGAAGGCCCTCGCCATTGTCCCCGACAAGATCGGGCGCGATCGCCCGAATGTCGTAGGTCAGATCCACGTCCTCCGAAAACCGGCGAATGACGTGATAGGCTTTCGACAGCGACGTGCCGCCCTTGAACACCAGATGTTCGCCAAGCGGCGCGGCGTAGAGGGTCGCCAGCGCCCACACCACCCACACATCCTTTTCGAGAAGATGGGTGGGACGGCCCGAACGGTCGGCCGCGACGCCCAGCGCGTCGCGCCGGTCCTCGGCTGAAAGCTGGAGAAAGACGTCAGCCATACGCCGCCTTTCCGACGCTCTGCGCGAGCCATGTCGGAAGCTGCGGCGCGGCGGCGACCAGTTCGCCGAACACGCCGGGCGGCATCTTCCGCTTCAATGTCGTGAGCGCGGCCTCTGCCTTTTCCGGGCCGAGCCAGGCCAGCGCCCGCACGGCCTCCCCCGCCGGCCGGTTGGCCAGGGCCAGTTGCCAGCGCGGCGCGTGCCGCAATTCCACGACCTGCTTGCCGAGGTGCATCTTTCGGCTGCGCCCGGAGGTCAGATAGACCGAGCGGACGGGCACCTGCGTCGTCAAGCCAAGGGCGTTCGCCGCGGCAGCGCCGTTCGAGACGATGACCTCCCCCTTTTGGGTTGCAAGAGCCTCGACAGCCTGCTCGACCGAAGGCGTGCGCGTGCCGAACCGGCTGGCGATGGGGCGCAGATAGACGCCGCGACCGGCGCGGATGAGCTGCCCGCGCTCCGTCAGGCGCGACAACGCCTGATCCACGGCCGCCCGGTTTCCGAGGTGCAGCAGGCTCTTGGCGGACACAGGAGCGCCTTCGGGCAGGCCCGTCGCATGCGACAAAATCTGTTCGGTCAGCCGTGTCATCGTCTTTCTCCTGTTGGAAACATATGCGAGTTTCTGACAGTTTTCAAGGAAGCCCATAAGAACAGGCCGGATAAGGGGGAAAGCCTTCCCCTGCGGCCGAGCCAGGGTCTCGGCCGACCCCTTCTGCGGGGAGAGCCCCGCAACGCCCCCCAGTAGAGTGAGAGTGCGGACGGGATTTCCGTGACGGGTTGAGGGCTGGAGAAGAGGTCTCCGGCACCCGTCGCGGAGAACCGCGATGTTCAGGAATGACCGCAACGGGCGTGCCGGCTCCGACCGCGCGAGCCTATACGACGACATCACCAGCAAGATCATCGCCGAGCTGGAGGCAGGCCGCTTCCCCTGGGTCCAGCCCTGGGCATCGGCCTCGGTCAAGGCGCCCCTCGCCATGCCGAGGAACGCCGCGACCGGGCGGCATTATTCGGGGATCAATGTACTGATCCTCTGGGGCGCAGTGATCCAGCACGGCTTTCCCGGCCAGAGCTGGCTCACCTTCCGCCAGGCCCTGTCGCTCGGCGGCAATGTCCGCCGGGGCGAACGCGGCACCACCGTCGTCTATGCCGACCGTTTCACGCCGGAGGACGAGAAGCGCCGCGCCCGCGAGGCCGGCGAGGAAGCTGCCGCGATCCCGTTCCTCAAGCGCTTCACGGTGTTCAACGCGGCGCAATGCGACGGCCTGCCGGAGGATGTCGCCGTTGTTGCTCCACCGCCTCCGCCCGGCCTCATCGAGCCGCAGGTCGAGGCCCTGATCCGGGCGACCGGCATCGACTTCCGCATCGGCGGGGACCGCGCTTTCTATGTCCCTGCGCTCGACTATGTGCAGGTGCCGCCGCCCCAGGCATATTTCGAGCCGATCAACTGGCACAGGACGGCCCTGCACGAGCTGGGGCACGCCACGGGCCACCCCTCGCGCCTGAACCGCGATTTCTCGGGTTCCTTCGGCTCGAAGAAATACGCCTTCGAGGAGCTGGTGGCCGAGATCAACGCGGCCTTCTGCTGCGCCTCGCTCGGCATCACGCCTACCGTCCGCCATGCCGATTATATCGGCTCCTGGCTCGATGTGCTGCGCGAGGACAATCGCGCCATCGTCCGCGCCGCCTCCCAGGCGAGCAAGGCGGCCGACTGGCTGCTCGGGTTCCAGCCGGGCGTCGATGTCGATGCGGCCGACAACGAACGGCAGGCCGCGTGACGATCCTGAAAACCGGAAAGACGGAGAAGCGGGCTTCCGGCTCTACGCCTTTCCGCGAGCCTGGCGCTGCCCTCCGAGAGTGAGAGGGCGGCGCTTCGCTTCGTGACGGGTTGGAGGTCGAGAGAGAGGCTCCCGACCGCCCGTCGCGGAGTAACGAACATGGCGACCGCCATTCAGAAGATCACCCTGTCGTCGGCGCGCGACATCCCCTTCAACAAGCTGGTGCTGAGCCAGTCCAATGTCCGGCGCGTCAAGGCCGGCGTCTCGATCGAGGAGCTGGCCGAGTCCATCGCCCGGCGCGGTCTCATCCAGAGCCTCCATGTCCGTCCCGTCCTCGACGCCGATGGCGCCGAGAGCGGCATGTTCGAGGTGCCCGCCGGCGGCCGTCGCTATCGCGCGCTCGAACTGCTCGCGAAGCAGAAGCGCCTGGCCAAGACCGCACCGGTGCCCTGCGTCGTCGGCGACGCCAACAGCGACATCCTGGTCGACGAGGTCTCGCTGGTCGAGAACATGGAACGCGCGCCGCTGCATCCGCTCGACCAGTTCCGCGCCTTCCAGGCCATGCGCGACAAGGGCATGACCGAGGAAGCCATCGCCGCAGCCTTCTTCGTCGGCGTCAATGTCGTGAAGCAGCGCCTGCGCCTCGCCTCCGTCTCGCAGACTTTGCTCGAGATCTATGCCGACGACGGCATGACGCTCGAACAGCTCATGGCCTTCACCGTCAGCTCCGACCATGCCCGTCAGGAACAGGTCTGGGAGGCAGTCAAGGATAGCTGGCAGAAGGAGCCCTATCAGATCCGCCGGATGCTGACCGAGACCTCGGTACGCGCCTCCGACAAAAGGGCCGTCTTCATCGGCGTCGAGACTTATGAGGCGGCCGGCGGCGTCGTGCTGCGCGACCTGTTCCAGTCGGACGATGGTGGCTGGCTGCAAGATCCGGCCCTGCTCGACCGCCTGGTGGCCGAGAAGCTGAAGACCACCGCCGACGAGATCGCGAGCGAAGGCTGGAAATGGGTCGAGGCCGCCTTGAGCTTTCCCTACGGCCACCAGCATGGGCTTCGCGAACTGGCTGGCGTCACGGTCGACCTGACCGAGGAGGAGAGCGCCACCCGCGAAGCGCTGCGCGACGAATACGACCGGCTCGAAGCCGAATATGCCGAAGCCGACGAGCTGCCGGACGAGATCGACGCACGTCTCGGCGAGATCGAACAGGCCCTCGACGCCTTCGAGCAGCGCCCGACGATCTACGATCCGGCCGACATCGCCGTCGCCGGCGTCTTCATCAGCCTCGATGCCGACGGCTCGCTGTCGGTGGATCGCGGCTATGTCCGTTCCGAGGATGAACGTCCCGTCGAGACCGAAGGCAGCGATGCGCCGGAGGTTGACGGTGAAGCTGGCCAGCAGGCCGCGCCCGCCGTTCAACGCGCCGTCATCACCATCGGCGGCCAGCCCGCGGAGCCGGAGGACGATGAGGAGGACGGCATCAAGCCGTTGCCCGAGCGCCTCGTCATTGAGCTGACCGCGCATCGCACCCTCGCTCTGCGCAACGCGGTTGCGGAACATCCCGACGTCGCCATGACCATGCTGCTGCACAAGCTGGTCAGCGACACCTTCCGGCGCACCGCACCGGCCGGCTGCCTCGAGGCCCGCGTCAATCATATCTTCTTCTCGGCACAGTCCGAGGAGTTGAAGGACAGCACGCCCGCGCGCGAGGTCGCCGAGCGACACGAGCGCTGGGGTGATCACGTTCCCGACGACGACCAGGCCCTGTGGGACTGGCTCTCCCTGCTCGACCCCGGCACGCGCCTCGATCTGCTCGCCCATTGCGTCAGCTACGGCGTGAACGCCCTGTTCGAGCGGCCCAATCCCTACAGCGGATCGGGCGTCAGCCAGCATGGGCTGGACGTGCGCCTCTCGCAGGCCGACCGGCTGGCGCGAGCCACCGGCCTCGACATGGTGGCGGCGGGCTGGAGGCCGACGGTCGGCAACTATCTCGGCCGCGTCACCAAGCCCCGCATCCTCGAAGCCGTGCGCGAAGGCGCGGGCGAGCGGGCCGCCCAACTCATCGACCATCTGAAGAAGGGTGACATGGCCAAGGAGGCCGAGCGCCTGTTGGCCGACACCGGCTGGCTGCCGGAGCCGCTGCGCCTAGTCGACCTCGATGATGGGCAGACCATCGAACCGGGCACGGAGGCAGACGCCGCAGACGAGGCGGCCTTGCCGGACTTCCTGAGCGAGGACGGCGACGACGAAGACGGCGACGGGATCGAGGACGAGGACGCCCTGACGATCGCGGCCGAATGATCCTCACGGCGGGGGAGCGGCGAGAGGTCGCTTCCCCGCATCGTCGTAAGGAGACCTTCCATGATTGCACCCGACCCGTCCGCCACGCGCCGCGTCGTGTTTCAGTATCTCGTGCCCGTTCACGTCGAGGTCGAAGACGGTCTCGTCGTTTGCGTCACTGTCATCGACGAAACGCCGGTGCGCGATCCATCCCTGGTCAAAGGCGATGCCGGCTACCTGCCGGAAGCCGTCGCCGCCGCCGACGATGGCCAGCCCTGGCCATCCTGGCGGTTCGGCTACTGACCGCCTTCGCCCCCCCAACCCAGCCCGGCCATCGCGCCGGGCTTTCTCGTTTCAGGAGCCTGTCATGGCCGACTATTTCACCCATTTCTCGTGCCTGCTCGACGTCGGCACGCCCGAGAACGCCGCCCGAGCGCTCGATCTCTACAACCGCCTATCCGAGGAAGGCGCATCGGAGGAACCACCCTCCGAAGGCTTCCTCCTCTCGATCCAGCCAGAGCATGGCGGCAGCCAACTCTGGATGCGCGACGACGTGACCGGCGATCCCGAACGCCTCATCCATTTCGTGAACCGCTGCGCCGCCGAGTTCGGCCTCAAAGGCAGATGGGGATTCCAATATGCCAACACCTGCTCGAAGCCCCGGCTCGATGGCTTCGGCGGCGGCGCGCATGTCCTCGATCTCGCTACCGGCGCGACCGTGGACTGGATCTACACCGATGGCTGGCTCGATCGGATCATCTCCGGCGAGGGAGGACCGCTATGAGCATCCCCTCCCATGCCCGGAGCAATTTCCAGACCCTGCTGCGCGCGGCGGGCGACGGCAATCTCGCCCTCATGGAATGCCTCGACGCGGTGACGGGCAGCCCGCGCTACGTCATCTGCGCCGTGGGGCGGGACGATGGCGATTACGTCTTCACGCCCTTCGGCCATCTCGCCGACGGCAATCCCTACGACGCCTATCTGCCGCCCGATCCTGGCGATCCCGAAGGCTTCGTGCGCCCTGAGCCGGGAGAGGCGCCATGACCGACATCGACGCCATCTTCGCGGCGGATCGCCAGCATCCGCCGCGCGAACGGTCTCTGCCCTGGCCGGAAACCAGGGACGGCATCACCGTCGTCATCGAGCCCAAGCCGCATTGGGCCAACGACATGCGGGCCTTCCGATCCGGGGCTCGCGAATATTGCGCCTATGCCGATTGGGCCGAGAACGGCGCCCGCGCCAGGTTCTTCGGCCACATCGACACCTGCGGCGATGACCTCATCCGCAAGGCCCGCGCGCTCGTCGCCGGCGAGATCGCCGACGGACATTGGAACTGATCCCCGGAAAAGCGCCCCACCTCACGGTCGGGCGCTTTTTCCATGCCGGCGTCCCGAGAGTGAGAGGGCGGCCGGAACGGGTTTGAGCCGGTGCGGTCGAGAGAGAGCGCCGCGCGGCTCGTCCGTTCCCGCTCTCCCGAGGTTCCCGTCATGACCCTGATTTCCGCATCCGCGGCGGCGTCCGCCGCCGCGCCGCTTCCGCTCGGCTCCAATCCCGAACCCGCCGGCGCCATCTTGACGGCCGCCGGTCTGCTGCTGCCCCATCTCGAACGCGGCGAGCGCGTCGATGCCGCCGCCCTGCGTGCAGCGATGGAGACCGCCTTCGGCGCATCGGACGCCACCGGCGCCTGGGACTGGAAGACGGCCTATGACGCCTGCGAGGCGGCGACCGTCCTGTTCCTCCGCAAATACGGACGTGCGCTTTTCCGCAAAGCCGGGTCTCCGGCAGCCCGCCTTTCCGCGCTGTCGAAAATCGCCAACCTTCTGCCGACGCATACACGGCGGTCGACGGAGAGCCAGACCTTCCAGCAATTCTCGACGCCGATCCCGCTCGGCCTGGTCGCCGCCCACGCCGCGGCAATCACTCCGGCCGACCGGGTGCTGGAACCGTCGGCGGGTACCGGCCTGCTCGCGATCCTCGCGGAGATCGCCGGCTGCGCGCTCGTCCTCAACGAGCTGGCCGACACCCGCGCCAGCCTGCTGTCGCTTCTCTTCCCGGCCATTCCCGTCACCCGCTTCGACGCGGCCCAGATCGACGATCATCTCGATCCCGCCGTCACGCCTAGCGTCGTGCTGATGAACCCGCCGTTCTCCGCAATGGCCAATGTCGAAGGCCGCATAGCCGACACCACATATCGCCATGTCGCCTCGGCGCTGGCGCGTCTGGCGCCCGGCGGACGACTGGTGACGATCACCGGCGCCAGCTTCGCGCCCGACAATCTGGCCTGGCGGGACGCCTTCATTCGTCTGCAGGCGCGCGGGCGCATCGTCTTCTCCGCCGCCATCGACGGCGCGGTCTATGCCAAACATGGCACGACATTTCCGACGCGGCTGACCGTCATCGACAAGCGGCCCGCCGACGATCCGGCCGTGTTCCCGGCCGCACCCGGCGTTGCCTCGGACGCCGCCACGCTGCTGGGCTGGCTCGACGATCATCTGCCGACACGGCTCGCCGTCGATCCCTCCCTCACGGTCCCGACTGTCGCGGCTTCCGCCCCTCGCAGCGTGCGCGGCTACATCAACCGCACCGCCAAGGCCGTCCCTGCGGCCGTGCCGATGGCCGAGCCGGAGGGCCTGCCACTCTCCTACGAGACCCAGGACGGCCTAGCGGGCGAAGGCGGCCGTTTGTCCGACGGCATCTATGAAGAATACGGATTGCAGGCGATCCGTATTGCCGGTTCTCAGGCGCACCCCACCAGGCTGGTGCAATCGGCGTCGATGGCTTCGGTCGCCCCGCCCAGACCGAGCTATCGGCCGCACCTCCCGGTCAATATCCATGAGCTGCTGTCCGACGCGCAGCTCGAGACCGTCATTTATGCCGGCGAGGCTCACTCCGATCATCTCGCCGGATCATGGACGGTGGACGCCACCTTCGAGGTCGTCACCGCCGCGCGCGAGGATGCGACGACCGCCGCGCGCTTCCGGCGCGGCTTCATGATCGGTGACGGCACCGGCGTCGGCAAAGGGCGTCAGTCCGCCGCGATCATTCTCGACAACTGGCTCCAGGGCCGCCGCAAGGCGGTGTGGATCAGCAAATCCGACAAGCTGATCGAGGACGCGCAGCGCGACTGGTCGGCGCTCGGCATGGAGCGCCTGCTGGTCACGCCGCTGTCGCGTTTCCCGCAAGGACGGCCGATCACGCTGCCGGAAGGCGTCCTGTTTACGACCTATGCCACGCTACGCTCCGATGACCGCGGCGAGAAGGTTTCGCGCGTCCGGCAGATCGTCGAATGGTTGGGCTCCGACTTCGACGGAGTCCTCATTTTCGACGAGGCGCACGCGATGCAGAACGCCGGTGGCGGCAAGGGAGAACGCGGCGACGTCGCCGCCTCGCAGCAGGGCCGCGCGGGTCTGCGGCTCCAGCACGCGCTGCCGAACGCCCGCGTCGTCTATGTCTCGGCGACCGGCGCCACGACGGTCCACAACCTCGCCTACGCCCAGCGGCTCGGCCTGTGGGGCGGCGAGGATTTTCCGTTCAGCACCCGCGCCGAGTTCGTCGAGGCGATCGAGGCCGGCGGCGTCGCGGCGATGGAGGTGCTGGCCCGCGACCTGCGCGCGCTCGGCCTCTACACCGCCCGCTCGCTCTCCTTCGACGGCGTGGAATATGAGTTGGTCGAGCACGCGCTGACCCTCGAGCAGACCCGCATCTACGACGCCTATGCCGGGGCCTTCGCCATCATCCATAACCACCTCGACGCGGCGATGGAGGCGGCCAATATCACCGGCGCCACCGGCACGCTGAACCGGCAGGCCAAGTCCGCCGCCCGCTCGGCCTTCGAGAGCGCCAAGCAGCGGTTCTTCGGCCATCTGCTTACCAGCATGAAGACGCCGACCCTGATCCGGTCGATCACCAGCGACCTGGAAGCCGGTCATGCCGCCGTGATCCAGATCGTCTCGACCGGCGAGGCGCTGATGGAACGCCGGCTGGCCGACCTGCCGACCGAGGAATGGAACGACGTTCGCGTCGACATCACGCCGAGGGAATATGTTCTCGACTACCTCGCTCATTCCTTCCCGGTGCAGCTCTACGAGCCGTTCACCGACAGCGAGGGCAACCTGTCGTCGCGCCCGGTCTATCGCGACGGCCAGCCCGTCGAAAGCCGCGAGGCCGTGGCGCGCCGCGACGAGCTGATCGCGCAGCTTGCCTCCCTGCCGCCGGTGCCCGGCGCGCTCGACCAGATCGTCCAGCATTTCGGCACCGAGCTGGTGGCGGAGGTTACGGGCCGCTCGCGGCGCATCGTCCGCAAGCGCACGTCCTCGGGCGGCGACCGTCTCGTCGTCGAGAACCGCGCCGCCGCCGCCAATCTCGCCGAAACCCAGGCGTTCATGGATGACAGCAAGCGCATCCTGATCTTCTCGGATGCCGGCGGCACCGGCCGTAGCTATCACGCCGAGCTTTCGGCGCGGAACACGCGGTTGCGTGTCCACTATCTGCTCGAACCCGGCTGGAAAGCGGACGCGGCCATTCAGGGCCTCGGCCGCACGCACCGGACCAACCAGGCGCAGCCGCCGCTGTTCCGGCCCATCGCCACGGACGTCAAGGCGGAGAAACGCTTCCTCTCCACCATCGCCCGCCGGCTCGACACGCTGGGCGCCATCACCCGCGGCCAGCGCCAGACCGGCGGCCAGGGCCTGTTCCGGCCCGAGGACAACCTGGAAAGCGCCTATGCCCGCGATGCGCTCCGCCAGCTCTATCTCCTGCTGGTGCGCGGCAAGGTCGAAGGCTGCTCACTCGCGCGCTTCGAGTCCGCCACCGGCCTGAAGCTGATGGACGCGAATGGCATCAAGGACGAGTTGCCGCCGATCACCACCTTCCTCAACCGGCTGCTGGCGCTGACCATCGAGCTTCAGGGCGTGCTGTTCACCGCCTTCGAGCAGCTTCTCGCCGCAAAGATCGAGGGCGCCATCTCCGCCGGCATCTACGATGTCGGGCTGGAGACGCTGACCGCGGAAGGCTTCACCGTCACCGGCCGCCAGACGATCTACACCCATCCGGGCACGGGCGCGGAGACCCGGCTGCTCACCATCGCGCAGCGCACGCGCAACCGCCCGGTCACGCTGGACGAGGCGCTCGCCTATCTCGGCGAACCCGGCGCCAGGCTGCTGGTCAACGAGCGCTCGGGCCGCGCCGCCGTCCAGATCCCCGCCACCTCGATCATGCTCGACGATGGCGAGATCGAACGCCGCGTCCGGCTGATCCGGCCGATGGAATCGCACACCGTTCCGGTGAAGATGATGGGCGAGACCCATTGGACCGAGGCAGAGCGGAACGACTTCGCCACGGCCTGGAGCGCCGAGGTCGCAGACGTGCCGGCGTTTTCCGACAGCACGATCCACATCGTCGCTGGCCTGTTGCTGCCGATCTGGAAGCGGTTGCCCAACGAGTCCACCCGTGTCTATCGGCTCCAGACCGACGAGGGCGAGCGGATCGTCGGCCGCAAGGTCTCGCCTGCCTGGGCGGCCAACGCCGCCACGACCGGCGCAGCTACGCTCACGCCCGCTGACGCTTTCATGGCGCTGATGGATGGCCGCACCATCCTCGACCTCGCCGAGGGGCTTCAGCTTCGCCGCGTCCGCATCATGGGCGCCGAGCGCATCGAGCTGTCCGGCTTCACCGACACGATGCGCGAGCGGCTCACCGCCTACGGCCTGTTCCACGAGATCATCTCCTGGAAGCTCAGGATGTTCGTGCCGACCGATACCGCCGGCCCCGTGGTGCTGGAGCGCGTGCTGGGCCGCTATCCGGTCCAGCGCATCGGCGAACGCGAGGCGGCGTGATGACCCGTCTCGACGCTTCCGATCTGGCGAACCGTCTCGGCCGGGAGGCCGAGGCGGTATGCCGCTATTATCTCGGCGCCGGCCATCGCCAGGGCAATTACTGGCAGGTCGGCGATGCCCGCAACACGCCCGGCCGCTCGATGTTCGTCCGGCTCAAGGCGACGGCGAAGGGACCGGCGGGTAAATGGACCGACGCCGCCACCGGCGAGCATGGCGATCTGCTCGATGTAATTCGCGAGAGCTGCGGCCTCATCGACTTCGCCGATGTCGTCGCGGAAGCCCGGACTTTCCTCAGCCTGCCGCGTCCCGAACCCGCACTTGAGAAGAAGAAGCGATCAAGCACGCCAGCCCCGTCAGGCTCAGCCGAAGCGGCAAGGCGATTGTTCGCCATGTCGCAGCCAATCGGCGGCACCTCTGTAGAGGCGTATCTCCGCAATCGCGGCATTACGGCTTTGCACGGAACCGGAAACCTCCGCTTCCATCCGCGCTGCTACTACCGGCCCGACGATCATGGCCCGACCGAAACCTGGCCAGCGATGATCGCCGCCGTGACCGATCTCAAAGGCGGGATCACCGGCGCGCATCGCACCTGGCTCGCACCTGACGGCTCCGACAAGGCGCCGATCGAAACGCAGCGCAAGGCGATGGGCGACCTGCTCGGTCATGCCGTCCGTTTCGGGATCGCCAGCGAGGTGATGGCGGTGGGCGAAGGCATCGAAAGCGTCCTGTCAGCACGTCAGGCGATACCGCACATGGCGATGGCGGCGGCGCTCTCCGCTGCCCATCTGGCCGCCATCCTGTTCCCCGAGACGCTGCGCCGGCTCTACATCGTCGGCGACAATGACCCGGCGGGCGACAGCGCGCGGGATAGCCTGGTCGAACGGGCGAACACGGCCGGGATCGAGGCCATCGTGCTCTCGCCGGTGCTGGAGGACTTCAACGAGGATCTCCGACGCCTCGGCATCGACGCGCTCCGCGCCAATCTGCGGGTGCAGCTCACACCGCCGGACGTCGCCCGTTTCTGGCTCAAAGCAGCATAGTCGCCGGCAAGGAGTATCGAGGCCGCAATCCTCATGTCCGCCCGGATGCATTCAACCTTCGGAGAGGACCGCGCCTCGGCCTTCGAGAGGGCGATCGGCCGTCAGCCGGGCCGGATCGGCAATGGCTGCGGCCGACGATTTTCCGGCGCGGCCCTTCGGGCCGCTTTCCATCGCGAAGCAAAATCGCCGGCCCTCGCCATCCTTCGCTGCGCTTCGGCCCTCTCGCTTCGCTCCGGGTGCAGGTCCGTCCCGCCCGACGGCTTCGTCGCCATGAAGGCCGCGACGGTCGCGGTCCAACCGACGGAGCATCCCATGAGCGAGCACGACGACTACGAACCCGAACACGCTGCATCGCCGACCGACCAGATCGCGCAGGAGCTTCAGCTCTACGGCTACCGACCTTCGGAAGACGAAGCCGATCCCAGGCCCGTGCCGGAGGACCGCATCATCGAAGGCGCCGTCGCCGACATCTTCGACGCCCTGATTTCCACCGTGGCCGATACGAGCCTCGATCCTGACCTCGACGACCTCCTCTGGTCCACCGTCAATATGTTCCACCGCGCCGTCGAACGGGCCGACCGCAAGCTCGACGACAACGAGCAGGCGCAGAAACGGCTCCAGCGCGAACAGGATGGCTCCGAGGTCAAATCCGTCCAGCTCGAACGCCTGATCGAGCTTGGGCAATCGCTGATCGAACGACGCGACAGCTTGGAAGTCTTCCGCGACGGCGCCGCCGACCACTACCACCGCGCCACCGGCTCACCCTGGTCCCAGCGCACAGGATCGCGGGTCAACCACCGCCACCTGACCGCCGCGATGATCGACAGCCGCGACTTCATCGCCGCCAAACGCCGCGCGGAAACCGAGGTGCTCGTGCCCGCTGGCCCGAAGATCGCCTTCTCCGGCGGCGACACCGCCGACCACAAGCTGATCTGGGCCAAGCTCGACCAGGTTCACGCCAAGCACTCCGACATGGTGCTGATGCACGGCGGCTCCCCCAAAGGGGCCGAAAAGATCGCCGCCAAATGGGCGGAGACGCGCAAGGTGCCGCAGGTCGCCTTCAAGCCCGACTGGACGAAGCACGCCAAGGCCGCCCCGTTCAAGCGCAACGACGCCATGCTGGCGGTGATGCCGATCGGCGTCCTTATCTTCCCCGGCACGGGCATCCAGGACAACCTCGCCGACAAGGCCAGGAAGCTCGGCATCCCGGTCTATCGGTTCGGCACGGGCGGCGCGTGAGCGCCGTCCACATTTCCATCGACGTGCGGATGTGGCTGCGAGGCAAACCGGCATGAGCGCCCCTGGACGACGACCGCTCCTGTCGCGGATCTCCACCCCGCTTCAAATGCGCTGATCCTTGGTCCGGCCGAGGGCCTGACGCCATCAACCCGTAAAGGGTCGGACTACGCATGCGCGTGCCGCCGCTTCGGCTGCGCCTGTCGCGGTGATTGCGGCCCTCGGCCGAACACATCGGGCGCCTGTCAGCGGGGAATGGATCTCCGCTCGAGACAGGAGCTGGATCGATGTCCTTCAACGCCGCCCACGCCTTCGCCCTCAGCCTCGCCACCACCCTGATGACCGTCATCGTCATCTTTCGCGCCGGCGACGGCACGCTGTCGGTCACACCCGCCAGTGAATATGACGGCGACGCCTCCCAGATCGTCCGCGAAATCGACCCTTTCATCCCATGACGGGGCGAAGGTCATCGCCTGCGGAGCTGGAACCTCATCCGTTTCAGCTCCCGTTGCCGTCCATCTTTTGCTATGTTCCCCCACGCGCCGTGGTGGTGGTGGAAGGCGCGCCCGTCAGAATTTTTCTCTCGGAGGCTCCACCATGATCTTTCTCGGCATTCTCCTTTCCATCGCGGCAATCGGCTTCTTCTGCTGGCTGCTGTTCACGCTCGCCGTCTTTGCGCTGCCATTCTTCGCAGGGATCACCGCAGGCGCCTGGGCCCATGACACCGGCGCAGGCTGGCTTGGCGCAATCCTTGTCGGCGTAGTCGCAGCCGGGCTGACGCTCGGCATCGGTCAGGTCCTGCTCGGGATCGTCCGCCCGCTCTGGGCGCGGATGCTGATCGCGCTCGCCTTCGTCGCGCCCGCGGCCATCGCGGGCTACCACGCGACGCATGGCATCGTGAAACACACCATGCCGTCGGAGACGTGGCAGTTGGTTTTCTCCGTCATCGGCGCAATTGCGGTCGGCATCACCGCGTTTGCGCGCGTCACGGCAATGGCGGCCACCGGCCCGACCGGCCAGCACCCCGCTCAAGCCTGATCGTCTCGCAACGGACACCAACGAGACCGGAACAACGACACCGCACTGCGTCCAGGTCGTATCATGGGTGGCGATGCGGGCGACAGCGCCCGGATCACGCAGAGGACCGCAGCTCGCACCCCCTCGGGACCACCCGGACCCGAGCGCCTGTCTCGGTGCAGCCAATCGATACGGAACGGCTGAGGTTCCCGCCCACGGCAGGCCAGGTGAACGGACGCGAGACTCGCCTGAGAGAGGGAGAGATACGCCGGCAACGTCGGGCAGGTCTTGGCGCCGGTCGCGATAGGGCCGCCACCCTCTCCGCTTCTTCCCGTAGCCAGACCGCAACCCAAGCGGCCTCTTCAATGGCCTGATCTGGCCGAAGGCCGGCTGCGCCTCGATCGCCTATGGCGCAACAGCGGCGTCACAACTTTCATCCCCTGCCGGCTTCGCCGTCATTCCTCGCGAGACAAGAAAGTTCCTCCTTTGCTGTCAGGCCCCTGCGGGGTGCGCCGTCGATCGCCTCCGGCCTGTCGATCGCCATCGAGGCCGCAATGGTGCGGGCTCGAACACGGAAACGGAGATTTGAAAATGGCGACCATCGGCACCTTCAAGAAGACCGCCTCGAACGAGTTCAGCGGCGAAATCGTCACCCTCAGCGTCCAGGCCAAGGGCGTGCGCATCGTCCCCGACCAGCGCGCCACCGGCGAAAACGCCCCCAGCCACCGGGTTCTGGTCGGCCGCGTCGAGATCGGCGCCGCCTGGTCCAAACGCTCCAACGAGGGCCGCGAATATCTCGGCCTCAAGCTCGACGATCCGAGCTTCAACGCCCCCATCTACGCCAACCTCTTCGACGACGAGGACGGCGATGGCTACTCGCTCATCTGGTCCCGCCCGACCCGCCGCGGGGACTGAACCACCGAGCAAGGCCCCGGCCGGACAGGCCGGGGCCTTTCCTCTGCTTGCGAGCGAATCGGGGATGCCGCTAAGTCGGAACGGACGGACAACCAGCCATCGCCCCTCTCTCGGGCACCGAGAACGACTAAAATAGTCGTAGTTCTGGCAACGGCTTATTGGGCGGTGGGAGGTGGTCATGCATGATCACCGCCCGACAATCACGGGCCGCACGCGCGTTGCTGGGATGGACACAGGAGACGCTCGCTGACCAGGCCCGCACATCGCTGACCGCACTCAAGCGCCTCGAATCCGAAAACGGCCTCGAGGTGTATGAGTCGACGCGCGATCTCGTTCGCAGGGCGCTCGAAGCAGCCGGCATTGTCCTGCTCTCGACCGACAAGGGCGAAGGTGTCCTGCTGCTCCACGATCGGAAGCATCTACCAGCAAAGCGCTAGCAGCCCGCCGATCTCAAGTTGGCGCCATCCGTGGTCCTGTCGTCGGAATTTCCAGCGACCGTGTTAACGAAAGTCCGTCGAGCGATTATAGTCGCCCTATGGATCAACCGACGCCGCCATTCCTCGACGAGCCGCCCGTCAGCCAGACGCTCACGGCCTATGACCTCGAGCATATGGCCCTCTATCTGCGTTTGCTGGACTCAGCGCGCGATGGCGCCGACTGGCGAGAGGCCGTCCAGATCCTTTTCGGCCTCGATCCCACCCGTGATCCGCTGCGCAGCCGCCATGTCCACGACACGCATCTCGCGCGGGCACGCTGGATGACGGAACACGGCTATCGCGAATTGATCCCCTCGACACACTGATCGCCGTGATGCCGCTCGGGCATCGCCCACTGCCGACCGCCCAGCTTCCACAGTGCAGCTCCGTCGGGAATCCTCTCCTCCCCAATAAGCTCAAAATGCCAAGGGAGGATCGCTATGGCACCCGATGCATCCGGCTGGCGCTCGTCCGCGGCCTATGAGCATGTCGACGATTTGAGCGCCTCCGATCTCGCCTGGGAGTGGCTCCGCCGCAATGATGCTTATGGCGAGGATTTCCAGGAACTGAGTGACCGAAAGGCAGATCCCCACGCGCTGACCGAAAAGATCCGGCAGCGATGGAGGTTGCGATTTCCCGGTAAGCCCTCTGGAACCACCTCCCAAAGCCTGCATCATCTGGATGCCCGCGGAGGATACGAGCGCCATCTTCCTTGGGCCGGCTCCTTCTGGTCTCTCCCCCGACACTGACCTGCAACCAACGCTCGATGCCGCCTCCCGCATCGGCGATAATGACGAAGACGTCCTCCTCTACGATCTCGGCAATGGCCAGCGTGTCCAGATCGTCCGTGGGACGACCGCGCCGATTGGCCAGCCGCTCGCCGCTATAATCCCCCTCAACCGTGAGGGGTTCGACCGGCTCGAATCCGTCAGTCGCCTGCTTGCATCCCTTCACGGTAGGGGCATCCCTCCCGACACGCGGCTGACGGCGCAACAGCGCATGCGATCACGCAGGATGCTGCAATGCTTCGACGGCCATCGCGACGGAGCAACGCAGCAAGAGATCGCGCAGGTCGTGTTCCATACCGCTCCGCTCGATCGCCATGAATGGCAGGAATCCTCGGCCCGCCATTCTGTCAAATCACTGCTCCGAGACGCTCGCGCCATGATCGCCGGCGGCTATCGCGCGCTGCTGCGTCATCGCAGGCAAAGCTGATCGCACTCACACAATGCCTGGTGGGCGATTTTAGGCCCCCCTGATTTCACCCTGCATTTCGCCGGCCCCCCTTCGCCATCGTGGCCTTCGTTCGCCGCTGATCTCCAGCGGCCCTCACGAACCCCACGGAGGCCCTCGCATGCGACCCGATCTCGCCGTTCTCCCGCCGCGCTTCCTACGCACCAAGGAGGCTGCCGAGTTCCTCAGTCTTTCCGCCCGCACTCTCGAAAAGCACCGGACTTACGGCACCGGTCCGGCCTATCGGAAGCTCGGTGGCCGTGTCGTCTATGCCGTCGACGATCTCGAAGCCTGGGCCGCGCGCGGCGCCGTCACCTCGACCTCCGATCCTCGCGGCTCGATCCTCCCCGCCAAGCGTCACACGCCAGCGCCTCCGGCCCATGCCGGCCGATACGCACGCTGATCGCTGGCGAAACCCCGAGTGGCGGTGCGGCAACAATCCCGATCGGAGCGCGGACAGCTCGACCTGTTTCGAGCGCTCCCTGGCGAGTTCGCTGCCCGAGATGCGCAGGATCTCATGGCCTATCCCTTCTTCTCCCTCTCCAAGTCCCATCGCACCGCACCGATCGATTTCTGCGCGGGCGACGTATCGATCCGCGTCGAGGCCGTACCCGATCACGGCATGGCGACCATCTGGGATGCCGACATTCTGATCTGGGCGGCGAGCCAGATCGTCGAGGCGCGCGACGCGGGCTTGCGCACCTCTCGGCTGATGATCGCCACCCCCTATGAAATCCTGAAGTTCATCGGCCGTGGGACATCCCTGCGCGACTATCAGCGCCTCAAGGCCGCGCTCGACCGGCTGCAATCGACGACGATCTGCACTTCGATCCGGCAGCCCGCCGAGGGCCGGCGGCACCGCTTCTCATGGATCAACGAGTGGAAGGAACGCACCGACCGGAACGGGAAGCCCGACGGAATCGAGCTGATCGTGCCCGACTGGTTCTACCAGGCCGTCCTCGACGACGCGCTCGTTCTCACGATTGACCGCGCCTATTTCGACCTGACGGGCGGTCTCGATCGCTGGCTCTATCGGATCGTCCGCAAGCATGGCGGTCGTCAACGCAATGGCTGGCGGTTCGACTTCCGTCACCTCCACCAGAAATCGGGCGCGCTGTCGCCGTTCAAGCGCTTCGCCTTCGAGCTGCGCGACATCATCCGTCGCCAACCGCTCCCCGGCTACACGCTGTTCCTGGAGATCGACGCTGGCGGCCGCACGCTGCTCGCCTTCGAGCCGACGCCGGCCTGTGGAAAAGCTGTGGAAGACTTCGTGCCATCGGGAACCCGAGGGCACGTGCCATCAGGAACCGCCCCATCGTGCCAACGGGAACCCAAACGGGCCTTAACCCACGACACGAAAAGCGAAAATCGCACCCTTAACTTAGAGTCTAACAGAGAATCTAACTTTGAAGAGCGCGCGCGCGACGTGGAAAACCTCGTCCGGCAGGCCGCAAATGCGCTCAGCGCCACCGGGAAACGCCGCGCCAACGCTCCAGCCTGTGCCGGCACCAGCTCTGAAGCGGCCAACGCTCACAGCCTTCCGCAACTCCCCTTCGATCCTCGTGCGGGAGGCCGCCGATGATCGTGGCCTTCCTCAACCAGAAAGGCGGCGTCGGCAAAACGACGCTGGCGCTCAACCTCGCCGGCGAATGGGCAAGACAGGGAAAGCGCGTCACGCTGATCGACGCGGACCCGCAAGGATCGGCGCTCGACTGGTCGCAGCAACGGGAGCATGCGGGCAAGCCCCGCCTGTTCGGCGTCATTGGCCTCGCCCGCGATACGTTGCACCGGGAGGCGCCCGAACTCGCTCGCGATGCCGATCATGTCGTGATCGACGGGCCACCGCGCGTCGCCGCCCTGATGCGTTCGGCGCTGCTCGCCGCCGATCTCGTACTCGTCCCGGTGCAGCCATCGCCGTTCGACGGTTGGGCCTCGGCCGAGATGCTGGCGCTCATCAGTGAGGCGCGCATCTACCGGCCTCAGCTTACGGCCCGTTTCGTGCTGAACCGCTGCGATGCACGCACCATGCTTGCACGCGAAACGGCGGAGGCGCTGGCCGACCATGATCCGCCCGTCCTAGCCGCCACCATCGGCCAGCGCATCGCCTTCGCGACCGCCGCGCAATCGGGCTGCCTGGTGTCCGAACTGAACGACGACACGCCCGCCGCGCGCGAGATCGCAGCGCTGGCGGATGCGATCGACGGGCTCGGCATCGGGAGGGCGACACGATGAGCGAGCGTCCGGCCCGTCGCGGTTTCGCTTCCCGGCCCGCCGATCCCGATCAGTGGATCAGGGCTGCTGGTGCGTCGCCGCGCAACGACAGCGCCACCGGCTACACCGCACGGCTCACCATCGATGTGACGCCGGACCAGCGCGGCCGGATCAAGATCGCCGCGTTCCAGCGCGGCGTCACCGTCGCCGACATGCTGCGCGATCTGCTCGCGCGCGAATTTCCCCCCGCCGAAGGAGAACGTCCATGACCGGCAACGCGGTCCTCCGCGTGCGCGGCGGCCCCGCGCCGATCGCCCAGACCTACGACAGACTCACCCATGTCGAGCTGACCTGGATCGAAAAGCGGATCGAGAACTGGGTCAGGTTCGGCCAGGAAGTCCGCGACGAGGTGCTCGACCGTCGCCGCCGTGTCTTCTCCTATCGTCCCGGCAGCGTCTTCGCCTTCGTCCGCTGGGCGGCCAACGACTTCGGCACGACCAGTTCGCGCATCGACATCGTGCGCGCGGTCGAACCGCACGAACCCTACCAGACTCTGCCCTTCGTGCAGCCGGGCGGCGACATTCTGCTGAAGATCGAGGGATGGCCCAGGGTCGAACAGGTGCTCCGCCACATCGACGCGGTGGAAGCCATCGGCATCCAGCCACATGACGTCGCCCCCGATCACTGGCGACACGTCGCCAACCGGATGAGCTCCGGCCAAGAGCCGCGCGCCTACACCAGGGAACGCCATCAGGCGTGGCTCAAGCGGCGGGGGATCGAGAGATGACCCGCCGCGGCTATGTCATCGCGACGTGTCTCGCCGTCATGGGGACGACACTGGCGTCACTCGTTCCGGTTCCGCTTCGCCTGATCTGGAACGCTTCGGCCAGCGTGCCGATCGGCTTCTATGACCTCGATCCCCCGGCTCATCTGGAGGTCGGAGATCTGGTTGCGGTAACGCCGGACAAGCCGCTCGCCGATTTCCTGGTCGAGCGCGGCTATATCGGCCGCGACGTGCCCCTAATGAAGCGCGTCATGGCGCTTGCCGGCCAGCGGGTCTGCCGCACCGGCAACGCCATCACGGTCGACGCGATACCGCTTGGGCGTGCGCTCGACCGCGACCGGCGCGGACGTCCGCTGCCGGTCTGGCAGGGCTGTCGCCGCCTCGCCGACGGTCAGATTTTCCTCATGAACCCCGAAGTCAGCGACAGTCTGGACGGACGTTACTTCGGTCCGATCCCTGCGTGCGGCGTCATCGGCAAGGCGACGCCGCTCTACACCGACGAGGACGGCGACGGCCGCTTCGTCTGGCGTGCCACCACGCCCTGATCGCTTCCGATCGACGGGAGCGGTGCCCGTCGACGGCCTTCCCAACACCACCGCCATGGAGAGAGTCATGCCGCAAATCGGTCAATTCACACGTGAGACGTCCGGCTTCACCGGACGCATCGAGACATTCACGCTCTTCCGCGACATCGCCATCGTGCCCGCCGATCCGTCGGATGCGGAAAACGCACCGGACTATCGCATCCATGCCCGCGATGACGGCGCCGAGGAGACCGGCCCGGAGGTCGGTGCAGGCTGGAAGCGCACCGGCGAGCGCGCAGGAGAATATGTTGCGCTGCTGATCGACGATCCGGCCCTGCCGCAGCCGATCCGCGCCAACCTGTTCCGCGACGATGAAGCCGGCAACGCCTGGTCGCTGCACTGGTCGCGACCGCGCGACCGCACAGAGAAGGATTGAGCGATGGCTGGGTCTCGTCCGACGACGAGCCGCCGGCGTGTGTCCGGGCTGCGCCCCGCAGCCCGGCGCATGGCTTTCCTTCTCCTTGCCGGCCTCTCTGTTGCGAGCGTCGTACCGGCGATCGCTCTGGCTCAGGATGCGCCGATCTCGCGACCATCGGTCCGCGATCCCCACGCTCCATATATCGCCGAAGCGGCGGCGCGCTTCCGAATACCGATTGCGTGGATACGCGCTGTCATGCGGGCGGAAAGCGCCGGCGATCCCAGCGCGACCTCACCCAAAGGGGCGATGGGCCTGATGCAGATCATGCCCGAAACCTGGGCGGGCCTGCGTGCTCGCCATCGCCTCGGCGCCGATCCTTATGATCCCCACGACAACATCATCGCGGGCGCGGCCTATATTCGCGAGTTGTTCGAGCGGTACGGTTCGCCCGGCTGGATCGCGGCCTACAATGCTGGCCCCGGCCGTTACGAGGACTCGCTCGACGGCCGCCCGCTGCCCGCAGAAACGCGCGCCTATCTCGCCATCGTCGCGCCATCCGTCAGCAGTGGCGATCCCGCCAGCCCCGTCATGGTCGCGGCGGCCGATCCGCTCGCCTGGACGCGCGCACCACTGTTCGTCGCGCAATCCGAGCGCAGCGCCGCTGCCGATCCTTTGCCGGTTGAACGCGCCTCCAGCGACGCGAGCGCGACGCCGGCCGTGCGCGATGTCTCCGCCATCGTGCCGCAGTCCGGCGGGCTTTTCGTCGCCCGCGCCGACGATCGGATCGCGCGATGAGCGCCCGCGTTCCTGATCGCACGATAGCGTATCCCGGCGTGTCATGGCGTGGGCTGAGGTGGGAAGCAGGCAACACGACCGAACGATGGCGAGATAAAAAGCCGCGAGGTGCGGCGTCGGTCGGTCGTGTTGTTTCAATAGGTTACACCGCTCATTCGCGAGGTGCGCTGTTTTCGCGAACCTCGCGAGCACACCGTTTCTTCCGTGATTTCATCTGTTTGGCGCGATGTGCGGAGTCTCGGCGATGAGCGGCGAGGACGATTTTCGCATCCGGCCCGGCCGTATCCGATCGTCGAGCGCGCAGCGTGCCAGGCCCTTCATCGCACAGGCGCTGGCTGCCGCGCAGAAGGCCGGCGCTCGCGTCTCGCGTTCTGGCCGGATCAGCTCCGGCAATCGCTCGACCTTCGGGCGGGGCCGAACGGCGAGTGTTCGCGCCAACCGTCTCCTCACCGGCCGCTCGCGTGTCGTCGTCATCAAGACTCGCCTGGTGCGCCATCATGCCCGCGCGGCGCCGCTCGCGGCCCATCTCAACTATCTGCGCCGCGAGGGCGTGACCCGTGACGGAGAGAAGGCCCGGTTGTTCGGGCCGGAGACCGATGAGGTCGAGGGCCGCGCCTTCGCCGAGCGTTGCGGCGACGATCGCCACCATTTCCGCTTCATCGTCTCGCCGGAGGACGCCGTGGACATGGCGGACCTCAAATCCTTCACCCGAGATCTGATGAACCAGATGGAGAAGGATCTCGGCACGAAGCTCGATTGGGCCGCCGTCGATCACTGGAATACCGACAACCCGCACGTCCACATCATCCTGCGCGGCCGTGCCGATGACGGGCAGGACCTCGTGATCGCGCGCGACTACATCAAGGAAGGCATGCGCGCCCGCGCCGCCGACCTCGTCACGCAGGAATTGGGGCCGCGCACCGATCTCGACATTCAACGCGCTCTGGAGCGACAGGTCGAGGCCGAGCGCTGGACGCAACTCGACCGCCAGCTTGCCCGCGATGCGCACGCCACGGGCGTCATCGACATGGCGCCCGACCGACAAGCCCGGCCCGACGAATATCATGCGCTCAAGGTCGGACGGCTGCACAAGCTGGAAACGCTCGGCCTCGCCGTCGAGGTCGGCCCCGGCCAGTGGATGATCGACGGCAAGGCCGAGGCGACGCTGCGCGAACTCGGTGAACGCGGTGACATCATCAAGCGGATGCACCGGGCGTTGACGGAACGCGGCATCGAGCGCGGATCGGCCAGCTATGTGCTGGCGGCCGAAAGTCTCGATACGCCGATCGTCGGCAGGCTGGTCGATCGGGGCCTCGACGACGAACTGAAGGGCACGGCGTATGCCGTCGTCGATGGCGTCGACGGACGCACCCACCACATCAAGCTGCCCGATCTCGATGCGGCCGGCGACAGCGCGCCCGGCTCGATCGTCGAGCTGCGCCGGTTCGATGACGCGCGCGGGCAACGCCGCGTCGCTATCGCCGTTCGCTCCGACCTCGACATCGATCGCCAGATCACGGCGTCAGGCGCGACCTGGCTCGACCGCCAGAGCATCGCCCGCGGGCCGGTTGCGCTGTCGGAAGGCGGTTTCGGCGCCGAGGTGCGGCAGGCGATGGAACGCCGCGCCGACCACCTGGTCGATCAGGGCCTCGGCGAGCGGCACGGCCAGAGCATCACCTTCACCCGAAACCTGATCGAAACGCTGCGCCGCCGGGAGCTCGAGGCGCTCGGCGAGAAGGTCGCGGCGGAAACCGGCCAGCCATTCACCCGCGCCGCGAGCGGCGAATATGTCGCCGGCTCCTATCGGCAGCGCTTCACGCTCGCCTCCGGGCGCTTCGCCATGATCGACGACGGGCTGGGCTTCCAGCTCGTGCCCTGGACGCCCTCTCTCGAAACGCAGCTCGGCCGCCACGTCTCCGGCGTCGCCCGTAGCGACGGCGGCGTCGACTGGAGCTTCGGGCGCAAGCGGGGCCTCGGCCTCTGATCCCTCGCAGAAAGACCCTTGCCATGTCCGCGACGAAAATCCTCTGGGGCCAAATCCTGATCGTCTCCGCGATCGTGCTCGTCACGACCTGGGGCGCAACGGAATGGGTGGCCTGGCGGCTCGCCTTCCAGCCGGAGCTTGGAGCGCCGTGGTTCCAGCTGTTCGGTTTTCCCTTCTATTTGCCGCCCGCCTTCTTCTGGTGGTGGTATGGCTTTGATGCCTATGCGCCGTCGATCTTCGTCGAGGGCGCGTGGATCGCGGCGTCAGGCGGATTCATCTCGGTGGCCGTCGCCATCGGCATGTCGGTCTGGCGCGCCCGCGAGGCCAAGAAGGTCGAGACCTACGGCTCCGCTCGCTGGGCCGAGAAGGAAGAAGTGAAGGCGGCGGGACTTCTCAATCCCGATGGCGTTGTGCTCGGCCGCTACGACCATGATTATCTTCGCCATGATGGACCGGAGCATGTGCTGTGCTTCGCGCCGACCCGTTCGGGCAAGGGCGTGGGCCTGGTCGTCCCCTCGCTCCTGACCTGGCCTGGATCGGCGATCGTCCACGACATCAAGGGCGAGAACTGGCAACTCACCGCCGGCTTTCGCGCGCTGCATGGCCGCGTGCTCCTGTTCGACCCGACCAACCCGAAATCCTCGGCCTACAATCCGCTGCTGGAGGTTCGCCGCGGCGAATGGGAGGTGCGCGACGTCCAGAACATCGCGGACATCCTCGTCGATCCCGAGGGCTCGCTCGAGAAGCGCAACCATTGGGAAAAAACCAGTCACGCACTGCTGGTCGGTGCGATTCTCCATGTCCTCTATGCGGAAGAGGAAAAGACGCTCGCAGGCGTCGCCGCCTTCCTCTCCGATCCGAAGCGGCCGATCGAGTCGGCGCTCGCCGCGATGATGAAGACGGCGCATCTCGGTGAAGCCGGGCCGCACCCCGTCATCGCCAGCGCCGCGCGCGAACTGCGCAACAAATCCGACAACGAGCGATCGGGAGTGCTGTCGACCGCCATGTCCTTCCTCGGCCTCTATCGCGATCCCGTCGTGGCCGAGGTGACGCGCCGCTGCGACTGGCGGATCACCGACATCGTGACGGCCAGGCATCCGACCACGCTCTACCTCGTCGTCCCGCCGTCCGACATCAACCGCACCAAGCCGCTCATCCGCCTGATCCTCAATCAGGTCGGTCGCCGCCTGACCGAGGATCTCCAAGCCAAGGCCGGTCGCCATCGGCTGCTGCTGATGCTCGACGAATTTCCGGCGCTTGGCCGGCTCGATTTCTTCGAGTCCGCGCTGGCCTTCATGGCGGGCTATGGCCTGAAGAGTTTCCTGATCGCGCAGAGCCTCAACCAGATCGAGAAAGCCTATGGCGCGAACAACTCGATCCTCGACAACTGCCATGTGCGGGTGAGCTTCGCGACCAACGACGAGCGCACCGCGAAGCGCGTATCGGACGCGCTCGGCACCGCGACCGAGATGAAGGCGATGCGAAACTATGCTGGGCACCGGCTGTCGCCGTGGCTCGGACATCTGATGGTGTCGCGCTCGGAAACGGCCCGCCAATTGCTCACCCCCGGCGAGATCATGCAGCTTCCGCCGGGCGATGAGATCGTCATGGTCGCGGGCACACCGCCGATCCGGGCAAAGAAGGCTCGCTACTACGAGGACGCGCGTTTCAAGGAGCGCATCCTGCCGCCGCCAGCGCTGGTCGTCCCGAAACAGGGGCGCCCCGACGATTGGACCGCGCTGCCGCTCCCACTTCGACCTGAGACGGCCGGGCCGGGATCGGCGGCGGAAGCCAGCGATGAAGATCCAACCGATTCCGAACGTCGCCAGCAACCCGAACTCAATCGTATGGAGCCTGTCGAGAAGAAGGCTCCGGTCGAGAACGAGTTCGAGATCGGCCTCGCCGACGAGGCCGAGGATGACACGGTTCACAACAGCCGCATGAACCGGCTGATGCAGGGTGTTGCCCGTCAGGTCTCGCTCGATCCGGGCGATGGCATGGAATTGTGAGGCGGCCATGCCGAAATCACCCAAAAAGCAGCGCCTCTCCGTCTATCTCGACCCGGCGGTGATGCGCCGCCTCGCCGAACATGCCGCGCGCCGCGACCATTCCCGATCGCTGATCGCCGAAGCGGCCATCGAATCCTTCCTGTCGCCCGATGCCGCCGAGCGGCAGGAAGCCGCCACCACCAAGCGCCTGGACCAGCTCGATCGCCGCATGACACGGCTGGAACGCGATGTCGGCATTGCGGTCGAGATGCTGGCCGTGTTCGTGCGCTTCTGGGTCGCCACCACGCCGGCGCTGCCGGAACCCGCCGCGCAAGCCGCCCGCGCCAAGGCCGGCGAACGCTATGATCAATTCGTCATCGCGCTTGGCCGACGATTGGCGAAGGGACCGAAGCTGAGGCAGGAAATCTCGGAAGACAGCAACGACTCGACGGGTGAAGAAGGTCGCGCGCGCAGCGAATAGTCACGAGCCGTCATCCCGCAAGATGAGACCCCCACCGCCATTCTCCTGTATTTGCACGACACACTACTACGCTCTCAATTCTCTGTTGAATCCGCCTGATTTGCGGCTCTTTTAATCATCCCCGTCAGGGGGCCGTCTGATGTCTCCCCGGCATGAACGGGGATCGAATGGCCGGTTCACATCACAATCCAGAGGGCTTGGCGCGCGGCGCACGGATGCTGCGCACAGCGCTCGGCACCGCCATCGCCCGGTTTCTGGAAGACGCCTCCGTCGTCGAGGTCATGCTGAACCCGGACGGGCGCATCTGGATCGACCGGCTCTCCGAAGGGCTGGCCGATACGGGTGAGATGCTCTCCGCCGCCGATGGCGAACGCATCGTGCGTCTGGTCGCACACCATGTCGGCGCCGAGGTCCATGCCGGTAGTCCGCGCGTCTCGGCCGAGCTGCCCGAAACAGGCGAGCGGTTCGAGGGTCTGCTGCCGCCGGTCGTTGCCGCACCGGCCTTCGCCATCCGCAAACCTGCCGTCGCCGTCTTTACGCTCGACGACTACGTCAACGCGGGGATCATGTCGGCGCGACAGGCCGAGGCGCTACGCGAAGGCATCGTCGCCCGGGCCAACATCCTCGTCGCCGGTGGCACCTCGACCGGCAAGACCACCCTCACCAATGCGCTGCTCGCGGAAGTCGCGAAGACGTCCGATCGCGTCGTCATCATCGAGGACACCCGCGAGCTGCAATGCGCGGCGCCCAATCTCGTCGCCATGCGGACCCAGGATGGTGTGGCGTCGCTCTCCGATCTCGTCCGCTCCTCGCTACGCCTGCGCCCCGACCGCATCCCGATTGGTGAGGTTCGCGGCGCCGAGGCCCTCGACCTCTTGAAAGCTTGGGGGACTGGCCATCCAGGCGGCGTCGGCACGATCCACGCTGGCAGCGCCATCGGCGCGCTGCGCCGCATGGAACAGCTCATCCAGGAAGCCGTCGTTACCGTCCCGCGCGCCCTGATCGCCGAGACGATCGACCTCGTGGCCGTCCTTTCTGGCCGCGGTTCCGCGCGCCGCCTCTCCGAACTCACGCGCGTCGAAGGCCTTGGCCCGGACGGTGACTACCGCGTCGCGCCCGCCGTCGGCGCCTGGGCTTCCGAGGGTGACGGCGCGGCCTCTCTCAGCCCCAGCCTCGAAGGAGAAACCCCGTGATCCAACGTCTGCGCTTCGCGCGCCATCGCATCGTCATGACCCTGTCCGTCGCCATGCTCTCCATGAGCGTGGCGGCGCCCGCCCACGCCTCCGGCTCATCGATGCCGTGGGAGCAGCCGCTCCAGCAAATCCTTCAGTCGATCGAAGGTCCGGTCGCCAAGATCGTCGCCGTCATAATCATTATCACCACCGGCCTGACACTGGCCTTCGGCGACACGTCGGGCGGCTTCCGCCGGCTGATCCAGATCGTGTTCGGTCTGTCGATCGCCTTTGCCGCATCGAGCTTCTTCCTCTCCTTCTTCTCGTTTGGCGGCGGGGCGCTGGTCTGATGGCGGACGCGGCCGACGACGTGCCGGGCTTCACCGTGCCGGTCCATCGGGCGCTGACCGAGCCGATCCTGCTCGGCGGCGCACCGCGCGCCATCGCGATCATGAACGGAACACTCGCCGGCGCGGTCGGCCTCGGCCTGCGGCTCTGGCTGGTCGGTCTTGCGATCTGGGCCATCGGCCACTTCGCGGCGGTGTGGGCGGCCAAGCGCGATCCGCTCTTCGTCGATGTCGGCCGCCGTCACCTGCGCATTCCCGCGCACCTCACGGTCTGACGAGGACGCGCCGATGATGAACCTCGCCGAATATCGCGACCGTAACAGCCGGCTCGCCGACTTTCTGCCCTGGGTGGCGCTGGTCGGCTCAGGTCTCGTGCTCAACAAGGACGGGAGCTTTCAGCGCACGGCGCGCTTTCGCGGTCCCGACCTGGATTCCGCTGTCGCGGCCGAGCTCGTCGCGGTCGCCGGCCGGCTCAACAACGCCTTCCGTCGTCTTGGCTCAGGCTGGGCGATCTTCGTGGAAGCACAGCGCCATCCCTCGAACCTTTATCCCGACAGCCATTTTCCCGATGCCGCGTCGGCGTTGGTCGATGCCGAGCGTAAAGCCGACTTCGAGGAAGCTGGAGCGCATTTCGAGTCCAGCTACTTCCTCACCTTCACCTACCTGCCGCCGGCCGAGGATGCCGCCCGGGCAGAAAGCTGGCTCTATGAGGGCCGTGAACAGAGGGGCCTCGATCCGCACGAGGCGCTGGGTGGCTTCACCGACCGCACCGACCGGCTTCTGCGCCTCATCGAAGCCTTCATGCCGGAATGCCGCTGGCTCGATGACGGCGAAACGCTGACCTACCTGCATGGATGCGTTTCGACGCACCGGCATCGCGTCCGCGTTCCGGAAACGCCGATGTATCTCGACGCGCTGCTCGCCGATCAGCCGCTCACCGGCGGTCTGGAACCGCGCCTTGGGCAGGCACATCTGCGCGTTCTCACCATCACCGGATTCCCGACCGCGACGACACCGGGCCTGCTCGACGAGCTGAACCGGCTGGCTTTCACCTATCGGTGGAGCACGCGCGCGGTCCTGCTCGACAAGACCGACGCGACCAAGCTGCTGACCAAGATCCGGCGCCAATGGTTCGCCAAGCGCAAATCGGTCGCCGCGATCCTCAAGGAGGTGATGACCAACGAAGCGTCCGTCCTTGTCGACACAGACGCATCGAACAAGGCGGCGGACGCCGATCTCGCGCTTCAGGAGCTGGGCGCCGACTATGCCGGCATCGCCTATGTCACGGCGACGGTGACAGTGTGGGACGCTGATCCGCGCGTTGCCGACGAGAAACTGCGGCTGGTCGAGAAGGTCATCCAGGGCCGCGACTTCACCGCGATGGCGGAAACCATCAACGCGGTGGACGCCTGGCTCGGCAGTCTTCCCGGGCATGTTTACGCCAACGTGCGGCAACCGCCGATCTCCACCCTCAATCTCGCCCACATGATCCCCCTGAGCGCCGTGTGGGCGGGGCCGGAACGGGACGAGCATTTCGCAGCGCCCCCACTGCTGTTCGGCAAGACCGAAGGCTCGACCCCGTTCCGGTTTTCCCTTCACGTCGGCGACGTCGGCCATACGCTGATCGTCGGCCCGACCGGCGCGGGCAAGTCCGTGCTGCTGGCGCTCATGGCGCTCCAGTTTCGCCGTTATGCCGACGCCCAGGTCTTCGCTTTCGATTTTGGCGGTTCGATCCGGGCGGCGGCCCTCGCCATGGGCGGTGACTGGCACGACCTCGGCGGGGATCTCAGCGACGGCGCCACGACGAGCGTCAGTCTCCAGCCACTGGCTCATATCCACGACGTCTCCGAGCGCGCCTGGGCCGCCGACTGGATCGGCGCCATCCTGACGCGCGAGGCGGTCGCCATCACGCCAGAAGTGAAGGAGCACATCTGGACGGCGCTGACGTCGCTGGCCTCGGCGCCGGTCGAGGAACGCACCTTCACCGGCCTCACCGTTCTGCTCCAGTCCAACGACCTGAAGCAGGCGCTACGCTCCTATTGCATCGGCGGCCCCTATGGGCGGCTGCTCGACGCCGAACGGGAACATCTCGGCACGGCGACGGTCCAGGCGTTCGAGACCGAAGGGCTAATCGGCACCGGCGCGGCGCCCGCGGTTCTCTCCTATCTTTTTCACCGCATCGAGGACCGCTTCGACGGATCGCCAGCCCTGCTCATCATCGACGAGGGATGGCTCGCGCTGGACGACGACGGCTTTGCCGGTCAGCTCCGCGAATGGCTGAAGACGCTGCGCAAGAAGAACGCCAGCGTCATCTTCGCCACGCAGAGCCTGTCAGACATCGATGGCTCAGCCATCGCGCCCGCCATCATCGAGAGCTGCCAGACCCGCCTTCTGCTCCCGAACGAGCGCGCCATCGAACCGCAGATCACGGCGATCTATCGGCGCTTCGGCCTCAACGACCGGCAGATCGAGATCATCGCGCGAGCCATGCCCAAGCGCGACTATTACTGCCAGTCCCGGCGCGGCAATCGCCTGTTCGACCTGGGGCTGTCGGACGTCGCCCTCGCGCTCTGCGCCGCGTCCTCGAAAACCGACCAATCCGCGATCTCGCGGCTGTTCGCCGAGCACGGGCGGGCCGGCTTCCTCGCCGCCTGGCTCCACCACCGCGACGTCGGCTGGGCGGCCGACCTCATTCCGACGCTCACCAAAACGGAGAAACTGCCATGACCTTGCCTCGCTTTCGCGCGGCCCGGCTCTGTGCCGCGCTGCTCGTCGCCCCCGTTGCGTTCGCCCCGATGCTGGCGACGCCAGCCCACGCGCAATGGACCGTGTTCGACCCGTCCAACTATGCGCAGAACGTGCTGACGGCGGCCCGCACGCTCCAGCAGATCAACAATCAGATCACCTCGCTCCAGAACGAGGCTCAGGGACTCATCAACCAGGCCCGCAATCTGGCGAGCCTGCCCTACTCGTCGCTGCAACAGCTCCAGCAGTCGGTGCAGCGCACGCAGCAATTGCTCAACCAGGCGCAGAACATTGCGTACAGCGTCCAGCAGATCGACCAGGCGTTCCAGAGCAAATACGCCAATGTCTCGATGTCGGCGCCAGACCAGCAGCTCGTCGCCGATGCGCGCTCGCGGTGGCAGAACACCGTGGGCGGATTGCAGGATGCCATGCGCGTCCAGGCTGGTGTCGTCGGGAATATCGACACCAACCGCGCCCAGATGTCGGCGCTGGTCGGCGCCAGCCAGTCGGCGACCGGCGCGCTTCAGGCGACGCAGGCCGGCAACCAGCTTCTCGCGCTCCAGGCGCAGCAACTCGCCGACCTCACCGCCGTCGTCACGGCCAACGGCCGGGCTCAGGCTTTGCAATCGGCGGAACAAGCCGCCGCCGCTGAACAGGGCCGCGAACAGCGCCGCCGTTTTCTGACGCCGGGCGCGGGCTACCAGCCCGGCAACGCGCAGATGTTCTACGGAAACAAGTGAGGGCGATGCGATGGACAGCAAGACCCTCGCGCGCATCGGCGCCGTCGTGTTCGTCGCGATCGCGGTTACGGCAACCGCGATCGAGATGACCCGCAAGGGCGACCGGCAGAATAGCCCGGTGACGCAAGCTCACTCCCTCCGGGAGCAAGATCCGCTCGGCGCGGAACTCGCCCGGTGCAGCGGGATGGGCGAAGCCGGAGCGCGTGATCCGTCCTGCCTGAAGACCTGGGCCGAGAACCGGCGGCGCTTCCTCGGTGAACCGGCCCCGACGCCGGCCCCGACCGCGCCAGCGACACTGTTTCCGAGTGCTCCCGCCGATGAGCCCCCGGGCAAGATTCCGCCCACCATCCAGGCAGAGCCCTCCCGGCCAGAGGCTCGCTGATCGTGGGCGGCACCGGCGTCATCGACCATTTCCTCGAGGTCTTCACCCGCTACATCGACGGCGGCTTCGGCCTGCTCGGCGGCGAAGTCGGATTCATCGCAACAACGCTGATCGTCATCGACGTGACGCTCGCCGCGCTGTTCTGGTCGTGGGGCGCCGATGACAACATCATCGCCAGGCTGGTCAAAAAGACGCTGTTCGTCGGCATCTTCGCTTACCTGATCTCCAACTGGAACAATCTCGCCCGTATCATCTTCGAGAGTTTCGCCGGCCTTGGCCTGAAAGCCTCCGGCACGGGCTTCGCGGTCAGTGATCTGATGCGGCCCGGCAAGGTCGCGCAGACCGGCCTCGACGCCGGCCGGCCGCTGCTCGACTCGATCTCGAACCTGATGGGCTACTGGTCCTTCTTCGAGAACTTCATCCAGATCGCCTGCATGTTCTTCGCCTGGGCGCTGGTGCTGCTCGCCTTCTTCGTCCTCGCGATCCAGCTTTTCGTCACCCTGATCGAGTTCAAGCTGACGACACTTGCCGGCTTCGTGTTGATCCCGTTCGGCCTGTTCGGCAAATCGGCGTTCATGGCCGAGCGGGTGCTGGGCAATGTGATTTCCAGCGGCATCAAGGTTCTCGTTCTCGCCGTCATCATCGGCATCGGCTCGACGCTCTTCTCCGAGTTCACCGCTGGTTTTGGCGGCGCCACGCCGTCGATCGACGACGCGATGGCGATCGTGCTCGCCGCGCTTTCTCTTCTTGGCCTCGGCATCTTCGGCCCCGGCATCGCCAACGGCCTCGTCTCGGGTGGCCCGCAACTCGGTGCGGGCGCCGCCATCGGAACTGGCCTTGCCGCCGGCGGCATGGTCGCGGCCGGCGCAGCGACCGCTGGCGCCGTCGTCTCCGGTGGCGCCGCCCTTGCTGGCGGCGCGGCCGCCGCCGCCCGTGGCGGGGCGACACTCGCAGGCGGTGCGACCAGCGCCTACAGCCTTGGTGCGGCCGGGCAATCAGGCGCGTCTGCCGTCGCCTCTGGTCTCGGCAATGTCGCCAGCACGGGCGCGAAGGCCGCCGTCTCGCCGCTGAAGCGCGCCGCTGGTCGTGCTGCCGATAGCCTGACGCAGAGCTACCGGACCGGCAGCCACGCCGCGACGGAGATCGCCACTGGCGCATCTGGCGCAACGGCGAGCGAAGCCTCCGCTGGAGCCGCCTCTCCGGCATCATCCGCCACCGACGGTCCACCGGCCTGGGCGAAGCGCATGAAGCGTTCTCAGCAGCTCACGCACGGCGTTCAGGCGGCCGCTCACGCCGTTCGCAGCGGCGACAGCCACGGCGGCGGCTCCTCCGTCAACCTTTCCGGAAGCGACTGACCATGTTCAAACGACCAGCCACCCACTACGGCAAATCTCCACAGCCCGAGACGCCCTATCAACGCGCCGCGCAGGTTTGGGACGACCGCATCGGCTCCGCCCGCGTGCAAGCCCGCAACTGGCGCGTCATGGCATTCGGCTCGCTGGCTCTCTCGATGGGCCTTTCCGCCGCGCTGGTATGGCAGTCCACCAATGGCTCGATCGTGCCCTGGGTGGTGCAGGTCGATCGGCTCGGCCAGGCCCAAGCCGTCGCGCCGGCAACCGCCGACTATCAGCCGAACGATCCGCAGATCGCCTTCTACCTCGCGCGCTTCATCGAGCAGGTCCGCTCGATCCCGGCCGATGCGATCATCGTGCGGCAGAACTGGCTGCGCGCTTACGACTTCACCACCCAGGCCGGGGCTCTGGCGCTGAGCGACTATGCCCGCGCCAACGATCCCTTCGCCAAGGTCGGCAAACAGCAAGTCGCGGTGGAGGTCTCGTCGGTCATTCGCGCCTCGCCGTCGAGCTTTCGCATCGCCTGGATCGAGCGCCGCTATCAGGACGGTGCTCTCGCCTCCACCGAACGCTGGTCCGCCATCCTCACCGTCACCGTTCAGCCGCCGCGCGACGCCGACACGCTGAGAAAGAACCCGCTCGGCATCTACGTCAACGCCATCAACTGGTCGAAGGAGCTCGGACAATGACGCCAGCACTCCGCAAAGCCGCCCCCTGGAGTGCAGGGCGTCCGGCTTTCCTCATCCACGCCATTCCGGTTTTCCGTAAGGCCGGAATGCCGCTTCTGCTGCTCGGCGCATCGGCGCTCGCCGGGTGCGCCACGCATACACCGCCGCCGGAGATCTCCTACGACAATGCGGCGCCGGCCGTGCAGGCCGCCGATCCGCCCAAGCCCGTGCAGGTCGTGGAACTGCCGAAGCCATTGCCACTTCCCGGCCAGTTGAAGCCGGTTGGCAGGGACGGCAAACCCGAACCGGAAGCCGCCGACCCGACGGTCCGCGTCAACCAGGCCAACGCCGCCGCGCGTGTCCAGCCCGTCCGCAATGGCTTCATCAACTCGATGCAGGTCTATCCTTTCGTCGATGGCGCGCTCTATCAAGTCTATGCGTCACCGGGGCAGATCACCGACATCGCCCTCCAGCCTGGTGAGCAGCTCGTCGGTTCCGGCCCCGTCGCCGCCGGCGACACCGTGCGCTGGATCATCGGCGATACCGAGAGCGGCGCCGGCGCGGGTAAGCAGATCCATATTCTCGTGAAGCCAACGCGGGCCGAGTTGCTGACCAACCTCGTCATCAACACCGACCGCCGCACCTACCATATGGAACTGCGCTCGACGCCTTCGACCTATATGGCGTCAGTTTCCTGGCAATATCCGCAGGATCAGCTCATCGCGCTGCGCCGCCAGAACAGTCAGGCCGAGGCTGCGCAGCCCGTTGCCGATGGCGTCGACCTCGCGCGTGTGAACTTCCGCTACGATGTGACGGGCGACCGTGCGCCGTGGCGACCGCTGCGCGCCTTCGACGATGGCCGACAGGTCTTCATCGAGTTTCCGCGCGGTATCGGCCAGGGCGAGATGCCGCCGCTGTTCGTGGTCGGTCCGGAAGGCGACACCTCGGAGCTGGTGAACTATCGGGTGCGCGGCAACTACATGATCGTGGACCGGCTGTTCGCCGCCGCCGAACTGCGCTTCGGTGCGGGCAAAAATCAGAAGCGGGTCCGCATCGTCCGCACCGACGGGAGGCCGGCATCGTGAGCGACGAACGCGATCCGGAGAACGAAGCCGATCGGAAACCCGATGGGGCACCTCAGCCAGAGGCGGTCGACGAGAAAGACGACCAGCCGCTCACCGGCGAGCCGGTCGCGCCGATGCGGCTGCGCCCCGAGCCGCCGCGCGTCACCCGCCTGTCACGCAAGGTGCTGGCGGGCCTCGGCCTGGCAGCGAGCCTGGGCGTCGGTGGCGCACTGGTCTATGCGCTCCAGACCCGGAACGGCGGCAATCAGGGGCAGGAACTTTATTCCACCGACAACCGCTCGACACCTGACGGATTGGCGGGTCTGCCGAAGGACTATACCGGCGTGCCCAAACTCGGCCCACCGCTCCCCGGCGATCTCGGCCGCCCGATCCTCAACGCACAGAACGGCGGGCCATCCGTTCCGACACCGGGAGGTACTGCTCCTGCACCAGTCGGCCCCAGCCCGGAGGAGCAGCGTCGAACGCAGGAACTGGAAGCGGCTCGCACCGCGCGCCTGTTCGCATCCACGGAGACGCGGCCCCCCAATACCGCGACGACCGCACAGCCATCCGCGACGGCTACCCCCGCAACCGATCTCGCCAGCCTCGGTCTCGCGCCGCAGCCAGCTACACCGTCGGCGCAGGATCGGCAGCTCGCCTTCCTCAACCAGGCGCCCGACAAGCGCACCGTCTCGCCCGATCGAGTCGTGGCGCCCGCCTCGGCCAATGTCCTTCAGGCCGGAGCGGTGATTTCCGCCGCGCTCATCACCGGCATCCGCTCCGATCTTCCCGGACAGATCACCGCGCAGGTGACGGAAAACGTCTATGACAGCCCGACGGGCAAGATTCTGCTCGTGCCCCAAGGCACCCGCGTCATCGGGCAATACGATAGCGGCGTCGGCTTCGGCCAGCGGCGTGTGCTGCTCGTCTGGAACCGGATGATCTTTCCGAACGGCCGCTCGATCACCCTCGAGCGCCAGCCTGGCGCGGACGCCGAGGGCTATGCCGGGCTGGAAGATGGCGTCGATTACCATTGGGGCGAACTGTTCAAGGCCGCGGCGCTCTCGACGCTGCTCAGCGTCGGCGCCGAGGCCGGCTCATCAGGACAGGAAAGCGACATCGCCCGCGCGCTGCGCAATGGTGCGTCCAACAGCGTCAACCAGACCGGTCAGCAGATCGTGCAACGCCAGCTCAACATCGCGCCAACGCTCACCATCCGCCCGGGCTTCCCCGTTCGCGTCATCGTCACGCGCGACCTTGTTCTCGAACCCTACGGAGGCTGACATGGCGAAGTTGAAACTGGGGCCGATCGCCGACGACAAGCCCGTCAAGATCACGGTGGAACTACCCGCCGGCCTCCATCGCGATCTCACCACCTATGCGGAAATTCTCGGCCGTGAGGCGGGACAGCCCGCGACCGATCCGGTGCGCCTGATCGTTCCCATGCTGGAGCGATTCATTGCGACAGATCGGGGTTTTGCGAAGGCGAAGCAGGCAAGCGGATCGCCGAAACCGCCCGCCTGATCGCCGGTCTTTCCGATCGCGCCAGCGAGCGGGCAAGGCTCAGAAATCTGCGGCATGCCGGATTGTCGTTCCTCGGCGACCATATCGCGCTGAACGGCAAGACTTCATCCTCGATCAGTCGATAAGCGGCGCCCGGGAATTGCGCCCCTGTCGCCGCCTCGCTGACCACCGTGAGACCGCGCCCAACGGCAACCATCGACAACAGGGCATCCCGCCCGACATATTGAGGACGGATATTCGGATGATGCCCAAGGCCAGCCAGCCGCTGGATTAAATAGTCTTGGATCTCCGGCCCTGGCGCCGCATCGCTGACGATGAAGCTCTCGCCGGCGAGATCGTGCCAATACAGCGATTGTTTCGTCGCAAGGCGGTGCTCCGTTGGCAGCACGGCGAACACCCTCTCCGACCAGAGGGTGCCGGTTTCGCAGTCGGGCCATTCGCTCGTGCCGGTTATGAACGCCACGTCGAGCTGCAACTGCCGGATCGCGGCCACATGGACCGCCGGATTGTCCTCGATCAGCTCGACCGTCACCCGTGGATGTTTCCTGTCGAACTCCTTCAAAAGCTCAAACAGAAAACCGGAAGCCAGGGATGAGAAGATGCCAACCTTGATGACGCCCTCTTCGGATCGGCCAATCGCGGCGACATCATTGACGCCATCTTCGATCTGCTGGAGGGCAATGCGCGCACGCCGAAGAAAGCGCTGCCCAGCCAAAGTGAGGCAAACTCCGCCGGAATGACGCTGAAACAGGGAAGCCCCAAGCTGATCTTCAAGATCGCGGATGCGCCTGCTCACCGCCGACTCCTGAATACTCAATAATGTTGCCGCCTTGCGAAAGCTTCCCTGTTCCGATGCAACGACAAAGTAATTGATGTGGCGCAGCTCGATCATAAAGGAGCCCCCTTTCGTCGGGATTTTGACCTGCGCACTACATCATCATCAAATCATTACACCTGAAGGACGCCCTTTCGTTCAGCGTGACATACGACCTTCCATCTCCTGCGACTGAAAGTAGCCGGTGAAACGGCGGCTCGCTCGAAGCCCGGTGTGCTAAGAAGCAGGAGGGGCGACGATATCCATGAGCTTGTCGTAACTGGTCACGACGTCGTATTTGACCCGATCCTCGCTGACCCGCCGGCCAAGCTCGTCGAAGAACTTTCGCGCGCATGCGATCTTGGTGTTCTCGATCTCGCGGAGCTTCATCGAGGACATGCTGCCCTTGGTCTCGGCGACGAAGTAGATGTGCTTGACGCTGCCTTCCTTGAAGGAAATCGCCCAGTCCGGGTTGTAGTCGCCGACCGGCGTCGGGATCAGGAAGCCGCGGGGTAGCTTGGCATAGACCACCACCTCGCTGCTGGCGTCCAGGGCGCCGGCGAATTTGCGCTCGATCTCCGAGTCCGTGACGACATAGTCATAGACGTGGTGTTTCAGCTTGGCGCTGGCCTTGGAGAAGTCCTGTCCGGTCTGGTTGGCAGTGAAGATGTCCACGTCGTACCGCTCGGCCAGGCCGTCATAGGCAAGCCGTTCGATGATCATCGTGGCCTTCTGCTCGGCGATGATCCGGGACGCCTCCGCGATGAAGTGCTCGGGGTTCTCTCTGAACTGACTGAACACACTGGCCTGGATCCCCGTGAGGATGTCCGCCACGGTCTTGCGCGTCAGCTCAGTGTTTTCGGCGACCTTTCCGAGAAGGTCGTACTTCACGAGGGAGTGAATCGATCCGCCGCGCTCGGTCGTCGATCCGGTGAGGGAGAAGCCGTCGCCGGCCTTCAATTGCTCATCGGTCAGCCCATCGCCCTGAATGCCGGTCTGCACGGTGTACTGGAGCGGCGTGACCCGGAGCTGGCTGTCCAGCGCGCTCAAGCATTTGCGGACCAGCTCATCGGAATCGAACTCGACGCGATAGACGGCCTTCTGGTTGATCCGCCGCCAGAGTTCCTGGAACTCCTTCTTCTCGAAATTGTCGTTCAGCGGGTTGGTCTTGGGCTTCCGACCGTCCTCCACCTTCGGCAGTTTCGCGTCGCTGAACACGCTGTCGATGATCTGGAAAATCTGATCCGCGTGAGGCTTCAGGTCGTCCGGCAGCGCCGCCAGCGTCCCGGCCTCCTTGGCCTCGTGGTACGCCGAGGTAATCTGGTCCGCGTCATCCGAATAGTCGTTCTTCATCAGATAGCGATAGATCTGCTTCGCCATCGCCGGCGTGATCTCGATCGGCCCGGCATCGGTCGTGATGGTCTTCCCGGTGAAGTATGCCTCGGTCGCCTTACGGGGACGGGAAGTCAGCGTGTCGGCGATCTCCTTCTGGAGGCCGCTGACGAAAGCCGTGTAGCTCTCGCTGGCTACGACGGTCAGGATGTTGATGTCGTGGACCACGGCGGGGTTGTCCATGCGGTCGCCGTTCTGATCGACCGACAGGCGCAGCCCGCGGCCGACTTCCTGGCGGCGCGAGATCGTGTTGTCGCTGTGCTTGAGCATGCACATGACGAACACGTTGGGATTGTCCCATCCTTCCCGGAGCGCCGAGTGCGAGAAGATGAAGCGGGTCGGTTCGCCGAAGGACAGTAGCCGCTCCTTGTCCTTCAGGATCAGATCGTAGGCGTCCACGTCGTCGGAATCGACTGCGCGTGCCCCGACCACGGGGTCCTTTAGCCGGTTCGTTTTCTTGTCGATCGAGAAGTAGCCATTATGGGTCGCCGCCGCGTCGATTCCGGCCAAGTGCTTGCGATAGGCCTCGCCGTCGATCGCCAGCTCCGACAGGTATTCCTCTTTGAGAAGCTCGTATTCCTCCTCAAACACGCGAGCGTATTCGCCCTTTTCGTCGGACCGGGTGTAGTCGCGGTACTTCACCACCTCGTCGATGAAGAAGAGCGACAGCACCTTGATGTCTTGGACGAAGAGCTGCTTCTCCTTGTCGAGGTGCGCCTTGATCGTTTCACGGATCTGGATGCGCCTTATGTCGCGCTCGGACACATCTCCAGTCGCCTCGCCGGCATGGAGCACCACGCCGTTGGTGAACTCCACCGTGTCGTTGCGGGCATCGATCTGTGCGATGGTGAAGCCGTCGCGATATTGATCCAGCTCCCCAGACTCGACGAACAGGTCGTCACGGAACTCCAGCCGCTTGAGCTGGCGCTTGATCTCGCCGGACTTCAGCTTGACCTCAATCTCGATCCGCGCCACGGGCGCCTTCTTCGAGATGTCGATGCCCTCGAGATAGAGATAGGCGTTCGTACCGGCGAGACCGCGCGTCTGGATGCCCCGCACAGCGATCTTCTTCACCAGCTTCTGGTTATAGGCGTCGAGCGCGTCGAGCCGGTGGATGCGGTTATGCTCGGTCCGATGCGTCGCCGAGTAGCGAAGGATCATCAGCGGCTTGAATTTCGGCAGCGCCTCCATCGTGGCGGAGCCTTCCATCTTCTGCGGCTCGTCGAGGATCAGGATCGGCCGGTTGCTGGCGATCACATCGATGGGCCTGCGTGACTGGAAATCATCCAGCTCGTCATAGATGCGGCGGTTGTCGGCGCCCCGGGCGTTGAACGCCTGGATGTTGATCACCATGACGTTGATGCCCGCGTCCGAGGAAAAACTCTCCAGCTCGTGCAGCCGCCTGGAGTTGTAGATGAAAAAGCGCGCCTTCTTGCCGTAGCTTTCGGTAAAGTGGTCGGCAGTAATCTGGAGCGATTTGTAGACACCCTCGCGGATAGCGATGCTGGGCACCATGATGATGAACTTCGACCAGCCATAGCGCTTGTTCATCTCGAACATGGTCTTGATGTAGCAGTAGGTTTTGCCGGTGCCGGTCTCCATCTCGATATCGAGGTTGAACCTGCATCCGGCGCTGGAGACCAGCTTGTCGGAGATCAGCAGATTCTGCCGCCGCTGGACGTCCTTGATGTTGGCCAGCACCTGAAGCTCGGTCAGCGCCAGATCGGCGTTTTTGAAGCCCTCCTCGAAGGTGCTCACCTGCGCCTTGCGGCCAGGATCGATGCGGTAGGTGATGCCGTTCACCAGCGGCTGACCGGCGAAGCTATCTACCACCGAGTCCACAGCCTGGGTCTGATAGGGCTGGACCTTGAATTTCAGCTTCATGCCCGCTCCCCTCAGATCGACCTGACGTCAGTGCTCGGGGAAAGCTGGCGGAAGACCTGCTCGACATTGATCTTCACAGCATCCGACACGAAGCCGTTATCGCGGAAGACGACGCGCAACGGTTCGCGGCCGGCAAGGTCCTTTACCAGCTCCTCGGTCACGCCGGCGTCGAAGCAAGCGACAAGGGCGTTCTCATCCACGAAGAAGACCTTCTTGCCCTGCACCGTCTCGCGTCGGATCGGCAGAGTCAGGTCCACGCCCCAGTCGACCAGTACCTGAAAAAGCAGATCCTCGGCGGTACGGTCGGGCTTGATGTTGTCGACGGCATGAAGCAAATCCTTCTGACCGACCTGATCCGGGCGGTAGAACACGTCCTGCATGTTCGATGTGTCCACCTTGAGGACGCGGAATCCGACATCGCGGTTCCAGTCTGGGTGGCAGTCGCCTGCAAGGATTTTTTTTCCAGCGCGCCGGATGCGTTCTTTGGACAGTTCGGCGATGGTTTTGTAGCCGGCTTTGGATGGTTCAGAGCCATCAGCACATGGCTCGGGAATCTGCACCAGAAATACTTTACGATGCCCACCATCCTCCGCATTAAGCTGCATCAACGCGTCCGCGGTCGTTCCAGACCCAGCGAAGAAGTCGAGCGCGATATATCCCGACTCGTTGTTGAATAGCTTCGCTATTCTCTTCACCAGCGCCGTCGGCTTAGGCGTATCAAATATTGCAACACCATCGAACAGATCTTTCAACTCGGCATTTGCCTGCCGAGATGTTCCGGCAGATTCGCCATCCCAAAGATTTTCAGGCGTCCTCCCCTCCTGATCACTGAGGTATATTTTTCTAACTATCTTTGTTTCATCTGCATTAAAAACAATCTCTCCCGTCTTGATTTTTTCTTTTATAGTTTCTTGTGACCATCGCCAACCGTTCTCCGGCGGCGAGATCTTCTTGCCTGACGGAGTTACAATATCAAAGCACAGCGTTCGCCGGAGATTAGGGCTACGCACATCCCCGGAACGCCATTGACCTCTCGGATCATTATCGGGATTGGAATAGTTTTTGTTATCTTCCTCTGTTCTCGGGAAACGAAATTTCGACAAAGAGTCCGATTTTCTATATATTAAGAGGGAGTTATAAACTCTCGCGAAATACTTTTCGTCGTTTTTGCTCTGTTGCGTATGCTTCCAAGCCACATTCGCGAGAAAGTTTCCTTCGCCAAAAATTTCGTCACAGATTTCTTTTAGATTGGACAGCTCTGAGTCATCTATATTTATGAATATAGCGCCGTCATCCGAGAGCAAGTTCCTTGCCATTCGGAGGCGTGGATACATTAGAGAAAGCCAATCCGAATGGAAGCGGCCGTTCGTTGTTGTGTTGGCAACCAGACGATTCCCGTCGCCATCCGCCTGATTCGATCGCTGGAGGTATTCATCAGATCCCTGCGAAAAATCGTCTTCGTAGATAAAATCATTGCCGGTATTATATGGAGGGTCTATATAAACTAATTTTATTTTCCCTAGATAGTTTTCCTGTAGTAATTTCAACGCATCTAGATTATCGCCCTCGATAAATAGATGTCCCGTAGTGTCAAAGTTAATACTCTCATCTACGTAGGGGCGCAGAGTTTTTGCGATTGGTGCATTTGTTACCGCCAGCGCCTCCCGCTTTCCTGGCCAGTCCAGCCGATACCGCTCCTGCGGCCCTTCCACGATATGGTCGCTCAGCTCTTGTCGTAGCTGATCGAAATCCACGACCAAGCGCGCCTTCCCGCTCTCGTCGGTTGCCTCGGTCACACAGCCAGGGAACAGCGCACGAATTTTGGCGATGTTCTCCTGCGTCAGATCGGGGCTGTGCATCTTCAGCTTTTCCATACGTCGTCCTCTTACTCGCTCGTCACGGCACCGACGGGCTCACCCATGGCCAAGCGATCCAGTTCTTGCTTGGCCGCCCGCAGCTCCGCGTTAATCTCGACCCGCTTGTTGAATTGCTTCTCGCGGCTCAACCGTGCCTTGATCCGGTCCACCTCTCGTGTCTTCGCCCGGATCGCTTCCATGCGCGCCACGCGCGTCTGAATGTCTTCGTGCGCCGCCTTCGCCACCGGCATCATGGCCGTGAGAATGGCGTCATAGAGCCCGCCAAGATTGAGCACGACCGGCAGGGGCTGGCGCGACGCATCGTCCGGCGCCCAGTCGGTCGCGAAATACTCGCTAACCACCCACTTGGCCGCATCCGCCTCGCTCGGCCGCTTGAAGGCGGCAACCGCTCTCCGCTTGCCCGACCAGGTGAGCTCGAAGATCAACGGAAAGGGGATGGCGCGATCAATGGCGCGCAGCACCTCGTCGTCCAGCTTGTTGGTACGCAGGCTGACCCCAAACACTTGAATCTCGCTCACCGCTCGCGTGGCGGCGAGGTTGATGGTCTCGGGCGCCAGCTTGAATTTCCAGACGATCTGATCGACCTGGGTGACGAACAGGTCCTTCAGCGCCGTATTCGCGCCAGCGTGCTCATAGATTCTCGTCTTGGGCACCACGCGGCCGAAGGCGGCCGCCTTGGGATAGTCGAAGAAGATGGCGGTCATGCAGGCGCCGCCTCCACCACGAGGAAGGCGATCAGCTCAAAATCGTCGAGCCCCGCGATGGTGTGGACCAGCGCCGTGGTCCGCCCGCCGCTGAACAGGCTGTCGAGATCCTTCTCCTCCTTCACCTCGATCATCGAGCGGATCGCCGCGCTCAGAAGCTCGGAGCATTCCTCCATCTTCCGGCCGTCCTGTGTCCGCTCGTTGAACAGGCGGCAAACCGCCTGGATCGGCTCAGCCCGGCCCCGGCAACTCGCGCGGATCAGATCGAGCAGCCGTTTCACCTCGGTATGGTCGACGACGACATTCCCGTCGCTGCCGACATAGACCAGGTAATAGGGGTGAAGGCGGTTCTGCTGGTTGATGTTCACGCTGTCGTAGATGTTCTTCAGCGCGAAGATCACGCCCGGCATGAGTCCGAGCGCCGGCTGCGCCGGCACGACCGCGTGCATGCCATTGGGCAGATGCTCAAGGTCGCCGTTCTCCTTGATGTGGTTCAGGAGATCCATGCGGAAATCGTTGAGGCCGAGGTCGGTGATCGATATCCCTGTCCGCACGTCCTCAAGCTCGATTACCTCTTCCTGTAGGCGCTTGAGCTGCTCCTTCCGATAGGCGATGTCGCTACTCTTGGCGGTGAGCACATTGTCGTCGCCGGTTGCCGTGACGTCGGCGATCACCATGCGATTTTCGACGCGCTCCTTGAGGTTGATGTACTCGTCGAGCGAGATGTCCGGCCAATAATTGACGAGCTGGATTTGCGTGTTCGGCGACCCGATACGGTCAATGCGCCCAAAGCGCTGGATGATCCGCACGGGGTTCCAGTGGATGTCGTAATTGACCAGGTAGTCGCAGTCCTGAAGGTTCTGGCCTTCGGAGATGCAGTCCGTACCTATCAGGATGTCGATCTCGCCAGCCTCATGCGGCAGGACCAGGTGCTTCTCCTTCGAGCGCGGGGAGAACAGCGTCAGGACGGACTGAAAATCGTAGCTTTTCTTCAGCGTGGTCTTCGGCGCGTCGGAGCCCGTCACCAAGCCGGAATTGAGCCCGTGAGATTGCAGGAAGGCCGGCGTCAGGTTGGCATAGAGGTACTTCGCCGTGTCGGCGAAGGCGGTGAAGATGAGCACCTTGCGATTGCCGGGGTTCAGCGGTTCGTCCACCTTGCGGGTGATGATGTCCTTGAGGTGCTGAAGCTTCGCATCGTCGTCGGGACCGACCTTGTCCATCGACGCGATTAGGTCGCGGATCAGGGCGAGGTCGGCCTCCAGGTCGTGCTTCCACGACGGCAGGTCCATGTCCGCGAGGCTGATCTGGATCTTCCTGCCGACCGTAAACTCGTCGAGCCCGGTCAGGTCCTCGTCGTCGGCGTCGAAGCCAGGATCGCCGAGATGATCGGTGACACTCGCCGAGCCGCTGGTCCGCTCGAAGGTCGAGATCGCATCCAGCGTCTGCGCGATGTTCCCACTCAGCGCGCGCAAGGTAAGCCGGAAGGCTTCGACCGAACTTTCCAGCCGCTTAAGCAGGTTGGTGGTCATGAGAGCCTGGAGGCTCCGCTCGCGATCCGCTTGGCGCAGCTTGCCGCGCCCACCCTCGACCTGGGTGTCGTAGATCTCCTCGTATTTGCGCAGCCGGCTCGGCAGGATGTAGCTGATCGGGGCGTAGACAGCGAGTTTGAGCACCGACAGGTGGCTGAAGATATCGTTGAGCCCGAGCACGTCGGGCCGGTGGGTTATCGGGCACTGATGAGACAGCGGCTTTCGGCGCTGCGGGAACTTTCCGATATCCTTCGTGTCGTAGAAGGTCTCGATATGCTTGCGTGACCGGGCGATCGTCACCGCGTCGAGCAGCTCGAAAAAATCGAACTCGAGCGCCTTGAGGATGGCGGCCGCCGTCCGCTCCGGTGGCGGAAGCTCCGACCAGGCATTGAAGGCCTTCTGGGCGCGTCTAAATATCTCCTCGACCCCGGTCTTGGTCTTGAGGTGTCGACTGAGGTTTTCGGATTCCCCTTCGTAGGCCAGGGCAAGCTGATTGCGCAGATCGTTGAACCGATTGTTCACCGGCGTCGCCGAGAGCATCAGAACCTTGGTCTTCACACCGGAGCGGATGACCTTGTTCATCAGCTTCTGGTAGCGTGTCTCCCGGTCCTTGAAGACGTCGTTGTTCCGAAAATTGTGCGACTCGTCGATGACGACGAGGTCGTAGTTGCCCCAATTCACGCGGTTGAGGGGGACACCAAACGACTCTCCCGAGGTGCGGGAGAGATCGGTGTGACACAGGACGTCGTAGTTGAACCGATCCTTGGCGAAGATATTGGTCGTCAGGTTGGTGTTATAGTTTCGCCAGTTATCGGCGAGCTTCTTCGGGCAGAGAACCAGAACCGACCGATTGCGCAGCTCGTAGTATTTGATCACCGCCAGCGCAGTGAAGGTTTTGCCTAGGCCGACGCTGTCCGCTAGGATACAGCCGTTGTGCATCTCCAGCTTGTTTATGATGCCAGTCGCTGCGTCGCGCTGATAGTTGAAGAGCTTGTTCCAGACGAGACTGTCCTTGTAGCCGGTCAGATCGTTTGGCAGCGCGTCCTGATCGACCTCTTCGAGGAAGTCCTGGAAGATGTTGTAAAGGATGTGGAAGTAAACCCGCTCTGGGGAATTTTCCTGATAGACGGACTCGATGTGGTCGCAGATCGCCGCTGTTACGTCGCCGACTTTCTCCGCGTCGTTCCAGATTTGGTTGAAAAGCTGGAGATAGACCTGCGTGTGGGCGGCGTCGTCGACGCGAGTTACGAGGTTCGAGACCGCATCACCCTTCTGGTAGCCCAGGTCAACGGCCGTGAAGCCGCTGATCGGCATATAGGCGACGTCGCCGGCTTCCGATCCTGCATGGATGAACTGCTGCATCGGCGCCCTGGTCGTGTTCGACCTGAAGCGCGCCTTCTTTCGAATCCACTCGGCGCATTCGCGAGCGACCGCTCGCTGCGTCAGCTTATTGCGAAGCTGTATCTCGAAATCGGTTCCGTACAGTCCCCGCTCGCGCGTCGTCTTGGGGATGAAGAACTCTCGCCGCTCCTTGCGCAGGCGGTCGGTCACGTCCATCGGCACGAAGGTCGGGGCGGTGAAGATGAACTGGAGGCTCTCGACCTTCGACAGCTCCGATTTGAGAGCCTCGAAGGCGTAGATCGAGAAGCACGACGCCGCGATCTTTAGCCGTGAGCCACGCCCCACCGCCCCCTTCAGGTCATCGCCCAGAAGCAGCGAGGTGTTATCGATGATTTTCATCGACAGCCCCCTCGCGCAGAAGCACGATCTGCTGATCCTGCGGACGCCGCGCTTCAAGCGGCGTATCGAGCCCCAACCGCCTCAGCGCATAGTAGCGCAGCGCCTTTCGAACTTGAATTTGAGCACGCCCTCCTCGCATGCCGTAGTCGAGGGCGATGATCCGTTTTTGGCTTTCGGAAAGCTCTGGATGCGGCCCTATTTCCAGCGTGATAAGCTCATTCCAATCGGCATCGTCCTCCGGCGACGCTCCGCTCGGGCGAATTGACCTGACCTCTATGATCCGTGAGAGCAAAAAGTCCTTGAACGACTTGCTAACCTCACAAAAGGCGCGGGTGTGCCATCGAAACCCGTCAAAGCCGAGTGCATGCGGTGCGATCCATCGCCAGCGTGGATCATCGCTAGAGAGCGACTGATATTTGATCTCGACTGCCTGGTTTTGGCGGATCGCCGCAAGCATCATGCGCAGCGTATCGTTGTCGACGCCGCGAGCCGGCACAGGCGGTCCGGCATAAGGGGGGGAATGAGCAATCCAGGATTCGGACGAGGCCAAAATGCCTTCGGCGACGGAGCGAACCTGATTGAGGTACTGTCCAGCATCTGGCTTTAGAAAGCAGGGCTGAAACTCATTGCTCGCGATATAGCGCTTGGCGCTCTTGTCGTAGATGGCGTTCTGTGGCGCGCGCTCTTGGTACAGCGTCAAATCTTTCGACGCCTGCGGCACGGACACGTCGAACGCTTCGATGATGTCCGAACGATTCAAGCCGCCTTCCCAGTAAAGACGGAACTCGATGAATTCGAGCCGGCGCTCCACGCCCCATTTCAATGCCGCAGCGGCCTCTGGCATTGCTTTCCTGCCTCCGCGCGTCGATGAGGATAAAAACTATATGGACATATCGGCGCGATCCGTTTAGTTATTATTCCCATAAGGGGCGATCCGTCAATGGCGATTGACTGGATAGCTTTGGGGTGGGGCAAGACATGCGGAAACGCAGCTCAAAAATTGAGATCACCAGCGAGCAGGCGGCCGGCGCCGCCGCCAATGGCGCTGCGCAACCCCAACGGCAGCAAGTCGCGAAGATGGTAGCCGCATCGGCGCCGACCCAGCGGTTCAACAACAAGTAGTTCCTGGAAGGAGAGCGGCCATGATCATCGCGAGTCGATCCACCCTGGTCGTTCACGGCCGCCTCGCCATGCGGGAGAGCCGGCTGGCTGCGGGCCGTGACGGTCGTCACGGCCTTCAGATCATGTCCTTCGAGCAGGCCGCCGTCCGACTGGCCGGCGGCTTCGCCCGCCCCATCGAGGACGAGAGTCTGCGCGCGGCCATCCAGGCAGCCCTGCCCGTCACACCGATGGGCGAGCTGGAGAGCATCAAGGCTCTTCCCGGCATGATCGACGCGGCGGCTGACACGCTCCACAAAGCCTGGCGCGCGGGCATCGATCTGGCCTCACACGCGGCCGATCATCCGCGTCTTGGCGCCATCGCGCGCCTGGAAGCGGCCGTCCTCGACCAGCTTCCGTTCGGCATGATGCGGCCCCTCGACATCGTCGCCGCTGCGACCAGCCGCATCGGTCATGCGTCGGCGGTCCTCGGCCCGCTGGAGATTGTCGGCCTTACCGAACTCTCGCCCTGCTGGCGCCCGCTGCTCCAGGCCCTCACCGCCCATATTCCCGTGCAGTGGACGGCCGGGCCGAGGAGCGTCCCCGCATGGCTGGACGGCATCGGCGTCACGGTCACACGCGCACCGGCGCAAGAGCCGGGGATCAGCGCGGTCAGCGCGGCGACGGCCTATCACGAGGCCATTGAGGCGATGCGCTGGACGCGAAGCCTGCTCGCCTCGGGCGTCTCGCCCTCGGAGATCGCCATCGCGACCGCCTCGCCCGCCGACTATGACGATCATTTCCTGGCCCTGCGCGCCGACGCCAATATTGACCTGCATTTCGTCCACGGCGTCCGGACCGTCACCACCCGCGAGGGCCAGGCGGCCGCGGCGCTGGCCGACATCGTGGTCCGGGGGCTGTCGCAGTCGCGGTTGCGGCGCCTCGCGGCGCTCTGCCGGGACAGCGGACCTTTCGAGACCCTGCCCGAAGGCTGGCTGCGGGTCCTGCCAACCGATGCACCGCTTTCGACACCAGCCGCCTGGAACCGTCTGCTGGCCCGGTTGACGCCGGAAGACTGGCCCGACGGCGCCGACCATGTTCCGGCGCTCCGCACAGCGGTCGACACTCTGGCGAAAGGATCGGACGCCGCCAGCGAGATCGGAGATGCCTTCCTCAAGGGCCGCGCGCTCGCGGTCTGGCGCAAGGTGCTGCTCGCCGGCCCTGCAGCCTCGATCGACGCGACGCTGGAAACCCTGAAACAGGACGACGGACTGGAAGCGTGCGTCTGCGTCGCCTGGATGCCGGCCAGCGCACTCGCCGCGTCGCCCCGCCGCTTCGTGCGGCTCCTCGGGCTCAATTCCTCGCGCTGGCCGCGCGGGATTGCCGAGGACCGGCTGATCCCGGACCACATCATCCCGACCCCGGTGCTCGATCCGCTGCCGGTCAATCTCGCCGACCGCCGTGATTTCGAGACGATCCTCGCCACGACAGCCGATACCGTCGTTCTCTCGCGCGCCCGGCGCGACAGCGACGGGCGTCTATTGGGACGCAGCCCCCTGCTCGCCGGTCGGGGCGACGAAACCTATCTGCGCCGCAACGCGACGCCGGCGCACGCTTTCAGCGAGACCGACCGCCTCATGGCCCGGCCCCAGGAGTTCGCCGCCGATCCGCAAGCGGTCGGCGCGCTGGGCTGCTGGCGCGACTGGCGGCGGGCCGAAATCACTCCCCATGACGGGCTCGTGCGGGCGGATCACCCGCTCGTGCTCACCATCCTCGGCCGCACCCAATCGGCCAGCTCGCTGCGCCGCCTGCTGCGCAATCCGCTCAGCTTTGTGTGGGTCTATGCGTTCGGATGGCGTGAACCGCAGAGTAGCGCCGAACCGCTCGTCCTCGACGCGCTCGGGATCGGCGATCTCGTCCACATGGTTCTCGACCGCGCCTTGCGCGACCTCGAAACCGGCGGCGGCCTTGCTTCCGCCGACACAGAGACCATCGAAGCGGCGGTGGCCCGGGCCGCGCACGCCGTCGCCGCCGATTGGGAGAGCGAGCGCCCGGTTCCGCCGTCCGTCATCTGGGGGCGCACCCTCGACGATGCCCGCGTGATGGCGGCGCGCGCCCTTTCCTATGGCGATGAGATCATGCCCGGAGCGCGCGCCTTTGGCGAAGTGCCGTTCGGCGGCTTGGAGCCGAAATCCGACGCCGAGACGCCTTGGGATGCGAGCACACCGGTCACGATTCCCGACACGGGCTTCAGCATCGCCGGCTATATCGACCGGCTCGACATCTCGGGCGACGGCAAGCGCGCGCTCGTGCGCGACTACAAGACCGGCCGACCGCCGCGGGGCGAGATCCGGCTGAACGGCGGACGCGGGCTTCAACGCTGCCTCTATGCCTTCGCGGTGAAGGCGCTCCTCGGCGACGACGTCGCCATCAGCGCTTCGCTGCTCTACCCGCGCGAGCCCGTCGATCTTCAGCTCGACGATCCCGAGGCCGTGCTCGCGGAGATCACGGGCTATCTCCGCGCGGCAAGGATGAGTCTCGCCGGCGGCGCGGCCCTGCCTGGCCCGGATACCGGCGGCGATTATGACGACCTCGCCTTCGCTCTGCCGGCCAATGCCAGCGCCACCTATTGCAAACGCAAAATGCCGGCCGCGACGGAGCGGCTGGGCGAAGTCGCTCAGGTCTGGGAGGCGGAATGATGAGCAGCATGTCCAAGGTGCTGAATGACGACGGCGCCCGCCGCGATGCGATCAGCCTTCATGATCGCTCCATCCTGGTCGAGGCTGGCGCGGGTTCGGGAAAGACTGCCGTCATGGCAGGGCGTATTGCCGCCATGCTCGCCGAAGGCGTCGCGCCGCGTTCCATCGCCGCCGTCACCTTCACCGAACTCGCCGCGAGCGAGCTGCTGTCGCGTGTCCGCGAGTTCGTCGCCGACCTCTCGGCCGGCACGATCGCGACCGAACTGCGCGTGGCGCTGCCCGATGGGCTGAGCCAGGCCCATCGCGACAATCTCGCCGCCGCCAGCGCCGCGATCGACGAGATCACCTGTTCGACCATCCACGGCTTCTGCCAGCGCCTGATCAAACCCTATCCGGCGGAGGCCGACATCGATCCCGGCGCCGGCGTCATGGATCGCAACCAGGCCGATCTCACCTTCCTCGAAATTGTCGATAGCTGGCTGCGCGAACGCCTGTCCGGTGGCCAGGACGGCATCCTGGCCGAGATGGTGCTGCACAGCCCCGGCGAGACCGTGGCGCTCATCCACAAAATCGCCGAGAATCTGCGCCGCCGCCCCACGCTCGCGGCCCCGCCCGTCTCCCCGCTCGACGGACACCTGACGGCGTTCCGGCAGGCCGCGGCGGATTTCGCGGGCTTCATGGATGGCGCGGCCGCGGCCGAGCCCGAAACGGTGACGATCGTCGAGCGCCTGGCCGAAATGGCGACCGCCGTGGCGAACGGTCCCGATCCCGCGACGCCTGCGGGCCTCGTCCGGCTCCTGATCGCGCGTCCCCACCCGGACCTATGCACCAAGGCCGGTGCCTTCGCCTCCTACCGCAAGAAGGGCAAATGGGCCGCCGCAGCGAAGGAGGCTGGTCTTTCCAAGGCCGACGGCGAGCGACTGAACGACGCCGCGGAGACCCACTACACCGCCTGCTGCGACGCCTGGGCCGCGCTTGTGCACGCCGCCGCCAGCCATGCCCTGGCGGCGGTGATCGACGAAGCGCGTCCAATCCTGCAACGCTATCGCGACCACAAGCGCGCCAGCGCCCAGCTCGATTTCGACGATCTGATTTTCGCCGCGCGCGACTTGCTGCGCGACCACGATGCCGTGCGCCGGGCGCTGGGGCAGCGTTTCGCCCATGTCCTCGTCGACGAGTTCCAGGACACCGATCCCCTGCAAACCGAAATCTTCTGGCGGTTGTGCGGCGAGCCGGCCGATGGCGATGACGACTGGACCCGGTTCCAAATCCGGCCGGGCGCGCTTTTCCTGGTCGGCGACCCCAAGCAGGCGATCTATCGCTTCCGGGGCGCCGATGTCGGCGCCTATGTGCAGGCGCGCGATGCTTTCCGCGCCCAGGATCCCGGCAGCCTCCTGTCGATCTCCACCAATTTTCGCTCCTGCGCCTCGATCCTCACCTTCGTCAACGAGCGCTTCGAGGCCGTACTATCGGCCGATGGGCAGCCGGGCTTCACCGCTCTCGACCCGTTCCATGACGACCGGGGCGGCCTGTGCGTGGCGGCCCTCGACATCGCCGTGGCCGACGAAAACGGCAAGGCCAGCGCCGAACAGCAGCGCGACGCCGAAGCCGATGCCATCGCCGAACTGTGCGCCCGGCTGATCGAAAGCCACCCCATCATCGATCGTCGCAGCGGCGCGGAGCGCCTCTGCCAGCCGGGCGACATCGCCTTGCTGGCGCCGACCGGTGCGGAGCTGTGGCGCTATGAGGAAGCCCTAGAGCGCCGCGGCATCCCCGTGGCGACACAAGCCGGCAAGGGGCTGTTCCGCCGCCAGGAAATCCAGGATCTGATCGCGCTGACCCGTGTCCTCGCCGATCGCCGCGACACGCTGGCGCTCGGCGCGCTCCTGCGCGGGCCTCTGGTCGGCCTCACCGAGGAAAACCTGCTGGACATCATCTGGGCGCTTCCGCGCTCGGAGGAACAGCCGGATCGGATTCCGCGCCTGGATCTCAGCATCGACCCCGCCCTCATCACGCACCCGCTCGCGCGCGAGGTCATCGAACGGCTGCAATCTCTCTCCCGGCGCGGTAACAGCACGACCCCGCACGAACTGCTCTCGCAGGCCGTGGACGTGATGCGCGTTCGCCCGCTCCTCCTCGAGCGCCATCGCGGTCAGGCCGAGCGCGCGCTCGCCAATGTCGATCTCTATCTCAGCCTGTCGACCAGCTACGCCGTGCGCGGCCTGCGCGCCTTCGCCGAGGCGATGACAACGGCGTGGTCCGACGAGGCGCGCGCTGTCGAGGGCCGGCCCGACGCGCAGGAAGAAGCCGTTGCGCTCTTCACCATGCACGCGGCCAAGGGGCTGGAATGGCCGATCGTCATTCCGGTGAACACCATGACCGGCGTCATGGCGCCCGAGAACGCGGTCATCGACCGCCAGACGGAAACCTTCTTCTGCCCGGTCATGGGCGTCCCGCCCGAGGGATACGAGACGGCGCGTGAGGCGGAAAAGGACGAACTGGATCGCGAACGCATCCGCCTCTGGTACGTCGCGGCCACTCGCGCCCGCGAACTCCTCGTCCTGCCCCGGCTCGACACCACACCGTCGAAGTCCGCCTGGATCGGTCTCGTCGACCTGTCCCTCGCCGAGTTGCCCGGTCTGGACATCTCCCACCTGCCCGACAGCATCACGGCGGCAGGGGCTGGAGCGGCCAATGCCCAGACACGCGCGAGCTTCGCCGCCGAAGCCGAAGCCATCGCCGCCATGCAGACGCGGTTGACCTGGCTTGCGCCCAGCCGCGACGAGAGCGCCGCCGGGACGGTGCTGCGGGAAGAAGAGCCTGCCCTCTGGACGGGGTCGGCCGACGACCAACCTCCCGAATTGGAAGATACCGCCCTCGTACAGGGCGGCCGGGAGCGCGGGCTGATCCTCCACAAACTCATGGAAGAGGTGCTGACCGGCGAAACCCCAGAGGCGAAAGCCGCCCTGACCGAAAGGGCCGCCGAACTCATCCGCGCCCTCGGCCGGTCTCCGGTCGCCGATCCGGCGACGGGGCTGTCGGCCCAGGAACTGGCGGACTGTGTCACCCGGACCCTGGCCCTCCCCGACATCGCGGCCCTTCGGCCAGGCCTTCTGGCCGAATTCCCCGTCTATGCCGCACAGGCGGCTGAGGGCGTGGAAACCGCAACGGCCGGGATCGCCGACGCACTGACAGTTGGCGGCGATGGCCGCCCGGTCGTGGTCGTCGACTGGAAGAGCGACGTGAACCCGGACGCTCAGACGCTCGACCACTATCGGGCTCAGGTCCGCGCCTATCTCGATATGACCGGCGCCGAACGCGGACTGATCGTCCTGATGACGAGGGGAACGGTAGTCGCCGTCTCGCCCTCGCCGCAGACGGTGGCGGCCTGACGGAGGGAGAAACGATGGCCTCCCGCAAGCGACCCACCGGCTCCAACCAGGACGATCTCTTCAACCCCGAGATCGAACTCCTGCTGCCGGCTCGGCTTGCCATTGACGGCAAGGTGCTGGGAAGCCCTGTGCGCCAGTTGGCTGTTCCGGCGCGGCGCGTGCGTTGCCGACTGCGCCCCTTCGCCATCCGCCGCGTCAATGGTCACGAGACGACCCTGGAATCCGGCGAGATTCTGAAGGTCATCAGCGCGAAGACGGCCACGCCATTGGAAGCCGATCTCATTCTCCTTGTGCCCGGCGCAACGGAGCCGGAACGGATCGCCGCGGCGCTCGAACTGGGTGAAGGCCGGTGGATGAATGTACCGCCCACCAGCATCGACACGCTGGATCGTTCCGCGCGCAGCGAGCGCCTGAAGGCTGTCTCCGCTTCCTGGATCGACGCGATTCATCTGCGCGAGGGGCGAGCCGCGGCGGACGGCCAGCCGGCGCAGCCTGGCTTGCGGCGTCCACAGGTCGGCGCGCTTCATGCCGCGCTTGCCCACGCGACGCGATCGACGGATCCGGCCACCATCGTCATGCCGACGGGCACGGGCAAGACCGAGACAATGCTGGCGCTCAATGCCAACCGGCGGTTCGAACGCCTGCTGGTGGTGGTGCCGACCGACGCGCTACGCGAGCAGATCGCGGGCAAATTCGAGACCTTCGGCGTCCTGAAACAGCAGAAATGCCTCGATGAGACCGCAGCCTTCCCTTTGGTCATGCGGCTCTCGCATATTCCGACCAGCCAGGCCGAAGTCGACGAAATCTTCGACACCGCCAATGTCGTTGTCACCACGATGCAGATCGCGGGCCGCGCCGAGGCACCGGTACAGGAGCAGATGGCGGCCCGCGCCTCAGCGCTCTTTATCGACGAGGCGCATCATATCGGGGCACGGACGTGGAAGTCCTTCCGCGGGCTCTTCGTCGAGCACGAGCCACCGATCCCGGTGATCCAGTTCACCGCTACGCCGTTTCGCGAGGACGGAGGCCGCGTCGATGGCGAGTTCATCTACACCTACCCGCTGAAAAAAGCGCAGCAGGAGGGCTATTTCAAGCCGATCCGCTTCGAAGCCGTCTTCGGTCTGGACCAGCCTGACGCGGACCAGGCCATCATCGACAAGCTCGGCGAAGTGCTCGCCACCGACCTGGACGCCGGCCTCAATCATCTGGCGATGGCCCGTTGCAACACGATCGAACGCGCCAAGCACCTGCACAGCCTCTATGCAGCGATCTATCCGGACTTTCGGCCAGTCATCGTCCACAGCCAGCAATCGCTGAAGGAACGGCGCGAAAATCTGGCCGCGCTACGCCGTTTTGAGAGCCGGATCATCGTTTGCGTCGATATGCTCGGCGAGGGCTTCGACCTGCCCGAGCTGAAGATCGCTGCATTGCACGATCATCACAAGAGCGTCGCGGTGACGATCCAGTTCGTCGGCCGCTTCACCCGCCAGGACCCGACGCTGGGTGATGCCACGGTGATCGCCAATACCGGCATCGACGATGTCGATCGCGCGCTGGCCAAGCTCTACGCCGAAGACGCCGACTGGAATGCGTTGGTGGAGGCGCTCAGTTCCGCAAAAATCGAACGCCAAGTTCGCCGCGCGGAGATGTTCAAGGGCTTTTCGGGGGATCTGAGCGACATTCCGCTCCAGACCCTCGAACCGAAAATGAACGCGGTCCTGTACCGGACCTCTTGCGACGCTTGGGATCCCTTTCGCGCAGAGGAACTCTACGACCCCGGCGTCTATCTCGGCATGAAGCTCAACCCGCATCAGCGGGTCGCGATCTTCGTGACTCGGGCGGAGGAGCAGGCACGCTGGACCTCCGCGCAGCAGGCGGTGAACGTCACCTGGGACCTGCACATGCTTCACTGGGATCAGGCAAGCGGCGTGCTCTATATCAGCAGTTCTGCCAAGGGGCCGTTTGACCGGCTCGCAAAGGCGGTTTGTGGCGATACGACGCGCCGCGTGGAAGGCGAGGAAGTGTTCCGCAGCCTCCACGGGTTCAAGCGGCTCATCCTGCGCAATCTCGGCCTCACCCACCATCAGGGACGAGGCGTCCGCTATTCGATGTATATGGGCGTGGATGTCGCCGATGGGCTCGACAGCGCGAAGTCCCAGTCGAGGATCAAGAACAACATCTTCGCCACCGGCTTCCTCGACGGCCTTCCTGCCTCACGTGGATGCTCGGCCAAGGGCAAGTTCTGGTCCAGCGCCAAAGTCCATGACCTGACCGACTGGGTGGACTGGTGCCAGGATGTCGGCCGCACCGTGAACGATCCCAGCATCACGACCGACGGCGTCTTCAAGAGCGCGATGCGCCCCCACCAGATCAGCCAACGACCGGCTGTTCCGCCCGTCGCGATCCATTGGCCTGAATCTCTGATCACACAGTTCGAGGAGCGGATTGAGATCTCGTTTGGCGATGTGCCGGTAACCTTCGCCGAATGCGATATCGAGTTGCTCGATAACGCGCGCACCGGGCCGCTGCGCTTCGCCGTGCGAAGCGACGACCACGCGGCCGAGTTCGAGATCGTCTTCAGCGACGGCCACGCCCGTTACCCCCAACGCGCCGGCCCCAAGGCGACGATCAAGATCGGCGGCAAGGTCCAGACGCTCTCGGAATCCTTCGGCGAGGACTCGCCTCAGATCGACTTCGGTGATGGCTCGCTTCTCATCTACAGCCATCTCTACACCCTGCCCGAGGGCGAAACGATCGAGCCGTACCCGTCAGACAAGATCGAGGCATGGGATTGGTCGAAGGCCAATATTCGCGTCGAATCGCAGGGCACGGACAAGCGCGCCGACTCTGTCCAGCGTCTGGTCATCGACACCCTGCTGGCCGACCCAGATCCCTATGACGTGATCTTCGACGATGATGGCAAAGGCGAAATCGCCGATGTCGTGGCGCTGCGCATAACCGACAGCGTCGTTTCCGTGACCCTGTACCACTGCAAATATTCAGGGGCGGATACGCCAGGTGCGCGCCTCGGAGACCTTTATGAGGTTTGCGGACAGGCTCAGAAATCCGCTCGGTGGCGCGACCGGCCAAACCGCATGCTTCAACACATGCTGCGACGCGAAAAGATGCGCCGCGACCGTGGTCTCAGTTCGCGGATCGAGCAGGGCTCAGCCGCCGCGATCAAGAAGCTCAAGGTCGGGTGGCAAGATCACCGCTTCGAGTTCGACGTCCGCATTGTGCAGCCGGGGCTATCCCGACAAGCCATCGGCGAAGAAGGCCTGCATCTGCTCGCCGGTGTCGAAACCTACCTACTCGAAACCCGCGCTATGAGGCTGAAAGTTATTGGAAATGAATGATGCCTAGGGGCATCGAAAATCTTCTTATGCTGTGAATTTTCTCAAGCCTTGGGGGCAGGCTTCGTGTCAACTTTTGGGTTCACTTTTTTATCGCGCAAAGCGCTGGGCCAGGCCGAACAGATGATGTTCGGCGGCGCGGCGGGAGTGCGCGATGAGGTTGGTTTCCTCATCGTCCACCAGCGCTATGCCGATCACTTCTTCCCCGGCACATCGGTTCTGCACACACGGCTGCGCTACGCGCTTCTCATCCCCTGGCTTTACCAAAGCCTGCGGACGAAACGCCCTGTTCCCAAGGATTTTGGCCAAGCCTTTTCTGATCTCGAACATGAGCTGACCGGCCGGCTCAAATATGTCGAGGGCGTGGGCGGCGAGAAGGATGGCGTGATCGGAGGAGAGGTCTTCCCCCGCACGATCAGTCAGCCGCCAGCCTATGTCTATTGGACGGCGCTCACCAAATGGGGACTGATCGGCGCCCGCCCCGATGGCCGGCCGTGGAGCCGCCCGGACATGGCGAAGCTCCTGGCAGCGTCCAGCAAGCGCGCGCACCATGACGATGACGGAAAGCCCCTAGAAACAGTCGCCTGGCCCATCTCGGGGCTGATCGATGCACCCAAGGACTGGGATTCTTGGGGTGACTGGAATGACCGGTATTCCCAGGATGACCAAGGAAAACTAGCGCTCGACCTTTCACCCCCAGAGCAGATCTATCTCGCGACCAAACTTCGCGCCGTTCGCTCGCCGACCGATCCAAGTGAGCCGTCGCTCTTGTCGAAATTGGTTGGAAAACCACTAGGCGGGGCAGATCACTGCTGGGACAACGAAATCCTAACCCTCGCCGGCAGGGAAGCCGCCATGCTGAAGCGGGCCGGCCAGGCTGCCGCGCTTTCGGCCATCGGCAGGGCGATCTATGCGGCTCAGGTCGAGACGCTCAAGGAAACCCGCGACAAGCGACCACAGCCAAATTTGCACCGCGCCGAACTGAACGACGCGATCGAGCAATGGGGCAAGCAGGCCGCTCGGCTGGATATGGACCTGTTTCTCGCCGAAATCGGCCACCTCCCGCCTGCGGTGGAGGGTGTGTTGAAAGAAACTTCGGCCTGGGTCAGGGCGAATGGCAAGGACCCCATGCAGCTTCTCGAGGTGTACGCGCGGGCGGAAGTCAGCAGGAAAGACAATCGCGCGCGTCTCGCCAGCAATCAGTTCGGCGTCGACCGGCGTATGGAATGGCAAGGCGAGCACCATGGCCGCGCCGAGCCGCTCCATTATCGCTGGGGGAATGTGAAGCGGCTCCTGCGCGATCTGGAAGACGTCGCATGAGCGATCCTCAGGCATGGTCCGGTCAACCCTATCTCGACGAGATGCGGCCTGGGCGACTGGAGACGGTCAAGCTCGCATTGTTTGCGACCTACTCAGTCGATCTGTCGGCGGTCGCGGCGGCGTTGCTCGCCCTGATTGCTCGCAACAATGACAAGGGCAGCGGCACGGCGGTCGATTTTGCCGAGGCGATAGACAAGCTGCGCGATCGCGTCAGGATCATAATCCAGCGCGGTCGGATAGCGCGGCCGATAGCGCTTCCCCGTATCGCGGGCATCCTCGATCAGTTCATCGTCGAGCAGCCTTACGATGAACGAGAGCGCAGCTGGCATCCAAAGATTGCTTTGGTCGCCTACAACGGTCCCAAAGGGGAAACCCGCTGGAAGCTCTGGATTGGCAGCCGGAACCTCACCCGATCGCAGGATCTCGACGCGGGCGTTTTGCTGGACGGCAGCGAAAAGCGCGCGAAAGGACGAGTTCGGCTCCCAGGCATCGGAGCACTCGGGGCCACTCTCGCGCGCTCCGCGTCGCGCAAGGATGCCGATGGCATCGCGGAGCAACTGGAGGCGGTCTGGTGGGATGCCCCAGACGGGTTTCAGCTGCGCAGCCTGCTCAATGGACTGGATGGAGGCGTTGCCCTGCCATCGGAACCACCAGCCGGCGCGGTCGATGGCATAACGATCATCAGTCCGTTCTTGTCGCCCGATTTTCTGAAGAAGGCAGGCAACTGGGGGACGGCTGCTTCCAGAACGCTGATTTCGTCGATGCCGGCCCTCACAGACATGGCGAGGCGGCCCGGCAAGCCGCTGGCCGGATTCTCCAAAATCCTCGCCTATGCTGCGCCAGACGTGCTCGCTGACGAAGCTCCGCTCGCGCTGCCAGGCGTCGAGCCCGCGCCCGAGGATGATGCGGAGCCGGTCCCCCTTGCTCTGCATGCCAAGATTTTTTGCTTCCACTCGGGCGAGAAGACCATCTTGAGGGTCGGGAGCGCCAATGCGACCGAGAGGGCCTGGTCGGGGCGCAACGCGGAAATCATGGTCGAACTCGAGGCCGGCGAAGCGTTCGCCTCCGGCCTGGCATTCCTGATCGGTAAAGCGACGCCGGTCACCATCGAGGAGCTCGCCGTCGCCGATCCGCCCAGCACGAGCGCGGCCGATGCCCTGGAAGAGTCGCGCAAAGTGCTGATGGCATCCTGGAACCCGGTTCTGCGACGCGACGGGGAACGCTTCTCGATCGATGCGGGGGCAGTTCCCTCGCTTGCCTATCACGAGCACGTGCTGCACGCCGGACCTGCAAATGGCGACCTGCTGGCTTGGCCGACCGACGCCATCCGCCTCGATCTTGGCACGATCCCCTTGTCACTCCAGTCCGCCTTCATTCAGGCTCGGATCAGCGGCCCGGACGGCGCTTTGCGATGGATGCAGCGTGTCACCGTCGATCCGCCTCTCGAAGAGCAGCGTGATCTGGCCGCGCTGGCCAGCCACATGGGGCTTCGTGCATTTCATGACTGGATGCGCGCGATGCTCAGCGGCGACACACTGCCCATCGGCGGTGGCGCATGGGATGAAGACGCCGGGGTGCAGAGCAACCGCCCCCAGAGCCTGGGATACGACCGCCTCACGCTCGAGGATATCCTCACGGCTTGGGCACGCGACCGCAAAGCGTTCGGTCGGGCCGATCGTCATTTTGCGCCCTATGTCGACGCCCTTCTCGCCCACGGTGAGAATCTGAGCGAAAGGGAGAAAGCTGACTTGAACGAACTCGCGCAGATCTGGGCCATCGCGCGGACCCAGCTTGCCTCATGAGCGCCAGATCGAAACCCTTCCAGGCCGCAACGGTCAGGGCTGCAACGGCCGCGCTGTCAGGAGGCAACCCGCTACGCCGGTTCCTGGTCGCGGACGAGGTCGGCCTCGGCAAAACCGTCGTCGCCCGTGACACGCTGGCAGCCCTGGCGAGCAAAGCGCGCAAGTTCACGGTCTATTATATTACGAGCGGGCTCAAGGTCGCGGACCAGAACAAGGTCGAGCTGCTCCGGTTCCTCGACAAGAACGAAGCCAAGGACGCACTCTCCACCATCGACCGCGTCGGCCTCATTCCGTTTGAGGAACGGCGCAAGGGGAAGATACGGCTCTACGCCTTTACGCCCACCACATCATTCTCCAGTTCGCAGCGCCTCTACGGCGGAAAGGCTGTCGAGCGTGCGTTCATCAAGCTCCTGTTGGATGAGCTATACCCCGGCCTGACCGATGCCTTTCCTGAAGGCTATATCGAATATGGCGCGACCTCCGGCTGGCCATGGGCGTGCGAGGAAGCTCAGGGCAAATTCGACAACGTCTCCGCCCTCTTCAAGACGGCCTATGGCCGAGCGCTACGCACGGAATTTGGCAAGCCGGCCCGCGAGAACATTCTGCGTGCGATCGCGACGAGCAAATATGGTCAGAGCTTGGGCCGGATGCGAAAGGCGCTAGCTCAAGCCGCTTTGGATTCCGCCCCGCCCGACCTCGTGATTTTCGACGAGTTCCAATGCTATCGCGAGTTGCTCGACGCAGGCACGGATAACCCTTTAGCGCGCCAACTGCTGGCGGGTAACGATGGAGAGGCGCCGCCGCCGATCCTCCTCCTGTCCGCCACGCCCTACCGCTTCTATGCGGAGCGCTGGGAAAGCGGCGTTGGAGCCGCTCCCCATGTCGAATTTTTCAAGATTATCGAGTTTCTGGGCGGGTCGGCTGCACGCGCTGAGGCCGAAACCCAATTTCGTCGGTTTGGTGATCTCTTGCATTTGATCGGTCATCTGCCGCCCGACAGTCGGCAGGCGGCGATCGAAGAGGCCCAAGCCCTCAAGCATCATCTGGAGACGCTCCTCACACCGCTCATGTCGCGGACCGAGCGCCCGGTTTCCGACCATGCCGGAGAGCCTGCGCCGCCCTCCGTAAGGATCGAGCCGCACGATCTCGACGTCTATCGCCATTTTACCGACCACGTATCGCCGAAGCTCGCAGGCAGCGCGGTCAGCTATTGGCTTTCAGTGCCGCTCCCTGCGCAGGCGCTGGGGGACCGTTATCAGATTTCTCGCGATATAGACTTTCCCGCCACGCGCAGCGTTCCCCGCCTCGGGGTCACCAATTGCTTCAAGCCGCCAAAGGATGGCTGGGGAAGCGCCAAGCTCCGAGCCCTCAATAGCCTTGTACCGACAGAGGTGCTTGCGCTCCCTTGGGTGTTGCCATCGCTGACCTGGTGGACGCCTTCAGGCCCATGGGCGAAGATGACGCAATCGCCCAAGATGCTGATCTTCAGCAGGTTCAGAGCAACACCACAAAGTCTGGCAGCCCTCGTCAGCCTCGAGGTCGAGCGCAAATGCGTTGGAAAGAGCAATCTTCCCTACACCGCCGCGTGGAAGAAGCGGCACCTTAACCCGAAGCCTAACCAAGGCCCCACGCTCGCCCTGTTTCACCCAAGTCCTTTCCTAATCCGAGCTGTCGATCCCCTCAATGTGAAGGGGAAGACGACCGTGAAGCAGATCAGAGCCAGGACGCGGCAGCAGATTATTAGGGCGCTGCCCGCGTCAATCGCGCCCGAGGCGCCGAATGCGCGCAGCAACCGGCGGCGCAAACCGGCCTGGGCGATCCTCGCGGCCATAGAACGCGCGCAGAAGGCGCCGCTGGCGCGGGAGTTCGCAGCGGTCCAGAAGAGCTGGGGCCGGGTCGCGCCGAAGGACGCAACGCTTCAAACCTTGCTCAAACAGCGCCAAGAGGCCGACCCGATTACCTGGCTGAGCCGATGGGAACTCGACGCCCTGGTCGATATGGCTCTCGGCGCTCCCGGGGTCGTGACGGGCCGAGCACTCTATCGCCACCTTCCAGAGCTTTTCGATTTCCAGGAGCAGCATTTCGCGCGGCTTGTGAACTTCTGCTGGACGCGGCTGCGCACCTATCTGGACCGCCCTGTTTTCTGGTCTGTTTTGCCCGGCGAAGACGCGACGCAGAAATATCAGAATGCGTGCGTTGATGGCTGCTTGGAAGCCGTCCTGGATGAACATTTCTGGCTACGCAAATCCAAGGTCAACCCCGATGGGCTGATTGAGGACTTGTCGGCCGCGCTCGCAGCAAACGTCGGCACCTTCGGGTTCAAGGGCGCGAAGAAAAAGGACAAGATCCGTATCCGCTGTCACGCCGCGGTGCCGTTTGGCGGCACCGAGACGGAGACGCATCGACAGGACCATGATGTCGATGAACCGCCACCAGCGCGCTCTGAGGAAATCCGCAGCGCGTTCAATACACCGTTCTGGCCCCACGTCCTGGCGACGACCTCCGTCGGACAGGAAGGTCTCGACTTTCATAGCTGGTGCGACAGGCTCGGCCACTGGGATCTTTGTTCCAGCCCGGTTGACCTGGAGCAACGAGAAGGCCGCGTTCAGCGCTTCGGTGGGCTGACTGTGCGGCAACCACTCGCCCGAAAGCTAGGCGAACAAGCCTTGGCGCAGGCACGAGGCCAAGCATCGTCACCATGGGACATCATCGCACGCCACGCCGACAAGGCGTTCGCGGATGACAAAACCGGCCTCAGCCCGTGGTGGACGATGGAAGGCGCAGATCTAAAGCGGCATTTGTTCGCGCTTCCCCAAAGTCGCGACATTGATCGGTTCGCGAAGTTGCGGACGCAAAGGCTGCTCTATCGCCTTGCTTTGGGACAGCCGGACCAGGAGGACCTGGTCGAGCTGTTGACGCATCACGATGTGGAAACGACGCGGTCGCTGCAGGCGTTGACCCTCGATCTGTCCGCATTCTCAAGAGAGAAGCGCCTCGATGAATAGCGGGCGTGCCGGCCGGCGCTCCCGGCACGCCCGTCCTGTTCATGCGGGGCAAGCAGCCCCTCACGCGGCCGGATCATATGACGACCGGCCTAGTGGGCTTCATGCGGGTTCGCCGCCATTCCCACCACCATGCTTGATCCGCCCCACCGTGCGGCTTCTCCCATGGTCCCCGCGCTTATCGGGTCCGGGTCCCCATTCTGTTCAGGCGCCCGGCGCTTCCCCGATCGGGCCGAGCGTGTCGATCTCGGCGATCTTCTGAAACTCGCTGAGATAGTCCTGCTGGTAGGTGGCCAGCCAGCGAACCACTCGGTTGTTCGCGAGGAGCTTAGCGATGTATCCGCGCGCAACGGTCAGATGCAGGTTGTCGATGCCGTAGGTTTCCTCGACCGATTTCACCTGAGTTTGAAGCGTCGCCAGCTCGCGCTCCATTCGGGCAATCTGTTGACCCGAAGGCGTCGGCTTCCCGGCGCCCTTGCCTTTCTTGGTCGTAGCGAGCTGGTTCTCGGAGGTGGCTGCGCGCAGAGCGCGGGCAAACATGACCGTAAAATTGTTCTGACCGATCATCAGATCGGCGGCTTCGATCTGCCTGACCGCCGTCATTTGACGCAGAATGTCGAACACCTTCATCGAGCAAGGCGTGTCCTTCAGCATCTCTGCGGCCTCCGGGCTGATCCCCTCCAGAAGCCGGAAACGCCGCAGCACGGACTCGACCTGAAGGTTCAGGGCGGCGGCGATGTCGGCGGATGACACGCCCCGATCCATCGCGCGCGCGATCATCCGATGTTCCTGGATCGGGGGGATGCGGTTGACGCGCTTGTTATAGGTATAGGTGTCGTCGTCAGCGGCAAGCAGGCATTCGACCTCGGCGATGCCGAGTTCTTTCAGTGCCTCCAGCCGCAGATGGCCGTCCAGAAGGAACCAGGTTCCGGCGTTCTTTGCGTCCGCCATGACGACGGGCGCTTCGATCAGGCCGATCGCCTTGATCGAACTCAGCACCTGCGAATAGGACCGGCTTGCCCGGGCGCCATCCGGCAACGCCTTGAGCGGAATGATCGCCGCGACGGGAATCGTCAGAAAATCCCGGTCGAAGGCGAGGTGAATACGACCGTCCTCCCGGTCTTTCGGTTCATCAGCCATGATCGTCGCCCGATACGCGGGCTTTGAGCGCCCGCGGCATGGTCGCCAACCCCTCCGCCCTCAGCAGATTGATGAAGCCATCATTGGCGAGCAGATCCTTCAGCGCCTCGACAACGAACAGCAGCCGGATCTGGGTGAAATCCGACTTCTTGACGAGGAGACGCTGCTTTTCGGCTTCGCGTTGATAGACCTGCATGAGATCGGCGGCCGTCATTCGTCGACTGCTCGTCTTCCGGCCCAAACGTCCGACAGGCAATCCTCCCTTGCGCTGACTCCGCATACGCATGTCGAGCAGGCGGCGGACGGCGGCGAGCTTCTTGCCCCTGAGTTTCCCGGTCTCATAGGCGTCGAGAAGCAGATTCTGCGCCTCTTCCGTCTCGGCCTTGGAAATCTCCATCGCCAAGGTGATCGGAATGAGTCCGGTTTCGACCGCGGCCACCAGCCGCTCCTCGCCGCGCTCAAGGAGCGAAGCGATCATGTTTACCCAAGATGCCCCGACGCCGATCTTCTCGGCGATGGTCGCATCGCTATAGCCGCGGGCCCGTAGAGCACCGATTTCACGCATAAGGTCGATGGGGCGCGGCGTGCGTCGTGCGATATTCTCGACCAGGCTCATCACGAGGCATTCGCTCTCGCTGGCCTCGATCACCACGGCCGGAATCTCAGTCTGGCCCAGCATCTGGAAGGCTTCCAGCCGGCCTTCACCGCAGACCAGATCATATCTTGGGCCGCCAGCCCCATCACGGCGGCTCACCGTGATCGGCCGCTTGAGGCCGATGGCCTCGATGTTGTTCACGATCTCCCGATGCTGGCGCTTGTTTCGCGCGCGTGGGTTCAGAACCGTGATCCGGGAGATGGGGATCATTTCGATCCGGTTCGGTCGAACGGCAGGCATCAGGCAGCCTCCGCAAGAGGAATGGGCGTAGCGATGTCGTAGAGAAGGTCGAGGCCGTCGAAGCGGTAGGCATCGAGCCCGAGCGCATTGTCCTCTCCCAGCCGCAGCTTTTCGGAGAGCATGTCGATGCGCGGGAACAGGTAGTAATCGAGCGGCGCGCGATTGGCGCTGTCCATCCGAACGACGATCGTGATGTCGGGCGCGAGCGAGGTATCGAAGCGCAACTGCCAGCGCAAAAGCCCGGTCGGCGTCTCGATGCACCGGGCCACCACCACGGAAAGGCTGAACTCGCCGTTGACGATCACCCGGTCGGTCTCAAGATCCTGCCAGGCAGCGCTGCCCGTAGCCTGCAATCCGTCGAGCACGCCACGGAGAATGCCGGGATGGAGCTTACGCAGCTCGCGGTTGATTTCGACGTAGCGGTAATCGCGATCCGGCGTAAAACCGACGAGGCTGTAGGCGCGAAGTAGGCTGCCAAAGCGGGAGCTGTAGGCGCTGCTGGATGGCATCCCATCGAATTCGTCGATGACGATGCCGGATAGCAAACCCCTTTTTTGGTACAGCTTCCTCAGAGATTGCAGCATCTCCTCGTCGCTCAAACGAAAGGAGCGCGCGCCGATGATGGTCCTTGCCGCCTCGAACAGTTCGCGCTCGACGACGGCCGCGAAAGCATCCTGCGCCCTGATCCACATCTCCGGATCGTTCTGGACGCGCTTTTTCTTCAGCTTGAAGGACCGGCGATTCCATACGTTGTCGCCGACGTATTTCTCATTGATCAGAATCTGGTGGACGGTCCCCCTGGTCCAGGGGCGTCCGAGATCGGTCGGAATGCCCCGTTCATTGAGATCAGCCGCAATTTCCCGCTCGCTGTATCCCTGATGGACGAAGGCCCGGTAGATGCCGCGCACCAGATCGACTTCTTCCGCCGGGCCAAGCGTTAGGATCACCCGATCGGTCTGGATGCTCTTTTGCTCACCCCGTTCGAGGAGGCCCTTGGTGGCGCCATGCTCGTCGATCAGGGTCCGTCGCAGGCCGAATCCTGCCGGCCCACCCTGACGATAGCCCTTCTCGATCAGCCGGCCCTGACCCGCGAACACCTTGGTTGAGAGTTCACGGCTGTTGACCTGAGACCCTAATCTCCTCCGGTCTATGGTAGAGTCCTGGGTTTCGTTTGTGGCCTCATGCGGCCTGTTTTTCCAGCGTGGATTTCATTGCGAACTCGACCGGCGCCATGTTGCCGAGTGCCTGATCGCGATCACCAGCGCGCCCGGCTTCGCCCCCTTCAGCGCCGCCGCCGAAGGCCGCCGCACCGCCAGCACCACGTCCGCGTCCTTCACCGCCGCCGCGCCGTCCCCGACAACGCTCGCCCCCGCTCCCTCATACTCCCCGTCGCCAATCCCGGACGCCAGGCCAGCACCCGAAGCCACAACAACCTCAGCTCCAAGGCCAATATAACGCCGTACCGTGTCGGGCGTGCCCCCGACGCGCAGTTCGACCGACGGATCTTCCTTCACTATCGCCAAGCGCATCGCCTTCCTCCCACGAAGGTCATTAGCCGGTTATTCTTCGCCAGGTTGTTTTCTGGAGGCGTCTTCCCGGGTCATGGCGGCCGGCGGTTCGCCGGCAGGCCGGATGACCGCCGGAAGCGGGGAAAAATCCACCGGCTCCGCGACGAGGACGCGCCTTCCTGATCCTGTGCGTTTCCATATTGGTATACAGAATTCCGCATGCCAGCAAGCCGAATTCCACGACTCCGGCACGCCCGGCGCACCGAAAATCGACCCGCCAATCGATCCCGTATTATTTCCTCCGGAACGCGCTTGTGATCCCCCGCGTCGCGAAAGAGACACGCTGCGGTGCAAGATAACATCCGGAAGACACAGCCATTCTTTTCGTTCATATGAGGACGCGCCGGTGCCTGCATCGGCTGGGGCCACGACGGAGGAAATCATGGTAAGCAAGCGGGAACGCGCAACGAAGATCGTGGCGACGCTGGGACCGGCATCTTCGAGCCCGGAGATGATCAAGGCCCTCTACGAGGCCGGGGTCGACGTCTTCCGGCTCAACTTCAGCCACGGCACGCAGGAGAACCATGGCCGCGTGCTCGGCGCCGTCCGCGCGCTGGAGAAGGAGGTCGGCCGGCCGATCGGCGTGCTCGCCGACCTGCAGGGCCCGAAGCTGCGTCTTGGCCGCTTCGTCGACGGCTTCATCAATCTCACCGCCGGCACCACCATCCGCTTCGACACCGACACGGCGCCGGGCGACGAGAAGCGCGTGCCGATCCCGCACCCGGAAATCCTCGAGGCCCTGCACGAGGGCTCGACCGTGCTGCTGGACGACGGCAAGGTGCGTGTGCGCGTCGTCAAGAAAGGCAACGGCTATATCGAGGCCGAGGTCATCGCCGGCAACAAGCTTTCCAACAACAAGGGTTTCAACGTCCCCGACGTGCTGCTGCCGGTCTCGGCTCTCACCGACAAGGACCGCTCCGACCTGTTCTTCGCGCTCGACCTCGGCGTGGAATGGATCGCCCTCTCCTTCGTGCAGCGCCCCGAAGACGTGATCGAGGCCAAGGAGCTGATCCAGGGCCGCGCGCAGGTGAACCTCAAGCTGGAGAAGCCGCAGGCGGTCGAGCACCTCACCCGCCTCACCGAGCTCTCCGACAGCATCATGGTGGCGCGCGGCGACCTCGGCGTGGAGCTGTCGCTTCCCGAGATTCCGGCGCTGCAGAAGCGCGTGATCCGCGAATCCCGCCGCCTCGGCAAGCCGGTGATCGTGGCGACGCAGATGCTGGAATCGATGATCAGCGCCCCGGTGCCGACCCGCGCCGAGGTATCCGACGTCGCCACCGCCGTCTATGACGGTGCCGATGCGGTAATGCTCTCGGCCGAGAGCGCCGCCGGCCAGTATCCGGTCGAGGCGGTGGCGATGATGGACCAGATCATCAAGCAGGTGGAGCGCGATCCCGGCTACCGCGCCATCATCGAATCGCAGCGTCCGGACGCCGGCCATTCGGTCGCCGACGCGGTGACGCAGGCCGCCTATCAGGCCGCCCTGTCGATCGATGCCGCCGCCATCGTCACCTATACGCTTTCCGGCACGACGACGCTGCACGCGGCGCGCGAGCGCCCGCGCATCCCGATCGTCGGCATCGCCAGCCAGCTCTCCACCGCCCGCCGGCTGGTGATGTCCTACGGCGTGCATGTCGTGCACGCGCCGGAAGAGATTCACACCTTCGGCGAAATGGCGACCAAGGCGACGCAGGTCACGGTGGAGCATGGCTTCGCCAAGGAAGGCGACAAGATCGCCATCACCGCCGGCGTGCCCTTCGCCACTCCCGGCACGACCAACGTGCTGCGCCTCGTCACGGTCGACAAGTCGATGGCGACGCGCAAGCCGCGCCCCGAGGACAAGACCGACACGCTGCGCCCGCGCGCGGCGGCCAAGAGCGCCGGTGGGGCAGCGGTCCGCTCCATGCCGGTGGCCGACAAGGCCGACTAGCCTCGCCACGATTCGCCCCCACCATGCGCGGGGCGCCTCGCCGATGCAGAAAAGGCCCGCCGGAGAGCGGGCCTTTTTCATATCTCGGTCGCGGTGGATGGAGCCACGCAGGCGAAGCCTCAGGGCAGCATCACCACCGGTGTGCCGACGCCGACGCGGCCGTAGAGATCGATGATGTCGTCATTGTGCATGCGCACGCAGCCATAGGAGGCGAAGGTGCCGATCGAGCGCGGCCGGTTGGTGCCGTGGATCGCATACTGCCCGCCGCCGGTGAGCGTCATGGCGCGCGCGCCCATCGGGTTGTCCGGCGCTCCGCCGGCGATGACGGCCGGCAGCTTCGGGTTGTCGCGCTTGATCTCGTCGGGCGGCGACCAGGCCGGCTCGACATATTTGCGTTCGATTCGCGCCTGCCCCTGCCACTGCTTGCCGCGCTTGCCCACCGCGACAGGATAGCGAAGCGCCTGCCCCTGGCCGAGAACGAGGTAGAGCCGACGCTCCTTCGTGCTGACGACGATGGTGCCCGGCCGGTATTCCGGCTTGTCGAACGGCACCGTCTCACGCGCCTGAAGGCTCGCGGGCACAAGAAGCTGCGCAGCCATCACGGCCAGGCAGAAAGACTTCCAACGCAACATGGTCCAGCCCCTGCGAACGATGATGGTCGGGTGATACCAGAATTGCGGAGGCCTCGCCGCATCGGCGGGCATGACGTACCGCACCGACAGAGTTTTCGCGCCATTTTTGCAACAGTACCCGAAAAGTCGAGATACAACCGGCGCGGCGAACCGCGTTCAATTGCACGTGTGCTCAGGAACGGCTATTTTCAGTCTTGAAGACCTCGGTTCCGCCGACGGCCCGCTCTTCGTCTCGCAATAGAAGGTAATTGCGCATGCTCAAGTCTCTGCTCGTCGCTTCCGCGTCGCTCCTCATGGTGGGCGCTGCGCTGGCCGCCGACCTCCCCCGTCCGGAGCCGGTTCAGGAAACCGCTGCCCCCATCGGCAAGGCCCCGATCGGCAAGGCGCCGGTTGGCAAGGCTCCCGAGCCGATCTACACCAAGGGCTGATTGGGCATCGAGCCCGCACCTCGATGTCGCGTCGTGCTTGACATGACCGCGGCGGGCTCGTTCCTGCACGCGTTCGGATCGAGAAGCGACAAGGTGTTGGCATGAAAATGCTCCCGATAAATGCAAAGCGCCACTGCGCCGCAGTGGCGCTTTGTGCGTTCACGGCGTTTTTCGCCGGCCTCGGCCCGGCGGCTGCCATTATCGACAGCGCCAACGCCACGCCGGCGGAAAGCACGACCGGCCAGAAGCCGGCTGCCAAGCCGAAGCCCGCCGCCACGGCGAAGAACTCCGCCCAGGGCGCCACAACGGCCGCAACCGCCACGCCGGCGGCTCCGGGTCCCTATTATGTGGATTTCCGCGCGCGCACCGCGGCTTCCTACGGCCATGCCTTCATCTGGTTCGGCAAGTCGACCCAGCGTGAGGTGGAGGTCGCCGGCCTGCATCCCGCCACCGACAGCCCGGTTCCCTATGTGCTCGGGCACATGATGCCGGTGCCGTCCGAAACCGGGGCCAGCTATGGCGATCTCGACGAGCAGTATCTGACGGCGAATTACCGCGTCTATCTCTCCGAGGAGGACGCGCCGAAGGTCTTCGCCTATATCCAGAAGCTGCAGAAGAACACGCCGTTCTGGAACGCGACGACCACCAACTGCACCTGGTTCATCGGCCAGATCGCCAGCTTCATGGGCCTCAAGACGCCCTGGCACCTGCTGGTGCCGGAGGATTACGTCAACGAGCTCAAGAAGATGAATGGCGGGCGTGAAGTCGCGACCCTTTCCGCCGACAAGTGACCCGACTATCCGGCCACGCGCCGTCCTGAGGCGATTCGTGGCCGGATAATTCCGGGCCCGGCAATGCCGGCTGCCCCTTCCCCAATCTCCACCCTATTCCGCATCGAGAGCACCGATGCCGCAGCCCGCCGCCCTCCTTCCGCAGGCTCCGGCGGCGCCCGGCCGCGTGACGTGCCTCGACGGGCTGCGCGGCGTCGCCGCCTGCGCGGTGGTGGCGTTCCATTTCTTCTACGCTTTCACGCCCGGCCGCTTCGCCGACAAGGCACGGACCAGCTTCTCGCTTTTCGACACGCCGCTCGCCGTGTTCTGGAACGGCCATTTCGCGGTCGCGGTGTTCTTCGTTCTCTCCGGCTTCGTGCTGGCCGCCTCGGCGCCGACGGGCCCGCGCGCCGCGCCGCTGGCGATCGGTCTGCGCTATCTGCGCCTCGGCGTGCCCGCGCTGGCCTCCTCCATCCTCGCCTGGGCATGGCTCACCGGCTTCCCTGATGCCGCGCGCGACGCGCAGGCGATCAGCGCCAGCCCCTGGTTCCGCTGGACCTACCAGCCGCCGATTCCCCCGCTCGGACAGGCGATCTGGGAGGGCGCCGTCGGTGTCTTCCTGAACGGCACGACCCGCTTCAACAACCCACTCTGGACGATGCAGGCGGAGTTCCTGGGCTCCATCCTCATCTACGGTTCCTATGCCGTGCTGAAGGGCCGCGCCCGGCCGCTCGCCATGGCGGCCGGCCTCGTCGGCTTCGCAGCACTGGGGCTGTTCTACCTCTCCGCCTTCTGCGGCGGCGCGCTGGTGCATGAAGCGCGCGGTCGGCTGCGCGACCATGCGACGGGCGGCACGGCCGCCGGCATCGCGGGGCTCGTTCTCGGTGCCACGATGCCCGGCCATGCCGGCGGCGACGGCCTGTTGCCGACGCTGGCCTCCTGGCTTGGCGCCGATGGCGCGCGGCAGGCCGGCGCGATCCTCACGCTCATAGCGGTGCTGATCACCCCTCCGGTGCGCCGCTTCTTCGAGACGGCACCGCTGCAGCGGCTCGGGGAATTGTCCTTCCCGATCTATCTCGTGCACGTGCCGCTGATCGTGGCGCCGGCCTCCGCGATCTTCGCCGCCTTCGCGCCGCTGTCGCCGGTCGCCCTCGCCGGGCTGTTCATCGCCACTGGGCTCGCCACGCTGGCGCTCGGCCAGCTCTTTCTGGTGACGGTGGAAAGGCCGCTGCTGGCTGCCCTCAGGGCGGTCCGCAAGCGTGGACGCGCACGCCGCCTCGCCGCCTCCTGAGCCGCCGACCTGACGCTTCCTATTGCGCCGGCGAGGGATAGCTGCCCGCACCCGGCACCAGCCGGACGGGATCTCCGACCGAACCGGAACCGCTCGTCGACGGGGTCGACACCGGCGGTACGCCGGGCAGGATCGGCGGCGTGGAGAAGGGAGAATTCTGCGTCGCCGACTGGACCGGCCGCGCCGGCGCCTGATCGACCACGGCGCCGGGCGGCGGCGAACCCTGAATCACCGTCGCACGTGAGGAGGGGGCGAGTTGCGCAGAGCCGGCGGGACCGGGCACCTGCGGATACCCCTCATAGGGATCGACGAGATTGCCCTGCGGCTGCCCCGACTGATAAACCGGCTCGGGCTGCGGCACGGCGCTGCCATAGCGCGGGCGCGAGCGGCGGCGCGGCGCGGGAGCGGCCGAAACCGGCGCACTCGCCTCTTCGGGCCCCATCCAGCCGTCCAGCACCGTACCGTCGCCCTGCAGGCCGGACGGATAGGCGAGCGGCCCGCCAATGCGGCCGAGGCCTTCCGGCTCGCCCATCGGGCGGCCATAGGGCTGCCAGATATAGGGAAGGAAGTAGCCGTTGATCGAATAGCGGTACATCACGCGCAGGAGGTCCTGCTCGCTGGCGCCGATCTGGCACAGGCGCAGCCGGATGGAGAGCACGCCACGGTCGCGCAGGAAGAAATTCATCGGCACCTGCGACTGGATGCGCTGCCAGCCATAGATGCACAGCTCGCCACCGCCGGCATTGCCGATCGCGTAGTTGAACGGCCCATAACGGTTCTGGACGAAGTAATTCGAGACGTACATCGATACGCCGGGCATGCGATCAAGCATTTCCTGCTCGACGACTTCTTCGTTGAGAAAATCGTCCGCCCGCAGGTTCTCCCAGCCGGTGCGTTCCTTCACCGGCCCGAAGAAGACGGTGTAGATCGCGTTCTGCCCGCGCGAATGGGAGTTGGTCCCGAGGATGATCTCCTGCTCGATGGCGTTGAGGTAGGTGGTCTGCACCACCGCCACCACAGGCGGGGTCGAACCGGGCTCCGGCAGCACCAGAGCGTCGGCGACCTCCACCTCCTTGGCAAGGTTTGCCACCTTCGGATCCTGTCCGCGCCAAGGATAAACGCCGCAGCCCGCCGCCAGAAGGGCAACGGACGCGACCAGGCACACGGAGAGAGATTTGCGCGTGGTCCGTCCCGTCATGGCCCCTTCAAACACTCGCGCTGGCGGATAAGCGCGCCCAGACCACGACAGCCCTCAATCGCAGTCTGAACAACGCCGAATCACTTGTATAAAATGACTTTACCCTGCACAGCTGGCGCTTGGAATCGAACAAATCACCCCTTAATTCGATTTTAGATAGGTTTTTTCAACTTCTGCCCATTATCAGAATCCCGACGTCACCGGGATTGGACGAGACAGGAAAGTCGATGCGCAAAGCATGGATCGCCGTTCTGTGGGCTATCGCGTCCCTGGTCGTGGTGTTCTTGATCACACTACCGATCAGCCTGCAGGCTCATCTTATCGCCGGTTGCATCGTGGTCGTCGCGATGATCCTGCTCAAGATGTTCGGCCCGCCCGTCGGCCCGCTACGCACCGTCGCCCTGGCGCTCGGCACCGCCATCGTGCTGCGCTACGTCTACTGGCGCACCACCAGCACCATTCCGCCGATAACGCAGATCGAAGATTTCATCCCGGGTTTCCTGCTGTATCTCGCCGAGATGTACAGCGTCTTCATGCTGTTCCTCAGTCTGTTCGTCGTCTCCGCGCCGATGCCGGAGCGCAGCGCACCGCCGATTCCGGCCGATCAGGTTCCCTCCGTCGACGTCTTCATCCCGACCTATAACGAAGACCCGCACCTGCTCGCCTCGACCATCTCGGCGGCGCTGAGCATGGATTACCCCGCGGACAAGTTCACCGTCTGGCTGCTCGACGACGGCGGCACCGACCAGAAATGCGAGCAGGACGACCACGTCCAGGCCGCGGCGGCCGTAAAGCGCCGAGCCGAACTCCAGGAACTCTGCGCCGGCCTCGGCGCCCGCTACCTCACCCGTGCGAAGAATGAGCACGCCAAGGCCGGCAACCTGAACAACGGCCTCCAGCATTCGCAGGCGGAACTGGTCGCGGTGTTCGACGCCGACCACGCGCCGACGCGCGACTTCCTCACCAATACGGTCGGCTATTTCCTCCAGGACGAGAACCTGTTCCTGGTGCAGACGCCGCACTTCTTCATCAATCCCGATCCGCTGGAACGCAACCTCGGCACCTTCGACACGATGCCGTCCGAGAACGAGATGTTCTACGGCATCATCCAGCGCGGGCTCGACAAGTGGGATGCCGCCTTCTTCTGCGGCTCGGCCGCGGTGCTGAGCCGGCGCGCGCTCAACGAAACCAACGGCTTCAGCGGCGTCACCATCACCGAGGACTGCGAGACCGCGCTCGAGCTGCATTCGCGCGGCTGGCACTCGATCTATGTCGAGAAGCCGATGATCGCCGGCCTGCAGCCGGAGAGCTACGCCAGCTTCATCGGCCAGCGCTCGCGCTGGGCGCAGGGCATGATGCAGATCCTGCGCTTCCACTTCCCGCCCGGCAAGCGCGGCCTCACCCTCGCCCAGCGGCTCAGCTACTGTTCCAGCACGCTGTTCTGGCTGTTTCCCTATTCGCGGCTGATGTTCCTCATCTCGCCGCTGTTCTACCTGTTCTTCTCGCTGGAGATCTTCAACGCCTCCGGTGCCGAGTTCCTCGCCTACACCACCACCTACATGCTGGTGAACCTGCTGATGCAGAACTACCTCTACGGCCGCTACCGCTGGCCGTGGATCTCGGAACTCTACGAATACATACAGGCGATCTACCTGTTCCCGGCACTGATCGCCGTGCTCGCCAACCCGCGCAAGCCCACCTTCAAGGTGACGGCCAAGCACGAGACCATGGAGGAGGGCCATGTGTCGGAGATCGGCCGGCCCTTCTTCATCATCTTCGCCGTGCTGATCGTCGGCGCGTTGCTGACGATCTGGCGCCTGCTCACCGAGCCGTTCAACCAGGACGTCATCATCGTCGTCGGCGGCTGGAACCTGCTCAACCTGCTGCTGGCGGGCTGTGCGCTCGGCGTCGTCTCGGAGCGGCGCAACCGCCGCCGCTCGCATCGCGTGAACCTCGCGCGGCGCGGCGAACTGGTGCTCAACGGCACCGCCTATCCCGCGATCATCGAGGACGGCTCGCTGGGCGGTGCGCGGGTGCGCCCCGCCGCCAATGTAACGCTGCCCGATCTCGAGCGCGGAACCGTCGGCCTGCTGCGCTTCCGCCCGCTGGCGCCGAACATCTCGGTCGACAGCCTGCCGGTCGGCATCCGCAATGTGGAACGCAACGACGACGACGTGCTGATCGGCTGCCAGTTCCAGCCCGACCAGCCTCTCCATTACCGGCTGATCGCCGACCTGATCTTCGCCAACTCCGACGAGTGGAAGAAATTCCAGGATTCGCGCCGCAACAATCCGGGCGTCCTCATGGGAACGATCCGCTTCGTGCGCACCGCGATCTTCCAGACCGGCCGCGGCCTCTCCTACCTGATCCACCTGCAGAAACTCTGGCGCGAGCGGCGCCGTCGCCCGGTCCTCGCGCCGGCCAAACGTGGATGACGACGATGCGCACGCTCTCCCGCCTCGCCGCCGCCGGCCTCGCGCTGGCCCTCGCGCAGGGCCCGCTCGCCAGTTCCGCCCTGTCGCCGGCCTTCGCCCAGACCTCCGCCGGTCAAGGCACCGGCTTCTCGATGACGCCGCCGATCCCCTCCTATGGCGGGTCGGAGAACCCGCCCGCTCCGGCGAACCCGCCGGCCGCCTCCGTGCCGATGACGCCGCCGGCGGCGAGCGGTTTGGCCGGGGGCAGCGCCCCCGTCGTGACCGCGCCGGCGCTGCCGCCGCTGTCGCCCGCCCCGGCTCCCTCGTCGTCGTCTTCGTGGGACACCGCGCCGCCCGCCACGACCGCGCAGGCGCCCGCGGCTCCCGTCGAGGAGCCCGCCCTGACGACGCCGGTCGCCCCCGCCGCGCCGGCTCCCGCCCCCTCCAGCGCGCCTTCCGCCGCGCCCTTCCAGATGGTGCCCGGCCAGCCCGCGCCGGTCGTAAATCTCGTCCCGGCCGCAGAAGCCACCCCGGCCGCGCCACGCCGGCCGGACCGCTTCATCGTCCCGCAGCGGCGGATGATCTTCGCCGGCGAGATCGCCTCGCGCGCCTGGGTGTTCCAGGCGACGCAAGAGGAAGCGAACCGCCAGGCCAGCTTCCTGCTGAGCTATCTCAGTGCCGTCGTGGTGATGCCGGAAACCTCGCGCATCCGCGTCAGCATCAACGGCCAGTCGGTGATCGAGCGTCCCATCGCCTCCTCGCAGGAGCCTTCGCATTTCGAGGTGCCGATCCCGCGTGGAACGCTGCGCGCCGGCGCCAATCTCGTGCGCATCGACGTCGTGCAGCGCCACCGCACCGATTGCGCGGTCACCGCGACCTACGAGCTATGGACCGAGATCAACAACGAGGGCACCGGCATCTCCTTCACCGGCGGCCGTCCGCCGCTCTCCGGCGGCCTCGACAACCTCGCCTCCATCGGCTTCGATCAGAACGGCGTGACGCCGATCCGCGTCGTGACTCCCGGCCCCATCGAAGGCGGCGGCAGCGCCCGCGTGCTGCGCGTGGTGCAGGGGCTGGCGGTGCGCGGGCAGTTCCCCAACCCGTCGGTCTCGGTGGCGGAAGGCCAGATCGGCCCGACGCCCAATGGCGGGCTCACCGTCGTCGTCGGCACCGCTTCCGAACTGCCCCGGCTCATGGCCTCGATGCCGAACGAGGCGCGGCTGCGCCCGATCACCAGCCTGATCGAGGACGAGCGCCTCGGGGCGCCGACGCTGGTAATCTCCGGCCCCACGCCGACAGATGTCGACCGTGCCATCGACCGGCTGAACGCGATCTCCATCGCGCAGACCGACGCGGTCAACACCGCGCCCTATTTCGCCCCGAACGCGCCGCTGTTCAGCAGCGCGCGTAGCGTGCGGCTCGCCGATCTCGGCGTCGCCACGCAGGAATTCTCCGGCCGACGCTTCCGCGTGGAGTTCCAGATCGCCCTGCCGGCGGACTTCTACGCCCAGGCTTATGGCCATGCCCGCCTGTCGCTCGATGCCGCCTTCACCGCGGCGGTCCGCCCCGGCAGCCATGTCGACGTCTATGTGAACGAGCAGATCGCCTCCAACCTGCCGATCACCAAGAGCGGCGGCGGCCTGTTCCAGAACGAGCCGATGCAGATCCCGCTGCGCAACTTCCGCCCCGGTGTGAACCGCGTCTGGCTGGAGATCGTGCTCGATACCGAGTCCGACGCGCGCTGCTTGCCCGGCGCCACGCTGCCGGCCGAAAACCGCTTCGTGCTGTTCGATTCCACCGAGTTCTCGATCGGCAACTTCGCCCGCATCGGGCGGCTGCCGGATCTGGCGGCGTTCTCCGCCAATTCCTTCCCCTACAATCTCGACGACAACCCGCTCGCCGTCGTGCTGGCGCGCCAGGATTCCTCCACGCTCTCGGCGGCCGGCACGCTGATGTCGCGCCTCGCGCTCTCCAACGGCGCGCCGCTGCCGATCGACGCCGCGCCCGCCTCGGCGACGCTCGGCAACCGGAACGCGATCTTCGTGGGCGGCATCGACCACGTTTCGTCCAGCGTGCTCGATCAGGTGGGCGTGGCGGAATCGGCCCGCTCCAACTGGGTCGTCTCGGCCAGCGGCGACGACGTCCCCAATTCCGGTAGCGAGGAATACGACAACGTCCTCGAACGCTTCCGCAAGCGCCAGGCCGGCGAAGACCCGGCGCTCGCGCCCGTGCCGCCGTCGAGCGAGAACACGCCGGAAATCTACCAGCGCTGGCGCGACAACGTGCAGGGCCGCACGAATGTCTACGGCCTGCTGGAAGGCTTCGAAGGCTGGCTGGAACGCACCTTCTCGATCAACTTCGCCTCCTTCCGCATCCAGGAGGGGCGTACCTTCTACGAGCCGCCGCCGCGCACCTCGGTGCTGATGGCGCAGGGCACGAGCCCCTCCGGTTCCTCCGCCTGGACACTGGTGGCCGGCCGTACGCCGGAAGCCCTCGCCACCGCGATGACCCGCTTCACCTCCGAGAGCGTGTGGAACCGCGTCGGCGGCCAGGCGGTCGCCTATCAGGTGGCCTCGGGCGAGATCGACCGGCGCGACATCCGCAGCTTCCGGTTCATTCTCACCCAGCCGCTGTCCTTCGCCAATTTCCGCATGATCGCGGCCAACTGGCTGTCGATCAACATCGTGCCCTACGCGTTGATGCTGATCATCGCCGGCACCATCCTTGGCATCGCCACCGCCCTGCTGCTTCGCCGGCTGGGGCGGCCCACATGATCGGAAGGTGGCTCGCCGGCCTCGCCCTGCTTGCCTGCGGAGCGCTTTCCATGGCCTCCCCCACCACCGCCCAGACCGCCACGCCGATCCCGATGGAGGCGTGGAACAGCTATATGGCGCGCTTCGTCGACGAGAGCGGACGGGTCGTCGACAGCGCCAATGGCGGCATCAGCCATAGCGAGGGTCAGGGCTATGGCATGCTGCTGGCGTATTTAGCAGGTGACAGAAGCAACTTTGAACGCATATGGAGTTTTACGCGTACCGAGTTGCTGATTCGCGATGACGGACTTGCAGCATGGCGCTGGGATCCCAATTCTACACCTCGTGTCACCGACGTAAATGCGGCGAGCGACGGGGATTTGTTGATCGCCTATGCCCTCGCAAGGGCAGGGTTGGCGTGGAACCAGCAAGCCTATATCGATTCCGCGAAGAAGATCGCGCGCGCCGTCGGACAGAAACTCATCGTAAAGGACGGCTCTCGGCTCCTGCTGCTTCCGGGGATTTCCGGCTTCTCTGCCAGCGAGCGCAAGGACGGGCCGATACTGAATCTGTCCTACTGGATATTCGAGACGTTCCCGGTCATGACGCGCCTTGCGCCGGAGTACGACTGGGCGGGCGTGGCCAATACGGGGCTGGAACTCCTGAGCATCGCGCAGCTCGGCCCGGCTCGACTGCCGCCCGACTGGATTTCAGCCCCCGCGGGCAAGCCGGTTACCGTGGCGGAGGGCTTTCCGCCGGTCTTTGGTTACAATTCATTAAGGATATCTCTTTACCTTTTGAGAGCAGGGATCGAGAACACGGCATTACAGGAACCCTTCCGGCGGAACTGGCTGATCGACAATGGGGGCACCCCGGCGATCGTCGACATCCCGACCGGACGCGCGCTTACGCAGCTTACCGACCCGGGCTATCGCATGCTCGGCGCGGTCCTCGCGTGCGCCCTGAACGCCACCCCGATCCCCGCCGATCTACGACGGTTTGAGCCGACGCTCTACTATCCGTCGACGTTGTATTTGTTGGGCTGGGCGCTGATCGCGGAGCGATATCCGAAATGTCTTTGAAGAGAGCCATTCTGTTGCTCATGCTCGGGGGAGCCGTCGTTCCCGCGATTGGTCAACAGATAGAGCTCCCCGGCAGCGGCCGCAAAACCGATGCCGGCAATACCGCCCGCGCCAAGGTCGACGAGACCGCTCTCCGCTATTTCGCCTCGCAGGGCGACACCCGCCGCCTGGAAGCCGAGATCGCGCGCCTGCGCGCGCTGTACCCGGACTGGTCGCCGCCCGACGACCTGTTCGGCCCGCAGACCGACGTCGAACTCCAGCGCATGTGGAAGCTGTATGCCGAAGGCAAGTACAGCGACGTGCGCAGCGCCATCGCCACCCGCCAGTCCGCCGACCCGTCCTGGCAGCCGCCGGCCGACCTGCTCGCCCGGCTCAATGAATCGGAAAGCCGCCGGCGGCTGATCAACGCCTCCGACGCCGAGCAGTGGAACACCGTGCTGCGCCTCGCCACCGAGACGCCGGGCCTGTTGACCTGCCCGAACATCGACATTCTCTGGCGCGTCGCCGAGGCCTTCACCAAGACTGACCAGCCGCCGCGGGCGATCGACGCCTACACTTACATCCTGAACAACTGTAACGACGCGGCCGAGCGGCTGGCGACGGTGCAGAAGGCGATGCCGCTGCTGTCCGACGAGCAGATCCAGAGCCTGCTCAAGCTCGAGCGCAAGGACGCCGCCGGCAATCCCGAATTCGCCGCGCTGCGCGACGATCTCATTCGCCGCCGCATGGGGCATGCCGCCGAGAACCCCGAGTACACGGTGCCCGCCGACGACATCAAGCGGATGGAGGAGCTGGCGCGCAAGGGCACGACGCCCGGCGACCCGCTGCTGCTCGGCTGGTACCTGTTCCGTCACGACGAGGCGACCCGCGCGCTCGAATGGTTCAAGCTGGCGCTCGACCGCAAGGGCGGCGCCAAGTCGGCCGAAGGCTATGTGCTGGCGCTGAACTTCCTCGGCCGCTCGCTCGAGGCCGAGCCGATCGCCTTCGAGTGGCGCGACGCCGCGCCGGAGAACAACAAGGCCTATCTCGACGTCGTCATCGCGCTGCTCACCGCCGATCCGCCGCCGGTGCTCGACGAGATCGTGCTCACGCGCTTCAGCCCCGTGGTGATGCGCGACAAATACGTGCCGGGTGCCCAGGGCCTCGGCTGGTACGCCTACAACACCGGGCAGATCGTCACCGCCCAGTCCTGGTTCGAGACCGCCCTCAACTGGGATCCGAACGACGAGCCCTCCGCCTACGGCCTCTCGCTCACCTTCTGGCGTCTCGGCGACGTCGCGCGCCTCAACGCCATGGTGCAGAGCTGGGGTCAGCGCTCCGAGCGCATCGTCGCGCTGGTCGATCCGGTCGTCCGCGCCCGTCTGGAAGCGCGCAACGCGCAGACGCAGACGCTCGGCGGGCTGCGCCTCGATCCGCTCGTCGCCGCCGCCAACCGCCTGACCCCGCCACCCACGCGGCAGCCCCCGCCGGTCGGCGTGCCGACCCTCGGCCCGCAGAGCGCGCGTGGCTATGTGCGCGGCGCGCAGTATGCGCCGGTGCCGACCGCCGGCCAGGTGGCCCAGTTCCAGCCGATCCCGCAGCCGGGCAATGCGGCCGCGCCGCTGGCCTATCAGGGCGCCCCCTATCAGAGCGGCATCCCGTTCCCCGCCCTGCCGGCAGCGCCGGCGCAACCGGTGGCGCAGGCTTCCTACGCGGCCCAGCCCTCCTATCCCGCCGCCGACTACGTGCCGCCGACGCCGCGCCGCCGTCCGGTCTCGCGCTCGGTCGCCCGCACCGGCAGCACCGAGGTGGGCGCGACCGCCTCCTCCGGCGGTGCCGGCGCCGTTGCCCGTGGCTGGAGGCTGCTCGACCTCGACCGGCCGATGGAAGCGGTCCGGGCATTCGACGAGGGTCTCGCCCGCGGCACCGGCCGCGTCGCCGAGGACGCCGCCTACGGCAAGTCGCTCGCCTATCTGCGCCTCGGCATGACCAACCGCGCCCAGGCCGCCGCGCTCGAGGCGCCGCAGAATCCGCGCCGTTCGGTCCAGCTCAGCGGCGACCTCCTCGCCCAGCGCGCGCTCGCCGCCTACAAGGACGAGCGCTACGTGGAAGCTATCATCGCACTCGACGAACGCTCCCGCATCGCCCCCGAACAGCAGGATCTGATGGTGCTGCGCGCCTGGTCCTACTACAAGATTCGCGACCTGCGCTCGGCCGAGCGCATCTTCCGGGCGCTGGCAGCGCAGGGCAATGCCGAGGGCCATAACGGCATCTCCGCCATCGACGCGCTGACCAAGAAGTACCGGACCTGACGATCACCGGCGGCGGGACTCGCGCCGAATCCCGCCGCTGGACAGCTACCGGCCGATCCGCTCTACGAGGAAATCGACGAAGGCACGGATGCGGGCGGCGAGATAATCGTGCCCGACGAAGACCGCGTGCACCTGCTCGATATCCCGCCCGTTGAACGCATCCAGCACCGGCACCAGCGTCCCCGCCTCGATATCCGGCTGGGCATGGAAGCGCCCGATGCGGGCAAGGCCCAGCCCGTCGAGCGCGAGGCGACGCAGCATGGCGCCGCTGTTCCCCTCGAGATTGCCGGTGACCGGCAGCGCGTAGCTTTCCCCCGACACCGGATCGCGGAACGGCCATTCGTCCAGGCTGCGGCGGAAATTGAAGCGCAGGCAGTTGTGCTGCGCGAGGTCCGCCGGCGTCGCCGGCATGCCGTGACGTTCGAGGTAGGCGGGAGAGGCGATGATCACCCGGTCGCTCTCCATCACCTTGCGTGCCTTGAGGCTGGAATCGCGCATCGGCCCAGAGCGCAGGCCGATATCTGCCCGCTCTGCCACGAGGTCGATCACCTCGTCGCTCAGCGAAAGGTCGAGCTGCACCTCCGGATAGCGGGCGAGGAATTCCGGGATCAGCGGCACGAGGCAGCGCTCGCCGAAGCCGACGGAGGCGCTCACCCGCAACCGGCCACGCGGCACGGCGGCGGCGCCGGCGGCGATGAAGCGCTCCGCCTCGTCGATCTCGCCGAGGATGCGGCGCGCCCGCGCCACATAGGCCTCGCCCTCGCTGGTCAGGACGATGGCGCGGGTCGAGCGGTTGAGCAGGCGCACGCCGAGCCGCTCCTCCAGCCGCGACACCAGCTTGCTCACCGCCGAGGGCGACAGGCCGAGCCGGCGCCCTGCGGCGGAGAAGCTGCCGCGCTCCACCGCCTCGACCAGCACCTGCATCTCGCCCGCGCGATTGTCCAAGGTCGACCTTATCTGTGATTTCAGTTCACAGGTATTGATCCATCATAGCGGCTTATCGCGCAAGCCGGCGCCGCGCATATTCGCCGCAACACCCGTCATCGCTTGCTGCGTCGCGCCCAAGGCGCGGGCGCGCGGAGATTTGTTATGTCGCTCACCAGAATGCCCCTCGCGCTGTTCGCGCTCACCATCGCGGCCTATGCGATCGGCACCACCGAATTCGTCATCGTCGGCCTGCTGCCCACCGTCGCCGCCGACCTGTCCATCAACCTGCCGCTCGCCGGCCTGATCGTCAGCGTCTACGCGCTCGGCGTCACCTTCGGCGCGCCGGTCCTCACCGCGCTGACCGGCCGGATGGAGCGCAAGCCGCTCCTGCTCGGCCTGATGGCGCTGTTCGTCATCGGCAACACCGCCGCCGCGCTGAGCCCGAGCTACGAATTGCTGCTGGTCGCGCGCGTGCTGTCCGCCTTCGCCCATGGCGTGTTCTTCTCGGTCGGGTCGACCATCGCCGCCGACCTCGTGCCGGCCGACCGGCGCGCCTCGGCCATCGCCATGATGTTCATGGGCCTGACGGTCGCCATCGTCACCGGCGTGCCGATGGGCACCTTTATCGGCCAGACCTTCGGCTGGCGCGCCACCTTCTGGGCGGTCGCCGCGCTGGGCGTCGTCGCTTTCATCGGCATCGCCGCGCTGTTGCCCGCCAATCTCAGCCGCGCCGAGCCCGCCCGCCTCGTCGACCAACTGCGCGTCCTGGGCTCCGGCCGGCTGCTCATCGTCTACGGCATGACCGCGCTCGGCTATGGCGGCACCTTCGTCGCCTTCACCTATCTCGCCTCGATCCTGGAGCACATCACCGGCTTCGCCGCCTCCAGCGTCAGCCTGATCCTGGTGCTGTACGGCGCCGCCATCGCGGTGGGCAACATCGTCGGCGGACGGATCGCCGACCGCGACCCGGTGAAGGCGCTCACCTTCCTCTTCGTCGCGCAGGCGGCGGTACTGGCGCTGTTCAGCTTCACCGCGCTCTCGCCCTGGCTCGCCCTGCCGACGCTCGCCGCGCTGGGCTTCCTGTCCTTCGCCAACGTGCCGGGCCTGCAGATCTATGTCGTCGAGCTGGCGAAGAAGGTGCGTCCCGGCGCGGTGGACGTCGCCTCGGCGCTCAATATCGCCGCCTTCAATCTCGGCATCGCCATCGGCGCCTGGGTCGGCGGCCTTGTCGTCGCCTCCCCGCTCGGGCTCGGCGCGACGCCCTGGGTCGGCGCCATCCTGGTTGTCGCCGCGCTGGGACTGACTATGTGGAGCGGCATGCTGGATCGGCGCACGACGCCCGAGCTGAGCCCCGCCTGAGCCCAAATCGGCCCGCCACCCATGGAGACTCCGATGAAATTCGTCACCGCCAATGGCGCCACCATTCCCGCGCTCGGCTACGGTACCTTCCGCCTGCCCGGCCCCGACACGCTGCGCATGGTTCCGCATGCGCTCAAGCTCGGCTTCCGCCACATCGACACCGCGCAGATCTACGGCAACGAGGCCGAGGTCGGCGAGGGCATCGAGCGCTCGGGCGTCCGCCGCGCCGACATCTTCCTCACCACCAAGGTGTGGGTCGACAAATACGGCCACGACGCGCTGGTCGCCTCGGTCGACGAGAGCCTGCGGAAGCTCAGGACCGACTATGTGGACCTGCTGCTTCTGCACTGGCCCGCAGGGCATCCCCTTCCCGAGCCGGTCGCGGCACTCAACGAGGTGGTCCGCTCCGGCAAGGTGCGGCACATCGGCGTCTCGAACTTCAACACCGCGCAGATGGCCGAGGCGATCGCACTCAGCGACGCACCGCTCGTCACCAACCAGATCGAATACCACCCCTATATCGACCAGAGCGTGGTGATACGGGCGGCCCGCGCCGCCGGCCTTTCCATCACCGCCTATTACGCCATGGCTGACGGCAAGGTGTTCGACGAGCCGGTGCTGAAGGAGATCGCGGCGGCCAGGGGCAAGAGCGTCGCTCAGGTGGTGCTGCGCTGGGTGATCCAGCAGGACGGGCTCGTCGCCCTCTCCAAGACCGCGACCGAGACCCGCGCAGCCGAGAACTTCGCCATCTTCGACTTCGAGCTGTCGGCCGGCGAGATGGCGGCGATCCACGCCCTCGCCCGCCCGGACGGGCGGATCGTCAGCCCGGAGGGCCTCGCGCCGGTCTGGGACGCCGCCTGAGCCTTCCGCCGCGACCAGACCCGGAGCGCCGCGACCAACCGGCGCTCCGGGTTATTTCTTATTCCCATCAGCTATATTTTCGTGTTCATAGACAAGGGGATCGGGGCGGAGAGCGACAGGAGAAGCTGCGTTGCGGGTTACGAAGGCGAAGGTCGCCGAGCATCGCCGTTCCATTCTTTCCTCGGCCTCCCGGCTGTTCCGCGAACGCGGCTTCAAGGATGTCGGCGTTGCCGAGATCATGCAGGCCAGCGGCCTCACCCACGGCGCCTTCTACGGCCATTTTCGCTCCAAGGCGGACCTCGCCGACGAGGCCTGCCGCGAGGCCTGCGCAGAGGGGCTGGAGCGCTGGCTGAAATCGGCCAGTCTCGGCGACATCCTCGACCGCTACCTGACCCCCGCCCATCGCGACAACCCGGCCAATGGCTGCGCCCTCTCCGCCTTCGGCGCCGAGGTCGCCCGCCAGTCGCCCGATCTCCAGAAGAGCTATGCCGAAGGGCTGAACGACTTCGTCGAGGCGATCGAGCGCCACATGGATGCCGAGACGCCCGAGGCCCGGCGCCGGCAGGCGATGGCGGTGCTCACCAGCATGATCGGCGCGCTCACCATGGCCCGCGGCGTCGCGGCGGGCGATCCCGAACTCTCCGCGGAGATCCTCGAAAGCGCGCGCCGCGAACTGCGCGAGTGCTTCGGCATCTGAGGCAAACGCCGTATTGCGCCTTTCGTCCGGGACTGGACACATGCACCCTGTGACGTTGCAGGACGGAGGTGCATGCGGCTCATGGCGAGTGGTTCTTCGGCGGTCCGGCCCTGGCGCATCGGCGTCCTGTTTTCCGCCACCGGCGTGACGGCGGCGGTCGAAACCTCCCAGCTCGGCGGCACGCTGCTCGCCATCGACGAGATCAACGAAGCCGGCGGCGTGCTCGGCCGTCCGGTGGAGGCGGTTGTCTACGATCCCGCCTCCGAGCCGCGGGCCTATCGCCGACTTGCCGAAAGGCTGCTCACCGAGGACGGCGTGCGCCTCATCTTCGGCGGCTACATGTCCTCCACCCGCAAGGCGATGCTGCCGGTGGTAGAGGCCCACCGTGGGCTGCTGTTCTACCCCACCCTCTATGAGGGCTTCGAATATTCCCGCCACTGCGTCTACACCGGCGCCGCGCCGAACCAGAATTCGATCCAGCTCGCCAATTACCTGCTGAGCACCTGCGGCAACCGCTTCTTCATGATCGGTTCCGACTACGTCTACCCCTACGAGTCGAACCGCATCATGACCGACTTCGTCGTCCAGTCGCGCGGTACCGTGCTGGACGAGATCTACGTGCCGCTCGGCGCGGGGCCGGCGGAATTCGACCGCGTCATGGCGAAGGTGCAGCGGGCGGCGCCGGACGTCATCTTCTCCACCGTGGTCGGGGCGGATACCGCGACACTGTACGAGGCCCACCACGCCGCCGGGCTCGATGCCGCCACGCTGCCGATCGCCAGCCTCACCACCGGCGAGGCCGAGGTGGCGGCAATGCCGGCCGAGGTGGCCGCCGGCCACATCACCGCTGCCCCTTTCTTCGAGACCCTCGACACGCCCGCCGCGCGCCGCTTCGTCGCCGCCTTCAAGCGGCGCAACGGGGTGCACATGCCCGTCACCGCCGCCGCCGAGGCGGCCTATTTCCAGGTGCACCTCGCCATGCGCGCCCTCGCCGCCGCCGGTACCGATGCCCCGGAGCCGCTGCTCGCCCAGCTTGGCGAGAGTGCCTTCGACGCCCCACAGGGCCGGGTGCGCATCGACGGGACGAACAACCACACCTATCTGCGCCCGCGCATCGCCCGTCTGGATGCGAGAGGACGCTTCCGGGTGGTGTGGGACGCCGGCGCGCCGGTGAAGCCGGACCCCTATTGCGTGGCCCAGAGCCTGAGCGACTGGCCGGCCGACGGCCGCCAGATCGCGCTCTCCTGACGGTGGAGGGCATCATGGCGATCCAGATCCTCAAGGACCTGCGCGGCCTCCGGGTGCACGTCATCCATCCGCCGGACGAGGAGCGGCCGAGCCTCGTCGAGCATCTGCGGCGCATCGGCTGCACGGTGGAGATCGTCTGGCCGGTGCCGGACGAATGGCCCGCCGCCGACGTGGTGCTGCTCGCCATCGAGCAGGACGCGCGCGCCGAGACAGTGAGGCTGCTGAAGACCGACCCGCATTCCCGCCCGACGCTCATCGCGGTGGTCGGCTATGAGAACCCCTCGACGCTCCAGCTCGTGCTGGAATCGGGCGCGGTCGCCGTGGTGGAGCGGCCGATCCGGCCCTTCGGCCTGCTCACCAACCTCACCATCGCCCGCAGCCTGTGGCTGGAGCGCGAAGAGACGAAGAAGCGCATCTCCCGGCTGGAGCACAAGCTTTCCGGCATCCAGAAGATCCAGCGGGCCAAGTCGATCCTGATGGAAAATCTCGGCCTCACCGAGGAGGACGCCTATCAGAGCCTGCGCCGGCAGGCGATGTCGAAGCGCGTGCCGATGGAGGACATGGCGCTCTCCATCATCCACGCCACGGAGATCCTGCAGGTTTCCCCCAAGACCCGAGACGCCCGCGCGGGTGAAACGCCCCCCGGCTCTTGAACTGCGGGAGTGATGATGGTTAGATATTTTCTATGGACGTTTTTCGGGCAATCGAGCTCGAAATGGCGTCTCCCGCCCGGCCACCAACGTTGTTGGCCGTGCAAGGCAATGTAGCCCGGAAGGCTCGCGAGAGCCTGTCGGGCTTTTTTTGTGCCTGAATTCCGGCGGGACAACGCGGTTCCGCCCGTCCCGGAATGCCCGCGGCCGGCTCTCCTTTCCGCGGCTCCTTCCCCCGATCCCACAAGAACGCAATGGCCCGGCCGCTTGCGATGAGCGCCCGCGCGCCTTTCCGAGGAGAACCCACCCATGTTGCACGGCGACGTTTCCAGCAGCAAAGACACCGTCGGCGTAGCGGTCGTGAACTACAAGATGCCGCGGCTCCACACCAAGGCCGAAGTGCTCGAGAACGCGAAGAAGATTGCCGACATGATCGTCGGCATGAAGACCGGCTTGCCGGGCATGGATCTCGTCATCTTCCCGGAATACTCGACCCACGGAATCATGTACGACTCCAAGGAGATGTACGAGACCGCCTCCACCGTGCCCGGCGACGAGACGGAGATCTTCGCCGAGGCCTGCCGCAAGGCGAAGGTGTGGGGCGTGTTCTCGCTCACCGGCGAGCGCCACGAGGAGCACCCGCACAAGGCGCCCTACAACACGCTCATCCTGATGAACGATAAGGGCGAGATCGTCCAGAAGTACCGCAAGATTATGCCCTGGGTGCCGATCGAGGGCTGGTATCCCGGCAACTGCACCTATGTCTCGGAAGGCCCCAAGGGACTGAAGGTCTCGCTCATCATCTGCGATGACGGCAACTATCCCGAGATCTGGCGGGACTGCGCGATGCGCGGCGCGGAGTTGATCGTGCGCTGCCAGGGCTACATGTATCCGGCCAAGGACCAGCAGGTGGTCATGGCCAAGGCCATGGCATGGGCGAACAACTGCTATGTCGCGGTGGCGAACGCCGCCGGCTTCGACGGCGTCTATTCCTATTTCGGCCATTCGGCCATCGTCGGCTTCGACGGCCGCACGCTCGGCGAATGCGGCGAGGAGGAATACGGCATCCAGTACGCCCAGCTCTCCGTGTCGCTGATCCGCGACGCGCGCAAGAACATGCAGTCGCAGAACCATCTCTTCAAGCTGGTGCATCGCGGCTACACCGGCATGATCAATTCCGGCGACGGCGACAAGGGCGAGGCCGCCTGCCCCTACGACTTCTACAAGCGCTGGATCGCCGATCCGGAAGGCACGCGCGAGATGGTGGAATCCTTCACCCGCACCACCGTCGGCACCGAGGAATGTCCCATCGAGGGCATCCCCAATCCCGAGAACACGCATCGATAGGCGTCGGATCCCGCCTCCTGCAATCTCATGGCCGGGCGTGTCCCGGCCATTCCTGTCTTCGCGCTCACCGCCGCGCCAGGCGGAAATAAAGCTCCGACAGCCGCATCGGCAGGTCCTCGAGCCGGCGCACCGGCATGGCGTTGGCCTTCCCGAAGATGGCCGGCCCGGAGCCGACCTCGCCCGGATCGAGCGTGACCCCGAACGTGTCGATGCCCTGCGAGCGCAGCTGCAGCACCACCCGCCGCGCGTCCTGAACCAGATCCTGTGCGGCCACATCGATGTCGGAGGGCTCGCCGTCGGTCAGCACGAGGATCAGCTTGCGAAAGCTGCGCACGCGCGACATCTCCGCGCCGGCATGGCGCAGCGCCGCCCCGAGCCGGGTCGACAGACCCGAGGTCAGTCCCGCGAGGCGCGACATGGCCGGGGCACCGTAAGGCTCGTCGAAGCCTTTCACGCACGTCACCCGCACATCGTCGCGTCCCGCCGAGGCGAAGGCGAGCAGCGCGAAGTCGTCGCCGAGCCCTTCGAGCGCCTCTCCCAGCATCGCCACGGCGAGCTTTTCGACGTCGAGCACGTTGGAACCGTCCGTCAGCTTCTCGCGCGTCGATTGCGACACGTCGACCAGCACCAGCACGGCGAGATCTCGCTGCAGCAGCGCGGTGGAGCGGAACACCCGCATATCCGGCATTTCGCCGGCGTGCCGCGCGATGGCCGCCTCGATGGCGGCGTCGATGTCGAGGTCGTAGCCTTCCGCCTGCCGCTTCAGCCGGGCCGCACGGCCGACCTTCGCCGCCCTGACCAGCCGGGCGATGCGCGCGCGCACCGGCGCGGAGCGGTCCAGCGCGCGTTGCAGCGGGCGGGTATCCCCCTCGACCGGCAGGGCCGCCCGCACGCTCGTCCAGTCCGGTCGCTCGACGCCCGCGCCCGCGTCCCATTCCGGGTAGGTGGCGATCACGACGCCCTTCTCGCCCGCGGCCTTCGGCCGGGCGCGGCCGGCGGGCTCGGGCGTCGGCTCCTCGTCCGCCGCGCCGTCCTCGGTCTCGCGCCGCTCGATGCGGGCGGCATCGACCATCATCTCGATCTCGGCCACCACATCCGGATCGATGTCGCCGAAGTCCCACAGCCCCAGCCCGTCGTCGCGATAGGCGGGCTCCACCACATGGCCCCGCCCGTCGAAACGGATGCGCCGCTGGCCGACATCATTGGCGAGCCTCGTGCCGATATCGAGGCTGATCAAGGGATCCTCGATCCGTTCCAGCGATGCGGCGAACAGCGCCTGCGCCTTGCCGACCAACGCATCCGGATCGCTGTAGGAGGGATCGAACAGCCCGCGCGCCACCCGCGCCAGCAGCGCGCCCGTCGTCGGCCCGTCCTCCGGCGAGGCGACGTGATAGGGCGCCCAGAGCCGGCACAGACCGGGATAGAGCCGCATCGCCAGAAGCTCGATCCGCGCATCCTCGACAAGGTTGGCCAGCGCCATCTGCACCGGCTTGAACTTGCGGATCGGAAAGCGTGGATTGCCGAAGAAGAGATGCGCGCCGGCATGGGCGGCGGCGGCGAGATAGAGCCGGCGCGAGGCCTCCCCCGCAACGCCGGGAAAGACATCCGGCAGGCGGATCGCCGGCCCGGCGATATTGGCGCGGCCCGGCGTGCCCGGGCCGGCGGGCGGCAGCGGCTGAAGGTTCGGCGTCGCGCCCCACAAGGCGGTCAGCACCATTTTCAGACCGGCCTCCAGTTCGTCGAAGCCCGGCCCGGCGCCGATGCGGGCAAGGAGGCCGAGCGCCAGCCGGTCCTCCAGCGCGAAGAAGGCGTGCTGGCGCGCGCGGTCGCGGCCGGCGGCCTTCAGCCCGGCCTCGATGAAGCCCTCGAAATCGGCCGCATGGCCGGGCAGCACCAGCCGGTGCGCCTGCCCGGCGACCCGTTCCACGCAGTCCGGCGCGGCACGGCCGAGGCCGGTCAGCGCGCGCCACCAGACAGCCCGCTCGCCCGCACCGGCGAGACGCGGCTCTATCTGCGTGAAAGCGACCAGTGCGGCGACGGTGGCGCTCGATCCGGCCTCCCGGCACAGAGCCGCGGCCCCAAGGGCGGTCTCGCCGAGTTCCGCCGGCGTCAGGCGCGGCGACAGCTCGACGCTGGCACGCCAGAAGGCGAGCAGGCCCCCGGCACCCGCATTGACGTCGACCAACGCCAGCACCCCCGTCGCCCACGGCTCCAGCGCCGCTTCGCCATGGCGCGCGGCAACGCGGCGGCGGGTATCGGCGAAGACGGAGGCCAGCGCCTCGCGCGCGGCCATCAGCCGGGCGAGGCGCGTGATCGCGGGCGTGGCGGTGCCGGGCGTGTCGAGGTCGAGGAGGTCGCTCATGCGAAGCAGGCGGAAATGGCGGAACCGAGCGCCTGCCGCACGTCGGCGTCGTCGGTGATCGGCAGCACGATGCCGGCATGCACCGCCGCCTCCAGCGGCACCCCGCCCGCCGCGAGCCGGCCGGCATGGATCAGCATGCGGGTGGAGGCGCCCTCGTCGAGCCCCTGCCCCTTCAGGTTGCGCGAGCAGGCGGCGATGGCGACCAGCGTGCGCGCGAGGGCGGGATCGGTGCCGGCCTCGCGCATCACGATCTCGGCCTCGAGTGCCGGCGCGGGATAGTCGAAATCGATGGCGACGAAGCGCTGCTTGGTGGACTCCTTGAGGTCCTTCACCGCGCTTTGGTAGCCGGGGTTGTAGGAGATGACGAGCTGGAAGTCGGGATGCGCCGGTATCAGCTCGTTGCGCTTCTCCAGCGGCAGCATGCGTCGGGCATCGGTGAGCGGATGGATGACGACGGTGGTGTCCTGCCGCGCCTCGACGATCTCGTCGAGATAGCAGATGGCGCCGTGGCGCACCGCCAGCGTCAAAGGGCCGTCGTGCCAGACGGTACCTTCCGGCGTCAGCAGGAAGCGGCCGGCAAGGTCGGCCGCGGTCATGTCCTCATGCGCGGCGACGGTGATGAGCGGCCGGCCGAGCCGCCAGGCCATGTATTCGACGAAGCGCGTCTTGCCGCAGCCGGTCGGGCCCTTGAGCATGACCGGCAGGCGATGCTTCCACGCCGCCTCGAAGACGGTGATCTCGTCGCCGACCGGCCGGTAATAGGGCTCGGCGTCGATGCGGTAGGCGGCAAGATCGGGGGCGATGAGCATCGGGGTCTCCGCGATGGTATAGGACCATCCCTCCCCGTCGGGCAGGAAAGGACGGCCCGAGAAAGGGCTGTCGGCAATCCCTGCCGCATCGCCGGCAACGGCTTTGTTGCCCGGCGCCGTCATTAGAAGTCCATTCGCCGCGCCGCACAAGAGGATGTTTGCGAAGCGCGCCGGCGGGCACGATGCGCTAGCATGCGCCAACCTCACGGATGGAGCGCCCACCATGAAGAAGCTCTCCCTCGACAAGGTCTACCAGCTCATCGAGCCCGGCCCGGTCGTCCTGCTCACCACCGCCGAGAACGACCGGCCCAACGTGATGACGATGTCATGGCACATGATGGTGGAGTTCACCCCTCCGCTGATCGCCTGCATCGTCAGCCAGGGCGATTTCAGCTTCCGCGCGCTGGAGAAGACCCGCGAATGCGTCATCGCCCTTCCCGCCGTCGAGATCGCGGAAAAGGTCGTCGCGATCGGCAATTGCTCGGGCCGCGACGAGGACAAGTTCGGCCGGATCGGCCTCACCCCGCTGCCGGCCGGCACCGTCTCGGCCCCGCTGGTGAAGGAATGCTTCGCCAATCTCGAATGCCGGGTGGTCGACACCGCACTGGTCGAGAAGTTCAATCTCTTCGTGCTGGAGGTGGTGGCGGCGTGGTTCGATCCGGCGCAGAAGAATCCGCGCACCATCCATCATCACGGCTACGGCCACTTCGTCGTCGACGGCGAGGAATTGCGGATCGCATCGAGGATGCCGTGATCCGGTCCTACTGCGCGGCCTGCAGCGCCTTGCGGAAGCGTAGCGCCGCCAGCCCGAAGAAGGCGGCGCCGATGCCGAGCAGTGCCAGCAGCTTCGGCCAGATCACCGAGAGCCCGGCGCCGCGATAGAGCACAGCCTGCGACAACGCTACGAAATGCGTCGAGGGCGAGAGCTGCATCACGTTCTGCAGCCAGACCGGCATGCTCTCCATCGGCGTGGTCGCCCCCGAGAGCAGGTTCATGACGATCAGCGCCGGCATGACGATGAGGCCGAACTGCGCCATGGAGGTCGACACCGTCGCGACGAGAATGCCCAGTGCCGTGACCGAGAACTGGTAGACCACCATCGACGCGACGAAGAGCGGCACCGAGCCCTGCACCGGCACGCCGAGCAGCCGCTCCACCACCACCAGCAGCGAGAGCGTCGCCGCCACCACGATGACAAGGCCGTTGGCCCATATCTTCGCCAGCATGATCTCGGTCGGCGTCACCGGCATCACCAGCAGGTGCTCGATGGTGCCATGCTCGCGCTCGCGGATCAGCGCCGCGCCGGCGAGGATCACCGCCAGCATGGTGACGTTGTTGATGAGCTGCATCACCGAGGTGAACCATGCCGAGTTCAGGTTCGGATTGAACATCGCGTGGATCACCACGTTGACCGGCTGCGTGGTCGCCGCGCCGGGCACCGCGGCCAGCACCTCCTGGATCAGGATGTTCTGGATGTAGGAGGCGCCGTTGCCCGCCTGCGACATGGCGGTAGCGTCGATGTCGAGCTGGATGGTGGGCTGGCGGCCGGCGATGACGTCGTGCTCGAATTTCGGCGGAAAGCTCACCACGAAGACGAAGCGACCCGAATCCATCGCCGCGTCGACCTCCTCGGCGCCGATGAGCACCGGTTCCTTGAAGAAGGGCTTCAGCAGGGCGTCGCGCAGCCGCTTCGACAGCGCCGTCTGGTCCTCGTCCACCACCGCGACGGCGGCGTTCTCCACCTCGAACTTGGCTCCCGAGGCGACCGTGTAGATCGCCACGGTAAAGGTATAGAGGATCAGCCCCGCCAGCACCGGATCGGCCCTGAGGCTGTACAGCTCCTTGATGCCGAGCCGGAAGATGCGGGCGAGCCGGGCGAACATCGTCAGGCGCTCCGCTTGCGCAGCGCCACCATCGCCGCGCCGATGAAGCCGAGCGCGAAGAGGAAGATCACCACGATGTTGAACCAGAGCGAAGCGAAGCCGAGCCCCTTGGTGAAGACCCCCACGCTCACCGGCTGATACCATGCCGCCGGGAACGAAAGCCCGATCAGGCGCGCCCCGCCCGAGAGCGAGGACACCGGCACCAGCAGGCCGGAGAAATTCACCGCCGGAATGATGGAGATGATGGCGGTGGCGAAGATCGCCGCCACCTGGCTGCGCACGAAGCTCGACACGAACAGGCCGAACCCGGTCGTCGACAGCACATAGGCGAGCGAGCCGAGCGCCAGCGTCGGCAGCGAGCCCTTCACCGGCACGTCGAAGACGAACCGCGCCACCAGCACCAGCGTGATGAAGCTGGTGAAGGCGATGGCGACATAGGGCAGCTGCTTGCCCAGCAGGAACTCGACGCGCGTCACCGGCGTGGACTGGAAATTGGTGATGGAGCCGGTCTCCTTCTCCTTCACCACGCCGAGCGCCGTCATGATCGCCGGAATCAGCACGAGCATCAGCACGATGACGCTCGGCACCATGGCGTTCACGCTCTTGAACGCCTGGTTGTAGCGGTAGCGCGGCTCGATCGTGATGGGATAGGGCTCGGTCTCCTTGCCGGTGGTGCGCAGCTGCGCATCGGCGAGATGGCCCAGCGCGATGCCCTGGACATAGCCGCGCGTCGTCTCGGCGCGGAACGGCATCGCGCCGTCGACGAACACGCCCACTTCCGGCTGGCGCTCGCGCAGCAGGTCGCGGCCGAAATCGGTGGGAACCTCAATGGCGAGTTTGAGCTCGCCATCCTTCAGCCGCTGGTCGAGCTCGTCGGGCGAGGCGATCGAGGGGCGCGTCTGGAAGTAGCGCGACCCCTCGAAGCTCTCCAGCAACTGGCGGCTCTGCGCGCTCTGGTCCTGGTCGAAGACCGCGTAGGGCAGGTCCTCGACATCAAAGGATATGCCGAAGCCGAAAGCGAACATCAGCAGGATCGGGCCGATCAGCGCGAAGGCGAGCCGCGCGCGGTCGCGCAGGATCTCCAGCGCCTCGCGCCACGCATAGGCCCAGAGCCGGCCGGCATCGAAGCGGCGCACATGTGCCGGCGCCGCCGGCCGTTCCCGGAGGTCGGCCTCGCCGTCTTCCCGGCCCATGCCCGCCTCTTCCAGCACGGCGATGAACACCTCCTCGAGCGTGTCCATGCCGCGTTCGCGCTTGAGCTCCTCCGGCGTGCCGATGGCGAGCACCTCGCCGGCATGCATGAGCGAGATGCGATCGCAACGCTCCGCCTCGTTCATGAAGTGGGTGGAGAGGAAGATCGTCACCCCGTCCTGGCGCGACAATTCGATCAGCGTGCGCCAGAAGCCGTCGCGCGCCACCGGGTCGACGCCGGAGGTCGGCTCGTCAAGGATGAGGATTTCCGGACGGTGGATCACCGCAACCGCGAGTTGGAGGCGCTGGCGGATCCCCAGCGGCAGGCTCTCGGGCCGGACGTCGACGACATCGGCGAGATCGAAGCGTTCCAGCATCTCGGCCACGCGGCCCTCGACGTCGGCGATCTCGAACAGCCGCGCATGCAGCACGAGGTTCTGCCGCACGGTCAGCTCGGCGTAGAGCGAGAATGCCTGCGACATGTAGCCGACGCGCTTGCGGGTCGCCATGTCGCCGCCGGCGAGCTTCGCGCCGAACAGCCTGGCCTCGCCCTCGCTCGCCGGCAGCAGGCCGGTGAGCATTTTCATGGTCGTCGACTTGCCTGAGCCGTTGGAGCCCAGGAAGCCGAAGATCTCGCCCTTCTCGATGCGGAAGTTCACTTGGTCCACGGCGACGAAATCGCCGAAGCGGCGGGTGAGCCCGGTGGCCTCGATAGCAGGCGCACCGTCATGAACGACACGCGGAAGGTCGGGCATCGGCGCGGCATCCCCGCGCTCGGCCTCGGGCAGAAGCGCCACAAAGGCCCGCTCCAGCGTCGTCTCGCCCGCCTGGCGGCGTATGTCGTCCGGGCTGCCGGTGGCGAGAACCTTGCCCGCGTTCATCGCTGCCAGCCAGTCGAAGCGCTCGGCCTCCTCCATGTAGGCGGTGGCGACGATAACGCTCATGCCGGGACGCCGGGCGCGCAGGCGCTCCATCAGCTCCCAGAACTGGCGCCGTGACAGCGGATCGACGCCGGTGGTCGGCTCGTCGAGGATGATGAGATCGGGATCGTGGATCAGCGCCGCGCAGATGCCGAGCTTCTGCTTCATGCCGCCCGACAACTTGCCCGCGGCGCGGTCGGCGAACGGTGCGAGGCCCGTGGCAGCGAGAAGCTCGGCGATCCGCTCGCGCCGCTCGACGGCGCCCTGCCCGAACAGGCGACCGAAGAAATCGAGATTCTCCGCGATGCTCAGCGTCGGATAGAGATTGCGCCCAAGCCCCTGCGGCATGTAGGCGATACGTCCGCCGACCTGCCGCCGCCAAGCCACCTGCGCCATGTCTCCGCCCAGCACCCGCACGTTGCCCTGCTGCAGGCGGGTGACGCCCGCCGCGAGCGAGAGCAGCGTCGACTTGCCCACCCCGTCCGGCCCGATCAGCCCGGCCATGCAACCCGCCGGAACGGCAAGGTCCACGCCATCGAGCGCGCGCGTCTTCCCGTAGCGATGCACGACGCCGGAAAGGGCGATGGCGGGCTCGCTCATTGCGGCAGCTTCACCGCGAGCGTATCCGGCCAGGAAGTAGCGGAATCGGTACGCACATAGGCGACGCCGCGCACGCCGGTCTTCACCCGGTTCTCATACTGGCGAAGCAACTGCGGGGCGATGCGCAGCTTCGCGCGGAACATCAGCTTCTCGCGCTCATCGGCGGTCTCCACCGACTTCGGCGTGAACTGCGCGCCCGCCGCGACGAAACTCACCGTCGCCGGGACCACATAATCGGGCGCCGGGTCGAGCACGATGCGCGCCTCGTCGCCGAGCGCGAGGCGGCCGGCGACGCGCGCCGGCACGAAGACGGTCATGTAGACATCGGAAAGGTCGAGCAGCGTCACGATCGGCGCACCGGCCGCCACCACCTCGCCGGACTGTACCAGCTTGTACTCGACCCGCCCGCGGCGAGGCGCCTTGAGAGTGGAATCGTCGATCTGCGACCGGATGCGCGCCACCTCGGCCCGCGCCGCGTCGGCGGCGGCATCCGCCTCATCCAGCGAGGCCTGCGCCGCCTTGAGCGCGGCCAGCGCGACGTTGAGCTCGCTCTGGCGGATGTCGAGCGACTGGATCGTACCAAAGCCGCGCTCCTTGAGGGTGGAGGCGCGCTCATATTCCTGCTCGGCGAGGGTACGCTGGCTCTCGCGCTGGGCAATGGAAGCCTCGGCCTCGGCGATGGACTTCTCGGCCCGACGCACCTGCGCCTCGCCTCCGGCGAGCTGGGCCTCCAGCTCGGCGGTGTCCATCCGCGCCACCACCTCGCCGGCATCCACGGTCTGGCCTTCCTCGACCAGGACCTGCGCGACGCGGCCGGCGAGCTTGGCGGAAACCAGCACCTGCTCGGCCTCGATCCGCCCATTGGTGGAGAACAGCCCCGCCGGCAGGCCCCGGCCGGTCAGCTTGCCGATCAGTTCCTGCAGCCGCGCACCGAGGCCTGCGATCGACTTCCCGCTGTCCTGCGCCGCGGCGGGTGCGACGACGCATGCGCACAGCATCGCTGCCGAAAGAAGACGGACCGCCCCCCGTCGCTGCCCAACCATCATAACTCCGTAGGATTGGATTGATACGACCGACAACATGGCGCGCGCGGCCGTCTTCGCCAAGGTGGTCGCGAACATAGCCATCGCCCCTATCGTCGTCTTGACCGCGATCAAGGATGGAGACGCAATGGCTATGTTGGATGACGCCTCCGGAACGGCGCGAGGGATTGCGATGAAGGCCATGGTTCTCCACGCCTATGGCGAGGCGCTGCGCCTCGAGGAACGGCCCCTGCCCGTTCCCGGCCCCGGCGAGATTCGGGTGCGCGTCGAGGCTTGTGCCGTCTGCCGCACCGACCTCCATGTCGTCGATGGCGAACTACCGCCAGGCAAGCTGCCCATCGTACCGGGACACGAGATCGTCGGCATCGTCGACGGACGCGGCCCCGGCGTCGTCGCCCCCGCCATCGGCACCCGCGTCGGTATTCCCTGGCTCGGCCATACCTGCGGCGTCTGCCCCTATTGCGAGATGCACCGCGAGAACCTGTGCGACGCGCCGCTCTTCACCGGCTACACGCGCGACGGCGGCTTCGCCACCCATGTCGTGGCCGACGCCGCCTATTGCTTCCCGCTCGACGGCTTCAACGACCCGGTGGCCGCCGCCCCGCTGATGTGCGCCGGGCTGATCGGCTGGCGCACGCTGAAATTCGCCGGCGATGCCGAGCGGGTGGGCATCTACGGCTTCGGCGCCGCCGCCCATCTCATCGCGCAGGTGTGCCGCTGGCAGGGACGCGAGTTCTACGCCTTCACCCGCGAGGGCGACGAGGCGGCACAGCGGCTCGCCCTCTCGCTCGGCGCGCGCTGGGCGGGAGGCTCGGACGAGATGCCGCCCGAGGAGCTCGACGCCGCCCTGATCTTCGCGCCGGTCGGCGCGCTGGTGCCCGCGGCGCTGCGGACCCTGCGCAAGGGCGGGCGCGTCGTCTGCGGCGGCATCCATATGAGCGACATCCCGCAGTTTCCCTATTCCATCCTGTGGGAGGAGCGGCAGGTGGTCTCCGTTGCCAACCTCACCCGCGCCGACGCACTCGAATTTCTCGACATCGCGCCCCGCGCCGGCATCACCGCCACCACCACGACCTATCCGTTGGAACAGGCCAACGAGGCGCTTGCGGACCTGCGCGCCGGGCGCTTCCAGGGGGCGGCCGTACTGGTCCCGTGACGCCGGTCCCCGCGCCCTGACCGACCCCATCGACACAGCAGAGGAGAACGAGCCCATGGCAGCCGAGCAGGCCACCGCCGGAACGCTGAGCCCCGACCTGGTCACCCGCATGAACGCCTGGTGGCGGGCGGCGAACTACCTGTCGGTCGGTCAGATCTACCTGCTCGACAACCCGCTGCTGCGCGAGAAGCTCACGCTGCAACACGTCAAGCCGCGCCTGCTCGGCCACTGGGGCACGACGCCGGGGCTGAACTTCATCTATGTCCATCTCAACCGCGTCATCCGCGAGACGGACGCGAACGTGCTGTTCGTCGCCGGCCCCGGCCACGGCGCGCCGGGCGTGGTGGCCTCGACCTATCTGGAAGGCACCTACAGCGAACTCTATCCCGACGTGTCGCAGGACACGGAAGGGTTGCGCAAGCTGTTCCGCCAGTTCTCCTTCCCGGGTGGCATCCCCAGCCACGCGGCGCCCGAGACGCCCGGCTCGATCCATGAGGGCGGCGAGCTCGGCTATTCGCTTTCCCACGCCTATGGAGCCGTGCTCGACAATCCCGACCTGATCGTCGCCTGCGTGGTCGGCGACGGCGAGGCGGAGACCGGCCCGCTGGCCACCTCCTGGCACGGCAACAAGTTCCTGAACCCCGTCAATGACGGCGCGGTGCTGCCGATCCTGCACCTCAACGGCTACAAGATCGCCAATCCGACGGTGCTCGCCCGCATCTCGCCCGAGGAGCTGAGGAGCCTGATGGAAGGCTTCGGCTACGCCCCGATCTTCGTCGAGGGTGACGAGCCGGAGGTGATGCACCAGCTCATGGCAACCGCCCTCGACACGGCTTTCGCCGATATCCGCGCCATTCAGAAGGCCGCCCGCACCGCCGGCGACACGGAGCGCCCGCGCTGGCCGATGATCGTACTGAGGAGCCCGAAGGGCTGGACCGGCCCGAAGACGGTCGACGGCAAGAAGGCCGAGGGTTTCTGGCGCTCGCATCAGGTGCCGTTCTCCGACATGTCGAAGCCTGAGCATCTGGCTCTCCTCGAAGACTGGATGCGCAGCTATCGGCCCGAGGAGCTGTTCGACGACGCCGGCCGTCTCCGGCCGGAAATCGCCTCGGTCGCGCCGGTCGGCGAGAAGCGCATGAGCTCCAATCCGCACGCCAATGGCGGGGCGCTGCGCCGTCCCCTGCGCCTGCCCGACTTCACCGACTATGCGGTGAAGGTGCCCCATCCCGGCGGCGTCGAGCTGGAGTCCACCTATGTGATGGGCACCTTCCTGCGCGACGTGATGAAGGCCAATGCCGCGAGCCGCAACTTCCGCGTCTTCGGCCCGGACGAGACCGCCTCCAACCGGCTTCAGGCGCTGTTCGAGGTGACCAACCGCGCCTGGGAGGCCGAGACCTTCTCCTATGACGACCACCTCGCCCGCGACGGCCGGGTGATGGAGATGCTCTCCGAGCACATGTGCCAGGGCTGGCTGGAGGGCTACCTCCTCACCGGCCGCCACGGGCTGTTCTCTTGCTACGAGGCGTTCATCCACATCGTCGATTCGATGTTCAACCAGCACGCCAAATGGCTGAAGACGGCAAGCGAGGTGGAATGGCGCCGGCCCATCGCCTCGCTCAACTACCTTCTCACCTCCCATGTCTGGCGGCAGGACCATAACGGCTTCAGCCACCAGGACCCCGGCTTCATCGACCACGTGGTGAACAAGAAGGCGGACATCGTACGCGTCTACCTGCCGCCCGATGCCAACACGCTGCTCTATGTCACCGACCACTGCCTGAAGAGCTGGAACCGGGTGAACGTCATCGTCGCGGGCAAGCAGCCGGCGGCGCAGTGGCTCGACATGGACGCCGCCATCCGACACTGCGCGCAGGGCATCGGCACCTGGGAATGGGCCAGCACCGATCAGGGTGGCGAGCCCGACGTGGTCCTCGCCTGCGCCGGCGACGTGCCGACATTGGAGACGCTGGCCGCCGCCGACCTGCTGCGCTCCCACGTCCCCGACCTCAAGGTGCGTGTCGTCAACGTCGTCGACCTGATGACGCTGCAGCCGAAATCCGAGCACCCGCACGGGCTGTCCGACGCCGATTTCGATGCGCTGTTCACCAAGGACAAGCCGGTGATCTTCGCCTATCACGGCTATCCCTGGCTCATTCATCGCCTCGCCTACCGGCGCACCAACCACGACAACATGCACGTGCGCGGCTATGTCGAGGAAGGCTCCACCACCACTCCCTTCGACATGGTGGTCCGCAACCGGCTCGACCGCTTCCACCTCGCCGCCGACGTGCTCGACCGCGTGCCGAAGCTCCAGGGGGACGTCCATACGCGGCAGGCGATTCGCGACAAGCTGACCGAGCATGCGCGTTACATCCGTGCCCACGGCATCGACCTGCCGGAAGTCCGCGACTGGCGCTGGCCGCAGAAAGCGTGACCAAACGGCAGCCGCGCATGGGTAACTGCCTTCGCTGACAGGTCTCCGACAGCCACCGGGACTAGCGTTCGGTGGCTCCGATCGCGAGCCTGATGGTCAGAAAAGGAAATCCCATGCGCACGCTCGTCGCCGGCTCCCTCGCCGGCCTCATTGCCCTTGGCACGCTCGCCCCGCTCGCGGCCGTCGCCGGCCCGACCTGCACTACCGAGACCAAGGACAAGTGGATGACCGAGGACGCCATGAAGGCCAAGGTCGCCGAAATGGGCTACCAGAAGATCAAGACCTTCAAGGTTTCCGGCAGCTGCTACGAGATCTACGGCTACACCAAGGACAACAAGAAGGCCGAGGTCTATTTCAACCCCGTCACCGGCGCCGTCGTGAAGTCCGAGATCGACTGATGGCGCCTGACACGGCTGAGGCCGGGGGCCGCGCGTCCCCGGCCGCGGGCAAGGACGTCCGGGTGTGGGACCCGGTCGTGCGCCTGTTCCACTGGACCGTCGTCACCGGCTGCGTCCTGAACCTGTTCGTGCTGGAGGACGGCGAGCTGGCGCACAAGATCGTCGGCTATGTCGTCGCCGGTGCTCTCGCCATCCGCCTCGTCTGGGGCTTCATCGGCACGAAATACGCGCGCTTCGCCCAGTTCGTCCCCTCCCCCGGGCGGCTGACGACCTATGTCACGGCGCTGCTGCGCGGGCGAGAACCACGCATGCTCGGCCACAATCCGGCGGGCGCGGTGATGATGGTGGCGCTGATGGTGCTGCTCGCAGGCGTCTGCCTCACCGGCTGGATGTCCACCCTCGACGCGTTCTGGGGGGAAAAGTGGCTGGAGGAGGTGCATGAAAGCCTCGCCAATGCCATACTTCTCCTCGCCCTCCTGCACGCGGGCGCCGCGCTGTTCGAAAGCTGGCGCCACCGCGAGAATCTGGTCTGGGCGATGGTGACGGGTCGGAAGAGGCCGTGAGGTCGCGGTGAGGCTGCTGCTGGTCGAGGACAGCGCCCGTCTGCGCGAACTGGTGGGCGAGACCATTCGCGCCGCCGGCTGGCGGCTTGATGCCGTCGGCACGGTGGCGGAAGGTGAGGATGCGCTCGCCGCCACGAGCTACGATCTCGTGCTGCTCGATCTCGGCCTTCCCGACGGCGACGGCCTCGACCTGTTGCGGGCCCTGCGCCGGCGCAAGGACAGCACGCCCGTCCTCGCGCTGACCGCGCGCGGCGCGGTGGACGAACGCATCGCCGGGCTCGACGCCGGCGCGGACGATTATCTCCCCAAGCCCTTCAACAATGGCGAGCTGCTGGCCCGCGCACGGGCATTGCTGCGCCGCGCGCCGTTGTCCGCCGATCCGGTGCTGGAGGCGGGCGCCCTACGCTACGATCCTGCCACGCACGATGTGCGGTGCGGGGAGGAAATCCTCGCCCTCGCCCCGCGCGAACGGGCGGCTCTCGAGATCCTGATGCGCAATGTCGGGCGCGTCACCGCCAAGCGCGGTCTGGAGGAGAAGCTTTCCGAGTTCGACGAGGAAATGAGCCCGAACGCGATTGAGGTCGTGCTCTCGCGCCTGCGCCGACGACTCGCTCCCTACGAGACCGGGACCGCCATCGAGACCGTGCGCGGCGTCGGCTATCTGTTGCGCGAGCTCGACGCATGAAACATGCAGCGGCGGCGCCGCTCGGGCGCATCGTCGCCCTGCGCATCATGTTGTTCGCCGCGCTCGCCATGCTGACCCAGCTCGTCGCGGTGCTGGTCGAATATGGCAGCGACCCGGAATATCTCTCCCTGCTCGCGCTCGAGCAGGAGACCGATGTCCTGGCACTCGGGCTGTCGGTCCAGGGCAATCACCTGTCCTATCAGCTTCCCGACGCGCATGCGGCGCGCTACGGCACCGAGGATTCGGGATATGTGGCACGGGTGCGCACCGCGAACGGCGTCGTGCTGTTCTCTCATTGCGATGCGGCCTGCACCGAGCACTTCCTGCCTCTCGACCTCAACCCGCCCTCGGTCTGGCTGCGCGTGCTGACGCCCGGATACCCGCTGTCCTTCGCCGGCGGCCGCATTATCGAGAAGGAAGGCCAGCGGATCTTCTTCGAGATCGCCGTCGAGCGCGACACCCAGCACGTGGTCTGGGAGGTGCTGGCCGACGAAGTGCTCGACCACATGATCCTGCCGATGAGCCTCACGCTCATCTTCGTCCTTGGTGCAACGCTCCTCTCGGTGCGCTCGGCGCTCAGGCCGGTCACGGCGGCGGCGGAACAGGCGGAGGAACTCGACCCGCTCAGCCCCGACGCGCGCATCGAGGAAGCCGGCATGCCGCGGGAGATCGCCCAGCTGGCCGGAGCGGTGAACCGTTCCTATGCCCGCACCCGCGAGCTGATGGCCGCGCAGAAGCTTTTCACCTCCGCCATCGCCCACGAGATCCGCACACCGCTCGCCATCATCCGGCTGGAGCTGGAGCGGATCGACCATCCCGCCGCCCGCCGCGCCACCGCCGAGCTCGACGAGCTCAGCCATTTCGCCGAGCAACTGGTGACGCTGGCGCGGCTGGAGGCGCTGGACCGCAGCGGCTTCCAGCCGGTGGCGCTCGACGATCTCGGCCGCGACATTGTCGGCACGATGGCCCCCTTCGTCTATTCCCACGGCGCCAGCATCGCCTTCGAAGGGTCGGACAATCCCACGCTGCCCGGCAATGCCGCCCTGCTCAAGGATGCCGTGCGCAATCTCATCGAGAACGCGGTTCGCCACAGCGGCCCCGGCATCGCCATCGTGGTGCGGACCGATGACGGCCCCGGCCTCTCGGTGAGCGACGACGGAACCGGCTTCGTGCCCTCACGGCCCGGTGACGCGCCGGGGCACTACAAGCGCGCCGGCGGCCTCGGCATCGGTCTGGAGATCGTCCGCCGCATCGCCGCCCTCCATGGCGGCCGCCTTGAGCTCGAACGGGTCGAGCCGCACGGCACGCGGGCCCGGCTGATCTTCGCCCCGGCGCCGAGCGTCACACCCGATCGATGAGCGCCATGGCGGCGGCCGGATTGCGTGCCTTGAAGCCGCTGATGACGAACAGGAAGACCTCGCGCGGCTCCGCCTTGGCCGGCGGGGCGAGCAGCGTATCCTTCAGGGCGACGGGCGTCCGGCCCTCGGCCCATGCCTTCGCCGCCTCGGCCCAGCCGTCGAGCGCCTTCCCGGAATAGCCGATCGGCTCGTCCTCCGTCGTCCCCATGATGCGCGCATAGACGAAGGGTGCGGTGACGTCGGCGATCGAGGGGAACTCGCTGTCGCCGGCGAAGATGACGGCGACGCCGTATTCCCGCGCCAGTGCGATGAACTCGGGCGTCTTGAAGCTGTCATGGCGCACTTCGACCGCGTGGCGGACAGCGATGCCGTCGACGCTTTTCGGCAGCAGCTTGAGGAAGCCTTCGAAATCGGCCGGATCGAACTTCTTGGTGGCCATGAACTGCCAGTTCACCGGGCCGAGCTTCTCCTTCAGTTCGCTCACGCCGCTGGCGAAGAAGCGCTCGATGGACTCGCCCGCCTCGGCGAGCACCCGCCGGTTGGTGGTGAAGCGCGGCCCCTTCAGCGTGAAGACGAAGCCGTCAGGCGTCTCCGCGCGCCATTTGGCGAAACTCTCCGGCTTCTGCGAGCCGTAATAGGTGCCGTTGATCTCGATGGCTGTCAGCTTCGAGCTGGCATATTCCAGCTCCCGCTTCTGCGCGAGGCCGTGGGGATAGAAGGCGCCGCGCCAGGGTTCGAAGGTCCAGCCGCCGACGCCGATACGAATAGGGCCATGCTTCGCCATCGCGACCTCGCTCGCCTGCCCGGAAGGGGGGGGGCAGGATAGGAGCCGGCATCCGACCCGGCAATCCACCCGATCTCCGCCCCGGCCTATTCGACCGGCAACGCCTGCGAGTGCTTCACCTGGCTCAGCGCGAAGCTCGATTCGATGGAGGCGACGCCCTCCAGCCGCGTCAGAGTGCGCTTGAGGAAGGCCTCGTAGGCCGGCAGGTCCTTGACCACGATGCGCAGCAGATAGTCCCGCTGACCGGTCATCAGATAGCACTCGACGATCTCCGGCCAGCGCGAGATCGCCTTGGCGAAACGGTCCAGCTCGTCCTCGCGCTGGCGCTCCAGCCTGATCGAGGCGAAGACGCTGATCGGCAGCCCCACCTTGTCCTGATCGACCACCGCGACATAGCGCTTGATGACGCCCGCCGCTTCCAGCTGACGCACCCTCCGCGCGCAGGGTGAGGGCGACAGGCCGACGATCTCGGCCAGCCGCTCCATCGTGGTGTGCGCGTCCTCCTGCAGTGCCGCGAGGATGCGCCGGTCGATCGCGTCGAGCTTGGTACCTGCCATATTCAGCCACCTGTAAGCCATTTCATGGCTGGTTCAGCCAATATCATCCCACACCATAGCCTATAATGGCCGCACAAGCTCCCGCCGCGCGTGTAGCGTTCCCTATCGACAAGCGGGAGAAGGCAGATGTCCGCGGCACGGGTGGAAGACGTCGAATATCTGGCGGAGCTGGAGCGCAAGATCCTCTGGCTGGCGACGTGGACGATCCACAACGCCAATCATCTGCGCCCCAGCACGGACGGGCTGAAGGTCGGCGGCCATCAGGCCTCCTCGGCTTCGCTCGCCACCATTATGACGGCGCTCTACCTCAAGGCGCTGCGGCCCGAGGACCGGGTGGCGGTGAAGCCACATGCGAGCCCGGTCTTCCATGCCATCCAGTACCTGTTCGGCCGCCAGACGCGTGAGAAACTGGAGAATTTCCGCGGTTACAAGGGCGCACAGTCCTATCCCTCGCGCACCAAGGACACGGACGACGTGGACTTCTCCACCGGCTCGGTGGGTCTCGGCGTCGCGCAGACGCTGTTCGCCTCGCTGGTGCAGGACTATCTCACCGCCAAGGGCCTGGGCCACGGGCCGGAGGGGAAGATGATCGCCCTCGTCGGCGACGCCGAGATGGACGAGGGCAACATCTTCGAGGCGCTGCTGGAAGGCTGGAAGCACGGGCTGCGCAACACCTGGTGGATCGTCGATTACAACCGCCAGAGCCTCGACGCGGTGGTGCGCGAGGGGCTGTGGGAGCGCTTCGAGTCGATCTTCCGCAATTTCGGCTGGGACGTCGTGATCCTGAAATACGGCCGGCTGCAGCAAGCCGCCTTCCGCGAGCCGGGCGGCGAGGCGCTGCGCCGCTGGATCGACGCCTGCCCGAACCAGCTCTATTCCGCGCTCACCTTCCAGGGCGGTAAGGCCTGGCGCAAGCGCCTGATGGACGAGATCGGCGACCAGGGCGACGTCACCGCGCTGATCGAGCGCCGCTCCGACGAGGAGCTGGCGCAGCTCATGGCCAATCTCGGCGGCCACGACCTGCCCTCGCTGATCGATGCCTTCGAGAAGGCGCGCGCCCACGACCGGCCGGTCTGCTTCATCGCCTACACCATCAAGGGCTTCGGCCTGCCGCTCGCCGGCCACAAGGACAACCACGCCGGCCTCATGACGCCGGCGCAGGTCGAGGATCTGCGCGCCCGCCACCATGTCCGCCCCGGCCATGAGTGGGAGCGGTTCGAGGGCCTGTCGATCCCACCCACGCAGCTCGATGCCTTCCTGAAGGCGGTGCCGTTCAACACCGATGGTACACGGCGACATCAGGCGCCGCAGGTCGCCGTGCCGCCAGTGCTGGATGTTCCGCTCCAGCCGACCATGTCGACCCAGCAGGGCTTCGGCCTGCTGCTCAACGAGATCGGCAAGCGCGAGGACGACTTCGCCGCACACATCGTCACCACCTCGCCGGACGTCACCGTCTCGACCAATCTTGGCGCCTGGGTGAACCGGCGCCAGCTCTTCGCCCGCGAGGAGCTGGCCGACACCTTCAAGCGCGAGCGCATCCCCTCGACCTTCAACTGGGAGTTCTCGCCCAAGGGCCAGCACATGGAGCTCGGCATCGCCGAGATGAACCTGTTCATCATGCTCTCCGCGCTCGGCTTGTCGCATTCGCTGTTCGGCGAGCGGCTGCTGCCGGTGGGCACGCTCTACGATCCCTTCATCGAGCGCGGCCTCGATGCGCTGAACTACGCCTGCTACCAGGACGCCCGCTTCATCCTCGCCGCCACGCCCTCCGGGGTCACGCTGGCGCCGGAGGGCGGCGCGCACCAGTCCATCGCCACGCCGCTGATCGGCATGGCGCAGGACGGGCTCGCCAGCTTCGAGCCCGCCTTCGTCGACGAACTCGCGGTCATCCTGCGCTTCGCCTTCGACCATGCGCAGCGCGAGGATGGCGGCTCGACCTATCTGCGGCTCTCCACCCGCACCATCGAGCAGCCGCGCCGCACCATGGATGCCGCCCTTGCCGAGGACATCGTGAAGGGCGGCTACTGGCTGCGCCGGCCGGGACCGAACGCGCAGGTCGTCGTTGCCTATGCCGGCGCGCTGGCGCCCGAGGCCATCGAGGCGGTGGGGCTGATCGCCGAGGACCGCCGTGATGTCGGCCTGCTCGCCGTCACCTCGGCGGACCGGCTGCATGCCGGCTGGACAGCCGCCCAGCGGGTACGCGAGGACGGCGAATACGGGGCCCGCGCCCATGTCGAGACCCTGCTCGACGCCGTGCCGCCCGGCTGCGCCGTCATCAGCGTGGTGGACGGCCATCCGGCCACGCTCGGCTGGCTCGGCTCGGTCCACGGCCACCGCTCGCGCGCGCTCGGCGTTGAACGCTTCGGCCAGACCGGCACGCTGCAGGATCTCTACCGCCATTACGGCATCGACGCGCAGGGCATCGCCCGCGCGGCGCAGGCGATGACGCCGGGGCGGCCGATCCGTCACCTGCGCGCGGTGGGCTGATCCACCGCTCCAGCCGCGCGCCAACACCGCTTGCCCGCGCCCGGCCCGGCGGCGTAACAGAGCCGGCCGGGTTCTCACCGCCACCGGGCGGTGATCCCGTGACGGGCGAGGTTCGGCATCGTGGCAGAGCGGCGTGTCTTCATCACCGGCACGGCCGGTTTCATCGGCTTCCACCTGGCCCGGCTGCTACTGGCCGAGGGTTTCCGGGTCCATGGCTATGACGGCATGACGGACTATTACGACGTCAGGCTCAAGCAGCGCCGCCACGCCATGCTCGCCCAGAGCGAGAGCTTCACCGCCACCGAGGCCCGGCTGGAGGACATGGACACGCTGCAGCGGACGGTCGAGGCGTTCCGACCCGACATCATCGTCCACCTCGCTGCGCAGGCGGGCGTGCGCTACAGCCTGGAGCAGCCGCGCACCTATATCGAGGCCAACATCGTCGGCACCTTCAACGTGATGGAGTGCGCCCGCGCCGTGCCGGTGCAGCACCTGCTCATGGCCTCGACCTCCTCGGTCTATGGCGCCAACGAGGAGATGCCCTTCCGCGAGACCGACAAGGCCGACACGCCGCTCACCATCTATGCCGCGAGCAAGAAGGCCACCGAGGCGATGGGCCATTCCTACGCCCACATCTACGGCCTGCCGACGACGCTGTTCCGCTTCTTCACCGTCTACGGCCCCTGGGGCCGCCCGGACATGGCGCTGTTCAAGTTCACCCGCGGCATTCTCGAGGGCACGCCGATCGACATCTACAACCACGGCGACATGTGGCGGGACTTCACCTATGTCGACGATCTCGTGCGCGGCATCCGCCTGCTGATCGACGCGGTACCGCCCCTGCCAGAGGCACGCGGGGGGAGCGTGCCCGGCGCGAATGTGCCCGGCGACAGCCTCAGCCCCGCCGCGCCGTTTCGCATCGTGAACATCGGTAATTCCGACAGGGTGCGCCTGCTCGATTTCGTCGACGCCATCGAGGCGGAGATCGGCCGCAAGGCGATCCGCAACTATCTGCCGATGCAGGCCGGCGACGTGCCGGCGACCTGGGCGGATGCCAGTCTCATCCACGCGCTCACCGGCTTTCGGCCGGCTACCCCGTTCCGCGAGGGCGTGGCGCGGTTCGTCGCCTGGTACCGCGATTATTACGGCCGCTAGGTAGGCTAGCCTTCCGACGCGGTCTGGAAGGCCGCCTCCGCCAGATCGACCTCGCGCAGCAGCTTGTGGGCGAGATCGGTCGAGATGCGGTGGCCGCGCGCCATGTGGGCGATGGCGGCGCGCTCGGCCTTCAGCGCCACGACGTGAAGCAGCTCCTCGTCATGCAGGCGCTCCTCGCCGGTGGCCGTGCTCGGCTCGGGCTGCAGTTGCGACAGGCGGTGCTGGTAATAATCCGCCACCGCCGCGACCGCTGCCAGATGGTCGCCCTGCTTGGCGTCCCCCTGCTTGCCCTCTCCCTTCTGTCCGGCCTTGGCGAGGGCGGCGATCGCCGCCTTGGCGGCCTCGATCCGTGCCATGCGTTCCTGCTGGTCGTGGTGGGGTTCGGGCGGCACCTCGGTCGTCCGCAGCAGGCCCGGCAAGCTCGCATTGGCGACGACCAGCGAGACCAGGATCACGCCCGCGGCGATGAGGATCACGAGGTCTCGCGAGGGAAAAGGCGCGCCGTCGGGCAACGCCAGCGGCAGGCTGAGAGCACCGGCGAGCGTGATGGCACCGCGCACGCCCGCCGTCGACATGACGGTGACCAGCCTCCAGTTGGGCAGCCGCTGGCCATTGGCGAGGTCCGGATGCCGGTGCAGCCAGATCACCACCGACACCCACACCCACGCGAAGCGCAGCACTGCGAGCACCGCCGTCACCACCAGCATGTAGACGAGCAGCCATGCGAGATCGGCCCGCCCGCTCTCGGCGGCACCGGCGCTCACGCGGGAGAGAATGTCCGGCAGTTGCTCGCCGAGCAGCAGGAAGATCGAGCCGTTCAGGGTGAATTGCAGCGTCTCCCATACGGCGTTGCGGCGGATGCGGGTCAGGGCGAGCGCCTCGCCGCCGACCTCGACCCAGCTCATCACCAGCCCCGCAGCGACGGCAGCCAGCACGGGCGAGGCGCCGGCCATGTCGGCGAGTAGATAGGCGCCGTAAGGAGTCAGCAGGCTGATGACGATCTGGGTCGACGTATCCTCGCCAAGCCGGGCCACGACCCACAACTTGATCAGCGACACCAGCCGGGCGAAGACGAGGCCTAGCGCGATGCCGCCCGTAGCCGCCCAGGCGAGTTCGCCGGCCGAGCTCCAGAAGGCGAAGCTCCCTGTCATGGTCGCCGTCACCGCGACGCGCAGGCAGACGAGGCCGGCGGCGTCGTTGAACAGCGCCTCGCCTTCCAGGATACGCAGCAGCCGGCGCGGGATCGTCACGTTCGCCGCCATCGCCGTCGCCGCGACGACATCGGTCGGCGACAGCACCGCCGCCAGGGCGAAGCAGACCGGCAGCGGCATGGCGGGGATGATGGCGTGCAGCAGGAAGCCGACGCCGACCACGGTAAGAATGACGAGGCCAAAAGCGAGCGACAGGATCGTGACGGCGTTGTCCTTCAGGTCCTGCTTGGGCACACGCCATCCGTCGAGGAACAGCAGCGGCGGCAGGAACAGCACGAAGAACAGTTCCGGCTCCAGCCGCACGCCGAAATCCGTCGTCAGGCCGATGATCGCGCCGGCCGCGATCTGCACGAGCGGCAGCGCGATCCGTCCACCGAGCGCCTTCGCGATCCAGTGGGTCGCGACGACACCGACGAGCAGAACGAGGATGATACCGATCACGCTCATGGAAACCTCGACAGGAAATCGTGAAGGCTTGGCCGGGTGCGGATCGGCGCACGCGTCGATCCCGCGGCAGACGCTGCCACGCGCTGAGCCGGCCTGTTGCTTATGCGCACGATGGTCGCACGGCGGGAAGCCGGGCTCGCGCTTTTTGCTGACGTGCCGGGGCAGCTGCAGGGCGGAGCGGGAAAATAGGAAAAAATCCCACTTTGTAACAGGAACAAAGTGCAAGGCCGGCGAATTTGTTAGGAATTCGTAGCGATTTCCTGACAGGCGAATGCAAGCCTCTCCCGCCTAAACGTTAATTGCCCAAACGTAATATTGAGACCGGCGTGCGGGCCCCGCCTTCCGCGGCAGCTCGTGGACGCACCAGGGAGACACGTCGGTAACGACATAGAAAATAATAAGAGAAATATTCTTGCTCTTATTATTCTGAATGCATTTTCTAGTCTTATTAATCGCAATATTTATACTAACAAATAAATGGAATTCCACATACATAACGTAAGTTAGGCCTGATAATATCGAAAAAAGTCCTATTTGATGTATTGACACTAAAAAACAAATACAGATTTACTTATCATTAAGGGGCGGAATTGGGCGGAGGCTCAAAGGCCGTGCGGAGCCAGACACACAGTCAGCTATTGATCTAATCGTCTCCAATGCCCGGATCGGGCTGCGAGCGCTGCTGTCGCAATCTCCAGATTAAACGGATCTGCTCGTCGGCAATGCCGGAACGTCGTTCCCGGCAGCGAGGCGCCGCGTCCGCGACAACACTCCAAACTCATTCATGACGAAAGTTCTGCATCATGCAACGAGCGATGACGCATGTCTTTACGCCACATATTTCGGGCACATCGCGACAGTATCGTCGCGTTCTTGTTACCGGCGGCGCTGGATTTCTCGGCTCTCACCTGTGCGATCGACTGATCGATCAGGGAGATCATGTCGTATGCCTGGATAATTTCTCCACCGGGCGACGGTGTAACATCGAACATCTCATCGGGCACCCCCGTTTTTCGCTGGTCTGCCATGATGTGGTCGACCCGCTCGCTGTCGATGTAGACCAGATCTACAACTTGGCCTGCCCGGCCTCGCCGACCGCCTATTCGGCCGATCCGGTGCACACGACCAAGACCAGCGTGCTCGGCGCGCTCAACCTTCTCAAGCTCGCGACGGACCGCAACGCCCGTATCCTCCAGGCTTCCACCTCGGAGATCTATGGCGACCCGCAGGTCAGCCCGCAGCACGAGGCCTATTGGGGCCACGTCGACCCGACCGGTCCCCGCGCCTGCTACGACGAGGGCAAGCGCTGCGCCGAGAGTCTGTTCTTCGATCATGCCCGTCGCTTCGGCACGCGCATCAAGATCGCCCGCATCTTCAACACCTACGGGCCGCGCATGCGCGGCGACGACGGTCGTGTGACCTCCAACCTCATCATCGAGGCCCTGCGCGGCACCGAGCTGACAGTCTATGGCGACGGTTCGCAGACGCGCTCCTTCTGCTACGTCGACGAAACGGTCGACGCGCTGATGCGCCTGATGGCGACGCCGGACGGGATCGAAGGCCCGGTCAACATCGGCAATCCCGACGAGCGCACCATAGGCGACTTCGCCACCATCGTTCGCCGGCTCACGGGCTCGGACTCGCGGATCGCCTACCGCCCCCTGCCGGTGGACGATCCGCGCCGGCGCTGCCCGGACATCTCCGAGGCCGCGCGGCTTCTCGACTGGATCCCGACGATCTCGCTGGACGAGGGCCTGAGCCGCACCATCGACTATTTCCGCGCGGAGCTCGTGCGCGAGCCCACTGTGAGGGAGGCGGTGGCATGAATGCCCCCCGTATCCTCGTCACCGGCGGCGCCGGCTATATCGGCAGCCACACCTGCAAGGCGCTGGCGGCGAGCGGCTTCCAGCCCGTGACCTACGACAACCTCTTCCTCGGCCATCGCGACGCGGTGCGCTGGGGGCCGTTCGTTCACGGCGACATACTCGACACGCAGACGCTCGCCGAGGCCCTGCGCTTCCACGGCATCAGCGCCGTCATCCATTTCGCCGCGCTCGCCTATGTCGGGGAGTCGGTGGGTGCACCGTCGCGCTACTATCGCACCAACGTCGTCGGCACCCTCTCCCTGCTGGAAGCCTGCCGCACGGCCGGCGTGCGCCACGTCGTGTTCTCCAGCTCCTGCGCCACCTACGGCATCCCCGATTGCCTGCCGATCCGGGAATCGACGCAGCAGCTGCCGATCAATCCCTACGGGCGCACCAAGCTGATCGTCGAGGACATGCTGGCCGACGAGGCCAATGCCTACGGCCTGCAGTTCGTCTCGCTGCGCTACTTCAACGCCGCCGGCGCCGACCTGCAGCTCGAGCTCGGCGAGCGGCACGAGCCGGAAACCCATATCGTGCCGCTGGCGATCCTGGCAGCGATGCACCGTACCGGCGCGCTGCCGGTCTATGGCGACGACTATCCGACACCCGACGGCACCTGCGTGCGCGACTTCGTGCACGTCAGCGATCTCGCCGACGCCCATGTGCGCGCGCTGGACTATCTGCTCAGCGGCGGCGGCAACCTCGCGGTCAATCTCGGCTCGGGTACCGGCACGTCGATCCTCGATCTGCTCGGCGCGGTCGAGCGCCGCATGAACTGCAGCGTGCCGATCCGTGTCGTGCCGCGTCGCATCGGCGATCCCCCGGCGCTCTATGCCGACGGCACGCTGGCGCGCGAGCGTCTCGGTTTCGTTCCGAAATTCTCCGACATCGACACCATCGTCACCACCGCGGTCCGCTTCCACGCACAGGGGGCCGCGCTATGAGCCGCGAGACCCCCGTCATCCTCGCCGGCGCGGACGACCTGCCCGTTTCCGGGTTCAGCGACCGGCGGGCCCACAGCCGCCCGCGCGCGGTGCTGGCGCCGCTGCTGTAGCCGGCGCAGCGCGTGGAACTGGTCGTCGCCATCACCGTCTGGGGAGCCGCCTTCCTGTTTTTCTGGGTCTGGTGGCTCCAGCCGGCGCATGTCGTCGGCATCGGCCGCTTCATCTTCGCGAGCCTTCCTTTCGTCTGGCTCACGCTGATGCCGATCTATTTCTTCTCGGTCTTCACCGGCAGCCGCAAGCCGGCCGGCGCGACGCAGCTCCCTCCCGGCAGCCGCGTGGCGATGGTCGTCACCAAGGCGCCGTCCGAACCCTTCGAGGTCGTGGCGCAGACGCTGGAGGCCATGCTGGGCCAGCCCTATCCGCACGACACCTGGCTGGCGGACGAGGATCCCTCGGACGAGACGCTTGCCTGGTGCGCCGGGCACGGCGTGCGCGTTTCCACCCGAAAGGGCGTCGCCAACTATCAGCGGCAGGAGTGGCCGCGCCGCGTGCGCTGCAAGGAAGGCAACCTCGCCTATTTCTACGACCACTATGGATACCGGCTGTACGACTTCGTCGTCCAGATGGACGCCGACCATGTGCCGACGCGCCATTATCTCGAGCGCATGCTGGCCCCCTTCGGCGATCCGACGGTCGGCTATGTTTCCGCGCCGAGCATCTGCAGCCGCAACGCCAAAGAGAGCTGGGCCGCGCGGGCGCGCCTCTACGCCGAGGCTTCGATGCACGGCCCACTGCAAGCCGGCTATACCGGTGGCTGGGCGCCGCTGTGCATCGGCTCCCATTACGCCGTGCGCACGCAGGCGCTCCAGGCCATCGGCGGCCTGGGCCCCGAGCTCGCCGAGGACCATTCCACCACGCTGATGATGAATGCCGGCGGCTGGCGCGGCGTCCACGCCATCGATGCTATCGCCCATGGTGACGGGCCGCGGACCTTCGCGGACCTCGCCACGCAGGAATTCCAGTGGTCGCGCAGCCTCGTGACCATCCTGCTGCGCTATTCGCCAGCGCTCGTGCCCCAGCTTCCTGGACGCCTGCGCTTCCAGTTTCTGTTCTGCCAGTTCTGGTATCCGCTCTATTCGGGCATCTGGGCGCTGCTGTTCCTGATGCCGGTGCTGGCACTGGCCAGCGGCGAGCGCTTCGCCAACGTGACCTATATCGACTTCGCCCTGCACTACGTGCCGATGTCGCTCGTCCTGCTCGTCATGATCTATCGCTGGCGGGCGAGCGGTTGGCTGCGGCCTGCCGACTCCCGACTGCTGAGCTGGGAAGAGATTCTCTTCGTTCTCGCCAAATGGCCGTGGTCGTTGCTCGGCACGCTCTACGCGGTGCGCGACTTCCTTGCGGGTTCCTTCGTCGACTTCCGCGTGACGCCGAAGGGCACGGGCACGGTCGATCCGGTGCCGCTGCGGGTGCTCGCACCCTATGTCGCGATCTCGGCGGGCTCTGCCGCGGCGGCACTGCTCTTCCGTAGCGCCGGCACGGCGAGCGGCTTCTACATCTTCGCCATCGTCAACGCGGCGCTCTACGCCCTGCTGGTGCTGGTCATACTGGTGCAGCACGGCATCGAGAACCCCGGCCGCCGGCGCGCGGGAGTGCGCGGCACGGCACAGGCGGGGCTGGTCCTCGGCCTGTTCGTGCTGCCGTTCACCGCCGCCGTTCAGCGCGGGCCGGAAGGGCTTGGCGCCCTCACCTGGGGCGCCATGCCGATCTCCTACACCCGCACCGTCTTCTCCGCCGCCGGCGCCGGCATGGGCTACGGCACCTACCGTCTCATCTTCATCCCGCCCTGGATCGCCAGGGACCCCGATCAGGCCGCGACACCGGCCGCCGGGGGCCCGGTCGCCCGGCCGGCACACAAGCGCGACCTTGGGAGGTCAGAATGAAAATCGCGGTCATTGGAACCGGTTATGTCGGCCTCGTCGCCGGGGTGTGCTTTGCCGAGATGGGCAACGCCGTCATCTGCGTCGACACGAACGCCGCCACGGTCGGCAAGCTGAGAAACGGGCAGAGCCCGATCTTCGAGCCCGACATGGATGAGCTACTCGCCCGCAACATCGCGGCGGGCCGGCTCTCCTTCACCACCCAGGCCCGCGAGGCCGTGGACGGCGCCGACCTCGCCTTCATCTGCGTCGGCACCCCGCCGCGGGACCGCGACGGCGAGCCGGAACTGTCCCTCGTCTACGGCGCCGCGAAAGACATCGCCCGGGCGATGACCGGCCCGCTCACCGTCGTCATCAAGTCGACCGTCCCGGTCGGCACCGGGGACGCCGTCGAGGAGATCATCCGGCGGACCCGACCGGGCGCCGTGGTCTCGGTCGCCTCCAATCCCGAATTCCTGCGCGAGGGATCGGCCATCGACGACTTCAACCGCCCCGATCGGATCGTCATCGGGGTCGAGGATCTTCGAGCGCAGGAAACGCTGCAGCGACTCTACCTGCCGCTCTGCGCGGCCGGCGCGCCGCTGATCGTCACCCGCCGACGCACCTCGGAGCTGACCAAATACGCCGCCAACGCGTTCCTCGCGACGAAGATCAGCTTCATCAACGAGATGGCCGACCTGTGCGAGAAAGCCGGCGGCGACGTCACCGAGCTCGCCGCCGGCATCGGCCTCGACGAACGCATCGGCCGGGCCTTCCTGAATGCCGGGCCGGGCTATGGCGGCTCATGCTTTCCCAAGGACACCTGCGCCCTCCTGCACACCGCGCAGGAATACGGCGTGCCGCTGCGCGTGGTGGAGGGCACCGTGGCCGCCAACAACGCGCGCAAGCACCGCATGGCGATCAAGGTGATGAAGGCTGCCGGCGGCTCCGTCGCCGACATGAAGATCGCGGTGCTCGGCCTGACCTTCAAGCCGGACACCGACGACATGCGGGAGGCACCTTCCATTCCGCTCATCCGCCATCTGCAGCGGGCGGGCGCGCGGATCGCCGCCTACGACCCTCAGGGCATCCGGCAGGCCCGCGAGCACCTCACCGACGTGGACTTCCACGACGATCCCTATGAGTGCGCGCGCGACGCCGACGTCGTGGTGCTGATGACCGAGTGGGACGAGGTCAGGACGCTCGATCTCGCCCGGCTCAACCGGGTCATGCACACGCCCACCATGGTGGACCTGCGCAACATCTACGCCCCCGAGCTCGTCCGGCGCTTCGGCTTCCGGCTGGCCGGCATCGGCCGTCCCGCCACACCGCGCCCCGAGGCCCCTCTGCCGGCCCCACCCGCCCCCATCCGGAGCGAGCGCGAGCTGGAGGCGATCATCGTCAAGTAGAAGCTGGAGGAGAGATCTGATGAAACGCGTTTCCAAGAAGACCTATCTCGCCGGACTGTCGGGCGCGGCACTTCTCGCCATGTCCGCAGCGCTGGTGGTGCCGGCTCTGACACAGCCGAACGCGCCGCGCCCCATGCCGCCACCCGCCGGCAAGGTGGCGTTCGGCGTCTACGATCCCGACGGCGTGTTCGCCGGTGATCCGAGCGTCCGCATCGAGCATGTCTATATCCCATGGCAGGATGCCGACCTCGCCTCGCTGACGCGGGCCGACACCTATGCCCGCCAGCATCGCCGCGACCTGCTGATCTCGGTGGAGCCGTGGTCCTGGTCGCCGGGCGCCAACGTTGCCGACGAGCAGTTGCTGCATGGCATCCTCGCCGGCGCCTATGACGCGCAGGCCAAGGCCATCTGTGCGGAATCCGCAAAGCTCCAGAGCCCGGTGACGATCCGCTGGGCGCACGAGATGGACCTGCGCAACGGCCGTTTCCCATGGTCGAGCTGGGCACCGGAAGACTATGTGGCGGCCTACCGGCATTTCGTGACGATCTGCCGCCAGCAGGCACCGCAGGCTCGCTTCATGTGGTCGCCGCGCGGCGAGGACGGTCTCGCCCCTTACTACCCGGGCGACCGCTATGTCGACCAGATCGGTCTCACCGTGCTCGACCTGCAGCAGTACGACATGGACCATTTCGGCCATGCGCGCAGCTTCTCCGAGGCGCTGCGGCCTGCCTATGACCGCGTGGCCGGCTTCGGCAAGCCCGTCGTGGTGGCCGAGCTCGGCTTCCATGGCGACACCGCCTTCAGCGAGCAGTGGCAGCAGGACATGCGCACAATCGGGGACGGATTCCCCCGCCTGACCGCCGTCGTCTACTTCAACGCCGTCGAGCCCTTCGCCTGGCCGGATCCCTATGGCCGGCCCGACTGGCGGATGCAGCGTGGCCTCGTGAACTGAGCCCGGCCGCGGCTCAGGCCGCGGCCCGTTCCCTTCCAACAGATGGACAACGACAATGACGAACTCGACACTCACATGCACGGCGGCCGCGGCCGCCCTTTCCGCCCTGCTGACGGCCGGCGCGCCGGCCGTCGCACAGGCCGGCGGCCTCCCGCAGCCCGTCAGCATGGTTCAGCCCCATGACCTCGCCGGGCTCTACGCGGGCAAGACCTGGATGTGGTCGGACGGCGCCGCCTATTTCGCGCCGAACCGCCGCTTCATCGCCTGGTCCGGCTCGGGCAAGGACGCGACCTACGCAGAGGGCGAATGGCGCGTGACGCCGCTGGGTCGCCTGTGCTTTTCGGCGATCTGGCGCAGCCGGGGGCCCTCGGGCCGCAACATCACCTGCTTCGGCCACCGCATGGCCGGCGGACAGGTGGTCTACCAGCAGCGCGAGCCCGGCGGCGACTGGTACGTGTTCAAGCACATGAAGCCGGCGAACGGCGACGAGTACTTCAAGTTCAAGGACGGGGATCAGGCGAGCGCCGGCGTCACCAAGGTGAAGCAGGAGCTCAAGGCGCTCAGCGCGCGCAGCTGAACCGGGCCCACGACCGCCAGGCCCGGGGCAGGCGGACGGGCGGGGAACGTTATGTGTCCCGCCCGTCCGTTCCTCCCGCTCAGAGCGGATCGCGCAGGATCGGACAGGTCATGCAGTGACCGCCGCCACGACCGCGCCCGAGCTCATCGCCCTCAATGGTGATGACCTCGATGCCGGCCTTGCGCAGCTTGGTATTGGTGTAGGAGTTGCGCTCGTAGCCGACGACGACACCCGGCGCGAGCGCGACGACGTTGTTACCGTCGTCCCACTGCTCACGCTCCTGCTCATAGGTATCGCCGCCCGTGGTGACGATGCGCAGATGCTGCAGGCCGAGCGCGTCGGCGGCGACGCCGGTGCCGTCCTCGGTGAGGAAGGGCCGGTTCTCGACGTGGTATTCGACATCCTCGCCATTGTCGCCGGGGCGCAGGCTGTAGCAGGTGATCTGCTGGCAGACCTCAAGGAAGATGTTGGCGACGTCGCGGTCGCACAGGGTGAACACCGTGTCGAGGTGCATCGCCGCGCGCGACTTGGGCATCTGGCAAGCCACGACCCGCGTCGCCGCCTCGCTGTCGAATAGCGCCCGCGCGAGCTGGCCGACCGCCTGCGGCGTGGTACGCTCGCCCATGCCGACAAAGACGACGCCGTTGCCCACCGGCATGACGTCGCCGCCTTCCAGTGTCGAGGGGCCGAAGTCCTCGTCCGGGTCGCCCCACCAGATCTTGAAGTCGCCGTGGCGGAACTCCGGGTGGAACTTGTAGATCGCGCTGACCAGAAGCGTCTCCGGCTTGCGCGCCGGCCAGTACATCGGGTTCACCGTCACCCCGTTGTAGACCCAACAAGAGTTGTCGCGGGTGAAGATGGTGTTGGGCAGCGGCGGGATCACGAAGTCACTGGGCCCGAGATAGCGGCCGAACATGCCGCGCGGCTCGAAGGGCAGCTCGAAGCGCGCAATGCCGCCGATGAGATGCTCGGCAAGCTTCGCCGCCGGCATCTCGTCGAGCCAGGAGCGCAGGTCCTTCAGCATGCCCGCCCCGACATGGTTGGCGGTGATGCGCCGGTCGAGCACCCATTCGCGGCCCTCCTTAGTCTCCAGCACCCGCGCCAGCAGGTCATGGAACTCCAGCACCTCGACGCCGAATTCGCGCATCTTGTTGCAGAAGTTGAAGTGCTCCTTCTGCGCCTCCTGCACCCACAACACGTCGTCGAACAGCAGTTCCCGGCAATTGCCCGGGGTCAGCCGCTTGTGGGCGAGACCCGGCCGGCAGACCATCACGGTCCGCAGGCGCCCCGCCTCGGAGTGCACACCGAACTGCCTCATGACGTTGCTCCTTGAACTTCCGCGTAGCGGATACCGTTTTCTTCCGCCGACACCGTGGTGCCGGCACGGCCGGCGATGATGTCGGCAAGGTCCTTCAGCGCGCCGATGCACGCCCTCTTGCCGGTCGCCTTGGCGAAGCGGCAGGCCGCCTCGACCTTCGGCCCCATCGAGCCGGCAGGGAAGGACAATGCGGCGAGCGCCTCGGGCGAGGCGCTGCGGATGGCACGCTGGTTGGGCGTGCCCCAGTCGACATAGACCGCGTCCACATCGGTGAGGATGGCGAGCAGGTCGGCGCCGAGTTCACGCGCCAGCAGCTCCGTGGCGAGGTCCTTGTCGATGACGCACTCGACGCCGACGAGGCGCCGTCGCCCGCCCGGCTGCTCGCCGGCCTCGTACATGGTCGGAATGCCGCCGCCGCCGGCGGCGATGACGACCGTGTTCTGGTCGAGAAGCCAGCGGATCGGCCGCAACTCGAAGATGCGCCGGGGCACGGGCGAGGCGACGACGCGACGCCAGCTGTCCCCATCCGCCTTGAAGATCCATCCCTTTTCCGCGCCGAGCCGATCCGCCTCCTCCTTGGGATAGATCGGCCCGACAAACTTGGTCGGGTTGCCGAAGGCCGGATCGTCGGGATCGACCTCCACCATGGTGAGCAGCGTGGCGAGCGGACGTTCGAGCGGCAGCAGGTTTCCCAGCTCCTGCTCGATCATGTAGCCGATCATGCCTTCCGTCTGCGCGCCGAGCACGTCGAACGGATAGGTCTCGACCTTGCCGTAGGCCGCGCCCTGCAGGGCGAGCAAACCAACCTGCGGGCCGTTGCCGTGCCCGACCACCAGCCGGTGCTCCATGGCAATGGGCGCTAGCGAACGGGCGGCGATGGCGACGTTCTCGCGCTGGTTCTCCGCCGTGAGCGCCTGCCCACGACGCAGCAGCGCATTGCCGCCGAGAGCGGTGACGATGAGCATGGCGTCAGTCCCCGAGCGTGGCGACCAGCAGTGCCTTGATGGTGTGCAGGCGGTTCTCCGCCTGCTCGAAGGCGATATTCGCCTCGCTCTCGAACACTTCGTTCGAAACCTCCAGCCCGTCGGTGATGCCGAACTTGTCGGCAATGTCCTTGCCGACCGTGGTCTCGGTATCGTGGAACGCCGGCAGGCAGTGCATGAACTTCACGCGCGGGTTGCCGCTCGCCTTCATCAGCGCAGCGTTCACCTGGAAAGGCTTCAGCAGCTCGATACGCTCGGCCCACACCTCCTTGGGCTCGCCCATCGACACCCAGACGTCGGTGTGGATGAAGTCGACCCCCTTCACCGCGACCTGCGGATCGTCGGTGATGGTGAGCTTGGCGCCGTATCTCTTCTCGAGATCGCGGGCGATCGAGACGAACTCGTCCGACGGCCACAGCTTCTTCGGGCCGGCGATGCGCACATCCATGCCCATCAGGCAGCCGGCGATCATCAGCGAGTGGCCCATGTTGGAGCGCGTGTCGCCGACATAGGCGTATTTGATCTCATGGGCGGGACGGTCCGAATGCTCGCGCATGGTCATCACGTCGGCGAGCATCTGGGTCGGGTGGTACTCGTCGGTCAGGCCATTATAGACCGGCACGCCGGCATACTTGGCGAGCTGTTCGACACCGTGCTGGGAGGCCCCGCGATACTCGATGGCGTCGAACATGCGCCCCAGCACCCGCGCCGTGTCCTTGAAGGATTCCTTGTGGCCGATCTGCGAGCCGGCCGGGTCGAGATAGGTCACATGCGCGCCTTGGTCGTGACAGGCAACCTCGAAGGCACAGCGCGTACGCGTGCTGGTCTTCTCGAAAATGAGGACGATCTCCCGCCCCTTCAGGTGCGGCTCCTCGGTCCGGGAATACTTCGCCCGCTTCAAATCGCGGGCGAGATCGAGCAGGTACTGGAATTCGCGCTGCGTGTAGTCCTGGACGGTGAGCAGGGAACGGTTGCGGAGATTGAAGGACATGGAACGCCTCCTCGGGGACGGATTTTGTGAATTGGCGCGGCCGTCGGTTCGCCGCGCAGCCGCGATGGCGACCGCGAACCCGCCATCCGCCAGGGAATACCCCGCGAGGCAAGTATCGCCCCGCGGGATCGGTTCCATCCGGGTAGCCCTCAGAGCGGGCTGATGACTCCGGTAGCGATGAGGTAGGCCGAGAGGCCCGCCAGGGCCAGCATGCCAAGTGCGAAGAGCAGGTCGATCCCCGTATAGGGACGTGCCCCGCGCTCGCGGCAGGCAATCGCGTAGATGACGAGGCCGGGCGCGAAGAGCAACGTCGCCATCAGCAGATACTGGAGCCCCGCCGCGTAAACCAGCCACAGGCCGTAGAGCGTCGCGACCAGCCCCACGATCAGGTCGCGCCGGCGACGTCCCTCCTCGCCGCTCTTGTAGGTCTCTCCCGTCAGCGCGAGCTTGAGCGCGTAGCCACCGGAGAACACATAGGGCGGCAGGATCGCCACCGAGGCGATGAAGTAGAAGAAGTTGTAGGCATCCTTGGAGAAATAGGTCAGCACTAGGAAGGCCTGCACGCACAGGTTCGTCACCCAGAGTGAGTTGACCGGCGTGCCGCGGCTGTTCTCGGCCGAGAACCAGCGCGGGAAGGTGCCGTCCTTGCCGCAGGTGTAGGGGATTTCAGCGCTTAGCAGCGTCCAGCTCAGGAAGGCGCCGCCGACCGAGATGATCAAGCCGAGATTGATCAGCCCCGCACCCCACGGCCCGACGACATACTCCAGCACGCCCGCCATCGAGGGCACCTTCTGCCCGGCAAGCTCCGGCTGAGCCATAATGCCGACCGAGAGCAGCGAGACGAGGACGTAAATCGCCAGCGCCCCGATGAAGCCAATCACCGTGGCGCGCCCGACATCGGAGCGCTTGGCGGCGCGGGCGGAATAGACGCTCGCGCCCTCGATGCCGATGAACACCCACAGCGTGACCAGCATGGTGCTTTTCACCTGATCGAGCAGGCTGCCAAGCCCCGCGCCTCCTTCGCCCATGCCCGCACCCATGTTGCGGAAGGCGGCGAGGAACAGGTCGAAGTTGAAGGCGACGATGGCGACCATGATGAACACCAGGATCGGCACCAGCTTGGCCACGGTGGTGATGGCGTTGACGAAGGCTGCCTCCTTCACCCCCTTTAGGATCAGCCCGTGGATACCCCACAGCGCCAGCGAGGCGCCGACGATGGAGATTACATTGTTGCCGTCGCCGAAGATGGGCGCGAAATAGGACAGCGCCGAGAAGATGGCCACCGCATAGGCCACGTTGCCGAGGAAGGCGCTGATCCAGTAACCCCACGCGCTGTTGAAGCCGACGAAGTCGCCGAAACCCGCCTTGGCGTAGGCGTAGGGCCCGTTGTCGAGGTTCGGCTTGCGCAGCGACAGGCCCTGATAGACGAAGGCCAGCATCAGCATGCCGATGCCCGTGATGACCCAGCCGAGGACGATGGCCAGCGGGGAGGCGCCGCGCGACATATCGCTTGGCAGGTTGAAGACGCCACCGCCGATCATCGAGCCGACGACAAGGGCGATCAGGGGCAGCAGCGTCAGCTTTCCGGCCTCTGGCCGTGCGGGCGCGGAGGCCCGGTCGACGGCTGGCTGGTGAGCGAAAGTGTCGGCCATCTTGGTGTGCTCCTCCGCGGAAGATACTCTTTCGGCATCATGGCGCCCGGTCCCGCGCAAGGCGCTGACGTCCCGGGTCGAGGTCCCGGCGGAACCGTTCCAACGGCACCGCCAGAGTATTCGCAGCAGGCTACCGCGCTAAGGCATCCCGCACCGTATGTTCTTGAGCCATATCAACGATATGGACATAAGCCTCGATCAGTATCAATGTATATACGTGGTGGGACGGATCGCTTTTGTGGGCGATGGCTGGAAGCAGCAGTCATTGACAGGAAAACGGAAGCTTATTCGGTAAACAATATTGACTGACCCTCCGGCAACTCACGGCGTCGGCGGGGTTGCGTGCGCGTTCTCGATCGACTGGAAGACTGTGTGACATGACCAAGACGGCCAAGGACGACAACAGCGGCAAGAAGCTGTCCCGCAAGGTCTACGATCAGGAACTGAAGCGCCTCCACGGCGAACTGGTCGGCCTGCAGGAATGGGTGCGCGCCACCGGCGCCAAGATCTGCATCATCTTCGAAGGGCGCGACGGCGCGGGCAAGGGCGGTGCCATCAAAGCGATCACCGAGCGCGTCAGCCCGCGCGTGTTCCGCGTCGTCGCCCTGCCCGCGCCCACCGACCGCGAGAAGTCGCAGATGTATGCCCAGCGCTACCTGCCTCACCTGCCGGCGGCGGGCGAAATCGTGATCTTCGACCGCAGCTGGTACAACCGCGCCGGCGTCGAGCGCGTCATGGGCTTCTGCACCGAGGAACAAGCGGACAAGTTCCTGTCGAGCATCTCCGACGTGGAGAAGGCCATCATCGAATCCGGCATCCTGCTGCTGAAATACTGGCTGGAGGTCAGCCCCGAGGAGCAGACCCGCCGCATCGAGGGCCGCATCCACGACCCGCGCAAGATCTGGAAGCTCTCGCCGATGGACCTGAAGTCCTACGGACGCTGGTATGACTATTCGCGAGCGCGCGACATGATGTTCGCCGCCTCCGATTCGGCCTGGGCTCCCTGGTACGTCGTCGATTCCAACGACAAGAAGCGCGCCCGGCTGAACGTCATCCGGCATTTGTTGTCCAAGGTGCCCTACGCGGCCCCGCACCGCGAGAAGGTCACACTGCCGAAACGACAGAAGGCGAAAGATTACGTCGAGCCGGAAGACATCCGGCACCACGTGCCCGCAGCCTTTTGACAGATACCACGACGCACATCCGCCAGAGCGAGACGGAGCACCATAATGAGCGATATCGGCACCAAACCTCCCGGCAAGGAACACGAACTCGGCGACGAGAGCTTCATGTCGGCCGCCGACCTGCGCGGCTATATGGACAAGATCGCAGCCGCACACGCCGAGGAGGCGGTTGAGGCGATCGACCGCGCCCGTCACGCCAAGGAAGAGCTGGCGAAGACGCTCGCCGAGCCGATCGCCCTGACGCCGGAGCGGCTCCACGCAATCACCCAGAATCTCCTCGTCAAGCTGCGTTCAGCCGCCGAGCGCGGCGAGAACGAGATCATGGTGATGCGCTTCCCCAACGAGCTGTGCACCGACCATGGGCGGGCGATCAACAACACTGAGGAAGGCTGGCCGGAGACTCTGACCGGCCGCCCGCGGCAGGCCTACGAGCTGTGGCGCGACCACCTCAAGGCCGCCGGCTACGGCCTCGCCGCGATGGTCATCGAATGGCCGAACGGGATGCCGGGGGATATCGGCCTGTTCCTCACCTGGGGAAAGAGGTAGATCGCGACAACGCCGAACTCCGACGCAACACCCCTTTCGGAGAGTGGGCATGACACCCGCGCCTCACCCGGCCGCCACCGGGCACCTGCCGTTCTTCATCACCGCTCCGGGCGCGACCGACATCCTGATGATCGTGGCGGCGGTGACGCTCATCGTGTCGGTGCTATTCGCGGGCGTCCTTTTCCTGCATCTGCATTCGCTCCCCGAGCGGATGGCGCATCGCGGGCAGAAGCTGCAGTTCGAGATCGTGGCGGTGCTCTGCCTGCTGGCACTGTTCACCCATACGCACATCTTCTGGGTGGCGGCGCTGCTGCTCGCCTTCGTCGACCTGCCCGATTTCGGCACGCCGCTGAATCGCATCGCCCGCGCGGCCGAGGCGGTCGCCGGGCTCCCCCCGCCTCCCCCAAAGCCGGAGGACGCCGCCCCGCCGGCGGACGCTCACGGTCCCCACGCGACGCAGGGGCATGAAACGGAGGGCCGGCAGCATGCTTGAGCTCATGCTGTGCTCCCTGCTCACCATCCTGCCGGACTACCTCTACCGGCGCTATGCACAGGGCAAGCGCATCGGCCGGGAGATCACGCTCTACTCGGTCTGGTTCGAGCTGCGCTGGGGCATCACCGCCTGCCTGATGCTGACGGTCGCGCTGATCACCATCATCTTTTACAATCACCCCTCGTCGAGCAACGTCGCCGCCTATTTCCGTACGGTGCCGATCGTCCCCGAGACCATCGGCCGGGTGGCGGAGATCTATGTCGGCGTCAGCGACAACGTCGAGCAGGGCGAGCCGATCTTCCGTCTCGACGATTCCTCCCAGAAGGCCGCGGTGGAAACCGCCCGCCGGCGCATCTCCGAGACGGACGCGGCGATCGTCGTCGCCCGGACGGATGTCGCCATCGCGGACGGGCAAATCACCCAGGCAGAGGAAGCCCTGCAGCAGGCACTCGACGAGTTACGGACCAAATCCGAGCTGAACACCCGCAACGCGGACGTCGTGACCCGCCGTGAGCTGGAGCGTCTGCAACGGGTGGTCGACGGGCGCGAAGGCGCCCTCAATGCTGCACTCGCCACCCGGGAGGGGGCCACGCTGCGCCTCGAAACCCTGCTGCCGGCGCAGAAGGCGAGCGCCGAGGCGGCCTTGTCCGAGGCCGAGGTGCAACTGGGCAAGACGGTGATCCGCGCCGGTGTCTCCGGTCGGGTCGAGCAGTTCGCGCTGCGCGTCGGCGATCTCGTCAATCCGCTGATGCGGCCCGCCGGCGTGCTGATTCCGGCAGGAGCGGGCCGCGAGCGGCTGATCGCCGGCTTCGGCCAGATCGAGGCGCAGATCATGCGGCCCGGCATGCTCGCCGAAGCGACCTGCCTTTCCCAGCCTTTCGCCATCATCCCCATGGTGGTGACGAGCGTGCAGGACTATATCGCCGCCGGCCAGTTCCGCGCCAGCGAGCAGCTGCTGGACATGCAGGCGGTGACGCCGGGCACCATTACGGTCTTCCTCGAACCGCTTTATGAAGGCGGGCTCGATGCCGTCCCGCCGGGGTCGAGTTGCGTCGCCAACGCCTATTCGAGCAATCACGACCGCCTTGCCTCCGGCGAGGTCGGTGGCCTGCACGCGGTCTATCTGCACATCGTCGACACGGTGGCACTGGTCCACGCGCTGCTGCTGCGCATTCAGGCGCTGATCCTGCCGATCCAGACGCTGGTCTTCGGCGGCGGGCACTGACGGAAAGGACGGGGCGGTCCACGCCCGCCCCGTCCTCTCAATCCATGATGTGGTAGCCGCCGTCGATATAGAGCACCTGCCCGGTCATCAGGCGTGTCGCATCGTGGGCGAGGATGGCGGTGGCGACGCCCACATCGTCGATCGTCACCAGTTCGCGCGCCGGCGCCTTGCGCTTGGCCTTTTCGAGCAGCGTGTCGAACTCCGGGATGCCGGAGGCCGCGCGCGTCGCCAGCGGCCCCGGCGAGATGGCGTGGACACGGATGCGCTTGGGGCCCAGCTCCGCCGCCATGTAACGCACGGCGCTCTCCAGCGCCGCCTTGGCCACGCCCATGATGTTGTAGTTCTCGATGACCTTCTCCGAGCCGTAATAGGTCATGGTGAAGAGGCTGCCGCCGTTCTTCATCAAGGGCTCGGCCAGATGCGCCATGCGGATGAACGACCAGCAGGAAATCTCCATGGTCTTCAGGAAGCCGGCGAGCGGCGCGTCGGTGACCCGTCCCGCCAGCGTGTCGCGCGGGGCGAAGGCGATGGAGTGCACCACGAAGTCGAGTTCGCCCCAGGTCTCGCCGATGCGCTCGAACACGGCCTCCATCTGCCCCGGCACGGTGGCGTCGAGCGGCATGAAGATCGGCGCCTCCAGCTCGCGCGCCAGCGGCTCGACATGGGGCTTCGCCTTGTCGTTCAGATAGGTGACGGCAACCTCCGCCCCGAAGCCCCGGAACGCCCGGGCGCATCCCCACGCGATGGACTGGTCGTTGGCGATACCGACGACGAGGCCCTTCTTGCCCTCGAGCAGCTTCATCTTGACCGCCGGGATGGACATCCAGCCTCCAGATCAGGTGAGAATCGGGTCGGGCGCCGCGCTTCAGTCTTTCTTGCTCGCCAGCTTGAGCGCAGGCTTGCGAACGGCCTGCTCCGGCCCGGTGGCAAGCCCGAACAGAGTGCGGATCTCCTCCAGCCGCTCGCCGGCCTCTCCGGTCACCGGGCCGCGCGCCGACAGCACCTCGGCGAGCACCGCGAAGGCCGCCTCGCGCTCGCCCGGCTCCGCCGGCAACAGGCCGGGAATGGCCTGCAACGCCGCCGCGGGGTCGATCAGCAGCATGAAGTACTGCTCTCGGACCATCGCCTTGAATTCCTCGAGGGTGCACTGGCGCGCCCGCTCATGCTCAGCCCGCAGCCGGCGCACGGCCTCGAAGCCGCGCTCGTCAGCGCTGTTGCGGGCGAGGCCGATGTAAACCAGCGCACGCGTCACCGCCTCCAGCAGGCCGCCGCGGCCGACATCCTCGCGCAGCTCGCGGATACGCCGACGGATCAGCTCGCGGTGCAGCTCATTCTTCGCCGCGCTGCGCGGGCGCCTGTCGGCGGTGCGGTCGATGCCCACCGCCGCCTGCAGCAGTGGCGAGCCGTAGATCGCGCGAAAGGCCAGCTCGCTCTGGTGCTCGACGGTCTGGCGCCAGGCATCGAGGGTTTCGACGATCTGACGCGAGACCTGCTCCTGCGCCTTGATGAAGGGATTGTCGGGCGAGACCGGCTGGCGTTCCTCGCGCACCTTCTCCGCCGCCTCGCCCACCCAGGAGAGGAAGGGGTTGCGGGAGCCGAACAGCTCATATTGCAGGCGAAGCGGATGCAGCTTGCGGAAAGCTTCCGCCATCGCCGGGTTGACGCCCGCGCGCACGAAGGGCTGCACCAGCGCCCGGTAGAGCGAGAGATTGGTCTCGGAGACGCGCGCGGCGGCGGCGAACTGGCGCTCGTCATCGAGATCGTTGCCGCCGAGCGCCCGGATATCGTCGAGGTCACGCGCCTCGCAGCGCATGATCCAGTCGCCGGTGATCAGCTCGGGATCGGCCTCGGACCCGGTCTTCGGCTCGAAGATCGCCTCGTAGAGGCCGGGCGGAAGCACATCGATGAAATCGATGTTGGAAGCGAACTCCTCGTGCTCCTTCCGCGCCACGCTGCCGGAGACGAAGATGCCGAGATGACCGATCTTGTCGTGCACGGAATAGACGATGGTCTGGCCGTAGGAGCGGATCTCGTCGACGCTGTCATAGAGGTCGAGGATCCAGTCCAGCGCCTGCTGCGGCGGGGTGATGTTGTCGCCCTGCGAGCAGAACACCACGATCGGCGAGCGGATGTTGCGCAGGTCGATCGCCGTGCCGTCGGAGGTGCGGATGTCGCCGCAGGCAAGGTGATTGCCGACGAACAGCTCGTCGACGATGAACTGGATTTCCTCTGCGTTCAGCGTCACATGACCGCCCCACCACTTCTCGAAACCGAGATAGCGGTCCACCTCGGTGTCGATCTTCGAATAGAGGTTGTACTGCTTGGTCCAGAGCGTGTTGGCGGGGTTCTGGTTCTCGAAGTTCTGCACCAGCCAGGCGCCGTCGAACACGCCGGCGCCGAGGTCGCTGGTCAGCGCGGTCAGCCAGGTGCCGCCGAGCAGGCCGCCGGAATAGCGCATCGGGTTGCGCCCCTTCACGCCGGCCCAGTAGGAGAGCGGCGCGCCGGCGATGATGATCGGGCCGAACAGATCCGGCCGCACCGCCGCCAGCATCATCACCGCCCACCCGGCCTGGCAGTTGCCGATCACGCAGGGCTTGCCCTCCGCCTGCGGGTGGCGGGCGATGATCGTCTCCAGGAAGTGCGCCTCGGCGCGGGAGATATCCTCGATCGTCTGGCCGGGCACCGGATCTGGCAGGAAACCGACGAAATAACAGGGATGGCCGGCCTTCATGGCGACGCCGATCTCACTGTCGGCCTTGAAGCCGCCGATGCCGGGGCCATGCCCCGCGCGCGGGTCGACGATCATGAAGGGCCGCTTGCGCTCGTCGACGGAGGTGCCCGCCGGCGGCACGATGCGCATCAGCACATAGTTCACCGCGCGCGGCAGTTCCCGCCCGTCGCTGATCAGTTCGGCGGCATAGTCGAGCACGTTGGGCAGCGGCTCGGCCAGATGGGCCTCGTACTGCAGCCCGCGTCGGCGCAGCGTGTCGAGGAACAGCGTCCAGCGCTGGCCCGCGTCCACCGCATAGGCAGCGGCATCCGCCATCAGCCCGGCACCTGTCACAGCCTCACCTCGGACGTCCATGGCTCCACCTCCAGGTTTCCGACAGCATACGATGCCCGGCCATTACAATCGATGCATGACGCTCCCGGCTTGACGCCTGTCAAAGGGAGGCCTCATCCCCGCCGCACCTCGCGGCGCAGATCTGTCGGCGTGATCCCCCGCAACCGCTTCAGCGTCGCCGTCATGTGGCTGTTGCTGGAGAATCCGGCAGATCGGGCCACCATGTCCAGCGGCGTGTCGGTCGTCCTTACCAGCCGCTCGACGAAGGTCAGACGCTGGGCGACGAGGTACTGGTGCGGCGTCTGGCCGGTGGTCCGGCGGAAGGCCCGCAGGAAATGGCTCGGCGACAGGTTCGCCACGTCGGCGAGCTGCGCGATGGAGAGCCGCCCGGACAGGTTGTCCTGGATGTAATCGCTGACGCTGCGCCACGCCCTCGGCGACAGCCCGCCGCTCATCAATGGATCCGACTGCTCGCGCAGGGAGGAATAGTTGCGGAGCAGATGGGTCGCGAAGAGCGTGATGAGCCCGTCGAAGCAGAGCTCGTTGATCTCGGATCCACGCTGAAACTCTTCCCGCATCAGATTCGTGAATACCAACGCCTTCCGGTCGATGAGGCCGACCTTCGGCGGCTGGAGCTCGAAGCTGTCCTTGCCGAACTCCATGCCCGCCAGCCGGGAGAGACGTCTCTCATCGATAGCGACCAGCATGTTCTCCTTGTCTACCGTCCAGCGCGCGAACACCTCGGCCCCCGCCGGCACGATCTCGATGGCGCCGATCGGAGCGAGCCCGACGGTCTTGCGGTCGCTGTTCAGCGCCACTTCGCGGTTCGGCTGCGGCGAGAGCATCACCAGCGCCAGATTGGCGGGCGCCGTGAAGCTGATCTCGTTCGGTCCCGTCCGCGTCTGGGTTGCCTCACCGCTTTCCGCCCTGACTTTCGGACCCCAGGCATTCGGAACCGCTCGCAACAGGCCAGACAAGGGAACTCCCGATCGATTGAATGACGGAGGAGAATGGCGACACCACCGCCGTTCAATCAATCGACGTCGAAGGACACCGGCGCAACCCACCCCATACGGCCCCCGATGGAGGACTCGGACGCGCGCGCGCCATATATGGCAGGCGTTTGTGATGGCTGGAGGCGATATGTCAGAAGGCGACGCGCTATCGGAATAGCGCTCTATTCTGGTCATTTCGGACCGTCCGGTCGTGAAACGCCCCATTCGGTCGGGCAAGAAGCGTCCCGATCCGATGCCTTGCCATGGAGCCATGCTCCAGGGCGGGAAGGTGCCCGTCGTGATCCGCCGGTGGTACGGGCATGACCGCGTCCCCGGTCGCCGACCGCGGCCCGTCCGCCGCGTCGATCGCTCCACGACCGGGCGTATCGGTACGCGCTGGAAGCGACGAAGGAGATGCTCATGGAGACGCCCCGCTGCCGGCCTGCCGGCGCCGCCCTGCTCGCTCTCGGCCTGGCCGTTCTGGCGGCACCGGCCGCCGCTCAGGAGGACACCGGCTTCGAGGTGAACATCGTCCTGTCGGCGAAAGCCGCCGCGACGCTGGCCGCCCGGCACGAAGCGATGGTGATCATGGTCGATTATTACGGCTGGCCGAAGAAAGGCTCGCAGAAGCACGCCGACGAGATGGGCCAGATCGGCTTCGGCCCGAGCCGGGACATCCCCATTCCCGGTATTGCGGGCCGGTATGCCGTTCCCGCCGTCCGGCTCGATCCGCAGCACCTCGGCTGGCTGGAAGGCCCCGTGCAGGTCAACGTCAACATCGCCTCGGCGCGCAAGAGCAGCGACGACAACCTGCTCGATTGCGACATCATCGACGGCCCGCTCGCCGAGGCGAGGCAGGCTCCAAAGACGCTCGCCTGCAAGCTGATCGGCGAGGCTACCGGCACGCCGGCCAAGCCCTAGCCGCAGACCGCCTCCACCAAAAGCCCGCCATCGGCGACGCGTCGATCGCCGCCACCGATCCGTCCGGTCGTGGTAACAGGGCGGCGCCCCCTCCGGGCCGCTCGTGAGGAATCATCGATGATCCGTCTTGCCTTCCTGCTCCTCGGAGGAGATGCGCTACGCCCTCAGTGGCGCCTCCTCGCGATCGTAGGTGCCATCACCTGCCTGCTCGGCCTGCTGATGCTGGCCGATCTGAGCGACGGCAAGCTGAGCGTCGTCACCGATACGCTGGGCATCCTCCTCGCCCTGCACGGGCTGGTGGAGCTCGCCGCCGCCATGCTGCTCGGAGTGCGTACTCATCTGCGAGCGGTGGCGCGGGGCCTCGCCTTCCTCATCGCCGGCTTCCTGGTCGCCGACATTCCCTGGGACAACAATATCGGCAGTGCCACGTTGTTCGGAGCTGCCTTCGCCATCGACGGCGTTCTGCGCATCGCCTCCGCCGCCGTCGTGCGCAATCCGCGCTGGCGGCAGGGACTGGCCGCGGGCCTCGTCGAGATCACCCTGGCCATCGTGATTCTCGCCGGGCACCCCCTGCCCCACCGCCTGACCGTACCCTTCTGCCTCGCGCTACTGCTGCTGAGCTCGGGCTACACGCTGTTTCAGCTCGCCATGCAGTTGCGCGCCCTCGGCCCGGGCCGCTCCGTAACATCGCTGCCCTTCTACGCTTCCCGCAACTGGCATGGCGGCGGGGGCCACGGCTATGAGAACAGGGGGGCCGGCGCGGAGTTTCCGGGACAGACGCTGATGCTTCACGTATGGACCGCCACCGGCTCGGCCGACGGAGGCCACGGCCCCATCGTGGTGCGCCGCTACGTCGCCGCGGTAGACCGCCACGGCGTAGTGTCGACCGGCCATGCAGCGCTCGAACTGCCGCCCGATCTCTATGTGAGCCACTATCCGGCGGTCGAGATCGATCGCGACAGCGACGACTTCCGCCACCTGCTGGATTCCCGCACGCAGAACGATGTCGCCGGGCGCTTCCAGCCTTCCTATGCGGAAGAAGTCGCGGGCTGGTGCCCCGCAGATCAAACCGTCACCTTCACCCGCTTCAACCCCGCCGCGCTGCGCGCCTTCTGGCGGGAATATTCGCAGGACACGACCTACAATCTCACGGCGCGCAACTGTTCGTCGTCGTCCATTCTCGCGCTCGATGCGGCGATGGAGGGCGTTCTCCGGGATGGCAAGCCCCTGCGCCGCCTGCTGAAGCTGCTCGTCGACCCGCATTTCTGGCTGCTGCGCCTGGTGCGCGGGCGCGCCGAGCTGATGACGTGGACGCCGGGCCTCGCGCTCGACTATGCGCGCTTCCTCCACGAGGTGACCGAGCGTGGCGACCGGCGCTGGCGCCAGCGCCTTCAGGACGCCTGGCGCGAGCGTCACATCGCGGCGCGGGCCCGCATCGGCGAGCGGGCGTGAAGCGCCGGCCCGTTCGTCGGCCGCTCAGTCCGCCCATTCCGGATCGGTGGTGAAGACGATGGTCATCCACCGGTCGGGACTGTCCCTGCCGATCAGCGCGCCGATCTCGTCGCGGATCGCGTCCCATTCCTCCAGCCGCCGCGCCGGCCATGCGGCCGGAACGATGAAACAGAGCTCGATCTGCCGGCCGCGACCGACGCGCGCGATATGGGCCCGGTAGGACACGAAGCCGTGCCGCTGGACGATGGTCCCGGCCACGTCGTCGACATGCTGTTTGAGATCGGCCGGTGTCACCAGAAGAATGTCGGCCAGCGCCCGCCGCACGGTGGCGACCGGCTTCCACGTTCGCTGCGGCAACAGGCGCGCGGCGGTGCGAGGGGGCGCCGCATCGACAATCACCCCGGCGCAAATTATCTATAAAACATGAGCGCACGATCGGAAGAGACACTGGCGGCCCGCATCAGCCGCACCCTCGCGGAACGGATCATCGCCGGGCAGATCGAGCCCGGCGCCCGGCTTCGGCAGGATCATATCGCCGAGGAATTCGGTGCCAGCCATGTTCCGGTCCGCGAGGCATTTCGCCGTCTGGAGGCGCAAGGACTGGCGGTCAGCGAGCCGCGCCGCGGTGTGCGCGTCGCGTCCTTCGAGCTGGCCGAAGTGAAGGAGGTCGCGCAGATGCGCGCCGCCCTTGAGGTGCTCGCCCTTCGGCATGCCGCGCCTAACCTCACTGCCGCCATTCTCGACGCCGCCGAGGACGCCACGCATGCTGGCGACGCCTCGCGGGATGTACGCTCGTGGGAGGAAGCCAACCGGCGCTTTCACCGCCTGATCCTTGAACCCTGCGGCATGCCCCGCCTGCTCGCCGCCATCGATGACCTGCATGCCGCCAGTGCGCGTTTCCTCTTCGCCGCCTGGCGCTCGGACTGGGAGGCGCGCACCGACCACGATCACCGCGCCATCCTCGCCTATCTGCGCAAGGGCGACATCGAGTCCGCCTGTGCGACCCTTGCCCGGCATGTCGGCTGGATCGGGCAGCGTCCGGTTTCCAGCTCCGGCGGCACGCCGCGCAGCGCCTTCGCCATTGTCGGCTGATTATTATCTATAAATAGCATTGCGTCCCGGCGACTCCTGTGGATTCATTATCGATAGATTCGATAATTATCTATAATCTAGGAGTGATCATGAATCAGACTCTCGCCCTGTCGCCCCCGCAGCTTCGCTCGATGGCGAAGAAAGCCGCCGTGATCGTTCTCGGCGTCGCGCTCATCACGCTGTGTGCGAAAATCCGCGTGCCATCCTGGCCGGTGCCGATGACGCTGCACACGCTGGCGGTGATGACCGTCGCCCTCGCCGTCGGCCCGCGCCTCGCCACCGCGACCTTCCTGACCTATCTCGCTGTCGGCGCGGCGGGTCTGCCGGTCTTCTCCGGCACCCCGGAACGCGGCATCGGCCTCGCCTACATGGTCGGCCCCACCGGCGGCTATCTCCTGGGCTATCTCGCCGCGAGCTGGATTTCCGGCGCGCTGGCGGAAGGGCGTGGCACGCTCGGCCGCACCGGCGCCATGCTGGCCGGCCTTGCCGTCACCTATGCGCTCGGCCTTATCTGGCTGGCACTCTATGTTCCGGTTGCCGACGTCGTTCCGCTCGGCTTCACACCCTTCATCCTCGGCGATCTGATCAACATCGCCATGGTCGCGATCGGGGCACTGTTCGTTCCCCGGCGGTTGATCGGGAAGATCGGGCGGTGAGCGCTGTCCCTTCCTCGCCCGACCGACCCGAGGGGTCGGTCGGCTCCCGCCGCCCCCGTTGGACACAGGCGCAGGCACGGGACATCTACACCCTCCCCTTCCCCGAACTGCTCTTCCAGGCCCAGAGCGTCCACCGTCGCTGTTTCGATCCGGCAGTGGTGGAGACGGCGACGCTGCTCTCCATCAAGACCGGGGGCTGCCCGGAAGATTGCGGCTACTGCTCGCAAAGTGCCCACCACCGCGGCAGCGTGAAAGCGACAAAGCTGATGGAGGTGGAGGCCGTGCTCGCCGAGGCGCGGCGGGCGAAAGCGGGCGGCGCCACGCGCTTCTGCATGGGCGCGGCGTGGCGGAGCCCCAAGGACCGCGACATGGACGTGGTGTGCGCCATGATCGAGGGCGTCAAGGCGCTTGGCATGGAAGCCTGCGTCACGCTCGGCATGCTCACGCCCGCGCAAGCGGAACGCCTCGGCGAAGCGGGCCTCGACTACTACAACCACAATATCGACACCTCCCCGGCCTTCTACCCCCAGATCGTCACCACGCGGACGATGGAGGACCGGCTGGAAACGCTCGACCGCGTCCGCGCCGGCGGCATCAAGGTCTGCTGCGGCGGGATCGTCGGCATGGGCGAGACCATCGACGACCGCATCGCCATGCTGGTCACGCTGGCCGATCTCGACGAGCCGCCGGAGAGCGTGCCCCTCAACATGTGGCATCCGATCGCCGGTACGCCGGTGATGCAGAAGGCCGAACCCGTCGAGCCGATCACTTTCGTGCGGCTCGTCGCGCTCGCCCGCATCCTGATGCCGCGCAGCGTCGTGCGCCTTTCGGCGGGACGCAGCGCCATGAGCGACGAGTTGCAGGCCCTTTGCTTCCTCGCCGGCGCCAACTCCATCTTCACCGGAGAGGTGCTGCTGACCACCGGCAACCCGGCCCGGGACCGGGACGCCACCCTGCTCGGCAAGCTCGGCATGCGGGCAGCGGCGTTGCCCGAAGAGAACGCGGGTCTCCCGACACCATACAGCCCGGCGCAAAGGCCGGTCGCGCATCGACCCGCGCCCGTGACGCCGCTTGCCGGGGATACGCGGTGAACGCCCAGAGTGCCGGCGACACGCGCATCGTGGTCGCCGGCACCGATACGGACATCGGGAAGACCGTGTTCGCCGCCGGCCTCGCGCGCCGGACCGGCGCATCCTACTGGAAGCCGGTGCAGGCGGGCCTCGACGGCGAAACCGACAGCGAGGTCGCGAAAAGGCTCGGCGGCCTTCCGGCCGGACGGGTTCTGCCGGAAGCCTATCGGCTGTGCACCCCCGCCTCGCCGCATCGGTCGGCCTGCATCGACGGTGTGGCTCTCGATCCCAACCGCCTCGTCCCGCCGATGGTGACCGGCCCGCTGGTCATCGAGGGAGCCGGCGGGCTGATGGTGCCGCTGACCCGGCGGCTCACCTTTCTGGATGTCTTCGCCGACTGGCGGCTGCCGGTGATCCTGTGCGCACGCACCCGGCTGGGCACCATCAATCACACGCTTCTGTCGCTGGAAGCACTGCGCCGTCGATCCATCCCGGTCCTCGGCGTCGCCTTCATCGGCGATGCCGAGCCGGATACGCAGGAGATCGTCGCCGATCTCGGCGGCGCTGCCGTTCTCGGCCGCCTGCCGATGCTGGCGCCGCTTACGGCGACGACGCTGGAGGAAGCCTTTGCGGCGTCCTTCCCGCATCTTCCGATATGACGCCGCACGCGGAGCCTCGTTGGTCCGCGCGCGGCCTGCTCCTTATTCCGCCGCCTGACGGGCGGGCTCGGCGGCCGGCTGGCCGATCCGCCACTGATAGGGCGGCAGGGTGCCGTTGACGGCGAAGTCTCCGACGATGCGGTCCTTGTAGATGCGTGGATTGTGCGAGGAGAGCGTGCGCGCATTGCGCCAATGCCGGTCGAGACCGAGCGGCTTGCGCGTGGCGGAAGCGCCGAGCGCGTCGAACAGGCTGGTGGCGGAATCGAGCACGAGGCTCGTCACCACCGTCTGCGCCTGCGCGGTCTCCAGCTCGGCGATGGCGTTGGCATGTTCCTCGGCCTCGTCATTTCCCGTGAGACGTGCGTCGAAGGCCCGCTGGAGCGATTCCGCTGCCTTCAGCGCGATGGCACCCGCCGAATAGGCCGCACCGCGCGCGCGTCCCACCACCGCCAGAACCTGCGGGTCCTGGCTGGAACGGGGGCCGTTGGCATGGGTGTAGGTGCGATTACGCGCGCCCACCGCGCGGGCGACGTCGCGCGTAATGGCGCGTCCGATGCCGGCGATCGTGGCGAGATGGTAGAGCTGGTAGAATGCCGCCGAGTATTTGAAGCGGTCCTTGTCGTCCACCACCTCCTCGCGCGCCACCGGCACGTCCGTAAAGGTCGTGGTGCCACTCACCGAGAGAATCTGGCCGAAGCCGTCCCAGTCGTCGACGATCTTCACGCCCGGCGCGTCCGTACGCACGAAGACCGAGAGCTCCTCGCCCTGCGGACCGGTGACGCCGAGGTCGATCCAGTCGGCGTAGAGAGAACCGGTCGTGTAGTATTTGGCGCCGGTGACGGTGAGTTCGCCGCCCTTCTCGGTCAGCCGCGTACCGAACGCCTCGATCGAGGCATTGCCGGCCTCGGTCCAGGCGCTGCCGGTGGTCTCGCCGGCGGCGATGCGCTTGAACCAGCGCTCGCGGCGGGCGGCGTCCTTCGTGTTGAGGATGTCCTCGACCACGCCGAAATGCACGCGCAGCGCCTGCGTGACATTGGAATCCGCCTCGCTGAGCTCGATCAGCAGATTGGCGAGCTCGGGCAGGCTGGCGCCGAGCCCGCCCGCTTCCACCGGCAGGCGAACCGCACCGAAGCCGGCCTCCTTGAGCCATTTGATCGGCTCGAAGGCGAGCTCCCGTTCGAGCTCGCGCTGGACGGCGCCTTCCGCAATCCGCGCGAAGACCGGACGAAAATGGTCGGCCAGCGCCTCGTAGCGCTCGCTCGGGCCTGCACCCCAGGCGGAATCGATCTGGCTCATGATGTCGTCACCTTGTGAAGAGTGTCGGGAAGCGGCCCACCCGGACGAGGATCGACACCGGCGGGCCTGCGGAGTTCATTCGGCAGCCACCGCCCCTGAGGCCCGCTGCTCGGCCTCCCGGCGCTTGACCGCCTCGATGTCGCGATAGCCCTGCGCCGGATGGGTCGCCGGCAGGTAGGGCCCGTCGCCGAACAGCTTCTCGCGCAGCGTTCCGGGCCGGTAGGCCGTGGGGTACGCGCCGCGCTTCTGGAGCTCCGGCACCAGCAGGTCGACCACCGTCTCGAAACTCTCCGGCGTCACCGCATAGGCGAGGTTGAAGCCGTCGACATCGGTCTCCTCCACCCATTCCTGCAGGATATCGGCGAGCGTGGAAGGCGAGCCGACGAAGACCGGTCCGACGCCGCCAATGCCGCCCCAGCGCGCCAGTTCCTCGACCGTCCACGGCTTGTCCTTGCCGGCGAAGTGCTCGACCATCGAGACGATGGCGTTGGTCTCGACCTTCCTGAGCAGATCGGTCGGGGCATATTGGCCGAAATCGATGCCGCTCCAGCCCGACATGAAGACCAGCGAGCCGTCATAGGAAGCGTAGCTGCTGTAGTCCTCGAAGCGCCGCCGCGCCTTCTCGTCCGTCTCATCCACGATCAGGGTGATGAGATTGTAGATGTAGACCTTGCGCGGATCGCGCCCCGCCGCCGCGGCCTGAGCGCGGATATCCGCGACATAGGCCTTCAGCAGCGACTTGGTCGGCGCGCCGACGAACACGCATTCCGCATGGCCCGCGGCGAAGGCCTTGCCGGCACCGGAGGCTCCGGCCTGATAGAGCACCGGCGTACGCTGCGGCGAGGGCTCGGTCAGCCCATAGCCGGGAACCTCGAAATACTTCCCCTTGTGCCCGATTTCGTGAACCTTGGCAGGGTCGGTGAAGACGCGGCCGTCGCGGTCGCGGATCACCGCGTCCTCTTCCCAGCTGCCTTCCAGCAGCTTGTAGAGAACCTCGACATACTCACTCGCCACCTCGTAGCGGTTGTCGTGCCCGCGCAGACCACCCTGGCCGATGTTCTTGGCGCCGCTCTCCAGATAGGAGGTCACGATGTTCCAGCCGACGCGTCCCTTGGTGTGATGGTCGGCGGTCGCGAGGCGGCGGGCGAAGGTATAGGGGTGCTCGAAGGAGGTGGAAGCGGTGATGCCGATGCCCAGATGCTCGGTCGCCAGCGCGATAGGCGCGGCAAGCTGGAGCGGGTCATTGACCGGGATCTGCGCCGCCTCGCGGATCGCGTGCCAGTTCGACCCCTTGTAGACGTCGTAATAGCCGATCACGTCGGCGATGAAGATGCCGTCGAAAATCCCGCGCTCGAGCGTGCGGGCAAGGTCCTGCCAATAGTCGAGGTCCTTGTATTTCCACGACTTGTCACGCGGGTGCGCCCACAGTCCCGGCGACTGGTGGGCGACACAGTTCATGTCGAACGCATTGAAGCGGATGTGGCGGGACATGGTCGTCTCCCGTTGTTCCGGCCGCGCGGGCCAGCCTCAGATCCAGGAATGAAGCGGGGGGTGGACGCCGTTCAGGTAGAACTGGCCGACTGCGTGGTACTTCCACCGCACGGGGTCATGCAGCGTATGGGTGCGCGCGTCGCGCCAGAGGCGGTCGAGCCCATGGTGGGCGAGGCTCGCGCGGGTGCCGCCGAGCTCGAACAGCTTCGAGGTCGCCAGGAGCGCGATGTCGGTCGTCAGTACCTTCGCCTCGGCGGTCGCCACCTTGGCCAGCGCGATGCTGTCGAGGTTGATGTCCCGCAGCGTGGCGTCGATCTGCTCGCCGGCACGGTCGAGCAGGGCCTCGGCCGCGTGCAGCCGGATCGCCAGATCGCCGATGGCCGCGATGGTGTAGGGATCCTCCGTGGCCTTCTCCTGCCCGCTATCGATCCAGGGACGGGCTTGGTTTCGAACGAAATCGATGGTCGCTGCGAGCGCGCCCTTGGCAATGCCGGCATCGATGGCGGCCTGCAGGAGCTGGCTCTGCGGCCCGACGGCACTCGGATTCTCGTAGACGATGTGGGCCGGCAGCAAGCGCGAGGCCGGGATCACGACCTCCTCGATGCGGACCGTGCCGCTCGCCGTGGTGCGCTGGCCGATGCCGGACCAGTCGTCGATCACCTTGAGGCCGGGCGCGTCGCGCTCGGCGACCGCCACGACGACATGCCCCTCTTCATCGAGGGCGATGATCGGCACGAGATGGGCGAAGAGCGCGCCGGTGGAATAGAACTTCTCACCGCTGACCACGTAATGGTCGCCGCGTCGGACGATCCGGGTCGAGAAATCCTCGACATTCTTGCCCTTGAACTCGGAGAAGGCGTTACCGAGCCGATAACCTGCGAGCACGAGGCCGAACAGCTCGCGCTTCTGCTCCTCGCTGCCGGTCCGGCGGATGACGTCGATGATCTCAAAGCTGTTCTGCGCGATCTGGGTGAGCGAGGCGTCGCCCGAGGCGAGCTCGACGAACACCCTCGCCAGCGTGCGCTGGGAGACGCCAGCGCCGCCATATTCCCTGGGGATGGTGATCCCCCACAACCCGCTCTGCGAAAAGACATCGACCTCCTCGAAAGGCAGGCGTCGTTCAAGGTCGCGCTCGCGCGCGTCGCGGGCGAAGAGCGGCGCGAGGCTCTTCGCCACCGCGATCGCCTCGGCATCGTCGGCGATCACATGCGCGGGACGCGCGGGACGGGAGGGCACCCAGCCCGGCGCTCCCGGGGCCGGCGGCGCAGCGGGCCGGGGCGCGAAGGCAGTGGCGTCGATGCTCATGATGTCGATATCCGCTGGCGGGAAGGAGGAGGCGGGCACCGGCCGGGCGCCCGCCAGGACCGCATCAGAAGGCCGGATAGACCTGCCCCTGATAGCGCTCCTTGATGAATTCGCGGGTGGTGTCGGAGTTGAGCGCCTTGGCGAGAAGCTTGATCGCCGGGTCGTCCTTGTTCTCGGGACGGGTGACGAGGTACTCGCCCCAGACCTTCTTCCCGTCCTGACCGCGCTCGATGTAGAGCGACTTGTTCAGGTCGAGCTTGGCTTCCAGCACGTAGTTGCCGTTCAGCGCGGCGAGATCGACCTGCGAGAGGGCGCGCGGCAGGATCGCCGACTCCAGCTCGACGATCTTGAGGTTCTTCGGATTCTCCAGAATGTCCTTCTGGCTGGGCAGCGGGTCTTCCGGCGTGTCGAGTTCCGCCTTGCCCTTCAGCTTGATCAGGCCGAGCTTCTGCAGCAGCAGCAGGCCGCGCCCGCCATTCACCGGATCGTTCGGAATGGCGACCGTGGCGCCGTCCTTGATCTGATCGACCGACGTGATCTTCTGCGAATAGGCGACGAAGGGCTCGACATGCACCGGCACGATCGGCACCAGCGCGGTGCCGCGCTCGCGGTTGTAGTCGTTCAGGAACGGCCGGTACTGGTAGTAGTTCGCGTCGAGCTGTTTGGAGACGAGCTGCGCGTTCGGCTGGATGTAGTCCGAGAACACCCGGATATCGAGCTCCAGCCCGTCCTTGGCGACGATGGGCTTCACGAACTCCAGGATCTCCGCATGGGGAACCGCGGTGGCGCCGACCACCAACTTCTCACCGGCGAAGGCCGGAGCGCCAAGCAGGGCAACGGAGAGGACGGTCGAGGCGAGGGTCTTGAAGAGGCCGGTCTTGAACGGGCTCATGACATGCATCCGTGGCTGGATCATTTGCGGGAAAAGTGAAGGACGAGCCGGTTTCCGGCCGCCTGAAGAAGCTGGACGAGGACGATGAGCAGGATCACCGTCACCACCATCACCTCGGTCTGGAAGCGCTGGTAGCCATAGCGGATGGCGAGATCGCCGATGCCGCCGCCGCCGATGGCGCCCGACATCGCCGTGTAGTCCACGAGCACGATGGCGGTGACGGTGATGCCGGCGATGATGCCGGGCAGCGCTTCCGGCAGCAGGGCGCGGAAGACGATCTGCCCGACGGTGCCGCCCATGGCCCGCGAGGCGTCGATGACGCCCCGGTCGACCTCACGCAGCGCGGTCTCGACCAGGCGCGCGAAGAAGGCGGTGGTGCCCACCACGAGCGGCGGGATCACGCCGCGCACGCCGAGCGAGGTGCCGGTGAGGATCGTCGTCACCGGCATCAGCACGATGAGCAGGATGATGAAGGGCACCGAACGCAGGATGTTCAGCACGAAGGACAAGGCGCCGTAGATCGCGCCCTGCTGCAGAAGCTGCCCCCGGCCGGTGAGGAAGAGGATCACGCCGAGCGGCAGACCGAACAGCACGGTGAAGAACAGCGCGCCGCCGAGCATGGCGAGCGTATCGAGCGCGGCATAGCCGATCTGGACCCAGTCGACGCGGTCAAATGACATGGGCCAGCTCCCGGATGCGGGCTTCGGCGGGTATGGCCGCAGCGGATCGGTCGTAGAGCGCCTCGACATCGATGCCTGCCGCGTCGAGGCGCGCGAGAGCGCCGGCCACGTCGCCGCCGCTGAACGCCACGTTGAGCTGTGCGAAGGGTTGGTCGCGGATTGATCCAATCCGACCGCCGATAATGCTGAAATCGACGCCATGCTCACGCGCCAGCACGCCGAGGATGGGGCTGTGTGTCGCCGCGCCCAGAAAGGTCAGCCGGTGGATAGCGCCGCGGCCGGGCGAAACCCCGCCGTCCTCTTCGCGCGCGGCCTCGCGCACCAGGGCGAGCGTCGCGGGGTGGCGCGGATGCAGGAACACTTCCTCCACCGGCCCAGCCTCCACCACCCGCCCGGCGTCGAGCACCGCCACGCGATCGCAGATCTGCCGCACCACATCCATTTCATGGGTGATGAGCACGATGGTCAGGCCCAGCTCGCGATTGATCTCCGAGAGCAGCCGCAAGACGGAGCGCGTGGTCTCGGGATCGAGAGCGCTCGTCGCCTCGTCGCAGAGCAGGATGGACGGGCGGCAGGCGAGTGCGCGGGCGATGCCCACGCGCTGCTTCTGCCCGCCGGAAAGCTGGCGCGGATATTTCTGCGCGTGCTCGGAAAGCCCCACGCGGGCCAGCAGTTCGGCGACGCGCGCCTCGATCGCGGTGCGGCTGCGCTCACCGGCCAGCTGAAGCGGAAAGGCGACGTTCTGGGCGACCGTCTTGGCGCTCAGCAGGTTGAAATGCTGGAACACCATGCCGATGCGGCGGCGAAGTGCGAGAAGTTCGCGTCCGCGCACCCCATCGGTGGTGCGTCCATCGACGGCCACGAGGCCGGCATCGGGGTGCTCCAGCAGGTTGATCAGACGCACCAAGGTCGACTTCCCCGCGCCGGACGCCCCGATGATCCCGAAGACCTCTCCGCGCCGGATGTCGAGATCGACCGCGCGCAACGCCGTGGTCGAACGCGCGCCGGCGGCATAGGTCTTGGTGACATTCTTCAGCGAGATCATGGCTGCGAAATCGGGGCGGTTGCCGTCGTGAGAAAAGGGACGCGACGCGCCCCGGACCGGACTTCAACGGCAGGCACAAATCCGTGCGGCGCACGCTGCGGGAGCCCTGACGCCGGACGCCGGAACGCCATGAAACCGGCCGTTCCGAGGAACCGGCCGACACACCAGCGATGCGCATGTCCTGCGGCGAAAAGGCATCATGATTGACGTCTCTATGACTTTAATACACTAAATCGATAAACTATTGGCAATGTCAAGCGAAACACTCGCCTGCCTCTCGGCTCTCTCGTCAATGCTTTGAAATGACGAGGAATTTTCCGGCACCCCGCCTTCTACCGAAGGGTGCGCGCCCAAGGAGACCGTCTTGTCCCGCGAAATCCGCTTCAACGCCTTCGCCATGAACTGCGTAGGTCACCAGTCGCCCGGCCTGTGGCGCCATCCGCGCGACCGCTCGGCGGAATATCGACACCTGCACCACTGGCTCGAACTCGCCCGCACGCTCGAGCGGGGGCGGTTCGACGGCATCTTCCTCGCCGACGTACTGGGCGTTTACGATGTCTATGGCGGCACCCCTGATGCAGCCCTGCGCAGCGCGGCGCAGGTGCCGGCGAACGATCCCTTGCTGCTGGTTCCCGCCATGGCGGCGGTCACGGAGCATCTCGGCTTCGGCGTCACCTCGACACTGACCTATGAGCCCCCCTTCCCCTTCGCTCGGCGCATGTCGACCCTCGACCATCTCACCGGCGGGCGGGTCGGCTGGAACATCGTCACCGGCTATCTCGCCAGCGCGGCACGGGCGGCCGGCGGTGAAAAGCTGATCGCCCATGACGATCGCTACGACATCGCCGACGAGTACATGGAACTTGTCTACCGGCTGTGGGAGGAGAGCTGGGACGCCGACGCCGTGCGCTGCGACCGGCAGGCCGGCATCTTCACCGACCCCGCCAAGGTCAGGCCCATCCGCCATGAAGGCGCGCACTTTCGGCTGGACGCGATCCATCTCTCGGAACCCTCGCCGCAGCGAACCCCGGTGCTCTACCAGGCCGGCAGTTCACCGCGCGGGCGGGCTTTCGCGGGCCGTCATGCCGAATGCGTGTTCGTCTCCGGCCCTTCGACCGCGGTAATCGGTCCGCGCGTCGCCGCGATCCGCGAAGCTGTACGCGCCGCCGGCCGCGATCCGGCCGCCGTCCGTATCTTCAGCATGATGACCGTGATTCTCGGTGCCACCGATGCGGAAGCGGCTGCGAAACTCGCCGAATACAGGTCGCATGTCAGCCACGAGGGCGCGCTGGCGCTCATGTCCGGCTGGACCGGCGTCGACTTCTCGCGCCTGAGCCTCGACGATGAAGTGCGTCACGTCGAGAACGACGCCGGACGCACCGCCATGGACAACATCACCCGCGCTGATCCCGACCGGGTATGGACGGTGCGGGAAGTCGCCGAGCATGTCGGCATTGGCGGCATCGGCCCGGTCGTCACCGGCGGGCCGGAAACCGTCGCCAATGCCATCGAGGCCTGGGTGGATTCTACCGGCGTCGACGGACTCAACCTCTGCTATGCCGTGATGCCGGAAACCTTCGAGGAGATTGCCGACCTGCTCGTCCCCGAGCTGACCCGGCGTGGCCGCTACAAGCGCGCCTACACGACCGGATCGCTGCGCGAGAAGCTCTTTGGCGAAGGCCCCCGCCTCGCCCTGCCGCATCCCGCCGCACGCACGAGGCCGGTAACGGCATAACGCACCCATGGCTCGGTATCGAACCTCTCGCCGGCAGGCGGCCGCCTGACAGGCCGCTCCGCCACTACCAGCAACCCCGCTACAACCAGTGGCAGGGCGGTGCTCCGCACCTGAAAATCCTTACATCTTAATCGGTTAGAAAAAGTCGAACCCGACAACTCGGCATCCCGCCGGCGCCCATTCGCCGCCGCACGGGTTGACGTGATGGCCGTGGTATGCACACTGGTCTTACCACGGCATGACAAGACATGAGCGACACGTTCGAAATCACACGGCTGGATGAGCAGGGCGGCAAGGGCTTCGAGAAGGTCTTTGCCTTCCTGCGGGAACGGCTTCTGGCCGGCTCTCTGAAGCCGGGCGACCGGCTGATCCCGGAGCGCGAGCTCGCCGCACAGCTCGGCGTGAGCCGCCCCATTCTGCGCGAGGCGCTACGCGCGCTCACCGTGCTCGGCATCGTCGAGATCCGCGACCGCGTCGGCACCATCGTGCGGCGCCCGGATATCTCGGTGCTGAACGACTTCTTCACTTTCGCGCTCTCGCACCGCGCCGATCTGATGGACGACGTGATCCAGGCCCGCGTCGCGATCGAGTGCCAGGCTATCCGCCTCGCCGCCGAGCGCGCGAGCGTGTCCGATCTCGAGCGCCTGCAGGTCGCCCTGCGTCGGATCGAGGAGACGATCGACGACACCGAGGCCGGCGGCCGGGCCGACTTCGAGTTCCACCGCGCCATCGTCCGGGCCAGCGGCTCGGAAACGCTGGCCGTGCTCTACGACTCGATGGCGGCGGTGCTCACGCGCTCGCATCTCGACCGGCGTCACCTCGTGCGCCTCTTCGACATGCGCACCTATCTCGTCGAGGACCACAAGCGGGTGTTCGACGCCATCGTCGCCGGCGACCCCGAGGTCGCCGACCGCACGCTTCGCGAACACTTCGCGATAGGCGACGAGTTCCGCCGCAAGCTGGCCATCCAGGGAGGACGCGCCGCCGGCAAGCTCGACTGACGCATCGAACGACAAGCAAAAAGAAGGAAGTCATGGGACGGAACAACCAGGGACACGTCGGCTTCATCGGCCTCGGCACGATGGGTCGCGAGATGGCGCGCAATCTCATCGAGGCCGGCTTTACCGTGCGCGTTTTCGACGTGCTGCCGAACGCCGTCGCCGAGCTCGTCGCTCTCGGCGCGGAGCCGGCCACCGGCCCGGCGGATGCCGCCCGTAATGCCGACGTCGCCATCACCATGCTCCCGGACACGCCGCAGGTCGAGGAGGTCGTGCTCGGCCCCGGAGGCCTTCTTGCCGATCCGCCGCGCGGCCGACTCGTGGTCGATATGAGCACCATCTCACCCGTCGCGGCGCGGCGCATGGCCGACGAATTGAAAGCCGCCGGCATCGACATGATCGACGCGCCGGTTTCCGGCGGCCCCGTCGGCGCCAAGAACGGCACGCTGTCGATCATGGCCGGCGGCGACGCCGAAGCCTTTGCCCGCGCGACGCCCTTCTTCGAAGCGATGGGCGCCACCATCAACCATGTCGGCGGCCCCGGCTCCGGTCAGGCGGTGAAGCTGTGCAACCAGCTCATCTGCGGCATCAATATCCAGGCGATCTGCGAGGCCATCGCGCTCGGGCGCGCGTTCGGCGTCGACCTCGATCAGATGCGCGGTGTTCTCCTTGGCGGCTCGGCCGCCTCCTGGATGCTCGACAAGCTCGGGCCGTCGATGATCACCGGAGACGCCTCCGCCGGCTTCCGCATCGATCTGATGCTGAAGGACCTGCGGCTGGTGCAGGAACAGGCGCTCGCTTTGTCGGTGCCGCTGCCGGCGACCGCGCTGGTCACAAGCCAGTATGTCGAGGCCCGCGCCCATGGCGAGGGGACGAACGGCAATCAGGCGCTGTTCCGTGTCTATGACCGCATGGCCAACCAGCCGCGGCATCCCGGCAACGGCTGACGCCACAAGCACGCATTCTGGACAGTGAGGTGGGGTTCTCCACCATGGGTCTTGAACTCGATTTCTCGGTCGTTCTCGACCGCTGGCAGAGCCTGCTCGACGGAGCAGCGCTGACGCTGGAGCTCGCCTTCATCGCCGTGATCTGCGGCGCGGTGATCGGCGCCTTCGGTGCCATCGGGCGGCGGGGCGGCAACCTCCTCGTCGCGCGGCTCTGCGGCGCCTATGTCGAGGGCATCCGCAACACGCCACTGCTGGTGCAGATCTTCCTCGTCTATTTCGGGCTTTCCAGCCTCGGGCTGAAGTTCTCCGCCTTCACGGTCGCGGCGGTGGCGCTCACCATCAATGTCGGCGCGTACACGACCGAAATCATGCGCGCCGGCTTCGATTCGATCCACAAGGGTCAGATCGAGGCGGCGGAAGGCCTCGGCCTGTCAAAGGCGCAGGTCTACTGGCATGTCGTGCTGTGGCCGGCGATCGAGCGCGTCTATCCCGCCCTCACCAGCCAGTTCGTGCTGCTGATGCTGGCCTCGTCCGTCACCTCGCAGATCTCGGCCGAGGAACTGACGGCGGTCGCCAACTACATCCAGTCGGAAACCTACCGCTCCTTCGAGACCTACATCGTCGTGGCGCTCATCTACGTGGTGCTGTCCTTCATCATGCGGCTCGGCTTCTGGCTGCTCGGCCTCGCGCTGTTCCCGCGCCGGCGCCGCCTCGGCACCCCGCTGTGAGGAGAGGACCATGGGCGGCACTCTGAATCTCAACCATCTCCTCTTCCTCGGCCACGGCGCGCTGTGGACCATCGGCCTGTCGGTGATCGCCCTCATCGGTGGCGGCGCCGCAGGCTTCCTCATCGCGCTTTGCCGCGTCTCGCCGAGCCGCCTGCTGCGCATCCTAGCCGCGACCTATGTGCAGCTCATCCAGGGTACGCCGCTGCTCGTCATCATGTTCCTGTCCTTCTTCGGGCTGGCGGCGATCGGGCTCAACATCTCGCCTTTGCTCGCTGCCGGCGCCTCGATGACGATCTTCGTCGCCGCCTATCTCGGCGAGATCTGGCGCGGCTGCATCGAGGCGGTGCCGAAGCCCCAGTGGGAGGCCGCCGAAGGCCTCGCCCTGTCGCGCAGCCAGCGCATGGTGAAGGTGATCCTGCCGCAGGCAATCCGCATCGCGACCCCGCCCACGGTCGGCTTCATGGTGCAGATCATCAAGAACACATCGCTCGCCTCGGTCGTCGGCTTCGTCGAACTGACTCGCTCCGGCCAGATCATCAACAACTCGCTGTTCGAGCCCTTCCTCATCTATTCGATCATCGCCCTCGTCTACTTCTCGCTCTGCTACCCGCTCTCGCGCCTCAGCCGCCGGCTGGAGCGAACGGCCCTCCAGAAGAAGCCGGCACTGGCCTGAAGCCGGCCCTCGAGGAACGCGAAGGAAAACGCCATGAACGCCCATACTCTCCCTCCCGTTTCAGCCGGTACCGCCCCGGTCGTCGCGCTGCGCGACGTGCACAAGAGTTTCGGCCCGCTGAAGGTGCTCGACGGCGTGAGTTTCGAAGTGGCGCGCGGCGAGGTGACGGTGCTGATCGGCCGTTCGGGCTCCGGCAAGAGCACGGCGCTGCGCTGCATCGACCGGTTCGAGACCATCGACAGCGGCGAGATCGAGGTGTGCGGTCTGCGCGTCGACAATCCGCAGCTCGATCTCAGGGCCCTGCGGCTGGACGTCGGCATCGTCTTCCAGAGCTATAACCTGTTCCCTCACCTCACCATCGAGGAGAACATCACTCTCGCTCCGCATTCGGTGAAGAAGGTGCCGAAGAGGGAAGCAAAGACGCTCGCCGCCAGGGTGCTGGAGCAGGTCGGTCTCGGCGACAAGCTCCATGCCTATCCCGAGCAGCTCTCCGGCGGTCAGCAGCAGCGCGCGGCCATCGCCCGCTCGCTCGCCATGCAGCCCAAGGTGATGCTGTTCGACGAAGTGACCTCGGCCCTCGACCCGGAACTCACCGGCGAAGTGCTGAAAGTCATCGAAGCCCTCGCGGCGGACGGCATGACCATGGTGATGGTCACCCACGAAATGGGCTTCGCGCGCGGCATCGCCGACCAGGTGGTGTTCATGCACAGGGGCAAGGTCCACGAGGCCGGCCCCGCCGACATCCTCTCATCGCCCGCCACCCCGGAACTCGCGCAGTTCGTCGGGACAGGGCTCTGAGCCGACAAAGCAAACGAACCAAAGGGAGAGACGCATGCTCAAGCATTCCGTGCTCGCCGCCGCGCTGGCGGCCGCCTGCCTGCTCGGCGGCACCGCCGTCCGGGCCGACCAGCTCGACGACATCATGGCGGCGAAGAAGATCCGCATCTCGACGGATCTCGCCATTCCCCCGTCCGGCATGATGGACGGCAGCATGAAGCCCGTGGGCTCCGACGTGGAGACCGCCGAGCTGCTGGCCAAGGACCTCGGCCTCGAGATCGAGTGGGTACAGACCACCGGCGCCACCCGCATTCCGAACCTGCAGACCAACAAGGCCGACATCGTCATCTCGACGCTCTCGGTCACGCCCGAGCGTGCCAAGGTGGTCGACTTCACCGCGCCCTACGCCGCGCTTCAGTCGGTCGTCGGTGGCCTGAAGACGCTCGACGTCAAGAACTGGGACGACCTGAAGGGCAAGACCATCGCGGTCTCGCGTGGCACCACGCAGGACACCGCGCTCACCAACCGCGCCAAGGATGGCGGCGGCTTCAACGTCGCCCGCTATGACGACGACGCCACCATGGTGACCGCCGCCGTCACCGGCCAGGCCGACTTCGTCGCCACCTCGGCGACCATCGTGAACCAGGTGGGCGTGAAGAACCCCGCCCGCGCCTTCGAGCCGAAAGTCCTCATCACCACCTTCGATCTCGCCATGGGCGTGAAGAAGGGCGAACCGCGCCTCGTCGCCAAGCTCAACGAGTGGATCGCTGAGAACATCAAGAACGGCAAGCTGAACGCGATCTACAAGAAGTATCACGGAACCGATCTGCCCGAGAACATGCGCGGCGCGAGCTGACCCCCAACCGATCCCGGCGGCGCCCGCTTTACGGGCGCCGCCTTTTCCCGACCCCAAGAGGAATAGAACATGCGCCTCGTCATTGGATCCGATCATGCCGGCTGGTCGCTGAAGGGCGCCGTCATCGACCACGTCCGCAGCCTCGGCCATGAGGTGATCGACGTCGGCTCGTATGACGACAAGCCGGTCGACTTCCCCGACATCGCCCGGCAGGTCGCCGCCAAGGTCACCTCCGGCGAGGCCGAGCGCGGCATCATGGTCTGCGGCACCGGCGTCGGCGCCTCGATCGCCGCCAACAAGATGAAGGGCATCCGCGCCGCGGTCTGCCACGACATCCATTCCGCCCATCAGTCGGTGGAGCACGACGACGTCAACGTCATGTGCATCGGCGCGCAGATCGTCGGACCGTGGCTCGCCAAGGACCTCGTCTCCTCCTATCTGACCGCCGAATTCTCCACCGACGAGGACTTCCGCCGTCGCGTCAAGAAGCTGCACCAGATGGACGCCGAAGGCTGAGCGGACAGCGGAGCGTACACATGACGGCGCCTGCCCAGCGGCCTCGCATCCTGGTTTTCGGCTCGATCAACATGGATCTCGTCGCCTCCGTGGCGGCGATCCCCCGTCCGGGCGAAACCGTGCTCTCCGCCGGCTATCGCACGCTGTATGGCGGCAAGGGCGCCAATCAGGCCGTCGCCGCCGCCCGCATCGGAGGCTCGGTGGCCATGATCGGACGGGTCGGGCGCGACGCCTTCGGCGAGGCATGCCGCGCCAATCTCGCCGGCAACGGCGTGACGACCGATCACATCGCCGCCGGCGAGGAGCCGACGGGCTGCGCCTTCATCACCGTGGATGCCACGGGCGAGAACGCCATCACCGTGGCGAGCGGCGCCAATGGTTCGGTCCGTGCCGGCGACCTGCCGGACGCCCTCGTCGACGGAGAGACCGTCGCGGTCATGCAGATGGAGGTGCTTCTCTCCGCCAGCCTGTCCGCGGCGCGACGCGTGAAGGCCGCGGGCGGGCGGGTCGTCTGGAATCTCGCTCCGGCCCCCGCCGATCTCACCGCCTCGGATCTCACCGACCTGCTCTCGGTGACGGATATCTTCATCGTCAACGAGATCGAGGCGCTGATGGCGGCGGCGAGGCTCGGCGCCCCCGCCGATATCGAGGACGCCGCCCGGCTTCTCGCTGGCCGGGGCAACGTCACCTGTATCGTCACCGCCGGCTCGGCAGGTGCTATCGCCCATGACGCGCAAGGCACCCGCCTTCACGCGCCGGCCCTGCCGGTGAAACCCGTGGACACTACCGGTGCCGGCGACACCTTCGTCGGCATTCTGGCGGCGGAACTGGCGGGCCATAGCGGGTTGGGAAATGCGCTGCGGCTTGCCTGCGCCGGCGCGTCGCTCGCCTGTCTGTCCCAGGGCGCCCAGAACGGCATGCCGACGCGCCGCGAACTCGACGATTTCCTCACCGGTAGCCGCTAGCAGCCGACGATCCGGGTGGGACGGGGCCGCTGGCCCCCTCGCTCACACCGGCGTCACGCGCCAGATGCAGTCACCGACGTCATCGACGACCAGCAGCCCCCCGCGCTTGTCGACGAGAACGCCGACCGGGCGGCCCAGCGCCTTTCCATCGACGCGGAAGCCGCCGAGGATCTCCTCCGGCGAGCCAGCCGGCACGCCATTTTCAAACGGGATGAAGATGGCGCGGTAGCCCGACGGCGGGTTCCGGTTCCATGAACCGTGCTGGCCGATGAACACGCCGTTCCTGAACCGCGCGCCGAAGCGGTCGTCGTCGACGAAGGTCAGTCCCAGGGAGGCGGTGTGCGAGCCGAGCGCATAGTCCGGCTTCAAAGACGCCGCCACGAGGTCCGGTCGCTGCGGCTTCACCCGCTCGTCGACGATCTTGTCGTAGTAGCAGTAGGGCCAGCCATAGAAGGCCCCGTCCTTTACCGAGGTCATGTAGTCCGGCACGAGGTCGTCGCCGATCTCGTCGCGCTCGTTCACGCTGGTCCAAAGCTCCCCCGTCACCGGGTTCCAGTCCATGCCGACCGGATTGCGCAGGCCGCCGGCGAAGACGCGCACGGCGCCAGTCGCAATGTCGACCTCCAGAATGGCGGCGCGGTTCACCTCCTCCTCCATGCCGAACTCGGCGACATTGGAGTTGGAGCCGACGCCGACATAGAGCTTGGTGCCCGCCTTGTTGGCGACAAGGCTCTTGGTCCAGTGGTGATTCCGCCCGGCCGGCAGATCGCAGACCTTCACCGGCGGTGCGTCGATGCGTGTCGCGCCCGGCTCATAGGGAAAGCGCACTACGGAATCGGCGTTGGCGACGTAAAGCTGGTCGCCCACCAGCGCCATGCCGAAGGGCGAGAACAGGCTCTCGAGGAAAGGTAGCTTGATCTCCGCCACGCCATCGCCGTCGTCGTCGCGCAGCAGGGTGATGCGGTTGGCGCTTTTCACTCCCGCGCCGGCCCGCACCATCACGAAGCCCATGGCCCACCAGCGCAGACTGAAGATGCCGGCCGGCAAGGGGGGCGCGGCCGTCTCGGCGACGAGGATGTCGCCATTCGGCAGCTCATAGATCCAGCGCGGATGGTCGAGCCCCTCGACAAAGGCCTCCACCTTGAAGCCGGGCGCCGGCTTCGGCTTCTGTCCCGCGCTCCAGCCGATCGCCGGCGCGATCTTCATGATGGGAATGAGCGTCGGCTTGGGCTTGGGCAGCTTGGGCAGATCGCCATAGCCCGCCTCTTCCGCGAGCGCCGGCGACTTGCGCAGATCGGTGAGCAGATGAATCGCGCCGGTAATGCACGCGCCCACAAAACCGCTGATCTTCACATAGTTGGCCATGATCGGCTCCGGCTAGAGAGGTGCCGTCATCTGATCCCGGAAAGGTACGGACACGCAATCCCCGGCTGACGATGCCCCGCCCATCTTTGCGGCACTTGGTGGTTGGCCTGCGGCATCATGCACAGATCTTTGGCCGACCGCCGGTTTTGGTAGCTCAGGCACGTGCGAGATCGCACCATCATATGACTATCATGGCACCATCAATCGTCGGCCCGGCCGGCGTGATCCTTGCCGGCAATCGCGCGCCAGCTTGAAAACGCGTCCTTCATCCAGCGGGACCCGGCGCGGGCAGCACAAATCTATGTGCGATGCGCATCCTTTTTGCAGCCAGACATGTGGCAGCCACCTTTAGTTTCTGGCCCTCGTCATGTGTTCCGCGCCTAATAGAACTGCTGTCCGTTCGGCATTATTCCGCGCGGCGCCTCTTCGACTTCCCCCGACAAATGGAGAAAAAGATGACCTCACTTGGCATGAAAGATGAGTTCGCGGCGCGTGTCCGCGTGGCTTCCGCCTCCGGCAGCCTCTTGAAGGCACAGGCGGCTCAGGCAATCAGCGGTATTGGCTACGACAACCTGCGCCTGGAAATCGACACGCTGAACGCAACCTGCTGGTGCTTCATGCAGCCGGTCGACAAGCCCTCTTATACGCATGAACTCATGCACGACATCAGCCGGATGCAGACGGCGATCACGCGGACCTTCGCCGAGCTGCCCGAACCGGCAGTCGCCCCCTTCTCCTGGTTCGTCATGGCCTCCGCCGTGCCCGGCATCTACAATCTGGGCGGCGATCTCGGCCATTTCGCGCAGCGCATCCGCAGCGGCGATCTCGATGCGATGCGCCGTTATGGCCACGTCGCGGTGAAGGCGATTCACCGCAACGCGGTCGCCTTCGATTCACCCATCGTGACCATGGCGCTGGTGCAGGGCGACGCGCTGGGCGGCGGCTTCGAGCATGCTCTCTCCTTCGACCTGATCATCGCCGAGCGCTCCGCGAAGATGGGTCTGCCGGAAATCCTGTTCAACATGTTCCCCGGCATGGGCGCCTACAGCTTCCTGTCGCGCCGCATGGACCGGAAGAGCGCCGAGGCGCTCATCCTGTCGGGGCGCGTGCATACGGCGGAGGAGCTTCACGAGATGGGCGTCGTGGACGTGCTGGCGGAGGATGGCCAGGGCCAGCAGGCAGCGGTGGAGTACATCTCCCGCCACAACCGGAAGCACAACGCCCACCACGCCGTCTATCGCGCCCGTCGCCGCGTCAATCCGGTGACGCTCGATGAGCTGATCGATGTCGTCGACATCTGGGCCGAGGCCGCGCTGAACCTCACCGAGGCCGATCTGCGGAAGATGGACCGGCTGTGCGCCGCCCAGAACCGCCGGCTCGCGGGCCTGCAGAGCGAGGTGCCCATCCTCGTGGCGGCCGAATGACCTGGATCGGCGATGCATCCTCTGGATGCATCGCCTACCTCCCGTTCTTCAGCCGAGGCCGGCTTCGCGCGCCGAATAGGCGCGCATGGCCGCCTGCGTCCGCTTCAGCTCCGCCCTGGCCTGCCGCGTGAATTCCGCGGCTCCCGCCCGCAATTCATCCCCGCGCAGATCCCTCCACGGCGCGCATACCCGACCGAGCGCGAGTGCACCTATATTGGCCGAGCTGCTCTGCAAGGCATGCGACTCGCTTCGGAATGCAACCAGATCGCCCTCGGCCGCACTGCGGCCGAGCCTGTCCAGCATGGCCTCCGCGTCGACGAGATAGTCTTCCATCAGCTCCACCAGGAATTCGGAACCACCGAGCTTGCGCAGGTTCTCGACAGCCTTTTCATCCAGGCTGGGCGGAGCATCCATTTGGACGAGCGTCGGCCGCGGCACGAGGCGCGGAAGCGGGCTCGGTCCGTCGCCGAGCGCGATCTTGTCGATGACTTCCAACAGAGCGGCCGGCTCGACGGGCTTGATGAGGCATTCGTCCATCCCGGCGTTCCGCCACCGGCTGTCGGTTGACGCGGTTGCGTCGGCCGTCAGGCCGACGATGGGAATCCGCCGGTCGCCGGTCGCCATCATGCGGTAGAGTCGGGTGGCTTCCAGACCATCGGTATCGGGCATGTTGAAGTCCATCAGCACGATATCGATCTGCTCCGCCTTCTCCTCCAGAAGGTCGAGCGCTTCATCGCCGGTTTCAGCCAACAGCACGGAATGCCCCGCCCCTTCGAGGATACGGGAAAAGACTCGCTGGTTGATGCGATTGTCGTCGGCCAGCAGCACACGGCGCGGCCTTCCCGGACGCACCGGCCGCGGCGGCGCGACCGTACTGGAAGAAGGCGCGGCCAGCTCGCAGGCGATCGTCAAGGCGCGACGCAGCTCGATCTGCGCCGGATGCGCCGACAGGCGACTGACGCCACGTTGCCGCGCCGCCATGGCCGGCAAGCCCGCCGGGACCTGCGGCTCGATCAGCACGGTCTTGGAGGAAGGCCCGGCCGGACCGGAGATGAGCGGCAGATTGCGGCAATCCGGCTCGAAGAGCAGGCGTATGGCGCCCATCGCTTGCGGCGGGAACATGCGTGCCGGCCCTTTTCGGGGATCGGCGATGAAGGGGGTGATGCCCAGCGCGGACAGGCTGTTCAGCAGGTCGGCCAACGGGGCCACATCCCGGCAGACCAGCACGACGCCGCTCTCGCGCCAGGGCTCGCGCGACGTCAGCCCCTCGTCGTCAAGCGCCGAGACGGGGACGTTGAAATGGAAGGTACTGCCCTCCCCGAGCGTGCTTTCCACCCCGATCGAGCCGCCCAACAACCCCACCAGCCGCCGGGCGATGGCAAGGCCGAGCCCCGTACCGCCGAAGCGGTTCATGATGCTTGGGTCGGCTTGGGTGAAGTCCTCGAAGATGCGTTCCTGATCCTTCGGCGCGATGCCGATACCGGTATCGGTGATCTCCATGAGCAGTTGCAGGCTGCCGTCCTCTCCCGGCTCGCCGTCCACCGCGATGGTCACGCCGCCCTCGCGGGTGAACTTCACCGCGTTGCCGACCAGATTGACGAGGATCTCGTGAAGATGCTGCCGGCTCCCCTGCAGACGCAGCGGAGTGCGGGGAGTGACATGGATGTCGAAGCCCAGCCCACGCTCACGCACCTGGCTCTCCACCATCCGCCGCGCATCGACCAGCAGCGCAATGAGATCGAACTCCTCCTTCGCCACCGGCATCCGCCCCGCCTCGATTCGGGAGAGGTCTAGGAGGCTGGTGATGAGCGACTGTAGCGAGCGGGTGGCGACGGCGACGGTCTCGACCATCTCGCGCTGCTCGGCCACCAGCGGGCTGGCGCGCAGGAGGCCGGTCATGCCGACGATGGCGGTGAGCGGCGTGCGCAGCTCGTGGCTGACGCTGGCGAGGAACAAGCTCTTGGCCTGACTGGCTTCTTCCGCCGCCTGCGTCGCCAGCGAGAGCTTGCGGATCAGCGTACCGGCATAGGCCGGCAGGATCACCAGCCCGCCCAGCAGCCCCGCCGACAGGTGCCATTGCTGGTACCAGAACGGCGTCGTCCATACCACGATACCGAAACAGACCGTAGCAACCGGGATAGCGATCGCCAGCGAGGCGAGGCCGAAGCGGAAGCCGTTGCCGAAGATCACCCAGAGATAGATCGGGAAGAACAGCGCCGCGACCTCGCCCCCCAGATGCAGCTGCCAGGAGAGGAAGCCGCAGTCGAGCAGCAGCGCGAACAGGCGCCGGCCGCGCGACACGCCGGGATAGAGGATGATGTGGCCGAGCACCCCCAGGGCGAGCGGGATATAGAGCGCCATCACCGCCAGCGCGCTGCCGAGATCGCTGCTGCTGCGGTTCACCAGCAGCACGATGACGATGATGAAGGCGAAGACGAGCCGGTTGAAGCTCATCTCGTGTTCGCTGTCGGGCCGGTTGCGCAGGCGCGACCCGATCCAGCGCAGCGGCGCGGTCAGGGAGCGGAGCATGCTAGCGGCGGCCCGCATGCTCTTTCTCCGTCGCCGGCGCACCCCCGGCCTCCCCGAGGCCATGCTGCGTCAGCCAGACGGCAAAGGCCTCGGACGGGATCGGCTGGCTGAAATAATAGCCCTGCACCTCGTCGCACCCTTCCGAGCGCAGGAGCGCGAGCTGCGATTCCTCCTCCACCCCTTCGGCGAGCACCTGAAGGTGCAGGATGTGGCCGAGATCGATGATGGTGCGCACGATGGCCAGCGCGGAAGGATCGCTGCCGAGATCCTGCACGAAGGAGCGGTCGATCTTGAGCCGGTGCAGCGGGAAGCTGCGGATGTAGCTGAGCGAGGAGTAGCCGGTACCGAAATCGTCCACCGACAGGGTCACGCCCAGCGCGCGCAGGGACTGCATCTGGGTGACGATCTGCTTGTCATAGCCGAGCAGGATGCCCTCGGTCAGCTCCAGCTCCAGCGAGGTCGGACGCATGCCGCTCGTGCGCAGGGCCTCGCGGACCAGCGTCTCGACCCCCTCGCGCCGGAACTGGATGGGCGACAGGTTGACGGCGATGCGCAGGTCGCCGAGGCCCTCGGCGCGCCACGCCGCGCCCTGCCGGCAGGCCTCGTTCAGCACCCATTCGTTGATGGGGACGATGAGGCCGGTCTCCTCCGCCAGCCCGAGAAAAGCGTCGGGCGCCAGCAGGCCGTGCTGGGGATGCTGCCAGCGCAGCAGCGCCTCGGCGCCGACCACGCGGTTGCTGCGCAGGTCAATCTGCGGCTGGTAGTGGAGAAGGAACTCCTGACGCGACAGCGCGCCCCGCAGGTCGCTCTCGAGCTGCGCCGTCTGGCTGGCGCGCGGGCGCATGTCGGCGGCGAAGAACCGCCAGGTGCCGCCACCGATGGACTTGGCGAGATACATCGCCTGATCGGAATTCTTGAGCAGTTCGTCCGGGTCGGTGCCGTCGCGCGGCGCGAGGGTGACGCCGATGCTGGCGCCGATCTTCAGCGCGTCCGGGGTATCGTCGCCATTGCTCAGAAGATCGAGGATCGACTGCGCCAGACGGGCCGCGTCGTCCGGCCCGTCAATGTCCGGCTGCAGGATGGCGAACTCGTCGCCGCCCAGACGCGCCACCGTGTGGCTGGGACCGACCAGCTCGGTCAGGGCCTGGGCGACGCGCTGCAGCAGTTCGTCGCCCTGATGATGGCCGTGGGCGTCGTTGATCGCCTTGAAGCGATCCAGATCGATGAAATGCAGGGCGAAGTTCTGGTCGCCGCGCCGCCCGCGCGCCAGCTCGCGGCGCAGATGATCGCGCAGCAGCATGCGGTTGGGCAGCCCGGTGAGGGAATCGTGATTGGCGATGTGCTCCAGCCGCCGCTCGGCATGGCGCCGCTCGGTGATGTCGATGGAGGTGGTGAGGATGTTGACGATCTCGCCCGAGGCATCGCGCAGCGGCGCCTTGCTGGTGAGATAGATGCGCGGCTCGCCATTGGGCGCCAGCGCCTCCTCCTCGCGGGTGGGGATGGCGCGGCCGGTCTTCATCACGAGCTGGTCGAGCCGGCGGCTGATATGGGCCCGCTCCTCGCCCAGCAGCGCCTCGATGGGCTGGCCGACCACATCGGACGGCGCCTTGCCGACGAAGGCGGCCTGATGGGCGTTGACGAACACGCAATTCCCGTCGCGGTCCGTCGCGTTGATCATGGCGGGCACGGTATCGATGACCTGCGCCAGGGCCTCGCGGCTCTCGCGGAGCTGAAGCTCCTTGGCGGAGAGGCTGAGCTCGAGAAGATCGGCGCGCCGCGCCAGCAGGATCTGCTGCGAGCGAAGCCGGAGCAGATTGCGGGCGCGGGCGAGGAATTCGACGTGGTCGACCGGGCTGAGCAGGAAATCCGTCGCCCCCGATTCGAGCGACGTGACGCGATATTGCTGATCGTTATAGGCGGTGATGACGATGATCGGCACGTCGCGATTGCCGCTGGTGGCCCGTACCGCGGTGGTGAGTTCCGCGCCGGACATCGTCGGCATCTTGTAGTCGGTGATGATCAGATCAGCCGTGTTCTCGGCCAACCAGTCGAGGGCCTTTCGCGGGTTTTCGAAAGACCGGACATTGACGTTCGATTCGAGCTGTCTGGACAGTCTTGAATAAATGCGCCGGTTGGTCGAGCTGTCGTCGATGATCAGTATTGCAGGCATCAGCGTTCGCGCCACCGGACACACAAGAAGCTACCCAAGCTAACCAAAACCCGGCGCGCCGGATAGGCCGGACAACATGCCCGGCATTCCGAAAACAGCCGCAGATTCGAAGCAGATTCAGCGCCCGGAAGCCTGCCGGACGGCGCGCGATTCAGGCCCCGGCGGCGCCGGCTATCGGCGCGGCGCAGCGGCATGGCAGGTCTTTCTGTCGGCAGATGGCGTGTCGCCACTTTATTCCTGCGCCCCCGGCGGACGAACCGACCCGACCGGCTCCGCATCGCGGACGTGATGACCCCGAACGCGGTTTTCGGCAAGCGCTTCCTCCATCCCGGCGGGAATGTCCGGTGGGAAGCGGGGAAGCCCGTCAGCGCAGCAGCGCCTCGGCCTGCCGCACGCGCATATCCGGGTGCGCCTCGACGAGCAGGTCCGCCAGCACGGTGCCGGGCGGCGCCTGCAGGAAAAGCTCCATCCCGCGCTCGACCAGAAGCTCCACGGCATCGTGCCACAGCACCGGCTCGGCGACGTTGCGGGCGAGATCCTGCGCGATGGCGGGCGCCTCGGTCAGCACGCGGGCGCGGCGGGCGCTGGCATAGAGAAGGCGCGGCGGGCGAACCGGCATCGCGGCGATGGCGCCGGCCAGCGCGTCCGCCACCGGTTCGAGCAGGGGACAGTGGGAAAGCGTCGCCACCGCGAGCCGCTCGGCCTTGCGGGCGCCGGCCTCCACCGCCAGACGGCAGAGCGCGTCCAGCGCCGGCTCCGCCCCCGCCACCACGATCTGACGGGGCGCGTTGTAGTTCGACAGGTAGAGATCGCCCGACGCGCGGGCGCGTGCGACGAGATCGCGCAGGGTGCGGGCCGGCAGGCCGAGAACCGCCGCCATGCCGTAGCCCGCCGGGAACAGGCGCGCCATCCGCTCCCCGCGCAGGGCGACGAGACGCAACGCATCGGCGAAATCCAGCACGCCAGCGGCGACGGCGGCGGGAAAGGCGCCGACCGAATGCCCGAGCACCGCGTCGACCGCGACGGCCTCCGCCGCCAGCGCCCGCGCCGTGGCGACGCCGGCGATGAGCAGGGCGAGCTGGGCGGCACGGGTGCCGGCCAGCGCCTCGGCGGTGTCGAGTTCGCGCCAGTCATGGCCGAGCCGTTCGGACGCCTCGTCGAGGGTCGCGGCGATGGCGGGATGCGGGGGCAGCGCCGCCAGCATGCCGACGCTCTGGCTGCCTTGGCCGGGAAAGAGCAGCGCAGTGCGGGGGGTGGGCGCGGTGGTCATGACGCTTCGGCCCGCTCCGCCGGCCGCTCCAGCTCCGCCCGCATCACCAGACGGGGACCGCCGGCGCCGCGTAGCAGCAGCGTGTCGCCGTCGCCGCAGAATTCGGCGAGCGCAAAGGCGCCGAGGGGAGTCTCGACGAGAGCATCCACCCGGGCGTCCACGCGGGCGGCGGGCGCGCGACCCGGCACGGGGGGAAGCGCGGCCTCGCACGCCGCCGCGGCCTGCCGGAGGGCGTCGACCGGCAAGGGAAAGCTCGCGCGCAGGACGATGTCGAGATCGCTCGCCTCGCGCAGTACCGGCCGGCCGGTCGCCAGCTCGAAGCCCGCCCCGCCGGCGACGCCCCAGACGAGGCCGGTGGCGTCGAGGCGCGGCGCCAGCGCCGCGAGCGCCCGCAACGCCGGATGACCGGACCGGGCGGCCGTCTCCCAGGCACGGGCGCGCGCCAGCGCCTCCGGGGTGACGCAGGCGAGGATGGCGGCGGGATCGACGGCGGCGGCGCAGCGCTGGTCGCGCCGCGGGCCGCGTATGCCGACGGGCACGCGGCCGGCGACCGGCGCGGCGCGGCGCACCACCACCCAGGGCGCCTCCTCCAGCGCCGGCATCACCCAGTCCGGCGGCTCGGGCACGCGCGCATCGGCGGGCGCGCGCAGGCGCAGGAGATCGTGCGGCCGGAGGAGATCGTGCATCCGAGGGAGATCGCCCGACCTCAGTTCCATTCGCGCGCCAGCTGCTCGCGCACCCGGATCGAGGCGGCGCGGTTCCGGCGCGCATCCTCCGAGGCGAGGCGGCCGGCGAGATCGGGCGGGCCGCTGCGGGCATCGGCGATGGCGGCGGCGAGGCGCCCGCGCACCCGCGCGACGTCGGCGGCGGTGGGCGTGTCGGCGTCGACGCCGGAGATCAGCTCGTGCAGCAGGCCGAGCCGGGCGAAGGACCGCACGTCATAGGCGAGCGGCAGGATGGTCTCGCCGAGCCGCTCCAGATCGGCGACGCTGCGGCGGGTGACGCGGGCGGCGGCGGCCTTGCCCATGGCGTGGATGGAAACGCCGGGATCGTCCAGCGCCAGCACGCGATTGGCCTGGTAGCCATGGGCGAGGAAGGCGCCGGACAGGGCGTTGCCGACCACCAGCGCCACCACCGGATGGCCGTCGAGCCGCGCCGAGGCATAGGCGTCCACCGCCGCCGCGCAGGCGAGGTGCAGGCCGAGCAGTTCCTCGGTCCGGCCATAGGCCTGGCTCGGCACGTCGACGATGGCGAGCACCGGCCGGCCGGGGACGGCGGCCGCCTCGCGCACCCGGGCGGCGATCGCCCAGCCCTCGTCGAGGCCGATCTCGCCCGAGCGGGCGCGGGGAAAGCGGTTGTGCGGATCGGGCACCACGGCGATGGCGCGGACCGCCTCGCCGCCGAGCGGCACGTCGGCGGCCAGCACCGAGGCCGGCCCGCCCGGCAGGAGCGGGGCATCGCCGGCGAGGGCCTCGAACCAGCGGCGGCCGCGCAGGCTCACGCTGTCGCTCATGTCCTGTCTCCCGACCAGAGGGAAGCGAGCGCCGCGCCGGTCGCCGGCTCGGGCAGCCGCGCCAGGCGGGCGCGCCAGAAATCGATGCGGGCGCTGGAGGCCGGCCCCGGGGCGCCGTCCGCGAAGGCCGCGCGCACGGCGGCGGCGAGGGCGTCGGCGTTGTCGGCGACGAGGGTGTCGGCGAGGCCGGTAACGGTGCGGACCTCGCCGCCGGTCAGGCTCCAGATCAGCGCCTGGTCGCGGCTGTCGAGCTCGGCGATGCCGGCGTTCTGCTCGATCACCTCCGGCCCGTTGAGGCCGAGCCGGCCCTGCCGGGTCATGATGAGGCGGCTCGCCAGGCCGGCGGTGATCGACATGCCGCCGAAGCAGCCGACGAGGCCGGCGATCACCCCGACGACCGGCACGTGGCGGCGCAGGGCGACGAGGGCGGCGTGGATCTCGGCCATGGCCGCGAGGCCGAGATTGGCCTCCTGCAGGCGCACGCCGCCGGTCTCGAACACCAGCACCGGCCGGATCGGCCGGCCGGCCTCGGCATCCGCCAGCGCGCGTTCGAGCGAGCCGGCGATCTTGGCGCCGGAGACCTCGCCGGTGCTGCCGCCCTGGAAGGCGCCCTCGATCGCCAGCACCACGGCCGGCACGCCGTCGATGGCGCCGCGGGCGACGACGACGCCGTCATCGCTCTGCGGCACGATGCCCTGCGGCGCCAGCCAGGGGGATTCGACGTGCTCGAACGGGCCGAGCAGCTCGCGGAAGCTGCCGGCATCGAGCAGCGCCCGCGCCCGCTCGCGGGCATTCATCTCCACGAAGCTCCGGCAGTTCAACAAGGTGGCGGCCGATGTCATCCCTGCGTCTCCTCAAGGGCCTGCGCCAGACGAAGCGAGACGACGCCCGGCGTCGCGCCGGCATCGTTGATCTCGACCCGCGCGGCGACGGGATGGCGGGCGAAGAAGCGGGCGAGCGTCGCCTGCCAGGTCGGCCCGAAGCCGTCGACGCTGGTGCGTATGGTGACGGTGGTCTCGCCGGCCGGCGAAAGCAGCACCTCCAGATCGCCGGAGCCGACGACGCCGACATGCGCGCACCGCGCGATGGGCCGGTCGCCGGGAAAGCGGAGCTCGATGATCTCCATGGCTCACATCTCCCGCTGGGCCTGAAGAGGCGCCGAAGACCGACGCTCCGGCACCCCGTCGAGGAAGAGGGCGGCGGCGAGCATGTCGGCGGCCCCGCCCGGCGAGGCGTTCAGCGCCAGCAGCCGGCGGTCCAGCGCCAGCAGCGCCCCCTGCCCTTCCGCCGTCGCGGCGCCGCCCGTGCCGAGCACCGCGCGCGCGCCGAGCCGGGCCACGCGCAGCGCCCGCCGTCCGCCCCGGTGCAGCAGGCAGGTGTCGTCGAGCCGCGCCATGACGCTAAGCAGCGCGTCGAGGTGGGCATGATCTTCGGCCGCGCCAGCCGCGCGCCGCGCCCGCAGCGTCGCCACGGCGAGCCGCACATGCGGGAAACCGGCATCCGCCTCGCCCCGCGCGCCGGACACGCCATAGGCCCGGCAGGCGCGCGCGCCGTTGGTGGCGCGCGGCGGGGCGAAACGGTCGGCGTGGCGGGCGATGCGGCCGGCGGTGGCGCAGATGGTCTCGACGCTGCCGCCGGCACCCTCCAGCACCCGTGCGGCGGCCAGCAGGCCGAGCGCCCAGATGGCACCGCGATGGGTGTTGGCGCCGCCGGTCACGGCGAACATGCGGCGCTCGCCATCGCGGCCGATCCGCGCGAGGTCCTCGCGCAGTTCCGGCGAGGGCCGCCGCCCGGCGGAGGCGCGGGCGATTTCCGCGAAGGTCGGCCGCAGCGCCTCGGCGGAGGCGAGCAGCGTGGCAAGCTCGACATCCGCATGCGCGCCGGGCCCGCGCCGGTCGACGAGGCCCGGCTTGGGGGTGAGCGTCGCCTCGGCCACCAGAGCCGCGACCGCGCGACCGGCGATGGCGTCGGCGTTCGGCAGCGGGAAACCGGCTCCCGACGGGCGAGCTTCCAGCAGGTCGGCTTGCAGCAGATCAACTTCCAGCAGGTCAACGTGCATGGGTCAGTAGCTCCTGAAGCGCGCGGGGGGCTCGTAGAGGCCGCCCGACCAGGCGACGAGATCGTCGATGCTGCGGGCCGCCAGCAAGGAGCGGCGGGCGTCGGTGGGGCGCACGCCGAGATCCTCGGGATAGGCGACCAGACCGCGCCGGCGCAGATCGTCGGTGCGAGAGGGATCGTGCCGCAGGCCGATGGGGCTGACGCCGGCCACCGCCGCAAGCGCGGCGCGGCGCTCCTCCTCGTCGCGGGCGAGATAGAGATAGGCGACGCCTTCCTCGGTGACGACATGGCTGACGTCGTCGCCATAGATCATCACCGGGGCGATGGGCATGCCGGCCGCCCTGCCGACCTCGACAGCGTCGAGTTCCTCCACGAAGGTGGGAACGCCCCCGGACTGGAAGGTCTCGGCCATCTGCACCACCAGCTTGTGGCCGCGCGCGGTGGGGCCGGGATCGGTCTTCAGGTCGAGCCACGCCTTGCTGGCATGGCGCCGGCCGCCGGGGTCGTGGCCCATGTTGGGCGCGCCGCCGAAGCCGGCGAGGCGCCCGGTGGTGACGGTCGAGGAATTGGCGTCGCCGTCGATCTGCAGCGTGGCGCCGATGAACATGTCGACCGCGTACTGGCCGGCGAGCTGGCAGAGCACGCGGTTGGAGCGCAGCGAACCGTCCGGGCCGGTGAAGAACACGTCGGAGCGCGCCTCGATGTAGCGCTCCATGCCGACCTCGCCGCCGAAGCAGTGGACGCTCTCCACCCACCCGCTCTCGATGGCGGGAATGAGCGTCGGGTGCGGGTTGAGCGTCCAGTGCCGGCAGATCTTGCCCTTGAGGCCGAGCGCCTCGCCATAGGTCGGCAGCAGCAGCTCGATGGCGGCGGTGTTGAAGCCGATGCCGTGATTGAGCGACAGCACGCCGTGGCGCTCATAGACGCCGCGAATGGCGAGCATCGCCATGAGGATGTGCTGCTCGGTGATGAGACGCGGATCGCGGGTGAACAGCGGCTCGATGGCGGCGGGACGATCCGCCTCGACCACGAAGTCGACCCAGCCGCCGGGAATGTCGACGCGCGGCAGCGTGTCCACGATCTCGTTGACCTGGGCGATGACGATGCCGCCGCCGAAGGCCGTCGCCTCCACGATGGTGGGCGTGTCCTCGGTGTTGGCGCCGGTGTAGAGGTTGCCGTGGCGGTCGCCCTTCTCCGCCGCGACCAGCGCCACGCGCGGCGTCAGGTCGACGAACATCCGAGCATAAAGCTCGACATAGGTATGGATGGCGCCGACCTCGAGCTTGCCGTCCTCCAGAAGCTGGGCGACGCGCAGGCTCTGCGGGCCGGCATAGGCGAAGTCGATGCGCCGGGCGATGCCGGTCTCGAAGATGTCGATCTGCTCGGGACGGCTGATGCTGGACACCAGCATGTGCAGGTCATGGACCTTCGCCGGATCGACCCTGGCGAGGGAGCGGGAGAGGAAGTCCGCCTGCTTCTGGTTGTCCCCCTCCAGCGCCACGCGGTCGCCGGAGGCGATGACCGCCTCCAGCGCCTCGACGATGCGATCCGGCTTCAGGACGCGGCCGTCGGCGAAGGCGGCCGCCCGCTGGAGGCGGCGCTGCTTGTCCTCGCGCCGGGTCGACCAGGAGCGCTGCGTCCCGTCCGGTCTGGTCATCGATGCCTCCTCACAACACCACGAAGAGCAGCCACACCACGAAGGGCGCGATGACCGTCACCGCCGCGCCATAGGCGACGAGCTGCTTGAAGAAGCCGTCGCGCGAGGCCTCCGGCGCATTGGCGAGCACCAGCGCGCCGTTGGTCGAGAACGGGCTGACGTCGACGATGGTGGAGGACACCGCCATGGCGGCGATGAAGCCGACCGCCTCGACGCCCGTGCCGGCCTGGAGGAAGGGCACGGCGAGCGGGATGAGCGAGCCGAGCACCGCCGTCGAGGAGGCGAAGGCCGAGACCACCGCGCCGATGAGGCACAGGACCAGCGCCGCCATGAGCGGCGAGGCGAGGCCGGCGACGCCGTTGGCGGCGTAGTCGATGGTGCCCATGGCCTGCATCACGCCGACATAGGTGGACACGCCGGTGATCAGCACGATCTCCGGCCAGGTGACCTGCGCGACCGCCTTGCGCTGGAGCGTCGGCGCCACCAGCGAAAGCACGAGGCCGATGGTGATGGCGCAGAAGCCGATGTCGAGATTGAAGGCGAGCGTGAGCACCGCCAGCAGCACCAGCCCGGCGAGGGTGAGGAACTGGTAGGGACGGTTGCTGGCCATCGGGTCGCCATTGGCCACCCCGCCCTCGGCGATGCGGCGTTCCAGGGTGATGGCCTCGGTCTCGGCGTCGCCGTAGCGCGGCGGCGTCGCGGCGGGATAGCCCGCCCCGGCCGGCGCGCCCGCCAGCTCGGCCCGCCGGCCGATGAGCTTCAGCCCGCCCAGCGCGAAGAACAGCAGCACCGCCACCGCGCCGTTGACGAAGAAGCTGGCGAGGAAGGTGACGATGGGATCGAGCGGCAGCCCGGCCTTGGCGACGACGCCGTTGGTGATGCCGCCATAGATGCTGATCGGCGAGAAGCCGCCGGCCTGGGCGCCGTGGATCACCATCAGGCCCATCATCAGCGGGCTGATGGCGTATTTCACCGCGAAGCCGAGCGCGATGGGGGCGATGATCGCCACCGCGCCGGGGCTGACCGCGCCCACCGAGGTGAGCGCCGCGGCGATGAGGAACATGATCCACGGGATCGCCGCCACATGCCCGCGCACGGCGCGGACCGCGAGGCGGACCAGCCAGTCGATGGTGCCGTTGTTCTGGGCGATGGCGAAGAGATAGGTGATGCCGACCAGCGTGAGGAACAGGCTGGACGGGAAGAACGACATGATCTTCGCCGCCGTCAGCCCGGCCAGCAGCGTGCCGGCGAGGAAGGCGCCGGCGAAGGCCAGCACGCCCATATTGACCGGCAGGATCGTCGCGACGACGAACATGGCCACCAGCCCGAAGATCGAAATCAGCTCATGCGACATGGCGTGCCTCCCCCGTCCGGCGGGCGACGCGCGCATGAGAAACCCGTCCGCGCGCCGGGCGCGGATTCGCTGTCACATCCATTGGCGTTTCCTCGGGGCGATTGGTTTTATGTCTGCCCGTGTGCGATCATCGCTCAATAGAATGCCAAGTCAACTTTTTTGTATACAAGAGACGCCATGTTGTGCGGAGGGTGGCGACCACGCTAGTTTCACGCAGCGGCAGCGCTCCCGGAATCAGGGGCGCGCCGCGGGCAGGACGCGGGACCGCCGCGCAGGAAAAGAGGTCGATCTTGACGAGTTTGGTCGCTGATCGCGACACCGGCACCCGGCACGCCGACCGGCTGCGCCAGGCGCTGGAAGCCGACATCGTGACGGGGGTCTTCAAGCCCGGCGAAAGGCTGGACGAGCAGCGGCTGGCCGACCGCTTCGGCGTCTCGCGCACGCCGCTGCGCGAGGCGCTGGCGCAGCTCGCCGCCAACGGGCTGGTGACGCTGCAGCCGCGGCGCGGCGCCTTCGTGGTATCGCTGACCTTCCAGGAGATCGTCGAGCGCTTCGAGATGATGGCCGCGCTCGAGGGCATGTGCGGCGCCCTCGCCGCGCGCCGGCTCGACGAGGCCGACCGGGCGGCGCTGGTCGCCTCGCTAGAGGAGTGCCGCCACGAGGCCGCCGAGGGCGACAGCGACAGCTACTACCACGCCAACGAGGCGTTCCATCAGATCATCTACCGCGCGGCGCGCAACGCCTTCCTCGCCGAGCAGACGCGCCAGCTGCAGACCCGGCTGCAGCCCTATCGCCGGCTGCAGCTGCGCGCCGGGCGGCGGGTCGCCACCTCCTTCGCCGAGCACGAGCGGATCGTCGCGGCGATCCTGGCGGGCGACGCGGGGACGGCCGAGCGCGAGTTGCGCGAGCACGTGCTGATCCAGGGCGACCGGCTGCGCGACTTCTTCGCCAGCCTCGCCCATGCCGGCTGACGGGTGGGGACGGGGCGCTCAGGCGTCGGCGGCGTGCAGCTCGTCCCAGACCGGCTCCATCAGCTCGGCGAGGGTGAGGAACAGCCGGTAGCGCCGGTCGTGCAGCGCCTTGTGGCGCGGCGACGGGGTGAAGCTCTGCGCGGTCTTCACCATGCGGGCGACGCCGTGGCCGAGATCGGGGAACAGCCCGGCGCCCACACCCGCCGCGATCGCCGCGCCGAGCGCGCCGGTCTGCGAGCACAGGCTGGTGCGGATGGGGATGCCGAGGATGTCGGCGAACATCTGCGGCCACACCTTGCTGCGCGCCGCCCCGCCCGACAGCACGACGTTCTCGAAGGTGGCGCCGGCGCGCTTGAGCTTCTCGACATGCTGGCGATGGCCGAACACCACGCCCTCGAACAGCCCGTAGAGCAGGTGCGCCTTGTCGTGCCAGCCGGCGATTCCGTAGAAGCCGCCGCGCGCCCGGGCGTTGCCGGAGCTGCCGTAGATGAAGGGGTGGAACAGCGGCAGGTCCATGGAGGGCGACACGCGCGCCACCAGATCGCTGCACGCGGAGGCGACCGTGCCGGTGCCGACCTCGATGCCGCTGCCGAACTCGCGGATGAACCATTCGAGATTGGCGGCCGAGGTGGCGCTCGCCTCCACCGCCATGTAGCGGTCCTTCTCGATGATCGAGGTCATGAAGACCAGCTCGTCGAGCTCGGGATCGTCGACCACCTCCTGGTTGATGCTCCAGGTGCCGGCGACGATGGAGGCCTGGCCGGTGGCGGAGACGCCGGAGCCGACCGCGCTCGCCACGATGTCGATCATGCCCGCCACGACCGGCGTGCCGGCGCGCAGGCCGGTCGCCTGCGCCACTTCCGGCCGGATGCCGCCGACGATCTCGCAGCTCTCGCGCAGCGGCGGCAGCAGCGCGCCGAAATGGGCGACTCCGTAGGCCTCCAGCATCTCCCCGTCGTAGCGGCGCTCGGGGAAGCGCACCAGACCGGCCACCGCCGCGTCCGAATAGTCGCCGGACAGCGTGCCGGTGAGGAAATGCACGATCACGTCCTTGCACAGCAGCACCGCATGGGCGCGCGCCATGATCTCCGGCCGGTGCTCGCCGAGCCAGCGCATCAGCAGCGGGGTCTGGCCCGCCCAGGGCTGCTGGCGCGACCAGCGATGGATCTGCCCGGTCTTCTCGCCCAGCCCGCCGGCGATGGCTTCCGCCCGGCGGTCGATCGACTGGATGCCGAGCAGCCCCGTGCCGTCGCGGTCGAGGACATAGGCGCCGTTGCCGTGGCCGGCGGCGCCCACCGCGCGCACGTCGGCGGGGTCGATGCCGGACTTGGCGATGCAGCCGCGGATCGCTTCCACGGTGAAGCGGCGTATCTCGTCGATGCTGCGCTCGGCCTGGCCGGGCTCGGGATAGCTGGTCGACCCCGAGCGCTCCTCCACGGCGAGCTCATTGCCGGCGCTGTCGAACAGCACCGCCTTGACCATCGTGTTGCCGGCATCGATTCCGAGGAGATAGTCGCTCATGCATCCTCCCGATATGGCGGCAGGCCGATGCGCGCCGGCCTGCCTTGTCGTTGTGGCGGTCCCGGGTCTCAGGCCGCTTCGTAGATGGCGTTGGCCCGCTCGGCGTCGGCGCCGTCATGGATCATCGCCATCAGCGCCGCGACGACCCGGCTGGGGTTGTCGTGCTGGTAGACGTTGCGGCCGTAGACCATGCCGGCCGCGCCCTGCTGCATGAGCACGGCGGACTTCTGGAACACGCCCTTCAGCTCGCCCTTGCCGCCGCCGCGCACCAGCACCGGCACGCGCGCCGCCTCGACGACCTTGTGGAAGTCCTCGGCGACGTCGGTGGGATCGGCCTTGATGATGTCGGCGCCGATCTCCTGCGCGAGGCGCACGAGATTGACGATCTTGGAGGTGTCGCCGTCGACCTGATAGCCACCGGCCGCGCTGGGCGCCTGCATCGCCAGCGGCTCGATCATCAGCGGCATGGCGTATTTCTCGCACTCGCGGCGCAGCTTCGCGATGTTCTCGATGCACTGCTTGAACATCTCCGGCTCGTCCGGGATCATGTAGATGTTCACGACGACGGCGGCGGCATCCATCTGCAGCGCGGCGAGGATCGGCTCCTCGGCGTTCTGCAGCGTCGCCCACATGACGCGGTGACGGATGGTGTTGTAGCCATTGGCGATGTCCGTGCGCATCACCAGCGCCGGCTTCTCCTTGCCGTCGACGTTCTGGAGCAGATCGGCCTGACCGTAATTGACCTGGATCGCGTCCGGGCCGGCCTTCACGAGGTCGGCCATCACCTTGGTGATGTTCTCCAGGCCCGGATAGAAGGTCGGTTCGTTGGCGATGCCGTGGTCGATCGCCACGTCGAGGCAACGGCCGTTGCGGAACAGCCGGTTCATGCGGACCTTGTGGCTACCGCTCATGACACTCTCCTTTTCGCGTGAAATTCGTCCGCCGTCCGTTCCAGCCGGACGGCGTGATCGCGGGCGAGCCGCGTGATGAAGTCGTCGAGGCGCTGCTCGCGCTCGGCGCGGGACCAGCCCTTGGCGCCGGCGAGGACATCGGCCGCCTCCTCGGCGACGGACAGGCCGAGGCGCCCGGTGATGCCGATCGGGGTGCGGCGGAGCAGCAGGTCGGCCAGCGTCTCCACATCCTCGCGGCGGGCGAGATAGTCGAGCTCCTGCCGGCTGAATTCGGGAAGGCCGGCGAGCGGCGTGTCGCCCTGCTCGCCGAGTTCCTCGGCCATGGCGCGGGCGCTGGTGCCGTAGCGGTGCAGCAGCGCCTCGACGCGCGCCGGCGGCAGGCCGGTGGCGCGGGCGCAGGCCTCGATCCACGCGGCCCGCTCGCCGGCCGAGGCGGGATAGTGGCGCCCGCCGCCGATCGGCAGGTCGGCGGTCGAGACGCTGCGCGACAGGTGCAGCGCGTCCAGCACCTTGTCGGCGACCTGCTCGCCGAAGGCGCGGAAGGTCGTCCACTTGCCGCCGACCATGCAGTAGACGGGAAAGGGGCGCCCCGCCGTCGCCGGGACCACCGGGCAGGAATGGTCGCGCGAGATGCGGCCGACCACGCTGGCGTCGCTGGCGGGCAGCGGCCGGGTGCCGGCGAAGGTGTAGACGATCTCCTCGCGGCGGATCGGCAGATCGGGGAAGATCAGCCGCACCGAGTCGAGGATGTAGGCGATCTCGTCATCCTCGCAGCGCAGCCCATCGGGGTCGGAGACGGGAATGTCGGTCGAGCCGATGAGCACCCGGTCGAAATAGCGGAACAGGATGCAGACGCGGCCTTCCTGGTTCTCGTAGTAGACCATCTCGTCGCCGAGAGCGTCGTAGAGGCGCGGGTTGTCGACGATGAGATGCGAGCCCTTGGTGCCGCCGATCATCCGCGGGGGACGGGCGTTGGGGCGGGCCTCCGGCGGGGTGAGCGCCTCGTTGGCGAAGTCGATCCAGGCGCCGGTGGCGTTCACCACCACGTCCGGCTCGAGCGAGAACAGGCGGCCGGACAGCGTGTCGGCCAGCATGACGCGGCCGTCCTTCGTCCCGGTCATGCGGACATGATTGACCGCCAGCGCCTGCGGATTGGCCGCCATGGCGTCCGCGACCATCTCGAAGCCGAGGCGCTCGGGCTGGCTGATCTGCCCGTCGTAATAGGTGGCGCTGCAGGCGATCTCGCGATTGAAGTCCGGCCAGCGCCGGAAGGTGGCGGAGCGGCCGTGGAAACGGTGCTTCGGCATCGGCGAGGGCGCGGCGAAGATGTCGTAGAGCGTCAGGCCGATCTTCACGATCACCCCGCCGCGGCGCGCCTTCTTCTCGGTGAGGCGGAGAAAGCGCTGGAACGCGCTGGTGATGCCGGAGGTGTAGTCGAACAGCGGCACGGTGGTGGGCAGCGGCGAGACGAAATGCGGCGCGTTGGCCAGCAGCCGGTTGCGCTCCAGAAGCGATTCCCGCACCAGCGCGAACTCGCCGGTCTCCATGTAGCGCAGGCCGCCATGGATCATCCGCGAGAGCGCGCCGCTGGCCGCCTCGCACCAGTCGCCGCGCTCCACCAGCACGACGTCCAGACCCTGGAGCGCCAGCTCGCGGAAGGTCGAGATGCCGTTGATGCCGCCGCCGACCACGAGAACGGTGGTCCGTTCACGCCGGGCGAGTGCATCGAGCCTGGAAGCGCGGAGATCCGGCCTGGCGGCCTGCGAGGCGTTCATTACCTGTCCTTCTGGTCGAGACGGCCGACAATCTCGACGGCCGTGTGTTCGTCCGTCGCCAGCGCCTTGAGGTAGTGGCCCTTCAGCACGCTGATGATGGGAGAGACCTTGGCGCTGCCCGCCGCGACGCCGAGCGTCATCGGGATGCGGGCCAGCTCGTCCGGGGTCACGCAGACGAGGTGCCGGTTGAGCGCGTAGGGCGCGACCCGGCCGGCGCCGTCGAGCAGATGGGCGAGCAGCTCCGCCTCCGCCCGGGATTCGCGGATCGCCGCGATGTCGCCGGAGGCTTCCGAGGTGAGGTCGAAATAGCTGGAATCGACGGCGTGGATGGAGCCGATGCCGACCACCGCGACATCGGCGTTGCGGGCCCGGTCCAGCGCCTCGATGCAGGAGCGCACCTGCATCAGCGCGTCGCGCTCCTGCGGCGAGGCGGCGAACATCGGCACGTGGATCTGGTAGGCCCGCCCGCCCAGCTTGAGCGCCAGCTCCGAGGCGAGGTGGTTGACGTCGGTGTAGTGCTTGCCCTGCACGCCGCCGGTGGCCGGCACCACGCTGACGTCGAACTTCTGGTCGGTGTCGAGCGCCTCGACGAGCGCGCTCACGCCCTTGCCGCCGGTGACGCAGATGGTCTGCCCGTCGCGCAGGTGATCCAGCAGGAAGGACGCCGCCGCCTTGCCCGCCGCCTTCAGCCGCGAGGGATCGTCCAGCGTCGGGCACGGAGCGGCGACGACCTCGGCGAGGCCGGCGCGCTCCGCCAGCTTGCGGGCGGCGTCGAAGGCCGATTCGAACGGGCTGCGGATGGTGATCTCGACCATGCCGAGATCACGGCCCTGCTTGATGATGCGGTTGACGCTGGCCACCGACAGGTTGGTCCGCGTGGCGATGTCGATCTGCTTCATGCCCTCGATGAAGTGCATGGTCAGGATTCGATGCATCCGTCGGATGGCGTCGAAGCTTTCGCGGTCGGCCGTGCTCACCTTCGATCCCTTATTTCGCGCGATAGCGGTTGAGGAGATGATCGAAGGATACCGCTCCGAGCAGGATGATGCCCTTGATCATCTCCTGCCAGTAGGCGGACACGTTCAGCAAAATCAACGAGCTGCTGACGATGGACAGCAGCGCGATACCGAGCACCGCGCCGAAGATGGAGCCGGTTCCGCCCTTCAGGCTGGCCCCGCCGATCACCGCCGCGGCGATGACGTTGAGTTCCATGCCGACGCCGAAATTGGGCGTCGCCGAGCCGAGGCGGGCCATGTAGACGATGCCGGCGATCCCCGCCAGCACCGAGCACAGCACGGTGACGAGGAACTTCACCTTGTTCACCTTCACGCCGGAATAGGCGGCCGCCTTCTCGTTGCTGCCGGTGTAGAAGACCTGCCGGAAGGCGGTGGCGTTGCGCAGCAGGAAATCGAACAGCAGCGCGATGACCACGAACAGGATGATCACGAAGGGAATGTCGTAGACGCTGCCCTGCCCGATGAACTTGAACTCCTTGGGCAGCGAGAACAGCGACAGCGGCGAGCCGTTGGTGATGACCATGCACAGCCCGCGCACGATCACCATGGCGGCGAGCGAGGCGATGAAGTGGCTCAGCCCGATGCGGGTGACGCACAGGCCCATGCCCACGCCCACCGCGGCGGCGGCAGCGATGCCGCCCAGGCTCGCGAGCCACGGGTCCACCCCGCCGAGGAAGAGCTGGCCCGCCACCACCATCGACAGGCAGACCACCGCGCCGACCGAGAGGTCGAGCCCCCCGACGATCAAGAGGATCGTCATGCCCACCACGACGATGCCCTCGACCGAGAAGGAGAGCAGCATCGTCTTGATGTTGGAGACGGTGAGGAAATAGGGCGAGGCGAAGCTCATCACCGCGAACAGGATCACGATGATCGCCAGCAGCCCAATCTCGCGATGCCCGGTCAGCGTCACGAAGAGGGAGGGAGCCGGCGCGCGGGCGGTCTCGGTGGCGCCGCCGCTGGTCTGGTGTCCGATGGCCATGGGTGTTCTCTCGATCCTTCAGGGCGTCAGGCGGCCGCGCTCGCAGGGGGCTGCAGGCCGGAGGCAAGGGCGATGATGTGCTCCTCGGTCATCAGCGGGCCGTCGGCGACCTCGCCGGCGATGCGCCCCTCGTGGACGACGAGGATGCGGTCGCACAGCCCGATCAGCTCGGGCAGCTCGGAGGAGATGACGGCGATGCCGGTGCCGGCGGAGGCGAGCTCGCGCAGGATGTCGTAGATCTCGGCCTTGGCGCCGACATCGACGCCGCGGGTCGGCTCGTCGAGGAAGATGACGGAGGGGTTGACCGACAGCATCTTGGCGATGCCGACCTTCTGCTGGTTGCCGCCCGACAGCGAGGAGACGGGATCGGTGATGCGGCCCCGCTTCAACCCGACCTTGCGGCCGAGCGCGTCGGCGAAGGAGCGCTCGCGCGCCTGGTCGATGAGGCCGAAGCGCGAGACCAGCGAGGGGCGCAGCGCGGTGACGTTCTGCGCGATCGGCAGGTCGACGAAGACGCCGGAGGCCTTGCGGTCCTCGGAGAGGTAGACGACGCCGCTGCGGATGCTGCCGGCATAGCTTTGCTGGGTGAGCGGCACGCCGTTCAGCGCGATATCGCCGTGCGTGCGGGGACGCAGGGCGCACACCGCCTCGGCGATCTCGGTGCGGCCGGCGCCGATGAGGCCGGCGAAGCCGAGGATCTCGCCGTGGCGCAGCTCGAAGGACACGTCCTCGAAGCGCCGGCCGTCGGAGAGGCCGCGCACCGACAGCACGGGCGGCTTCTGCGAAAGGTCCTGCGCCTTGTGCGGGAACAGGCGGGACAGCTCGCGCCCGACCAGCCGGTTGACGACCGTCTCCGGCGACAGGGCGGCGATCGGGTCGGTGCTGACGTGGTTGCCGTCACGCATCACGGTGATGCGGTCGCACAGCGCGAAGATCTCGGCCATGCGGTGGCTGATATAGACGAGCGACATGCCCCGGGCGCGCAGGTCGCGCAGGATGGCGAACAGGCGCTGCGCCTCCGGCTCGGTGAGCGCGGCGGTGGGCTCGTCGAAGATGAGCACGCGGCAGTCGAGCGTCAGCGCCTTGGCGATCTCGACGAGCTGCTGCTCGGAAATGGACAGGTCGCCGACGCGGGTGTCGACGGGGATCGGCTGCAGCCGGTCCATCACCTCCTGCGCGCGGCGGCGCAGCGTGCCGAAATCCATGAGCAGCCGGCCGCTGGTGGCGGTCGCGCTCATGAACAGGTTCTCGGCGATGGACAGATCGGGGCAGAGCGCGATCTCCTGATGCACGAGGCCGATGCCGAGCGCCTGCGCCGCCGCCGGGCTGGCGATGGTCACTTCCTCGCCGTCGACGAAGATGCGGCCGGAGTCCGGCTGGAGGATGCCGTCGACGATGTTCATCAGCGTCGACTTGCCCGCCCCGTTCTCGCCCGCCAGCGCGTGGATCTCGCCGGGGCGCAGGTCGAACTGCGCGTTCTTCAGCGCCCGGACCGGGCCGAACGACTTGACGATGTTCTCCAGCCGCAGGCGCGGCGGAGCGGCCGTTTCGGAATCCATGCGAGCTTCCTCCGTTTACCGGCGGCTTGGCGCGGCTGCGGCATTCCGGGACGCGGCCCCGGAATGCCGCAGGGCACGGCTCAGTTCTGCGCGGCCTTCTCGCGGCGCGCCTTGTAGGCGGGCCAGCGGAAGTCGTCGGCGTTGTCCCGGGTGACGATGGCGAAGCCGTTGTCGATCACCGGCAGGGCGAAGGGGTTGGCGCCGGTGCGCTTGTAGTCGTTCATCGGGTCGATGAGCTCGGGATGGGCGGCCAGGAACAGGGCCATGAAGCCCATATAGCCCTGCACGCCCTGGTTCGGGTTGATGGCGCCGAACATGTCGCCGGCCTTGATCAGGTCGAGCACCTTCTCGTTGACGTCGACGGTCATGACCTTGATGCCCTTGTTCAGCTCGACGGCGGCCTGCGCCGCGCCGATGGCCGAGGTGGCTTCCGGCATGAACACCGCGCCGAGATTCGGGTTGGCCTGGGCGAGGCTGAGCACCGACTGATAGGCCTTGTTGGCGTCCTGGTTGGTGACCGAGCGGCCGACCAGCTTCATGTCGGGATGGGCTTCCTTCATGCGCTCGATGAAGGAGGTGACGCGCAGGTCGTGATTGCCCTGGCCGGGGTTTTCCAGCACGGCGTATTCGCCCTTGCCGCCCATCGCCTTGGCAATGGCGTCCGCGGCGGCGGCACCCTCGCGGCGGTTGTCGGAGGTGACGTAGGCGACGCGCGCGCTGTTCGGGGAGTCGGCGGCGAAGGTGACGACCGGGATACCGGCGTCATGGGCGCGCTGGATCGGCTCGATGAACGGATCGGCGTTCATCGGGTGCAGCAGGATGCCCTTGGGCTGGCGGGGCAGGATCTGCTCGAAGGAGGTGAGCTGCTTGGTCACGTCGTATTCCGGCGTGCCGCTGTACTCGGCCTTGCAGCCGAGCTGCTCGGCGGCCTGCTTGAACATCTCGAACACCGGCTGCCAGTATTCGATGCCGCTGACCATGACGTTCATGTAGTAGGTCTCGCCCGGCTGGCAGCGGAACTGCGGCTTGTCGGCCGCGAGGGCGGAGCCGGCGGCGAAGGGCAGCGCGATCGACGCCGCCAGGACGGCAAGTTTCATCTTCATTGGGCCATCTCCATGAGCGAGCCCGCCCGTGGCGGCTCAAGGCCGCGCCAGGCGCTGATTGTTTCATGGAAGCGGAACCGGACCCGGCATCGGCCGGACGGCACGCCTCCTCCCCACGACAGCCGCCGGACCCTGCCCGAAACGGCACGAGAAATTTTTCACAGTCTGATTTTTTTCTCGTGAGGCGCACGCTGATGGAGATCGGCGGTGATGTCAAGCGCCGCCTGCCAGCCCCCGACCGCTTGGAATGACTTCAGGGAAAGGAGCGGACATGCCTGAAGACACGGCCGCCATAGGCCGGCAAGGTCGGGGCAGGCGGAACCGTGCTGGCCGAGGCTGGCGGCCCAGTTCCGCCCGGCGCGACGCCGACAGGCAAGGGCTCGCCACCGGTGGACGCGCACCGCGCCTTTTCCGCCAATCCCAAAAAGAAAACCCCGGCAGGACATCGGTCCTGCCGGGGCTTCCTCGGCGATATCGGCGTGAGCCGTCGGGTCACACGAAGGTAAAGTCGTCCGCGCTCAGATGCGTCCTGACGATGCCTTCCAGCACCACGTAGTTGTCGCCGCTGTCGTCGAGCTGGATGGCCACGCCGGCCGCGGTGTTGACCATGGCGGCGACCACGTCGTCGAAGGTCTCGAAGTCGAGACCGTCGAACTCGATGGTGTCCTCGCCCGGCCGGAAGTCGACGATGATGTCCGCTCCGGAGTTGGCCGCGAACACGAAGGTGTCGTGGCCCGCGCCGCCCGTCATCACGTCATCGCCGGTGAAGCCGATCAGACGGTCGTCGCCCTGGCCGCCGTCGAGCTGGTCGTCGCCGACGCCGCCATAGAGGGTGTCGTTGCCGCCACCGCCGTACAGCACGTCGTCACCGGCGGCACCGCCGAGGATGTCGTCGCCCTGGCCACCCTGCAGGACGTCGTCGCCTTCGCCGCCGCGGAGCCGGTCATTGCCGGCGCCCCCTTCGAGAAGGTCGTCGCCCGCGCCGCCAGCGAGGGTGTCGTTGCCCTGGTGGCCACGGAGGACGTCGTTGCCGGCGCCGCCGTCGAGTTCGTCGGCGGCCATGCCGCCATAGATGACGTCGTGGCCGGCATCCCCGTAGATCTTGTTGGCCGCCACCGCATTGCCGCGCAGTTCGTCGTCACCGGCGGTACCACGGGTCCAGCCCTCATAGGGATCGACTTCCTTGACGTTGACGGTCACCGTCGCGCTCGACGTGCCACCCTTGCCGTCGCTGACGGTGTAGGTGAACTTCGCCTCGCCGGTGAAGCCGTCGGCCGGGGTGAACACGACGTGGTCCCCCTGCAGCTTCACCGTGCCGCCGGTGCCCGACTGCACCGAGACGACGCTCAGCGGGTTGGCATCGGCGTCGGTGTCGTTGGCCAGCAGCAGGGCCGTCGCGAGCGAGGCGGCGGCACCGGCATTGACCTCGAAGCTGTCATTGGCCGCCACCGGCGCCCGGTTCGGCTGCGGACGCACCACCACCGTCACGCTCGCCGTGTCCTGCCCGCCCTTGCCGTCGGAGACGGTGTAGGTGAACGAGGCCTCGCCAGTGAAGCCGGCCGCCGGCGTGAACACCGCCTTGCCGTTGACCAGTTGCACGCTGCCATGGGTGGCGTCCTGAACCGACACCAGCGTCAGCGTGTCGCCGTCGGTGTCGCGGTCATTGGCCAGCAGGCTGCCGGCGGCGATGTCCACCGGCTTGCCCTGCAGCACGTAGAGCCGGTCGTCCGTCGCTTCCGGTACGTGGTTGACCGGCGCGCCGACGGCGATCTCCACCTTCGCGGTGTCATGACCGCCCTCGCCGTCGGAGACGGTGTAGGTGAACGACGCCGCGCCGTTGAAGCCGGCTGTCGGGGTGAACAGCACGTTGCCCGCCGCGTCGAGCGTCGCGGTGCCGCCCACGGCATTGCCGACCGAGAGGATGCTCAGCGTATCGCCGTCCGCGTCGGTGTCGTTGGCGAGCAGCAGCGCCGCGCTCAGCACCAGCATCTGGCCGGCCTGGGCGGTGAAGCCGGTGTCGTCGGACGCCAGCGGCGCGGTGTTGTCGCCCGGCTGCGGGCCCGCGTCGTCGGCCAGCGACACCACGGAAACGTTGTCGAACGATACGCCCGCGCTGTCCCAGGCGAAGAGACCGACCGTGCCCTTGGTCTGGGCATGGTCCTCGATCGCGTAGGCGAAGAGTTCCATCCCGTCGACCGAGGCCTGGATCTTGTTGTCCTTCACTTCGACGCGAAGATCGAAGGCCTCGCCCGGCGTGTACTTCGCCGGGATCTGGGTGAGGTACTTCTCGACGCCGTCCTTCACCTGGATCAGCTGGAAAAGGCTGCCAGCGCCGTTGTAGGGGTTCCAGTCGTAGTCGCCGTTCGCGTCCAGCTCGAGCTTATAATAGTTGTTCTCGTCCTGGTAATAGAACAGCACGCCGACCGCGCCGTTGTCCGGTGTGGAGATGGTGGTTTCGACCGCGTAGTCGCTCCACCCCTTCGCGTCCGGGTCGTTGTAGAGGGCATAGGTGCCCTTGCGCAGCACGTTCACGCCGTCGCCGAGCGGGCTCCAGCCCTTGTCCCACGGGTCGGTGTTGGACGCGCCGTTCCACTCGAGCTGGCGGCTCTTCAGGTCGGAGAGCTGGACCAGCGCGCCGTTCCGCAGCTCCCACTGCGAGGAGGTGCCGTCCGCGCCGACGCCGCCGAACTCGCCTTCGTCGACGATGGTCCAGTCGGAGAAGTCGGTGCCGCCGAACGCGTCGGACAGCAGCACGCGGTCCTTGGCGACGGCGTCGACGGTGACCGTGTCGGTCGAGGTCTTGCCGGCGGCGTCGGTGACCGTCAGCGTCAGCACGTTGCGGCCGGTGCCCACGGTGGCGGACGCCGTCTTGCCCTCGGCGACGACAGTGCCGTCGGCGTCCTTCCAGACATAGCTGACGATGTCGGCATTGCCGTAGGAGCTGCCGGCGTCGAGGTCCACCGCGACCAGGCCGTCACCGTCGCTGTCGAGCAGGCGGACGTCGCTGCCGGCATGGGCGGTGAGCGCCACCTTGTTGACGCTGATGTTGTCGAACTGCGCGCCCATCTGGTTCTGCGAGTTCTCGTTGCTCGAATAGAGCCCGATCGTGCCGCCGGTGAAGGGGGCGGTATCGACGACCGCGCCGAACATGTCCTCGCCGTCGAGGAAGGCGCGGATCTCGCCGTCCGACACCGTGACCTTGAGCTGGAAGTCGCGGTTCCACGGCGTGCCGCCATGCTCGGTGGCGAGCACCGTGGCGACGCCGTCCTCGACCTTCACCACCGACCGGCTGTTGCTCTGGGATTCGAGCACCACGCGGTAGTAGTTCTTGTCGTCCTGATAGTAGAAGACGAGGCCGATATCGTCGCCGTCATTGACCTTGAGCGTCGCCTCGACGGTGTAGTCGGACCACGACTTGGCCTCGTCGGCGTTCCAGAACAGCACGTTGTTGGCGTTGTTGGAGCGCTCATAGGCGCGCCCTTCGAGGCCCGCCTGACCGTCCTCCGCGGTGTCGCGCGAGTTCGCCGTGCCCTTCACCATGTAGCTGCCGACACCGCCGCCGAGCGCACCGGCGCTGGCCGTGGAGTGGCCGAACGTGTCGGGCATGCCGGACGCGCCGAAGTCGATCTGCGTGGAGAACGGCGAGGGCGCGGTGTCGACGATGCCGCCGGCCTTGGCGCCGCCGAGGGCGGAGATCTCGTCGTCGGTGTAGACCTTGTCGGTGACGAGGAAGCTCGACACGTAGAGCGGCGAGACCTCCCGGTCATTGTCCGAGAACAGCAGCACGCCCTTGCTCAGGTCGATGGAGAAGCGGCTGTCGTCGATGGTCTGGACGCCGACCTTGACGCCGTCGACGTACTTGGAGAGCACGTAGCCGGCATCGGTCTTGTCGACGGTGATGGCGACGCGGTGCCATTCGTCATAGCTCATCGCGCCCTCATAGACGCCGCTGATGCCGAGGCCGGCGGTGCCGTCCGAATTGTTGCGCAGGAAGAACTCGGCGTCGGAGGCGTTGGCGGTGTCGGTCTGGAACAGCGAGGTGAAGCCGGACGCCGTCTCTTCCGGGATCAGCAGGTCGAACACCAGCGTGTAGCTGTCGAGCGAGGTCTGGCCGGGCGGCAGCTGGGTCGGCTGGACCCGCAGGCCCTGCGCGAGATCGAAGCCGGGAAGCTGCGTGACCGAGGCGCCCTCGCCGAGGGCGGCGATGCCGAACTCCTCGGTCGTGCCCTGGTTCACCTCGACCGAGCCGGGGGCCGACCAGCCGTCGAGGTTGCCGTCGTTGAAGTTCTCGACGAGCAGCGTGCCGGCGTTGGAGACCACGATGCGCACGTCGTCGCGGGAGACGTTGCCGGCACTGTCGGTGACGGTCAGGGTCAGCACGTGATCGCCCGCGCCGAGCGCCAGCGTCGGGGTGGCGCCGGTGGCGATCTCGTTGCCGTCGCGGTCGGTCCAGACATAGGTCAGGCCGGCGTCGTTGTTGGGATTCAGCGTCCAGTCGCCGTCGAGCGTCACCGAAGCCTTGTCCTGGCCGGCGGCGGCGCTCACGAACTGGTCGTTGCCGGCCTTGGCGATCGCCGGCACCTCGGGCGTGCCGAGATCGATGCCGGTGTAGGTCTCCTCATGGCCGCGATAGGGGCCGGTCAGGTCGTCGCGGTCGAGTTCCTCGCCGCGGCCGGGAACGACGTACTCGTCGAGCTCGGAGAAGTAGGTGGTGGTGTACATCGCCCCGTTGTCGGGATCGATGGTGATGAGGCGGATGGCGCCGTGGCCGCCGGTGTTGCCGTTGGCCGGATCGCCGTTGCCGGTGGTCTCGTCGGCGACGCCGTACTGGTAGTTGACCATCATCTGGTAGACGGGGTTGCCGAACTGGTCGTAGCTGACCAGCGTTTCCGCGCCGTCGCCGAAGATGTGGCCGGAGAAGGTGAAGGTGACGTTCGGGTACTTCTGCACCAGCGCGCGGTACATCGCCTCGCCGTCGCTCGCGCCCTCGGCCGAGTTGCCGAGGCCGTAATTGTAGCCCGTGCCCTCGTCATAGAGCGGCGAGCCGGTGGCGTCGTGGCGGCCGGCCCAGGTCATGTAGGAATGGGTGTTGATGATGACGCGGGCGTCGAGGTTGTCCTCGATCACCTCGCCGGCCCAGCGCACCACGTCCTCGCGCGCGCCGAATTCGAGGTTGAGCACCAGCCACTTCGTGCCGTCCGGCGCGGTGAAGGTCTGGTAGCTGTTGCGGGCGCTGTCCGGCTCCTGGTCGTAGACGCCGCCGAAGGTATCCGGATTGTTCGCCGCCTGCTGCTCGGGCGAGAAGTAGAGGTCGAGGTTGCTGGTGTAGTCGCTGGCCGAGCCGCCGGACGCCTGGTCGTGGTTACCGGGCAGCACGGAATAGGGGATCTTGCCGTTGAGGATGCCGAGCGCCTGCGCCGCGTATTCCCATTCGGCCACCGTGTTCGAGCCGGTGACGTCGCCGACATGGTTCACGAACTGGATGTTCAGGCTGTCCTTGTTGTCGACCAGCCACTGGGTCATGCCCTTGAAGGTGTCGATGGCCCAGGCGTTGGTGTAGTCCTGCGTGTCGGGCAGCACCGCGATGGTGTAGGCGTTCTCGCCGGCGACGCGCACGCGGACATTGTCGGTGACGCTGGTGCCGCTCGAATCCGTGGCGGTGATCTTCAGATCGGAATAGCCGAGCGTCTCCAGGAAATCGATCGTGAGCTGGCTACCTTCGACGGTGACCGCCGCGACCGAGGGATCGGAGCCGGAAACCGTGTAGGTGAGCCCCTCGCCGCTGAAGACGGTGTTCAGATCGATGACCCGATTTTCAGAACCGCGCGCGGTAATGAAATCGAGAATCGGCTTGGTAATGGTAACCATAGGTCATCTATTCCCGTTCGATGCGCCCGGTGCGGCGCTGTTGCCATGGCCGCCGTAGCTAGATGTCGTGGATGACAGGTTCTTGAAACCTGGGGCTTCACATCCAGTCTCATTCGCAATGCGGCCTATGGGTATTTTCGATGGCGGCAGATCGGGCGGGATTCATCGAGCGAATTCAGCGCTTTTGGGGTAACGCCGAACTGTCACAAATCCATCCGGGAGCCTGCGTTAATCCCCCCTTCGGGACCAGCCGGTCCGAGGACGAGCGCCGACGCCCTGCCCCCGCATGGCATGCCGGCTTCGCAATCGGAGCGGCGCCCGGCAGGCGAAGAAGCGATGGAGACACGCATGGTATCGGTCACGCAGCTGCGCGCGTTTCATTTCGTGGCCGCCGCCGGCGGCTATTCGCAGGCGGCGCGCGAGATGGCGGTCAGCCAGTCCACCCTTTCCGGCCAGGTGCGCCAGCTCGAGACCGCCTCGGGCGTCGCCCTGTTCGAGCGCAAGCCGCGCGGCGTCACCCTCACCCATGACGGCGAGGCGCTCTACAAGGTGACCTCGCGCCTGTTCGCCGCGCTCACCGAGGCCGGCATGCTGCTGAAGAGCCCGCAGGTGGAAGGCGGGCGGCTGAGGGTGGCCTCGGACGGCGTGGTCCACTGCCTGCCGATCCTGCGCCTTCTGAAGATGCGCCGGCCCAAGCTCGCCTTCTCGCTCATCGTGCAGAACTCCGACAGCGTGATCGAGCAACTGCTCGAATACCGCGTCGACATCGGCATCACCGCGCAGCTGCCGGCTGACGAACGGCTGCATGTGCGCCCGCTGACGCACATGAAGATCGGCATCTTCCTGCCCGAGCGCCATCCCTGGGCGGCGCGCCCGGAACTGTCGCTGGCCGATCTCGAAGGCTGCCCCTTCGTGCTGCGCGAACGCGGCTCGCGCACGCGGGCGGTGTTCGAGCAGAACCTCGCCCAGAAGGGCGTGACGCTCGGCCCGGTGCTGGAGGTCTCGACGCGCGAGGGCGTGCGCGAGGCGGTGGCCGCCGGCTTCGGCGCCGGGGCCATCTGCGATCTCGAGTTCGGCTTCGACTCGCGGCTGCGCTACGTGCCGCTGCGCGACGCCAGCATCTGCATCGACGAGTATGTGGTGTGCCTCGACGAGCGGCGGCGCCTGCCGATCATCGCCGACTTCTTCGCCTGCGCCGAGGCGGCGTTCGCGCTGCCGGCGGTCGCCGGTGCCGCGCTCACGGGACCGACGCCCGCGAGCCCGGCGCTCGCGGCTCCGGTGCTCACTCTTCCCGCATCGCCCGCGCGATCTGGTCCCGCAGCGGCTTGACGAGATAGCTCAGCGCCGTGCGCTCGCCGGTCTGCAGGTGCACCTCCGCCGGCATGCCCGGCATGAGCTGGAGCCCGCCGAGCCGGGCGATCTCCTCCGGCGGCAGCTCGACGCGGGCGAGATAGAAGCTGGTGCCGGCCTTCTCGTCCTTGGTCAGATCGGCGGCGACCCGCGCCACCGAGCCGTGCAGCTCCGGCGTGGTCTTCTGGCTGAAGGCCGAGAGGCGCACCATGGCCGGCTGGCCGATCGACACCTGATCGATATCGGCCGGCGAGATCTGGATCTCGACCACCAGCTTGTCCTTCTCCGGCACGATCATCATCACCGTCTCGCCCGGCGAGATGACGCCGCCGACGGTGTGGACCGCGAGTTCGTGCACGACGCCGGAGATGGGCGCGCGCAGGTCCACGCGGGTGAGCTTGTCCTGCGCGGCGATGCGGCGCTCCTGCAGCTCCGCCCATTTGCCTTCGAGCTCGCGCAGCTCCTTGATGACCTCAGCGCGCATGTCCTGATCGATCTGGATGATCTTCAGCTCGGTCTCGCTGGCGCGCCCCTGCGAGCGGGCGAGATCGGCCTGGAGCTGGCCGCGCTCGCCCTCGATCCGCACCTTCTCGCGCTGCAGGGAACGCAGCCGGGTCAGCGGCGTGAGGCCCTTGGCGTGCAGTTCCTCCGCGCCGGCGATTTCCTCCTCGATATAGCCCAGCTCGGCGTTCTTGGCGGCGATCTGCGCGGAAAGGCCCGCCGCCTCGTCGTAGAACTGGCCGATCTGCGCCTTCAGCTGTGCGACCTGCCCGTCCACCGCCGAGCGGCGCGAGACGAACAGGCTGCGCTCGCCATCGATCGCGCGGGCGACGTTCTCCTGCCCGCGCCGGCCGGCGAGATAGGACGGATCGTCCATGCCGGGGCGGCCGTCGCGCTCGGCCTCGAGACGGGCGCGGCGGGCGGCGAGCTCCACCATCTGCGTGTCGACGACGCCGAGATTGGCGAGGGTCACGGTGTCGTCGAGGCGCAGGACGACGGTGTTCGCCTCCACCTTCTGCCCGTTCTGGACGAGGATCCGCCCGACCACGCCGCCTTCCGGATGCTGGACGCGCTTGGCGTAGCTGTCGACCACCACCGTGCCGGCGGTCACGATGGCGCCGTTGAGCGAGGCCATCGCCGCCCAGCCGCCGCCCCCGACGACGAGGAACACCATGACGGCGATGCCGAGCCGCAGATGCCGGTCGACGCCGTCATCGGCGGTGCCGACCGGCGCCGGGCGCCGCGTGGCGAGGCGGCCCAGACGGGCGAGGAGCTTCTTCATCATCACGCGGCCACCGGCTGCTTGAGAACACGGCCGAGGATCTCGGCCTTGGGGCCGAAGGCCTGCTGCTGCCCGCCGCCCATCATCAGCACGAGATCCACGGCGGACAGGGCGCTGGGGCGATGGGCGACGACGATGACCACGCGCTGCGCCTCGCGCGCCCATTTGATGGCGCGGGTCAGCGCCGCCTCGCCATCCGCGTCGAGGTTGGAGTTGGGCTCGTCGAGCACGATCAGGAAAGGCTCGCCATAGAGCGCGCGAGCCAGCGCCACGCGCTGGCGCTCGCCGCCGGAGAGCGAGACGCCGCCCTCGCCGAGGCGGGTGTCGTAGCCGCTCGGCAGGCGCAGGATCATCTCGTGCACGCCGGCCCGCTCGCAGGCGGCGATCACCTTTTCCGGGGTGGCGTCGGGCTGGAAGCGCGAGACGTTCTCGGCGATCGTCCCGTCGAACAGCTCGATGTCCTGCGGCAGGTAGCCGAGGTGCCGGCCGAGGGCGTCGCTGTCCCACTGCTCCAGCGCGGCGCCGTCGAGCCGCACGCCGCCCTTCGAGACCGGCCAGGCACCGACGAGGCCGCGCGCCAGCGTCGACTTGCCCGAGCCGCTCGGCCCGATCACGCCGACGGCGCTGCCGGCCGGAACGGAAAAGCTCAGGCCGGCCACGGTGGGCCGGGGCTGGCCGGGCGGCGCCACGGCGAGCGCCTCGACATCGAGGCGACCGACCGGGGCCGGCAGCGGCATGGGCGTGGGCGCGGCGGGGAACTCGGCCGACAGGGCGGACAGGCGCGCATAGCTCTGGCGGGCGGCGACGAAGCCGCGCCAGTTGGAGATGGCGAGCTCGACCGGAGCCAGCGCCCGCGACGACAGGATCGAGGCGGCGATCATCACGCCGGCGGAAGCCTCGCCCTCGATCACCAGCAGGGCGCCGGCGGCGAGCATCAGCGACTGGAGCAGGAAGCGGAACACCTTGCTCATCGACGACAGGTCGCCGGAGACGTTCACCGCGCGCTGGTTGTCGTCGAGATAGGCGGCATGGGCCTCGTTCCAGCGCTGACGCAGGATCGCCTTCATGCCCATCGCCGCGACCGGCTCGACATTGCGGCAATAGCTGTCGGCGAGGCTGTTGCGCACCGCGGAACGACGGGCGGCGATGCGGGTCGGCCCCTTGGTGGAGAACTCGGTGATCAGCATCAGCGTGCAGAGCACCACGATGCCGGCGAGCCCGAGCAGGCCCAGAACGGTATGGAAGATGAACAGCACCGCGAGATAGAGCGGCATCCACGGCAGGTCGAAGATGGCGACCGGCCCCTGCCCCGAGAGGAACTGGCGGAGCTGGTCGAGATCGCGCAGCGGCTGCTGCGCGTTGGCGTCGCGCCCGCGCCGGAGCGCCAGCTGCGACATGAGATCGAAGGAGATGGCCCGCAGCCGGGAATCGAGGCGCATGCCGAAGCCCACCAGCACGCGCGCCCGCAGCAGATCGAGCAGGCCCTGAAAGGCATAGAGCCCGGCCGCCAGGATCAGCAGCGCAACGAGGGTGGGAACGCTGCGGCTGGCCAGCACGCGATCATAGATCTGCAGCATGAAGAAGGGGCCGGTCAGCATCAGCAGGTTGATGACGCAGCTGAGCGCGCCGATGCCGATGAGCACGTTCCGGCAGGACGCGAAGGCGGAGCTGACCGGCGACGCCGGATGGGTGCCGCTCGTCACTTTCATGGGGCAAGGACTCTTATAAGCTGTTCCGGGCGCGAACGGTCGCCCCGGCGAGCCGCCTCTCTAGTGCAGCGACCTGACAGCTCCATGACGGTGCGCGGGCCCCGGCGGGGAGACCCGCGGAAGGCTAGCCGGCCCCTTCGGCGGCGGCGCCGCGGCGGTTCGCCAGCGCGGTGGCGAAGCGGTCGAGCGAGACGCACAGGCACCAGTAGACGACGCCGACGAAGAGGAAGACCTCGGTCGGATAGACCATCGCCCGGTTGTTCACCTGCGCGGCGACGAAGGACAGTTCAGGAACGCCGATGACATAGGCGAGCGAGGTGTCCTTCACCAGCGAGGTCCACTGGTTGACGAAGGACGGCGCCATCGCGTGCAGCGCCTGCGGCAGCACGATCAGCCGCAGCACCCGCCAGCGGCCGAGCCCCAGCGCGAAGCCGGCCTCCCACTGGCCCGCCGCGATGCTCTCGATGCCCGCCGCCACGGCATAGGAGAGATAGGCGCCGCCGATCAGCGACAGCGCCACCACCACCGTGCCGATCTCCGGCACCGAGAAGCCGAAGAGGATGGGCAGCAGGAAATACGTCCAGAAGATCAGCATGATGACCGGGATGGCGCGGAAGAAGCCGAGCGCCACCACCAGCAGGCGCTTCGGCCAACCCGCGCTCATGGCGAGGCCGATGCCCAGCACCAGGCCCACCAGCCCCGAGGCGACCGCCGACAGGGCCGACAGGACCAGCGTGAGGGCGAGGCCGCCGACCGGCCCGTTCGGCCAGGCGCCGACGAGCAGGTAGTCCAGATTGTCGGAGATGACCGAGAAATTCATGGCCGTTGGGTCGCCCAGGCAAAGCGGCCGCTGCGTGCCACGGCGTGGCCGGCGGCCTCGGTGACGGCGACGGCGGCGACGTAGAGGATGGTCGCGATGCCGAAGGCCTGGAAGGTGAGGAAGGTCTCCGTCTCCACCTGCCGCGAGGCGTAGGAGAGCTCGGCGAGCCCGATCGCCATGGTCAGCGAGGTGTTCTTGATCGTGTTGAGATACTGGCCGACCACCGGCAGCCAGGCGATGCGCACCGCCTGCGGCAGCACCACCAGCCAGAAGACGAGAGCCGGTCTCAGGCCGAGCGCCATGGCCGATTCGCGCTGCGCTGGATCGACGCCGTTGATGCCGGCGCGGAACTCCTCGGCAATGTAGGCGCCGGCATAGAGCGTCAGCCCGAAGAAGCCGGCTATGGTCTCGAAGGCGGGCCAGTGCAGCGACACCAGCGCGATATCCAGCACATGCGGGGTGTTCAGCCAGGTCATCAGGCCGGAGGGCATCAGCGCCGAGGCGCCGAAGTACCAGAAGAACAGCTGCACCAGCAGGGGCGTGTTGCGGATGATGCTGACATAGGTGTCGGCGAGGATGACGAGCGGCCGGCGGCCGCTCAGCTTGAGGCCGCACACCGCGATGCCGAGCCCGGTCGCGGCGACGGAGACCGCCGCCGATAGCAGAAGGGTGACGGCGAAGCCCTCAAGGAGCCAGCTGAGATAGCGCAGGGCCATCGGCTCGCCGAAGACACCCATGTTCGCCTCGTGGACTGGAGATGGAAAAATGCCGCGCGGGAGCGCCGCGCGGCGTCCGGAAGGCCCTGCCGGAACGGCAGGGCCCGCCTCACTTCTTGTCGCCGATCTTGAACAGGCGCGGCAGCGACTGCTTGGTGTTCGGGCCGAACCAGGCGTCGTAGATGGCGGCCGCCTTGCCGCTCGCCTCCAGCTCCAGCAGCGTCTCGTTCACGACATCCGCCAGCCGCTTCTCGCCCTTGGGAATGCCGACGCCGATATAGTCGTCGGAGATGGTGAAGGGCGGGATCTCGTAGTTCTCGCGGTCCGGCACATTGGCCAGCAGGCCGACCAGCTTCGGACCGTCCTGGGTGATCGCCTGCACGTTGCCGTTGCGCAGCGCGGTGAAGGCGAAGGGCGTGTCGTCGAAGGCGACCACGACCGCCTTCGGGAAGTCGCGGCGCAGCACGATCTCGTTGGTGGTGCCCTTGTCGGCGCCGATGCGCAGGCCGTTGAGCTGGTCGGGCGAGGTCAGCGTGCCCTTCTTCGCCAGGAACTGCTGGCCGGAGGAGAAATAGGGAATGCTGAAGTCGAGCTGCTTGGCGCGTTCCTCGGTGATGGTGAAGTTGGCCAGCACCAGATCGACCTTGCCGGAGGTCAGCAGGGGAATGCGATTGGCCGGATTGGTCGGACGCAGCTCCAGCTTCACGCCGAGCTTGTCGGCGAGGACCTTCGCATAGTCCACGTCGAGGCCGACGATCTGCTTGCTGTCCGGGTCGACGAAGCCGAAGGGCGGGTTGCTGTCGAAAGCCGCCACGCGCAGGACGCCGGCCTGCTTGATGTCGTCGAGGCGGTCGGCATGGGCCGCGCCCGAGGCGAGGAACGAGGCGATCAGGAGGAGGAAAAGTCTGCGCATGGGGTGCGTGTCCGTCTGATGGGAACAGGAGTCACGCGCAGCCGGGAAAGGCGGATGGCGTGAGGCTGCCCGATTTCCAGGCTGCCATTGCCCATTCTTTGCTCATAATCTATAAAATCAATAGACTAAATTTGCATAGCACTACCGCAGTGTGGGCGTGGCTCGCCAGTTTCGGTTCGGAATGCCGCTCGACGTCGGGGCCCCCGGGCGCAGAAGAGGCAGGCCGACGGGGGGCGATCGACGCCTTCATCGAGGCATCGGACGATGAAATATAAAATCTATAGAATTTATATATTGCTTTTTGAGCCGATCGGCCGGATTGTGTCTCGATCCTATTCGAGTGGAGACGGCCATGGCGCTTCAAGACGCTGCGATACGGCTGGCCACCAAGGCCGCCCCTCTCAAAGAAGAACTTCTGCACAAATTCCATGATCGGGCCCCGGTCTACGACCGGGAGAATCGCTTCTTCTCCGAGGATTTCGAAGATCTCAGGGCGGCGGGCTATTTCAAGGCCGCCGCGCCGCTCGAATTCGGCGGCGGCGGACTGACGCTGCCGGATATACTTCGCGAGCAGGCACGCCTCGCCTATCACGCCCCGCCGACCGCGCTCGCCGTGAACATGCATCTCTACTGGGTGGGAACCGCCGCCTATCTCTGGCGCCATGGCGACCATTCGACGGACTGGATTCTCGAGGAAGCCGCCGCCGGCCGCATCTTCGCCGCCGGCCATGGCGAGCCCGGCAACGATGTCGGCCTCGCCGGCTCGAATGTCGAAGCGCGGCCGACGGGCGACGGCGGCTACAGCTTCCACGGCCGCAAGATCTTCACCTCGCTGTCGCCGGTCTGGGACTGGCTCGGGGTGCATGGCCTCGACAGCAGCGACCCCGCCAATCCAAGGATCGTCCACGCCTTCATCCGGCGCGAGGACCCCGGCCATCATACGGTCGAGACCTGGGACACGCTCGGCCAGCGCGCCACCCGCAGCGACGACACCGTGCTCGACGGCGTCGTGGCGCGCCGGGAGCACGTGACCCGCGTGCTTCCCGCCGGGCCGCCGGCCGACCCCTTCATCGACGGCATCATCTCCTCGGCGGTGCTGCCGATCGGCGCCGTCTACTACGGCATCGCCCGCCGGGCCTTCGACATCGCGGTGGAAGGAGCACGCCAGCGCGTGTCGCCGGCGCTGGGCGGGCGGACCTACGCCCATCATCCGCAGACGCAGGTCGAGATCGCCAAGGCCTCGGTCGAGCTCGACAGCATCTGGGCCTATCTCGACCGCGTCGCCGTGGAATGGGTGCAGGGCGTCGATCACGGCGCGCTGTGGCCCACCAAGCTGCTCGGCGCGAAGCAGCACGCCGTCGACGGCGCGCGGCGGGTGGTGGACCGCGCGACCAAGGTCGCCGGGGCGCAGTCCCTCACCAAGCGCAGCGAGCTGGAACGGCTGACGCGCGACGTTCGTTCAGGCCCCTTCCATCCGCCGAACAGCGACGCGACCCACGACCTCATCGGCCAGATCCATCTCGGCGTCTTTCCGCCGGTGGCGCAGGCCGCCGAATGACGCGCCCGCTTCCGCAAGGGACACTGCCATGCTCGACACCATCGCCCCGCGCCCCGACACCCCGGAATGGCGCCTGCCGCCCCCGCCGCCGACCGAGCTTGCGGACGACATCCGCGCGCTGGCGGCCGCGAACCACAACGAGAACTGGATACGCTCGCTCTCGGTGAACGGCGCCACCGCCAGGCGCTTCGTCGGCTATTTCGCCAGCCTGTTCGACGCCGGCACCGGCTTGCTGCCGCTCGCCGAGCGCGAGCTGATCGCGGTCGTGGTCTCGGCCACGAATGGCTGCGGCCTGTGCGAGATCCACCACACCAACGCGCTCGCCGACGCGCTGGGCGACGCGGAGAAGGCCCGGCGCATCGCGCTCGACCCGCATCTGGCGCCTCTGACCCCGCGCGAGCACGCGCTGGTCGACTTCGCCACCAAGGTGACGAAGGCGCCGAAATCGGTCTCGACGGCCGATCTGGACGAGCTGCGCGCCGCCGGCCTGAGCGACCCCGAGATCCTCGAGGCGCTGGAGACCAGCAGCTGGTTCAACCACACCAACCGCATCTTCATCTCGCTCGGCGTCCGGCCGGACGAGGCCTATTTCACCCGCTGACCGCCCGGAACCGGAGAGACGCCATGGCCACCGCTTCCCTCGCCGCGACCCGCCCTGAATCCGATGCCTTCTCCGCCGAAACCCCCGAGCCGATATCGCTCCTGGGCATTCGCGACGAGGCCAGCCTGCCGGCCCATCTGAAGGAGATCTACGACGATTTCCGCCGCCACTACGGCTTCATTCCGAACTGGCTGCGGGCGCTCTCCGCCAATCCGGACACCGCCTACCGGCTGGTGACCTTCTACAGGCACCTGTTCGACCCGGCGCGGAGCCACCTGTCGGCGGCCGAGCGCGAGCTGATCGCGGTGGTGACGTCCGCCGCCAACCACTGCAGCTACTGCGTGTTCAACCACACCCAGGCGCTGGCGGCGGCGACCGGCGACCCCATCCGGGCGCGCCGCATCGCGCAGGGCTATCATCACGTGCGCCTGTCGCACCGCGATCAGGTGCTCGCCGAGACGGTCGAGCTGCTGACGCTCGACCCGGTGTCGCTCGGCGAGAAGGGACTGGCGCGGCTCGGCAATTTCGGCTTCTCCGCCGCGGCGATCCTGGAGATTCTCGAGATATCGGCCTTCTTCAGCTACGCCAACCGACTGACCATCGCGCTCAACGTCGTGCCCGACGAACGCTTCTTCGCGAACTGACGGCGCCACCGGCGCGCAATGGACGGCTCGGCCGGCGATCCGACAGGCAACGGCGCCCGGATCGCCGGCTTTCACGCAACAGAGGGGATGATTCGAGATATCGAATTCTTCGACGATACGTCGCCGAATTGCACGCTAATGTTGCATAAATCTCCACTAAACAACCGATATACGCCGGTACCTGGATCAGATTACTGACGCCCTCCGCCCCGATACCCGGCATTTACGTCACAGGGCGCATCTTAGTTATTGACTCAGTCTATGTATTTTATATTTTATCGAACCCGTATCGTCCGCCCCGCCGGGGATGGCGGGACCGCAACCGACTTACGCGCGATCGGCCCTCGCCCGCTCCAAGGGGGGAGTAAGGCGAGGCGCCACGCGCGGCCTGCACGCATCCGACACCAGACGGAATGACGGCCGCGAACGACCGCCGTGCCGCCACCCTTCAGGGAGACCACCCCATGGCCCATGCCAGTTCCGCCCCAGGCATCGTCGTCCTCTCCGCCAGCCCGAATGTCGCCACCTCGACGACGCGCCGCGCCGTATCGCGGCTGTTCGACCATGTGGCCGCGCAGGGCGGCGGCGCGGGGCACCGGATCATCGACATTCCGCTGCTGCCGGGGCTCGCGGCGCCCGACCGCGCCTCCGCCGGACCGGAACTGGAAGCGGCCCTGCGCGCCACCGAGACGGCGAGCCTGATCCTCGCCGCGACGCCGGTCTACAAGGGCTCCTACCCCGGCCTGTTCAAGCACTTCGTCGACCTCCTGGACTACCGGGCGCTGGTTGGCGTGCCGGTCGGCCTGCTCGCCAGCGGGGGCAGCGACCGCCATGCGCTGGTCATCGAGCACCAGCTCCGCCCGCTGTTCAGCTTCTTCCAGGCGCAGGTGCTGGCGACCGGCGTCTTCGTCACCTCGCGCCACGTCGAGGCGGACGGCCGCGTCGAGGCGGAGATCGACGAGCGGCTGCGGCGCCTCGCCCACGAGATCGTGGTCGCCCTCGGCTACGCCCCCGCGCTGACCGCCCACCGGGTGCGCGACGCCGCCTGACGCCACCCCGCCCCTTCCCCGCACCGAGAGAGCCGCGATGAACACCCATGCCGCCGTCCCGCACGTTCCGCCGCGCACGGGCGTGACCTTCGAGGCCGCGGGCATCTCGAAATCCTACGGCCCCAACGTCATTCTCGACGACATCGGCTTCGAGGTTCCCGCCAATCAGGTGGTGACGCTGGTCGGCGAGAACGGAGCCGGCAAATCGACCATCTTCAACATATTGAGCGGCCTGACGGCGCCGAGCACCGGCTCGATGCGGCTCAACGGCAGGCCCTACGCGCCGCGCAGCTATGGCGAGGCCGTCGACCACGGCGTCTCGCGCGTGTTCCAGGAACAGGCGCTGATCCAGAACGTGCCGGTCTACGAGAACCTGCTGCTGGGCCAGGATCATCGCTTCCTGCGCTACGGGCAGATCGTCGACCGCGCGGCCATGATCGAGGTCGCCGAGCGCATCGTCGACGAGGCCGGCATCGATGTCGACGTCCGCCGGCGCACAGGCGACTACGATTTCTCCAAGCGGCAATCGATCGAGATCGCCCGCGCCTGCCTCGCGCCGACCATCGTCGGCGGCGTGCGCACGCCCCTCGTCCTGCTCGACGAGCCGACCTCCGCGCTCGACCGCCGCGACGAGGAAGCCTTCTTCCGGCTGGTGAAGCGCATCCGGCAGTTCGGCTCGCTGCTCTTCGTCTCCCACCGCCTTTCCGAGGTGCTGGAGATTTCCGACCTGATCTACGTCCTGAAGGACGGCAAGCTGGTCGCCAAGCTGGATCCCCGCACAGCCGACGAGCCGCTGCTGCACAGCCTGATGGTCGGCCGGGAGCGGGCGACGGACTATTATTACGAGCGCCGCCAGCGCGATGTCGCCACGCAGCCGGTGGTGCTGGCCGCCGAGGGCATCGACATCGACGGCAAGGGCGAGGTGCTCGATATCGAGGTGCGGGCCGGCGAGGTCGTGGGCATTGGCGGCCTGCTCGATTCCGGCAAGTCCGCGCTCGGCAAGGCGGTCGCCGGCGTCGTCCCGCCGGCCGCCGGCAAGGTGGCGCTGGCCGGCGCGCGCGGCCGTACCCCGGACATCCGGCGCTTCGTCGGCAAGGGGCTCGGCTATATCCCGGCCGAGCGCCTGGCCGAGGGCATCATCCCCTCCTTCAGCGTGTCCTGGAACCTCTCGACCGGCAGCGGCGGCGACCTGTTCAGCGGGCCGCTCGGCTTCTGGCGCCGGCGGCGGGAGGTCGCGATCGCGCGGCGCTACATCGACAGCCTCGCCATCCGCTCGGCGACGCCCGACCTCTCCTGCCGCCGCCTTTCCGGCGGCAACCAGCAGAAGGTGGTGCTCGCCCGCTGGCTCGCCCGCACGCCGAAGGTGCTCATCCTCGACAACCCGACGCGCGGCGTCGACGCGGGCGCCAAGCAGGAGATCTACCGGCTCATCCGCGAGCTTACCGAGGCGGGGGTCGGCATCGTCCTGATCACCGACGAGCTGCTCGAACTGATCGGCCTGTCGAACCGCGTCCTGATCATGCAGCGCGGCCGGATCGTCGCGGAGGTTCCCGCGCCGGCCGACGCCAAGCCCACCGAGCACCAGCTCGTCGTGCAGATGCTGCCGCAGGGCTCGTCGGGCGAGGCTCCGTCCAGGGCGCCCGCTACCGCCCCTGCCCCCTTCCACCCCGCCGCGCTGGAGACGGTGTAATGAGCCTCGCAGTCCCTTCCGAGAACGGCAAGCCGCTGCGCGGCCTCCTCGATGCGTTCCGCAGCGTCGAGAAGAGCCTGTGGTTTCCGATCGGCGTCGTCCTCTTCCTGTTCGTCTTCTTCTCGCTGGCGACGGATTCCTTCGCCACCATCCGCAACTTCACGGCGATCAGCGGACAGGCGGCGACGCTGCTGATCGTCTGCCTCGGCGCCACCTTCGTGGTGCTGATGGGCAGCATCGACCTGTCCGTCGGCGCCATCGTGCTGCTGGTCGGCGCCGGCAGCGTGCAGATCCTCAACAGCTTCGGCATCGGCTACTGGGTGCTGCCGCTGGCCGCGCTGCTCGGCGGCCTGCTCGGCTCGATCAACGGCGCCGTCTACGCCTATGGCCGCATCCCCTCCTTCATCGTGACGCTGGGCACGCTGTCGGTGTTCACCGGCATCGCGCTCACGCTGCTGGACGGGCGGGCGATCCAGTTCACCGCGCCCGGCTTCGAGCAGATCGCCATCGGCCAGTTCATCCCGCGCCTGCCCAACATCGCGCTCTGGTCGCTCGTCGCCTGGGCCATCGTGGTCGTGGTGGCGGTGCGCACGCGCTTCGGCCGCTACATGTATCTGATCGGCGGCGGCGAGCAGGTCGCGAGCACCTCCGGCCTGCCGGTCCGTCGCTACAAGATCTACGCCTTCGCGATTTCCGGCGTGCTGGCCGGGCTCGGCTCAATCCTCGCGGTGGCGCGCCTCGGCGCCGCCGGCCCCTCGCTCGGCTCCGACCTGCTGCTCAACAGCCTGGCGGCCATCGTGGTCGGCGGCACCTCGCTCGCCGGCGGCGTCGGCGGGCCGCACCGCACGCTGATCGGCGTCCTCATCATCGCGATCCTCGACAACGGCCTGAACCTGATGGGCGTGTCCCAGTACCTGCAGATGATCATCAAGGGCCTGGTCGTCATCGCCGCCGTTCTCGTCAGCCGCAACGCCACCCAGGAAGCCGTGGTCAAGTAGACCGCCAGCATCGCCAGGAGATTTCACGAATGGCCAAAAGGCTCGTCTTCAACGGCTTCTCGATGAACGCCGTGTCCCATGTCTTCCATGGCCTGTGGCGGCGCCCGGACACGCGGCAGACCTCGTTCAACGAGCTGGAAACCTGGGTCGACCTCGTCCGCATCCTCGAAAAGGCGAAGTTCGACGCGCTGTTCGTCGCCGACGTCATCGGCGTCGATCCCGCCTACAAGGGAAGCTGGGACACCTACATCAACGAGGCCGTGCAGATCCCGATCAACGATTCCGGCGCGCTGATCGGCGCCCTGATCGGGGCGACCGAGAATCTGGGGCTGACCCTCACCAGCTCGATCCTGCAGGAGCACCCCTTCAACTTCGCGCGCAAGCTCTCCACGCTCGATCATCTCAGCAAGGGGCGCATCGGCTGGAACATCGTCACCAGCGTCAGCCACAACGCCGCGCAGAATTTCGGCCTCGACCGCATCGTCCCCCATGACGAGCGCTACGCCTGGGCCGACGAATATGTCGAGGTCCTCTACAAGCTCTGGGAAGGCTCCTGGGACGAGGGCGCGGTGATCAACGACGCCGCCGCCAACCGCTACGCCGACCCTTCCAAGATCCATCGCATCCACCATGAGGGCCGGCGCTACAAGGTGCTCGGGCCCCATCTGAGCCAGCCGTCGCGCCAGCGCACGCCGGTGCTCTTCCAGGCGGGAGCGTCGCGCGCCGGCCGGGCCTTCGCCGCCCGCAACGCCGAGGGCACCTTCATCGTCGCGGTCAATCCCGAGGGCGCCCGCCGGCAGATCACCGAGACCCGCGCGCTGGTCGCCGCGGCCGGCCGCGATCCGCACGACCTGCTGTTCATCCAGGGGCTGAACGTCGTCGTCGGCGGCACCGAGGAGGAAGCCCGGCGCAAGGCGCGCGACTATGACGAGGACGTCAGCGTCGACGGCCTGCTCGCCCATATCAGCCGCGACCTCGGCATCGACCTCGGCCGGCTCGACCCGGACCGGCCGGTGGAGGAACTGGAGATCGACGGCGTGCAGGGCGTGATCCGCGCCTTCGAGGAAGGCCACCCGGGCCAGAAGGCGACGGTGCGCGACCTCGGCCAAGCCTACGCCCATGCCTGCCGCATCACCGGCACGCCGGAGACCATCGCCGACCAGCTGGAGGAATGGCAGCGCGCCGGCATCGACGGCGTCAACCTCATCTACAGCACCACGCCCGGCTCCTTCATCGAATTCGCGCAGGAGGTCATTCCCGTCCTGCAGGCGCGCGGCCTCGCCCAGAAGGACTACGGCCCCGGCACCTATCGCGAGCGGCTGTTCGCCGGCAGCGGCGCCCGCCTCAACGCCCGGCACCCGGCCGCCGCCTACCGCAACGCCTTCGCCGAACAGCGCCTGCGCGAGCCGGCCGAATAGGCCCCGCGCCCCTCGATCACCAGAAAGGACCGATCATGCCGACCTTCAACCCCCGCTGGCTCCGCACGCTCGACGAGCGCAAGACGGTCGACGAGCTGATGGGGCGGCTCGACACGCACGGCGTCTCGCGCCGCGATTTCCTGGCGCTGGCCTCGGCGGGCGTCGCCGCCTCCACCTGGGCGGCGAGCATGGGGCTGCCCTCGGTCGCGGTCGCCTCGCCGAACGGCAAGCTGGCCTTCCTCTCGGCCTTCCTCGCCAACGAGTACAACGTCATCCTCAACAAGGCCTTCGAGAAGGCGACGGGCGACCTCGGCTTCAGCTATGTCGGCCTCGACAGCCAGTTCGACAGCCAGCGCCAGCTCAACCAGTTCGAGCAGCAGGTGGCGGCCGGCTCGCAGTCGGTGATCTTCAACCTCGCCGACGGCAGCGCCATCAAGGGCGCCTCGCGCATCGCCGGGGATTCCAAGGTCTATATCGGCAATGTCTGGGACTCGCTGCCCTGGTTCACCCCCTTCGAGGCGAACGACTACTACACGCTCTACGCGGTGCCCGAGGAGTTCGACGCCCACAAGGCCGTGACCTCCGAACTGCTGAAGGCGGTCACGGAGAAGTTCGGCGGCGGCAATATCGTCGGCGTCACCGGCACCAACGGCAACCTGACCGACCGCCAGCGCAGCGCCGGCCGCGACGCCGCCTTCAAGGATTTCCCCAAGACCAAGCTCGTCGACCAACTGCCCGGCAAGTGGAACCGCGAGGACGCGCTGAAGGCGACCGAGGACCTGCTGACGCGCAACCCCAACGTGGTCGGCGTGGTCGCGCAGAACGACGATGTCGGGCAGGGCGTCATCGCCGCGCTGAACGCCGCCGGCCTGCGGCCGGGCGAGGACGTGCTCGTGGTCGCGGCGGACGGCACCAGCCTCGGCGCCAAGTCGATCGCCGCCGGAACCCAGCTCGCGACCAGCGGCAACAGCCCGGCCTATGCGGCGGCGCTGTTCGCCGCGCGCATCTACGACGTGACGCATGGCTGGCAGCCGCGCGCCTCCGAGCGCCTGCTCAACTGGCGCTCGCTCACCATCACCAAGGACAATGTCGGCGCCTATATCGAGCGCTACGTCGACAATGGCGGCGTCGAGCCCTTCGACTACCGCCGCATCTCCAAGGTGCTCCACCCCGACGACTGGGACCCGCAGGCCGAGGTCTTCCCGCTCGACATCGACAAGGCATGGGCCGGCATCCCCAAGCCGGAAGGCTGGACCTATCCGCAGGCCTATCTCGACGCCAAGTCGAAGGGCGAGTGGGAGGTCGTCGCCGAGGAATATCGCGACCACTACAAGATCAAGTTCGACGGCCCGTCCCCGAACAGGAAGTCGTAACCCGCCAAGCAGGCTGCGCTGTCGCCGGGCGCTGCCCTGTCGATGCGTCCCGTACAGGATCCGAGGACACCTACCGTGAACAAGAAGCATGTTTCCCGGCTGTTCCCCGACTTCACCGACAAGAAGGTGGTCGACAGCCATATGGGTCGGCTGGATACGCACGGCGTCAGCCGGCGGGACTTCCTTGCGCTCGCCTCGGCCGGGGCCGCCGCGAGCCTCGGCGCCGCGAGCCTGGGGATGCCGACCGCCGCCGTGGCCTCGCCCGACGGCAAGCTCGCCTTCCTGACCGGCTTCATGTTCAACGAGTGGAACACGACCTTCGATCGCACCGCCAAGACCGCGGCGGCGGAGTTCGGGATCGCCTACACCTCGCTGGACAGCCAGTTCGACGCCCAGCGCCAGCTCAACCAGTTCGAGCAGCAGGTGGCGGGCAATGTCGGCTCGGTGATCTTCAACCTCGCCGACGGCAGCGCCATCAAGGGGCTGGCCAACACGGCGAAGGAGAACAAGATCTACATCGCCAACATCTGGGATTCCCTGCCCTGGTTCACCCCTTTCGACGCCAGCGAATACTACACGATGTTCGCCGTCTCGGAGGAGGTGCGGGCGCATCGGGAGGTGACGGAGAAGCTGCTCGCGGCCGTCACCGAACGCTTCGGCGGCGGCAACATCATCGGTGTCACCGGCAGCAAGGGCAGCCTGCTGGAGCTCCAGCGCAATCGCGGACGCGACCAGGCGTTCGCCAAGTACCCCAAGACGCGCCTCGTCGACGAACTGCCGGGGCTGTGGAACCGGGAGGATGCGCTGAGGGTCACCGAGGACCTGCTGACCCGCAACAAGGACGTCGTCGGCATCGTGACGCAGGACGACGACATCGCGCAGGGCTCCATCGCGGCCCTCAACGCCGCCGGCCTCGTTCCCGGCAAGGACGTCCTCGTCGTCGGCGCCAGCGGCACCGGGCTCGGCTCCAAGGCGATCCAGTCGGGCACCTATCTGGCGACCAGCGGCAACGCGCCCGCCTTCGGGGCGGCGCTGTTCACCGCCCGCCTCTACGACGTGACGCATGGCTGGCAGCCGCGCGCCTCCGAGCGCCTGCTGAACTGGAGCACCGTCACGCTCACCCGCGACAACATAGACGGCTGGATCGCGCGCTACGTGGACAACGGCGATGTGGAGCCGTTCGACTACAAGCGCATGTCCAAGGTTCTGCACCCCGACGACTGGGACCCGCAGGCCGAAGTGTTCCCGATGGATATCGACAACAACTTCCACGGCACGCCCAAGCCGCCGGGCTGGACCTATCCGGCCGCGTATGTCGCGGCGCGCGATCAGGGAGAGCACGAGAAAGTCGCGGCGGAATATGCGGCGCACTACAAGATCAAGTATGACGGCCCGTCGCCGAACAAGAAGGCGTGAGGCCCGGCGATGACGAAACGCCTGATCTTCAACGCCTTTGCCATGAACAGCCCGTCGCACGTCTATCACGGCGTGTGGCGGCATCCGCAGACGCGCCAGACCGAGTTCAACGACTTGTCCACCTGGGTGGAGCTGGTCCGGGTCCTCGAGAAGGGCCGCTTCGACGGGCTGTTCCTCGCCGACGTGATGGGCATCGACGAGATCCATCGCGGCACCTCCGACATCTATGTCGAGCAGGCGATCCATTTCCCGGCCAACGATCCGGCCATCCTGTCCGCCGCTCTGATCGGCGCGACGGAACATCTCGGGCTGATGTTCACCAGCTCGATCCTGCAGAGCCATCCCTTCGAATTCGCGCGGCGCGCCTCCACGCTCGATCATCTGAGCCAGGGCCGGGTCGGCTGGAACATCGTGACCAGCACCAGCCGCGCCGCCGCCCGCAACTTCGACTTCGAGGACCGGGTTCCCCACGACGAGCGCTACCGCTGGGCCGAGGAATATGTCGAGGCGGCCTACAAGCTGTGGGAGGGCTCGTGGGAGGACGACGCGGTGCTCGCCGACAAGGCGCGCGGCGTCTACGCCGATCCGCGCAAGGTCCACCGCATCAACCACCGCAGCGAGCGCTACCGCATCGACGGGCCGCATCTGTGCGTGCCCTCCCCGCAGCGCACGCCGCTGCTCATCCAAGCGGGATCGTCGGTGGCCGGACGCCGCTTCGCCGCGCGCAACGCGGAAGCCACCTTCATCGTCAGCCTGACGCCGGACGGAGCACGGGTGGCGGTCGACGACATCCGCCGGCAGGCCGTCGCCTTCGGCCGCGATCCCTCCGACATCCTGTTCTTCCAGGGTCTGTCCTTCGTGATCGGCAGCACGGAGGAGGAAGCGTGGCGCAAGTCGCGGGAGCTCGACGACTACATCGACACCGACGCGCTCGCCGCCCATGTCGGCCGCGACCTCGACGTCGATTTCGGCCTGCTGGACCCCGACAGGCCGGTGGCCGATTTCAACATCCAGGGCCTGCAGGGCTTCGCGCGCTTCGTCGAGGAGGCGAACCCCGGCAAGGTGGTGCGCCTGCGCGATCTCACCACCGCCATGTCCTATAACGGCCGCATCGTCGGTACGCCCGAGACCATTGCCGACCGGCTGGAGGACTGGCGCGCCGCCGGCATCGACGGCGTGAACGTCGCCTACCAGCGCACGCCCTCCGCCTTCATCGAGTTCGCCGAGCACGTCATGCCGGAACTGCGCCGGCGCGGCCTGGCGCAGGAGGATTACGCCGACGGCACGCTGCGCGAGAAGCTGTTCGCCGGCCGCGGCGCACGGCTCACCGAGCGCCATCCCGCCGCCCGCTTCCGCAAGCTTTCCGCTCCCGTCGCGGAACCCGCGCTGTAGCCGCTCGCGGCGCCCCTACGTCCTCGAAAGGAAGAGCCATGCCCAAGGCCCAGACACCGCGGCAGATGAAGCTGGGGCTGTTCATGATGGCACCCGGCCACCATGTCGCCGCCTGGCGCCAGAAAGACGCGCAGGCCGACCTCGGCGCCAATTTCAGAGCCTATGCGCAGCTTGCGCGGCAGGCCGAGGCGGCGAAGTTCGACATGATCTTTCTCGATGACGTCGTCGCGGTGAAGGACATCAGCGCCGACACCGGCACCCGCGTGGCCCGCGTGGCCTATTTCGAGCCGACGACGCTGCTCTCGGGCCTTGCCGCCGTGACCGAGCGGATCGGCCTCGTCGCCACGGCCTCGACCACCTACAGCGAGCCCTATGCGCTGGCCCGCCGCTTCGCCTCGCTCGACCTGATCAGCGAGGGGCGGGCGGGATGGAACCTCGTCACCTCCAACACCGAGGCGGAGGCGAAGAACTTCGGCAGTGCCGGCCACCCCCGCCACGACCACCGCTACGATCGTGCCGAGGAGTTCATCGACGTCGTTCTCGGCCTGTGGAACAGCTTCGCCGACGACGCCTTCCGGCGCGACAAGGAAAGCGGCATCTATTTCGACCACGAGAAGCTTCGCGTTCTCAACCATCGCGGCCGGCACTTCTCGGTGCGTGGGCCGCTCAATGTCGCGCGCTCGCCGCAGGGCCACACGGTGATCGTGCAGGCGGGCTCCTCGGAGCCCGGCAAGGAGCTCGCCGCGCGCACCGCCGAGGTGGTCTTCACCGCCCAGCAGACGCTGGCCGACGCGCAGGCCTTCTATGCCGACCTCAAGGGCCGGCTGGCCCGATACGGGCGCCGCGAGGACCAGCTCAAGATCATGCCCGGCATCTTCCCGGTGGTCGGCCGCACCCGCGCCGAGGCACAGGCCAAGTTCGACGAGTTGCAGGAGCTGATCCACCCGGCCGTGGGCATCAACCTGCTCTCCGCCATGATCGGCGACTTCGACCTCTCGCAGTATCCGCCGGACGGGCCGGTGCCGGAGCTTCCCGAGACCAATGGCGGCAAGAGCCGGCAGCACCTGCTGTTCGACCTCGCCCGCAAGGAGAACCTCACCATCGGCCAGCTCGCCCGCCGCATCGCCGGCGCGCGCGGCCACTGGCAGGTGGTGGGGACGGCTGGCGACATCGCCGACCTGCTGGAGGAGCGCTTCCTCAACGGCGGCGCCGACGGCTTCAACATCATGCCGCCCACCCTTCCCGGCGGGCTGACGGACTTCGCCACGCTGGTGCTGCCCGAGCTGCGCCGGCGCGGGCTGTTCCGCACCGAGTACGAAGGCACGACGCTGCGCGAGCATCTGGGGCTGGACGTCCCGCGCTGGCAGCGGCAATCGGCCTCCACTTCGGCCTCGACCGCCGCCGAGTAGGCACTGTCATCCGGCGACGAGGAACGCCTCGTCGACCGGCACCTGCAGCGCCGTCACCAGCGCGTTGGTCTGGGCGGCCATGCCGATGATCGCCACGAGATGGGCGTGCTGGTCGTCGGTCATCCCCTTGGCGCGGGCGGCGGCGGTGTGCGAGTGAACGCAGTAGGAGCAGCCATTCGCCGTCGACACGGCGATGTAGATGAGTTCGCGGGTCAGCGGATCGAGCGGCCCCTCCGCCACCATGATCGCCTTCAGGCTTTCCCAGGTGCGCTTCAGCGCCGCCGGGTCATGGGCGAGAGCGCGCCAGAAATTATTGATGAAATCGGATTTCCGGGTCGCGCGGATGTCGTCGAACACCGCCTGCACCGCCGGGTTCACCGCTGCTTCCTCGTCGCTCAGCAGCCGGACCGTCGCCATCGTCTTCGCCTCCATCCATGACCCTGCATCCCTAGCACCTTCAGCCGTGAACGGCCTCCCGCGCAGCGGGGAAGAAGCGGTTCTCCGGGCGCGGCAGCCCGAGATGCTCGCGCAGCGTCGTGCCCTCATATTCACGCCGGAAGATGCCGCGGCGCTGGAGCTCGGGCACCACCTTGTCGACGAAATCGTCGAGACCGGCGGGAAGGAACGGGAAGGTGATGTTGAATCCGTCCGAGCCCTCGGTCTCCAGCCATTCCTCCATCTCGTCGGCGATGGTCTGCGCCGTGCCGACGAAGGCGAGGCCGGAATAGCCCCCGAGCCGCTGGGCGAGCTGGCGCACGGTGAGGTTCTCGCGCCGGGCCATCTCGATCACCCGCTCGCGGGCGCTGCGGCTGGCATTGGTCTCCGGCACCTCGGGCAGCGGCCCGTCCGGGTCGAAGCGGGAGGCGTCGTGGCCGAGGGCGATGGAGAGCGAGGCGATGGCGCTGTCGTAATGGACGAGGCTGTCGAGCCTGGCCCGCTTCGCGCGTGCCTCCTCGACGCTGTCGCCCACGACGACGAAGGCGCCCGGCAGGATCTTGAGGTGCTCACGCGGCCGCCCGAGCCTGTCGAGCCGGCCCTTCACGTCGGCATAGAAGGCGCGGCCGGTCGCGAGATCCGGCGCCGCCGCGAAGATCGCCTCGGCGGTCTCGGCGGCGAGCTGGCGGCCCGGTTCCGACGCCCCCGCCTGCACGATCACCGGCCAGCCCTGCACGGGACGGGCGATGTTGAGCGGCCCGCGCACCGAGAAATAGGGGCCCTTGTGGTCGAGCATGTGCAGCCGCGACGGATCGAAATAGAGGCCGGACGACGCATCACGCGGGAAGGCATCGTCGGCGAAGCTGTCCCACAGGCCGGTGACGACGTCGTAGAACTCGCGCGCGCGGACATAGCGCTCGTCGTGCTCCATATGGTCGTCGAGACCGAAATTCAGCGCTGCGTCGGGGTTCGAGGTGGTGACGATGTTCCAGCCGGCCCGGCCGTTGCTGATGTGGTCCAGCGAGGCGAAGCGACGGGCGAGGTGATAGGGCTCCTCGAAGGTGGTCGAGGCGGTCGCCACCAGCCCAATCCTCGTCGTCACCATCGCCAGCGCCGAGAGCAGGGTGAAGGGCTCGAAGGAGGTCACGGTGTGGCTGCGCTTGAGCGCCTCCACCGGCATGTTCAGCACGGCGAGATGGTCGGCCATGAAGAAGGCGTCGAACCTGCCCTCCTCCAGCTTCTGCGCCAGCCGGACGATATGCCCGAGATTGAAGTTGGCATCCGGCCAGGCGCCCGGATAGCGCCAGGCGCCGGTGTGGAGGCTCACCGGCCGCATGAAGGCGCCGAGATGAAGCTGCTTGCGTGTCGTCATGCCGATGATGATCCCCGTGAGGCTGCGATCGGCGCGGGAGGCGAGCACCACCACCGCGAACTGCTGGCGGCAGATGGGAAGCCGGGCGGCACAATGCCAGTTCGCGGCCGGCAGCTTTTATGTTGATTTAGTCTATGGATTTTATATTTTGATCATAACACCATTCCACACGGCCAGTCAGGTTGAGAATCGATGGAAAGCTCCGCTCCCGCCCGCATCGCGCGCCGCTCGCTTCTCAAGACGGGCGCGGCCCTAGCCGGCGCCCTCACGCTTGGCGGCCCCGCCCTGGCGCAGGCGGCCGCGCCGGCCGCCGCGGATGCTCCCGTGCCCTCGCTCAAGGGCAAGACGATCGCCATCAGCGTCGCCGGCACCGATCATTTCTTCGATCTCAAGGCCTATCAGGCGCAGATCGAGACGGTGAAGGAGCTGGGCGGCACGCCGATCGGGCTCGACGGCGGACGCAACGACAAGGCCATCGTCAGCCAGCTCCAGACGCTGCTGACGCAGAAGCCGGACGCGGTGATCCAGACGCTCGGCACGCTCACGGTGGTCGATCCCTGGCTGAAGAAGCTGCGGCAGGCCGATATCCCGGTCTTCTCGGTCGACCTGCCCTCCACCAACGTCATCAACACGGCGACGTCCGACAATTTCTCGCTCGGCGCCCAGCTCGCCCTGCAGCTCGTCTCGGACATTGGCGGCAAGGGCAACATCGTCGTCTTCAACGGCTTCGCCGGCGTTCCCGTCTGCGAGATCCGCTACAACCAGCTGCGCCATGTGCTGAAGTACTATCCCGAGGTGAAGATCGTGCAGCCGGAGCTGCGCGATGTCATCCCGAATACGGTGCAGGACGCCTACGCGCAGATCACCGCGCTGCTGAGCAAATACCCGGAAAAGGGTTCCATCTCGGCCATCTGGTCGGCCTGGGACATCCCCCAGCTCGGCGCGACGCAGGCGCTGATCGCCGCCGGCCGCACCGAGATCCTGACCTATGGCGTCGACGGCACGCCGGAAGTGCTGGCGCTGGTGAAGGACCCGAAAGCGCCGGCCAGCGCGGTGGCGGCCCAGCAGCCCTCGTTGATCGGGCGCACCGCCGTGCTCAACGTCGCCCGCTATCTGAACGGCGACACCTCCCTGCCGTCGCAGACCTTCCTGCCGGCGATCGTCGCCAACAAGAAGAACGCCGCCGACGTGCAGAAGCAGCTCGGCCAGGTCTGAGGCAGCCGCCTCGCTCCGAGGCGCATGGAGCCGGAGGCGGCAACGCCTTCGGCCACCGGGCAGCATGATGACAATTCTCGCTCCTACCCTCGCCATGCGCGGGCTGGTCAAGACATTCGGCCCCACCCGGGCGCTCGATGGCGCCTCGCTCACCGTCGCGCCGGGAACGGTGCACGGGCTCGTCGGCCAGAACGGCGCCGGCAAGTCGACGCTGATCAAGGTCCTCGCCGGACTGGTCGCGCCCGACGCCGGCGACATCGAGGTCGGCGGCACGCCCCTCGGCCCTCTCACCCCGCGGCGCGCCGAAGAGCTCGGCATCGCCTTCATCCATCAGGACCGGCTGCTGGTGCCCACCGCGACGGTGGGCGAGGCGCTGTTTCTCGGCCAGGAAAGGCTGGGCTCGCGCCACGGGCTGTGGCGCGGCCGGCTGGAGCGTCGCGCCGCCGGGCTGCTGGATCGCTTCTTCGGCATATCACTGCCGAAGGGGGCGCTGATCCAGGACCTGACGACGGCGCAGCAGCAGATCATCCAGATCACCCGCGCCCTGCTCGCCGACCCGAAGATCATCGTCTTCGACGAACCCACCGCCTCGCTTTCCCGGCGTGAGGTGGACCATCTGTTCGACGCCATCGGCCAGCTCAAGGCGCACGGCCTGACCAGCATCTACATCTCGCACTATCTCGCCGAGATCGAGCGCATCTGCGACGCGGTGACGGTGATGCGCAACGGGCGGGACGTCGCCCATGTCGACCCGCGCACGACCGGCACCGCGGAGATCACCCGGCTGATGGTCGACCGCGACGTGAAGGACCTGTTCCCCCGACACAATGCGACGCCCGGGGCGCAGGCGCTGAGCGTCTCCCGCCTTGCCGCGCCGCCGGCCTTCCGCGACGTGTCCTTCACCCTGCACCAGGGCGAGGTTCTGGGCCTGACCGGCCTGCTCGGCTCCGGCACCAAGGAGCTGGTGCGCAGCCTGTTCGGCCTCTCGCCCGCAAGGGCCGGGCGGATCGAGGTCGACGGCCGGCCGGTGCGGCTCGGCAGTCCCGGCGCGGCCGTCCGTCAGGCCATCGCCATGGTGCCGGAGGATCGCCGCGCGCAGGGCGTCGCGCTCGCGCTCGGCGTGCGGGAGAACACGACGCTCGCCAGCCTTCCGGCCTTCAGCCGCTTCGGCTTCATCGACCGCGCCCGCGAGCGTCTTCGCGTCTCGCAGCTGATCGACGAGCTGAAGATCAAGACCTCCGGGCCGGAGGCTGCCGTGCGGACGCTGAGCGGGGGCAACCAGCAGAAGGTGGTGATCGCCAAATGGCTGGCGCGCCAGTCCCGCATCTATGTGCTGGACGAGCCGACAGTCGGCGTCGACGTCGCCGCCAAGGCGGAGATCTACCGGCTGATCGCCCGCCTCGCCGAACAGGGCGCGGCCATCCTGCTGCTCTCCGCTGATCTCGACGAACTGCTCGGCGTCAGCGACCGCATCCTGGTGATGTATCGCGGCGAACCCGTCTCCGAGCACATCCCGTCGGAGACGACGAGCGCACAGCTGCTGGCCGCCTCCGTCTCCGGCACCCGAGCGGAAGGCACCGCCCATGTCGCTTGAATCCTCGTTCGAATCCTCGCTCGCCGCCTCGCAGGCGCTCCATTTGCCCCGCGCGGGCAGGCAGGCCCCTCCGCCGGAAGCGGCTGCGTCGGCCCCGGGGCTGTCGCGCGGCGCGCTCGCCGGCCTGCTGCGCTTCGCCGGCCTGCTGGCCCTGCTCGCCGTGGTCGCCTTCTTCGCGGTGCGCGTTCCCTCGTTCCTGACGCCCGGCAATATCGGGCTCATCCTCTCGCAATCCGCCGTGCTCGGCATTCTCGGCCTCGGACTGACGCTGGTGCTGATCACCGGCGGCTCGGACGTAATCCGCGGCGGCATCGACCTGTCGCTGGCCGGCACGCTCGGGCTCGCCGCCGCGGTCTTCGCAACGCTCAACCAGGCAGGCTACGGGGATGCGGCCTGCGTCGCCGCGACGCTCGCCACCGGCCTCGCGGTCGGCGCGCTGAACGCGCTGTCGGTGACGTGGCTGCGCATCCTGCCCCTGCTGGCGACGCTGGCGGTGATGAACATCTGCGCCGGGCTGGAGCTGGTGCTCACCGAAAACACCACCGTTCCCGCCGCCTCGCCGCTGATCGACGCGCTGAACCTCGCCGGGCCGTTCGACCTGCCGGTCATCGGGCTGGTCCTCGTCGCGGCGTGGCTGGTCCTCGCCGTCACCCTGCGCTTCACGCCGGTCGGGCTGCGGGCCTATGCGGTGGGCGGCCACCCCGAGGCCGCACGGGCGGCGGGCATCGCCCTCAACCGCTATGTCGCCGGCTCGTACATCGTCGCCGGCCTGTTGGGCGGGGTGGCGGGCATCCTCTCCGTCGCCTTCCTCAACGCCGCGACCTCCGGCTCCGCCGACATGCTGCTGCCGGTCATCGCGACCGCCTTCCTCGGCCGGATGTTCTCGCGCCGGCTGGTGCCGAGCGTGACGGGAACGCTGCTGGCGGCGGTGTTCCTCGGCGCCCTCGCCAACGGTTTCCAGCTCCTGCACGTCTCGTCCTACTGGGTGAACGGCATCGAGGGCGCGCTGATCCTCGCCGTCGTCGGCGTCACCTCCGGTCTCGCCCAGCGGGGAGCGCGCCCATGAGCCTCGATATCCTCGACAGCCGGCGCACCGCCGCGCCGGACCTGCTGCGCTTCGGCGTACCGCTGGCGCTCGCGCTCGTGCTGGTGGTGTTCTCCCTGCTGGCGCCGGGCTTCCTCACGCTCTCCAACATCGTCGGCGTGCTGGTGAACAATGTCGCGCTGGCGGCGATCGTCTCCATCGCCATGACGCTGACCGTCGCCTCGGGCGGCACGGACCTTTCCGTCGGCACGGCGGTGGATCTCGGCAGCCTCGCCTTCGTCTCCACCATCATCGCCGGCCAGCCGGTCTGGATCGCCGCCCTCATCGGCGTGCTGGCCGGCGTCGGCACGGGACTGTTCAACGCGCTGCTGATCGCCGGTCTGTCGATCACGCCCTTCCTGGCGACACTGGGCACGCTGTTCATCGGCCACAGCCTGCAGCAGCTCACGACCGATGGCGGCAATCCGGTCTATGTGCCAACCGGAAGTATCCCGCCGGCGCTCGCCTTCATCGGCCACGGCTCGGTCCTCGGCGTACCGCTGGCGCTGTGGCTGGTGGCGGTCCTCGCCATTGGCGCCTGGCTGCTGCTGGCGAAGTCGCGCTTCGGCCGGGAGGTTCTGGCGGTGGGAACCGAGCCGCAGGTGGCGCTCTATTCCGGCCTGCCGGTGCGCTCGGTGCTGGCCTTCATCTACATCGCCAGCGCGGCCATCGCCTCGATCGCCGGCATCCTCATCTCGGCCAACGTCAACGCCTACGTGCCCTATTCGGGCAACGCGTACCTGCTCAACAGCATCGGCGCCGCCTTCATCGGCACCTCGCTCAGCCGCACGCGGCGCGCCAACATCCCCGGCACCCTGCTCGGCGTGCTGCTGCTCGGCTTCGTCTCCAACGGGCTCCTGCTGATCGGCTGGAACTTCTACTGGCAGCAGGTCGGCAGCGGGCTGCTCATCTTCCTCGCCCTGCTGCTCGCCTTCACCGGCCGCCGCGACACGGCCTGAAGGCGCTCCACTGTGTCCAGACCGATCCTCCTCAACGCCTTCGTGATGAACACGCCGAGCCATCTGTCGCCCGGGCTCTGGCGCCATCCCGACGACAGCTCCACCGCCTATACGCGCCTCGACCACTGGATCGGGCTCGCGCAACTGCTGGAGCGGGGCCGCTTCTCCGCCATGTTCCTCGCGGACACGCTCGGCACCTACGAGGCGTTCGGCGGCTCGATGGCACCGGCCTTCCGGCACGGGTTGCACGCTCCGGTCAACGATCCCCTGCTGCTGGTGCCGGCGATGGCCGCCGCCACCCGGCACCTTTCCTTCGGCGTCACCTGCTCGGTGAGCTACGAGCATCCCTTCAGCCTCGCCCGCCGCTTCTCCACCCTCGACCACCTCACCGGCGGGCGGATCGGCTGGAACATCGTCACCTCCGCCCTCGACAGCGCCGCGCGCAATTTCGGCCGCCCCGAGCAGCTTCCGCACGACGCGCGCTACGAGCGCGCCGAGGAGTATCTCGAGGTCTGCTACAAGCTGTGGGAGGGCTCCTGGGCCGACGACGCGGTGCGCCGGGACAAGCATGGCGGCCTCTATGCCGATCCCTCGCGCATCCGCCCCATCGACCACCACGGCGCGCATTTCGACGTCGCCGGCCCACATCTGGCCGAGCCCTCGCCCCAGCGCACGCCCGTGCTCTACCAGGCCGGCGCGTCGCGGCGCGGGCGGGCCTTCGCGGCGCGCCACGCCGAATGCATCTTCGTCGGCGCCCCGTCGAGGGTCGCGCTCAAGAGAACCGTCGACCATCTGCGGGCAGCACTCGCGGAAGCCGGGCGCGATCCCGCCAGCGTGCCCATCGTCGCCGAGCACACCGTCATCACCGCGCCGACCGCGGCCGAAGCCGAGGACAAGCGGGCCGACTACGCACGCTACGCCTCGGAGGAAGGCGCCCTCGCCATGATGTCGGGCTGGATCGGCGTCGATCTCAGCCGCTACCGGCTGGACGATCCGTTCGAGCATGTGGAAAGCAACGCCATCCAGTCGGCGGTGGAGGCCATGAGCGCCGCCGATCCCGGCCGGGTCTGGACCATCCGCGAGATCGCCGCCTGGTGCGGCATAGGCGGGCTGAGCCCCGTCACCACCGGCACGCCCGCAGCGGTCGCCGACGAGCTCGAGGACTGGATCGTCGCGACCGGCATCGACGGCTTCAATCTCTCCTACGCGGTGATGGATGGCGGCTTCCGCGACTTCGTCGAGCTGGTCGTGCCGGAGCTAGAGCGGCGCGGGCGCCATCCGGCACGCTACGCGCCCGGCACCTTCCGCGAAAAGCTCTTCGGCAACGGCCCGCGCCTTCCCGCAACCCATCCCGCGGCCGCCTTCCGCTTCGGCGTCGAGCCGGCCCGGCGGACGGCCTGACCCCGATCACATGAGAGATGACACGATGACAGCGACGCAGATCGAACAGGCCTGGGGCGCCGGACCGAGCCCGCGCTACGAGACCCTGGCGGCGCGGTTCCGCCCGCTCTTCGAGCGCATCCGGGCAAATGCGGTCGAGCGCGAGCGCAGCCGCACGCTGCCCCATGCCGAGATCGGCTGGCTGAAGGAAGCCGGCTTCACCGCCGTGCGCCTGCCGGAGGCCGAAGGCGGCGCGGACGCGAGCCTGCCGGAATTCTTCAACCTGCTGATCGAGCTCTCCGCCGCCGATTCCAACCTCACGCAGGCGCTGCGGGCGCATTTCGGCTTCGTCGAGGAGATCCTCCACACCGACGTGCCGGGGCGGCGCGAGATATGGCTGCCGCGTCTGGCGCGCGGCGAGACCGCCGGCAGCGCCCGCAGCGAAGCGGGAGACGCGGCCCAGGCGGCGTTCGAGACGACGCTGCGCCGTCGCGAGGACCATTGGCGGATCGCCGGCCGCAAGTTCTACACGACCGGTTCGCTCTATGCGGAATGGATCCACGTCGCCACCACCCGCGCCGAGGATGGCGGCTCGGTGACGGCGGTGGTGCGCCGCGACGCGCCCGGCGTGCAGGTGGTGGACGACTGGGACGGCTTCGGCCAGACGCTGACCGCGAGCGGCACCGCGCTCTTCGACGAGGTGGACGTGCAGGATGCCGATCTGGTCGAGGACGCCTCGATCTTTGGCTACACGCTGCCTTTCTACCAACTCGTCCACCTGTCGACGCTGGCCGGCATCGCGCGGGCGGCGGCGCGCGACGTCGCCGAGGCCGTCGCCCGGCGCCAGCGCAGCTACTCCCACGCCGCCGGCCCCCTGCCCCGGCTCGACCCACAGGTGCTGCAGGTGGTCGGACGCGTTCGTGGCGCCGCCTATGCGGCGGGAGCCATCGTCATCAAGGTGGCGGAGGCGGTGGAGCGGGCAGCGAACTCCGGCGACGGGAAGGCCACGCTCGATCCGGCCGCGCTGGCCGTCGCCGAGCTCGAATCCGCCCAGTCCGTCAGCGTGATCACCGACCTCGTCTTCAACGCCACAACCGTGCTGTTCGACGCGCTCGGCGCCTCGGCGACGCTGCGCAGCGCCGGGCTCGACCGGCACTGGCGCAATGCCCGCACCCTCGCCTCGCACAATCCGCGTATCTACAAGGACCGCATCGTCGGCGACTTCGCGGTGAACGGCACGCTCCCGCCCCAGTCGTGGCGGATCGGCCGGGTGTAGCTTCCCGCGTCCAATCATGGGGGAAGGAAAGACGGACATGCGGCCCATCGACAGCGCCGGAGCCGGAGAGTTTGCCGAGGTCGGCTTCGTGCTGACGGACATGGACGAGACGCTCACCTTCCACGGCCGCCTGAGCGCGCGGACCTATGCCGCGCTCGAACGGCTTCAGGCGGCGGGGGTGAAGGTGATCCCGGTGACGGCGGCGCCCGCCGGCTGGTGCGACCAGATGGCGAGGATGTGGCCGGTGGACGGCGTCATCGGCGAGAATGGCGGCTTTTTCTTCCAGCGGGACGAAAATGGCCACGGTCTCGACCGCCATTTCTGGCACCCGCCCGAGGAGCGCCGACGGGTAACGCGGGAACTGGAGCGGATCGCCGCGCGCTTGCAGGCGGCGCTGCCGGCGGCGCGCTTCGCCGAGGACCAGCCTTTCCGGCTGACCAGCATCGCCTTCGCCCAGCCGGACGACCCGCAGCAGCGCGCAGACATCGTCGACCTCCTCCGCCGGGAGGGAGCGGGCGTCACCGTGAACAATCTCTGGGTGCTCGGCTGGCTCGGCGGCTACGACGAGCTGGCTGCGGCCCGCCGGTTTCTGGAAAGCCGCTACGGCCTTTCCATCGAGGCCGACCGCCGGGCGGTGGCCTATGTCGGCGATTCGACGAACGATGCGCCGATGTTCAGCTTTTTCGAGCACAGCTTCGGCGTCAGCACGGTGCGAAACTATCTCGCCGAGATTCCGAAGGCGCCCCGATGGATCACGCGCGGACCGGGCAGGGACGGCTTCGTCGAGGTCGCCGATGCCGTGCTTGCAGCGAAGCGCTGAAATCACGCAGAGCGCCGCCGGTAACGGGCTCCCTCTATTTCGCACGTTCGTCCGATCTCCGGCGCCATCGTTACATTCCGCTTGCTCCCTAAATTATCTATTTATACGATAGACTATATGTATATCTGAGCAAGGTGGAGTGAAATGTCCCGGTCGATAGATCCCACGCGGTTTCCCGATTTCGAAAACAGGAAGGTGGTCGATGAACACCTCGAACGCCTCGGCACCCACGGTGTCTCGCGGCGCGACTTCCTGGCCCTCGCCTCGGCGGGAGCCATCGCCGGCGCCACGGCCGGCATCGCCGGGCTGCCGTCGGTCGCCGTGGCGTCGCCGGACGGCAAGCTGGCCTATCTCGCCTGGACCTCGCGCGTCGAGTACATGATCCAGGCGAGCAAGGTGATCGAGGCCGCCAGCAAGGCGCTGGGCCTCGGCTACACCTTCCTCGACGGGCAATTCGACAGCCAGCGCCAGCTCAACCAGTTCGAGCAGCAGGCGACCATCGGCTCCGGCGGCATCATCCTGCATGCCTCGGACGGCAGCGCGCTCAAGCGCATCGCCCAGCTCTCGCAGGACAATCAGGTGTATTTCGCCAATGTCTGGGCCACGCTGCCGTGGTTCACGCCGTTCGACGCCAGCGACTATTACACGCTCTACGCCGTGCCCGAGGAGTTCTCGGCCCATCGCGGCGTCACCGCCAAGCTGCTGGAAACCGTCACCAGTAATTTCGGCGGCGGCGACATCGTCGCCGTCACCGGCGTGCCGGGCTTCTCCACCGACACGGTGCGCAGCCGCGGACGCGACGACGCCTTCAAGGACTTCCCGAAGACCAGGCTGGTCGGCCAGCTCCCCGGCAATTTCAACCGCGAGGACTCGCTCAAGGTGACCGAGGACCTGCTGGCCCGGCACAAGAACATCGTCGGCGTCGTGGCGCAGAACGACGACGTGGCGCAGGGGGTGATCGCGGCCCTGCGCAGCGCCGGGCTGCAGCCCGGCAAGGATGTGCTCGTGGTCGGCGCCGACGGCACGAGCGAGGGCGCGCGGGCAATCGTCCAGGGCACGCAGCTCGCCACCAGCGCGAACAGCCCGGCCTATTTCGGCGCCTTCTTCACCGCCCGGCTCTACGACGTCACGCATGGATGGAAGCCCCGCGCCGCCGAGCGCCTGCTCTACTGGCGCTCCGTCACCACCACGCGCGACAATGTCGACGTCTACCTGAAGCGCTATGTCGACAATGACGGGGTCGAGCCCTTCGACTACCGCCGGCTCTCCAAGGTTCTGCACCCTACCGACTGGGATCCCCAGGCCGAAATCTTCCCGCTCGACATCGACCAGGAATGGGCCGGCATTCCCAAGCCGGACGGCTGGACCTATCCGAAGGCCTATCTCGACGCGAAGACCAATGGCGAGTGGGAGGCGGTGACGGCGGAGTACCGCGACCACTACAAGATCAACTTCTTCGGCCCCTCGCCCAACGCCAAGTCCTGAGGCAACTCCAGAGACAGGGGTCTGGCGCAGGCCCTGATCTTCATGAAGGCTCCCGGCGGCCGCGCCTGCGCGTGGCTGCCGGCGCGGCATTTCAGCCCGGCGCCAGCCGCCGGCGCAGCGGCAGTCCCGCGAGCAGCCCGACGAAGGCGGCGGCTAGGAAGACCCATCCCGACAGCGCCCCGGCATGGATGCCGGACAGCAGCACCCCGACCGTGCAGCCGAGCGCCGTCATCGCGCCCCATCCCATCAGCAGCCCGCCGGCGAGACCGGCCACGATATCGCGTCCGCGCGGCCGGCGCGGCGTGAACTGTCCCGCGACCAGCGCGGAAGCGAAGCTCGCCCCGACGAGCCCGAGCACGAACAGCCCGTTCTCGGAGAGCAGCGCCTGCTTGATCACCGTCGCGCAGCCGCGGAAGCCGTCCAGCCCGTGCAGCGTCTCCGGCAGGATGCCCCAGCCACTCGCCGCGCTGCGGGCGAGGCTGCCGATCTCCGCCGTCACCCCGAGCGGGCCGACGCGCAGATAGCTCGCCGCCGAGATCGCCCCCACCGCCAGCCCGGCGACCGCCGCCGGCCAGCGCGCGACGAAGACCGCGTGGGCGAGCGCGGCGAGACCCGTGCTCCCGTGCACCGCAATGGACACTGGCGGCCGTGCCCGCCAGAGACTCAGTGCCGCGAGCAGGGCCAGCGCCGCGAGGCTCGCCGCCAGCGTGCCGGCATAGCCGAGATGGTGCGGCAGCCAGACTACGGGCGCCTCGGAGATCACCGTGAGATAGAGCGGGTTCCAGGTGAGAAACCCCGCCGCGAAGCCGGCCACCGTGCCGGCGAGCGCGAAGGGTGCCGTCGGCGAGCCCTCCCCCAGCCGGTAGAGATGCGCCGAGATGCAGGAGCCGGACACCGCCATGCCGAGGCCGAAGGCGAAGGCGGCAACCGCGAGCGCCCCGCTCACCGGGCCGATATGCGCGTCCGGCGGCAGCCGCTCGGGCGCCGGCACCGGAAGCCACGCGCCGATCACCAGCGCATATCCGACGACGCCGACCGCCAGCGCCAACAGCAGCGCCAGCACACCGCGCGGATCACGCTGCTCGATCAGATCGCGGGTGTTGCAGAAAAAGCAGAAGCGCGAGCGCTGGAGCACCACGCCGAACGCCGCGCCGAAGGCCAGCGAGAGGCCCAGCCCGCGCCGGGCGGCATCGCCATCCGACAGATGAAGCACACCGGCGAGGATCGCCAGGGCAATGAGCACGGCCAGACCGAGAGCCGACCGACGCAGAACGGTTGGACGCATGGGAGAATTCCGGACGGGCGTCCACCGGACGTCGTCCCGGCCGACGCGGACGAAAAAGGCGCGGGAACCGGTCCCGCGCCGAAAGGAGATGGAGGGAATACGCACGAACAGGCATATGCACGTCAGGCATATGCACGTCAGGCACTTGGAGATCAGGCACGCCGCGCCCGCGCGCCGCCTGCCCGCTCCGTCGACGCCGCCCGGGTGCGCCGCCCGAGCCCCCGGTTCGGCGGCGTCGCCGTTACTTGCCCTGCCACACCGTGCCGGCAAGATTCACCACCGGCACGCCGACCGAGTTGCCGTACTCGGTCCACGAGCCGTCATAGTTCTTCACCTCGTAGCCGAGGATGCGCGAGAGCGCGTACCAGGTGTGGCTGGAGCGCTCGCCGATGCGGCAATAGACGATGACCGGCTTCGAGCCATCGACGCCCGCGTCGGCATAGAGCTTCCTGAGCTCTTCCTTCGACTTGAACTTGCCGGTCTCGGGATCGACCGCCTTCGACCACGTCACGTTCTTCGCGCCCGGCACGTGGCCGGCGCGGATGGACAGCTCCTTCGAGCCTTCCGGCGCGAAGAGCTTGCCGGAATATTCGTCCGCCGAGCGGATATCGACGATCACCGCGTTCTTCTTGCCGTCGACCGTCTCCAGCACATCGGCGAGGCGGACGCGCAGTTCCGGCTTGGCCGGCGGCAGCGTGAGGTCGGACCTGGCGAAGCTCGGCGCCTTGGTGTCGAGCGGAAGGGCCTGCTTTTCCCAAAGCTTGCGCCCGCCGTCGAGCAGCTTCACCTGATCGCCGAGGCCATACTGGTTGAACACCCAGGCGCCCCAGGCCGCGAACCAGTTGTTGTTGTCGCCGTAGAGGACGATGGTGGTGTCCTTGGTGACGCCGGCCTTTTCCAGCAGTTCCTCGAATTTCGCCGGGCTGACGATGTCGCGCTTCACCGGATCGACGAGATCGGTGTGCCAGCTGATGTTGACGGCGCCGGGAATGTGCCCGCGCTCGTAGACGCCGGGATCGACGCTCACCTCGAAGACCCGCACCTTGGGGTTCTCGAGGTTTTCGGAAAGCCACCCGGCATCGACGAGCGGCCCCTCCTGGGCCGCCGCCGGCGCCGCGAAGGCCACGCCCGCCACCGCCAGACCCGCGATGGTCAGCGCGGCGAACGACCGGCGGCCACGGACGAAGATGCCGCTGATACGGCTCGATGACATGAGAGAATCCCCGCCTTAAAGCCGCCCGCCGGAGCGGGCGGCGTGATGAAAAGGAGGAGAAACTTCACCTTGGGTAATGCATCGTGTCAATAGTCTATATAAAAAATAGACAATAACCCTTGAAGCTCACTCCAGACCTCACCAGGCGGGAAGGATGGCGCCCTTGAAGCGGGTGTCGAGGAAGTCCTTCACCGCGTCGGACTGGTACGCCTTCACCAGCTTGACGATGACCGGCTTGCTCTCCTCGCCGGCGCGCACGGCGACGAAATTGCCGTAGGGATTGTTGGTCCGGCTCTCCTGCACCAGCGCGTCCTTGCGCGGGTCCAGCTTGGCGGCGAGCGCGTAGTTGGTGTTGATCACCGCGCCGTCGAGGTCGGGAAGCTGCTTGGGCAGCAGCGCGGCGTCGAGCTCGTGGAACTTCACCTTCTTCGGGTTCTCGGTGACGTCGAGAACGGTCGGCAGCAGGCCCTTGCCGGGCGCCAGCTTGATGAGGCCGTTGTCCGCCAGCAGATTCAGCGCGCGCCCGCCATTCGACGGATCGTTCGGGATGCCGATCTGGGCGCCCTCGGGCAGGGATTTGAAATCCTTGAACTTCACTGAATAGAAGCCGATCGGCTCGACGATGGTGAAGCCCGCCGGCACGATCTTGTAGCCGCGATTGGCGATCTGCGAATCGAGATAGGGTTTGTGCTGGAAGGCGTTGGCGTCGAGATCGCCGCGCGAGAGCGCCTCGTTGGGCAGCGTGTAGTCGGAGAAGGCGACGATCTCGATGTCGAGGCCATCCTTGGCGGCGACCTTCTTCACCACCTCGGCGAGTTCCTCCTCGTCGCCGCCGATGACGCCGAGCTTGATCTTGTCGGCGGCGTGGGCGGGAAAGAAGGCCGCGGCGGCCAGCACCGCGCCGAGGGCGGCGCCGAGCCAGCGGTTGGACAGGGCGGTCATGGGTTCTACTCCTGAATCACGAAGGCGCACGGCGCCGATTGCCCCAGCAAGGCGGGAGCCGGCGAAATTATCTAGTGACTTTATGGAATACTAGACATGCATATTTGTTATGCGCAATGAGCACAGATTGTGCACGTGCCGGCCGTGCAATAATCTACTATCTTGATTGACTTCTGACGCCGACCTGCTATATGTCGCTGATCCGGAGGCACCCGTGTCGCTGGATCGCGGGATTTGACACCCGGCAGCTTGCACCGCGACACCAACGCTAAAGCGCCACGGAGCGACTTCGTGGTCGGGCAACGAGCTGAGGAGCTGAGCCATGACCATGTGTTGTCGACGTCCCAAACGGGCCTGAGGCCCTTTCTCCGCCCCTTAGCCGAGACTGCCGGATGCCCGCGAGGCCTCCGGTCATTGGGATATCTGCCATGACCTCCGTGACACAGCCGGGCGCCGATGCGTCCTCCACCGCCTATGAACCCACCCTCGACGAAATCCTCGCCGACCCGCTCGTCGGCCTGATCCTGCGCCGCGACGGCCTGACCGCCGGCACGGTGCGGGCCCGGCTCGACCGCGAGCGCCGGCGCATTGCCGCCCGCGCCTCCGCGCCGGGTCTGGCGCGTGCCGCCTGAGGGCCGTATCACACCCGCCATGCTTCAGGACGCTGCCGCCTCCCCGTTTCCACCCGTACTCCGGCGCGATCTCGCGCCGGGTTCCCCGCATCCGATCCCCCACGGAACGACGGCCGGCACGGCCGCCGGATCGGACCGGCGGGCAGAAAGCGGGCGCGAGGGGAGAGGCGCGGCCATCGTGCTCGACCGTGTCTCCAAGACCTTCTCCGCCCGCGGCAACGATCCCGCCGTCGCGGCGCTGAAGGACATCTCACTCGCTATTCCGCGCGGTGAAATCTACGGCGTGATCGGACGCTCGGGCGCCGGCAAGTCGACCCTGATCCGCACCATCAACGGCCTGGAGCGGCCGAGCAGCGGCGACGTCATCGTCGACGGCGTGACGATCAACCGGCTGGACGAGCGCGCGCTGCGCGGCGAGCGGCGCAAGATCGGCATGATCTTCCAGCACTTCAACCTGCTGTCCTCGCGCACCGCCTTCGACAATGTGGCACTGCCGCTGGAGCTGGTCGGCCTCTCTCGCACCGCCATCCGCGAGAAGGTGCTGGGCCTGCTCGATCTCGTCGGGCTCTCCGACAAGAAGGACCGCTACCCGGTCGAGCTCTCCGGCGGCCAGAAACAGCGCGTCGGCATCGCCCGCGCCCTTGCCACCGACCCGAAGGTGCTGCTCTCCGACGAGGCGACGAGCGCGCTCGACCCCGAGACCACCCGCTCCATTCTGAGCCTGCTCGCCCGCGTGAACGCCGAGCTGGGCGTCACCATCGTGCTGATCACCCACGAGATGACGGTGATCAAGGAAATCTGCCACCGCGTCGGCGTCATCGAGGCCGGCAGCATCATCGAGGAAGGGCCGGTCAGCGAAGTCTTCGCCCATCCGCGCACGACCACCGCCCGTTCCTTCATCGGCAGCCTGCCGGGCCGCGAGGTGCCCGCCGCGCTGGCGGGACGGCTCGGCGCCGACCCGGCCACGGCGACGCAGACCGTACTGCGCCTGACACTGACCGGCGACGCCGCCAGCCAGCCGCTCGTCACCCGCATCGCCCGCGAGCTCGGCATCGACATCGCCCTGCTCGGCGGGCAGATCGACAGCATCGGCTCCCACCCCTTCGCCCTGCTCTATGCGGGCGTGCCCACCGGCGCCTGGGCGAACGGCGCGGTCACGGCGGCGCTGGAGGCGGCGGGCGTCGACACGGAGGTGATCGGCCATGTCGCCTGAACTCGCCAACCTCATCCTCGCCTCGACCCTCGACACGCTCTACATGGTCGCGGTCGCGGCGCTGATCGGCACGCTGGTCGGCCTGCCGCTCGGCATCTTCCTGGCGACCAGCGGCAAAGGCGAGCTGTTCGAGGCGGTGGCCGTCAATCGCGTGCTCGGCCTCGTGGTGAACGCGGCGCGCTCGACGCCGTTCATCATCCTCGTCGTCGCCATCATTCCGTTCACCCGCCTCATCGCCGGCACTTCCATCGGCACCACCGCCGCCATCGTGCCGCTGTCCATCGCCGCCGCGCCCTTCATCGCCCGCATCGTCGAGGCGGCGGTGCGCGAGGTCGATCAGGGCCTGGTGGAAGCCTCGCTCGCCATGGGCGCGACGCCGTTGCAGATCGTGCGCAAGGTGCTGATCCCCGAGGCGCTTCCCGGCCTCGTGCTGGGCGTCACGCTGGCCATCGTCAGCCTGCTGTCGAACTCCGCCATGGTCGGCGCGGTCGGCGGCGGCGGCCTCGGTGATCTCGGCATCCGCTACGGCTACCAGCGCTTCATGCCGGAAGTGATGGTCATCGTCGTCATCGTCCTCATCCTGCTCGTGCAGTCGGTGCAGACGCTCGGCGAGACGCTGGCGCGGCGGGTGAACCGGCGCCTGCGACGCAGCTGACCCCTCACCCGGCCGGAGGCCTCCGATGCTCAACCGCTCCTTCCTCGTCGCCCTGTCGCTTGCTGTTCTCGTGGGCACGGCCTCCGCCGAGACCATTCGCGTGGCGGTGACGCCGGGCCCGCACGCGCAGATCCTCGAAGCGGTGAAGCCGGTCGCCGCCGCGAAGGGGCTCGACATCGAGATCCTTGAATTCTCCGACTACGTCGTGCCCAACCAGGCACTGGACGCCGGCGAGATCGAGGCCAATTCGTTCCAGAACCAGCCCTATCTCGACAACCAGAAGGCCGACCGCGGCTACCGGATCGAGCCGGTCGCGCCCACGGTGAACTTCCCGCTCGGCGTCTATTCCCGCAAATGGAAGAGCTGGGACGAGGTACCGGAAGGCGCCAGCATCGCCATCCAGAACGACCCCACCAATGGCGGGCGCTCGCTGCTGCTGCTTCAGGACAAGGGCGTGATCCGACTGAAGGACGACGTCGGCTTCAAGCCGACCGTGATCGACATCGTCGAAAACCCGAAGAAGCTGCGCTTCGTCGAGCTGGAGGCCGCCCAGACGCCACGCGCCCTCGATGACGTGGACGCCGCCGCGATCAACACCAACTATGCCGTTTCCGCCGGCCTCGACCCGGTGAAGGACCCCATCCTCAAGGAGGACGCCAAGGGGCCCTATGTGAACCTCATCGCGGTGCGGGCCGTCGACAAGGACAAGCCGTGGGTGAAGACGCTCGTCGATTCCTACCGCTCGCCGGAGGTGAAGGCGTTCGTGCTGGAGACCTTCAAGGGCTCGGTGCTGCCCTCCTGGTGAACCGCCGGCCCCGGCGGGGCCCTTCCCGCCCGACCGGAGCCGCGCTCCCGTCCGGCTGACGGCTGGCTCTGCCGCAGCGCGATATCGATCATCCCCGTACCGCCTCCATCGCTCCCGCCGGAGCGCGGGCGCATATGTGCGCGATCCGAAGATTTCCAGCACCCAAGAGGCTGGATCAGGCTTTTGCACCAGCTAACAAATTCGCATGTTTTCCTTGTCGGACAAGATGCGCCTTCTTCGCAACTGCAACACAAACAAATTCAATATTGGGATTAATTGACAATAATTGGGACGCCTAGCCCATTTCTTGAAATTACTGCTAGTCTATAGCTCTGGACAGACTATGCCTTCCTGATTTCAAGAGGTGCAACATGGCTGACCCATCGGCGGGCAAACTCTCGCTTCCCACTTTGACCGCCATGGTTGTCGGCTCGATGGTCGGGGCAGGCATCTTCAATCTTCCCGGCCGCTTCGCCACGGCGACCGGCCCGTTCGGCGCCATCATCGCCTGGCTCATCGCCGGCACCGGCATGTACATGCTGGCGCGGGTCTTCCAGGCACTCGCGGAGAAGCGGCCGGACATCGACTCCGGCGTCTTCGCCTACGCCAAGGCCGGCTTCGGCGACTATATGGGCTTCCTGTCGGCCTTCGGCTACTGGCTGGGAAGCTGCCTCGGCAACGTCTTCTACTGGGTGCTGATCGGCTCGACGCTCGGGCGCTTCTTCCCCGACATCTTCGGGGACGGCAGCAGCGCCACCGCCATCATTGTGTCGCTGATCGGCGTCTGGGCCTTCCATTTCATGATCCTGCGCGGCGTCGAGCAGGCCACCTTCATCAACAGCATCGTCACCATCGCCAAGATCGTGCCGCTGATCGTGGCGATCCTCGGCTTCGTGTTCTTCTTCAACTACGACCAATTCGCCGCGAACTTCTTCGGTGGCGTCGGCATGCCGGAGAAGACGCTGCTGGCACAGGTGCGCGACACCATGCTGATCACGGTGTTCGTGTTCATCGGCATCGAGGGGGCGAGCGTCTATTCGCGCTACGCGAAGACCCGGTCGGATGTCGGCGTGGCCACCATCCTCGGCTTCGTCGCCGTCACCGGCCTGATGGTCGCCGTCACGCTGCTGCCCTACGCGACCGCGCCCCGTGCGGCGATCGCCGAGGTGCAGAATCCCTCGCTCGCCGGGGCGCTGGAGCTGGTGGTCGGCCATTGGGGCGCGGTACTGATTTCCATCGGCGTGCTGGTTTCGGTGCTCGGCGCCTATCTCGCCTGGTCGCTGATCTGCGCGGAAGTGCTGTTCGCCGCCGCCCAGTCCAACGACATGCCCCGACTCTTCGCCGCGCAGAACCGCAACCGCGTGCCCGCCAATGCGCTGTGGCTGACCAACATCGTCGTATCGCTGTTCATCATCTCCACCTACTGGTCGCGCGACGCCTTCAACTTCATGCTCGACATGACCAGCGTGACGGCGCTGATGCCCTACCTGCTGGTTGCCGGCTATGGCGTGCTGCTGGCGCGCAGCGGCGTCGGCTACGAAACGACGCCCGGCGAGCGCGGCCGCGACCAGATCTTCGCCTGGATCGCCGTGGTCTACACGCTGTTCATGTTCGTCGCCGCCGGCCTGAAATACGTGCTGCTGGTGACCGTGCTCTTCGTGCCCGGCACCATTCTCTACGTCTGGGCCCGCAGGGAACAGAACGCCCGGCTGTTCACCCCGGTCGAGCTCGTCATCTTCGCCGTCACGCTGCTCGGCGGCGCCATCGGCGCCTACGGTCTGCTGACCGGCCTCATCACTCCCTGACAAGAAAAGCCACGAGGAGCCCCACGATGGAAACGACCTTCGGCGTCCATTCGGAAGTCGGCCAGCTGCGCAAGGTCATGGTCTGCGCCCCCGGCCGCGCCCACCAGCGCCTCACCCCGAGCAATTGCGACGCCCTGCTCTTCGACGACGTGCTGTGGGTGGATGTCGCCAAGCGCGACCATTTCGACTTCATCACCAAGATGCGGGACCGCGGCATCGACGTGGTGGAGATGCACAACCTCCTCACCGAGACGCTCGCCGTCCCAGAAGCCAAGAAATGGATCCTCGACAATCAGGTGGTCCCGAACCAGATCGGCCTCGGCTTCGTCGAGGAGGTGCGCTCCTATCTCGAGGGCCTGCCGAACCGCCAGCTCGCCGAGACGCTGATCGGCGGCCTGTCCACCTACGAATTCCCCGAGACCATTGGCGGCGAGACGCTGGCGCTCATCCGCGACGCCGCCGGCGTCAACGAGTATCTGCTGCCGCCGCTGCCCAACACGCTCTACACCCGCGACACCACCTGCTGGATCTATGGCGGCGTCACCCTCAACCCGCTCTACTGGCCGGCGCGGCACGAGGAGACGATCCTCACCACCTCGATCTACACGTTCCATCCGGACTTCGCCGGCAAGGTGAACGTGTGGTGGGGCGACCCGACTAAGGACTGGGGCCTCGCCACGCTGGAAGGCGGCGACGTGATGCCGATCGGCAAGGGCAACGTGCTGATCGGCATGAGCGAGCGCACCTCGCGCCAGGCGATCAGCCAGGCCGCGGCGGCGCTGTTCGAGAAGGGTGGCGCGGAGCGTGTCATCGTCGCCGCCATGCCGAAGCTGCGCGCCGCGATGCATCTCGACACGGTGTTCACCTTCGCCGACCGCGACTGCGTGCTGCTGTACCCGGACATCGTCAACGGCATCGAATGCTTCTCCTACCGGCCGGACGGCAAGGGCGGCGTCGAGCTCTCCAAGGACAAGGGCGGCCTCGTCGAGACCGTGCGCGAGGCGCTCGGGCTCAAGGAGATCCGTGTCGTCGAGACCGGCGGCAACGACTACATGCGCGAGCGCACGCAGTGGGACAGCGGCGCCAACCTCGTCTGCGCCTCGCCGGGCGTGGTCTTCGCCTATGACCGCAACACCTACGCCAACACGCTCCTGCGCAAGGCGGGCATCGAGGTGATCACCATCGACGGCTCCGAGCTCGGCCGCGGGCGCGGCGGCGGCCATTGCATGACCTGCCCGATCGTCCGCGACGCGGTGGATTTCTGAGGGCGCACCTACAACCAGCGTCATGGCCGGGCTTGACCCGGCCATCCACGTCCTCGCCGATGTAGGATGCACACGCCAAAAGCGTGGATCCCCGGGCCGGGCCCGGGGATGACGGGGCTTTCGGATGGCGCGGCGAGCCTGCACGTGGTTAGGACCAGACTCTCAGGCGACGCGATGACCCAGCCCGCCCAACAGAAATTCGCCCTGCCGACGCTGGCCGCCATGGTGGTCGGCTCCATGGTCGGGGCGGGCATCTTCTCGCTGCCGCAGACCTTCGGGCGCGTCACCGGCGGCCTCGGCGCGCTCATCGCCTGGGCCATCGCCGGCGGCGGCATGCTGATGCTGGCCTTCGTCTTCCAGACGCTGTCGCGCCGCAAGCCCGAACTCGACGCCGGCGTCTACGCCTATGCCAAGGCCGGGTTCGGCAATTACCCCGGCTTCCTCTCGGCGCTGGGCTACTGGACGGTCTGCTGCCTCGGCAACGTGTCCTACTGGGTGCTGATCAAGTCGACCTGGGGGGCGCTGTTTCCCATCCTCGGCGACGGCAACACGGTCGTCGCCGTCGCCCTGTCGTCAATCGGCATCTGGGTGGTGCATTTCCTGATCCTGCGCGGCGTGCGCGAGGCGGCCTTCATCAACACCGTCGTCACGGTCGCGAAGATCATCCCGATCCTGATCTTCCTCGTCTTCGTCGGCTTCGCCTTCCAGGCGGGCATCTTCGCGGCGAATTTCGACGGCGGGCCCGGCCTCGAGGCCGAGGGCCTGTTCGCACAGGTGCGCGGCACCATGCTGGTGACGGTGTTCGTCTTCGTCGGCATCGAGGGGGCCAGCGTCTATTCGCGCTATGCGCGCAAACGCTCCGATGTCGGGCTCGCGACGGTGCTCGGCTTTCTCGGCGTGCTGTGCCTGCTCGTGCTGGTGACGATGCTTTCCTACGGAGTGCTGCCGCGTCCCGACCTCGCCGAGTTGCGCAACCCTTCCATGGCGGGCGTTCTGCGCGCGGTGGCGGGGCCCTGGGGGGCCGTGTTCGTCAGCGCCGGCCTCATCGTCTCGGTGCTCGGCGCCTATCTCTCATGGTCGCTGCTGGCGGCGGAGGTTCTCTATTCCGCGGCGAAGATGGAGAGCATGCCGGCCTTCCTGGCGGTGGAGAACCACAACAAGGTACCCGCCGCCGCGCTCTGGCTCACCAACATCCTGATCCAGCTCTTCCTCGTCCTGACGCTCTTCGCCGAGGAAGCTTTCCTGCTGGCGCTGAAGCTCACCTCCTCGATGATCCTGCTGCCCTATTTGCTGACGGCGGCCTACGCGCTGAAGCTCGCCTGGACGGGGGAGACCTATGCGCAACAGCCGCGCGAGCGCAACGGCGACCTGATCCTCGCGGCTCTCGCCACGATCTACGCGATCGGCCTGATCTATGCGGGCGGGCTGAAATTCCTGCTGCTGTCGCTGGTCATCTACGTACCGGGGACGATCCTGTTCGCCATCGCGCAGAAGGAACGGGGCCACCGCCTCTTCACCCCCGGCGAGACCATGCTTTTCGCCGTCGCCGCCATCGGCGCGGCCGTCGCGCTCTACGGGCTGGTGACCGGGCTTATCCGCGCCTGACCGTCGCCCCCTCCGGCGACAGGCGGGTGGAAACGCGGTAGGCATCGAAAGGTCTGTCCCGCCGCCCGGCGGGCACCGTATTGGCGGGTGAATGAGCGCAAACACGACCCGAAGCGAAGGAAGGCCCCCGCACGCGACGGGCACGGCCGGACGAAGGGGAACGGCGGGCATCGTCCTCCTCCTGGCCGGAACCGCGCTGCTCTTCCTGTGGGTCTGCGCGGCGGCGTGGTTCCAGTTCGAGCCACCGCTACGCTGGGCGGTGATCGCACTGGCCGTGGCCATTGGCGGGACCATCACCCTTCTGGCATGGCGCCGCCGCACCGCCGGCTGGATGGCGCTGGCGGTGGCCCTGTGCGCGACAGCGGTCTGGTGGGCGTCCATCACGCCTTCCAACGACCGCGACTGGGCGCCGGACGTGGCACATGGCGTCACCGGCGAGGTCCGCGGCTCAGACGTGGTGCTCCACAATGTACGGGCCTTCGACTGGCGGACCGAGCATGACGGCACGCCGCGTTGGGAGAGCCGCCGCTACGACCTCGATGCGCTCGAGACGGTCGAGCTCTTCAGCTCGGTCTGGGGCAATCCGGCCATCGCCCACACGCTGATCGGCTTCGGCTTCAAGGATGGCGCGCGCGTCGTCTTCTCGGCGGAGATCCGCCGCGAGCGCGGCGAGGAGTTCTCCGAGATCGGCGGCTTCTTCAGGGAATTCGAACTGGTGATGATCGCCGCCGATCCGGACGACATCATCCACCTGCGCACGGACATGCGGCGCGAGACGGTGTCGCGCTTCCCGCTCCGGCTCACGCCCGAGCAGGCACGCACGCTGTTCCTGTCCTATGTGGCGAAGGCGAACGAACTCGCGACCGAGCCGGAATTCTACCAGACCATCACCACCAACTGCACGACGGTGATCTTCCATCTGGCACGTCTCGTCGATCCGCGCATCCCGACCGACTGGCGCATCCTGCTGTCGGGCTATCTCCCGGACTATCTCTACGAACTCGGCATCATCCGCACCGACCTGCCGCTCGACGAGGTGAAACGCGCCGCCGTTCTCGTCCCGGACGGCCGTCCGCCGCCGGCCTCGAAACCGATGCCGGTGCCTCAGGCCGACCAGCTCTGAAGCAGCGCCCGCAGCATGTCCTCGCCGTCCCCGACGAAGTCGAAGGCGTCGCGGTCCTTGAGCCATTCGAAGAGCAGCCCCGTCACGGACCACTGGAACGTGCGGACCGCCGTCTCGGGCTTCCAGTGGGCGGCGAGCTGTCCCTTCTCGCGGGCCAGCTCGAAGAACTCCAGCAGCTGGCCGAAATGCCGCTGCGTCGTCTCGCGGTCGCGCTTGAGCAGCTCGGCCAGCTCGCCATGATAATCGCAGCGGAACAGGATGGTGTAGATGCGCTGGCGCCGCTCATCCCTGGCGATGATATGGAGGCACTGCCGGGCCACCTCGCACACGAAGTCCAGTGGCCGCTCCGGCTTCGTCTCCCGGCTGAGAACCAGCATTTCCTCCGCCGGCAGGGTCGTCAGTTCGTCGAGCGCCAGCAGCAGCTCCGCCTTGTTGGCGAAGTGCCAGTAGATGGCGCCACGCGTCACGCCCGCCGCCGCCGCGATCCGGTCGAAGGTGACGGCCGACACGCCGAGCTCGAAGAACAGGTGCTCGGCCACGTCGAGCAGCTTCGCGCGTGTCTCCTCGGCTTCCGCCTTCGTCCGTCGCATGGCAGCCTTCTCCCGTCCCCGTTTCCCCTCTAGTGGGTGGAGGCGCGCTCCTCAAGCTCGCCCCTTCCCTCGGCGGGGTTGGGAGCGGTCTTTTCGCTCCTGCGGCCGAGCCTTTCGAACAGGCGGATGACGAAGACGAAGAAGACCGGCACGAAGAACACCGCGAGCACGGTGGCCGAGATCATGCCGCCCATGACGCCCGTGCCGATGGCCTGCTGGCTGGCAGCGCTGGCGCCGGCGGCGATGGCGAGCGGCACCACGCCGAGCGTGAAGGCCAGCGACGTCATGACGATCGGCCGGAACCGCAGATGGGCGGCCTCGATGGTCGCCTCCAGCAGCGGCTTGCCCTGGGCGCGCAGATCCTTGGCGAACTCGATGATCAGGATCGCGTTCTTGGCCGACAACCCGATGATGGTGATCAGGCCGACCTTGAAATAGACGTCGTTCGGCATGTCGCGCAGCATCACCGCGAGGACGGAGCCGATGATGCCGAGCGGGATCACCAGCATCACCGCGATGGGGATGGACCAGCTCTCGTAGAGCGCCGCGAGGCACAGGAAGACCAGCACGCAGGACAAAGCGAGCAGCATCGGCACCTGCGAGCCGGACTGAATCTCCTGCAGCGACTGGCCGCTCCATTCATAGCCGAAGCCGTCCGGCAGCAGGCCGGCGATGCGCTCGACCTCGGAGATGGCGTCGCCGGAGGAATAGCCCGGCGCCGCCTGCCCGCTGAAGCGCACCGACGGATAGCCGTTGTAGCCCACCGCCTGCGAGGAGCCGCGCGTCCATTCCACATGGGCGAAGGACGACAGGGGCACCATGCCGCCATTCACGTTGCGCACGTTGAGCTTGAGCAGGTCCTGCGTCTGCATGCGCCGCGCCTGATCCGCCTGCACGGTGACGCGCTGCATGCGTCCGGAATTGGGGAAGTCGTTGATGTAGGACGAGCCGAGCGCGGTGGTGATGGTGGCGTTGATGTCGGCGAAGGTGACGCCGAAGGTGTTGGCCTTCTCGCGGTCGATCACGAGATTGACCTGCGCCGCGTTCGGCATGCCTTCCACATTGACGCCGACGAGGATCGGGCTCTTCGCCGCCTCGGCGAGGAACTGCGCCTCGGCCGCCGCCAGCGCGGCCGTGCCGAGACCGCCGCGGTCCTGCAGCCGGAACGAGAAGCCGTTGGAGTTGCCGAGCCCCTGGATCGGCGGCGGCGACAGGGCGAAGACGATGGCATCACGCAGCGAGGCGAGCGCCATGGTCGCGCGCCCGGAGATCGAGGTGGCGGAATCGCTCGCGTCGCGCTCGCTCCAGTCCTTCAGCGTGACGAAGGCGAGGGCGGCGTTGTCGCCGACGCCGTTGAAGCTGTAGCCGCTGATCGCGACCACTTCGGCCACGCCCTTCTCGCCGGCGAAGGTCTTCTCCATTTCCTGGATGACCTCGAAGGTGCGGTTGGCGCTCGCCTCGGCAGGCGTCTGCACGTTCACCAGCACGTAGCCCTGGTCCTCGTTCGGCAGGAAGGCGGAGGGCAGGCGCACGAACATGTAGCCGAGCGCCACCACGATCACGAGATAGATCGCCATCACCCGGCCGGCGCGCTTCAGCAGCCAGCCCACCGAGCCGCTGTAGCCGCGCGAGGTCCGGTCGAACCCGCGGTTGAACCAGCCGAAGAAGCCCTTGCGCTCGGCGTGATGCCCCTTGGGGATCGGCTTGAGGAAGCTCGCGCACAGGGCGGGCGTGAGCGAGAGGGCGAGCAGCGCCGAGAACAGGATCGACGTGACCATGGTCAGGCTGAACTGGCGGTAGATCACGCCCACCGCGCCGGGGAAGAAGGCCATCGGCACGAACACCGCGGTCAGAACGAGAGTGATGCCGATCACTGCGCCGGTGATCTGCTTCATCGCCTTGCGCGTCGCCTCCTTCGGCGGCAGCCCCTCCTCCACCATGATGCGCTCGACATTCTCGACCACGACGATGGCGTCGTCGACGAGGATGCCGATGGCCAGCACCATGGCGAACATGGTCAGCACGTTGATGGAGAAGCCCGTCGCCAGCATGACCGCGCAGGTGCCGAGCAGCGCGACGGGCACCACCAGCGTCGGGATGACGGTGTAGCGGATGTTCTGGAGGAACAGGAACATCACCAGGAACACCAGTCCCACCGCCTCCAGCAGCGTGTGCAGCACCTTCTCGATCGAGGCTTCGACGAACGGGGTGGTGTCGTAGGGCACGACATATTCGATGCCGGCGGGGAAGAAGCGCGAGAGCTCGTCCAGGCGCGCGCGCACCGCCTGCGATGTCGCCAGCGCGTTGCCGGTCGGGGTGAGCTGGACACCGATGGCGGCGACCGGCTTGCCGTTCAGCCGGGTGGAGAAATTGTAGTCCTGCCCACCGACCTCCACCCGCGCCACGTCGCGCAGCCGGACGGTCGAGCCGTCTGGATTGGCCCGCAGCACGATGGAGCCGAACTCGTCCGGCGAGGTGAGCTGGCCCTTGACCAGCACGGTCGCGGAAATCTGCTGGTTGATCGGATTGGGCTGCGCGCCGATGCGCCCCGCCGCGACCTGCGCGTTCTGCGCGGAGATCGCATTGGTGATGTCGGCCGTGGTCAGGTTCAGGCCGACCATGCGGTCGGGATCGATCCAGATGCGCATCGAGCGTTCGGTCGAGAAGAGCTGCGCCCGGCCGACGCCGTCGATGCGGCGGATCTCGCTCAGCACGTTGCGGCTCGCATAGTCGCCGAGGCCGATGGCGTCGACGGCTCCGTCCGTGGAGGTGATGGCGACCACCATGAGGAAGCCGGACCCGGCCTCCTCCACCTGCACGCCCTGCTGGATGACCGACTGCGGCAGGCGCGATTCCACGCGCCGGATGCGGTTCTGCACGTCGACCGCGGCCTGCTGGGAATCCGTGCCCGGCTGGAAGGTGATGTTGATCTCGACCCGCCCGGACGTATCCGAGGTGGATTCGAAATAGAGCAGGCCAGTGGTGCCGTTCAGCTCCTCCTCGATCAGGCGGGTCACGCTCTGGTAGATCGTCTCCGGTGAGGCGCCGGGGTACACCGTGGAGACGGTGATCTGCGGCGGCGCCACGTTCGGATATTGCGAGATCGGCAGCATCGGCAGGGCAATGACGCCGGCGAGCGCGATGAAGATCGCGACGACCCAGGCAAAGACCGGCCGGTCGATGAAAAAGCTCGGCATGGTCTCCGCCTCAGTTCGCCACGTTCTTCTCGCCGCCTTCGGCACGGGCGTCGTGGTGCCATCCCGGCTTCCAGTCCTGCGCCGTGACCTTCGCGCCGACGCCGATCTTCTGGAAACCGTCCACGACCACCCGGTCGCCGGACTTCAGCCCACGCTCGATCACCCAGCGGTCGCCGACGATCCGGCCCGCCGTCACGCCGCGCAACTCCAGCGTGTCGTCCGGCCTGACGATGTAGAGCTGCGCCTGGCCGGCGGTGTCGCGCTGCACCGCCTGCACGGGAACGGCGAGCGCGTCCTTCTGCAGGCCCTGCTCGATCTCGACGCGCACATACATGCCCGGCAGCAGGTCGCCGTCGGGGTTCGGGAATTCGCCGCGCAGCGTGATCTGCCCGGTGGAGGCATCGACCATCGCCTCGGAGAACAGCAGCCGTCCCGGGCGGGGATAGCGGCTGCCATCCTCGAGGATCAGGTGCACCGGCGTCTGGTCCGGCTCCACCTCTTCGAGAGTGCCCTCCTTCAGCGCACGGCGCAGACGGATGAGCTCCGTCGCCGACTGGGTGAAGTCGGCATAGACGGGATCGAGCTGCTGGATGGTCGCCAGAGTGCCGGACGTCGATCCGACCAGCGCGCCCTCAGTGATGGTGGCGCGGCCGATGCGCCCGCTGATCGGGGCGGTGACGTTGGCGTATTGCAGGTTGAGCTGCGCCTCGGCGAGTCCGGCTTCGGCAGCGGCGACGTCCGCATCCGCCTGGGCCAGCGCCGCGACGGAATTGTCGACCTGCTGGGCGCTGCTGACGCCGCGCGTGCGCAGCTCCTGCTGGCGGTCGTTCTGCTGACGGGCCTGAAGCTGCGAGGCCTTGGCCCGCTGCAGCGTCGCCTTGGCGCTGGCCACCTTCACCTCGAACGGCGCGGGATCGATGCGGTAGAGCACGTCTCCCTCGCGCACCATCGTGCCCTGCACGAAGACCCGCTCGACGACGATCCCCGAAACCCGCGGCAGCACTTCCGCGATCCGCGTCGGCGCGATGCGGCCCGGCAGCTCGTTGGTGATGGCGATGGGCTCCGAGGCGACGGTGATCACTCCCACGGCGGACGGAGGCATTTCCTGGGCTCCGGCCCAGAAAGGCAGCGCAAAGGTTGCCGCAAGCGACAGAGAGAAGATGTGCCGGAGAGAGAACGGGATCATGAGATGTCTCGCGGAGGGTACACGTGCCACGACAGACGCGCCAATTAATATACAAACAGTATGTATGTAAATGGGCTTGGCGAATGGCGGCAAAAGCGGCCAGTGGTTCGTGGCCGACCTCGCGACCCTTGCCGCTTCATCGGGCTACCGGGCAGCCGGTCGCGGACCTCGCCAAGGAGAAGCCCGAACGGAACTCATGTTCGAATGGGGTGCCCGACGCTCCGGCGGCCATAGCCACCGGCGCGCATCCGTTCCGAAAGCGGTGACGGGCTAAGAAAGCCGTTCCTGCCGAGGGAAAAGGCCGGGTTCCGGAACGGGATATGAGTTTCAGCCGCTGACGCGCACCGGCATGGCCGGCCGCGGATGCCGCCCGCGCCGCACGGCCGGCCGGGTGGGAACGTCGCAGGTGTGCTGCTCCAGCTGCCGGTGTGCCGCTTCGAGGCGTTTCCATGCTTCCACGCCGGCCTCGACGAGCTTGAGTCGATCCTCCGAGGTGAGTGCCGGATTGCGCGCCTGCGAAATGATGAAGGCGTACTCCTCCAGCTCGACGTCGACGTCCAACAGCATCTCCCGGACCGCTTGCATGTCGCTTCCTCCCGGCTGCTCGGCCTGATCTTGGTTTTGAGGCCGGAGGACAACGTTCGCCGCCGTTGCCTGTTCCGGCCGACACGACGCCGGGACTTCACGATTGCAACGGGCAGAGCCGGAAGTTTTCAGGCTCCGGCGCGGAACAGATTCTCCGCCATGAAGTCCACGAAGGCGCGGACCTTCGGCGTCAGCTGACGGCCAGCGGGCCAGAGCACGCTGAACTGGTCCGCTTCCACCACGTACTCTTCGAGCAGCGAAACGAGACGCCCGTCGGCGATCTCGTCGCGGACCGCGAAAGGCGGCAGGCAAGCGATCCCCAGCCCCTCGACGGCCAGTCGGATCAGCGGATCGATCGCCGTCGCGCTCATCGCCTCCGGCAGGTCGATCTTCTCCGCCGCCCCGGATCGGGCGAAAGGCCAGGGGCGCAACTTGCCGGTTGTCGGCGAACGCTGATGGAGACACCGGTGGCGCGCCAGATCCTGTGGGGTCGCGGGAATCCCGCAGCGCTCCAGATAGGCGGGCGCCGCCACGATCAGCAGCCGGAACCGGCCAATGTTACGGCTCATCAGCCGGCTGTCGGACGGCCGGCCGGTACGGATCACCGCGTCGAAGCCTTCCTCCACCACATCGACGAGGCGGTCGGTGAAGTCGAGGTCGAGCTGCACCTCGGGATAGGCACGCATGAAGCCGGCAAGGACGGGTGTGAGCAGCATGCCTACCAGCGGCAGGCTGACGCGCAGCCGTCCCCTCGGCGTCCGGCTCGCCTGGGCGAGCTCGGCCTCGGCCGCCTCGACCTCGTCGAAGATGCGCCGGCATCGTTCGAGGAAGAGCCGGCCCTCTTCCGTCAGCGTCATGTTGCGGGTGTTGCGGTGGAACAGGCGCACATCCAGCCGCTGTTCCAGCCGGGCCACCGCCTTGCCCACCGCCGAGGCCGAAAGGCCCAATTGCCGCCCGGCGGCGACGAAGCTGCCGGTCTCGGCGGACTGCACGAAGGCGCTGAGGGCGGCGAACTGGTCCATGGATACTCGATAGCGGAATCTTCTTCCGTAGTCATAGGAATAGACGCCTATTTTTCCCTTTCCGACGTTCGGCTACCGCTGGTCGCACCATTCACCACGGAGCCTGCCATGATCGGAACCTCGCCCGCCGCCTTCTCGGCGCACCCCGCGCCGACGACCTTCATCGTCAATGTGATCCACGCCCATCCCGGCAAGCAGGACGAGGCGTTCCGGCTCATTCAGGATGTCGTGCACTACGTCGCAGAGCGAAAACCCGGCTTCCTATGGAGCAGCCTTGCCCGGAGCACGGACGGCCTGACCGTCGTCAACATCGAGGCGATCTCGGATGCCGGCGACGTGGAGCGGTTCTTCTCCGATCCCGTATTCCTCGAAAAATTCCGCCGGCTCGATGCCGTCTCCAGCAGCGAGTTCCACACCTATGCAGTGGATGATCTCGTGCTGCCAAAGGCCGCGGGATGAACGGGGCCACCACCGCCGCGGAAATCCGCCGTTTCCCGCTCGCCGGCCTTCTGGCGCTCGCCACCGCCGGTTTCATCACCATCCTCACGGAGGCCCTGCCGGCCGGCCTCCTGCCGCAGATCGGGGCGGGCCTTGCGGTTTCCGAGGCGCTCGCGGGGCAACTCGTCACCGTCTATGCCGGGGGATCGCTGGTCGCCGCGATCCCCCTGACCGCCGCGACGCAGGGCATGCGCCGCCGACCGCTGCTGCTGGTCGCCATCGGTGGTTTCGCGGTGGCCAACACCGTGACCGCGCTCTCCGCCGATTACGTTCTGACGATGCTCGCACGCTTCATTGCCGGGGTCTCGGCCGGCCTGCTCTGGGCTCTGCTCGCCGGCTACGCCGCCCGGATGGTGCCGGGTCATCTGAAGGGCCGCGCCATCGCCGTCGCCATGGTCGGCACGCCGCTGGCGCTCTCGCTCGGCGTCCCCGCCGGAACCTTCCTCGGCACGGCGATCGGCTGGCGGGCTTGCTTCGGCCTGATGAGCGGGCTGACGCTGCTCCTCGTCATATGGGTGCTGGCGAAAGTGCCCGATTTTCCCGGCCAGGCGGCGGGCCAGCGCCACTCGCTGGGCGCGGTGTTCGGCATGGCGGGCGTACGGCCGGTGCTGTTCGTCACCCTCGCCTTCGTCCTCGCCCACAACATCCTCTACACCTACATCGCTCCCTTCCTCGCCGCCGCGCGCATGGCGGAACGAACCGACCTCGTGCTGCTGATCTTCGGCGTGACCTCGGTCATCGGCATCTCGATTGTCGGCGCCCTGGTCGATCGTCGCCTGCGAAGCCTGACGCTCGCCAGCATCGCACTGTTCGTCCTGTCGGCGCTGACGCTGGGCATCCGGCCCGATGCTCCCGCAGCGATCTACGTGGCGACCGGCGTGTGGGGCCTCGCCTTCGGCGGCGCCGCGACGCTGTTCCAGACCGCGCTGGCCAAGACCGCCGGCAATGCAGCCGATGTCGCCCAGTCCATGCTGGTCACCGCCTGGAACACGGCCATTGCGGGCGGCGGGATCATCGGTGGGCTGCTGCTGGAGAAGATCGGTGTACAGGTGTTCTCCCCGGCCCTGCTCTGCCTTCTGGTGCCGAGCTTCATCGTTGCCTGGGCTGCGCGGCAGGGTTTTCCGGCCGACACGGCACCTCGTCCGGCAGGGTTCAGCCCTCCTCCGGCCGCCGGGCCCGTGCCGCGTGATGGTGGGCCAGATGCACCCGGTCATCCAGCGTCGAGCACAGGACCGCGAGAACGATCCCGATGCTGATGCCGATCAGCGTATCGAGAACGCGCTCCGACGCCATGCCGGCGCCGGCCGCGGAGGGGGAGGCAAGATAGCTCATCAGCAGCGCCATGGGCGTCACCGTGATCTGCCCGAACGCATAGTTCGTGCCGATCACCATCTCCGTCACGATCTGGAGGACGACCAGCAGAGCGATCACCGTCCACACGGACGGCGCCTGGAGCATGATGAGCCAGACCAGCGCGGCGCCGATCAGCGTCCCGCCCATGCGCTGAAGGGCGCGGTTCATGCTGATGTGAAGATGGCTCCCCTGCATCACCGCCAGCGTGCCCATCGCCGCCCATGCCGGGTGGGCCGCGCCCATGGCATCGGCCGCGAAGGCCGCTATGGCCGAGCCGATGGCGATGCGGGCGGCGGCGATCAGGCGGTGGTCGAGCGGCCGCGCCGGCTCGACCGGGAACGGCGCCTCCGGCGTCGCCTGCCGGCGGACGATCTCCGTCGACGCGCAGACGAGCCAGGCCAGTCCCGCGACCAGAGCCGTCGCGGCGGTGCGCTCCACGATCTGCCACCCGGCATCGACGGGCCCCATGGAGGCCCCGGCCGCGAACGCAAAGATCAGCGCGCCCGGCGGCCCGAACTGCCAGCTGACCGTCGCCAGGAAGAAGAGGCCACACAGAAGCGCCAGCAGCGCCAGTTGAACTGGCAGGGGCGCTCCCAGCCACACGACGGTCGACATGATCAGGACCGCGAGGCACTGGCACAGCGCGCACAGCGCCACGACGCGGCCGCGACGAGCCGGCGGCGCGAAGCGTCCGAAGAGGGCGACCAGCGCTCCCAGCGAGGCGAACCCGACCATGTGCGGCCACGCCGACACATAGGCGAGCGGCAGCGCGACCGCCATGGTGAGCGCCGCCTGTCCCCCCGCCAGCAAGGCATTGCGCGGGGAGGCCTGCCGCGCCAGGGCAAGGCTTTCCCGGATCTGGTGCGATCTCAGGAGATGGCGCGCGGCATCGGCACGACCGGCTGCCGGAACCCGCGCGGCGGCGGGACGGGCGGAGGGCCGGCTCTCGGCGCTCATGCCGCCGCGTCCTCGCGCCGTGCCGCCTGCAGATCGGCGAGCCGTTGCTCGATATGGTCGAAATGCCCGAGCATCATCGCGATGTCGGCGTCGGAAATACCGGCCAGTATCTCCTCTTCGCCTCGGGCGAGTTCCTGACGGATCACCGCCACCCGCTCCTCGCCAAGCGCCGTGAGGTGGATCCGCCGGGCCCGGCCGTCCGCCTCGTCCACCCGCCGATCCACGAGCCCCTGCCGGCACAGTATGTCGAGCAGGCGCACGAGGCTCGATCCGTCGATGCCGACCCGTGCGGCCAGTTCCTTCTGGGTGATGCCCCCGCCGGTTTCCTGAAGGTGGACCAGAGGCACCCAGGTGGCGTCCGACAGGCCGGCGGCGGCGAGGCGGGCTTCCAGCGCCCGTCGCCAGTGGCGGGCGAGCAGCGAGAAACGGATGCCGAAGCGGCTGCGGGGAGAGGAATTGATACGGTTCATGGCGTCAGGAACCACTATTTAATTTGCATTGCAAATCAAATTAATCGCGCACGAGGTTTATCCGGGCCCGCCAGCAACCCAGACTTCGTAGACCTTGGCACCCGAACCCTGCGGCAATCTCCCGGCCTCCGCCGTTCCTAGCCCCGTTCGACCGAGTCTTCCGCAACCCGCGCACTCCCTCCGGATCTGCATGACCCCGACACCACCGCTTGAGCAGAATGGTCCCAGGCGGACAGGAGCCGTTCCCCGCAAGCGGATCGGCGACCTGATCATCGCGCTGGTGGCGGTCGCCTCGCTGGCCATCCTCGGCGCCATGATCGACACGCTGAGAACCGCCTACAACGATGTCGAGCTGCGGGCGGAGCGCGAGGCACACAGCCTGCTGGAGGCCAGCGTGAGCCATCTGGAGAGCCAGCTTGCGCTCTGGGACCTCTCGCTCAAGCTGGCGGCGGACATCTTTCACAGGGATCGCTTCGCGACGCTGAATGCCGACGACCGGATCCTCCTGCTGTCGAACCTCGCCACCAATGTCAGCTTCATCGGCTCCCTGCTGGTGCTGGACCGACAGGGAAACATCAGCCTCGACCCGATGTCCCCGGTGCGCCGCACCGGCAATTTCTCGGACAGGGACTACTTCCTCGCCCCCCAGAAGGCCGATGTCGGCACCTTCATCAGCCAGCCCTACCGCAGCCGGCTGCGGAACCACGATCCCAGCATCGCCCTGAGCCGCCGCATCACGGGCCCCGACGGCGGCTTCGACGGTGTCGTCATGATCGCCGTCCGGCTCGCATCGATCCGCGCCATGTTCGACGATCTCGACCCTGGCCAGCGGGGCGCCATCGCCGTGATCAACGCGGCGGGGCGCGTCCTCATGCGCCACCCCTCGCTCGACGGGTCCGGCGATGTCGATCTCGACCTGTCCGCGAGCCCGAACTTCCGCCGCATGCTCGCCGAACAGACCGGAAGCTTCTCGGCACGCGCCGTCACCGACGGCACCCAGCGGCTCTACGTCTTCACCACCGTGCCGGGGACCGACCTTCTCGTCAGCGTCGGCCTGGCGGAGAACGAAGTGTTCTCGGGATGGTACCGGCGAGTCTACTTCACGATCGCGGTCATCGTCGCGATGTGCGCCATCGCCCTCCTCATCTCCCTGCGGCTGCGCGCCGAACTCGCGCGCCGCGAGGCCGCCGAGGCCCAGCTCGCGAAGCTCGCGCGCACCGACCCTCTGACCGGCCTTGCCAACCGGCGGGTCTTCGAGGAATTCGCCGAGCGCGAGCTGCGCCGCTCCCGACGCACGGACCGCCCGCTCTCGATGATCCTGATAGACGCCGATCACTTCAAGGCGGTCAACGACCGCTACGGGCACGCGGTCGGCGACACTATCCTGCAATTGCTGGCGACCGTCATGACACGGCATCTGGGGCGGCCGGGCGACCTCGGCGTGCGGTTCGGCGGCGAGGAATTCATCGCCCTGCTCGCCGATACGGGCGCGGCGGGCGCGGCAATCGTCGCCGACCGGATTCGCCAGGGTTTCGAGACCGCCACGTCGCAGACCCCCAATCTCGACGCGCCCGTCACCGTCAGCATCGGCGTGGCCGAGCTTACCGCCCGCATGGCGGACGTACCCGACCTCGTGGCCGCGGCGGATCGCGCGCTGTATCGCGCCAAGGCATCCGGACGAAACCGCGTCATGCGCGACGAGGAAACGGCCGGCCCGCCGGAGGCGCACGAGGGCGGGCGCCGCGAGGCCTGAAACATTTACGCAGCGGCACTTCCCCCGAACCTCCACCCGGGGTAGAAGAAGCGCCCCGGCCGACGATCCCCGGCGCCTTCCGGCCCATCCGGCGAACGGCCGACGAAAACCTCACGCAGACCCGCCGCAATGGCCTGGACCGCGTGACCGGGTCTTGGAGTGCAGAAGTGATTTCCCTGCAGCGAAACACTCGCCGCATCGTTTACGTCGTCCTGTTCGAGATCATTGCGATCGTTGCGTCGACGATCCTCCTGTCCGAGCTGAGCGGCGGACCGCCCTCCCACTCGTTGCCCATCGCCATCGCGATCTCCTTCATCGCCGTTGCCTGGAACTACCTCTACAATTCCATGTTCGAGGAATGGGAAAAGCGGCGACGCATCCAAGAGCGGCGCTTTCTTCACCGCTGCGTGCACGCCATCGGCTTCGAGGCCGGTCTCATCATCTGCATCGTGCCGCTTTACATGTGGTGGTACGGCATCGGCCCGCTCGACGCCTTCATCATGGAAGTGTCGATCCTGATTTTCTTCCTGGTGTACACCTTCGTGTTCACCTGGACCTTCGATCAGGTCTTCGAGCTTCCGCAGGCGCGCGACTGGCGGCAAACCTGCGCCGAAGGTCCTCCCGGCGCGCAGGGCTGAGCGGCGCGGCCCGACCGAGGACGCCGCTTCCCGGCCGCCGGCGTCGTCCCCGGCCTAGCCGGCCCGCTCCGCGCACGTGCGGGCGCAGGCCCACGGAGGGAACCGGTGCCGCAACGCGCTATCGAAGGAATTTCCGGAAGCGCTGCAGGGAAAACAGGAACAGCGCCCCGCCGATGACGATGAGCGCGAGGAATTGCGGCCACACGACATCGAAGCCGGCGCCCCGGAACAGGATCGACTGCGCCAGCATCACGAAATGCGTGTTCGGCGCAGCGAGCATGATGTCCTGAATGATCTGCGGCATGCTCTCGCGTGGCGTGACGCCGCCGGACAGCACTTGCAGCGGCAGCAGCACGAGCATCAGCAGCAGGCCGAACTGCGGCATGGTGCCGGCCACGGTGGCCAGGAAGATGCCCATCGACGTCGTGGCGAAGAGCAGCAGCCCGGTGCCGAGCAGGAACAGCGTCAGCGACCCGTTGATCGGTACGTTGAGCAGGCCCTGCACGATGAAGATCATCGACACGCTGGTCGCGACCAGAACCACCAGCCCCATCGACCACACCTTGCTCAGCATGATCTCGACCGGCGTCACCGGCATGACCAGCAGGTGCTCGATGGTGCCGTGCTCGCGCTCGCGGATCAGCGCGGCCCCGGTCAGGATGATCGACAGCATGGTGATCGAGGAGATCACGTTGGTGATCGCGCCGAACCAGCTCTTGTTGAGCTCCTGGTTGAAGCGGGAGCGCAGGACCAGGTCGACCGGCACGGTGGTTCCGCCGCGATAGCGGTTCAGGAACTCGCCGACCTCGTCGGAGACGATGGTCTGCACGTAGCCGCCGCCGGAGAAGGCCTGCGACATGCGCGTGGCATCGACGTTGAGCTGGATGGTCGGCGACCGGCCGGCCAGCAGGTCGCGCTGGAAATTCGGCGGAATGTCGAGCGCGAACGTATCGAGCCCCGCATCCATGCGCCGGTCCATCTCATATTGCGAGATGAGTTTGGGCACGGAGAAATAGGGAGGATAGAACGCTGTGACGATGCGCGAGGAAACCGGCGACTGGTCCTCGTCGACGATCGCGATCGCCGCCCGGTTCAGCGTCTCCGGCATGGCCGTGGAGGCGGTGTAGATCGACACCGTGAAGGAATAGACGATCAGCACCAGCAGCATGGGGTCCCGCGCAAGCCCGCGCAGTTCCTTGATCCCGAGCTGGAAGATGTTGGCGCCGCGCATGGTCAGCTCGCCTGCTTCTTGAGGAGCGCGATGCCGAGGCCGATCAGGACGGGGCCGGCGATCAGCAGCGGGATGAAAGAGCCGGCGAGATCGGAGAAGCCCAGCCCCTTGGAGAAGGCGCCCCGCGCGATCGTCATGAAATAGGTCGTCGGGTAGATATGCCCGATGAAGGCGCCGGCCCCCTCCAGCGAGGAGACCGGGTCGATCATGCCGGAATAGTTCACGGCGGGGATGAGCGTGAGCAGCGCGGTGCCGAAGATCGCGGCGATCTGGCTGCTCATGAAGGTGGACATGAGCAGCCCGAGGGCGGTGGTGGCGAAGACATAGAGCAGCGCCGCCGTGCTCAGGGCGGTGAGGCTGCCGGTCAGCGGCACCCGGAAGATGAAGACGGCGAAGGCGACCAGCATCGTGAAGTTCAGCATGGCGAGCGCGACATAGGGGAGCTGCTTGCCGACGAGGAACTCGAACCGGGTGACGGGCGTGACGTAGAAATTGGTGATGGAGCCGAGCTCCTTCTCCCGCACCACGCTGAGCACGGCGAGCATGGCGGGGATCATCATCAACAGCAGCGGGATCATGGCCGGCACGATCGCCACGAGGCTTTCGACGCCGGGGTTGTAGCGGTAGCGCAGCGCGATCTGGAAGTCGCCGACGATGGCGCGATCGCCGTAGAGCTCGCGCGCCTTCTGCGTCAGCCAGGCCGCGTGCATGCCCTGGACATAGCCGCGCACGGTCTCCGCCCGGGTGGGCATGGCCCCGTCGATCCAGGCACCAACCTCCACCGTCTTGTTGCCGCGCGACACGTCGCGCGCGAAGCCGGGCGGAATCTCGATGGCCAGGCTGATCTCGCCGGCGCGCATGCGCCGATCGAGGTCGGCGTAGTCGGTGATCGGCGGCTTCTCGATGAAGTAACGCGAACCGGCGATCTGCTGGACGTAGTCGTTGCTGAGGGTCGTGTTGTCGCGGTCGAGGACGGCGAAGGACAGGTTGTCGACGTCCATATTAATGCCGTAGCCGACGACGAACATCAGGATCACCGTGCCGAGCAGGGCGAGCGTGGCACGAATGGGATCGCGCCGCAGCTCCAGCGCCTCGCGCTGCGTATAGGCGAACATGCGGCGCGGATCGAAGCGGCGGGGGGCGGCGGCCGGGGTTCCCGTCGCCGTCGGCACCGCCGCCGGGAGGGGTGCGGCCGGTCCGGCCGTCGCCTTCTCGCCGATCGCTTCCTCGAGATAGGCGATGAAGGCTTCCTCGAGCGAGTGCGCCCTGCGCTTCTCGACGATCGCCTGCGGCGTGTCGCTGATCAGCACCTTGCCCGCATGCATGAGCGAGATGCGGTCGCAGAGTTCCGCCTCGTTCATGAAATGGGTCGAGACGAAGATCGTGACGTTGTCCTTGCGCGAGAGGTCGGACAGGATCTGCCAGAAGGCGTCCCGCGCGACCGGATCGACGCCGGATGTCGGCTCGTCGAGGATGAGGATGTCCGGTGCGTGGATCATCGCCACCGCGAGCGACAGGCGCTGGCGGATGCCGAGCGGCAGCGCGTCGGGCAGGCTGTCCATGATGTCTTCGAGGTCGAAGCGGGCCGCCATCTCCTCGATCCGCGCCGGGATCGCCTCCGGCTCCAGCCGGAACAGACGCGCGTGCAGATCGAGATTCTGCCGGACGGTGAGCTCGGAATAGAGCGAGAAGGCCTGGCTCATGTAGCCGACGCGCCGGCGCACCTCGATGTCGTTCGGATCGACCTCGCGACCGAAAAGCCGGGCCGTACCCTCGGTGGCGGGCAGAAGGCCGGTCAGCATCTTCATGGTCGTGGTCTTGCCGCAGCCGTTCGAGCCGAGAAAGCCGAAGATCTCCCCGCGCGGGATGCGGAAGCTGACGTCGCTGACGGCGACGAAGTCGCCGAAGCGCATGGTGAGGTGCTCGGCCTCGATGGCGATATCCTCGGCGCCGTCGCCCGCGCGCGGGGGGATGACGACCTCGCGATGATCGCGGCGCTTCTCCTCCGGCAGCAGGGAGATGAAGGCGGCATCGAGATTGGGCGTGCCGGTGCGCGACAGCAGCTCCGCCGGCGTCCCGGTCGCGAGGATGCGCCCGTCGTCCATGGCGACCAGCCAGTCGAAGCCTTGCGCTTCCTCCATATAGGCGGTCGCGACGATCACACTCATGTTCGGCCGGTCGCGCCGGATGGCGTCGATCAGTTCCCAGAACTGGCGGCGCGACAGCGGATCGACGCCCGTGGTGGGCTCGTCCAGGATGAGCAGGTCGGGATCGTGGATGAGCGCGCAGCACAGGCCGAGCTTCTGCTTCATGCCGCCCGAAAGCTTGCCGGCCGGACGATCGGGGAAAGGATCGAGCCCCGTCGCCCGCAGCAGCTCGTCGATCCGGCGCTGCCGCTCCGCGCGATCCTGGCCGAACAGGCGGCCGAAGAAATCGACGTTCTCGAATACCGAGAGCGTAGGATAGAGGTTCTTGCCCAGCCCCTGCGGCATGTAGGCGATACGCGGGCAGGTCAGCCGCCGGTGCACGGCGTCGGCGATGTCGCCCCCCAGCACCTCGACATGGCCGGACTGGACGACATGCGCGCCGGCGATCAGCGACAGCAGGCTTGACTTGCCGACGCCGTCCGGCCCGATCAGCCCGACCATCACTCCGGCGGGAATGTTGAGGCTCACGCCGTCGAGGGCGCGGGTCGTCCCGTAGGAAAGCCCGACATCCCGCAGGCGCACCACCGACGCCGGCGGCTCCGGCGACCCGGAGGGCGGACTCATTGCGCGAGATTCCCGCTCAGGCTGGCCGGCCAGGCGGCGTCGGGATCGAGCCGGACATAGGCCATGCCGGGCAGTCCGGTCTTCACGTAACGGATGTACTTGCGCAGCAGCTCCGGCGGAATCTGCGCCTTGATGCGGAACATCAGCTTCTGGCGCTCTTCCTCCGTCTCCACGGTCTTCGGCGTGAACTGCGCGACGTCGGCCACGAAGCTCACCTTCGCCGGGATCACATATTGGGGGATCGCGTCCAGGACGAGCCGCACCTCGGAGCCGATCTCCACGCGCCCGGCCTGGGCCGTCGGCAGGAAGAAGGTCATGTAGACGTCGCCGAGATCGACGAGGTTCAGCACCCGCCCGCCGGCCGACAGGACCTCCCCCGGCTGGGCGACGCGGTACTGCACGCGCCCGTCGCGCGGCGAGACCAGCGTGCTGTCGTCGATATCGGCCACGATGCTCTCGATCGCCGCGCGGGCGGCATCCACCGCGGCCTCGGCGTCGACGACCGTCGCCTTCGCCGAGCCGATGGCCGCCTCCGCCGCGGCGAGCTGGGCCTGCGCCGCCGCCACGGCCGCCTTCGAGCTTTCCTCGCTCGCACGATCGTCGTCGACCGTCTGCTGCGACACGGCGTTCGTCTTCACCAGCTGGGAGGAGCGGGCGAGCCGCTTCTCGGCCGCGTCGAGTTCGGCCTGCCGCTGCGCGATGGTGGCCTGCGCCGCCGTGCGCTCAGCCTCGCGCTGCTCGACCAGGCTATGGGCGGTGTCGACGCTGATCAGCGCGCGCTTGAGCTGGGCTTCCGCCTGCCGGCGCTGGGCTTCGAGCTGCGCGGTGTCCATGCGCGCCAGAACCTGGCCGGCGGTGACGAAATCGCCCTCGTTGACGAGGATTTCCCGGATGCGGCCGGAAGCCTTCGTCGACACGTCGATCTCGGTCGCCTCGATGCGGCCATTGCCGCTGGCGATGCCCGCGGGCAATCCGGTCCCCGCATAGAGACGCCAGCCATAATAGGCTCCGGCGATCAGCGCGACGCAGATGACGGCCAGAATCCAGTTCTTCGGCGACTTCATTTTTTCCAACCCGTTGCGACGACCGAGCCGCCCCTCGATGCATCTTCCCAGAGGCTGCAAACACTACCCGCAGCGTTGCGTCGTTGATCGGAATCAACACCTGTTCACCACCTCTCAGGCTAGCCGTAATTTTCACCCGTGCAATGGCTCTGCGAGGAATAATGTCGAAGCCAGCCACCCCTTCCCAGGCACCGGAGCGGACGCGCGAGCGCATCCTGAAGGCGGCGATCATACGCTTTTCCACGCACTCCTACGAAGCGACCGGCTTGCGTGATCTGGCCGCCGACGTCGGCGTAGACGTCGCCTATGTGCATCGCTGCTTCGGGTCGAAGGAAAAGCTCTTCCGCGAGGCGCTCAAGGCCTCCATGAAGCCGGAGCGGCTGTTCGCCGAGGACGGGGACATCGCCGCGATTCTGTCCCGGGAGATGATGCGCGAGCGCGGCGCCGACGAGATCGGCTCCCTCGACATCGCCATTCGGTCCTTTTCCAGCCCGGAAGCCGCCCGCGTGCTGCGCGACACCCTCATGGAGGACTTCGTCACGCCGCTGACGGAAAGACAGCAGGGCCTGTCGGAGATGCGCGCGACGCTGATCGCGGCGGTTCTCGGCGGTGTCGGCATACTGAAGGACGTGATCGCCGCGGGGCCGCTCAGGGAGAGCAGGCCGGAGCAGATCGAGGCGGCCCTCGCTCAGATCATCCAGGAGATCCTGGTTTCCGAGGACGACGACGGCGCCCTCCGGCATCGCCCCCATCCGCCGAAGGGCACGCAATGACTCTTCCGCGTCCCTGAGAAGGTCCGCTTCCGCGGCGTATCCCGTCGGCCAAGGCCGTCGCGCGGCCGGAAGCGGCGGTCACGGACCGAAGGCGAGCTCCTTCGGACGGGCGACATAGGGCTGCACCGCCCCGATATGCACCGCCCCCTGCGCGCGGATCGCACGCAGCTTGACCTTCTGCTCCTGCCACACGCGCCGCGCGGCCTGCCGCTCTTCCTCGCTCAGATGCGCCAGTGCGGCGAGCTGCCGATGCCTCGCATCTGACGGGCCTAGCGGCAGGCAAATGATGCCCTGTTTCGCGCGTCGAGCCCCTTGTCCAGCGCGGCTCGACTGATCAGGACGCTTCAGCGATGACGGACAGACCCTCGAAGCGATCCGCCCCTCACCGGCGCGACGTCAGCCCTTCATCTTCTGCAGGGCCTGCGCGCAGCCGACCGACATTTCCTTGGTGTGCGCCTTCAGGCACTTCATCACGCGCCCCCCACCCGGCTGCACGCCGTTGCACAGCCGCGCAATGTCGGCCTTGCAGTACTTCACGAGGTCACCTTCCTGGGCGAAGGCGACCGTGGAGGTGCCGACGAGAGCAAGAGCGATAAGCGTGGCGCGCATAGGGGTTCCCCTCGATGATCGGTTCGAGCCGGATAGCCGAATGGGGAACCGCCAGCGATGTCGATTCTTGGTCGCATCCGCGGATGCGGAAGGGCGCAGCTCGGAACCGCAAGCTTGCCGCATCAATGGCACCGCCATCACGGTCTCAGGGGCAGATCGGTATCAAGACGACGCGGCCAAGGCACGGCGAGACGCCCATGCCCCCGATTATGGCCACAGTTGCCGACGTCGGAGTGCGCATCGTTGGAAGCAGTTCCCACGCTTCGCGATCCTGCCTTGGGCTTCACGCTCCGGGAGCAAGGCCCGGCCAATAGAAGGCATCACCCGTCGGTCGCGCGCCAAAAATCGCCTGACCAACCCGCACGATGTGCGCTCCTTCCTCGATGGCGGTCTCGAAATCCGCCGACATGCCCATGGAAAGCTGCGTCAGGCCCGGATGGACGGCAACGGCGCGGTCCCGCAAGTCGCGGAGCAGCCGGAAACAACCGCGCACGCGATCCGTCTCCGCGCTGAAGATCGCCAATGTCATCAGCCCGCGCGGTTTGAGCCGGGGATAGTCCGCCAGGCGTTCGATGAAGGGCCGGAGATCGTCGGGACGGAGGCCGTATTTGCTGTCTTCCCCCGAGGTATTGACCTGTACGAAGACGTCCAGGTCACGATTCTGGGCGTCGAGCCGGCGGTTGAGTTCCTCCGCCAGCCTTATGCTGTCGAGCGCATGAAACTCCGACGCCAGCCGGACCAGATACTTCACCTTGTTGGTCTGGAGATGGCCAATGATGCTCCAGCGGATGGACAGGTCGCCGAGGTCGGCCTGTTTGTCGCGAGCCTCCTGGAGCTTGTTTTCCCCGAAGTCGGAGATCCCCGCGGCATGGGCGAACCGCAGGACATTGGCAGGGACCGTCTTGGTGACGGGCAGGAGACGGACGTCTTCGGGATGGCGTCCGCTGCGATGACAGGCCGCCGCGATGCGATCCTGGACGGCGCAAAGGTTCGCTGCGAACGTGCCGGCGGGATCGGCGCCGAACCGGGCGATCTCCTCCGGCAGAAGCCCCGTCTTCGAGAATGGTCTCATCTTGCTCGCGCTCCCGACCGGCAGCAGGTCACCCCTCGCAGGGGGATCGTGTCGCCGGTGGCAGCGGCTTCATCTGCAGTGGAGAAGGCGACGGCGACGCCTCCCGCCTTTCCGACCGCGGACGGCGGCACAGCCGATGATCCCATTGACGATCTCCTGCGCGGCCGGCCCATGACCCATGCGGCGGGACTGGGCGCCACCCATCGCATCTACCGGGAAAATGATCCGCCGGTCCCTTCCACTTTTGAGCGATCGACCAGACCATTACGCGGGAGGTCCCGGCAGAACCGGATCGCCTTCACCGTTTCGTTGCTGCCCGAAGCGCATTCGCCAGCCTCTTGACCGCAACCTCGATCTCGGCAGGCGTGGACGCTGCAAAGCCCATCAGGAAGCCAGCCTCGGCATCATCCGTCGCGTGCAGCGCCGACAAGCCTAGAAGCTCGATGCCCGCGTTCCGCCCGGCGTCGATGGCAACGCGCTCGGACAGGTCGCCGGTCAGCAGGCAGGGCATTTGCAGCCCACCAACGGGAATGCGCGGCTCGACGAAATCCGGCAGGTGCTTCCGAACGAGATCGGCGAGCGCCTCGAGCCGCTGCGCATAGATGCCGCGCATGCTCCGGACATAGGCGCCGAAATGCCCGCCCTCCATGAACCGGGCCAGCGTCAGTTGCGCCATCGGAGCGGAATGCCCGTCGAGCAGGGTGCGCGCGATGGTCATCGGCTTCACCAGTTGCGGCGGCAGCACGACGTAACCGATCCGCAGGCCCGGAAAGAGCGACTTGGTGAAGGTGCCGATATAGATCGTCCGGTCATGGGGATCGAGCCCCTGCACGCAGGCCATCGGCTTGCCGGCATAGTGGAATTCGCTGTCGTAGTCGTCCTCTATGATCCACGCCTGATGCCGTGCCGCCCATTCGATCAGCGCCAGTCGCCGGTCGAGCGCCAGCGTCGCGCCGGTCGGAAACTGGTGGGATGGCGTCAAAGAAACGGCTTTGGCCTTGCGCGGTTCGGCCAGGATTCGCTTAGCGACGATCCCGTGCCGGTCTACCCGGATCGGGACGCATTCCAGCCCTGCCGTGTCGAACGCCTTGCGCGCCCCGTGATAGGCCGGGTCTTCGATGAAGATCCGGTCGCCGGGATCGAGCAGCACGTTGGCGCACAGCATCATGGCCTGCTGCGAACTGGTGAGAACGAGCACCCGGTCGGCCGTGGCGCGCGCCCCGCGCTCAAGATTCACGTAATCGGCAATGGCACGGCGTAGCGCTTCGGTGCCCTGCGGATCGCCATGAGCCAGAGCCTGCGTGCCGACCTCCCGGCGCACCTGTCGCTCCAACCTCTCCCAGAGCTGCAGCGGAAAGCTGCGCGTTTCCGGCACGCCGGGCGAAAACGGCCTGGGCAACAGCGCGTCGTGTATCCCGCCACCGTGGAACATGGCGTTGCCGCGCTTGCTGAGCTTCGGAGCCTGGTGGCGCGGCGGCGCATCCCGCCGGAACGGGCGATGGCCGGACGCGAACTCCGTCATCTGCGCCACGAAGCTGCCGCTCCCGACGCGGCGGTCGATGAAACCTTCGGCGTGGAGCTGGGCGTAGGCCGCCTCGATCGTGTCGCGCGATACGCCCAGCGACAGGGCAAGCGCGCGCGAGGCCGGCAGAGGTTTCCCCGCCCCAAGCGCACCATCGACGATCAGTTGCCGGATGGCCCGCTGGATCCGGGCATGAAGCGGCATCGCCACGTGAGCGGGATGGGCGATCCACGCTTTCACCGATTCGAGCTGGGAATGCCTGAACAAATGGTCTGACCTATTGGATAAAAATGGACGGAAATATCAGACCATTGATCGGCTATGTGTCAAGCCCGCTTGAAATCCCGCCTGTAATCCCGCGCCGACCTTCAGGAGGTTCGTCAGGATCATGTCGTCCCGTGCCGCATCGTCTCCCATTCGCCTGAGCGACCTCGTCCATCCGGCCATCGCCGGCCTGATCTCCGTCATCGTCAACTATGGCGGCACCTTCATTCTGGTCTTTCAGGCGGCGAAGGTCGCGGGACTGAGCCCGGAACTCACCGCGTCCTGGGTCTGGTCGGTGTCCATTGGCGTGGGACTGACGGGACTGTTCCTGAGCTGGCGCTATCGCGAGCCGATCATCACGGCATGGTCCACGCCGGCGGCCGCGTTTCTCGTCACGGCTCTGGCGACGACGCCGTATCCGGAAGCCATCGGCGCCTACATGGCCTCGGCGGCGGCCTTCGTCGGGCTCGGGTTATCGGGCTGTTTCGAGAAGGTCATCCGGCTGATTCCACCGGGCATCGCCTCCGGCCTGCTGGCCGGCATCCTGCTGCCGTTCGGCATCGGCGCGTTCGGGGGCGCCAGCGTCGATCCGCTGCTCGTCGGCCTGCTGGTCGTTGCCTATCTCGCGCTGAAGCGCTTCTCGGCGCGCTATGCCGTGGTCGGCATCCTCGTTCTCGGGCTGGCCCTCCTGCTCGTGCAGGGGCGGGTCGATCTGTCGGAACTGAAGCTGGAGTTCGCGGCCCCCGTCTTCACCAGCCCGGAGTTCTCGGTGAACGCGCTGCTGTCCGTCGCGCTGCCTCTGTTCCTCATCACGCTGACCGGCCAATACATGCCGGGAATGCTCGTGCTGCGAAACGACGGTTTCAGGACCAGCGCCAACCCGATCGTCACCGTGACGGGACTGGGTTCGCTCGTCATGGCTCCGTTCGGGTCTCATGCGTTCAACATCGCCGCGATCACCGCCGCCATCGCCACGGGCAAGGAGGCGCATGAAAACCCGTCGAAACGCTGGATCGCCGGCATCGCGGCCGGCTGTTTCTACGTGCTGGTCGGGGTGTTCGGCGTCACGCTCGCCGCCGTCTTCATGGCTTTCCCGGCGACCTTTATCACCACGCTGGCCGGTTTGGCGCTGCTCGGCACGATCGGGGGCAGCCTCGCCGGAGTGATGGCCGATCCGGCGTCCCGCGAAGCCGCGCTGATCACCTTCCTGGCCTCCGCCGCGAACATAAAGCTGCTCGGAATCGGCGGCGCGTTCTGGGGACTGGTCGTCGGTCTTCTCGCCCATCTCGTCCTGAACGGCCGCCTGCTGCGCCGCCGCCGGGCCGGGCGGACCGGGAACGAAGCCGCCGCGAAGTGACGGCCGAAACCCGCCTCCGCCGTCCCAAGTCGGAACCGATGACCTCCTCCACTTCGGCCGCCTTTGGCATGCCGCCGCTCCGCGCGGGAGTCCCGCTTCCGCGCGGATGAACGTCTCGCTCTCTTATGATCGACGCGCCATAGACCATCGGCTCTGGTGCCAGGTGCCGTTGATCAGAGCCTGCGCCGTTCGACCACCGACCGCTTCACCCGGGCTCAAAACTCCAGTGCCAGCCGTTCTGCCTCGATCTTTGCGTTCGCACGCGCCACCTGCTCAGCTTCCAACCCAAACAGCGTGCGCTCGATCAGAATTGAATCGATATCCGTTACGCCGATCATCCTGAGCCAAGCCTCGACGTTAGGGCTTCTGGAAATCGTAGCTCTCGCCCGGTGTCCAAGTTGACGTGGGCGCGCAATCCAATCCCCGAGCATATATTACCGCAGCTCGGCTGGCATTTACCCCCCCCGAAAACCCATTGGCATCGAACGAAAAGAGCACATCCTTCTGCGAAATCAGGTCAATCAATTGCTTGAACCGATAAGGAATGCCGCCGGTGATCGAACGGGGCAGAAGCACGCACGGATGACCTGCTCCTGCACCACGTCGAAGGTCATCCAGAGACAGAAGCTCATCCAGAGACACTTGCCCACGCCCCACAGGCGGCGGGAGGCAGCGGCTGCGCGGGCTGGATCGGCGCTCGCAGAGCGAAACTGAAGGCGCCTGCGGCAAAGGCCAGCCGCTCGACGCCTCAAGAAACACCGGCAAACAGTCACCTAAGCGTCGAGCGTCCCCTCGACCACATCGAGGGGCGATAGCTCCCGCATTGGCACGCGCCAACGGCTCCCAGCAGTGATCGCACGGCCCCACAGCCGCCCTGATCCTCTCCCCGACCAAAGGCTAACCAGGCCCCAACGGAAAGTGGAACGGCTTTTGCGAAATCAGGATCACCCCAGCCCGCCATCGACACAAGCCACAGATTATAAGGAGTCTTTTCGTGATCACATTTGCCGATCCGATGTCAATTATTGGGTTCCGGAAGCCCATTCCGCGGATTTGCGGACCGAAAAACACCTGTGATTTCAGTCATGTCCAGCAACTGTGATCACACAATAAGCTGCCCGCCTAGCAATCATGCATATTTGATAGGCATCAAAAGGGGCCATCCATGCCACTCCCCAATTCCATCGAAGCCCGCGACATCGCCTTCCATCTCCACCCCGCGACGAATGCCGCCAGGCACCGCGAGATCGGTCCGCTGGTCATCGAGCGTGGCGAGGGCGTGCATGTCTTCGACGCTTCCGGCCGCAAATACATCGAGGCGCTGGCCGGGCTCTGGTGCGCCGGGCTCGGCTTCAGCGAGACCCGGGTGGCCGATGCCGTCTATCAACAGATGAAGACGTTGCCCTACTATCACACCTTCGCCCATCGCTCGCACGGGCCGGTGGTCGACCTTGCCGAGAAGCTCGTCAGCCTCGCTCCGGTGCCGATGAGCAAAGTATTCTTCACCAACTCCGGCTCCGAGGCGGTGGATACCGTCATCAAGCTCGTCTGGTACCGGGCGAACGCCATGGGCCAGCCGGAGCGCAAGAAGTTCATCGCCCGCGATCGTGCCTTCCACGGCCTGACCATCGCCGCTTCCTGCCTCACCGGTCTGCCGGCCAACCATCGCGGTTTCGATCTCGTCGGGCCGGAGGTGCTGCGCGTCACGGCACCCGACCATTACCGCAACGCCCTGCCGGCCGAGAGCGAGGAAGAGTTCGCCACGCGGCTCGCCGCGGAGCTGGAGGCGCTGATCCTCCGCGAGGGGCCGGAGACCATCGCCGCCTTCATCGGCGAGCCGGTCATGGGTGGCGGCGGCGTTATCGTGCCCCCGGAAGGCTACTGGCCGAAGATGCAGGCCGTGCTGCGCAAGTACGACATCCTGCTGGTCGCCGACGAGGTGATCTGCGGCTTCGGGCGAACCGGTACGCTGTTCGGCAGCACGACCTTCGGCATCGAGCCGGACATCATGACGCTCTCCAAGCAGCTGTCCTCGGCCTATCTGCCGATCTCCGCCGTCCTCGTGAACGAGAAGGTCGTCGAGCCGATCATCGAGGAGAGCGGGCGCCTCGGCATTCTCGGGCATGGCTTCACCGCCAGCGGACATCCGGTGACGGCCGCTGCCGCGCTGGAAACGCTGCGCATCATCGAGGAGGACGGCCTCGTCGAGAACGCGGCGCGCTCCGGCGCCCATCTGCGCGCGGGACTGGAGGCGCTCGCCGATCATCCGCTCGTCGGCAATGTGCGCGGCGTGGGTCTCGTGGCAGGGGTCGAGCTCGTCCTCGACAAGCAGGCCAAGAGCGGCCTTCCGGAACAGCCCGGCGGCCTCGGCCTGCTGGTGAATACCCGGCTGCAGGAACTCGGCGTGCTCACCCGCGCCATGGGCGACACGATCGGCTTCTCCCCGCCCCTCATCATCAGCCTCGCCGAGGTGGACGCTCTCCTCGCCGCGTTCGCCCAGGCGCTGGACGATGTCGCCGCCACCCTCGCGGTCCGGATGGAGCCGGCCTGACCGCCGCCTCCCACAACAATGCCGGCGCTCGAGCGCTGGCCCCCCTTCCAACTGGAGAACAGCAGCATGACCACCAAGTACGCCTTGCGTCGCCTCGGTTTCGTCTCTGCGGCCGTCGTCGCCATTGCCACGACGCCGGCGCTGGCCCGCGATCTCACCATCGTCGGATGGGGCGGCGCCACCCAGGACGCCCAGCGCGAAGCCTATTTCAAGCCCTTTGCGGAGAAGGAAGGCACCAAGGTGCTGGAGGATTCCTGGGACGGCGGCTACGGCGTCCTGCAGTCCAAGGTGAGCGCCGGCACGCCGAACTGGGATCTCGTGCAGGTCGAGGCCGAGGAACTGGTGCTGGGCTGCGCCGACGGCATCTACGAGAAGCTGGACTGGGAGCAGATCGGCCCGAAGGAGGATTTCCTCGATGAAAGCGTCAGCGATTGCGGCGTCGGCGCGCTGACCTCCTCCACCGGCCTTGCCTACGATTCCGTGAAGTGGCCGGACGGGCCGAAGAGCTGGGCCGATTTCTGGGACCTGAAGAAGTATCCCGGCAAGCGCGCGCTGCGTAAGGGCCCGAAATACACCATCGAATTCGCCCTGCTGGCCGACGGCGTGAAGCGCGAGGATCTGTACGAGGTCATGTCGACGCCGGAAGGCATCGATCGCGCCTTCAAGAAGCTGGAGGAACTCGGCCCCAATCTCATCTGGTGGGAAGCCGGCGCGCAGCCGATCCAGCTTCTGGCATCCGGCGAGGTGGCGATGACCGCCTCCTACAACGGGCGCATCGCCAACGTGAACAAGAAGGAAGGCAAGAAGTTCGTCTTCGTCTGGCCGGGCAACGTCACCGCCACCGACAGCTGGGTCATCCTCAAGGGCTCGGAAAACAAGGCAGCGGCGATGAAGGCCATCGCCTTCATGAGCCAGCCCGAGCCGGAGGTGAAGATGGCCGAGCTCATCACCTACGGCCTGCCCAGCAAGAAGGCCGCCGCGATGGTGCCGGCGGAAATCTCCAAGGACCTGCCGACCGATCCGAAGAACCTCGCCGAGGCAGTGCCGCTGAACATCGAGTTCTGGATCGACAACAATGAGAGCCTGACCAAGCGTTTCAACGCCTGGCTCGCCGCGCGCTGACGACCGCCGCCGCGGCCCGGCCGCCCGTCTCCGGACGGGCCGCCGGGCGCCTCACCGATCCTTCGCCTGCGGTCGGCACCGCAGGCTCCCGTCAGTCCGCCTGACGCCATGCTCCGGTCCGCCCCATGCGGGCCGGAGACGGCCAGGCACCGAACGGAGACCGGACGTGGTCGACTACCATATTCGCCTCGACGGCGTGACGAAGACCTTCGGCGCCTTGCGCGTGGTCGACAATCTGCGCCTCGACATCGTGCGCGGCGAGTTTCTGAGCCTGCTCGGGCCGTCGGGCTCCGGCAAGACGACGATCCTAATGATGCTCGCCGGCTTTCAGGACGCGACGGAAGGAACGATCTATGTCGACGGACATATGATCAACGACATCCCCTCGCACCGGCGCAACATGGGGGTGGTGTTCCAGAGCTACGCGCTCTTTCCGCATATGACCGTGGCGCAGAACGTCGCCTTCCCGCTGAAGATGCGCGGTGTCGGACGGGCGGAGATCGCCGCGCGGGTCAACAGGGCGCTCGACATGGTGCAGCTCGCCGCGCTGAGCGAGCGCCGGCCGGCGCAGCTCTCCGGCGGCCAGCAGCAGCGCGTGGCGCTGGCCCGTGCACTGGTGTTCGAGCCCGGCGTGGTCTTGATGGACGAGCCGCTCGGCGCACTCGACAAGCAGTTGCGCGAGCAGATGCAGCTCGACATTCGCGAACTGCACGGGAGGCTCGGCCTCACCATCGTCTTCGTCACGCACGACCAGTCCGAGGCGCTCACCATGTCGGACCGGATCGCGGTGTTCAACAAGGGGCTGATCGAACAGATCGATACCCCCCGCATGATCTATGACCATCCGGCGACCCGCTTCGTCGCCGAGTTCATCGGCGAGACGAACCTCATGGAGGGCGAAATCGCCGGCCGGGAAGGCGGCGAGGCGCTGATCCGGCTCGACAGCGGCGACATGCTGCGGGTACGCGACCGGGCGGAATTCGATGCCGGCCGCCGCGTGCTGGCGACCGTCCGGCCCGAGAAGGTCGAACTGTCCGAGGCGCCGGCGGCGATCAACAGCATCCCCGTCGCGGTGACGGATTCGATCTATCAGGGCGATCATCTGCGCGTGCAGTTGCAGGGGCCCGGCCAGCGGCTGGTCGCCCGGCGCGACCGGCGCGCGGCGGAATGGACGCCGGGAGCGAAGATCAACGCGACCTTCGCCCCGGAAGACTGCTGGGTGATCGTGCCATGATGGCCCGGCTCTGGAACCGAAAGACCCGGGCGGCGCTGCTGATCCTGCCGCTGGCGCTGTTCATCGGCATCTTCTTCGTCTGGCCGCTCGGCATCATGGTCAAGCAGTCGGTCCTCGACGACGCCGTGCTGCATCTGCTGCCACGCACCACCGAGGCGATCGCCGGCTGGGATCGGACCGCGCCGCCGACCGAGGCGATGCAGGCCGCCCTCATCGCCGACCTGCGCGCCGCCGACGACGAGAAGGCGGTTGGCGACATGGTGCGCCGCCTCAACAGCGCCCAGTCCGGCTATCGCACGCTGATGACCAAGACCCTGTCGGCGGTCGCGAAGCCGGAAACCGGCCCGCTGCTGACGGATGTCGACAAGCGGTGGGCACAACCGGCCTTCTGGATCGCCATCGCCGATGCCCTGGAGCCGATGACCGACCGCTATCTGCTCGCCGCCGTCGACCTCGAGCGCAACAAGGCGGGCGAGATCGCGGGACTGCCGGACGGCGCCTCCGCCAACCGGACGATCTTCATCCGCACTTTCTGGATCGCCGCCGTCGTCACCTTCTTCTGCGTGCTGATCGGCTATCCCTATGCCTTGCTCACTGCCGCCTCGACGGGCATCACGCGGACCATCCTGCTGACGGCCGTGCTGCTGCCGCTGTGGACCTCGCTTCTGGTGCGCACCGCCGCCTGGTTCATCCTTCTGCAGGAGCAGGGGCTGATCAACGGCTTCCTGCTGAGCATGGGGGCGATCTCCTCGCCGCTGCCGCTTATCTTCAACCGCACCGGCGTGGTCATCGCCATGACGCATGTGCTGCTGCCGCTGATGGTGCTGCCGATCTACAGCGTGCTGCTGACCATTCCGACCAACCTCATGCCGGCCGCAACCTCGCTGGGCGCGCATCCGCTGCGGGCCTTCCTCCACGTACTGCTGCCGCTCAGCCTGAGGGGGGTGATCTCGGGGGCGCTTCTCGTCTTCATGACGGCGGTCGGCTACTACATCACGCCCGCCCTGGTCGGCGGCGCCGGCGACCAGATGATCTCCTCGGTCATCGCCTTCTATTCGACCCAGACCGCGAACTGGAGCATGGCGAGCGCGCTCGGCATCGTGCTCCTCGTCATCACGCTCATCCTCTACGTCGTCTACGTGCAGCTCTCCGGCCGCACCAGCGTGAACGGGAGGATGTGAGATGGCCGGCAAGCTCATCTCCGCCGTCTTCGGCGTTCTGGCGGTCTGCTTCCTGCTCCTGCCGCTGGTGGTCATCTTGCCGCTGGCCTTCACCTCCAGCCAGTTCCTGATCTATCCGATCCCGTCCTTCTCCCTGCGCTGGTTCGAGGAGCTGTTCACCACGCCGGTCTGGCGCGACTCCATCGTCAACAGCCTGATCATCGGCGCCGGCACCACGATACTGGCAACGGTGCTCGGTGTCCTGGCGGCGTTGGGTCTGCGCGAGAAGCTCAATTTCGTCAGCGCCCCGCTCAACACCGTCTTCCTGCTGCCGATGGTGGTGCCGGCAGTGGTGCTGGGCGTGGGCATGCAGATCCTCTACGCGAAGCTCGGGCTCTCCAGTTCCTATGCCGGCATCATCATCGCCCATACGGTGATCGCCATCCCACTGGTGATCGTCAGCGTGGCCAACTCGCTGCAGGGCATGGACACGCGGCTCGAGCTGGCGGCGGCGAGCCTCGGAGCCGGACCGGCGGCGACGCTCCGGCACGTCACGCTGCCGCTCGCCTTTCCCGGCATCATGACCGGGGCCGTTCTCGCCTTCGCCGTCTCGCTGGACGAGGTGGTGCTCAACATCTTCCTTGCCGGTCCCGGTCAGCGGACGCTGGCCAGGCAGATGTTCGCCACGCTGCGCGACAGCATCAGTCCTGCCATCGCCGCGGCCGCCTTCCTGTTCATCGCCGGCACCGTGCTTCTCACCCTGCTTGTCCTGCTGGCCCGTCGCCGCTTCAGCGGTGCCCGCTGAGACGATCGGCCCTTCGAAAAGAAAGGAACCCCGGAAATGGACGCGATGACCGACGAGATCGCCACGCTGCGTGGCAGATATGCCGGAGGGGCCGCCTATCTCGACGGCGAATTCATGCCGCTCGCCGAGGCGAAGATTCCCGTCACTCATTGGGGCTACCGGCGCTCGGACGTCACCTACGACGTCGTCGGCGTGCGCGATGGGCGCTTCTTCCGGCTCGACGACCACATAAGACGTTTCCGCAATTCGATGACGGCGCTGCACATGGAGCCGCCGGAGGGCGACGCGGAGATCCGCGACATCCTCATGAAGCTGGTGCTGATGGCGGATGTGCGCGACGCCTACGTATCAATGGAATGCCTGCGGGCCTCGCCGGCGCCGGGAGCGCTACGCCATCCCGCCTCCTGCCGCTCCTATCTCTCCTGTTCGGCGGTGCCGTGGATCTCGGTCGTCAGCCCGGAAATGGAAGTGCGCGGCATGCATCTGATGATCCCGAAGGTGAAGCGCATTCCCCCATCCTCCTTCGACCCGCGCGTGAAGAACTTCCACTGGGGCGACCTGACCGAGGGGATGTTCGAGGCCAAGGAGGCGGGCGCGGACTTCGCCGTGCTGACGGACGAGACCGGCAACGTCACCGAAGGTCCGGGCTTCAACGTGTTCTGCATCGTCAACGGTCGCGTCATCACGCCCGCGCGTGGCGGACTGGACGGCATTACCCGCCTCTCGGTCTTCGAGCTCTGCGAAGAACTGGGGCTGCCGCTTGAGATACGCGACGTGACGGTCGAGGAATTCGTCAACGCCGACGAGATCTTCGCCTGCACCACCGCGGGCGGCATCATGCCGGCGACGCGGATCGACGGTCGTATCCTCGGCAATGACGTGCCCGGTCCGATCTCGATGCAGCTGAAGGAAACCTTCTGGCAGAAGCGCGCCGAGGGCTGGCACGGCACCGAGGTACTCTGACGCGGCGGAGGATGCCGACCCAGCGCCGGCATCCTCTTCAGGCGGCGGCCGGCCGCCGCTGCCGGAGCACCAGCAGCACGCCGCCGAGGATCAGCACCGTGCCGGCGATCTTGAGCGGAGGAATACTCTCGCCGACCACGAGCACGCCAAGGCCGATCGTCATCACCGGATTAAGCATGGAATAGGGCACGATGGCGTTTACCGGATTGCGCGCCAGCAACCAGTACCAGACGCCATAGGCCATGACTGACGAAACGACGGCGCTGTAGACGACCGCGCTCCATCCGTGCCAGCCGGCCGCGGCGAGGTGGGGCCAGGGATCGCCCTCGAACAGCAGCGCCGCCACCGCAAGCTGCGGCACGCAGAACAGTGAAGACCACCCCGTCAGAGCCATGGCGTCTAACGGCGGCATGAGCTTCACGACGAGATTGGTGACGGCCCAACCGGCGGCGCTGGCGACCAGCAAGGCCAGCGGCAGGAAGCCGGGGAAGGTCGGCCCCTGCGCCAGCACGAACACGCCGGCAACCGTCAGCGCCAGTCCGAAGGCCCGCATGAGACCCAGCGGCTCACGGAAGACGAGGCAGGCGAGAAGGCTCGCCATCGGCGCGCCGAGCTGCACCAGCACCGCGCTGGTGCCGACCTCGGCGAGGCCCAGCGCCATGAACAGCAGGCCGAAATGCACCGTGCCAAATGTGAAGGACACGAGCAGCAGCCAGGGTATGTGCCGCCGTCCGATGCGTGTGAACGGCACCACCAGCGCAGCGACGAGCGTGAAGCGCATCACGCTCATGAGCATGGGGGGCATTTCCGCGACGCCCTGCTTCACCAGCACCAGCGTGCCGGCCCAGCAGGCGACGACGCCTACCGCCAACCAACGGTCGATCATGTTCATGTCGGGAAATCCACCGGCAGGGGGCGAACCGCTCCGCCCCCTTTGGTTCATGCGCGAGACACGGAGATAGATGCCGCGCGGCCAGTCAGCGCGGAAGGGCGGCGAGTGTGGCATCCAGCGCGACGCGCAGGCGCCTTGAGAGCTCGCCGATCTCGGCCTCGGTGATGATGAGCGGCGGCGCAAGCACGACGCAGCCCTGCAACGGGCGCACGACGACGCCGGCGGCGAGGCCCTCCTGATAGAGTTGCTCGCTCAGGCCGCCCGGCGCGAGCGAAGGTGACGCGGCCACCGGCCCGCCCTCGCCCGGACGAGCGATCTGTACCGCGCCGGCAAGGCCGAAGCAGCGCGTGGCGGTGACGAGCGGGTGATCTTCAAGGCTCGCCAGCGCCTTTTGCCAGATCGGCATGATCGACTGCACATGGCCGAGAATGTTCCGGCGCTCGAAGATGTCGAGCACCTTCAGGGCCACCGCAGCCGAGACGGGATGGCCGCCATAGGTACCGCCATGGTTGAAGATGCCGGCCGAATTGCTGCCTTCTTCGAGGTAGCTGTAGAAGTCATCGGACATCACCACGGCGGAAATCGGCTGATAGGCGCTGGAGAGCCCCTTGGCGCAACTGATGCAATCCGGCTCGATCCCCAGCGTCTCGCTGCCCCACAGGCGCCCGGTGCGGCCGAAGCCCGTTACGACCTCGTCGGCGAACAGACGGATACCGTAGCGATCGAGTAGCGCCTTCACCTTCTGGAAATAGCCGACCGGCGGCGGGAACATGCCCGACGAGACCGAGACCGGCTCGGCGATGAAAGCCGCGACCGTCTCCGGCCCGGCGGCCTCGATCGTCTGGCGCAATTCCTCGACGAGGCGGTCGGTATAGGCTTCCTCGGTCTCGCCCGGATCGGCACCGATGGGCCAGGTCGGGTGCGAAACGAACAGGCTGTCGCCGGTCGGAATGCCAAAAGCCTCCTGCAAAGCGGGGCTGCCGGCTAGGGCGGTGGTGGCGATGGTGCCACCATGGTAGCTCGCCCGCCGCGAGATGATCTTGCGGCGCTGCGGCTCGCCGGCGACGCGGTTGGCGTACCAGGTGAACTTCAGCAGCTGGTCGTTCGCCTCCGAGCCGGTGGTGGCGAACATCACGTGGCCGCCGCGCACCGGCGCCTTCTCCGCCAGGCGCTCGGCGAGCTCCATGACCACCGGCACGGTGCGGTGAATGCCCGAGGGGTACATGGGCAGCGCGCGAAGCTGCTCCACCGCCGCCTCGATCAACTCCTCGTCGCTGAAGCCGAGATTGACGCAGTAGAAGGTCGAAACCGCCTCGATGTAGTCCCGGCCATGCTCGTCGAAGGTGTAGATGCCCTTGCCCTTCACGAACATCAGCGGGCGCTCCTCGCGCAGCCGCCGAAGGTTGGAGAAGGGCAGCATGACCATGTTGCCGGGGTGGTTGGCACCCCGCGCCTGGACGTTCATCGACGCGCTCCCGATATGTGATCACAGTTGATGGGAAAAGCTACATTCACTTCCTCGGCAGCGTCAAGGCTTTGCGCATTTGCGTGCATTCCGACCTAAGTCTGAGCCTTTCGACCCCCAAACCATGGTAGCAATATCCGTAGCACCGCCGATTGTGATCACACTACGCATGCTACTCGGCCGGCGGAAGGCCGGCTCACCGGCCGCCGGCTATGGACGCCGTGGCGGGACTGGGCCAAAGGAAGGAAGGGGACCGCCCGCGCGGGGCCGGGCCGCCGCGTCCGGCCGGCAGCCTCCGGACGCCGGCGTCGTGGAAAACGAGGGACGCGTGACACAGCAGAACGGCAATGGCGGCAGCACGCTGTCGGACCAGGTCTACTCCGCCATCCGGCAGGACATGCTCGACGGGAAGATGCTGCCGGGCGCCAAGGTATCGCTGCGCTCGCTGGCGACCACCTACGGCACCAGCATGCAGCCCGTGCGCGAGGCGGTGGCGCGCCTCGTCGCCGACGACGCGCTGGAGGTAACGCCCGCGCGCACCATTCAGGTACCGCTGCTGGAGCGGGCGCAATGCGACGAGGTGTGGTCGCTGCGCGCGCTGCTGGAAGGCGAGGCCGCCGCGCTGTTCACGCTCCGCGCGACCGAGCCGGATTTCGACCGGCTGCAGGAACTGACGCGGGCCTCCCACCACGCGCAGTTCCACGGCACCCCGGCGGAGCACATGCGCAGCATCCACAACTGGGCCTTCTTCGTTTCCGAGCATTGCGGCTCGCCGCTTCTCGCCTCGCTGATCCGCACGATGCGGCTGCGCGGCGCGCCGATGATGGCGCGGGCGCTGCACGCGCCGATGGTGCAGGATCCCGCCTTCCTCGAATTCACCAACCAGATCATGCAGGAAATCGTACTGGCGCTGCGTACCCGCGACGGCGCGCGCGTGCGCGACCTGCGCCGGGTCGATATCCTCAGCTACCAGCGCTACCTCTACAGCCGGCTGGGCTGGACGCTGGACAAGACACCCCAGACCGGCGCCTCCTCCCCCTCATAGGCGTCCGGCGGCAAGGGGGGACAGCGTTGCCGTCCCCGCCCTCTCCACGGCGGCGCCCTGCCCCACCGGCGTCCCCCGCCCCTCGCGATAGACCCGGACTCCGGCGCGGGCGGCTCCACGAGCGCCCCCGCGCCGCCCCTCCCCGCCTGAGCAAGGAGCCCGCCGGCGACACCGTCCGGAATCCATCCGGATGGGACGAAACCCGGCTTACCCTGAAGCCGGAGCCGTACGGAGACAGGAACGCCGGAGCTGCGCGCCATGCGGAACGCGGCCGCATGGCGCAGGGGGCCGGGCATGGCGAAGCGGAGGCCCGAAAACGTCCATCCCCGACGGCGCCCATGGGCAGCCGCGGTCACGATCGACGACAAGATCGCGGGCATGAGGCTTCCGGCTCATGCAATCACTGGCCGTCTTCCGCGCGCGTTTGGAAATCCCGACGCGCTCCGTGCGGCGTGGGCATCGCGACCAGCCAAAGAGCGGAGCAGCCGAAGAGTGAAATTGCGATTCCGGCCTGAATGCCGAGACGCGCCAGATCAGCGCCGGCAGGCGAGGAAGTCCGTCACCAGCTCACGCGCATCTTCCAGCGTATCGAGCGCCATGACCTTCTTTTGCAAGCGCAGGACCGCATCCGCCGGCGCATCGAATCCCCATCCGAGGCACGCGCGGAACTTGGCGAACACTTCCTCTTCGCTCATCGGCTCGTCCGGCGCGCCCTTCATCGTCCAGCGCTCCGCGATCAGTGTCCGGCCATCCTTGAGCCGCAGCGACACGCGGGCCGGCGCGATGGCGGTCGGCTCGATGTCGGAGGCGGCGATGGTGGTGAAGCGGCCGGCAAAGGCGACGTCGTCGGCGCGGATGCGGTCCGGCGCGTAGCTGGCGATCTCCACCTTGCCGTCGGTCAGAGCGGCGGCGAAGCCATAGGCGGCATTGAACTGGGCATGCACCACCGGATTGGCATGAGCGCGGTCGAACGGCGCCCCCACGATCTTGCGATTGACTTCGCCGAGCTCGATGGTGCCGCTGTCGATCTCCTCGCCGCGCAGGCCCTGCGCGCGCAGTTCGAGCGCCAGCTGGATCGTGGTGTGGACGCAGCGGCAGCACGGATAGGGCTTCATGCTGAGATCGCGCACATGCCAGGTCTCGCCGAGCCCTCCGGTGAGGATTTCGGGCTTCACCTCGCCACGCTCATAGAGTTTGAAGAGGCCGGCCTCGCCTTCGAGGAACCGCCACGGGCCGGTAAGGCCATACGCGGCGAGATGCGCCGCGAGCACGCCGGAACGCGCGGCGAAGCCCGGGCCGATCCGCTTGGCGAGCGCGCCGTCGGCGATGAACTGCGTGGTACCGCTGAGCTGGACGAAAGCCAGCGCCAGAGCGTGCAGCGTGCGTTCCGCGTCAAGGCCGAAAATCTTCGCCGCCGCCGCCGCGGCGGAAATCGAGCCGAGCGCCGTGGTCGGATGCCATCCCTTGCCGAGGGAATTGTAGCAGGTGAGGCCAAGCCGGCAGAACAGCTCCACGCCCGCGGCCACCGCGGTGATGAAGTCCTGGCCGCTGGTCGGCCCATCCTTCGCCTCCACCGCCGCCAGGACGGCCGGCAGCACGACGCAGAACACGTGCACCCGCGCGGGATCGTGCTGATCGTCGAAATCGAGGCTATGCGCGGCGGCGCCGTTGGCGAGCGCCGCGCTTGCCGGGTTCACCCGCCGGCCGTCGAGCAGCAGCGTCGCCTTGCCGTCCCCCTCCCACGCGGTCAGCGCCGCGAGGAGATCGGCCATGCCCGGCGCCTTCGCGGCGCCGCCGATGACGCCCAGCGTGTCGAGCGTGAACAGCTTGACGATCCGCGCCACATCCGGCGGCAAGTCGTCATAGGTGAGCCGGGAGAGGGTGGCGGCGATGGAGCGGCCGATTCCGGCGCCGGTGGCGGTCAGGTCGTTCATGAGGGCCTATGCGTGTATGTCGTGGCGCAGCAGATCGGAGATCTCGCGCCGTAGTTCCAGGAAGGTGCTGTCGAGCTTCATCTCCTCGCGGCGCGGCCGCTCGAAGGGCACGACGATTTCGCGCAGCACATGGGCGGGGCGCTTCGAGAAGACGAGGATGCGGTCCGCGAGATACAGCGCCTCCTCGATGCCGTGCGTGACGAACAGCACCATCTTGCGCTCGGCCTCCCAGATGCGCACCAGCTCGTCTTGCAAGATGTCGCGCGTCTGCACGTCGAGGGCGCCGAAGGGCTCGTCCATCAGCAGGAGGCTCGGACGGATGCAGAAGGCGCGGGCGATGCCGACACGCTGCTGCATGCCGCCGGACAGCTGGTGCGGCCAGGCTTCCTCGAAGCCGCGCAGCCCGACGAGATGCAGATAATGCCGCGCCTGCTCGAGCCGCTCGGCCTTGCCGACACCCATCACTTCGAGGCCGAAGGCGACGTTCTCCAGCGCGGTACGCCAGGGGAAGAGGTCGGCGCCCTGGAACACCATGCCCCGGCCGGCGCCGGTCCGGCCGGTGATGTCCTTGCCGTCGAGCAGGATGGTGCCGCGATCGGCCGGCACGAGGCCGTTGATGATCTGCAGCAGGGTAGACTTGCCGCAGCCGGACGGGCCGAGGAGAGCGACGAACTCGCCCTCCTCCACGTCCAGCGACTGGTCGACCAGCACCGGCACGCTGCCGAACGACTTGCAGACATTCGATACGGACAGATGCGTCATGTCAGCCGAGCTCTTTCACGGCCTGGTCGACATAGGTCCGGTCGATGATGCCGTCGAGCTTCAGCGTGCCCTTGAGCGCGCCCGCCTCCTTGTAGACCGGCAATACCTTGGCGAACTCGTCCGGCGTCATCGTCTGCATGTCGGCCGGGAACGCCTTGATGTCGGTGGTGAGCGTCTGCCAGACCGGCTTGAGGAAGGCGTCGTCCGCCTCCTTCAGCGATTTCGAGGAGGCGTAGAGGCCCACCTGCTCCTTGTACCAGCCATAGTCGCCATTGGCCTTGCGGAAGGAGGTGAGCACCGCCTTCAGCACGGCGACCGCCGCCGCCTTGTTGGCATCCGGCTCCAGCCATTTGCCGGTGGTCATGACGACGGCGCTGAGCCAGTTGCCGAACTCCTCCCACGGGCGCACCAGGATCTGGTAGTTGCCCTTGGTGGCGAGCTCGGCCGCCTGCTCGATGTGCATCGGCACGGCGTCGACGCGGCCGGCCATCAGCGCGCGGGCGCGGTCGCCGGAAGACCCCATCTCGATGAAGTTGACCTTCTTGGGATCGATCTGGCGCTTGATCAGCGCACCGATCAGCATGACGTACATGAAGTCGCCGATGCTGTTGACGGCGATGGTGCCGCCCTCCTGGGCGATCCCCTCGAGGCTCTTCGTCTTGTCGGCGTTGACGACCACGACCTGCGACGTGTTGTTGTAGGACAGGCCGATGATCTTGATGTCGGCGCCCGCCTCCGCCGCCGCGAGGCTGGAGGCGACATCCGCGTCGCCGAGATCGGCCGCCCCGGCGATCACCTCCGAGGCGATCTGCGGGATCTTCGCGGTCGGGCGCACCTCCGGCGCAGCAAAGCCGGCGATCCTGGCGAGCTCCGCCTTCAGCGCCGCCTGCATCGGCACGTTGATGGCGGCGGTCGCGGCAAGCGTGTTCACCTTGAGCACCCGGCCGGTCTCGGCCACCGCCTCGGCGACCGGGCCGAGCGTGATCAGCCCCGTGGCGCCCATGCCGATCATCAGGCCGGTTCCGGCGCCGGCACGCAGCAGGTCGCGCCGGCTCAAAGGCTCGAACGTGGTCATCTCATCTGTCCCCTTCTGGTTTCTTGGATGAACGTTCACCGATCCCGCGTCCGGCTCGCATACCAGGGAGCCGCGCGGTCGGCGGCCCAGCGCAGGAGCGTGGTCGCCGAAAGGCTGATCACCATCAGCATGACGATCAGCGCGAAGAGAGGAGCGGTCGACAGGTCGAGGCCGGCATTGTTCAGCAGCCCGCCATAGCCGGCGCTGATGAACATCTCGGCGGTGACCATGGCGCGCAGCGCATGGACGAAGCCGACGCGGGCGGCGATCATCACATAGGGATGGAGCGCCGGCAGGATGACATGGCGGAAGCGCTGGGTATCGCTGGCGGCGAAGGAGCGCGCCACGTCGATCAGCTTCGGCGATACGGCGCGCGCCGCCTCGGTGACGGAGACCACCACGTACCAGACCGTCACCACGAACACGATGGCGGTCGAGAACAGGAGGCCCCGCCCCATCAGGATGATGAAGAGCGGGACGACCGCCGCCGCCGACACGACGATGAACATCGACGCCCACGGCTTGACGATGGCGTCGACCACCGGCACGCGGCCCATGGCGATGCCGAGCGGGACGCCGATGCCGAGGGCCAGCAGATAGCCGATCGTCATCTGCCACATCATCTGCCACAGGGCGGCCCAGAAGCCCGGCTCCCGCAGCGTGGCCACGAGGGCGCGCGCGGCCTCGACCGGCGTCGCCAGCAGGGCGTCGCCGAGATTCTGTCCCGCGAGCTGCCACAGCAGCAGCATGAGGGCGATGCCGAGAAGATTGGTGAGGCGGGAACGCAGTTTCATGCCTTGGTCCTCGGACGCCAGACGCAGATGCGGCGCTCGATCACCAGCAGGGCTTCCTGCAAGGCGAGGCCGAGGAGGCACAGAACGGCGAGGACGCCGAGCACCGCCGCGCTGTCGAGCCGCACGGCGGCCTGTTTCATGATCGCGCCGAGATTGACGGCGGCGAGGAACAGCTCGGCGGTGATCATCGCGTTGACCGCCCGCACCACGCCGATCCGCAGGGCCGTGAACAGGAAGGGGAGGCTTTCCGGCAGCAGTACCAGGCGGGTGCGCTGCCAGGCGCCGGCGCCGAAGGAGCGGCCGACGTCGAGCAGCCGGCGGTCGGCGTTGCGCGCGCCGGTGGAGACGACGATGATCATGTCGAACACGCACATGATGACGACGAGCGCGACACGGGCCTCGAAATAGAGCCCGCACCAGATCATGATGAACGGCACCCAGGCGACGCTCGGCACCGCATAGACGAGGTTGACGATGGGATCGACGAGATCGTTGATGAAACGGTTGCGGCCCATCAGCATGCCGAGCGGGATGGCAATGGCGCAGGCGATGAGATAGCCGAGCATCATGTGCTGGAGCGCTCCGGCGAGCGCCAGCGGCAGCTCGCCCGAAGCGGTCAGGCTCCACAGGCGCTTCAGCACGTCGAGCGGTGACGCCAGCACGAAGCTCGAATAGCCCTGCGCCACGAGTTGCCAGATGAGCAGGCCGCCAGCGATCGACGCGGTGTAGAGCAGCGCGAAGGAGCGTTGGCCGGGCGAGAGGCGGGCGCTGCGGGCGGGACGCGCCGGCACGTCCATGGAAGTCGTCATGGCCTGTCTGTCCTGGAAGTTCGGGGCTTACGCCCTCTCGTGCCATGGACTACACTAGCCACATAGCTGACTAGCTGTCTAGTCAACTTCGGGGATGTGGGGAACATAAACGTGTCCATGGCCGATTTCACGCCGATCTATGCCCGCATCCAGACCTTCATCCGCGACGAGATCGCTTCCGGCCGGCTGAAGGAAGGCGCGCGGACGCCGTCCGAACCGGAACTGGCGCGGCTCTTCGGCACCACGCGCGCGACCGTCGCCCGCGCGCTGCAGCAGCTGGTCTTCGAAGGGGTGGTCATTCGCCGTTCGGGGAGCGGCACCTTCGTGGCGCCGGCCTCGCTCAGCGCGCCGATCGACCTCACCCGCGTGCGCTCCTTCGAGGAGCAGGTCGCCGCCAAGGGGGCGGAGATCGCCTATGAGACGCTGCACTTCCTGCGCCGCCCGGTGAGCGCCGGCGAAAGCGCGACCTTGCATCTTGCTCCCGACGGCCATGTGTACGAGCTCGATCGCCTGCGCCTCGTCAACGGCAAGCGGATGAGCATCGAGCACCGCGTCATCCCCGACGAGCTGGGCCGGCACATCACCCCGGCAATGCTGGAGGCGAAGTCGCTGCACCGGATCCTCGACGAGGAATTCGACCTCCAGGTCCAGCGCGTCGAGGGACGCATCCGCGCCGGCCTCGCCCGCGGCCAGACCGCCGACCGGCTGGGCGTGCGGCGCGGCTCGCCGGTGCTCATCCGCGACTATGTGCTGTTCAGCGCCGACCGCCGCCCGCTTGTCGGCGGCGAATCCTGCTACCGTGACGAGTTCCACATCGACTATGTCGTCCAGCAGCCGCGCGGCGCCTCGGTTTGACGGGGTCGCCGGTGCGTCGCTATGGTCCGGCGACCCTTGTATAGTCAGCCAGGCGTTATTGATGATCATCGAGCGGCAGGAGCCTGCCTATCTGCAGATCCGGCGCTATCTCCTGGCCGAGATCGAGGCGGGCACCTTCGGGCCGGGCGACCGCCTGCCGTCCGAGACCGAGCTGGCGGAACGCTTCCGCGTCACCCGCAACACGGTCGTCCACGGCCTCTCCTCCCTCGTCTCGTCGGGACAGATCACCCGCATCGCCGGCAAGGGCACCTTCGTCGCCCGGCGCGAGGTGCGCGTCACCCAGCACACCACCCTCGTGCGCTCCTTCGACGAGGAGGTGCTCGAACGCGGCTCGAAGATCGAGTTCCGGCTGCTTGGCTTCACCCGCATGGCTCCGACCGAGGAGACGGCGCGGCGGCTGCGGCTGGAGCCCGGCGAGGATGTCTTTCGCCTGGAACGAATCCGCATCCTCGACAGCACGCCGACGGTGCAGGAAATCCGCTTCATGCGCATCGAGCTCGGGCAAAAGCTCAGCATCGACGCCCTCTCGCGGCTACCCATGTTCACCATCCTCGCCGAGATGGGGCGGCCCGTCGCGCATATTGAGGGGGTGATCCGCGCCGACGCGGCCTCCGCCGACACCGCTTCCAAGCTGGCGATCGCGCCGGCGACGCCGGTGCTGGTGCGCGACTATGTGCTCAGCGACGCCGAGCCGGTGCCGCTGGTCGCCGGCACCGCGATCTTCACCCGAGAGGTGCAGATCGCCTATTCGGTCGACGGTCCCGCCCCTTGAGCCGGATCACCATCCCCGGCGGGGATTTCGGCCCGCCGCCGTGCTGACGGGCGACGGCTCCGGTGTCGCCTCGATTGCCGGCGGCCCCGGCACGATGCCCGGCATTCCCGATGCTGCGTGTGAGCAAGTGCCGGCGCGGCGAACCGGCAAGGCCCAGTATAGTCAATTATGCATTTGAGCCGAAGGCCGGTCGCTCCCCGCAGTTCCGGCGGGACTACGCCCCGCGGGCGTCCACCGACCAGATCGCGACCAGCTTGTCGCCCTGCATGACATGGATGAAATCGTAAAGGTTCACCGTCGGGTCGCAGTGCGGCACTTCGAGCTCGATCAGGTCGCCCGGCGACAGGCGCGCCCCTTCCGGCAGCGTCACCGTGCCGTGCTCATCGCTCGAGGGCCGGTAGGAGGCGCCGGCCGGCGCGCCGCGCATGATGCGTGGCGCGGTGCCGTGCTTGGCGGCGAAACGCTTCTCGCCGCCATCGGTGGTGGCGAGGCCCGGCGCATTGGCGCTGGTCACCCGCACCGCGACGGACAGGCTGGCGGGGAAGGCCGGCCGCCCCGAGCCGTCGGGATCGACGAGGTCGTATTCGACATCCATCAGCGCGTAGCTGCCGCACTGGAACTCGGTATAGACGCCGCTCGCCAGCTCCTGCACGAAGGCGCCGGTGCTGCCGCCCGTCACCGCCGGCCTGATGTCGCCCATGAACGGGCTCAGCGCCTCGCGGGCGGCATGGATGCGCGCGGCGGCTTCCTGCGCGCCGAGGCCGCGCTGCCGGGCGTCCGCCTGATGCGACAGGTGCCCCGCATAGGCCTGAAGGCCGCAGAGGACGAGGCTCTCCTCCTCCGCGATCACTCCCGCCAGCGCCGCGACCGCCTGCGGCCCCTCCGCCCCGGCGCGGTGGCGGCCCATCTCGAGATCGACGAGCACGGGAATGCGGATGCCACGAGTGCGGGCCGCCGCCGCCAGCGCCCGCGCGGTCTGCGGCGCGTCGAGCGCTAGCGTCAGTCGGCACAGCGTCGCCACGTCGGCCAGCCGCTCCAGCGCCGGCCCCGGCGCGAAGGTGGAGGTGAGCAGCAGGTCCGGCAGCCCGGCACGGGCGAAGACCTCCGCCTCGCCCGGCGTCGCCACGCACAGCCCGGCCGCGCCGGCGGCCAGCTGGCGGCGGGCGATCTCCACGCATTTATGCGCCTTGGCATGCGGGCGCAGCGCCACGCCGGCACGGTCGCAACGCGCCTGCATCGCCGCGATGTTGGCGTCGAGCACGTCCTGCTCGACCAGCAGCGCCGGAGTGAGCAGGCGCGCGCGCGCATCGGCGGCGCCGACCAGCCGGGCATTGGCGGCGTGCGCCACGCGCGTCACCGGCACGCCGGGGAACTCCCCCCGGCCGGTCATGCCGCCTGTTCCGGATCGGACGCCTCGGCCCGGTAGCCATAGACGCGCGCGGCATGGGCCGGCGTCATCTTGCCCTGGCGGATGTCCGCCTCGATCGCCGCCCGGTCGCGCTGCTCGGCAGGGCCATAGCCGCCGGCCGCCGCCATGGTGACGCTCAGCACGTCGCCGGCGCCGAAGCCGCGGATGAACTTCGAGGGCAGTGCCTCCTCCCGCGCGGTGCCCGGGTTGGCGACGAGGCGCCCGCCGGCGCCGGGGCCGCCGCCGAAGATGCCCCAGGGCCGCGAGGTGTAGCGGTCGGAGCGGACCTGCACGCGCACGCCGTCGGTGAGGAAACGGTAGTCGCGCCGCAACCCCAGAGCACCACGATACTGGCCGTCGCCGCCGGAATCCGGGATGAACGCGTAGCGCTCGACGCGGATCGGATTCTCGCTCTCGATGAGCTCGACCGGCACATTGGCGAGGTTGCCGATGCAGTAGGGGCCGGCATCCTGCCCGTCGGCATCGGGGCCGCCGCCGAGGCCGGTATTGTTGTGGAACTCCAGATGCAGGAAGCGCCGGCTGGCGCCCTCGGCCGTCTTCTGCACGCCGGAGGCGACGATGGCGAATTCTGAGCCGCCGGCGCAGGCCGGCATGCGCCCCGGCAGCAGCCTCGCCAGCGCGCCGAGCACGATGGAGCGCAGCCGGAAGCCGATCTGACCGCGCGAGCCGACGGCGGCGGGATATTGCACGCTCACGAAGCTGCCGGGCCGGCCGATCACCTTGATCGGGCGATAGAGGCCGGCATTGTTCGGCACCTCTTCGGGCAGCACGGTGCGCAGGGCCGCATAGGTGCAGGAGACGGCGAATTCCCAGTTGCAGTGCACGGCGCCGCCGGTGTCGTCCTGGGTGCCGGAATAGTCGACCTCCACCTCGTCGCCGCGCTTGGTGAGGCGGCAATGCAGGCGGATCGGCCCATGGCCGGCGCCGTCATCGTCATTCCACTCCTCGAATTCGACGCTGCCGTCCGGCAGGGCGGCGATGGCGCCGCGCGTCAGCTCCTCCGCATGGCGGATGAGGTCGGCGAGATAGGCGTCGAAGGCGTCCGCCCCCATCCGGCGGGCGATGGCCTCCACCTCGCGGCCGGCCTCGTCGAGCGCGGCCAATTGGGCGCGCAGGTCGCCGATCACCCGGTCCGGCACGCGCGAATTGGAGGCGATGATGCCGAACACCGCCGCGTTCTCGCGGCCGGCGTCGCGCAGCTTCACCGGCGGGATGCGCAGCCCCTCCTCCCAGATCTCCTGGCTGTCGGCGGCGTTGCCGCCGGCGACGCGGCCGCCGAGATCGGTGTGGTGCAGCACCAGCGAGACGAAGGCGACCCGCCGGCCGTCCACATGGATCGGCTTGAAGGTGAAGATGTCGTTGAGGTGGGAGCAGCCGGAATAGGGATCGTTGGAGGCCAGCACGTCGCCTTCGGCGATGTCGGCGCCGAAATGATCCATGCAGCCCTTGAGCGCGGGCATCACCACGCCGAGATGCACTGGCACCGCCATGCCCTGCGCGGCCAGCGCCCCCGCCGCCGTGCAGATGGCGGAGGAGAAGTCCATCGAGTTCTTCACATTGGCGGTGCGCGCGGTGCGCGTCACCATCACCAGCGCGTTGTCGGCGATGGTGACGAGCGCGTTCTTCAGGAGCTCACGGCGGATCGGGTTGATCTCGGTCATTCTCGCCTCCCTCAGCCCACGCGCCGGGCGTGGATGTTGTTCCAGCCGTCACGGCGCGCTTCCCAGCCGGGCGGGATCACGCAGGTCGTGTCGTATTCCTCGACGATGATCGGGCCGGGGCGCCAGTCCCCCGCCGCATCCGGCAGCGCGGCGCGGCCCAGCACCTGGGCGCGGTGCCAGCCATGGCCGGCGAAATGCGCCTCGCGGTCGACCGCCGGCGGCACCTTCTCGTTGCCGCGCAGGCACTGGCCGGGCATGCGCGGCGCCTCCGGCACGCCGCGGCAGATCGCGCGCAGGGCGACGAACTGCAGCGGCTCCTGCGGCGAGGCATAGCCGAAGGTCTGGTCGTGCAGCGCGTGGAACTTCTCCGCGATCTCGGCGAAGACCGGATCGGCGGCGACCGCGGGCGTGGCGCCTTCGAAGGCGGCGGGGCCGGCGTCGAGCTCGACGGTGAGCGGCGCGGTCTGGCCGGCATACTTCACGTCGACCAGCACCCTTATGTCCTGTGCCGCGCCGGCGAAGCCCTGGGTGGCCAGCAGGTCGCGGCCGCGCGCCACCAGCCCGGCCGTCGCCTCGGCGAGGTCGCTGCCGCGCGTCTCGTCGAAGCGGCGATAGAAGGAGGCGACGAGCTGGTGCTCGACATCGGCGAACAGCATGCCGAGCGCCGAGAACAGGCCGGCCACCGGAGGGATGACCACCTTGTCCATGCCGGCGTCCTCGGCGAGCGAGCAGGCGTGCACCGGCCCGTTGCCGCCGATCGCCAGCAGGGTGAACTGCGAGGGGTCCCGCCCCTTTTCCGAGCTGACGCTGCGGATGGCGCGCAGCATGGTGGCATTCGCAATGCGATGCACGCCTTCCGCCGTCTCGGTCGCCTCCAGCCGCAGGCTCGCGGCGAGGTCGCCGAAGGCCCGTCGTGCCGCGTCGGTGTCGAGGGTGAGCTCGCCGCCGACCAGAACGCCGGGATTGAGATAGCCGAGCACCAGATTGGCGTCGGTCACGGTCGGCTGGGTGCCGCCGCGCCGGTAGGCGATCGGGCCGGGCGTCGAGCCGGCGCTGCGCGGGCCGACGAGCAGGCCGCCGGCGCCGTCATTGGCGGCGAGGCTGCCGCCGCCGGCGCCGACCTCGGCGATGTCGATGGTGGGCACCTGAACCGGATAGCCGGCGCCGCGCACCATGCGCGCGCCCAGCATCGGGCCGCCGCCCACTTCGGTCTCCGGCGAGACGGTGTAGTCGCCGGCCTCCGTCAGCGTTGCCTTGGCCGTGGTGCCGCCCATGTCGAACACCAGCACGTCGCCGAGATCGAGATGCCGGGACAGCCGGGCGCTGCCCAGCACGCCCGCCGCCGGGCCGCTCTCGATGATCGTGATCGGCTGGTCCGCCACCAGCGCCGCCGGGGCGATGCCGCCGGAAGACTGCATGATCATCAGCGGCGCGGTGATGCCCATATGGTCCAGCCGGCGCTGCAGCGAGCGGACATAGGCGGTCACGATCGGCCGCAGATAGGCGTTCACCACCGTGGTGGAGGTGCGCTCATACTCGCCCTGTTGCGGCACCAGCTCGCTGGAGGCGGTGATCATCAGGCCGGGCAGGCGCTCGCGCAGCAGGGCAGCCGCGCGCGCCTCGTGCCGGGGATCGACATGGGCGTTGATGAAGGTCACGGCGACCGACTCGACGCCGGAGGTCCGGATGGCCTCGGCGATGCCGTCCAGCGCGGCCTCGTCGAGCGGCGACACCTCCTCGCCGTCGGCGCCGAGCCGTCCGGCCACTTCGAAGCGCAGCTCGCGCGAAACCAGCGGATCGTGCTTGCGGTACCGGATGTCGTAGAGGCGCGGCGTGCGGAACCGGGCGATCTCCAGCACGTCGCGGAAGCCCTCGGTGGTCACCAGAGCCACCCGGGCGCCCTTGCGCTCGATGATGGTGTTGGTCGCCACGGTGGTCGCATGGACGAACTCCACGATGTCGCCGGCCGGAACCCCGAGTTCCGCGAGCAGGTCGCGCACGCCGGCCTCGATGCCCTCGGAATAGTCGTGAGGGGTCGAGAGCAGCTTCTTCGAGAAGACCGTGCCGTGGGCGTCGATCACCACGATGTCGGTGAAGGTACCGCCGATATCCACGCCGAGCCTGTAGCCGCCGGTCCTTGCCTGCGCCGTCATTGCACCCTCGCCGGTTGTCCAACCTGCCAAAGGTCCTAACGCCACCAACCTGACTAGTCAACCAATCAGGATGAATGAGCGGGCGGGCATGGCATGCGGGTTCCGCCGTCCGTGAAGGCTGAAATCGGCTTTCCGCAGGAACAAGGCCGTTGCCGCCTGACCGGGCTCTTCGGCCAGGTCCGGGCCGGCTTTGCGCCATGCCGCCTTCGGCCATCCCGGCGGCTTACCTCTGCCACGAAGCCGAGAACCCTCGACCCGCCCAAGCCGGACTCTTGTAGCCGGCTATATATTATATGCAGGCTACCACGGGAGGGGCTGGACTTTCATGGGACATAGGCCCGCGGCGGGGTTCGGCGGACCAGCCGGCGCGTGGCGGATCGGGAGATTGAACGGTCTCCCCGCCTTTGCCGATCCGCCCGGCGGCATGGGAAAGCCGCATGCCTCTCGGATGTACGAGAGACATGCGGCATCCACAGAAGCCCTCACTCCTCGATGAGGAGAAGGCCGGATTGCGTCCTGATCAGAGGCCCAGGCCCAACCACACGGTGAGCGGCGGGAAGAAGATTATCAGGACCAGCACCATGATCGACCAGGCGAGGAAGGGAAGCACCTCGCGCGCCACCGCCATGAAAGGCAGCCGGTCGATGCTGCACACGACGAACAGGAGCAGGCCGATCGGGGGATGCAGCAGCCCGATCATCAGATTGACGACGACGACCGCGCCGAAATGAATCGGGTCGATGCCGAGTTCCGCGGCGAGCGGCAGGAGGGCGGGCAGGAAGATCACCATGGCCGGCAGCGGCTCCAGGACCAGCCCGACCAGAAGCAGCAGGACGTTGATGATCAGCAGGATGAGGTGCGGGTTGTCGGTGATCTGACGGATCATCTCGACGAGATGTTCGCTGATCTGGCTTTCCGCCACGAGCCAGGAGAAGGGCGCAGCAGCGGCCAGGAGGAAGAGGATCACCGCGCTCGAACGACCGGCCGACATCAGGATGGCCGGCAGATCGCGCAGCTTCATCGTGCGATAGACGAAGAACCCCACGAGCAGCGCGTAGATCACCGCGATGGCCGCGATCTCCGTATCGGTCATCAGGCCCATGCGGATGCCGACCAGAATGATGATCGGCATGAGCAGCGCCCAGACTGCCCGCACCGTCACCTTGCCTTTCGCCCGCCAGTTCATCGCCGGCTCGCGCGGCAGGCCGCGACGCTTGCCGATGAGGCTGCAGATGACGAGGAACCCCGCCGCCAGAAGAAGGCCCGGCAGAACGCCGGCCAGGAACATCTTGGCGACCGAGACATTGGCGATCTGCGCGTAGACGACCATCGGGATCGACGGCGGGATGATCGGGCCAAGCAATGCACCGGAGGCGATGACGGCGCCCGAATAGCCGGCGCCATATCCCTTGGCGCGCATCTCGGGAATCAGTGCCTTGCCGGTTGCGACGGCATCCGCCACGGCGGAGCCCGAAATGCCCGAGAGCATGAGGTTCGACAGGATACCGACGTGCCCGAGGCTCCCCCGGCGCTGGCCGATCCACGCCGAGGAGACCTCGACGAGGCGACGGGTGATGCCACCCCTGTTCATGACCTCGCCGGCGAGGATGAACAGGGGAATCTGCACCAGCGCATAAAGGCTGATGCCGCCCAGCATCGACGTCGGGAGCATGATGGCGTCGACCGCCGGACCGGCCTTGAATTCAAGGCCGAGCCACGCCGCGACGATCATCGCGAAGCCGACCTCCATGCCGAGAAGGAGCAGGCCGACAAAGGAAAGGAAGAGGAGATTCATGATGCCGCTCAGTCCTCGATCACCGGATGGGCGTCAGGCATGTGCGGCCGCCCGGCCAGCGCGCGAACCAGACGCCAGAAGACGAGGGGGACGAGGAGGCCAAAGCCCGCGAGCATTCCGAAGACCGGAACGTCCAGAGTAAGGTCGGTTCCCAGAATGATCTGCATACGGGCCGTCTGGATCATGATCCAGCTCTTCCAGGCCAGGAAAGCCACGACCACAAGGAGCAGGACATCCAGTAGAATGGCGATAATTCGCTGCATCCCCGGCGACAGCATGTCCTGAGCGAAAGTGATACGGATCGTCTCACCTGTCGCCGATGCGCGCACGAAGCCGAGGAAACACAGCCAGACGAGGCCGATCTTCACATATTCTTCGGGTGAGTCGTACCAAAGGGTCACGTAATTGCGATCGATGAACTGGGACGTGACGAGAACGAGCAACGCCCCCACGACCACGGCAATCAACAGATCGACGATTCGGGCGACATAGCCCGAGACCTTCAGCACGATGCGTTCGACATCGTCGAAAGACATGGACACAACCTCGTAGCCGGAAAAAAGCGGGTGCCGGCGATCCGGCACCCGAAGTCTCAGGAGGAGGACTTACTGGGGAATGGCGCGGATGCGCTCGACGAGACCCTCGGGCCAGACGCGGCCTTCGAGGCGCTTGTAGACGTCGGTGAGAGCCGCCTCGAACGCAGCCTTGTCGGGCTGGGAGACCTGGACGCCATTCTCGGCGAATATCTTCGCGCCCTCCGCGTCGACCTTCTCGCCCGCCTTTGTCATGGCGGCGCCGCCTTCCTTGGCGGCCTTGATGAAGATCTCCTGCTCTTCCTTCGTCAGGGACTGCCAGAGCTTCTCGTTGATGTAGAAGGCGCCGGTCTCATAGATGTGGTCGGTCGGCGTGAAGAACTTGGCGACTTCGTACCATTTGTAGCCTACGGCGGCGTCGATGCCGTTCTCGTGTCCGTCGACCTGGCCGCGCTCGATCGCGTTGTACGTGTCTCCCAGCCCCAGCACGACCGGCTTCGCGCCCATCTTCTCGAAGGCGATCCGAATGCCCTCGATCGGAGGGATGCGGATCTTCAGGCCCTTCAGGTCCTCCGGCTTGGTGACCGGCCGGACGCGGTTCTGCACCGCACGAGGCGAGCGCGCCCCGTAAACGGCAAAGATCCGGACGCCCGATTCCTTTGCCAGATTGTCGTACAGCTCCTGGAATACCGGGCTGTTGACGACCTTCTCCGCTCCCTCCTTGCTTTTGAACAGGTAGGGTACGTAAGCCACGTTGAGCGGGGCGCCGCCCTTGAGCACGCCGGCATTGCCGATGGCCAGGTAGGTCATGTCGACCGTCCCGAGTTGGACGCCGTTGATGAGCGACTGGATGTCCCCGAGCTGGCTGTCGGGATAGACGCGCACCTTGATCGCCCCCTTGCTCTCGCGCTCCACCGCCTCGGCAAACACCGGCAGTGCGGCGTGAACGGTGCTGGCGGACGGCCAGGGCGAACCCAGGCGCAGCTCGCGCACCTGCTGAGCGGCCGCCGGGGTGACAAGGCTGGCGGCCAGGCAGCCGGCCAAGGCGAGATGGCGTAAGGACATTGGTTTCCTCCCAATTGGATGCGCGTGATTGAATGGCGCTCCTTATTGGTATGAAAGGCTAATTGTTTATCTTACGTGTCGTCAAGACGTGATTGGTCGCGGAAGGCAAAGACATCCACCGCCCTATTCCTGGATTGGAATAATTTTCAATGAAAACAACTCACTAATACGAAAGGGCGCCCTCCCGGCCAGCCCGTCTCCGCCCCCGCGACGCTCCGTGGTCGACGGCATGGATCATTTGACAGTCTTCAAAATCATGTTCATCCTTTCATACCAACAGAGGGCACCCGCCATCCGGTTGGCCGCTTCCCGGCACTCTGGCCGGAGAGCGCGGCCGCCTGTCGACGGGTTTGCGTGGGGAGTGTCGCCTTGTCTTATGTGATCTGGGTCGAATTCGATGTGGCGGCTGAGAATCTCGGCCGGTTCATGATGCTGGTGAAGGAAAACGCGGCCGAATCCGTGCGCAGCGAAACCGGCTGCCAGCGCTTCGACGTGCTCGTCCCGGTCGAGGGAGAGGGTGCGGTCGCGCTCTACGAGATTTACGATAGCGAGGCGGCGTTTCGCGACCACCTGGCGAGCCCGCATTTCATCGAATTCGACGCGCTTACGGCGCCTCTCGTGAGGCACAAGACGGTCCGCAGCTATGCCTGCCACCAGAACAGCAAGTGAAGAGGGAGACATGTCCAAGACATCGTCGCGTGACATCGCGTCCGGCCTGAGGAAGAAGCTCGCGGATGAGGGCGGGCTGTTCGGCCCCATGGTGATCGAGTTCTTCTCGCCGGGCCTGCCCGCCATCGTGGCCGCGACCGGCTCGGATTTCATCCTCTACGACATGGAGCATTCGGGAGCCGGCTTCGAGACGATGAAGGTCCAGTTCGCGGGATGTCGCGGGCTGGGCGTGGCGCCTCTCGTGCGGGTGCCGGCGGGGGAATACCATTTCGTCGCGCGCGCCTTCGACATGGGCGCCCATGGCGTGATGGTCCCCATGGTCGAGACGCGCGAGCAGGCCGAGCGGATCGTGTCGAGCGCCAATTATCCGCCGCACGGTCGCCGCGGCGCCGCTTTCGGCATCGCCCATGATGATTATCGCGGCGGCCATCCCGCGGAGAAGATGAAGGCCAGCCGCGAGCGCAACCTCGTCATCTGCCAGATCGAAACGGCGGCCGGCCTCGACAATGTCGACGAGATCGCGGCGGTCGAGGGGGTCGACGTTCTCTGGGTCGGGCATTTCGACCTGACCAACTCGATGGGGATCCCGGCCGAGTTCGATCACCCCGCCTATCTCAGGGGAATCGAGAAGGTGGTGGCCGCCGCTCATCGCAATGGCAAGCCCGCCGGCTTCATGGCGCTCGATTCCGTATGGGCGGAAGCCTATTGGAAGCATGGCTTCGACATCATCGCCTACGGCCTCGATCACCTGCTGTTCCAGAAGGCACTGTCCGACGGCGTGGAGATGCTCAAGGGGCTTCGCAAGCAGGGGCGGCCGAAGGGGTGAGAGCGCCGCCGGGGCCGCACTATCTCGGATAGGTTGCGACGGCCGCCCGCAAGGGCGGCCGTTCCTGCATGGGCAATGCCGCCTTGGGAAAGGCCGCCTTGGGAAAGGCCGCGCCTCAGCGCGCGGTCTCGTTGCGCCACAGATGTCCGGCGGAAAAGGCGTCCATGGACGTGACGCCCAGCAGGGCCATCGCGATGTCCAGCTCGTCGCGCAATATATCGAGCGCTCGCGTGACGCCCGCCTCGCCGGCGGCGGCGAGGCCCCACAGGAAGGGGCGGCCGATCATGCAGGCATCGGCACCGAGGCAGCGGGCAATGGCGATGTCGATGCCGCGTCGCACGCCGCCATCGAGGATGATCTGCGTCCGTCCCGCCACGGCTGCGGCAATGGCGGGCAGTGCGGCGATGGCGGAAGGCACGCGGTCGAGCTGGCGTCCGCCGTGGTTCGAGACGATGATCGCGTCGACGCCCAGCGCGACGGCGCGCTCGGCGTCGCGCGGGTTGAGCAGGCCCTTCACCACGACCGGCCCATCCCAGAGCTCGATCAAGCGCGCAACGGTGTCCCAGTCCGCCGACGCATCGCAGAGCTTGGCAATGTGCTGGGCGATGCTGCTGAAGCCCCCCTGCGGCGCGGCGGCCGCGAAATTGCCGAAGCGTATGGGCGCGCGCAGGAAGCCGGCAAGCCAGGCCGGTCGGGCCAGCACCTCCAGCACCGTGGTCAGGCGTGGCTTGAGCGGCACGGTGAAGGCATTGCGGATATCGCGATCGCGCCGCCCCTGCACCGCGAGGTCGAGCGTAATGCACAGGACGCGGTAGCCGCTGGCCCTTGCCCGCTCCACCATGGAGCGCATGAGGTCGGGATCCTTGAGGAAGTAGAGCTGGAACCAGCGATCCACCTCCGGCACGGCATCGGCGACCTCTTCCATCGACGCGACCGAATTGGTCGACAGGCAGAAGGAAATACCCGCGCGAGCGGCGCTACGGGCCGCGGCGATCTCGCCCTTCGGCCAGTAAAGACCGGCAAGGCCGGTCGGCGCGAGGACCAGCGGCAGGCGGGAAGGCTTGCCGACCACGGTCGTCGCGCTTGACCGCAGGGCGACGTCCACTCCCACATCGGGCATCAATCGAAAGGCGCCGAAATCGTCGCTGTTCGCCTTCAGCGTGTACTCATCCGCGGCACCGCCGTCGATGAATTCGAAGACCGACCGCGGCAGACGGGCGCGAGCGAGAAGGCGCAGATCGGCGATCGACGCGGCGAAGTCGAGGCGGGGCATGGCGGGAATCCTGACCTCCGCTCCCCCAAGGTCGCGAGGCTCTGCAAAGCACCTAATGGTATGAAAGGTTAAACATAGGGGTGAAGCAACGTCAATCGCCCCCACGCGCCCTGCGGGCTCAGTGAAGGCAATCAGTTGATTTATGGGTCTTTTCCATGAGTCGGCCGCGGTTGACAGCGCTCACTGCTTCGGTGATCCTTTTATACCGAAAGAGGAGTGACCGTGCTCGATATCCAACCGATCCGCAGGCGCCGCATCTACGAGGACGTTGCCCAGAGGCTGCAGCAGATGATGCTCGACGGCACGCTGGCGGAAGGCGACATGCTGCCCTCCGAACGCGACCTCATGGAGCAGTTCCAGGTTGGCCGGCCGGCGATCCGCGAGGCTCTTCTATCGCTGCAGAAAGCTGGGCTGGTGTCGATCACCAATGGTGAGCGCGCTCGCGTTGCCCGCCCCGATGCCCATCATTTCATTCAGGAATTGTCGACCTCCGTGCGATCCTACATCGCCAATCCGGAAGGTGTGCGTCATTTCCAGAATGCGCGCATGCATCTTGAAATGGCACTCGCGCGCCATGCCGCCCGCGAGGCGACGGAGGCCGACATTGCCCGGATCGGCGGGGCGCTCGCGCGGAACAAGCGCGACCTGTCGGACATGGACGCCTTCGAGAAGTCCGATGTCGCCTTTCACTACGAGATTGTGCTCGTCGCCAACAATCCTCTGTTCAATGGCGTGCATCAGGCAGTGGTGCAGTGGCTGTCGGAACAGCGCAATGTCTCGCTGCGGGTCGCCCGCGCCAAGCAGAAGGCCTTCGCCTTCCATGAGCGCATCTATGAAGCGATCGCCGCGCATGACCCCGACGCGGCCGAATCGGCCATGCATGAGCATCTGGACTCGGTCGCGTCGCTGTACTGGCAGAGCGCCCGGCGCTGATTCCGCTCACAGACGGTAGAGGCGCAGGGCATTGTCCCGATAGAGCTTGCGCCGCTCCTCGAGCGAGCAGCCGGAGACGAGATCGTCGACGATATCGAGCCATTCGGCATGGCTGCTGGCAAGGTTCACCACCGGCCAGTCACTGCCGTAGAGCACCCGATCGAAGCCGAAGCTGGCAATGGCGTGGTCGAGATACGGCCGCAGCTGCTGCCGCGTCCAGGCGCCATGGTCGGCTTCGGTAACGACGCCGGAAATCTTCACCGTCACGTTCGGCAGGCGCGCGAGCCGGGCCATGTCGTCCCGCCAGGGATCCAGCAACCCGGCGCGGATGCCGGGCTTGCCGATATGGTCGAGCACGAATGTCGTGCCGGGACACAGGCGCACCAGCTCGACGACGGCGGATAGCTGGAAGTGGAAGACGCAGATGTCGCAGACCAGTCCGCGCTCGCCGAGCCGTCGTACCCCCTCGATGAAATCGGGCCGCAGACAATAGGCCGGGTCCGCCTCGAGCTCGGTAATCCGGCGGATGGCCCGGAGCGTGGGATGATGGGCGAGGACATCGAGGTCCGCCTCGACGCCGGCGCCCCTTTCCAGCGGCGCGGCGGCGATCATCCCCTGGATCACGGGATAGCGCGCCGCCTGCTCGCTCACCCACTCCGCCTCCTGAAGGTTCAGATGCGCATCGATCCACACCTCGGCGAAGACGAGCTTCTCCACCCGCGTCTCGCCGCACTGCGCCAGATAGTCCGGCACGAAATGCGAGTGATTAATGGCGGGACGAGAGGCCAGCCAGCTGTAGCTCAGCCGATCGACGTCATAGAGATGCACATGGCTGTCGATGATCGGAAAGTCAGGCAAGGGCGTCTTCCTCATGAGTTGGTCGGGACGCATGGCGAGGTGGCGGCATACCGCCATCGTTATCTCTGTGACCAGCTTCGAGACTATTGACCTATCATACCAGCTATCGCTAGCATAGCCATGCGCTGGCGCGGCGTCAGACGAGCCGCTTCCGACGTGGGCGAGGCCCGGCGAAAACGTTCCGCCGTGGCCGCCAGATCAAAAGAACAGAAGGCGCAATCCCGTTGCGGGAGGCGCGTCCGGAACGATCGCTTGGAGGAAACATGAAACGTTCATCGCCCGCTCTTCCCGCGCTGATGCTTGCTTCGGTGATCGCATGCGGCGCGGCGTCGGCGCATGCCGACGACATCGTCGCCGACGCGAAGGCCAATGTGGAACGCCTTGGCGCGACCAAAACCGCCTGGACCGGCCCGGCATCGGCGCCGAAGGTCGAGCCCGGCAAGCACATCGCGTATCTCTCGGCCAACGAGCAGAACGACGGCGAGCGCCAGTGGGGCCAGGCCTTGGCTGAGGCCGCCGGCAAAGCCGGCTGGAAGGTCACCATCATCGACGGTCGCGGCAGCCCGGTGAGCTGGCTCTCCGGGATGAACCAGGCGATTTCGCTCAAGGTCGACGGCATCGTGACGAGCGCGGATGCCCGGAGCCTCGCAGCCCCCATCAGGCAGGCCAACGAACTGGGCATCCCGGTGGTCGGCATCCATGCCGCCGGGACGGCGGGACCGCAGCCGGAACTGGGGCTTTTCACCAATATCCAGCAAGACCCAGCTTCCATTGGCAGGGCGCAGGCGGACTGGGTGATCGCCCATTCCGGCGGCAAGGCCAATGTCGTGGTGACGACCAGCGGTGAATACGCCATCGCCATGGTCAAGGCCACCGCGGTCAAGGACCGGCTGGAGCAATGCCCGGATTGCAAGGTGGTCGAATTCTCCAACACGCCGCTGGTCGAGGCGGCGCAGCGGCAGCCGCAGCTCGTCGCGTCCTGGGTGCAGAAATACGGCTTGCCGCTCTACATCACCGCCATTGCCGACTACACGCTGGACTTCCAGGTTCCCGCGCTGAAGGCGGGGGGCGTCGATCCCTCGAAAGTCTTCCTGGTCGGCTCGGACGGAACGAAGTCCGCCTATTCGCGCATTCGCGGCGGCAAGGAATACCAGACCGTCACCGTCGCCGAGCCGAACGCCTATCTCGGCTACCAGGCCGTCGACGAGCTCAACCGCGCCTTCCACAAGCAGGAGCCGAGCGGAACCGTTCCGCCGCCTTACCTCGTGACGGCGACCAACGTCGACGTCCAGGGCGGCAAGGACAACACCTATGTCCCGGACAACAACTTCGCCGAACGCTATCTCGAGCTCTGGGGCGTGAAGTGACGGCCTCCGCGGCTTCCATTGGCGCCCATGCCGGGGAGGCTCGTGGCGATGCTGGCGCCGCCGACGCACCGCTGGTCGCGATACGCGGCTGGAGCAAGCGCTTCCTCGGCACGCAGGCACTGGATGACGTCGATCTCGATCTCCATCGGGGCGAAGTCCACGCGCTGCTCGGCGAGAACGGCGCCGGCAAGTCGACCCTGATCAAGATGCTGGCCGGTGTCTACGCACCGGATGGCGGCGAGATCCGGCTGGATGGGCAGGTCGTGCGCCCCGCCGCCGGCCGCCTGCCCATCGCCTTCATCCATCAGGATCTCGGCCTCGTCGACACGATGACCGTCGCGGAGAACGTGGCGCTCATCGCCGGGTACCATTGGCGGTTCGGATTGATCGACTGGAGCGCCACGTGGCGCGCGGCGGTCGAGGCCCTGCGGGTCCTCGGCTCCGACATCGATCCCGGGCAGGTGGTGGGCGACCTCACGGCGGCGGACAAGGCCATCGTGGCGATCGCCCGCGCGCTCGCCCTGCATGTCGATGTCGTCGTGCTGGACGAGCCCACCGCGGCACTGCCCGAAAGCGACGTCGCCAGGCTGCTCGAATGCGTCCGGCGCTTGCGTGAGGAAGGCGTGGCGGTGCTCTACGTCACGCATCGCCTGGACGAGGTCTTCCGCATCGCCGACCGCGTTACCGTGCTGCGCAACGGCCGGCGGGTCTGTTCGGAGCCGATCGCGGCACTCGATGCGGCCGGGCTGGTGCACCGGATCGTCGGGCGTCCGCTCGAAGAAGTCTTCGTGACGCCGGTCGCCGAGAGCGGGGCGACGGTTCTCGAAGTCGAGAATCTGCGTGCCGGCTCGGCGGGACCCGTCTCCTTCCGGCTTCAGGCCGGGGAGGTGCTCGGCCTCGTCGGCCTGCGCGGGGCCGGGCAGGAGGCGATCGGGCGGGCCCTGTTCGGCGATCTCGCTATCAGCGGCGGGCGGGTTTGGCTCGACGGCGAGCCTCTCCATCTCCAAACGCCCTGCGATGCGGCGCGGCGTGGCATCGGCTTCGTCTCCAGCAAGCGGCGCGAGGAAAGCCTCGCCAACGGACTGACGGTCCGCGAGAACCTCTTCCCCGACGTCCTGCTGACGGGCGGCCATCCCTGGGCACCGGTCATGCCGGCCCGGGAACATGCGCGGACAAGGGACGTGATCGACCGCTTCTCGGTGCGTCCACGCGATAGCGAGGCCGTCATCGCCAATTTGAGCGGTGGCAACCAGCAGAAGATCATCGTCGCGCGCTGGCTCGTCGCCAACCGGCGCCTGATCGTGCTGGAGGAGCCGACGCTCGGCGTGGATGTCGGCGCCAAGGCCGAGATCTATGCCCTGTTCCAGAAGGCGCTCGACGCGGGCACCTCGGTGCTGCTCATCTCTTCGGACATGGAAGAAGTGGCGGGAATCTCCCACCGCGCGCTCGTGTTCAATCGAGGCCGGATCGCCCGCGAGGTCCCGCGCGCGGAACTCTCCGTTCCCGCGCTTACCGCACTAGCCGCCAGTCAGAGCTCGAATCCTCACTGAGAAACACGCATGTCCTCCATGGTCGCGCATTCTTCCGGCAGCCGCCTGCAACACGCCCTGTCCTCGTGGGGGCTGCTCATCCTTCTCGTGGCACTGTTTCTGCTCTTCTCCGTGTTGAAGGGCGATACGTTCCTCACCAGCTTCACCTTCAATTCGCTGCTGAACTCGCGCTCGATCTACGCGCTGCTTGCCTTTGCCGTGATGATCCCGCTGGCGGCCAATCACTTCGACCTGTCGGTGGCGTCGGTTCTCGGTTTCGCGCAGGTTCTGGCGAACGGGCTGCAGACCCAGCAGGGGCTGTCCTGGCAGGTGGCCGCGCTGATCATCCTGGCCGGCGGGGCCCTGGTCGGCTGCATCAATGGGCTGCTGGTCAGCCGTGCGGGCATCAGTTCCTTCATCGCCACGCTCGGTTCGGGCACGGTGCTGCTGGGGCTGAACCAGTGGTACACCGGCGGCCAGCAGGTGATCGGCATCCTTCCCCCGGACTTCGTCGCTCTGTCGGGCATGCTCCCGGGCATCGGAATTCCGGTGGCGATCCTGTACGTGCTGGTCATTGCCCTCGTGCTCTGGATCGCCTTCGAATATTTGCCTGTGGGGCGGTATCTCTACATCATCGGCGACAATCCGCGCGCGGCGGTATTGATGGGCATCAATTCGCCCCTCTACGTGACCCTCGCCTTTACCGCGTCCGGCGTCATCGCCGCCTTCGCCGGCATTATTCTGCAGGCGCAGCTTCTCGTGGGACAGAGCACGGTGGGACAGGAGATGCTGTTGCCGGCCTTCACCGGCGCCCTCCTTGGCGTCACCTCGGTGCGGCCGGGGCGCGCGAATGTCGGAGGCACGCTTCTCGCCGTCGCCGTCCTCGCCGTCGCCGTCACCGGGCTCAGCCAGCTTGGCGCGCCTTTCTTCGTCGAGCCCCTGTTCAACGGGACGATGCTGATCGCGACGGTCGGTCTGGCCGAATATGCGCGCCGCCGCCGCGCGCGTCAGAATCGTTGATGCTAAGCCGGCACCCCTTGTCTGTACCGGAGGGAACGAATGCTCCTGGGCGTTATTGCGGATGATTTCACCGGGGCGAGCGACATCGCCAACACCATCGCCAAGGGTATCGCCCCGGAAGGGGGCCTGCGCACGGTGCAGTATCTCGGGGTGCCGGCGGCGCCCGCGGCCGCGGATGTCGAAGCCGGCGTCATCTCGCTGAAGAGCCGTTCCATTCCGGCGGCGGAAGCGGTCGCGCAATCGCTCGCCGCGCTGGACTGGCTGCTGGCGCAAGGCTGCCGGCAGATCGTCTTCAAATACTGCTCGACATTCGATTCCACGCCGGAGGGCAATATCGGCCCCGTCGGCGTGGCCCTGGCGCGGCGGCTGGACGTGAGGGGCGTGATCGCCTGCCCCGCCTTTCCGGATGCGGGGCGCAGCGTCTACATGGGCCATCTCTTCGTCGGGAACCGGCTGCTCAATGAATCGGGCATGGAGCATCACCCGCTCAATCCGATGACCGACCCTGACCTGCGGCGCTGGCTGGCCCGGCAGGGCACCGGGCCGGTCGGGCTGATAGACTGGCCCACGCTCCAGCGCGGAACCGTGGCGACGCGTGCGGCGCTCGACGCGGCGGCGGCGCGCGGCGAGCAGCTGGTCATCGCCGATGCCATCCGCAACGACGACCTTCTCGCCCTGGCCGAAGCCTGCGCGGACGCTCGGCTGCTGACGGGCGGTTCGGGTATCGCCCTTGGCCTGCCGCGCAACTTCATCCGCCGGGGAGCCGCGCATGGCGGCACCCCCGACGTCCATGGGATCGGGGGTCCCGAGGCCATCCTCGTCGGCAGCTGTTCACGGGCGACCCGCGCGCAGATCGAGCGTCATCGCGCGAGCCACCCGGTATTTGCCATCGATGTCGATCAGGTGATGGAGGGACGCCTCACCGTGCAGGATATCGTGGCGTTCATCCGCGCCAATCGCGATACCGCGCCGCTGGCCTACTCCTCGTCGGACCCGGACCAGGTCGCCGCCCTGCAGAAGAAATACGGACGCGAAACGGTTGCCCATACGCTCGATGCGCTGTTTGCCTCGGCGGCGAAGGAGCTTTTCGAGAGCGGCACCCGGCGCATCGTCGTGGGAGGCGGAGAGACCTCGGGAGCCGTGGTTTCGGCGCTGGGCATCACATCCTTCCGCATCGGCCCGGAGATCGATCCCGGCGTCCCGGTGCTGGTGAGCGAGGCTGGAGCGGGGCTCGGCATGGCGCTCAAATCGGGCAATTTCGGTGCCGAGGACTTTTTCGCCAAGGCGCTCGACGCGATCTCCGGCACGGGAGCAGATGCACGATGAGCGAGAAAGCGGCGCGTCAATCCCTCGTTCGCCTGTCGCGCACTCTCTTCGAGCGCGGCTATTCCGTGGGTTCAGCCGGCAATATCAGCGTGGCGATCGAGGATGGGCTGCTGATCACGCCAACCAATGCATGCCTTGGCTTCCTTGAAGAAGAGCGCATCTGCAAGCTCGATCACCAGGGACGCCATCTGTCCGGCGATCTCCCCTCGAAAGAGATCTTCCTGCACCGGGCCTTCTACGCGACGCGGCCGTCCACCGGGGCGGTGGTGCACCTGCATTCCACTTACGCAACGGTCCTGTCCTGCCTTCCCGATATCGACCCGGAGAACTGCATCGCGCCGCTGACGCCCTATGTGGTGATGCGGGTCGGGAAGGTGCGGCTGCTTCCCTATGTACGCCCGGGCGATCCGGCCATGGGCGAGATGATCCGGGAGCTGGAAGGAAGGCACGCCGCCGTCCTTCTGGCCAATCACGGTTCGGTTGTCGCCGGCAAGGATCTCGAAAGCGCGGTCTACGCGGCCGAGGAACTCGAGGAGACGGCAAAGCTGCTCTTCCTGCTGCAAGACCGGCAGCCTCGGCTGCTCACGCCGGAACAGGTCGACGAACTGGTTCGGCGTAATCCGCTGAATGCCCGGTCACGGACCGATGAGCCTCGCGGATGATCGGGACATACTGATCTCCCGGCAGGCCAGCGACCTCGATGGTGCTGGGAGCTTCGTCAACCGGAGCGGCCGGGGGCGAGCCCGCCCGCCGCCCGGTTCGCTTCGGCCTCCTCTCCCGAGTCGGCGGCGAGCATTCGGAAAACCCGAACGGAACTTATGGTTTTTCGGCATTGTCGAAGGCCGGCCAATCGTAGGAGCATCCCCGCAAACGCAAAAAAGGAGTGCGGAGGATGCCGATGGGGCGCGACGAGATTTTCATTGATGGCCGCTGGGTGAAGCCGGCCTCGGGCGCCACGCTCGGCGTGATCGATCCGAGCACCGGCGAAACCATCGGGCGCATCGCGCGCGGCGGCGCCGCCGACATCGATCGCGCCGTCGCCGCCGCCCGCCTCGCTTTCGAGACGGCCTGGGGCTCCATGGCGGCCCTGGAGCGTGGACGGCTGCTCAGCCGGCTCGGCCTGCTGATCCTCGACCGGCTGGAGGAGCTCGCGGAGATCGAGGCCGCGGATACCGGCAAGCCGATGAAGCTCGCCCGGAACGACATCCGCGTCACCGCCCGCTACTTCGAATATTACGGCGGCGCCGCCGACAAGATCCATGGCGACACCATTCCCTTCCTGCCGGGCTACCAGGTGATGGTGCTGCGCGAACCGCGCGGCGTCACCGGGCACATCATCCCGTGGAACTATCCGGCCTCGATGTTCGGGCGCACGCTCGGCGCCTCACTCGCCGCCGGCAACGCGGCCATCCTCAAGCCCGCCGAGGAAGCCTCGCTCTCCTGCCTGCGCTTCACGGAGCTCACCGAGGAGATCGGGTTCCCGGCCGGCGTCATCAATGTCGTCACCGGCCTCGGCGAGGAGGCGGGCGCCGCCCTCTCCAGCCATGCCGGGATCGATTTCCTCTCCTTCACCGGCTCGCCGGAAGTCGGCACGCTGGTGCAGACGGCGGCGGCGAGGAACCATGTTCCGTGCGTTCTGGAGCTTGGAGGCAAGTCGCCGCAGATCGTGTTCGCCGACGCCGATCAGGACCGGGCGTGCGAGGTCATCATCGGCGCCATCGTGCAGAATGCCGGGCAGACCTGCTCGGCCGGCTCGCGCGTGCTCATCGAGCGGTCGATCTACGAGCCCTTCATGCGCAAGCTCGCCGACCGCATGGGGTCGATGAAGGTCGGCTTCCCCGGCCAGGACCTCGATTGCGGACCGGTCATCAATGCGGTCCAGCGCGACCGCGTGATGAGCTTCCTCGACCGCGCCGCGCGCGACGGGATCGAGGTGGCCGCGCAGGGGCAGATCCACCCCGAGGCCAGCAAGGCCGGCTATTTCGTGCCGCCGACCCTGTTCGGCCTCGTGCCGCGCGCGCATGAGCTGGCGCGCGAGGAGGTGTTCGGCCCGGTGTTGGCGGCCCTGCCGTTCGACGACGAGGACGACGTGCTGCGCCTCGCCAACGGAACCGATTACGGCCTCATCGCGGGCGTGTGGACCCGCGACGGCGGCCGTCAGATGCGGATGGCCAAGGGCATCCGCGCCGGCCAGATCTACATCAACGGCTATGGGGCCGGCGGCGGCATCGAATTGCCGTTCGGCGGTTTCCGCAAGAGCGGCCACGGTCGCGAGAAGGGTTTCGAGGCCCTGAAGGAATACACCGTCGCCAAAACGGTGGTGATCGATCACAACACCTGAAAAATCCGACGTCTTCCCATCAAAAACAAAACGAAGACGTCCGTTTCCCGGGAGGAAACCATGAAGAAGCTTGTTCTCGCTGCCCTCGCGGCCGCATCCATCATCGCTGTCTCGTCGCCGGCACTGGCTCAGAAGGCCCGTCTCGGCCACGTCTTCGCGCAGGGCAACGCCGCCGACGAGGCGAGCCAGATCTTCGCGCGGCTCGTCAAGGAACGCACCAACGGCGAGATCGACATCACCGTGTTCCCGAACAGCCAGATCGGCGGCGACGAGGCGCTGGGGCGCGATCTCAGCCGGGGTTCGGTGGAATTCGCCTTCCTGAACATCGGCTCGCTGACCGGCCTCGATCCGCTGCTCGACATCCACTACCTCCCCTACATCGCGACGAATACCCAGGAGGTCGACAAGATCTTCTACAACCCGAAGGGGATCCTCCAGCGCACGCTGGGCGAGACGCTCGCCAAGCACAACATGGTGGCGCTCGCCTATTTCGAGCTCGACTTCCGCGCCGTGACCAATTCCAAGCATCCGGTGCGTACGGTCGAGGACCTGAAGGACCTCAAGGTCCGCGTGCCGGGCTCGGCTTCCATCCGCAGCTTCTTCGAGGCGGCGGGCTCGCAGGCGGTCACCATGCCCATGCCCAACCTCTTCGTCGCCTTGCAGCAGGGCACCGTGGACGGCCAGGACAACGGCGCCAGCATCGTCTTCAATTCGCGCCTGTTCGAAGCCCAGAAATACATGACGCTGACCAACCACGTCTACGCGATGGGAGCGATCACCGTCAGCAAGCGCTTCTGGGACCGGCTGAGCGAGGAGCAGCGCAAGATCGTCAAGCAGTCCGCCGAGGAAGCGGCGCAGGAAGGCATCGCCCGCAACCGCGCCGCCAATGCCGCCTTCCTCGAGAAGATCAAGGTGGGCGGCGTCGAGGTTGTCACCCCGACACCGGAAGCCATGGCCGAGTTCGCCCGTATCGGCCAGGTCGGCTGGCAGAAGCTGGAGGCGGTCTACGGCGCGGAGCGCATCGCCGAGCTCAAGAAGGAAATCGCCGCGGCGCGCGGCGAGTGAGGCGGCGATGGCCTATGACGAGACGACGTCGATGAGCGGCGGGAAAGCCGGCGCGGCGACCTGGCGTAGCGGCAGCCCCGTGCTCGGCGCGCTCATGCGAGGCGAACTCGTGCTCGCCCGCATGGAAAACATGGTGGTGATCACGGCGATGGTCGTGGCCATCGCCGCGGTCGCGATGTCGGTCGCGATCCGCACCTTCAACCTGCCGATCGCCGACACCGGAGAATGGGCGATGGTCGCCATGTCGCCGCTGACCTTCATCGGCGGCGCGCTGTGCAGCCATCTGCACCGTCACCTGACGGCGGATATCGTCGAGATGCTGCCGCCCGGTCTCCTGCGGCGCAGCCTCGATGCGATCGCGGCCATACTGTGCCTCGTCTTCGGCCTGTTCTTCATCGTCCTCGCCTGGGACCTGTTCGACTACGCCTGGTCCTCGGGCGAGCGCCTCATCGACCGCGACACGCCGGTCGCCATTCCTGCCGGCTTCGTGCTGGCCGGGGCGGTCCTCATGACCTTCCACTCGATGCTCGACATCTGGCGCGCGCTCGAGGGGCGCGAACCCGGAGGATACGATCCATGGCGCTGACCTTCGGCCTCATGGCCCTTTTCCTGGTCCTCGGCGCGCCGCTCGCCGTCACCTTCGGTCTGGTCATCTTCCTGCAGATGGGTGCCTTCGGGCTGTCCATCTCCGGCTTGAGCAACATCCCCTATGAGGAGATTTCCAGCTATCCGCTGGTGGCCATTCCCCTCTTCATGCTGACCGGCGAGCTGATGAACCGCAGCGGCATGGCGGGAGAGCTGATCGCGCTGGCCGACCTGCTGCTGCGCCGCATCCGGGCCGCCTTCGGCTACATCACCGTGGCCGCCTCGGCGATGATGGGAGCCATCACCGGCTCCTCGGTCGCCACGGTGGCCGCCATCGGCGGCATCGTCAGCCCGGCCATGGCCGAGCGCGGCTATCCCAAGGGATACATCGCCTCGCTCACCTCTTCGGCCGGGCTGCTCGGGGTGCTGGTGCCGCCCTCGATCCCGTTGATCCTCTACGGCGCGACGGTCGGCGTGTCGATTTCGCAGCTGTTCCTCGCCACGCTGGCGCCGGCCCTGCTCATGAGCGTGCTGTTCCTCGTCGTGCACAACGCGCTGTCGCGCCGCCTGCTCAAGGGGGGCGTCGAGAGCCGCCCGGAAGGCGGCGACACGCTCACCGCCGGGAAATCCAAGCGGACCATCTGGCTGGAGGCCGCCTCGGCGCTGCTGCTGCCAGTCGTCATTCTCGGCGGCATCTACGGGGGGCTGATGACGCCCACCGAGGCGGCGGCGATCGGGTGCCTGTATGCGGTCGGGGTATCGCTGCTGCGCCGGCTGCTCGGCAGCGGGGACTTCGCGCGCTCCTTCCGTTCGGCGGCCATCACCGGCTCGGGCATCCTGATCGTCATCGCCATGACCGGCATCTTCAACCGCGCCATGGTGCTGAACCAGGTGCCGCAGGACATCGCCATGTGGGTGGCGACCTACATCGAGAGCCCGGTAGCCTTCCTCCTGATGGTCAACGTCGTCCTCCTGCTGGTCGGCACCTTCATGGAGACCAATGCCTCGATCCTGCTGATGGGGCCGCTGCTGGCCCCGGCGGCGGAGAAGTTCGGCATCGATCCCGTGCATTTCGGCATCATCACCGCGACCAATCTGGAAATCGGCCTGCTGACGCCGCCCATGGCGGCCAATCTCTACGTGGCGGCGCGGGCAGCCAACGCCCGGCTCGCCGACATGCTCCCCTATCTCGGATGGTTCTTCGGCGCGGCGCTGCTCGGTCAGGCGATCATCACCTTCGTGCCGTTCGTGACCCTCTGGTTCCGTTACCTCTAGACGTGTGTGACCCAATGCTGATGAAGGGTGAAACCAAGCTTCCCGACTTCTCGCGCGCGGCGGTGGTCCGCCAGTTCGGGCAGCCGGTGAAGATCGAATGCGTGCCGGTTCCCTCGGGCCCCGAGCCCGGCGCCCTGATCGTGAAGACCACGGCCTGCTCGATCTGCGGTACCGACGTGCATCTGTCGCGCGGCAACCTGTCTCTGGCGGTCGACCTGCCGGTGATCCTCGGCCACGAGATGGTCGGGCGCGTGGTCGCCATCGGCGAGGGTGCCGAGCGCGACAGCGTCGGGCAGGAACTCGCCATCGGCGACCGCATCCTGTGGACGCATACGGCCTGCGGGCATTGCTTCTACTGCACCATCGCCCGCCAGCCGACGCTGTGCGAGAACCGCCGCGCCTATATGTACGAGAACATCGAAAAGCCGCCCTATCTGCTCGGCGGGTTCTCCGAATACGGCTATGTGCTGCCGGAATCGGGCCGCGTGCGCGTGCCGGACAACCTCGACGACGGCGTCGCCAGCCTGTGCAGCTGCGCCTTCCGGTCGGTGATGAACGCCTTCGACAATCTCGGCGGCATCGAGCCGTCCGAGCATGTGGCGATCCAGGGTGCCGGGCCGCTCGGCGTGCTGGCGGCGGCCGTCGCCCGCGTCAACGGCGCGCGCACGGTCAGCGTCATCGGCGCGCCGGAGGCCCGGCTGGCGCTCGCCCGCGACTTCGGGGCCACGCACACCTTCACCATCGAGGGCACGACCCATGAAGAGCGCCTCGCGGCCGTGCGCGAGATCACGGACGGGCGCGGCCCGGATATCGTGATGGAGTTCACCGGTCATCCCGGCGCCTTCGCCGAAGGCCTCGACCTGGTGCGCAAGGGCGGGCGCTATCTCACCGTGGGGCAGCTCGGCAGCGGCACGGCGACCTTCAGCCCTTCCACGATCGTGAAGAAGAACATCCGTGTCATCGGCTCCTTTTCCGGCGACGTGAAATCCTACTGGAAGGCGCTGCAGTTCGCCTCCGCCCATATCGACCGCATCCCCTTCGGCAAGATGATCACCGGCCGCTACAGCCTCGACGAGGTCAACACGGCGCTGGAGCGCATGCATGCGCTGCAGGAGATCAAGCCGCTCATCGTGATGGATTGAGGAGGAGGTTGCCCATGCCCCGGACCATTCCTTTCACGCCCGATGGGCGCGGCCCGCTCGACGGCGTGCGCGTGATCGACCTGTCCCGCCTCGTCGCCGGCAACATGACGACGCATGTGCTGGCCGACTACGGCGCCGATGTCATCAAGATCGAGCGCCCCGGCAAAGGGGACGACCTCAGGAGCTGGCGCGTCGAGGGCGTCGAGGTGTTCTGGAAGGTCTATGCCCGCAACAAGCGGAGCGTCGCGCTCGACATCCACGACCCCGATGGGCGCGAGATGCTGCTGCGCCTCGTCGATACGGCGCAGGTGCTCGTCGAGAACTTCGTGCCGGGCACGCTGGAGCGCTGGGGGCTCGGCCCGGAGGAACTGCTCGCCCGCAACCCCAAGCTGGTGATCCTGCGCGTCTCGGGCTGGGGGCAGACGGGCCCCTGGCGGCTGCGCCCGGGCTTCGGCACGCTGGTCGAGGCGATGTCGGGCTGGGCCTTCATGAACGGGCATGCCGACAAGCCGCCGACGCTGCCGCCGCTCGCCATGGCGGACATGGTGGCCGGCCTGTACGGCACGGCGGCGATCCTCGCGGCGCTGCGGGCGGTCGAGCAGGGCGACGCGCCCGGGCAGGTTCTCGACCTCTCGCTGTTCGAGCCGATCCACTCGCTGATCGGCGCCGAGGCGGCCCAGATCCGCCTCACGGGCGCGCCGACGCCGCGTGCCGGAAACCAGTCGTCGCACACCGCGCCGCGCAACGTGTACGAATGCGCGGACGGCGCCTATGTCGCGCTGTCGGGCTCGATGCAGTCCATGGCCGAGCGGATCTTCGACACGATCGGCCGACCCGAGCTCAAGACCGACCCGCGCTTCGTCGACAACGCGGCGCGCGTGGCCCATCGCGACGAGCTCGATGCCATCATCGCCGCTTTTATCGCCGGCCGTAGCCAGGCCGAGAATCTCGCCCTGTTCGAAGCCGCCGGCGTGACCGTCGGACCGGTGTGCTCGGTAATGGACCTTCTGGACCATCCCTTCGTCGAGGGACGGGAGGCGATCGTCGAGATCCCGGACCGCGAGCTCGGCTCGGTGCCGATGCACAACATCATTCCCCGCTTTTCCGCCACGCCGGCCCCGTTCCGCCGGCCCGCCCCCGACATCGGCGAGCACACCGAGGAACTCCGCCGGGAGCTCGGCATGGCGACACCCAAGCAGCCGGCAGAGGTTTCCTGATGACCCGTTCCCCATCGGCATGGCGCTCCATGCTGTTCGTGCCCGTGCTCAACGAGCGCTTCCTCGCCCGTGCCGCCGAGCGGGACGCCGACTGCATCCAGCTCGATCTGGAGGATGCCATCCCGCCCGGCCAGAAGGAGGAGGCCCGCCGCGCCGTCATGCCGGTGGCCGCTCGTCTCGCCGGACAGGGGCTCGACGTCGTGGTGCGGATCAACCGCCCCTGGCGGCAGGCGACGGCCGATATCGAAGCCTCGATCTGCCCCCATGTCTGCTGTCTCACCCTGCCGAAGGTTCCCGACGCCTCGCATGTGCGGGCCATCGCCGAAATCATCGACGAGCTGGAGCGCGAGCGGGGGATGGCGCCGGGCCATACCCGGCTGGTGGTCATGATCGAGACCGCCGAGGGCCTGCTCAACATGGCGGCCATCGCCGCCGCCCATCCGCGCGTGGCCGGCATGATCGTCGGCGCCGAGGACCTCGCCGTGTCGCTCGGCGCCTCGCCGACCTACGATACGCTGTACATTCACAACGCCCAGGCGGTCGTCGCCGCCCGCAACGCCGGCATCCAGCCGATCGGCTTCGTCGGCACGGTCGCCGACTATGCCGACGAGGCGAAGTTCCGCCGGACCATCGAGCAGGCGCGGGAAATGGGCTTCACCGGCGGCTTCTGCATCCATCCCAGCCAGGTGCCGATCCTCAACGAGGTATTCGCGCCCTCCAAGGGCGAGATCGAATGGGCGCAGGGTGCGCTGGAGGCTTTCGAGCAGGCCCTGGCCGACGGCCGCGGCGCCGTTACCTTTCGCGGTGCGATGGTCGACCTGCCGGTGGCCGATCGCGCGCGGTCGATCCTTGCCCGCGCCGCCGGCCTGGCCGATATGAGGGCACAGAGAGCGCGAGTGGCGTAACGGGCGTGGAGCGGCATGGACCTTCGTGATCTGCGAGCCTTCGTAGCGATCGCCGAGACCGGCTCGCTCGCCGCCGCCGCGAAGGTGCTGCACAGCAGCCCGCCGTCGCTGAGCGTGCGGCTGAAGGATCTCGAGGACGAACTCGGCACGACGCTGTTCGAACGCCGGGCGCGGGGGCTCACGCTCACCGAGCAGGGACGGGAATTCCTCTCCCATGCCTACGCCATCCTCAAGCAGGCGGAGGACGCCAAGGCGAGCATGCTCAGCCGCGAGAAGCCCCCCGTCGGTGCCGTGCGCTTCGGCGTGCCCGGTTCGCTGGTCGGGCTGCTGACGGCGCAGCTCATCGAGACCTGCCTCGAGCGCTTCCCGCAGGTTCGTCTGCGCGTGGTCGAGAGCATGTCCGGCTACATTGCGAGCTGGCTGCGTGAGGGCACGCTCGACGCCGCCGTGGTGTTTGGCGGCGGCGCCGCGACCGACCGCAGCGCCTCGCTGCGCCCCATCGCCGAGGAGGAACTCTACATCGCGACGTATGATCGGGCGGTCGTCGCTCCCTTCCTGAACGAGAGGGACGAGATCCGCATGCGCGACGTCCAGCACCTGAAGCTGGTGATGCCGGGGCCCGAACATGGCCTCAGGGTGCTTGTGGAAGCGACGGCGCGGCGTCACGCCATCCCGCTGAACATCGGCATGGAGGTCGACGCCTCGCCGCAGATATTCGAACTCGTCCGGCGCGGGCACGGAGCGACGATCTGCTCCCTGGCGGCCCGTCATCCCGGATCGATCTCGAGCCTGGCGGGCAAGGCGCCCATCCATACGTTCCGCATCGTCGATCCGGGCTTCCGCCGCACGGTCCATCTGGCGACGCCGCTCAACAGGCCATCCTCGCGGGCCACGATGGCGGTCGCCGAGGTGGCGGTGGAGACGCTGCTTTCGCTCGCCGCCACGGATGAGTGGAAGGCCCGGCGCCTGCGGTAGCCTCCCTCCGGCGCGGGTTTGCCGGCGCCTTGCGCCGGAAGCACTCCCCGTCCGAACCGGCAGGCCATCGCCATGGCGGACGATGGCCCGGAACGACGCCGCGGCCTGAACTCAGAGGGGGAGGCTTCCCCTGCCCGTCAGGAAGCTCTCCAGCTGCGCCATGGGGGCCGCGATCCCGATGCCGCGTCCGGCGAGCCAGGCGTCATCGTAGAGGGTGGAGGCGTAACGGTCGCCGGAGTCGCACAGAATGGAGACGATCGACCCCTGCTCTCCCGCGGCCGCCATCTCCTCCGCCAGTCGCAGGGCGGCGTAGACGTTGGTTCCCGTCGAGCCGCCACAGCGGCGGCCGAGCATGTCGCTGATGACGCGCATCGACGCGACGGACAGCGTGTCCGGGACGGTGATCATCCGATCGACGACCTCGGGAATGAACGACGGCTCGACGCGCGGGCGGCCGATGCCCTCGATGACGGAACGGCAGCGATCCACCTCCAGGACCGATCGATCCTGATAGTGCCGATGGAACACCGATTCCGTGGGGTCGGCGACGCACAGCCGGGTCGTGTGGCGCTGGTAGCGGATGTAGCGCCCGATCGTTGCCGAGGTGCCCCCGGTCCCGGCACCGGTGACGATCCAGCGGGGCACCGGATCGGGCTCCTGCGACATCTGGCTGAAGATCGATTCCGCGATGTTGTTGTTGCCGCGCCAGTCCGTCGCCCGCTCAGCGAAGGTGAACTGGTCGATGTACAGGCCCCCCGCCCCGCGGGCGAGTTCCGCAGCCTCGCCGTAGACCGTCTTGGGATCATCGACGAGATGGCAGCGGCCACCCTGGAACTCGATGGCGGCGATCTTCTCCGGTGAGGTGGTTCGCGGCATCACCGCCACGAAATCAAGGCCGATAAGCCGGGCGAAATAGGCTTCCGACACGGCGGTCGACCCGCTGGATGCCTCGACGACAAGGGTCTGCGGCCCGATCCAGCCATTGCACAGCGCGTAGAGAAAGAGCGAGCGCGCCAGCCGGTGCTTGAGACTTCCGGTCGGGTGGCTCGACTCGTCCTTGAGATAGAGCGTGATCCCCGGCAAGGCCGGAAGCGGCACGCGGATGAGATGCGTGTCGGCGGAACGGTTGATGTCTGCCTCGATCCGCTGGATGGCGGTGCACAGCCAGTCACGCGGCTGCGTGTTGGAATGACATGCCGGGTGGGACGAGACTTGGGTGAGGTTCGTCATTTCAGACCCTCGGGCTACAGGCCGGATGATGCTTGTGAAATTCATGGCTTGGCCACGTTTGCCTGCGCCACGGGCCGCTTTGTCGGCGCACGGCAGAAGGCGCCCAAGAGGCCGCCCCGGGGAGCGGGAAACGTGAGTCCCGCCCGCCATGGCCAGCTCAGAACGAACAGCCATGGCGGGTGCTTCCCCGGGCTCGCACGAAAGGCCGTGTCGACAGGCTTCACGCGGGTATGTGGGCTTCCTTTGCGGCGACCTCGTGTGCGTCCCGTGCGAACACCTGTTCGCCGCCGATCCATGTCTGGTTCGGCATCATATCGCGCAGCGTGTCCGTCGGAACCGTCAGCGGATTTTCATCGAATACGACGAAGTCGGCGAACTTGCCCGGCTCAAGGGACCCGATCTCGTGCTCGCGTCCGATCGAGCGCGCGGCAAAGCGGGTGTACATCCGCAGCGAGGTCATGACGTCGAGGTTCTCACCGTCCGTGAGCGTCTCGCCATTGTTCATCTCGCGCGCCACCATGGCCCAGATGCCGAACATGGGAACGTGCTGCTTCGGGTGAATGCCGATCGCATCCGAGTTGCCGGGGATGGCGAATTTCTGGTCCATCACCATCCGGCGCATCGGGAAGAGATCGGCGCCGCGCACCGGACCCAGGTTCTTACGATAGCCCGCGGCCGTGGTGTAGATGAACGGAGGCTGCGGCACCGGCAGCACGCCCAGATCGGCGAAGCGCTTGGCGCGCTCGTCCGTCCAGAGGCAGTTGCCGGCGTGCTCAATACGGTGGAATGCGCCGTTCGCGGCCTTGCGCTCAGGCAACGTCGCGAAGGCGTCGAGCACGACGTCCTGCGCCAGATCGCCGATCGCATGGACACAGATCTGATAGCCTGCGCCATGCAGCTTCTTGACGATCTCCGAGAACTCCTCGGGCTCGAAGGACAGGTCGCCCTTCAGATTGCTGTCCCAATAGGGCTCGTACATCGCCGCGGCGCGGGAGGTCAGGCCGCCATCGATGAACATCTTCATCCCGCCGAGCTTCAGTCGGCTCGGATCGGCTTCGGCGAAGCGCTCGCCGAGGCGGCCGGAGACAGCGTCCTCCAGCGGGCAGACGGACGGAACCTTCGGATAGAGCGCGACGCGGATCTTCAGATCCTTGCGCCGCTCCATCTCCAGATAGGCGTCGATGCCGCCGCGGAACAGCGTGAACTCGGTGATCGCCGTGATGCCGTTCTCGAGAAAGCTTGCCTGGGCATTGGCGAGGGCGGGGCCGACTTCCTCATAGGGCCAGTCCGGCGCGTTCAGGGCGTGCCACATGTCGTTGGACACGCCGTTCGGAACACCGTCCGCGGTGCGCTCCAGATAGCCGCCGTCGGAGTCGGGCGTATTCTCGTCCACGCCCAGAACCTCAAGGGCCTTGGAGTTGAAGACATTGATGTGGAAGCTGAACCGGACCACGATCGGATGCTCGGTGCTGGCACGGTCGAGATCCCAGCGATTGGGATAGCGGCCTTCGGCGATGTGCTGGTTCTGATAGTGCATGCCCTGGCCGAGGATCCATTTCCCCGCCGGCAAGGTCGCGGCCTTCTCGGCAAGGCGCTCGACCATATCGTCGATGGACGTCACGAGCGGCGGCTTGACGTTGACGGCGATGTTCCAGCCATAGGCGATCATTTCCATATGGGTATGGGCATCGATCAGGCCGGGAACCACGGTCTTGCCGCCCATGTCCACGATCGCGGCACCCCTCGCCTGCTCCTCGGAAGGGTCGACCGCGACGATCCGGCCGCCGTCGATCAGCAGGGAACCGGCCGTGGTCTCGGCATCGTCCATGGTCAGGATGGTCGCGTTGGTGACGAGGATCTTCCCGCTCGGCACGCCGCTCACCCCCGCAGCTTTCAGGTCGGCGATATCTGGGTTGCTCATGAGTCAGTTCTCCTTGGGCCATACCCTGCCGGGATGTCTCCGGTGCAGTGGCCTGATTGGATGGATGAGTGCGCGGGCGCCCGACGCGCCCGCGGGGAGCTGCGTCAGCCTTTGCTGAGAACGGTCCGGATGCCGATGAAGCGCTCGACCAGCAGCACGAGGACAAGCGCGGTGAGCGAGCCAAGGCTGGCCACGGCGTACAGGCCTGGTGTGTTGGAGACCTCGGCGCTGCCGAACAGATAGACGGGGAAGGTGGTCATCTTGGATCCGGCGAGGAACATCGTCACCGCGACATCCTCGAAGGACATGATGAAACTCATGAACATGCCGGCGATGATGCCGGGCCGCATCAGCGGAACGATCACCCGGAACAGCGTCGTCAGCGAGCCCGCCCCAAGCCCGGCCGCGGCCTCGTCATACTGGCCGCTGAGCGCCGAAAGACGGGCGATGGTCGGCACGAGCACGAAGGGGAAGGTGTAGATCGTGTGGGCGATCAGCAGCCCCACGAAGGTGCCGACCAGCGGAACGGAAAGCGCGCCCTGCCAGAAGTAGAAGTACTGAAGGATGGCGACGCCGAGAATGATCGCGGGAAACTGCAGCGGGCTGCGCAGCGCCGCCTCGATCAGCGCCCTGCCCGGCAGCGTGCTCTTCACCATCGCGATCGCCGCCGGCACGCAGAGCAACGCCGACAGCGTCGCGCAGCAGAGGCCGAGTACGAGGCTTCGCAGGAACGTGTCGACGGCCACCGGGGGGATCTGCATGTAGGAGACCAGCGACCAGTCCCGCGGCGGAAAGATCACCGTCGTCGAGTTGAACGAGACGATCACGACCACGAAGAGCGGCATCACCAGAAAGGCCACGGCCAGCACGGTCAGCGCGTGCATCGCGCAACAGAGCACCGTATCCACAACACGTGAGATCATGTTCTTCATGACGACGATCCCCTCGCCCGGACGTTGCGGCGCCAGTGGGTCAGCAGAAGGACGACGATCGCGACGGCGCTGATCATCGCCACCAGCATGACCGACAGCGTCGCGGCGTAGCCGAAATCGAAAAGCACCTGCGATGCCTGCTGGATCTGGATCGCGATCACATCGACGCGCCCGCCGCCGAGCAGGACCGGGGTGGTGAAATAGGCGGCGGTCGCCATGATCGCGATCAGCCCCACCGGAACGGCGTTCATCCAGGTCATCGGCAGGTGAACGGTCAGAAAGGTTTTCCAGCGCGGCGCGCCAAGCCCGATCGCCGCCCGCTCGAAATCACGCGGCAAGGCCTCGATCACCGGAATGAGCCCGACCATCACCACCGGAACCTGGATGTGGATCATCCCGATCGCGACCGCGGTGAAGTTGTTGATGAGCTGCAGCGGTTGCGAAATCAGGCCGATGGCGACCAGCGCGTTGTTGATGGGGCCCTCGAACCCGAGCAGCACGCGCCAGCCCAGAGCCCGGGCGATGGTGCTGGTGAAGAGCGACGCGATGGCGGCGACGAAGATGATCCTGCCGATGACGGCATTCCGCCGCACGACCTGGAAAGCCAGGAGATAGCCCAGGACGAGCGAGACGACGCCGGTCAGAACGCTCAGAAGAAGCGTGGCCGACAACGACCGGAGCACGGAGGGCGAATGCAGCGCGTCCGTGAAGTTGTGAAGCGACAGGCTGGACGCGCCGCCCGCACCAACGACGAGGCTGCCCCAAAGGAAGTGCAGCACCGGGTAGGCGAAGAACACGACGAAGAACAGGGCAAGCGGGACGATCCCCAGCCTGAACAGGGAGGATGTGCCGGGGATCATCGCCGGCCCTCCGGGAGATCCGCCGGGAGCAGGCGCGCATCCTGCGGCTGGAAGCTGACGAAGAGGTCGGCGCCTTCCTCGAACACGGCATGCCGGTGCTGGACCGCAAGCAGGGAGCCCAGACCCGAGGCCTCCAGCCGCAAATGGGTGTTCACGCCATAGAACATGCGCTTCACCACCTTGGCCGGCAGCGCGCCGGGCCCGGCGCTCGGCGTGCAGGTGATGTCTTCCGGGCGCAGCGACACATAGCCGGCATTGGCGCCCGGCAGACTGCCCTCCACCTCGAACTCATGGCCGGTATTCGTCATCCGGACCCGCGCCCTGTTGCCGTCGCGTGTCAGCACCTCGACGGGCAGCAGGTTGGTGGTCCCCAGGAATTCGGCGGTGAAGGCCGTCTTCGGCGCGTGGTAGAGCCGCCAGGGATCACCGGCGTCGACGATCGCGCCGCCGCGCATGACGATGATCCGGTCGGACATCGCCATGGCCTCGCGCTGATCATGGGTCACGAGAACCGTGGTGAGCTGCAGCTCCTGCTGCAGCGCCCGGATCTCCTCCTGCGCCCGCTCGCGCAGCTTGGTATCGAGCGCGCCCATCGGCTCGTCGAGCAGCAGCATGGTCGGGCGGATGACGATCGCGCGCGCCAGCGCCACGCGCTGCTGCTGACCACCGCTGAGCTCGAACGGGTAGCGATCGAGATAGGTGTCCATCTGCACCATCGCGAGGGCCTCGATGGCCCGCCGGCGGCGCTCCGCCTTGGGAACACCCCGGGTCCGCAGCCCGAACTCGACGTTCTCGACCGTGGTCAAATGGGGAAAGAGCACGAAATTCTGGAACACCATGCCGATGTCCCGGAACTGGGGAGGGATGGAGGTGATGTCCTTGCCGTCGATCCGCAGCGATCCGCCGGTCGGCTTCAGATAGCCGCCGATGGCGCGCAGCAGAGACGTCTTGCCGGACCCGGAAGGGCCGAGCAGGGACACCAGTTCCCCCTTCTCGATCGTCAGGTTGAGGTTGTCGATCGCAACCCAGCCGCCATAGGCGATCTTCAGGGAGTCGATCTCAAGTCTGCTCATTGCCACGCCTCGTCGGATGCGCTTGTTGCTAGGGTCGCCAAAACGTTCGGGTGGCGTGCGTTGCAAGTCTTCGAGCCGAAGCCGGCAACGGACGGCGGAGCCCAGGGGCCGGCCGTTGCCGCTCAGGAGGGCGTCAGCGAAGAATGCCCGCCCACTGCGTGGTCCATTCGCGCAAATTGGCGAGGAAGGCCGGGTAGTCGGGCTGGAACAGCTGGGAAGGATCCTTGATGATCCATTCAGCGGACGACGGATCGGCGGCCATCACGGCGTCGATCGCATAGGACGTCGGCGGCGTACCGGCGATGAACATGAAGAGCGGAATCGAGTCCTTGGCGGCTTCGTCCGACAGGAACTCGTTCATCATCAGCTCGACCAGCTCCTTCTTGGGCGAGTTCGCCACAAGAACGAGGTTGTCCGGGTTGATCAGGTCGGAATAGGTCTTGCCGCCCGAGGTGATGGTCCAGCTGGCATAGGCGACCGGGATGCCCTGCTTTTTCAGCGCGAGGCAGCGGCCCTGGTTGTTGCCGACCGTCAGCCAGACGTCGCCCGCCGACATCGCCGCGTCCATGTCGCCCGACGAGTTGAAGAACCCGTAGGCCTTCACCTGCGAAGACAGCTTCTCGATGCTGGCGGACACGTCGCCGTAACTGCCGCCCGCCGATATCGCGATCGCCGGAGCGTTGATCAACCACTGCGCCGCCGTCGTCGAGGGGAACATCACGCGTCCCGCCAGACCCGGATTTGACCAGACACCGATGTCGTTGGGCGCACCGAGCTTCAGCTGCTCGAACTTGTCGGTCCGGTAGCAGTTGCCGTAACGATACGCCATGCTGGGGATGCCCGACTTGATCTGCAGGCTCTCCGGCACCTTCTTCATGTTGGGGATCTTCGCCGGATCGACCGTGCCGACGACACCTTCCTGGACACCGCGGGCAAGATTCGCGGAATCCATGAGCATCACGTCGATGTCCGGCGAGCCGCCGGAAGCCCGGATGCGCGTGATGTTCTTCGACGGGCTGGAGGGAATCCAGTTGATGGTAACGCCCGTGCGCTCGGTAAAGTACTTGCCGAAGCTCGCGGCCCATTTGTCATTGAACGCACTTGAGTATCCCGCGAAGGAGATGCTCTGACCCGCGAAGCGACGGATATCGCCCGCGTCCTGCGCCAGCGCGCCATGGGTGGCGCTGAGCATCAGCGCCACAGACAGTCCGCACAGGCGAAGCCTCGCCATCGAAAGGTCAGAAGAATATTTCTTGTCGTTCATTGATCTATTCCGCTTCCCTGCTGGTGCTTTCGCACGGTTTTACTAAGTGCCGTACTCCTCGTCGGTCACGGCGCCCTGCCAGTCGACGTTGCCGAAATGCAGGGCGATCTGCGTGACAAGACCGGTTTCGCTGGCGCCGTGCCAATGCTCGACCCCCGGTTCGGTCCAGACGACATCGCCCGGATTGAGGATGACGCGCTCGCCGCCCCGCTCCTGGATCCAGCCCTCGCCGGAAATCGTGTAGATGAACTGCCCGCCTTCATGGGTGTGCCAGTGGGTGCGGGCGCCCGGCGGGAACATGATGTTGATCGCCCGCGCATTGCCGGCGTTGAGCAGGATGTCGGACCACACATCGCCCGTATTGGTCGCCGACCGAAGACCGGACGGCTCACCGTTCCGAATGGCTTTTCCGTGATACATACTTGAATCCTCTACATTTTCCGTCGAGGCCATCAGGCCCTCAGACGGCCGAACTAGTGTGCCGGATGGAATTCGCCGAGCATCTTCCGGCTGGCGTTGTAGCCCGTCAGTCCGCTCATGAAGTTGCCGGGCCAGTTGCCGACGCCGCACATGAAGAGGCCCTCGATCGGGGTCGTGTAGTTCGAGCATCCCGGCATGGGGCGCGCGTCGAAGATGCGTCCGGGCACGATGTCGCCATGGGCACCGTTGCCTTCGGCCATGCCGTAATTCCGCTCGAGGTCGACAGGCGTGTAGACGCTGATGCCCTCGATGATGTCCTTGATGTTGCCGATGTTCCGGCTGAGCGTCTCGACGACGGCATTGCCGAGCGCGTCGCGCTGGTCGTCCCAGCTTCCCTCGGCCAGGTGGTAGGGCGTGCCGCGCACGCTCAGGCTCATGAAGTGGCAGCCCGGCGGGGTCATGTCGGGATCCGCGGCAGACGACACGACACCCGAAATCGTCACATGCGGCGACCAGCGGCCCATGGTGGCTTCGTTGTAGCTCTCCTGAAGCACGTCGATGCTGGGAACCACGCGGAAGTTCGTGCCGAGAAACTGGGTGTTTTCCTCGTCGTTCCGCGCGCGGTTGAAACGCGGCGTGCCCTTGAGGGCGAGGTGCACCTTGGAGGACGAGCCATGCATGCTCAGCTTCCTGGCCCGCTCCTCGATCTCGGGCGGCAGCTGGTTCGCCGGCACCAGCTTGGTCAGCACCGTCTTCGGGTTGATGTTGGCCAGCACGCGCGTGGCCTCGATCTCCTCGCCGCTTTCCAGCACGACGCCCTTCACCTTGCCATTGTCGCAGAGAAGCTCGCGCACCGGGGATTCAAGGCGGATCTCGACGCCCAGGCTCTCATTGGCCCGGGCCATGGCCTGCGTGACGGCGCCCACGCCGCCGATCGGCGACGCGTTCTTCATCATCAGCTCGTTGCTCTCGAAGACCACGCCGCTGCGACGCATCGATTCTTCCTGCAGCGGCCGCTGCAGCAATATGTAGCCGCTGCCCGGCGTGCGAGGGCCGACGAGATTGGTCGCCATGGCGGTGCCGGCCAGAAACGCCTTCAGCCACGGCGATTTCAGGTGGCGGTCCAGCACGTCGCCGACGCTGCCGAACATGACGAGATTGAAGGCTTCCTTGTCGGCGGGCTCCTTGAACCGCGCCGCGACCTCTTCCAGCGAGGGCGCGGGGTCGTAGAACGACACGCCCATCTTCCTCGCCACGTTCTGATAGAACTGCATCACGTCGGCGAAGCCCTGCATGTCGCCGGGCTCGGCAAGACGCTCCATCTCGGCGCGCCGACGCTCGCGCTCCGGCCACATGACCAGCGCATCGCCATTGGAAAACAGGGTCAGCGAGTTGAGCGCGGGATGCGTCAGCTTCAGCCCGTGCTTTTCCAGCTCCATATCGCCGGCGATGCGCGGATCGAGGCTGTGGCAGGAATTGGCGATGCTGCTGCCGCGGTAGCCCGGGAAGACTTCCTCGGTGATGCAGGTGCCGCCGACCTGGTAGCTCCGCTCCAGCATCAGCACCTTCAACCCCGCCCGCGCGAGATAGAAACCCGCGACAAGCCCGCTATGGCCGGCGCCAACGATAATCACGTCATATTTCGACATTTCGTCCGTCTCGATCTCGGCCGGTGCCGCCGGCGCGGCGACAACGCGAAGGGTCAAAAACTCGATTGATCACAACGGCCTGATGGTGCGGGAGGCGATCCGCCAGCCCATCGGGGTCTTCTTCAGAACGTCGGTGTATTCAGCCGCGGCCATCGACTTGTCGGCCCGCTGGGACAAGGCCTTGCACAGCGCCTTGACGGTTCCGTCCTCATTGCCGGACAGCAGAAGATTGGTGATGTGGTGGCTGAGGGACGGGGCCGGAAAATTCTCGAACGCCGTCTTCAGCTCGTCCAGCCCGGTGGCGGTGAGGCGTCCCGGGTTGCTGAACTGGATGTCGTCGGCAAAAACCTCGCCCATCCGGCCGTATTCTTTGGAATCGAGGATATAGGCGACCTTGTTGAGGATGTCCGTGATATCGATCCGGTCGATATCGGCAATGCGAGCCATGTCGTTACTTCCGTCATTTTCTGGGAGTCTCGGAAAACTCGGCGGCGACGCGCTTGGTCGCCTCGATCGCGGCGGTCAGGGCTTCCTCGCCGAAACGGTGATCGGGGATGACGGCGGCAAGGGCGCCGACCAGATTGCCCCGGATGAAGACCGGAGCCGCGACCGACCAGGAGCCGCCGGTGGATTCATGATGGCTGAAGCCGTAGCCCTGCGTCCGGGTCTGGGCCAATTCCGCCTTCAGCTCCTCGACCGTCCGGTCCCGCTGGCCGGGGATTTCGAAGCTCTGCATGTCTCCGAGAATGTCGTCGACGGCCTCATCCGTGCTGTAGGCGAGCAGCACCTTGCCCGCGGAGCCGCGGTAAATCTTGCCCTTCTCGCCGGTCAGCCGGACACGCCGGACCAATTGGCTGGACTCGGCCGAGTCGATGCAAAGGCGGTCATCGCCAAACCGCACGAAGAAGGCGGAGGTCTCGTCCAGCTCGGCACGGAGGGCGGTGGTCGATTCCGCCGCCAGCATCCGCAGCGGCGCCCACCGGTCCGTCTCATGCAGCAGCGTGGTCAGGGCCAGCCCCGCGACATAGCGGTTATTGCTCCCCTGAGCGACGAAGCCGTGGGCGACAAGCGTCCCGAGCAGGCGCGACGCCGTGCTCACGCTGATGTTCGCCGCGGCCGCCATCTCGGAAAGGTTTTTGCCCTTTCGATCCAGCGCCGAGAGCAAGGCGAGTGCGCGGGCCACCGAGCGTACGCCCGACTTGTCTTCACTGCCCAGCTTGTCTTCATTTTCCATTTGGCGAAAACCCATTTTCATTTTTTACGCTAAGTGCCGAGCCGCTGCCTTGTCAACCGATTTCCTCTCTGCGAAAAGTGGATTCCGTAGAATGGTAACTTTCGACCAGAACCTGCCTCTCAGCGGAGCAGAACCGGCATGCTCGACTATCCCGACACGAAACTCCTGATCGACGGATCCTGGTCGGACTCCTCCACAGGGAAAACCATCGAGGTCGTGAACCCCGCGACCGAAGCCGTCATCGGCCGGGTCGCCCATGCGGGCCGGGACGAGCTCGACCGGGCGCTTGCGGCCACCGCCCGCGGTTTTGCCGTCTGGTCGGCGACCTCGGCCTTCGAGCGCTCGAAACGGATGCGCAAGGCGGCCGACCTGGTACGTGAACGCGCGGATAGGATCGCCGCGATCATGACCCTGGAACAGGGCAAGCCGCTCGCCCAGTCAAAGGCGGAGGCGCTGGGCGCCGCCGACACCATCGACTGGCTGGCCGAGGAGGCGCGGCGCGCATATGGCCGGGTCATTCCCGCCCGGGGCGCCGGAATCACCCAGCTCGCGCTCAAGACCCCCGTCGGGCCGGTGGCGGCCTTCACGCCGTGGAATTTCCCGATCAGCCAGATCGTGCGCAAGCTCTCTGCGGCTCTGGCGGCCGGGTGCTCGATCATCGTCAAGGCGCCGGAAGAGACGCCGGCCTCGCCGGCCGAACTCATCCGCTGCTTCCTTGACGCCGGCCTGCCGGCCGGGGTGGTCGGCCTCGTCTATGGCAATCCCGCCGAGATTTCCGAGTACCTGATCGCCCATCCGACGATCCGCAAGATTTCCTTCACCGGCTCGACGCCGGTCGGGAAGCATCTGGCGGCACGCGCGGGCGCGTACATGAAGCGCGCGACGATGGAACTCGGAGGCCATGCGCCCGCCATCGTCATGGAAGACGCCGATCTCGACCTCGCCATTCCGCAACTCGTGGCCCAGAAGCTGCGAAACGCCGGTCAGGTCTGCGTCTCGCCCACGCGCTTCCTCGTTCAGGAGAGCGTCGCCGACAGATTTGTCGACGGCTTCGTCGAGGCGGCCGGCAATGTGGTGGTCGGCGATGGATCCGAGCCGGGCGTCGAAATGGGCCCGCTCGCCAACGGGCGCCGCGTCCTCGCCCTCGAGGCGATGATCGCCGACGCCGTCGAGCGCGGTGCCAAGGTCGCCCTCGGCGGGCGGCGGATCGGCAACAAGGGCTACTTCTTCCAGCCTACCGTGCTGACCGATGTCCCGACCGACGCCGCGATCATGAATGACGAGCCCTTCGGCCCCGTCGCGATCATCAACCGCTACGGCTCGCGCGACGCGATCATCGCCGAGGCCAACCGCTTGCCGTTCGGGCTCGCCTCCTACGCCTACACGCGCTCCGCCGCACATCAGGAAGCGCTGAAATCGGTGCGGGCGGGAATGATGTCCGTGAACCATCTCGGCCTCGGCATACCCGAACTGCCCTTCGGCGGCGTCATGGATTCGGGTTACGGCTCCGAGGGAGGCTCCGAGGCGATCGAAGCCTATCTCGATACCCGCCTGTTCACGGCGGCCAATCCCCCGTGAGCTGAAAAACCGCCGCGAACGGAGACGATGGTGCCGGCGCCTTTACGCCGCCGTGCAGGACCTGGGGATCCGCGACGGTCAGCCTGCCGGAATGAAACGCAGGGTGCCGGCCCGGCGCGTCGGCTTTCCGGTGTCGCTGGTGTGGTTGACGCCATCCATGACGGGCACCTCGAAGAAATCGAACGGGCTTGTTCCGTCAAGGCAGGCGACGTTGACAGCGTACAGGCTCTGATCGGATCGTCGTTGATGGTGGGTGTAAATCCCGCAGCGTGAACAGAAGAAGTGCCGCGCCGCTCCGCTATGGAAGCGGTAGGTCGTCAGCATCTCCTCGCCCTCGAGGATCCGGACCCCGCCCATTTCGGCCATCACGACGACCGCACCGCGCATGCGGCAATAGGAGCAGGTACAGCGTCGGATCGAGTTGAAGCCGTCGCTGAGCGCCACCTCGAAGCGCACGGCTCCACAATGGCACCGGCCAGACCGGACATTCGTTTTGCTTGCCATGTCGTTCCCTGTCGAATCCTCACGCGGCGCGGGCATGTCGAGGTGCGACGGTCGCCGCTCACCGCCTTGCCAGCCGCGGCCCGAGGGCAAGGGCGAGCGGCAGATTGACGAGCGCCGCGGCGGCGGTCCCCAGCGTCGCGACGACCGGCCCGGCCTGATCGCCCACCGCGCCGAACAGCAGCGGCGACAGCGCCCCGGAGCCAATCACGCCCGTATAGAAGATGGCGAAGGCGCGCTCGGTCCGGTCAGCCGGCGCCAGTTCCGGCACGGTGCCGTAGAGCACCGAGGAGGTGCCGTTCAAGGTGAGCCCCAGCAGCGGCAGGAAGATGAGCAGCGGCACGAGCGGCAGAAGGGCGGCAAGCGCGATCATGAGGGCCGTAAGCCCCTCGGTGCACAGGGTGACGGTGACGACGCCCCAGCGCTGGGCGAGCCAGCCGCAGGCGAGCTTACCCGCCGCGCCGCCCAGGAAGACGAAGGCGAGCGCCGCTCCGATGAGCGGCTGTGACGCGCCCTTCAGCTGCAGCAGAAACGGCAGGAAGGTCAGGAACCCCATGCGCACGCCAGTGTCGATCACCCCGATGGCCAGCAGCAGCGGGAAACCGGTACCGTCGCGCTGCAGGGTCGCGCGTCCCGAGGCGGCCGGCGGCGGCGCCGCTTCGATCCTGGGCATTAACAGCGTGAGCAGGGCGGCGACCGCGATCCCCGCCAGCGCGAGCAGCCACAGCGACGGCCGCCACGGCGCGACCGACAGGCCGAAGGATAGCGCGGCCGGAATGATGGCCTTCCCGAGGTCGCCGCTGAAATTATAGGTGCCGAGTGGCCCGCGCGCGGCGGCCCCATAGGCGCGCGACACCGCGCTGGAGGCGATCGGATGCTGGACACTGGAACCGGCACCGGAGACCAGCAGCGCGGCGTAGAGCCCCATCGCGCCGCCGCTGAAGCCGGCGAGGGCATAGCCCGCCGCGGCAAGCACCGTCCCGAGGATCAGCACTGCCCGGCCACCGACATGATCGGCGAGCCAGCTCGCGGGCACCTGCAGGATGGCCATGGCTCCGGCATAGAGGCCGCGCAGCAGGGCCAGCGCGACATAGTCGAGCCCGAACTCGGCCCGCCAGACCGGGAGGAGGACGTAGATCGCGTCCGTGTACCCATCGTGCAGGGCATGGGCGAGGCCGGAGAGGACCAAAGTGCGCCGGCGGGTCCGTGGCGCCGGCGACAGCGCTGACGGTTCGGCGGAAGGGACGATGCTTGCTGAATTTGTCACATGGGCACTGTGCGCCTGCTAGAATGCAGGGCGCAAACGACTAATTCGGCCCTCCGATGTCAGAAAAACTCACATGAAAGGCCCTTCGAAGAACCGGCCGCTGCCGCCCCTGAACGCCATCCGCGCGTTTGAGGCAGCTGCGCGCCGGTCGAGTTTCAAGGACGCCGCGGCGGAGCTCGGCGTGACGCATGGCGCGATCAGCCGGCAGGTACGGCTGCTGGAAGAATGGCTCGGCCCGCCGGCGCTGTTCCGCCGCCTGAGCCACGGGGTCGCCCTGACTCCCGAGGGCCGGGCGCTGCTGGCCGAAATCCAGCCCGCGCTGGAGCGCATCGCCCGGGCCGCGGCAGTGCACGGCCGGGGCACCAGCGGCACCGTCGTGCTCAGGGTCAATGCCCTCGCCACCTTCAGCCTGCGCTGGCTGGTGCCGAAACTCGGCCGGCTACGGGAGGCGCATCCCGACATCGAGATCGAGCTGACGACCGGCGGCGAGCCGGTGGACGGGCTGGCCGGCGACTACGACCTGATCATTCGCGGCGGGCCGGATGCCTTCCACGGCTTCGAGGCGCGCCTGCTGCTGCCGGAAGAACGGCTCCCCGCCTGCAGCCCCGCGCTGCTGCGACGCCAACCGCTGGAAGAGGTGGGGGACCTCGCGCGGCACACGCTTCTGCATGTCGCCAGCATGCCGCGGCTTTGGCGCGACTGGCTGGCGAAGGCTGGGCACGGCTCTCTGGAACCGGCGGCCACGCTGATGCTCGACCACTTCTACCTCTCGATCCAGGCCGCCGTGGACGGGCTTGGCGTGGCGATGGCGCCCTCCACCCTGATCGAGGACGATTTGCGCGCGGGGCGGCTGGTGACGCCCTTCCCGGACATCTCGCTGCCGTCGCGCAGCTATTTTGCGTACACGCCTCTCGACTCGCCTCTGCGCGCCGCCAGCGACAGAGTCTGCGGGTGGATCGAGGGGTTCGACAGCACACCCCTGACGCAGATCGGTGCCCCGTAGAGATCGATCACCGTCGTGGCGTTGTTTGAATGTCCGCTTCCCGGCAGAGCGCTCACGACCGCTTCTGGCGCGGAGCGGAAACAGCTCCCTGCCAGCGGGCCGCGGGAAAGTCCCTCCTAGACGTCCCGGCACCAGCCTCCGATTAGTACTACGGCTGCTCCGAAACGTCGTGGTTCCTTCCATCCGGTTGGTGTGACCGGAAACGAGGCCATCCGTTTTTTGGCTAACGCCTCGAGCTTTCGGATAAAATCGGCCCGACTTGGCGGTGGCGGCTTTCCTCACCGCATATTGGTTGCAGGGGGCACGCCACCTGATTTGAACCTGCGATGCCAAGTGATTGATTTTGCTGGATCGAAACAGGGCATAAAAACAAAACCCCAGCAACTCATTGAGTTTGCTGGGGTCTTTGGTTCGAACTGGTTGCGGGGGCAGGATTTGAACCTGCGGCCTTCAGGTTATGAGCCTGACGAGCTACCGGGCTGCTCCACCCCGCGTCAGAGACGGCTGTGCGGCCGCAATGGCCTGCCGATGGCGGGTATCTAGCAATCCGGATGGCCAAATGAAAGGGGGCCGGGTTAAATTTTGTCATCGGATCGTCGCGCGATGCGTGGAAAAGTCCGGCAAGAGCTTGGACGCACAAGGATTTTCTCGATGCCGGAAAACCTGGGCCCGTCCCGCCCCAACGCTGTGGATGCGGCGGCCGATGCCGCGCGCCGGCCCGCCGGCCCACTCGATGCCTCGCTCGCGCAGGCCAGCGGCGAAGCGCTGGCGGCGCTCGCGACCGCCAATCCCGAGCGCGCCGTTCACGATCTGCGCAAGGCATTCAAGAGGTTGCGGGCATTGCTGCGCCTCGCCCAGGCCAGCGAGGACAAGGCGGTCGCCGCCGAGGCCCGCCGGCTGCGGCGCGCCCTGGCCGGGGACGCCCGGCAGCTGGCCGGTGCGCGCGACGTCTCCGCGCGGCGGGCGGCGCTGGACGATCTCCAGGCCAAGGGGCACCTCTCGGCTCCCCAGCGCCGCGCGGCCGGTCGCTCCCTCACGCCACCCGCGCGGCAGGATCGCGAAGGTGCCGATGCCGGCCTGTCGCCGCACCGTGCCGGTCTCGCCGCACGGCTCGCCGAACTCTCAGCCGCAGCTCCACAGCTCGGCGCCGCACTTCACGGCAAGAGCCTCGTCGCCGCCCTCACGGCGGAATACGGCAAGGCACGCCGTCTCGGCCGCAAGGCCGACCCGGAGGACGAGATCGGGCTGCACGAACTGCGCAAGGCCGTCGTCGCGCAGCGCTACCAGATGGAACTGCTCGTCCCCGCCTGGCCGGCGCTCGGCGCCGCCTGGGTGGCGGAGCTGCAGCGCCTGCGCGACAAGCTCGGCAAGCATCACGACCTCTGCGTGCTGCGCGCACGGCTCGATGAACGCATCTCGTCCCGCCCCCCCGCCTGGCGCGCGCCGCTGATCGAAGCGATCGGCGCACGGCAGCTCAAGCTGGCCCACTCGGCGCTGCGTCTGCACGGCCGGCTTTTCACGGAGACGCCGAAGGCCTTTCGCCGGCGCATCGCGAGCTATATGTCTGCTGTATCCGACGGGAAATAGCGATCCGTCCCCATGCCTGCCCTGCCCTCTGCGCCGCCGGCGCAAAGGCATGGGCACCGGAAAGGGAAAGGCCCGAAGCGCCGATGTTCGTCCGGCAGATGCACTATCTGGTCGCCCTCGCGCGCGAGAAGCATTTCGGCCGGGCCGCGGAGGCCTGCCACGTCACCCAGCCGACCCTGTCCGCCGGCATCCGCAAGCTGGAGCAGGAACTGGGCATGCCCATCGTGGTACGCGGCCATCGCTTTCTCGGCTTCACGGTGGAAGGCGAGCGGGTGCTCGGCTGGGCCCGGCAGATCGCGGCCGATTACGAGAGCCTGAAGCAGGAACGGGTGGAAACCGGGGGGCGGCTCTCCGGCACGCTGCGCGTCGGCGCCATTCCCGCCGCGACCGCCGCCGCTCCCGCGATCCTCGGTCCCTTCCGCAACCGGCATCCGGAGGTGAAGGTGCAAATGCTGACGCTCAGCTCGGCGGCGATCCAGCGTGGCCTCGACGAGATGGAGCTCGACGCCGGCATCACCTATCTGGAGAACGAGCCGCTCAACCGCGTACGTCGGCTCGACCTCTATCTGGAGCACTATGTCTTCGTCACCCGGCCGGACGAGCCGCTGGCCCGCCGGCGCAGCCTGCGCTGGGCGGAGGCCGCGGCGCAGCCGCTCTGCCTGCTCACGCCGGACATGCAGAACCGCCGTATCATCGATCATGTGCTCGCGGAGGCCGGCATCGTCGTGCAGCCGGCCATCGAGACCAACTCCTTCATGGGCGTGTGGTCCTTCGTGCGGCGCGGCCCGTGGACCTGCATCGTGCCGGAGGCAAGCTTCCGGGGCCTGGGCGACACGGCCGACCTCGTGGCGATCCCGCTCATCGAGCCCGCGCACGTCCAGCCCGTCGGCCTGGTGCTCTCGGACCGCGACCCGCTGAGCCCGGTGGCCGGCGCGCTGCTGAAGCTGGCGCGGGATCTGGGTCGCGACAAGTTGATTGAGAAAAATTTCAAGTAACGCCCGTTTCATTGTCCGCATCTATCAATTGTTCGCCGCTTTCAATTTGAAACCCGGCGCCCGTCCGCCCAGACTTCAGGGGTCGGCAGCGAAGCGGCGCAAAGCCAGTCCGCGCGCGGAGCCGATGTGGAGAACGCCCGTCGCGCCCGTGCATCGCCCGGAAAGCGGCATCCCGAACAGAGAGACCGCGCCGTGGCGAACGCCCCGGATGCGCGTGCGATCTGCCGCCACGTGCGGCGGGGACGTTCCCGCTCAACCTTGGAGAGGAGATGCCCGCATGGCAAAGGTCCTGTGCGTTCTTTACGATGATCCGGTCGACGGCTACCCGAAGACCTATGCCCGCGACGATCTTCCGAAGATCGACCACTATCCGGGCGGCCAGACCTTGCCGACGCCGAAGGCCATCGACTTCACGCCCGGGCAGCTGCTCGGCTCCGTCTCCGGCGAGCTCGGCCTGCGCAAATATCTCGAATCCAACGGCCACACCCTGGTCGTGACCTCCGACAAGGACGGCCCCGACTCGGTGTTCGAGCGCGAGCTGGTCGATGCGGATGTCGTCATCTCCCAGCCCTTCTGGCCGGCCTATCTGACGCCCGAGCGCATCGCCAAGGCCAAGAACCTGAAGCTCGCGCTCACCGCCGGCATCGGTTCCGACCACGTCGATCTTCAGTCGGCTATCGACCGTAACGTCACCGTGGCGGAAGTCACCTACTGCAACTCGATCAGCGTCGCCGAGCATGTGGTGATGATGATCCTGTCGCTGGTGCGCAACTATCTGCCCTCGCACGAATGGGCGCGGAAGGGCGGCTGGAACATCGCCGACTGCGTGTCCCACGCCTACGACCTCGAGGCGATGCATGTCGGCACCGTGGCCGCCGGCCGCATCGGTCTCGCGGTGCTGCGCCGTCTGGCGCCGTTCGACGTGCACCTGCACTACACCGACCGTCACCGCCTGCCGGAATCGGTCGAGAAGGAGCTCAACCTCACCTGGCACGCGACCCGCGAGGACATGTATCCGGTTTGCGACGTGGTGACGCTGAACTGCCCGCTGCACCCCGAAACCGAGCACATGATCAATGACGAGACGCTGAAGCTGTTCAAGCGCGGCGCCTACATCGTCAACACCGCTCGCGGCAAGCTGTGCGACCGCGATGCCGTGGCACGTGCGCTCGAATCCGGCCGGCTGGCCGGCTATGCCGGCGACGTGTGGTTCCCGCAGCCGGCGCCGAAGGACCACCCCTGGCGGACGATGCCCTATAACGGCATGACCCCGCACATCTCCGGCACCACGCTGACCGCGCAGGCGCGTTATGCGGCGGGCACCCGCGAGATCCTGGAGTGCTTCTTCGAGGGCCGTCCGATCCGCGACGAATACCTCATCGTGCAGGGCGGCGCTCTTGCCGGCACCGGTGCGCATTCCTACTCGAAGGGCAATGCCACCGGCGGTTCGGAAGAGGCCGCCAAGTTCAAGAAGGCGGTCTGAGCCTTCTCCGCTTCCCAAGGCGTATCGGCTGGTGCCGCGAACGCCGGCCCCTCTCGACGCCAGAACTGGCGCCCCGCGACGAGCGGGGCGCCTTTTGTTTGAGCCCGCCGCCAAGCCGGGGGCATTTCGAACGGGTTCGCCGATGCCGTCCTCTCGCCTACTGCTCGACATTCCATCCCGTTGGAACCGGCGGGTGGCCCTGCCCTATCTGGTAGAGCCGCCGCCGGCGGCCGGCCGGGTGCTGCCCAACGGCATGACTGTCGCTACCGACGAGACCCGCCCGACCCTGTTTTTCAAGCTCACACCCTGGAAGAGTGCCGCGCTGGCCTTCAACGAGCTCGACATCTATGCGCGGATGCCGCCGCTCGACGAGGCTTCCGGCGTGGTACGGCTTCTCGGCGTCGGCGGGACGAGCGGCCATCTGGTCCGCGCCATGGAACGCTCCTGTCCCGGCGCACTCGATCGGCTGTTGTTCGACAAGGCCCGAGGCGACAGCGGTGCGATGGATGCCGAACTCGTGCGCACCTTGCTCGCTCCCATCGCCGAAGCGATGGCCGGGCTGCACGCCATGAATCTCGTTCACCGCGACCTCAAGGCCGAAAATATCCTGATGTTTGGCGAAGCTGGCGGTTCCGACATCCGCTCGCTGCGGCCGAAGATCTCCGATTTCGACCGGGCCGTGGAACTGGGGCCGGGATGCTCGCTCGAGAAGCCGGTCGGCTCGCCGTTCCACATGGCGCCGGAACTGCTGGCGTGGAAGCCCTATGACCGGAAGGTCGATATCTACGCCTTTGGAATCCTGATGTTCGAAGTCGCGCATGGCGGCGCGCGCCCGCACCTCAATGTCGGCACCGCCATGCCGGGCTCCCTGTCCCGGGCCGAATTCGCCGGCAAGGTCGTCGACGAGGAGTTGCGTCCCCAGTGGCGGCACATGGACGACTCCCTCCGGCGGCTCGCCTTTCGCTGCTGGGCAAGCGCCCCGGACGAGCGACCCGACTTCGAGGAGATTGCCCGTCTTCTCGCGCCGCCCCGGCCGCGGGCCACCTCCCCCGGCCGTCCCGGCCGCGAGCCCTGTCGGGATGTGCCCGATATTTTCGCGGATGTCGGCCTGGCAAGCCACATCGGCAAGGCTCGCTCCGCCATGGAGGACGCCGTTGCCGTCATCGAGACGCCGGACGTGCTCGTCGCCGGCCTATTCGACGGCTTTCGCGGCGGTCATGTCAGCGAGTTCTGCGCGCGGCAGCTTCCCATGACGCTGATCGCGGAGATGGCCGCAACCGGCGGAGACGCCTGGTCGGCGATGCATGCCGCCTTCGCCGCCGTGGAGGCGAGGCTGGACGCGACCGATTTCGCCGCCGCGTGCGGCAGTACCGCCGTCGCCGCGCTGCTGCGGGAGGACGACCTCACGATCGCCTGGCTGGGGGACTCTCCGGCCTATCTGCTGAGGAAACGCCCGGAGGGAACGGATGCCGTCGTAATCCCTCTCGTCGATGGGCATCGCCCCGACCGCGCGGACGAAGCAATGCGGGTGACGAATGCCGGAGGCGTCATCGAGAGGGAAAGGCGCTGGCTGGACAATGGCGAGGCGGTTCCCTGGGGGTCGCTCCGTGTCTTCGCCGGGAGCCAAGCCGCCCATGGCGCCGGCCTCGCCATCTCGCGGGCCTTCGGGGCGACGGCGTTCAAGCCGGCGATCGGCAGCGAGCCGGAAGTGCTCCGGCTCGAGAGGCGGGAGGACGACCTGTTCCTGATGCTGGCCAGCGACGGTGTGCCCGATGTCCTCGACGCCGAGGCGGCGTCCAGGCTCATCCTCTCGGCCAGCTCGGCCCAAGAGGCGGCGGACGCGGTCATCAGTGCCGTGCTGCAGAACGGCGCGCCGGACAATGCCAGCGTGGTTGTGGTGGACCTGAGGAGATCGGCCCCTCGCGGTCGACGCCTCCCAGACTGCCGCACCACCCCTTCCGTCGGTTAGGCCCTGGGCGCGACGGCGCGCCTGGGTTGTGTTTTCCGGGGGTGTTGATGCGGCAACATCTCTTTGAACGCAAAAACGCCGCCCTGGCGGTTAGTCCGGGGCGGCGTTTTTGTTGGATTTCGTATTGAAGCGATGCTGTTCTTTGCAAGCCTGGCAGCGACCTACTCTCCCAGGTCTTGAGACATAGTACCATCGGCGCTGAGGAGTTTAACGGCCGAGTTCGGGATGGGATCGGGTTCAGGCTCCTCGCAATGGCCACCAGGCCGGCAAAGGAC
>NZ_CACSAS010000001.1:2853608-2870293 GCF_902703545.1 Starkeya nomas
GCCGGAGATCGCGGAGGCGGTCGACGGGAAGCGGCTCGCCATGAAGCTCGCCATCGCGATGGCCAAGGCGCGCGGTCTCGGCGATGTCCACGACTGAGTACATCTCCCGTCGCGCCTTCCTCGCCGGACTCGCCTTCCTCGCAACCGGCGCACGGGTGGAGCGGGGATTTCCCACGCCACCCGAGGTGCTGGACTATTTCCGGGACAAGAAGCTCGCGCCCCGCTTCTCCTGGCTGGACGTGTGGGGCGAGGAGCACGCCCACGCCTTCACCGTCGCCGGCGTCCTGGAGGACAAGGTGCTCGCCGAGTTCCGCGCCGGGATCGACCAGGCGCTGAAGGACGGCACCGGATTCGACAAGTTCAAGGCCGACATGGAGCGGCGGCTGAAGCCGGTCGGGTGGTGGGGTCCTCGGAAGGTCATCGATCCCGAAGGGACCAAAATGAAGACCGTCGACTTCACCCGCCCCCGGCGGCTGGAGACGACGTTCTGGTCGAATGTGCGCGCCGCCCGCGCCGCCGGCCAATGGGACCGGATCCAGCGCACCAAGCGCGCCTTGCCCTTCTTGCTCTACGTGCGCACGACGGCCGGAGATCCCCGGCAGGAGCATCTTCGCTGGGCTGGCATCATCCTGCCCGTCGATCATCCGTTCTGGCGCACCCACTTTCCGCCCAACGGGTGGGGCTGCAAGTGCGCCGTCCGCCAGATCACGGCTGCGCAGGCCGAGCGCCTTCTCGGCCGACCGCCGGAGGATGGCGGGATCATCTACCGCGACACGCCGCCGGCGGAGCGCATGCGGACCTTCGTCAACAAGCGCACGGGGGTGCGGACGCAGGTGCCGGACGGCATCGATCCCGGCTGGCACACCAACCCCGGCGTCGGACGCTCCCGCACCCTGGTGCGCATCCTGCAGGATCAGCTCGACGCCACGCCGGCCGACATGGCACGCCCGCGTATCCAGAAGATCATCGCGGATGACGGGTTTCTGTCGCACGTGTTGAGCGCGCGACGGCTTGGCATCGAACGCGCTGCCGTCAAGAAGGCTCTGAAGGATGCCGGCCGGGACGCCGCCGCTGTCGACCTGAGCCATCCGTGGCCGCGAACGGCGTGGCCGGTGGCGACCATCAATGACGGGCTTGCCCGCGACATCGGCGCCAAGCTCAGGACCGTAACGGCGAGCGACGCCGCCATGGCCCACAATCCCACCCATCCGCTTCCGGCGGCCATGTGGCGTCTCGTCCAGCTCATGCTTGACGGCTCCGACATCTGGCGCCGGCGGTCTGACGGGCGACTGCTTGCGATGATCGAAGTCGACGGCAAGTTCTATATGTCCTGGATCGACCTCGGCGCCGGCGGGCATCTGGAGGTGGCGACGTTGTATCCAAGCTCGCGCGGACGGAACACCGGTTATGTCCGCAACATTCTGGAAGGGTGCGACCGGGTGAGATGAAGTCGCGGAGGGAGGGCGTCACATCCTCCTTGCGCGGGCGTACCCACGCGTGGACGGCTATTTCTCCGCGACTGGATAGTACCTCCGCCATCGGGCATGTGCAACGATGCGGCTAGGCGAGGAGTGGCGGCGGGATGTGTGCGGCGTACATTGACCGGGGCTGGCCTGATCACATTTCCTTCCGAAACCACCGTGTGCAGATGGCCCGCGACTATCTGGAACGCAATTTCGCAGCGGCGGCCTCTGCCGGCGAAACACCGTCCGGGTGAGGCATCGGGCGGCACAAAGCCCAAACGGCCGCCCACGGCTTTCAAACCCCCTTCAAAATCGATCCTGATAGGATAGGGTCGCTCGCGTTCGCGATGTCGGGCGCATCTTCGGCCGGTGACAGCTGTCACCGGCATTCCGCTTCGGGGCTCGCCTAGCGTGCCCCCATGTCGCACCGATCCGCAACCCAGACCGACCCGATCGCCACCGGCGTCATCGCCGGCGAGCTCGCGGCGCTTGATGCCTCCGGCGCTCCGCCGGCGTGGATCAAGATCGCGCCGCGCGGCCGCGTGACCACCCGCGACGGCCGCTCCTACGGCTTCGATCCGGCGTCGCTGGTGGCGCGGTTCCAGGCGGATGGGATCTCGATCCCCGTCGATCTCGATCACAGCGTGCCGCGCAAGGCGATGTTCGGCGAGGCCGGCACCGTCGTCGGGTGGGTGCCGGAACTGGAGGCTCGCACCGATGGTCTGTGGGCCCGCGTCGACTGGCTTGACGCCGGCAAGCAGACGCTCTCCGCGCGCACGCACCGTTTCGTTTCCCCGACCTTTCATCACGACGACGCCGGCAACGCGACCTGGCTGCATTCGGTCGCGCTCGTGCCGGCGCCGGCGCTCGCCATGCCCGCCGTCGCCTCGGCCGGCCCCACCACCCAGAAGGATCAGCCCATGCTGAAGAAGATCGCGGCGGCGCTCGGCCTGACCGAGACCGCCGACGAAGGCTCCTGCCTTTCCGCCATTGCGGGCCTGAAGGCCGATACGGTCTCCAAGGCGATCCACGAGCAGACGCTCGCCAATCTCGCAGCCGTCACGACGGCCAAGGATGCGGCCGAGGCCAAGATCGCAGATCTCGGCGCCGAAGCTCACAAGAAGGCCGTCGAGGATCTCCTCGATGGCGCCCTGCAGAAGAAGAAGATCACGCCGGCGCAGCGGGGCGAGTACGCCCTGCTGTGCGCCACCGCGAGTGGCCTGGAGCAGGTTCGCGCCCTGCTGGAAAAGACCCCTGCCAATCTGCAGGCGTCGGCGCTGGGCGAGCGGGAGACGCCGTCCGGCGAAGCCACGATCAATGCGACCACCTTGGCCGCCAAGGCCGTCGCCTACCAGAAGAAGATGGCCGCGGACGGCGTGTTCCTGTCGACGGCGGACGCCGTCATGGCCGTGAAGGAGGGCAAGCAGTGAGGCCGTTCATCAAGTCCTATATCGGCGCGGCGAGCGTCGATCCGTACCTGATCGTCAAGGCCGCGGCGCCGGCGGCCGGAACCACTGTCCGCGCCGCGGCGGGTGCCACCGACGCCATCATCGGCGTGACCGACGAGCTCGGCGGCGATCAGGGCGGCACCGTCGATGTCACCGTCGCCGGTCCCGCCCAGGTGCGCCTCGGCGGCAACGTCGCCTTCGGCGATCCGCTGACCAGCGATGCCGCCGGCAAGGCGGTGAAGGTCCTGCCGGTCGTCGGCCAGACCGTCGTCATCATCGGATGGGCCGGCTCCCCCGGCGCCGCCGACGACATCATCCCCGTCACCGTCGCCAAGAGCCTGCTGGCCACGCCGGCGGCCTGACGGCGCGCCGCCCACCGCAGCACCGCCAATCGAGGACACACATGCCCCGTCGCTCTTTCACCGTCGACCCGGTCCTGACCGCGGTTGCCATCGCCTACCGCAATCCTGCGCAGTCGCTCATCGCCGACGAGGTGCTTCCGCGCCAGGACGTCGCCCAGGAGCGCTTCGCGTGGACGTCCTACCCGTTGGCCGAGAACTTCACCGTCCCCGAGACGCTGGTCGGCCGCAAGGGCAAGGTCAATGAAGTCGACTTCTCCGGCAAGGAGGAGACCGGCGAGGTTCAGGACCACGGTCTCGATGCGCCCGTCGTCGTCAGCGACGTCAAGGCGGCGGAGGCGGCGCGCGCCGCCGGTCGATCGATGTACGACCCTGAGGCGCGAGCGGTCGAAGGGCTCACCGATCTGATCACGCTGGCGCGCGAGGTCCGTGTCGCGGCCACCGTGCAGGACCCCGCCAACTATGCGGCGGCGCGCAAGGTGGTACTCGCCGGCGGCGACCAGCTCGACGACTACGAGAACAGCGACCCGATCGAGACGATCACCGAGGCGATCGAAGGTACGCTGATCTTCCGCCCGAACACCTGCGTTATGGGACAGGTGGGCTGGTCCAAGCTCCGCCGGCACCCCCACCTCGTCAACGCCGTCAAGGGCAACCTGACGGAAAAGGGCATGATCACCCGCGAGCAGTTCTGCGAGCTCTTCGAGATCGAGCGGCTGCTCGTCGGCGAAGGGTACGTAAATCTCTCGCGCAAGGGTCAGGCGCCCAATCTGCAGCGTGTGTGGGGTAAGAACATCGCGCTGCTGCACATCAACAAGGCGGCCGCGCCGGGCCAGGGCATCACCTGGGGAATGACGGCGCAGTTCGGCACGCGCATCGCCGGCCGCATCGATGACCCGGACCTCGGCCTTGAAGGCGGCTACCGCGTGCGTGCCGGCGAGCGGATCCGTGAACTCGTGGTCGCCAAGGACGTCGGCTACCTGATCCAGAACGCGGTGTCCTGACCATGGCGCCGCGTCCGACCAAGACGAAGGCGGCCAAGGCCACCACCACCGATAACCCCCGAGAGAGCAAAGCCGGGCCGGCGGACGGGACTTTGCCGTCCGCCGGCCGAGGCGAGGCGGGGGAGCCGAATTCCGAGGCCCGAGCCGCCGGCAGTGCCGAGGGCCAGATCGCGCAGCCGGAGCCCGACGCGGGCGCCCAGGCGGCGAAGGTGGGGGGACCCGAGACCCCGCCCGCCAACGCCGCCGAAACCGGCGAGAGCAAGGGGGAGGACGCGGCAGCCTCCCCCGAGCTCGACAAGGAACCAGTATCGACCTTCGATCCCGCCATTCTCGTGCGCGGGCTGGAGGACGAGCAAATGCTCCGTCTGGCGATCTACATCGCCTCGCTGCTTCCGGCGGACTTCGCTGAACGCCTTCCCGAGCTCGTTCAGCGGACCGAGGACTTCCATCGCATGCTCAAGGATGAGCGGACCCGTGACTTCGTCATCGGCGCGCGGGTGAAGATAAGTCGCCGATATATCGAGCCCGGCACTCGGCCGCTGACCCGCAAGGAACACGCCGTGCTGCACACCGCGGGCATCATCTCGGCCGACTGGCCCGACTGAACCCGGCCGACCGCGCCGCACGCGACAGCCGCGCGGGAGCCGCGCGGCCCGGACCTCCGGGCCCCTGACGGGGGCGGTTCGCCGCCCCCGTCTTCCGTCACCAGGAGCGCCTCATGTCCGACATCCCCACCGACCAGCCGCTTTCCGACGCCGCCGCCGGCTTCGCCAAGGAGCAGCTCAAGTCCTTCATCGAGCGCATCGAGCGCCTCGAGGAGGAAAAGCAGACCATCGGCGAAGACATCAAGGATACCTTCCTGGAGGCGAAGGGCGCGGGCTTCGATATCAAGGCCCTGCGCGAGATCCTGAAGATCCGCAAGCAGGATGCCGACCAGCGCGCCGAGCACGAGGCGATCGTCGACCTCTACCTGCAGGCCATGGGGATGGTCGGCTGATGAACGAGCTGGCGGCCTGGATCTTCCTCGGCGCGATCTGGATCGCGATCATTGCCCTTTTCGTTCGGCAGCAGCGGGCACACGTCGCTGGCATGCGCGAATTGCGTCAGTTTCGGCGGAGGGAGGCGCACGTCGCGACGATGCGCAACCTGTGTCGGGTTGGGCGGGTGCGCTGATGGCCACCTTCGCCACTCTCGCCGACGTCCTGGCCCGCTATCCCAACGAGGCGACCATCCTCGCCGCCAATGAGGAGACCCGCGAGCGCGACGACGCGCGCATCGAGGCCTCGCTCATCGATGCCAGCGCGGAGATGCGCGTCGTGCTGTTCGCCCGCTACTCGCGGGCCGAGCTGGAGCGTATCGACGACGACGGCCGCGAGGCGCTGCGGATCTACGCCACCGACATCGCTCTCTACCGCGTCGCGCTCTCCTTCGGTCGCGGCAATGAGCGCGTGAAGGAGCGCTACGACATCGCCATCAAGCGCCTGGAGGCCATCGCCGCCGGCAAGGGCGCCCTGACCTTTGACGGGCCGGGCGGCGGCGGCCTGCCCGGTGGCGGCATGCCCGGCGAGCCGAACTCGGTCGGCCCGGCCGAGCCCATCGTCGTGGCGCCCGATCGCCTGTTCACGCGCGATCGGATGCGGGGGCTGTGATGGATGGGATCCGCATCGTCATCGATGTCGACGGCGTGCTGCCTTCCGTCATCCTCGCGCGGCTCGCGGCCGGCAGCGATGACACCCTGCCGCTCATGACCGACATCGGCGGGCTACTGGAATCGTCGACGCGCGAGCGCATCGAGGACACCAAGACGGCGCCGGACGGCACGCCCTGGGCGCCGAACAGGGCGGGCACCTCGACGCTGCTGGAGACCGGCCGGCACCTGCGCGACAGCGTCGCCTATATCGCATCGGCCGGGCAGGTCGAGGTCGGCGCGGCCTGGGAATATGCCCACGTCCACCAGGACGGCGCGGTCATCAAGCCGAAGGATGCGGCGCGGCTGCATTTCATGGTGGGCAACACGCCGGTGTTCGCCCGGCAGGTCACGATCCCCGCGCGCCCCTTCGTCGGCGTATCGGCCGACGACGAGCCCGAGATCGAGCGCGTGACGCTGGACTGGCTGTCCGGTCTCATCTCCGGCCTGCCGGGAGGGCGCCCATGATCGCCCCGCGCACGCTGGCCCAGCGACTGGAGGATGCGCGTGTCGCCCAGCTCGTCGCCGCCATCGTCGCCACGCTGAAGCCGCTCTTTCCGGGCGTCGAGGTGCGCGAGCTGCCGGGCCGCATCGACATATCCGACATCATCGCCGGTGATATCTTCCCGCCGCCGATGATCGGCGTGACCTTCCAGCGCGTGCGCCAGCCGATCAACGTCGGCGGCTCCTTCGATCTGCCCGTCGAGCTCGTCGCCTACATCGTGACCGAGGAGATGGCCATCGGCTCGCGGGCGGAACGGCGCGAGACCATCGCGCATGCGCTCGGCTTCGGGCTGTTCGAGATCCTCGCCGATCCCGACCTCACCCTGCCGCGCTGGGGCCTGACGTCGATCAGCCTGCCGGAAGACGCCGAAATGCGCCCGCTGGTGACCGCTGCCTCCTTCGGCAAGGGCGTCGGCTACTACACGCTCACCTGGCGCCAGTCGCTCAAGGGGCTCGGCGGCGATCCGCTGGAGCGCATGCCCTACACGGCCGTCGAGGCCGTCGAGGATGGCGAGATCGTCCTCTTCCCGCCCGATCTCTCGGGGGCGCCGGTATGAGCCACCTGGAGTCCTACCGCTGGCGGAAGATGGAGAACCGCCTGACCATGCTGGAGCGCAGCCTGGGCGACGCCCATCAGCGCATCGCGCGCGTGATGATGCCCGGCAAGGTGGCCGAGATCCGCTCGGTGGGTAACGACTGGCAGGTCCGTCTCGACCTTGGCCTTAGCGCCGACCAGGACAAGCCCGTCCTCTCACCCTGGCTGCGCGCGCAGCCGGTGAGCGCCGGCAAGCTGAAGGTGAAGGTGCGTCCGACGATCGGCGAGAGGTTCGCCATGATCTCGCCCTCCGGCACCGTGGGCGAAGGCAGCTGGTGCGTGCGCGGGCCGTTCGACCAGGACCATGAGGCTCCGGCCGGCGCGCAGGATGTCGTGCTCGAAGTCGGCAACAGCAGCATCACCATCGAGGACGGCAAGGTCCTCATCAGCACCGGCAAGGGCTCGTTCGAGATCAACGGCGATCAGTTGCGGCTCAACGGAAAAGCCATCGCGCTGTCGAGCGAGGAGCTCACGCACAACGAGAAGAACATCTCGTCCGGCCACGTCCATTCGGGTGTCACGCCCGGCGGCGCCGATACCGGCCCGCCGGCATAGGAGAGAGCCATGACCAAGAAGGAATACCGCATCACCGCCGCCCGCCCCATCGATGGCCGCATGCGCAAGCCCGGCGAAACCGTGTCGCTCGATCAGCGACAGTACGACGCCGAGAAGCGTTGGGGTGGGCTGGAGCCCGTCCAGGCGGAGTTGCCCAAGGGGCGCAAACCCGCCGCCGGCGGCGACAAGGCCGACTGACAACGCGGCTTGAAGGGGCCTTCACATGGCGCTCACGACACGCACGGGGATGGATAGGGCTACGGGGAAGCTGTTGCGCGGGCGAGCTCACGGCGAGCAGTCCGTGCGCGACATCCTCTCCACGCGCAAGCTCCAGCGCGTCATGGAGCTCGACTACGGCTCCGAGCTCCACGCGCTGCGCGGCGAGAACATGACCGCGGCCAACGTGCTGCGCGCCTATGCCGAGATCGTCGGCGCGGTGCACGCTGAGGAGCCGGGCGTGAGGATCGCTCGCATGGAGCCGACCTATCTCGAAGGTCGACAGGGCGCCATCGGCTTCGACCTGCACAACCTGTTCTATCCATACGGTCATCTCGGCGACTACAGCGTCGTGGAGCATTTCAGCATGACGCTGCCCGCGGCCGTGCTCATGCGCGGGAGCGCCGCGGCATGACGGACGGCGTGACGATCAAGGCACTTGCAGGCCTGCCGCCGGCGCAAGTCATCGAGGAACTGAGCTGGCAGGTGATCGTCGACCGGATGGTCGCGCGCTTCCAGGAGCTCTGGGCGATCGAGCGCGAGGCGAACCCGGAACTTCCGGTTATCGACACCCTGCACCTTCGCAGTGATCCCGGCCGCAAGCTGATCGAGCTCGCGGCCTATGTCGAGATGGCGCTCCGAGCGCGGGTCAACGATGCCGGCAGGTCCAATCTGCTGTTCTACAGCGCCGGCACCGACACCGATCATCTGGTGATCTTCTACGATGTGCTTCGCCTCTTCGGTGAGCAGGAGGAGGCGCTGAAGTCGCGCACTATCCTCGCCATCGCCGGCCGCTCCACCGGCGGGCCAAAGGAGCGTTACGAGGCCATCGCCCGCGCCGCTGACGTGCGCGTGCGCCGTGCCCACGCCTACCGCGTCGGCCGCGATCCGACCGTGCATGTCGCGATCTGGTCGACCGATAATGCCGGGCTAGCCGACCCTGCGCTGCTCGCCAAGGTGCGCGCGGCGCTTGAAAACTCGGCCCATGGCGTCATCAACGACGTCTTCGACGTGCGCGCGGCGGTGTTCTCGGCCGTCGACGTGACCCTCGACGTCTGGCTGCTGCCCGACGCCATGGAGACGATCCTCGGTACCATCCCGAGCGTCGTTACCGACGCCTGGTCGGCCGAGACCGGCATGGGCATGGACCTGGTCGCTGAGTGGGTGCAGGGCCGAGCCATGATCGCCGGCGTCCAGCGGGCCCGCATGACCTCCGACGAGATCAGGGCCGAGCCCTATCAGGCGATCTCCATCCGCAGCCTGTCCGTCAATTTTCGGGGGAGGGCCTATTGATGGCTCACGATGCCGCGGCTCTCCTGCCGACCTCCGCCGGCGTCTACGAGCGCACGCTGGCGCGGGCGACCGATCCGACCGACATCCTCGGCCCGTCGATCGACGCCCTGCACGGCATGAAGCTCAACAACCCGCCCGCCTCCTTCCTGCCCTACCTCGTGTGGGAGTACGGCCTCGGCATGCTCTCGCCCTACCTCCCGACCCTCTACGACCTGATCGGCGAGGGCGTCGACTGGGAGCGGGTTCGCGGCACGCCCGCCGCCGTGCACCAGGCGCTCGGCTGGATCGGCTATTCGGCGACGCTCGAATATGCCCCGCCGCGCCGGCTCTGGTGGAACCACATCCAGCTCGGGCTTGATCGCGTCCGCGACGACGAGGCCGATCTCGCGCGCATCGACGGCCTCACATGGCTGTCCCTGCCGCTGCGCTCCGATTGCTGGCGGGCCTATTGCGGCTATGACGTGCGCGCCCTGGAGGGCGACGAGGGCCGCGCCGACGAGACCATGTGGGACGATGATTCCGGCGTCGTCATCGATGGCGTGCGAACGAAGTGGAGCTTCGGCCGGCCGGTCTACATCGTCCACGACATGGCGCAGGCCGAGCTCGAGGCGCTCGGCGTCTGGCTGGAGCCGATCGAGGGCGCGGACCTGACGTGGGGCGATTTTCCGTGGGGTGCTTTCCCGTGGACCGCTGACGGCGCGCTGGCGCGCTCCTCGTCCATGATGCAGGCGACCGGGCCCGGCCCGGCGTGGGCGGTGTTCAAGGATGCCGCTGGCGAGATCCTGTTCTATCGGCGCTGCCGTGTCCGACGCCCGGTCATCGAGACGCTGGAGGGCGTCTACCGGGTCGGCGCCAGCCGTTTCGATCCGGCGCCGGCCGCGACCCGGTATCTCTATGTCGAGGCGCTGACGGACTTCGGCGAGGGTCACGGCAGCACCGCCGCCAGCGTCGGCTTCATCCTTTCCGCGACGCCGGCCGCCGGCTGCAAGCCGGGGCTCCAGCACCTGCCGCCCGGCGCCCTTGAGCCGGCCGGCCCGGTGATCGGCGAGACCCCCGTTTCAATCGAGTTTGGGCGCACCGTGCGCGAGCGCGTCGCCTGCCTGCTGAGGTTCTGACCGATGGCCTTCGAGCACGAGAGCTTTCCCGACACCCATGACCGGTTTGCGGCCATGCCCGACTTCGCCGGGCTCGTCTTCCGTGGCCGGACCTATACGCAGTCGGCCGAGAGCAATGAGCTGCAGTCGATCATTCGCGCCAGAACGGCGCGGATCGGTGGCATGGTCGCGCGCGACGGCGATCGCATCAACGGCGCGGCCGTGGTGGTGGATGCCGAAGCCGGCACGATCACGCTGACCGAAGGCTGGATCTACGCGGCCGGCGACGTGCGCCGTGTGCCCGAGCGCGTCATCGAGGGCGTGGACCTGACGGGCGACGTGTCGATCGGCATCCGCATCCGTCGATCCTACGTCACCGCCGACGACATGCCGGAGTTGCGCGGCCTCATCCCCGGATCGGCCGGCGAAGGCGAGGACGGCGCCGCGCGCGTGATCGAGGCGGTGAGCTGGTCGCTGCGCTCGCTTGCCGAGCCGGGCGACTACTACCAGGTCTATCTCGTGCGCGGCGGCACGGTGCTCGATCAGACGCCGCCCGCCAACCTGACCGCCATCGCGCAGCAGATTGCGGCCAAGGACCGGGGCGTGACGGGTGGCAACTACGTCATCGAGGGCTGTCAGGTCACCGCCATCGGGCAGGTCGGCGCCGCCATGCATTTCGCGGTCTCCGAGGGAGCGGCGTCGATCTATGGCTTCACGCGATCCCGTTCGGCGGCGCTGCGTTATGGCGAGCCGCTGAGCTGGGACACCGAGCAGATCGACACCGAGCCGCATGTCTTTTCGGATGGCGGCACCGGCACGGCTGTGATCCCGCTCAACCGGGGTCCGATCGATCAGGTGCTTGCCGCGTCGATCACGAAGCAGGTGACGGTGACCATCGTTCGCGGCAGCCCCAACAACACGGCCGACATCCTGCCGAAAAACAGCGTCACCGAAGTGCTGTCGGTCACTCAGGGGGCGACGTCGTTCGCCGCCGGCACGAGTTGGAACCTCGTGGCCAACGCTCTGGACTGGTCGCCCGGCGGGCCGGAGCCGGCGGTGGGCTCCAGCTATCAGGCGACGATCCGGTTCCTCGAGGTGGTCACGCCCGAGGCGATTGGCGTTCAGTCGGTGACGCTGGCCGGCGGTGTGACCGGCACCCCGGTGTTCGTCACCTACCGCTGGAAGCTCCCGCGCGTTGATCGCCTCTGTCTCGACGAAAACGGCGCCATCGTCTACCTGCGCGGCGTGTCGTCGGCGGTGCGCCCCAAGCCGCCGATCGAGCGGGCGAACCTGCTCGGCCTCGCCGACATTTACAATGACTGGCGCGCCGCCCCGGTGGTGACCAACAACGGCACGCGCGCCTGTCACCTCCCGGAATTGTGGCGCTACCTCAACTTCTTCAAGGATGTTGCCGACCTCGTCGCGCTGCTGCGGCTGCGGGCCGACATCGACAGCCGCGAGCCGGTCGCCAAGCATGATGTGTTTGTCGACCCCTGCGTCGACGACACCTATCGAGACCAGGGCGTGCCGCAGACGGCGGCGGTCTATGGCGGGTCGATCCAGCTCGCCGTCGACCCCACCATCCATCAGATCCAGATGGCAGCTCCCGTCCTGCTGCCATATGTCGAGGAAGTCGCCATCGAGCAGCCGCTCAAGACCGGCTGCGTCAAGATCAATCCGTGGGCCAATTTCAACCCGCTGCCGGCGCAACTCTCGATCTCGCCGGCCGTCGACTACTGGACCGAAACCCGCACCATCTGGCTTTCGGACAAGACCCGTCAGATTTCCGGCACCAATGACCGCACCACGGTCACCGAGGAGCTGGTAGACCGCCGGCAGGAGTCGCTCGCCTATCTGCGCCAGATCGAGGTCAGCTACACCATCAAGGGCTTCGGCCCCGGTGAGGAGCTGCAGCTGCTCGCCTTCGACAACATCGACATCACACCGGAGCCTCTGCTGATCGGCGACGCCAATGGTGAGGTGCACGGCTCGTTCGTGGTCCCTGCTGATGTGACCGCCGGCTCCAAATTGCTGTTCGCCGGCGGCGCGAGCGGCGCCGAGGCGTGGGCGGAGTTTGTCGGCGGAGGCACAGTCGACATCACCACCATGCAGCGCCTGGTGTCGATCGAGACAGTTCGGCCGCCGCTGGACGCCACCCCGGCACCCGAACCTGACTCTCCGACCGCCGACCCGAATCTACCGCAGAACGTCATCCGCGATTGGCGCTGGTCCACCGGGAGGAGCACTGGCCCGGTTAAGTCCGACCCGCAGGCGCAGAGCTTCATGCCACCCGAACCGCGCCACTTCACAGGCGTGGAACTGCACATCTGCAAGGTCGGCGACCCCGGCAATCCCATTTCGGTCGGCATCGTCCCGATGCGCGACGGCGACCCGACCGAAGAAGTGCGCGCCTCGGCCGTTGTGCCGATGACGACAGTAGCGGTGGGTGACCGGATCAAGCCGACCTTCCCCGCACCGCTGCTGCTGACGTCCGACGCCATGTGGGCCTTTGTCGTCAAGTCCGACGACGCGGAGCACTCCATTTCGGTCGCGAACCTCGGCGACTTTGATACCGAGACGCAGACCTTCGTCACTCGCAACCCGTACCCGATCGCCATGCGCCACGAATCCAGCAATGCGGCGTCGTGGGACCACAAGCAGGGTTCGGACATCACGTTCCGGCTCTACGCGGCGCGGTTCACCGCCACCGAGCGGCGCGTGCTGCTCGGCACCGTCCACCTCGCCCAGTGCTCGGATCTCGTCATCAAGGCGACCGTGCAACTGCCGAGCCGCGACTGCAGCCTGCATTTCGAAGTGGTCCGGCCCGGCGCCGGCGGCACGATTGTCATGCTGCCCAACGATCCGGTCGAGTTGACCGATTACATCACCGAGGAGGTCGAGGTCTGGGCGGTGCTGCGCGGCACCGAGCTGGTGAGCCCGGTGTTGTTCCCGGGCGTGACCGTGATTGCCGGCAAGCTGCGCGCCACCGGCGACTATGTCTGCCGGGCCTTCGCCGGCAAGGCGGGCGCCATCGCTCGTTACAAGGCCCTGCTGCCCGCTGGCGCGGGCGCCACCTTCACGATCGACCGCGCCGACGGCGACTGGGAGGCCCTGCCGCTCGCCGAGACCGAGATGCTGAACGACGGCTGGATCGAGCGCCGGCACGAGAAGGCGGCGCTCATGGCCGATCAGGTGAGGGTGCGCATCCAGCTGACCGGCACGCCGGCGGCGCGGCCCGCCGTCTCCGATCCGCGCTTCATCACCTTCTGAGGAGGCCATCATGCCCGTCATCGATGACCGCACCGCCGTCCTCGACGTTCCGAAGCCGAACGCCGCGAACAACCTCTCGGATGACGTCGAGCGCCTGCGGTTGATGGCCGAGAAGCTCGCCGTCGCGATCCACGCTAACGCGCAAGAGATCGCCCTGCGCGCCCTGCTGGAGCACGCGCACGAGATTGGCCACATCACCGGCCTCCTCGACGCGCTCAACAGCAAGTCGGACAAGACGCATAAGCATGCGCTGGACGATCTCTCCGACGTCGACGCGCCGGACCCGGCCAACTACCACGTCATGGTTCGCATCGGCGATAAATGGGTCTCGGCCGCGCTCGTGCTGGCGCACATCACGGGCTGGGAAGACACCGTCGACGCCAAGATCGACGGCAAAATCGCCGCGTTGGCTGGCAGCGCGCCGGCAACCCTCGACACCTTCGCAGAGATCGCGGCGGCTCTCGGCAACGATCCCAACCTCGCCACCACGATCTCGACGGCTCTGGGCCATCGTGTCCGTTTCGACGAGGTGCAGAGCCGCACCGCTGAGGAGAAGACGCGGGCGCAGACGAACCTCGGCGGCACGGATGTCGGCCGGGCGGTCTTCGAGGCGGCCGACAAGGCGGCGGCGCGGACCGCCATCGGTGCCGTGCCGGCGTCGCATCCCCATCCGATCAGTGCGATCACCGACCTTCAGGCGGCGCTCGACAGCCTCGTTGCACAGGTCAGCGCCCGAGCGCTGGGTACGGACCTCGCTTGGACGAACGGTCAGGTCGCGAGCAAGCCGAATGCCGACAGCATCTCCCATGTCGGTCTTGCCAGCGGAGACCCGAACAAGCCGTATATGCGTCAGGCGTCCAACAGCGCCGTCCTGTATCTGCAAAGGGAGCTGGGCTTCACAGCCGCGCGTCAGGGCTCCGGCAACATCGTGACGATCACGTGGGACGGCGGGCGCAGCAAAGTCACGATCACCATCGACGCCACCTACATGGGCGACATCGCCTTTGAGCAGTGGGTGGCGGCCAACTTCGCCTGGAAGAGCGAGGTGTACATCAAGAACCCCAGCGATTTCGCCTCTGTCCTTGCCAACGCGAACGAGGTCGGCGCGGTGATGTTCACTACCACTGCTGCCGGCAGCGCGGCCTACGGCACCCTCTATGCAGGATCGTCTCTCGCGGCCGGCTTGGGCGGCACGTGGCGATGCATGAGCCGCAGCCCGACGAGCGGCACGGTGCCGGGTCTTTTTGTGAGGGTTGCTTGATGTCCGAAGATGAAATCCCTGTGGAGCCTGAGAGCGAAACGCCTGTTCCGCCGCCGGTGTACGAGGAGACGCCCCCGGCCGCCGCTCCGAGTCCGTATGAGATCAAGCCGGGTTCGGCCATCTACAACGCGGCGGGCGGTGTCGACTGCGAGGTGCGGCCGCCGCACTTCAGTCTGCCCGAAGGCGAATGGATACCGTTCGAGGCGATCGAGAGCGACGCGAACACAGCTAGCGCCGACGTCTACGCTCGCCTGCTCGACGGCGAGGCCGGGCCGATCGCGCCGTATGTCGCCCCGCCGCCGGTGGTGCCGTCCTCCGTCACCCGCGCCCAGGCGCGCGTTGCGCTCTTCGAGGCCGGCCTCCTTGCGCAAGTCGACGCGGCCGTGGCGGCACATCCTTACGAACTGGTGCGCATCTGGTGGGCGGACGCTCTCAATATCGAGCGCAATCACCCGTACCTCGTCGCCATGGCCGTGGAGCTGGAGCTGACCGAGCAGCAGGTCGACCAGCTGTTCATCACGGCGGCAACGCGGGTATAGATGCGGGAAGCGCCGGCCCAGCAAGGAGTTCGGTGACACCTGTCACCGGCTCCGCTTTCATCGTGCTCGCTAGCCTCGCCTTCGATCCTCCCACGGTCAAGGCGCAACAGGCATGGCAGCCCTCACTCGTAACCACGGCGTTCGCTTCCTCGATGCGGGCGAGGACGCTCGCACCGTCGTTACGCCGGACTTCTCGACCATCGCTATCGTGGCCGAGGCCGACGAGGCCAACCCCGACCTTTTCCCCCTCGAAACGAGCGTGCATCTCTATGGCGACGAGGCCGACAAGATCGCCCGGCTGGGTGACGCCGGCGAGATCGGCGACGCCATCGACGACATCCTGTCGGAGGGCGTGGCCGGCTCGATCCTCGTGCACCGCGTGCCGAAAAAGACGACGCGCAACGAGCAGATCGGTGCCATCGTCGGCGATCCGTCCGACCGCACGGGCATGTGGGGGCTGCTCGATGCGCGGTCGCGCACCGGCGTGCGTCCCGGCCTGATCCTTTCACCCGGCAACACCCAGGACAATCTCATCGGCGCCACGACCGCCACCGTGACGGCGCAGGGCGAGGACTACACCCAGGCGGCCCCGGTCTTCGCCTCGGCCGGAGCACTCGTCGTGCCCACAGGAACCTGCGTCATCGAGGGCGGCAAGGTCATCGGCGTGCGCATCGACAATGCCGGCATCGGCATTACCGGGGCCGTCACCTGCACCATTGTGGGTGACGGCGACGGCGCCACCTGCGAGGTGGCCACCGGGCCGGTCGCCAATCCCGTTGCGCTCACCACGATGGCCGTCGCACGCCGCGTGCTTGGTATCGGCATCGTCGACGGCCCGAACCTCGACCGGCAGGCGGCCTTCCAGTGGGCGGAGCGCCTGCGTCGCGACGATGGGCGCTATCTCTACCCGATCGACCCGGCGGTCCGTCGCTTCGCGGTCCTCGACGAATCGGACGATACGATCCTCACCCGGCCGTCCTCGGCCGTGGTGGCGGCGCTGTTCGCCAAGCGCGACCGGGCGCGCGGCGGTCCCTACTGGAGCCCGGAAAACCAGACCTCCAGCGGCATCGTCGGGGTGGCGCGCCCGATCTCGTATTACGATGGCGAGATCGACCACGAGGCCAATTTTCTTGTCTCGACCGCCGGCGTGAATACGTGGATCGAAGGCAAGGAGCTGTTCGGTTCCGAGACGCTCTCGAACGACAGCAACTGGCGCTTCATCAACAAGGTCCGCACCGAGAACGCCATTCGCGCCTCGCTGCCGGGCGCTCTGCGTAAATGGCGCGGCGAGCTTTTCACCTCCCATAACGCCCTGATGGTGGTGAAGACCATCGAGGCGTTCCTGGACGAGCTCGTCCAGCTCGGCGTGGTGCTCGGCTATACCCGCTACTTCGACC
>NZ_CACSAS010000001.1:2870393-3337893 GCF_902703545.1 Starkeya nomas
AGATTCTTGACGATATCCTCGACCATTTTTTTGGCGTCGGCGAAGAGCATCATGGTGTTGTCGCGGAAGAAGAGCTCGTTCTCGACGCCGGCATAGCCGGCCGCCATGCCGCGCTTGATGAACAGCACGGTCTTGGCCTTTTCCACGTCGAGGATCGGCATGCCGAAGATCGGGCTCTGCGGGTCGGTCTTGGCCGCCGGGTTGGTCACGTCGTTGGCGCCGATGACGAAGGCCACGTCCGCCTGCGCGAACTCCGAGTTGATGTCCTCGAGCTCGAACACCTCGTCATAGGGCACGTTCGCTTCCGCCAGCAGCACGTTCATGTGCCCGGGCATGCGGCCGGCGACCGGATGGATGGCGTACTTCACCTCGACGCCCTCCTCCTTCAGCTTGTCGGCCATCTCGCGCAGCGCGTGCTGGGCCTGGGCGACCGCCATGCCATAGCCCGGCACGATAATCACCTTGGCCGCGTTCTTCATGATGAACGCCGCGTCCTCGGCCGAGCCCTGCTTCACCGGCCGCGTCTCCACCGCCCCGGCAGGACCCGAGGAGGTGTCGCCGCCGAAGCCGCCGAGGATCACCGAGATGAAGCTCCGGTTCATGCCCTTGCACATGATGTAGGACAGGATCGCGCCCGACGAGCCCACCAGCGCGCCGGTGATGATCAGCGCCGTGTTGCCCAGGGTGAAGCCGATCCCCGCCGCCGCCCAGCCCGAGTAGGAGTTCAGCATCGACACCACCACCGGCATGTCGGCGCCGCCGATCGGCACGATGATCAGCCCGCCCAGGACGAGCGACACCAGCACGATCAGCCAGAACACCGTGTGGCTCTCGGTGGCCACCAGCACGCCGATCAGCACGATCAGGAGCGCCGCCAGCGCGGCGTTGATGAGATGCCGGCCCGGCAGCAGGATCGGCTTCCCGCTCATATTGCCGTTCAGCTTGGCGAAGGCGATCACCGAGCCGGTGAAGGTGATGGCGCCGATGGCCACGCCCAGGCTCATCTCGATCAGCGCCTGCGCGTGGATCTCGCCCGGCGCGCCGATGCCGAAGGCTTCGGGCGCATAAAGCGCCGCCGCCGCCACCATCACCGCCGCCAGGCCCACCAGAGAGTGGAACGCCGCCACCAGCTGCGGCATCTGCGTCATCGCGATGCGCCGCGCGATCACCGCGCCCGCCCCGCCGCCGAGGGCAAGGCCCCCCAGCACCAGCGCCCAGCCGCCGATCCCCGCCGGCGGCGAGGACGCCAGCGTCGTGGCGATGGCGATTGCCATGCCCACCATGCCGAACAGATTGCCCTGGCGGCTCGTCACCGGGCTCGACAGCCCCCGCAGCGCCAGGATGAACAGAACCCCCGAGACGAGGTAGAGCAGCGCGACCAGATTGGCGTTCATCGCTCCGCCCTCACTTCTTCTTCGAGTACATGGCGAGCATCCGGCTGGTCACCAGGAACCCGCCGAAGATGTTCACCGCCGCCAGCACCAGGCCCACGAAGCCGAAGCCCCGCGCCCATTCCGTGCCCTCGGCCACCGTGTCCACGCCCACCGCCAGCAGCGCCCCCACCACGATCACCGAGGAGATCGCGTTGGTCACGCTCATCAAGGGCGTGTGCAGCGCCGGCGTCACCGACCACACCACGTAGTAGCCCACGAACACCGCCAGCACGAAGATGGCGAGCCGGAACACGAACGGGTCGATCGCCCCGCCCGACAGCGCGTGCGCCGCGCTCCCGGCGATATCCGCGTAGCTCTGCGCCGCCGCGTCCGCATAGGCCTGCGCCGCCTGTGCCGCCTGTCGCGCCACCTCGGCCGCCAGGCGCGCCCCTTCCGCCGCGTTCTGGGCGACCGCGTCGCCCGCTGCCGGATTGGCCATGTCCTTATCCCCTGAACTCTGTTCTCAAGGCCCCGGCCCGCCCTCCCCCGGCGCGCCAGGCCTCCTTCAACCGATCAATGCCGAGCGCTGGTCAAGGCCGGCTCCCGATCCCTGCGGAGCGGGGCCGCGCCCGCGCTCACGCGGCGCTGGCAGCGTCCCCTTGCGCCGTGAACCCCGGGTGCACCACCGCCCCGTCCTTCGTCAGCAGCGTCGCCTTCACCAGCTCGTCGTCCCACTTCACCGCCAGCGACTTCGTGCCCTTGTCCACCAGCGTCTCCACGAAGGCGTACAGGTTCTTCGCGTAGAGCTGCGACGCCGTCGCCGCCAGACGCCCCGGCACGTTCAGGTGCCCGACGATCTTCACCCCGTTGGCGGTGGTCACCACCTCGCCCGCAACCGCGCCCTCGACGTTGCCGCCGCGCTCGACCGCCAGGTCGATGAGCACCGAGCCCGGCTTCATCGACGCCACCATCTCCGCCGAGACCAGCTTCGGCGCCGGACGGCCGGGGATCAGCGCCGTGGTGATGACGATGTCCTGCTTGGCGATGTGCGAGGCCGTCAATGCCGCCTGCTTGGCCTGGTACTCCGCCGACATCTGCTTGGCGTAGCCGCCCGCCGTCTCCGCCTGCTTGAACTCCTCGTCCTCCACCGCGATGAACTTGGCCCCCAGGCTCTCCACCTGTTCCTTCGAGGCCGGGCGCACGTCGGTCGCCGACACCACCGCCCCGAGACGCCGGGCGGTGGCCACCGCCTGCAGCCCCGCCACGCCTGCGCCCATCACGAACACCCGCGCCGCCGGCACCGTGCCCGCCGCCGTCATCATCATCGGGAAGGCCCGCCCGAACTCGGCGGCCGCGTCCACCACCGCCCGGTAGCCCGCAAGGTTCGCCTGGGAGGACAGAACGTCCATCACCTGCGCCCTTGTGATCCGCGGCATCAGCTCCATCGCGAAGGACGACACCCCGGCCTTCGCCAGCGCCGCCAGCTCCTTCTCATGCCCGTGCGGGTCCATGATCGCGATCACCAGCGCGCCCGGCTTCGCCCCCTTCAGCGCCGCCGCCGAAGGCCGCCGCACCGCCAGCACCACGTCCGCGTCCTTCACCGCCGCCGCGCCGTCCCCGACAACGCTCGCCCCCGCCCCTTCATACTCCCCGTCGCCAATCCCGGACGCCAGGCCAGCCCCAGAAGCCACAACAACCTCAGCTCCAAGACCAATATAACGCCGTACCGTGTCGGCAGACGCGGCAACCCGTGGCTCCAAACCAGAGCTCTCTCTCAATACACAAATGCGCATGGCTGAATCTCAGGACGTCAGGATCATGGCGACGACGACGAGGCCGAGCAGCCCGAACAGCAGCTTGGGCTTGCCGTCCTTGGAAGCGAGGCCGACGGCCGTGACGGCGATCGAGGCCAGCGTGCCCAGGGTGAACAGGCCCCAGTGGCCGTTGACCGCGCCGACGGCGAGCGAGCCCATGAAGCAGACCAGGGCCACCGTGCCGACCAGCGTCAGTTTGACGAAGAACTCGTAGGTCCCCTCGTGCTCGGCGTAATCATTGCCCTCGGCCGTGGCGTATTCCGGCACTCCGTGGTCGGCCATCTGAGACCCCTCCAAAGGAATAATAAAAGCAAGCATCCGCTTTAGCGGAAGACGCCCGTCCGGGCAACGGCGCGCGCGGACGTCGCTTAGCCCAGTCCCGCCTCGCGCAGCGCGGCGCCTTGACGCGCCGCCACGCCCTCCACCGCGAAGTCGGCGATCGCCGCTTCGAACAGGGCGTGGAAGTTGAGCTCCGCCCGCAGATGCAGGAAAACACCGCCGAGGCCGATGGCGGCGCGGTCCATGAAGACGAATTCGCGGGGTACGCGCACCGGCCCCTTTTCCTTCAGCGCCCGGTGGACGGTGAACGCCTCGCGGCGCCCGTACTCACCCGGCGCCACGCCGTCGGCGATGCTGCGCACCCGGTCGTCGAGCAGCGGGCCGTAGATGAAGCCGGCCCAGATATTGAGCACGTCGATCAATTCGCGCGTCAGGCCACGGAAGCCCCAGGTCTCGTAGGCGTGGACGACGCGGACATCGTCGCCCTCCTGCAGGCCGCGGTAGAGATCGACCACGCCGCCGACGAAGCTGGGCGGGAAGATGCGGATGCAGCCATAATCGAGCAGGTTGATGCCGGCCGCCGCGCCGTCTTCCTCGAAGACCGTGTAGTTGCCCAGATGCGGGTCGCCATGGATGACGCCGAAGCGCGAGAAAGGCAGCCACCACGCCGCGAACATGGCGCGGGCGATGCGGTTGCGCACCTCCAGCGACTCGCCGACGAAATCGAGCAGGCGCCGCCCTTCCAGCCAGTCGAGGGTGAGCAGTCGCCCGGTCGACAGCTCCGGGCGCACGCGCGGCACAAGCACCGCCGGCTCGTCGGCCAGCATGAGGGCGTAGAGACCGGCATGGGCGGCCTCGCGGCGGTAATCGAGCTCCTCGCGCACCCGCGCGCCGATCTCCTCGGCGATCTCGGTGGTGTCGATCACCGGATCCATCCGCCGATGGATGGCAAGCAGCAGGTCGAGCTGCTGGAGGTCCGCCTCCACGGCGGACTGCATGTCGGGATATTGCAGCTTGCAGGCGAGCTCCGTGCCGTCGAGGGCACGGGCGCGGTGCACCTGGCCGAGCGAGGCGGCGGCTGCCGGCTCCTTGTCGAAGGAAAGGAACCGGCTCATCCAGTCCGGCCCGAGCTCGGCCATCATGCGGCGCTTGACGAAGGCCCAGCCCATGGGCGGCGCCTGGTTCTGCAGCGTCGCCAGCTCGGCGGCATATTCGGGCGGCAGCGCGTCGGGAATGGTCGCCATCAGCTGGGCGACCTTCATGATCGGTCCCTTGAGCCCGCCCAGCGCCGCGGCGAGCGCGGCCGCGTTGCCGCCGCGCTGGTTCTCCAGCCCGAACAGCCGCGCGCCGGCGATCCGCGCGGCGACGCCGCCAACCTTCGTGCCGACGCGCGCATAGCGCAGCGCGCGGGCGCTCAGGCGGTTGGCCTCGCGGTCACGGGAGCCGGGATCGGGCTTTTCAGGATCGGACAAGGCGGCCTCGACGGTTGGCCTCTAGGTGGGGCGCCCGGCGCCATGCGCAACCGGGCGATGCGTCATGCCGCAGGCGCGCGCCGCGTCAGGCGCTGGAGCAGCAGCAGGCCGAGCACCGCGAGCGGGTTGATGAAATCCGTGTAGAGGATCGGCCCGGCATTGCCCGCCGCCATGTTGCCGGTCTCGGCGATCTGCACGAGGTGCCCGACACCCGCCCCGCCGAGGAAGCCGAAGGCCACCACGCCCACCGCCGCCCGGAAGCCCGGCGAGCGCAGGAAGGCGCCGATCACCCCGGCGAGGCCGATGCCGAGATTGGCCATGCCGACCTCGAACTGGAACGGGCTCGGCGCCCAGCCGATGGAGGCGGCCGCCTGCTCGGCGAAGAAGACGTGCCCGAGAAAGGCCCACAGCCCCATCACGCCGACGGGGAAGAGCAGGATGTAGCGCAGCAACTGGTCGACGACCGCGCCGAAGGTGATCGGGCGCGGACCGCGCAGCAGCACGAGGACGGCGGCGACGATGGCGGCGAGCCACGACAGCAGCGGGAACCAGAAGACCACGGCAACCTCCCCTTCGAGTCGGGGAAAAGCTTAGTCGCCGCCGGCAATGCGCTCCAGCGCGCCCGCCACCGCGTCGCGGTGCTCGGTGAGCGCCTTGTAGGCGAGCTGTTCCGCGTCGAGGCCGAGGATCTGCTCGCGCAGCGAGGCGGCGAGCGCCCGGCCCTCGGGGTGGCGGCGGAAGGCGGTGAACGGGTCGACATGGATGCGCACGGTGAACAGCATGTCGCCGCTTTCCGGCATGCGCCGCAGCGTCTGCCGCTCGACCCGCACGAAGGCCTCGGGCGCGAGGTTGGCGGGGTCCTCGAACCAGTCGCGCGGGCGCTCCTTGGATTCGGGATGGTGCAGCTCGTCGTCGGGATAGATCGACCAGTTCACCCGCCAGACCGGCTGGTCGACCTTCAGGTTCTCGAAGATGCGGTTCATCACCTTGGCGAGCTTGGACTGATAGCCGGGCACCGCCTCATGCAGCCCGTCCAGCGACTGGCCGAAGCGGTCGGCCAGCGACCAGGCGGAGGGAAAGCACAGCACGGCGGCGACGAGGCGATAGCCCTCTTCGCTCTTCGTCAGGATCAGCAGGTCGTCGGAGACGAGGTGCCCGGCGATGGCGAGCGGCGGCTCGCTCTCGTCGTCGAGGTCGAAGCTGCGCCCCGTCGGCAGCACGGTGATGCGGCGCCCTTCCAGCCGGTAGAGATCGGGATAGCGCTCCGTGATGTGCGCGACGACCAGCTCCAGCGCCTCGCGCTGGGAGGCGCGCGTGCCCGGCTCCTCGCGCAGCACCACGCCGCGCTTGTCGCGGATCAGCACCTCCCGCTCGGCCAGCCGCGCCGCGAGCTTCGGGTCCGGCTCGATCCACTCGGCAAGGTCGAGCGGCGCGAGACCGATGGAGAAGGCCTTGCGCGAGCCGTCAAAAGGCGTGTGCGCGAACGGCGCCGCCTCGGCATCGGCGGCGGACGGAAAGGCGGGCGTGGGGGTGGCGAGGTTCATCGGCTTCGTGCGGCTCGAGGGTCCGGGCATTCGCCCGCTCAGGCCACCAGCTTAGAACGTGTGCAGCCTTTCCGTCAGCCCAATTTTTCGCCAGTCGCATTGTAGCGGCGCGCCATGGCTGCGTACCCATCCACCGTTCCGCCATCCGGCCGCAGGCGAAACCAGGCCCGCCCCGGGATCCGCGACGTCTTCAACTGCCCAAGACGTGGATGGCCGGGACAAGCCCGGCCATGACGGCTGCATTTTCATTCAGGTGCCCGGCGGGCATGGATCGGACCTAGAAATCCAGCTGGTACGTCACCGGAATCCAGCGATAGGCATCGCCGCGCCGCTCGACATAGCCGATGGACGGGAAGGAGGAATGATAGGCCGCGACCGCCAGCCGGTCCGTCGCGACCATGTCGTAGATCCTGCGCCGCGTGGCGACGCCGGCCTCCTTGTCCTGGTCGAACAGGGCATGCCATTCGGGATGGGCCAGCGAGGCCACCTCGTGATGCGCGCAATCGCCCCAGGCGAGCAGGCGCTGGCCGTCGCTCTCGATATGGAAGGCGAGATGGCCGGGCGTGTGGCCATGAGCCTTCACCGCGCGGATGCCGGACACCACCTCCCCCTCCGGGTCGACGAAGCTCGTCCGGTCGGCGAGCGGCAGGAGGTGCGAGCGGAACATCACGGCGGAGCGGTATTCATTGCTCTCCTTCGGCATGGCCAGCGCCGTGTCGCCCTTCCAGAAGTCGAACTCGGTCGCCCCAACCACATAGCGGGCCTTGGGAAAGGTCGGCTTGCCATCGGTCAACAGCCCCCCGATGTGGTCGGGATGGGCATGGGTGAGAACGACGACGTCCACCTGCTCGGGCGTATAGCCGGCGGTGGCGAGCGACTTGACCAGCCAGCCGCCGGCGGGAGGCGGCACGAAGCCCTCCGTGCCGTTGCCCGCGTCGAACAGGATCAGTTCCCGGCCGGTATTGACGAGCAGTGGCGAGAAGCCGGGGCGGAAGCGCTTCTCCGGCAGGAGATTGGCGCGCATCAGCTGCTCCACCTCCGTCGGCGGGCGGTCCTGCCCGACAATGGGCCACGGCCCGTCGATCATCGCGCTGGCGTCGAGCAGGCTGGTAACCTCGAAGGAGCCGAGCCGGAAGCGCTGGAAAACCTGGGGAGCAGCGCCGAGGGCGGGCGCCTCGGCCATCGCCGGCGCGGCACGCAGCACGGCGGGGGCGGCCAGCATCGCCGCGGCGGATGCGAGCGCCTGACGACGGCTCAGCAGTCCGCCCTGGAGCGGACGAGGGGTTCGGGACATGGCGTCTTCCTCCGGCGGCCCGCTTCGCGGCGGGCGTCTTTCATGGTTCACTGGCGTCGCCCGCCAGCCGCGAGCGCACCTGTGAGGAGGCTAGCCATGGCCCCGCCGGGCCGCTTGTACGAACGTGCGGATACCGTGCCCGCCGCCGCGCCGCCGGGGCCGCTCTGGCACCTCGATGCCCGGCGGACCTGCTTCATCGGACCGCTCACCTACAATGCGCCGCACCAGCATGGCGCCCCGGTCTTCCTGAGCGGCCTCTACGAACCGTTCGGCCTGAGGATCGGCAACGGCCCGTGGCGCCCCGCCCGCACGGCGATGATCCCGGCCGGCGTGGTGCACGAGCTCGATATCGGCGGAAACCCGATCGGCGTGCTCTATATCGAGCCGACGCTGGAGGGCGCCCACACGCTGGCCGCCCTCACCGCCTCCGCCGAGGAGGCCGACGGCGCGCTGGTCGGCCGGGGCGGCGAGATTTCGGTGATGCGTGAGCTGTGGGAGGACGCGGCCAGCATCGACTGGGCCGGCGCGGCGCTCGACGATCTGCTGGGCTTCGGCACGCGCAGGGCCCGCCGCGCGATGGACCCGCGGGTGGCGCGGGCCTTGGCCCTGCTGGAATCGGGCACGGAAGGCGCCCCCGGGGTCGCCGCCGCCTGCGCGCAGGTCGGGCTGTCGCCCCACCATTTCCAGCACCTGTTCACGCGCGAGGTCGGCGTGCCCTATCGCCGCTACCGCGCCTGGACGCGCATGCGCGCGGCCATCGCCGCCGTGGCGGCGGGGAGCAACTTCACCCACGCCGCGCACGCCGCCGGCTTCTGCGACCAGGCGCATTTCACGCACGACTTCCGCCGCACCTTCGGCGCCCCGCCCTCCTGGAGCCTTCAGGGCGTCAGGCTCTCGGGAGACGCGGCGCGCCGCAAGGCCGCCGCGCATCCGTAAGGCGAAGGCTCACGCCTCCTCCTCCATCGCCTCCAGCTCGGCGATCATGCGCTCGATGAGGTTGAGGCCGGTCTGCCAGAAGGCCGGGTCGCGCGCATCGAGGCCGAACGGCTTGAGCAGCTCCGAATGATGCCTGGTGCCGCCCGCCGCCAGCATGCCGAGATAGCGCTCGGCGAAGCCTTCCGAGGCGTTCTCGTAGACCGCGTAGAGCGAGTTCACCAGGCAGTCGCCGAAGGCGTAGGCGTAGACGTAGAACGGCGAATGGATGAAGTGGCCGATATAGACCCAGTAGTTCTCGTAGCCGGGGCCGAGATGGATGCCCTCGCCGAGGCTCTCGGCCTGCACCTCCATCCAGATCTGGCAGATGCGCTCGGCGGTCAGCTCGCCGTTCTTGCGCTCGGTGTGGATGCGCCGCTCGAAGGTGTAGAAGGCGATCTGGCGCACCACCGTGTTGATCATGTCCTCGACCTTCGAGGCCAGCATTGCCTTGCGGGCGCGGGCATCCGGCGCCGCCGCCAGCAGCCGGCGGAAGGTCAGCATCTCGCCGAACACGGAGGCCGTCTCGGCGAGCGTCAGCGGCGTCGGGGCCATCAGCGCGCCGTTGGGCGCGGCGAGCACCTGATGCACGCCATGGCCGAGCTCGTGGGCGAGCGTCATCACGTCGCGCGGCTTGCCGAGATAGTTCAGCAGCACATAGGGGTGCGCGGAGGGCACGGTCGGATGGGCGAAGGCGCCCGTCGCCTTGCCCGGCCGCACGCCGGCATCGATCCAGCTCTTGTCGAAGAAATCGCGGGCGATGTCGGCCATGCGCGGGGAGAAGGTGGAATAGGCGCCGAGCACGGTGTCGCGGGCCTCCTCCCAGCCGATGGTGCGGGTCTCGACCTTCGGCAGCGGCGCGTTGCGGTCCCAGTACTCCAGCTTCTCCTTGCCGAACCACCTGGCCTTCAGCTTGTAGTAGCGGTGCGCGAGGCGCGGATAGGCGGCGTGCACGGCGGAAACCAGCGCGTCCACCACCTCGCGCTCGACCCGGTTGGCGAGGTGGCGCGAATCCGCGATGTCCTCGAAGCCACGCCAGCGGTCGGAGATGTCCTTGTCCTTCGCCAGCGTGTTGGTGATGAGGGTGAACAGGCGCAGATTCTCGCCGAACACCTTGGCCAGCGCCTCGGCGCCGACGCGACGCTTGTCCTCGTCCGGCTCGGCGAGAAAGTTCAGCGCCTGCTCCAGCGGCAGGATCTCGCCCGCCACATCGAAGCGCAGGCCGGCGATGGTCTCGTCGAACAGCCGGTTCCACGCCCCGCGCCCGGTGACGCCCTTCTCGTGGAAGAGCTGCTCGATGCGGTCTTCGAGCTGGTAGGGCTTCTCGGCGCGGACGTCCTCGATCCACGGCCGGTACTTGCCGAATTCCGGGGCGGCGAGAGCCGCTTCCATCTTCGCGTCATCGAGCCGGTTCAGCTCCAGCGTGAAGAACAGGAGATGCGTCGAGGCCTCGGTGAGCTTCTCCTGCACGTCGCCATAGAACTTGGCGCGCACGGGATCGGTGGTGTCGCCGGAATAGACGAGACCGGCATAGGAGTAGAGCCGGCCGAGCAGGTCCTCGATCTTCTCGTAGCGGGACACGATGGTCGCCATCTGCCCGCCGGCATCGGCGCCGTCGAGAATGCCCGCCAGCTTGCCCTTGTAGGCTTCCTCGAAATTCGCGCACTCGGCGGCGATGGCCGCGAGGTCCGACTGAAGCTCGGGGGAGTCGAGGCCGGGATAGAGATCCGACAGGTCCCATTGCGGCAGGTTGTCGAGAGCGGCGCCGGAGGCGTCGGGCGAACGGGGCACGAAGGCGAGGCGATCGAGACGGCGCAGCATGGTCACTCCGACGGTAAGGTGTCGTCCAGTGATATCGTGCCGCCCCGCGCGCTATCAATCCGCCAGATCATCAAACTCGTCCGCGGCCGTGCTTTTTGCCGGATGCCGCCGGACCGCTTGCGGCGGCCCCGCAACCCGAGCATGGTACCGCCCCACTGTTTCCCGGAGCCCCCTCAATGGTGCCGACCCGCCTGCTGGCAGTCCTCCTCGCAATGTCCCTGCTGGTGCCGGCGACGCTTGCCCATGCCGCGCCGAAGCGCATCATCATCGCCCGCCACGGCGAGAAGCACACGCCGCTCAGCCTGTGCAGCATCGGCAAGGAGCGGGCGCAGGCGCTGGCGGCGCAGTATCTCAGCCCCGCGAGCCCGATGAGCCTGCTGAAGGGAGAGAAACCCGCCGCCGTCCTCGCCGTCACCCTGCATACGCTGGAGACGGCCCGGCCGACCGCGAAGGCGTGGGGCCTGCGGATCGCCACCGATCCGCTGATGCTGACGCCGATCCGCAACAACCGCTATTTCAACAGCCTGATCAACGCGCAGAACCGTCGCGTGGTGCGCGACCTGCTGGAGAACCCGCGCTGGCACGGCCAGACGGTGGTGATGGTGTGGGAGCATTTCCACATTGCCAGCGAAGCGCTGGAGAAGGAATTCGCCGGCGAGCAGGTGACGCTGCGCCAGTTGCTCCACCTCGACCGCATCCCGAAGGCGCGGGTGCCGAAGACCTGGCCGGACTCGAATTACAATTTCTTCTGGATCCTCACCTATGACCGGCCGCAGGACACAGTGCCGAGCCGGTTCCGGGTGGTCCGCCAGTATTTCGCCGAGCCCTACGCCAATCTCCCGTCCAACGACTGGGGCGCTCCCGAGCCCCTGCCGCCCGGCAGCGGCTGCTCCTGAAGCAAAAAGGGCGCCCCACAGGGCGCCCCAGTACATTCGCCAGGGAAGGAAAACAGCCTCAGTTGAAGCTGCGCTTCACCCGCTGCACCGGCGAGTCTCGTCCCTGATAGAGCGGCCCGAAGAACGGCTGATAGAGCGGTGTGCCCTTGTTCTGGCGGACCTGCTGCTTGCGCACGCGCTCATGCTCGCGCAGTTGCACGCGGTCGGAATTGTCGCCGGCCCGCGCCTCGTTGCGGGGCCCGGCCGAGGTGGCGGACGCCGGGACCGCAGCCACCAGAAAAGCGGCCGCAGCAAGAGCCATAACGCTGGTCGTCACACCTGTCTTCGCGAGGTTCATATCTGCCTCCTATGTCGGTCGATCGGGACGACAACGATGCAGGCCGCGATTGGTTTCCTGAACGTCATCATGGCCGGAACGAAAGAAACCTCGACGCCGGCCGGAACCCGGCATCGGCTGAGCCGTTAGGCCGGCATGGATCCGAGCGCCATTCCTCCCGCCCTCATCCCGCCGCTGCGCCTGCGTGCCGGCCGGGAACTCGTCGACATCGCCACGCTGGACGAGGCTCTCGCCTTTGCCGAGCGCAATCCCCAGCCGCATGGCGACTATGAGGGGATGATCCGCCGTCTTCAGGCGGCGAGCAGCACCGAGGACATCATAGAGGCGGGCAACGCCTTTCGCTGGTGGGCGGAATCCAACGCGCTGATCGTCGAGCCCGGCCTGCCGGAATAGGCGCACCTCCGCCCCTCCCGTCGCCCACACCCCAGACAGCCGCCGCGAGGGCGCGGCGATCTGTGCACGACCGGCACCACATGCCCGGCAGGCTATGCCGGCCCGTCGCCGGCCGTGTAGGATGCGCGATCAGCAAGGCAGCAGGGCAAGTGGGGCAGGATGAGCGTCGCTGAGGTGGCCGGTGAGGCGCGACGTCTTGCGTTCCCCGTCGATCTCGGCTGGCGCAATGTCGTGTTCTCCGTGCGCACGGCGCTTGCGGCGATCGTCGCCCTCGCGATCGCCTTCTGGTTCGAGCTCAGCGACCCGCAATGGGCGACCCTCACCGTCTATCTGCTGGCCCAGCCGACCGTCGGCGCCGCCGTCGCCAAGGGCGCGTGGCGCACGGTGGGGACCGTTTTCGGCGGGCTCACGGGCCTCGTGCTGGTGGCCTGGTTCTCGCAGGCGGCGGAACTGCTCGTGGCCGCCACGGTGCTGGTGGTCGGGGCGAGCTTCTATGCCGGCGCCCGCCTGCGCAACTACGCTTCCTACGGCACGCTGCTGGCGGGCTATACGGCGCTGCTCGTTTCCTATGAGGGATCCAGCGACCCGCTCAACGCATGGTCGATCGCCGCCGACCGGGTGCTGGAGATCCTCATCGGCATCGCCTGCGTGACGGCCGCGAGCACCATCGTCATGCCGCGCTATGCCGGCGACGCGCTTCGCGCCGCACTGTCCCGCACCTTCACCAGCCTTGCGACCTACGCGGCCACCGCCTTCCGCCTGGCCACGCCCCCGGCCGCCTTCGCCGCCATGCGCCGGCGGATGATCGCCGAGGTGGTGTCCTTCGATGCGCTCCGTTCCTACGCCGTCTTCGAGGCTCCCGAAATGCGGGTCGACGCGTGGGCGCTGCGGCGGACGGTGCGGGAATTCCTCGTCGTGCTTTCCGTGGCGCGCGGCCTTTACGTCCGGCTCGACGACTTCCGCGAAGCCGGCTCGCAGATGGTGCTCGAGCGGATACGCCCGACGCTCGACGCGGCCGCCGGCCGGCTCGAACGGATCGCCGCCGACCCGTCGTCCTGGAGCGACCGGCGGCGCCTGCGCCGCCACCTGCTGGACCAGCGGCTGGCGCTGCGCGACGCCGAGCGGAAGATCGAGGACATGGCCGGCAGCGTCCCGGTCAATGCGCTGGCCAACGGCCTGTTGATCCTGCGGCGCTCGGGCGACGTGCTGCACGAACTTTCCATGGTGGTTGTCGCCGAATCCGCGAGCCTGCGGCGCGCGCCCTCCGCGCCGACCGGTCAGCCGGTCCGACCGCGTCCTGACCCCGGCGACCGGAAGGAAGCGCTGCTGATCGCATTGCGCGCCATGACCGCTCTGTCGCTGCTGAGCGCATTCTGGCTGGCGACCGCCTGGAACATGGGGTTCACCGCTGTTTCCGGCGGCTCCATCATGCTCTTCTTCGCGGTCAACCAGGACAATCCGCAGGCCGGCGCACGTGCTTTCCTGATCTGGAGCGCCGTCGGCATTCTGGTCGCCTACGCGGTGATGATCTTCGTGTTTCCCTACCTCGAAGGATATGGAAGCCTCGCCCTGGTGCTGATGCTGGTGCTCATCCCCGCCGGCCTGATGGCCGGAACGCCCAGCCGCGCCTGGGCGGGGATCGCGCTCGGCGGCTTCACCATATCCCAGATCGGCACCGCCAATGTGTTCGTCCCGAACGAGCTTGCCTTGGTCAATTCGGCGGCCGCGCTGCTGCTGGGCATGGTCGGTTGCCTCGCCGTCCTCACCGTCTTTCCGGTGACGTCGCGGGTCCGGCGGGGCCAGAGCTGGGCACGCACCATCGGCGTCCACCTGCCGACGGTGGCACGCGGCCATGCGATGCCCCGGCAGGCCGCCGACCGCATCGTCTCCATGCTGGCGTCGCTGCTGCCGCGCCTCGCGCTCGACCGCCAGAGCGACGACGACTTCCTGACCGGCACGCTCGGAGCCGCCTCCGCGGCGCTCGAACTCGGCCGGCTGCGCGACGCCGCGGCGGACCCGGCGATGCCGATGGAGGCCGCCCGCACCCTCGAGCGGTTTCTGGACCGATTCGCCGGATCGCTCGAGCGCCTCGCGCTGGGGCGCGACCGGCAAAGCGCCATCGCCGAGGCCGAGGCCATCGTGGCCGACGCCCGCGCGGCTTTCGCCGGCCTGACGCTGGCGCCCGGCACACCGGCGACCCGGGCCGTGCTGCGCGCCGCCGCCTCGCTCCGCTTCATCGCCGACCGCTTCATCCGCGACCGGGCCTATCTCGAACGCAGCTTCGCGGGGAACTGAGCATGCCGGTGCCGAACCTCACCTTGTTCCATCCGCTGGAATTCGTCGGCTTCTACGTATCGCCGCTGGTTCTGTGGGCCGCCGTGGCGATCATTCCCTACGCGCTGGCCCATCTTCTGCTGAGCCGTTTCAATCTCTATCGTTTCGTCTGGCATCGCTCACTGTTCAACCTCGGCCTCTACGTGCTGATGGTCGGCGCCCTCCTCGCTTTCGGAACAGGCATATGGCTGTAGTCGCATCGGCGATGCGCGTTCTCGTCACCCTTCTCGTCGTGGCTGCCGCCGGCGTGGTCGGCTGGTGGCTGTGGGATTTCTACATGCGCGCGCCCTGGACGCGGGACGCGCGAGTGCTCGCCAATGTGGTGGAGGTCGCCCCGGACGTCTCCGGGCTCGTCGACCAGATCAACGTCGTCGACAACCAGTCCGTCTCGAAGGGAGACGTGCTGTTCGTGATCGACCGGCAGCGCTTCACCCTCGCGCTCCAGCAGGCGCAGGCGAGCGTGGCGCAGGTCCAGCAGGCGCTGAAGCTGGCGCAGGACAACGCCGACCGCGACGAGCGGCTGATGACCACCGATCCCAGCGCCATCTCGGCCGTGAGCGCCGAGACCTCCCGCACCCAGGCGTCCGAGCGGCAGGCAGCTCTGGAACTGGCCCAGGCGCAGCTGCGCACCGCCGAGCTCAACCTCGAACGCAGCACCGTCCGGGCGCCGGTGAACGGGTTCGTCACCAACCTGACGGCCACGGTCGGCGACTATGCGACGACCGGCGACGGCGTCCTCGCCGTCGTCGACCGCGATTCCTTCTACGTCTACGCCTACTTCATGGAGACCAAGCTTCCGGCAATTGCTGTCGGCGACACTGCCGAAGTCCGGCTGATGGCCGGCGGAACGATCCTGCGCGGCACGGTCCAGGGGGTCAGCCGGGCCATTGCCAACCCGACGGTGACGAAGGGCGGTCTGCTGCCGGCGGTCGATCCCAATTTCGAGTGGATCCAGCTGGCCCAGCGCATTCCGGTGCGCATCGCCATCGACAGCGTGCCGCCCGGCGTCGTGCTGTCGGCCGGCATGTCCGCGACCGTGGTGGTCCGTTCCGCCTCGTCCGCAACGCCGCGCTGAGCGCAGGTGAGCGCAGGAAGGTCACCGGGCGGGCCAGGGATGGCGTGGACAGGCTATTGTCCGCGCGACGCGAGGCAGGGATCCAGCACCACATGGTGCGCATCCAGCCGGCCATACCCGCCGCCAAACACCACCTCGTCGCCACGCGCGAGGCCGTTGGCGTTGTAGGTGACGCACATCACCTGCACCTCGGAAGGCTCGCACATCAGCAGATAGGCCATCACGCCGTCGGCATGCACGCCGGTGAGCCGTCCCTTGATGCCGAGCGTGATGCGCTTGTCCGTCGCCGGCGCCCGGTCCGCCCAGTGCCGTATCGTCTCGCAGCTGGCGAGCGTTTCCGGATAGGCCTCGCCGGGCCGGAACGGGCTCTCGGGATCGCAGCAGGCGCTTTCCGCGAATGAGGGCGGCGCCGACAGGACCAGCGCCATGGAAAGCAGAATGCGGCGAGCCTTCATCGGGACGCTCCATCATGAATCCCCACGTATGATGACGAACGGTGTGGCGGCACACCGGCGAAACTGCGACCTTCCCCCTCGCTCCTGCGCAGGCGCGTCAATGCGCGCGGCAAGCTGCTGGTGTCGTCTTCGCGCGACGCGCTATCGTCTCCCCCTGCGGGAGCACAAGGGGGGCCAAGGGGAGGCCAAAGGGGGAGCAATGCCGTTCCGGTTTCATCGTTCGTCGGGTGACGAAGCGCCGATCCTCATCCCCGCCATCGGCCTCACGCTCCGCGTCGCCCTGCCACCGTCCCTGAGCGACGGCGAGATGACGGCCATCGAGACCGTCAACATGCCCGGCTTCGGTCCGCCGCTGCACCGGCACGCCGAGACGGAAGTGTTCCGCGTCATCGAGGGGCGCTACCTCTACCAGTGCGACGGGGAACGCTTCGAGGCCGGCGCCGGCGACGTCGTTACCATTCCCGGCGGATCCGCCCATGCCTTCGTCAACATCAGCGACAAGCCGGCGCGCCAGTTTGTCCTGATCCTGCCGGGGCTCGATGCCGAGGCGTTCTTCACCCAGCTTGGCGCCGTCATGCGGGACGGCGTACCCGACGCCGCCGCGCTGAACGCGTTCGGCAAGGCGTGGGGCGTGGAGTTCCTGGGGCCTCCCCTCAGGGCGACGGTGGGGTGAACCGCCACGGTCGAGGCGCCGTCCCGTCTGCACAAGCGATTCGAGAGCGAAAGCGGGAGGGCGCTGATCCGGGTTCAGCCTTTCACCGTTCGTCGACGTCAGCGGGGCGATTCCGGACGTCATCAAGCGGCAGCAGGTTCAGCGACACCCGAGCCCGCCACGTTCTGGCGGGCCTGCGTGGCGCGAGGCCGTTGATTTTGAAGGCTTGGAATGGTGGGCGCGACAGGGATTGAACCTGTGACCCCTACGATGTCAACGTAGTGCTCTCCCGCTGAGCTACGCGCCCATTCCGATGCTCTTGTCGAGCGGGGCTCCCCTATATCGGGAAGCCCGCCGCCGCGCAAGCCGGGGATTCTGGCTGTGGACGGCGGCAGGGGAAAACAGCCGCGGCTCAGGCCGCGAGCATCTTGCCGACCTCGTTGACGAGATCGCGCAAGTGGAACGGCTTCGACAGCACCTTGGCGTCCTTGGGCGCCTGGTTGTCGGCGTTCAGCGCCACGGCCGCGAAGCCGGTGATGAACATCACCTTGATGTCCGGATCGAGCTCGGTGGCGCGGCGGGCGAGTTCGATGCCGTCCATCTCCGGCATGACGATATCGGTCAGCAGCAGTTCGAACGGCTCCTCGCGCAGCCGGTCATAGGCCGAACGGCCATTGTCGAAGGCCACGACCTCGTAGCCTGCATTCTCAAGCGCCTTGACCAGAAAACGACGCATGTCGTGGTCGTCTTCGGCGAGCAGGATCTTCAGCATCCCGGACATCCCGATTCTCCAGCGCGGCCGCACCGCCGGTCCACCGGACCGGCACAGGCATCGACCGTCGCATGCACGTCCCCCTTGGGTACCTCGCCGCCTCTTAGCACATCGTGAACGCCGGCCGCTCCATCCCCGGCCGGCGGCGCTTTTCCTCTCGCTTACGTGTTCGCAGATTCCCACGCCGAGGCGGGCCGCCCGCATTCCGCACCGGGAACGCGCATGCTAGACAGGTCAAAAGGCGCGGGAGGCGCCGCGCCCTGTCCGGTGCGGGCTGCGGCGCAAGGAAGCGCGATCAGGTTCGGACAGAATGATGGCCGTCATAGCCGACACAATCGATCCGGTCTTCGAGATCGTGCAGCCGGCCCTGCCCATCGCGCCTTTCCTGTTCAACTCCCCGCACAGCGGCGTCGTCTATCCGCGCGCCTTCGTCGAGCAGTCGCGGCTCGAGCTGCCGACGCTGCGCCGTTCCGAGGACACGCTGGTCGATGCCCTCTTCCGCGATGTGACGCGGCTGGGCATGGGATTCATGCGGGCGCATTTCCCGCGCTGCTATCTCGACGTGAACCGCGAGCCCTATGAGCTCGACCCGCGCATGTTCGAGGGGCGGCTGCCGGCCTATGCGAACACCCGCTCGATGCGGGTTTCCGGCGGGCTCGGCACCATCGCCCGCATCGTCGGCGAGGCGCAGGAGATCTACGCCCGACGCATTCCGGTCGACGAGGCCATCACCCGCATCGACGCGCTCTACAAGCCCTATCACCGCGCCCTGCGGCAGCTCATGGTGCAGATGCAGCGCAGCTTCGGCGTGGCGGTGCTGGTGGACTGCCACTCCATGCCGTCCGGCTGCCAGCGGGATTCGCGCGTGGATATCGTCATCGGTGATCGCTACGGCACCAGCTGCGCCGCCGCCATTCCCGACATCATGGAAGCCGAGCTGCGGCGCCGGGGCTATTCGGTGGTGCGCAACAAGCCCTATGCCGGCGGCTTCATCACCGAGCACTACGGCAATCCGGCCTCGGGCATGCACGCGGTCCAGATCGAGATCAACCGCGCGCTTTATATGCACGAGGCCACTTATCAGCCCTCCGAACGCTTCGAAATTGTGCGCAGCGACCTGCTCGATGTCGCTCTCGCGCTGTCACGAATTACTCATATTGAGCTGGCGCCGCTTCGAACCGCCGCCGAATAATTCTTGTTTTTCAGAGAGTTAATGGGCTACCCGCAAAAAATTGATCGTGTGATGCAAAAGGCCGCATAAGAGCCTTGCATTTTGCACATGAGACCTATACGAATTCTGCACGCTCGGTTCCGGGCCGATTGTTCCCTACCGCTTGTTCGGGTTTGGCCGCGAATGGCGCGGAGGGAACCGGTCGGCCTTCGAGATCGAGCTGCCCTTTCTTGGGTACGCGGGCCTGCAACGAAGACGACCACGCAAGACGGCAAAAGCCGCGGCGGGCGCATCTTCGGTCCGGTACAAAAGAAAGAGGCCGCTTACGCAGCGCGCAAGCGGCCCAAGTCTAGGGAGGAAACGCCCAAGGAGGGCTGTACGGAGCGACGCCAATCGCTGCGTACGAGACTGAAGATGTAGGTGCATTGCGGAATAATCAAGGCAGGCACTGGGATTTTCTGGCATACCAGATACATATCGAGACCAGCGTGGCATTAATGCCGCACTCGACGGTGGCCTGACACCTCAAATAATGATTTTCGCCTTGCGGGCGCTGGTGGATTGGGTCGGGGGGCACGACCTGCCGGCGCCCGTTTCCATTTGCCCGCCTCGCGGGCTGCCCGGAAAGTGCCCAGGCCCGCTCTCCCGGCAGCCGGCAGCACCATACCGTTGCGTCGCCACTTTCCCCGCTTCCTGCCATACGCACCGCAGACGCCGGCCGAAAAGAAAGAGGCCGCTTACGCAGCGCGCAAGCGGCCCAAGTCTAGGGAGGAAACGCCCAAGGAGGGCGGCGACAGCGCGACGCCAATCGCGCCGTCGCAACGCAATATCCATAACTGTGCGACGCACAAGTGACAAGCGCCAAGCGAAAGAAACGAAACCGGCATTTGGTCGCAGCCGGTTCGAATGTCGCAAATCGCGCACAGTGCGCGCCTGCCCCATCCGCTGACAGATCGACTCTCTCCTGAGCAGCATCGACTCGCCGAGCGCCACACGGCCGCGCGAGGGACGAGCCTCATCAACGGCGCAGGAAGAAGGCACCGGACAAGAACGCTGACTTTTCAGGGGGTTGAAAAAGAAAGGGGCCGCTCACGTTGCCGGAGCGGCCCAAGTCTAGGGAGGAAACGCCCAAGGAGGGCGGCGGTGAAGCGACGCCAATCGCTGCACCGCACTGCAATAATATGGCAGCTTCGCTTCCCAATAGCAACGACGAAACTGCTCATTTCTTGACCTTGCCGGAATAGGAGCCATGCGCAGAACGCGGGGCATTCTGAGTGGCGCCCCTCACCTCCGCCTCATGGCTCCGCGCCCTTCCCTCCGCGCCGGCAGCCGCGCGGTGAATGGACACCGGAGAGAGATTGCCGAGCACCGCGCCTCCCGATATGCGTTGGCCGAACCGGCGGCGCGATCGCCGGCAGGTGGCAGCCGAAGGGAAGCGGTGCGATGAGTGCGGTGGATTTCGAGAATTTCGTTCATGAGCTCGCCACCGTCTCCGGCCAGGCCATCCTGCCTTTCTTCCGCACGGCGCTGGGCGTCGAGGACAAGAGCCGCGGCGCGGTGTTCGATCCGGTCACGGCCGCCGACCGCGCCGCCGAGCAGGCGATGCGCGCGCTCATCCGCGGCACCTTCCCCAGCCACGGCGTGCGTGGCGAGGAATTCCCCGATGACGGCGTCGACGCCGATTACGTATGGGTGCTCGATCCCATCGACGGCACCAAGTCGTTCATCTGCGGCCTGCCCGCCTGGGGCACGCTGATCGGCCTGTGCCGCCAGGGCCAGCCGGTCTACGGCATGATGCACCAGCCCTTCATCCGCGAGCGCTTCTATGGCGACGGCGTGCAGGCGCGCTATCGCGGCCCGGCCGGCGAGCGGCGCCTTGCCGTGCGGCCCTGCGCCGGGCTGGAGGAGGCGACGCTGCTCACCACCAGCCCGCTGCTGATGAGCGAGGAGAACCGCGCCCGCTACACCGAGGTGGAGAAGCGCGTGCGCCTGCCGCGCTACGGTGGCGACTGCTACGCCTACTGCATGCTCGCCGCCGGCCACGCCGACCTGGTGATCGAGACCAATCTCAACGATTTCGACATCATGCCGCTGGTGCCGATCATTTCGGGCGCCGGTGGCATCGTCACCAACTGGGAAGGCGGCGCGGATCTCTCCGGTGGCCGCGTCGTGGCGGCCGGCGACCGGCGGGCGCATGAGGCGGCGCTGAAGGTTCTCGCCGGCTGAGAAGGCTGGCCGACGGTCAGGCCGCTGCACTGCCCGGAATGAAGGCATCGAAGGCCGCGAGCAGCGGCTCGCGGAAGATGTCCCGCTCCTGCAGCAGTTCGTGGCGCGCGCCGGGGATCACGATATGTGCACCGGCGATGAGCCGCGTGCCCAGATGCTCGATGCTCGGCGTCGAGACGATGCTGTCCGCGCCCGCCGCCACCATGAGCAGCGGCTGGCGGATCGCCCGTGCCGTCGCCGGGTCGGCGAGCGTCTCCATCAGGTCATAGGCCGCCTTCACCCAGCCGATGGTCGGCGGACCGACATCGAGATGCGGCTGCTCCATGGTGATGGTCAGGTTACGGGCAAAGCGGACGGCGTCGGAGGTCAGCCGGTTGCCGTCGAAATGCAGCTCGTTGAGCCGCACCCGGCGGGCGCGCGGCACATAGGCCCTGGACAGGCCGACGCCGGACAGTGCCCGCGCCAGCCGCCGCGCCGCCACGTCGTGCTTGACCAGCGACAGGTCGAGCATCGGGGCGACGAGGAACATCCGGTCGAAGAAGCGCCCGCCCCGCCGCGCATGGTCGAGCATGATCGAGGCGCCCATCGAATGGGCCAGCGCGAAGTGGGGGCCGGGCATGTCCGGCAGCACCAGCTCGGTCATGAAGGCTTCCAGATCGCGCTGGTACTCGGCGAAATGCTTGACGTGGCCCTTCATGGGATTGGTGAGCAGCCGCTGCGAGCCGCCCTGCCCGCGCCAGTCCAGCACCGCGACGGCGAAGCCGCGCCGCAGCAGGTCGCGCACCGTCTCGAAATACTTCTCGATCTTCTCCGTCCGGCCGGAGAACACGCAGACCGTGCCCCGACAGGCGCCCTCGGCCGGCTTCCAGCGCGCGATGCGCAGGCGAACCCCGTCGGCGGTCGTCACGACGCCGCAGATCGCGCCCTCGGGCACGGGGTTGTCCTTGGTGCTGTACAGGTCCATCTCGGTGGGCATGTTCCGGCGGGGCGCTGGTGTGGAAAGTCCGATGGCTTATACCCCAGCGGCGGGCGTCCACAAGGCGGGCGATGCGGTCAGTAGCGCTTGTCGCCGAAGCCGATGACCTTCATGCCGCTGATGGCGCCGGATGCGCCGTCGACCACCACCTGCACCCGCTCGCCCCGCGGACCGTTGGCCTCGAGGATGATGGTCGCCCCGCGCCGCCGGATCACCGAGATGTTGGAGAAGCCGCGCGCCGAGAGCATCCGCGTGGCGGCATCCGGATCGACGGGACCGGCCGCCCGGCCGCGCGGGGCGGGAGGCGCGTCATAGGGCGCGTAGGCACCCGGCGGCGGTCCATAGCCCTGCGCGAGGGCCGATCCCCACGGCGAACCGGGCAGGCCCAGCCCCGCAAGGAGCCCCGCCAAGACGATCAGTAACGCCGACGCCCGCGCCATCGCGCTGCAACTTCCCTGGAATCGAGTCCGCATAGAAGCATGCTTACCTAGATGACCGGCACTGAACACCGCCCGAGCCGGCCGTTCATCTGCCGTTCATCTTGGCTTGCCGCCTCAGGCCGGGCCATCGCCGGCAGCCTCTTGCATCCGGCGGAGCGCTCACCATCTCGAAAATGTACCGGCCAGACGGCGGTACGCGAACCGGGCCCGGCTCAATCGAGAGGGCCTCTGATCTGCATGTCGCTTAACGTGAGGATATGCCATGCGTACGTTTGATCTTACCCCCCTGCACCGTTCGACTGTCGGCTTCGACCGGCTTTTCTCGTTGTTCGACCAAGTCGGCAATGTCGACACCGGCACCACTTATCCGCCCTACAATATCGAGCGGACGGGCGAGAACGCCTACCGCATCACCGTCGCGGTAGCGGGCTTTACCGAGGATGACCTCACCATCGAGGTGAAGGAGAGTGGTCTCTCCATTCGCGGCGAGCGTAAGCCCGACCCCGCGGCCAAGTCCGGCGAAGTGCTTTATCAGGGCATCGCCGCGCGCGCCTTCGAGCGTCGCTTCCAGCTCGCCGATCATGTGGAGGTCCGGGGCGCCAGCCTTGCCAACGGGCTGCTGCATGTGGACCTCGTGCGCGAGATCCCCGAGGCGATGAAGCCCCGCACCATCGCCATCACCAGCGGCGCTCCCGCGCCCCGCGTGATCGAGGCGAAGACGGGCGCCAAGGCCGCGTGACCGCAGCCGCGTGATGAAGCCCACGCCACGCGCGCGTGCCTGAATGGACGTGTACAGGGCGCCCCGGTCCAGCCGGGGCGCTTTCATTTTGAGCCGCCTGCCGCTTTGAGCAGCAGTGAGATACCGTCCGCTTATTCCTCCGGTTCGGGCTCGCCGCCAGCGCCCCGCGCCATCACCGACGCGGTGCCGGCCGGCGTGTCACTGCCGGTTCCCGTACCGGTGCCGGTGCCCGAGGCAGCCGCGGCAGGCGCATCTCCAGCGGGTTTCGATGCCTCTGCCCCCTTCGCCGCCTCGCCCTGCGGTGTCTCGGCTGCGGCCGCCGCCGTCGGCTCGGTGCCCGGCGGCATCGCGACGCCGGGGATCACGCGCACGGACGATCCCTCGCCCGTCGGCGCCTGGCTCGCCGTGGGGGCGGCGTCCGCGGTGGACGGTGGAACGGAAGCGGCCGAAGGCGCATCGGCCGGCGCCGGCCCGCTACCTTCCGCACCCTCCTGCGGAGATGCCTCTGCCGCTAGGGCCCCCGCGGGCGGGGGTGCCGCGACCATGCCGCTCTCGGGCTCGCGCCTCGGGGGAAGCGGCGCGACGGCGGGCGGCAGCATCGCCGTCGAGGGCGCCGTCTGGCGGGCGGCCGGACGTGCCGGGCCGAGCGGATGCATGGCGATGATCCGGCCATTGAAGGCGTCGATACGCACGCGCACACGCGCGCCGTTGGGATCGGTCGCATCGACGACATAGGTGCCGCCGTCGATCCGGGGACGCCCCACGGCCCTCATGCCCATGGAGCGCAGCATCGGTTCGACGTCGGCGAAAGGAAACCGCCCCGGCGCGCCATAGGCGGGCGGCGGGGCGCGATAGACCGGCGGCGGCGGCTCGTAATAGCCACCCGGCGGGAGCGGCTCGTAGTAGCGCTCCACATAGACCCCGCCGAAGGGGCGGTAATAGAACTGGGCCTGCGCCGGAACCGCCGTCATCGCCGCCAGACCGGCGAGCACCGGCAGCGTCATCGACGACAGGCGCCTCGACGCATGCAGCTTCGCCATCGAAGCCTCCCGATCAACATTCGCCATCGTTCGCTACGGGACCTGCAAATTGCGGCACCTGCAAGACGGCCCTGCCCCGCCTGGCCGGCCGCGACGCCGAACTCCACTGGCCGGCAACGCCATTGCGCGGCAGCGCGGCGCGTCTTACCGTTCCTTTCGCCGGAGGCGTCACCTTCGCAACAAGCGCGAAAAATCGCTGCGGCGATGTTGCGCGCCATGCTTGTGCGCAGGCGTCAATTCTGGCATCTTCGCGATTGATAGGGCAGTCATGCTGTCCTATAATCCAGCAGCTGGTGCCGACACAGCGGTGTGGCACGGCGGATGCTAGCGTCGTTCGGCGAGCGTGCACGGCCTTGCGGGAGAGCGCCCCGCGGGGCTGGACCCGTGTCCGCCCGCAGAACGTGAGGCGACCCTTTAGGGAGTGACGGGAATGAGTGAGGAACTTGGCGGCGTTGCCGCGCGCATGATCGGCGAGGGTTCGGTTCGTCCGGCCGCGACGGATCGCGCCGCTGCCAAAGCCATTACTCACATCGATCCCGGCCTGCCGGCCGCCCAGGGCCTGTACGACCCGCGCAACGAGAAGGATTCGTGCGGCGTCGGCTTCATCGCCGACATCAAGGGCCGCAAGTCGCACCAGATCGTGCAGGACGGGCTGAAGATCCTGCTCAACCTCGAGCATCGCGGCGCCGTGGGTGCCGATCCGCGCGCCGGCGACGGCGCGGGCATGCTCGTGCAGATCCCGCACAGGTTCTTCGCCAAGGAAGCAGCCAAGCTCGGCTTCGAGCTGCCGGAGCCCGGCCATTACGCCGTCGGCCACATCTTCATGCCGCACGACGCGGAAGGCCAGGAGATCATCCGCGCCACCATGGAGCGCGTGATCGCCGAGGAAGGCCAGGTGCTGCTCGGCTGGCGCGAGGTGCCGACCGACAACGCCTCGCTCGGCCACACCGTGCTGCCGACCGAGCCCAAGCACTGGCAGGTCTTCGTCGGCCGCAGCGAGGCCATCGCCAGCGAGGACGATTTCGAGCGCCGGCTCTTCATCCTGCGCAAGGTGGTGTCGAACGCCATCTATGACGCCAAGGACCCGCGCACCGCGGGCTATTACGTCGTGTCGCTGTCCTGCCGGACCATCGTCTACAAGGGCATGTTCAACGCCGACCAGCTCGGCGCCTATTATGCCGACCTGCACGACGCCGATTTCGAAAGCGCGGTGGCCCTCGTCCACCAGCGTTTCTCGACCAACACCTTCCCGGCGTGGTCGCTGGCCCATCCCTACCGGATGGTCGCGCACAACGGCGAGATCAACACGCTGCGCGGCAACGTCAACTGGATGGCGGCGCGGCAGGCGTCCGTCGACTCCGAGCTGTTCGGCAACGACATCTCCAAGCTCTGGCCGATCTCCTATGAGGGCCAGTCGGACACCGCCTGCTTCGACAACGCGCTCGAATTCCTCATGCAGGGCGGCTACGAGCTGCCGCATGCGGCGATGATGCTCGTGCCCGAGGCGTGGGCCGGCAACCCGCTGATGGACGAGGAGCGGCGTGCCTTCTACGAGTACCACGCGGCCATGATGGAGCCGTGGGACGGCCCCGCCGCCATCGTCGCCACCGACGGCCGGCAGATCGTCGCCACGCTCGACCGCAACGGCCTGCGCCCCGCCCGCTATCTGGTGACGGCGGACGACAAGATCGTGCTCGCCTCCGAGATGGGCGTGCTCACCTTCCCCGAGGACCAGATCGTCACCAAGTGGCGCCTGCAGCCGGGCAGGATGCTGCTCGTCGATCTCGAAGAGGGCCGCCTCGTGCCGGACGAGGAGGTGAAGACCTCGCTCGCCAAGGCGCATCCCTACAAGGAGTGGCTGAAGCGCACCCAGCTGGTGCTGGAAGAGCTTCGCGCGGTGGAAGCGCGCGAAGTGCGCACCGACGTGTCGCTGCTCGACCGCCAGCAGGCCTTCGGCTACACGCAGGAAGACCTCAAGCTGCTGATGGCGCCGATGGCGACCACCGGCCAGGAGGCGGTCGGCTCCATGGGCACCGACACGCCCATCTCGCCGCTGTCGAAGAAGTCGAAGGCGCTCTTCACCTACTTCAAGCAGAACTTCGCGCAGGTCACCAACCCGCCGATCGACCCGATCCGCGAAGAGCTGGTGATGAGCCTCGTCTCCTTCATCGGGCCGCGGCCGAACATCTTCGACCTCGAAGGCAATTCGCGCCGCAAGCGGCTCGAGGTGCGCCAGCCGATCCTCACCAATGAGGATCTGGAGAAGATCCGCTCCATCGGCTTCATGGAGGAGCGCTTCGACACCCGCACACTCGACATCACCTACCCCTCCGACAAGGGTGCGGCGGGGATGGAGGACGCGGTCGAGCGGCTGTGCGAGCGCGCCGAGGCGGCCGTGCATGGCGGCTACAACATCATCATCCTGTCCGACCGGCTGGTCGGCCCGGACCGCATCCCGATTCCCTCGCTGCTGGCCACCGCCGCCGTGCACCATCACCTCATCCGCAAGGGCCTGCGCACTTCCGTGGGCCTGGTGGTGGAGACGGGCGAGGCGCGCGAGGTGCACCATTTCGCGTGCCTGGCCGGCTACGGCGCGGAAGCGATCAACCCCTACCTCGCCTTCGAGACGATGATCGACATGCGCGTCGACATCCCCGAGGAGGTCGACGAGTACGAGATCGTCAAGCGCTACATCAAGTCGATCGACAAGGGCCTGCTGAAGGTGATGTCCAAGATGGGCATCTCCACCTACCAGTCCTATTGCGGCGCGCAGATCTTCGACGCGGTGGGCCTTAATCAGGAAGTGATCGAGAAGTATTTCTTCGGCACCGCCTCCTCCATCGGCGGCATCGGCCTCGCCGAGATCGCCGAAGAGACCGCGATGCGCCACCGCGACGCCTTCGGCGACGCGCCGATCTACCGCAACGCCCTCGACGTCGGCGGCGACTACGCCTTCCGCCTGCGCGGCGAGGAGCATGCGTGGGACCCCGAGACCGTCGCCGAACTCCAGCACGCGGTGCGCGGCAACGCGCAGGACAAGTATCGCCACTTCGCCAAGCTGGTGAACGAGGCCGGCGCCAAGACGCTGAACATCCGCTCGCTGTTCCGCATCCGCAACGCGGATGAGATCGGCCGCGCGGCGATCCCGCTCGACGAGGTCGAGCCCGCTACCGCGATCGTGAAGCGCTTCGTCACCGGCGCCATGTCGTTCGGCTCGATCTCGCGCGAGGCGCACACCACCCTCGCCATCGCGATGAACCGCATCGGCGGCAAGTCGAACACCGGCGAGGGCGGCGAGGAAGCCTCGCGCTTCAAGCCGCTGCCGAACGGCGATTCCATGCGCTCGGCGATCAAGCAGGTCGCTTCCGGCCGCTTCGGCGTGACGGCGGACTACCTCGTCAATGCCGACATGATCCAGCTCAAGATGGCGCAGGGTGCCAAGCCCGGCGAAGGCGGCCAGCTGCCCGGCCACAAGGTCGACGCGGTGATCGCCAAGGTGCGCCACTCGACCCCGGGCGTCGGCCTCATCTCGCCGCCGCCGCACCACGACATCTACTCGATCGAGGATCTGGCGCAGCTCATCTACGACGTGAAGAACGTCAATCCGGAAGCCGATGTCTCGGTGAAGCTGGTCTCGGAAGTCGGCGTCGGCACCGTCGCCGCCGGCGTCGCCAAGGCACGCGCCGACCACATCACGATTTCCGGTTTCGAAGGCGGCACCGGCGCCTCGCCGCTCACCGCCATCAAGCATGCCGGCTCGCCGTGGGAGATCGGCCTCGCCGAGGCCCACCAGACGCTGGTGCTGAACAATCTGCGCGGGCGCATCGCGCTGCAGGTCGACGGCGGCCTGCGCACCGGGCGCGACGTGGTGATCGGCGCGCTGCTCGGCGCGGACGACTTCGCCTTCTCGACCGCCCCGCTCATCGCGGCGGGCTGCATCATGATGCGTAAGTGCCACCTCAACACCTGCCCGGTCGGCGTCGCCACCCAGGACCCGGTGCTGCGCAAGCGCTTCAAGGGCACGCCCGAGCATGTGATCAACTACTTCTTCTTCGTCGCGGAAGAAGTGCGCGAGATCATGGCCTCCATGGGCATCGCCGACTTCAACGAGCTGATCGGCCACTCCGAGTGGCTCGACCAGCGCGAGGCGATCGAGCACTGGAAGGCCAAGGGCCTGGACTTCAGCCGCATCTTCGCCAAGCCGCAGGTCGGTCCCGAGGTCGCCACCTACCACACGGAGCGGCAGAACCACCCGATCCACCACGTGCTCGACCGTACGCTCATCCACCAGGCCATGCCGGCGCTGGACGGCGGCGAGAAGGTGGTGCTGCACACCGAGATCCGGAGCATCAACCGCTCGGTCGGCGCCATGCTCTCGGGCGAAGTGGCCAAGCGCTACGGCGATGCCGGCCTGCCGGACGACACGATCGACATCCACCTGACCGGCACCGCCGGCCAGGCCTTCGGCGCCTTCCTCGCCGGCGGCGTCTCCATGACGCTGGTCGGCGAAGCCAACGACTATGTCGGCAAGGGCCTGTCGGGCGGACGCATCGTGGTGGTGCCGGCCGAGGACAGCGCCATCGTGCCGGAGCAGTCGATCATCGTCGGCAACACCGTGCTCTACGGCGCCACCTCCGGCGAGGCCTACTTCCGCGGCGTGGCCGGCGAGCGCTTCGCCGTGCGCAACTCGGGCGCTCTCGCGGTCGTCGAGGGCACGGGCGACCATGGCTGCGAGTACATGACCGGCGGCGTGGTCGTCGTCATCGGCCAGACCGGGCGCAACTTCGCGGCCGGCATGTCCGGCGGCGTCGCCTATGTGCTGGACGAGGATGGCACCTTCAAGAAGCGCTGCAACCTCTCCATGGTCGATCTCGAACCGGTGGAAGAGGAGGAGGACCTGCTGGAACGCCTCCACCACCATGGCGGCGATCTGGAGTTCAAGGGCCGCATCGACATCATGGCGGATATGGGCCACCACGACGAGGAGCGTCTGCACCAGCTCATCGCCAAGCACCTGCACTACACGGGTTCGAAGCGCGCGCAGACCATCCTCGACAACTGGGCCGAGTACCGCGGCAAGTTCGTCAAGGTCATGCCCGTCGAGTACCAGCGGGCGTTGCGTGAAATGGAGAAAACGCGCGGCTTGCAGGCGGCCGAGTAAGGCCTCCTGCGCCCTCGCGGCACGGATGCGAGGGCGGCCCCGACAGCGGGCGATGGCAGGCGCCATGGCGCGGCCGTGTGCCGCGCCGTCATTTTCCAACTGGCATGATTGATGTATCTGGCACCGGAGGTGGAACGCCTCCAAGGTGGCGGTGCTCCGCGAAAGAGGGCGCAATGGGTAAGGTTACGGGCTTTCTCGAAATCGATCGGCGCGAGGCGAAGTATCAGCCGGCGTCCGACCGCATTCGCCATTTCCGCGAGTTCACCCTGCCCCTGCCGGACGCCGAAGTCGCCAACCAGGCTTCGCGCTGCATGGATTGCGGCATCCCCTTCTGCCACGGGCCGAACGGCTGCCCGATCCACAACCAGATCCCGGACTGGAACGACCTCGTCTATAACGGGAACTGGGAGGAGGCCTCGCGCAACCTTCACTCCACCAACAACTTCCCCGAATTCACCGGCCGCATCTGCCCCGCCCCCTGCGAGGAAGCCTGCACGCTGAACCTCGAGGACGTGCCGGTCACCATCAAGACGGTCGAGCAGGCCATCGCCGACAAGTCGTGGAAGATGGGCTGGATCAGGCCCGAGCCGGCGGCGGTGAAGACCGGCAGGAAGGTCGCCGTCATCGGCTCCGGCCCGGCCGGCATGGCCGCCGCCCAGCAGCTCGCCCGCGCCGGCCATGACGTGCATGTCTACGAGCGCGAGCCCAAGGCCGGCGGCCTGCTGCGCTACGGCATTCCCGACTTCAAGATGGAAAAGCACTACATCGACCGCCGCGTCGCGCAGATGGAGGCGGAAGGCGTCACCTTCCACTACGGCGTGAATGTCGGCGTCACCACGCCGCTCGACGAGTTGCTGGAAGGCCACGACGCCGTGCTGATGTGCGGCGGCTCGGAAGCGCCGCGCAACCCGGCCCTGCCCGGCCAGGAGCTGGAAGGCGTGCACTACGCCATGCCCTATCTGGTCCAGCAGAACCGCCGCGTCGGCCATGAGGACGTCTCGCGCGATCAGCCGCTCCTCGCCGCCGGCAAGCATGTCGTGGTGATCGGCGGCGGCGACACCGCCTCCGACTGCGTGGGCACCGCCTTCCGGCAGGGCGCCCTTTCCGTGCACCAGCTCGACATCCGCCCGGTGCCGCCGCTGAAGGAGGACAAGCTGGCGGTCTGGCCGTACTGGCCGACCAAGTTCCGCACCTCCTCCTCGCAGGCCGAAGGCGCCGAACGCGAGTTCTCGGCCGCCACGCTCGGCATCGAGGGCAAGAAGGGCCACGTCACCGCCGTGAAATGCGCCCGCGTCGACGCCAAGCGCCAGCCCATCCCCGGCACCGAGTTCCTGATCAAGGCGGATCTCGTCTTCATCGCGCTCGGCTTCGTGCATCCCGTGCGCGAGGGCATGCTGGAGCAGGACGGCCTCGCGATCGACAAGCGCGGCAACGTGCAGGCGAGCGACCTCGACTACGCCACCAGCGTGCGGAAGCTGTTCGCCGCCGGCGACATGCGTCGCGGCCAGTCGCTGGTGGTGTGGGCGATCCGCGAGGGGCGCCAGGCGGCGCAGTCGATCGACACGTATCTGATGGGAAGCTCGGTCCTGCCGCGCTGAACCCGCGTCCGGGCCGCGACGGTCCGACGAGAGACGATCTGGCCGGGACGGTCGCCGTACCCGGCCTTTTCATGTCGGCGCCCTCTTCGGGCCCGACCGACAGATATATCGCTCTCAGGGAGTTGCCGTGCCCGGCGTCGCGGTGCCCGCGGCGGCATCGGGAGTGGAGGGCTCCGAAGGCGCGGCCGCCGGCGTGGCGCTCGGCAGGCTGGTCTCGGGCATGGGAGGCACGAGCGGCTCGACTGCCGCCGCCGGCTGGCCCGGCGGCCAGCGGAAATCATCGGTGCGCCCGGCGACGGCCGGCAAGGCCGAACCGCTGACCAGCACGCTCGCCGGCTCCGGCTTCGTGTCGCCCGGCGCCGCCTGCAGGATGTCGCCCGGCGCGGGACGAGCCGCCATGGCCGGCGCGCCGGCCAGCGCGCGGGCGCTGCCCGTCACCCCGCCGGTCAGCAGGATGATGGACGGGCGCGCATCGGCTGGATCGGCCGCCGCCGCGGGCACGTCCTCGCGATTCATGAGATCGTCGAGCTGCTGGTCGACGAAGAAGGCCAGCTTGCGCGCGCCGGCCCGGGTAAAGCCGACGCCGTCCGCCGTGCGCAGGCGCCGCCGCTGGCCGTCGACCGCCGGACCGGACATCATGAACTTGCCGTTCTCGTCGACGAAGCCGTCGGTCACGTCGACGAAGATGAGGCCCGCCCGTTCGGCGCGCTCCTTCATGAGGGCGTTGAGCCGGGCGATCTGCTCGCTGCGGACATCGTCCTCGACCGGCGGCAGGCCGACCACCACGACCGGGCGGCCGTGCATCTTCAGCCCCAGCAAGAACTCGTCGAAGCGTCGGCCGTAGACGTCGCGCCAGCGCTCGTCGAGCAGTTCCGCGCGCCCGAGCAGATCCTCGATCGGCACGAAATCATTGCTGCCGGTGAGCGCGACGATGACGTTGGGCTGCTCGTCCCCACCCGGGAGCTGGCGAGCGGCGGCGAGCCAGTCGAAGCCGCTGGTGGGCGCGAGGCCCGAGGCGTTCTCGGTCTTGCCCACCACGACGGCGCCGTCGCGGTCGGCGGCGAAGGCATCCGCCAGCCCCTGCGCCAGCGCCCCCGCCTGCTCGTCGCCGAGCACGAGGACCACGTCCTTCGCCTTGGAAACATCCCGGCGCGCTTCCGCCGCCGTGGAGAACACCTTGCCGCGGGGCTCGGCCGGCTGCTGCGCCACTGAAGGGGATGGCGCCGCGAGCCCCCCGCCGCCGCCCGAAGGAGGAGAAGGACGCAGGCGCGTCGGACGGTCAATCTCCCGGGCGCTCCGGCTGTTGCCGCCGAACAGGTCGATCAGCGGCTGGAAGGGCGACCAGCTCCGGCGCGGCGCGGGCTGGGCGGCCTGCTGGCGGGTCTGCTGTTGCTGGCGGGCGCGCTGTTGCTGCTGCCGGCTCTGCACGCGCTGCTGCTGCGAGGAGCGGGCCCCCGACTGGCCGACATCGGCCGGCGGGCGGAACCAGTCGCTCTGGGCCTGGGCGAGCGAGCAGCCGGCGACGAGCACGCCGGCAACCGCCAGCGCCTTCAGTCCGAGCCGGTATCCGCGCGCGCGCATGAGCCGTTCTCCGATGGCCGCACCCCGGAGGAGGACGCCCGGGAGGTAAACACCCCAGAGCGGTGAACCATTATCGCGGCCGTTTCAAGACCCCAGGCGGATCGGCGCGTCACGAACCGCCTCGGGTGCGCAGGCTTTCCAGAACCTCACCCGTCGCCAAGCCGTCGGGCAGCATGCCGACGCTGACCTGATATTCGCGCACCGCCGTCCGGGTCTTGCTGCCGATGGCGCCGTCATGCTCGCCGACATCGTAACCGCGCGAGGCGAGCCGCTTCTGCAGCTCCGAGCGCTCCAGACGCGACAGCGCGCGCTGGTCCTCCGGCCAGGGCTGGACGAACGGCCCGCCGCCGCGGATGCGGTCGGCCAGATGGCCGATGGCGAGCGCATAGGCGTCCGCCGGATTGTAGCTGAGGATGGCCCGGAAATTGTCGGTCATCAGGAAGGCCGGCCCCTTGGCACCGGCCGGCAGCAGCAAATAGGCCGTCTCGCCGGCGGCAGGCATGGAGCGCCCCTCGGGCCGGCGCACGCCCAGCGCCGCCCACTCGCTCATCGGCTTGCGGACGTTCTTGTCGGCGAGGAGATAGTTGAAGCCGCGCGGCAGCACGACCTCGTATCCCCAGCTCCGGCCGGCCCCCCACCCACCGCGCTTGAGCTTGTTGGCGGTCGAGCCCATGGCGTCGGCGACCGAGTCCACCACGTTGCGATGGCCGTCGCCGTCGAAGTCGACCGCGTCGCGCTGGAAGGCGGTGGGCATGAACTGGGTCAGGCCGAAGGCGCCGGCCCAGGAGCCGCGCAGATGGCTCTCGGGCACGTCGCCCTTGTCTACGATGCGCAGGGCGGCGACGAACTCGTCGCGGAAATAGGCCTGTCGCCGGCCGACGCAGGCCAGCGTGCCCGTCGCCTGGATCACCGGATAGGAACCGCGCGCGCTGCCGTAATTGGTCTCGATGCCCCAGATCGCCGCTACCACATAGGGATCGACCCCGTAGGTGCGCCCCACCGCCTCGAACACGGCGGCGTTCTGCTCCATCGCCTCGCGGCCCTTGCGGATGCGGGTCTCGGAGACCAGCATGGTCACGTAGTCGCCGGTGGTGCGGGAGAATTCCGGCTGCGTCTGCAGCTTCTCCATGATGCTCATGTCGGGCTTGAGCCCGGCCGTGTAGCGGCGGAAGCCGGCGGCGGAGACGCCCCTGGAGCGCGCCAGCGGCTCCAGGCCGGCAATGCAGCGGTCGAAATTCGCCTCGGCCTGCGCGAGGGCACGCGGCGTCATCTCGGGATGCGTCGAGGCGGTGCGGGCCGGCGCCGAGGCGCGCGCGGGAGCTGCATGGGTCGCGTGCCGGGCCGGCGCGGGGGCGGCCGCGGGCGGGGAGAAGGCTCCAGTGATATCGTCGGAGCCGGCGCAACCGGCAAGACCGAGGCAGACCAGCGCGAGGCCGGCGATCCCGCCGACATGGCCCCGGCCGGAGACCTTGCGATGACTCATGACGCAACCCTAACGCAATTAATCGCTACGATTAGGCAACCGTCATGGTTTCGACGAACTTAACGTGCGGGAAGTTTCAAGACGTCACCGGGGCCACCCGGCAACGGATTGTCAAAATCGAATCGTTAAGTGGAATTTCATAGGAATTTTGTACTACCCGCCCTCACCTCCACCATCACCAAAGCGGCATGTCTCTCAGATGGTAACTCCTATTCGCAAAGCGATCCTCCCCGTGGCCGGCCTCGGCACGCGGTTCCTGCCCGCGACCAAGGCCGTTCCGAAGGAGATGCTCACGGTCGTCGATCGTCCTGTCGTGCAGCACGTGGTTGACGAGGCCCGCGCCGCCGGCATCGAGCACATCGTCTTCGTGACCGGACGCAACAAGGGCGTCATCGAGGATCACTTCGACCGCCAGTACGAGCTGGAAGACACGCTTCTGGAGCGCGGCAAGAGCCAGATGCTGGAAATGCTGCGCCAGGAGACCATGGGTCCCGGCGCCACCAGCTTCACCCGCCAGCAGCTTCCCCTCGGCCTCGGCCATGCCGTGTGGTGCGCCCGCGACATCATCGGCAACGAGCCCTTCGCGCTGCTGCTGCCAGACATGCTGCACAAGCCGACCAACGGCAAGGGCTGCCTCGCGCAGATGGTGGACGCCTACGCCAAGACCGGCGGCAACCACATCGCGGTCTATGAGGTCCCCCCGGAGCAGACCGACCAGTACGGCATCGTCGGGCTCGGCACCGAGGTCGCCGACGGCGTGCACAAGATCGCCAGCATGGTCGAGAAGCCGAAGAAGGACGTCGCCCCGTCGAACCTCGCCATTTCCGGCCGCTACATCCTTCAGCCGGAAATCTTCGAGCTGCTCGCCACTCAGGAGCGTGGCGCCGGCAATGAGATCCAGCTCACCGATTCCATGCTGAAGCTGGCGCAGAGGCAGGATTTCTACAGCGTGACCTTCGACGGCGCGATCTACGATTGCGGCTCGAAGCTCGGCTTCCTCATGGCCAACGTCGCCTACGCGCTCGCCAATCCCGAGATTTCCGACACCTTCCGCCCGGAACTCGACGCGCTGCTGGCGAAGAACTGACCCGCCACCGCTCCGGCGGGCATGCGACCAGCAAAAAGGGCACCGCTCTCGCGGCGCCCTTTTCGTATGACGGTCGGGAAGCGGCTCAGGCCGCCTCCTCCACGGCGCCGGGACGGGTTTCGAACAGCAATTCGCTCGCCCCGCGCTCGACGCGCACCACGTCGCCGTCCTTCACCGTGCCGGCAAGGATGCGGCCGGCCAGCGGATCCTGCAGCAGCTTCTGGATCACCCGCTTGAGCGGACGCGCGCCATAGGCCGGATCGTAGCCCCTCTCGGCGAGGAAATCCCGCGCCTCGGGAGTGATCTCCAGCTGGATCTTGCGCTCTTCCAGCAGCTTCTCCAGCCGCTTGACCTGAATGTCGACGATGGCGCCCATCTGCTCGCGGCGCAGCCGGTGGAACAGGACGATCTCGTCGACGCGGTTGAGGAATTCGGGCCGGAAGTGCGCACGCACCACGCCCATCACCTCGTCGCGCACGGCCTCGGTGTCCTCGCCATCCGGCTGGTTCACCAGATACTCCGAACCGAGGTTGGAGGTCATGATGATCAGCGTGTTGCGGAAGTCGACCGTGCGGCCCTGCCCGTCCGTCAGGCGCCCGTCGTCGAGCACCTGGAGGAGGACGTTGAACACGTCCGGATGCGCTTTCTCCACCTCGTCGAACAGCACGACCTGATACGGCCGGCGCCGGACGGCCTCGGTCAGCGCGCCGCCCTCCTCATAGCCGACATAGCCGGGAGGCGCGCCGATCAGCCGGGCCACCGCGTGCTTCTCCATGTACTCGGACATGTCGATGCGCACGAGCGCGGTGTCGTCGTCGAACAGGAAGGAGGCCAGCGCCTTGGTCAGCTCGGTCTTGCCCACGCCCGTCGGGCCGAGGAACATGAACGAGCCGATGGGCCGGTTGGGGTCCTGCAGGCCCGCCCGCGCGCGGCGCACCGCCGTGGAAACAGCTTCCACGGCCTCCTTCTGGCCGATGACGCGCCGGGACAGCACGTCCTCCATGCGCAGCAGCTTCTCCTTCTCGCCTTCCAGCATCTTGTCGACGGGCACGCCGGTCCAGCGCGAGACGACCTGCGCCACGTGGTCGGGCGTCACCGCCTCCTCCACCATGGCGCCGGCCTTCACCTCGGCAGCGGTGTCCTTGGCTTCGATGGCGGCGAGCTTCTTCTCCAGCGCCGGGATGGTGCCGTAGGCCAGCTCGCCCGCCTTCTGGTACTCGCCGCTGCGCTGGGCATTGGCGAGTTCGGCGCGGGCCTTCTCAAGGTCGCTCTTGATCTTCTGGGCGTCGCCGAGCTTCTCCTTCTCCGCCTTCCAGCGGGAGGTAAGCGAGGCCGACTGCTCCTCGAGATTGGCAAGCTCCTTCTCCAGCTTCTTGAGCCGGTCCTTGGAGCCTGCGTCGCTCTCCTTCTTCAGCGCCTCCTGCTCGATGCGCAGGCGCACGATCTCGCGGTCGATGCTGTCCAGCTCCTCGGGCTTGGAATCGACCTGCATGCGCAGCCGCGAGGCCGCCTCGTCCACGAGGTCGATCGCCTTGTCGGGCAGGAAGCGGTCGGTGATGTAGCGGTTCGACAGCGTCGCCGCCGCGACCAGCGCCGAGTCGGTGATGCGCACCCCGTGGTGCAGCTCGTACTTCTCCTTGATGCCGCGCAGGATGGAGATGGTGTCCTCCACCGTCGGCTCGTTGACGAAGACGGGCTGGAAGCGGCGGGCGAGCGCGGCGTCCTTCTCGATGTACTTGCGGTACTCGTCGAGCGTGGTCGCGCCGACGCAGTGCAGCTCGCCGCGCGCCAGCGCCGGCTTGAGCAGGTTGGAGGCGTCCATCGCGCCTTCGGTCTTGCCCGCGCCGACGAGGGTGTGCAGCTCATCGATGAACAGGACGATGCCGCCCTCGGCCGCCTCGACTTCCGACAGCACGCTCTTCAGCCGCTCCTCGAACTCGCCGCGATACTTCGCGCCGGCGATGAGCGAGCCCATGTCGAGCGCGAGCAGCTGCTTGTCCTTCAGGCTCTCGGGCACGTCGCCGTCGACGATGCGCAGCGCGAGGCCCTCGACGATGGCGGTCTTGCCGACGCCGGGCTCGCCGATGAGGACGGGGTTGTTCTTGGTGCGGCGCGACAGTACCTGGATGGTGCGGCGGATTTCCTCGTCGCGACCGATCACCGGATCGAGCTTGCCCTCGCGCGCTGCGGCGGTCAGGTCGCGAGCGTACTTCTTGAGGGCGTCATAGGCGTTCTCGGCGGTGGCGCTGTCGGCCGTGCGGCCCTTGCGCAGCGCCTCGATGGCGGTGTTGATCTTCTGCGGGGTGGCACCGGCCTTGGCGAGGATCTTGCCCGCCTCGCTGTCCTTTTCCAGCGCGAGCGCGAGCAGCAGCCGCTCGACGGTGACATAGCCGTCGCCAGCCTTCTTCGCCGCCTGCTCGGCGGCCTCGAACACCCGCGCGGTCGCCGGTGCGAGATAGACCTGCCCGGCGCCGGAACCCTGCACCTTCGGCAGCTTGTTCAGCGCCGCCTCGGTGTCGGCGAGCACGATGCGCGGATCGCCGCCGGAGCGCTGGATCAGCCCGGCGCACAGCCCTTCCGGGTCGTCGAGCAGCACCTTGAGCAGATGCTCGGGCGTGAACTGCTGGTTGCCCTCGCGCAGCGCAAGCGACTGCGCCGACTGCACGAATCCACGCGCGCGCTCGGTGTAGATCTCGAAATTCATCTGTCCCTCCAGACCCCTCCCCTCGCCCTCCACGGAGGCGCGAGCGGTTATCGGGATTGCGGCGCCCGTATCCCGGCCGCCGCGGCGGGCCCCATCATGGCGACCCGCTCGACCTCATGTAGTGTTGCCCATCGGCAACGGAAGGGCCTTGCGGCGGATCAAGCGGTAAATTTCATCGGCCCGCTCGACGTTCCCTGACTCGACGTTCCCCCGAAAGGCGTAGGGGCCACCAGCCGGGATCAAAAGGCGTAGACGGGACAACAGCGCTTCCGGCCGCCCGACGCCGGGCGTATGAATAACGTAGGGAAGCGAAACAGGCCGGCAAGCGGGCCGCCGATCCGAACAGCATCCCGACCGCCGCCGGCCATCGACACCGCCCGCACGCGGCAGCCCTGCGGGCGCCCGGGAGGTCACGATGGACAAGCCGATGACGGGCCGGACGACCTCGGGTCGCGGCCGCCTCTTCGAGAGCGTGGTGGAGACTGTCGGCGACACGCCGGTGATCCGCATCAACAACCTCGCTCCCAGCCACGCGACGATCTATGCGAAGGCCGAGTTCTTCAATCCGGCCGCCTCGGTGAAGGACCGGCTGGCGCTCAGCATCATCGAGGAAGGCGAGCGCAGCGGCGCGCTGCGGCCGGGCCAGACGGTGGTCGAGGCCACCAGCGGCAATACCGGCATCGGCCTCGCCATGGTCTGCGCCCAGAAAGGCTATCCGCTCGTCGTCACCATGGCCGACAGCTTCTCCATCGAGCGGCGCAAGATGATGCGCATGCTCGGCGCCAAGGTCGTGCTGACGCCGCGCGCCGCCAAGGGCTGGGGCATGTATCTCAAGGCGGTGGAGCTGGCCGAGGCCAATGGCTGGTTCCTTGCCCACCAGTTCGAGACCGCCGCCAACGCCGCGATCCACGAGGCGACGACGGGCCGGGAGATCATCAACGACTTCGCCGGCCAGAGACTCGACTGTTTCGTCACCGGCTACGGCACCGGAGGCACGGTCGTCGGCGTCGGGCGGGTGCTGCGGCGCGAACGGCCGCAGACGCGGATCGTGCTCAGCGAGCCGGCCAACGCCCAGCTCGTCGGCAGCGGGACACCCCAGCCGCGCAACGCCGACCATTCGCCGGCGGCGAGCCACCCCGCCTTCGAGCCGCACCCGATCCAGGGCTGGACGCCGGATTTCATCCCCTATGTGCTGCAGGAGGCGATCGACCACAGCCTCTATGACGAGGTGATCCCCGTTCCGGGCGCCGAGGGCATGCGCTGGGCGAAGGAGCTGGCGCGCCGGGAGGGCATCTTCACCGGCATCTCCGGCGGCTCCACCTTCGCGGTGGCGCGGCAGGTGGCGGAGAACGCGCCGTCGGGATCGGTCATCCTGTGCATGCTCCCCGACACCGGCGAGCGCTACATGACGACGCCGCTCTTCGAGGGCATCGAGGCGGAAATGGACGAGGAGGAACGCGCGCTTTCCCGCTCCACGCCCGGCTTCCAGATCGAAGCGTGAGCGCTTTCCGCGTCAGGCCGGCTTCTCGGCCAGCATCACATAGTTCACCGACACGTCGCCCGAGCGCCGCCAGGCATCGGCGAGCGGGTTGAAGACGACACCCTCGCGGTCGACGACGACGAGCCCGCCGGCCTCCAGCGCCGCCTGCAGTTCCTCCGGCGTGAGGAACTTGTTCCAGTCGTGCGTGCCCCTCGGCAGCCAGCCGAGCACATATTCCGCTCCGACGATGGCGAGCGCGAAGGAGCGCTTGGTGCGGTTCAGCGTCGCCGCGAAGAGCAGGCCGCCCGGCTTCACCATTTCGGCGGCGCGGGCGAGGAACAGCCCGACATCGGCGACATGTTCCACCACCTCCATGGCGAGCACCACGTCGAAGCGCTCGCCGGCGTCGGCCAGCGCCTCGGCGGTGGTCGCGCGGTAGTCGACCGGCACGCCGCTCTCCTCGGCGTGGAGGGCGGCGACGCGCACGTTCCTATCCGCGGGATCGATGCCGACGACCGAGGCGCCCATCCGCGCCAGCGGCTCGCTGAGCAGCCCGCCGCCGCAGCCGATGTCGAGCAGCCGCAGCCCTTCCAGCGGACGGATGGCGCGATCGTCGCGGCCGAAATGCGCGGTGATCTTCTCCCGCAGATAGGCGAGACGCACCGGATTGAACTTGTGGAGCACGCCCATCTTGCCGCGCGGGTTCCACCATTCGGCGGCGAGCGCGGCAAAACGCTCCACTTCGCGGGGATCGACGGTGGTGGCGGCTTCGCTCATCGGCACTCTCTTGATCTGACGCGGCCCGGCTCGCGCCGAGAGGAATTCCAAGCTCGCGCGGCGGCGTTGCGGGCGGCGCGCGAGGTCGATATGTATACGCGCCTTTTGGGCCGGGAGCCCACCTTTCCCGCCCGGCCTCCGACAAAAGAACACGGTTACGGTTTCCCGCAATGGCACGTCTGGTGATGAAGTTCGGCGGCACCTCTGTCGCCAACATTGAGCGCATTCGCAACGTCGCAAGGCATGTGAAACGGGAAGTGGAAGCCGGGCATCAGGTGGCCGTCGTGGTCTCGGCGATGTCCGGCAAGACCAATGAGCTGGTCGGCTGGGTACGCGAGACCTCCGTGCTGCACGACGCCCGCGAGTATGACGCCATCGTCGCCTCGGGCGAGCAAGTGACCTCCGGCCTGCTGGCCGTCGCGCTGCAGGACATGGGCATTCCCGCCCGCTCCTGGCAGGGCTGGCAGCTGCCCATCTCGACCGACGACGCGCACGGCTCCGCCCGCATCCTCGACGTGAACGGCGACGAGATCGTCGCCCGCTTCGCGCAGGGCGAGGTGGCGGTGATCGCCGGCTTCCAGGGCATGCACCTGCCGAGCGGGCGCATCACCACGCTCGGGCGCGGCGGCTCGGACACCAGCGCCGTGGCCATCGCCGCCGGCATCAAGGCCGACCGCTGCGACATCTACACCGACGTCGACGGCGTCTACACCACCGACCCGCGCATCGTTCCCAAGGCGCGGCGGCTGGACAAGATCGCCTTCGAGGAAATGCTGGAAATGGCCTCGCTGGGGGCCAAGGTGCTTCAGGTGCGCTCGGTGGAGCTCGCCATGGTACACAAGGTGCGCACCTTCGTGCGCTCCAGCTTCACCGACCCGGACGCCCCGGAACTCAAGACCGCCGGCGATCCGCCCGGCACCCTGATTTGCGACGAGGAGGAAATCGTGGAGAGTGAAGTCGTCACCGGCATCGCCTTCGCCCGGGACGAAGCCCAGGTCAGCATCCGCCGCGTGCCGGACAAGCCCGGTATCGCCGCGAATGTGTTCGTGCCGCTCGCGGACGCGAACATCAACGTCGACATGATCGTGCAGAACATCTCGGCCGAGGGCTTCACCGACATCACCTTCACCGTGCCGACCGCCGATTTCGAGCGCGCCAAGGCGGCGCTCGCCGGCGTGCGCGGCGAGATCGGCTTCGAGAGCATCGAGGGCGCCACCGACGTGGTGAAGATCTCGATCATCGGTATCGGCATGCGCTCGCATGCCGGTGTCGCGGCGCGGGCCTTCAAGGCGCTGTCGGAGCGCGGGATCAACATCCGCGCCATCTCCACCTCGGAGATCAAGATCTCGGTGCTCATCGACGCGGCCTATACCGAGCTTGCCGTGCGAACCTTGCATTCGGTATACGGGCTCGACGCCTGATCCCAGGCAACGGCGCGGCGCGAGTCGCGCCGTGACATCGACGCTCCGGGAATGCGGGTCCCGGAAACCGAGGACGGCCGATGCGTGGCGCGCTCGGCGGCCCGCGCGTGCTATTGAGGCGGCTCCGCGAGGTCATGGCGGAGCCGGTCAGCGCGCAGGACCGCCTCGACAAGATCGTGGTGCTGATCGCGGCCAACATGGTGGCCGAGGTCTGCTCGGTCTATGTGCTGCGCGTCGACGGCACTCTTGAGCTCTATGCGACCGAAGGTCTGAACCGCACCGCCGTCCATCTGACGGTGATGCGCATCGACGAGGGCCTCGTCGGCACCGTCGCCCGCGAGGCCGAGCCGATCAGCCTGTCCAACGCGCAGGCGCACCCCGCCTTCTCCTACCGGCCGGAGACTGGCGAAGAGATCTACCATTCCTTCCTCGGCGTGCCGATCCTGCGCGCCGGCAACACGCTCGGCGTGCTGGTGGTGCAGAACCGCGCCCACCGCACCTACACCGAGGAAGAGATCGAGGCACTGCAGACCACCGCCATGGTGCTCGCCGAGATCATCGCCTCGGGCGAGCTCACCGCCATGGCGCTCCCGGGTGCCGAGCCCGCCGCGCGCCGGCCGCTGCATCTCAAGGGCCTCGCCCTGTCGGACGGCATCGGCCTCGGCCATGTGGTGCTGCACGAGCCACGCATCGAGGTCACCAAGGTCATCGCCGACGACCTGCCCGGCGAGCTGAGGCGGCTCGACGAGGCGGTCGAGACGCTGCGCACCTCCATCGACATCATGCTGGAGGACGAGGGCGTCGCCCGCGTGGGCGAGCATCGCGAGATCCTCGAAGCCTACCGCATGTTCGCGCATGACCGCGGCTGGATCGGCCGCATGCGCGAGGCGGTCATGACCGGCCTCACCGCCGAGGGCGCGGTGGAGCGCGTACAGTCGGACACGCGCGCGCGCATGCTGCGCATGACCGACCCGTATCTGCGCGAGCGGATGCACGATCTCGACGATCTGGCGAACCGGCTCCTGCGCCAGCTCACGGGCCGTGCCACCGGCGAGGAGCGCGCCGGGCTGCCCGACAACGCCATCATCGTCGCCCGCAACATGAGCCCGGCGGCGCTGCTGGACTATGATCGTTCGCGCATACGCGGCCTCGTGCTCGAGGAAGGCGCGGCGACCAGCCATCTCACCATCGTCGCCCGCGCCCTCGGCATCGCGGCGGTCGGCCATCTCGAGAATATCGTCGGCCAGGTCGACGCGGGCGATGCCGTCATCGTCGACGGCGTCAGCGGCGAGGTGCATGTGCGCCCGCCGGCGGACGTCGAGGCGGCCTATGTCGAGAAGGTGCGCTTCCGCGCCAAGCGGCTGGAACAGTACGCCGCGCTGCGCGACGTGCCGACCGTCACCAAGGACGGAACCGAGATCGAGCTGCATCTCAACGCCGGCCTGCTGGTCGACCTGCCGCACATCGCCGAGACTGGCGCGACGGGCATCGGCCTGTTCCGCACCGAGCTGCAGTTCATGATCGCCTCGGCCTTCCCGCGCACCAACGAGCAGCTCAAGCTCTACCGCTCGGTGCTCGATGCGGCGGGCGAACGGCCGGTCGTCTTCCGCACGCTCGACATCGGCGGCGACAAGGTGCTGCCCTACATGCGGGCCATCGAGGAGGAGAATCCGGCGCTCGGCTGGCGGGCGATCCGCCTCGGCCTCGACCGGCCCGGCCTGCTGCGCAGCCAGATCCGCGCCCTGCTGCGCGCCGCGACCGGACGGGAGCTGCGACTGATCTTCCCAATGGTGTCGGCGGTCGAGGAATTCGACCGCGCCCGCCATATCGTGGAGCGGGAGCTGACCCATCTGCGCCGCCACGGCCACGGGCTGCCCGAGCGCGTGCTGGTCGGCGTGATGCTGGAAGTGCCGGCGCTGCTGTTCCAGCTCGACCAGCTCTTCCCGCGCGTCGACTTCGCCTCCGTCGGCTCGAACGATCTGGTGCAGTTCCTCTACGCCGCCGACCGCGGCAATCCGCGCGTCGCCGACCGTTTCGACCCGCTCGGCCCGCCCGCCCTGCGGGCGCTGAAGCTGGTAGCGGACAAGGCGGCCGAATACGGCAAGCAGGTCACGCTCTGCGGCGAACTCGCCTCGCGGCCGCTGGAAGCGCTCGCGCTCGCCGCCATCGGCTATCGCAAGCTCTCCGTCTCCCCGGCCTCCTACGGCCCGGTGAAGGCGATGCTGCTGGAACTCGACCTCGCCGCCGCCGCCGCCTTCGTCGCGCCGCTGCTCGCCGACGGCGCGGATGCGGGCTCGCTGCGCCAGTCGCTCAAGGCCTTCGCCGAAAAGGCCGGCCTGCCGCTGTGAGTATCCGCACGTGACGGCCCTTCCCGACGCCCGGCTTGACCAGCTCCTTGCCCGCCATGCGGAGATCGAGCACGCCCTTTCCGGCAGCCCCGACGCGGACACCTATGTCCGCCTCTCGCGCGAATTCGCCGACCTCTCCCCGCTCGTCGCCAGCGTGAAGGCGCTGCGCGCCGCCCAGCGCGAGCGCGCGGGGGCGCAGGCGCTGATCGAGGATCCCGCCACCGATCCCGAGATGGCCGAGCTCGCCCGCGAGGAAGCGCGGGAGCTCGACGCGCGGCTCGATGAGCTGACGCACGCCGTGCGCCTCGCTTTGCTGCCCAAGGACGCGATGGACGCGCGCGGCGTCATCCTCGAAGTGCGCGCCGGCACCGGCGGCGACGAGGCCGCCCTGTTCGCCGGCGACCTGTTCCGCATGTATGAGCGCTTCGCCGGGCTCAACGGCTGGTCGGTCGAGGTCCTGTCCATGACCGAGGGCACCGCCGGCGGCTTCAAGGAGATCGTCGCCGCCCTCCACGGCAACGGCGCCTATGCGAAGCTGAAGTTCGAATCGGGCGTCCACCGCGTGCAGCGCGTGCCGGAGACGGAAGGCTCCGGCCGCATCCACACCTCCGCCGCCACGGTTGCGGTGCTGCCGGAGGTCGAGGACGTCGATATCGACATCAACGAGGCGGATCTGCGCATCGACGTGTTCCGCGCCTCCGGCGCTGGCGGCCAGCACGTCAACAAGACCGAGAGCGCGGTGCGCATCACCCATCTGCCGACCGGCGTCGTGGTGGCGGTGCAGGACGAACGCTCGCAGCACAAGAACAAGGCCCGCGCCATGGCGCTGCTGCGTGCCAAGCTCTACGACGCCGAGCGCGAGAAGCGCGACAGTGCCCGCGCCAGCGAGCGCAAGGTGCAGGTCGGCTCCGGCGACCGCTCCGAGCGCATCCGCACCTATAATTTCCCGCAGGGCCGCGTTACCGATCACCGCATCGGCCTCACCCTGCACAAGCTGCCGGAAATCCTCGCCGGCGACGCGCTGGGCGAACTGGTCGATGCCCTGACCACCGAATATCAGGCGGCGCTGCTGGCCGAGGCCGAGAACGCCGGCTGGGGCGAGCGGTGACGAGCCGGGCCGATCTGGCGCGCGAGATCGCGGCGAGCTTCGCCGCTGCCGGGCTGGAGACGCCGGAACGCGAGGCCCGCGCGCTGCTCAGGGCCGGGCTCGGCCTCTCCGACGTCGACCTCCTCGCCCGCGCGGACGCCGCGGTGCCGGAAGCCGAGGCGCACCGCCTCCGCGCCCTCGCCGCCCGCCGCGCCGCCGGCGAGCCGCTGGCACGCCTTGTCGGCCGGCGCGAGTTCTGGAGCCTCGACTTCGCCCTCGCCCCCGAGACCCTGGTGCCGCGGCCGGAGACCGAGACGCTGGTCGAGGCCGCCCTTGCCGCCTTCCCGGACCGCGCAACGCCGCTCGCCATCCTCGATCTCGGCACCGGCAGCGGCGCGCTTCTCGCCGCGCTGCTCAGCGAATATCCCGCCGCCTTCGGCATCGGCGTCGACCTGTCGCCCGGTGCCGCCCGGCAGGCCCGCGCCAATCTCGAAAGCCTCGGCCTGGGAGCGCGCGCCGCGATCCTCGTCGGAGCGTGGGCGGATGCCCTCGCCGGGCGCTTCGACCTCGTGGTCTCCAATCCGCCTTATATTCCCACGATGGATATCGCCGCACTCGACCGCGAGGTGCGCGAGCACGATCCGCTCCTCGCTCTCGACGGCGGCCCGAAGGGGCTCGATGCCTACCGCGCCATCGCGCGCGCCCTGCCCGGGCTGCTCCGTCCGGGCGGGCGGGCGGTGCTAGAACTGGGTATCGGCCAGGAGGGTGACGTCGCGACGCTGCTCACGGCGGTCGGCCTTGCCCCGGATGGCCCGGCGCGGCGCGATCTTGCCGGGATCGCGCGCGCCATCGTGACCCGGCCGGCCTGAGAATACCTGCACTGCGGCAAAAAAGGGCTTGGAACGGCATACTGAAGCTATTAGTGTCCATATTAGGAATCGTCCTGAGACATCACCTGACTCACCGTGGTTCGTATGCCGGTCGCTCTCGTCGAGTGCCCGTGCTCATCATCGGTATGACATTCTGGCCTGTGCGGAAGGTCTGAATGGAACGAGGCGTCTCAGAGGGGCGAACGCTCCACGAGTTTATCGGTGCGGCTTCGGTTGCACGATGAAGCATGGGGTCGGCCGTTGCGCTGTGTGGCGCGGGCCGGGTCCGGGCCGGAAGAATATGGCCAGGATGGATCGCGGCCGGAATATCCGGCGGCGGAGCATCTTCGAAGATGCGCTCCCATGGAAGAAGTCCGATGGTCGGCGGCGACCTGCGGCATATGCCGGAACCACGCGGTTCCCGGCTATGGCAGGTTTTCCCCGGCCGCAAGGCGAGATTTCCCGACGCACCGTTCCCGATGGCCGCGGCCAGAGGACGGGGTGACGGAAAATTGAGGCGATTGACCCGCCAGTACCCGCGCCGAACGGGGTTCGCCCCGCCGGCCCTTGTACCGGCATCAGAGACCAGCTCGATGCGAAATAATAACCAGCAGAAGCGTATGCGCGGCCGCAACAACGGCAATCGTCGCAGCCAGAATCCGCTTACGCGTGTCTATGAGTCCAACGGCCCCGATGTGAAGGTGCGCGGCACCGCTCAGCATATCGTCGAGAAATACCAGCAGCTCGCCCGCGACGCGCAGGCGTCGGGCGACCCGGTGGCGGCGGAGAACTATCTCCAGCACGCCGAGCACTATTTCCGCATCATCGCGGCCGCCCAGGCCCAGTTCGGCGTGCAGGGCCAGCCCTTCCAGCGCTCGGACGAGGACGAGTACGAGGACGACCTCGAGGAAGCCGGGACCGATGGCCAGCCGGCTTTCCAGGCCCGCGAGCCGCAGGGCCAGCGCGAGGGCGGACAGCGGGACGGCCAGCGCGAAGGAGGTCAGCGCGACTTCTTCCGCGACCGCGACGGTCGCCGCGACAACCGCGAGCGTGGACAGGATCGCGACCGCCAGGACCGCGACCGGCCGGATCGCGATCATCGGGATCGTTCCGACCGCCACGACCGCGACCGCCAGAATCGCGACCGCCAGGACGGCGAGCGCGGCGAGCAGCGCGAGGGCCGCTGGTCCCGCGACAACCGCCCCTATCGTGAACCGCGCGAGCCCCGTGAGCCCCGTGAGGGCGGCGAAGGCTATCGCGATCCTTCCCAGCAGCCGCAGCCACGCCTCGGGCCGGAAGTCGAGACCGAGATCGGCGGCCTGCCCGCCTTCATCACGCAGAGCAGCGCCGCTCCGGTGAGCGCGGCCGTCGAGACCGCTCCGAAGGCCACCAAGGCTGAAGCTTCCGCCGTCGAGGTCGCCAAGGCCGAGCCGGCTCCGGCCGAAGCCGCGCCGGTCGTGGCCCCGGCCCGTCCGGCGAAGGAAGGCACGAGCCGCTCGCGCAGCACCAAGGCTGCTGCTGCGGCAGTGGTCGCCGCGCCGGCCGAGGAAACCGCCGAAGACGGCGAGGCCCGCGCTCCCCGCACCCGCCGCCGGCGCTACCGCCGCGCGGAAACGGAAGGCGAGGGTGAAGGCGCCGAGGCGGCGACAGCGGAAGCCGGCGAGTGAGCCGTCGCTGAACCGAAATGCAAAAGGCCCGGCTCAGCCGGGCCTTTTTGTTTGGGCGTTCCTGTCGAAGACATTCCCCGCATCCAACAATGCATCGTCAGGCCGGAGGGGCGAACCCGGCCACAACGATCATCGCGGTGGGAATCTCACAGCGTGATGCGAACCGAATCGCCTTCCGCGATCAGCCCGCCCTGCTCCACCTCGGCGAAAATCCCGCAATCGGTGTGACCGAAGGTGCGCATCAGCGTGCCCGGCACGTCCAGGTCGCGCCGGGCGGTGATGGGATCGACGTTGGTGGCCGCGCACCGGAAGATGCGCTGGGTGACCTTGAGGCGCACCTGGTTGCCGACCTCGATGGTGTGGCCGACGAGGTCGAACTCCTCCCAGGGCTCCATGCCCTCCAGATAGAGATTCGCCCGGAAGCGCAGCGGATCGACCGGCTGGCCGATGATCTCGCCAAGCGCCCGGCAGCTCGCGAGGTTGATCAGCGAGATGAAGCCTTCCGTGGTGTCGACGAAGCGGAAGCCTTCCGGCGCGGCGAGGACGCGGGGGGCGCCGCGCAACTCGTAGCGCGAGTAGCGCTGGAAGAAGAGTTCGATCGCCTCCCGCCCCTCCGGCGTGTCCAGCTTGCCGCGCACCACTTCCTCGCCATCGTGGTCGATCACCAGCTCATGCGTGGCGTCGTCGTAGCGGGCGTCGAGCGCGGCGAGGCGCTCGTTGCGCATCAGCATGAGGAACTTGATCTTGGGCTGGAAGGCCGGCGCCTCGGGAATGAAGCCCGACGGGCCGTTCTCGATGGCGTAGAGCCGGTCGCCCGGAAAATACTTGCCCGCCTCCAGCTCGACCAGCTCCAGCCGCTCCGGCGTCAGCCCCTTCACCGGATAGCGGTAGAGGGAGCCGATGCTGGCGAAACTGACAGGCCCCGCGGATGCCTCGGCGGGGGGGAAAAGATCGGCATCGTCGGTCGATTCGCTCATCCGTCGCAGCATATAGGCTCACGCCTTTCCCGTCAGCCGCGCCGAAACGCCCGGCGAGCGGGAAACCGGCCTCCCGGCGGCCTGTGTTTTGCCTGTCGTATTTTCGGCTTTTCCTCAGCGCACGAATCCGGCTCAATCGACAGCGGGTTCCTCGCTGGTAACTCAAGGAGGGGGTCATGCCGCGGCTCTTCACCGCCCTCGAAATTCCGGCCGATGTCGCCGAGCAGCTTTCCATGCTGCGGGGTGGCCTTCCCGGCGCCCGCTGGATCAGCCCGGAATTCTACCATGTCACGCTCCGCTTCATCGGCGATGTCGATCATGTGGTGGCGCGCGATGCCGCCGCCGCGCTCGACGAGATCGACCGCTTCGGCTTCGACCTCACCCTTTCCGGCGTCGACCAGTTCGGCAATCACAAGCCGCACTCCATCTTCGTCGGGGTGAAGGCCAACCAGGCTCTGAACGAGCTTCAGGCCGAGCATGAGCGGGCGATGAAGCGCATCGGCCTGCCGCCGGAAACGCGCAATTTCCGCCCGCACGTCACGCTGGCGCGGCTGCGCGACGCGGCGCCCCGGCAGGTGGCGGACTATCTCGCCCTGCGCGGCTATTTCCGCACCCCCACCTTCCAGGTCTCGCGCTTCGTGCTCTATTCCTCGCGCGATTCGGTGGGCGGCGGTCCCTACCGCGTCGAGGCCGCCTATCCGCTGATGTGACCGCCCCGCCGGCCATTGCGAAAAGGCACGGCCGGGACCATCTGAATGGGCGCCCGGGCAGCCTTTGCCCGGACAGGAGAGCTGGATGGCCCACCGTTCCGACCCCACCATCGACCTTGAGGACATCGAGGCGATCGGCGCCGATGACGGCAACGAGGCGCGCGTGCGCGCCGGCTTCTGGCGCAAGCTCGCGGGCGTCGCCGCGCGCGTGCCCTTCGCCGAGGATGCCGCCGCCGCCTATTACTGCGCGCTCGACAGCCGCACGCCGGTGCGGGTGCGCGCGCTGCTGTTCGGCGCCCTCGCCTATTTCCTGCTGCCCACCGACGCGGTGCCGGACGTTTTCCTCGGCCTCGGCTTCACCGACGATGCCGCGGTGCTGGCGACGGCGCTGAACCTGCTCGCCTCGCACATCGCCCCCACCCACAGGGCCGCGGCGCGCACCGCGCTCGATCGCCTGCGCGCGAACCGCCCGGCCGCCGGATCCCGGTAGCGCCGGGCCGGTACCATGCTGGCGCACCGCCGGTAGGGAACCATTTACCATACCGTCACTTGCCAGGCCGTCCTCACGCATTTGAACAGCAAAGGCGTCGCTTTGGGATACCAAGGGTTCACAGCCGCTGGCGGGGCGGATATCCCTGTGGCGGTATGAGCGGAGAATCACTGCGAGCCGCACCGCGGCGGACGATACGGAGGACGGAGACCATGGCACGACGCACCGCGCGCGCGGCATTCGCCGGCTTGGCACTGGCTTTCATCGGCGCAACCAGCGCCGGCGCCCAGGGGGCGCCGAAGCTTGTCGGGCAGTTCGGCGATTGGGGTGTCTATGTGGACACCAGCGGCAGCGGCAAGATCTGCTACGCCCTCTCCCAGCCGAAGAGCCGGCAGCCTTCCGGCCTGACCCGGGACCCGGCCTATTTCTTCATCTCGACCCGCACCGCCGAGAATGTGCGGGGCGAGGTCAGCGTCGTCATGGGCTTCCCGCTGAAGGAAGGCACGGACGCCACGCTCACCATCGGCCCCGCCAATTTCGGCCTCTACACCCGCGGCACCGGCGCCTGGGTGCGCAACGTCGCGGAAGAGAAGAAGCTGATCGACACCATGCGCAAGGGCCGGGACGTGGTGGTGAAGAGCACCTCGGTGCGCGGCAACGTCACCACCGACACCTATTCGCTGAACGGCATCTCGGCCGCCGTCGACCGCGCCACGCAGGAATGCCGGTGACAGCTTCGCCGCGGCGCCACTGACGCGCCATCCGGCCATGCGATAGACTGACGGGCGGCGGCTTCGGCCTCTCCGCCCGTCCTTCGTCCGAGGTAAAGACCCGAGGAACCCCATGCCGGCCGAACTGCGGCTCATCCCCTGCCTCGCCGACAATTACGCGGTGCTTCTGCGCGACCCCGTGACCGAGGCCACCGCCGTCATCGACGCACCGGAGGTGGCGCCGATCCTCGCCGCGCTGGAGCGCGAGGACTGGGCGCTGACCCACATCCTCGTCACCCATCACCACACCGACCACATCGCCGGCGTACTCGCGCTGAAGGAGCGCTTCGGCGCGACGGTGATCGGCCCCAAGGCCGAGCGCGACACCATCCCCGGCCTCGACTTTGCGGTGGTGGACGGCGATCCGGTCGCCGTCGGCAGCCTCGTCGGGCGGGTCATGGAAACGCCGGGCCACACCAAGGGCCACATCGTTTTCCTGTTCGAGGACGAGCGGCTGCTGTTCTCCGGCGACACGCTGTTCGTGCTGGGCTGCGGCCGCCCCTTCGAATGCGATCCGCCGGTGCTCTGGGAATCGCTGCTGCGGCTGCGCGCCCTGCCGGACGACATCTCGGTCTATTGCGGGCACGAATACACCGTCTCGAACGGGCGCTTCGCCGTCAGCGTCGATCCCGATAATGCCGAGCTCGCCGCCCGGCTGAAGGAGGCGGAGGCGCAGCGCGCCGCCGGCAAGCCGACCCTGCCCACCACCATCGGCGCGGAGAAGGCGACCAACCCCTTCATGCGGGCCGACGATCCCGCGCTTGCCGCCCGTATCGGCCTCGCCGGCGCGGAGCCCGGCGCGGTCTTCACCGAGCTGCGCAGCCTCAAGAACAGTTTTCGCGGCTGAGGCGCGGCCATGACCGGCCGGCTCTCCGCCCAGGACATCATCGCCCGGCTCGGCCTGCAGCCGCACCCGGAAGGCGGGCACTTCCGCGAGGTCTTCCGCGACGCCCACCGCACGGCGGAAGGCCGCGCGGTCTCCACCGCCATCTATTTCCTGCTGGCCGCCGGCGAACGCTCGCACTGGCACCGCGTCGATGCCGTCGAGATCTGGCACTGGTACGCCGGCGCGCCGCTGGAACTGAGCGTCTCCAGCGCCGATGCCGGCCCGGTCGAGGCACTCCTCCTCGGCCCCGCTCTTTTCAACGGCGAAGAACCGCAGCGCGTGGTGCCGCGAGGCGCCTGGCAGGCCGCGCGCAGCCTCGGCGAATGGACGCTCGTCGGCTGCACCGTGGCGCCGGGCTTCGAGTTCGCCGGCTTCGAACTGGCGCCGCCCGGCTGGTCGCCGGGCTGAGTTCCCGGGCAAATTCTTATCGCAAAAGTCTGCAACGTTTGCGGAACATGCCCTAGCGCCGCGCCAGCAGCGTCGCCACCGCCGCGCCGCCGACGATGAGCGCGCAGGCCACCGCCAGCGTCCAGCTCGGCGCCGCGAAGCCGGCGATCACCAGCAGCAGCGTCGAGAGCACCGGCGCCGCATAGGAGGCGACGCCGAGAAGGCGGATATCGCCCCGCTTCATGCCGATGTCCCAGGTATAGAAGGCGATGCCCACCGGCCCGATGCCCAGCGCCAGCACGGCGAGCCACTCCCCCCCGGCCGGCCAGATCGACGGCTCGAACAGCGCATGGCACACCGCCGACAGCGCCGCCGTGGCAAGGCAGAAACCGGCCACCACCTCGGTCGGCACCGCCTCGAAGCGGCGCGAGGCGACGGAGTAGACCGACCAGATGACCGCGCAGACCGCCGCCGCGAGATAGCCGGGCACATATTCCGGCGTGAAGCCGAAGCCGCCGGCACGCCCGCCGAGCAGCACCACCGTGCCGGCGAGCCCCATCAGCGCGCCCGCCACATGCGCGGCACGCAGCCTCTCGCCCGGCAGGAAGGCCGAGAACAGCACGATCAGCAGCGGCCAGAGATAGGCGATCAGCCCCGCCTCGGCCGGCGGCGCCAGCTTCAGCGCCGAGAAATAGAAGAAATGGTAGCCGAACAGCCCGCCGACACCGTGCAGCCAGACCGGCCAGGGCTGGCGCAGCACGCCGAGCCCGACGCCGCGCACCATCGCGGCGAGGAGGCCGACAATGCCGCCGACGGTGAAGGTGAGCGCCGTCAGCAGGAAGGGCGGCACGGCCCCGGTCGAGGAGGTGGCGAGCGCCAGCGTCGACCAGAGCAGGATGGCGGTGAAGCCGATGAGCGTGGCGGCGCGGCCGGAGAGAGCACGGGACATGAAGGGCACCTGGGTGGGGTGCCCCTTATGACCGGCGCGGCCTCCCAAGCCAAGAGCCGGAAGGGCCGGGCCGCAAGAGAAGCGCCGGGAGAGAAGCGCCGGGAGACAAGCGCCGGAAGAGAAGGCCCGCGCCGTTGGGTTAGGCGGCGCGGCGGCGTGGGAACCACGGGAGCGGACCGGCGGCGAGCCGGCCCGCGCGAGGGCTCAGGTCATGTACTGCCCGCCATTGGCGGTCAGGGTGGAGCCGGTGATGAAGCCGGCATCATCCGCCGCGAGGAAGACGACGCAGCGCGCGATCTCCTCCGGCTCGCCCAGACGACCGGCCGGAATCTGCGGCAGCACGTGCTTGTCCAGCACCTCCTGCGGCATCGCCCGCACCATCTCGGTGCCGATATAGCCGGGGCAGATCGCGTTCACGGTGATGCCCTTGCGGGCGTTCTCCTGCGCCAGCGCCTTGGTGAAGCCGATCTCGCCGGCCTTGGCGGCCGAATAGTTCGTCTGCCCCATCTGCCCCTTCTGGCCGTTGATCGACGAGATCGTCACGATGCGCCCGAAATTGCGCTCGCGCATGCCCTCGATCACGTTGCGGCACATGTTGAACACCGAGTTCAGATTGGTGTTGATCACCGCGTACCACTGCTCGGGCGACATCTTGTGCAGCATGCCGTCGCGGGTGATGCCGGCATTGTTCACCAGCACGTCCACCGGGCCGAGCTTGGCCGTCACCTCGGCGATGCCGGCGCGGCAGGCTTCGAAATCGGAAACGTCCCATTTGAAGGCGGAAATGCCGGTTTCCTTGGTGAAGGCGGCGGCCGCCTCGTCATTGCCGGCGTAAGTGGCGGCGACCTGATAGCCGGCGGCCTTCAGTGCCTTGCTGACGGCGGCGCCGATTCCGCGCGTGCCGCCCGTGACCAATGCGACGCGTCCCATGTAACTCCCCCTCCCTGCGTCCCTTCCCTAAGGGCGTGTCGACGGCTTGTACGTCGCTCTTTTTGGCAACGGCAAGGCGGGAAATCCGCCTTGCTTCATAATGTTGTCACAGGCCGCGGGGGCTGTGACTGACACGCATCAATCGCGCGCCAGACACATGGCGATGCCCATGCCGCCGCCGATGCACAGGGTGGCGAGCGCCTTCCTGGCGTTCCGCTTTTCCATCTCGTAGAGCAGCGTGGTGAGGATGCGCGCGCCGGAGGCCCCGATCGGGTGGCCGATGGCGATGGCGCCGCCGTTCACATTGACCTTCGAGGTGTCCCAGCCAAGATCCTTGTTCACCGCGCACGCCTGCGCCGCGAAGGCTTCGTTGGCCTCGATCAGGTCGAGGTCGCCGACGCTCCAGCCCGCCTTCTCCAGCGCGCGGCGCGAGGCCGGGATCGGGCCGGAGCCCATGATCGCCGGATCGACGCCCGCCTGCGCCCAGGAGACGATGCGCGCCAACGGCTTCCTGCCCGCGCTCGCCGCTTTGGCGGCGGTCATCAGCACCACGGCGGCGGCGCCGTCGTTGATGCCGGAGGCGTTGCCCGCCGTCACCGTCCCGTCCTTGGAGAAGGCGGGGCGCAGCTTGGTCATGGAATCGATGGTCGCGCCATGGCGGGGATATTCGTCGTCCGCCACCACGATGTCGCCCTTGCGGGTGGAGATGGTGACGGGCACGATCTCGTCCTTGAAGCGGCCGGCCTTCTGCGCCGCTTCGGCTTTGTTCTGCGAGCCGACGGCGAACTCGTCCTGCTGCTCACGGGTGATCTGCCACTGGCGGGCGACGTTCTCGGCGGTCGTGCCCATGTGATAGCCGTTGAAGGCATCCCACAGGCCGTCCTTGATCATGGTGTCGACCATTTCGAGGCTGCCCATCTTGGTGCCGTTGCGCAGATGCGCGCAGTGCGGCGCCTGGCTCATCGACTCCTGGCCGCCGGCGACGACGATCTCGCTGTCGCCGTTGAGAATCGCCTGATAGCCGAGGGCGACCGCCCGCAGGCCCGAGCCGCAGAGCTGGTTCACGCCCCAGGCGGGGCTTTCGACCGGAATGCCGGCCGCCACCGAGGCCTGCCGCGCCGGGTTCTGCCCCGCGCCGGCGGTGAGTATCTGACCCAGGATGGTCTCGCTCACCTCGTCCGGCGCGACGCCGGCGCGCTCCAGCGCCGCGGTAATCGCAACCTTTCCGAGTTCATGCGCCGGCAGCGAGGAAAGCGCGCCGTTGAACGCGCCGACGGCCGTGCGCGCGGCGCCGACGATGACGATCTCGTCCTTCATGAATGACGTCCTCCGGTACCTTCCAGATGCGGCGCGACCCGAGCCGATGTCCGCGCCTTGTTCTTAGTGTGCTACCATCGTGGGTGGGTCATGTGATCCATGTCAATGGCATGCCGTTTTCCCGACGCTCGCAGGCAGGCTCGGCGGAGGGGCGCATTCCGTCCCATCCTTAAATCGACATAATGCCAGTAGCCGACCGACTGGAAACGTCCTAGAGTTTTCAATAGGAAACGATCAAGGCGACCGGATCACAATGGCAAAATCCAACGAACCCGTCACCATCAAGAAGTACGCAAACCGCCGTCTCTACAATACCGGCACAAGCACCTATGTGACGCTCGAAGACCTCGCGCAGATGGTCAAGAACGGAGAAGATTTCGTCGTTTACGACGCGAAATCCTCCGAAGACATCACTCATTCCGTGTTGACGCAGATCATCTTCGAGCAGGAGGGCAAGGGTCAGAACCTCCTGCCCATCAATTTCCTGCGCCAGATCATCCGCTTCTACGGTGACAGCATGCAGATGCTGGTTCCGCGCTACCTCGACATGTCGATCGAGAACTTCAGCAAGGAACAGAACAACCTGCGCGAGCAGTTCTCCAAGGCTTTCGGCGTCGGCGGCTTCGGCATGATGGAAGAGCAGGTGCGCCGGAACATGGAAATGTTCGACCGCGCCTTCAAGGTGTTCCTGCCGAACGCGCGCAACGACGAAGCCCAGCCGGCGCCGGCCACCAAGGCGGACGATTTCGACGAGCTGCGCCGGCAGGTAGCGGAGATGCAGAAGCGCCTCGACCGTCTCGGCGAAGGCGACAAGAAGGACTGACCGCCACGGTCCGTCCCATCGGCTGCGTGGCCCCGGTCGCAGCCGACCGGAGCCGGGGGCGCGTCAGGAGCCGGGCGTGCCGTCCGGTACGGCGGGGTCGTCGGTCGGCAGGCCGATGAGCTGGCCCTGCAGATAGGTGCAGCCCCAGTCGACGAGCTGGCGCCCGGTCTCCTCGTCCAGCACCCATTCCGCCACCGTCTCGATGCCGAGCTGGCCGGCGAGGTCCAGCAGCACCCGCACGAAGCTCCGGTCGTCCTCGGACTGCATCATCGTGCAGATGAAGCTGCCGTCGATCTTGAGCATGTCGACATGCAGGTTCCGGAGATTGCGGAACGAGGTATAGCCGACGCCGAAATCGTCCATCGCCACCTTGCAGCCATGGGCGCGCAGCCAGGCGACCCGCGCCCGCATGGCCTCGATATCGGGGATGGACGCGCTCTCGGTGATCTCGACGATCAGCCGCGCACCGAGCCCGGCGAGGGCCCCTTCCTCCAGAATCTGGACCCAGGCCGCGTCATGGATCGAGCCGGGCGAGACGTTCACCGAGAGCCGCAGCTCCGGATCGGCCTGCAACGCGGCCAGCGCGAGCGCCAGCGCGCGGCAATCGACCAGCCGGGTCAGTCCGAACCGGTCCGCCGTCGGGATGACGGTTCCGCCGTCGAAGACCCGCCCGTCACGCCCGGTGATGCGCACCAGGCATTCGTGAAAGGCGATCTCGCGCGTCACGCCATGGGCAATCGGCTGGAAAGCCAGCGACACCCGGTCATGGCTGAGCGCGCCGACGATCTCGTCGGCGAAACGCACATTGGCGAGCCGCTCGGCGGCACGGTCGAACGAGGGCGAATAGAGTTCAAGGGAGCCCTGCGCCACGCTGCGCGCCCGCTGCAGCGTATCCTGCGCATGGGAGAAGATCTCCGGCACGCTGCGCCCCTGGCGCGGGGCGATCAGCCCGCCGGCGGAAACGCTCGCCGCGACCGCCCCCGCGCTGGTGCGCGGCGAAGCGAGGTTCACCGCCGCGACGAAGCGGCGGGCGGAGGCGAGGAAGTCCTCGCCCGGCCGGGCATGGAGCACGAGGCCGAACTTGCTGCCGGAGAAGCGGGCGATCTCCTCGCCCTCCGCGAGCTGGGCACGCAGGCGCAGCCAGATGACGTCGATCACCTCGTCGGCGACGAGGAAGCCATAGGCATCGTTGAGATCGCCCAGATGGTCGACGCCGACCAGCATGAAACCGAACTCGCCGCCCTCGCGATAGGCCTGCGCGAGCCTCTCCTCGATCAGTCCGGCCAGCCTCTGGCGATCGGTCCGCGGCTCGATGCTGCCCGTGGCCAGCCGGCCCGGACATCCGGCCGACAAGCGGCGCACGAATCCCTCCACCCGCCGGACCCGGCCCGCGGGATCGAAATAGACCACACCACGGTCCTCGACCCACAGGCACCTCCGGTCGCTGCCCGACGGCGAGGCAAGGCAGTAAACGGTCTGAAAGAAGCGCGCGCCTTCCTCGTTCCCCGGAAACGCATCGGTATCCGCGCTCGTCTCCTTGGCGGCGAGAGCGGCCTCGAGACGCGACAGGCCCGAGCCGGGTTCGATCAGCCGCGCATAGTCCGCGCCCCGGCGGGCGAGCGGCAGGCGCTCGCGGCCGAGCACGGCCTCCGAGGCGGCGCTCCAGCGCACGAGGTCGTCATCCGGTGTCCAGCGATAAGCTGCGGCGCCAAAGGTGCGAGCGACGCCGGCGACCGCTTCGGGCGGAAGCTCGGTTTCGGGATCAAAATCATCGCTCCCCTCATGCCCGGGCATGAGAGGCCTTCGGCGGAATATTGCAGCAACGCAGCATGATCGTCACGCTTATGGGCTAAGGACCCACTTAATCGTTAAGGGCCACGCAAATCCACAAGCGAACCAAAGCGCTATCGGCATAAGCGCGCTTATTGCGCAGCCGCGGCGTCCGCTCGAACGAGTTGCGTCGCCGCATCAGCAGTCCCGGCCGGTTCGGCGCCCTCACCCGCCGGTCCGGATGCGGCGGCTTCCGCGGTCCCCGGCGCTGCCCCGTCGCGCCGCGAAGACGCGACAGCGGTCGGCGCGCTGCCGCGCCCGATGGGGAACAGCCTGTCGAGACCGAAGAAATGAACTCCGGCGACCTCGACGGCAGCGTTGGCCGTGCCCTTGCCCCGCGCATGGGCGATCATGCCGTTCAGCTCCGGCGCCAACTCGGCAAGCTGGGCGAACTTGCTGTGGTTCATTTCGTCGGGCGACTTCACGTCGCTCATATCGACAACGACCGCGCCGAGCTCCACCAGTTCCTTGTCGTTGGTGTAGGCGCCGAGCCGCGGCTTGTCACCGGCGATGAAGTCGGAGAAGGCCAGCGCCTTGTCGTCCCGCGACACCACGATCAGGAACGGCTTCTCGGGCTTGCCGAAGCGCTTGAGCTGGGTCTTGAACACGTCGACGTCGATGTCGGGCGCCGCGAGGATGATGTTGCCGATCTTGCTGGACGGCAGGCGCTTGCCGGAAATCTGGATCTGCCGCAGCGCCTCCACCGTCACCCAGTTCCCCATCGAGTGGGCGAGAATGGTCACCTGGTCCGCGCCGCTGTCGAAGACGAGGCGGATGGTGTCCTCCAGCCGGTCGCGGGCCGCGGTGGCGCTGTTGTTGTCGTAGACGTAGTCGCTGAGATTGCCGCGCGAGGCCCAGGTGAACAGGACCGGGACGGCGGGCGACTTCGAGTCCTCCGCCAGCTGCGTCAGGCGGTACAGCGCCTCGGAATAAAGCGTGTTGTAGCCGTGCACGAAGATCACGGCCTGCCGCTTGCCGGCCGGACGCCGGGCCAGCTCGGCCTTCAGATCGTGGGTGAATTCCTGCTTCGTGTCGCGATAGACCGCCTCGCGCACCACCATATCCGTCGCCGGGTTGGGCTGCGCCTTCGGCCACTCGACCATGCCCGCCTTGTGCGTCGGCGGCACCGTCATCTCGACCCGCGCGAAGTTCAGCGCCGAGGTCCGCTCGCCGCTGAAGAAGACGCCGGGGCGCTCGTCGCGGGCCCGCGAGGAGGCCACGAGGATGACGTGCTTCGTCGTGTCGGGCGCCTCGTCCTGCACGGCGGCCAGCGCATCCGGCCCCGGACGCGAGGCGCAACCGGCGAGCACCGGACCCGCCAAAACCGCCAGAAAGAGCCATGTCGTGGCCCGGCGCACTCGACCGTTCGCGTTACGCAACACCACGGATCCCCAGTCTCACACGCGAGAGATGTAGCATCATTCCCGCGCACTGATAAGCGGCCGGAGCGCTGCCGGCACCTCGCTCCACCCGATACCGTCGTTACGGTTACCGGCACATGACAGCCCGCCGGCGGAAGCGGCGCGCAGACGCAAAAAAGCCGGCCCGTGGGCCGGCTCCTGCAGGCGGCGGAGTGCTTCCGCCGCGCATCGGGGCCTGATCAGGCCTCGGCCTTCACCTTGAGAACCTGACGGCCCTTGTACATGCCAGTCTTCAGGTCGAGGTGGTGCGGGCGGCGCAGCTCGCCGGAATCCTTGTCCTCGACATAGGTCGGCTTGGCGAGGGCATCGGCGGAACGGCGCATGCCGCGGCGCGACGGGCTGGTTTTCTTCTTCGGAACGGCCATAGTCTTCTCCTGTACCGGCATGGCTCACGCCCAGTCGGAGGGGCCGGCGCCGGATCGTGCGTATTTCGAGTGGCGGCTTATACAGACTCATGCGCGCGAGCGAAAGGGGCTGACGCAATTCTGTTGCGTAACGTGCTGACGCGCCCCGCTGCCCGGTTTCAGAGGCAGGAGGTCAGCTCGGCCCCCTCGCGCGGCAGCCGGGCCTGCAGGTTGCTGGCGAGCCGGTTCAGCCCGCGCCCCGGCTTGGCGGCATCGCGCTTGTGCGGATTGGGCAGCATCACCGCGAGCAGCGCCGCCTGCCTCGGCGACAGGTCGCCCGCCCCGCGCCCGAAGGCCCGGCGCGCGCCGGCCTCCACGCCGAACTCCCCGGTCGGCCCCCACTCGGCGATGTTGAGATAGATCTCCAGCTGCCGGTGCTTCGGCATCACCGCGTTGAGATAGAGCGCCAGCGGCAGCTCCAGCCCCTTGCGGATGACGCTGCGCCCGTTCCACAGGAACAGGTTCTTCACGATCTGCATGGTGATGGTCGAGGCGCCGCGCGGCGCGCTCAGGCCGTCCGATTCGTCGATCACCCCCTGCAGCTCGACGAGGTCGATGCCGGAATGGGTGCAGAAGCGCGCATCCTCCGAGGCCAGCACCGAGCGCACGAGATTCGGCGAGATGGCGGTCAGCGGCACCCAGTTGCGCACCACCGGCTGGTTGCTCGCCCAGCGCGCCAGCATCAGCGTCGAAGGCGCCGGAATGACGTTATAGAGAAGGCCGAGCGCGAACGGCGCCAGCACCACGATCAGCGCCGCCTTCCACAGCCAGCCCCACACTATGCCCATTCCGACGACAACCCGCGCTCCCCCGACCCGGCTACATTAGCGGGCGGTGCGGCGCGGGTCGACCGAGCGGCATGCGGTCGCCCATCTGCGGGCTTCCCCTCGCTTGACCCCGCCCGCCGCCTCGGGCACGGAAGCCTCGTCATCTTCCCACGCTCCGCGCCAGGTCCGTGCCATGCCCGCCGCCGACGCCCGCCCCCTCCTCCCGCTGCCCGACGCCCTCGCCCGCACCGCGGAGGCCGTCGCCGCCTATATCGATGGAGCGATCGCGGCCAGCGGAGCGCCGGGCGAGCGCCTTGCCGCGGCCATGCGCCACGCCACCCTCGCCGGCGGCAAGCGGCTGCGTCCCTTCCTCGTCGTCGAGACCGCTGCCCTCTTCGGCGTGCCGGCGAACCGGGCGATGCCGGCGGCGGCGGCGCTCGAATGCATCCACTGCTATTCGCTCGTGCATGACGACCTGCCGGCCATGGACGACGACGACCTGCGGCGCGGCCAGCCGACCGTCCACCGCGCCTATGACGAGGCCACCGCGATCCTTGCCGGCGACGGGCTGCTCACGCTCGCCTTCGAGATTCTCGCCCGCGAGGAGGCCGGCCCCGATGCCGGCGTGCGCATCGCCCTCGTCGCCAGCCTCGCGCGCGCCGCCGGCGTGGCGGGCATGATCGGCGGCCAGATGCTGGACCTCGCCGCCGAGGGCCGCTTCGGCGGCGGCGCTCCGCTGGACCTGCCGGCTGATGAGATCATCCGCCTGCAGGCGATGAAGACCGGCGCCCTGCTGCGCCAGGCCTGCGAGGCCGGCGCCCTGCTCGGCGGGGCGACGCCGGACGAGCGCGAGAGCCTCGACCGCTACGCCCGCGCCGTCGGGCGTGCCTTCCAGATCGCCGACGACCTGCTCGACGTCGAGGGCGAGGCCGGCACCGTCGGCAAGGCCGTCGGCAAGGATGCCGCCGCCGGCAAGGCGACATTGGTCGGCAAGCTCGGGGTGGAAGGCGCCCGTGCAGAGCTCGCGTGTCTCGTAGCCGAGGCCGAATCGGCGCTCGAGAGGTTCGGCAAGGCTGCAACACTCCTTGTGGAAGCAGCGCATTTCGTCGCCGAACGGCGGAATTAGGACTTTCCTCATCTCGACGGCACGATAAGTTGCGCGCATGCTTATCGTGACGTAATCGTCTGCACCGTCGTGCGACGTGATCGTCGCTGGGAGGTTTAGATGCGTGTCGCCCTGTTCGCCCTCGCCGCGCTGATCGCCGGTACTGCCATGATCGCCACGGCTCCGGCCGAAGCGCAGGAGAGCACCCGCATCATCATCCGCAAGCTGCCGCCGCGTTCGTTCCTGGATCCCGGTCCGGTGGTGAAGCCCGGCACCGCGCGCGACCTGAACTACATCTACGCCGCGCAGCCCTTCTATCCGCAGTATGGCGGTCAGGGTGGCATCACCGGCTCGCGCTGGCCGCTGCCGAGCCGCTTCGAGCTGCCGGGCTACTGATTCTCCGGCTCAGCGTCGCACCGCATGAAAAAGCCCGGCTCGCGCCGGGCTTTTGTTTTTGGCCGAAGCTCCCGCTCCAAGCTTGTTCAGAAAGCGCCGTCATCCTGAGGTGCTCGCGCAGCGAGCCACGAAGCATGGTCGCTACGGCACGCCAGGACGGGCATCCTTCGAGGCCCGGCAACGCCGGGCACCTCGGGATAACATCCATCGCAGGGGGATTGGCAGGCCGCCCGCTCAGGCCGCCCGCTCCAGCTCCGCGAGCAGGGCGTCGCCCATGCCGGAGGTGCCGACGCGCGTCATGCCCTCCGAGTAGATGTCGTTGGTGCGGAAGCCCGCCGCCAGCACCGCCGCGATCGCCGCCTCGACGCGATCGGCCGCCTCGATCTGGCCGAAGGAATAGCGCAGCGCCATGGCGAGCGAGCCGACCATGGCGATCGGGTTGGCGAGGCCCTTGCCGGCAATGTCCGGCGCCGCGCCATGCACCGGCTCGTAGAGCGCGCGGCGCTTGCCGGAAATCTCCTCCACCGCGCCGAGCGAGGCGGAGGGCAGCATGCCCAGCGAGCCGGTGAGCATGGCGGCCACGTCCGACAGGATGTCGCCGAACAGATTGTCGGTGACGATGACGTCGAACTGCTTGGGCGCGCGCACCAGCTGCATGCCGCAGGAATCGGCGAGCTGGTGCTCCAGCGTCACGTCCGCGTAGTCAGCGCCGTGGACGGTGCTCACGACCTCCTTCCACAGCACGCCGGTCTTCATGACGTTGTGCTTCTCGGTGGAGACCACCTTGTTACGGCGGGTGCGGGCGAGTTCGAAGGCGACACGGGCGATGCGCTCGATCTCGTAGGATTCATAGACCTGCGTGTCGACGGCGCGCTTCTGCCCGTCGAGCAGATTGGTGATGGTCTTCGGCTCGCCGAAATAGACGCCGCCGGTCAGCTCGCGCACGATCAGCACGTCGAGCCCCTCGACCAGCTCACGCTTCAGGCTGGAGGCGTCGGCGAGCGCCGGATAGCACACGGCGGGGCGCAGATTGGCGAAGAGCTGCAGGTCCTTGCGCAGGCGCAGCAGGCCGGCTTCCGGGCGCGCCTCATAGGGCACGTTGGCCCATTTCGGGCCGCCCACCGCGCCGAGCAGGATGGCGTCGGCGGCGAACGCCTTGGCCATCGCCTCCTCGGAGATCGGCTGGCCGCAGGAATCATAGGCCGCGCCGCCGACGAGGTCCTCCTCGATGGCGAAGGAAGCGAGGCCGCGCCGGTCGAGCCAATCGACCACCCGCTTCACCTCGGCCATCACTTCGGTGCCGATGCCGTCGCCGGGAAGGAGGAGAAGCTTGTGGGTGGCCATGGGATTCCTCGCGTGCGCCTGTTCGAAAAGCGTCTTTGCCGAGCCTCCGGCCCGGCGAGCGTGTCCCTAAAGGCTGGCGCGCGGGCTGGCAAGCCTTCAGGCGGCGCCGGGCCCGGGAGAGCCGGCGGCAAAGAAAAGCCGCCGGCACGCGAGGCCGGCGGCGGGAGGGAGCGGCAGGGCGCTTCTCTCTCCCCACGGGGAGAAAGCCGGAAGGACCGTCAGATCGTCCCCTTGCCCATCTCGGCGGCGATGAACTCCGCCTGACGGATGGCCAGCGCCACGATGGTCAGCGTCGGGTTCTCCGCGCCGCCGCTGGTGAACTGGCTGCCGTCGGAGACGAACAGGTTGGGAATGTCGTGCGTCTGCCCATGCTTGTTCACCACGCCGTCGCGCGGCTTCTCGCTCATCCGGTTGGTGCCGAGATTGTGCGTGGAGGGATAGGGCGGCGTCGGCAGGGTCCGCGTCGCGCCCACCGCCTCGTAGATCGCCGCGCCCTGCGCATAGGCGTGGTTGCGCATGGCGACGTCGTTGGGGTGATCGTCGAAATGCACGTTGGCCACCGGCATGCCGTGCTTGTCCTTGACCTCGGTGTTGAGGGTGACGCGGTTGGTCTCCTGCGCCATGTCCTCGCCCACCAGCCACATGCCGGCCATGTTGACGTAGCCGTCCATCGCCGAGGTGAAGGAGCGTCCCCAGCCGCCGGGATCGAGGAAGGCGGCCATGAAGGGCACGCCGAGCGACAGCGTCTCCATCTCATAGCCGCCGACGAAGCCGCGCTTGGTGTCGAAGCCCGCCTCGTCGCGGACGATGCCGGCCATGGTGGTGCCGCGATACATGTGCACCGGCTTCTCGAACACGCCGTACACCGAGCCGGTCATGTGGCGCATGTAGTTGCGGCCCACCTGGCCGGAGGAGTTGGCGAGGCCGTCCGGGAACATGTTGCTGGCGGAGTTCAGCAGGAGGCGCGGGCTCTCGATGGAGTTGCCGGCGACCGCGACGATGCGCGCCTTCTGGCGCTGCATCTTGCCGTCCTTGTCGACATAGACGACGCCGCTCGCCTTGCCGGAGGCGTCATGCTCGATCTTGACCACCATGCATTGCGGCCGCACCTCGAGATTGCCGGTCTCCTCGCCGCGCGGGATCTCGGCGATCAGCGTCGACCATTTGGCGCCGGACTTGCAGCCCTGGAAACAGAAGCCGATCTGCTGGCAGGAGCCACGGTCGTTGCGCGCCTCGCTGTTGATCGCCATGCGCCCGGTCGAGACCTCCTTGTAGCCGATCTTCTTGGCCCCGGCTTCGAACACCTTGAAGTTGTTGTTGCCCGGCAACCCCGGAATGCCGTTGGTCCGGGTCACGCCCATGCGGTCCTCGGCGCGGGCGTAATAGGGCTCCAGCTCCTTCAGGGTGATCGGCCAGTCCAGCAGGTTGGCGCCGTCGAGGTCGCCATAGGTGGTGCGGGTCTTGAACTCGTGCTCCTGGAAGCGCAGCGAGGCGCCGGCCCAGTGCACGGAGGAGCCGCCGACCGACTTGACGATCCAGGCCGGCAGGTTGGGAAAGTTCTTGTGCACGCGCCAGGAACCCGACGTCGTGCGCATGTCGGTCCAGGCGAGCTGGGCGAAGCTTTCCCACTCGTTGTTGACGAAGTCTTCCATGTTGTGGCGCGCGCCGGCTTCCAGCATCACCACCTTCACGCCCTTGAGCGCGAGGTCCGTGCCGAGCGTGCCGCCGCCGGCGCCCGAGCCGACGATGACGACGACGGAATCGTCATTGAGATCGAAGGGTGCAGCCATGTTTCCGTCCTCCCCTCACAGCCAGGCGATGTCGTCGAAGCCGCGGTCGATGTAACCGCCCTTGTCGGCCGAGGAGCCCTCGTAGCCGAAGATCGGCCAGACATCCTCCTGGTTGTAGAGGCCCACCACCAGGCCCGAGCGCACCTTCTCGAAGAAGGCCCCGCCCTCGATCTCGCGCAGCAGCGCGACGCGCTGGTCCTCCCAGCCGACATCGGCGTAGGGCACGCCGTAGCGGGCCTTGGCGAGCGTATCGAGGGTGATGACCCCCTCCTCCACCAGCGCCTTCAGCGCCGGGTCCTTCGCCGCATCGGCCTCGTAGGGCTTCATGGCGACGGCGTAGAAGCGGTCGGGGATGCGGTCGTGTGGGTAGACGTCGCGCGCCATGACGATCAGCGTGCGCATGGTCTCGGGCTTGAGGGCCGAGACTTCCAGCCCCCATGCCTCGCGCGGGTTGAGCACGGCGGCGCCGCTCACCATGAGTGCGCCGGCCGCTCCAATGCCGGCGAGCAGGGCGCGGCGTGACGGACCGCGCCTGTCGATCAGTGTTGTCATCGTTACCTCCCGGGGTATTTTTATGTTGTTTTTAAGTCTACGCGCCTGCTGGTCACGTCATCGATAGCGCCCGTGCTTCTGCAGGACCTCGATCTTGTAGCCGTCAGGATCGGTTACGAAGAAGAACTTCGCGAGCAGCGCGCCGTCGTGGAAGAATTCCTTGACGGGATTCGGATTGAGGCCCGCATCGGTGAAGCGCGCATGCTCCGCGTCGAGATCGTCCACCACGAAGGCGATGTGCCCGTAGCCGTCGCCCAGCGCATAGGGCTCGGTCCGGCCGTGATTGACGGTGAGTTCGACCTCGAAATCGGCCTCGGGGTTGCGCAGATAGACCAGCGTGAAGCCGTCGAACGGCAGCCGCTGCGCAACGTCCAGCCCGAAGGCGCGCTTGTAGAAATCAACCGAGCGCGCCTCGTCGAGCACGCGGATCATCGAATGTATGGCCTTCGCCACCTGTTCCTCCGGCCTTGAACCTCGTCATGGCGGGAATCCCGCCGATAACGAGGATGCTAGGCCGCTTGGCGAACGGTAGGTGGTAGGCAGCTAGCACATCACCCGGATGTGCTTTAGGTCCCGGCGGAAGCGCGGGAACGGGCGCGCCTCGACCGCCCCTCTCGTCGAGCCGATCTTTATCCGGCCGTCTCTGCTTGCCCCGCCGTCATCCCCGGGCCCGGCCCCGGGAATCCATGTCTTGAACCGCACGTCCCCAAACGTGGATGGCCGGGACAAGCCCGGCCATGACGCACTCAATTCGGCACCCCGGAGGAGCCAAGGCAAGGCGTGCGCAGCCTACTCCGCCGCTTCCAGATGCAGGCGGGAGCTCTCGCACAGATAGCGCTCGCGGGCGACCGCAGGCGCCGTGCCGGCCGGGCGGACCTCGGCGAGGTAGATCAGGCAGGAGCAGCGCAGCAGCGAGGCGAAGTTGCGCACCTCGCCATGCAGGTTGAGCACCTCGTCGTGCAGCTTGGTGACGAACTTGCCCAGGCTCATGCCCTGATGGGCAGCGACCTCCTCGAGAACGGTCCAGAAGGCGGCTTCCAGGCGGATCGAGGTCGAATGGCCGCCGATCCGCACCGAGCGCGTCTGGCTCTCATAGGTCTCGGGCGCCTGGCCCGCGAAGATGTGGCACATGAGGAGCGTCTCCCGGCATATTCTCGTTTTGAACGATTCCATCCCGGGAACGGGACGCTGTAAAGCGCAAAATGCGCGGCGCGGCGGCCGCTAGCCCCGGCGGCGGGCCGTCACCTCGATCTCGATCTTCATCTCCGGCTGCAGCAGGCCGGCGACGATCAGCGTCGCGGCCGGCCGCGCGGCGGCGAAGTAGCGGCCGAAGATCGGGAACACCACCTCGGCATATTCGGCGCGGGCCACGATGTAGCGCACCCGCACCACGTCATCGAGGCTGGCATCGGCCTGCGCCAGCGCGGCGGAGATGTTGCGGAAGCAGGCATGGGTCTGCTCGACCAGATCGTCGGGCAGCACCATGGCCTCGTAGTCGTAGCCGGTGGTGCCGGAAACGAAGATGTCGTTGCCGTCGACCACCGCGCGCGAATAGCCGGCCTCCGCCTCGAAATCGGAGCCGGAGGAAATCCGTCGGCGCCCGCTCATGCCCAGGGGCGTTCTTCGGCGAGCTTCGATTCGAAGGACTTGATCGCGTCCGCCTTCTCCTGGGTGAGACCGATGTCGTCCAGCCCGTTGAGCAGGCAGTGCTTGCGGAACGGGTCGATCTCGAAGCTGATGCTGCCGCCGTCCGGGCCGGTGATGGTCTGGCTCTCCAGATCGACGGTGAGCCTCGCATTGGCGCCGCGCTCGGCGTCGTCGAACAGCGCGGCGAGCTGTTCCGGCGTCACCTTGATCGGCAGGATGCCGTTCTTGAAGCAGTTATTGTAGAAGATGTCGGCGAAGGACGTGGAGATCACGCAGCGAATGCCGAAGTCGAGCAGCGCCCAGGGCGCGTGCTCGCGGCTCGATCCGCAGCCGAAATTGTCGCCCGCGACGAGGATCGGGGCGCCCTTGTAGGCCGGCTTGTTGAGCACGAAGTCGGGATTGTCCGAGCCGTCCTCCTTGTAGCGCAGCTCCGAGAACAGGCCCTTGCCGAGGCCGGTGCGCTTGATCGTCTTCAGATACTGCTTGGGAATGATCATGTCGGTGTCGACATTGACCAGGTGCAGCGGCGCGGCGACGCCCGTCAGCGTGGTGAACTTGTCCATCTCTTCCATCCATCTCCAGGACGCCGCCAGCGCCCGAAACCTTCATATCCCGCAGCGGGAACCCGCCTAGCCCGCTTCTTCCTCGATCCGCTCCATGTCCTCGTCGGACAGGCCGAAATGATGCCCGATCTCGTGCACCAGCACGTGGGTCACGATATCGCCCAGCGTGTCCTCGTGCTCCGCCCAGTAGTCGAGGATCGGGCGGCGGTAGAGAAAGATCATGTTCGGCAGCACGCCGGTCACGGTCTCGTAGCCCTGCGCCAACCCGATGCCCTGGAACAGGCCGAGCAGGTCGAACGGGCTCTCCGTCTCCATCTCCTCCTGCACCTCGTCGGTGGGGAAATCCTCGACCCGGATGACGAGGTTGCCGCACAGGGCGCGGAATTCCTCCGGCAGCCGGGCATAGGCCTCCTCCGCCATCACCTCCATCTGCGCGAGGCTGGGGGCGCTCCGCCGGAGCCAGGACGCATCGGTTTCGCCGCTCATCGCCTCACCTGAGATAGGTCGCGAACAGGTACCAGACGAGCACCAGCGCCACCGCAACGGCAAGCCCGCGCCCGATGCGCCGGCCCCAGACCTCCATCGGGTCGTCCTCCGGCGGGTCGGTGAAGGGGGAATGCGGCGAGGGCACGGGGATCACCTCCGGTGGCTGCGCCGGACGCCAGCCCGCCGGAGGGGCCGGCGCGCCGGTCGTCAGCGCCTCATGCCGCGTGCGGCCACTTGCGCACGTCGACGAAGCGACCGGCGATGGCCGCCGCCGCCGCCATGGCGGGGGAGACGAGATGCGTGCGGCCCTTGTAGCCCTGCCGCCCCTCGAAGTTGCGGTTCGAGGTGGAGGCGCAGCGCTCCTCCGGACCGAGCTTGTCGGCGTTCATGGCGAGGCACATGGAGCAGCCCGGCTCGCGCCAGTCGAAGCCGGCGGCCTTGAAGATCGCGTCCAGCCCCTCGGCCTCGGCCTGCAGCTTCACCAGCCCGGAACCCGGCACGATCATGCCGGACACGCCCTCGCGGACCGTGTGGCCGGCGACGATCTTCGCCGCCGCGCGCAGGTCCTCGATGCGGGCATTGGTGCAGGAGCCGATGAACACCTTGTCGATGGCGATGTCGGTGATCCTCGTGCCGGCGACGAGGCCCATATAGGCGAGCGCCCGCTTCTTGGCCTCGCGCTTGGCCTCGTCCTCGATCAGCTCGGGATCGGGCACCAGCCCCTCGACCGAGATCACGTCCTCCGGGCTCGTGCCCCAGGAGACGATCGGCGGCAGCGAGGCGCCGTCGAGGCGGATCTCCTTGTCGAAGAACGCGCCCTCGTCTGTGCGCAGCGTGTCCCAGTAGCGCAGCGCCGCGTCCCATGCCGCGCCCTTCGGCGCGCGCGGGCGGTCCTTCACATAGGCGAAGGTGGTCTCGTCCGGCGCCACCATGCCGGCGCGCGCGCCGCCCTCGATGGACATGTTGCAGACCGTCATGCGGCCTTCCATCGTCAGGTTGCGAAACACCTCGCCGGCATATTCGATGACGTAGCCAGTGCCCCCGGCGGTGCCGGTGGCGCCGATGATGGCGAGCGTCACGTCCTTGGCGGTCACGCCTTCGGGCAGCTTCCCGTCGACGCTGACGCGCATGTTCTTGCTCTTCTTCTGGATCAGCGTCTGGGTGGCGAGCACGTGCTCCACCTCCGAGGTGCCGATACCGTGGGCGAGCGCGCCGAAGGCGCCGTGCGTCGAGGTGTGGCTGTCGCCGCACACGATGGTCGTGCCCGGCAGGGTGAAGCCCTGCTCCGGGCCGATGACGTGGACGATGCCCTGCCGCTTGTCGAGCTCGTTGAAGTACTCGATGCCGAAGTCGCGGGCGTTCTCGGCCAGCGTCTCCACCTGCGTGCGGCTCTCGGGGTCGTCGATGCCGAAGCGGCGGTCGGAGGTCGGCACGTTGTGGTCGACCACGGCGAGCGTCTTCGTCGGCGCATGCACCTTGCGGCCGGCCACGCGCAGGCCCTCGAAGGCCTGCGGGCTCGTCACCTCATGCACCAGATGGCGGTCGATGTAGAGCAGGCAGGTGCCGTCCTCCTGCCGGTCGATGATGTGGTCGTCGAAAATCTTGTCGTACAGGGTACGGGGAGCGGACGTGCTCATTCTGGCGTCTCACTGATCAGGAAAGGAAAACAGGGGTTCGCGATGCGCGGCCGGGAGCGGGGAGGCTCCGGGCGGCGCTCAGCTAAGCCCTGCGACCGCGCAGGCGGTGAAACGGCCGAAGAAGCGCGCCGGCAGGCGGACATGGTCCGGCACGGCGGCGAAGCCGATCGTCGTCGGCAGGCGCACGCGGGCCTCCGGACGCGCGACATCAGGCGCGACAGGTGCTGCCGCGCCACGACGAACCGTCCTCATGGTTCCCGCCTTCATCATGGAACCCTTCTAGCAAGTCTCGGCCCGGCGAACAATCGCCCGCGGCCACCGCGTCCCGGCACCCGCCGCACGAGCGCGTGAGCCATCACGTCGCGCCCTCGCTGGAATAATGTATTACAAAGTAATATCTGACCCACCAACTGCGACAATTCACGTTTTCCGCTGCGTCATCTTGCTATGGCGTAATGGAAAACGCTGCGTTAGGCTACACGCGCAAATGGAGCGATCGATGCGCGTGACCGACATTGCCCTGATCGTCGCCGGCCTCGGCTGGCTGGCCGTGGTGGAGGCGGGCAATCGCGTCGAGGTGACGCCGCACGAGACGGCCGCTCCGGTCCAGCACGCCCAGCTCATCACCTGTCCGCTGCGCAAGCCCGACTTCGCCACGGTGATGCAGGCCGCCATGCTCGGCGACGGCACGCTGCTGGTCGAGCAGCAGACCAACACCCGCGTGCACCACATCAAGGATTGCTGACGCCGGGCGCGGCTCATCCGCGAAAAGGCATTCCCAAAAGCAGAAAGGCCGGGGAGAACCCCGGCCTTGCATCCGTGAAGCCTGCGCTGCCGATCACTCAGCGGCGACGGGGGCGTCCTTCTTGCCCTTGCCGGCGTTCTTGTCCTGGCGCTCGGCGATACGGGCCGACTTGCCGCGACGGTCGCGCAGGTAATAGAGCTTGGCGCGGCGCACCTTGCCGCGACGGACAACCTTCAGGCTGTCGATGTTCGGCGAGTAGAGCGGGAACACGCGCTCGACACCTTCGCCGTAGGAAATCTTGCGAACGGTGAAGCTCTCGTTGATGCCGCCGCCGTTGCGGGCGATCACCACGCCTTCATAGGCCTGAACGCGGGAGCGCTCGCCTTCCTTCACCTTCACGTTGACGATGACGGTATCGCCCGGCTGGAAATCGGGGATCGCGCGGATTTCGGCGAGCTTGGCAGCCTGCTCGGCATCGAGCTCTTTAATGATATCGACCATGTTATCACCTCAGGCGGAGCGGCCAGCGCCGTCCGCATCTTGCTGTTGTCAGTTCAAGTGACGGCGCGCCGTATACGCGAAGTCGCGCCGCTTGTCATTCCCCCTTCGTCGCAGAACCGTCATGCAGGCCGACATAGGCGGCCCAGAGGTCCGGCCGGCGGGCCTTCGTGGCCGCCTCCGCCTGCTCGCGGCGCCAGCGCGCTACCTTGGCGTGGTCGCCGCCGGTGAGGACGGCCGGGATCTCCCGTCCCTCGAACTCCTGCGGGCGGGTATATTGCGGATACTCCAGCAACCCGGCGGAAAAGCTCTCCTCGGTGCCGGATTCGGGATGCCCCATCACGCCCGGCAGCAGCCGCACGCAGGCGTCGAGCAGCACCAGCGCGCCGATCTCGCCGCCGGAGAGCACGACGTCGCCGACCGAGACCTCCTCCAGCCCGCGCGCCGCCACCAGCCGGTCGTCCACGCCCTCGAAGCGCCCGCAGACGATGAGCACTCCCTCGCCCGCCGCCAGCTCGCGCACGCGCTTCTGCGTCAGCGGCGCACCGCGCGGGGTCATCAGGAGGCGCGGGCGGGTGTCGCCTTCCGGCGCCGCCGCATCGATGGCGCGGGCCAGCACGTCGACGCGCATCACCATGCCCGGCCCGCCGCCCGCCGGCGTGTCGTCGACCGAGCGATGCCGGTCGGTTGCGTGGTCGCGGGGATCGACGGTCTCGACGTTCCACGCCTGCCCCAGCGCCCGGCCGGCGAGCGACAGGCCGAGCGGACCGGGGAACATGTCCGGGAAGATGGTGAGAACGGAGGCGCGCCACATGAGCCGCGCTCCTAGCCCCGGTCGGCTTCCGGCGGCGGGGCTTCCTCGCGCGCCCATTCCGCCGGATCGACCACGATACGCCCGCCCTTGATGTCGACGGTCGGCACCACCGCTCTGGTGAAGGGCAGCATCAGCGTCTTTGCGCCCCCTTTGCCGCCGTCCTCGGGCGCCACCTCGATGATGTCCCCGGCGCCGAAATCATGCACCGCCACGACCGTGCCGAAGGCCGCGCCCTCGGTGGTCACGGCGGCAAGGCCGATCAGGTCGGCGTGGTAGAAATCGTCCTCGTCCTCCGGCTCGGGCAGGAGGTCGCGGGTGACATAAAGGCCAGTATTCGTCAGCGCCTCGGCCGCCTCGCGCGTGTCGACGCCCTCGATCCGGGCGACGAAATGGTCCTTCGCCGGCCGCAGCGTCTTCACCTTGAACACGCGCTTGCCCGTCTCGTCGGTCAGCGGCTTGTAGCGTTTGAGCGAGTCGGGATCGTCGGCGAAGACGAACAGCCGCACGTCCCCCCTCACGCCATGCGGCGCGCCGATGCGGGCGAGGAGGATGCGGTCGTTCGACATTCAGTTCTCACAGAGAGAGAGGGGGCGGTGCGCCTCAAAGCGCGTGTCGCCCCCGGATCCCGGATCAGCGCTGTGCTGCGCACAGCTTGTCCGGGAAACGATGATGGTCCGCGCGTCTAGCGACGCCGCAGGCGGAGCGCAGCGCCGGAACCCAGCGCAAGACTCCGCCGCAGGTGCCGGCGTGGAACGCACGCCCTCTCCCCGTCAGGGAGAGGGCTGGGGTGAGGGGCCTCGCGCGGGCGCCAAACGAAGAACCACCCTCACCCGGCCCTGTGGGCCGACCTCTCCCCGACGGGGAGAGGTGGAGTGGAGATCGACGCCGGCCAGCCGCGAAGGGCCTCAGCCTCACTCGGTCGGCGCAGCGGCCTCGGCCGGGGCAGCCTCGGCCTCGGCCGCCTTGGCGGCAGCGGCGGCGCGCTCCTGGGCCTTCTTGCCGGGCACGGCCTTCTCCGGGTTGTTGCGCGGGGCGCGCTTCACCAGCTCGAGGCTGTCGAGGAAGCGGGCGACGCGGTCGGTCGGCTGGGCGCCCTTGGCGAGCCAGGCCTTGGCCTTCTCGACGTCGAGGACGAAGCGGTCGGCGGCGTCCTTGGCCTTCAGCGGATCGAAGGTGCCGATCTTCTCGATGAAGCGGCCATCGCGCGGGGAGCGCGAGTCGGCGACGACGATGCGGTAGTAGGGACGCTTCTTGGCGCCACCACGGGCGAGACGGATCTTGAGGGACATTCAGGTCTTCCTTTCAGGTACTTATGTGTGGTCGTCTAGTTCCTTCCGTCATCCCCGGGCTTGGCCCGGGGATCCACGTCTTGCGCGCGGCGGCAGTGCGCCGAGGCAGTCGTGGATGGCCGGGCCAAGCCCGGCCGTGACGGCGTGAGGTTTCATCGGGCCGTCATTTCTTCTTCGGCGGGAAACCCGGCAGGCCCGGAAGCCCGCCCGGCTTGTTTCCCAGTCCCGTCAGGCCGCCCGGCAAATTACCGGGGAAACCTCCGGGCATGTTGCCGGGGAAGTTCGGGGGCAGACCGCCGCCGCCGAGCCCGCCCGGCATCTTCTCGGCCATCTGCTTGAGCTGCTCGGGCGAAGGCATGCCGCCCATCCCGCCACCGCCGAGGCCAAACATGCTGGCGAGACCGGCCATCGGGCCGCGCTTGCCGCCGGCGGAAGCGCCCATGGCCTTCATCATGTCGGCCATCTGGCGGTGCATCTTCATCAGCCGGTTGACGTCCTCGACCTTGGTGCCGGAGCCGCTCGCGATGCGCTTGCGGCGCGAGCCGTCGAGCAGCTTGGGATTGCGCCGCTCCTTCTTCGTCATCGAGTCGATGATCGCCTTCTGGCGCTTGAGCACGCCGTCATTCATGCCGGAGGCGGCGAGCTGGTTCTTCATCTTGCCGACGCCGGGGAGCATGCCCATCAGCCCGCCGAGGCCGCCGAGCTTCTCCATCTGGTCGAGCTGCATGCGCAGGTCGTCGAGATCGAACTGCCCCTTGCGCATACGCTCGGCGGCGGCCATCGCCTTCTCGGCATCGATGTTCTCGACCGCCTTCTCGACCAGCGACACCACGTCGCCCATACCGAGGATGCGTCCGGCGACGCGGCGGGGATCGAAATCCTCCAGCGCGTCCATCTTCTCGCCGGTGCCGAGCAGCTTGATCGGCTTGCCGGTGACGGCGCGCATGGAAAGCGCGGCGCCGCCGCGCCCGTCGCCATCGGCGCGGGTCAGCACGATGCCGGTCAGGCCGACGCGCTCGTCGAAGGCCTTGGCGGTGTTCACCGCGTCCTGGCCGGTGAGGCTGTCGGCGACGAGCAGCACCTCGTGCGGGCGCGTCGCCGCCTTCACCTCGGCGACCTCGGCCATCAGCGCCTCGTCGAGCGTGACGCGGCCGGCGGTGTCGAGCATCACCACGTCGTAGCCGCCGAGCCGGGCGGCTTCCATGGCGCGCCGCGCGATCTGGACCGCGGACTGCCCGGCGACGATGGGCAGCGTCTCCACCCCCACCTGCTTGCCGAGCGTGGCCAGCTGCTCCATCGCCGCCGGACGGCGGGTATCGAGCGAGGCCATCAGCACCTTGCGGTTCGACCGGTCGGTGAGGCGCTTGGCGATCTTGGCAGTGGAGGTGGTCTTGCCCGAGCCCTGCAGGCCGACCATCAGCACCGGAACCGGGGGCGCGGCCTCGAGGTCGATCGGCTTGGCGTCCGAGCCGAGCATGGCGACGAGTTCGTCATTGACGATCTTCACCACCATCTGGCCGGGCGTGACCGACTTGATGACCTCCGCGCCGACGGCGCGCGTGCGCACCCGGTCGGTGAAGGAGCGCACTACGTCGAGGGCGACGTCGGCCTCGATCAGCGCCCGGCGCACCTCGCGCATGGCCTCGTTCACGTCGGCCTCGGTGAGGGCGCCGCGTCGCTTAAGCCGGTCGAGTATGCCGCCAAGGCGGTCGGTCAATGAATCGAACATGCGTTCGCTCGGCTCCCTTCTCGCACGGATGTACCCGCAAAGCCGTTTGGCGCCCGAGGGCGCATCGCGCTGTCGGGCGTTGACCTCCGGGCTCATGGCCCGGGCGGTGGGTCGGCTCGCGAGATATGCGAGGATGCGCCGCTAGTAAGCGCCGCCCACCGCAAAGTCAAGTTTTACGCGCCTTTCGTCCCGCCGGCGAAGGTCACAGCGGCGTAACAGCGCCGCCCTAGCCTCCGTCAGCGTAACGAGGAAACCGGGCAATGAACACGTCGAAGGCTATCCCTCACCCGCCGGCCAGCAGCGACGACCACGCGCTGTTCGAGACCCTTCTCTCCCTGCGCAGCGCCATCGTCGAGGAGGCCGCCCCGATCCGGGCGCGCTTCACTCGCGAGGCTGGCTGCGAGGACGCCGCGCTCGACAATCTCGCCCACTATCTGGCCCTGCGCCGCCACGAATTGCGACCGCTGCAGCGCCAGCTCATGTGGCGCGGCCTGTCCTCGCTCGGCCGGCTGGAGAGCCGCGTGCTGCCCACGCTCGACGCGGTGATCGCCGCGCTGGCGGCCCTCTCCGGCCGCCCCCTGCCCTTCCCGGCGCCGGAGCAGGACGCCTTCTTCGCCGGCGAGGAACGGCTCGACGCCGCCACCGCCGCCAACCTCGGCCCGGAGCCGGAGGGGCGCTACACCCGCATCATGGTCACGCTGCCCAGCGAGGCCGCCGGCGACGTCGACTTCATCCTGGCGCTGGCGAAGAGCGGCATGGACATCGCCCGCATCAACTGCGCCCATGACGACGCCGGCGCCTGGCGCGCCATGACGCAGCACGTGCGCGCGGCGGGCGAGGCGGTCGGCCGCCCCATCGCCGTGCTGATGGACATTGCCGGCCCGAAGATCCGCACCGGCGCCGTGCTGCCGATGCGCAAGGGCAAGCCCGCCGGGCGGCTGCTGCCGGGCGACACGCTGCGCCTCGTCGCCGATGGCGAGCCGCATGTCGACGAGGCCGCGCCCTTCAGCGCCGCCGTCTCGCTGCCCGAGATCGTCACCCGCCTCGCCGTCGGCCACCGCATCCGCTACGACGACGGCAAGGTCGAGGCGGTGGTCGAGAGCGTGCGCGAGGGCGAGGCGATCCTGCGCATCCTCCACACCCGCCCGGACGGCACCAAGCTCAAGTCGGAGAAGGGCATCAACCTGCCCGACACCGCGCTCGGCCTCTCCCCGCTCACCGCCAAGGACGACGCGGACCTCGCCACCGTCATCGAATGCGCCGACCTCATCGGCTATTCCTTCGTCAGCCGGCCCGAGGACCTCGACCTTCTCGACGACGCTATCGCCCGCCACGGCGCCGCGCGCGAGCGCCCGCTCGGCCTCATGGCCAAGATCGAGCGCCCCGAGGCGGTGAAGAACCTGCCGGACCTCATCGCCCGCGCCGCCCGCCGCGGACCCTTCAGCGTGATGATCGCGCGCGGCGACCTCGCCGCCGAGATCGGCTTCGAGCGCCTCGCCGAGATGCAGGAGGAACTGCTGTGGATCTGCGAGGCCGCCGCCGTGCCGGCGATCTGGGCGACGCAGGTGCTGGAGGACCTCGTGCGCGACGGCATCCCCTCGCGCGGCGAGATGACCGACGCCGCCATGGCCGCCCGCGCCGAATGCGTCATGCTCAACAAGGGCCCGGCGGTGCGTGAGGCGGTCGAGCTGCTCGACCGGCTGCTCGGGCGCATGTCCGATCACCTCGACAAGAAGACGCCGACCCTGCGCGCGCTCCGCTCCTGGTAGGGAGCGTCACCCGCGCCGCCGTTCCGTCCGAAGCCCCCCCCCACTCGGTACACTGTCATCCCCGGGACTTGACCCGGGGATCCACGACGTGGGCCGGGCGCACTGGAGGGTGCCGAAGACGTGGATGGCCGGGTCGAGCCCGGCCATGACCCCGCCCCAAAGGCGTGACGCCGAAGTGCCTACGGCGCGACGAGATAATGCGCCGACCATTCCGAGGTCGGGATCGCCGCGCCGAGCTTGTAGGAGAAGGCCGTCACCTCCAGCCCGTCATTGGCCGTCTCGCACTCATAGGCGATGTGGTACCAGGTGCTGCCGCTGCGGATGGCGCCCCCCGGAACCTTGATCTTCGCGCCCTTGATGACGGGATCGCGATAGGCATAGGCGACCAGTTCGTCCGGCTTCATGCCCTTGTTGCCGCGCCCCACCTCGCCCATGGCGCGGGCGTTGCAGCGCTGCTCGATCCGCTCGGAAGGCTCCAGCAGCAGCATCTGCTGGTCCGGCGAGCGCGCCGCCGCCGGCAGGGCGCCGGCGATCTGGACGAGCAGGACGACGGCAAGCGCGGGGCGCGCGGCGGGCATGGTACGCGGCAATGCGGGCATGGACGCTCGAATCCCTCTTTCGACTTCACCCGCTTGAATAGCGGAGTTTTGTCCTTCCTGTGGCTTCACATCCGCGTTGTGCCGCAGGCCACCCATGTTGCCGCTGCGACCGGGGCAGATTAGAACCGCGCCATGGCGCTGATGGATCTTGCCAACCCCACCCGTTTTCTCGCCCTCTCCGGGCGCGTTCTGCCATGGCTGGCGGGCCTCGCGCTGGCGACGCTGGCCTTCGGCTTCTTCCTCGCCTTCCGCGCGCCCGCCGACTACCAGCAGGGCGAGACGGTGCGGATCATGTACATCCACGTGCCCTTCGCCTGGCTCGCCATGTTCGGCTATTCGATGATGGCGCTGTCGGCCCTCGGCATCCTCGTCTGGCGCCATCCCCTCGCCGATGTCGCGCACAAGGCCATGGCCCCCATCGGGGCCGTGTTCGCCTTCCTGTGCCTCGTCACCGGCTCGCTGTGGGGCCGGCCCATGTGGGGCACCTACTGGGTCTGGGACGCGCGCCTCACCTCCATGCTGGTGCTGCTGCTGCTCTATCTCGGCCTGCTGGCGCTGCGCTCGGCCATCGAGGATCCGAACCAGGCCGGCCGCGCCGCCGCCGTGCTCAGCCTCGTCGGTTTCGTCAACGTGCCGATCGTGAAGTTCTCGGTCGACTGGTGGAACACGCTGCACCAGCCCGCCTCGGTGTTCCGCATGGACGGGCCGACCATCCATTCCAGCCTGCTCTGGCCGCTGCTGGTCTGCGCGATCGGCTTCACTTTGCTCATGCTGGCCCTGCACATGGCGGCGATGCGCACCGAGATCTTCCGCCGTCGCCTGCGCGTGCTGGAAGCGCGCGCCGCCGCCGAAGCAGCCTATGCGTGAGGCCCCCTGAATGTTCGGCGAGCACGGCTTCTTCATCCTCGCCTGCTACGGCGTGAGCGCCCTCGTCCTCGGCGCGCTGGCGCTGTGGATCGTGCTGGACGGGCGCACCGTGCGCCGGCGCCTCGACGAACTGGAAGCGCGCGGCGTGCGCCGCCGCTCCGCCAGCCGAGAGAACGGGTGAGCGAGAGCGCATGAGCGAGACGGCTCCTTCCAGCCCCGGCCGCCGCCGGCTGCTCGTCCTGCTGCCGCTGATCGCCTTCCTGGCGCTGGCGGCGCTGTTCTACGGGCGGCTGTTCACCGGCGATCCCTCCCGCGTGCCCTCGGCGCTGATCGGCCGCCCCGCCCCGGCGCTCGACCTGCCGCCGCTGGAAGGGCTGGCGCGCGAGGGCCAGCCGGTCGCCGGCCTCACCTCGGCCGACCTCAAGGGCGGCGTCACCGTGCTGAACGTCTTCGCCTCCTGGTGCGTGCCCTGCCGCGACGAGCACCCCTATCTCGTGGAGCTTTCGAAAATGCCGGGCTTCCGGCTCGTCGGCCTCAACTACAAGGACGACGCCGGCAATGCCCGCCGCTTCCTCGGGCGCTTCGGCAATCCCTATGCGGCGGTGGGGGTGGACGCGAACGGGCGCACCGCCATCGACTGGGGCGTCTACGGCGTGCCGGAGACCTTCGTCGTCGGCAAGGACGGGCGCATCGCCTACAAGTTCATCGGCCCCATCGACGCTCAGGGCCTGAAGGAACGCCTGCTGCCGGAGATCGAAAAGGCCATCGCGGCGCCCGCGCCGGGCGGCGGCTGAGGATCAGTCGAAGGCCTGAAGCAGCGCCTTGCCCTGCGTGGTGCTGACATGTCCCAGCATCCGGACGCCGTCCCGGGTGCGGAACGCTCCGTGGGCCTTCTGGCCGCCGTCGGAAAATAGAACCTGCATCTGGTTGTCCGCACAGTCGTGCGGCTTGCACAGCGAGAACACCTCGAAGCTCTGCCCGTCGACATTGATGGTCACGGACGGTCCGGCGACGCCCCGCGCGTCGATCATCCAGGGCTGGGACTTCGTCAGCGGCTCGACGAGCCGGTTCCACGCCGCGCCGAACGGCGGCTGCTTCACCACATCGAAGATGTAGCGGCCTTCCGACAAGGCCGGCATCGCGAGCAGGCCGAGGGCGGCCGCAACGGCGAAGGGGAGACCGGCGCGCATCCTCGTCCCCCTCCGCTTCAGTTTCGCTCGTCCGGCAGCACCGGCAGCGGCAGCACCTCGATCTCGTCCTCGATCAGCGCCCGCACCTCGTCGGGGCTGGCCTCGCCGCGAATGGCGCGCTTTTCCTCCTCGCCCTCGTGCATCCGGCGGGCGAGGCTGGCGAACTCGTCGCCCACATAGTCGGAATTGGCCTCCACATGCTCGCGCACGGCGCGCAGCATGGCGCGGACCTGCTGCTCCTTGTCGGACATCAGCGCCACCGGCTGTGGCGCGGCGGCGGGCGGCGGCGCTTCGGCCACCTCCACCGCGTCCTTGCGGGCGCCGCGCCCCAGCGCCGGAGCCATGATCGCCTTGTCGACATCCGGCGAGCCACAGACCGGGCAGGTCACCAGCCCCCGCCCCCGCTGCGCGTCATAGGCGGCGGAATCGCGGAACCAGCTCTCGAATTCGTGGTCCTTCGGGCAGTGCAGGCGATAGAGGATCATGGCGCGCCTCCCGGGGAGACCAGATGCAGCCGCCCCTCCTCGCCCGGCGTCACCATCTCGAAGCGCCGCCCGTTGGTCAGCGAGGGAATGCGCGCGCGCACCGCCGCCACCTTCGCCGGATCGATCTCGGCGGTAATCACGCCGGGCTCGGTGCCGCCCTCGGCGAGGATGCCGCCCCACGGATCGATGATCAGGCTGTGGCCGAAGGTCTTGCGGCCGTTCTCATGCGTGCCGCCCTGTGCCGCCGCCAGCACGAAGCAGCCGGTCTCGATCGCCCGGGCGCGCAGAAGCACGTGCCAGTGCGCCTCGCCGGTCGACTGGGTGAAGGCCGCCGGCACGGCGATCATCCCCGCCCCCGCCTCGGCGAGCGCGCGGAACAGCGCCGGGAAGCGCAGGTCGTAGCAGATGGCGAAGCCCAGCCGGATCGACGGCAGGTCCGCCGCCACGGCGAGCTCGCCCGGCCGGTAGGCGGCCGATTCGCGGTAGACGTCGCCGTTTGGCAGGTCGACGTCGAACATGTGGATCTTGTCGTAGCGCGCGGCGATGGAGCCGTCCGGCGCCAGCAGGAAGGAGCGGTTGGCGGCGCGGTGCTCGCTCGCCTTCACCGCCAGCGAGCCGATGTGCAGATGCACCTTCAACTCCGCCGCCAGCGCGCGGAACGCCGCCAGCGCCGGGTCGGTCTCCTCCGCGTGCAGCACGGCGAACAGCGCCTGCCGGCTCTCCTCCATCGTGCCGGTCATTTCCGGCGTCTGGATGTAGGTCGCCCCCTGCGCCGCCGCCTCGCGGATGAAGGCGGACGCGGTCTCGACATTGGCATCGACGCTCTTGGCGGTGCGCATCTGCACCAGCGCGGCGCGGAACGGCGCGCCGGAAGCCGAGGGAAGCGCGGGCGTGTGCGGCGAGGCGGTGTCGGCGGTGGTCATCGGCAATGTCCGTTCAGCTCTTCAGCAGCGTGTCGAGCTCGCCGGCCTCCTCCAGCGCATAGAGGTCGTCGCAGCCTCCGATATGCCGGCCGTCGATGAAGATCTGCGGCACGCTGGTGCGCCCGTTGGCGCGGCTCGACATGGTCGAGCGGGCAACGGGGTCGCCGGTCACGTTGATCTCGGAGAATTCGACGCCCTTGCGCTCCAGCAGGTCCTTGGCGGCATGGCAGTAGGGGCAGGTATAGGTGGTGTAGATCTCGATCTGCGACATCGTTTCCGACCTCTCCGAACCGGCCGCCACAAGGCTCGACGGGCCCCGGCGCCGGGGTCTCCTATGATATGGGCGCCCCCCGCCCGTCAACAACCCGCGCGAACACCAGCACGTCCACCCGTTTCGCCCCCGCGCGGGTGAGCGCCTTCACGCAGGCGTCGATGGTCGCCCCGGTGGTGAACACGTCGTCCACCAGCACCACGCGCCGTCCCCGCAGCTCCGCCCGCGCCGCCTCCGGCACGGCGAAGGCGCCGGCGACATTCCGCAACCGCGCCGTCCGGTCGAGCCCGACCTGCGGCGTGGTCGCCCGCCGCCGTTCCAGCCAGCCGGTGCGCAGCGGCACGCCCGTCCGCTTCCCGACGAACCGGGCCAGCGCCGCCGACTGGTTGAAGCGCCGCCGCCAGAGCCGGAGCCCGTGCAGCGGCACCGGCACCAGCGCGTCGGCCTCCGCGAGGATGTCCGCCCCGGCGCGCGCCATCATCCGCGCCATCGGCTCGGCGACGTCGAGCCGATCGGCATATTTCAGCGCGTGGATCAGGTCGCGCGCCACATCGCCGAACACCGCCACCGCGCGTGCCCGGCCATAGGCCGGCGGATCGGCCAGCGCCGCCGGCGAGAGCGGCGCGCCCTCGCCCGCGTCATGCGGCAGCGGCGTCCCGAGCCGGTCGCAGAAGGGCCGCTCGATGAAGCCCATCCGGCTCCAGCAACCCGCGCACAGGCAGCCCGGCTCGTTCACCGCCGTGCGGCAGGCCATGCAGGCCGGCGGCAGCGCGACATCCACCAGCCCGCGCGCCAGCCGGCGCCCGGCGCCATACGCCCGCGCCAGCAAGGCCGGGCGCGGCGCCTCCCGGAGGGAATCATGCGGCAGCTCGAAGGGAGGCTCGGAAGGCTTGTCCATCAGGTGGAGCCTACCATGTGTGCCGGGCCCGCGCCTCGCGCCTTTGACCCCGCGCGGCGGGCGTCCTATGCCTTCCCGCCCCGAGGAGCATGCCCCGATGTCCGGTCCCGTCGACGTCTTCGATCCGCGCGCGCTGGCCGCCCGCCGCCGCCGCGCCCTCGCGCTGGGACCGGAGACCTTCCTGCTCGACCGGGCGGTGGAGGATCTTCTCGACCGGCTCGGCGCGGTGAAGCGCCGTTTCGGTACCGTGGCCGATCTCGGCACGCCGACCGACGCGCTGCGCGCGGCGCTGGACGGCGCGGGCATGGTGGACCGCTATTTCGCCTTCGGCCCAGCGGAGCGGGCCGACGTCGACGCGGTCGTCGATCCGGAAATCCTGCCCTTCGCCCCGCAATCCCTCGATCTCGTGGTCTCCGCCCTCGCCCTCCAGACCGTCAACGATCTGCCCGGCGCGCTGGCGCAAATCCGCCGCGCGCTGCGGCCGGACGGGCTGCTGCTCGCCGGCTTCCTCGGCTCCGGCACCCTCCAGGAACTGCGCGAGGCCTTCGCCATCGCGGAGAGCGACACGCTGGGCGGCATCTCGCCGCGCGTCGCCCCCTTCGCCGATCTGCGCGATCTCGGCGGCCTGCTGCAGCGCGCCGGCTTCGCCCTGCCGGTCACCGATGTCGACCGCGTCGTGGTGCGCTATGGCAACCCGCTCGCGCTGCTGAACGACCTGCGCCGCATGGGCGCCGCCAACCCGCTCACCGACCGGCGACGCGCGCCGCTGCTGCGCCGGACGCTGGCGCGCCTGTTCGAAGTCTATACCGAGCGGTTCTCGGACCCGGACGGCCGCCTGCGCGCCACTTTCGAGATCGCCTGGGTGTCCGGCTGGGCGCCGCATGAGAGCCAGCAGAAGCCGCTGCGCCCCGGCTCTGCCAAGATGCGGCTGGCCGAGGCGCTGAAGGTGCCCGAGGGACGCCTGCCGGGCGGCGACGGCGAGGCGCAGTAGAGCCCCGCCCGTCAGAGCGGGATGCGCGCCGCCGACCGGCGCAGATGGACGATCTGCGCGCCGAGGCCGATGACGAGCGCGGCCAGCAGGCTCCCCTGCGCGCCCAGAAGCAGCGGCGCGTCGAGTTCCGTCACCAGCGGATGGCCGTCCGGCACGCGCCGCAGGATCTCGGTGACGGTGGGCAGCATCAGCAGGAACGCCGTCAGGCTCAGGCAGACGGTCTCGATATAGCGACCCGCCCGCCCGAGGCCGGGCACCCACCCCACCGCGTAGCCGGCGACCAGCAGCACGATCGTCACCGCGCCGATGACGTTGCCGACCGGCACGTGCGTGACCAGAAACACCGTGAAGGCGCCGATCAGCATCGACACCAGATAGATCGCCCCGGCGGTGGAACGGGGCACGATCCGGCCGTAGCGGGCGAACATGTAGAAGGCGACGGGGATGGCCGGCAGGCTGCCGAGCGTGTGCACCCAGCCGAGGGGGGAGATTCCGAACATGGGTCTGTCCTTTGGGTAGAGGGAGGAAATAGGACGCTATCTACTAGTTGGTAGGCATAATGGACGCCGTACGGCCCTCACCCGGATCATGAGCGGGTCAGGCGAGCAGGCGTTCCAGCAGGGGGCGGGTGATGGCGCCGAACATGCCGGGCTCGCCATAGGCGCGGGCCGACAGCATGGCGCCATGGACCGTCGCCATGAACAGTTCGGCCTCGGCGTCGGCGGCGCCGGAAAGGCGCAAGCGGCGCTGCCCGGCTCCGTCTTCCAGAACCGCCCTCAGCCACGCCGACAGCATGCGGAAATGCGCGCGCACCTCCACGGCGACCGGCTCGGGCAGGACGGGAAGCTGGCTCGCCAGCAGGGCGCAGATGCAGAAGGGCGCGCTCGCATCGGCGATGCAGGCTTCCCAATAGCCGATATAGGCGCGCAGCCGCTCCGCCGGATCGGCGATCTGCCGGTCCAGCTCCGCCAGCCCAGCCTCGGCCTCCTGCCGATAGCGGACCACCAGCGTGCGCACCAGATCCGCCTTGCCGGGGAAATGATGGTGAATGCTGGCGTTGCGGATGCCGACCACCTTGGAGATGTCGGCATAGCTGAAGCCGTTATACCCGCCCTCGACGATCAGCGAGCGCGCGCACAGCAGGATTTCATCGGCGGTGGTCGAAGCATGGCTCATGACGTGAACCTACCTTCTAGTAGGTAGATACGTCAAGCCGGGAGATTCCCACATGTTCCCGCGCCGCCGGCCGCCGCCTCGACCGTGGCCTTCCGAGGCGGCTACCGCCCCGGCCCGAGCAGGTCGAGCAGCACCGGGATCAGCGGCTCGTCGGCGGGCGGCATCGGGTAGTCGCGCAGCGCGCCCGCCTTCACCCAGGCGAGGCGCTGGCCCTCGCGGCCATGGGCGTGGCCTTCCCAGCGCCGGCAGATCCACAGCGGCATCAGCAGTTGGAAGGTCTCGTAGGTGTGGCTGGCGAAGGTGAGCGGGGCGAGGCAGGGCTCCTTCACCGTGATGCCCAGCTCCTCGGAAAGCTCGCGGATCAGGCATTCCTCCGGCCGCTCGCCGGGCTCCACCTTGCCGCCGGGGAATTCCCACAGGCCGGCCAGCGACTTGCCGGCGGGCCGCTCGGTCAGCAGCACCCGCCCGTCCGCATCGACGAGCGCGCAGGCGGCGACGAGAACGAGCTTCATCGATATCTCTCCAGAACCGGCCCGCTACCCGTCATGGCCGATGAAGGCGTGGATCCCCGGGCCGCGCCCGGGGATGACGGTACTCCGGTTCTCAGGACCGGTAGTCGCCGTTGATGGCGACATATTCCTTGGTGAGGTCGCAGGTCATCACCCGGTCGGCACCGCGCCCGAGGCCGAGATCGACGGAAAGGTCGATCACGTCGTTCTTCATGTAGGCCGAGACCTCCGCCTCGTCATAGGAGGGGTCGCGCGCGCCTTCATGCGCCACGCGGATCGCCCCGAAGGCGATGGAGAGCTTGTCGCGCTCGGCCGGCTCGCCCGCCTTGCCGACCGCCATCACCACGCGACCCCAGTTGGCGTCCTCGCCCGCCACCGCCGTCTTCACCAGCGGCGAGTTGGCGATCGCCATGGCGATCTTGCGCGCCGAGCGCTTGGAGACCGCGCCGGAGACGTGGATGCGCACCAGCTTGCGCGCGCCCTCGCCGTCCCGCGCCACCTGCTCGGCAAGGTTCGCCAGCACGCCCTGCAAGGCGCGGCGGAAGCGCATGAGGCGCGGGTCCTTCGCGTCGGCGATGCGCGGCGCGCCCGAGGCGCCGGTCGCGAACAGCAGCAGCGTGTCGGAGGTCGAGGTGTCGCCGTCGATGGTCACGGCGTTGAAGCTGTCGGTGACGCCCCTGGAGAGCAGCGCCTGCAGCGCCGGCGCCTCGATGGCGGCGTCGGTGAAGACGAAGGAGAGCATGGTCGCCATATCGGGGGCGATCATGCCCGCGCCCTTGGCGATGCCGGCGATGGTCACCGTCACGCCATCGATCTTCACCTTGGCGGTGGCCAGCTTGGGAAAGGTGTCGGTGGTCATGATCGCCCGCGCCGGGTCGATCCAGGGCAGGGAGCCGAGGCGCTTGGCGGTGGCGTCCAGCACGCCCTCGTACTTCCTCGCATCCAGCGGCTCGCCGATCACGCCGGTGGAGGCGAGGTAGATCTCGTCCTCGCGGCAATCCAGCGCCCTGGCGGCGATCTTCGCGGTCAGCGCGGTCGCCGCGCGGCCCTTGGCGCCGGTGAAGGCGTTGGCGTTGCCGGAGTTCACCACCAGCCCGCGCGCCGAGCCCTTGGAAAGGATGTCGCGGCACCACTCCACCGGCGCGGAAGGGCACTTGGACTTGGTGAACACGCCGGCCACCGTGGTGCCCTTGTCGAGCGCCAGCAGCAGCACGTCGGTGCGGCCCTTGTAGCGGATGCCCGCCTCGGCGGTGGCGAAGCGCACCCCGGCGACGGGGCCGACATCCGGCACGGTCTTGGGCGCGAGGGGGGAGACGGGAGAAGCGTGTGCCATCGGCGGGGACTCTGCGGCGGGAAAGGGCCGAACGGATGTGCCCGAAGGCAGGCCGCAGCGCAAGGCGGATACGCGAGCGAGGACTGTCACACTGTGTCGTGAACGCCAGCGTCGCCGCCGCGCGGCACCGGGTGCAGCCAATGGTGCAGCCGGGAATGGATGGCCGGGATCAGTCCCCACACCATGGTCGCCGCCACCGGCGGCACGATGAGCGCGGTCTTGAGGAACAGCGGCCAGCCGGCGGTGAGCGGAAACACCAGATAGAGCAGCGCGGTGACGAGCGGATAGACGCCGAGCATCACCGCCATGCAGAAGCGATGACGCGAGAAGCGGCCGGCAGGTTTGTCCTGAGCGGATGCTGTCGGGGTGGCGGACATCGGGATTGCCTCACAAAATGAAACGGAACGTTCCGTTAAATAAAACGACCCGTTTCGTTTTGTCAAGCAAGATCGGTGGCGCTAGTCTGCGCAACCACGCGCCCGCCCCGGGCCAAGGAACCGTCCGATGTCCGCCGAAACCCCGCCTCCCGACGTCTCGCCCGCAGACGGCGCCTCCCCGCCCCGCCGCGCATCGGCGGGGCCCCATCGCAGCAAGGCCTCGTCCGAGGCGATCCTCGATGCCGCCGAGGCGCTGCTGGCGGAGGCCGGCTATGGCGGATTTTCCATCGAGCAGGTCGCCCGGCGCGCGGGCGCGGGCAAGCCGACCATCTATCGCTGGTGGCCGAGCAAGGCGGCGCTGCTTCTGGACGTCTATGCCCGGCAGAAGCTCCAACTCGATCAAGACGACACCGGCGCGCTGGAGACCGACCTCGCCGCGCTGATCGGAGGCCTGTGGCGGTTCTGGCGCGAGACGGCGGCCGGCGGCGCCTTCCGCTCGATCATCGCCGAGGCGCAGTCCGATCCCGCCGCCATGGCGGCGCTGAACGGCTTCATGGCCGAGCGGCGGCACCATATCGCCGGCGCCTTCGAGCGCGCGGCGCGGCGCGGGGAGCTGGCGGACGACATCGATCTCGATGCCGTGATCGACATCATCTCGGGCTATGCCTGGAGCCGGCTGCTCACCGGCCGCATCGACGACGATCCCGCCGCCATCGCCCACGCCGCCCGGCAGATCGCGCGGGGCGTGGTGCGCCCCGGCTGGGCCCTCACATGAAAATGGCCGGGACGAACCCGGCCATTGCCATCTGATAGGTACGGAACCCGCGCAATCACTGCGCGGGCTTGGCGGCGTCCGGAGCGGCGGGCGCGTCGGCGGCGGGAACCTTCGGCGCGGCGTCGGTCTTCTCGACCTTGGCGGCCTCGCGGATCTTCTGCACCGTGTCGGCCTGCGCCTTCTGGGCGAGGAACTGCTCGATCTGCGGCTTCACCTCGTCGAAGGTCGGCACGGGCTTCTCGCGCTTCTCCTCCAGCTTGATGACGTGCCAGCCGAACTGCGTCTTCACCGGCTGCGACACCTCGCCCGGCTTCATCGCGAAGGCGGCCGTGGCGAATTCCGGCACCATCTGCTCCTTGGTGAAGAAGCCGAGATCGCCGCCGTCCTGCTTGCCCGAGGGGTCCTCGGTCAGCTCGCTGGCGAGCTTGGCGAAGTCCTCGCCCTTCTTCAGCCGCGCCTCGACGTCCTTGGCCTTCTTCTCGGCCGCGGCGGCGGCTTCCTTGTTGTCCGGGTCGGCGCGGAACAGGATGTGGCGGGCGCGCACCTCCTCCTCCGGCTTCTGCTGCTTCACCGCCTCCTCATAGGTCTGCTTCAGCGCCGCGTCGGTCATCGCGGCCTTGGTCGCCTTCTCCAGCGCCGCCTGCATCAGCACGCGCTTGCGGATGAAGTCCAGCTCGCGCTTGAAGGCGGGCGTCTGGTCGAGCTTGTCGGCCTCGGCGGCCTGCGCCATCGCGGTGAGGTCGATCAGGAAGCCGAGCACATATTCCTCGCGGGCCGGGCCCTGCAGCTGCGGCGGCAGGTTCGGCCCCAGCTCCTCGGCGGCCGCGGCGACGTCGCTGCGGCGGATTTCCGCGCCGTTGACGGTGGCCAGCACCGGGTCGTCGCCCTGCGCCGTCTTGGCCGCCGGGGCGTCCTGCGCCAGCGCCGGCAGGGCGGGAACGAGAGCCGTGCCGAGGAGGGCGGCGAGAAGTCCGGCGCGCACGATGCCGGCGGTGGGGCGAAGAGACGCCTTGAGCGCGGCGTGCGGGCGATGACGGGTCATGGGAGCGTTCCTCAAGTTGCGGTTGTCCGCGAATAGGCGGCGAAAGCTGGCCCAGCCGGGGCCGGGTTGCAAGCGGGTATGAACACCGACGCCACATAATTCGGCGTGGCGGCGGCGATGGCGACAACCGGCGCGACGCCTTGCCTGCGGGCAAAACTGTCGTCCGGCCCGCGATTGACAACCCCCAAACCCGTTCATAAGTGTGGCACGCGGTGCGAGCCCTCCCCGGCGCTCGCATTTATGTGACGCAAGAACCCGCAAGCCGTTCGCGGCCGTCCGGCCCTGAAGACCCATTTCGGCCGCAAATGGCGTCTCGATGAGGCTTTCGGCCCGCGCGCTCGCGTCAGCGGCTTGCACAGGAGGACGCGGCGGCCCGTCACCGCCCGTCCGACAACTGATCCTGGCGGACACGGATTGGAAGTCTCATGTTCGGCGCTCTCGCGCGAAAGCTCTTCGGATCGGCCAATGATCGCCGCGTGCGCGGCTACCAGCCCAAGGTGGCGGCCATCAACGCGCTCGAACCGGAGCTGAGGGCGCTCTCCGACGAGGAGCTGCGCGCGCGCACGCTCGCCTTCCGCGAGCAGCTCGCCAACGGCGCCACCCTCGACGACCTGCTCGTCCCGGCCTTCGCCACCGTGCGCGAGGCCTCCCGGCGCGCCCTCGGCCAGCGCCATTTCGACGTCCAGCTCATTGGCGGCATGGTGCTGCACGAGCGCGGCATAGCCGAGATGCGCACCGGCGAAGGCAAGACGCTGGTGGCGACCTCCCCCGTCTATCTCAACGCGCTGACCGGCAAGGGCGTGCACGTCGTCACCGTGAACGACTACCTCGCCAAGCGCGACGCCGAGTGGATGGGCCGCGTCTACCGCTTCCTCGGCCTGACGGTCGGCATCATCCACCACGGCATGGACGACGACGAGCGCCGCGCCGCCTATGCCTGCGACGTCACCTACGCCACCAACAACGAGCTCGGCTTCGACTATCTGCGCGACAACATGAAGTACGAGCTGAACCAGATGGTCCAGCGCCCGCACTTCTACGCCGTGGTCGACGAGGTCGACTCGATTCTGGTCGACGAGGCGCGCACCCCGCTCATCATCTCCGGCCCGCTCGACGACCGCTCGGACTTCTACAACACCATCGACACCTACATCCCCAAGCTGTCGAAGGAGGATTACGAAGTCGACGAGAAGCAGCGTTCCGTCGCCATGACCGAAGCCGGCATGGAGAAGATCGAGACCCTGCTGCGCGACGCCGGCCTGCTGAAGGGCGACAGCCTCTACGACATCGAGAACGTCTCGGTCGTCCACCACGTCAACCAGGCCCTGCGCGCCCACACGCTGTTCCAGCGCGACAAGGACTACATCGTGCGCAACGGCGAGGTCGTCATCATCGACGAGTTCACCGGCCGCATGATGCCGGGCCGCCGTTACTCGGAAGGCCTCCATCAGGCGCTGGAGGCGAAGGAGCGGGTGCAGGTCCAGCCGGAAAACCAGACGCTGGCCTCCATCACCTTCCAGAACTATTTCCGCATGTACGAGAAGCTGGCCGGCATGACCGGCACGGCGAACACCGAGGCGGCCGAGTTCCAGGACATCTACAATCTCGAGGTGGTCGAGATCCCGACCAACCTGCCCGTCCAGCGCATCGACGACGACGACGAGGTCTACCGCACCGCCGGCGAGAAGTACGACGCCATCATCGACCTCATCGCCGAGTGCAAGACGAGCGGCCAGCCGGTCCTCGTCGGCACCACCTCGATCGAGAAGTCCGAGCTGCTCGCCGAGCTGTTGAAGAAGCGCGGCTTCAAGCAGAAGGACTTCTCCGACCCGGACGCCTTCCGCGCCCTCTATGACGGCGACCAGGGCAAGGCCGACGAGAAGGTCTTCGCGGTGCTCAACGCCCGCCACCACGAGCAGGAATCCTACATCGTGGCGCAGGCCGGCGTTCCCGGCGCCATCACCATCGCCACCAACATGGCCGGCCGCGGCACCGACATCCAGCTCGGCGGCAACGCCGAGATGCGCATCCAGCACGAGCTCGCCGACATGCCCGAGGGCGAGCAGCGCGCCGCCGCCGAAGCCCGCATCCGCGAGGAGGTCGCCGCCCTCAAGCAGAAGGCGCTCGCCGCCGGCGGCCTGTTCGTGCTCGGCACCGAGCGCCACGAGAGCCGGCGCATCGACAACCAGCTGCGCGGCCGCTCCGGCCGTCAGGGCGACCCCGGCCACTCCAAGTTCTTCCTGTCGCTGGAAGACGACCTGATGCGCATCTTCGGGTCGGACCGGCTCGACGGCATGCTGCAGAAGCTCGGCCTCAAGGAGGGCGAGGCGATCGTCCATCCCTGGATCAACCGCGCGCTGGAGAAGGCGCAGCAGAAGGTCGAGGCCCGCAACTACGACATCCGCAAGAACCTGCTGAAATACGACGACGTGATGAACGACCAGCGCAAGGTGGTGTTCGAGCAGCGCGTCGAGCTGATGCAGGACGAGGACGTCGCCGACACGGTCGTCGAGATGCGCCACGGCGTCATCGAGGACATCGTGACCAAGCACGTTCCGCCGAACGCCTATCCCGAGCAGTGGGATACGGAAGGGCTCGGCGAGGAGCTGAACCGCGCTCTCGGCCTCGACCTGCCGGTCAAGGAATGGGCGGCCGAGGAGGGCATCGCCGACGAGGAGATGCGTGAGCGCGTCCAGCAGCGCGCCGACGAGTTCATGGCCTCCAAGGTCGCCAAATACGGCCCGGAGATCATGCGCTATGTCGAGAAGTCGATCCTGCTGCAGACGCTCGATCATCTCTGGCGCGAGCACCTCGTCACGCTCGATCACCTGCGCCAGGTCATCGGCCTGCGCGGCTACGCCCAGCGCGACCCGCTGAACGAGTACAAGTCCGAGGCGTTCCAGCTCTTCGAGGCCATGCTCTCGAACCTGCGCGAGGCGGTGACCGCCCAGCTCATGCGCGTCGAGGTGATGACCGCCCCGCCGACCGAACCGCTGCCGGAGATGAGCGCCCACCACGTCGACGCCCTCACCGGCGACGACGAGTTCGCCTATGCCGACGCCGAGATCGCCGCCGAGGCGACGCTGGCGCCGGACGCGGATGCCGGCGCGCCCAGCCGTGATCCCAACGATCCGGCGACCTGGGGCCGGGTCGGGCGCAACGAGCCCTGCCCCTGCGGCTCGGGCCTCAAGTACAAGCACTGCCACGGCAAGTTCGTATGAGCGAGGCCGCCTCGGCGGCCGAAGATCCGGCGGGTGATCTCGCCGGCGTCGAGGCGGCCGAGCGGCGCCTGCGGGATGCCGCCCTTCATGGCGACGTGGCGACGCTCGACGCCCTGCTGGCCGACGATCTGATCTTCGTCGACCAGACCGGGCGCTTCCTCTCCAAGGCGGACGATCTGGAGCTGCACCGCAGCGGCGCGCTCACGCTCGACACGCTGCGCTTTTCCGACTACCGGCTGCGCGCGCTGGTGCTGGCGGTGCTCAGGGCCGATGCCACCGGCCGCGCGGCCGGGGAGGCCTTCACCGTCGCGTTGCGCTTCTCGCGCCTGTGGCGGCGCGAGCCGACGGGCTGGCGGGTCGCCAGCGCCCATTCGACCGCCATTTCCTAGAAAACCGCGCGCTCCGCGAACGCGCCTACTGCACCGACGAGAAGCTCCCGGGCGTCAGGATGTTGGCACCGGGCAGCGCCTGCGTCCCGTAGAGCGCCTCGCTGCTGGACGCCGCCACCGACGGACGCAGCGCCGGGGCGCCCGTCGAACCCGTCTGGGCCTGCGCCGTGGTCGAGGTCGCGGCGGCAGTGCTGGAGGTGTCGCCATAGCCCGGATGGGTCGGGCGCGGCACGACCGACGTCGAGGCAGCCTGCGGCGGCGCGGCAGGAGCCGACGAAGCCGAATTGGTCCGGCGGCTGGTGGACGTCGCGGACGACGCTTGCGGCCCGCCCGCCGTCTGGCGCTGCGCGGAAGGCTTGGCCGGCGGCACCGGAACATCGGCCGGAGCCGCGGCCGCTTCCGTCGCCGGAGCGGGCGCCGGCTCTGGGCTGCCGCCGAACCAGTTCTTGAGCCCGCTGAGGAATCCCATGCTGCCGGAATCGACCGAGGCGACACGCGTCGGCGCGGGAGCGGGAGCGCTTGCGGGTGCGGACGTGGCGGCGGCCCCCGTCGTGGCAGCCGGGGCCGTCCCGGGGCTGGCGGCGGCCGAAGCGGGCGCAGCGGCCGGGGACGGGGACGAGAAGAAGCCGAACAGACCGCCGCTCGCGGCCGGCGGCGCCGCCGCCACCTGCGTGGCCGCGCCCGGCGCATCGGTGGGACGCGGCGTCGGCAGCGGCACGTTGGCCGCCTGCGGCACTGCGTCGGCATTGGCCAGCGCGATGCTCTCGGCCGGCGCCGGCTCGTTGGTGGCGACGCCGTAGTCGCTGCCCGGCGGCTTCACCACCGCCGGCAGCGAACCCGGCGCGGAAAGCTCGGGGTTCTCCAGCTTGGCGAGGAACACCTTGTGCATCCCGCCGTCCTTGCCGGTCTTGACCGGCGCGGAAGGCTGCGCGCCGGCGCTGGCGATGCGGGTGCTGACCTCGCGCTGGCGCGTGGCAATCGCTTCGCCCAGCCCGCCCGGCTGGGTGTATTCGGGGCACGCGGCCGCGGCCTGGAAGCGCTGGCTCGGGTCGGCGGGGGTGGCGTTGAAGACGTAGCGCTTGCCGCAGAAATCGACCTTCGGCGGCGCCTTGGTCAACTCGAACACGTCGCTGCCTTCCTTCAGCATCTTCCAGAAGGCGAGGTTCGGGTTGTTGCGGTGGCGCACCAGATTCGCGGTGGTCATGCGGAACGGATAGGCCTGCACCTGGAAGGAGCGCTGCCCGCCCATGAAGCTCTCGCGGCCGAGCGCGAAGACCTCCTGCACCTGCTCGTCGGTCATGGCGTAGCAGCCGCGCGAGGTGCAGTCGCCATGCACCATCAGATTGGCGCCGGTACGGCCGAGCGAGCGGTCGAAGGCGTTGGGATAGCCGAGATCGAAGGACAGATAATACTGCGAGTTCGGATTCATCTGGCCGGGGGTGACGGTGTAGAAGCCTTCCGGCGCCTGCCGGTCGCCTTCCTTCACCTTCGGCCCCAATTCGCCGGACCAGCGGCAGATCGGATAGGTCTTCAGCAGCGCGTAGCCGCCGCTGGTCGTCTGCTTCCAGACCTCCAGCTCGGATTCTTCCTTGAAGATGCGCACCACGATGGGGCTGGTCTTCGCCATGCCCTTCTCCTGGAGAAGGGCGAGCGTCTGCGGCGAGAGAGTCCTGCTCGCCTTGGACATCGGCGAGGGGCCGTCATTGGCGTTGCAGCCGGCAAGGATCAGCGCCGCGCTTCCCGCGAGCAGGGCAGCGCGCCACCCGGTGCCGGGCCTCCGGTTGCGCCCTTGGCGCAGGAGGCTCGAAAACACTGGAACCCTCACCCCGAGACTCCCCAACAGCACCCGCCCGAAGGCGGTTCCGATGCTAAAGCGTTATACGCCGACCGGGACGGATCGCAATCCCGCCCCCCGATACCGGAATTACCGCCGGCGTCGTAAACGGCGCCCTTACAGGTTCCGCCCGATGGCGAGGAACTTTTCCCGGCGCGCCCGGCGCAGCGCCGCCGCGTCCAGCCCCTCCAGCTCGCCCAGCGCCGCCTCGATGGCGTCGCCGGTCGCGGTGATCGCCGCCTGCGGGTCGCGATGCGCGCCGCCGGCCGGCTCGGGAATCACCGAATCGATGATGTGGAAGCGCAGCAGGTCCTGCGCGGTGATCTTCATGTTGACGGCCGCTTCCTGCGCCTTGGCGGTGTCGCGCCACAGGATCGAGGCCGCGCCTTCCGGCGAGATCACGCTGTAGATGGAGTGCTCGAGCATCAGCACCCGGTTCGCCGTGGCGATGGCGATGGCGCCGCCGGAACCGCCCTCGCCGATGACCACGGCGACGTTCGGGGCGCCGAGCGAGAGGCACGCATCGGTCGAGCGGGCGATCGCCTCGGCCTGCCCGCGCTCCTCCGCGTCGAGGCCGGGAAAGGCGCCGGCGGTGTCGACGAGCGAGATCACCGGCAGCGCGAAGCGGTCGGCCAGCTCCATCAGCCGCGCCGCCTTGCGGTAGCCCTCGGGGCGGGCCATGCCGAAATTGTGCTTGATGCGGGTCTCGGTAGTCGAGCCCTTCTCCTGCCCGATCAGGCAGACCGGGCGTCCGCGAAAGCGCGCGAAGCCGCCGAGGATGGCGTGGTCGTCGCCGAACTTGCGGTCGCCCGCCAGCGGGTCGAATTCCTCGAACAGCGTGCGGGCGTAGTCGGTGAAGTGCGGGCGCAGCGGATGGCGCGCCACCTGCGTCTTCTGCCAGGGCGAGAGGTTGGAATAGAGCTGGACCAGCGCCTCCCGCGCCTTGCCTTCCAGGCGCGTGATGTCGTCGCCGATGGCAACCGCGTCGCCCTGCGCGGCCATGGCGCGCAATTCTTCCAGCTTGGCCTCGAGTTCGGCCACGGGCTTTTCAAAGTCGAGGTAGCTGCGCATCGGAAACGGTGAACCGGCTCTCAGGAGGGAAGGCCGACCCGGACGGGCGGCCCGCGAGGACGCGCGGAAGCTGCCCCGACAGGGTGGCGACGTCAAGGCAAGCTGGCGAATAGGTTCAGTCGCCGCCCGCATCGCTCAGGGGATGAAGGTCGCGCACGAGGCTTTTCAGCCGCTCGTCGAGCACGTGGGTGTAGATCTGCGTGGTCGAGATGTCGCTGTGGCCGAGCAGCGTCTGCACGATGCGCAGGTCCGCCCCGTGCGCCAGCAGATGGCTGGCGAAGGCATGGCGCAGCACGTGCGGCGACAACTTGCCGGGGTCGAGCCCGGCGGCGAGCGCGAGGTCCTTCAGGTCGAGCGCCACCTGCTGGCGGGTGATGTGGCCGCTTGCCGCGCCCGAGGGAAACAGCCAGCGCCCCGCCGCCTCCTCCTTCGCCGCGCCCTTCGCCTTCGCGCCCGCCTTGGCCGCCCGCTCCGCCGCGAGCCGCTCCAGCGCGGCCCGCCAGACGCGCATCGCCCCCTTCGCCGCCTCGCCGAGCGGCACGAGGCGCTCCTTGTTGCCCTTGCCGCGCACGATGATGGCGTCGCCCTTCGCGTTCGCCGCCGAGGCCGGCAGCGCCGCCAGCTCGGACACGCGCAGCCCCGTCGCGTAGAGCAGCTCGACGAAGCAGGCGGTGCGCGCCCGCCGCGCCTGTTCGCCGAGGCCCGGCGCCGGCTCGGCCGCGCGGGCATGGGCGGTCTCGATCAGCCGCGTCACCTCGTCGAGCGTCAGCACCTTGGGCAGCGGCCGGCCCCGGCGCGGACCTTCCAGCACCGCCGCCGGATCGTCGCCGCGATAATTCTCGACATAGAGGAAGCGGTGGAACTGCCGCACCGCCGACAGCCGGCGCGCCACGCTGGCGCTGGCGAGCCCCCGGCCCGACAATTCCGCGAGATAGGCGCGGATATGGGAGGTCTGCGCCTCGCCGGCGCCGACCCCCTGGGTCAGGAGAAAGCCCTCATAGTCGTCGAGGTCGCGCCCATAGGCGCCGAGCGTGTTGGCGCTCGCCCCGCGCTCGGCGGCCATCATGTCGAGGAACAGCCGCGCCGCGTTCCCCGCGCTCATTTGGCGAACCGGTCGGGCGGCACGGCGACGCTCATCTCGCGCGTCTGCGGCTGCACGAGATTGGCGAAGGCCCACAGCGTGCCGTAGCCGATGCCGCCGAGCACGCCGAGAACGATGAGAAGACGGATGAGGCTCGGCATGGAGAGGCAGGCCCTGCGCGATTCGAACGTCGGAATTGTTGCGATCTTACCGCCTTTCGCCGTCCGGGCGGAAGCAAGCCCCCGTGCCGGACGGCCGGAGCGGCATTACATTGCGTCTCCACGTCGCGGATGATAGTCCGCCCTGCGATGAGCGAGCATGTGCCCCGGCGGGGGAAATCATGACGGCGGAGACCATGACGGCCGAGATCGAGCAGGACGAGAGGGCGTCGGCGCTGCGTGAGCTTCTGGGCACGCGCTCCATCGTGCTCGTCGGCATGATGGGCGCCGGCAAGTCCTCGGTCGGCAAGCGCCTCGCCCGGCGCCTCGCCTTGCCCTTCGCCGATGCCGACACCGAGATCGAGCAGGCGGCGGGCATGACGATCCCGGAGATCTTCGAGCATCACGGCGAGCCCGCCTTCCGCGACGGCGAGAAGAAGGTCATCGCCCGGCTCATCGAGAGCGGCCCGATGGTGCTCGCCACCGGCGGCGGCGCCTTCATGAGCGAGGACACCCGCTCGGCGGTCGCCCGCCACGGTGTCGCCGTGTGGCTGAAGGCCGAACTCGACGTGCTGCTGCGCCGGGTGCGCCGGCGCGACGACCGGCCGCTGCTGAAGACCGCCGACCCGGAAGCCACGCTGGCGCGGCTGATCGACCAGCGCTATCCGGTCTATGCCCTGGCCGACGTCACCGTGACGTCGCGCGACGTTCCGCAGGAAACCATGGTCGACGAGGTGATCGAGGCGCTCGCGTGCCATCTCGCCCCGCCGCGTTCAGGAGACGAGACGTGACCGAGGCCGCCATGCCCCTTCCCGCAGCGACGACCCTTCCCAGCGACGTGACGCAGCTGCGCGTCGGCCTCGGCGATCGTTCCTACGACATCGTCATCGGGCCGGGCCTGCTGGCGCAGGCGGGCGCGCGCATCGCCGCGCTGCGTCCGGGCGCGCGGGTCGGCATCGTCACCGACCGCAACGTCGCCGAACGCCATCTCAGCACGGTCGAGGAATCCCTGCGCGCCGCCGGCCTCGTTCCCACCCCGGTCATCGTCGAGCCCGGCGAGAAGTCGAAGAGCTTCGCGGTGCTGGAGCAGGTGCTCGACGGCCTGCTGGCCGCCCGCATCGAGCGGCGCGACCTCGTGCTGGCGCTGGGCGGCGGCGTGGTCGGCGATCTCGCCGGCTTCGCGGCGGCGGCGCTGCGGCGCGGCGTCGATTTCGTGCAGGTTCCCACCAGCCTGCTGGCGCAGGTCGATTCCTCGGTCGGCGGCAAGACCGGCATCAATTCGCGCCACGGCAAGAACCTCATCGGCGCCTTCCACCAGCCCATCCTCGTGCTGGCCGACACCGGGGTGCTCGACACGCTGCCGCTGCGCGAGTTCCGCTCCGGCTATGCCGAGGTGGCGAAATACGGGCTCATCGACAACGCCCCCTTCTTCACCTGGCTGGAACGCAAGTGGCAGGACGTGTTCGGCGGCGGGCCGGCGCGCATCGAGGCCATCGCCACCAGCTGCGCCTCCAAGGCCGCCGTGGTCAGCCGCGACGAGAAGGAAACCGGCGACCGCGCCTTGCTCAATCTCGGCCACACCTTCGGCCATGCGCTGGAAGCCGGCGCCGGCTTCTCCCAGCGCCTGCTGCACGGCGAGGCCGTCGCCATCGGCATGGCGCAGGCCTTCCGCTTCTCGGCCGCGCAGGGCCTGTGCGCGGCGACCGACGCCGAGCGGGTGGCGGCGCACCTCAAGGCGGTCGGCCTGCCGACCCGCATCGCCGACATTCCCGGCGAGCTGCCCGACACGGACGGGCTGATGGACCTCATCGCGCAGGACAAGAAGGTCTCGCGCGGCGCCCTCACCTTCATCCTCGCCCGCGGCATCGGCCAGAGCTTCATCGCCCGCGACGTCGACCCGGCCGCGGTGCGCAGCTTCCTGGAGGCGGAGCGCGCCGGGGGCGCCCATCCATGAGCCGGGCCCCGGCGCTCAACGGCCTGAAGCACTGGCTCAAGGGCCGTCCACCCGCTCGGCCGGCGCAGCAGCCGCCGCCCGCGGAGCCGCCGGAGAACGATGAACTGAAGCAGGCGCTCGACGCGCTGCGCCGCGCCGCCGGCATCGTGGGCGACGACCTCGCCATGGTGGAGGGCCTGCTGAACCTGCGCGAGCTGGAAGTCAGCGACGTCATGGTCCACCGCACCAAGATGGCGACGCTCGACGCCGGCGAGCCACCCGTGGACCTCGTGCGCGAGGTACTCGCCTCGCCCTACACCCGCCTGCCGCTGTGGCGCGACACGCCGGACAACATCGTCGGCGTGCTGCACGCCAAGGACCTGCTGCGCGAGCTGCAGACGCTCGGCAACGACATCGCCAGGCTCGATGTCGAGAAGATCGCCCGCCCGCCCTGGTTCGTGCCGGACGTCACCCTGCTCACCGACCAGCTCAAGGCCTTCCGCCGCCGCAAGCAGCACTTCGCCCTCGTCGTCGACGAGTATGGCGAGGTGATGGGTCTGGTGACGCTGGAGGATATTCTCGAAGAGATCGTCGGCGACATCACCGACGAGCACGACAAGGCGTTCACCGGCGCCCGCCGCCATCCCGACGGCTCGGTCAGCGTCGAGGGCTCAGTGGCGATCCGCGATCTCAACCGCGCCATGGGCTGGGACCTGCCGGACGAGGAGGCGACGACCATCGCCGGCCTCGTCATCCACGAGGCCCGCATCATCCCCGAGCCGGGGCAGGCCTTCCTGTTCCACGGCTTCCGCTTCCAGGTGATGCGCAAGCAGCGCAACCGCGTCACCCTGCTGCGGGTGGCGCCCCTGCGCCGCGCCGGGGTGTGAGGCGGCCCGCCCCGCATCTCCCTCTCTGGAATTCCGGCCGTCCGCTCCCATATTGGGGAGGCTTCCCCGGACGGCTATTCCCCCGGTGCCTTGGCCTCAATCGCCAGAGCGTGCAGGCCGCGGGCGATCTCGTCCGCGAGCAGGCCGTTCACCGCGCGATGGCGGGCCAGCCGGCCCTGTCCGCGGAACGCCTCCGACACGATGCGCACGCGCAGATGCGTGAGCTGACCCGCACGGTGCCCGCCATGGCCTTCATGCCGATGACTTTCGTCCTCCAGCTCCAGCACCGTGGGGGAGAGTTCGGCCAGCGCGACGCGCACGCGGGCGAGAGCCTGCGCCACGGCGTCGTCGGAGGGGGCGGCGTTCGCGTTCATGAGCGATGCGGTACGCCGACGCATCACCCCCGTCAATATCGTCCGGGAGGACGGTGACGGGTCTCTGGTTTCTTGTATACCTGTGCCAGCCCTAGCATAATCGCCGGATCATGAAGCTCGACTCCCCGATATTCGATCGCATCCGCGTCAAGCCGGACCGTGATCGCCGCGTGAAGGCGGAAGGCCCGGCCTGCGAATGGGCGGGCTGCTGCAACGCCGCGACTCATCGCGCGCCGAAGGGCCGGCAGCAGGAGGGGCAGTTCTGGCGCTTCTGCTTCGACCATGTGCGCGAGTACAACCAGTCCTACAATTATTTCTCCGGCATGGCGGACGATGCCGTCGCCGCCTACCAGAAGGACGCGCTGACCGGCCATCGCCCCACCTGGAAGATGGGCTCGCGCGGCGGCGGCGCCCAGGCCTCGGCGCAGGCCAGCCAGCACTCGGCGGACGGCTTCGGCGATCCGTTCGGCATGTTCGGCGAGGTGGGGGGCCGCGCCCGTCCCGAGCCGGAGCCGGCACGCGAGAGCCGGATGATCCGCAACGCGGAGCGCCGCGCCTTCGAGTCGCTGGGCGTCGAGGTCTCCGCCACGGCGGAAGAGATCAAGGCCCGCTTCAAGGTGCTGGTGAAGAAGTACCATCCGGACGCCAATGGCGGCGACAATTCGACCGAGGACCGTCTGCGCGACGTCATCCAGGCCTATAATCACCTCAAGAGCGCGGGCTTCTGCTAGGAAGCGCGTGTGCCAGACCAGTCCGCGACGATCAGTGCGGCAACGGAGGAAGAATGACTGCCCCGCTCACGCAAGCGCCCGCTCTGCCGGACATGAAGGTCTCCGTCCGTCAGGTGTTCGGCATCGATGTGGATCTCGAGGTTCCGGCCTATGCCGAACCGGACGAGTACGTGCCGGAGGTCGATCCGGACTATCTGTTCGACCGTCCGACCACCCTCGCCATCCTCGCCGGCTTCGCCCATAACCGCCGCGTGATGGTCACCGGCTATCACGGCACCGGCAAGTCGAGCCACATCGAGCAGGTCGCAGCCCGCCTCAACTGGCCCTGCGTGCGCGTCAACCTCGACAGCCACATCAGCCGCATCGACCTGATCGGCAAGGACGCCATCGTGGTGAAGGACGGCCTGCAGGTCACCGAGTTCCGCGACGGCATCCTGCCCTGGGCCTACCAGAACAACGTCGCGCTGGTGTTCGACGAATACGACGCCGGCCGCCCGGACGTGATGTTCGTGATCCAGCGCGTGCTGGAGAGCGCCGGCCGCCTGACGCTGCTCGACCAGAACCGCGTCATCCGCCCGCACGGCGCCTTCCGCCTGTTCGCCACCGCCAACACCATCGGCCTCGGCGACACGACGGGCCTCTATCACGGCACCCAGCAGATCAACCAGGCGCAGATGGACCGCTGGTCCATCGTCACCACGCTGAACTATCTGGCCCACGACAAGGAAGTCGACATCGTCCTCTCCAAGGCGAAGCACTTCCAGACCGAGGGCGGCCGCGACACCGTCGCCCGCATGGTGCGCCTCGCCGACCTCACCCGCCAGGCGTTCATCAACGGCGACCTGTCGACGGTCATGAGCCCGCGCACGGTGATCACCTGGGCGGAGAACGCCGAGATCTTCCAGGACCTCGCCTTCTCCTTCCGCGTGACCTTCCTCAACAAGTGCGACGAGCTGGAGCGCCCGCTGGTGGCCGAGTTCTACCAGCGCTGCTTCGGCAAGGAGCTGACCGAGTCGGCCGTCAACGTCGTGCTTTCCTGAGCGACGTCCCCCTCTCTCCGCCCGACCGGCCGCGCCGGATCGGGCGGGGGAGCGATGCCAACATTCAAGGCTTGCCATGTCCACCTCGAACCGCACCACCCGCACCCCGCCGAAGGAAGCCCCGACCGAGCCGCTCAAGCGCGCCGTCACCGGCTGCCTGCGCGCCATCGCGGGCAATCGCGAGATCGACGTGACCTTCGGCGCCGAGAAGCCCGGTTATGCGGACGGGCGCGCGCGCCTGCCCGAGCCCTCGCGCCGCATGTCGAAGCAGGACGCCGCCATCATGCGCGGCCACGCCGATTCCATGGCGCTGCGCATGGCCTGCCACGACCCCAAGGTGCACCAGCGCCTCGTGCCCATGGGCCAGCAGGCCCGCGCCGCCTTCGACGCCGCCGAGCAGACCCGCTGCGAGTCGCTCGGCGCGCTGCGCATGGACGGCGTGGCGCTCAACCTGTCGGCCATGCTGGAGGACCGCTACCAGAAGGCCAATTTCGCCAATCTCGCCGACCGCTCGGACGCCCCGCTGGAGCACGCGCTCTCGCTCATCCTGCGCGAGCGCATGACCGGCATGGCCCCGCCCGCCGCCGCCCGCGAGATGGTCAATCTCTGGCGCGGCTTCATCGAGGAGCACGGCTCCTCGGCGCTGGACGAGCTCTCCCATTCCGCCGACGACCAGTCGCGCTTCGCAGAAGCCATGCGCGACCTGCTCTCCTCGCTCGGCATGGGCGAGGACATCGCCCCCTTCGACGAGAACAACGACCCCTCCACCGAGGCCGACGACACCCGCGACGACGATTCCGGCAAGGGCAGCGACGCCGAGGAGGAGGAGAACGCCGAGGGCCAGACCGAGGTCGACACCGACCTCTCCTCCGACCAGAACCCGGAGGAATCCGAGGAGCAGCAGGAGCAGCCCAATTCCGAGCTCTCCGACGATGCGGAGCTGGGCGAATCCGACGACAGCTCCGAGCCCTGGCGCCCGCAGAACGCCGTTCCCGCCGAGCCGCGCCCGCCGGAGTACCACCCCTTCACCCCGCGCTTCGACGAGACGGTGAACGCCGACGAATTGTGCGACCCGGAGGAGCTGGCGCGGCTGCGCGCCTATCTCGACAAGCAGCTCGTGCATCTGTCCGGCGTCGTCGCGCGCCTCGCCAACCGGCTGCAGCGCCGCCTGATGGCGCAGCAGAACCGCGGCTGGGAGTTCGACCTCGAGGAGGGCATGCTCGATCCCGCGCGCCTGCACCGCATCATCACCGACCCGATGCAGCCGCTCTCCTTCAAGCGCGAGCGCGACACCGACTTCCGCGACACGGTGGTGACGCTGCTGCTGGACAATTCCGGCTCAATGCGCGGCCGGCCCATCACCGTCGCCGCCGCCTGCGCCGACATCCTCGCCCGGACGCTGGAGCGCTGCGGCGTGAAGGTCGAGATCCTCGGCTTCACCACCAAGGCGTGGAAGGGCGGGCAGGCGCGCGAGGCGTGGCTCTCCGCTGGCAAGCCGGGCGCCCCCGGCCGGCTGAACGACCTGCGCCACATCATCTACAAGGCCGCCGACGCGCCGTGGCGGCGCGCCCGGCGCAATCTCGGCCTGATGATGCGCGAGGGCCTGCTGAAGGAGAACATCGACGGCGAGGCGCTCGACTGGGCGCACAACCGGCTGCTGGCGCGCAATGAATCGCGCCGCATCCTGATGATGATCTCTGACGGCGCGCCGGTGGACGATTCCACCCTGTCGGTGAACCCCGGCAACTATCTGGAGCGCCATCTGCGCTGGGTGATCCAGCAGATCGAGGACAAGTCCCCGGTCGAGCTGATCGCCATCGGCATCGGCCACGACGTGACCCGCTACTACAAGCGCGCCGTCACCATCGTAGACGCCGAGGAGCTGGGCGGCGCCATGACCGAGAAGCTGGCCGAGCTGTTCGACGAGCGCCCCCCGCGGGCGCCCGCCGGTCATCCCGGCGCCCGCACCCGCGCCGCCTCCCGCCCCGCCCCCGTCGCCCTGCCGACCCGGCAGGTGCATTGAGGGAACGACCCCGCTCCCTCTCCCCATCGGGGAAAGGGCTGGGGGTGAGGGGCCTTCGACGCCTCGTGAGAAGCCTGCGTCGCCCCATGAGGAGCCTTCGACCGCTCCCCCACGGGGAGAGATCGAAGGGCCGCACTCGTCATCCCGGATCCGCCGCCGACCGTCCCGAAATCGCCATCCGAACGGCACCGCCGTCATGGCCGGGTTCGTCATGGCCGGGCTCGTCATGGCCGGGCTCGTCCCGGCCATCCACGTCTTCCACCCCGGCCGTGAACACGATGCCACCGCGCGCCCGGAATGACGTCGCGGCGGCAAAATCCGCACCCGCCCCTTGAAATGCCGTTCCGGCTGCCTAGATATGCTTCAACCCAGCTAGAACAGGGCTTCCGGTATGTTGGCGCTTCGTCAGCGCCTCGCCGGACGGAACGCGGTCAGGACGGATGTACTCCGACCGTGTTCTTTCCCTCCGGCCGCCTGACGAGCGGCCGGCCTCTGGCGGGGACCCGAACCTGGAAGCAGCGCGCCGTCACGGCGCGCTTTTTTTTTGCGCCCGCCGCCGCGCGCCCCAACGCCGCGCGCGGCCGCCCTTCAGATGCCGAAGGGCGGGCGCGAGCGGCCGATGGTCTCGTCCGGATAGGCGTCCTCGGGGCCGGGGTCGTCCGGCAGATGCGGCATCGCCACCACCGGCGTCACGATGGCCGCCGTCGCGGGCCTCGGCCGCACCGGCTCCGGCTTCACGAAGTCAGCCTTCGGAAGATCGCCCTTGGGGGGCTCGCCCCTCTCGGCTTCCGGCGCGAGGCTCGGGGCATGCTCCGGCTCGGTCAGGTCGACCACCGGCCCGGAGGCCGGCTCCGCCGCCGGGCGGCTCTCGATGGCGGCGGCGATCGCCGCCTTCACTCGCTCGGCCTCGTTCTCCAGCATCGGCGTCGTCGCGACGCCGGGCGGCAGCTTCCATTCGAAGGCGTCGAGCCGGCCCGTCACCGGCGAGACCGGCGCCCAGCGGTCGGCGACCACGCCGTCCGCCACCCAGGCCGGGTCGCGCTGCGCCCGCACCGCGCGGGCGGTCCATTCGCGCGCCTTGCCCACATCGCCGTTCTCGGCGGCTTCCAGCTCCGCCATCAGCAGGCAGGCACGCTGCGTCGGGTCGCCCAGCAGCGGCGCCAGCGCCGTGCGCGCCACGTCGAAATCCTGCGCGTCGATCGCCGCCCGGGCGAGCGCCATGGCGCTTTCCGGGTGGCCCGGCATGCGCGCGGTCAGGGGGCGGATGCGCTTCAGCCGCTCGCGCGAGGCATCGCCCGGCCGCAGGTGCAGATAGGCGTCGGCAAGGTCGGGGTGCGGGGTGGCGGCATAGGCCGCCTCGATGATCTTGGCGGCCTTGCGCGCGTCGCCCGCCGCGCCGAGCAGCCGGCCGGCGACCTCGGCGGCCGGCACCAGCGTCGGCGCGAGGCGGGTCGCTTCCACCGCCTTCTCGCGTGCGGTCACAGGGTCGGAAAGTTCCACCGCCTGCGCCTGCGCGGCGAGCAGCACCGCCCGCCGGCGGCGATGCGCCGCCCGGTCGAGCCCGCCATGCGCGGCCTCGCGCTCCAGCATGGCCAGCGCCCCGGCGAAATCGCCGTTGAGGCAGCGCGCCTCGATCACCGCGTCCGCCGCCCAGGCAAGGCCGGGCTCGTGGCGCGCGGCTTCCTCCGCCGCCAGCAGGGCGGCGCCGGCATCGCCGCGCCGGCGCGCCTCCACATGCAGGCCGCGCAGGCCCAGCAGGCGCGTGCCGGGCGTCTCGGTCATCGAGCGGAAGGCCGCTTCCGCGCCCACCGCGTCGCCGGAAAGCTGCGCCGCCTGCGCGGCGAGAAGCTGGGTCAGCGGCTCGCGGCCGAGCAGCCGCTCGGCGTCGTTGGCCGCCCGGCGGGCGCCCACCGCGTCGCCGGAGCCGACCGCCACGAGGCCGCGCGACACCGCCGTCCAGCCCCGGTTGCGGCGCCGGGCGCGCCAGGAAAAGGCGATCAGGTCGGGCGAGCGGACGATCATCCGCAGCAGCGTCCAGATCAGGATGGTTGCCGCCAGCAGCGCCAGCAGCGCACTCGCCGCGACGAGGATGCTGGTCTCGATCTGCCAGCCCTGCCAGTCGATCGTCACCGAGCCGGGACGGTCCGCCAGCCAGGCGACGCCGAAGGCGATGAGGGAAAGGACGAGCAGATAGACGACGAGCCGTATCACTGGGCGCCTCCCCCGAGCGTGGCGAGCACATGCTGGTCGATCCCGGCGATGGCGTCGAGCGCCGCCTGCCGGGCGTCGAGAACGGCGATCACCGGCTGGGCCGCCGCGCGCTCCGTCTCCGGCAGCGCCGCGAGTGCCGCCTTGGCGCCGGCGAAATCGCCCCGCGCCAGCGCGGCTTCCGCCCGGGCGAGGCCGGGCGAGGCCGCCGCGTCGTCCGAGCGCCGCACGCTGACGAGACCCTGCGCGCTGCGCATCAGCCGCTCGACCACGCCGCCCTCCGCCGTGGCGGGAGCGGGAGCGGTCTCTGCGGGAGCGGTCGCCGTCTTCAGCCGCGCGGCCAGAGCCGACGCGGACGGAAAGCCTTCCGCCGCCGCCGGCTCAAGCGTCGCGAGCGGCGCCCCCTCGGCGCCGAGCAGCGCCCGCGAGGCCTTGAGTTCCATGGCGAAGGGCCGCCCACTCGCCACCGCGTCGCGCAGCGCGCGCAGGGCCACGAGCTGGGCCGCGCCCTGTCCGCTCGCCTTCTGGGCGGTGGCGACGGCGTCGAGCCTCTCCTCCAGCGCGGCGATGCGCGAACGGGCGGCGTCGAGATCGGCCGGAGACGCGGCCGGCGGCGGCACGACCGGCGCGGGGATCGCCGTCACCCGGCCTTCCAGCGCGCCGACGCGGTTCGCCAGCCCCGCCACATCCTCCACCGAGACGGCGGCGGTCGGCGCCGCGCCCTCGGCGAGCGCCGGGGCGGGCAGCGTCTCGACCTTGCGGCCGAGCGCGTCGAGCCCGCTCTCCAGCGCATCGAGCCGCGTCGCCAGTTCCTGCGGGGCGGAAGCGTCCAGCGCCGAGGCCTCCCCGGCACGGGACTCCAGCACCTCGACGCGCTGGCGCAGATCGAGCGCGCGCGCCTCCAGCTCGGTGATGGCATCGACATTCTGATCGGCGCCGTAAAAGGCGGAGACGAGGGCGAAGGCCACCGCCCCGCCGATCACGCCCGAGACCAGCCCGGCGACGATGCCGCCGATCAGCCCGAGCCGGCGCTCCGGCCGGGACTCCGGCGCGGCGTCGCCAGGTCGGCCGTTCTCCGTCTCCGGCGCGGCTTCCACATCCAGCACCGGCACGTCCCCGGCGGCGGAAGCCGCGTCACCCGGGGTGCTTTCGGCGGAGGCGCTTTCAGCGGGCACACCGCCATCATCAGCCGGCTTGGCGTTCTCGCCGGGCAGCGGCTCGGCGGTGGCCGCGTCGTCGGAGACCGGCGTCACATCCTTGGCGGAAAGGTCGAGGGTCGGCGGCGCGCGGCGCGAGGGCTTGCCGCCGGTTCCCGCCTTGTCCTTCGCGCCGCTGGTCGGATCGTCTTTCGCCACGTGCTTACCTCTGCCGTCATAAAGCGCCGGGCCGCCCCTGGTTCCCGGATAGACCGCCTGTCCCCCGCCCGCAACCTCGGGAGAGCCCCCATGGTTTACCGGCCGAGCAGCGCGAACAAGCCCTCTTCGGTCGGCTCGGCGGCGACCCGCGTCGGCCAGCCGGCCGCCTTCAGCGGCGCCGCCACATTGGCCGAGAAGCACAGATGCTCGATATGGCGGAAATGCGCCGCCGCCCCGGCCTCGTTCGCCCGCGCGGCGAGCGTCGCGGCGGTGCGCGGGGAGAAATGGAAGGCAGCGTCGATCCGCCCCCCCGCCGCCGCCGCGAGGGTGTCCGCCGCCAGTCCCGCCGCCGGTACCGCGCGGTAGATCACGAAGAGTTCGGTGGAAATGCTGTCGCCCGCCAGCGCCGCGCCGAGATCGATGGCCCGGTCCTCGCTGGCCACGTAGAGCAGGCGCGCCCCGCGCGGCAGCTCGGTCCGCAGCAGCGCCGCCAGCGACACGCCGTCCCCGCCGGCCACATGCACATCGGCGAAGCCTCCCGGCGCCGCCGCCGCCGTGCGCCGCCCGACCGCGTAGAGCGGCAGGCCGGCGAGCGCCGTCCGCTCCGGCCGAGCCTCCAGCAACCGAGCCCCCAGCAGCCGCGCGCCGTTCACGCTGGTCAGCGCCACCGCGTCGAAACGCCCCTCCGGCAGGCGGGCGTCAGGGATCGGCTCGACGGCCAGCATCGGATCGACGATCGCCTGATGCCCCGCGGCGGCGAGCCGCGCGGCGGTGGCCTCGGCGTCCGGCCGCGGCCGCGTCACCAGAACCCGCATCATCGCACCCGCATCACGTCCCGCTCGGGATCAGCTCGGGCGGCACCATGGCGCGCATCTCCTGCCCGGCGGCGATGCCGAGCTCCAGCGCCCGCGAGGTCGAGCCGTAGCGCACGATCTCGTAATAGCGCGTGCCGTCCGGCGACAGCACCGCGCCGCGGAAGCGGATCTCGTCGCCGATCACCTCCGCCAGCCCGCCGATCGGCGTGCGGCAGGAGCCGTCGAGCTCGCCGAGATAGGCGCGCTCCACCCGCACCGCGAGCCCGGTCGCCGGGCACACCACGGGCACGATCAGCGCGTCGACGGCGATGTCGCCGAAGCGGGTCTCGATGGCGACCGCCCCCTGCCCCACCGCCGGCAGGAAGTCGGTCACGTCCAGCACCGCGCTCGCCTTGTCCGCGAGGCCCAGCCGGGTCAGCCCGGCGAGCGCCAGCAGCGTGCCGTCGAATTCGCCGCTCTCCACCTTGCCGAGCCGCGTGTGCACATTGCCGCGCAGCAGCGATACCTGGAGGTCCGGCCGCACCCGGCGCAGCTGCGCTTCCCGGCGCAGCGAGGCGGTGCCGATCTTCGCGCCCGGCGGCAGGTCGCGCAGCGAGGAGCCCTCGCGCAGGATCAGCGCGTCGCGCACATCCGCGCGCGGCAGGTAGCCGACGAGGTGCAGCCCGTCGGGCAGGCGCGTCGCCATGTCCTTGGCCGAATGCACGGCGAGATCGATTCGCCGGTCCAGCAGCGCCTCTTCCAGCTCCTTGGTGAAAAGCCCCTTGCCGCCGGCCTGCGCCAGCGCGCGATCGGTGATGGCGTCGCCGGTGGTGCGGATCACCTGCACCTCGACCGCCTCCTGCGGCCAGCCATGCGCCTTCACGAGGGCATCGCGCACCGCATGGGCCTGCCACAGCGCCAGCGGGCTGCCGCGCGTGCCGAGCCGGAGTTTGGGAAGCGATTGCGTCATGCGGTCCTGCGGTGCTAGCGGTTCGGTGCAGGTTCAGATCACCGTCCAACCATATAAAGTCAATGAGCGATCTTCTCCTCCTCGGCATCGAGACCACCTGCGACGAAACCGCCGCCGCGGTCGTGCGCCGGCGTGGGGACGGCACGGGCACCATCCTGTCCAACGTGGTGCACTCGCAGACCCAGGACCATGCCGAGTATGGCGGCGTGGTGCCGGAGATCGCCGCCCGCGCCCATGTCGAAATTCTCGATCATGTGATCGAGCGGGCGCTGCGCGCGGCCGGCCTCGGCCTGCCGGAGCTCAGCGGCATCGCCGCCGCCGCCGGCCCGGGGCTCATCGGCGGGGTCATCGTCGGCCTCACCACGGCCAAGGCGCTGGCGCTCGCCGCCCACAAGCCGCTGGTCGCCGTCAACCATCTGGAAGCGCACGCGCTGACCGCCCGGCTGACCGACAAGGTGCCCTTCCCCTTCCTGCTGCTGCTCGTCTCAGGCGGGCACACCCAGCTCGTCGCCGTCACCGGGGTCGGCGAATACACCAAGCTCGGCGGCACCATCGACGACGCCATCGGCGAGGCCTTCGACAAGACCGCGAAGATGCTCGGCCTGCCCTATCCCGGCGGGCCGGCGGTGGAGCGCGCGGCGCTCAAGGGCGATGCCAGCCGCTTCGCCCTGCCGCGCCCATTGCACGGCAAGCCGGTGCCGGATTTCTCGCTGTCCGGCCTCAAGACCGCCGTGCGGCTGGAGGCGCTGAAGATCGCACCGCTGGGCGAGGAGGACGTGAACGACCTGTGCGCCTCCTTCCAGGCCGCCGTCGTCGACATTCTCGCCGACCGCGTGCGCTGCGCCCTGCGGGTGATGCGCGAGCGCGGGCTGAAGCCCCACGCCCTCGTGCTCGCCGGCGGCGTCGGCGCCAATCAGGCGGTGCGCCGCGTGCTGCACAAGGTGGCGGCCGATGGCGGCACGCGCCTCGCCGTGCCTCCGCCGGAGCTGTGCACCGACAACGGCGCCATGATCGCCTGGGCGGGCGCCGAGCGCATGGCGCGCGGCCTCGTCGACGGGCTCGACGTCTCCCCCCGCGCCCGCTGGCCGCTGGGCGAGATCGAGAGCGCGGAACGCGGCGCCACGGAGCGCGGTGCCACGGGACCCGGTGCCACGGGGCCGGCCGACTGATGCCGGCACGCTTCTCCACCATCGGCGTGGTCGGCGCCGGCGCCTGGGGCACGGCGCTCGCCAACGCCGCCGCCCGCGCCGGGCGCGAGGTCGTGCTGTGGGGCCGCGACGCCGAAGCCGTCGAGGCCATGGCCCGCAGCCGCACCAACCCGGCGCATCTTCCCGGCGTCCGGCTGGCCGATTCCATCACCCTCTCCGCCTCGCTCGCCGCCCTGTCGGGCTGCGACGCGGTGCTGCTGGTCGTGCCGGCTCAGGCGAGCCGCGAGGTCGCCCACGCGCTGGCCCCGCATCTGGCGGCCGGTACCCCGGTCGTCACCTGCGCCAAGGGCATCGAGCGCGGCACCTCGCTGTTCATGACGCAGGTGCTGGCCGAGGCGTGCCCCGGCGCGACGCCCGCCATCCTCTCCGGCCCGAGCTTCGCGGCGGACGTCGCCGCCGGCCTGCCGACCGCCGTCACCCTGGCGGCGCGGGACCTCGGCGTGGCGGAAGGTCTGGCCACCGCCCTCGGCTCGTCCTCGTTCCGGCTCTACCACAGCGACGATGTGCGCGGCGTCGAGATCGGCGGCGCGGCCAAGAACGTGCTCGCCATCGCCGCCGGCATCGTCGGCGGGCGGCAGCTCGGCGCCTCGGCGGGCGCGGCGCTCATCGCGCGCGGCTTCGCCGAGCTGATGCGCTTCGGCAAGGCGTTCGGCGCCCGCACGGAAACGCTGACCGGCCTCTCCGGCCTCGGTGACCTCATCCTCACCTGCTCGACCGCGCAGTCCCGCAACTACGCCCTCGGCCTCAGCCTCGGCCGCAACGAGGGCCTCCACCCCACCGGCAAGCTGGCCGAGGGGGCGCTGACCGCCGCCGTGCTGGTGGCGATGGCGCAGGCGCGGGGCGTCGACATGCCCATCGCCCGCGCCGTCGAGGCGGTGCTGGCCGGGCGCAGCGATATCGAACAGGCGATCGGGTCGCTGCTGGCCCGCCCCCAGAAAGCGGAAGCGTGAGATCAAGATCAGCCTCGTCCTGAGTGCCTGACCCGTAATTCACGACCGGGATGCTTGGAAGTTCGTCATGGCCGGGCTTGTCCCGGCCATCCACGCCTTCGGTTCAGCCGGGCACGCGGCAAGTCGCGGTTTCCCGACCCGCGCCCGGGGATGACGGCGATGCCGGGGTAAAATAGGAATGCGAGTGGGCTCCTCACGATGAGGTTCACGAGGATTGGAAATGGCGCACTGGCTCTATAAGTCCGAACCCTTCAAATGGTCCTGGGACCAGCAGGTCGCCGCCGGGGCGAAGGGCACCCACTGGGACGGCGTGCGCAACCATCTCGCCAAGCAGCAGCTTCTCGCCATGAAGACCGGCGACCGTGGTTTCTTCTACCATTCGAACGAGGGCAAGGAGATCGTCGGCATCGTCGAGGTGATCAAGGAAGCCTATCCCGATCCCTCCGACCCGACCGGAAAGTTCGTCATGGTCGACCTCAAGGCGGTCGAGCCGCTGAAGAATCCGGTCTCGCTCGCCGACATCAAGACCGAGCCCCGCCTCGCCGAGATGGCGCTTCTCAAATATTCCCGCCTGTCGGTCCAGCCGGTCACCGACCGGGAATGGGAGATCGTGCTGGAAATGGCCGGCGGCACGCGGTGACGCCGCGCGCCGCCGACGACCCGCACGCCTTCATTCGCGAGCAGACGCGCCTCATCGCGCCGCCGCTGGTGCCGGAGATCTTGCTGCATCTCGCCGAGGAATCGCTGCCCATCTGGCAGCGCACCGAGGAGGAACTGGGCGAGATCGGCCTGCCTCCGCCCTACTGGGCCTTCGCCTGGGCCGGCGGGCAGGCTCTCGCCCGGCATGTTCTCGACCATCCCGAGATCGTGCGCGGCAAGCGCGTCCTCGACTTCGCCGCCGGCTCCGGCCTCGTCGGCATCGCCGCCGGCAGGGCGGGCGCGCGGGCGGTCGAGGCGGCGGACATCGATCGCTTCGCACACGCCGCGATAGCACTCAATGCGACAGAGAACGCTACGCGAAACGCTACTGCCGGCGCTACTCCCGGCACAACCTGCGGGATTACCGTCCTCGCCGCCGATATCGTGGGGATCGACGGCGGCTGGGACGTGGTACTGGCGGGCGACATCGCCTATGAGCGGGACCTCGCCGAACGTGTCTTCGCCTGGCTGGAAAGCCTTGCGGCACGCGGGGCCGAGGTGTGGATCGGTGATCCCGGCCGCTCCTATCTGCCGCGCGAGAGGCTGGAGAAAATCGCCGAATACGGCGTGCCGGTCTCGCGCGATCTGGAGGACACGGAGATCAAGCGTACCAGCGTCTGGCGCCCGCGCGGGCGGCCCGGCGGCTGATCCGCACGATTACATACCGACCAAAGTCGCGCGCCCACGCGCTTGTCGGCCCTGTGCCGGGTCACCATAATCCGGGCGAAGCAAGAGAGGCGCGTCAGCGCCTGCCTGAAGGGGAAGAAACGCCATGTCCGACAAGATCTACGACGTGCCCGCGGAGTGGGCCAAGCGCGCTTTCCTGGACGATCACGCCTACCGGGCGAAGTACGAGGCGTCCGTGCGCGATCCCGAGGGCTTCTGGGGCGAGGAGGGCAAGCGGATCGAGTGGTTCGAGCCCTACACCATCGTCAAGAACACCTCCTACGCCCCCGGCAACGTCTCGATCAAATGGTTCGAGGATGGCGTGACCAACGTCGCCTGGAACTGCATCGACCGCCATCTGCCCACCCGCGCCGACCAGGTGGCCATCATCTGGGAGGGCGACGACCCCTCGCAGTCGCGCAGCATCACCTATCAGGAGTTGCACGACGAGGTCTGCCGCTTCGCCAACGTGCTGCGCAATCGCAACGTGGAGAAGGGTGACCGAGTCACAATCTACATGCCGATGATCCCCGAGGCGGCCTATGCGATGCTCGCCTGCGCGCGGCTCGGCGCCATCCATTCGGTGGTGTTCGGCGGCTTCTCGCCGGACAGCCTCGCCGGCCGCATCCGCGACTGCGGCTCCAAGGTCATCATCACCACGGACGAAGGCCTGCGCGGCGGGCGCAAGGTGCCGCTGAAGGCCAATGTCGACGCCGCCATCGCCAAGGCGTCCGACGTCGAGGTCGACCATGTGATCGTGGTCAAGCGCACCGGCGGCAACGTCGACATGAAGCCCGGCCGCGACGTCTGGTATCATGAGGCCGCCGACCTCGTGACCAGCGAATGCCCCGCCGTGCCGGTGGAGGCGGAGCACCCGCTGTTCATCCTCTACACCTCGGGCTCGACCGGCCTGCCCAAGGGCGTGCTGCACACGACGGGCGGCTACCTCGTCTACGCCTCGATGACCCACCAGTACGTGTTCGACTACCACGAGGGCGACGTCTACTGGTGCACCGCCGATATCGGCTGGGTCACGGGTCACAGCTACATCGTCTATGGCCCGCTCGCCAACGGCGCCACCACGCTGATGTTCGAGGGCGTGCCGAACTACCCGACCAACTCCCGCTTCTGGGAAGTGATCGACAAGCACAAGGTCAACATCTTCTACACCGCCCCCACCGCCATCCGCGCGCTCATGCAGGCGGGCGACGAGCCGGTGACCAAGACCTCGCGCGCCTCGCTGCGTCTGCTCGGCTCGGTCGGCGAGCCGATCAACCCGGAGGCGTGGGAGTGGTATCACCGCGTGGTCGGCGAGGAGCGTTGCCCCATCGTCGACACCTGGTGGCAGACGGAGACCGGCGGCATCCTCATCACCCCGCTGCCGGGCGCCACGCGGCTCAAGCCCGGCTCGGCCACACGCCCCTTCTTCGGCGTCATCCCGCAGGTGGTGGACGCCGAGGGCGGCGTTCTGGAAGGCGCCTGCGAGGGCAACCTCGTGATCGCCGACTCGTGGCCCGGCCAGATGCGCACGGTCTACGGCGACCACGAGCGCTTCATGCAGACCTATTTCTCCACCTATCCCGGCAAGTACTTCACCGGCGACGGCTGCCGGCGCGACGCCGACGGCTACTACTGGATCACCGGCCGCGTCGACGACGTGATCAACGTCTCCGGCCACCGCATGGGCACGGCCGAGGTGGAAAGCGCCCTCGTCGCCCATCCCAAGGTCTCGGAAGCCGCCGTGGTCGGCTACCCCCACGACATCAAGGGCCAGGGCATCTATGCCTATGTGACCCTGATGGACGGCGTTGAGCCCTCCGAGGATCTGCGCAAGGAGCTGGTGAACTGGGTGCGGCGGGAGATCGGCCCCATCGCCTCGCCGGACCTCATCCAGTTTGCGCCCGGCCTGCCGAAGACGCGCTCGGGCAAGATCATGCGCCGCATCCTGCGCAAGATCGCCGAGGACGAGTTCGGCAATCTCGGCGACACCTCGACGCTTGCCGATCCGACGGTCGTCGACGACCTGATCTCGCACCGGCAGAACAAGAAGCACGCGGCAGCGTAGCGGACAGGGGGCCATGCCGCCCCCTGCGCCCGTCGACCCCACGGCCAGACCATCGGGAGTGATCGCCTCGCCTTCCTTTCTCGGCTTTCCTGATCGCCTCGCCGATGGTCGCATGCCCCGTGCGGTGATCTTCGGCGCCGGTCACGGCAGCACCTATCCCGGACAGGACAGCGGCGGCTACGCGTTGGCCGCCGATGCCGTCCGCGCGGCGAGCCAGGAAGACGCCGGGCTTGTGGAACACTGGGACTTCGATCTCGGCGGGCCGCTGTTCGACGGCGAGCCGGTCTGCTGCATCGACGCCGGCAACGTCCCGACGACCCCGCGCGACAATGCCGGCAATCGGGCCCGGATCGAGGCGAAGACGCGCGAGATCCTCGCCCTGCCGGCCGTTCCGATCCTGCTCGGCGGCGACGATTCCGTGCCCATTCCCTTCCTCGCCGCCTTCGCGGAACACGGGCCGGTCTGGATCCTGCAGATCGACGCCCATATCGACTGGCGCGACGAGGTCCATGGCGAACGCCACGGCTATTCGAGCCCGATGCGCCGGGCGAGCGAAATGGCCCATGTCGCCGGCATCGTGCAGGTCGGGCTGCGCAGCGTCGGCAGCGCGCGACGCCCGGAGATCGAGGCGGCGCGGCACTACGGCAGCCGCTTCGTGACGGCCCGCGAGATTCACGCGCAGGGCGTCGAAGCCGCCCTGCGGCATATCCCGGAAGGCGCGCGGGTCGTCGTCACCCTCGACTGCGACGGCCTCGATCCCGACATCATGCCGGGCGTTGCGGCGCGCACGCCCGGCGGCCTCACCTATACGCAAGTGATCGACCTGATCGCGGGCCTCGGCCGACGCGCCCGAATCGCGGGGTTCGATCTCGTCGAGCTTTATCCGCCCGCCGACAGGGACGGCCTGTCGGCCCTCACCGCCTCGCGGATTCTGGTCAACGTGATCGGCGCCATCGTCCGGCAGGCGTGAAGCCTGCATACGGGGAAAGAACCGGGCGAGCCTCAGCCCGCCCGGTCGGCCTCACCCACGTACCAGATCGCCGATCAGGCTCGCCGCCACCGATAGCTTGGAGACGCTGAGCCCGGACCCGGCGATCTCGTGCACGCCGTTGCGCGCACGCTCCACCACCTCGCCGCGCGCGGCCGCCCAGGCGGCGACACCTTCCGCGCCGGTGCCGTGCGCCTCGATCACCTCGGCGGTGAGGCGGCGCACCGCGATCTCGAAGGAGGCAAGCGCCCGCTCCATGGCGAGCCGGTCGTAATAGTCCGCCACCGAGAGGGTGCGTGCCGCGCCGAGCACGCGGTCGAGCCGGAACAGCAGTGCGACGGCGAAGAAAGTCACCGCCACCTCCGTCAGCGGCGCCTTCGTGCGGTCGGCGATGAGCACGATGTCGGTGGCGCTCTCCACCGCCGAGAGGCGGGCGATCTTGCGGGCCAGCACCTCGGGCACGCCCGCCTGCGTCCACTGGACGACACGGGCATCATAGAGGGTACGCGCTTCCTCGGGCAGCAGTTCGCGCACCGGACCGCTCAGCACCTGTTCCACCGGCGCGATGCCGGCCGCGTAATGCGCCACCAGCTCGTCCAAGCTGCGCCGGAGATCGACATTGCGCAGGAACCAGACGGCGCGGTCGAGCAGCATCTCCTGCACCGCGCCGTAGAGGTCGAGCTGTACCGCGCCGGGCACGCGCCCATCCAACGCGTCGATCTCGCCGTTGAGGGCGGTGAGGCCGAAACCGTCGCGCACCACCGCGAAGGCCTTGGCGATCGACTCGATGCCCGCCCCGGTCTCGTCCGCCAGCCGCGCGACGAAGGCGGGACCGCCATGGTTGATCATGGCGTTGGACAGCCGCGTGGCGATGATGTCGCGCCGCAGCCGGTGCCCCTCGATGCCTTCGGGGAAGCGCTCGCGCAGTTCCGCCGGGAAATAGGCCGCGAGTTCGCGCGCGAGATAGGGGTCGTCCGGCACGCCGGTGTCGAGCAGGTCGGCATGGGCGGTGAGCTTGGCATAGGCCAGCAGCACCGCGAGTTCCGGCCGCGTGAGCCCCTCCCCGCGCCCGCGCCGCTCGTTGATCTCGGCATCGGCAGGCAGGAACTCGACCACCCGGTCGAGCAGCCCGCGCGCCTCCAGCCGCTGCATCAGCCGCTGCAGGAAGCCCAGCTCGTCCAGGCTGTGCCGCTCGGCCAGCGACAGCGCGAGCGTCTGCAGGTAGTTGTTGCGCAGCACCAGCCCGGCCACCTCGTCGGTCATGCCGGCGAGAAGCTGCGCGCGGCTCTGCGGGTCGAGCCGTCCCTCGCGCAGCGCCGGGCCCATGGCGATCTTGATGTTCACCTCGACGTCGGAGGTGTTCACGCCGGCCGAGTTGTCGATGGCGTCGGTATTGAGCCGCACGCCACGGCGCGCCGCCTCGATGCGCCCGCGCTGGGTGACGCCGAGATTGGCGCCCTCGCCGATCACCTTGGCCCGCACCTCGCCGCCGGTGATGCGGATGGCATCATTGGCGCGGTCGCCCACCTGCGCGTCGGTCTCGCCCGAGGCGCGCACATAGGTGCCGATGCCGCCGAACCAGAGCAGGTCCACCGGCGCCCGCAGGATGGCGCTGATCACCTCCGCCGGCGAAGCGGCATTCTTGTCGAAGCCGAGGGCCGCGCGCACCTCCGGGCTGAGCGGAATGCTCTTGGCCGAGCGCGGGAACACCCCGCCGCCGGCCGAGATCAGCGCCTTGTCGTAATCCTGCCAGCTCGAACGCGGCAGGGCGAACAGCCGCTGCCGCTCGCGGAACGACAGCTCCGGATCCGGGTTCGGATCGAGGAAGACGTCGCGGTGGTCGAAGGCGGCGACCAGCCTGATCGTGTTCTCCAGCAGCATACCGTTGCCGAACACGTCGCCCGACATGTCGCCGACGCCGACCACGGCGAAAGGCGTCACGCGGATGTCGGTGTCCAGCTCGCGGAAGTGCCGGCGCACAGCCTCCCAGGCGCCGCGCGCGGTGATGCCCATCGCCTTGTGATCGTAGCCGACCGAGCCGCCCGAGGCGAAGGCGTCGTCCAGCCAGAAGCCGCGCTCCTGCGACAGCGCGTTGGCGGTGTCGGAGAAGGTCGCCGTGCCCTTGTCGGCGGCGACGACGAGATAGGGGTCGTCCTCGTCATGGCGCACGGTCAACGCCGGATGCACCGTCTCGCCGCCCTCGATATCGTCGGTGACGTCGAGCAGGCTGGAGACGAAGAGCTTGTAGGCCGCAACGCCTTCCGCCTGGATCGCCTCGCGCGGGCCGGCGGGAAGCTGCGCCGGCACGAAGCCGCCCTTGGCGCCCACCGGCACGATGACCGCGTTCTTCACCTGCTGCGCCTTGACGAGACCCAGCACCTCCGTGCGGAAATCCTGCGGCCGGTCGGACCAGCGCAGGCCGCCGCGCGCCACCCGGCCGAAGCGCAGGTGGATGCCCTCCACGCGCGGCGAATGGACGAAGATCTCGAACAGCGGACGCGGCAGCGGCAGACCCTCCACCTTGTGGCTGAGGAACTTGATGGCGACCGTCGGCCGGTGCCCGCCCTCACTGCCCTGCTGGTAGAAATTGGTGCGCACGGCCGCTTCGACGAGATTGGCGAAGCGGCGCAGGATGCGGTCCTCGTCGAGGCTCTGCACATCGACCAGCGCCGTCTCGATTTCCTCGCGGATCGCTGCCTGCCGCTCGTCGCGATGTTCGGCATGGGCGGGATCGAAGCGGGCGTGGAACAGCGCCACCAGCTTCTGCACGATGGCCGGATGGGCGTTGAGGGTCGCCCACAGATAGTCCTGGCTGAACGGGATGCCGACCTGGCGCAGATAGCGGGCGAGCGTGCGCAGCAGCACGATGTCGCGCCAGCCGAGCTGGGCGCTCAGCACCAGCGCGTTGAAGCCGTCGCTCTCGCCATGGCCGCGCAGCACCGCCATCAGCGTCGCGTGCAGGCGCGCCTCCAGCGTGTCGAGGGCGATGGGACCGCCACCCCGCCGCGCCAGCACCATGTCGTGCACATAGACCGGCGCGCCGTCTTCCGGCCGCACCGTGAAGGTGCGCTCGTCGATGACGATGAAGCCCATGGCCTCCAGCAGCGGCACGCGCTCGGAGAGCAGGCGCGGCACCTCGTAGCTGAGCACCTTCAGCCCCACGCGGTCGGGCTCGCGCAGCGCGGGCGCGCGGAAATCCGCCGCCACCGGGCTTTCCGGCCCCAGACGCTCGATGAGCCGCACATCGGCCGCCGCTTCCTCCGGCGTGTAGCTCGACTGGAAGCCGGCCGGGAACGCCTCGCCGTAGCGCTGGAGCAGACCGCTCGCGACGTTCGCCGGGAAGGCGGCGGCGACGGCTTCGCTGAAACCGTCGCCCCAGGTGCGGATGATGTCGGAGATACCCGCCTCGAGCGTGGCGCGGTCGACCTTTGGCATCGCGCCCGGATCGCGCTCGATGATGAAGTGAACGCGCGTCAGCGGCCCGTCCATGAACAGCGGCCGGAAGGTCGCGACCTGGCCGCCGAAGCTCTCCGCCAGCAGGTCGCCGATGCGCTCGCGCACCTCCGACCCGTAGCGGTCGCGCGGCACGAAGACGAGCACGGAGACGAAACGGTCGAAACGCTCGTTGAGCGCCAGGACGCGCACGCGCGGATGTTCGTCGAGCTGGAGGATGGCCAGCGCGAACTGGAAGAGCAGGTTGGTGTCGATCTGGAACAGGTCGTCGCGCGGATAGGTCTCCAGCACCTTCACCAGCGCCCGGCCGGAATGGCTGTCAGGCGCGAAGCCGGCGCGCGCCAGCACGCCCGCCGCCTTCCGGCGCAGCATCGGAATGGTGTGCACGGAGCTCGTATAGGCGGTGGCGGTGAACAGGCCGGCGATGCACAGGCCGCCGATGACCTGCCCCTGCTCGTCGTAGCGCTTGATCAGCACCACATCGATCCACACGCGCCGGTGCACCCTGGAGACCATGCGCGACTTGGTGACGAGCAACGGGCTGGGATCGGCGAGCACGTCGCGCAGGTCGGCGCTCACGCTGCGCGTGTCGTCGGTACGCCGGAACAGGCGGAAATCCTCGTCCGCCAGCAGGCCGAAGGCATTCTCCATGCGCCGCTCGAACTGCGGCGCCCCCGCCGGGCCACCGGCCGCCTGATAGTGACGGCAGCCGAGGAAGGTGAAACGCCCGTCGAGGAGCCACTCGAGGAAAGCGACCGCTTCGTCGCGGTCCTCCTGCGGCACCGGCGCGCGCGACAGATTGGCGACGGCATCGCGCAGCTGCCCCATCATCGGCTGCCAGTCATGGACGGCCGTACGCACCTGATCGAGCACGAGGGTGAGCTCGTCGACGAGCGCCGCCCGCCGACCCTCGTCCTCGATGCGCGGCACGTGGATATGGATGAAGCTTTCCCGGTGCGGGCGGATACCGGCCGCCGCCTCGCCGGTCATCGTCCCCCGCGCCTCGCTTGCCGCGACCGCCAGCAGGGCCCCTGCCCCGTCGCGCTCCACGGCCAGAATCGGGTGCACGACAAAACTCGCCGTGAGCCCCTGCGCGGTCAGCGTCGCCATGACGGAATCGAGCAGGAACGGCATGTCGTCATTGACGATCTCGACGACCGACACCCGCCCCAGCCGCTCGCCGCCCTCCACCGCGTGGGGCTGCACGATGCGGATGTCGAAACGGCCCGGCTGCCGGGCCGCGAGGTGGCCATAGGCGAGCCCGGCCAGGCTGGCGAGCTCGTGGGCGGTGTAGACCCGGGCGTCCTCGGCCACCGCCCGGCCGAACAGCAAGCTGGCGAAATGAGGCGGCGCGTGAGCGTCCGTCGCCCCAAGGACAAGATCGGCCTGTTCGACCAGCTTGCGCGCGACGCGCTCGTCTTCGCTGGCGAAGAACCCTTCGACACCCATAGCCATCCCCGATTTCCGTCACCCTGCCGCATGGTCCGCGATGCACCTGCGCATCGATCTCCTGCGCGGCTTTTCAAGCGGTGGTTTCTCTACCACCTGTCTGTTGCTGTCATGTCACAGCCGCTGAAGACTAGCCGGCCCTTGATTTCGATCAAGCTCGTCGATGCCCCCGCGCCCCACTGATAACCCATGTCCCGCTCACGGGGGCTTGGGGATTCAAGGGGTTTGGGCATGCCGATGCATCGATCAGCCATCAATCAACTCTCTGCGCTCGCAGCGCTTTTCGCACTGGCCGCGCCGCTCGCCAGTGCGCCGGCCATGGCCGCGGACGTCGCCGCCGCGCCGGTCTACAAGGCGCCGCCGCCGGTCGAGGAGCAGAGCCCGTGGCAGATTCGCGTCCGCCTGCTCGGGGTGATTCCCGATGACGGGGGCAAGGTGCACGGCGTTCAGGGCTCGGATCTCGATTATTCGAGCTCCGTCGTGCCCGAGCTCGACATCACCTACTACTTCACGAAGAACTGGGCGGCCGAACTCATCCTCGGCGTGACGCCCCACGACATCGACGGCGCCGGCACGATCTCGAATCTCGGCAAGATCGGCGAAGTCTGGCTGCTGCCGCCGACGCTGACGCTGCAGTACCACTTCACCGATTTCGGCGCCTTCAAGCCCTATATCGGCGCCGGCATCAACTACACCTTCTTCTTCGACCAGAAGGCCGCCGCCGCCGACGCGCTGGACGTGAAGGACACGTTCGGCTGGGCGCTGCAGGTCGGCTTCGACTACATGCTCGACGAGCACTGGGGCATCAACGTCGACCTCAAGAAGCTCTTCCTGCAGCCGGACTTCGACGTCACCGTCGCCGGCCAGAAGCTCACCGGCAAGGCCGATCTCGATCCGTGGATCGTCGGTCTCGGCGTGACCTACCGCTTCTGAGCCACGCGAAAGCCGTTACAAAAGCAAAGGGCCGGCATCCGCCGGCCCTTTTTCGTATCGTGCCCGGAACGCCGCGACTCAGTGGCGGAAATGGCGCACGCCGGTGAACACCATGGCGATGCCCGCCTCGTCCGCCGCCGCGATCACGTCATTGTCGCGGATCGAGCCGCCCGGCTGGATCACGGCGGTCGCTCCCGCCTCGATGGCGGTGATGAGCCCGTCGGAGAAGGGGAAGAAGGCGTCGGACGCCACGACGCTGCCCTTGGTCAGCGGCTCGGCGAGGCCGGCGGTCGCCGCCGCGTCGCGCGCCTTGTGGGCGGCGATGCGGGCCGAATCCACCCGGCTCATCTGCCCCGCGCCGATGCCGACCGTAGCGAGGTCCTTCGCATAGACGATGGCGTTCGACTTCACGTGCTTCACCACGCGGAAGGCGAAGGCGAGGTCCGCCAGTTCCTTGGCCGTCGGCGCGCGCTTGGTGACGACCTTCAGCGCCATGTCGTCCACCACCGCATTGTCGCGCGACTGCACGAGATAGCCGCCGGCCAGCGACTTCACCGCGAGCCCCGGACCGCGCGGATTCGGCAGCGCGCCGGTGACGAGCAGGCGCAGGTTCTTCTTGGCGCCGACGATCGCCGCGGCTTCCTCGGTGGCGTCGGGCGCCACGATCACCTCGGTGAAGATCTCGACGATGGCGCGGGCGGCGTCCGCATCGAGCGTGCGGTTGAGCGCCACGATGCCGCCGAAGGCAGAGGTCGGGTCGCAGGCCAGCGCCTTGCGATAGGCCTCGACCAGCGTCGCGCCCTCCGCCACGCCGCACGGATTGGCATGCTTGACGATCACCACCGCCGGGGCGCGGGCCGGGTCGAATTCGGCCACCGCCTCGAAGGCGGCATCGGTGTCGTTGAGGTTGTTGTAGGAGAGCGCCTTGCCCTGAAGCTGGCGCGCCGTGGCGACGCCCGGACGGGCCGCGCCGCCGACATAGAAGGCGGCCTGCTGGTGCGGGTTCTCGCCATAGCGCAGCGCTTCCGCGAGGCGGCCGCCGAACACGCGGCTCTGCGGCGCCGCGACCTCCTCCGCCTTGGCCTCGGCTTCCTTGGCCGCAGCTTCCTTGGCTTCGACCTCGGCGAACCAGCTCGCGATCGCCCCGTCATAGGTGGCGGTGCGGGCATAGGCGAGCTGCGCCAGCTTGCGGCGCGTCGCCAGCGTGGTGCCGCCCTTCTCCTCGATCTCGGCGAGCACCGTCTCATAGCTCGAGGAATCGACGATGACCGCGACATCGGCGTGGTTCTTCGCCGCCGCGCGGATCATCGCGGGGCCGCCAATGTCGATGTTCTCGACGCAATCGTCATATCCGGCGCCGCGCGCCACCGTCGCCTCGAAGGGATAGAGGTTCACCACCACCAGGTCGATCGGGCTGATGCCGTGCTCCTGCATCGAGGCGCGGTGGGCGGCGTCGTCGCGAACGGCGAGAATGCCGCCATGCACGGCGGGGTGCAGCGTCTTCACCCGCCCGTCCATCATCTCGGGAAAGCCGGTCAGGTCGGCGACGTCCAGCACCTTCAGCCCCGCCTCGGCGAGCGCCTTGCGCGTCCCCCCCGTCGAGACGAGTTCGATCCCCTTGGCGGCAAGCCGCTGGGCGAACGCCACGAGGCCGGTCTTGTCGGAGACCGAAAGCAGGGCGCGGGCGATGGGGCGGACGTCAGCGGGCATGGGAATGGCCAATGTGTTGCAGCGAGGAATGGCCGCCGCCCTATCACGTCTCGGCCCCGGCGTGAACCGCCGCAGGGGGCAAGGCTGGCCTGCGCATGCGGCTCCGTGGCGCCGGAATCAGTCGCGCAGCGCCTTCAGGCGGACGAAGGTCCACTCGATCCGCGGCACGTCCCGCGCCTGTCCGGAAATGACGATCTGCTCGGTGCGGCGCGGGCCGGCACCACCGGCGAGGAAGATGCTCTCCTCGATCACCACCGTGCTGCCGGGCGCGGTGAACGCCCAGTCGTCGCCATCCGGCAGCTTGAGGATCACGGTCTGCCCGTCCGACGCCCGCGACGGCTCCACGGAAGGGTGCAGGTGGAAGCGGATGGCGTAGCGGCCCGGCTGATCAGCGGGAAACTCCTCGCCCTGCGCCACGCGGAAAAGGTCCTCGCCGTCGACGCGCATGCCGTCCGGCGACAGGCGCCAGGAGCGCTGGTGCACGATGCCGAAACGCGCCGCATAGCCGTCATGGCTGGCGCGCAGCACATCGGCCCCGCCGCGCTCGCCGCGATCCACATGGATGTCGGTCGGCCCGCCCAGCACCGGCGTTCCGCACAGCCGCGCCAGCGCCCCGCCGGCCACAAAGCGGCAGGACGAGGTGTCCTCGACCACGGCGGTGGAATGCGCCGCCGTCTGCCGCGCCACCGAGCGCCACTCGTCGCGGCCCGTGGCCGGCAGGCCGCAATTGACCACGATGCGGTGCCGGCCCGCCGACAGCTCGAAGGACAGGCAGCCGGCATGCGCCTCGAGGCTCATGGAAATGGGCGGCGGCGCGCCGGTGTCGGCGATCACCACCGTGCCCCCCGCTTCCATGCGCTGGTAGCCGGAATAGGGCGCGTTGGACACCGGGCGGCCGCGCGCATCGTCATAGGCGAGCACGGTGGCGAGCGCGTCCGCCGGCGTCGGTCCCATGCCGTTGAACAGCGCGAAGGCGCCGTCGACATGCCGGAAGAAGCGCAGCATCGGCATCATCCGGTCGATGGCGTTCATCAGCGCCTGTGGCGGCGGCACATGGCGCGCGCTGAAGCACTGGCGCAGCGGCAAGAGATCGAGCAGCAGTTCGATCAGCATGCCGGGATTGCGGCTCGCATGGCCGCCATCGCCGAGAATCTGCCGCTCGATCTCGTCGACGAGGCGCTTCTGCGCCGTCTTCATCAGCCGCGCCTGATCGGCCATGCACAGGCTGGCGAAGGCGAGCGCCAGCGCGCAGGTTAGGCGCGGCCGGCCGTCGGGCGCGTTGGGCCCGACGCTCTTGATGTAGCGCACCTGCGCGGTGAGGCTGCGGATGAACCGGCGATGGAAGCCGGGATCGGCGTCCTGCAGGATGAGCGGCGACTGGCTCAGCCAGCTCATCACCCGCCGCGCCGCGACCTCCGGCGAGGAGGCCTGCGGCAGGCGGTGGCCGCGAATGGTGATCCAGTCCCCGACCAGCGCCCGCGCATGCGCCCGCGCGATCGGCGAGGCAGCGGCCTGCAGATGCCGCAGCCAGCCGAACGAATAGAGCTCGCGCGCCCATTCCGCCGAGGGCGGCTCCATCTCGAACGGCGAGGAGCCGTCGGTGAGCACCAGCTTGCCGGCGAAGGAGAACCGCCCGGCATAAAGCTCTCCCGCGCGGGCCGGGTCGCCGGTGCGCAGGTCGTGCGGGGCGAACATCAGGCGGGACGGCACCGGCACGGAAGCCGTGCGCCAGGGGAACCACGGGTGCGCCATGGCGCGTGCCACGAGGCTGTTCCAGCCGGTTTCGCTCGCGAACAGCGCCAGACGGGCGCGGTCCGCGTAGATCTCGCGGGCCATCAGCGCCTCAGTTCTTCTCGACGCGATGGGGAATCACCCTTCGCCATGCGGGGAGCTTAGCGGAGCCGCCGGTCACGTCCAGCCGCGCGCGGGAGCGCTTGTGGATGCTCATTTCCGGCGCAGGCGCGCAGCGAAGAAGCCGTCGAGGCCGGCAAAGCGCGCATCGGCGGCGGGCAGGTGAGTCGGCAGCGTGCGGACCTCGCCGGCGGCGTTGATCCATTCGGGCGCGATGCCGCATTCGCCGGGCGTCACCGGCTCGCGGACGAAATCGGTGTGCCGGGCGAGAAGGGCCTCCACCTGCCGCTCGCCCTCCTCCGGCTCCAGCGAGCAGGTGGAATAGACCAGCCGCCCGCCCGGCTTCACCAGACGCGCGGCGTGGGCGAGGATACGCGACTGCAGATCGGCGAGGCTGGCGATGTCCGCCGGCACCTTGGTCCAGGCGACATCCGGATGGCGGCGGATGGTGCCGGTCGCCGAGCAGGGAGCGTCGATCAGCACGCCGTCGAACGGACCGCCGCGCCAGTTCGTGGCGTCCGCCTCGACGATGTCCGCCGTAAGACCCAGGCGGGTCAGATTCTGCCGCAGACGCCTGAGGCGGGGCGCCGAACGGTCGAGCGCCACCACCTCGGCGCCGGTGACGGCGAGCTGGGCGGTCTTGCCGCCCGGCGCGGCGCAGAGATCCGCGACGCGCTGCCCCTCCCCGGCGTGCAGCAGCCGCGCCGGCAGCGCCGCCGCTGCGTCCTGCACCCACCACGCCCCCTCGGCGAAGCCCGGCAGCGCGGTGACGTTGCCGGCATCGACGAGGCGAATACTCCCGGTCGGCAGCAGCCGGCCGCCGAGCTTCTCGGCCCAGCCGGCGGCATCCTCCTTCGCCGTGACGTCGAGCGGCGCCTCCGCCGCGAGCGCCCGTGAGATCGCCTCGGCGGCCTCCCCGCCATAGGCGCCCGCCCAGCCCTCGACCATCCAGGTCGGCTGGTCCGGCACGTCCGGCAGCACGGCGCGCCCCTCGCGGGCGATCCGCCTGAGCACGGCGTTCACCAGCCCCTTGAAGCCGGCCGTCCCCGGATTCTCGCCGGCGAGGGCGACGCTGGTGCCCACCGCCGCGTGGTCCGGCACGTCCATGAACAGGATCTGCGCCGCGCCGATGACGAGCAGCGTCTCGACGCGCCGCGCCTTGTCCGGCACGCCGCGCTCCAGCAGCGTGCGCAGCAGCGCCCGCAGGCTGCCGAGCCGGCGCAGCGCGGTAGCGGCGATCATGCGGGTGAGCGCCCGGTCCCGCTCGTCGAGATCGCGCGTCAGCCGTTCGAGGCTTTCCTCCAGCGGCCGCCCCTTCTCCAGCACGGTGTCGACGGCGTCGGCCGCGGCGCGGCGGGCGGCGAGGCCCGGCGTGTCCGGCGCAGGGGCGGGAGCCTTCGGGCGACGGGAGGAATGCGGAGCATCTTTCATCTCGCATGCCACTAGGCCCGCACGTCCGCGAAGGCAACTCCCGCGCCGCGCCGCCATGGCCGATCGAACCGAATTGTCGGCCGGGACTTGTGGAAGCAGGCGAGATTGGTTCCTATCCGATCCCGCCCCGTGCTTCGCTCCGTAGCGTCTGGATCATGCCCCATCTCATCCTCATCGCCGATATCGGCGGAACCTCCTCCCGCCTGGCGGTCGTCGGCACCGACGGCGTGCCCCGCGACATCCAGATTCACCGCAACGACGACTTTGCCGGCTTCAAGCAGATGATCGAGGCCGACCTCGCCCGGCGTGGCGACGGCGCGCGCCGGGCGGTGGGCGGTGCCGTGCTGGCGGTCGCCGGGCCGGCGGACGGCGAGGTCATCAAGCTGACGAATCGCGACTGGTCCTTCACCAAGCGCGACATGCGCCGGCATTTCGGCTGGCAGAAATTCGCCGCCGTGAACGATTTCGAAGCCCTCGCGCTCGGCGTTCCCGCGCTCGGTCCGGAAGACCTCGTGGCCGTGGGTAGCGGCATCGCCGAACCGGATGCGCCCATCCTCGTCTGCGGCCCCGGCACCGGCTTCGGCACCGCCATGCTGGTGAAGCAGGGCCGCAACCGCCACGTCCTCACCGGCGAGGGCGGGCGTGTGCGGCTGGGTGCGGCCGATGCGGAGGAAGCGCTGCTGCTCGGCCATATGGTCCGCGAGCTCGGCCCCGTTGTGGTGGAGCATGCCGTGTCGGGCTCGGGCCTCGCCCGCATCCACCGCATATTGACAGGCGCGACGCAAAGCCCCGAAGACGTCATCACCGCCGCCAAGCGCGGCGATGACGCGGCGCGCGAGACGTGCAACGTTTTCCTGCGCCTGTTCGGCCGCATCGCCGGCGACCTCGCGCTCATCACCAATGCACGCGGCGGGGTTTATCTCGCCGGCGGGGTCTCGGCGGCGCTGGCGCCTCTCTTCGCCGGTTCACCCTTCCGTGACGCCTTCGCGGAGCATCCGCCCTTCGAGGCGCGCCTGATCGACACGCCGGTGCACATCATCGTGCACGCGACGCCGGGACTGATCGGCTGCGGCCAGTTCGGCGCGCGGCTCGCCCGTACTCTCAAGCCCGGCCTGCACGTGGTGTGAAATCGGCGGCATCCGCCGCCGCCTCCAGCGCCGCCGGGTCGAGGCCCGCCCGCTCCAGCGTCGCCCGCATATGGGCCGGCAGCGGCGCGCGAACGTCGACCGGCTCCCGCCCCTTGTGCTGGGGGATCACGACGCGGCGCGAATGCAGGTGCAGTATCGGGCCGCCCGGCAGGCGCGAAGCCCCGCCATAGATGCTGTCGCCGAGAATCGGATGGCCGATGGCATCGAGATGCACGCGCAGCTGGTGCGTCCGGCCAGTCAGCGGAGAGAGCGCCAGCACGGCAAAGCCCTCGCCCTCGGCGAGCTTGCGCCATTCGCTGATCGCCTCCTGCCCGCGCGGATCGACGGTCATCCACCAGCCACGGGTCGGCGAGCGCTTGGAGAGCTTCAGCTCGATGCGCCCGCCCGCCTCGGCCGGCACGCCGCGCACCACCGCCATGTAGGTCTTGCCCACCGTGCCGTCGGCGAAGGCCTTGCCGAGGTCGGCCAGCGCCTTGCGGTGACGGCCGAGCACGAGGCAGCCGGACGTGTCCTTGTCGAGCCGGTGCGCCAGCTCCGGCGCGTTCGGCAGGCCGAAGCGCAGGGCGTCGAGGTGGTCGGCAAGCGTCTCGCCGCCCTTCGGCCCCTTGTGCACGGCGAGACCTGCCGGCTTGTCGATGACCAGCATCATCCCGTCGCGGTGCAGGACGCGGGAGGCGATGTCGAGAGCGGGTTCGGATGCGACGGTCGGGTTCATCCCGCCGTCACACCACAAAGCCGCCAGCGCGTCGAGAGGTGCGCGCGCCTCAACCCCTGTTCAGCTCCTCGCGCACGTCGAGCGTCGAGCGCACACCGATATCGTCGAAGTGCTTCTCCAGGAAGCTCTCCGCCGCCTCGCGGCCAATGGCGTTGAGATAGAGCAGGAACTCCCATTCCGCGTTCATCTTGGTGGAGGCGTCGAGCGCGACCAGCTTCTCCGCCCCGTCGATCCGGTGGATGCGCAGGTCGCGATAGCCGTCGATGCCGTCGCCGCCCTTCTTCTGGAGGCTGCCATGCTTGAGCAGGCGGGTGACGAACTCGGCCGCGCGCAGCTGCGCCAGCAGCGAGGCGTTGAAGGTGATCTCGTTCATCCGGTTGTTGATGTCGCGCGCCGTCTTCGGCGTCTCGCGGCGGATGATCGGGTTGATCTGGACGAGCAAGATGTCGTCGGTCTTCACCGCATTGTAGAAGGGGAACAGGGCGGGGTTGCCCATGTAGCCGCCGTCCCAATAGGGCACGCCGTCGATTTCCACCGCCTGGAACATGAAGGGCAGGCAGGCGGAAGCCATCACCGCCTGCGCCGTCAGCTCATGCTTGGCGAAGACGCGCACCTTGCCCGTGTGGACGTTGGTGGCGCTGATGAAGACGTGGACATGGCTGCAGGACTGCAGCGCCTTGAAATCCACGTGCTCCTCGATGAGGTCCATCAGCGGATTGATGTTGAGCGGGTTGAAGTCATAGGGCGACAGGAACCGGCTCATCACGTCGAAGGCGATGTAGCTCGGATTGGTGTTGAGCGACCAGTTGCCCATCAGCCGGTCGAGCAGCGTGCGCTGCAACGGGCTGGTCCGCCCGTCCTTCGACACCGCGCGCCAGTAGCGGTTGAGCGCCTCGCGCCCGCCTTCATTGCCGCCGCGCGCGATGCCGGTGGCCAGCACGGCCGCGTTCATCGCCCCGGCGCTGGTGCCCGAGATGCCCTCGATGGCGATGCGCCCGTCCTCCAGCAGCCGGTCGAGCACGCCCCAGGTGAAGGCGCCGTGCGCGCCGCCGCCCTGAAGCGCGAGGTTGATCGGCTTGATGACCGGGCCGGTCGCCTTCGACGCCTTCTTCGCCTCCTCGGCCGGGCCCGGCTCGCGCTTCACCTCGCCCGATCCGGCGGGGGTGGCGAGCGCTCCGGCCGCCGCTTCCGCCTTTTCCTGGTCGGAGGCCGACAGTTTCCGGACCTCCGCCGCCACCTTGGCAGCCGGCTTGGTACCAGACGTCTTGGTACCAGACGTCTTGGTACCTGACGTCTTGGGACCTGACGTCTTGGCGGCGGCAGGTTTGGCGGCGGCAGGTTTGGCGGCAGCAGGTTTGGCGGCCGCCGGTTTGGACGACGCGGGTTTGGCGGTCACTGGCGTGGGAGCCGTTGCCTCGGCCCGCTCACTTTCGACCGCGGCGTCCTTGGCGCCCGGAACCCTCTGCGCGGCGGGTTTTGACCCTGCGGGCTTGGCAGCCTCGGCCTTTGCCGGCGCTTTCGGCTGCGCCGCTCTCGGCCCGGCAGCCGCCAGTTTGGCAGCCACCGGTTTGGACGGCGCGGGTTTGGCCGCGGCTTCCGGCTTGGGAGCAGGCGTTACGACAGACGTCACCTCGGCCGCAGCGGCCTCCGCGACGGGGGACGGCGTCGCAACGGGAGTCTGCGCCGCCTTGGCGCGCCCGCGTCGGGGCGCGCCGGTGGCCGGCTTTGCGGTGCCGGGCGGTTTCGGGCTTCGGGCCACTCTCTACCTCCGGAACGCTATTCGGCGACCCAGCCGCCGTCGATCTGCTGCAACGAGCCGGTGATCGAACGCGCCGCATCCGACGCGAGGAACACGGCAAGCGCCGCCACTTCCTCCACCGTCACGAATTCCTTGGTCGGCTGGGCGGCGAGCAGCACGTCGCGCTTCACCTGCTCCTCGGTCATGCCGCGCGCCTTGGCGGTGTCGGGAATCTGCTTCTCGACCAGCGGCGTCCAGACATAGCCGGGGCAGATGGCGTTGCAGGTGATGCCGAAGGTCGCCGTCTCCAGCGCCACCGTCTTGGTCAGGCCGGCAATGCCGTGCTTGGCCGAGACATAGGCCGACTTGAACGGCGAGGCGACGAGCGCGTGCGCCGAGGCGGTATTGATGATGCGGCCCCATTTGCGCGCCTTCATGCCCGGCACGGCGGCCTTGATGGCGTGGAAGGCGGCGGAAAGGTTCAGCGCGATGATGAGGTCCCACTTGTCATCAGGGAACTCCTCGATCGGCGAGACGTGCTGGACGCCGGCATTGTTGATGAGGATGTCGACCGAGCCGAGCGTGTCCTCGGCGAACTTCACCAGCGCGGCGCATTCCGAGCCCTTGGTGAGGTCCGCGCCGGAATAGATCGCCTTGACGCCGAACTCGCTCTCGATGCCGGCGCGCTCCTTCTCGATCGCCGCCGCGTCGCCGAAGCCGTTCAGCGTCACGTTCACGCCCTCGGCGGCCAGCGCACGCGCATAGGCGAGGCCGATTCCGCTGGTCGAGCCGGTGACGACCGCGTTCTTCCCCTTAAGCATCCAAGAGCTCCTCACACGAGATGACGGCCGGCGCGCCCGTTCCGGGCCTCGCGCCGTGCCGCAGGAATTCCTACATGTCGCAGGCTAGCACGCCGGTGTGCGGTGCAAAGAGGTCTTTCCTTCCCATGGCACCGTACCCCGCGTCACATGCGAGACATGGTTTTCGGTTTCCTAGCGCTGGAGTACGATTGCGCGATGACGACGAACGCCCACCCTCACGATGACCACGACCACAGCGCCTGCGTCGCCGACGCGCTGGCGCGGGCGGAGGCGTCGTGCGGCGAGCGCGGCGCGCGGCTGACCCCGCTGCGCCGGCGCGTGCTGGAAGGGCTGGCGGACAGTCACGTGCCGCTCGGCGCCTATGATCTGGTGGAGCGGCTCGGCGCCTCCGGCGAGAAGCCGCCGCCCATGTCCGTCTATCGCGCGCTCGATTTCCTGGTGTCGGAAGGCCTCGCCCACCGCATCGAGAGCCGCAACGCCTACATCGCCTGCGGGCGCGACCACGGCACCGATGACGTCATTGTGTTCCTGATCTGCGAAGCCTGCGGGCTGACCTCGGAAGTCGCCTCGCACGCCATCGGCCGCGATCTCGCCTGGGCGACGCGCGCCGCCGGCTTCACCCCGCGCACCCCGGTCATCGAGATCGCCGGCACCTGCGCCCGCTGCCGCGCCGCGGCGGAGGCCGCGCCGGCCATCGAGGGTGCGGGGAGCCCCCGTTGACGGCGGCCGGACGCCGGCTTACCCCCTTCGCCGCCCGCATGCGGCAGCTTTCGCCGCGCGCCGCCGGATCTGATCGCCCATGAATAGCCCGACCGACGCCCCCGCCCCCATCGTCGCGCCCGAGCTGGAAGCCGCCGGCCCGGCCGCGCGCCGCCTCACCGTCGCGGTGAAGGTCGGCGGCGTCACCGTCGGTGGCGGCGCGCCGGTCGTCGTGCAGTCGATGACCAACACCGACACGGCGGACGCGGCCGGCACCGCCCTGCAGATCGCCGCGCTGGCCCGCGCCGGCTCGGAGATGGTGCGCATCACGGTGGACCGCGACGAATCCGCCGCCGCCGTGCCCGAGATCAAGGAACGCCTGCTCAAGATGGGCCTCGACACCCCCATCGTCGGCGATTTCCACTATAACGGCCACCTGCTGCTGACGAAGTACCCGGACTGCGCCGCGGCGCTCGACAAGTACCGCATCAATCCCGGCAATGTCGGCTTCGGCGAGAAGCGCGACCGCCACTTCGCCACCATCGTCGAGCAGGCGATCGTGCACGACAAGCCGGTGCGCATCGGCGCCAACTGGGGCTCGCTCGACGGCGACCTGCTCACCGCGCTGATGGACGAGAACGCCCGCCTGCCGCGTCCCGCCGATGCCCGCGCCGTCACCCGCGAGGCGCTGGTGCGCTCGGCCCTGCTGTCGGCCGCTCTCGCCGAGGAAATCGGCCTGCCCAAGGAGAAGATCATCCTCTCGGCCAAGGTCTCGGCCGTGCAGGACCTGATCACCGTCTATGCCGAGCTCGCCCGCCGCGCCGACTACGCGCTGCATCTGGGTTTGACGGAAGCTGGCATGGGCTCGAAGGGCATCGTCGCCTCCTCCATCGCCATGGGCGTGCTGCTCCAGCAGGGCATCGGCGACACCATCCGCGTCTCGCTCACCCCCGAGCCCGGCGGCGACCGCACCCGCGAGGTGACGGTGGCGCAGGAAATGCTCCAGACCATGGGCCTGCGCACCTTCGTGCCGCTGGTCGCCGCCTGCCCCGGCTGCGGGCGCACCACCTCCACCACCTTCCAGGAACTGGCCTTCGAGGTACAGGACTTCATCCGCACCTCCATGCCCGAATGGAAGAAGCACTATCCCGGCGTCGAGACGCTGAACGTCGCGGTGATGGGCTGCATCGTGAACGGACCGGGCGAGAGCAAGCACGCCGATATCGGCATCTCGCTGCCCGGCACCGGCGAGTTCCCCACCGCCCCGGTCTATCTCGACGGCAAGAAGGCCATGACCCTGCGCGGCCCGACGCTGCGCGAGGACTTCAAGAAGATCGTCGAGGACTATGTGCAGCGGCGGTTCGGCGTCGGGCGTCCGGCTTCGGGCGTCGACGCGGCGGAGTGAGCCGATGAAGAAGGGCTACAAGCAGTTCCTGGCCGAAGCGGAGGCCGAGATCGCCGCCATCGACGTCGCCGAAGCCGCGACGCTTCGCGGCCGGGACGACACCGTCTTCGTCGACCTGCGCGATCCGCGCGAACGCGAGCGCGACGGCTCCATCCCCGGCGCCTTTTCCTGCCCGCGCGGCATGCTGGAATTCTGGATCGACCCGGAAAGCCCCTACGCCAAGCCGGTCTTCCAGCAGGACAAGCGTTTCGTTTTCTTCTGCGCCAGCGGCTGGCGCTCGGCGCTCGCCACCAGGACCGCGCAGGACATGGGGCTGGAGAAGGTCTGCCACCTCAAGGGCGGCTTCGGTGCGTGGAAGGCCGCGGGCGGCGAGATCGAGAGCCTGCCCCGTCGCGAGGGTTGAGCAGCGCGCCGGGGTGCTCTCCGTCCGGCGCCCGTTGCCTCGCTTCGCCTTATCGCGTAAAAGCCCGCGCTCGCCCGAGCCTGTGAATGGCAGGGCCTTCAGGAGAAACGACATGGGCTACAAGGTCGCCGTCGTCGGTGCCACGGGCAATGTGGGCCGCGAAATGCTCGACATCCTCTCCGAGCGGGGCTTTCCCGCGGACGAGGTCGTTGCGCTTGCCTCCCGCCGTTCGGTCGGGACGGAAGTCTCTTTCGGCGACAAGACGCTCAAGGTCAAAGCCCTCGAAAACTACGATTTCTCCGACACCGACATCTGCCTGATGTCGGCCGGCGGCGAGGTGTCCAAGGAATGGTCGCCCAAGATCGGCCGGCAGGGCTGCGTCGTGATCGATAACTCCTCGGCCTTCCGCTACGACAGCGACGTTCCGCTGATCGTGCCGGAAGTGAACGCCGACGCGGTGAAGGGCTTCACCAAGAAGAACATCATCGCCAACCCGAACTGCTCGACCGCCCAGCTCGTCGTGGCCCTCAAGCCGCTGCACGACAAGGCGACGATCAAGCGCGTCGTGGTGGCGACCTACCAGTCCGTCTCCGGCGCCGGCAAGGACGCCATGGACGAGCTGTTCGCCCAGACCCGCGCGGTGTTCGTCTCCGATCCGGTCGAAGCCAAGAAGTTCCCCAAGCGCATCGCCTTCAACGTCATTCCTCACATCGACGTCTTCATGGAAGACGGCTACACGAAGGAAGAATGGAAGGTGATGGCCGAGACCAAGAAGATTCTCGACCCGAAGATCAAGCTCACCTGCACCGCCGTGCGCGTGCCGGTGTTCATCTCCCATTCCGAGGCGGTGAACGTCGAGTTCGAGAATCCGATCACCGCCGAGGAAGCCACCGAGGTCCTGCGCAACGCGCCGGGCGTGCTCGTCGTCGACAAGCGCGAGCCGGGTGGCTACATCACGCCCTACGAGGCGGCCGGCGAGGACGCCACCTACATCTCGCGCATCCGCGAGGACGCGACGGTGGAGAACGGCCTCAGCTTCTGGTGCGTCTCGGACAATTTGCGCAAGGGCGCGGCGCTCAACGCGGTGCAGATCGCCGAAGTGCTGGTCAATCGCAAGCTGCTCCAGCCCAAGTCCCAGAAGGCGGCGTGAGCCGACTTCGGGGACGGAAGCAAGCGGTGTCCCGGAAGGCGGCGTGAGCGGGAACAGCGTCATGCCCGGGCTTGTCCCGGGCATCCACGCTTTCTCTTCTCGGCAGGAATTGATGCGGCCGCCTCCGGGCGGCCGTTGCCGTTTCTGGCGGTCGCCGTCACCATTCCGCCGAACTCGGCAGCCACCAATCGACCAACGCGGCTGCTTCGGAGAAGGCCCACCGTGATCCGGCGACTTCTGGCGACCATCCTCGCGCTCGGCGCGCTCATCGGGCCGGCGCTCGCCCATCCGCATGTGTGGGTGGAGGTGCACTCCGAGCTCGACTACACGCCCGACGGCAAGCTCGCCGGCGTGCGCCATCACTGGAAGTTCGACGAAGCGTTCTCGACCTATGCGCTGCAGGGGCTGGAGACCACGCCGGACGGCAAGCCCAGCGACAAGACGCTGAAGGAACTCGCCCAGGTGAACATCGAATCCCTGCACGAGTTCGATTTCTTCACCTACGCCAAGCGGAACAAGCAGGACGTGAAGTTCCTCCAGCCGAAGGATTATTCCCTCAGCTATGACGGCACGCAGCTCACCCTGCACTTCACCCTGCCCTTCGCCGAGCCGCCGGTGAAGGCGGGAGCACTGACGCTCGACGTCTACGACCCGACCTATTTCGTTTCCTTCCAGCTCGCCGACAAGGATCCGGTCACGCTCGCCGGCGATGCGGCGGGCTGCGCGCTCGCCCTGCACCGGCCGGACCCGGCCGTCGGCACCAGCTCGGCGACGCTCTCGGAGAGCTTCTTCAACGCGCTCACCTCCGCGAGCGAGTTCGGCTCGCAATTCGCCAACCGCGTCACGGTGACGTGCTCGTGAAGCACCGCCTGCTTCTGGCGCTGCTGGCCGTCGCGGCCGGCTGGCTCAGCCTGCATCCCGCCCTCGCCCAGAGCCCCTTCGGCGTCGGCGCCCCGCCCGCGCCGGATGCGGGCGGCGGCCAAATGGGCGGCCAAATGGACGGCATCGCCGGCTTCATCCTCGCCAAGCAGGCGGAATTCTACCGGCTGCTCACCGCCGCGGTGCGCGCCTCGAAGGAAGACGGCAACGCTCTCTTCCTGCTGGGCGGCATCTCTTTCGCCTATGGCATCTTCCACGCCGCCGGCCCCGGTCATGGCAAGGCGGTGATCTCCTCCTACCTGCTCGCCAACGAGGCGACGCTCAGGCGCGGCATCGGCCTCGCCTTCGCCAGTGCGCTGGCGCAGTCGCTCACCGCTATCCTCGTCGCCGGCGTGTTCGCGGTGCTGCTCGGCACCACCGCCGCCTCGATGAGCCGGGCCGTCTCCATTATCGAGATCGCCGCCTATGGGCTGATCGTGCTGATCGGCCTGCGCCTCGCCTGGACCAAGGGCCGCGCGCTGGCCGCCGCCTGGCGCGGCGTGCCGGCGCATGTGCATGGCGCGGATTGCGGCTGCGGCGACGATCACGCCCACATGCCCGGACCCGAGGCGCTGCCCAAAGGCTCGGGCTGGCGCGAATGGTGGGGGGCGGTGCTGTCGGTGGGGCTGCGGCCCTGCTCCGGCGCGATCCTCGTGCTGGTCTTCGCGCTGGCGCAGGGCATTTTCTGGGTGGGCGCCGCCTCGACCCTGCTGATGGGTGTCGGCACCGCGCTCACCGTGAGCGCCATCGCCGCGCTCGCGGTCTTCGCCAAGCATGCGGCGGTACGGCTCGCCGCCAACCGGCCGGGCTCGGCCGGGGCGGTGGTGCTGCGCGGCGTGGAATTCCTCGCCGCGCTGGCCCTCGTCGCCTTCGGCCTCGCGCTGCTGCTCGGCTTCATGGCGAGCGAGCGGCTGACGCTGGGATAGCGGCACCCCTCACAGCGCCACCGTCATGGCCGGGTTTTGGCCCGGCCATCCACGTCCTCGGTTCGAGGCCGGCAAGGAGGGCCTCAGTCCTTCAGATAGTCGAAGACCACCTTGCCGAGGCCGAGGGTCAGGTCGGTGCGGAAATGCGCCGCCGAAAGTACCTCCAGCACCGGCAGCTTGGCCACGTCGGCCAGCGCGTGCGGGAACAGGCCGAGCGCGGCCGGACCGGTCCAGGCCTCCTTCACCACGAGATTCTCGAGATAGTACTCGACCAGTTCCAGTACCCGCGCCGAGCCATCGACATGGGGGATGATCTTGAGCATCCAGTTCGGCGCCAGCAGCGACTTGTGCAGCGCCTCCAGGTCGAGCTCCTGATATTTGTAGCCCATGGTGGCGGAGGTGCAGAGCACGCTGCCGTAATGCAGCGTGCCGACCAGCGTGTCGCTCTCCACGCGCAGGCTGGGCTTGGCGATCTTCTTGGGGAAGCCCCACAGCTCGCGCCCCCCGGCGGTGGGAGCCTCGTCGTCGAGATACATGGAGTGGACGTAGCCGCCCTTCACGCCGTTCAGCTCGACCGGGATCACCTGCCCCGTCTCGGTGTAGTCCCCGAAGCCGGTCGAATCCGGCATGCGGATGAACTCATACTTGACGATGGGCTCCACCACCTTCAGCGGCTCGGGCACCACCTTGGCCAGCGCCGCCGGATCGGTGCGGTAGGTGATGACGAAGAACTCGCGGTTGAAGAAGCGGTAGGGCCCCTTCGGGTAGGAGGGATTGGTCAGCGGCATGGAATAGGCGGTGCGGCGGACGTCCTCGATCTTCATGTCTGGCGATCCTCGGCTGAACGGACGTGGTAAGCCTATCCGACCCTGCTGCGCCGCAATAGCGCAAACCGCGTCACCATGCCGTCACAGCTCGAGCAGGCCGCCCGTCTCGCCCTCGGTGCCGATGGCGAGCGCGCCGCCGTCGGCCCGCCACGCCATGGCGCTGACGGGCTGCCCGTCCGGCGCGCGCAGGAGAATCTCCGCCGCGTCCGAGATGCGCACCATCAGCACCAGGCCGTCCTCATAGCCGCAGGCGATCACCTCCTCCTTGGGATGCGCCGCCACCGCCGAGACCCGCACGTCGCGCGGGGCCAGCATGGTCGGCTGCTTGCCCATCGGTCCTTCCTTGGAGGCGAACGGCCAGAGGATCGCCTCGCCGGAACCGGAGGTCGCGAGATAGCGCCCGCCGGCGGTGAAGGCCATGGAGCACACCCGCGAGGGATAGCCGGACATGCGCATATGCGCGCCGTCGGGCAGGCGCCAGCCATGCAGCGCTGCCTCCTGCATGGTCGTGACCACGAAGCGCCCTTCCGGGTGCCAGAGCACGCCGCGATGCGAGCCCTTCCACTCCAGCAGCTCCGGCTTGGCCACGGCATTGGGGAACCACAGCGTGGTCCCGCCATAATGGGCGACGGCAAGCCGCGTGCCCTTCGGCGCGAAGGCGAGCCCGCCGACCGTCGAGGGCAGCTCCAGCGACTTGGCTTCGCCCCTGGCCGGCTGGAAATAGGCCGTCTTGCCGGCGGAGAAGGCGACCGAGCCGTCCGGACCGGCCGCGACCTGGTCGATCCAGCGGCCCTTCTGCTCGAACAGCGTCTCGCTGGTGCCGTCCGCGAGCGTCGCCGCCACCCGGCCGTCGTCGCCACCGGTCAGCAGCCGCTTCGCGTCGCCGGAAACGGAGAGGATGGCGCCCCTGTGCGCCGCGACCCGCTTTTGCTCGGCACCGACGAGCACCACCTCGCGCTCGGTGAGCGCGAAGGCCGCCGTGGTGCCGAGAAAGCGCACGCCGGCAACGCCGCCGCCGAGATCGACCGGACGCAGTTTCGAAGTGAGCGAGGAGGGAGCGGAAGACAGGGCGGCCATGGGCTTACCGGCTTTCTGGGAGACGGTGTCGGGTTAGCCCAATTCGCGCCCGGCGTCACGCAACCCGAAGGTCGGGGGTGCCCCCCGACGACCCGCCCGGAGGAAAAGAGGCCGAAGAATCGTTGCCGGGCTGGGCAACGTTTCTTCGGCCCCATGTTCAAATCCGCCGCTGACCGGCCCCTGCTAGGCCACGCAGGAGAGGAAGCCCGCCTCCAGCGCCTTGGGATCGAGCTTGCGGCCGATGAAGACGATGCGGCTGGTCTTCGCCTCGTCGTCGCGCCAGGGGCGCTGGTGGTCGCCGTCGAGGATCATGTGCACGCCCTGGAACACGAAACGGTCCGGGTCGTCCTTGAAGGCCAGAATGCCCTTGGAGCGCAGGATGTTCGGCCCCTCGCGCTGGGTCAGTTCCTGGATCCACGGGAAGAACCGGTCGGGATCGAGCGGCTTGTCGGACGAGAACGAGTAGGACTGCATGTCCTCGTCGTGGAAGTGCTTGTGCCCGCCCTCGAGGAAATCCGGGTCGATCGCCTGGATGCGGTCGAGGTCGAACGCGCCCTGCCCCAGCACCTTGTCGATGGCGATGTCGGACTTCTGCGTGCGGTGGATGCGGGCGAAGGGGTTGATGGCGCGGATGCGCATCTCGACGTCCTTCAGCTCGGTCTCCGAGACCAGGTCGGTCTTGTTGAGCAGGATGACGTCGGCGAAGGCGATCTGGTTCTTGGCCTCCGGCGCGTCCTTCAGCCGGTCCTTCAGCCACTTGGCGTCGGCGACCGTCACCACCGCGTCGAGCGCGGTCTTGGCGCCGACGGTCTCGTCGACGAAGAAGGTCTGGGCGACCGGCGCGGGGTCGGCGAGGCCCGTGGTCTCGACGATGATGCCGTCGAAGTCGTTCTTGCGGCGCAGCAGGCCGTCAATGATGCGGATGAGGTCGCCGCGCACGGTGCAGCAGATGCAACCGTTGTTCATCTCGAACACTTCCTCGTCGGCGCCCACCACGAGGTCGTTGTCGATGCCGATCTCGCCGAACTCGTTGACGACGACGGCGAATTTCTTGCCGTGCGGCTCGGAGAGGATGCGGTTGAGCAGCGTCGTCTTTCCGGCGCCGAGATAGCCGGTCAGCACGGTGACGGGGATCTTGTTGGGCTGCACGTCGGACATTGTCGACCTCGATCTTTCAGAACGTCATGCCCGGGCCTGGCCCGGGCATCCACGCCTTGCGGCGGGAAGTCGTGGATGGCCGGGACGAACCCGGCCATGACGGTGTGGTGAACCGCGAACTCAGCTCGACAGGGCCGAGGACAGCTCACGGACGTTGTTGTTCATCATGTCGATGTAGGTGCTCGCCGGGCCTTTGTCATCGGACAGCGCGTCGGAATAGAGCTCGCCGCCGATCTTCGCGCCGGTCTCTTCCGAGATGCGCTTGACGAGGCGCGGGTCGGAAATGTTCTCGACGAACACCGCCGGAATCTTTTCCGTCTTGATCTGGCGAATGATCCGGGCAACGTCCTTGGCGGAGGCCTCCGCCTCGGTCGAGACGCCCTGCGGGGCGACGAACTCGATGCCATAGGCCGCGCCGAAATAGCCGAAGGCGTCGTGCGAGGTGATGATGCGGCGCTTGTCGGCGGGGATCTTCGCCACCGCCGCCTTCACCTCGGCGTCGAGCGCCTCGAGCTTGGCCGTGTAGGCGGCCGCATTCGCCTCATAGGTCGCCTGGCCCGCCGGGTCGGCGGCGATCAGCGCGTCGCGGACATTGGCGACGTAACGCTTCGCATTGCCGACCGACTGCCACGCATGAGGATCGATGCCGCCATGGTCATGGGCGTGATCGTGGGCATGATCGTGGTCCTGCGCCTTTCCCTCGGCATGCTTGTCGTGGTCGTGGTCGTGGTCGTGCGCCTTGTCGTGGTCATGGGCGGCCTCGTGGCCGTCTTCCTCCTCGGCCATTTCGCGGGGCTCGATGCCCTTGGTCGCGACGACCACGTCCGCCTTGGTGCCGGAGGCTTTCACGAGCCGGTCGATCCAGCCCTCGAAGCCGAGGCCGTTGACGAACACCACCTTGGCGCCCGCCACCTTCTTGGCGTCGGCCGGCGCCGGCTGGAAGACGTGCGCATCGCCATTGGGGCCGACCAGCGTCGTCACCGCGACGCGATCGCCGCCAACCTCCTTCACGAAATCCCCGAGGATCGAGAACGAGGCGACGACGGGAATCTGGGTCGCGGCGGCGGGCGTGGCGTCCTGCGCGGCGGCAGGCGCGGCAAGGCCGAGCGCAAAGGCGGCGGCGAGCCAGGGGCGACGGGTCAGCATGGGCTTACTCCTCAGGCTTCGAGATGACGGCGCGGCATCAGGCGGAGCAGCAGCCCGCCGACCGGCCCGAACAGCACCGACAGCGCGTAGGCGCCGCCGGCGACAAGGATGATGGCGGGGCCCGAAGGCACGCCGGAATGGTAGGAGACCAGCAGTCCGACGACGCCGGAGACGCAGGCGACGAGCACCGACACGCCGACCAGCGCCGTCAGCTCGCGCGTCCAGAAGCGCGCGGCGGCGGCCGGCAGCATCATCATGCCCACGGCGAGCAGCGTGCCGAGCGCGTGGAAACCGCCGACGAGGTTCGTCACCACCAGCGCCAGGAAGACGAGGTGCGAGGGCGCTCCCGCCCGGCTGACCGAGCGCAGGAAGCCGGGATCGACGCTCTCCAGCACCAGCGGCCGCCAGAGCAGCGCCAGCACCGCCAGCGTCAGGGTGGAAATGGAGACGATCAGCAGCAGCGTGGCGTCGTCGAGGGCCAGCACCGTGCCGAACAGCACATGCAGCAGATCGACGTTGGAGCCGCGCAGCGAGACCAGCAGCACGCCGAGAGCCAGCGAGATCAGGTAGAAGGCGGCCAGCGCCGCGTCCTCCTTCATCTGCGTGGCACGCGCCACCGCGCCGGCGCCCAGCGCCACCGCGAAGCCGGCGACGAGACCGCCGATCGTCATGGCGAAAAGGTTCAGTCCAGCGGCGAGGAAGCCGACCGCCGCCCCCGGCAGGATGGCGTGCGCCATCGCATCGCCGGCGAGGCTCATGCGGCGCAGCATCATCAGCACGCCGACCGGCCCGGCACCCACGCCGAGCGCCAGCACGCCGACAAGCGCGCGGCGCATGAAGTCGAATTCGGCGAACGGCCCGACGAGAAGATCGTACATCACGCCACCCTCACGCCGTGCGAGGGCATATCCGGCGCGCAGGCCGGCGCGTCCTCGTCCCACGCCTCGCACATGCGGCGCGCCTCGGCGAGATTGCGCGTGGTCAGCACCTCGCGGGTCTCGCCCCAGGCGACCGACGTGCGCGCCAGCAGCAGGGTCTGCGGGAAATGCACCCGCACCAGTTCGAGATCATGCAGCACGGCGATGACGGTCCGGCCTTCGCCGTTCCAGCGCTCGATCAGCGCCACGAGGTCGGACACCGTGCCGGCATCGAGCGCGGTGAAGGGCTCGTCGAGCAGGATCAGCCTTGCGTCCTGCAGCAGCAGCCGTGCGAACAGCGCGCGCTGCATCTGCCCGCCGGAAAGCGTGCCGATGGGCCGCGTCTCGAACCCCTCCAGCCCCACCGCCGCGACGGCTTCCTCGATGCGCCGGCGGTCGGCACGGCCGATGCCGCCGAACAGCCCCGCCCGGCGCCACAGTCCCATGGACACGAGGTCGTAGACGTCGATGGGAAAGGAACGGTCGACCTCCGCCGCCTGCGGCAGATAGGCAATGGCGTGGTCCGGCAGCTTTCCCTCGATGCGCCCCGCAAGCGGGGAGAGCACCCCGGCGATCCCCTTGAGCAGAGTCGACTTGCCGGCCCCGTTCGGCCCGCAGATGGCGAGCAACGCGCCATCCGGCACATCGCCGTCGAGATGGTGCACCGCCGGGTGCCGGTCATAGCCCAGCGTCAGGTCGCGGAAGGAGAGAACGTTTCCCATCACGCGCCCGCCCCGATCACGGCGAGTGCCGCCACCCAGAGAAGCGCCGCCAGCGGCAGCGCGATGGCGAGCCGCTGCCAGGCCGACAGGCGCAACAGCGAGAAGCCCGGTCGCGCCGCCGGATGCCGCTCTCCCGCCGCATGCGAATGATGGGAATGCCCGTGATCGTGCGGGGCGTGATCGTGCGCGGCATGATCGTGCGAAGGGGCGTGAGGCTCGTGGACGTGCAGGCGGGGGGACGCGGCAGGCATGGAAATCTCCGTCGAGAGAGATTGATACAGTATATCAGGTCGTCCCGTCCAGCCGAAAGATACACTGTATCAGGCCTCGCGCGACCGCCTCTCCACGACCCCGCATCCCGGCTGGAATCCGCCCCGCCGAATTGATGGGGCCCTTTCGTCTCGACGCCACGCCCGCCACGCCTTATGAGAAGGCGCCTTGCCCGCCGGCGCGGGCCAGCCTGTTCGATCCGGAGCCCGTTGGAGCCCATTCATGGATATTTCGCGCATTTCGATCGGCCCGAATCCGCCTGACGAGATTCACGTCATCATCGAGATCCCGGCCGGCGGCGCGCCGGTGAAGTACGAGATCGACAAGGAGTCCGGCGCGCTGTTCGTCGATCGCTTCCTGCACACGCCGATGTTCTATCCGGGCAATTACGGCTTCATCCCGCAGACGCTCGGCGACGACGGCGACCCGCTCGACGTGATCGTCATCTCGCCGATCCCGCTGCTCGCCGGCTCCGTGATCGCCGCGCGCCCGATCGGCGTGCTGATGATGACCGACGAGAAGGGCGGCGACGAGAAGGTCCTCGCCGTGCCGGCGGACTCGGTCTATCCCTACCACTCGAAGGTCGTGAGCTATGCCGACCTGCCGCCGCTCGTCGTCGAGCAGGTGGCGCACTTCTTCACCCACTACAAGGATCTGGAGAAGGGCAAGAAGGTCTCGGTGGCCGACTGGGAAGGCCCGCAGCGCGCCCGCGAGATCATCGTCAAGGCGATCGAAGCCGCCAAGAAGTGATGTGAGCCGCACGGCCACGGTTCACGGAATGGCCCGGGTCGCTCCCGGGCCTTTTGCGTTTCAGCCCGCGAAGCCCATGCCGGCCAGCGCCCGCTGCAGCGCCGCGCCGAGCGTCACGCCCTCGCGCGCCGCCCGCTCGCGATTGGCGAGGCGCCGGGTGCCCGGCAGCCGCGCGCCCGGCTCGCGCTCGATGGCGAGCGCCAGCCGTTCCAGATGGTCGAGATAGGCGTCGCCCGCGATGCGCGCCGGATCGATGGCGATGACCACATGGCCGACGGCGGCCGGCGGCCCCTTGCCGTCGAAGAAGCTCGGCGCATCGAAGGAGAAGGTGGAGGCCGTCAGCGCCGCCGCCATCACCTCGATGACGAAGGCGAGCGCGGTACCCTTGGCCTCGCCCATCGGCACCATCGTGCCGGCGAGCCCCGCCTTGGCATCCGTGGTCGGGTTCCCCTCCGTATCGAGCGCCCAGCCCTCCGGGATCGTCGCCTCGCCCCGCTGCACGGCGGCGAGCAGGTTGCCGCGCGCCACCCTGGCGACGGACAGGTCCACCACGGCCGGCGCGCGGCCCTTCAGAGGCGTGGCGAAGGCGATGGGATTGGTGCCGAAGACGGCCCGCCGCCCGCCCCACGGGGCGATGGAGGCGGAGGCGTTGGAGAAGGCAAGCCCCACCAGCCCCGCCTCCGCCAGCTTCTCCACCGGCTGGCCGGCGACGCCGAAATGGCTGGAACGGCGGATCGCCATCAGCCCCATGCCGGTCTCGCGCGTCATCGCGGCGAGTTCCGGCAGGCCGTGCTCGATGGCCGGATAGGCGAAGCCGTTGCCGGCATCGACCGCCAGCACGGAAGGCGCGACCCGCATCGTCCTCGGCACCGCGTGGCCGTCGATCTTGCCGGCTGCCGCCATCGCGCCGTAGCTCGGCAGCCGCGTCAGCCCGTGCGTGCCGAGCCCGTCCGCCTCGGCGCGCACCAGCGCGGCGGCGGTGAGGCGGGCGTTCTCCGGCGCCGTGCCGAAACGCTCCAGCACGCGGGCGGCATAGGCCCGCGCCTCGTCGAGGCTGAGCGTTCGGTCATGGAAGGCCTCCGCGGCGATGGAGCCCTCCATCACAGCGCGCTCCCGCCCAGCGGCCCCGCCGGCAGACGGGCGAGGTCGAAGCGATGCACGTCCGCCAGCAGCTCCACGAAGGCGCGCGCGCCGTAGAGCGCGCAGGTCTCGCCCTTCTCGAGGCTGGCCTCGGTGGCATTGCCCATGGCGCCGGCGGGCTGGATATCCTGCGCCATCCAGCCGAAGCCGGCCGGCGTGCCGGCGCGCAGGAAGGCGAATTCCTGCTCCATGGCGAGCGTCACCGGCGGGAAGTCCCGCACTTCGCCGGTCCGCACCATGTCGGGGCGGAAAGCCATCATCAGCGAGGTCTCGATGCCGCCGGCATGGATGCCGTGCTGGCGCTCCTGCGGCGTGAACAGCCCCTCCGGATAGCCGAAGCGATGCCAGGACACCGTCACCGCCAGCATGCCGAGCCGGGCGCGCAGGTCGCGCGCCACCACGTCGAGGATCGGCACGTTGCCGCCATGCGAGTTGACGATGACGATCTTGCGCAGCCCCGCTCGGTGCACGCTTTCGCCGATCTCCGTCCAGGCGCGGATCACCGTCTCGGCGGAAAGCGTCAGCGTGCCGGGGAAATGGATGTGCTCGTTGGACTTGCCGATCGCCTGCAACGGCAGGAAGACGGCCGGGACGTCGTCGGGCAGCAGCCGGGCGACTTCCTTCAGATAGCCCTCGCCGATGAAGGCATCCACGCCGACCGGCAGATGCGGCCCGTGCTGCTCGACCGCCGCGACGGGAAGCACGGCGATCCAGTTCTCCGTGTCGCCATCGGCGAAATCGGGCCAGGTCAGTTCGGTCCAGAAGCGTTTGGGCGGCATGGCGGCAGGTCCGGAAGCACGAGGTCGGCGAAGGGAGGCGGGTGAAGGGAGGTGGCCGTTCTAGGCTCAATCCGCCCGTGCCGCCAGCGCCTCGATCTCCACCTTGAATTCGGGGCGGGTGAAGCCGGAGACGATCATCAGCGTCGAGGCCGGCGGCGGGTCGACGACGAAGCGGTCGCGCGCCGCCATGTAGCCGGCCATATGGGCCCGGTCGGTGACATAGGCGTTGAGGCGCACGACATCGGCCGGCTCCATCCCGGCCTCCCTCAGGCAGGCGGCGATGGCGGCGAAGCACAGCTCCGCCTGCTCCTCCACCCCTTCGGGAATCGCGTCGTCGGGCGCGATGCCGAGCTGGCCGGAGGTGAGCAGCAGCCGCGCGCCGGCCGTCACCTCGACGGCATGGCTGTAGCGGGCGAAGGGACGGCGGACGGCGGCAGGGACGAAATGGCGCAGCATGGTCGCGAAAAATCCGGCGGGAAGGAAAGCGGCAGGCGTTCACAGACTTGTCGCCGCAGCATATGTGCATGGCGATTAAGCTCGCCTATCATGACGGCACGGATCCCGTAACGCACTGCCTTTCGCACCCGGATGGAGACATCGATGCGCCTGCGTTTCCTGCGCTTGCGTTCCTTCTGCTCCCGCTCTCTCCGCATGCTTGCGGCCCTGGCCGCGCTGGCCGCCACGGCGATGCCCGCCTTCGCCGTCGACAAGGTGACCTTCGGCACCAACTGGGTGGCCCAGGCCGAGCATGGCGGCTTCTACCAGGCGGTCGCGGACGGCACCTATGCGAAATACGGGCTCGACGTGACCATCGTTCCGGGCGGCCCGCAGGCCAACAACCGGCTGCTGCTGCCGGTCGGCAAGATCGATTTCTACATGGGCGCCAACATGCTGCAGGCGTTCTCCTCCGTGGCGGAAGGCATCCCGACGATCATCGTCGCCGCGCTGTTCCAGAAGGACCCGCAGGTCTTCATCGCCCATCCGGACGTCACCGCGTTCGAGCAGCTGAAGCAGAAGACCCTCTTCGTCTCCAAGGAGGGGCTGGCGAGCTATTTTCAGTGGCTCGTCGCCGATTACGGGTTCAGCGAAAATCAGGTGAAGCCCTACACCTTCAACGCGGCGCCGTTCCTCGTCGACAAGAACAGCGCCATGCAGGGCTATGTCACCTCCGAGCCCTATTCGGTCGAGCAGCAGGGCGGCTTCAAGCCGGCGCTGTTCCTGCTGGCCGATTACGGCTTCGACACCTACGCCACCACCATCGAGACCCGCAGCGAACTGGTGAAGCAGAACCCCGATCTCGTGCAGCGCTTCGTCGATGCCTCGATCATCGGCTGGTACAATTATCTCTACGGCGACAACACCAAGGCCAACGCCCTGATCAAGCAGGACAATCCGGAGATGACGGACGCGATGATCGCCTTCTCCGTCGCCAAGATGAAGGAATATGGCATCGTCGATTCCGGGGACACCAAGACCCTCGGCGTCGGTGCCATGACGGACGCGCGGGTGAAGAGCTTCTATGACAAGATGGTCGAGGCCAAGGTGGTCAAGCCGGGCATCGACTATGTGAAGTCCTACACCACCCAGTTCGTGAACAAGGGCGTCGGCAAGGAGCTGGCGCCGAAATGACGGAGCGTCCATGACGCCGCGCCTTTCGCCATCATCCCGGCCGCTCCAGCCGCCGTGCACCTCGCACACCGCCGCACGCTGCGCATGAATGACGTGATCGCGGAAGCCGACGCCGGCACGGTGCTGCTCAGCCTCAGGGGCGTCGGCAAGCGCTTCGCCAATAATGTGACGGCGCTCGAAGGCCTCGACATGGAGGTCCGGCAGGGCGAATTCCTCTCGCTGCTCGGCCCCTCCGGCTGCGGCAAGTCGACGGCGCTGCGCCTCATCGCCGGCCTCACCGAGCCGACCGCCGGCCGGCTGGACTGGAACGGCGGGGAAGCGACGCGCCGCACCACCGGCCCGCGCTCCATCGGCTTCGTCTTCCAGGAGCCGACGCTGATGCCGTGGGCCAGCGTGTTCGGCAATGTGCACCTGCCGCTCAAGCTCGCCGGCATCGGCCGCCGCGAGGCCGAGCCGGCCATCGCCGAGGCGCTGGAGATGGTCGGGCTGTCGGGCTTCCGGGACGCCTATCCGCGCGAGCTGTCCGGCGGCATGAAGATGCGCGTCTCCATCGCCCGCGCGCTCGTCACCAAGCCGCGCCTGCTGCTGATGGACGAGCCCTTCGCGGCGCTCGACGAGATCACCCGCTTCAAGCTCAACAACGATCTCCTCGAAGTCTGGCGGCAACTGGGCTGCACCATCGTCTTCGTCACCCATTCGGTGTTCGAATCGGTGTTCCTGTCCTCGCGCATCCTCGTCTTCCGCGCCCGGCCGGGCCGGGTCTCGGCGGAACTGTCCATCGACCCGAACCAGCCGCGCGACGAGGCGTTCCGCACCTCGCCGGAATATGCCGGCCTGTGCCGCGAGACCTCCCTCGCCCTCGCCCGGGCGATGGAAGCGCGCTGACGGCCGGGAGGGAGATGGAGCGGCGCATGGAGCGGCACCTCGAACATTCCTCCTCCCGGCCGTTCCCCTTCCGCTGGCTGCTGCCGATCGGCGTGCTCGCCGCGCTCGTCGCCCTCTGGGCGCTGGTGGTGCGGGTCAACAACCTGCCGCCCTATGTGCTGCCAAGTCCGGGGCAGGTGCTGGAAACGCTCGTCAGCGACCGCGTCGTGCTGTTCCAGTCCATGCTGGTCACGCTGGAGACGACGGTGCTGGCGCTCCTCCTCGCCGCTGCGGGAGGCGTCGCTCTGGCGCTCATCTTCGCCAGCGCGCGCATCGTCGAGTTCTCGCTGTTTCCCATCGCGGTCATCCTGCAGGTGACGCCGGTCATCGCGGTGGCGCCGCTGATGCTGATCTATCTTTCCACCGACACCGCGGTGCTGGTCTGCGCGTGGATCGTCGCCTTCTTCCCGGTGCTCTCCAACACCACGCTCGGCCTCAATTCGGTGGATCCGAACCTGCGCGACCTGTTCCGCCTCGCCGGCGCCTCCCGCTGGCAGACGCTGCTGCGGCTCAAGCTGCCGACCGCCCTGCCCTATTTCCTCGGCGGCCTGCGCATCGCCGGCGGGCTGGCGCTCATCGGCGCGGTGGTCGGCGAGATCGCGGCGGGCTCGGCGGGACAGGGCTCCGGCCTCGCCTTCCGCATCGTCGAGTCCGCCTACCGGCTGAACATTCCGCGCCTCTTCGCGGCGCTGCTGCTCATCTCGCTGGCCGGCATCCTCATCTATGCCGCGCTGAGCCTGCTCTCCTGGCTCGTGCTCCGCCGCTGGCACGAGAGCGAACTCGGCGGAGCATGACCATGCAGGAATTCGATCTCGCCGCTCCCCCCTCCGCCTATGTGCTCGGCCGCGTCCGCGTTCCCGCCTGCCTCGTATCGGACGAAGCAGCCCTCCCCGCTCCGGTCGACGCCGAAGGATTGGTCGAGCTGGACATCGCGGTCGAGGCGGGACGCATCGCCCGTCTCGCACCCGCCGGAACTCTCCTCGATGGCGCCGCGCGGCTCGAGCTCGCCGGCCGGCTGGTCCTTCCCGGCCCTGTCGACGTGCACACTCATCTCGACAAGGGCTTCATCTGGAAGCGCGCGCCGAACCCCGACGGCACCTTCGCCGGCGCCCTTGCCGCCGCCGATGCCGACCGGCGCGCCAACTGGAACGCGCAGGACGTGCGCCGGCGCATGGATTTCGCCCTGCGCTGCGCCTATGCGCACGGCACGGTGGCGATCCGCACCCATCTCGATTCCATCGGCCCGCAGACCGCCATCAGCTGGCCGGTCTTCGCGGAGATGCGCGAGCGCTGGGCGGGGCGCATCGCGCTGCAGGCCGTGTGCCTCACCCCCATCGATCTCGTGCTGGACGACGCCGAGTTCCTGCCGCTCGTCGACACGGTACGCGCCCATGGCGGCGTGCTGGGCGCCGTCACCTACATGTCTGCGGCGCTACCGGCGGGGCTGGAGCGACTGTTCGAGACGGCCGAACGCTACGGTCTCGATCTCGATCTCCACGTCGACGAAAGCGCCGATCCCGGAGCCCGTTCCCTCGCCCTGATCGCCGAGGCCGCCCTGCGCCGAAGCTTTCAGGGTCAAGTGCTTGTCGGCCATTGCTGCTCCCTCGCCCGTCAGGAGACGTCGGAGGCCGACCGCACGCTCGACCGGGTAGCGGAGGCCGGCATCGCCGTCGTTTCGCTACCCACATGCAACCTTTACCTCCAAGACCGCCACCCCTCCCACACCCCGCGCTGGCGGGGGATCACGCTGCTGCACGAGATGAAGGCGCGCAGCATCCCGGTCATGGTCGCGAGCGACAATGCCCGCGATCCCTTCTACGCCTATGGCGACCTCGACCTCGTCGAAGTCTATCGGGAGGCCAGTCGCATCGCCCATCTCGACCATCCGCATGGCGACTGGCCCTCGATTATTGCGCGCGCGCCGGCCATGCATATGGGCATCGAGGCCGGCCTTCTCGGCCCCGGCCGTCCTGCCGACCTCCTGCTCTTTCGTGCCCGCAGCCTCAACGAGGCGCTGTCCCGTCCCCAGCTCGACCGCCGCGTGCTGCGCGAAGGGCGGGCAATCGACACCACGCGGCCCGATTATGCCGAACTGGACGACCTGATGGAGCGCTCCGATGCCATCTGATGCCTACGACATCGTCGCCCTGAAAACCCGGCTGGGCGACATCCGCACCGAGGACAATCCCGCCCTGGTGCGCCAGAAGAGCCGCGACTTCTACTGGTACTCACCGACGCTCAAGCGCCAGCTCGACGGCGTGAATGGCGACATCGTCGCCTTTCCAACCACCGAGGAGGAGGTGCTGCGCGTCCTCGCCATCTGCGGGGAGCTCGGCGTCCCCGTCACTCCGCGCGGCGCCGGCACCGGCAACTACGGGCAGGCGATGCCGCTGGCTGGCGGGCTGGTACTGGACCTCTCCGGCCTCGACAAGGTGCTGGAGATCGCCCCGGGCCGCGTACGCGCCCAGGCTGGCGCCATCCTCGCCGACATCGACGCCGCCTGCCGCCTGTCGGGGCAGGAGCTGCGCCTGCATCCCTCCACCTATCGCACCGCTTCCATCGGCGGCTTCATCGCCGGCGGTTCGGCCGGCGTCGGCTCCATCACCTGGGGCGGCCTGCGCGACCTCGGCAACATCGTTTCCCTGCGTGTCGCCACCATGGAGATGCCCCCGCGCATTCTCGAACTGACAGGCGAGGAGGTGCAGAAGGTCGCGCATGCCTACGGCACCAACGGCATCATCCTGGAAGCCGAGATGCCCCTCGCCGGCGCCTGCGACTGGATCGAGGCCATCGTCGGCTTCGACGATTTCGCTGATGCCACCGCCTATGCCAACGCGCTGGGCGAGCAGGACGCGATCCTCAAGAAGCTGATCTCGGTCATCGCCGCCCCCGTCCCGCAGGACTATTTCCTGCGGCATCGCAAATACCTGCCCGACGGCACGCACGCGGTGCTGGTGATGCTGGCGCCGATCGCCCGTACCGCCTTCGACGACTTCACCGCCTCGCGCGGCGGACAGATGCTCTACCGTTCGGATCTCGTGCCGGCGGAGGAGGCCAAGGGCCTGCCGCCGCTCTACGAACTGACCTGGAACCACACGACCCTTCGGGCGCTGCGGGTCGACCCGACGATCACCTATCTGCAGACGCTCTATCCGTTTCCAAACCAGCTGGCCCTCATCGGCCGCATCCATGCCCTGCTCGGCGAGGAAGTGCCGGCGCATCTGGAATTCGTGCGCTTCGACGGCAAGATCACCTGCTTCGGCCTGCCGCTGGTGCGTTTCACCACGGAGGAGCGGCTGGAAGAAATCATAGCGCTTCACGAAGCGGAAGGTATTCCGGTATTCAATCCGCATCGCTACACGCTGGAGGAGGGCGGCATGAAGCAGACTGATGCGGCGCAGCTCGCCTTCAAGCGCGAGGCCGATCCGGCCGGGCTTCTCAATCCCGGCAAGATGATCGCGTGGGAGGACCCGGCGTTCGATTTCAGCACGCGGCGGACCTACCTCTTCCCCGGCCTCGAACGCGACGTGACGAGAGAGGCGTGATGCAGGCGCTCGTCGTCTATTGCCATCCCGTCCCTGAAAGCTTCAGCGCGGCCATACGCGACGCGGTGCTGCGCGGCCTCGGGACGGCCGGGCACGAGGTCGACCTGATCGACCTCTACGCGGAAGGCTTCGACCCCACCATGGGCCGGGAAGAACGCCTCGGCTACCACACGCCGGGCACCAACGTACTGCCCATCGCCGCCCATCTCGAACGGGTGAAGCGGGCGGAGGCACTGATCTTCGTGGCCCCGACCTGGTGGTACGGCCCGCCGGCCATGCTGAAGGGCTGGCTCGACCGGGTGCTGGTGCCGCACGAGACCTTCGGCATGCCCGAGCCGATGCGCCCGCTCGAGCGCCGGCTGACCAATATCCGCCTCCTCGCCACCGTCACCACGCTCGGCTCGCCCTGGTACTGGTGGCTATGGATCGGCCAGCCCGGCCGGCGCATCCTGCTCGACGGCGTGGGAGGAATTGTTCACCCCCGCGCCCGCAAGGTATGGCTGGCGCTGCACAGCATGGACTCGGTGAGTGAAGGCCGGCGTGCCGCATTCCTCGCCCGGGTGGAAGCACGCTTTGCGCGCATATGAACTTGGATCCGGGTGTGAATTCTCGGTCGAAATATAAAAATCTTGCTGTGATTTATCGGAACTTTGACGAAATTGCCAATTGCGGCCATGTTCGTGTCACGGCAAGCCGCTTCTATCGCAACAAATAGTTGTTGCCTTGGCGTTTCGGATCGCGGGGGCACCCATGAAGGACGGCTTCGAAAAGAAAATCGGCCAGAGACTGCAGCATACGGCGCGTCTCCAGCGCGCCCTCGCAGCGCGTCGTCTGCAGGAAATCGGGTTGTTTCCCGGTCAGGAATCGGTGCTCAAGCTGCTCGCCGACACGGACGGGCGCACCATGACCGAACTGGCGGCGGCGCTGAAGGTCCGCCCACCCACCGCATCGAAGACCGTCGGCCGTCTCTCGGCTCAGGGCCTTCTGGTGCGGCGCGCCTCGGAAGGCGACGCCCGCCTCGTGCGGGTCTATCTTACCGATGAGGGGCGCACGCGCGCCGGCGCGATCGACGACATCTGGGATTCGCTCGAGGGGACGATGACCGCCGGCCTCGACGGCAAGGATCGCAAGCGCCTGCGCAAGCTTCTGCGCAAGATGGAGCGCAACCTGTCGACCGAGCTCGGCACCGTCGTCAACGACACGGCCGAGGACGCTGATGGGGCCGACGAGGCGGAAGGCGCCGAGGAAGAGACGGTCTGACCAAGCGCGCGGGGGCTTGAAACCGCCTCCGCTTTGGTGAGGAATACCGGCCCCTTCGCTCAGGAGTTCCTCATGTCCGCTCGCCCCGACCTTCTCCAGACCGGCCCCATGATGGCGATGATCGAGGCGCAGCTGAACGAGCACTTCACCGTTCACCGCCTCGACGCACCCGACGCGGAGGCGGTTCTTGCCGAGATCGGCCCGCACATCCGCGCCGCTGCCACCGGCGTCGGCTCGACCGGCGGCGGGGCCCGCCGTGTCACGGACGCGCTGATGGCGCGCCTGCCAGCGCTGGAGATCGTCGCCAACTTCGGGGTCGGCTACGATTCGGTGGACGCCGAGGCGGCCGGGCGACGCGGCATCGTCGTCACGAATACGCCCGGCGTGCTCGACGATGAGGTGGCGGACCTGACCGTCGGCCTCGTCCTCTCCACCATCCGGCAGCTACCGCAGGCCGAGCGTTATCTGCGGGCCGGCAAGTGGCCCTCGGGGGCTTTCCCGCTCACCGCCACGCTGCGCGACCGCACCATCGGCATCGTCGGCATGGGTCGCATCGGCAAGGCTATCGCCCAGCGCCTCGAAGGCTTCGGCCGGCCGATCGCCTATCACAGCCGCCGGCCCGTCGAAGGTGTACCCTACAGGCACTATCCCGACCTGCTCGGGCTGGCGCGCGACGTCGACGTTCTGATCGTCATCGTTCCCGGCGGGCCGGAAACCAATCACATGATCAATGCCGAGGTTCTGGCAGCACTCGGCCCCACCGGCTCGCTGATCAACGTGGCCCGCGGCTCAGTGGTGGACGAGGAGGCGCTGATCAAGGCCCTCCAGCAAGGTACCATCGCCAGCGCCGGCCTCGACGTCTTCGCCAACGAACCGCATGTGCCGGAGGCGCTTATCGCGCTCGACAACGTTGTGCTGCTCCCGCACGTCGCCTCGGCCACCCATCTCACCCGGAATGCCATGGGCCAGCTCGTCGTCGACAACCTGACCGCCTGGTTCTCCGGCCGGCCGCCGCTGACGCCGGTGCCGGAAACGCCCGTCAAGACGCCCGCCTGAGGAGGCACGCATGAGACTGCGGCCGCGTCTCGCCATCCTTGCCGTCGTTCTTGCCGGCTTCCCCCTGTCGGCGCAGACGCAGGAAACGCCCGCGCCGGAGCCGGACATCGCCGGGCGCGCGACGGCACTGGCCGACAGCTATCAGCTCACCAATGCCGATGGCGACCGCGTGTGCCCCATTGTCCTCACGGACAAGCCCTATGGCCGCAAGGGCGCCGAGCCGGCGCTGTTCGATGTCACCCTCGACAAGGAAGCCTGCGCCTCCAGCATACTGTTCAGCGTCGATGTCGCCGCATGGACGCCGGGACCGGGCGAATCCATCCGCCTCCACGGCGCGACCGGCGGGCTCGTGGCCGAGTTCACCGAGGGCGTCGGCGGCACATGGGAAGCCCTGCGCGAGGGCGACGGCGTGTACTTCCTCGTCAATCCCCGTCTGGCTGATCCAGCCATCCGCCCGGCCGACCTCGTCGGCAACTGGGACCTCGCACAGACCGCCGGGCAGCCAATCTGTCGCGTCGAGCTGACGGACACCAATGCGGGTGAGAACACCTTCCGCGCCACGCTCCTGCCGGGCTGCGCGGCCGGCATCGTCGCCCTGGCGCCCGATCGCTGGCGGCTCGACGGCAACAATCTGGTGCTTCTGACCGCCAAGGGCGAGGGCCTGCGTTTCGCCCCGCAGGAGGATGGCGGCTGGGAGAAGGTGCCGCCCGATGAAGGCACGCCGCTGCTGCTCACGCGTCCCTGAGCACCGGCTCAGATCAGCCGCAGCCCGCGCAGGCTGGCGTGTCCGTCCTTGCCGACAATAATGTGATCGTGCACCTCGATGCCGAGGGGCTTGGCCACCTCGATGATGGTCCGCGTCATCTGGATGTCGGCGTTCGAAGGCGTCGGGTCGCCGCTCGGATGGTTGTGCATCAACCTAATCAATCAGAAAAAGTCTTGTTTTACAGTATGTTGCCATATCATCGAGATGAGATGGTGCCGGTATTTGGGAGCGGGGCTTGATGCGCTCCCGTGATCCTCACATTGGATCATGGGAGCGTTCAATCAATTCCCGTGATGCACGCATTTCACCCTATTCTTTTCATCCCAGGCTTCAAGCTCCTCGATTCGGTAGAGGACCGCTTTGCCAATTTTGACATAAGATGGGCCAATTTTCATCGCCCGCCAGTTTCGCAATGTGCCAACCGATACGCTGCCGCGATAGCGTTCGGCGACTTCTTCAGGTGTAAGAAACCTCGTTTCTGACATACATCCTCCTTCGACACGCTTATCGGTGTCGTCTTCTGATCAGTGGAGGCGAGCGTTGAGAATTTCGTGGTGAGTTTGATCCTGTTGGGCCACGAACAGGCTACCCGAGATCAGATGATACACGCCTCTGCATGAATGAACATGAGCGTGGAACTGCAATTGGTGAAGTCCCAACCGTGGAGCGTAGGGAATACGGCTAGCGACGGATACATATAGGCGGGAATGATTCAGGTCCATCCGAACGCCGCCGATTTTTCGCTAAAATTCTATATAATCAACTGAAAATAAAAAATAAATTCCTTCTATGCCTATCGATATCTATCGGTGTGCATGGATTGCGTTTAGTAGCCTCGCTGACTGGCCTCGCCCGATTGATCAAACGAAAAAACGATAGAAGCTGAATGTGAAAAGTCCTTGCAGGCGCTTGTGCGGTAATATCGCGCTATGTCGTGCAAATCGGATTGGTCTTGGAAGAAACGCCTCCCATAACCGTCCACGCAGTTATGCAGCCCGCCTGTCACGTTCCCAGCCGTCTTCTCGATCGTATGATGTTTAATCAATTCGATCCCGAAAGGTCGAGGGGCTTTGATTGCTCGGCCGAGACCGGTCGCGAAAGGAAGCCATCAATCAACGTCAGAATTATTCCAACAAAAAGGCCCGTACCCAACACCAATATGAGAGAAATATTGTCACCGCGATCGATTGACCGTATTGCCGCGGGGAGCACTGCAAAAATTGTCACGTTATTGAGCGTTTCAGCAAAAGAAAGTACCATACCTTTGCTATGCCCAGATCGCTCCGCCAATATCGTTGTACTGCTTGGCGCACCGGCGCCGAGTGCAAATCCCCATAGGACTAGGCAAGTTACGGTCCCGATGAAAGGGAGGGGGACTGTGGTGAAGGCTGCGATCGACAGCGCAAGTAATGCAGTTATCGTGATGAGTGATACTTCTTCTCGGCCGCACACGCGGCGTATCCAGCCCGCAGACAGATTTCCGATGCCTAGACCGAAACCAAACGCAGTAACCGTGACGCCAATTTCTGCTGTGTTTAAGTTGTAGCGTTGCTTGAGTATTTCCCCCGAGAGTAGGAAAGCGGCCACGCCTGTTCCATTCCAGGCACCCTTGGCTATCAGCGGGCGGATTACATTCCATTTCTTCATCCAATGAAAATGCACTGTAGTTCTGGCGAATGAGGGTGAATAATTACCGGGGGTCGTTCTGGCGCCGATAATGAACGCCAAAACGCATCCGCTTGCGCTCGTGAGAAAAGGCAGTCGCCAACCAGCCCATTCGGTGAGCACGCCTGCGAGGGCTGGACCCAGCGCAATGCCGAACGTCATTCCAAGCATGACGAGGCCCATCGCACCAGCCTGCCTTTCCCTGGGGACGATTTCGGAAACCAGGGCGAACGCCGTTGGAATGATTACAGCAGACGCTAGCCCACCGAAGACTCTAAGAACCATTGCAATTTCGATAGTCGGCGAAAATGCAATTCCAATTCCATCGATAGCAAAGGCCAGAAGAGCAAAGAGTAGGAAACGAACACGGTCGATACGGTCTGAAAGATATCCCAGAATAGGAGCCGCCAAAGCGTAAGTGAAGGCGTAGCCGGAGATTAGCCACGAGGCACGAGCCGGAGACGTGCGGAATGCTTCAGCTAGCGGTCCAAGCATCGCCGAAAGCATGAACTCGCTTGCGCCGACGAAAAAAACCGCCAAGGCTAGGATAGCGAGAAAGGGTCTGTGCTGGTTGGACGTCTCCGACGTCTTTTCTGATGTCCTTACCATTGGTCTCTTGCTCTCTTTGAAGCTGTTTCAGACAAAAATACGTCTTCGCGATCGCGATCGCGTTTGGGCGGGATGAATTGACGGCGGGAGGGGTCGAGAGATGGATCTCGCGACAAGGCCAGATGGATCAATATTCTATCTGGATCGGCTCAGAAATGTTTGTGAGTATATCGACGAAAAGCAGCTTAAAATTAGCTGTCCACGCTGGTCCGCGTTCCGATACAAGTCATCGTATAAGTCGACCTTAGTGCTGCTGTCAACGTGCTGAGGTCGGAACAGTGATCGGGACCTGGCCTTCTCTTGGGATTGCTTGCCACCAGAATGGGCGACTTTAGCCGCTGGTGTTGGGATAGAGCACATAAAGGTGCCCGATAGCGCGGCCGATGATCACGGTCGAATGCTTGCGCCTCAACAAACCGAAGCCAGTTCGTCGCTCGCCGTGCCCTAGGTCCAATTCGAGCTACTAACGTCGACTTCATATGTGACATCGATTATCTATAATCTATGACCAAAGAGACAGACGAGACCATTTCCGACCGGATCGCGCGTATTCTCGCGGATCGGATCATATCTGGCGCAATACGGCCCGGCGCGCGGTTGCGGCAGGATCATGTCGCGGCGGAGTTCAGCGCCAGCCACGTACCGGTGCGCGAGGCCTTTCGCGCGCTGCAAAAGCAGGGGCTGGCGGAGAGCGAGCCTTGGCGCGGGTTCCGTGTCACCGAGTTCGATATCGCAGAATTGCGCGAGGTCGCCGAGATGCGGGCGAGCCTCGAATCGCTAGCCCTACGCCATGCTGTGCCAAACCTGACGCGGGCAATTCTCGATGAGGCAGCAGAGGTTACCCGGCATGGCGATCGCGCCGGCAATGTCCGCGACTGGGAGGCCGCGAACCGCAGATTTCATCATCTGATCCTCACACCGTGCCACATGCCGCGCCTGCTGCGCACGATCGACGACCTGCAGGCGGCGAGCGCGCGCTTCCTGTTTGCCGCTTGGCGCAGCGACTGGGAGGCACGCACAGACCACGACCACCGTGCCATCCTTGATGCCCTGCGGAAGGGCCAGACCGAATTTGCCTGTTCGACCCTGGCACGCCACGTAGGCTGGATCGGCAAGCGCAAGCCGACATCAAAAAATGGCGATCTCAGAGAGACTTATGAGATTCCTGGCTGATTATCTATAATCTGTATTGATCGCATGAGAATGACTCCGGAATTATAGATAGTGTCGAAACCTATCTTCGGAGAACAGCCACATGGCTTTGCTCACCCCTTCTCTGACCCGCCCGACATCACTCTGGCGCGGTGTCGCCCTCACGCTCTTCGGCGCGGCACTGATCACGATCGGCGCCAAGGTGCAGATCCCGTTCTGGCCTGTGCCGATGACACTGCACACGCTCGCGGTGTTCTTTCTGGCTGCGGCTCTCGGTCCCCGTCTCGGCTTTGCAGCCATGGCCGCCTATCTCGCCGCCGGGGCGGTGGGCCTTCCGGTATTTTCCGGCTCGCCGGCGCGCGGGATCGGGCTTGCCTACATGGCGGGGCCGACCGGCGGCTATCTCATCGGCTACTTGCTCTCGCCCCTCGTGATCGGCAGGCTGGCCGAAGGGAATGGCCCGATGCGGCTGGCGCTGGCGATGCTCTCCGGTCTCGCCGTGGTCTATGCCTTCGGCCTGGCATGGCTCGCATTGTTCGTGCCGGCCTCTGGCCTGATCACCGCCGGCTTCGCTCCGTTCATCCTCGGCGATCTGATCAAGATCGCGCTGGCGGTCGCCCTGATCACCGGCCTCGGCCGCCTCAAGGGTCGCGCGGCATGATCGGCGCCAAGATCAGAACCGACTGGACCATGGACGAGGCGCGAGCGATCCACGCCCTTCCGTTTCCCGACCTGATCCACCGGGCGCAGTCCCTGCATCGGACCCATTTCGACCCGACCGCGATCGAGACGGCGAGCCTCTTGAGCATCAAGACCGGCGGCTGCCCGGAGGATTGCGGCTACTGCTCGCAATCGGCCCACCACCAGACCGGCGTGAAGGCGACCAAGCTGATGGCGACCGACGATGTGCTGGAGGCCGCCCGGCGCGCGCGGGACGCGGGCGCGCAGCGTTTCTGCATGGGTGCTGCCTGGCGCAGCCCCAAGGACCGCGACATGGACAGGCTCTGCGCCATGGTGCAGGGCGTCTCGGAACTCGGGCTCGAAACCTGCATGACGCTCGGCATGCTGAAACCGGATCAGGTGGCGCGGCTGAAGGCGGCCGGGCTCGATTTCTACAACCACAATATCGATACCGCGCCGGACTATTACCGCGAGATCGCCACCACGCGGACGATGGCGGACCGGCTGGAGACGGTCGAGCATGTCCGCAAGGGCGGCATCAGGGTCTGTTGCGGCGGGATCGTCGGCATGGGCGAAACGGAAGAGGATCGCATCGCCATGCTGGTGACGCTCGCGACCCTGCCAGCCCATCCCGACAGCGTGCCGGTTAACCTGTGGAACCCGGTCGAGGGCGTGCCGGTGCAGGAAACCGCAAGCCCGATCGATCCGTTCGCGCTCGTCCGTCTCGTGGCGCTCGCGCGCATCCTGATGCCGGCCTCCGTGGTGCGGCTTTCCGCCGGACGCACGGGGATGAGCGATGAGTTGCAGGCGCTTTGCTTCCTTGCCGGCGCGAATTCCATTTTCGTCGGCGATCAGTTGCTGACGACCGGGAATCCTGCGTCCTGGAAGGACCACGACCTGTTGCAACGGCTCGGCATGCATGTGGCGCCCGCCAGACCGCAAGGCTCCGCCATGGCGGCCGAATAGTTCAATCGGGCAGGCTTCGGGCGAGGATATCCACCGCCCGGGCGATCTGCTCCTCGTCCAGCGCCGCATAGCCGAGACGAAGGGCTTGCGGCGCTGGACGATCAAGGGCGAAACGCGTTCCGGGCAGCAGCGCAAGTCCGGCCGCGCCGGCGCGCTCCGCCCAGATGTCGGCGGAGACGTCCACGCATCGCAGCCACAGGGCTAGCCCGCCCGCAGGGCTGTCGAAGATGATCCGCCCGCCCAGATGGGCCGACAGCCCCGCCGCGAGGACATCGCGCCGGGCCCGATAGATGCGACGGGCCTTCCTCGCATGGCGGCCGAGATCGCCGTCGCGGATCAGGTCCGCCAGCGCGGTCTCAAGCGGCGCATCGCCCTGCCGGTCGATGGCCGCACGGGCGGCCGCCATGCGGCCGAGCAGCGGCTCCGGGGCCATGGCATAGCCGAGACGGATACCGGGCGAGAGCAGTTTGGAGAGCGAGCCCACATAGATCAGCGGCAGGTCTGCCGGGGCCCGGGCCGCAAGCGGCAGGATCGGGCGCCCTTCGAAGCGGTACTCGTGATCGTAGTCATCCTCGATCAGCGTGATGCCGTGACGCTCGACGGTGTCCAGAAGCTGCAGCCGCCGCGCCGCGCCCATGGTGACCGTTGTCGGATACTGGTGATGGGGCGTGACATAGACCGCCGCGATGCGCGGATCGCTTTCAATCGCCGCCTCGAGCGCCGCGACCGACAGCCCGCCCGCATCGACGGGAATGCCAAGCACGGCAGCGCCCGCGGCCTGGAAGGCCTCCCAGGCCAGCGGGTAGCCGGGTTCTTCCACGGCAATCGCCTGACCGGGCTTCACCGCCGCCCTGGCTGCCAGGAACAGCGCCATCTGGCTGCCGCGCGTGATCAGCAGTCGCGCCGGATCGGCGACCACGCCCCGGTCCGTGGCGAGATAGGACGACAGCGCGTGACGCAGGGCCGGCGTGCCCCGGGCATCGCCATAATCCGCGCCGCTGCGAAAGGCCGGAGACAGCAATGCCCGGCGGAAGGCGCGTGCCAGCGCCTTGTCCGGCACCAGCCTCGGATCGGGAGCACCATCGCTGAAGGTCAGACGCGGGCGGATGGTTGCGGGCTCTCTGGGCACGGACACCGAAACCGGCTCTGCCATGCTGTCGGGCAGATCCTCTGCGACGAATGTGCCGCGTGCGGGTTCCGCATCGAGCCAGCCCTGCGTCATGAGCTCCTGATAGGCGGCGTCAACCGTATTGCGGTGAACGCCGAGCTGGCGCGCCAGCGCCCGCGTCCCCGGCAGACGGGCGCCGGGCTTCAGGCGGCCACGCATGATGTCGCGGGTGATCGCGTCGGCGATCGCCAGAAACAGCGGGCCGGAAGGCTCCTTCTCGATATCCAGCGCAAGCGGTTCCGATGCCATGACGACCGGCCTATCAAAGTTTTCAAAACTGGCTCTTTTGTTCAGGCCGGATTTTCGCGAGACACATGCAAAAACGCAAGAGGCCTGCATGTCGAAATCCGCCCTGATCCTGCGCCATCTCGCTTTCGAGGACCTTGGCAGCTTTGGCCCGGTGCTTGAGGAAGAAGGCTACCGGCTCAACCATGCCGAAGCTGGCATCGATGCCTTGCCGGTGTCGCGCGGCCCCGATCTCGTGGTGGTGCTCGGCGGCCCGATCGGGGTGAATGACACGCAAGCCTATCCCTGCATGAAGACAGAACGCGACTGGCTGGCCCCGCGTCTGGCCGCCCGCCGCCCGACGCTCGGCATCTGCCTTGGCGCGCAGCTCATGGCCGCGGCGTTCGGCGCGAAGGTCGCCCCGATGCCGCGCAAGGAAATCGGCTTTTCCGCCCTGACGCTGACGGAGGCTGGCATCAACAGCCCGCTTCGTCACCTGCGGGATGTGCCCGTTCTCCACTGGCACGGTGAAGCCTTCGATATCCCGGATGGAGCGGATACTCTCGCAGGAACGGCGGCCTCAGCAACGCAGGCCTTTGCCATGGGCGCAACTATTCTGGGGCTGCAATTCCACCCGGAAGCAGGCGAACTGCCCGCCTTTGAGCGCTGGCTCATCGGCCACAGCGTGGAACTGGCTGAGGCCGGCATCGACCCGGCCAGCCTGCGTCGCGACGCCATCGCGCATGGTCCGGCGCTGAGGCATGCCGGCCAATCCATGCTCCGGGCATGGCTGCAGGACTTGGCCGCATGACCGTGATCACCCTTCTGACAGGGCGCGCCAGACCGCTGCCGGGCAGCGACGCGCAAAGCGGCATCATGAAGGCGCCGGTGACGGGGCCGCTTCGGCTCGGCCCTGAAGGGTTCGAAGGCGATGAGCAGGCGGACCGGCGGGTGCATGGCGGCGTCGAAAAGGCCGTGCATCACTATCCGCTGGATCACTATCCGCTCTGGCGCGGAGAGCTCGGCGATCTGCCGGCGCTTGCCGCTCCCGGCGGATTTGGCGAGAACATCTCGGCATCCGGCCTGACCGAGACCACGGTCGCCGTCGGCGATATCTTCAAGCTCGGCACGGCGGTGGTGCAGGTCTCCCAGGGGCGGCAACCCTGCTGGAAGCTCAACCACCGCTTCGGCGTGCCGGACATGGCCCGCCGCGTCCAGCAGACCGGCCGCACCGGCTGGTATTACCGGGTGCTGGAACCCGGCGCCGTGAGCCCGGGCGACCGGCTCGAGCGTGTCGACCGCGTGGCGCCGGACTGGACGCTTTGCCGGCTCTGGCATGCGCTTTATGTCGACCGGCTGAACCTGGACGAACTGAAGGGCATCGCAGCCCTCGACGTGCTCGCCGAAGGCTGGCGGAAATATGCGGTTCGGCGGCTCGAGAGCGGTCGGGTGGAGGATTGGCGCAACAGACTGGACGGCACTCCATGACCTCTCCTCCCTTCGTGATATCGATCCAAAGTCAGGTCGTGTTCGGCCATGTCGGCAATTCCGCGGCCGTGTTTCCGATGCTCGCGGCTGGGCTGGAGGTGGCGGCGATCCCGACAGTCATCTTCTCCAACACGCCCGACTATCCGACGTTGCGTGGCCGGGCGCTGCCGCCGGAATTCTTCTCGGACCTGTTGCAGGGCGCACGCGAGCGCGGCCTGCCGCAACGCGCGGATTTCATCCTGACAGGCTATATCGGCTCGCTCGATGTGGCGCTGATGGTCGCGGATTTCGTGGCCGAGGCCAAGGCCGTCAATCCGCGCCTCACTTACGTCTGCGACCCCGTGATGGGCGATACCGGCCCCGGCCTCTATGTGCCGGAGGCGATCGCCGACGTCATGCGCGACCGTCTGCTGCCGATGGCCGATATCGCGACGCCGAACCCGTTTGAACTGAGCTGGCTGACCGGGCAGCCGATCGCGTCCATGGCGGACCTCAAAGCCGCGCGAGCCTTTCTCCGCATCGCGTCCGAAGCCCATCTGATCGCCACGGGGTGCGCGCTCGAAGATACGCCCGCCGGCCACATTGAAAGCGTCATTCTCGGAGCCGCCGGCGCAAGCCGTCATCCGGTGGAGCACCTGCCGGTCACGCTTCCAGGAACCGGCGATCTGTTCGCCGGTCTGATCGTCGCGGGGCTCGCGCGCGGATTGCCCCTGACGCAAAGCGTCGAGTCAGCCCAGCGCCTCACATCGCGCGCGCTGGACCACGCCCGTGCCCTCGGCGCTGGCGAAGTGGTGTTGAGCGAACCGGAGTTCCGCCGCGAACTCCTGACGCTTGCGGTACCGTAAAAAGGAACTTTTCCATTCGCATCACGGGCATGCCGAAGGCCGGCCGGTGCGCGTCAGAAGCCAGTGCCTGGACAGTTCCAGTATGTCCGCCAGCCGGCTTGTCCCCGTTCCGTCGACCATGCCATGGTCGAGCCCCGCCTCTTCCCAATAGGTGAGGTTGCACTTGCCGCTCTGCTCAAGGAGCGCGACGGTCAGGCGCGCGGAGGCGACCGGCACGGACCGGTCGGCGCCCCCTTGAATGAGAAGCATGGGGGCATCGCTTTCCATCATGAAGTCTGCGGCGCGGCGATCGATACTGTCGGCCCAATAGACAAAGCTCGATCCGCCCCAGATCTCTGCGCTTTTAGGGTTTTCGCGGATATTCTGAAACGCCAGATCGATATCAGGCAGTTGCTCCGCCGGTACGCCCGAGCGTTTCATGTCGTCGAGCATGACCTCCCGGACATCTTCTCCAAAGGTGCGCCCGCCACCGAGCGACATCAGGATCGCAGCATCGACAGGATGGGCGGCGATAAAGCGTGCCGCCACCTCTGCCCCTTCAGAACCGCCAAATACGAACAGCCGGCCATCCCACCACGCAATGTCGTCGAGTTCTTCCACGACAAGCAGATAGTCTTCGGCGCGTTGGCTATTGGTGCTGTGGCGATAGAAGGCTTCAGAGCAGGCCTTCGGGTCGCCGGCGGGCGATACCCATATTTCTCGAGGGTCACGGCGGCGAAGCCATCGAAAACCGCGCGGGCCAGCGCGATTCCGGCGCTGGCGCTGGCGCTGACCGGCGCGCAACCCGATCCCTGCATGAAGATCATGATTGGAACTTCTGCGTCACCCGACGGACGCTCGATCGACCAGTCTAGAACGCTTCCATCCGACCTAGTAAGCTGACGATCCTGGGCCTCCGCCAATGCAGCGAAAACACACAATGCGGCAACCAAGGGAGCCGTAAATCTCCAAGCGTGTTGAACCAATCTCATTGCGTGCCTTTCACATGGGGTCCGTTGAAGAAACGTCGCAATCGACGAGACAAGCCAAAGCCGCTCTTTGAGCAGCATCTTGCGCATACGGCCTAATAAATCGGGTCGACTACCAGTCTCCAGCAATTGGTGGCCGGCCGAGCGGAATGGCTCGGCGTCCGAGGAAAGAAAACTCAGGCGACCGAATCGTAACAGGCACCGTGTGCAGGCGTCGAGTTCTTGATCTGTCGGGCTGCCGCAAAATGGATTGATGAGCTCCTCGTCGACGAATGTCTCCCATCGCCAACCAAGAGCGCCGGCCCCCTCCGGCCAATCCCGTCGGGAAGCGGCAAGGAGTGGATCCTCTTCCAAAAGGCGTAGCGCCGTAACCCTTACGGAGCCGTCGGATATCTCGTTCATGTCCCTTGCGTACTACGCACTGCTCGCCGGTCCAAGAAATGGCGAAATGAGAAATACTGCGGATCGGCTGAGATGACTTCAGTTTAGCGCTTCCCGAAGACGCTTATGATTTCGAGCAGGAAATTGGGAACCCGCACGATGAGAGCTTATCGTCTGCTGACCGGCGTCGATGACGCTGCCTTCTGCCACCGCATTACTGAGGCCCTCAACCTGGGCTGGAGCCTGCACGGGAGCCCGGTCCTGACCTACGACGGCGTGCGTCAGGCCGTGATTTGCGGGCAGGCGATCACGAAGGATGTTCCTGACCGCAGTTACGAGCCTTCGATGGATCTTTCCCGACAATAGAAGGGCGACGGAATGACCTCATTCATCACATTGCCAGGTATCGGCGGTTCCGGTGAAACCCACTGGCAAACGCATTGGGAGGCGTCAGATCCTCGCTTTACCCGGTTCCATCCTTCCGACTGGGAGAAGCCCCATCTTGTAGACTGGCAAGAGGCGCTGGAACGGCAAATCGACAATTCACCATCGCCGCCTGTTCTCGTCGCGCATAGTCTGGCCTGCCTGCTCGTCGCGCACGCGGCAGAGATGGTCGCGGGCCGGGTTATGGGTGCTTTTCTGGTCGCAGTCCCTGATCCTGCTTCCGCTGCATTCCCGGCAGCAGCGGTCAGCTTCGCAAGTCCGCCACGTCATCGTCTGCCGTTCCCGGCCCTCATCGTCGCAAGCGCCAACGATCCCTATGCCACCCCGGACTATGTGAAGGCACGCGCTGAGGAATGGGGTGCCGGTTGCATCGAGATTGGCCCGTGCGGCCATATCAATGGCGCAAGCGGCCTCGGTATCTGGGACCAGGGGCGGATGCTCTTCGGTGCATTCTGCGCTGGCCTGAGGTCCTGACATGGATGCCTTTTCCGCCGTTGCCGCGTTTTCGATCGCCGCCGCTCTTTTGACAATTACGCCTGGGCTGGACACGGCCATGGTCTTGCGCACTGCCACTGTTGAGGGCGGCAAGCAGGCCATGCAGGCTGGCGCCGGGGTCGTAACCGGTGTTCTGGCGTGGGGACTGTTGGCTTCGGCGGGTCTTGGAGCCGTTCTCACCGTATCGGAAGTCGGCTACCGGCTTCTTCAATATCTCGGCGCTGGCTACATCATCTGGCTGGGCGCGCGGATGATCCGGAGCGCAATCCACAGAAGCGTCGAGGAGGGACGGGCGCTTCACAGCGTGCCGGCAGGCAAATCGGCTAATAAAAGTGCCAACTGGTTCTGGCGCGGTCTGATGACCAATCTTCTCAATCCGAAAGTCGGCGTGTTCTACGTCAGCTTCCTGCCGCAGTTCATTCCACAGGATGTCCCGGTTGTCATGCTCAGCATGGCCCTGGCGGCTATTCATGCGCTCATGGGGCTCATCTGGTTCGCGGCCATCACGGCGGCGACGCGGCCATTCACGCGCGTTTTCCATAGTTCAGTATTCAAGCGTGGCGTCGATGGAGTGACTGGCTCGGTCCTGATCGCCTTCGGTGTCCGGCTGGCTTTCGAAGAGCGGGGTTGATCAGGTATGGATATGAATACCACGGCCCTTTTGGTCGCCGCCGGTCTTGTTGGCGGAGCCTGCAATGCAGTCGCCGGGGGCGGCACTTTCTTTACTTTTCCGGCGCTCCTTGCGGCTGGCGTTCCTCCGGTTGTCGCCAATGCCACAAGTGCGATTTCGATCTGGCCTGGACATGCGACCAGCCTGTTCGGTTATCGGGAGGAATTGCGCCGGAATGCAGGGCGACTGAAATCCAGCGCGCCTGCTTTCGTTCTCGGTTCCCTTATCGGCGCGGTACTTCTTTCGATCACTGGGAATGCAATATTCCGCCAGCTTATACCATGGCTTTTGCTTGTCGCGACGATCCTGTTCGCACTCGGCCCTAGGCTACGCTCTTGGATAAGAAGGGACCGCCCCGGAATGCTGCCGAGGCCAGTCATCTTTGCGACAGATCTGCTCGTCGCAATCTATGGCGGATATTTCGGTGCGGGCCTCGGTATCCTGCTCATGGCTGTTCTGACGTTGATCGGGCTTAGCGACGTGAACGAGGCCAACGCGGTAAAAAATGCACTGGCAACAATCGTCTCGAGTCTCGCGGTCACAGTTTTCATTGCCACAGGGATCATAGCCTGGGGGCCCGCATTCGCGGTTCTGGTAGGCGCTATTGCGGGCGGCTATCTCGGTGCGCGCTTCGCTCGCTGGATCAATCCGACCATCCTGCGCGGCATCGTCATTGCCGTCGGGTTTGGCCTGACCTGGTTCTATTTCTGAGATGCAGCGGCCAGAGGAACAGAGTGGAGAACGGCGCGTCTACGGTCTGATACTGGTTGGCGCAGGAACCGTGCTCTGGAGCCTTGCTGGCCTGTTCGTACGCGCAATTGATCTTGGGCTTTGGGATCTGATCCTGTGGCGTTCTCTCTTCGCCTGCCTTTGCCTTGTTGCCATCGCCATCGCAAGGCCGGCGGAAGCGGTGCGTTTCGACTGGCGCTTCTGCCTGGCCGCCTGCTTCTCCGCCACCGCAATGTTCTGCTACGTCGCCGCCCTCACGATGACGACGGTCGCAAACGTTTTGATCATCTACGCGACACTTCCCTTCGTGACAGCCGTATTGGCCTTCGCGGTCGGTCGGGAAGCGGCCTCGCGACGCCTGTTGATGGCGAGCACGGTATCTATGATCGGGATCGTGCTCGTTGCGGGGGCGGCACTGGGGGCGAGCGATATCAAGGGTAACTTGCTGGCCTTCGGTAAGCATCCGAACAGCCACGCGGTATCTGCGCGCGCGGATGAGAACCAACCGGTTTATGGTGGTGAGGTTCGGTTCGGAGTTGGGGGGCGTGGCGTAGCGGACCGTCAGGTTTTCCGGCGTGATCGACGCGCCCATTTTGCGACCAGGTGTTCAACGGCTCTGTTGAGGTCGGCGAACGCAGCATGGTTCGGGTCGAAGTCTTTGGCGCCCCACCATTCGGCAAGCTCGGCGTGCCGCTCATGAGCGGGATCGGCAAGCGCCTCGCGGAACTCCTGGTATCCCCAAGGGCCGCCGACGTCTTCCGGCGGGCAGCGCCCCGTCGCCTCGATCAGCATGGGGTCTGCCAGCGCAACGATGGGGAACGTGCGCTCGATCTTGATGCTGTGCGTCCAGCCGTCACCGAAGTCGTAGTGGTATTTGAAGGATTTCGCGCCGGTGTCCTGGATTGCCGACAGGAGCGAGACCTTGCGCGCATCGATTGGGCCATCCCCCCATTCCTGGTCGGGCAAACCAAAACCGACATCGCGGATCTGGAACTCGTAGAGGTGGGTATTCGTCCAGCCCATCGCGGCTTGCAAGACCTCATGCAATCGGCTGAGCCGGATGCGCCAGGGCACGACAATGCGCCGCATCACCGTTGGTTCGACATGATCAAGAGTAACCTTCAAACGGACCAGGGAAGCTGCCATCGTCAGGCCGCCAGCATGAGGGCTGGACTTTCACCCTGGCGTAGCCGCTTCCACTCCCACGGAAGCAATTCCGGCAGACGCGAGATCGGCAGGTCAGCGATACGAGCAAGGATATCGGCGAGCCAAGCCTTGGGATCCACGTCATTCAGCCGTGCGGTCATGATGAGCGTGAGCATGATGGCCGCGCGATCGGCGCCACGGTCGGAACCGGCGAAGAGCCAGGCCTTTCTTCCGCAAGCCACACCGCGCAACGCTCTTTCCGCGCAATTGTTGGTCATGCAGATCCTGCCGTCGTCGGCATAGCGGGCAAAGTCGGCCCAGCGCGACAGCATGTAGTCGATCGGCCCAGCCACCGGCGATGAACGCGAGAGGCCGCCCCGCTCGGCGCGCAACCATTCCTCCATATCGTTCAGCAAGGGCTTGCTCTTCTCCTGCCGGACGGCAAGCCGCTCTGCCGCGCTCTGGCCGTTGATATCGCGCTCGATGGCGAACAGGGCATCGATGCGCTTCACGGCTTCGAGGGCCGCCGGCGAGATCGGCTTGGCCCCTTTGCCGCGCCGGGCGTTTCGCGCGACATCGGCCAGTTCGAAGAACTTCCGGCGCGCATGGGCGAAGCAGAAGGCGGGCGTTGCCGGCATTTGCTTTCTCGTCCGGTCGAACAACGGATTGAAGCCGTTGTAGCAATCAGCCTGAAGGATGCCGCTGAAGTCGGCCAGATGCCGTTGCGGGTGCTCGCCGCGCCGATCGCTGGAAGCATAGAAGACCACAGCCGGTGGTGCAGGCCCGGCGAATGGCTGATCGTCACGCACGTAAACCCATATTCGCCCGGTCGTGCATTGGCCCTTTGCCAGGATCGGGATCGTCGTGTCGTCGCCGTGAAGCCGCTCGGCCTGGAACACATGCGTCTCGATCAGGTCGAAGACCGGTTTGAGGGCGAAGGCGACGTGGCCGACCTGATCGGCCAACGTCTGGGTCGACAGGTCAATGCCCTCGCATTTGAACCGGGTGCTCTGCCGGTTCAGCGGGATATGCTGCCCGAACTTGTCGAAGACGATCGTCGCCAGAAGGTTCGGGCCAATAAAGCCGCGCGGTGTGGCATGGAACGGCGCGGGAGCCTGGCTGATCGCCTCACAATCGCGGCAGGTAAATTTTTCGCGCACCGTCTCGATCACCTTGAAGCGGCGCGGGATCTCCTCCAGCGTTCTCGTGATGTCCTCGCCCAGCTTCGATAGCCGCGATCCACCACAGCAAGCGCAGGCTGTCGGCGCGTCGAGGACGATGCGCTCGCACTCGATATCCTCCGGCCAGGGCTGGCGCACTGGCCGTTTACGCGTGAAGGCACGCACCGCCTGCGTTTTGGCCGTGGCCTCTTCGGCCGCCAGTTTGTCCTCGGTCGCCGACGCGGCGAGTTCTTCGAGCTGCAATTCCAACTGGTCGATCAGCCGCTGGGTGCGCTCACGACTCGGCCCGTGCTTGGCCCGTTCCAGCTTGCCGATCAGTAATTGCAGATGTGCGATCAGCGCCTCGGTGCTCGACAACCGCGCCTTTGCATTGGCGGCTTCCGCCTCGGCCTGCACACGCGCCGCGCGCTCGGCCAGCAGCGCCGCATGGGCGCTGGTAAGGTCCGAAGGCAGGGAAAGCGGCGGCAATGTCATGACGACATTCAACCAGATTTCCCAATAATCTCAATGCTTAAATGCAATCATACTCGCGTTGGTCGCCAAGTTTCCTGAGGCGCGCGCCAATCAATTCCGGAGAGCAGGTAGGAGAGCTGTGCCGACGAGATTGCCACCGCGCCACCTTCGGCCGAAGGCCAAATGAACCTTCCTCGTTCCAGCTTTTTCGTAAACAGGCAGGCACCCTGACCATCGTGCCAAACGATCTTGACCAGATCGCCGCGCTTGCCTCTGAAGCAGAACAGGTGGCCACCCAACGGGTCATGCTTCAGCACCTCCTGCACCCGCAGCGCCAGCGACGGGAACCCACACCGCATATCCGTATAGCCCGTCGCAAGCCAAACCCGAACACCTGTCGGGATCGCGATCATTCCAGCCCCTCAAGGCCACGGACGATCCGCAGCAACGCATCCACATCGACATCACGGTCGACAACAACGCGCCGGCCGTTCGCGATCACGACCTCCATGCGACCAGAACCAGACGCCGAAGGCTCCAGATCAGCAACCGGAACAGGATGCTCGGCCGCCGCGTCATAATCCGCAACAACGGGAACGAAACCAGCCAATGAACCACCCCCGAGCCGTCCTTCCCGCACCGCCTTGCGCCAGCTATTCAACTGAAAGCGCGTAATCTCATGGCGACGAGCCGTCGCCGATACCTGCTGGGGTCCGCTATAGCTCTCCGCGACAATCGCCAGCTTGGCTTCGTCACTAAAGTGCCGGCGACGACCTTTCTCTACAATCTCCAGCCGACTGATCTGCGGGCGACCGCTGCGAATGATATCCATGGGTAAAACACTGGCTATATTGACGTCGATATAGCCGGAGCCTCACCAAAATTCTCAAAACAGCAAGGCGTCCTTCCCCGGATGCGTACGGCCTTCGCAATGACGCTGAGCTTTGGGGCGCTTCTCATCGTCACACGCCGTAATCGAGCCCTGAATCTCATTCACGTGAATGCAGCAGGGGCGGCGTTGGGTGCGATTGCGGCATTCCCATTCTCATCCGGCCAGCTTCCGGGGGGCGGTGCGCTCGGATTGATATTCATGCTGGCCTTTCTCACGACCGCGCTCGCATTCCTGTTATTTCTTGCAGGTGGACGCCATGTCGCTTCGTCGGAGTCGGCTTTGATCGCACTTCTGGATGTGGTTCTCGGTCCGCTTTGGGTTTGGTTGGCGTTCGCCGAAGATCCGGGGAAATCGGCGATCGCAGGTGGTCTTATCGTAGTGGCAGCAGTGGTCTGGTATTTCTGGCCGTCCCTGCGCCGGTCTCGATCCTGAAGCGATCGACTATGCGCCTGATCGCGGGAAGCGCCTGCTCAAGATCTTCAGAGGATGGCGCACCGATACAAAGACGGATTCCGGAGCTAATGCCGTTTGCGGAGGTTGAAGACGGCGGCGTAACCAGAATGCCCAAGGCCTTCGCCGCAGTCTCGAGTGCCTCGGCATCGGAATGGCCTAGCGGAACCCACAGATGATAACCGACATGGACAGGTTGGCGTACAGCTTGCCCCAACAAGTCCGTTGCCATCGCACGGCGGCGAATGGCTTCTTCCTGTATAGCCGTGCTGATGGCATCGGCCGTTCCATCGAGGAGCCATTGTTCCATGACCGAGCAACTCAGCGGACTGATCATCAGCCCGCTGGCATGCATCGCGGTTTCCGCGCGGTCCAGCCATGCCGGCGGAACCACGAGACCGCCAATCCGCAAAGCCGGGTTGAGGGTCTTCGAAAGGCTGTTGATATAAAAGACATGCTCAGGCGCAAGGCTTGCGATCGGCGGATAGTCCGGGTCGGGCGCGAGGGCATAAACGTCGTCCTCGATCACGATGATGCCTGACTTGCGGCAGATTAGCGCGATCGCGCTCCTTCTCGCTTTGCTCATCGAACTCGTGGTCGGGTTCTGCATCGTCGGCGTGAGATAGACTGCCGCGTTGCTGCCGCGACTTGTCGCGAGTTCCCGTTCAAGCTGATCCGGCAGCATGCCTTCGTCATCCATAGCAATTGAAGTGAGCTTGACGCCGAGATGGCGCGCAACGTTGATCACACCGGGATAGGTCTGATCCTCCACATAGAGCGTACCGCCGGGACCACAGAGCGTGGAGAGGCTGACGGACAGCGCGTGCTGCGCACCATTGGTCAGAAGCAGGCAGGCAGGCTCGGCGTCCAGACCGAGACGGCGAAACCAGCGCGCCATTTCTTGGCGGAACCTCTGATGCCCGGTTACGGGCGGATAGGTATTGAAAACATCCGCGTCGATACGCCTGGCGATCGCGTTGAGAGATCGGGACAGAAGCCTCTCGCTAATGACGGCGGGCGGCGCGTTGCGCGAAAGATCGATGACGTCGCCTCTGCGGGCTTCGGTAACGGCCACGAACGTGCCCCGTCCCTTTACCGAGCGCAGCAGGCCGCGCCGCTCCAGGATTCCGTAGGCCTTCGTCACCGTGCCAAGGCCGATGCCGAGACGCCAGGCAAGATCGCGGTGGGCCGGAAGCCTGTCTCCAACCTCCAATCGCCCGGCTGCGATGTCCTCCGACACGGCGGCGACGAGCCGATCGCATGGAGAGTCCATGTCACCAGTAAGGCGAGGTTGCCAGGGTGATTGTAGACGCATGTGAGTAGCCCGATAGTGTCATGTTACGCTTTTGCATTTTACGGGAAGTGTAACATCAAATACTATTGGCTATCACGAAAAATCTTTTGCTCCGAGAAGAACGACATGGAGAACGCATCGAAACCCGGTCCTTTTGGCAAGGGTGTCCGCCTATGCGGGACATTGTTGGCGAACCGAGTTCTGAAAGTTGTCGATGAGGCTTTGGGTAAGAGGGCCAACGCTCCATTGGGCTCCAATCGCTGGCCCCTTGAGTTCGACGACGGGCTGGATCTCGATCGAAGTGCCGACAACGAAGACTTCATCTGCCGCGCACAACTCCTCCAGCGAGACTTTTCGCTCCTCGAGTTCCAGGCCAGCCCTCTGCGCGAGAGCGAAGACATGGCGTTTGGTGATGCTGTCGAGAAAACAGTCTGCTACCGGGGACACGAGCTTGCGACCCTCGACCAGTATGATGTTCGTCGCGGTCGTTTCGGCAACATCTCCGTCGATGTCGAGCAGCAGGGCATCGTCGAAACCCTCGTCATTTGCGGCATGCCGCGCGAGCGTGCCGATCATGTAGAGGCCGGAACATTTGGAGGCCGTCGGCGCCGTATCGGCACGCGGACGCCTCCAGGAGGAGAGCTGAAGGCGAATACCCGTCGTGCTCCTTCCCTCGGCGGCCGGCGTCGGCCAATCCCAGGCGGCAATCGCAACGTGGATAGTGGCGTTGCGGGCGGCCACCGTCACGCTCTCGCTGCCGCGCCAGGCAATGGGACGGATATAGGCATCCTTCAATTCGTTCGCCCAGAGAACGGCTTCACATGCTTTGAGGAGCTCAAGGCTAGAATAGGGAAGCGTGTACCCGACGATCTCGGCAGAACGCTGGAAGCGGGAGAAATGCACGTTGGACAGGAATATACCTCCGTCATAGGCCCGAATTCCTTCGAACACGGCCCCTCCGGCATGCAGCGAATGGGTCATGACATGGAGCCGGGCTTCGTTCCAGGGAACGAGTGCTCCATCGAGCCAGATCAGGCCATCGCGATCATCGAAAGCAAGCACGTCACTCATAGCAATTTGGCCCCTTTGAAAGACACCCCATTGTCACCCAACATCCGTGCCTGGCGAGTGAGCAATCCTCAGAGAAAGCTGAGATTTCGTTGTTCGATGCCAAGTGCAGGAGGAGAACGGCGGCATCCGGAGAGGACGGAAAATACGAGAGCGAGCGCGCCATGACCGAAACGATGCGATTGTCCGTGCCGCTGAATGCCCTGCGCGCTTTCGAGGCCGCCGCACGCCACATGTCGATCAAGGATGCGGCCGAAGAAATCGGCGTGACGCCCTCCGCCGTCAGTCATCAACTCAGGATCCTCGAGGATCTGCTCGGGGTAGAGTTGATGCGCCGCGTCGGACCGCGCCTTGAACTGACGGAGACCGGACGACTGTTGTCTCCGGATCTCACCGTCGGCTTCACGCGGATCATTCAGGCTGTCGCGACAGTGAAGCAGGAACGGAAGCTTGGTCCCTTGCGCCTGTCCATGCTGCCGACATTCGCGGTTCATTGGCTGTCGCCACGGATGGCGTCCTATCCATTTGCGAGGTCCGGCTTCGAACTTTTGATCTCTACGACCCAAACCGCCGTCGATCTTGGCGCCGGCGTTGCAGATGCTGCTGTGCGCCATGGTTCGGGGCAATGGGCTGGTGTTCTCTCCGAGCGCCTGTTCGACGAAAATGTGACGTTGCTTGGCCGTCCGGATGACTGGCAAACAAATGACGAAATCGATATTCGCCAAGCCATCTCGCAAACCAACCTGTTTCTGTCCCAGCATCGGCGCGAGGACTTCCAGCGGTGGAACGAAACGCTCCCGGGCGGTCCGACCCGCCCTGCGGCAGTCACAATCGTCGACTCTTCGGGCCTTGGCCTCAAGGCCGCGATCGACGGCGCAGGAATTACCTTTGCGGGCATCGAAATTGCCGCATGCGACATAGCCGCCGAAAGGCTCGGCCCGATCATGCCGCACCAAGTGCCGGCAAACGCAGGCTATTACCTCTGCTATCCGCCGGCCCTTGAGCGCGACCGCCGCATCAGGAATGTCAGGACCTGGATGCTGGCAGAGGCCGCAAAGACATGCCGACCAGCGGAGCGAGAGAAACGATAATGGCACCGGAGGAACCCGCCAACGCCACGCATCTTCCTGATTTTCCGATCTACTTGTCCTATTGGCGGGCGGCGCTGCTTCTTTTCTTTACGCTGCCGTTCCTACTAGGTGCTGTGAGCATGCCCATCGCCGTTTTCAAAGCCTGCTCTCTTTCAGAGTTTGCGATGGCGGCGATCTCGGCGGCTTTTTTTATGACAGGGACGCTGATGTCCCTGTTCGGGGTGTTCAGGTGCCGCCGGAGCCGTGGCCCGATGTATGTTTTTAAGGCCAACGGCCTCATCGTCGGGCGGTATTTTGGCGGCAAGCCCTTACCTTGGAAAGACGTCGATATCTCAACACCAACGCTGCTGTGGTCAGGACCTCTCCTCGTCAATGTGGACTATCGGAAGGCTGAGTTCCGGTCTGATCCAAACCGCCAGCCAATCACTTCCTTCTGTAAAGACAGATATAAAACCACCCGGCGTATTGTCATGCCGAACATTGCTACACTTGGGGGCAGAAATCTGGAACGCACCCTGATCGAGTACATCCGGGCCAGCGGCTGCTATGAAACCGAATAGCTCCCTATCTGAACATTTGTCCGCTGCACTGGTACGCCTTCTCGCGGTCAGCGCGGGTGCGACCGTCGCCAACAGTTACTATAATCAGGCATTCCTCGGTCATCTGACGGCAGATTTTGGGCTGGCCGCCGGCACTGCTGCCATCGTGCCGGTTCTCACCCAGGCAGGTAATGCCTTCGGCGTGTTGCTTCTCGCCCCACTCGGAGACCGGCTGGAGCGCAAATCTCTCATTCTCCGTACTTTCGTTGCGTTGGTGATCGCGTTGATTGGTGCGGCCTTGTCTCCGAGTTTTGTGTGGCTGGCGGTCGCCAGTCTCGCCGTCGGCTTATTTACCACCGTCACGCAGCAAATCGTTCCACTTGCCGTGCATCTTGCCCCACCTTCCGAGCGTGGACGCATTCTTGGCAAAGTGACGGGCGGCATATTGATCGGCATCCTGCTTGCCCGCACGGTCAGCGGCACAATCTCGGACCTTTGGGGCTGGCCCTTCGTGTTCTGGTTCTCGGCGGCAATGATGACGGTAATTGGTGTGGCGCTTGCGCTCTGGCTGCCTCGTGTGCCGCCAACAACTGACTTGAGCTATCTGCGACTGCTTGGTTCCTTATGGACGCTTCTGCGAACGCATGGTGTTCTCCGGCAAGCAGTCGCAGTGCAATTCCTGATTTTCGCAGCCTTTATTGGCTTCTGGTCGAATCTCGCGCTGCTGCTATCCGAACCACCTTATCAGCTTGGAGGAACGGCGGTCGGCCTTCTGGCGCTTGTCGGAGTCTGCGGGGCGCTTGCCGCGCCAATTGCCGGGGGTTTTGCGGATCGACGCGGACCCGCCGTCGTCGTGACAGTCGGCGCTGGCCTCGTAACGCTCGCCTTCTTCGTCTTCGGGCTTTGGCAAGGTTCTCTCATCAGTTTGGTATTCGGTATCCTAGTTATGGACCTTGCCGTACAGTCCTCGCAGGTTGCGAACCAGACGCGTGTCTATGCACTCGACCTGACCGCCCGCAGCCGGCTTAACACCGTGTTCATGGCGACCATGCTCGCTGGGGGGGCAGTCGGTGCCGGCGTTGGAGGCGCTGCGTATGCGACGTGGGGTTGGACTGGCACATGCGCCTTCGGCGCAACTTCGGCCGCCATGGCGTTCTACCTGTCGCTAAGATCATGACCCTTTTGCAGGGGTGAAAGGGAAGGGCTTCGATGAGGTAGATGCCCGCAAACCTTCTGAATAAAAGACTGAAGATATTCTCCCTCACCAAGGGGCGCTATCGCCCAACCACAACGCGTAGCTTTTCCAGGATGCTGCTTTGGCAAAGCGCTCATAGGTCCGAAGTGCAGCTTCATTGTCCTCTGGCACAAGCCATCTCAGATGAACCCAGCCGCGCGCTCTGCCGATCGCTGCGACCGCCTCTACCATTCGCTGGGCCAGACGTTGGCCGCGAGCGCCAGCAGCCACATAGAGGTCGTCGAGCTGTCCGGCGCGTCCGTTTGAAATTGCTTCCGGTAGATCGAAGAAAACGGCGAATGCCGACAGTTTACCGTCCAGGAAACCGCCCATCACCTCGGCCGTCTGGCTGGACAGCAAGGCGGCGGCAGCTTCCTGGCGGGGGGTCTCTGTCTGTGAGGCTGGATACATCTCCGCGCGATAGGCTTCGAGGAGCGGCGCGAGTTGGGCAGCGTCTTTGCTGGAGAGACGGCGTATTAACGGGCCTCTCGCGGTACCATCTTGTGAGCCCGACATTTTTCCACCTGGGATCTTTTTCTCGACCGCGCTTTGGGCTTATCGTCCAAAATATCCACTGATGCTTGTTTTGGCGAGCAAGTGGCTATTGATCATGAAGCCTGCCATCGCGCCTGAAGATAAATTATCCAGCGGCAGGCTGTCGACATCGAGCGCATAGACGGTGATGACGTAGCGATGCGGTTCAGCGCCGACCGGCGGACAGGGGCCGCCGTAACCGGCCATGCCAAAATCAGTCCTCGTGGCGATTGCCTTGCCCGGCCGTGCGCCTTCGGCCAGACCGGTCGCATCGGCGGGAATATTGACCAGCACCCAGTGCCACCAGCCGCTCCCGGTTGGCGCATCGGGATCGAACATGGTCACGGCAAAGCTCTTCGTCGCCTCTGGCGCGTCTTTCCAATGAAGGGCAGGCGAGACATTCTGGCCAAGACATCCGAGACCGCGCAACGCATGGCGGCCAGGAATCCTGCCGCCGTCATCGAAGGATGGACTGGTCAGTTCCATCGCAAGCGCTGATGTGGGCAGTAAAGCAGTGGCGGTGAGAAGCGTCAGAACCCAAACCGCAGGAATGGTAAAAAGTTCTCTTTTCCTGTTCTGACTCCACTTCATTCCTCCCCCTCCCAATATCCGACAGCAGCATTTTTCTTCACGGTTAGTTCCAGGCTTCGGGCTGCTTTTTCACCACCCGGCGCGGAGCCCGCGAATACCGTCACCTTGTTGCTATCGGGATATTCCAGGACGTCGGGCTCATTCATTGTGCTGACCGCTAGGTAGCGCAGCGGTTTGGAGCCTGCTGCCCGCAGTTGATGAGCTGTTTCAACGCCACCGGCGGGGCAAACGACGACATCACCAGCGCTTACGTCGTGTTCTTCCTCGCCATATCGCAGCACACCGGCCCCCGCCAGAATGACAAAGAGCTCGTCATTTGCATGGTGGCAATGAAAGGGCCAAGCCTTCTTGCCCGGGGGTATTTCAACGTAGCGAGCGCCAAGCCGCTTCGCGCCAGACGGCGCTGCGACGGCAGCCATGTGCGCTTCATAAGCTCCACCATGCGATTGTGTCTGAAGCGGTAGTTCTCGAAGGCGAACGATTGGATGCATCGACTTTCCTTGGCTGATTTCAAGCTTTTCGCCAAATGAGCCTGCAATCGATAACGAAAACAAATGAGCGCTTCTCACGCCATATGGAGGGATGCTCATTCGACAATCTCCATCCGGGCGAAGAAAAAACGGATACTTGAAAGTAACAATCGAGAGGCGTCAGCGTGATAAACCACGGACGCGGAACAGAGGTTGCTGGTGTCCGGGAGATGCCGAACCAAGCATTGTCAGTGTGCCTTGAAACAGACGATGGCCGGCTTCTCGGCGGGTTTCTATGGCGACACGGCGGTGTTGCGGCCGCGCGCCCGATCGTGATCATCAGCGCCGCGACGTCTGTAAGGTGCCGCTACTACTCGCGCTTCGCTGACTACCTGTTTCTCAACGGATTCGATGTGCTCACCTTCGATTACCGGGGGATCGGCGAATCCCGGCCAAAATCCCTGCGCGGTTTCCGTGCCGACTGGGTGGATTGGGGCGCGCACGATCTGGAGGCGGCGCTCGCATACGCTGAACGCACTTTTCCGGGGCAGGAAATCCATGTCGTAGGCCATTCGATCGGGGGCTTTGCGATCGGGCTTGCGCCCTCGAACCGGCGGATCGGGCGCATTCTCACCGTCGGATCCCAATTCGCCTATTGGCGGGATTACGGCGAAGCCGAACGCCCGCGCATGTATATCAAGTGGCACATCGTCATGCCGCTGCTGACACGGATGTTCGGCTACTTTCCGGCCAAACGGCTTGGCTGGATGGAGGATACGCCCGCAGGCGTGGTCCGGGACTGGAGCCGAATGAAGGCCCGGTTCGAGCATACCGTGCGGCAGGATCTTTTCATCGGTGGGGAGCGGGAATCCGAAATCATGCAAAGACGCTTCACCAGGGTGACGGCGCCCATGCTCGCGATTGGCCTTGAAGACGATCCGCACGGCACCCCGGCAGCCCTCAACCGGCTGCTCGCCTATTTCACGTCCAGCCACCGGCATCATTGGCGCATTGCCCCAGCGGACATCGGCGTATCATCCATCGGACACTTCGCCTTTTTCCATGACCGGTTCAGGGACAGTCTGTGGCCACTCGCGCTTGGCTGGCTGCGCGCGGGCGAGATCCCGGCCGACGCGCCCGGCCTTCTGCTCGATGAAGCAACTCCAGGGACAACGACATGACGATAACGATCAAGGCCGCAAGCCACGCAGACAGAAGCGGCTGGGAAAAACTCTGGGCAGAAAACCGCGCGCATTTCGGTGCTAGGGACATGGACGAGGCGGTCATCGCCGGGCTGTGGCAGCGCGTACGCGATCCTTCCTCACCGATGAATGCCTGGCTCGCGTTTCAGGCTGGAGAACCTGTGGGGCTGGCGCATACAATTCTCCATCCCCACACATTCTCGCTCCGCCTCGTCTGCTATCTCGAAGACCTTTGGGTTTCTCCCCTGCACAGGGGCCGGGGCGTTGCGACGAGGCTCATCGAACATCTGGAGGTTCTGGGCAGGCAGGAGGGCTGGCGTCGCCTCTACTGGGAAACGGCCGAGGACAACGCGGCCGCCCGACACCTGTATGACCGCGTGGCGACGCTGAGGCCGATGGCGACTTACCAGATCGAGCTGGCTAACTGAGGGTTGCCAATGGCGAGAACCACCCATGACCCATGCCACCGCCATCTTTGATCTGAGTCTTGCGTTGGAGGCGTATGGCGCCGGTCGCCTCGGCGAGGCCGAAAGTATCTGCCGCACTATCTGTGTGCAAGACCCGCCGCCAGTCGACGCGATGCACCTTCTCGGACTGATCGAAATGGCGCAAGGAAGGCTGGAGGCAGCAGTCGAAACGCTGACAGCCGTGACCAAATTTCAACCCGACGACGCAACGGCCCGGAACAATCTCGGCATTGCGTTGCGGAAGCACGGCAGATTGCCGGAAGCGATCGCCGCGTTCGAGAACGCCGTCGCCTGTCGCCCGACCTATCCGGACGCTCTCTACAACCTGGCTGTCGCATTGACCGACATGGGCAACAGAGGCTCGGCAATCGAACCCTTGCGCCGGTGCCTGTCACACGCGCCCGGCCATGCCGGCGCCCGCTTCCTGCTCGGGGATCTGCTGGTCGATGCCGGCGATCATGAAGAGGCCATCGCCCATCTGGAGAGATATCTGGGCGAAAATCCGGGTGATGTCGATGGCGCCCGGATGCGTCTGGCGCAAATGAACAGGGGGCCGGTCCCCTTTAGTGCTTCCGCGGCGCAGCTCGACCAACTCTATTCCTCCAGGGCGCGCGACTGGGATCGGGCGGAGGGCTATCTGGCGCATCGCCATGTCGGCGACGCGCTCGCCCGGCTGTTGCCCCGACACGGCAACCGGATTCTCGACATAGGATGCGGAACCGGACTGGTCGGTGGCCTGCTGCGAGATCGGGCCGCGCATCTGGCGGGCATTGATCTGTCCGAGGCGATGCTGTCAGTCGCAAGACAAAAATCGCTTTACGACACACTTGTCCGCGACGATCTGGCGTCGTTTCTCTCTGCCACCGCGCTTCGGTTCGATGCGGTCGCGGCTGCGGCCGTCCTGATCCATTTCGGAGACCTAGCCACAATCCTCCAGAGCGTCGCCAATATCCTGGATCCCGGAGGCCTGTTTGCCTTCACAGTCTATCCAAATGACAAAGGAGACCGTCTTGGCTTTGGTCCCTGCATCAACCCGGAACTCGCCAATGCGGGCTGTTTTTCCCACGGCTCCGCCTATATTGAGGCGATAGCCGAGCGCTCAGGCTTCAAGCTTCTTGAACAAGGCGAGGTTGTGCACGAATTCAGCGCAGGGCATATCGAAATGGGGCTGCTGACCGTTTTACAGTGCCGCTGATCGCACAACCTGATCACCAGAGGCAATTTTGCGTGACGATAGCCGTCGATCCAAGCTCAAGCCCCCCAATTCGTTGGGTCGGCGGGGTAGCGGTCACCGGATGTACTTGGGCTGGATGAGAGCAGGAATATAAGATCGGAAACGTCGTCGTTTCTGACCCAGTGCGGTTGCCCGGCCGGTATATGCATTCCTTGGCCCGGACTAATGAGAGTGACGCCGATGGGGGTGAGGATCGTCATTTGCCCATCCAGCACATAAAAGAATTGATGCGCCTCACGATGTACATGGGGCTCTTCAGCCGTCGCCGGCGGCATTGTTTCCTGCCTCACCTGAAGGTGCTCGAGGTCGAGCAGGCGCCAGCCCGAACAGCCGTTTCCCCAACGATAGAAATTCTCGCTTGAAGGTTCGACGGGTCTCATTGCGACGGCTCCGCAACATCCGCGCCATAAAACGCCTCGCCATAAACTTGCAGTCCATTCTCGAACCGCATGAGTTCGCATGCTCGAAGAGTCTTTCCACCGGCATGCGACACGTAGTGGACCAGAACGGTTTGCGCGTTCTCGTCACAGGTGATGGATTCAAGTCCAAATTCCAGGTCGGGAACGGCGGCGAGGGCTTTCGTCCAGTAGTCATAAAGCGCATCTCGGCCTCGCACCGTTGCGTCTCCGGTCACGATTGCCGCCCTCGGGCTAACGAATACAACCGACTTGGAAAATGGCGTGATCACCGCATCGACGTCGTGGCGGTTCCATGCTTCGATCCATGTAGTTGCATGATTTTCGAGATCTTTGCGTGAAAGAAAATTCATAGCCAAAACAATCCTGCTGTCAGTGCCGCGAGCGCGGACATGCTGCGATTTATGAGAAGAAGTTTCGATGGATCGTGAAGCACTTGTCGCAGTCCAGCCCCGAAGGCCGCCCACACTGCCAAGCATGGAATGCCGACAACGGTGAAAATCGCTGAGGCAAAGACAAGCTGGATCAGATAGCCGTTATCTGGAGAAATAAAGGCCGCGATGACGGTTACCGCAATCAGCCAGGCCTTGGGGTTTACGAACTGGAATGCGGCAGCCTGGAAAAAAGAAACCGGCTTTGCCAAAGAGGCATCGGGCATCTCGGCGGCACGCCAGAGTTTGTAGGCAAGCCAGAGCAGGTAAGCCGTGCCAATAATTTTCAAAAAAATCTGGATACGGGGTTCAAGTGCAAAGACAGCCCCAAGGCCAGCGCCGACCGACATCAATTGAACGGCAACACCAAAAGGAATTCCGAGAATATGTGGCCATGTTCGTGCCATGCCAAAGACAAGGCCTGATGTGGTGAGCATCAGGTTGTTCGGCCCCGGCGTGATCGTCATCACTAAAGCATAAAGTGCAAGGCCAGTAAGTGTTGCGGTTTCCATCCAGAGATCCGTTTGCAGGCCATCTCGATACTGAAAAATGGCCATACATACCTGTCATTGAATGGAGAGAGACGCTGCTGAGAATTCATCATGCAAAGATGAGCCTTTCTCTCTCGCTTGCCGGCCAACCAAATGCACGATGTCGGCAACACAATGAATTTCCAGCGCTTTCAAGGATCAGATGGACCCATGCCATTGGTTATAGCTGCACGATTGGACGATCACCTTTCCAAGACAATAGACCGGTTAAGGTACGATCTCCTCGTTCGGGCTCCGAACGCAGAAAAGCAGCTGGACTATCCACCACACATCACCTTGGCAGTGATAGAGGACGGTGAACGCGTTGATCCCATGATTCAGCAAATCGCCGCAGCTTGCCAAGACATTGGCCAGCTCAAATTAAAAATGAGTCACTTTGGAATATTTTCAGGGACCCCATCCTATGTTTTTCTTGCACCTGTCGTAACTCAATCGCTCCTTGCACTTCATGAGAATATTGTGGAAGCCGTTCGAGGGCAGCAAATACACGAACATCATTTGGTTGGTAGTTGGGTACCTCATGTCACGGTCGCCACGCTAAAAGGAAAGCCGGAGAAGGCTTTGGAAGCGGCGATGCGCAATTTCGACCATCACGACGGTCATATCACGGCGATCGAGCTTGTGCAGTTTCCGCCAGTCGAACTTCTGGCAAGTTTCCCTCTCCAGTAGAACTTTCAACGACGATGGTGGACGGAAAGAACCTGAGTTTTTCTCAGCATCCTGTCAGGGCTTTTCACTCCAGTATGTCGCCACCTCCCGGTAGTTTTGGCATCCAGGGTCATTGCTCCGGAGGTGTCATGAAAAGGGTTATTGGCAGTGCCGTAGACGCGAGCGTTGAGCAGCGGGTTCGTGACAGCTTTCGTCGCCAAGGGCTGATGAGCCATTTGGGCGCGACACTGTCCGAAATTCGCCAGGGACTGGTATCTGTCCAGATGCCTTTCCGGCCTGAGCTTTCGCAGCAGCACGGTTATTTCCATGCAGGAGGAACTTCCGCAATCGCGGATTCTGCCGGCGGCTATGCCGCTTTTACGCTTTTCCCAGAGTTCAGCTCGGTTCTCACCGTGGAATTCAAGATCAATCTGCTGAACCCGGCTCTAGGCGATAAACTCGAAGCGCTAGGCAAAGTGATCAAGGCCGGAAAGACGCTCACAATCTGTCAATTGGAAGTGTTTGCCGACTCTGCGGATGGCCGAACGCTTGTGGCAATTGGTCAGCAAACGCTCATTTGCATGATGGGCCGCCGGGATTCGCTGTCGCACGCTAACCCCAAATAGGTGGTTGCATTGTGTGTAGACGCAGGGTCTGAAAGGAACGAGTTGTGTGTGAAGTACCCCTTTCCCCCTCCTTGACACAGATGCCGAATGCCATCGCGCTACGTCACCTACGATACTTTGTTGCCGCAACGGAGGAAGGGAGCTTCCGCAAAGCGGCGCTATCATTATCGGTGCAGGAGTCATCCGTCAGTAGACGAATTCGTAATCTCGAGGATCAAATCGGCGCTTCGCTCTTTCACCGCCACAGCTCCGGCGTAGCTCTTACCGTAGCTGGTGAACGCTTTCTTCCTGCCGCCCGTAAGGCTCTCAGAACCCTGACGGAGGGAACTAGAGACATCCAAGTCATCGCGCGAGGCGACCTGGGATCGGTAAGGATCGGCATATTTTCTTCGCTGGCATCGGGATTTCTTGCAGACTTGTTCCAAGCATATGGAACCAATCACGTTCAGGTTCGGATGGACTTCATTGATGGCAGCCCTGCGGATCACTTATCAGCTATCCGCCGCCTTGAAATTGACGTGGCCTTTTTAACTGGAACTTCCAAACGTCCGGATTACGACTCCGCAGAGTTGTGGTCGGAGAAGGTGTTTGTCGCTTTGCCCGAGCATCATCACTTGACTGCCAAAACCGAAGTAAAATGGACTGATCTGACTGATTCAACGTTTATTGTCAGTGACGCGCCGCCAGGCCAGGAAATTCACGATTTTCTCGTGATGCGGTTGGCCGAACTAGGACATCATCCGCAAATCGAGCCCCAACGTGTAGGGAGAGATAATCTACTACCTTTGGTGGCATTCGGCCGCGGACTCACGGTTACAAGCGAATCCACGACAGCTGCCTGTTTTCCTGGTGTTGCCTACCGCCCTATCCAAGGAGAACGTCTGCCATTTTGTGCCGTATGGTCTCCTCGGAACGACAATCCAGCTTTTCGCAGGTTGTTGAGCTTGGCCAAGCATCTATCGAAATCAAAGATCTCTAGGCAGACGAACTTTGGCGCTTGGCCTTCGCAAAACCCCGGTCTGTCGCAATGAACCGCTCCAGCATGGGCACGATCAAGCGGACGGGATCGGCGGGCGCGTGCCCTCCCTCCCTGCCGAGAATTTCGGCATAGGCGGCGAGGTCGCGATGGAGACTCGCAGGCAGTTCCACCGTGACTTTGACCGGCTTGTCATCAGCGATCGGACCAAGTTTCAACTTCGCCATGTCAGCCTCCATAGGGTTCGAGCACGAGATCGTGGGTGACGATGACGCGAACGGGGAAGCCCGGTCGGATCGTCAGCGTCGGCGCGATGTTGAGCTGGCGGCTAACGATCTGCTGGCCGGTCTGACTGATACTGTCGCCAGCGCCCTGGCGCAGGGCACGGACGATTTCGCTTTCCTCGTCCGACGAACCGGCTTGCGAACCGATGCTGAGCAGCGTCGAGAGCGCGGCGGCCTTGAACAGTTCTCCCCAGTGATAATCGACGCCATCCTCCAGGCCGGCATAGCCTTGCGTATCCGCGCCCGGCTGGCGTTCCAGCACGATCGAACGGCCGTTCGGGAAAATCAGCCGGTTCCAGACGAGCAGGATGCGGCGCTGGCCGAAACCGATGCCGTTGTCATACTGACCGATGACGCGCGTGCCCTGAGGGATGAGCAGGATGCGCCCGGTCGGGCTGTCATAGATGTTCTCCGTCACCTGCGCCGTGATCTGGCCGGGCAGGTCGGAACGAATGCCGGTGATGAGCGCGGCGGAAATCACCGCGCCGGCCTGAAGGGTGTTTGCCGATGCCGGAGCGGCGACGCGATCGGTCGACACGGTGCGTTTGTCGGGCGTCTGGTTGAGGAAGGCGAGCTGCCGATCCTGCGCCGAGGGCGTCGCTGGCTGCGGCGCGAGGCCGAGACTGGTCAGATCCGGCAAGGGCGTCGTTGTGGTTGTTGTCGTGGTGGCGGGCGAGGCCATGTTGCGCGTCTCGGTCGAAGTGAAGAGGCGCGCGGTCCTAGCGGCCTCCAACTCCTGCAATCGGCGCTGTTCCTCGGCGCTGAGGCCGGGCTGCGCGGCGGGGGTGCCGATCCGTGACGACGTCACCGGCTGGCCGCGGTTCTGCGCATCGAGGATCGGGCGGCCGAGATCGCCTGGCAGCGGTGGGCCGAATACCGGGCCGGTATAGTCCTTCGGAAGCGTGTTTAGGCCATCGGGTGTCGGCCGGTTGTCGGTCGAATACAGCTCCTCGTTCGACCGGCCGTCATGCTGCACCTGAAGCGCATAGATCAGCGCGCCACCGATACCAACACCGGCGACCAGACCGAGACCAGCCAGCACTTTGCGCGAGAGCCGGGTGACGCGCGGCGGCTCCGGACGCAGCCGCATCGGCGCGGCCGGTTCTCCGGTCAACGGCCGGGCATCATCGTCGGACTCCGGCTGGGGTTCCAGCCCGGACTTGCGGCCTTCCTCCTTATCGGGATCGATCTCGTTCACGACGCAGGCCTCCCGTCAGTCCGGGAGATGCGCACGCGCTTCTGGTTCTTGGCTGCGCCGAAGCGTAGCTCGGCGGCGGCGAACAGCCGGTCGATGACCATGTAGTTGCCGCGCACCCGGTAGTTCACCAGCTCGGACGTGTCGCCTTCGGGGCCGACGACGAAGAGCGGCGGCATCTCGCCCTGACCGATGCCGCGCGGGAATTCGATGAAGACCTGTTTGCCGTCGTCGAAGGCGCGTAGCGGCCGCCACGGCGCGCGATCGCCCGTCACCTGGTATCGGAAATTGACGCGGGACAGATCGACGCCACTGGCGACGGGCTGTACGGCCTGCGCCTCCGTATTCTGGCGACGCAGCGCGATGAGTTGGTCCTGCGGATACTGCCAGGAGACCGAAGCCATGTAGGTCTTCTCGGTCGAGCGCAACTCCATATGATAGGTGCGCAGGCTGGTATTGATGACGAGATTGGTCATCAGCTCCGTGCGCGTGGGCTTCACCAGGATATGGATCTGCTTGGTCGCGCCTGTGCCGCTTTCGGTGTCGCCGATGATCCAGCGGACGGTATCGCCGGCGGCGACCGGGCCGGAGCCAACGAGGGTTTCGCCGGGCTGCAGCGCGATGTCGGTGATCTGACCGACGGCGGTGTAGACCTGATAGAGCGCGCCTTGAGTGAAGGGATAGACCTGCATGGAATTGATGAAGCCGTCACGGACGGGTTGGATGCGGGCGGCGGCGTTTGCCTGATTGACGCGGGCGGCGGGATCAGTCGGCTCCGGCGTCCGGCGTGAGGCTTCGACCGGCTTCATCTGACCGGGAAGCGGCAGCGGCTTTGGCAGTTCGACCACCGTGACGGGTGCGGGCGGATCGACTGTCTGCACGGCGGGCGCGGCATCGTCGTAGGAGATTTCCGGGGGCTTCTGCATCGTTGCGCAGCCTGCAAGCGCCGAGGTGCAAACGAGGAGAACCGAGAAAGCGGATTTGCGGAAAGCCGGCCTCCCGGCGGCGCGGAAGGTCGGTGTCATTGTCCAAGCTCCTTCGACCAGTTGATGGCGTTGACATAGATTCCAAGCGGGTTGGCCCGGAGTTTTTCGGGGTCGCGTGGTATCTGCACGGCGACGGTGAGGATGGCGGACCACCGTTCGGTGGAGGCGAGCGAGCCGTCCTGATAGCGGCGCTCGATCCAGGCGACGCGGAACGAGTTTGGTGAGGCCCGGATCACGCTGGAGACCTCGATGGCGATCTGCTGCTTGCCAACCTTGGTGAAGGGATCGTTGGCGCGGGCATAATCGTTGAGCGCGAGCGCCCCGGCCTGCGTGGTGAAGTCGTAGGCGCGAAGCCAGTTTTGCCGGACGATGATCGCGTCGGCCGGGATCGAGCGGACCTCTTCGATGAAGCGGGCGAGATGAAAGGCGATCTGCGGATCGGTCGGGCGATAGTCGGCGACGGCCGGTGCCACGGCTTGCGCTTGGCCGAGCTTGTCGACCTGAACCACCCAGGGAACGATCGAGCCGCTCATCGACTGCCAGACCAGTGCGGCCGACAATCCGGCTGAGAGCGCCAGTGATCCGAAGGCCATGAAGCGCCAGTTGCGGGCCTGCACGCGGGCGGAACCGATGCGGTCGTCCCAGACCTGGGCGGCGCGCTGGTAGGGCGTCTCGGGTTGTGGTGATTTACCGTAGTGAGTGGCGGGTCGTTTGAACATGGTCAGTCGCTTTCGGAGAGGTTGACGGAAGAGCCGCCGCCATGGCTGTCGCCCGACTTGACCGCGTGAGCTGCGGCCTGGACGCCGTGGGACATCTGCTGCGAACGCTTCATGCGCTTCGCCCAGGCGGGTGGGCCGTCGGTGGCGGGAGATGGTGATGCGGCGGACGCCGAAGCGGCCTCGGCGTCGGCTTCGCCGCCGATCGTGCCAGCGGTGGACGATCCGCCGGTCATTTCGAAGGCTGCGCGTGCCCCGGACTGGTAACTGGACTTGAAGCCATCAGCGGTTTGGGTTGCTGCGCGTTTCAACGGCGAGGTGGCGGCTTGGGCGCCGGCGCTGGCGACATTGCCGAGACCCGACGCCACAGCCGATGCGCCGGATTGGCCGGCAGCGCCCAGGCCGTAGGCGGTCGAGGCGCCGCCCGCGAGCGCAGCCCCGCCACGGGCAGCGGCAGCAGCGCCGCCGGCAAGGGCAGCGCCACCAGATGCGACGGCGCCTACCGTGGCCGCACCCGCCGCGACCATGCCACCAGCGGCGAGACCCGTGCCGACAGCGGCACCAGCGCCAAGCTGCGGGCCGCCGGAGACCAGGCCATTGGCGATGCCGGGACCGAAGATGCCGAGGCCGAGCAGCGACAAAGCGGCGAGCACGATCGCCATGGCGTCGTCGATAGATGGGGTAGCACCGCCGAATCCGGCGGTGAACTCGGAGAACAGCGTCGAGCCGATGCCGATGATGACGGCGAGCACCAGCACCTTGATGCCGGACGAAATCACGTTGCCGAGCACGCGTTCGGCCATAAAGGCGGATTTGCCGAACAGGCCGAAAGGGATCAGCACGAATCCTGCGAGCGTCGTCAGCTTGAACTCGATCAGCGTCACGAAGAGCTGGACGGCGAGGACGAAGAAGGCGAGCAGCACCAGCATCCAGGCAAACAGCATGCAGGCGATCTGGATGAAGTTCTCGAAGAAGGACCAATAGCCCATCAGGTTCGAGATCGAATCGAGCAGCGGGCGGGCGGCATCGAGGCCGGTCTGCGCCACCTTGCCGGGGCGAAGAAAGTCGGTGACGGTAAAGCCCGTGCCGGATGCCTTCAGGCCGAGGCCGGCAAAACTCTCGAAGACGATGCGGGCAAGATTGTTCCAGTTGCCGATGATGTAGGCGAAGACGCCGACGAAGAGCGTCTTCTTGACCAGGCGCGCGATGATGTCCTCATCGGCGCCCCACGACCAGAAGAGGGCTGCCAGCAACACATCGATGACGATCAGCGTGGTGGCGATGAAGGCGACCTCACCGCCGAGCAGGCCGAAGCCGCCATCGATGTAGCGGGTGAAGACCTCGAGGAAATGATCGATGACGCCGGTGCCGCCCATATCAGTGCGCTCCCGGCCGGACGGGTTCGGGTTGCGCGACCGGCGCGGTGTCCTTGGGCGCGGGCGCGCTTTCCTTGATGGCCGTATCTTCGGTTGGGAAGAGCGTCACCGGCGCCTCCGATGCGGGCGTCCTCGTTCCGCCCGGTTGGAAAGGTTTCGGGCTTTGACCCAGAAATCGGTCACGGGCCTTGGCCCAGACATCGAGGCAGGCGGGATCGCGGGTCGCCGCTTCGCCCATGTCGCGGCACCGGCGCAGGACCTGGCGAAGCGCATCGGTGTCGTCGCGCTCGTGGACGAGCGTGCGGACCTGCGTCTCCTCGGGCTTGCGTGTCACTTCTATGACCGTGGCGGTGATGGCGAAGCCGACGAAGACGACGGCGCCGAGCCGGGCGAGCATCTTGCCGTCCATGGCGATCTCCCCGTTCAGTTGCTGCCGGGGAACATCCGGGCGTTGCCCGGCTGGTAGCCCGTGCCTGGCGTCAGGAAACGGCGACGCTGTTCGCGGCCCTGTTCGGCCGCAGCCGCCTGTTCGGCCGATTGCAGCGCCTGTGCGCGACCGTTCGCTGCGACGACAGCGGTGAGGTCGGCGAGTTGCTGGGCCTGAAGGGCGAGGAGCTGGTTGCCGGCCTGGGTTGCCTGAAGCGCGCCGGTGGCGCCCTGGCTCTGGCCGACAAGCGCTGACATCTGGGCGCGGTTGGTGTCGATGTTGCCGACGACGCCGGCCTGTACCTTCATGGCGTCCTGCAAGCCACCGACCGTGTTCTGCCAGCGCGATTTGGCGTCGGCGACGAGTTGCGCGTCCGAGGCGGAGAGTGAGGCACTCCCGTATTTCTGCTGGAATGCCTGGTCGATCTGCTGGACGTCGTAGGCGATGTTCTGCGCCTGGCTCAGAAGCTGTTGCGTGCGGCTCACCGACTGCTGGAGCTGTTGCAGCGAGGAATACGGTAGATTCGCAAGGTTGCGGGCCTGGTTGATGAGCATCTGCGCTTCGTTCTGAAGCGAGGTGATCTGGTTGGAGATTTGCTGGAGCGCGCGGGCGGCCTGAAGGACGTTCTGCGCGTAGTTGGTGGGATCGAACACGATGATGGCGTGGGCCGGCGTCGTGATGATCGGCGACAGGGACAGCGGGACAGACAGGATGGACGCGGCAAGCAATGCCGCGCGTGAACGGCGCAGTTTCATGGCAGTTTCTCCAGGTTGGTGAGGTTGGGAATGAGGTCGGCGGCCCAGTCAGCGCCGCGCAGGCGCAGCCATGCGCCGAGGAAGCCATCCGGGCCGTGCTCGGCAGTGATGCGGGCGATGGCGGCCTGATCGGTCTTGGAGGATGCGGCGCAGAGCGCCAGCGCCACCTCCGACAGGCCGAGCTCGAACAGCCGGTTGCCGCGTCGGGACTGGCAGTAGTAATCGCGCTTGGGCATGGCCCGCGCGAGGATCTCGATCTGGCGATCGTTGAGACCGAACCGGCGATAGATGGCGGTGATCTGCGGCTCGATCGCCCGTTCGTTCGGCAGAAGGAGTCGGGTTTGGCAGCTCTCGATGATGGCGGGTGCGATGGCGCTGCCGTCGATGTCCGACAGCGACTGCGTGGCGAAGATGACGGAGGCGTTCTTCTTGCGGAGCGTCTTCAGCCATTCACGGAGCTGGCCGGCGAAGCCCTCATCATCAAGCGCCAGCCAGCCTTCATCGACGATGATGAGGGTTGGTGAGCCGTCGAGCCGATCTTCGATCCGGTGGAAGAGATAGGCGAGCACGGCGGGCGCGGCGTCGGTTCCGATCAGACCTTCGGTCTCGAAGGCCTGGACCGTCGCGGTGCCGAGATGTTCGCTCTCGGCGTCGAGCAACCGGCCCCATGCGCCGCCGATGCAATAGGGGCGGAGCGCCTGCTTCAGGTCGTTGGACTGGAGCAGGACGCATAGGCCGGTGACGGTGCGTTCTTCGACCGGCGCTGAAGCCAGCGAGGTCAGCGCCGTCCAGATATGCTCCTTCACCTCCGGCGAGATGGCGACGCCTTCGCGCAGGAGGATGGCGACGATCCAGTCGGCGGCCCAAGCGCGTTCGCTCGTCTCCTCGATGCGCGCCAGCGGCTGGAGGCTGACGGAGGTCTCCGAACCGTCCGTCAGGCCGCCGCCGAGATCGTGCCAGTCGCCGCGCATGGCGAGTGCGGCGGCGCGGATCGAGCCGCCGAAGTCGAAGGCGAAGACCTGTGCGCCAGCGTAGCGGCGGAATTGCAGCGCCATCAGCGCCAGCAGCACCGACTTGCCCGCGCCGGTCGGGCCGACGACGAGGGTGTGGCCGACATCGCCGACGTGAAGGGAAAACCGGAACGGGGTCGAGCCTTCGGTCTTGCCGAAGAGCAGTGGGGGCGCTGCAAAATGCTCGTCCCGTTCCGGCCCCGCCCACACCGCCGAAAGCGGGATCATGTGGGCGAGATTGAGCGTGGAGATCGGCGGTTGCCGGACATTAGCGTAGACATGGCCCGGCAGGCTGCCGAGCCAGGCGTCCACGGCGTTGATGGTCTCGGCCATCGCGGTGAAGTCGCGGCCCTGGACGACCTTTTCGACCAGCCGCAGCTTCTCGTCGGCGATGCGCGGATCGGCGTCCCATACCGTCACGGTGGCGGTGACATAGGCGATGCCGGCATAGTCGGCGCCCAGTTCCTGCAGCGCAAAGTCGGCGTCGGCAGCCTTGTTCGCCGCATCGGTATCGACCAGCACGGAGGCCTCGTTGGTCATCACCTCCTTGAGGATCGCGGCGATGGACTTGCGCTTGGCGAACCATTGCCGCCTGATCTTGGTGAGCAGCTTGGTGGCGTCCGTCTTGTCGAGCAGGATCGCGCGGGTGGACCAGCGATAGGGAAAGGCCAGCCGGTTCAGCTCGTCGAGCAGGCCCGGCGTGGTCGCGGTCGGAAACCCGGTGATGGTCAGCACACGCAGATGCGACGTGCCCAGTCGCGGCTCCAGCCCGCCGGTGAGCGGCTGATCGGCGAGCAGCGCGTCGAGATAGATCGGCGTCTCGGGGACGCGGACGCGGTGCCGGTGCGTTGAGACGCAGCCGTGCAGATAGGTCAGCGTCTCGCCATCATCGAGCCAGCGGCATTCCGGCATGAAGGCTTCGATCAACCGCAGCAGCCCGTCGGTGCGGTCGGCGAAGCTCGTCAATACCTCGTTGGGGTCGATGCCAGTCTTCTCGCGGCCTTCGTAGAGCCAGGTTTCTGCGCGGGCAGCGTCCTCGGCCGGTGGCAGATAGGTGAACGTCAGGAAATAGCTGGATTCGAAATGCGCGCCGGCTTCCTCGAAATCGGCCTTGCGCTCGGCATCGACCAGCGCGGAAGCGGGATCGGGAAAGGTGCTGGCCGGATAGATCGAAGCCGGATGGCGTTGCGCCTCCACGAAGATCGCCCAGTCTGAGCCGAGACGGCGGAAGGCGTTGTTGAGGCGGCCGGCGACAGCGACCAACTCGGCGGGCACAGCCGAATCCAGATCGGGACCACGAAACCGCGCCGTGCGCTGAAAGCTGCCGTCCTTGTTGAGCACGATGCCGGGGCCGATTAGGGCGGCCCAGGGCAGAAAGTCGGCGAGCCGTGCATTCTTGTCGCGGTATTCGGCGAGGTTCATCATTGCTGCGCTTTCCTCAGACCGTGAGATGCGCGGGGATGCGCAGATGGCGACGGCCAACCTCGACAAACAGCGGGTCACGCTTCGCCGCCCACACCGCCGCGAAATGGCCGATCGCCCAGATGGCGAGGCCGACCAGCCAGAGCCGCAGGCCAAGGCCGACCGCACCCGCCAGCGTGCCGTTCATGATCGCGATGGCGCGCGGGGCGCCGCCGAGCAGGATCGGCTCGGTCAGCGCCCGGTGGACCGGAACTGTGAAGCCCGGCACTTCGCCGTTCTGTTCGGCAGCGCCCGTCATCAGACGAGCGCTCCGCCACCGAAGCTGAAGAACGAGAGGAAGAACGAGCTGGCCGCGAAGGCGATCGACAGGCCGAATACGATCTGGATCAGCCGGCGGAAGCCGCCGGATGTGTCGCCGAAAGCCAGCGCCAGGCCGGTCGAGATGATGACGATCACGGCAATGATCTTGGCAACCGGGCCTTCGATCGACTGAAGGATGGATTGGAGCGGTGCTTCCCATGGCATGGACGAGCCAGAGGCATTGGCAGGCGCAGCCATCACCACGGAAAGCGTGGCGACGGATACGGTCATTGCGAGGCGTTGGCGCACAAGGCGCAGGCGCTGGATCACGGGTTTTCTCCTTCGAGGCTGGGGATGAGGATGTGGTTGGTGGGGGCCGCACCGCCGTCGCCCCCAAGAACCGGGGAGCTGACGGCGGGCGCGACGCGGTAATCGCCGTTCGGGCCAAGGCCCTCGACTCGGGCGAGTTCGGAGAGCCGGCGCGCTGAACCGCGGCCGGAGAGGACGGCCACGAGGTCGATCGTCTCGGCGATCAGCGCGCGGGGGACGGTGACGACGGCTTCCTGGATGAGTTGCTCCATGCGTCGCAGCGCGCCAATGGCGCTGCCGGCGTGGATGGTGCCGACGCCGCCCGGATGGCCGGTGCCCCAGGCTTTGAGCAGGTCGAGTGCTTCCGCGCCGCGCACTTCTCCGACCGGGATGCGGTCGGGGCGCAGGCGCAGTGACGAACGAACGAGATCGGAGAGCGAGGCAACGCCATCCTTCGTTCGCATAGCGACGAGGTTCGGCGCCGCGCATTGCAGTTCGCGCGTGTCTTCGATGATGACGACGCGATCGGAGGTCTTAGCCACCTCTGCCAGCAGTGCGTTGGTCAGTGTCGTCTTGCCGGTGGAAGTGCCGCCGGCGACGAGGATGTTGGCGCGTGTGGCGACGCCCTGCCGCAATGCTTCTGCCTGTCCAGCGGACATGATGCCGGCCGTGACGTATTGGTCGAGCGTGAAGACGGCGACGGCAGGCTTGCGGATTGCGAAGGCCGGAGCCGCGACCACGGGCGGCAACAGCCCCTCGAACCGTTCCCCCGTTTCGGGCAGCTCGGCCGAGACACGCGGAGCGCCAGCGTGAACCTCCGCGCCGACATGATGCGCGACCAAGCGCACGATGCGCTCGCCGTCCGCCGGTGATAGCCGCTCACCTGTGTCGGACAGCCCTTCGGAGAGACGATCGATCCAGATTCGACCGTCCGGGTTCAGCATCACCTCAACGACGGAGGCGTCTTCGAGAAATCGGGCAATGGCGGGGCCAAGCGCGGTGCGCAGCATCCGCGCCCCGCGCGCCAGGCCTTCCGAATTGTGGTGAGAAGCCGCCATCTGATCCCCGATCTCGCCGGGAGACATCAGACGGTCCCCGGACGGGGATGATTAAAAGAGCCCGATTTTGGGCCGCTTCAACAAGAAACTAGAGGCGTAGTAGTGTGGCGTACAAATACAGGAGAACGGCGGAGCAGGCTTTCCCGGTTGACCTTTAATCTCCGAGCCGCAAATCCTTCGTGATCGAGATGTCTCGACCTCGATTCGAAACGCTGATGATGGAGTAAGGATTGAGCGACGAACCCCAAGACATTTTTGACCAATTGTTGTCCGAGAATGCCTTATCGAAGGCTCCAAAAAACCCGAAAAGCTCAGCCCGACAAAAATACAATCGGCGAAAAAACTGGCTGGCACGCGCTCTTGATGAAATGGAAATCGCAATTGATGACATGCTTTCCCAAGACGGCACCGTCTACAAGCGCGACGAAATTGACACTCTGAAAAACGCGATTGGGAAATTCCGTAATGACACGGGCCTGACTTCACCAGAGCCACCTACACCGACACAGGAGGAGTTGGATCATCTCATGAATGTGTTGACGAATGCGCAGCCGTGGGAACCTCCATCAGAGGCAACGCTTGCCGAAATCTATGCTCTTCTGAAGTCCGCACCAGAAACTGGGGATGAGGCGACCGAGGATGACAGGTCGCGAGACGCTTAATCCTCCGAAAGGTTGTCAGCCGGGCTAACGATATCCTCCGAAACCTCCTGCCGGAGCTTCGGCCCCTTGGCGAGACGCCGACCGAGCGCAGTGACGAACTGGTCGTAGCGTTCGCCGGCCTTGGCGCGTGCTGCCTGCGCGGCAGGCTCGGGCAACGCAGGCGTGGTCGCGAGCCAGAACTTGATGAACACGGCCAGGCTCTCCACCGCGATGCCGCTATCGCGCTCAAGCCGGGTCATGCGGCGATCGAGCTGATCGAGACGCTTGGCGATCACTGCTTCCCGGCGCTCAGCCGCATCCGGTGACAGGAAGGACGCGATCGCAGCCTCGGCGATCATCGACTGCGACTGGTCCCGGCGCGCCGCATGGTCGGCAAGCATCGTCATGATCGCCGGATCGAGATAGACTGAGATCTGGGCCTTCTTCTTGCGGGTCTCCACGGCCTTCATAGCTCCATGCCGTCGTTCGGATCGAGCGAGACCTGTCGCGCCACGCCCTGCATGAGCCCGGTCATCCGCCTGTTGCGGGTAGCCGCGTCCTCCATCTCGTCATCACGATCAGCATCGATCTCAAACTCGTTTTCGATGGGAGGCGTCTTCTCGACCGACTGCACCCGATTGAGCTCCGGTTGATGGCGCCGCTCGGATTCGGTCGGGTCTTCATCCTGGGCGGCCTCGACCGGTTTCGCCTCGGCGAGCTGGGGACGTGGCGGAAGCGGCAGCGAGGTCCAATCGTCGGGGCGCCCCTGCTTCGGTGTGGTGAGGGCGGGAGGCGGCAGGATGCGCTCCTTGAACCTGTTGTCCTCGTAATAGCGCGCCTTCTTTGCCCGGATCGGCGGCGTGCCCGCGACCATGACGATCTCGTCACTCGGCGGAAGCTGCATGATTTCACCAGGCGTGAGCAGCGGGCGCGCCGTCTCGGAGCGGGAGACCATCAGGTGCCCAAGCCAGGGCGAGAGACGATGCCCGGCATAGTTCTTCATCGCCTTCATCTCGGTCGCGGTGCCGAGTGCGTCCGACACGCGCTTGGCCGTGCGCTCATCGTTCGTGGCGAAGCTCACGCGGACATGGCAGTTGTCGAGGATGGAGTTGTTCGCCCCGTAGGCCTTCTCGATCTGGTTCAGCGACTGCGCGATCAGGAAGCTTTTCAACCCATAGCCGGCCATGAAGGCCAGCGCCGACTCGAAGAAGTCCAGGCGCCCCAGGGCCGGGAACTCGTCCAGCATCAGGAGCAACCTGTGCCGCCCGGCTTTGGCCTGCAGATCCTCGGTCAGGCGGCGGCCGACCTGATTGAGGATCAGGCGGATCAGCGGCTTGGTGCGATTGATATCGGACGGCGGCACCACGAGATAGAGCGTCGTCGGCTGTTTGGCTGTCACGATGTCGGTGATGCGCCAGTCGCAGCGGCGCGTCACCTCGGCGACCACGGGATCGCGGTAGAGACCGAGGAAAGACATTGCCGTGGACAGTACGCCCGACCGCTCGTTGTCGGATTTGTTCAGCAGCTCGCGTGCGGCGCTGGCGATGACGGGATGCGGCCCGGCTTCGCCGAGATGCGCGGTTTTCATCATCGCGGCGAGCGTCGACTCGATCGGTCGCTTCGGATCGGAGAGGAAGGCGGCGACACCGGCCAGCGTCTTGTCCTCTTCGGCATAGAGGACATGGAGGATCGCGCCGACCAGCAAGGCATGAGAGGTTTTCTCCCAATGGTTTCGCTTCTCCAGCGAACCTTCCGGGTCGACCAGGATGTCGGCGATATTCTGGACGTCGCGAACTTCCCACTCGCCCCGGCGGACCTCGAGCAGTGGATTGTAGGCGGAAGATTTCACGTTGGTCGGATCGAACAAGAGCACGCGGCCATGCCGGCCGCGGAAGCCGGCGGTGAGCTGCCAGTTTTCACCCTTGATGTCGTGAACGATGGCCGAGCCCGGCCAGGTCAGCAGCGATGGTACGACCAGGCCGACACCCTTGCCGGAACGCGTCGGCGCGAAGCACAACACATGCTCCGGCCCGTCATGGCGGAGGTAGTCGCGATCAAGTTTGCCGAGCACCACGCCATCCGGGCCGAGAAGCCCGGCGGCTTTGACTTCTTCCGTCTCGGCCCAACGAGCGGAGCCATAGGTCTCGACCTTCTTGGCCTCACGCGCCCGCCAGACCGACATGCCGATGGCGACGCCCACGGCGATGAAGCCGCCTGATGCAGCGATGAATGCGCCTTGGGTGAAAATCTCCGGCGCATAGGCATCGTAGAAGTACCACCACCAGAAGAAGGCGGGGGGCAGGTAGAAGGGGAAGCCGAAGACCGTGAACCACGGCGGCCCGAGCTGCGCCTGAAAGCCGAGCTTCCACGCGACATATTCGGTTGCGCCCCAAGTGGTGGCGAGCACGATCAGAAAGACGGTGAGGATCTGACCCCAGAGGATTTTGGTGGCCGACATGGCGACGGTCCTTTCTTGGGAATGAAGGGCTAGAGGCCGAGCCCCCGTTTGCGGCCAAAACTCCAGTCGATGCCGCCGCCGTCGCGGACGACGCCGGAGACATGGCGGCCGAGCTGCTTTTCGAGCGAGGGCGTCCAGGGCACGAGTTGGAAACCGAGCCCGTCGTCGATCATCGCGAAACGGCCGGAGGCGAGCGTGAGGCGCTGACGATAGGTGCCGGCGACATATTCGCCGCTGCACGCCCGGTTGAAGGGCTGGCCGGTCTTAGCGGCGAGCTTGTCACCAGCCGCCTCCAGTTCCCGGCGGCGCAACGTGTCGATCAGGTTGCGGCCGAAACTGATGCGCTGGCCCTGCCGCTCGGCAAGGCCCTGTTCGACCAGATGCTCGGCACGGGCGGACATGGCTTGCCGCACCTCGGCGCCGAAGCCACCCTCGGAGAGAGCGACCGGCTCGCGCGCAATGTTCTGCCGGTCGAGCCAGGTGGCGCCCGACGCGGTGACCTGTGCATCAACGTCCAGATCGGAGCGCACGGCGAGCGCGACGCGGCGCTGGCCACGCGCGTCATCGAACTTTCTGAGTTCGACGATCGAGCCCGGCGCGCTGTCGCCGGCCGCATCGAGGTCGGGCAGTTTGATATGATGGGTGCGTCCGTCCACGCCATCCACCACGGCGTAGGCCGTCCCGTTCAGCTCGTCATCGAGACCGCGTTCGACCAGTCGCCCGACAACGGGCAGATCGAGGCTTTCCGCAGCCAGGACATAGTTGGTGGAGCCGCGGTCGATACCGCGCTCCGTCAGTGCCTTGTGCATCCGCTTGATAATGTCGCCGCGCTCACCCAGTTCGCGCAGCGTCTTCTCGACTTCGGGCTTGATGAACCATTGTGCGTTGCCGACCTGGCTGGCGAGTCCGAGGGTTTCGAGCTTGCGCAGACGACCGACCTTCAAGGCGTGGAACTCGTCGGGCTGTTGGCCTGGAACCGGCGCAAGGTCGATGATCCCCGCATCGCGCCCGTCGCGAACAAGCTGACGGTCGAGCTGTGTCCAGCGTTCGGTGTCGATCTGCCGCTCGAGGGTGCGGCGAATATCGAGATCGGTGCGTGGCCCCAGTTCCTGAGTGATGAGATCGCGCGCTCGGTCGCGCATCCCTTCCTTGATGTAGTCGCGCGCGATGACGAGGTCCTGGCCGTCGTCACGAACGCCACGGACGATCAGATGGACATGCGGATGCTCGGTGTTCCAGTGATCGACCGCCACCCAGTCGAGCCGGGTGCCGAGATCTTTTTCCATCTGCCCGACGAGATCGCGGGCGAAGGATCTGAGGTCGGCCATCTCCAGCGCGTCGTCGGGCGAGACGATGAAGCGGAAATGATGCCGGTCGTCCTGGCAGCGCTCGGCGAAGGCGCCGGCATCCGCGTTTTCGCTTCCCGGCCCGAACAAACGGGCCTTCTCCCCGTCTCGGGTCACGCCCTCGCGGCGCAGATAGTTGAGATGCTGCGCCAGCGGTGCGGTCCGGGCCGCATGGCGCACGACGCGCGCCTTGATGACGGCGCCACGCGAGCGCGAAGTGATGAGGCGGTTGGCCTGGATGCTGGCGCGCTGACCATGCCCGAAGCGCGAGCGATTGCCGGGCACGATGCGGCCCGAGCGCGACACGCCGCCGCCGGCCTTCTTCGCCGCTGCCAATGCCTGCGCGATGAAGGGCTTGGCCCGCTGCGCGCCCGACGAGCGGATGCGGCCCGGCCGGACACGGAATTCGCGCTCATCGGACATGGCGCGGCCCTGCAATGTGCGAAAGCTCTTTGAGATACAGCGGATTGGGCGTGTAGCGCACATTGCCGATAAAGGCAGCAAGGTGCGGAACCTTCGGGAAAATCCAACAAAAACAACCAACCGACCGAAGCGCAATGTGCGCCCTTTTATCCTGCCCTCCTTCGGTCGTGTTGCCCGGTCCCCACCTCAGCGCCTTCCATACTGCGCCAGAGCTCGACAGGATGCGAATGGGAGGCAATACGGTCATGGGACCGGCCTTTCCGCAGGGCGCGGCACGAACAGGCCGCCGGACTGCGGCGCGATGGCGGAGACATCGCGCACGGCAACTGCCGCAGGTACTTCGTTCGGTGGACGATCTGCCGACACGGGATCGGCAGCCGTGGCGCTTATCCGTTGCGCTACAAACAGCGGCGCGCGGGTCCAGGCGAGCGGCTCAACCGAGGCGACGAGGACAGGGTTGACGGTTTCGCTGCCGTCGATGACCGGCGCGATGGCTGCGACATAGGCACGGGTTTCGGCGGGCAGCGTGCGGCCGGAAAGCGAGGCTTCGTAACGGCCGGGACCGGCATTGTACGCTGCGAGAAACCCCGGGGAGCCGTAACGGTCGTAGAGTTCGCGCAGGTAAGCCGTGCCCGCCAGGATGTTGTCGCGCGGGTCATAGGGATCGCTGCCGAGCCGGTGCCGCACGCGCAGTTCCGCCCAGGTGTCGGGCATGATCTGCATCAGCCCCATCGCGCCGGCCGACGAGATTGCCTGTCGGTCGCCCGCGCTTTCGACCCGCATGACGGCCTTGATCCATGCGGTCGGGATGCCGAAACGCTGCGAGGCCTCCGCGATATAGGCGGCATAGGGGGTGACAGGCGCCGGACGTTGCACCGGCTCCGCCTGCGCGAGCGCGGAGGCCGTCCAAGGGGCGGCGAAGATCAGGCCGGAAAGGAGAAGGAGGTCGGGACGGCGCATGGCGTCAGTCCTTCCCGCCGCGCGCCTGGGGGCGGCTCCAGTGCAGTGACCACGCGTTGCCGGCATCATCGTCGCGGAACAAGTTGGCGCGGATCGGCTGCGGGAAGGCCGGATCGTCGATCAGCAAGGCGATGTATTCGCCTGCGCGTTCGCCGGTACGCTTCCAGCCCGCTCCGATTTCCGGGCCAGTCTCGTTGTTCATGCCGTCGAAGACATGGACCCGATAATTGCGGGCGTTCTCGGCGTCGGACGATTCGGCTTCAATGATGATGACGTCTTGGTTCAAGACGAGCGTCGTCAGATGCCCGATGAAGCCGGATGGCTCGCGGGTGAATGTACCGATCTGTGGCATGATGGTTTCCTTGGCGGTGGCGTTGGAAAACCGTCGGCGAGCACCGCTCCCGCCGATGGGGAAGCGGTCAGCGCGTAGCGGCACGCCCGACGTAGCGGCCGTCGCCGTCCTCGTCGGTGTAGAGCGGCGTTGCCTTGCCGATGACGGCGTGCGCCGGGATCGGGCCGAAGTAGCGGCCGTCCAGGCTGTCGCGGACATCGGGGTTCATGAGGAAGATGTCGCCGTCCGCGATGCGACGGCAGCCGTGCCAGATGGGCAGTTCGCGGCCATGCCGGTCTCGGTCGAGCGCATCGCCGAGCGGCACGGCATCGACCGTGATGGTGTTGCCGGTGCGGCAGACCTGTTGGCCGTGAAGTCCCATGACGCGCTTCATCAGCGGCACGCCTGGGCCGATATAGCCGCGCTCCACCATGAAGTCGGCGAGCGGCTTGTCCGGCATGACCGCGACAAGATCGCCGACCGCCAGATTGCGCGGCGGGTCGAGGTCATAGAGGCCGATCGGCACGCTGGCTGAGGCATTCCAGACGAGGCGGAGCGGCGTCGGAATGAACGAGGCCAGCGCCACGCCCATCACCGAGAAATACGTCACCATGACGTAGCCGAAGCGGGTCATTGTTCGATCTCCCGCCGCTTAAGCCACGCCTGATGTCGATCCATCGTGTAGGCCCGCGGCGCGTGGCCAGCGCTCATCCGGTTGGCGACGTGCCGCCAATGATCGGGCGCGACGTCGCAGGCGTCGATGCCGGCGGCCTCCACCGCATCGATGTGGTGGAGCACCTGTTCGACTTTCGGCCAGCCCTCGATCTTGAGCAGGATGTCGCCGCCGGGCCGCACGAAAGGCAGCGTCTGGTAAGGCTCACCTGGTTCCACGGCGCGCACGATATCGATGCGCGAAATGATCGTGCCGAAGTCGTTGGCCGCCCACCGCACGAAGGCGAAGACGCTGCCGGGCCGGTAGGAAAAGATGCGACGGCGGCGGTCGAGCACCTGTTCGCTCGCCTCGCGACCGAACCTGATCCAGTTCTCGATCCGCTTTTCGATATGGGTCAGCTCGACATGGGTAAGGCTGTCGGCGGAATGCACGCGCGGCACCGGGCCGCCGCGCGCGGAGGGAACCGCGGCGCTGGTCATGATGGGTCTCCTTCGGAGGTTGGGGGATATTCGCGCGCGAGCAGGTCGCGCAGCATGTCGGCGACGGTCTGCCCGCGCCGGAACGCGATGATCTTGATCCGGCCGCGCAATTCCGGGGTCACGTCGATGGTGAGCCGCGCGGTGAAGCCGCCCGCGTCGCTGTCGCGTGGTGGCGTATCGGCCGCCTTGATCCAGTGTTCTGGATCGGCAGGCCTGGAAGCGAAGCCGCGACGGGTTGGGCGCTCGCTCATCGTGCAGCCCTTCCGATACCGAGCCGGTCGATCTCGTCGGCCAGTGCCGCGATCTCGCGCGTGGCGGGTGTGTTGTCGTCGAGTTCCGAGACCAGGCGGCCCGACTGCGCAGCCGCCGCAAAGGCGATGCGCTGACCGATCGTGCTGGCGAGCACGGGTGGATCGTGGTCGGCCAGCGTCTCGGCTGTCTCGCGGGCGAGGACAGTTCGGGCGCCGCAACGGTTGAGGACGAACCGCGCGGCGAGTTCGGGCCGGTAGATGCGCGCCTCGGTGACGAGCGCCAGCATCTCGGCCGCGGCCCAGCCGTCGAGCGGCGAGGGCTGCACCGGGATCAGCACGAGATCTGCGGCGAGCAGCGCTGAGCGCATCAGCGCGGCGACGCGGGGCGGGCCGTCGATGACGACATGATCGACATCGCGGGCCAGTTCTGGCGCTTCCCGATGCAGCGTATCGCGTGCCAGGCCGACGACGCCGAACGAGCGGGCCAAGCCCTCGCGGCTGCGTTGTTGCGACCAGTCGAGCGCCGAGCCTTGCGGGTCCGCATCGATCAGGGTGACGCGCTTTCCCTGCCGAGCCCATTCGCCTGCAAGGTTCAGCGCCAGCGTCGTCTTACCGACGCCGCCCTTCTGGTTGAGGAGCGCGACTATCATGACGCGCTCCCGATCGTCGGCGAGCGGTTATCCGCAATCGTAGAAACGGCGGAGTGCGTTAGAAGAATTCCATAGGAATTCTGGTTAGATAAGTTACGGGCGCTGCAAGCTTTTGATTCAAAGCGAGGAATCGACGATTCCGGTCCCCGATAGCACGAGGATACGGTCCCCGATGGCACGATAGGTGCGGTCCCTGATAGCACGAGACTATTCACAGCTTATCCCCAGGGCGAGCGGTTGCACGGCGACGGCGAAGCCGCGGCACGCCGAAGGGGGCCGGGTCGGTCGGAGCGAAGGAAAGGCGTTCGGGAAGACCTGACGGCTGCTCGATCACGAGCCGGTAGCCGGGCAGCGGCTGGCGCCGGACGATGTCGCGCAGGTCGTAGGCGAAGTGCTTGAGAGGCGAGAGCGACCCTGACTTGGCGTGCAGGTGGAGGAGATCGAAGCTCCAGCCATATTCCTGGCGGCCGCCATGCTTGCGCACGAGCCGATAGAGCCAGCGTTCGAGCCCGCCAGTCAGGTCGAAATAAGCCTGGTCGATGGTCAGCACGAGCGCGTCGTCGAGGACAGCGGCGTAGAACCAGTCGGGCAGGATCAGTTCGAGCCCGAGCGGGCGACCACGATGATCGGCCTTTTCCTTCCACTCGTTGATCCAGGAGAAGCGGTGCATGCGCCGCTCGGTCGGCTGGCGGATCGATGTCGCCACGGTGGTTGACTGAAGCCGATCGAGCGCCGCCTTGAGGCGGTCGTAGTCGCGCAGGCTGACGCCTCGGCCGATGAAGGTCAGGATTTCGTAGGGCGTCGTCGCCATCAGGCGGGACGGCCGCAGACCCAGATCACGTGCTTCGACGATCTGGGACGCCGCCCAGATCAGCACATCCGCGTCCCAGATGGTCGCCATGCCGTGTTCGGCAACGGCTTCGACTCGGATCACGATCGACCCGGCCTTGAAGTCGATCGGCGCCAGGCGCTTCGATTTGGCGAGCGAGAAGAACGGATAGGCCATGAGATCCTGGGCGTCGCGCGGTGCAAGATCGCCCGGCAGCGTCCGGAAGAGATCGAGCTGATCGCGCTCGTTGCTGTGACGGTGAAACGTCATGGCCGACCGCTCAGCGGGCGTAACGGCCGGCATGGGCCGGCTGCGTCGGCTCTTGCCGCTTGGCGGGCAGCACCGCGCCGCGCGGATCGGAGGTCGAGGTGACGGCGCCACGCTCGGCCCAGGCTTGTAGGTCGTCGACCGCGTAGACAACGCGGCCGCCGAGCTTGCGGTAGGCCGGGCCAGTCCCATAGGTCCGGTGCTTTTCGAGCGTGCGGGCTGAAAGACTGAGGAATTCGGCGGCTTCCTTGGTGCGCAGGAAGCGCGGCGGCAAAACGGCGAGTTCGGGTCGCATGGATCGGGCCTCCGTGGGCTTCGTTAGGGCCGTCGAGGATCGGCGGCGGACGAAGAGCACGGTGGCGAAGAAGGCCCGGCAGGAGGGAGGGCGAAGATGGGAGGGCTAAATTCTCCCCCCTCCCGGAAAGGGGAAATTCGCTAGGATCGGCGACGATGACGCAGAAGCTGACGATATCCGCCCTGGATCATGGCAAGGCCGTCGCGGACGAGATCCTTGACGGTGTCTCTAAGCGCAGATGTTTTCCAGGGCTGGTCGGCGACACGACGCACGCCGAAGAGGATTTCGGCGATCTCGCGATAACTCGCGCCGTCGGTCCGGCCATCGACGGCTTGCAGCATATGGCGCGCGCGGCGCAATTGCTGGCCGGTCAATCGGGCGTCCTGTGGAACGACACGCCCATGAAGCGCCTTGAGAAGGCGAGTAACCGCTTCGGCACGATCGAGACCATCCGCGTCGATAGGTACGAGGGCAGCCAGAGGCTGGGCTCCATCGACGCCGCTCAAGCGGACCAGGTGCAGCGACTGCCCGTTGCCGAGATCATAGAGGAAGTGCGCGCCGGCTCCGTCGAGGCGGGGTTCGTTCGTATCGAGGGCGGTGCTGAAATTGCTGTCGGACGGAAGAAGCGATGGAACGTCCGTCAGGACGATAACGCTGCTGTCTTCTTCAGGCGACCAGAAGACGGGAATCTCAACGGCGGTGAAAATAGGGTGGACAAGGAAATTGCAGGCCCCAGCGGCGCCGCACTGCGTTCACAAGCAACTCGGACTCATCCGTCTGGCCTTCGACCTTGGAATAGTCATGCTGATACTCGCTGTTGCGCCGCAACCATTCCCAGGCGAGATCGGGCGCCACTAGGCGGTCGATATAGTCGTAGTTCGGTGAAGCTCTCCAGTTCGATATATCGGGAGTCATGTTTCCTCCAGGCTCGCATCATTCGTGCGTATCGCGGCCTGTGATGATTCCCGGTTGCAATGCTGGTCGGAAGTCCTGAAGGTTGCAACGTGCGATGCCGCGACTGCATCGCCATTCGATCAATGAAGCCGGCCTTCGCGCACCAACAAGCGATAGCCGTGCTCCGTCATCCAGCGCGCGCGGGCCAGATGGGTGTCATGGACATGGCGCGCACGTTCCGGCTCGTTCGTGGGGTCGAGGCCGAACAGGATCGTAACGACTTCACACCAATCGGCGCCGTCAGTCGCTGCGTCGAGCAGGCGCAGATAGAGAACCATGTGCTTACGGTCATATGCCGTGAGCACCGCGCTTTCCGGCGGTTCGTCGAGAAAATCTATGTCCGTCATATTGTGCCCCAGTACCCATTTATAGCTGTTCTAAATCCCCGTGTTAACCATTGTATTTGGGTGCGAAGCAGCGAGTATCGCGACGCATCAGGCGATGCGCCGTGTGTATCGCCTGTTAGTTCAAACGGGCAGAAATCACGAAGACTTGCGGCTGTCGATTTTCGCACGGACAAGCATCACACCTTCACCCTGGTCGGATGTGAGGAGAACGATGCCGTTGCCTTCAAAGGCCCGACGAACCTGATCGCGCGTCGTCTCATACACCTCGAGGCCACTTTCGGATTCGAGGCGCTTCAACGCGGTCAGTGATACCTGGGCCTTGTCAGCGAGCGTCTCCTGTGTCCAACCCAGCAACGCGCGTGCGGCCCGTGATTGTCGGGCGGTGATCATGCATGATCACCTCCCACTCACGCCGGCACGCGCGCCAGAACTACGACTTCTCTATTCGGGCCAATCGGATAGCGAGGCTTCCCGCGCGCTCCGCTGGCTCATTTACATACTATAGTTGATAAACTCAAAGTATGTAAATCACGATCCTCCTGCGCATGGATATGCGCAAATTGGTCGGCCGGAACTTCGCCCGCCTGCGTCGGGAGAAAGGCCTGACCCAGGAAGAGGTCGAAGCGCGCTCCGGTTTCAGTCAACAGTATCTCAGCAGCCTTGAACGCGGCCGGAGGAACCCGACCGTGATCACGCTTTATGAATTGGCTCAGGCCCTCGGCGTCAGCCACATGGAATTGGTCCGGCCCGACGATCAGCTTTGAGCCGTATTCCCGCGAGGATCATGCTTCTCTTCGTGGTCGGCACGAGGCCGCCACAGGATGGGATCAGAAGAGCCGGCGGAGCAATCTATAATGCGGCTTCGCGTTGGACATGCCGACGCTGCCAAGTCGTATTTGCGAACTCACCGTCCCTCGTCCCCTCGCAGGGAGACGCCTCAGTCAGACTTGCGCCTGACCGAACCTATGTCAGAGGAGCGGCGGCCTCTGGCCGCTTACCCCAGTCGAACTCAGTTCCATCCACCCACATGCGATGCAGTATGACACCGATGCGGCGAGCGAGGGCGACGATCGCCTTCTTGTGGCCTCGACGTCGCGAGACCTGAGCAGCCCAAGCCTTTAGGGTGGACCAGCGTTTTACGCGAGTCAGTAGCACCTGTGCTGCCTCGTAGAGCGCGCTGCGCGTCATGGCGTCACCCCATCTCGAAATGCGGCCGGTGCGATCCACTTCGCCGGATTGGTGCTTGCGCGGCGTCAGACCAAAATGGGCACCAACGGTTCGCGACCGAGTGAAGCGAGATGGGACATCGACCGTTGCCCGGAAGATGAGCGCTACGAGCGGGCCGACCCCCGGCACCGTCATAAACCGGCGCGAAACAGTGTCGTCCCGCGCGAGACGGACAAGCAAATCGTCCAACCGACCGAACTGCTCCCGCAGCGATCGCCGCGCCAACAGGAGCGTATCAGCGACTATGTGTAGGTCGCTTCCTGCGATCAGTTCCCGTACTCGCGGCTCGAAATCGCGCGCCGTGACTTTGCCGAGGTGATATCCGAAGTTTCGGATGAGACCACGGATTTCATTTTCAACATCCTGGAGCTTGTTTCGCAGGAGTTGGCGGGCCGTCAGGACGGTCCGAAGGCGCTGGCTTGTCGGCGTCTTGACGTGGACGGGTTTGAAGAGGCCGACGCGCATCATCTGCGCGATTCCGCGCGCATCATGCCGGTCGGTCTTGTTGAGTTGCGCGGAGAGAGCCGCCTTCATGTGCCGGGTCTCTACACACACGATGGGAATGCCGGCTTCGGCTAAATGCCCATAAATGTGCTGAGACAGCATCCCTGCTTCGAGACCGACGCGGACGACTGGAAGCGGGAGCGACAGGATATGCTGCGCAATCTCTTCCGGATTGGATGAAAGCTTTCGTTCATGCGCTACCTGCCCATCGGCGTTGACAACGCAGAGATTGATTGTTCGGGCGGAAACATCCAGCCCAATATAATAGCTTTGAGACATGCCGAACTCCTCCGAATCAAGAGTCGACACGTCTCATAACCAATCTACAGACCATTTTGTAAACTACGACTATTTCAGTCGTTCTCGGGACTAGACTGGCCCTTGGGCCGCGACGAGCCATCACCTATTGCATCGTGCGCCTCCTTCAGGATATTCCAGCCACCCTTGAGCACGATGCCGCCAACCAGCAACCCGATGATTAGGTCAGGCAGCGGGGACGCGAAGAACATGACCGCGGCACCCGACGCGACAATGCCGGCGTTCGCCAGCATATCGTTCGTCGTAAAGATCCAGGACGCTTTGAGATGCACACCTCGATCCCGATGCGACCGCAGCAGTTTTAAGCAAACTACATTAAGCGCGGCATTGGCGAGAGCCGTGACGATCATGGCGAGGCCGATTGGCTCGGCACCCACGAAGAAACGGCGAAGCACCTCCACGAACAATGCAAGTCCAAAGGCGATCAGAAGCAAACCCGAAAGACGCGCCACTCGCACCTTTGCCACGATCGTCCGGCCGACGGCATAAAGGCTGACGGCATAAACGCCGGCATCTCCCAAATTATCCAGGGCGGCACCCAAGAGACCTGTCGAGTCTGCGATAACGCCGACGACACCGGCCACGATCACCTGCAAGAAGTTTATGGCAAGAACCCAGATAAGAGTCCTGCGTTCGGCGGCATTGCTCGCGTCAAGCTCGATTTCACCTTCTTCTTGTTGTTTTTCACTCATACACGTTTCCGATATTTTGCATCTCAAGTGAAATAGCCCAAAGCAACCGCCCAGATGAGTACGATACCGAGAACACCTCGGTAAATAACAAACGGCCAGGCGGAAAAACGCTCGAGAACGCGCATCAGCCCCCAAATCGCACAGAACGCGGAAATAGAAGCCACGACGAGCCCGACAAGAAGTAGTGACCAGCCGTCGGCGGAAAGCTGCACTTTGTGGAGTTCCCAGAGCTCCTTGAAGCCAGCCAGGGCGATTGCCGGCAGGCCAAGAAGGAATGAGAACCGCGCCGCCTCATCTCGCTTCAGGCCGAGGGCGAGCGCCGCAGTCAAAGTCGAGCCTGAACGCGAAACGCCAGGAATCAGCGCTCCGATTTGAGCAATTCCCACGATCATTGCATCGATGGCCGATGTGTTCTCAAGCGTTCGTCGGTGCCGGGCAAAAATCTCCGCGAGCGCCAGGAGGACAGCCATGACGATGCACGCCCAGCCGATGACTTCGAGAGTACGAAGCGGCGAGCCGCACGCGTTCAACGCTCCAGACAAGGAAAGGCCGGCAATACCGATCGGGATCGTGGCAAGGAGAATTCCGACCGAGAAGCGGAAGTGTCGATCTCGGAAATCCCGATTTGCGACGGCACGCAGCGAATTGGTGGCTAGTTGGCTCACGTCGCTCCAGAAATAACTGACGACTGCAGTAAGCGCTGCAAGCTGCATGGCGGCTGAAAAGGCTGAGCCAGGATCCTGCCAACCGAGCAGCGCAGGCACGATCCGCATATGGGCGGTCGAAGAGATCGGTAGCAACTCGGTGATGCCTTGGACAAGTCCGAGCAGGGCGACCTTGCCATAGCCTAGCGCCACGAATCCGGTGTCGACGCCTTGAGTACACGCTCCCGTCATTCTGGCTCCCGGTTGTTGCGCGGCGCGGGCGCGCCCCGATGAATCACGCGCCAAAGTTCGGCGGGGGTTCTGAAGCCGACTGACGAGTCGCAGCAATTCGCGGCAGCCAGCGAGTCCCTCAACCGATCGCTCCCAGCATCGGAAACGTCATCAGCATCCAAATGGCGATCTCCTGCAACCTCCCGGTCATCATCAAAACGCCGACGCCGATCATGACCGCACCACCGCCGATGTTCAGCGCGGCACCGACGCGGCGCATGCGCTTCAATGCGGCTGCCGCGTTTCCCATGAAGAGGGCCGTGAGGAGAAACGGCACACCGAGGCCGAGGCCGTAAGTTCCGAGAAGAATCGCGCCGTTGCCTGATGACGTCGCGGTTACCGTGAGGATGGAGCCCAATACCGGGCCAATGCAGGGCGTCCAGCCGAAGGCAAAGGCGACACCCAGCAGGAAGGCGCCGACCGGTCCATTGACCTGGCGCGGTCCGTTCCATCGGCGGTCGGTCATGAGTATCGGGAGGCGAAGGAGCCCCGTCATCGCCAAACCGAAGACAATGACCAGAGCTCCGCCGATCAGGTTGGTTTCCATCTGGAAGCGTTGGAGAAGGCCGCCGAGGGCCATCGCGCTGACTCCAAGCAGCACGAATATGGTCGTGAACCCGAGCACGAACAGCAGCGCAGGGCGGAAGATGTGAAGCCGGGATACCGCATCACTGCTGCCGGTCGTGCCGGCGCCACCAGCGACATAGGACAGGTAGCCCGGCACGAGCGGCAGGACGCAGGGTGAAAGGAAGGAGATAGCGCCGGCAGCGGCCGCTGTCGCCAGCCCGAGCAACGATATTTCCAGCGCCGCCATGCTCAGCGCTTCCCGTTGCTAAGCGGCTCCTGCGTGCGAAGCACCGGTTGGGTCGAAAAAAGCGATCCAGCCAGGAGCAGCGCGACGCCAATGCTGATTGCAACATCCGCCATGTTGAAGGTCGGCCAATGCCAGTTGCCTATGTGAAAATCGAGAAAGTCTGTCACCGCGCCTTGATGCACGCGGTCAACGATGTTGCCGGCGGCGCCGCCGGCGATCAAACCGAGAGCCGTTGCTTCAATGGTCCTGCGGGTCCGCATTGCCCAAACGAGAAGACCGACCGTGATCGCCACTTTGATCCCGGCCAACACCAACGGATGCTCGAGGAAGACATCTTGGAACATCCCGAAGCTGACTCCGGTGTTGAAGCCGAGCGTCAGGTTGAAAAAGGGCACAACCTCGATCACGCGTGGCGGGACCATGACGGCATTTATGATCAACCACTTCGTAGCAACGTCGAAAAGAAGCGCGGCCACAAATGCGCCGCCAACCCATATCGCGATATTTCTAGCGGGACGTTCGGCCACGATGATTCCTTGTGTTCTTCGGGTTCTGATCGGCATTTCTGTCGTCAGCGGCCGCCCCAATACAGGGCGGCCGCTATTGGCTCAATGCGCAGTTGCAGGGCGAGCCACAGTGGAATGCTGGCGCTCCTGTGCTCGAACCTTTGCGCCGCCGACTGGGCCACCATCTCTCTGGCGCTGTTCCCGATTGAGGAGCCGCAAACCGTTGAGAACGACCAGCAGGGAGGCCCCAACATCGGCGGCGATCGCGCCCCAAAGGGATGCGAGACCGATCACCGTCAGCACTGTGAACAACAGCTTCACGGCGATCGAGAAGGCGATATTCTGCCGAATGACGGCGAGCGTGGCTCGTGAATGGCGCACGAGCCAGGGAAGTCTGGAGAGGTCGTCCGACATCAGGGCGACGTCTGCCGTTTCGATGGCTGCGTCGCTCCCCATTGCGCCCATGGCAATGCCGAGATTGGCGCGGCCCATGGCAGGGGCGTCATTGACCCCGTCACCCACCATGGCGACGACGCCATAGCGCCGAACCAGGTCCTCGACGGCCGTGACCTTGTCGCCGGGCAGAAGTTCCGCGCGAACTTCATCAATGCCGGTCTGCTTGGCAATCGCCTCGGCGGTGGCCCGATTGTCGCCTGTCAGCATCACCACTTTTTCCACGCCCGCCCGATGCAGCGCGGTGACGATATCCTTGGCTTCAGCCCTCACAGCATCGGCAACAGCGATCAGTCCCCAGACTTCCTGGCCGTCGCCAACGGCGACAATGGTCCGGCCAGCGCCGGAAAGTGTGTCGGCGCGTTCCAGGATGGCCGGTGAGCCGACCGCGCGTTCATCGAGGTAGCGGCGTGACCCAAGCCAGACTTCGCGACCGGAGACGCGGCCGGTCATGCCGCGACCCGTGATGGCCTGGACGGCCTCGGCCGGTTGTGCGGCAATGCCGTTTTCTGTTGCCCTCGCCAAAATAGCGCGGGCGATGGGGTGCTCGCTGCGCGCCTCGAGGGCTGCTGCTAACCGAAGAAGGTCATCCTCGTTTCGGCTGCCGAGCGCCAAGATCTCCACGACCTGAGGACGTCCTTCGGTGAGCGTCCCCGTCTTGTCCATGGCGATTGCTTTCAAGCGCGCCGGCGTCTCGAGATGGACGCCGCCTTTCACCAACACGCCCTGCTTCGCAGCTCCCGCAAGGGCAGCCACAATGGTCACGGGCGTCGAGATGACAAGGGCGCAGGGGCAGGCGATCACGAGCAATACGAGGGCGCGATAGAACCAAACCTCCCAGCCACCACCGAGCAACAGCGGCGGCACCAAAAAAACGGCTATCGCGAGCGCCATAACGACGGGCGTATAGACGCGTGCAAATTTCTCGACCCACTGCTCGCTGGGAGCCCGCCGGCCCTGCGCGGAGCCGACCATGCGGATGATCTGCGCGAGCGTGGTATCGCTTGACGCCTTGGTGGTCACGACGTCCAGCGCGCCTTCGCCGTTGATGGTGCCTGCAAAAACGTCGTCTCCTTCCGATTTGAAGACCGGGACGCTTTCGCCGGTGATCGGTGCCTGGTTGACCTCACTCTCTCCGGCGGCCACACGGCCGTCGAGCGGTACTTTATCGCCAGGTCGAATAATGATGTGCGAACCGACACGGACTTCGGCTGCCGGCACGTCTCTCTCCGTGCCGTCTTCAAGCATGATGCGCGCGGTCGGCGGCGCGAGCTCCATCAGGGCCGCCACGGCCCGCCGCGCTCGGCCGAGGCTCCAGGCCTCGAGAGCAAGGGCGAGCGCGAAGAAGAACGAAACCGTTGCGGCTTCGAACCAAGCGCCAATTCCGATCGCACCCACGACGGCGATCACCATCAGGAGGTTCATGTCGGGACGCAGGCGCCTGGCCGCGAGCCAAGCCTTCGGGGCCACGTAACGCACAGCACAAAGCGCGGCGAGCGTATAGAGAATGACGCTTAGCAGCGGCGTTGCACCTGCACCATGTTCGCCTGCCTCGAAGGCCGCGATGATTCCACCTCCGACCCAGGCGTGAACCGCAAATCCGATCGCGACGAACAGGCCGCTCGCAGCAGTCAGCCATGATTGAATGCGTCTGCGCCGCTCTTCTGCCCGTGCCCCTTCGCTGGTGGCGCCCTCGGTCCAGGGCTCCGCCTGCAGGCCGGCGCGTACAACGGCCTTCTCGATCTTGGCCTCCAAGGCGGCGTCAGGCGCCATGTCGATCGACATGCGGCCGTTAAGAAGGTCGAAAGCGAGCTTGTCCTCACCAACGAGCGGGCCGACTTCGCGCTTCAGGGCGGCGATCTCGTCGGCACAATCCATGCCATGGATTCGATAGACAACGCCGCCAGGCAGATTGATCGGCGGCGGGCTGAGGGCTTCCTTCACGTTGGTCGCGCAACCGCACGCGGATCCTGCGGCATCGCAGGTTGCCTGCTCAGCAACGGCCGGCGCTGTCCACAGCTCAGCCCGCATCCCGGTTCGCGCGACCGCCTGTTCGATCTCTTGGAGGGTTGTCCCGCTCTGAGGTGCAATGGTCATCGCACCCTGCGAAGTGTCGAAGGCGAGCTTATCCTCGCCAACGAGCGGTCCCAGTTCCCTGGTCAGAGCAGCCACCTCATTCTTGCAGTCGAGGCCGCGCACACGCAGGAGCATGGTTTCGGCCGAACCATCCTGGATGAGAGAGCCTGACATCCCGGTTCTTGAGATGCCGCTCACGAGTTCGTCGATCGAGGCACGGTGCTGAGGCGCGACCGTCATCAACCCCTTTGCTGTGTCGAAGGCGAGCCAGTCCTCACCGCCAACCAGAGGGCCGATTTCGCGCTTGAGCATCGCGACCTCGTTTTTGCAATCGAGGCCCTCGACCTTGAACAGCCACGCCGACGCGGAGGACTTATCCAGCTCAGCCAGCAATTGTGCCCTCATTCCAGTGGTAGCGACCGCCTGCTCAATGGTATCGAGTGCCGGAGCGGTCAGGCCCGCGACCTCCATGACACCGCCCTTGGTGTCGAACGACAACTTGTCCTCGCCACCGACGACGGGACCGACCGCGGCACGAAGCATCCGAACTTCGTTCTGACAATCCAAGCCCTCAACCTTGAAGCGTAACGTGCCTAAGGTGCTTCTAGCCTCGGCTTCAATAGTCATTGCGGTCTCCTAAATTTGCTTATTCTCTCGAGCCCGGCTCGAATCCTTTCACGCACCATACATTCTGTAGTGGCTACAGGAGCAAGAGGCCTTTCAATCGTTTTTTGCCGTCCAAGCGAGCGACAGACGTCAGCGTCCGGCGGCTATCAGCCCGACCACAATTCCATAGCTCGCGATTATTGAGGCGCCGGTGAGCGCCATGCCAAAAGCCCGGCCTGAGACTCGTTTGGCGTAGCCGAATGCAAAGGTGATGCGGCCAACCAGAAACAGAGCAACCAGCAGCGGTATGAGCACCAGTTCGGTTTCTCGCAGAAGCGCTGCTAGGGTCAGATGTGCGCCAAAAGCCAGTACTGTCTGCTCCAATGAATTCTGCAGCACCGCGGCACGCACGGCGATTGCCGGGCTGGGTTTGCCGAACGCCGAGCCCCGTATATCCGCCGGCGAATAGAACCTGCCTCTGCTCACCGCGCCGACGCAGCCGGCCAGCCAGAGAAACATGAGAATACTCGCCTTCAACGTGAACGCGATCCGCTCACCGAAGTCCATCTCTGGGCTGAGGCCGAACAATTCAGGAGGCAGCCAGGCATAGCCAACCACAAGGACGACCGCCGCGAAGGCGAGCGCGACGGCTGAGGCTCGGACAATGCCCACCTGGTCAGAACTGAGCCTCTTGAACACTGTCCTTGCTCCTTGTCGTCCTCCGCCGCCTGCCTGTGGTGATGAAAGACCGGGGGCGACCACTCATCGCGCGTGGGTTCACACGCCCCGATCATAGGTATATAAATCCTGTAGTAACTACAGAATCAACCCTTGCGAGGGGTCGAGGCCGTGACTGAACCCGGTCGCCGTAACAGCGGTCACGGCCACTTGGTGCCGAGATCGGGCACCGCAAGAACACGAGATGAGACCGGCGGATGAGCTTCTATTCGATTTATCAGCAGGGTTTCGTTCGCGTGGCTGCCTGTACACCGAAATGCGAAGTCGCCGATCCCAGCTACAATGTCGCTGAGACGCTCGCGCTCGCCCGCGACGGTGCGCGCCAGGGTGTTGCGCTGATGGTGTTCCCGGAATTGGGCCTCTGCGGTTACGCGATTGACGATCTTCTCGGCCAAGCCGCGTTGCTGCAGCGGGTGGAACAAGCGATCGAGGAAGTCGCGGCCGCGAGCCGCGAGCTTTCGCCGGTTCTGCTCATCGGCGCGCCGCTGGTGCGGGAAGGACGACTCTACAATTGCGCTGTCGCCGTCCATCGTGGGCGCATTTTGGGTGTTGTTCCCAAAGGACATCTGCCGAATTATCGGGAATTCTACGAAAAGCGTTGGTTCGCTTCGGGCCGAAACTTGAAAGGCGCTACCATCGAGATCGCTGGTCAGTCCGTCCCCTTCGGAATGGATATGATTTTAGCGGCCGAGGATTTGCCAGGCTTCGTCTTCCACGTCGAGCTGTGCGAGGACGTATGGGGACCGGCTCCGCCCAGCGACTTTGCCGCGCTCGCTGGCGCTCTCATCCTTACCAACCTCTCGGCCAGCAACATCACTGTCGGCAAGGCCGAAACCCGCCGGCTGCTCTGCGCAACCCAATCGGCGCGGTGCTGGGCTGCATACATCTATTCCGCGGCCGGTCCGGGCGAGTCGACGACGGACCTCGCTTGGGACGGTCAAGCCTGCATTTATGAACTCGGGCAGCTGCTGGCAGAGACCGAACGGTTCCCGCAGGACTCGCAAATGGCCATCGCCGATGTCGACGTTGATAGGCTCAGACTGGAGCGCCTGCGCACCGGCACCTTCAACGAGGCGGCCATCGCACAAGCTATGCCTGAAGACAGGTTCCGGCGTATCGGCTTCCGGTTCGAGCCGTCGATGACGGACCTCGGGCTGCGCAGGGCCGTCGCGCGCTTCCCCTATGCTTCAGCCGATCCGGCACGCCTCGACCAGGACTGTTATGAGGCCTACAGCATCCAGGTCCAGGGGTTGATGAAGCGCCTTCAGGCGACGGGCATCCGCCGCGTCTGCATCGGGGTCTCCGGTGGTCTGGACTCCACTCACGCGCTGATCGTGGCGGCGAAAGCGTTCGACCGGCTAGGCTGGCCCCGGTCCGACATTCTCGGCTTCACGATGCCGGGCTTCGCGACGGGGGAGGCCACCAAGGCAAATGCCTGGACGCTGATGCGTAGTCTCGGCGTCACCGCCGAGGAGATCGACATCAAGCCGTTGGCGCAGCAGATGCTGGCGTCACTTCAGCATCCGTTCGCGCAAGGCGAGCCGGTTTACGACGTGACGTTCGAGAACGTGCAGGCGGGCCTGCGCACGGACATCTTGTTCCGTGCAGCCAACCAGCGAGGCGCCATGGTGCTTGGCACTGGCGATCTGTCCGAAATCGCGCTCGGCTGGTCGACCTACGGTGTCGGCGACCATATGAGCCACTACAACGTCAACGCGTCGGTGCCGAAAACACTCATCCAGCATTTGATCCGCTGGGTGGCACAGTCAGCCGCCTTCGATGAGGCAACGAACGGCACGTTGCTCTCCATTCTTGACACTGTGATTTCGCCAGAACTCGTGCCGGCCGGCGAAGGCGGCGCCTTACAAAGTACGGAGGAGAAGATTGGGCCTTATGAACTGCAGGATTTTACCCTGTTTTATTTGACGCGCTATGGCCTGAAGCCGTCGAAGATCGCTTTCCTGGCCTTCCATGCCTGGCGTGACGCCACCGCCGGAGCTTGGCCTCCACAGTATCCGGAAGAGCGCCGTCGCGCATATGATCTGCCCACAATCAGATCGTGGATGGAGGTGTTCCTCTATCGCTTCTTCACGATCAGCCAGTTCAAGCGCTCGGCGTCGCCGAACGGCCCCAAAGTCACTGCTGGCGGCTCGCTGTCGCCGCGCGGCGATTGGCGCGCTCCGTCGGATGGCAACGCCCGCCTCTGGTTGGAGGAGTTGCGCGCTCACACGCCGTCGGAATGAACGTGCCCTGAGGGTTGGCGCTCAGCGGCCAACGGCAATCGGCGCACGGATGCCGATGACGCTTCCGCCCAGTTGTTATCCCTACTCGAACCACCGTTACGGAATGAATTCGCCATGATCACCATCGGAGCCTTGTCACAACGGACAGGCGTCAATATCGAGACAATCCGCTACTACGAGCGGATCAATCTCATCCCGCCGCCGCCCCGCACAGAGAGCAGGCGGCGCCTCTATGAAGCAGAGGATGTTCGGCGACTGACGTTCATACGCCATTCCAGGGATCTCGGCTTCGACATCCCGGCTATTAAGACGATGCTCGCTCTGCAGGAAAGGCCAGAGTCCTCTTGTGAGCAGGTGAGCCGAATTGCCACCGATCAGCTCGAAGCCGTCGAGGTGCGGATCCGACGCCTTCTCGGACTTAAGAGCGAGCTCACTCGGATGATCAAATCGTGCGACAATGGGAAAGTCGCATCGTGCCGGATCATAGAAGTTTTAGCTGACTCACCCAACTCGCATGATGCCCCCTGAATCGCTGAGGAATTCAGGAACATCCACGACTTTGTTGGCTAGGGAGTGCCCGAATACCCCATCTATAATAGTCGTTCTTGGGGCTGCGAGCCAAGCAATTTCTGCTGATTGGCTAGCTTCAGCCGTTGTTCCGGCTTAACTGATTCGGTTGCGGCGGCAGCGCTTCGGCCCCGCCCGGATTATCCGGGCGGGGCGGCTGCGGCCCTCAGTCGCCATTGCGGCGGTTGGGGCGGGACCAGATCAGCGAGTGGGTGTCGCCTTCTTCGTCGTCGAAGAGGTTGGCGTAGATCGGGGCGTTGAAGCTCGGATCGTCGAGCTTGAGGCCCAGATAGTCGCGACCTTCGTTCGAGGTCTTGGACCAGGCGGCGCCGATTTCGGCGCGGCCGACGAGGACCCGGTGGCTGGGGGCGTTTTCGCCGGTGGAGCGCGTGTCAGGGACGATGCGCACGCCCTTGGCCTGGACGCTGAGGGTGACGATTTCGCCGGTGAATTCGTTCGAGCCGGTCTTCTTGAAGGTGCCGATGGTCGCCATTGTAAGTCTCCGTTTTTCGTTTTCGAGCCCGCTCCATGCGGCCTCGATGGCGATCGGTTGGCCGGAGACGACCGACGACGCATCGCTTGCGACCGGAGCGAAGCGGAGGATGGCGCAGGCACGAGTTTCTTGTCTCGCGAGGAATGACGGCCATGGCCGGCAGGGGAAGAAAGTCGGGACGCGCCGTTGCGGCATAGGCGGTCGAGGCGAAGCCGTTCTTCGGCCAGATCAGCCCATTGGAGAGGCCGTTTGGAGCGGTCGGCGGACGGATGTCTCGCGGAGATGATGGCGACCTGACGCGACCGGCACGGAGATTGTTCGATCTCTCACCGGCTCATCCCTCCCTACCGGCTGGCCGGATGCGCTTCTCCGCCGCCATGCTCTTCCGCGTTATGAGCGCCCGCCACTACGCCATGGTTGGTTGCGTCGGGCCGTGGACGCCGCTGGTCCAGGCGATCAGCAGGATTGCAGATTCTGGGCCTCTTGCCGCCACGCTGCCATCGCCGCCTTGCCACGTCTTCGACGACGAGGCGGGCGCGCGGATCAGCCGTTTGGTCTGGCGAACCATCGCATGGAGAAACGATCAGGCCCGCATCGTGCCTTGACCGGCCGGGGCGGTGGCCGCCATGCCTGTGACCCGCATGAGTGCAGTGATGCCGACAGCGATCGCGCCGATGACGGAAAAAGCGATCTGCCAGGTCTCCGACGGCATGGTGTGTTTCACGATACCATGCGTGGCGTGATAGCCCGCCATCACTGCGGGCGCGACAAAGACGAGCGCGATCAGCAGCCGCGCCCACATGGGACGGACGATCACGAACAGGAGCTGGCCGATGCCGAGCGTGAGCCCTGCTGCGACAATGCCGACGATGATCGCTCCGAGCCAACCCGCGCCGGTGTGCCAAGCCCAGGTTCCGGCGCTCAGCCCTGCGAAAAACGGAAGCGCGAAGACGGCGAGTGTGAACAGAAGCCAGCAGAAGAAGCCGATGGCTGCGATGGAAAGAAGAATGCCGAGAAAGATCATGGTGGTGTCTCCGTGAGGAAAGCTCTGACGGTCGCGCCTCCACCACCACCACGGCGCGAAACAGAGAGTAGCAAAAGATAACCGTCAGGGGGAGCGGAAACCCGCAAGGTTTTCGTCTCGGCCACGAAGATCTTCGCCCCTCACGGGGCGAAAGGATCGATCTCGCTGACGATTTCGGCGGCATCACCGTCGTATTCGGTTGCGGGCGTGACCGAGAGCGTGCCGTCGCCGGCGCGGAAGATGACGATAGCGACCATGAGTGTTGCGGCGAGGCTGAAGGCGAAGGCGTGAGCGTCGTTGGGGGACATCGATCCGGCTCCTGCTTGAGCGGAGGACCATCCCCCGCTGACAGGCGCCCGATGTGTCCGGCCGATGGCCGCAATCACCGCGAAGGTGAAACCGCAGCGGCGGCACGCGTTTCGCGTAGTCCGACCCCTTGAGGGTTGATGGCGTCAGGCCACCGGCCGAACCAAGGATCAGTGCCGATAAGCGGGGGTGGTTTCCGATAGGCCGGAGTTGCCGAATGATGGCCCCGTAGGACGCATTGCGGCGTGGATGCTGCAATGGAGTCAAGCGTCGGAAGAGTTCTTCCGGCGCAGTTACAGGACGGCGTTCAGAATCTCTTGATGCAATTCGCCGTATTATTTCAGAATTGAGCGGGAATGGGGAAAGCGAACTGATTGTCCGACACGCCGAAAACATACCCTGGGGAATCCGCCACGCCTGAGCAAATACTCCGGTTGGCAGAAGAATACAGAAAAGCGGCCCATCTGCTGCTGCAACTCGGACGACGCGGAGATCCACTATCACGCGCTCCTTGCCGGTTGTCGGCCATTCACGCGATCGAACTTTATCTGAACGCGCTGCTTCTCTTCATGGGACAGGAAACATCCCGGATAAGGGGGCTGCAACATAACCTTGCCGCGCGATCCGAAATGGCGATCGCGAATGGCCTCCAACTGCGAAAGCGCACTGCTGCGCATCTGTCGGCCATGGCTGGGAACAGAGAATATCTCGTGACGCGGTATGGGCCGGAAATGACGGCAACGATCTCGCAGATCAACCGGCTCACGGCGACTCTGGATGAGGTCGCCAACAAGGTTTCTGCGATGATGGCCGTACCGAATAGAACTCGTGCCTGATGCCAGACATGGGATGGCCGTAAGAGGCAGGTGGCGCTCACGCGCCACCTGAGCCGAACCGGTAGACCGGGATACCGAGTTTGCGGGCCTTGTCGGCAAGATTGTCCTGAATACCCGTGCCGGGGAAAATTATAACGCCGATCGGCATGACGGCCAGCATCTGGTCGTTGCGCTTGAAAGGGGCGGCCTTGGCGTGCTTCGTCCAGTCGGGCTTGAAGGCGACCTGTGACACCTTGCGCGTGTCGGCCCAGCGGGCGGCGATCTTCTCGGCGCCTTTGGGCGAGCCGCCGTGCATCAGCACCATATCAGGGTGCTTGGCGTGAACCTGATCGAGCTTGGCCCAGATCAGCTTGTGGTCGGTGCTGTCGCCACCGGAGAAGGCGATCTTTGGCCCGGCGGGCAACAGGACTTCGGCCTCAGCGCGGCGTTTGGCGGCGATGAAGTCGCGGCTGTCGATCATCGCGGCGGTAAGGTTGCGATGGTTGACCATGGAGCCGGTGCGCGGTCGCCAGCTTGACCTGGTATGCCGCTCGAAGTGGTCGGCGGCTTGATCGCGCATCAGTTCGAAGGCGTCACGGCGTTCGAGAAGAGTCTGCCCCTCGGCGGTCAGGCGCTCCAACTCGACCGATTTCACCTCGCTGCCATCCTGTTCGCGCTGACCGCGGCGCTGTGCCTGCTCGTTGTCGTCCAGTTCGCGTTCGATCCGCTCTGAGGCGCGATGGAAGAGATTGACGGTCGACCAGAGGAGATCGTCGAGGTCGGGTTCGAGGCGGGTGTCTTCGAGCGTCGAGATCAGGGCATCGAAGATGTCGGCGATGGCGCCAGCGATGCGATCGCCTTCGGGGAGTGGCCGGGGATCTGGTTCATCCTCGAAGGGACGATAGCCGTAGAGCTGAAGCTCGTGCAGGACGTGGGCGGTTGGGGATTCGCTGTGGTGGGGTTCGTAATCGTCGTGCCCGTTCATGGGATGCTCCGTCGGTGTGGACCGCGACCGTCGCGGCCTTCATGGCGACGAAGCCCATGGGCGGGACGGCCTTGCACCTTGACGCGAAGCGTCAGGGCCGGAGCGTTAGCGGAGGATGGCAGAGGGCGACTATTTTGCTTCGCGATGGAAAGGCGCGGGACGCGCCGCCGGAAAATAGTCGGCCGCCGCCATTGCCGGGCCGCACCGGCTGTGGGCCGATCGCCCTCTCAAAGGCCGAGGCGCGGTTCATCTTCCGATGGATGAACGCATCCGGACGGGCACGATGACGGAGCACCGTTATCGCTTCCCTGTTCCAGGCTACGCTGCCAGGAGCATGAAGCGGGCGACGTCCTGCGGGACGAGTTGCACCCGGATATGCGCCATCAGTGCGTCACGGCCGAACGTGCGGAGATCTTCATTGAAGTCCCCGAGCATGGGTGACAGGGCAATCGCCTCAATCCCCACCGCGTTTGCCCGTTCGATCAGCGTGTTCCGCGCACCGTCCCCGGCGCGATCATTGTCGCGGACGACATAGAGCCGGCGCAGTGGGTCGTGGAACTGGATGGCAGCTAGGTGCGCCGCGGAGAGTGCCGCTGCCGCCGACATGCCGGGCATGACCTCACGAGCCGATAGCACGCTTTCGATCCCTTCGCCGGCCGCCAGCACGTCACCGGAGAGCCCGAAGCGGACCGCATGCCCAAGAAGGTCGCCCATCGCCTTGCGCTGGACGTCGATCGGCGCCTTGCCTGAGCCGTCGGGCGCGAGCCAGGTCCGATGCGTGCCGGTAATCCTGTCGGCGAGGTCGGTGACGGCGGCGACCATGGCCGGCCAGGTCTCGGTCGGGCTGTGCTCGTCGGGTTTATAGTAGCAGCGCGGATGGAAGCGTAAGTTTCCGGTTCCGTGCAAAGCCGTAATGCCGCGATTGCGGAGATACGTTTCCACGAGTGTGCCACCGATTGGCTGCGATATGGCGAACAGCCGCCGTGCCGCTTCGGCTGAGCCTGACGGCGCCGGCGCTGTTGCGTGCCGCTTTTGTGCGGGCTCTGGTTCGGGATGCGGGATGCTCAGAAAGCTGCGAGCCTCTTCGGCAACATCTGCGAAGTCGATGAGGCCGAGTGCTTCCCGTATCACGTCGAGTAGATCGCCGTGTTCGCCCGTCGCCGCGTCGGTGAATTTACCGGCAAGCCCCTTGGGCGAGTCCTTCAGCCGCACGAACATGGATCGCCCGGGATTGTTGCGGGCATCGCCAACCTGCCAGTAGTTGCCCTGTTTGCGGCCTGCCGAGAGATAGTGGCGGCACACCGCTTCGGCCTGACGGCTGAGACGGTGGGCAAGATCGGAAGCGTCGTGACGCGCCATCACGCAGCCCTACCAATGAAAAGCGTTTCAACATCTTCCTTTGCCGGACGGCTTTTATGTCCGAGGATGTTGGAAGGCAGGAGACTGGGTATGGCTATCATGCTGGCCGCCCTTGATGGCTCGGGAGGCAGATCCGCCCGGTCTCCACACCTGACCCGACCGCTGATTAGGCTCTGCGATTGATCGCTGTGTAGGGCGAGGACGGCGTGGGAAGGTTGCCAATTTAAGGAGGACCCTTCAGGGAGGAAGCCATGCACTTCTACGTTGGCGTCGATGCCGCCAAGGACATTCATTGGGCCTGCGTGATCGGCGCGGACGCAAGGCCTGTCTTCAGCCATGCCGTCAGGAACGATCCGGAAGGAATCGCGGCGCTGATCGGCGAACTGTCCGTGCTGAACGCCGAAAGTATAACCGTCGCCCTCGACCTGCTGGGCGGCTGTGCCACGCTGTTGTGCGCGATGCTGGCCGAAGCTGGCATGCGGATCGTTCATACACCTGGCCTGGCGGTCAACCGCGCGCGGCAGGGTATGCGCGGCGGAGAGAACAAGTCCGATCCTCGCGATGCGGCAACCATCGCCGATCTCGCGCGAACCCGCACCGACCTGCGGCCGGTCGAGATCGAGACCGAGATCGATGTCGACATTCGCTTGCTCGTCGGTCGGCGCCGCGAAGTCGTTGTCGATCAAACCCGACGCCTTGCGCGCCTGCGTGATCTTCTCTCCTCGCTCTTTCCCGCGCTGGAAAGGCGCATCGACGTGAAGACAAAGGCCGGCCTCGTCTTCCTGAGCCTTTTCGCCGCTCCGCACGAGCTGCGCGGCGCCAGGCCGCATCATCTCGTCCGCGCGCTGACGAAGGTCTATCCCCGCATGCGGGATGCCCAGTCCATGGCTCAGGACGCCATTGCTCTGGCCAAAGCTCAAACCATCAACGTGCCAGGCGCGCAAACCCGGGCCAAGCTGGTCCAGGACCTTGCCGGCGAGGCGCTGGCAGCCCGCGCCCAGCGCGACCGTATCGACGGCGATCTCCAAGCGCTTCTTGAAAGCCACCCTGACGCGGCCCTCATCCTTAGCCTGCCAGGGATGGGGGCCGTGCTCACGGCAGACTTCATCGCCTGCGTCGGTTCCACCCGCCGCTTCCGTTCGGCCGATGCGCTTGCAGCCGCAGCCGGCCTCACTCCGGTCCTGCGCCAGTCCGGAAAATCCAGAACCGTCCGACGATCCACAGGCGGCAACAAGACCCTCAAGCGTGTCTTCTTCCAATCCGCCTTCAACGCTCTCGCAGACCCGGAAAGCCGAGCCTTCTACGATCGGAAACGTGCCGAGGGAAAGCGTCACAATCAAGCCGTCATCGCCCTCGCACGCCGTCGCGTAAACGTCGTATGGGCAATCCTCCAGACCAGAATGCCATTCAGCCAAAACTTCAAAAATGCAGCTTGACGAAACCATTAGGCTGCCTCCCGTTCGGAGATACGATCGATGGGGTAGGTGTCGAGCAACTTGCCGAGCACGGTCGGTCCCGTGCTGTCGACCGGAACGAAGAACCGCAGTGACCAGGAGATGATCTCGGTGAAGAGGCCGTAGGCCCGCAGGCGTTCGCGCATCGTTTCGGCGAAGCCGGAGAGTTCGATGCGGTTCGCGCCCATGACGCGGACGCGGCGAAGCTGGAGGCCCTCGGCCAGATCAAGTATGGTCCGCCCATCGACCAACGCTGTATAGGCGTCGTCCGCCGTGAGGCTGGCTCTGCCGGTCGACGCGGCGTTTGCCGCCCATGCCGGAGAGACACGGCGGCCAATGACGCGCTCGCCGTTATCGGTCTGGAGCCGATAGACCCGCGTCGACTCGTTCGGCAGGCGTTTCCACACCGGCAGGAGGAGCCCGGCGACGATATGGATAGTGCTGTCGGCGAAGGGTGGTGTCTCTAGCACCTCCCGCTGCCATGCGGCTGCGAAGCTGGCATGATCAGCTTCCTGCCAATGGCTCTCTGCCATCATCTTCAGCGGAGCGTGGGTGTGTTCCATCGGCCGGATCAGCCGGACACGGCGTTCGATCTCGCCGTCATCAAGCATGAGCGAAGGGGCGGCCACCTGCACGGCAGCGCGGCCGGATTTGGCGTTCACCAGCAGCCTGCCGTGGTCATCTTCTACATGGGCAAGGGCGTCCGTCAGTGTCATCGGGCGATTGCGACGACGTTCGGTGATCGTAAGGAGCCGCGTTTGAGCACCCGTCGCGGGATGGGTGTAGATGGTCTTCCGGTCGGTGACGACGAAGCTCTCCGCCGTCAATGTCTCCAGCCCGATATCATATATGCCGCTGGCGATGGCGCCTTGGACCTTGGCATCGAGCAGTTGCTCGAAGGCGGTGAAGAGGATGCCCTGAAGCTCGATGGTCAGCGCCAGCAGACGGTTCAGGAACGTGGTGATCGGCGGCAGTTCGTCCTTGATACCGTTCATGTCCATCAGCTTCAGACCGGTGGAGGACTCGAACCGTTCCAGCGAGCAGCCGTCGATCTTGCCGCGCACGATCAGCACATAGAGCTGGCGGAGCGCGCCGCGCGCATAGGGAGATTCAAGATTGTCCTCCGGCCGGAACAGGCCCTGGCCACCGGTCTGCCGTTGTCCTCGCGTGATTGCGCCGAGCGTGTCGAGCCGCCGCGCGATGGTCGAGAGGAAGCGCTTTTCGGCCTTCACATCCGTTGCGATCGGGCGGAAGAGTGGCGGCTGTGCCTGGTTCGTGCGGTTGGTGCGCCCGAGCCCCTGAATGGCGGCGTCGGCCTTCCAACCCGGTTCGAGCAGATAGTGGACGCGCAGGCGTTGGTTCTTTGCTGAGAGTTCGGCATGATAGCTGCGGCCGGTGCCGCCCGCGTCCGAGAAGACCAGGACGCGCTTCAGGTCGTCCATGAACGCGGCGGTTTCGGCGAGATTGGCGGAGGGGGCGCGGTTCTCGACAACGAGGCGGTCGCCCTTGCGAACGATGCGGCGGGAACGGCCCGTTACTTCTGCCACCATGTCGGTGCCGAAGCGCTGGACGATCTGGTCGAGCGCGCCAGGCACTGGCGGCAGCGATGCGAGATGTTCGATCAGCTCGTCACGCCGGGCAACAGCTTCCCGGCTCTCGACCGGTTGGCCGTTGCGAAACACTGGCCGCGAGGAGAGGTTGCCTTCGCCGTCGGTGAAGGGCTCATAGAGCTGCACCGGGAAGCCGGTCTGCAAGTACGACAGCACATACTCGCGAGGAGTAATGTCCACCCTGACGTCGTTCCATTCCTCGGTGGGGATCTCGGCCAGGCGCCGTTCCATCAGGGCTTCGCCGGTGGACACGATCTGGACGACGGCGGCGTGGCCCTGCTCCAGATCGCGGTCGATGGACCGTATCAGGGTCGGCGTCTTCATGCTGGTCAGAAGATGCCCGAAGAAGCGCTGCTTTGCCTGCTCGAAAGCGCTGCGGGCGGCGGACTTGGCCTGGCGGTTCAGCGTGCCGTCGCTGCCGGTGATATTCGCCGCCTCCATCGCTGCGTCGAGGTGGTTGTGTATGACTTGAAAAGCTCCGGCATAGGCGTCGTAGATGCGGCGCTGCTCGTCGGTGAGCTGGTGCTCGACCAGTTCATATTCCACGCCGTCGTAGGACAAGGACCGCGCCGTATAGAGGCCAAGCGACCGAAGATCGCGCGCCAGAACCTCCATGGCCGCGACGCCGCCGTCTTCGATCGCCTCCACGAATTCGGCGCGGGTGGCGAACGGGAAATCCTCGCCGCCCCAGAGGCCGAGCCGCTGGGCATAGGCGAGATTGTGGACGGTGGTGGCGCCGGTGGCCGAGACATAAACAACGCGGGCATTGGGAAGCGCATGTTGCAGGCGTAGGCCGGCGCGCCCCTGTTGCGAGGGAGCGACGTCGCCTCGTTCTCCTTTACCGCCTCCGGCGTTCTGCATCGCGTGGCTTTCGTCGAAAATGATCACTCCGTCGAAGTCGGAGCCCAACCATTCGACGATCTGCCGGACGCGCGAAACCTTCTCGCCACGGTCGTCGGAGCGTAGCGTGGCGTAGGTTGTAAATAGGACGCCTTCCAAGAGCGTGACCGGCTTGCCTTGGGGGAAGCGCGAAAGCGGTGTGACCAGCAGGCGCTCCATGCCGAGCGCGGACCAATCACGCTGCGCGTCCTCGATCAGCTTGTCCGACTTGCTGATCCAGACGGCCTTGCGGCGTCCGCGCAGCCAATTGTCGAGGATGATACCGGCCGACTGACGGCCTTTGCCCGCACCGGTCCCGTCGCCAAGCATGAAGCCACGACGGAAGCGGACGGAGTGCTCGGCGTCGGCGGGCGCGGCCCGAACGACATCGAAGGTCTCATCGATCGACCACGATCCGGCGAGATACTCGCCATGCGCCTCGCCAGCATAGATTACCGTCTCGATCTGGGCATCGGACAGAAGGTCGTGGATGTTTGCCGGCAGCATCGGCCGATAGCTCGGCTTCGGCGGCGCAACGCTCGCCATCGCCGCTGACTGCACCAGCTTGGTGGGATGCGCCTGGGAGCCGGGAATACGGATCGACTGCAATCCGTATTCCTCATAGATGGCGTCGGTTAGCCGTGCGCCGTCCGGCGGCGTCCAGTCCATGGTTTCATAGGCGAGTTCGACGCCCTCGGGATCGACGGCAGCCATGGCGGGACGTGCGGCGGTCGAGCGGGCGAGGTAGCCACGAACAGTGCGTGGTGCGGTGATGGACGCCGTCGCGTTGCAAGTCGGCATGGCTGCGACAGGTCGCGGCGGAATCTGCGCCGCAATCCAGCCGAGCAGCGTGGCGATGTCCGGCGCCCTGCCGGGCGAGGTCGGAAAAATGGTCGGATCGTCGGCGGGCTGCTTGTCGATGACGGTGATCCGCGTCGGAAACGTGGTGCCGTGTTTTGCATAGACGGAACCATCGATCGCGGCCGTGAAGGCGACGCGGCTGCGCGACTGCAAGCGAATGAAGGCGTCGCGCCAGTCGGGGGCATCGGGCGCGAAGTTCGCGCCGGTGATCGTTACCAGACGACCGCCGGGCGCGAGGCGAGCAAGCGCCGAGGCAACATGGCGGTAGCAGGCATCGGCCATGCGGCCCGAGACGTTCGCCATTGCCGAGAATGGCGGGTTCATCAGCACAACGCTGGGGACCGCGGTGTGACCCAGATGATCGTCTATTTGGGCCGCGTCGAAGCGCGTGACGGCGATGGCCGGAAAGAGCGAGGCGAGGATATTGGCCCTGGTCTCGGCCAATTCATTGAGCAGCAGCGTGGCGCCGGAGATTTCGGCAAGGACCGCGAGCAGGCCCGTGCCGGCAGAAGGTTCCAGGACGACGTCGTTTGCCGTTATGTCGGCGGCGGTGACGGCGGCGAGGCCGAGCGGAGCAGGCGTCGAGAATTGTTGTAGCGCCTGGCTCTGCTCGGAGCGGCGCGTATGCGTCGGCAGGAGACCTGCAATCCTTCCGATAGCGGAAAGTCGTGCAGGCGGAGATGCTGCTTTACGGAAAAGCGCCTTTCCGTATTTGCGCAGAAACAGGACGGTCGCCGCTTCGCAGGCGTCATAGGCCGTCTTCCAATCCCAGACGCCAGTTGAGTCGGAAGCGTCGAACGCGGATTCCATCGCGCCGCGCAGCAAGGTGGCGTCGATGCGCTGCCCACGTTCGAGATGGTCGAGAAGACGATGCGCGGCGGCCAGAACGGTGGGTGCGGCTGCAGCGGCGACGGGAGATGCGATGTTCATGGGATGAGCTTTCGGGAGAGCGGGAACGGGAAAGCCCGGATGGCGCTCTCTCTCGACCGCCCGGCCTCATCTCGTCCCGGCGGCCCTCTTCCTCTCCGCGTCGCGACCGCGACATGAAAACAGCGCCCGGCCATGAGGCGAGGCGCTGTGAAGGCTCAGTTCCAGAGTCCGTCGGCGATCTCACGGGCGAGCACGGCACGCGCCCTGCGCATCACCGTGTCGCCGCTCGTATCGACGTGCCCGAAGAAGCGGGCTCGGGCGCCGTTTTCGGTCCAATCGGAATAGGTGCAGTATTCCTTGGCATCGAGCCGGAACGCGCGAAGGTCGCCCGCCCAGTGAGGCTTTGGCTCGATGATGACGGTGACACCGCCAGAAGTTTCCGGCCACGGCAGCGACCGTTCCGGTGGCGGACGTGTGCGATCGTCCGCGAAGATTGTTTCGACATCGGTCATGACGCCTCTCCCTGTGTATCAGGGCGCAGGAAGGTCGCAGGATCGTCGGGGGCTGGCGGAAGATAGGCGTCGTGGGGGTTCCCGTCGGCGAGATGACCGAAGGGCGTGAAGACGTAATCGCCGTTGTCTCGACCCACCGCACAGATCACATAGCGCCGGTTGCCGGATTGGGCGTCGAGGCACTCCATGAGCGCGAGATTGCCGTCCGCTGCTGCGCGCAGCAGGGTTTGGAAGTTGATCCGGGCGAAAGAGGGGATGCTCATATCTGGTCCCCCTCGTTGGACAGCGTTTCGGCGAGCCAGCCGTCGGTGTAGGTCCAATCCAGCGTTTCACCGGTGGCGAGATCGAGAACGTGCGCGCCGCCGCCGAAGCCGTCGAGCCGGGGCTTCGAGCAGGTGTTTGCATATTGGAATCCCCAACGGCCCGTCAGGCTGAATTGGGCGGCGCAGAGCTTCACGAATTGGATCAGGCGTTCGGGGTCGCCCGTTTCGTCGTCGCGCATCCAAAGCTGCGGGCCGCCATGTTCAGGCTGGATAGAAAGGAGGAAGCCGTCGGAGGGTGGATCTTCCGATGCGCCTTCTTCTGAGAGCTTGTTGTAGAGATCGAGCGCGCCAGCAGCGTTCTCGGACGTACCAACATCGAGCAGGCACGAGAAATGCGTGAAGTAGTCAGCCATGGTGAGCTCCTGAAACGAAAACGCCCGGCGCAGGTCGCCGGGCTGAAGGAAAAAAAGTGGGAAGGGGCGGGACGGTTGATGCCGCCCCGCGTCGGTGTGCTATTCGGCGGCGATGGCGTGCAGGGCTTCATCCTCTTCTTCCGACAGCTCATCCTCGTCGTCGAGGAAGGCAGGGAGCGCATCGTCGCCGTCGCCGTCCGTCGCCGGCTCGCCCTGCTCGACCAGGCGCAGCGGTTCGGGGAGCCAACCGGTGTCGGCCAGCAGGCGCTCGGCCTCCTTGGCCATGTCGCCCTTCTTGAGATGCTCGATGAGCTGGGCGGCCCGTTCGCCGGCGCCCTCGCGAACGGCTTCGAGGATGCGGGGCTTGGTGACGCGGCCGAGATAGTTGCCGACGGTCGGCCGCCAGCCTGCCGCAACCATTTCGAGGCCGGTGGCCCGCGCAAGCCGGTCGGCCTGCGAGAGGCGCACATCCAGGCCATGCTGGCTGACACTCGATCCGCTGTGTGGGTTCGGCCGCTCGAACAGCGCGTTCACGCCGAAGCTGACGCAATGGGCGAGCAGATCGAGCCGCGTCCCGTCGTCGAGATGGGTCAACCAGTCCCACAGAGCCTGATCGTCGGCGGGAACATGATCGCCCCATCGTTCATGCCGCTCGGTCACCTCACGTGCCGGTATGCTGGCCTTCAGGTCCTCCGACTGAGCAGAGAAGAAGACATGGCGGACGCTCGCCTCCAGGCAGCCGGTTGGCGCGGTACGCAGGAAGGTGTCGCTGACCAGCTTGTGCAGCAGCATGGTCATGGCGACATCGGGATGTTCCGCAACGGCATTGCGCAGCGCCAGGGTGCGGTGCGCGGTCAGCTCGATGACGAGGCGTTCGGGTAGCGGCTTGACGCCGTCGTCTTCGTCGTCTTCCGGTTCCGCAACCTGGCCGCCGATGGTGATGACCGCGCGCTGGATCGCAGGCGACCGGATTTCACCGGTTTCGGGATCGACCTCTTCATCCAACGTGTCGTGGTCGGCATCTTCGACCGGTCGCTCGTCCTCGGGACGGACATAGCCGCGATCGACGGAGAGCGAGCCGTCTGAGTCGAGGCTGACGAAGACGCCAGCGATGGCGATGTCGGCTGGATCGTAGATCGTTGGGCGCTGTTCGAAGGCGTCGAGCGCCTGTTCGATCTCGCCAAGGCGCGCATCGATCTCCTCGGGCAGTTCGTCGGCTTCCGCATATTCGGCTTCGAGCCGGTCATATTCGTCTCGCAGAGCTTCGCGGGTGGTGCCTTCGTCGTCGGTCAGATCGACCGTGGTCCCGGTCAACGCACGAAGCCCGTGCTCGTGGCCATAGGGGAAACTCAAGGCGGCCTCGACCCACTTCCAGCCTTCGCCCGCGATCTCGTCGGCAACGATCTTGAGCTTCTCGCTTACCAGGCGGTCGAGCAACCCAACATCTTGAAGCCAGCCGCCATCATCGGACTGGAACAGGTCACGCAGGGCGATGCCGCCGGCTGCCTCATAGGCCTCGATGCCGACGAAGATCGCCCGCTTGTCGGACGCGCGTACCGAAGTCTCCGTCAGCATGCGGCGGATCTGGTACGGTTCCTTCTGCCAACTGTCCTTGACGGCATCCCAGACCTGTTCCTGGCGGGCATGGTCCTGCGAGATGGTGAAAGCCATGAGCTGTTCGAGCGTCATGCCGTCATCGGCATAGATCTCCAGTAACACCGGCGAAACGGAGACGAGGCGCAGGCGTTGTTTCACGACGTTGACGCCGACGAAGAAGGCAGCGGCGATGGCCTCCTCGGTCATGCCTTTGTCGCGCATGGCCTGGAAAGCGCGGAACTGGTCGAGGGGATGGAGCGGCGCACGGTCGATGTTCTCGACGAGCGACACTTCATCAATGGTCACGTCGCTGTTCGGGTCGCCGACGACGCAGGGGACCGGTGCGGTCTTGGCGAGGCGCTTCTGCTTCACCAGCAGTTCGAGCGCACGATAACGGCGGCCGCCGGCGGGCACCTCGAACATGCCGGTCTCGGCTCCGTCGGCATCGAGAACCGGCCGGACGTGGAGGCTCTGGATGAGGCCGCGACGGGCGATGGACTCGGCCAACTCCTCGAGCGAAACGCCGGCCTTCACGCGCCGGACATTGGACTGGCTAAGTACGAGCTTGTTGAAGGGAACGTCGCGCGACGACGACAGGATGATCTTCTGAACGGCAGTTGCCATGTGAGTTACTCCGCGACGGGCGCCGAGAGCCTCTCTCTCGACCCGAAACCCGTCACGAAGCGAAGCGCCGCCCTCTTCCTCTGAAGGGAGCAGCGCCGCCGTACCGGAAAAACGTGGAGACGGAGATGCACGCAGCCGGAAATACGGAGAACAGGATTTCCGGCTTCGCGAGGTTCAGGCTGCCCGGTCCAGGAGTTTCTTCGCCTTGGCCTCCATATCGAGGCGAGCGTCCTGATGAGGCTTGGTGCGCGCGAGCGCGGTGATGCCCTGAACGAAATCGAAGATCGACTGGGGCGGACGACCTTCCTCGGCCAGCACCGTATCGATGATCTTTCCGGTTTCCGCTTTCGAGAAGCCGCGGCGGCGCAGGAAGTTCGTGCGGTCTTCGTCGGTCTTGGCCACGATCCGTTCGCGGGCCGCCTTGATGCCGTTGACGAAGGGCATGGGCGACGAGTTAGCGAAGTTCAGCAGTGCCGGAGCCGCCTCATGGGCGAAGCGCGAGGCGGCGTATTTGCTGTGGCGAATGGTGATTTCCTCGAAATCCTCGACGCCCCACAAATTTCGATTCTGGCATACCGCTCGGAGATAAAAGGACGCAATCCCAAGGGTTTTCGCGCCCACTTCGCTGTTCCAGGCATAAAATCCCCGGAAGTAGAGATCGGGCGATCCGTCCGGCAGGCGGCCGGCTTCAATCGGGTTCAGATCGTCGACAAGAAAGAGAAAGACGTCGCGATCGGAGGCGTAGAGCGTGGTGGTATCCTTCGAGATATCGACGTTGGGATTGTAGATCCCGCTTGACCAGTCGAGCACGCCGGGGACCTTCCAGCGCGTGTCACCCGTGCCGTTGCCCGCGATGCGCTGTACGGCCTCCACCAGTTCGTAGTCATGAATCCTGCCGTAATCGGGTCCGGTCACGGCGCGCAGCTCGACCCGTCCGTCCTCGATCTCGAAGGTTTTGATCTGCTCGGCCCGGTGCGAAGACAGACCATATTGCAGGTTGATTCCGGCAAGCGCGGCGGGAAGCTGACGTAGATAGGCGGCCGGTGCTCCAACCAGGCTGGCAAGCTGGCCGAAGCTCCAGTGCGTCGGCGCGATGGGGGCATCGGCGCCGGGCAGGGTCAGCGCCAGGCGCTCGGGATCGGAGCGGCTGGCTTCGACATGGATCAGTTCGCTCTCGACTACGCGTGTGCGGCTGCGTTCGGAGCGCCCGCGAACCGTGCGTGCCAGATCCGACAGGGACAGATAGCGCTCGTCGTCAGGGCGCGAGAACCATTCGGACGAGACGCGGCCGACGCGCTGGCCACGGGTGACATCGACCTTGTAGCCGCCGCTTACGTCGCGACGGGCTTCCAGAACCTGCATATTCATGGGACGAAACTCCATGACGGGCGCCGGAAGCCTCTCTCCCGGTCCTCAACCCGTCACGGACGATCCGGCCACTCTCTCACTCTACAGGGGGCGTTGCGGGGATCCCCCGCAGAAGGGGTCGGACGAGACCAAGGGCTCGGCCGCAGGGGAAGGCCTTCCCCCTTCACCCATTCCCGGATCACTGCGCTACCATTTCCAATCTACGGGTCATTGACTTCCAATTATCATGCATCATAGTTCCAGTCGTCAAAGAATCGGAAACAGGCATGTACGAACGGCTCGTCGAGCATCGGGTGGAGGAAGCCCTTTCAGACACCCCGGTGGTCCTGATCGTAGGACCTCGCCGGGCGGGCAAGACCACGCTTGTCCGGAAGATGGGGGAGGAGGGCCGGAGCTATATCACGCTCGACGATCAGACGGTGCTCGACGCTGCGCAGTCCGATCCGGCCGGTTTCATTCGTGGTCTGGATCGCGCGATCATCGATGAGATTCAGCGCGCGCCCGATCTGCTGCTGGCGATCAAGAAGACAGTGGACGAGGACTATCGCCCCGGCCGCTTCCTCCTGACCGGCTCGGCCAATGTACTTACCTTGCCGCGAGTTGCCGACAGCCTGGCGGGTCGAATGGAAACCATTCGAATGCTGCCGCTGGCCCGGGCGGAAATAACAGGCCAGGCGCCGACCTTTCTGGAGCGTTTGTTCGCGGGGAAACTTCAGGGGGACCGTGGGGCGATTGTTGGCGATGACCTCATCCAACTCGCCCTGTTCGGAGGCTTTCCCGAGGCGATCAGCCGTGACAGTGAACGGCGGCGGCAGGATTGGGCGCGGTCCTATCTGACGTCGGTTCTGACCCGTGATCTCAGAGACATCGCCGAGATCGAGAAGCTGACCGAGCTGCCGAAATTCGTTCGCCTGCTGGCGGAGCATTCGGGGCAGTTGGTCAACTACTCGCAGTTCGGCTCCAGCATCAATGTCAGCCACAAGACGGGACAGCGCTATGTGGCGCTGCTGGAGCAGGTCTTCCTCGTCTCGACATTGCAGCCTTGGTACACAAACGCGCTGAAGCGGATCGCCAAGACGCCGAAGCTGCATTTCCTCGATTCCGGCCTTCTCGCCACGGCGCGCGGGTTGACGTTCGATCGGGTGAAGGCGGACCGCGGCGTATTCGGCGCGCTTCTGGAAAGCTTCGTGTTTGCCGAAGTCCTGAAGCTCATGGATGCGTCCGACTTACGGCTTACGCCATATCATTTTCGCGATCAGCAGATGCACGAGGTGGATATTGTGCTGGAACGCGACGACGGCATGATCGTGGGGATCGAGGTCAAGGCGTCAGCGACGGTAAAGTCCAGCGACTTTGCCGGGCTGCGGACCTTGGCCGAAGCGTGCAAGGACCGGTTCGCCTACGGCGTCGTGCTCTACGATAGCACCGATCTCGTGCCCTTCGGCGACAAATTGGCCGCAGCGCCATTGTCCGCCTTGTGGAGCTGATGGTCATGCGACAATCGGCAAAACCATCCCGCACCAGACGCAGCCCGTCTATCGAACCTGCGTTGGGATGGACCTATCTGTCGCGGGAGGCGCTGGCGCGCGCCAAGGCGCAAATGGACGAAGAATCCATGGGCGTGCGCGATGAGATCGGCTTCCTGACGATCCATCAGCGTTATGCCGACCGCTTCTTCCCGGGTACATCGGTGCTGCACACGCGTGCCCGCTATGCGCTCTTCGTGCCTTGGCTGTTCGAGGATCTGGCAGGCCTGACGGGACCGGCCGCCGTGCGTGCTCTGCGCGAACGCGAAAGGGAGCTTGCGGGCCGGCTTAAGGACGCGGGCGAATCCCAGGTGATCGGGGGACGTGTGTTTCCCAAGCCGTCGAGCCAACCGCCATCGACCGTGTATTGGAATGCGCTTGCGGTCTGGGGCATATTGCGTCCCCGCATTGATGGGCGGACTATTTCGCGAGCACAGGCGCATCGGCTGTTGAAGAGCGCCGGAGCGGCGACCGATGACGATGGTCATCCGCTTGTCAGTTTCGACCCGCCGTTCGTGCCACTCCTCGATCGACCGGATAATTGGCGTGGCGGCCACATCACACTTCGGATGGCGGCCGCAGAAGCGGCTTTTCTGCGCGAGCATCTCGCACAGTTGCGTCGCGATGGTAGTCATGAGCTGTCCCTGCTCGCGAGACTGGCGCGTACCGAGGCTGCGGCGCCATCGGGGATGTGGGGAGCCGAGGTTAGCGCGGTCGCCGGTCCCGATCAGGCCGCGCTTGCCAGGGCACGGCAGGCCGCAAGTCTCGCGGGTGTAGGCCGGGCCATCTATGACGCGCTTCTGGAGCGTGTCGTCGAGACCGGCGACAAGCGGGAGATATCGACCCGACATCGTGACCATCTCGTCGCGATCATCGAAGAGCACGGTTCCATCGCGGCCAAGCTCGATGTCGATGCGCTTGAGACGGACATTGGCGCGCTGCCGTCGAGGTTGCGTGCTGTTCTGACGGCCACGAAGGACTGGATAGCATCCAGATCGGGAAATCCCGCCCCGCTCTTCGACGTCTACGCCGCGGCTGAAGCCCGCAAGGGGCCGCGCGCACGGCTTGCTTTGACTGTTAATGGACGAGATCGGCGCCTCGAATGGTCGAGCGATGAACATGGCCTCGCTGGGCCGCTCCACTATAGATGGGGGCAAGTCAGTACGCTCCTCGAAGATCTGGCGGACCCCGAATGAGCGAGGTGGTCGAAAGCTGGCCGGCGCTCTCGTTCCTGGAGGGGTTGCGTCCCGGCCCCGATGAAAGCGTCGAGCTCGCCTTGCTGGCGTCCTATTCGGCGGATCTGGGATCGATCGGCGCCACTTTGCTCGCGCTGGCGGGCAAGGACACCGACGCTGGCCGTGGCACTCCGTCCGATTTCGCCGATGCGGTCGAGAGGTTGCGCGGGAAAGTGCGCATTGTGATCCAGCGCGGCCGTCTCGCAAGAATGCGGCGTACCCCGCGCATCGCTGCCGTGCTGGATCAGTTCGTTCGCGAAGTCGATTTCGATGAGGCAACACATAGCTGGCACCCCAAGGCCGCTCTGGTGCGAACGTGCGGCGCGGACGGCGAGATCGGCTGGCGGCTTTGGGTCGGCAGCCGGAACCTGACCGAATGCGTAAATCGCGACATTGGGCTGCTGCTTGTTTCTGGTGGCAAAGGTGGTGCTCGGATCCCTGGTGCGGAAGATCTGGCGCGCGGACTGGCCGAGAAGGCCGAGCTGAAAGGCGCGCGTTCCGCTTCCCTTGCGGCGACGATTGCGAAGGTGGCCTGGCGGGCGCCAGCAGGCGTGCGCGTTGAGCGGATTCGCTGGTCGGCCGGGACGGGAGATCAGGTCGTTCCTGTCCCGCCACCGGGGACGGACGAGGTTGTCGTGGTGAGCCCCTTTGTCGACAAGAACTTTCTTGCCAGACAGACACCGAAGGGAACGAAACCGTCACGAAGCGTACTGCTGACGACAATGCGGGAGATCGAACGGGTCGGTCCGTCACTGGCGGTATTCGACGATTTGCTCGCACTCGATGCGCCCGACTATCCCATTGGCGATCCCGAACCTGCATCACAGCCTGCGGCGCTGGCGGTCGATGCTGGCGCGGCTGACGATGAGGAGGAGGAAGTCGGGCGCGGCCTTCATGCCAAGCTGTTGTTCATGCGGTCCGGGCGCAAGCGGACGCTTTGGCTGGGCAGCGCGAACGCAACGCTGCGGGCCTGGACCGGGCGCAACGCCGAGGTGACGGCCGAGCTGGCGGTTTCCGAGCCGGTCGAGAAAGGTCTGAGGGCGCTTCTCGGTTCGGCCCGTCCTGTAGCCGTCCCCGGCATGGAGTATTCGCCCGACGCGGCGGCCCTGGAGGAGGAGGCGCTTGAACGGGCGCGCGCCCAAGTGGCGGCGCGCTGGGCGGCAGAACTCAGCGTCGACGATGAAGGGATGCGCCTCACCCATCACTCCGATCTCCATCCCGGCGGACCGCATCCTGACGAAGCCGACATCGTGCTGGAAGTGGGCGCGCTTCATGGCGAGCTTCTGGTCTGGCCGGCACAGCAAACCGACATGCTTCTGGGGCCTGTTGCCGCCGCGGAGCAAAGCGAGTTCGTGCGCTTGCGAGTCAGTCGTGGAGACAAGGGGCTTTCGTGGCTGCAACGTGCGCCTGCCGAGCCACCATTCGGAGAGGATCGCGACCGCGCCGCATTCGTGCGCTTTCTTGGCGCCAGAGGGTTCCTCCTCTGGGTGGCTGGATTGCTCGCCGATGACGATCGGCAGGGTGAGGGCGACTGGACGAGTGACGAAACGCAGGAACGGGCTGGTTTGGCAGCGAATCCGGCGGCCGACACCTCGCTGCCGACCTTGGAAGAGATGCTGGCGGCATGGGCGCGCGACCCGAGCAAATTCAGCGAGATTGAGCGACGGGTCTCTCAATATCTGCCGGCCGTACTTGAGCAGGCTGGACAGGAAGACCCGCCAACAGGGGAGATGTTGAGGCGCTTCGATGCGTTGTGGGGCAAGCTTCGAAGCGGGCTCGGCGCGTCTGCAATCAAAGGCGGACGCCAATGAGCGTGCCCAAGCCTTTTCAGGAAGCCGCCGTGAATGCGGCGCTTGCGGCCTTCACGGACCAGATGGGCCGCCGCCGTTTTCTTGTGGCTGATGAAGTCGGTCTCGGAAAGACGGTCGTGGCGAAGGAATTGGCTCGCCGCATGTCCGGGGACGGCTCCCGGCCTTTGGTGATCTATTACATCGCCAACGGCCATGCGGTCTCGCATCAGAACAAGGGGCGCGTCGTTGGGTTCCTGGGCGATTCACAACGCAAGGCCGCAACCGCGACACCGGACCGACTCTCGCTGATCGCGATCACCAAGCGGCCGGACAATCCCGTTCTGATCTACGCGCTGACCCCAGCGACCTCCTTTCCAGGAGCGCGTGCGCGCCTCACGGGAGGACGCAAGGAAGAGCGAGCATTCCTCAAGGTGCTGCTCGAACAGACCTATCCCGCATTCGCCCGCGATCTTGATCCGGCCATATTGCGGCTCAGCGCGCGAGGTTCGTGGGACTGGGCCGTCAAGGACGCGGAAGCCAAATTCGCGGTTTCGCCGTCGCACCTCCGCCAGCGGTTTCGTGAGGCCCTGGCGGCAGAATTCGGTGAGCCGGTGCGCGCGATGCTTGATTTGGCGGTTCATGGTGATGCGAGCCGAAAGATCCATCCCCTCAAACCGACCACCTTCGTTGGTCGCCTCCGGCGCGCCCTTGCGCTGGCGACGTTGCGCCATCAGCCGCCCGATCTGGTCGTTCTCGACGAGTTTCAGCGCTACCGGCAGATTCTCGATGAAAAGGCCACCGATCCGCTTCTTCAGGCGCTTCTGGAACCTGAAGGCTCCGTTGCTCCGCCGGCGATCCTCCTGCTCAGCGCGACGCCTTATCGGCTTCTGAGCACACGCTGGGAGGAGGCGCGCGGCACGCTTGCCCATGCGGAACTCCTGGAACTGATCGAGTTCCTTGCCGGCCCCGTCGTTCGTGAACGGGCGAGGACGCTCTTTTCCGATTTCGGTGACAAGCTGCGAGACATCGCGGCGCATTCCGATGCGAGCCATCCTGAGTTGGAGCGTGACGTGGCGGACGCTGCCAGGATCAGGGATGAGCTTCGCACATTATTGACCCCGGTAATGTCGCGGACAGAGCGGGACAGTGTGGCGCTGGCCGATCCGCTCGCGGCAACGCAATTTCTTGATGCGGACCCGTCGCCCGAGGATTTTCAGGTCTATCGGCATCTTGTGGAGAGTTTCTCCGTGCAGATGCGTTATGAGGCGCTACCATATTGGTCCTCGGTTCCACTGCCCGCACAGGCCCTTGGTCCTCGCTATGCGGCCTGGAAGCGCGCTAAGATCAAGGCAGCGCCGAAGCTCACGCGGATGACGCGCGATCGTCGCAACAAACTCGATGCGCCAGCCGCATGGCCCGACGCGAAGCTCCGGGCGCTCAGCAGCGTCGCTCCGCCGAAGCTGCTGTCGCTTCCCTGGGTGGCGCCATCGTTCCCTTGGTGGCCGCTCGACGGTGGTTGGAAAAGCACTACGGCTGATCCCAAACTCCTAATGTTCAGTCGCTTTCGGGCAACCCCGCCCAGCGTGGCGGCACTCCTGAGTTTTGGTGTGGAGGCGCACTGCCTTCCCAAGAAGCATGGCGGCTATGAGAAGGCGTACCGACGGCGGCGCTTCAAGTTGGCGGCCGTCCCCGGTCCCGTGATGGCGGCGTTCCATCCGTCACCATGGCTGATCCGCAATACGGACCCGCTCGTGAAGGCCGGGACGACGATCGGCGCCGTTCGCAAGGAGGTTCGGCGGCAGATTCTCGCCGCTTTGCCCAAAGGCATCATTGAGCGGGATACCGTGAAGGCCAGGCGACGGCACAGGTCGATTGCAAGGACGCTGGCGGCGATCGAACGGATGGCAGATGTTGCCGACCTGTCCGTCGCGGGCTGGAGCAGCGCGATCGGTGACGACCGTGCCGCGCAGTCCGCTGTCCGGAAGTGGCGTCAGGCGCAGCCGATCGACCGGCTGTCCCCAATCGAGCTTTCAGACCTCGTGGATTATGCGATTGGGGCGCCGGGCGTCGCGCTCGGCCGGGCGTTGCTGCGGCATGACCCGACGATCCTTGACCCGGCACGCTATCCGGAGCTGGTCCAACTCAGTTGGCAGGGACTGCGCGCCTATCTCGACAATCCGGTGATCCTGTCATCGTTGTCGGGGAAGAGCGCGGTCGAGCAAGTCATGAGCGCGGTCGTGGATGGTGGCTTCGAGAGTGTTCTTGACGAGCATTGCTGGCTACGCGCTCAAAACCTCCATGAAGGCGTCGCGGGTCTCACCAAGGATTTGCAATCGTCGCTCGGGCTACGCGCGGGCAGCTTCAGCTTTCACGGAATTGGCGGGGCGCCGCACAAGATCCCTGTTCGTTGCCATGTCGCCGTGCCGTTTGGCGATGCCGAGACCGAGCCTGTCGTCAAGGTGGAGGGCGGCGCGGCACAAACCGCTCCAGCCCGACCCGATGAAGTTCGCAGGAGTTTCAACACGCCTTTCTGGCCGCACGTCCTGGCGACGACATCCGTTGGGCAGGAGGGCCTGGATTTTCACCCGTGGTGTTCGCATGTGGTTCATTGGGATCTCTCGTCCAATCCGCTCGATCTCGAGCAACGTGAAGGGCGCATCCAGCGCTATGCTGGTTTGGCTGTCCGACGCCGGCTTGCGGCAACATTGCGAGACGAAGTGCTGAGGGATTCTACGATGGCGGAAGGCTCACCTTGGCGATGCGTGCAGAGACATGCGGAGCGTTCCGTCGATGCGAGCGGCCTTCGTCCATGGTGGGTGCTCGATGGCGCCGAAATCAGCCGTCATGTTTTCGAGCGTCCCTTTGGAAGGGATGTCGCGCGCTTTGCCCAACTTCGAGAGCAGCGCATGATTTATCGTCTGGCTCTTGGACAGCCCAATCAGGAAGATTTCATCGATGTGTTGTCGCGGGGCGGCGAGGCAACGCGCAGGCTGCTGCAACCACTCGTTCTCGATCTTTCCGCAATGGGCCTGCGCCAGACCCCGATGACTGCCCGTGCAGCACCGACCAATGGCGACGGGCGACCAATGGCGATTGCCCCTTCGATAATGAATGGCGGGGATATGTTGGCGGCGACGACTGTGGCGATGCCGATTGATCCCAGACCAGCCGACCCGATCCTTCCCGGCGCTGATCCTGGCTGATCGGGGAAGGGCGACGATCGCCCCTCATGTCGAACGGAGCACCGGAGGCTGAAGGCTTGCCGGGAGATCACGCGCTGCCGATAATCCGCAACTTCATCGCTCGGGTTTCCAGCAGATACGTCTCGACTCCGGCTAACAGGTGCAAGCCTTCTTCGGTGACGGCTGCGCGGGAGAGGCCAGGTTGCACGATCCTGACGTCGAACTCGTAGCGATAGTCCTGCCAGCTCGCTTTCAGCTTTTTGAGAAACGCCGCCGTCCCTTGCTCGAAGCGCGAAGTCTGGCCTTTATCCAGACGCAGCTTCTCTCGCTTCAGCATGTGCGTAAACATGCGGTTGGGACGATCGCGCCATCGGGCAGATTTTTGGGCTTGGCCGCAGACCTCGTAGAGATCCTTGACGCGGGCTCCGGGCGCGTCCGCGCTGGAATATTTGCAGTGATGCAGGGTTACCTGCACAAGACCTTCCGTCACGCGAAGGGTGACGACGTCGGCGATTTCGCCGGCGCCGTCGTCGTCAAAGACGAGGTCATAGGCCTCCCCGTCAGCGAGCAGCACGTCGATCACCCGCCGTTGCACAGAGTCTGCGCGCTTTTCAGGTCCCTGCGCCTCAGCCCGGATATTTGTCCGGGACCAGTCCCAGACCTCGATCTGGTCCGAGGGGTAGGGGGCGACGGCAACACCATCTGGCAAGGCGTAGAGGTGGCTGTAGATCAGCAGTGATCCGTCCCCGAAATCGATCTGCGGGGAATCCTCGCCAAACGATTCCGACAAGGTCTTCACTTTGCCGCCAACCTTGATGGTCGTTTTCGCTCCCGATCGCTGGGGATAGCGGGCGCCGCCCTCGGCGAACACGATTTCGAACTCAGCGACATCAACATCGCTCCGTACCGAGAAGCGCAGCGGTCCGGTACGTTCATGATCGAGCAGTTCGATGTCACATTCGGCAAATGGCACGGCCCGGTCGCCGAAACTGATCTCTACACGGTCCTCGATCTGCGTGAGCAGCGACTCCGGCCAATGGATGGCGACGGGCGGCACGGTCGGCCGTTCATTGATCTGGCGGGGCCGCATTGCACTCTTGAACACACCGTCGGTGGTGATCCCCGGATCATTCACAGCCCGGCCGATATCGGCGCACCATTCGACCCAGTCGGTGAGATCGCGAACTGGAGAGATCGACCAGAATTTGCCTTTGGCCGAACAGCCGCGCGAGGCCGGCACCCCATCCAGGAAGCCGGTGGCGAAGACATTGTTCTTGATGCGGGACTGCGACTTGGCGGTATCGAGACCGTCGGCGACATCGACGCCCATATACATGGAGTAGCGAACGCCGCGGCCCTGATGATGGGTCAGGCCAAGATTGCGCAAGATGAGGCGGTTGAACCCGTGCAGGCTGCGGAAGACTTCCTCGCCTTCGACGCGGCGCGCCGTGTCGCCACAGATGGCTTTGGCGAGCCGGTCGTAGGGGCCTTTGGCCGAACTGCTGATATAAAGAAGCTGTCGGTCGGGATCCCAGTGCATCATGTGCAGGTCCCAGATGACGTTGGTTGCGTGTTGCGCGGTTGTCCAGCCGGCCTGCTCCTCAGAGCGCGTGACGAAGATGGCAACGCGTTGGTGCGGGTTGATCTTCATGCCGAGATAGACGCCGGGATTGTATAGATCTTCGGCCCGGAGCGGTTCCCAGGCGTCGCACGACGTCCGATAAACCACGGCGTTCATCTTCGGTTCGAGTGTCTGAAGAGGGATGTCGCTGAGGTCGCCGACGAAGCCCTTGAACATTTCGGCGCGCCGAACCTGCCGGTCGATTTTTGCGGTACTGAGCGCTTCAACCAGCGCATTCCAATCGGCGTCCTCCGCGTATAGCTTTGCAAGCGACCGGTCGATGTCGTCCACGCCAGTATTAGCGATGACGGTGGCATCGCCCAGGCGCGGATCTTGCCGGGTGAAGCGGCCGACGAACTGGATGGTGACGGCGATGCTCTTGTGCGGATCATGTAGGCCCGCGATCTTCAGCTCCGGGAGATCGAAACCTTCGCCCAGCATATCGACGCAGATGATAACCCGGCTGTCGAAGCGCCTCAGCGCGGCGAGGTTGGCGCGGCGCTCGCGGATAGACTGCTGGCTGTGAACGATAACCGGCCGGAATTCCGGGAACATCGCGCTGTAGAGCTGGTGGAGGTCCTTGGCGCGGTCAATCGTCTGGCAGCGTGCCATAGCGAGGTGATTCAGGCCTGCGTCCAGATCGCCCTGCAGAACCTCGCCGAGCTTCTCGGCAATGGCCAGGTCGGCATCGGCCTGGTCGAGCCCGAACACAGCCTCGAAACGGATCGGTTTGAAATAGCCTTCGGTCTGCGCCTTTTTGAGCGGATATGTGTAGATGAATTCGCCATCGACGCGCCGGCCGTCCTCACGGAAGGGGGTGGCCGTGAACTGGACGATGGGTAGCGGCGGTTCCCGATCGATAAAGAGGCCACGGAAGCGAGCCCAGGTCGGGGCGCCGATATGATGCGCCTCGTCGATGAAGAGCGCCGAAGCGCGCGCTGCCATCTGCTCCTGAATGGGCGCGTCCGCGCGCCCGGCGATCTGCATCGTGGTGACGACGACATTGGCGCTGTCGAAGATTTCATCGACCTCCGCCGGGCTCGTCGGAATATGGGACAGCCGCATGACAAGCGGAAAGGCTGCTGCGTCGGCGAGGCATTGCTGTTCCCTGAGAACGCCGAAGGTCTCGAACTTACCAGCGATCTGCTCGCGCAAGGCATCGGTCGGCACCACCACCAGCAGCCGCTCGAAGTTCTGATGGGCGTTGAGCGCGAGCATGGTCTCGGTCTTGCCCGTGCCGGTCGGCATGACCACGGTTGCCGGATCGGTTGACCGGGTTGCGTGGGCCAGCGCGGCGTGAAGCGCGCCGATCTGAGGACGCCGCAAACCCGGTCGCGCCGGCTCGCCAGTCTCGGCGGCACGTCCTTCGCGCAAGTAAACCGCGTCCGTCCAGGAGGCGGAGACGGCAGCCAGTCGATCGGTACGCTCGGCACGATCCAGCGTGGCGATATTGGCCGGCAACACGTTGACCCATCGGCCTTCGCCCAGTTCCAGCGCTTCGGCGATTTGCACAGCCTCGGTTGCGCCGGGCACCAGGAGAATGAGATCGGCCTCCAATGGTGTTGCCGTCTTCGCACTGATGATCTTCAGCGTCTCGCCCGATTTGAGGGAGGCCTCATAGCCGGTGACACGGCGGATCGCGAAAGGACGTAGTTTGCAGCGCACGCGGTGCGCTGGAACCGCCAACTGACGCACGGGGCTTCCCAGCACCTTGCCGTCTACGGCAAGGCGAGGGGGCAGTAACAGCTCGACCTCGGGATTGAAGAGATCGTCCTGGCTGGAATTGGTGGCACGCTTGCGGGTGGCCATCGGGGCGTCCTCCGTCAGGCCGCCATCGTCTGCAGCGAGGGCGAAACGGAGATCACCGTCGCGCTCGTCATCAGGACGATCAGGCCCTGCTCGGCACCGGTCATGTCGAGATAGGCACGCACCTGACCGCGGTAGTGGTCGAGCGTCTGCGGATCGGGGGCCACGTCGCTCTTCCAGTCGACGACGACGACCGGGCGGCCTTCCGCACCGACTGTCAGCGCGTCGGCAATGCCTGCCGTCGCTGCCAAGTCGGTTTCTTCGCCGCGAAGGGCATAGACGGGGAATTCCGCGAGTAGCGCGGGCCGGAGGGCCGCGATTTCCGGCAACGCCAGCGTCCGCGCGACACAGCCAGCCTGTTCTTCCGGGGCGAGCCCAGCAGCCGGATCAGTGACGGGAACCTTGCCGAGCGCCCGGATAAGTTCCTCGGCGCGCCTCGCGAGTGCCGCAGAGGCGTCATCGGTCTCGCCGGTCAGTACCTCTTCCATGAGCTTGTGCAAGACGAGCCCGCGCTCACGTCCACCTTGGACGGCCAAGGGCACCCCCAATTCGCTCGAAGTGTCGTCGTCCGACCCTGCCCAGATGTTGGCTTCCTCTTCCTGCAATACCGTGCCGGTCGCATTCTCGTCGCGGCTCGGGGCGAGCCAGGTCAGTCGCACCTGCCTGTCGGCGATTGCGCCGGCCTCCGCGGCAAAACCCTCGCGGGTCTGATTATTGATGGCGCTGCCGGCTGTGACAATCGCATCGAGCGGCAAGTGCGATACATCAAAAGCCGGAAGTTCGGCCAGCGTCAGGTCAACAAGGCCAATCCAGGCGGACTTGGAGGGCGTCACATCGAGCCGTGGTAGAAGCAGCAATTCCCGGGCGCGTGTTGCTGCGACATACCAGAGGCGCACGCGTTCGCGATCAAGTTCATCCTTTTCGGCCTGGCGCGCAACGTCGTAGCCAGACGGCGCGACGCCGAGAACGGGGCAATAGAAGGTGTCGGTCTGGCGATCGATCACCGCGCTGTCGGGCGCCATCACACCGGTCATGGTGTTGATGGGAATGACCACCGGCCATTCGAGACCCTTGGCGGCGTGCATCGTGAAGAGCGCGACGGCTTCCTCCTGAGCGTCGGGCCGCCCTTCGACCGCGCGAGCTTCATCGGTCCAAGCCGCTGTCATCGCCTCGGAGAAGGCCCGCAGGCCACGCACCGCGTAGCTGGTCGAGAGGCTGAGATAGAGATCGACATTGGCGAGCGCGCGTTCGGCCTGGCCGCGATGCCGATCGAGCAGAATGGGACGCAACCGCAGGACATCCACGGCTTGCGAAAGCAGTTCGTGCGGCGTCGTACTGTTTCCGCGCCGATAGAGCGCTTGCAGCTTTTCGACCACATCGCGCGCGAGCGGATGGACAATCGCCGTCGGGTCGACGCCGAGATCGAGGCGGGGGATCCGGTCAGGCTCGTCCTCGGTGCGCGGAAGCGCCCAGACGATGTCCAGCAGTTCCTCTTCGCTGAGCCCGACCAGCGGGCCTCGCAGCATTGCGCCGAGCGCCAGGGTGTCACGGCGATCGGCCAATACACGGGTCAGCGCAATGAGGTCCTGAACCTCCTGTCGGCGAAACAGGCCCTTGCCGGCCTGCGTCGCCACCGGAATGCCGCGCCGCTCGAGGGCTTCCTCATAGCGCCACAGATCCGCGCCGGTCGGCGCAAGGAGAGCAATGTCGCCCGGCTGGCAGGGGCGTTCGGTGCCGGCTTTGCGATCCAGAACCGGATGGCTGCCGATCAACCGGGCGCACAGGTCGGCCACGGCATCGGCTTCAGCGTCGCGTTGCCGCTCGGCGCTGGCCTTGCCATCTTCATCGGCGACGGCAATGTCGAGCGCGGCGACGCAGATGCCTTCGCCGCGATCGTCATGGAAGGGATCAAGCGACGTAAAGCCGGGTTGGCCATCCGCCGACAGGATCGCCTCGAAACGCTCGTTGACGAAGGTGAGGATCGAGGCGCAGGAGCGGAAATTGGTCGAGATCGACACGAGGCCGTCTGCATCCTGCACCGTGAAGGCGGTGCGGGCCTGAACATAGGCGCCGACGTCGGCGCCGCGGAATCGATACACGGCTTGTTTGGGATCGCCCACGAGGAAGAGTGCGCCCGGCCGAATCCGGAAGCCTGTCCAATCCTGCGGATCGTCCCCGGGCTCGCCGCACAAGCGCCAGAAGATTTCAGCCTGAAGCGGGTCGGTGTCCTGAAACTCATCGACGAGGACCTTCGCGAACCGCTGGCCAAGCGCCTGCCGCACCGCCTCATGATCCCGCAGCAGATCGCGGGCGGCATAGATGAGGTCGTCGAAGTCAAGCTGGGCACTGGCGCGCTTGTGTTCGTGATAACGCTCCATGATCGGCCTGGCTTCGCCGATCAGCGCCGCGAGAACCTGACCGGAAACTGCCTGGAGAAGGGCGTCCCAGGCCGAGCAGCACGCTTCGAAATGGGCTTGAGCGGCATCGTTCAGTCGTTCGCCGTCCGCCTTGGACAGACCCGCCTGCTTGGCCGCGGCGGCCCATTTGCCCTTCTTTCGATAGGAGGAAAAGGTGCCGGCCTTGGTGCAGAGATCAGGATGGGGGCGCGAGACGAGCAGTCCGACCAGGCCTGCAGGCGCGGCAGCGTCTGTGGCGGTCGGCAGCATCGTTGCCATTTCGGAGAACCGTGCCGCGTAGACTTCCGTTTCCGGTTCGCTTGCGGCGGTTGCCTGCATGAGAGCGGAGAAGTCGTCGGCCGTCTGCCGAAATGCCAGAAGATGGCCGGCGAGCGGTATCACCGCTGGCGCCACGAGGCTCCGGCGACGGCGCAGAGCCTCGGCGATCTTGTGCATCAGTGCCACGGTCTCGCCGGGACTGTGCAGCACCATCTCAGCCAGGATTCCACCTTGGCCGCCTGACAGGCGCTCGCGCAGCCAGCCATCGACGATTTCGAGAAAGGCAAGATCGGCTTGGTTGCGGTCCATGACGGCCGCGCCCGGATCGATATCGGCCTCGGCGGGATAGGGCTTGATCAGGCGCTGACAGAAACCATGGATGGTCGAGCAGGTGATCTCGTCGATGGCGGCGGTCGCTGCGATCAGATTATCGCGCTGCCCTTGTGACAGACCATCGGGTAGCCCGACTGCAAGCTCGGGTGCGATGTGACCCGCAGCGAGGTCGGCGACGAAATCTCGGACGCGGGCGAGGAGCTCGCTCGCAGCCAGTTCGGTGAAGGTGACAGCGGCGATTGCGCGTGGTGCAACGCCCTGCGCCAGCATGAGGGCGATGCGCCCAGCCATAACCGCGGTCTTGCCCGAACCCGCACCGGCCTCAACGAGGATGGAACGATGGTGATGGCTGATCGCGTCACGCCGAGCGCCATCGTCCTTAAGAGTCTTCGACATCATGTTCATCATTCCGCCTCCCAGACCAGAGCGACATCGCCGAGCCGCTCGGTTGCGGCGGTTTGTTTACGTTTGCAGTAAGTGGCGCTGGCATTGGCCGGCAGCGCAAAAGCGAGATCGTCATAGTCACCGCCTGTATCCGGACCCGGCAGTGCCGCGCCGCTCGACAATGCAATCCGTGCGGCCTGCAGATAGCCCGTGATTTCCGCCAGCACTGCCGCTGGATCGTCGAGTTGAAGGTCGAGCGGTTCGCGTGGGTAGAGCAGGGAGGCGCTGATCGCGACATGGTCGCCCAGCAGCGCCTTGACCGCGAAGGCGTAGAGACAACGCTGAAGCTCGCGCCCTCCGTTCAGGCGAATATCGCTCTTCGGGGGCATCCCGGTTTTATAGTCGCGCACGAGCGCACGGCTGCCGTCATCGGCGATGTCGAGCCGGTCGATGTAGCCGGCGATACGAAAGCCGGTGTCCGGGATCGTCACGGGCAGGCTTGCATCCCAAGGAAGCTCTGCCTGCGTCTTGGGGTCGGACCCGCCGAAAGGCACTTCGCCATAGGAGCGGCTGCCGGGCAGATGGTCGTCGCCGTAGATAAGAGCCTGACTGGAGAGAAGACGTGCTTCGCCAAGCGTCCGGCCCCAGATGACGTTGGGCGGAACTGGCCGCTCGCTTTCCCATTCGGCAGCTACCGCGTCCGCAGCTTCTGCCACGGCAGCGTCAATGGCGGACGCATCGGCGGAAGCCAGCCCTCCGGCCGCTTCGAGATTCCGCAAGGCGCGATCGAGCACCAGATGGATGAGATCGCCTGCCGCAAGCGCGTCGAGCACGAGCGGTTCGGTACTGCTTTGCGGGGATTTCCAACCAAAGGCATAGCGCCAGAGGAAACCGAGCGGGCTGCGCAGCAACGTCTTGAGCGAGCTGGCCGACTGGGTTCGCGCAAGAATCGCGAGAATGAGTGGATGGTCGGGCCGGACGAGGCCGTCATGCGGTGTGACCTCCGCCTGGCGCCAGTCGCTCCAGCAAGTACGTGCGCTGACCGCCTGGGGATCGCTGGTGAACTCCTGCGGCCGGGCCATAAGCCGATCGGTTTCGCTGAAAGCGTGGGTTGGGATCGCGTTGCGGCGCAAATAGGTTTCGTCTCCATGGCCGGCGAGCAAGGGGCTCCGGCCCAGGAGCCGTCCGTCGCTGTCGCGCCGGGCGCGTGACAGGACCACCTCGCCGGACGTTGTCGCGAGGATCGTTTCGAAATCACGGCGGTCGGCCAAGCTCACGGGCAGCGGGTCGAGTTCGCTGGTCGGGACAATATGGTCGGGGATCAGCCGGTCCTCGGCGATTCCGCGTGGCCAGCGCGAGGAGTTGAGGCCAACCAGCCGGACGAAACGGCGAGGTGACGCTGCAAGGGCGCCGGCTGGCATCCAGGCGACCGACACGCAGGCTTCCAGCCCGTCATCCTGTTTCAGCGTTTCGAGCGTGACATCGATCGAGGCGGCAGGCCCGGCGAGCAGCGCCTTGCGCCAGATCGACAAGGCTCGTCCCTTGAGAAAGGCTTCCCCGATGTCCTGCGCGGCATCTGGCCCCTTAGCCAGAAGGTCAACCGCCGCCCGCAATGCTGGGGCATGATCCATGCCATCGGGCCAGTCGTCCGGTTTGAGGCGTGTCAGCAGGCGGTTCCAGGCCGCAGAGGTGGACAAGGGCGCATCGCTCGGGAGGACGCGCAGCCACCCGTCGGGAAGCGAGGCCATTGGTGTCGACTCCCGGCACAAAGCCGAAAGGCGGCGCAGGCGCGATTGCGAGAGGCCGCGCACGACGATATCGGCAAGTGCTGCGGCGGCCTGTCCTTCGCGGGTCGTGGCGGTCCGGACGCCGTGAACGAAATGCAGATCGATATTGGCGTCGGCGCGCAACGCCAGAAAATGGTCATCGTAATCGGCGGGCGACGCCGTGGCGATCGCGACGTCGGAAGGTGAGACGCCTGACGCAAGCAACGCGCGCGCCCAGCGCATGGCCTCGATGGCTTCGTGATAGGCGGTCGCGGCGCTGACGGAGCCAACTGTCGGCTCTTCGGCCTTGGTCTGCACGACTACGACGCCGCTATCGCGGAGCCAGTCTGGGACGAAACGGGGGCCTGCCGTCCATTGCACCGGAATGCGTGCGGAGAGTTCCTTCACCAGAGGGCGCCAGCACGGAGACAGTTCGGTCAGCCCGGCGATTTCCATAGAGCCGAGAACGGCTGGCGCATGGGCGATACGGTGGCTGGCTGCGGCGACAATATCGACCGGACGCATCATCCCGTCGGGAAGTTGGGTGAGAACGGCCGCTTCCAGGCGAGCGATAGCGTCGAGACGGGGATGATATGTCGACCGGCCGGCCAAATCGATGCCCGAACGCCAAGCCTTATGCAGCGTGTCCGCGGCCGCGCCAATCATGCCCGGCAGCATCTTGATGCCTTCCAGCTCCCCCATCGGCGTGGCGGGAAGCACCGCCTGGATCGCCGCGCACAGGCTTTCCTCATCGATCGGCCGGACGAACCCGCCCGCGAGTCGCACGGCGGCTTGCTCGAAAGACATGATCTGGAGGCCATGGCGGCCGCTGCGCGCGGCCGCGAGGCGGGCCTCCCGCATAGCGAGGCGACCATGAACGATAAGAGTGGATCGACTCGCGGCTGTCATCGTCATCCCCCTTTTCCGGACTACTTCTTGTTCGGACGCTGGGTCAGCGCCGAGGCTGCCGCGCTTTTCGCGGCCTTGCTGCTCTTAGGATCCCGCAAAACCTTCGATGCGGCGCTCGCCGCCTTCTTACTGGTCACTTCGCGGTTTGGACTACGCTTGGGCATTGCCGTTCCTCACGAATTTCGCGCTCATCACCATTGACGAGCGCGGCTGATGGGAATAATAGTTATACGGATCGCAGCGACATGTCCATATACTTTTTATTCGCATTGCGATTTGGAGGCGAAGTGCAATGTTGGAAGGCGCCACGGCGTTGAAATGGGGTGTGGAACGCCGGCTCGAATTCATCGAGTTCCGGCTGTTCTGGGAGGGCTCGATCAATCGGGCCGACCTCGTGGAGATATTCGGCGTGTCGGTTCCCCAAGCGTCTAAGGACCTGACGCTCTATCAGGAGCGGGCGCCTGGAAACATGGAGTATGACACTCGCGCCAAGCGCTATGTCGCCGCCGAGCAGTTCGTTCTCCGTTTTTTGGAGCCGGATCCCTATGTCTATCTCTCGCAGCTTCGCTCGGTTGCCGAAGGCGCTGTGCCGGCGCACGATTCGTGGATTTCGGCGCTTCCCAGCGCAGACGTCGCGCTGACCCCTCGGCGGGACATTGACATCAAGGTTCTGCGCAAGATTCTCGACGCCAGCCGCGAGGGCGTCTCCCTAGACATTTTCTATCAGTCGATGAACCAGGCGCGGCCGGATCCGATCTGGCGCCGGATCACGCCTCACGCCTTCGGCTATGACGGTTTCCGCTGGCACGCCCGGGCCTATTGCCACCTTGAGCACAAGTTCAAGGATTTCCTGTTGCCGCGTGTTCTAGAGGTTGGTGCGAAGGGCGAGCCGGGGGTGGCTGGTGAGCAGGACTGGCTCTGGAACAACTATTTCGATGTCATCATCGGGCCACATCCCGCGCTCACGGCTAGCCAGAAGAAGGTCGTGGCCAAGGATTACGGGCTCGATCACGGTAATGGCGTACTCACAGTCCGGTACGCGATGCTCTTCTATGTTCTGAAGCGTCTGGGGTTGCTTGGTGACGCGGCAAAACAGAGCGCCCATACCCAGCATATCGTGACAATAAACCGCAAGGAGACTGAAGCTGCGCTTGAGAGGGCGGAGTTTCAGCTATGAACGGACGGGGGAGCGCCGACTGATGGTGGCACGGCTTGAGGAGGTAAAGAACGGCGCATCCGTGCGGGGCGTGGCCTCGGCGCAGGCCGTGCATGTCGTTTCCGTCGACTGGATCGGTGATCAGGCGATCAGCGTTGTTTACCGTGATCACAATGGTACGGTAGCCGAGGCTATTCTTTACCGGGACGACGAACATCGCCTTGAGGTCGAGCAGAACGGGCGGCCCTGGTCGTTCGACGCCGATGGCGCGCTACTGCGCCTGGTGACAGAAGCTAACCGCATCAAGCTGGCGCATTATTTCGACCCGTATTTGGCGATCCATACGAGTTTGGTCGATCCGTTGCCGCACCAGATTTCTGCCGTCTATGGCGAGATGCTGCCGCGCCAGCCGCTGCGCTTCCTGCTTGCCGACGATCCCGGCGCCGGCAAGACGATCATGGCCGGGCTGCTGATGAAGGAACTGATCGCCCGCAGCGATCTCGAACGCTGCCTCGTCGTCGCGCCGGGCAGCTTGGTCGAGCAATGGCAGGACGAACTCGGCCAGAAGTTCAATCTCGAATTTGACATCCTCTCTCGCGACATGATCGAGAACTCGCGGTCGGGCAATCCGTTCAGCGACCGTGATCGGCTGATCGTCCGCCTCGACGTGCTGGCGCGCAACGAGGAGCTTCAGGAGAAGCTCATGAGCGCGCGAGAATGGGACCTGATCATCTGCGACGAAGCCCACCGCATGTCGGCCACCTATTTCGGCGGCGAGGTCAAATATACGCGGCGCTATCAGGTCGGCCAGAAGCTCGGACAGGTCTGCCGCCACCTGCTGTTGATGTCGGCGACGCCGCACAATGGCAAGGAAGAGGATTTCCAGCTCTTCATGGCGCTTCTCGACGGCGATCGGTTCGAGGGCCGTTTCCGCGATGGTGTCCACTATGCCGACACCGAAGACATGATGCGGCGGCTGACCAAGGAGGAACTGCTCAAGTTCGATGGCCGACCGCTGTTCCCCGAGCGGCGGGCACGCACCGTCAAATATCAGCTCTCAGAAGGGGAGGCCGCGCTCTACACCGCCGTCACCGAATATGTGCGCACCGAGATGAACCGTGTGCAGCGCTTCGCCGAGGGTGACGGGAAGAAGCGCAACAATGTCGGTTTCGCCTTGCAGATCCTACAGCGGCGTCTCGCCTCGTCGCCGGCCGCCATCTACCAGTCGCTCAAGCGCCGCCGGGAACGGCTGGAAAACGAGTTGGGCGAAGCGCGCCTGGCCGCCAAGGGGCGTCGGGCCGGCGCATCCGAACCGGCGATCAACGCCGACATGCTGCGGAACATCGAGGAGTATGGCCAGGAGGAGATTGACGAGCTTGAGGATCTGATCTCGACGGGCGCGACGACAGCCGAGACGGTCGAGCAGCTCGCCCTGGAAGTCGAGACTCTGAAGGGCTTGGAGACGATGGCGCTCGGCGTACTGCGATCCGGCGTTGATACGAAGTGGAGCCAACTCAATCGTATTCTCGACGACGATTTGATGGTCGATGCGGCCGGCAATCGCCGCAAGCTGATTATCTTCACCGAGCCCAAGGACACGCTGCACTACCTGCTCGACAAGGTGCGGGCGCGACTCGGCAACCCCGAGGCCGTGGATGTGATCCATGGAGGCGTGTCGCGCGAAGAGCGGCGAAAGGTCGTGGAGCGCTTCATGCAGGACAAGGACATGCTGGTCCTGATCGCAAACGATGCGGCGGGTGAAGGCGTGAACCTCCAGCGCGGCCACCTCATGGTCAATTACGACCTGCCGTGGAATCCCAACAAGATCGAGCAGCGGTTCGGCCGTATCCACCGCATCGGTCAGACCGAGGTTTGTCATCTTTGGAATCTCGTCGCGGCCGATACCCGCGAGGGTGAGGTTTACGCGCGGCTGCTGGAAAAGCTGGAAGCTGCGCGCGAGGCGCTGGGCGGTCGTGTCTATGACGTGCTCGGCGAATTGTTCGACGGCGTGGCCCTGAAGGACTTGCTGTTCGAGGCGATCCAGTATGGCGAGCAGGAGGACGTGAAAGCACGTCTTTTCCAGCAGGTCGACGGTGCGGTCGATCAGGCGCATCTGCTCGAATTGCTGCGCCGCCGCGCCCTGACCAACGACACCATGCCGGAGGCGAGGGTCGAGGAGCTGCGGCTGGAAATGGAGCGTGCTGAGGCGCTGCGCCTACAGCCGCACCACATTCAGAGCTTTTTTGTCGAGGCGTTCCAGCATCTGGGTGGCCGGATCAAACGTCGGGAGGAAGGGCGTTGGGAGATTGCGCATGTGCCGGTGCGCATCCGCGAGCGGGATCGCCAGATTGGGACCGGCGCGCCGCTCCAGACGCAGTATGAGCGAATCTGCTTCGAGAAGGACAAGATCAACCAGCAGCCGGTCGCCGCCTTTGTTTGCCCAGGGCATCCCCTGCTTGAAGCGGTGATCAGCCTGATCCGCGAGCAGTATGAGCAGATCATGCGGCAGGGCGCGATCCTGGTGGACGACACTGATGCCGGCGACGCGCTGTCGGCGATTTTCCTGCTGGAACACGCCGTCCAGGACGGTCGCGTTACCAGCGCCGGCAAGCCGCATGTGATTTCGCAGCGGCTTCAGTTCGCTGCCATCGACAAGGCCGGGAATATCGTCAACGCCGGCATCGCGCCGCATTTGAATCTTCGGCCCGCCAAGCCGGAAGAGGTCGCCAGCGTGCGTCACCTGCTCGAGGAGAGCTGGCTGACCACCGATCTGGAGAAGGCCGCGATCCGTTTTGCGACGGTCGAGTTGGCCCAGGGTCATGTCGCCGAGGTCAAGGCGCGGCGCCTGCCCGAGATCGAGAAGGTCGAGCAGGAGGTTCGCGCTCGGCTCAAGAAAGAGATCAATTACTGGGACTCGCGCGCCTTCGAGCTGAAGGAGGAGGAGCGCGCCGGCAAGAAGACGCGCGTGAACTGGCAGAACGCGCAACGCCGGGCCGAAGACCTGGCGGATCGGCAGAAGCGCCGCATGGACCAGCTTGAACGGGAACGGTTCATCTCATCGCAGCCGCCGCGCGTGCGCGGCGGCATGGTGGTCATTCCGCGGGGCCTGCTGGAAGCACGTCAGGCGCCAAGCGTCCCGGACCATTTCGCGGAAGACCCCGCTGCACGCCGGGAGATCGAGCTTGCGGCGATGGAAGCCGTCATGGCGGCCGAGCGGGCGCTGGGCAATGAGCCGGCGGACGTCTCCGCCCAGAAGATCGGCTACGACATCGCTTCGCACGATCCGAGGGCGGGGCATTTGCGCTTCATCGAGGTCAAGGGGCGTATCGACGGCGCCGACAGCGTGATGGTCACCCGGCAGGAGGTCATCACCTCGCTGCATGAACCGGACAAGTTCATTCTCGCCATCGTGCCGGTCGCCGCCGGTTCTGCCCATGCGCCGCGCTATGTGCGCGGCCCTCTGGTGGACCGGGAACCCTCGTTCCTCGAAACCGCGATCCAGTTTGACCTCCGACGCCTGCTAGAGCGGGCGCAAGAACCGGCATAGGGGGCTACATGACCGGCATTTCGGATTTTTCCATCCTGGCTCCCGTGCCATTGGAGCACCTGCAATCGGGGCGCACAATCGCCAGCGCCACGGGTTTTGTCGCTTTCGGATCGCGGAAGTGGGAGCTGTTTCGCAAGGTTGACGAACTGCGCGGCGGTGCGCGGGTGCCGGTCCTGATCTATCCGTCGCACGAGGATGTGGCTGCCAAGCTCAGTTTTGTCGTGTCCTGGCTTGGTTGGTATGTCGGTTGCGAAGAAAGCGGAAACGGCAAGCATTCAAAGGGAATGACGCATCGCCCGCCGACGACGGGCCAATATACGGGCGATAATCAGGGCCACTGGGCGGTGTTCTGGCATGTTTGTGATCTGCACGAGCTGCCTGCCGGGCAGCGGCTGCCGATCTCCGCCATCCAAACTATCAAGGGTGGTTGGCGTAAGACCGCGCCGCCGCGCGGCCCGGAATTGGTCGCCACGCCTTCGACGGTGGAGCTTTCGCTATGAGCGTAAGCCGCCAGATCGAAACCATTGCTGCCGATCCGCCCGACTATTTCCGGTCGATCCAGGAGCGCGCGACCAAGCGTTGGGACCAGCTTGAGGCGGACCCGGAACTGGCCGGCCCTTGGCACCAGCTCTTCAAGCAAGTGCAGAGCCCCAGGCACATTCTGTCCGAGTTGCTCCAGAACGCCGACGACGCCGGCGCCAGCGAAGCGCGGGTGTCGATCGAGGACGATCGCTTCGTGTTCGAGCACAATGGCGAGGACTTCATTGAGGCGCATTTCGCCTCGATCTGCCGCTTCGGCTATTCCAATAAGCGCGCCCTGCATACGATCGGCTTCCGCGGAATCGGATTCAAAAGCACGTTCAGCCTGGGCGATCGGGTTGAACTGTTCACGCCGACGCTGGCGGTGGCCTTCGAACGTGTGCGGTTCACTCAGCCGCATTGGATCGATAGCCGTCATCCGACAACGGGAACCACGCGCGTCGAAGTGGCGATCGCCAACCCACTGCTGCGCCGAGAAGTCGAGAAGAACCTCGACGAGTGGCTGAAGAGCCCGGTGTCATTGCTGTTCTTCAAGAAGATCCGCCGCCTTCAGATCGGCGACAGCGAGGTGCATTGGCAGAGCCTTGGGCCTGGCCCCATCGCCGAGAGCGAATGGATGGCTTTGGATGAAAAAGCGGAAGCCCCCTTCCTCCTCGTGCGGTCGGGCGAGGAATCCTTTCCGGCCGAGGCGCTCGACGAGATCCGCAAGGAGCGGATGCTGGGGGCAGAGGATGGCGGTGATTTCCCGCCCTGCCGGGTGGAGATCGTGCTGGGTGCAAAGGGTCGCCTCTATGTCGTGCTGCCGACCGGTGTCGAAACGCCGCTGCCTTTTGCCTGCAATGCGCCCTTCATCCAGGACCCGGCGCGTCTCAAAATCAAGGACCCGGAGACCTCGCCAACCAATCGCTGGCTGCTGAACCGCGCCGGCGAGTTAGCCGCCAGCGCCATGATGGAGTGGCTGGAGCAGACGAAGACTGGCCCCCAGGACCGTGCAGACGCCTATGGTCTGCTGCCGGACGTCGACCGTGAGTCGGCCTCGCTTGAGGGAGCGTGCGGCGCGATCGTCGAACTGGCGTTTGACGCGGCCATCGAAGGCAGACCGATCCTCCTGACCGAGGAGGGGAGACTGGTCGAGGCAAAGGCCGCGATCACCGTCCCGCGGCCTGTATTCGACATCTGGCCGGCTGACCAGGCGATGGCGTTGCTCGACGCCAAGTCCCGGCCGGCGCTTTGCCAACATGTCTCAGCCAAGAACCGGACCAAGCTCGTTCACTGGGGGCTGATCGAGGAGTTCTCGAAGTCAGATTTGCTTGAGCGTCTGCGCAGCAACCATCTGCCGAAACCAGCGACGTGGCGCCACCTTCTGAACCTGTGGATCTATATCGCGCCCGAGGTGACGGGATGGCAGTGCCATGATGCCGACGCCCTGCGGATCGTGCCTGTGCAGGGCAAGGAGGTGCTCTATGCGGCATCGGAGATCGTTCGGCTCGGCGAAAAGAAGTTGCTTCAGTCGGAAGAGGATTGGGAGTTCCTCGCCAGCCATCTTATCGTCCTCAATCAGAACTGGACCCGCTTCCTCGCCGATCAGCGCCGTGACAAGGCCGAGGGCGTAACCCGCAGCGATCCCGTCGAGGCGGCCTTCGCGGTGCTAGAGGAGATCGGCCTCGACGGGACGAGCGACGTCAACGCGGTGATCGAGCGGGTCGCCGCCGACTATTTCGGCTCCGGCCAACCGAAACTCGTCGAATGCGTCCAGCTTGCCCAGATCGCAGCCAAGCTCGGCGTCACGATCGGCGACTCTTTCCGATATGCCTGCGCCGATCGAACACTCCGAGGGATCGGCAAGGGGGTGTTGTTCGACGAGAATGGCGGGCTGGAGGAGCTGTTGCCGGAGGCCGCCCGAAAGACGCAGCTCCTGCACGGCGACTATGTCGCGAGCTTCAAGTCCTGCACGCGGGAGGATTGGCTGCGCTGGGTGTCGTCTGGCCGGTCAGGGCTTCAGACAATGGCGCCCCTGGTCCAGAAGCGGCAGAGCCTTTACGGGCGACAGCAGCTCACATCGGAGGTGCAGGCGCGCGGCGCCCGTAGCGCGCTCTATTATCCCTATGTCACCAACCAGTTCGTCGTTGAGGACTGGGATTTCCCTGCGGACTATTGGCGGCATTGGGAGGGGCTGGCGAAGACGGACGCGGGTATCTGGGCGAAGATCGTCGGCAAGATCCTGGATCAGCGCGACACTTATTGGTCGCGAGCCGTCAACGCGCGCTTTTCACAGGTGGCGACCACCGGGTCTACGCGATCGGTTTCATCGGAGCGCTTGCTGACCGACTGGCTGCTGAAGCTGCGAGCCAAACCCTGCCTTCCCGACACCCGCAACATGATCCAGCTACCGGCCGACTTGGTGCGCAGGACACCCGAGACGGAGGCGTTGATCGACGTCGAGCCCTTCGTGCATGGGCTGCTCGATCGCGAAACCACGCGCCCGCTGCTCGACTTTCTCGGCGTCCGAAGCACGCCGAGCGGTCCCGGGCGTTTGCTCGACCGGCTGCGTGCCCTGGCCAAATCCGACAGGGCTCCGGCCCATGAGGTTGAGAAATGGTATCGCCGCCTCGATCAGATGCTCGACGGATGCTCGACCGTTGATGCGCAAAACATCAAGAACGCCTTCAAAACCGAGAAGCTGATCCTCGCCCAGGACGGGACGTGGGTGACGTCCGGCGGCGTCTTCCTGGCGGGGGACGAGGAGGATGTTCCCGGCGCGGCAATCGTGCGCGCGTCGGTGCTCGATCTCAGCCTGTGGCACCGTGTCGGTGTCGCCGATCGCCCATCGGCGGACCTGGCGCTGCAATGGCTCGGGACGCTGGCCTCGGGGAAGGTGCTGTCGGCCGACGATGCTCGGCGCGTTCGCACTCTGCTGGTCCGTTACCCGACCCGCATCTGGGAGGAGTGCCGGCACTGGCTGAACCTCGTGGGCGAGTGGGCGCCGGTCGAGACGCTCGCCTATGGCCTGAGCATGCAGACCCTGTTCCGGTGGAGCCACCTGCACGAATGGGTCAAGCGCAAGACTGCCGATTTTCAACGCCTGTCGGGGGAGACCGTGCAGGCACTGCCTTTTTCGGCGTTGCCGGCGCTATCGGACCTTGTCGAGGAACGCTTCAATCAGCCGTCGCTGCTGGCTGGTATGGAAGATCGCCGCGCCTGGCTCACGGCGTTCGGAACGCAGCTCGGACGGATCGAACTTGCCGATGCCGCCGAGACCGTGCGTGTGCGGGCGCTGGCGGAAGCGATCGCGGCGACGAGCTGGGTCCAGACCCCCAGGCTGGAGGTCGTACCTTATCTTGATGGCGTCCCCGCGGGGACGGCGCGGCTCACCGACATCCTGTGGCTCGAGGGCAAGCTGTTTGTCAGTCCGCTGTCCAAGGCCAAGCTCGCAAAGCGGGTGCCGGAAGAGATCGGCAGGAACCTCAGCGCAGATATTCGCGCGGCGCTGGCCTATGCGTTCGAGCGCTCGCCGGAGGACATCAGGGAGTATCTCGAAGAGAATTTCACCCTCGGCCCTGAGCACATCGTCGTCGCACCGATGGTCCAGCCCGTGGCCGAACCCGACGATGACGATGGCATCGACGGGGTTGCCGAAGAGGCGCACAGCGATGGCGAGCCGGTCGCGGCGGAAGATCTCTACCCGGAGAAGGATGAGCCCGAAACGCAGCCCACAGTCACGCCATCGGCTGGGGAGCCAGATCGAGAGCTGATCGAAACGGAGGTGGCGACCAAGCCCCGGGCCGCACCGAAGCCGCCCCGTCCGAGCGTGATGGCGCGGTTTGCGTTAGCGCAAGGCTATAAGGCCGATGGCGAGGATCGCTTCTTCCATGCGGACGGAAGCTGGATCGGTCGTGGCAATGGCACGCGCTTTCCCTGGGAGCGCCGCTCGGCGGGCGGGGAGATTCTGCGGCACTACTATCCCAAAGACCATTGCCTGGAGCACGAACCGCTCCAGCTCGAAGCCGACGTCTGGGGCCTGCTGGACCAGAAGCCGGACCTCTATTCGTTCATTCTCATCAACCCGGAAGGTGGTCCTGTCGAAATGACGGGCGCCCGCCTGCGCGCTCTGCGCGACGGCGGCGAACTGACCATCCATCCCGCAACCTACAGGCTTGTTTATGACCTCGACGACTAACACCAAGAAGAAACTGATCGAGGTTGCGATTCCGCTCGAAGCGATCAACGCCGCGTCCGTGCGGGAAAAATCGATCCGGCACGGGCATCCGTCCACGCTGCATCTGTGGTGGGCACGACGGCCGTTGGCGGCCTGCCGGGCCGTCTTGTTCGCCCAACTTGTCGATGATCCGTCGAGCGACCTCGAAAAATTCCCCACGCATGAAGCGCAGGAGGCCGAGCGCAAGCGCCTGTTCGGCATCATCGAAGAATTGGTGAAGTGGGAGAATTCGACCAACGAGGAGGTGCTGGAACGCGCCCGCACCGAAATCCGCAAGAGCTGCGGTGGCGAGCTGCCGCCGGTCTATGACCCGTTCTCGGGCGGTGGGTCGATCCCGCTGGAGGCGCAGCGTCTCGGGCTGCCAGCCTATGGGTCAGATCTGAACCCGGTCGCGGTGATGATCGGTAAGGCGATGATCGAGATCCCGCCCAAGTTCAAGGACCAGGCGCCCATTCATCCGGGCGCCAGGAACCGGCAGTTCTATCGCAACGCCGAGGGTCTCGCTGAGGACGTCAAATACTATGGCGAATGGATGCGCGAAAGGGCGTGGGAACGCATCGGGCGCCTTTACCCGCAAGTGGATCTGTCGAAGGAATATGGGGGCGGAAAGGCGACGGTGATTGCCTGGATCTGGGCGCGCACTGTCCCCAGCCCCGATCCTGCCTTCTCCGGCGTTCAGGTTCCGATTGCGTCGAGCTTCCTGCTCAGCACGAAGCCCGGCAAGGAGGCGTGGGTCGAGCCCATCGTCGATAGGCAGGCGAAGACCATTGCCTACAGGATCAGGCATGGCGGCACGAAGGCCGAGATTGCTGCGGCGAAAGAGGGCACAAAGGCTGGCCGCGGCGCGAACTTCCGCTGCCTTATGTCGGATACAGCGATCACCCCCGACTATGTGAAAAGCAATGGGCGCGCTGGCAAAATGGGGCAGACGCTGATCGCTATAGTTGCCGAGGGCAATCGCAGCCGGGCCTATGTGCCGCCCACGGAGGCGCACGAAACGCTGGCTCTGTCGGCAAAGCCCGAGCGGAAACCGGAAACCAGCCTGCCGAACGATCCCCGCAATTTCTGGACCGTGGACTACGGCCTAACGACCTTCGGGGATCTGTTCACCGATCGCCAGTTGGTAGCTCTGAACACGTTCAGCGATCTCGTGCATGAAGCGCGAGCACAAATTGAGACTGATGCGCGGACCGCGGGCCTTTCGTCTGACCCAACTCCGCTGCGCGATGGCGGAAATGGTGCAAAGGCTTATGCCGAAGCGGTGAGTGTTTATCTGGCTTTTGGCGTCTCAAAAGCGACGGACTATCATTCATCGATAACTACATGGCACAGTAGCAGGGAGATCATTAGAAATACATTTGGGCGACAGTCTCTCCCGATGACTTGGGATTTTACAGAGGCGAACTTTTTCTCGGCATCTACGGGAAATTGGCTCAACTGCATCGAGTGGGGTGTGAAAACCTTAGATGCGCTGATGCCGCGAAATACTGGCTTGGAAATTCAGCATGACGCTCAATCAGTCTCGTATCCAGAACGGACTGTTATCTCCTCCGACCCTCCCTATTATGACAACATTGGGTATGCTGATCTTTCGGATTTTTTCTTCGCCTGGATGAAGCCCGCGCTGCGACCGATTTTCCCTGAAATTTTCGGGGTCCTTGCCACACCGAAAGCGGAAGAACTGGTCGCAACTCCGTATCGGCATGGAGGGAAGGATGCCGCAGAATCGTTCTTTCTTGATGGCATGAGTCGCGCGATTGCCAACATGGTCGCGCAATGTTCGGACCTGTTCCCTGCAACAATCTATTACGCCTTCAAGCAGAGCGAGGTTGCACAAGAAGGCATCAGCTCGACTGGCTGGGCAACTTTCCTGCAAGCTGTTGTCGAAGCTGGCTATGCTGTCGTCGGCACTTGGCCTCTGCGCACCGAAATGGCGAATCGCATGATCGCCTCTGGGACAAATGCTCTCGCCAACTCTGTCGTTCTCGTTTGCCGGAAGAAGGAAGCCACGGCCGAGAGTATTACTCGCGCAGAGTTTATCCGCGCCCTGAAACGCGAACTGCCCCCGGCGATCGCCGAACTTCAAGGCGCGAACATTGCCCCCGCCGATATGCCTCAATCCGCCATCGGCCCCGGTATGGGCGTGTTCTCGCGCTACAGAGCCGTGCTGGAATCCGACGACAGCCCGATGAGCGTGAAGACCGCACTCCAGCTCATCAATCGGGAACTCGATGAATATCTCGGCGGCATCCAGGGTGAGTTCGACGCGGACACGCGGTTCGCCATTACCTGGTTCGAGCAGAACGGGACCGGCAAGGGGGATTACGGTGTCGCCGACAACCTTGCCCGTGCGCGCGGTATTTCTGTCGATAGCGTCAAGCATGCCGGGATCGTCGAGAGCGCTGCCGGAAAAGTCCGTATACTCTCGCGTGATGAACTCGACGAGGATTGGGACCCGGAAGAAGACCGCCACCTGACGGTGTGGGAGTGCCTTCAGCACCTCGTCCGACAGCATGAGAAGGACGGCATCTCCCGCGACACCGCCGTCCTTTTGAAGAAGATCATCACCCAGGCCGAGGCGGTGAAGGATCTCGCCTACTGCCTCTACGACATCAGCGCCAACAAGCGGAGGGATGCGAAGGAGGCCACGGCCTACAACGCCCTGATCGCCGATTGGACCGAGCTGACAAAGGCCGCGGCGGCCATCCACGACACAAGCGGCGATCGTCAGATCCGGCTGGATATTTAAGGGGGAACGGAACGTGGCAAAAAGCACGCGCCAATATGTGTTTGAAGGGATGGAACTGCTGCCGGCGGCGCTGATTCCCTTCGTCGAAAAGAGACTGGAAACCTCCCTCAAGGGACACTGGCAAGTCCAGGTTCTGGAGAAGCTGCCGAGCCTACGCCCCAACAGCAATGGCGAAGTTGGTTGGGATCAGGCCGCGCTGTTCAATGCGATGGATCGCTTCTGGAGCGAGGCGTTCAAGGCCGTTCTCGGCCGTGCCGAGCGGTCGCTGGTCAACGAGTTGGGAGACGTCCGCAACAAGCTCTCACACAACGAGACCTTCACCTATGACGACGCCGAGCGGGCGCTCGATTCCATGCGTCGGTTGATGGAGGCGATCAGCGCCGGCGAGACGGCCGAGCAGCTCGGCAAGATGCGCGACACCATCCTGCGCACGAAGTTCACCGAGTTGGCGCGTAATGAAGAGCGACGGAAAACCCAGCGACTCGAAATCTCGGTCGAGACCGTGGCCGGCCTGTTGCCGTGGCGGGAGGTGGTCGAGCCCCACCAGGATGTCGCCACCGGCGAGTTCCAGCAGGCGGAGTTCGCGGCCGACCTCGCCAAGGTTCATTCCGGCAGCGCGCCGCCGGAATACCGTGATCCGCGCCAGTTTTTCAGCCGCACCTATCTGACCGAGGGCTTGAGCGCGCTGCTGATCGGCGCCGCGAAGCGGCTGTCCGGCAGCGGCGGCGATCCCGTCGTCGAACTGCAAACCAATTTCGGTGGCGGCAAGACGCACTCGATGCTCGCCCTATACCACATGGCGGGGCCGACGCCGGTGCAGGACCTGTCAGGCCTGGATCAGTTGCTCGACAAGCTCGGCCTAAGCGTGCCGAAGGGCATCAATCGGGCGGTGCTCGTTGGCACGTCGCGGGGGCCGCAGGACGTGTTGAATGCCGACGGAGGCCAGAAAGTCCGCACGACCTGGGGCGAACTGGCCTGGCAGCTCGGTGGCGCCGACGCCTTCGCCATGGTGGCCGAGAATGACGCCAGCGGCATTGCGCCAGGCTCGAACTTGCTGGAGGCGCTCTTCAAGAAGTACGCACCGTGTCTGATCCTGATCGACGAATGGGTCGCGTACCTGCGGCAAATCTACAAGGTCGAGGGGCTACCTTCGGGATCGTTCGACGCGAACCTGTCCTTTGTCCAGTCGCTGACCGAGGCGGTCAAGGCCAGTCCCGGCACGTTGCTGGTCGCCTCCCTGCCAGCCTCGCAGATCGAGGTGGGCGGCGAAGGTGGTCAGGAGGCGCTGGCCCGTCTCAAGCAGACGTTCAGCCGCGTGGAATCGTCGTGGCGACCGGCGAGCCAGGAAGAGAGCTATGAGATCGTCCGGCGGCGGCTGTTCAAGGACATCCCCGGCGACAAATTCCATCACCGTGACAACACGCTGAAGCAGTTCGCCAAGCTCTATCGGGAGAACGCCAACGATTTCCCACAGGGCTGCGCGGATGAGGACTATCGCCGTAAGCTGGAGAAGGCCTATCCGATCCATCCCGAACTGTTCGACCAGCTCTATACGAGCTGGGGGTCGCTCGAAAAATTCCAGCGCACGCGCGGCGTACTGCGCTTGATGGCGCAGGCCATTCACGAGCTTTGGATGAACGCCGACCCGTCGGTGATGATCATGCCGGGAAGCGTGGCCGTGAGTTCGCCGCGCGTGGAGCCGGAATTGCTCCACTATCTCGACGTGAGCTGGCAGTCGATCATCGCCGGTGACGTCGATGGCACTGCGTCCACGCCTTACAAGGTCGATCAGTCGGCGCCGAACCTGAACCGCTATTCGGCGACTCGTCGCGTCGCCCGCGCGATCTTCATGGGAACCGCGCCCACCGCCCAGCAGCAGAACACTGGCCTCGACGACAAACAGATCAACCTCGGCGTCGTGCAGCCCGGCGAGCGCGCGGCGATCTTCGGAGATGCGCTGCGCCGGCTGACCAACCAAGCCAAGTTCATGCATGCCGATCTTGGCCGGTACTGGTATTCGATGTCGGCGAGCCTCAACCGCATCGCGGCGGACAAGGCTGCGCAGATCGAGGCGGCCTTGGTCGACGTGACGATTGACACCCAACTCGGAAAATATGTGAACGGTCTTGCGGATCGCGGGCATTTCGATGCCGTGCAGGTGGCGCCCGCCTCATCGGCGGAAGTCCCCGATGAGGCGGGCGGTGTGCGCGCCGTCGTGCTGGGCGTCAAACATTCGCATAACGGGCGCGATGGCTCGGATGCGCTGGTCGAGGCGAAAGACATCCTCATGCAACGCGGAAGCACGCCACGTGTCTATCGTAACATGCTGGTGTTCATCGCCGCGGAAACCCGCCAGCTAGATCATCTGAAAGACGCCGTTCGTGCTTCTTTGGCTTGGGGCGAGATCGTCCGCGATACGGAGCGGCTCAACCTCACCCAGAGCGACAGCGCGCTTGCCAAAGCCAAGCTTGCCGAGGCGAACGAAACAATGAAGACGCGCTTGAAAGAGGCGTGGTGCTATCTGCACTACCCGGTTCAGGAGAGCGCCCAGGCCGATTGGGAGTGGCAGTCTGGCAAGATCCCCGCTCAGGACGGACTGCTGGCGCGGGCGAGCAAGAAGCTGGCGGCTGAAGAAGGTTTGCTCGTCGAACTGGGGCCGTCGCGCCTCGATCGCGATCTGCAGAAATACATCTGGAACGACAAGCCTCACCTGTCGCTGAAGGATCTGCGGGAATATCTCAATCGGTACATCTATCTGCCTCGCCTGCGGGGCCAGGATGTCCTCGTCAAGGCGGTCCAGTCGGCTGTCAGCGGCATGTTGCCCGGTCCGTTCGCTTATGCTGAGCGATGGGACGAGAAGTCGGACACCTATCTGGGACTGGCGATCGAACGCGCGGTAAACGCTGTAGTCGTGATCGACAGCGACAGCATCATTGTGAAACCGGCTGTGGCAGAGGCCCATCGTCCTGTGCCCACCCCGTCCGTTCCGGGCGACACGCCCACGGGGCCTGGTGACGGCGCGAAACCCACCGGCAGTTCGCCAGAGAGCGATAGACCGGCTGCACCGCCAGTAGAAAGAAAACCAACGCGGTTCACCGGCGCGGTGATGATCTCGCCGGAAAGACCTGCGAGGGACATCCATCAGATTGTTGAAGCCATCGTCGAACAGTTGACAACGCTACCCGGCAGCGAGGTGAAACTTCGACTGGAAATCGATGCGGAGGTCCCCTCGGGTCTCGATCGCGCGAAGGTGCGCACCCTTATCGAGAACGCAAACACCCTCGGATTTACGGAAAAGTCTGTGGAGTAAGAAGGGAACGGCGTTTTCTGAGAGCTAGGCCATTCGCTACCGTCGGTCCAAGATTGCGAGGACCGCCTTCAATGGCCCCCCTCGGCAACGCCAGCGGCTCGCATAGCGTCTCCCAATGAACGTCCGTCGATCTGGCAGCGGGCGATCACGCGATCAAAGGAGATAACACGTCCGCTACGTCCGCGTTCGGTCCTGCATAGGACGGATCGGCCAAAAGCGATCTTGGTAAGTGTTTGTTTCGCTGCTTCACCTGCGGGATCATGCAATTCCGGTGCGTTGAAGTCAGCGAGACGAACCTCGATCCATTCTTCTGGTCTATCGGTTCGCCCGACGCACAGGCTGTCGCCATCGCCCACGTATCGTATGGTGCCGGTGAAGGTTGCACCGAGTTGTTTGGGGAGAGGGCCGTCACAGGGATCCGCCGCGGCTGGGGCTGCGAAACCAAACAACACAAAAATCGCGGCGGCAAGGAGTGAGCACTTGTTCATGCCGCTTTCCTTAGAGTGCGATTGCCCCGCTTCTTAGCTAAAAGTGCGCGGACGAATTTGTCCCATTTGGCCATGGCGGCTCGCTTCTCGGGCATATAGTTCCAGCGGTCATAGCTCTTTGAGCTGACGTCCTGAAGCGTGTGATTTTGGAGGCGATCGCGGATTTCCTTAGAGAGTCCTGCTTTGCCAGCCAGCGTCTTCCAGGTCCTGCGCAGATCCCGATTGGTGACATATGGAATCACCTCACGGTCGCGCTGTCGCCACATGAAGGAATAGAGCGTGCCATGGCTGACAGGCTTCGAAGGGTCCTTGGCTGACGGAAAAAACCAGCCGTGAGCGTTGGGTGTGATGGACTCGAGCAACTCGGCGGCGGCGCTGGGTACTGGGATGGCATGGGGCTTGCCATTCTTTGTCTTGGACCAGTCGATTATGCGCTCTTTGGCATCCCACTGATCGATGTGCAGCCGAGCGATCTCCTCTACGCGCTGTCCGGTCAACATGAGAATGCGGACAGCCCTGGTGTAGGGCGGATGGACAGGTGTGTCGGGGCATTCGAGCCACCGATAGAGACGCAGGAATTCTTCCTCATCCAACCAGCGCGTCCCAACCTTCTTGGGTTCCGTCGGAATGCCGGCCGCAGGGTTGTAGACGAGGCGGAAGCGTCGAGAAGAAGACGATCGATAGTCGTGCTCTGATTTCAGGCCCCAGCTAAAGGCAGAACGGATATAGCTACGGACGTGGTCGGCCATCGACCGCTTTCCGCGCTCGTAAATGGGGCGGATTACATCGGTAATTTCCGCGGGCTCAATGTCCCGCGCTGGGCGGTTGCGTCCGAGTGTGTCCGCGACTTTGTTCAACCCCTTTTCGGCTTCCTTCCAGGAAGGCTTCCCTGCGTCCTTGAGATAGGCGACATAGGCTTCGAAGAGGTCCGCGACCGTGCCAGGTCGGGTGTCGCCAGCGATCTTGATGCTCCGACCTTTCTGGATCATATCGGCAAAATCGCGCTGAAAGACCTCTCGCGCCTTCGCGAGTGGCATCGCGGGATACGACCCGAGCTTCTTCTTGATCCGCTTTTGGTCCCGCCACTGCTGAGCCATCCAGTCCGCTGTCACACGTGTTGGCATTGGCTTCATCACCAAAACCAGGCGGCCGGTCCCGTGTCCCTCGCCATCGACGAGGGTAAGCTGCTTGCCGGTCTGCTCTACCTGTTTAAGGGCGCGGCGAATTTCTCCATCTGTAAGGCTTGGCACTGGGGTCTCCCGTCGGCTTCCAAGTGGGGTCGCCAGACGGTTTTGTGGGGTCGGCGACTGGGGTCAAAAAGGGCGTCGACCCCCTTAAAACCGACCCCAATATGCCACGATATCCCGCAGTACGACAAGCAAAAAAATCATTGTGTTTCAATGGTATTGAGCGTGATCCAGCGTGATGGAAAAGGGGGTAGTGGGATGGTTGTGCACGAGAATGATGGCACTCGCCGCCACCTCCAGCGCCCGCTTGACGACCTCGCGGGGATAGACCGGCGTGTGGTCGACGGTGCCGCGCTGCTGCACCTCGTCCAGAATGAGCTGGTTGCGCTTGTCGAGGAACAGGATGCGGAACTGCTCCTGCTCGGCGAACGCCATGGCGGCGCGGCAATGCGCGAGCACGGCGCTCCATGAGGACAGCACCGGCCGCTCGCGTACCTTGCCGCGCGTGACCCTCTCCACCGCCGCACCGATCAGCTTGAGTTCGGTGACGATGGCATCCCCCACCCCCTTCACCTCGCGCAGACGCCCCGGAGCCGCGGCGACGACCTCAGCAAAGGAGCCGAAGCGGTCGATGAGGCTTTTGGCGAGCGGCTTCACGTCCGCGCGCGGTACGGCACGGAACAGCACCAGTTCCAGCAGTTCATAGTCGGGAAGCGCGTCGGCGCCGGCCTGCCGGAAGCGCTCGCGCAGCCGTTCGCGGTGGCCGATATAGTGGGCCGATGCCTCGGCGAGCCCCGGGGGATCGGTCACGGCAAAGCTGTCAGTCGACAAAGCGTTGCCGTTCCGCCCTGCCCCTTTCCGCGCCATGCGGGCTCCCGCGTGCTCAGGCGTCGCCGAAGATCGGCTTGTGATAGCCCTTGGGCGAGAGCGTGAAGATCTCGCAACCGGTCTCCGTGACACCGACCGTGTGCTCGAACTGGGCGGACAGTGAACGGTCGCGGGTGACCGCGGTCCAACCGTCCGAGAGCACCTTCACATGCGGCCGGCCGAGATTGATCATCGGCTCGATGGTGAAGATCATGCCCGGCAACAGCTCCGGGCCGTCGCCGCGCCGGCCGACATGCACGATGTTCGGCTCGTCGTGGAAGAGCTGGCCCACGCCGTGGCCGCAGAAATCGCGCACCACGCTCATGTGGAACGGCTCGACATATTCCTGGATCACCGCGCCGATGTCGCCGACATGCCTGCCCGGCTTTACCTCGGCAATGCCGCGCATCATCGATTCATAGGTGACGTCGAGCAGCCGCTCGGCGCGGCGCGGAATCTCGCCCACCGGGAACATGCGACTCGAATCGCCGTACCAGCCGTCGACGATCAGCGTGACGTCGACATTGACGATATCGCCCTCGCGCAGCGGCTTCTCGTTGGGGATGCCGTGGCAGACGACGTGATTGATCGAGGTGCAGGTGGACTTGCGATAGCCGCGATACATCAGCGTCGCCGGCAAGGCGTCGTGGTCCATGGCGAACTCGAACACCAGCCGGTCAATCGCGTCGGTCGTCACACCGGGTGCCACCAGCTCGTGCACGAGATCAAGGGCCTCCGCCGCCAGTTTTCCGGCTTTGCGCATGCCCGCGAAGCCTTCCGGCCCGTGCAACTTGATATGGCCGGTCTTGCGCAGCGGCGCGCCGGCTGCCTCCACGTAACTCATCATCGAACGTCCAGAAGAAAACCTGAGCTGAATGTAAGCCATCCGCCGCCAGGCGCAAGAAACCGGCGAGAGCAAGCTGCCGCAATCGGCATCCTGCCGGCGGTTCAGCCCACCGCCTTGGCCATGTGAACCAGCCGCCGGTCGGGCAGTTGCTCGACCCGCTCGATCGCGTAGCCCTTGCGGCGATACCAGTGGATGTTGGCCGAAAGCGGCTCGCCCGTGTAGAGCCGCACGGTGCGCTTTCCAAGGGCACGGGCGCGGACTTCGCCAGCGGTCAGCAGCAGGTTGCCGAAGCCGAAGCCCTGCGCCTTGGGGCAGGTGGCGATGCTGTCGGTGAGCAGATCATCGGCGCGGGCCTGAAGAATCGCCACGCCCGCAATGCTGTCCGCTCCGTCCAGAACCCAGACCTCGCGCTCGCGGAAAACCCGTGCATAGTCCCACAGCAACGGCACCGGCTCGACGCCGAGCAGGATGCGGTTGCGGGCATAGGCGGCCTTCTGCAGCGCCTCGATCTGCGGCAGTTCGTCGAAGCGCGCACGGCGCAGCACGCGACCCTCGACCTCCATCTCCCGCGCATTGAGGATGGAGAGCGGCACGATCTGCCGGCCCGCGCCGTCGAAATTCTCCGGCGCCAGCCACGTCTCCATCGCCACCGCGATCTGCGGCCATTCCTCCGCGAGGATGGAGAACCAGGCAGTGTCGCGGTTGCGGCCCTTGACGATCATGTGGTGGCGGAAGGTTCCCTCGAAGCGGAAGCCATAGCGCTCGGCCGCGCGGCGCGACGGGGCATTCAGCGCGTTGCATTTCCATTCATAGCGCCGGTAGCCCAGCGTCTCGAAGGCATGGCGCGCCATCAGATACATCGCCTCGGTGCCGCCAGGCGTGCGCATCATCGCGGGGGTGTAGAGGATGTTGCCGACCTCGATCACCCGGTTCGCGGTGTCGATGCGCATATAGGTGGCGTGGCCCACCACATGGCCGTTCTTGTCGAGGATGGCGAAGAGCAGCGGGTCGTCGCGCTCCGCCGCCGCGCGATAGGAGGTCTCGAAGGCCGCGAGATTGGCGAAGGGGCCGACGCCCAGATAGGCCCAGAGCGCCTCCTTCTCGGGACCGTGCGACGCCTCGTAGAGCGCACGCGCATGCAAATCCGGGTCGAATGGGACGATGTCGACATGACGTCCGGACAGGCGCATCCGCTCGGGCCGCGGCGCCGGCGTCGCGTCGATGACGTCGCCCACGGGCGGCGAACTCTGCTGCATGTTCATGAGTTGGGTCATCCCCCTTGACCGCCCCGACCGTGCCGGGGGCCCCTTGAACCACGCCCCCGTCCCGTGTGACAGGAATGCGAAAGACTGCAAGCGCTTTGTGCGACTTGCGCCGGGAAGCGTTGCGAGGAACAGCATGACGTCAGCCAAGTCCCACTTCCAGTTGCACCCGATCGAGGCGTTCAATCGCATCGGCGAGGAAAATGCCTTCGCCGTGCTGGCGCGTGCCGCCGCCCTCGCGGCGCAGGGGCGCGACATCGTCAATCTCGGCATCGGCCAGCCCGATTTCTCCACCCCCGCCCACATCGTCGAAGCCGCCATCAGGGCGTTGCGCGACGGCCATCACGGCTACACGCCCTCCATCGGCATCGAGCCTCTGCGCGTGGCGGTGGCGGCCGATGTCCATCGCCGCTTCGGTACCGAAATCGATCCGGGCCGCGTCGTCATCGTGCCGGGCGGCAAGGTGACCATGTTCAGCGCCATCCTGATGCTGGGCGAACCGGGCGCGGAGATTCTCTATCCCGATCCCGGCTTTCCCATCTACCGCTCCATGATCGAGTTCACCGGCGCCACTCCGGTCCCGGTGCCGATCCGCGAGGAGAACGGCTTCGGCTTCTCGGCGGAGGAGGCGCTCACCCTCATCACGCCCCGCACGCGCCTCGTCATCCTCAACTCGCCCGCCAATCCGACCGGTGGCGTCACGCCGAAGGCCGAGATCGACGCCTTCGTTGCCGGTCTGGAGAAGCACCCGCACGTCGCCATCCTGTCGGACGAGATCTACGACCAGTTCCTGTTCGACGGCGAGCAGCACACCACCCTGCTCGCCTATCCCGAAATCCGCGACCGCCTGATCCTGCTCAACGGCTGGTCCAAGACCTACGCCATGACCGGCTGGCGGCTTGGCTGGGCGCTGTGGCCGCCCGGCCTCTTCGAGGCCGCGCGCAAGCTGGCGGTCAACGCCTGGTCCTGCGTCAACGCTCCGGCACAGTACGGCGCCCTCGCCGCGCTGACCGGCCCGCAGGATTGCGTGGCGGAAATGGTCGCCGAGTTCGACCGGCGCCGGCATCTGGTGGTTGCAGGGCTCAACGCTTTGCCCGGCGTCTCCTGCGCTGTGCCGAAGGGCGCCTTCTACGCTTTCCCGAACATCCGGGGCACCGGATGGACCTCGGCGAAAAAGCTGGCGGCGGCCTTGCTCGATGACGCAGGAGTTGCAACCATAGGCGGACCGGATTTCGGCGTCTTCGGGGAAGGCTATATCCGGCTTTCCTACGCCAATTCGGCCGAGAACATCACCCGCGCGCTCGAGCGCATGGGCGCCTTCCTCAACGAAGCGCGCGCCGCATGAGGAGACCGAGACCGGAATGCCACGTCCTGCCGGCATCGCGAGGGTCGGCGCCGTTTTGCTGGGCACCCTGGGTTCCGCCACGGCGGCCGAACCGCCGACAGGATGCACGCGCGGCGGCTCGGATGCGCGCGCCTATCTCGACTGCCTGAACGCCCGCCAGAAGGCGAGCGAGGAAACCCTTGCCCGCGCCGAAGCCGGCGTGGAGCAGGCCATCGCCGCCCGGCAGGATCTTCCGCCGCCCCAGCGTAATCGCTGGCGGGCCTTGTTCGAGGAGTCCCAGAGCCGCTTCGTGCTCTGGCGCAATTTCGAGTGCCAGAGCATCGCCCCCTTCGAGGGCAGCGAGGCGGAACGCAGCGTCGGCGGCCGGCTCGGCGGCATCGGCGTTCTCGAACAGCGCATGGTCTGCCTGATCATCCACAATGAGCACCGGGCGAGCGATCTTGCGGACCGCTACGCGCCGCCCGGCGGATGGAAGCAAGCGCCGCCGGTTGCCGGGGAAGCCTCCGCCAACCCTTCTGCCGCCCAAGGCCAGCCGACCGCGCCAGTCTCGCCCACCGTGAATTCCGTCGCGCCGGACCCCGCCTCCCGAAGCAGCGCCACATCCGGCTCCGCAATGCCCGGCGGCACAATGCGCATCATCGAGATGTCGCCCTGAGCCGCGCGCCGGACGTCGCGCCTCTCCTCCAATACCGGGATAATCACACCGGCGGTCTTGTGCTGTGCACACAGAGCGCGGGATCATACCCGTCTCACTCCGCGCACAAGGAAGACAGGATATGGATCTCGGACTGAAGGGACGCCGCGCCATCGTGACCGGCGGCACCAAGGGCATAGGCCTCGCCATCGCCGAGACACTGGCCGCCGAGGGCTGCAACGTCGCGCTCTGCAGCCGCAACACCGCCGAGGCGGAAGCCACCGCCGCGGCACTCGCTGGGAAGGGCGTGTCCACCCTCGGCGCCGGTGTCGACGTGGCCGACGGCCCGGCGCTCGCCGCCTTCGTCGAGAAGGCGGCCGAGCAATTCGGCGGCCTCGACATCGTGGTGGCCAATGTGAGCGCGCTCGCCATCGGCAGCGACGAGGAGAGCTGGAAGAAGGGCTTCGAGACCGATCTGCTCGGCACGGTCCGGCTGGTGAACGCGGCGCTGCCCTATCTCGAGAAGAGCGACGCCGGTTCCATCGTCACCATCTCCTCGGTCTCCGGCCGCGAGATCGACTTCGCCTCCGGCCCCTACGGCGCCTTCAAGGCCGCGCTCATCCACTACACCCAGGGCCTCGCCTTCACGCTCGCCCCGAAGAAGATCCGCGCCAACTCCGTCTCGCCCGGCAACACCTATTTCAAGGGCGGCGTCTGGAACACCATCCAGGACACCAACCCGACCCTGTTTGCCGAGGCGCTGGCGCTCAATCCGACCGGCCGGATGGCGACGCCGCAGGAAATCGCCAACGCCGCCGTCTTCCTCGCCAGCCCCGCCGCGAGCTTCATCTACGGCACCAATCTCGTCGTCGACGGCGCCCTGACCCGCGGCGTCCAGCTCTGAGCCAATAGCCGCCTCCCGCCCGAGACCGGCGGCGGGCGGCCTCCTCCGGCAGGCCGCGAAACTTGCCCCTCGCGGCGAATAGGGCGAGGGTGGCCGCCGAATCCGGCCGCCGCCCTTGGCGCCGGAGGCTCTGAACGGAGGAAGCACCATGGCCAAGGTAGTCTCAATCGGCGAGGTCATGGTCGAACTCGCGCGCGGCGCGGACGGGCGGTTCGGCCTGTCGCTCGGCGGCGACACCTTCAACACCGCCGTCTATCTGGCCCGCGCCGGCGTCGATACCGCCTATGCGACGGCGCTCGGCGACGACCGCTACTCCGAGGCGATCCTCGCCTCCGCGCAGGGTGAAGGCATCGAGACCGCGCTCATGATGCGCGTGCCCGGACGCACGGCCGGGCTCTACCTGATCGACACCGACGCCAAGGGCGAGCGCACCTTCACCTATTGGCGCGACAACGCGCCGGCGCGCGAGCTGTTCGAGCTGCCCGGCTGGGAAAGCGTGGCCGAGCAGATGATCGAGGCGAGCCTCATCTATCTCTCCGGCATCACCCTTTCCCTCTACTCCAACACCGGCCTCGGACGGCTGTTCGCAACCCTGGAGTTCGCCCGCGAACGCGGCGCGCGCATCGTGTTCGACGGCAATTTCCGCCCCAGCAACTGGAAGGGCGATGTCGCCCGCGCCCGTGCCGTCTACGCCCAGGCGCTCAAGCGAGCCTCCATCGCCCTGCCGACCTTCGATGACGAGGTGATGCTGTGGGGCGACGGCTCGCCAGCCGCGACCGCCGAGCGCCTCGCCACCTTCGGCGTGCAGGAGATCGTGGTGAAGAACGGCTCGGAGGGGGCGCTGGTGGTTACCGGCGACGCCTCGCAGTTCGTGCCCATTCCGCAGCCGGTCGAACCCGTCGACACCACCGCCGCCGGCGACAGTTTCAATGCCGCCTACCTCGCCGCCCGCCTCGGTGGCGAGGCCCCCGCCGGCGCCGCGGAAGCAGGACACGCTCTCGCCGGCCGCGTCATTCGCCATCGCGGCGCGATCCTGCCGCGGCAGGCCAACGCCTGACTGTCGATCGACACCATCGCCCGATTGCTTGCGAACGCTTCTGCGAATGACTTGCAAGTCATTGGTCTTGCTTGATTTTCTGTTCCCGACTCTCTAAGCGGTCGGCGCAGGGGCGCTGGGCGCCGGAGCAGGTAGTGGCGGCGCCGATGAACCAGTCCTCGCGGATTGCACTGATCAATGTCGGCATCAGCATCCTCGTGCTGTCGCTGAAATATGTCGCCTATCTGCTCACCGGCAGCATCGCGCTCTACTCCGACGCGCTCGAGAGCATCGTGAACGTCGCCACGGCCGCCACCGCCGTTCTCGCCCTGCGCGTCAGCCACAAGCCGGCCGACGCCGCCCATCCCTACGGATACGCGAAGGCGGAGTATTTCTCGGCCGTCGTCGTCGGCGTGCTCATCGTCGTCGCGGCGATCTCGATCTTCCGCGAGGTTTATCTCGGCTGGTTCAGCCCGACGCCGCTCGACGCCTCGCTTCCCGGCCTTGCGGTCAATGCCGGTGCGACGGCGATCAATGCGATCTGGTTCGCGGTACTGCTGCGCACGGGCCGGCGGGCGCGCTCACCGGCGCTCATCGCCGATGCCCGCCATCTGCTCACCGACGTCATTTCTTCAGCCGGCGTGCTGGTCGGCGTCGCCATCGCCGCCTTCACCGGTTGGGAGAGGCTGGATCTCATCCTCGCCGGCCTCGTCGCCCTCAACATTCTCTGGTCGGGCTGGAGCGTGCTGAAGGAGAGCATTGACGGGCTGATGGACCACGCCGTGCCGCCCGAGACGCTGGCGCTCATCCGCCGGCGGATCGCGGCGGAGGCGACCGGCGCCATCGAGGCGCACGACCTGCGCACCCGCCAGGCGGGCCGCATGACCTTCGTCGATTTCCACCTCGTCGTGCCCGGCGACATGGCGGTGAGCGAGGCGCACGCCATCTGCGACCGGATCGAGGACGCACTGGAGGCCGAGGTGCCGGACGTGCTCGTCAACATCCATGTCGAGCCGGAAGCCAAGGCCAAGCAGCACGGCATTCCGGTGATCTGACGAAGAGAGATCGCCGTCAGCGTCCCGCCCGCAACGCCGCCAGCAAGTCCGGCGTCGGATAGGAATCGGCCGGCAGGCCGAGACGCATCTGCTCGACCTTGATCGCCTGCCGGGTGGCCGCCCCGGCAATGCCGTCGATGCGCCCGACATGATGGCCGCGGGCATTGAGCAGGCTCTGCAGCTCTTTCACCTGCGCCATCGACAGAACCGGAATCCGGTCGCCCTGCCCGCGATTGAACGGCCCCGCCCCGGCGACGCGCGTGGCGAGATAGGCCGCCGAGGTCGCGTAGACGAGCGAGTTGTTCCACTCGGTGAACACGTCGAAGTTCGGATAGGCGAGGAAGGCCGGTCCGCTACGCCCCATCGGCAGCAGCAGCGACGCGGTGAGCTGGTCCGCCGGAAGCTGCCCGCCACCGGCCCGCACCACCCCCATCCGCGCCCACTGCGCGCGGGGCAGCTTGGTCGAAAGGTCCGCCTGATCCCAGGCGATGTTGGCCGGTACGCGCACCTCTTCCAGCCAGGGCTGGCCGGCCTTCCAGCCGAGAGCGCGAACATAGTTCGCCGCCGAGGCCAGCGCGTCGGGAGCGGAGCGGATGAGGTCGACACGGCCGTCGCCGTCGAAATCGACGCCGTAATTGAAATAATGATCCGGCAGGAACTGGAACTGGCCGAGTTCGCCGGCCCACGGCCCGCGCATGGTCTGGGGCGTCAGGTCGCCGCGATCGATGATCTTGAGCGCCGCGAGCAGCTGGGTGCGGAACATGTCGGCCCGCCGGCAATCCCAGGCAAGCGTCGCCACCGAACGGACGGTGGACTTGTCGCCCATATTGGCGCCGAAATCGGTCTCCAGCCCCCAGAACGCCACCAGCACCGGCCCCGGCACCCCGAAGGTCTGCTCGATCCGGCCGAACAGCGACGGGTTGCGCTGGATCTGCTGGCGCCCCTGCTGGATGCGGTAGTTCGCGACCATGCGGTCGGAGAACTGGAAGAAGTTCTGCCCGAACACGCGCTGGCCGCGATCGGTGGCGACGATGTTCGGATCGTAGCCCACGCCATTGAGCGCCGCCGTCACGGTCCGGGGGGAGACGCCCTGAGCCACCGCCTGCTGCTTGAAGCCCGCGAGCCACTGGTCGAAGCCGGCACCGCTGTTGCCGCAGGCTTGCTGCGCCGACGCGGCGGCAGGCAGCAGAAATGGGCCGGCGACCAGCGCCGCCAGGGCGGCCTTGCGGGTTGCCGTTCGGAGCGGATTCTTCAAGCCGGCCATGTATCCCTCGGATTGCTCGATGCGTCGTTCCCTCACGAATCAGCAATCTACAGGAAATGCGGCAGCGGCGGGGTGACAGCCGCCCGCCCAAATTGACCCGCGCCCGACTTTGGTCGAAGATCGCCGCGTTCCAAGGGGAGCCCCGTTAGGGGGCTGAGAGAGCGCCCGCCATGCTGAGAGGCAGGGCAACGCGCTGACCCTTCGAACCTGATCCGGGTCATGCCGGCGAAGGGATCGGAACCGAATGGCGATAGCGCTCGTGCGCCCAACGTCACCCTTCCCCAACGTCATACACCCGGATCTCCCCAACCTCTGGTTCTGGAGATCCATCATGCCGACCAAAAACCCGAACAATGCCGGCGCCATCGGCGTCGCCACCGGGCCGATTCCCGGCTCGCGCCGCATCTATGCCGAATGCCCAGCGCGCGGCTTCCGCGTGCCCTTCCGCGAGATTCTGCTCGCCCCCTCCGTCGGGGAACCGAACCTCGCCGTCTACGACGCCTCCGGCCCCTATACCGACGCGGCCGCCATCATCGACATCGAGGCCGGCCTCGCCCGCCCGCGCGATGAATGGGTGCTCGCGCGCGGCGACGTCGAGGAATATGTCGGCCGCGACGTGAAGCCGGAGGACAACGGCAATGTCGGCGACGACAGGCTCGTCGCGCCCTTCCCGCTCCAGCGCCGGCCCTTGCGTGCGAAAGGCGGGGCTGCCGTCACCCAGATGGCCTATGCCCGCCGGGGCATCGTCACCCCGGAGATGGAATATGTCGCCATCCGCGAGAACGGCCTGCGCGAGCGCGTCCGCGAGATCGTCCGCGACGGCGAGGATTTCGGGGCCGCCATCCCCGACGTGGTGACGCCGGAATTCGTGCGCGACGAGGTGGCGCGCGGGCGTGCCGTCATCCCCGCCAACATCAACCATGGCGAGCTGGAGCCGATGGCCATCGGCCGCAATTTCCTGGTCAAGATCAACGCCAATATCGGCAACTCCGCCGTCACCTCCTCGGTCGCCGACGAGGTGGACAAGATGGTGTGGGCGATCCGCTGGGGCGCCGACACGGTGATGGACCTCTCCACCGGCCGCAACATCCACAACATCCGCGACTGGATCGTGCGCAACGCCCCGGTGCCCATCGGCACCGTGCCGATCTATCAGGCGCTGGAGAAGGTCGGCGGCATCGCCGAGGATCTCACCTGGGAGATCTTCCGCGACACGCTGATCGAGCAGGCCGAGCAGGGCGTCGACTATTTCACCATCCATGCCGGCGTGCGCCTGCCCTTCGTGCCACTTACCGCGAACCGCGTCACCGGCATCGTCTCGCGCGGCGGCTCGATCATGGCCAAGTGGTGCCTCGCCCATCACCGCGAGAGCTTCCTCTACGAGCATTTCGCCGAGATCTGCGAGATCATGCGCGCCTATGACGTCACCTTCTCGCTCGGCGACGGGCTGCGCCCCGGCTCCATCGCCGACGCCAACGACGCGGCTCAGTTCGCCGAGCTGGAGACGCTGGGCGAGCTGACCCGGATCGCCTGGGCGAATGACTGCCAGGTGATGATCGAAGGCCCTGGCCATGTGCCGATGCACAAGATCAAGGCCAACATGGACAAGCAGCTCGCAACCTGCGGCGAGGCGCCGTTCTACACGCTCGGCCCGCTGACCACCGACATCGCGCCGGGCTACGACCACATCACCTCCGCCATCGGCGCGGCGATGATCGGCTGGTTCGGCACGGCGATGCTCTGCTACGTCACGCCGAAGGAGCATCTCGGCCTGCCCAACCGCGACGACGTGAAGACCGGGGTAATCACCTACAAGATCGCCGCCCACGCCGCCGATCTCGCCAAGGGTCATCCGCTGGCGCGGGCCTGGGACGACGCGCTGTCGCGCGCGCGGTTCGAGTTCCGCTGGCAGGACCAGTTCAACCTCGCGCTCGACCCCGACACGGCGACCGCCTTCCATGACGAGACGCTGCCGAAGGAGGCGCACAAGCTGGCGCATTTCTGCTCCATGTGCGGGCCGAAGTTCTGCTCGATGAAGATCAGCCAGGACATTCGCGACGCCGCACGGCAGGCCGAAGCCGAGCAGGGCATGGAACGGATGAGCGAGGCCTTCCGGGCCGGCGGCGGGCAAATCTATCGCGACTCCGCAGCCGCGGAGTAGGTTGTCGCCGAGCAGCCCCGGCCGGGGAAACCGCCCTCCCCGGCCGGCAGCCGACGTTCAGAAGAAAGGCCATCCATGTCGTCGCCCTCTCCCGTCCGTCCCATCCCCGCCGTGCTCGCCGTGGTCGAGCGCGACGGCGCCGTACTGCTGGTCCGCCGGGCCAATCCGCCCGATCAGGGCCTGTGGGGCTTTCCCGGCGGACGCATGGAGATGGGAGAAACGCATCTGGAAGCCGCGTTGCGCGAGCTCCACGAAGAAACCGGGATCGAAGCGGACGCGCCGCGCCTCATCACCGTGCTCGATTTCATCCAGCACGATTCGGCCGGCGTGCTCGCCCATCATTTCGCGATGATCGCCGTTCTCTGCCGCTGGCGCTCCGGCGAGGCGGTGGCTGCGGACGACGCGCTGGAGGCGCGCTGGTTCGATCGCCCGGCTCTGGCCGCGCTCGGCGCGAGGGCCAGCCTGAAGGTCGAGTATCTCGCCGAACTGGCGCTCGCCATGGCGCCGGAGCCAGATTCGACGGCCGACGCCTGATCCGCTCCACGCGCACGAAAAAGGGGCCCCGAAGGGCCCCCAAGTCGAGAAGGTATCCTGTCCGGAAGGCCGCTTGAGCCTTCCGTGCCGGTGGCCGCTTCGGACCGCCGGCGATCAGGCATGCGCCGAGGCGGTCTTCTGCTCCGTCGGCGAGGTCGCCGAATTCGCGACGCCCGAGCGGGCCACGTGGGCCGAGAGCACCCTCGGCAGGAGCGTGATCGCGAGGAACGCCGCGAACAGGTCCATGGCGGCGACGGTATAGAGAACCGACGACCACGTGCCGGTGGCCTCCATCAGCAGGTTGCCGACCGGCACGAACAGCGCGCCGATGCCCTTCGCGCAGTAGAGCACGCCGTAGATCTTGCCGATGTGCTTGGTGCCGAAGGCGTCGCCCGCCAGCGCCGAGAACAGCGAGTAGACCTCGCCCCAGGCCAGGAACACGACGCCCGAGAGGATGAGGAACGCCCACGGATTATGGCCGAAATAGCCGAGCGCGATGATGCCGAGGCCTTCGAGGGTGAAGGCGATCACCATCGTCTTCTCACGGCCGATATGGTCGGAGATCCAGCCAAACAGCGGACGCGAGATGCCGTTCATGACACGGTCGAGCATCAGCGCGAGCGGCAGGGCGGCCATGGTGAAGAAGTACAGGTCGACCTTGAACTCCTTCACGCCGAGGTCCTGGGCGATGACGCCGAGCTGGGCGACGGCCATCATGCCGCCGGTCACCACGCAGGTGAACATGAGCAGCATCAGCCAGAACAGCTTGGTGTTCAGCGCTTCCTTCAGCGTGTAGTCGCGCCGGCTCTGGCTGAGCTTGTCGGACGCCTTCACTTCGCCGGTCTTCGGCGCGCGCAGGAACCAGGCCGCGAGGAAGGCGAGGCCACCCTGCAGCAGGCCGAAGAAGAAGAAGGTCTGCTGGAAGCCCGACGTCTCGATCATCGAGGCGATCGGCAGGATGGTGAGGGCCGAGCCCGCGCCGAAGCCGCCCGCCGTGAGGCCGACGGCGAGGCCGCGGCGATCGGGGAACCACTTGAGGGCGTTGTTGATGCAGGTGGCGTAGATGCAGCCCACGCCGATGCCGCCGACGGCCGCGCCGACATAGAAGCCCGTCAGGCTGACGGCCTGCGAGTTGAGAACCCAGGCCGTGCCGATCATCAGCGCGCCGAAGGCGACCATGATGCGGGGACCGAACTTGTCGATGAAGTAGCCTTCAATCGGCGCAAGCCAGGTCTGAACGAGCACGAAGATGGTGAACGCGATCTGGATCGACGCGCGTTCCCAGCCGAAGGTCTGCTGGATTTCCGGAACGAACAGCGTCCAGGCGTACTGGATGTTCGCCGTTGCCACCATACAGACGATGCCGACGATCAGCTGCAGCCAGCGGCGGCTTTCCGAAAAATCCTGTCCCGGCCCGACGGCCGCAATAGTCTTGGACGTACTCAAGGGGCGATCTCCTCTCCCAAATCGATCTTTGCCGCGGATCGGCTTTTTATGGCGGTCGCTCCTTGCCCCTGGCTGGGGGCGGGCGCCGGCTTTTCGTTGATCACGGGCCGCTCTCCCTGCGTCCCGTGACGACCGCTCCTGCGGCGTATGCTTCCCAATAGGCTGTGCGGCTTCCGCTCCCCTGGCGCCCGTACCGGTCGCTTTGATCCATGTCTGACGCAGGGTTGCGGAACCGACCCGCTGAGTAAGGATCATAATCGACAATATTATGTATGCCAATTGGCATTTATGACTCGAGAACCTCTCCGTAAGCGTCAAGACGACGTACACTTTCGACTTAACAAACGGACCTGAACAGAAAGATGTCATATCGCTGACATCCCATTCCCCTGCGATAGCTTAAATCCTTTCGGCAGATGACAAACAGGAACCCTGAGGAAGGTAAACTCTGGAACGTCCATAAATAGGAGGCGAACATCCCGAATCCGGGCGCACCTTCTCCATCCACGCACCCAAGGGAGACCCGCCATTACATCGGAAATGCTGGACGACTAAAGTCGCAGATCATTGCGAATATTCGGTATTCTAATACCTCTCATCGGTAAAAGAAAAAGGGCGCGCCCGAAGACGCGCCCTGAACAGAGCCGGTGAAAGCCCAGGCGGACTATTCGGCGGCGACGGCCTTGGCGGCCCCTGCGGCCTCGGCCGAGCGGCGGCCATGGGCGGCAGCCAGCGGCTTCAACACCAGCAGCGCCATGACGGCGGCAACGATGTTGAGTACCGCGGCCGAGATGAATACCGCATGCCAGCTCCCCGTCGCGGTGGTCAGAATGCTGGTGAACGGCACGATCAGCGCCGCCGTGCCCTTGGCGGTGTAGAGCAGGCCCGCATTGGTGGTTGCGAACCTCGAGCCGAAGGCGTCGCCGCACATCGCCGGGAACAGCGAGTAGATCTCGCCCCAGGCGAAGAAGACGAGGCCGGTCAGGATCACGAACAGCACCGGGTTGGAGCCGAACACGCTCAGCGCGTAGATGCCGACGCCCTCGATGGCGAAGGCCAAGAACATGGTGTTCTCGCGGCCGATCTGGTCCGACACCCAACCGAAGAACGGACGGGTAAGGCCGTTCAGCACGCGGTCGATCGCGGCGGCGAAGGTGAGCGCCGGCAGGGTGATGCCGATCAGGCTCACCGGCACGTCGGCGATGCCGAAGTCCTTGGCGATGGGGCCGAGCTGGGCGGTCGCCATCAGGCCGCCGGCGGCCATCATGACGAACATCGCGTACATGACCCAGAACAGCGGCGTGGAGAGCATCTCCTTCGGCGAGAAGTCGCGGGCCGACTGGGCGACCTTGGCGACCACGTTCTTGGCGAAGGCCGCGATCTGCTCCTTCTTGGGGGCCATCAGGAAGAGCGCGATCACGCTGATGACGATGCCCTGCCCGACGCCGAAGTAGAAGAACGCCGCCTCGTAGCCCTGGTTCTTGATCATGTTCTGGATCGGGATGACGGTCAGCGCCGAGCCCGCGCCGAAGCCCGCGGCGGTGATGCCGGCGGCCAGGCCGCGACGATCCGGGAACCACTTCAGCGAATTGCCCACGCAGGTGCCATACACGGCGCCCGCGCCGATGCCGCCCAGCGCCGCGCCGATGTAGAGCGTGGTGAGCGTGGTCGCGTAGGAGTTCAGCACCCAGGCGAGGCCGCACAGGATACCGCCGAACAGCACCACGACGCGCGGGCCGTACTTGTCGACGAACCAACCCTCGACCGGCACCAGCCAGGTCTCGGTGACGATGAAGATGGAGAACGCCACCTGGATCGCCGCGCGATCCCAGCCATGGGCCTCCTGCATCGGATTCACGAAGAACGTCCAGCCATACTGCATGTTGGCGATCATGCACATGCAGATCACGCCGAACACGAGCTGGAGCCAGCGCGTCCTGTTCAGAGATGACGTTGCGTCAGTTGTCATTGTATCCTCGAACGTTTCCCAACGTAAAGAGCGCGATTAACTTCTGCTTTTCTTATTGAATGCGCCGTGGCCGCGCCGGATTCGCAGGGGCAGCGACCAGCCATTGCCGACACCATACTATGATTTTTCAGTTATGCAAAATTTTGCATACCAGAGAAACAGGCTATGTAACAGAAACATGTCTTCCCTAGCGTCACATTACGATAGGGAATATTTGACGAATATTACCTAACGTCACGAGCCGATGCCGGAGGAGCGCCGAGCTCCCCGCGAGGCATCCGGACGGGCAGCGAAAGGCGCCGTACCGGCCTTTCCGCGGGCCTCCGGGACCGGTTGCCGCCTAGCCATGGGGCGCATGGACATTCGGTATGTGATATACGATCCTCTTTCGGCCTGTTTCCCGAAGAGAATCGCCAATGATCGGGTGAGCGGGCCCGTAATCGTCCGGGCGACCGGGCGCCTCGCGTCTGTCGCGCGGGGGCAACCAACAAGAACAACAGCCTTGACGAACTGACGAGGAAGCCACCCGTGGAAAGCGCCGACACCCAGACAAGACTGAACATCGCTCCGCTGGCCGCGAATACCAGCCTTCGAACCTTGGCCTACGACGCCATCAAGAAGGCGATTACCGAAATGGACATGTACGGCCAGGAGAGCGAGATCCGTCTCGACGAGCGCCAGCTCTCGCACGACCTCGGCGTCAGCCGCACACCCATCCGCGAGGCCCTGACCGTCCTCGAACAGGAAGGCTTCGTGCGCTCGGTGCCGCGCCGGGGCATCTTCGTGGTGCGCAAGTCCAAGCGCGAGATCATCGACATGATCATCGTCTGGGCGGCGCTGGAGAGCATGGCCGCCCGCCTCGCCGCCTCCCGCGCGAGCGACCGCGACCTCGCCGAGCTGCGCGACATGTTCCACGACTTCGAGGAAGAAGCGCCGTCCGAGCACATGAACGAGTACTCGAACGCCAACATCCGCTTCCACCAGACGATCATCCGGCTGGGCGGCTGCGAGATGATCGCCGAAATGACGGCCAATCTCTTCATTCATATCCGCGGCATCCGCGCCGTGTCGGTCCGGCAGGAGAACCGCTCCCAGCGCTCGCTGCAGGAGCACCGCGCGATCATCGCCGCGCTCGTCGCGCGCGACGCCGACCTTGCCGAGCGCCTGGTGCGCGAGCACACGCTGGGCCTCGCCGCCCATGTGGAGAAGCACGGCAGGTTTCCGTCCTGAGGTTTCGAGCCCCGGTACAGTGCCGTGCCGCCGTTCGGCGGCTGCAAGAATCTGCCCGGCGTCGCCTCGACGGCATCAGATGAAGCGCCGCCTCGCCCAACGGGGCTCTCCAACCGGCCCTCGGGCGCTTCCGGGCGAATCGGGGGCACCGTCGCTCCCGAGCCGTCACGAGAATCCGGGCCTCGGTAGACCGGATCACTCCCGCCGCCCATGACAACCCGCCGCCCGGACCGCTCGTCACCGGAACCGGCAGGCGCACACGTCCAGCCCGTTTTCGCCCCACCTTCGGCCCTTCCCGCCGAACGTCGACGGAGCGCCAGCCCGCCCTCTCCGGCAGCATAAACCGCCACGCCGGCACTGTTCCGTCGCGCCGCGCCCGCCCCGTCAGGCGAGCCATGCCCGAACTTTTGCTCACAGGCCGCCGCTATCTGTTCAGTTGGTCTCGCCAACCCGCTTTCGTCTGTGGTATATTGCATACGCAAGTTCGGCGAACAGCTCGCAAAGCCTCCAGGAGAGAGGCGCGGCGCCGACAGTGACGAAAGGGAATGAGGAGCGCCGTGGCCCCGGGATCGGGGACATCCGAATTGACATGTTGGTATTTGGTATGCCAATTTTTCGGAAATCCCCGGCGGATTTTCCGCAGAGGACACTTCCGTGAGCAGCAAGGCAGTTGTGAGCAAGCGCTGGCAAAGCGGTGACAATGGCCTGACCATCGAACGCCTGCCGGCCAAGGAGAGCTTCAAGAGCAAGGCCTACGCCGCTCTCAAGGAAGCCATTACCCACATGAATATCTACGGCTCGAGCGAGCCGTTGCTGCTCGACGAGCGGGACATTTCGGAGCGTCTCGGCGCAAGCCGGACGCCCATCCGCGAGGCGGTCGCGATGCTGGAGCAGGAAGGCCTGCTCCGCGCCGTACCCCGGCGGGGCATTATGGTGGTACGCCGTTCGAAGGCCGAGATCATCGAGATGATCGAGGCCTGGGCGGCGCTGGAAAGCATGGCGGCCCGCCTCGCCACGCAGCGCGCAAGCGACGAGGCGATCGCCGGGCTGAGGACTTTGTTCAAGGAGTTCGATCTCACCCGGATCGAGCGTGACCGGTGCGACGAGTATTCGACGGCGAATATCGCGTTTCACCAGGCGTTGATCCGGTTGAGCGGCTCCAGGCTGCTCGCAGCGATGACGGAAAACCTGTTCTTCCACGTACGGGCCATCCGCCATCGCACGATCTTCGAAATGGACCGGGCGCAGCGTTCGGCGTCCGACCATAAGGAGATCATCCTTGCTCTCGAGGCGCGGGACGCGGACCGCGCCGAGCGTCTGGTGCGAGACCATACGCTCCGGCTCGCGCGGCACGTCGAGAGCCACGTAGACCTAGATTAAGGCGGCAGAACCCGCCGAAGGACGTTTTGGGAGGGAATACGGGATGTCCGCAGTCGCACAGGTAATTGACGTAAACGCGGCCGTTGAAGCCGAGCAGGAGCTCACCGACGGCTTCCACCTCGTCATCGATGCGCTGAAACTCAACGGTATCGAGACCATCTACGGCGTGCCGGGGATTCCGATCACGGATCTCGGCCGCATGGCGCAGGCCGAAGGCATCCGCGTCGTGTCGTTCCGCCACGAGCAGAACGCCGGCAACGCCGCCGCCATCGCCGGCTTCCTCACCAAGAAGCCGGGCGTGTGCCTCACCGTTTCCGCGCCGGGCTTCCTCAACGGCCTGACGGCGCTGGCCAACGCCACCACCAACTGTTTCCCGATGATCCTCATCTCGGGCTCCTCGGAGCGTGAGATCGTCGACCTGCAGCAGGGCGACTATGAGGAGATGGACCAGCTCGCCATCGCCAAGCCGCTCTGCAAGGCGGCCTTCCGCGTGCTGCACGCGGCCGATATCGGCATCGGCGTCGCCCGCGCCATCCGCGCGGCCGTGTCTGGCCGTCCCGGCGGCGTCTATCTCGACCTGCCGGCCAAGCTGTTCTCCCAGGTGATGGACGCGGCCGAAGGCGAGAAGTCGCTGGTCAAGGTCATCGACGCCGCCCCCGAGCAGCTCCCGTCCCCGGCCGCGATCAAGCGCGCCCTCGACGTGCTGAAGTCGGCCAAGAAGCCGCTCATCATCCTAGGCAAGGGCGCGGCCTACGCGCAGGCCGACGAGGAGATCCGCTCCCTCATCGAGACCTCCGGCATTCCGTTCCTGCCGATGTCGATGGCCAAGGGCATCCTGCCCGACACCCATCCGCTCTCGGCCGGCGCCGCCCGCTCGACGGTGCTGAAGGATTCGGACGTCGTCCTGCTGATCGGCGCGCGCCTCAACTGGCTGCTGTCGCACGGCAAGGGCAAGACCTGGGGCGACGCCCCGAAGAAGTTCATCCAGGTCGACATCGAGCCGAAGGAGATGGACTCCAACGTCGAGATCGCCGCGCCGCTGGTCGGCGACATCGGTTCGGTCGTCGCGGCCCTGAACCAGGGCATCAAGTCCGGCTGGCAGGCGCCCCCGTCCGAGTGGACCGAGGCGATCAACGCCCGCAAGGAAGTCAACATCTCGAAGATGGCCCAGCGCCTGCTCAAGAACTCCTCGCCGATGGACTTCCATTCGGCGCTCGGCGCTCTCAAGCAGGTCATCAAGGAGCGTCCGGACGCGATCCTCGTCAACGAGGGCGCCAATACGCTCGACCTCGCCCGCGGCGTCATCGACATGTACCAGCCGCGCAAGCGCCTGGACGTCGGCACCTGGGGCGTGATGGGCATCGGCATGGGCTTCGCCGTCGGCGCGGCTGTCGAGACCGGCAAGCCGGTGCTGGCGGTCGAGGGCGACTCGGCCTTCGGCTTCTCCGGCATGGAGGTCGAGACGATCTGCCGCTACAACCTGCCGGTCACGGTCGTCATCTTCAACAATAACGGCATCTATCGCGGCACCGACACCGACCCGACCGGCCGCGATCCCGGCACCACCGTGTTCGTCCCGGACAGCCGTTACGACAAGATGATGGAAGCCTTCGGCGGCGTTGGCTACCACGTCACGACCCCGGACGAGCTCAAGCGCGCCGTGGACGAGGCGATGGACAGCGGCAAGCCCACCCTCATCAACGCTGTGATCGATCCGGCGGCCGGCAGCGAGAGCGGCAATATCGGCAGCCTCAACCCGCAGAGCGTTGTGAAGAAGAAGTAAGTCGAGCCGAGACGGGCGGGGTTTCCCCACCCCGCCCGTCTCATTCCGTATCAACGATATAACGGCGTAAAAACGCCGAGCTTAACCTCGAGAGGAACCCCATGGGAAAGGCTTTGGACGGCGTTCGCGTCCTCGATTTCACCCATGTTCAGTCCGGCCCCACCTGCACGCAGCTTCTGGCGTGGTTCGGTGCCGACGTGATCAAGGTAGAGCGTCCCGGCGAGGGCGACGTCACCCGCGGCCAGCTGCGCGACGTCCCCAATGCGGACAGCCTCTACTTCACCATGCTGAACTCCAACAAGCGCTCCATCACGCTCGACACCAAGAACCCCGAGGGCAAGAAGGTCCTCGAGGAGCTGGTGAAGATCTGCGACGTGATGGTGGAGAATTTCGCTCCCGGCGCGCTGGACCGCATGGGCTTCACCTGGGAACGCATCCAGGAGCTGAATCCGCGCATCATCCTCGCCTCGGTGAAGGGCTTCGGCCCCGGCCCGTTCGAGGACTGCAAGGTCTATGAGAACGTCGCCCAGTGCACCGGCGGCTCGGCCTCGACCACCGGCTTCCGCGACGGCCTTCCTCTCGTCACCGCCGCGCAGATCGGCGATTCCGGCACCGGCCTGCATCTGGCGCTCGGCATCGTCACCGCGCTCTACCAGCGCACGCTCACCGGCCGCGGCCAGAAGGTGCTCTGCGCCATGCAGGACGCGGTGCTGAACTTCTGCCGCGTGAAGATGCGCGACCAGCAGCGCCTCGATCGCGGCCCGCTGCGCGAGTACAGCCAGTTCGGTGAGGGCCTGCCCTTCGGCGACACGGTTCCGCGCGCCGGCAACGATTCCGGCGGCGGCCAGCCGGGCCGCATCCTGAAGTGCAAGGGCTGGGAGACCGATCCCAACGCCTACATCTACTTCATCACGCAGGCACCGGTCTGGGCCAAGATCTGCGACGTGATCGGCGAGCCCGAGTGGAAGACCGATCCGAACTACGCCACGCCGGCGGCGCGCCTGCCGCACCTCAACGAGATCTTCACCCGCATCGAGGCGTGGACCATGGCCCACACCAAGTTCGAGGCGATGGAGATCCTCAACGGTCTCGACATTCCCTGCGGGCCGGTGCTCTCCATGAAGGAGATCGCCGCCGACGAGTCGCTCTACGCGACCGGCACGCTGGTGGAGCTCGATCACCCGACGCGCGGCAAGTACCTGACCGTCGGCAACCCCATCAAGCTCTCCGACAACGACGTCGAGGTCGAGCGTTCGCCGCTGCTCGGCGAGCACACCGAGGAGATCCTCGCCGAGGTGCTCGGTCTGAGCGGCGACGAAATCGAGCGCATCAAGACCTCGGGCGCCGTCGGCGAGACGGTCCGCCTCGCAGCCGAGTGACGGCAAAGCATCCGCCCTTCGCGACGCGCGCGGCAGCGCGACGACAGGATGCATGAAGGATACGGCCCGCCACGCGGCGGACCGGGACGAGACGGTTCGCCGGGCTGCGCATGTCGCGTGCGCCCGGCGGATTGTGACACCAGGGTGAGCGAGAAGAAGTCGCAAGTATTTTCGAAGTCGATCACCACCTGGGAGTTGCTCGCGCTTTCTTCGTGAAGCGGAGCATGGGGAGAAGGAAAGCTTTTCCATTCAGAACGGATGGAAAATCTCATTGCGGCGGCAGGGTGAGCCTCCGTCGAATGGTTAACGCTTAAAAGGGAAGTCGACCACGATGTCTAAGCCCCTCGAAGGTATTAAGATCATCGATTTCACGCACGTTCAGGCTGGTCCGGCCTGCACGCAGCTCCTCGCCTGGTTCGGCGCCGACGTCATCAAGGTCGAGCGCCCCGGCGCGGGCGACGTCACGCGCTCGCAGCTGCGTCACGTCAAGGACGCCGACGCGCTGTACTTCACCATGCTGAACTCCAACAAGCGCTCGCTGACGCTGGACACCAAGACGGCGCAGGGCAAGGAAGTCCTGACCAAGCTCATCAAAGAGTCGGACGTCATGGTCGAGAATTTCGGCCCCGGCGCTCTGGACCGCATGGGCTTCACCTGGGAGCACATCCAGTCGCTCAACCCGGGCATGATCCTCGCCTCGGTGAAGGGCTTCTCGGAAGGCCACGCCTATGAGGACCTGAAGGTCTACGAGAACGTCGCGCAGTGCGCGGGCGGCGCCGCCTCCACCACCGGCTTCTGGGACGGCCCGCCGACCGTGTCGGCTGCCGCGCTCGGTGACAGCAACACCGGCATGCACCTCGCCATCGGCATCCTCACGGCGCTGCACCAGAAGATCAAGACCGGCAAGGGCCAGAAGGTCGCCGTGTCGATGCAGGACTCGGTGCTCAACCTCTGCCGCGTCAAGCTGCGCGACCAGCAGCGTCTCGACGCCCTCGGCTATCTCGAGGAGTACCCCCAGTATCCGCATGGCGAGTTCTCGGACGTGGTGCCGCGCGGCGGCAACGCGGGCGGCGGCGGCCAACCGGGTTGGGTGCTGAAGTGCAAGGGCTGGGAAACCGACCCGAACGCCTACATCTACTTCACCATCCAGGGCCATGCCTGGGCGCCGATCTGCAAGGCGCTGGGCAAGCCGGAGTGGATCGACGACCCGGCCTACAACACCGCCGAGGCCCGTCAGGACAAGATCTTCGACATCTTCGCCTTCATCGAGAGCTGGCTCGCCGACAAGACGAAGTTCGAAGCCATCGACATCCTGCGCAAGTTCGACATCCCCTGCGCCCCGGTGCTGTCGATGAAGGAGATCGCCAACGACCCGTCGCTGCGCAAGAGCGGCACCGTGGTCGAGGTCGATCACCCCAAGCTTGGCAAGTACCTGACCGTCGGCTCGCCGATCAAGTTCTCGGACGTCGAGGTCGAGGTGACCGCCTCACCGCTACTCGGCCAGCACACCAACGAGGTGCTCGCCCAGCTCGGCTACTCGCAGGAAGAAATCGCTGCGATGCACGACGCGAAGGCGGTCTGATCGACCGTCCCGCCGGGCGGCGCCCTGCGCGCCGCCCTCCCCTCCGCGGGGGCAAGCGCGGAACGATCGGCCCCCGCTTCAAGGCTGCGCGGCATATCCGCGGCGGACGGGCGGGCCACAGAGCCTCCCGGAGCGGAACGAAGGGTTTGCCCGACGTTCGGTTCCTCCTAGGCGACTGGTGCCGGCGCGGCTTCGCGCCGGCATTTTTTTATGCGGTGAAAAAAGCTCGGGGGCTCATCGCCCCGAATATTGCGTCGTCAGCCGCCGCGCCGCCTCGCGCACCCGCGCGCCGAGATCGGCGATGCGCTCGGGCGGCATGCGGACCGTCGGCGCCGAGATCGAGATCGCGCCCACCGGCTCGCGCCATTCGTCGAGCACCGCCGCCGCCACGCAGCGCATGCCGGGCGTGTGCTCCTCGTCGTCGATGGAATAGCCGCGCTCGGCGATCTCCGCGAGATCGGACTGCAGCGCCCGCCGGCTCACATGGGTGTGCTCGGTGAAGCGCTGGAGCTGGTCGCCGCCGAGCCAGGCGCGCCGGGCCTCCGGGTTCATCCCTGCCAGGATCGCCTTGCCGCCGCCGGAGGCATGGATCGGCAGGTCGCCGCCGATGCGGAAGAAGGCGCGCACCGCCGCGTGGCTCTCCACCTGCGCGACGCAGATGAGATGAGGCCCCTCGATCAGCGACAGGTTTACCGTCTCGTTCACCCCGTGCGACAGCTCGCGCAGCAGGGAGCGCGCGATCTCCGGCAGCTTGCGGATGCGCAGGTAAGCCGAGCCGACGCGGAAGAGCCCGATGCCCACCATCCACTGCCCCGTCGCGGGGTCGTGGCCGACGAGACCGCGCCGCTCCAGCGTGGTGAGCAGGCGGTGCACGGTGGAGGTCGGCAGCTCGGCCGCCCGCGCCACCTCGCTCAGCGTCAGGCCGTCCTCGCGCGCCAGCACCTCGAGCAGCGCGATGGCGCGGTCGAGCGACTGGACTTCCCCGCCGCCCTCCGCCCCGCCCGTCGAGGAAGGGCGGCCGCGACGGCGCACGGTCGGGACAGCCTGGTTCATCTGCAACTCACCTCCGAAGTCGGGCAGCGGGAACGGGATACCCGATCCCGGCGCCACCCGCCGTCTGCCGATCTTATGCCATCGGTCGGCACGTACCCTTCCTAGCATAAAGGCGCATTCGTCTAATTTTCGCAAATCAGAAATATATCCCGTATTGCGGAAATGGGGGTGACGTGGCATGTTTTCCGCGATTTCGGAAATTCATCCCGCAACGCGGGAAGAATCATGCCGCTCCGCAGCATGGCGCCCGGTTGATGAAACCCCGGCGCCGCGCGCCTCGGCGGCCACCGGAACCGGAGATTTTGAACAGAGTTCGAAAGCCGGCCGAGCGCCGCCAGCCCTGCGATCCAGGGCGACGCTCCGCCGGCGACAACGACGCCAGGAGGAGTTGCCATGGCCAAGATGCGTGCTGTCGATGCCGCAATCCGGGTTCTCGCCAAGGAAGGGGTGACCACCGCTTTCGGCGTGCCCGGCGCCGCGATCAATCCGCTCTATTCCGCGATGCGGGCCCATGGGCAGACGCGCCACGTGCTGGCGCGCCATGTCGAGGCAGCCTCGCACATGGCGGAAGGCTACACCCGCGCCAAGGCCGGCAATATCGGCGTGTGCATCGGCACCTCGGGCCCGGCGGGCACCGACATGATCACCGGCCTCTACTCGGCTGCCGCCGATTCGATCCCGATCCTGTGCATCACCGGCCAGGCGCCGCGCGCGCGTCTCTACAAGGAAGACTTCCAGGCGATCGACATCGAATCGATCGCCAAGCCGGTCGCCAAGTGGGCGGTGATGGTGCGTGAGCCGGCGCTGGTGCCGATGGTGTTCCAGCAGGCGTTCCACGTCATGCGCTCGGGCCGCCCTGGCCCGGTGCTGATCGACCTGCCGATCGACGTCCAGCTCGCCGAGATCGAGTTCGATGAGGACACCTACGCCCCGCTGGAAGTCTACAAGCCCAAGGCGACCCGCAAGCAGGCCGAAAAGGCCATCGCCATGCTGAACGAGGCCGAGCGCCCGCTCATCGTCTCCGGCGGCGGCATCATCAATGCGGACGCCTCCGACAAGCTGGTCGCGTTCGCCGAACTCACCGGCGTGCCGGTCATCCCGACCCTCATGGGCTGGGGCACGATCCCGGACGACCACGACCTGATGGCCGGCATGTGCGGCCTGCAGACGTCGCACCGCTACGGCAACGCCAACATGCTCGCCTCGGACTTCGTGTTCGGCATCGGCAATCGCTGGGCGAACCGCCACACCGGCTCGGTCGAGGTCTACACCAAGGACCGCAAGTTCATTCACGTCGACATCGAGCCGACGCAGATCGGCCGTGTCTTCGGCCCCGATCTCGGCATCGTCTCGGACGCCGGCGCGGCGCTCGACCTCTTCATCGAGGTGGCGAAGGAATACAAGGCCGCCGGCAAGCTGAAGGACCGCTCGGCCTGGGCCAAGGAATGCCTCGACCGCAAGAAGACCATGCTGCGCAAGACGCACTTCGACAACGTGCCGCTGAAGCCGCAGCGCGTCTATGAGGAGATGAACGAGGCGTTCGGCCGCGACACCCGCTATGTCTCGACCATCGGCCTCAGCCAGATCGCGGGCGCGCAGATGCTCCACGTCTACAAGCCGCGCAACTGGATCAACTGCGGCCAGGCCGGCCCGCTGGGCTGGACCCTGCCAGCGGCGCTCGGCGTGCGCGCGGCAGATCCCGATGCCGAGATCGTGGCCCTGTCGGGCGACTACGACTTCCAGTTCCTCATCGAGGAGCTCGCGGTCGGCGCCCAGCACAAGCTGCCCTACATCCATGTGGTCGTGAACAACTCCTATCTGGGCCTGATCCGTCAGGCGCAGCGCGGCTTCAACATGGACTTCGAGGTCTCGCTCGCCTTCGACAACATCAATGCCGACGAGAATGCCGGCTACGGCGTCGACCACGTGGCCGTCGCGGAAGGCCTCGGCTGCAAGGCGGTGCGCGTTTCCTCGCCCAACGAGTTCAAGGACGCCTTCGTGCGCGCCAAGGCCCTGATGAAGGAACATCAGGTTCCGGTGGTGATGGAGTTCATCCTCGAGCGCGTCACCAACATCGCCATGGGCACCGAGATCGACGCGGTCAACGAGTTCGAGGAAGTGCTCGACCTCCCGCTGGAAGGCGTCACGGAAAAGGCCTGATCGCGCGGGGTGGCGCGCAGCCCGGCAGTGGCCGGCCGCCGCCCCGTCCGTACTTCGGCGGAAGCCGCGTACTTCCGCCTTGCGCGCTTTCATGCCATCGAGGCGGCGCGCCCATACCGTCGGGGCATGGCCTTCACCGGCCCTGCCCCGCGTCAAACAAACCTGTCCCTGCCTAGGAGCGGTCCATGCCCCGTTTTGCCGCCAATCTCACCATGCTGTTCAACGAGGTGCCCTTCCTCGACCGGTTCGAGAAGGCCGCCGCCGCCGGCTTCACCGGCGTCGAGTACCTCTTCCCCTATGACTTCCCGGTCGAGGAGCTGGTGGCCCGCCTGAAGGCCAACGGCCTCAGTCAGGTGCTGCACAACCTGCCGGCCGGCAACTGGGGCGGCGGCGAGCGCGGCATCGCCATCCTGCCCGACCGCGTGGAGGAATTCCGCGCGGGCGTCGGCAAGGCGATCACCTACGCCACCGCGCTCGGCTGCCCGCAGGTCAACATCCTCGCCGGCATCGTGCCCGCCGGGGTGGACCGCGCCGTGCTGCACAAGACCTTCGTGGAAAACCTGAAATACGCCGCGCCGCGCATCAAGGATGCCGGCCTCAAGCTGCTGATCGAGCCGATCAACACGCGCGACATCCCGGGCTTCTTCCTGAACTACACGAAGCAGGCCAAGGACATCATCGAGGAAGTCGGTTCCGACAACCTCTTCATCCAGTACGACATCTATCACATGCAGATCATGGAAGGGGATCTCGCCCGCACCATCGAGGCGAACCTGCCACTGATCGCGCATATCCAGCTCGCCGACAATCCCGGCCGCAACGAGCCGGGCACGGGCGAGATCAACTACGAGTTCCTGTTCCGCTACCTCGACTCCATCGGCTACGCCGGCTGGGTCGGGTGCGAGTACAAGCCGAAGGGCGACACCGAGGCGGGCCTCGGCTGGCTCAAGGCGCTCACCGGCGCGGCCTGAGCCACGTCCGGTCAAGAAACGACATTCAAGAATACCGTCTGGGAAAACGAGGAAAAGACGATGGCGAAGGTTGGATTTGTCGGTCTGGGCATCATGGGCGCGCCCATGGCCGGTCACCTCATCGACGCGGGCCACACGCTCTATCTCTATGACGTCAAGCCGGTGTCGGCCGAGCTGACGGGCAAGGGCGGCATCGCCTGCGCCAGCGGCGCCGAGGTCGCCAAGAACGCCGACATCATCATCACCATGGTGCCGGACACCCCGCATGTGAACGCCGCCCTCTTCGGTGAGAACGGCATTGCGTCGGGTCTTTCGGCGGGCAAGATCGTGGTGGACATGTCGTCGATCGCGCCGGTGGAGACGAAGGAGTTCGCCGCGAAGATCAACGCGCTGGGCTGCGACTATCTCGACGCGCCGGTGTCGGGCGGCGAGGTCGGCGCCAAGGCGGCCTCGCTGACCATCATGGTCGGCGGGCCGGAGGCGGCGTTCGCGACGGTGAAGCCGCTGTTCGAGAAGATGGGCAAGAACATCACGCTGGTGGGCGGCAATGGCGACGGGCAGACCACCAAGGTGGCGAACCAGATCATTGTGGCGCTGACCATCCAGGCGGTGGGCGAGGCGCTGTTGTTCGCCTCCAAGGCGGGCGCCGACCCGGCGAAGGTGCGCGAGGCGCTGATGGGCGGCTTCGCCAATTCGCGCATCCTCGAGGTGCATGGGGAGCGGATGGTGAAGCGGACCTTCAACCCGGGCTTCCGGATCGAGCTGCACCAGAAGGACCTGAACCTCGCTCTGACGGGGGCGCGGCAGCTTCAGATGGCGCTTCCGGCGACGGCGCTGGCGCAGCAGCTTTTCAGCGCCTGCGCGGCGAATGGCGGGGCGGCGTGGGACCATTCGGCGCTGGTGAAGGCGCTGGAGATGCTCGCCAACCACACCGTCGCTCCCGATGCCTGACGGGAAGTGAATTCATAATTCAGAACACCTTTCGGGGGCGCTCAGGCGCCCCCGATCTGTTTCTGCCAGAATAAGTAAGGATTGCTGCCCCGGTAGTGGAACCCCGCTGCCGGGGTAGTCTTTTGCGTAGTCAGACAGACAATTGTTCTGGCCTATACACCGTGGACAAGCCGGCATTCGCCGAAGTAACTTATAAGACACGTCGCAAACACGCCCCGCAGGACACGCGAAGCGGCACAACATGCGCGACGTATTATCACGCCCTTGAATTCGCCCTTGACGAGGGACCTGTCGTCCCCAATCATGGCATACAAAATACCAAACAAGTTCCGGGCACCGCGGGGGTAGCCCGGACGCAGGAGGGAGTCCCATGAAGGTCTGCATCTACGGTGCCGGCGCGATCGGCGGCTATGTCGGCGTCCAGCTCAAGCGGGCGGGTGTCGACGTGAGCCTCGTCGCCCGCGGTGCCCATCTCGAAGCGATGAAGCGCAACGGCCTCAAGCTGCTCATCGACGACGAGGAGCGTGTCGAGCACATTCCCTGCTCCGACAACCCGGCCGACCTCGGCCCGCAGGATTACGTCATCGTGGCGCTCAAGGCCCATTCGGTGCCGGGCGTCGTCGACGCCATGCAGCCGCTGCTGGGCAACGACACCGCTGTCGTCACCGCGGTGAACGGCGTGCCGTACTGGTACTACTACAAGCACGGCGACCAGCTCGAAGGCCGCACGCTGGAGAGCGTCGATCCGGGCGGCAAGCAGTGGAACGGCCTGCGCCCCGAGCGCGCCATCGGCTGCATCGTCTATCCCGCGACCGAAGTGATCGAGCCGGGCGTCATCAAGCACGTCTACGGCGACAAGTTCCCGCTGGGCGAGCCCTCCGGGGAGATCACCGAGCGCGCCACCAAGCTGTCCGAGGCCTTCGCCGCCGGCGGCATGCGCGCGCCGGTACTGCCGAACATCCGCGACGAACTGTGGCTGAAGCTGTGGGGCAATCTCTGCTTCAACCCGATCAGCGCGCTCACCCACGCCACCCTCGACGTGATCGCCTCCGATCCGGGCACCCGCGCGGTCGCCAAGGCGATGATGCTCGAGGCGCAGGAGATCGCCGTCCAGTCCGGCGTGAACTTCCGCGTCGGCGTCGAGCGGCGCATCGACGGTGCCGGTGCGGTCGGCGCGCACAAGACCTCCATGCTGCAGGACCTGGAGCGTTCGCGCGCCATGGAGATCGACCCGCTCGTCACCGTGGTGCAGGAGATGGGCCGTCTCGCGGGCATCCCGACCCCGACCATCGACGTCGTGCTCAGCCTGGTCCGCCAGCGCGCGCAGATCGCCGGCTGCTACAACTGAGTTCGACGAAAAATGGCACATTGGGTTCGTTTCCAGCGCTCGGGCGCGGCCGGCTTCGGCACGCTCGAGGGCGACACCATCACCGTTCACAGCGGCAACATGTTCAACGGCGCGACGCCGACCGGGGAGCGCGTCGCGCTCGCCGAGGTCGAGTTGCTCAGCCCCACCGAACCGACCAAGGTCATCGCGCTGTGGAACAATTTCCACGCCCTCGCCGCGAAGCTCAATTCGCCGGTGCCGGCCGATCCGCTCTATCTGCTGAAGGCCGGCTCCAGCCTCACCAGCCCCGGCGCCACCGTACGCCGGCCGGCCTCCTATGACGGCAAAATCGTCTATGAGGGCGAGCTGGGCATCGTGATCGGCCGCAAGGCGACCGCGGTGTCCGAGGAGGAAGCCGGCGACTACATCTTCGGCTACACCTGCGTGAACGACATCACCGCCGCCGACATCATCAACAAGGACGCCACCTTCGCGCAGTGGGTGCGGGCCAAGAGCTTCGACGGCTTCGGCCCCTTCGGCCCGGTGGTGGCGACCGATGTCGACCCCGCCAGCCTCGTCGTGCGCACCGTGCTCAACGGCGAAGAGCGCCAGCGCTACCCGATCAGCGACATGGTATTTCCCGCGCAGCGGCTGGTCAGCCGCATCTCGCACGACATGACGCTCAACCCCGGCGACATCATCTGCTGCGGCACGTCGATCGGCGTCGGCACCATGAAGGCCCCGAGCAACACGGTTGAAATCGTGATCGAGGGCATCGGGACGCTCAGCAACACTTTCGTGCAGTAGCGCCCCGGCGCGCGAGCGCCTATAGGGAAATAGGATACGCCAATCGACGGGAAGGCCAAGGGCTTCGCGCCATGCGCTTCAGGCCCTATGCCCTCCCGGCCGTCCGGTTGTGGAGGAGCGGATTTAATGAATATCCATGAATACCAGGCCAAGGGGGTGCTCCGCGAATTCGGGGTCCCGGTGCCGAACGGCGTTGCCATTCTTGCGGCGGTCGAAGCCGAGGCCGCGGCGGCCAAGATTCCCGGTCCGGTGTGGGTGGTGAAGAGCCAGATCCACGCCGGCGGACGCGGCAAGGGCAAGTTCAAGGAAGCCGACGCGGGCGAGAAGGGCGGCGTGCGCGTCGTCAAGTCCGCCGCCGAAGCCGCCGCCAATGCCAAGCAGATCCTCGGCAAGACGCTGGTGACCATCCAGACCGGCCCCGCCGGCAAGCAGGTCAACCGCGTCTACATCGAGGAAGGCTCCGACATCGACAAGGAGTTCTACCTCTCCGCCCTCGTCGACCGCGCCACCTCGCGCGTTGCCTTCGTCGTCTCCACGGAAGGCGGCATGGACATCGAGGAAGTCGCCCACTCGACCCCCGAGAAGATCCACACCTTCTCGGTCGATCCGGCCACCGGCGTCATGCCCCATCACGGGCGCACCGTCGCGCAGGCGCTCGGCCTCACCGGCGATCTCGCCAAGCAGGCGGGCGATCTCGTGACCAAGCTCTATGCCGCCTTCGTCGGCAAGGACATGGCGATGCTCGAGATCAATCCGCTGGTCGTCACCAAGGACGGCAAGCTGAAGTGCCTCGACGCCAAGATCTCCTTCGATTCGAACTCGCTCTACCGTCACCCGGACGTCGTCGCCCTGCGCGATGAGACCGAGGAGGACGCCAAGGAGATCGAGGCCTCGAAGTACGACCTCGCCTATATCGCCCTCGACGGCACCATCGGCTGCATGGTGAATGGCGCCGGCCTCGCCATGGCCACGCTCGACATCATCAAGCTCTACGGCGAAAGCCCGGCGAACTTCCTCGACGTGGGCGGCGGCGCCACCGAGGAGAAGGTGACGGCGGCGTTCAAGATCATCACCGCCGACCCGAACGTGAAGGGCATCCTCGTCAACATCTTCGGCGGCATCATGAAGTGCGACGTCATCGCGCGCGGCGTCATCGCCGCGGTGAAGGCGGTCGGCCTCCAGGTTCCGCTGGTCGTCCGCCTCGAAGGAACAAATGTCGAGGAAGGCAAACAGATCATCCGCGACTCGGGACTGAACGTCATCCCGGCGGACGATCTCGACGACGCCGCCCAGAAGATCGTCAAGGCCGTGAAGGAGGCTGCGTGATGTCGGTTCTGCTGACCAAGGAAACCAAGATCATCACCCAGGGCTTCACCGGCAAGAACGGCACCTTCCACTCTGAGCAGGCACTCGCCTATGGCTCGAAGGTGGTCGGCGGCACCTCGCCGGGCAAGGGCGGCACCACCCATCTCGGCCTGCCGGTGTTCGACACCGTCGCCGAGGCGCGTGAGAAGACCGGCGCCGACGCCTCGGTCATCTACGTGCCGCCCCCGGGCGCGGCCGATGCCATCTGCGAGGCGATCGCGGCGGAGATCCCGCTCATCGTCTGCATCACCGAGGGCATTCCGGTGCTCGACATGGTGAAGGTGCGCCGCGCGTTGGACGGCTCGAAGTCGCGCCTCGTCGGCCCGAACTGCCCCGGCATCGTCACCGCTGGCGAATCGAAGATCGGCATCATGCCGGCCAACATCTTCAAGAAGGGCTCGGTCGGCGTGGTCTCGCGCTCGGGCACGCTGACCTATGAGGCGGTGTTCCAGACCTCGCAGGAAGGCCTCGGCCAGACCACCGCGGTCGGCATCGGCGGCGATCCGGTCAAGGGCACCGAGTTCATCGACGTGCTGGAGCTGTTCCTCGCGGACGACGCCACCGAGTCGATCGTCATGATCGGCGAAATCGGCGGCTCGGCCGAGGAAGAAGCGGCCCAGTTCCTCAAGGACGAGGCCAAGCGCGGCCGCAAGAAGCCGATGGTCGGCTTCATCGCCGGCCGCACCGCTCCTCCCGGCCGCCGCATGGGCCATGCCGGCGCCATCATCTCCGGCGGCAAGGGCGGCGCCGAGGACAAGATCGCGGCGATGGAAGAGGCAGGCATCGTGGTCTCCCCCTCCCCGGCCCGTCTCGGCAAGACGCTGGTCGACGTGCTCAACAAGCGCGTCGCGGCCTGACGCCGCGGCCTCCAGGCCGACACCACCAACAGAAAGCCCCGCGGCAGCGATGCCGCGGGGCTTTTCGTTTCAGGCCGGGTAGCATTCCGGTGGAAGGCCTGCGGTCTCTTCGTTCTCAAGCGTTTCGGCGATCAGGATCGTCATCCACGCATGGCAAACGATGAGCAGCGGCAGGACGGGAAACACCGTCTCGAACATGCGCTTTCTCCGATCATCCGTCTGTTGCAGCGCAACATAACGGAGGCCTCGGGTATCTGGTATACCTAATGCCAGATGGTGCCCCTGCGCGTCGCGCATGGCAAAGGACATGAAGCGGGGCTGAATCTCGCAAGCGTCGACGGCGCCAAACGACGCCGCACGGAGCGTCAGTTGTTTTCCTGCTCCGGCGGCACGGCAAGCCCCCACTCGGTGAAGGCCTTGCGGAAGGCGGCGTTGCCCGCGGCCCCCTTCTCCAGCACCAGAATGGCGCGGCGCCCGTTCTCGAACACGATCGGCAGGTCGAGCCAGTTCCGCGTGATCAGGAAGGCAAGGTTGCGCTGGATATCCGCATCGAGCGCCGAAAGACCGATCAGGAAGAAGCCCGGCGCCACCCGCACCGCGAGGCCCACCAGCGGCGCGCCCTGGGCGCCTTCCGAAGCCTTCGCCCGCATGCCCGGCACGTTCGACACATTGCCGAGGTCGAAGTTCTGCGGCAGGCGGAACTGCACCTCGATGATGTGCGACGCCGGAATGCTGGGATCCTGGTTGCGCCGCAGCGTCAGCGTCACCGCGATGTCGCGGGCCGGAATGGTGATGTCGCCACGAATGCCGATATCCGGCGCCTGCCCGTTGCTCGCGGGGCTGGTCTCGGTGCTCCACTTCACCGTGCCGACATATTGCTGCAGCCCCTGCTCGCCGCCGCCCGGGCTCTCCTCGAACAGCACCGCGCGCTGCGGCGCGTTGATGTCCTGCTCGCTGGGGGCATTGCCGGGGGCACTCGTCGCGGGACGCGACGAGTCGGGCGCCTGCGTGATGCGGTCGGTCGACTTCTGCGTCTCGGGCGTAGCCGGGCGCGCCGGCGCCTGCGCGGCCGGCCGCGGCGCCGTCTGGCCGCCGACGAGCGCGAGGATGGTCTCGCGCTGCGTGTAGCCGACCGCGCCAGCCGCAATCAGCAGCAACAGGAAGGCGAGAAGCGCGACCAGCTTGCCGCGACCGCCGCGGGCGGGCGCCGCTTCTTCCTGCTGAGGCTCGCCGATGTCGTTCTCGGCTACCTCGGTTTCATCGGCGTATTCCGTTGCGCTGGCCTCGCGGGCGCGCACCATGCGCGCCGCGTCGCTGCGCCAGTCATGGCGCCCGGCCGCCCCGACCTCTGGCGCCTCTGCGCCTTCCGGAGCGGGCTTCGCGGCGGAGACCTCGGGCGCCGGCCGCGACACCGGTGGAACCGGAGGCACGACGGGCGAGGAAACCGTTTCCCCGCTGCCGGCATGTTCCGCCTCCAGCCGACCGATGGCATTCTCCAGCGCCTGCTGCTCGCGATGGACATCGTCCTCCGGCAGCGGCGGATCGACCGCGCGGAGCTGGGCGAGCAGCGCCCGGCGCGCCCGCTCATAAACGGCCTTGCGCGCCTCCCCGGATTTGTCGGGAAGGCCGCCGATGGCGCGTGCAAGAAGCGGGTAATAGTCGGCCATAATGCAATCAGCTGGCGGGGATCAGGGAGCGATCACGATTCGAAGGGATTCTGTACCAGGATCGTATCATCACGCTCCGGGCTGGTTGACAACAACGCCACCGGGCAACCGATCAGTTCCTCGATGCGGCGCACATATTTGATAGCCTCGGCCGGCAGGTCGACCCACGAACGGGCGCCGGCGGTGGATTCGGTCCAGCCTTCGAGCGTCTCGTAGACCGGCTCGACCCGTGCCTGCGCATCCTGGCCGGCAGGGAAGTAGTCGATCTCCTGGCCGTCGAGCCGGTAGCGCGTGCACACTTTCAGCTCCTTGAAGCCGTCGAGCACGTCGAGCTTGGTCAGCGCGATGCCGTTGATGCCGGAAGTGCGCACGGTCTGGCGCACCAGCGTGGCGTCGAACCAGCCGCAACGGCGCGGACGGCCGGTGACGGTGCCGAACTCGTGGCCCCGCTCGCCGATCCGGCGGCCGGTGTCGTCGTGCAGCTCGGTCGGGAACGGCCCTTCGCCGACACGGGTCGTGTAGGCCTTGGTGATGCCCAGCACGTAGCCGATCGCGCCCGGCCCGAGGCCCGAGCCCGTCGCCGCCTGCGCCGCCACCGTGTTGGAAGAGGTCACGAAGGGATAGGTGCCGTGATCGACATCGAGCAGCGCGCCCTGCGCGCCCTCGAACAGGATCTTGGAGCCGTGCCGGCGCTCATCGTCGAGCAGCGCCCACACCCGGTCCATGAAGGGCAGCACCTTGGGCGCCACTTCCAGCAGCTCGGCGCGCAGCCGCACCCCGTCCACCTCATCGATACCAAGCCCGCGCCGCAATGCGTTGTGGTGCGCCAGCAGCCGCTCGATCTTGGCATCCAGCGAATCGGGGAAGGCGAGGTCCATCAGGCGGATGGCGCGCCGGCCGACCTTATCCTCATAGGCGGGACCGATGCCGCGCTTGGTGGTGCCGATCTTGGTGCCGGCGCTCGCATTCTCGCGAATCGCGTCGAGCTCGCGGTGCAGCGGCAGGATGAGCGCGACGTTCTCCGCCACGCGCAGCCGCTCGGGGCTCACCTCGACGCCCTGGTTGCGGATGCGGCCGATCTCGTCCACCAGCGCCCACGGGTCGAGCACGACGCCGTTGCCGATCACCGAGAGCCGCGCGCCACGCACGAGGCCCGACGGCAGAAGGGAAAGCTTGTAGGTGGTATTGCCCACCACGAGCGTATGCCCGGCATTATGGCCGCCCTGGAAGCGAACGACGACGTCCGCCTGTTCGCTGAGCCAATCGACGATCTTGCCCTTACCCTCGTCGCCCCACTGGGAACCGACGACGACCACATTCGCCACGAGCCACGCTCCTGATTGCGAGCCGGGGGCCGGCATGGTGCCGTGCCCGCCGCACAGACAAAACCCCGGCGAAACGGTCCGACCGGGGCTGCATCGTCTTAAGGGATGACTCCGGGTCAGGCAAGGACAGCCCATCCGCGACGGCAGGCCGCAACCGGGAGATCAACCGGGTCGGCAGGTATGACAGGAGGCAATTGCACCCGCGCAAGCGGAGGACGATTGCGCACGGGCCCGTCCCGCACAACTTTATGCAAACGGCGGAACTTCCGCCGGAAGGAGCCGTCATGACCACCATCACCGCCGATGCCGGAATCGTCGCGCCCCTCGCCGAGGCGCCCTCCCTGCCTGCCACCCTGCACATGGGTGCCGTGCGCCTGCGGGTGCGTGATGCCGCGCGCTCCATCGCCTTCTACACCGGCACGGTCGGCCTCACCCTTCTCGGTAGGACCGCCGAGGGCATCGTGCGCCTCGGCGCCGGCGACGAGGTCGTCGTCGAACTCGAGGAGGCGCCCGAGGCGCGTCCGCGTCCGCGCGGCACCACCGGCCTGTTCCACGTCGCCATTCTCGTGCCGGACCGCCCGTCCCTCGCCGTCGTCCTCAATCGCCTGATCGTGCAGGGCGTGCGTATCGGCGCATCCGACCATCTGGTCAGCGAGGCGCTCTATTTCGACGATCCGGACGGCAACGGCATCGAGATCTACCGCGATCGCCCGGCCGGCGAATGGAACTGGGACGGCCGCACGGTCGAGATGGCGACCTACCCGCTCGACCTGCGCGGCCTGCTCGCCGATCTCCCTGCCACGGCGACTGTCGGGACACCCATGCCCGCCGGCACCCGTGTCGGTCATGTCCATCTGCAGGTCGGCGAGATCGCCCGTGCCCGTCATTTCTATGTCGACCTCCTCGGCTTCGAGCTGACGACCGATCGCTATCCGGGCGCGCTGTTCGTCAGCGCCGGCCATTACCACCACCATCTCGGCCTCAACATCTGGCAGAGCCGGGGCGGCGGGCCGGCTCCCGCCGGCAGCGTCGGTCTCGTTCATTTCGAGGTGGTTCTTCCCGATGCCGCGGCGGTCGAGGCGCTGCGCGCGCGCATCCTCGCGGCCGGAGAGAGCGTCGTGCCGGTGGAAGGCGGCTTCGCCATCGCCGATCCCTGGGGCACCCGCCTGCATGTGCTGAGCCGCGTCTGAAACCGGGCGCGTGCGGCGCGTCATAAGCCGCCCGCGCCGGGCAATCAGATTAATTCATGGATCGGCCGGTGCCACAGAACGTGGAAATGCTCTAGAGCATTTGCGCGCCAACGACCTCGCACCCGGTCCCGCCATGTTCCGCCGCCTGCTGGACGCGCCTTACTTGCTGCTCACCCTGGTACCGCTGTTCTGGGCGGGCAACATCGTGCTCGGCCGGCACATCGCCGGGCATGTGCCGCCGGCGACGCTCGCCTGGCTGCGCTGGGTGCTGGCCGTGCTCATCCTGCTGCCCTTCGCCTGGCGGGCGATGCGCACGGAATGGCCGCTGGTGCGCCGTCACTGGCTGCTGGTCGGCGTGCTGTCCTTCACCGGCATCACGCTGTTCAACACCATGCAGTATCACGCGCTAGAGTTCACCCCGGCGCTCAACGCGCTGCTCATCCAGTCCACCGGACCGCTGCTCATCGCCTTCTGGGCGCTGGTGCTGAACGGCGATCGGCTCTCGGCCGGACAGGCCGCCGGCATCGGCCTGTCCCTGCTGGGCGTGCTCACCATCATCTGCCGGGGCGATCCGGCGGTGCTGGCGAACATCGAGTTCAACCAGGGTGACCTGTGGATGATCGCGGCGATGATCATCTACGGCATCTATTCCGCGCTGCTGGCCCGCCGCCCCGGTTTTTCCCAGCTCGGCTTCCTCGGCTACAGCCTCGCCATCGGCGCGCTGCTGCTCACCCCGCTTTTCGTCGCCGAACGCATGGTCAGCCCGCCCGTCACCTTCGACGCGCAGGCGATCGCCGCCATCGTGTACGTCGCCATCTTCCCCTCGGTGCTGGCCTATCTGTTCTTCATCCGCGGCATCCAGCTCGTCGGGCCGAACCGGGCCGCGCCGTTCTTCCACCTCATGCCGGTGTTCGGCTCGGCGCTGGCGATCGTGTTCCTAGGGGAGCAGCCCTTTCTCTACCACGCGGTCGGCTATGCGCTCGTGCTCCTCGGCGTGGTGATCGCCACCCTCTGGTCACCCAGGCGCGTCAGCCCAGCTCGAAACTCGTGACGCCGTAGAGCTTCTCCAGCGCCACCGGCCGGACAGCGCCCCTGTACATCCGTGCCGTCTCGAAGACCGGAGCAAGACCGTGGCGCCGGGCCAGTGCCAGGGCCGCCGGGTTGGGCTCGGGCACGTCGAGCACGATGTCGTCGGAACCCGCCGCCGCCCGCAGCGCGCGAAACACCGCCTCGGCCGCCGCCTCGTCCTCGGCGACCAGCGGCCCGATCTTCCGGCCCGCCGGCGCCGGACGCACCACGCCCCAGCCCGCGAGCCTGTCGCCCCGCAGCAGCCCGCGTCCGATATGCCCCGGCGCCGAAAGCCACGCCTTCAGGAAGGCGGCGCGCGGCGCCGGAAAGATCTCGCCGTCGCTCGCCTCGATGAGGCCGAAGGGCAGGTCCGCGAGATCGACCGTATCCCCTGCCTCGCCGGTGGCCGGGTTCCCGGCGAAGCGTATGTTGCGGTAGGCGAGCGCGAAGCCCTGCTTCGCATAGTTCGCCTGCTGCGCCGGCACGCCGTCGAGCCCGACGCTGCGCCCGCCCGCGTGGGCGAGGCCCGCCTGCCAGAGCTTCCAGCCGATGCCGCGCCCGCGCAGGTCCGGACGCACGATATAGAAGCCGAGAAAGGCGAAGCGCGCGTCGTAGTTCACCACCGAGATGGTCGCCGCGGGTTCGCCGTCGAGCTCGGCGAGAAGGAAGCCCTCGGGGTCGACCACGCCGAAGCAGGCCGCGTCGGCGAGACCGGGATTCCACCCCTCCTGCGCCGCCCAGTCGACGGCGAGGCATATTTCGTTCGCCCCGAGAGGCCGGATAGTGATCGTGCCGGTCATGGCGCGCGCCGCCGATTCGTTATGGGAGCACCATCATGCTGAATGAAATGATCGTCGGCATCGTCATGAATCTTCTGGTGATGCTCGTGCACCTCAGCGCCACCATCCTGCTGATTCTGATGGTCACTCCCTTCGAGAAATGGCTGGTGAAACGCCCCTATCTGCGCCTCATGGTGGCGCTGATCATCGTCAACATCGTGCTTCTCGCGGCCCATATGGTGGAGGTCGGCCTCTGGGCCGCCGTCTATGCCATTCGCGATCTCGTCGCCGATCCGGCCGATGCCTACTACTCCGCCTTCGTCAACTACACGACGCTCGGCTACGGCGACGTGCTGCAGGGCACCCGCACGCGCCTGCTCGGCCCCATGACCGCCGGCAGCGGCATCCTCATGTTCGGCTGGTCGACGGCGCTGCTCATCTATGTGCTGCAGGGCCACCTGCCGCGCATCGCCCACAGCCGGATCGACAGCAAGAGCGACAATGAGACCTGAGAGCTCCCGGCGTCTCAGCCTCACTCCGGCTTGTGGTGGGCATGCCAGTGCCGGGCGATGTCGATGCGGCGCGGCACCCAAACCCGGTCGTGCTTCTCGATATGGTCGAGGAAGCGCTGCAGGCCGACGATCCTTCCCGGCCGCCCGACGAGCCGCCCGTGCAGACCGATGCTCAGCATCTTCGGCGCCTCCGCCCCCTCGGCATAGAGCGCGTCGAAGCTGTCGCGCAGATAGGCGAAGAACTGGTCGCCGGAATTGAAGCCCTGCGGCGTGGCGAAGCGCATGTCGTTGGTGTCGAGCGTGTAGGGGATGGAGAGATGCGGCCCGCGCGGCCCCTCGACCCAGAACGGCAGGTCGTCGGAATAGATGTCGGAATCATAGAGGAAGCCCCCCTCCTCCATCACCAGAAGCCGCGAATGCTCGGAGGTGCGCCCGGTGTACCAGCCGAGCGGCCGCTCGCCGACGAGTTCGGTGTGCAGGCGGATCGCCGTCTCGAAATCCGCCTTCTCCGCCGCGTGGGAATGGTTGCGGTAGTCGATCCATTTCAGCCCGTGGCTGGAAATCTCCCAGTCCGCTTCCTTCATCGCCGCCACCGCTTCCGGGTTGCGGGCCAAAGCGGTGGCGACGCCGTAGACCGTCACCGGCAAGCCGCGCGCGGTGAACAGCCGCCACAGCCGCCAGAAGCCGGCGCGCGAGCCGTACTCGTAGATCGACTCCATGTTCATGTGCCGCTGGCCCGGCCAGGGCTGGGCGCCGACGATCTCCGAAAGGAACGCCTCCGAGGCCGCGTCGCCATGTAGGATGCAGTTCTCGCCGCCTTCCTCGTAATTGACCACGAACTGCACCGCGATCCGCGCGCCGCCCGGCCATTTCGGGTCCGGCGGATTGCGGCCATAGCCGATCATGTCGCGGGGATAGGCGGAATCGATCTTGAACATGCGAAGCGTACTCGGCGGGTGGAAGCGGAACGAACGTCGTCCGTCCGTCAGGCTAATGCGTTACAGGCAAGGGCGGAACATTATCCCGCCCTTGTCGCATAAATCTTGCTTGGTCCTCTCGACAAGCCGGCTCCCGGTGGTCTTGATGGGCCGGAACAGTCACCAAGGTGCCCGATGTCGCTTCCCGATCCCAGCTTTCTCCTCGCCCGCGCCCCGGTCGTTCCCGTCGTCACCGTCCCCAGCGTGGCGACTGGCGTCAAGCTCGCCCGGGCGCTGACGGAAGGCGGCCTGCCGCTGATCGAGGTCACGCTGCGCACACCGGCGGCGCTCGAAGCCATCGCCGCCATCGCCGCCGAGGTGCCGGACGCCATCGTCGGCGCCGGCACGGTGACGCGGCCGGAGCTGATCCAGAAATCCATCGACGCCGGCGCGCGCTTCCTCGTCAGCCCCGGCTGCCCGACCGCGCTGGCCGAGGCGCTGGCCGAGGCGCCGGTGCCGGTCATGCCCGGCTGCGCCACCGCCACCGAGGCGATGACATTGCATGCCCTGGGCTTCCCGGTGCTCAAGCTCTTCCCGGCCGAATCGGTCGGCGGCGTCGGCCTCATCAAGTCCCTCGCCGGCCCGCTGCCGGACCTGCGCTTCTGCCCGACCGGCGGCATCGGCCCGTCCAATGTCGGCTCCTACCTCGCCCAGCCCAACATCCTCGCCGTCGGCGGCTCGTGGGTAGCGCCGAGCGAGGCGGTGAACATGGGCGACTGGGAGCAGATCGTGGCGCTGGCCAAGGCGGCCTCGAAGCTGCACCGGGCCTCCTTCCCGCTCTGACCGCTTCCGACCCCTTCGCAAACGAAAAGCCCAGCTGCGCGTACACGCGGCCGGGCTTTTTCTCTGGCTTCCACGGTCATCGCCCCGGGGAGACCCGCGGCCATGACCGTCCGGCACGCCGGCGTTCTCAGAACACCAGCGGCTTGGCCTGCTTGACCGAGGGGATCTGCTGCACCTTGTCGAGCAGTTCCGCCGGCACCTTGCCGTCCACCTCGACCAGCGCGATGGCGTCGCCGCCCTGGCGGTCGCGGCCGAGCGCGAAGGTGGCGATGTTGATGCCGGCGTCGCCCAGCAGGCTGGCGAAGCGGCCGACGAAGCCCGGCCGGTCCTCGTTGGTGACGTAGAGCATGGACGGCGCGAACTCGGCGTCGACCTTGATGCCCTTGATGTCGACGATGCGCGGGCGCCCGTCGGCGAACACCGTGCCGGAGATTGAGCGCTCCATCTTCTCGGTCACCACCGTCAGCGTCACCAGGCTCTCATAGTCGCCGGCGATCTCGCGGGTGGTCTCCTCCACCACGATGCCGCGCTCCTTGGCGATGCTCGGGGCGGAGACGACGTTCACGTCCTGCAGCGCCGGGCGCAGCAGGCCGGCCACCGCCGCCGAGGTCAGCGCCTTGATCTTCAGCCCCGCCACCGCGCCGTCATAGGTGATGCGCACGGTCTTGATATCGGTGTCGGTGAGCTGGCCCGCGAACGAGCCGAGCTTCTCGGCGAGCTCGATGAAGGGCTTCAGCTTCGGGGCTTCCTCGGCGGTGATCGACGGGAAGTTCACCGCGTTGGAAATCGCCCCGCGCAGCAGGTAGTCGCTCATCTGCTCGGCGACCTGCAGCGCCACGTTCTCCTGCGCCTCGGTGGTCGAGGCGCCAAGATGCGGAGTGCAGATCACGTTGGGGTGGCCGAACAGCACGTTCTCGGTCGCCGGCTCGGCGGAGAACACGTCGAAGGCCGCGCCCGCGACCTGGCCGGAATCGAGTGCCGCCGCCAGCGCCGCCTCGTCGACGAGGCCGCCGCGCGCGCAGTTGATGATGCGCACGCCCTTCTTGGTCTTGGCGAGCGCCTCGGCGGAGAGGACGTTCCGGGTCTTGTCGGTCAGCGGCGTGTGCAGCGTGATGATGTCGGCGCGGGCCAGCAGGTCGTCGAGCTCGACCTTCTCCACGCCGATGTCGAGCGCGCGCTCGGGCGAGAGGAACGGGTCGAAGGCGATGACCTTCATCTTCAGCCCGACGGCGCGGTCGGCGACGATGGAGCCGATATTGCCGCAGCCGATGACGCCGAGCGTCTTGGCGGTCAGCTCGACGCCCATGAAGCGGTTCTTCTCCCACTTGCCGGCCTGGGTGGAGGCGTCGGCGGCGGGGATCTCGCGGGCCAGCGCGAACATCATCGCGATGGCGTGCTCGGCAGTGGTGATGGAGTTGCCGAACGGCGTGTTCATCACGATCACGCCCTTGGCGGTGGCGGCCGGGATATCGACATTGTCGACGCCGATGCCGGCGCGGCCGACCACCTTCAGGCGCGTGGCGTTCTCGAGGATCTTCGGCGTCACCTTGGTCGCCGAGCGGATCGCGAGGCCGTCATAATTGCCGATGATCTCGGCGAGCTTGTCCTTGTCCTTGCCGAGGGCCGGCTGGAAATCCACCTCGATGCCGCGATCCTTGAAGATCTGCACGGCGGCGGGCGAAAGGGCATCGGAAATCAGAACGCGGGGAGCCATGATTTTCGTCCAGTCAGACGGTTGATGTCGACCCGCCTCTGGCGGGAGGGCAAAGGGTCCCGCCGCTGGCGGGAGGGGACGACGAAGCGTTCGTCGGGCGCATGCTCGGAAAAAGGTTCGACGGCGAGACGCGGCCGGGAGGAGAGAGCCAATTCGCCGTCGAGCCGGAAGCGGCCCCTTCGCCGTCCCCTCGCGTCAGCGGCGGGGGAACGCGCGGAAAGGATCAGGCGGCCTGCTTGAGGCCCGCCTTGGCGCTGGCGAAGGCCCAGTCGAGCCAGGGCAGCAGCGTTTCCAGGTCGGACGTCTCGACCGTGGCGCCGGCCCAGATGCGCAGGCCCGCCGGAGCGTCGCGATAGGCGCCGACGTCATAGGCGACGCCCGCCTTCTCCAGCGCGGAGGCCAGCGACTTGGCGAAGGCCGCCTGCGCGTCGGCGGCGAGCGCCTTCACCTCGGGGTCGGCGACGACGAGGCACACGCTGGTGTTGGAGCGCGTCGCCGCGTCCTTGGCCAGGAAGTCGATCCAGGGCGTCTTCGCCACATAGTCGGCGAGCACCTTGAAGTTCGCGTCGGAGCGCGCGCGCAGGCCCTTCAGCCCGCCGATCCGCTTCGCCCAGTTCAGCGCGTCGATGTAGTCCTCGACGCAGAGCATGGACGGGGTGTTGATCGTCTCGCCCTCGAAGATGCCTTCGATCAGCTTGCCACCCTTGGTCATGCGGAAGATCTTCGGCAGCGGCCACGCCGGCACGTAGCTCTCCAGGCGCTCCACGGCGCGCGGCGAGAGGATGAGCATGCCGTGCGCCGCCTCGCCGCCCAGCACCTTCTGCCAGGAGAAGGTCACGACATCGAGCTTGGCCCAGTCGAGATCCTGCGCGAAGGCCGCCGAGGTGGCGTCGCAGATGGTCAGGCCCTTGCGGTCCGCCGGAATGAAGTCCGCGTTCGGCACGCGCACGCCGGAGGTGGTGCCGTTCCAGGTGAACACCACATCGTGGTCGAAATTCACCTCGTTCAGGTCCGGCAGATCGCCATAGGGCGCCTTCAGGACGCGGGCGTCCTTGAGCTTGAGCTGCTTGACGACGTCCGTCACCCAGCCTTCGCCGAAGCTTTCCCAGGCGAGCATGTCGACCGGGCGGGCGCCGAGCAGCAACCACAGCGCCATCTCGACCGCGCCGGTGTCGGACGCGGGAACGATGCCGATGCGGTAGTCGGCGGGAATTTCGAGGATTTCGCGGGTGAGGTCGATGGCGAGCTTCAGCTTCGCCTTGCCGACCTTGGCACGGTGCGAGCGGCCGAGCGGAGCATCGCTCAAGGCCTCCAGCGTCCAGCCGGGACGCTTGGCGCAGGGACCAGAAGAAAAATTGGGATTCGCCGGCTTCGCCGCCGGCAGAGCGATATTCGTCATTTTAGCCATCCTTCCAGATGGGTGCCCCTCGGTGGGGAGGGGTAGCCCGAGCGGGGATGTACTCCCGTCCCGAACCGAACGCAAGGGGCTTCGGAATTGTCCGGACCTCCAGATAATACCTGGCGCGAGGTACAGTATTCCTCAGTGGAACGTATCGGATCGCAAAGTCGTTCTCCCATGTCGTTGCAAAAACGGGAGAGTGTCATGAAGATGACCGCAATCGTTCTGGGAACGGCCTTCGCCGGCGTCGCGAGCGTCGCCTGGGCCGGTCCGTGCACCGAACGCATCACTACGTTGGAGAAATCGCTGTCGACCAGCGATGCCGGCTCCGGCCCGACCCGCTCGACCGACATGCCAACCACGGCGCCGAACGAGAGCGTGCCGAGGGCCGGCGAAACGCCCGGCACGGGCGGCACCGCCGGCATGAACGCCACGGTCGGCAACCGCGCGACCTCGCCCGCCGACGTCCGCGCGCAGACCAGCGGCTCCGGCACGGCGGCGCAGGGCGGCGCCTCGGCCGCGATGCAGCTCAGCGATGCTTTGAAGCGGGCGAAGACCGCCGATCAGGCCGGCGACAGCGCCACCTGCATGCGCGCCCTCGACGAGGCCGAGCAGTTGCTGAAGGGCTGACCCGGCGCGGCGGCCTCCCCCGGCCGTCGCCGTTCAGTCGATCAGGTAGCGAAGGCCTATGCGCACCTCATGGGCGCTCTGGCCGAAATCGAACCGGCCGCCGCCCGCTTCTTCGAGGTTGATGTAGCGGTAGCCGACATCGACCTGCCAGTTCGGCGCCACGGTCACCGCGGCGCCCGCCGTCAGTGCCCAGGCAAGGCCCCAGCCGCTGCTGTCGCCGGCGGGAAGACCAAGCAGCCGGATGTCGCTGGCGGAAACGTAGCCGCCGCCGATTCCCGCGCCGACATAGGGCGTGATGCCGTGCCAGGTGCCGAGGTCGGCATAGACATTGGCGAGCACGGTGGTGGCGCTGAAGTCGGCGGTCACGCCGGTCGCCGCATAGTCGGCGCTGGTGCGGTAGTCCGCCGTCACGTCGACGCGGAACATGTCGTTCAGCCGAACGCCGGCGCCGATGCCGACCAGCCAGGCGTCGTCGAGGGAAGAATCCCGCAACCCGAAGCCGGGGCGCAGGCCGTCGGGCGTCTCGTTGAAGACGTAGCCGACATCGCCGCGCAGATACCAGCCGCTGGTGTCCTCGATCTTCGGCGCCTTCGCCAGCAGATCGTCGTCGTCCATCGAGAGGCCCGCCTCGTCCGCCCGCGCGGAATGACCCGCGAGAAGGCTGGCGCCCAGGAGCCCCGTCATCAGGGCGAACGCCCCGTAGCGGGAAGACTTACGACAAGACGCGACGCGACGCATGGACCCGGCTTTCAGACATGCCGGGAGAGAGTCCCGGCAATCCTCGATCGCCGGGACCTTAGCCGCGAGTGCTTAAGGCGAGCTTAACCTTAACGATTAACCACGTTTGACTGTCGCCGCATGGCCTGCCCGAGCACGTCGGGCAGGCAAACCTCGGTACGGCTGGCGTCAGACCTGCCGTGCCGCATGCGCGGCGGCTTCAAGATGCGGCAGCAGCGCCGGATCGAGCTTCAGCGCCGTCGCCAGGCGGGCGAGGAAGGCCCGCTCGGCGGTGTTGTCGGCGTCGATGGCGAGCAGCGCGGCGATGTAGACCTCCGCCGCCGCCTCGGGGGCGGTGACCTCGCTCGCGATCTCCTCCACCGTCGCCGGGTTGGCCAGTTCCCCGCTCAGGAAGCGCTCGGCCGCGTCGAGCTGGGCACCGTCCTCGCTGAGCTTGGCGCCGATCGCCGCGCGCTCGACATCGTCGACATGCCCGTCCGCCAGCGCCGCCGCGATCATGGTGCGCAGGATCACGACCGGCAGCTCGGTCTGGCTGGCCTGGGCCGGGTGGAACGGCGACTGGGGCGGGGGAAGCTGCGCCGGCTCAGGCGGGGTCGCCACGTCCTGCGGCGCCTGCCCGCGCTGATAGTTCTGGTAGGCCTTGTAGGCGAGCGTGCCGACCAGCGCGATGCCCCCCAGCGCCACCGCGTTCGTGGCCAGCTTGCGTCCACCCTTGCTGCCGAGCACCAGCGTCGCCAGCGAGCCGGCCGCCGCACCACCCGCAAGCACGCCGCCATTGCGGGAGAGATAGTCCTTGATGGCGTTCACCACATCGGGATTGCCTGCGATCTCGCTCGTCAGCCCGGTGGGCGCGCCGCCGCCGAAATCGCCGAGCTGCGCCGGGGTCTGGCCACGGCGCCCGGCCAGCGCGTCGGCCGCGAAATCGCCGAGCGAATCGTCGCCCGAGCCCCGCGGCGCGCGTCCGCCACCGGCCGCGCCGCCACCGCCGAGGATGCCGCCCAGAAGGTCTTCCAGAGAGATGCCGCCGGGCAGCCCGCCACCACCGCCCGAAGGCGCGCCGCCGGACGCGGAGCCGCCGCCCGGCTGCGGCGCGCGTCCGGCCCCGCCCCCGAGAAGGCCGCCCAGCAGGTCCTCCAGCGAGATGCCGCCGGGCAACCCACCGCCGCCGCCCGAAGGCGCGCCGCCGGCGGAAGGCGCGGCGTTGCCCGGCTGCGACACGCGGCCACCGGCCGCGCCGCCGCCAAGAATCCCACCCAGAAGGTCTTCCAGCGAAATCCCGCCGGGCTGACCACCCGAGGGCGCGCCGCCCGAGGGAAGCGAGGCATCGCTCGGCTGGGCCACGCGGCCACCGGCACCGCCGCCGAGAATCCCGCCGAGCAGGTCCTGCAGCGAAATCCCTCCTGGCTGGCCGCCAGCCGGAGCGCCGCCCGCCGACGCCCCACCCTGCCGCGCACCACCGCCCAGGATACCGCCGAGAAGGTCGCCGAGCGGATTGTTGCCCGCGCCACCGCCGCCCGACCTCATGCCGAGCAGCTGGTCGACGAGCTGCCCTGCGTCGAAATTGCGTCCGTTGCTCATCGCTGCACTCCGCTCCTTGTCGCCGAGGCTCGCTGTCCCCGTTCCCAGGGAGTAAACGGCCCGATCATGTCCGGCGCAAGTCAGCGCACGCAGATGTCAGCGCGCAACGCGCTCCACATCACTGTCGCTTTTCATGTCGCATCCGTACAACGCCAGCGCCGAAACAGTGCTCGCTTCCATGGTGCCGCCGCGCAAGCATGCGACATCACGAAAGCGGGGCGCATCCCCGTCGGAGGCGAAGGTGCAGAAATTCTCCGGCTTCGAGCTGTTTCGCCGGGCTCTCGGCGGCCACAAGAGCTGGCAGCCGCAATGGCGCAGTCCCGAGCCCAAGGCCGAGTACGACGTGATCATCGTCGGCGCCGGCGGGCACGGCCTCGCCGCGGCCTATTATCTCGCCAAGGAACACGGCATCACCAATGTCGCGGTGATCGAACGCGGCTGGCTGGGCGGCGGCAACACCGGCCGCAACACCACCATCGTGCGCTCGAACTACCTGTTCGACGAGAGCGCCGCGCTCTACGAGCACGCGGTCAAGCTCTGGGAAGGCCTGTCCGCCGACCTCAACTACAACGTGATGTACTCGGCGCGCGGTGTGCTCATGCTGGCGCACAATCATCACGACGAGATCAGTTTCAAGCGCCACGTCCATTCCAACCGCCTCAACGGCGTCGACAATGAATGGCTGACCGCCGAGCAGGTGAAGGAATTCTGCCCGCCGCTCAACATCACCTCGATGCGCTACCCGATCATCGGCGGCGCGCTGCAGCGGCGCGGCGGCACGGCCCGCCACGACGCGGTGGCCTGGGGCTTCGCCCGCGCCGCCGACGCGCGCGGCGTCGACATCATCCAGAACTGCGAGGTGAAGGCCATCCGCCGCGGCCCCTCCGGCGCGGTCGAGGGCGTCGAGACGACGAAGGGCTTCATCCGCGCGAAGAAGATCGGCGTCTCCGCCGCCGGCCACACCTCGGTGGTCATGGCCATGGCGGGCCTGCGCATGCCGCTGGAAAGCTACCCGCTGCAGGCGCTCGTATCGGAGCCGGTGAAGCCGGCCTTCCCGACCGTGGTGATGTCCAACACCATCCACGCCTATATCTCGCAGTCCGACAAGGGCGAGATGGTCATCGGCGCCGGCACCGACGCCTACACCTCCTATTCCCAGCGCGGCGCGCTGCACATCACCACCCACACGCTCGACGCCATCTGCGAGCTGGTTCCGCAGTTCCGGCGCCTGCGCATGCTGCGCAACTGGGGCGGCATCGTCGACGTGACGCCCGACCGCTCGCCGATCATCGCGAAAACCCCTGTCCCCGGCCTCTATGTGAACTGCGGCTGGGGCACCGGCGGCTTCAAGGCGACGCCGGGCTCGGGCAACGTCTTCGCCCACACCATCGCCCGCGACGCCCCGCACCCGATCAACGCGCCCTTCACGCTGGAGCGCTTCCGCGACGGGTTCCTGATCGACGAGGCGGCGGCCGCCGCCGTCGCACACTGAGGAGGGCGATCCATGCTCATCATCGACTGCCCCTGGTGCGGCAAGCGGCCCGAGATCGAATTCCGCTACAGCGGCGAGGCGCACATCGCCCGCCCGGCCGACCCCTCCGCCCTTTCGGACGAGGAATGGGCGGAGTTCCTCTACAACCGCACCAACCCCAAGGGTCTGCACGCCGAGCGCTGGCGCCACATCCATGGCTGCGGCCGCTACTTCAACGCCGTGCGCGACACGGTAAGCGACTTCTTCGTCGTCACCTACAAGGCCGGCGAGCAGAGACCCGAAAACCTCGGCCCGGATGTCGATGGCGCCAGCATCGGCGGGGACAAGTGAGATGACCAACCGCTTCCGCACCCCCTCCGGCGGTCGCATCGACCGCGCCGCGCCGGTCTCCTTCCGCTTCGACGGCAAGACCTTCACCGGCTATCGCGGCGACACGCTGGCCTCGGCGCTCATCGCCAACGGCGTGCATCTCGTCGGCCGCTCCTTCAAGTATCACCGCCCGCGCGGCTTCATCTCCGCCGGCTCGGACGAGCCGAACGCGCTGGTGAACGTGGTGCGCGACGGCGCCCGTCAGGCGCCGAACCTGCGCGCCACCCAGGTCGAGATCTATGAGGGTCTGAAGGCGGAGAGCCAGAACCGCTGGCCCTCACTCGGCTTCGACGCCGGCGCGGTGAACGACCTGTTCTCGCCCTTCCTGCCGTCCGGCTTCTACTACAAGACCTTCATGTGGCCGGCGGGCGCGTGGAAGCGCTTCTACGAGCCGAAGATCCGCGCCATGGCGGGCCTCGGCGTCGCTCCCACCCTTCCGGACCCGGACCGCTACACCCAGAACTATGCCCATTGCGACGTGCTCGTCGTCGGCGCCGGCCCGGCCGGCCTCGCGGCGGCGCTGGCGGCGGCTTCGAGCGGCGCGAAGGTCATCCTCGTCGACGAGCAGGCCGAATTCGGCGGCTCGCTGCTCTCCGAGACCACTGCCATCATCGAAGGCAAGCCCACTGCGGACTGGCTCGCGGACACGCTGGCGAATCTCGCCGCGAAGGACAATGTGACGCTCCTGCCGCGCACCACGGCCTTCGGCTATTTCCCGCACAACCTTATCGCGCTCGCCGAGCGCGTGACCGATCATCTCGCCGCCCCCGGCGCCGACCTGCCGCGCGAGCGGCTGTGGCAGGTGCGGGCGAAGGAGGTCGTGCTCGCCACCGGCGCGCTGGAACGCCCGCTGGTGTTCCCGGAAAACGACCGGCCGGGTGTGCTGCTCGCCGATTCCGGCCGCACCTATCTCAACCGCTACGGCGTCCGGCCCGGCGAGCGCGCGGTCATCTTCACCGCCTGTGACGCCGGCTACCGCGCCGCGCTCGATCTCAAGGCCGGCGGCGTCGCCATCGCCGCCATCGCCGATCTGCGCTCCGAGCTGACGGGTGAATTGCCCGCCCATGCGCTCAAGGCCGGCATCGACGTGCGCCCCTCCACGGTCGTCACCGGCACGTCGGGCCGCCTGCGCGTCAGCGGCGCCAGCCTCGCCAAGGTGAAGCACGGCACTGTCGGCCCGTCCGAGAGCATCGCCTGCGACGTCGTGCTGATGTCCGGCGGCTTCACGCCGAGCGTGCACCTGTTCTCGCAGTCGCGCGGCAATCTGGTCTGGGACGGCGCGGCCGGCGCCTATCTGCCGGGCACCTCGGTCGAGCGCGAGCGTTCGGCCGGCGCCTCGCGCGGCCTCTCGGGCCTGCAGCGCGTGCTCGAAGACGGCTATGCGCAGGGCGAGGCGGCAGCGAAGGCGGCACGCAATTTCACCTCCCCGGCGCGCGGCCAGACGCCCGCTCCGGCTGAATCCTCGCGCAGCATCCCTGCCAGCGCCGAGGACCTCGGCACGGACGGCTTCATCGGCGCCACCCCGCACAGCCGCAACCCGGCCTTCGTGAAGGCCTTCGTCGACTGGCAGAACGACGTCACCGCCAAGGACATCAAGCTCGCCACCCGCGAAGGCTTCCGCTCCATCGAGCATGTGAAGCGCTACACCACCACGGGCATGGCGACCGACCAGGGCAAGACGTCGAACATGAACGCCCTCGGCATCGTCTCCGAGGCGCTCGACACGCCGGTGCCGCAGATCGGGCTCACCACCTTCCGCCCGCCCTTCACGCCGACCACCTTCGGCATCTTCGCCGGCGAGGCGCGCGGCAACCTGTTCGATCCGCTGCGCAAGACCGCGATCCACTACTGGGCCGCCGAGCACGGCGCCGCCTTCGAGGACGTCTCCCTCTGGAAGCGCGCCCACTACTTCCCCAGGGCCGGCGAGGACATGCATGCGGCCGTGGCGCGCGAGTGCAAGGCGGTCAGGGCCTCGGTCGGCCTGTTCGACGCCTCCACCCTCGGCAAGATCGAGGTGGTCGGGCCGGACGCCGCCGAGTTCATGAACCGCATCTACACCAATGCGTGGGCGAAGCTGGAGCCCGGCCGGTTGCGCTACGGCGTGATGCTGCGCGAGGACGGCTTCGTCATGGATGACGGCGTCGTCGGCCGCCTCGCGCCCGATCGCTTCCACGTCACCACCACCACCGGCGGCGCCCCGCGCGTGCTGGCTCATATGGAGGACTACCTCCAGACCGAGTGGCCGGACCTCGACGTGTGGCTGACCTCGACCACCGAGCAATGGGCGGTCATCGCCGTGCAGGGTCCGAAGGCCCGCGAGGTCATCGCCCCGCTTATCGAGGGCATCGACCTCTCGAAGGAGGCGTTCCCCCATATGAGCGTACGCGAGGGCCGCATCTGCGGGGTCCCCACGCGCCTGTTCAGCGTCTCCTTCACCGGCGAGCTGGGCTTCGAGATCAACGTGCCGGCCGAATATGGCCGCTCGGTCTGGGAAGCCGTCTATGCCGCCGGCGAGAGGTTCGGCATCACGCCCTACGGCACCGAAACCATGCACGTGCTGCGCGCCGAGAAGGGCTACATCATCGTCGGCCAGGAAACCGACGGCACCGCGACACCGGACGATGTCGGCCTCGGCTGGGCGGTCGGCAAGGCGAAGAAGGATTTCGTCGGCAAGCGTTCGCTCGCCCGCGCCGCCTTCTCCGCGCCCGACCGCAAGCAGCTCGTCGGCCTGCGAACCACCGATCCCAGGGTCGTGCTGGAGGAAGGCGCGCAGATCGTCACCGATCCTTCCGCGCCGATCCCGGTGCCGATGCTCGGCTTCGTGACCTCGTCCTACAACAGCGCCGTGCTCGGCCGCTCCATTGCCCTCGCCATGATCAAGGGCGGTCGGGCACGCATCGGCCAGAAGCTGACCGTGCCGATGGAGACCCACGCCATCGAGGTCGAGGTGGTGGAACCCATCTTCTACGATCCGAAGGGAGAGCGTCTCAATGGATGAGATCGCTTCGATCACCGCCCCCGCCACCACGGCTGCCGCCGTTTCGGTCAATCCGCTGCACGCGCTCGCCGCCGCGTCGCATGACGTCGCAGCTGCGCGACTTGTCCCGCTCGGCCCAGCCGCGCGCCTCGCCTTCCGGGGCCGCGAGGCGGCCATCGGCCCGGTCGGAGAGGCTTTCGGCGTCGCCCTTCCGCGCGAGGCCTGCCGGCGCGCTGAGGCGAACGGGCGCGCGGCGCTTTGGCTCGGCCCGGACGAGTGGATCCTGTTCGCTCCCGGCGCTGATCCCGCGCCGCTCTTCGCGGCGATCGACAGCGCCGCCGCCGGTCTGCCGCATTCGCTGGTGGACGTGTCCTCGCGCAGCGTGGGGATCGAGACCTCCGGTCCCCGGGCCGCCTTCGTGCTCAATCAGGGCAACCCGCTCGACCTGTCCCTTGAGAGCTTCCCGGTCGGCATGTGCACGCGCACCGTCTTCCACAAGGCCGAGATCGTGCTCTCGCGTGTCGCGCCGGAGACCTTCCACATCGACGTCTGGCGCTCCTTCGCGCCCTATGTCTGGGAACTGCTGGAAGAGGGCCGGCGCGAGCTGGCCTGAGATTTGCCGTCCCCCGGTGCCAGACCGGGGGACGTGCCAGACATGCGACAAGAAGAAGGGGCCGCAAAGGTCCTGCCAGAGGAACCGTCCGGCCGCACGCCTCACCCGCCTGCGCGACCGAGGGAATGTGATGCGCCCATGATCAGCGCGTTCGAGCTTTTCAAGATCGGCATCGGCCCCTCCTCGTCGCACACCGTCGGGCCGATGGTGGCCGCCGCCACCTTCGTCGACGAGCTGGCCGCGCGGGAGCTGCTGCCCCGCGTCGCCCGCGTCGAGACCGTGCTCTACGGCTCGCTCGCCTGGACCGGCAAGGGCCACGGCACCGACAAGGCGGTCGTCCTCGGCCTCGCCGGGCAGCGCCCGCAGACCATCGATCCCGACCGCGCCGACGCCCTCGTCGCCGAGGCCGCGCAGGATCGCCGCCTCTCGCTCGGCGGCCGTCACGGCGTGCGCTTCGAGCCGGAGCGCGACATCGTCTTCGACGGCGTCTCCCCCACCCCCGCGCACCCCAACACCCTCGCCTTCCGCGCCTTCGCCGCCGATGGCGAACCGCTCGCCGAAGCCCGCTGGTGCTCCATCGGCGGCGGCTTCGTCGTGCCGGAGGCGGAGGTCGGCCAGCCGGCGCGGGCCGATGACAGCGCCGTGCCCTACCCGTTCCGCAACGCGCGCGAACTGCTCGCGCTGGCCGAGGCGGCGGGCCTCACCATCGCCGAGCTGGTCGCCGCCAACGAGCGGGCCCGCCGGCCCGCCGCCGAGGTCGACGCCCATCTCGACCGCGTCGTCGACGCCATGATGGCCTGCGTCGACCGCGGCATCGCCACCTCCGGCGAGCTGCCCGGTGGGCTGAAGGTGCGCCGCCGCGCGAGGGCGATCCGCGAAAGCCTACTGGCACGCAACGCCCGCACCCCGCACGAGATCATGGACTGGGTGAGCCTCTACGCCATCGCGGTGAACGAGGAGAACGCGGCCGGCGGACGGGTCGTCACCGCCCCCACCAACGGCGCCGCCGGTGTCGTTCCCGCGACGCTGCGCTACTATCGCGACCACTGCCCCGGCGCCACCGCCGCCGGCATGCGGCTTTTCCTGCTCACCGCCACCGCCATCGGCGCGCTGTTCAAGATGAACGCCTCGATCTCCGGCGCCGAGGTCGGCTGCCAGGGCGAGGTGGGCGTCGCCTGCTCCATGGCGGCGGGCGGGCTCGCGGCGGCGCTGGGTGGCACCAACGCGCAGGTCGAGAACGCTGCCGAGATCGGCATGGAGCATCATCTCGGCATGACCTGCGACCCCATTGGCGGGCTCGTGCAGGTGCCCTGTATCGAGCGCAATGCCTTCGGCGCGATCAGCGCCGTCAACGCCGCCTCGCTGGCGCTCTATGGCGACGGCACGCACATCGTCTCCCTCGACAAGGTGATCGCCACCATGCGCGAGACCGGGCGAGACATGGCCTCGAAATACAAGGAAACCTCGCTCGGCGGCCTCGCGGTGAACCTGCCCGAATGCTGAACCGAAGGCCGATACGAGGACGTGACCCACGGGAACGGCATCATCCTTGCTACCGGAAGCGGCAAATTTGCTATGCTGCCCGTCGGAGCACGCCATGAACCAGCAGCGTCCTATACCCGCCGGACCCTCGCCCCTCGGCTCGCCAGCCTCCGGCAACGCGGCCGCCGCCGCGCCGGTGCTGAATGTCGGCTTCATCCTCGCCGACAATTTCACCCTCTCGGCTTTCTCGCTGATCGTCGATCAGCTGCGCCTCGCCGCCGATGACGGCGACCGCTCGCGGCCGATCCTCGCCCGCTGGCAGGTCATGTCCTCTCGGCCCGAACCGATCCGCGCGAGCTGCGGCGTCACCGTCTCGCCCTCCGGCCCGCTCGCCGACCCCTCGAACTTCCACTACATCGTCGTCGTGGGCGGCCTGCTGCATGGCGGCCAGCAGCTCGACGAGGAAAGCGTCGCCTATCTCAAGCGCGCGGCGAAGGTCGGCGTGTCGCTGGTCGGCGTGTGCACCGGCAGCTTCGTGCTCGCCCGCGCCGGGCTGATGACCGGCCGGCGCTGCTGCGTCTCCTGGTACCACTACCAGGACTTCCTCGAGGAATTCCCGCACCACACGCCTGTGGCTGACCGGCTCTATGTCATCGACGGCGACCGCATCACCTGCGCGGGCGGCGGCGGCGCGGCGGACCTCGCCACCGCGCTGGTGGAGAAGTTCCTCGGCCGCTCCATCGCCCAGAAGAGCCGCCACGTCTTGCTGCTCGACCGCCAGCGCCCGGGCACCGAATCCCAGCCGCACCCGCCCATCGCCGATCTGGTGGCGGACGACCGCGTGCGCCGCGCCCTGCTCATGATGGAGCAGCATCTCGCCGATCCGCTGCCCATCGCCGACATCGCCCGACGGCTGCAGCTTTCCACCCGCCAGCTCGAACGGCTTTTCCAGACCATCATGGGCCAGCGCCCGGCGGAATTCTATCGGCGGCTGCGGCTGCGCTACGCCCGCTTCCTGCTCGACACGACCGGCCGTTCCGTGACCGACATCGCGCTGGAGGCCGGCTTCTCGGACTGCGCGCATTTCTCCCGCCAGTTCAAGGCCCAGCACGGCTTCACGCCGTCCGACGCGCGCGCCCGTGCCCCCGGCCCGGCCGCCCAGAGCGTCGCCGGCCACCGCCTGTTCGAATAGGCGGTCCGGGGAAGCGGCGAATGTCGCTTCCAGCAAACTTCCTGTCGCTTCGGTGAAAGTCGGCGGAACGCTTCCGTCGAACAATTCCAGACGACAAGCGGGCCGGGACCCGCGAGGGAGAACAGACCCATGCTGGACACCACCGATACGCCGCTCAAGGCGCTGCTTCGCCGTCGCAAGCCGGGCTACAGCCTCGAAGCCCCGTTCTACACCAGCCCCGAGATCTTCGACGCCGACATGGAGGTCATCTTCGGCCGGCACTGGATTTTCGTCGGCGTCGATCCCGACATTCCCGAGCCGGGCGACGCGATGAGCCTCGACATCGGCAAGAACGCCATCATCGTCGTGCGCGACGACGACAACGAGGTCCGCGCCTTCCACAATGTCTGCCGCCACCGCGGTGCGCGGCTCGTGCTCGACTACAAGACCACGGTCGGCAACCTCGTCTGCCGCTATCACTCCTGGACCTACGGCCTCGACGGCAAGCTGCTCTTCGCCGAGCACATGGGCGAGGGCTTCAACGCCGCCTGCCACGGCCTCAAGCCCGTGCATGTGCGCTCGCTGGAAGGGCTGATCTTCGTCTGCCTGTCCGACGATCCGCCGGCCGACTTCGACGTCATGGCGGCGAAGATGGCGCCCTATCTCGCCCCGCACGACCTGAAGAACGCCAAGGTCGCCTTCGAGAAGGACATCATCGAGCCGGGCAACTGGAAGCTCACCATGGAGAACAACCGCGAGTGCTATCACTGCGCGGGCAACCATCCCGAGCTCACCGTGCCGCTCTTCGCCTATGGCTTCGGCTTCGCCCCCGAGGAGCTGGACGAGCATGAGCGCGCCGAAGCCGAGAGCTACGACAAGCTGCTCAAGGCCAGCCACCGCGAATGGGAAAGCTGCGGCTTCCCCTCGGAGATGATCGAGCATCTCGACGACATGGTGACCGGCTTCCGTACCGAGCGCCTGCCGCTGGCCGGCGACGGCGAGAGCCACACCTCGGACACCAGGGCGGCGTGCCGCAAGCTGCTCGGCCGGATCAACGATCCCAAGCACGGCGCGCTGCATTTCTGGACGCAGCCTAACTCCTGGCACCACTTCATGTCCGACCACGCGGTCGTCTTCTCGGTGCTGCCGCTCGACGCCGAGCGCTCGCTGCTGCGTACCAAGTGGCTGGTGCACAAGGACGCGGTCGAAGGCGTCGACTACGACGTCGAGAACCTCGTCGCCGTGTGGGACGCCACCAACGATCAGGATTCGACCCTCGTCGGCTATTGCCAGGAAGGCGCCCGCTCGCCCGCCTACGAGCCCGGCCCCTACTCGCCGCACACCGAGATGCTCGTGGACAAGTTCTGCAACTGGTACGTCGGCCGCATGGCCGAGCATCTCGGCCGCTGACGATGGACGCGTTGAGCCCGATGGCATCGCCCGATCCCGCCGCCCTGCGCCTGTCCGGCGCCCTGCCGGAATGGAACCCGGAGGCGGATGACGCCCTCATCGTCCGCGAGATCCGCGACGAGACGGCCGACGTGAAGACCTTCGTCCTGGCGCCGAAGCAGCCTTGCGTCTTCCGCTACCAGCCGGGCCAGTTCCTGACGCTGGATCTCGACATCGGCGGCGAGAGCATCAACCGCTGCTACACCATCGCCTCCACGCCGGCACGCCCCCACACACTCTCCATCACGGTGAAGCGCGTGCCCGGCGGCCCGGTGTCGAATTTCCTCCACGATCAGGTGAAGGTCGGCTCGGTGCTGCACGCCATCGGGCCGATGGGCGATTTCTCCTGCTTCATGCAGGGCGCGCCCAGCCCGAATCCCGCTTCGGCGCCGAAATACCTGTTCCTGTCCGGCGGCAGCGGCATCACCCCGCTGATGTCGATGGCCCGCACCTTCCACGACCTCGGCGAACCGCGCGACATCGTGTTCGTCCACGCCGCGCGCTCGCCGGCCGACATCATCTTCCGCGGCGAGCTGGAACTCATGGCGCGCAACCAGCCCGCCAGCTTCCGCTTCGCGCCGGTCTGCGAGGCGGACAGCCCGCGCGAGCCCTGGCACGGGCTGCGCGGACGGCTCAATCTCGGCGTGCTCAACCACATCGCGCCGGACTTCAAGCAGCGCGAGGTCTTCGTCTGCGGCCCCGCCCCCTTCATGGCGGCGGTGCGCGAGATGCTGAAGGGCGCCGGCTTCGACATGAGCCGGCATCACGAGGAGAGCTTCGATTTCGCCGAGCTGGCCCGGGCGGAGCCCGAGGTCGCGGCCGAGGTCGAGCTGGCGGAAGGCGTGCAGGCGGTTCAGGAGGCGGTCGCCGCTCCGGAGGTCGCGACCTACACCATCGAATTCGCCAAGCAGAAGCGCACCATCGAGTGCCGCTCCGACACCTTCGTGCTCGACGCCGCCCGCCGCGCCGGCGTGCGCCTGCCCTCCTCCTGCTCGAAGGGTCTGTGCGGCACCTGCAAGTCGAAGCTCATCGAGGGTACGGTCGACATGAAGCACGGCGGCGGCATCCGCCAGCGCGAAATCGACGCTGGCATGGCGCTGCTGTGCTGCTCGAAGCCGACGAGCAACCTGGTCGTCGACCGCTGAGGCACAGGCGGAGTCAGCGCAGGAAGTCGATCGCGCCGCTCGCCGCCTGCTTCATCGTATCGTAGGTGGCGCTGGCGCCTTGCACCGTGCGGTCGACGATCTCGCCCGCCGACGGCAGGGAGGGCAGGCCGAGGAAGCTCTCGTCCTCCTCCGCCCGCGCCTGCGGAGCCGTAGGCGCCGGGGTGCCGGACGCCGGAGCGCTCGCCGCCGGAGCGGGAGCCGAGGTCGACACCAGCACCGGATAGGAGCTGTGCGTGATCATCGGATCGCGCGTGTCGCAATTGCCCTCGCAGCGGTCGAAGCGCTCCACGCCGACCGGCAGCGACACCGGCGTCGCCACGGCGACCGTGCCGGCGGGCCTGGCCGGCTTCGCCGCGGCCTTCTCGGTCGGGCGATAGACGGCGCTGGGCTCGATGGCGCGGATCATCTTCGGAATATCGAGCTGGTCGCCCTTCTCGGTCGGCTCGGCGTCGAGCTCGATCGGCTGGGCGACGAGGCGGGCGAGGTTCTTGACGCTCTCCTGCGCGTTGGCCTGGTCGGTCTTGCCGCGCTGGTAACCCTCGCTCTCGGCCACCATATAGGTGCCGGCGGCGAGGATGAGGGCGAAGCCGACCGGCAGCATGACGCGGCCGGGCAGTGAGCCGCGAAAGCCGGAAAGCAAGGTCGTACGGGACCGCATGGAAGGATACCTCTCTGTTTCGAGGTCATTTCCCCCTGTTCCGGCGACAAATTTGCGGCACCATTCGCGCTGGCCCGTGACAAAGGCTAGGTATTTCTGCGCGATGTTGTCCGAAGATGGACCGTCGCAACATTCGGCAACGCAACAGTCTTCGGCTCCATCGTGCTCGATCTCGCCTCGCTCACGCGCATCGGCTTCCTGACCTTGCCGAACCACTCGATGATCGCCTGCGCCAACGCGCTGGAGGCGCTGCGCATGGCGAACTATGTGGCGGAGGCCGAGATCTATTCCTGGCGCATCCTCACGCTGGACGGCGCCCCCGCCGCCGCCTCCAACGGCCTCACCCTCTCGCCCACACTCGCCCTGAACGAGGCGGGGCCGCTCGACCTGCTGCTGGTCTGCGGCGGCATCGACGTGCGCCACGCCGCCACCCCGCCCATCGAGGACGCGCTGCGCCGGCTCTCCCGGCGCGGCGTTGCGCTCGGCGCGCTGTGCACCGGCAGCTTCGTGCTCGCCGACGCCGGCCTGCTCGACTTCTACCGCTGCGCCGTGCACTGGGAGAACCTCTCCGCCATCCGCGAGGAATTCCCCGACATCTCCTTCGTCGAGGAAGCCTTCGTCATCGACCGCGACCGCCTCACCTGCACCGGCGGCGTGGCGCCGCTGGAGATGATGCTGGCGCTGGTCGAGGCACGCGGCGGGCGCGCGCTGGCCGACAAGGTGTCGGAACAGTTCATCGTTGACCGCGCCCGCCCGCCGCACGCCAAGGTCGAAGCCCGCCCGCGCCCGGCGCTGCCCGATCCGACGCTCGCCCGCGCGGTGAAGATGATGCAGGCCGCCATCGAGCAGCCGCCCGGCATCGCCGCCATCGCCCGCCGCCTCGACGTCTCGCCCCGGCATCTGGAGCGGCTGTTCCGGCGCCATCTCGGGGTCACGCCCGCCGCCTACCATCTGGCGCTGCGGCTGGAGCGGGCGCGCGAACTGCTGCGCCTGTCGCCGCTGCCGGTCACCGATGTCGGCCTTGCCTGCGGCTTCCAGTCGGCGGCGCATTTCTCCACCGCCTATGCCCGCCATTTCGGCCGCCCGCCGAGCCGCGAGCGGGCGGCGTCCTCCCGCGATGCCGCGAAAGCGTGAAGTGTTCGCATGCCACGTAAGCGTTGTTTATTATGGCGCGACGCAACATCTGGTATTAAATACACACCGTCCGATTGCGTTTTCTGCATATCATACCGCCCGATGGACACGGCCTTCGCCGCGCCACTGACATGAATGCGCCTCTCAAGCCGACCAGCTACCGCCGCCATCTGGCGGAACGCTACACGCACCTGACTGCCGACATGCTGGCGCCCGAGCGCACGCCGCTCGCGGACGCGTGGCTCGGCCTGCCCATGACCTTTGTCGCCGGCGCCACCAATGCCGGCGGCCTGCTGGCGGTCGGCCAGTACACCTCGCACATGTCCGGCATCATCTCGGCGGCGGCGGACAACGCCGTCCTCGGCGCCATGGACCTCGTGCTGGCCGGCGGCGGCGCGCTCGTCGCCTTCGTCCTCGGCGCTGCCACCTCCGCCATCCTCGTCAACTGGGGCCGGCGGCATTATGCGGGCCGCGAATATTCCCTGCCCCTGGCGCTGGAGGCGTGCCTGCTGCTGACCTTCGGCCTGCTCGGCTTCTACACCCACCGCTCCAGCATCGCCCTCGGCATGGAGGTCGCGGTGCTGTGCTTCATCATGGGCCTGCAGAACGCCACCGTGACCAAGCTCTCCGGCGCGAAGATCCGCACCACCCACATGACCGGCATCGTCACCGATATCGGCATCGAGCTCGGCAAGCTGTTCTATTCCAACCGCCGCCGCCGCGGCACCGATGTGCCGCTGGTGCTGGCCGACCGCGAGAAGCTGAAGCTGCTGGCCTATTTCCTGTTCAGCTTCTTCGGCGGCGGCATCGTCGGCGCCATCGGCTTCAATTATGCCGGCTTCGTCTTCGCCGTGCCGCTGTCGCTGCTGGTCTTCGCGCTCGCCGGCCCCTCGGCGCTGCGCATCCTCGCGCGCTGAAACGCCCGCTTTCGCCGGCCCGCCCTCTTTCACCCGGGGGACGGTCGCAAGCCTTCCGGCGCGATGGCGCAAATCTTCTGTTCGGCATAGGCGCGCGCGACCTATCGTGCGACCATCGGGCCGGGAACCGGGCCGGCCCCGGACTCATGGTCGAAGGAGCGCGCGGCCATCATGATCGCCAATGCCGAGGCATTGCTGAAACCCTTGACCATCAAGGGCCTCACCATCCGCAACCGGGTGATGTCGACCTCGCACGCCCCCGGCTACGGCAAGGACGGCAAGCCGCAGGAGCGCTACCAGCTCTACCACATGGAAAAGGCCCGGGGCGGCATCGGGCTCACTATGTTCGGCGGCTCCTCCTCCGTGGCCATCGACAGCCCGGCCGCGCCCTGGGCGCAGATCTCCGTCGCCGACGACAGCGTCATTCCCTATTTCCAGCAATTCGCCGAGCGGGTGCACGCCCACGGCGCGAAGCTGATGATTCAGCTCACCCATATGGGCCGGCGCACGAAGTGGGATACCGAGAACTGGTTCCCCACCCTCTCCTCCTCGCCCCGGCGCGAGCCGGCCTCGCGCACCATCCCCCGCGCGATGGACAGGAACGACATCCGCCGCGTGGTGAAGTCCTTCGCCGAGGCCGCCCGTCGCTGCAAGGAAGGCGGGCTCGACGGCTGCGAAATCTCCGCCGCCCACGGTCATCTCGTCGACCAGTTCTGGTCGCCGTCGGTCAACGAGCGGACCGATGAATATGGCGGCAGCCTCGAGAACCGCATGCGCTTCGGCATCGAGGTGCTCAGCGCCATGCGCGAGGCGGTGGGCGATGATTACGTCATCGGCATGCGCATGTCCGGCGACGAGATGATCGCCGACGGCCTCAGCCACGAGGATTGCGTGGCCATCGCCTCGGAATACGCGAAAGCCGGCCTCGTCGACTTCCTCAACATCATCGGCGGCCAGGCGCGGGACGAGATGTCCCACGCCATTTCCCTGCCGAACATGTCCTTCCCGGTCGCGCCCTTCCTGTTCCTGCCGAGCGCCATCAAGCGCGAGGTGGACGTGCCGATCTTCCACGCCCAACGCGTCACCGACCTCGCCACCGGCGCCCGCGCCGTAGCGGAAGGCCATGTCGACATGATCGCCATGACCCGCGCCCACATCGCCGACCCGCATCTCGTCAGGAAGCTGATGGAAGGCCGCGACGACGACATCCGCCAGTGCGTCGGCGCCGGCTACTGCATCGACCGCATCTATGTCGGCGGCGATGCCCTGTGCATCCAGAACGCGGCCACTGGCCGCGAGGCGACCATGCCGCATGTCATCCCGAAGGCGGAGGTGGCGCGCAAGGTGGTAGTCATCGGCGCTGGTCCCGGCGGGCTGGAGGCGGCCCGCGTCTGCGCCGAGCGCGGCCACAAGGTGGTGCTGTTCGAGAAAGAGCCGGTCGTCGGCGGCCAGATCAACATTGCCGCGAAGGCGACATGGCGCGAGGCGCTGTCCGGCATTCCGCGCTGGCTCTACGCGCAGGCGCAAAAGAAGGGTGTCGACATCCGCCTCCGCCAGGAAGCCACGCAGGAGGACGTGCTGGCGGAAGCACCGGACGTCGTCATCATGGCGACGGGCGGCCTGCCGATCACCGGCCACGCGAAAGGCCACGAGCATGCCGTGACCACCTGGGACGTGCTCTCGGGCAAGGTGGAGCCCACCGGCTCGGTGCTGCTCTATGATGAGATCGGTGGCCACAACGCCGCCTCCACCGCCGAGGTGCTGGCGAAGAAGGGCTGCCTCGTCGAGATGGTGACGCACGATCTTCAGGTCGCGCAGGAAGTGGGCACCACCAACAAGCCGGTGCATCTGCGCGAGCTCTACAAGCTCGGCGTGGTGATGACCCCCAACACCGAGCTGATCGAGATCTACCCCGAGGGCAACCGCCTCGTCGCCGCCCTGCGCAACACCATGACCGACGCCGAGGAGGAGCGTGTGATCGACCGCGTGGTCGTCGATTACGGCACGCTGCCCGTCGACAGCCTGTTCGAGGCGCTGCGCGGTTCGTCGGTGAACGACGGCGAGACGGACCTCGAAGCGCTGGTCGCCGGCCGCCCGCAGCGCTGGACCGGCCAGCCCGGCTTCGCCCTCTACCGCGTCGGCGACGCCTGGACCGGCCGCAACATCCACGCCGCGATCTACGACTCGCTGCGGCTCTGCAAGGATCTGTGAGGCGATCGATCATGAACGCCGTCATCCTGAGGTGCCAGCGGAGCGAGCCTCGGAGGATGCTCGCCTCAAACACGTCATCCCCGCCGAAGCGAAGCGCAGGGCCGGGATCGCTCTCCCGTCCCGCGCACGATCCCGGATCGACCTGCCGGCGGTCCGGGATGACGGCGCCATACGTGAACGCCGTCATCCCCGGGCTCGCCCCGGGGATCCACGACTTCCTTCGCCCGCGAAAGACGTGGATGGCCGGGACAAGCCCGGCCATGACGGCCATCGAACGCGAACCGGCCATCGGACTGGGTTCGTCCATGCACCCTCCCCTCTCCCCGTTGAGGAGAGAGTTTTGGAGAGAACGATCCTTTCTCAACCTCTCCTCGTCGGGGAGAGGTCGGCCCAAAGGGCCGGGTGAGGGGCCGCCCGACGGCGCTCTCCGGGTACGCCCATGACTAACGCCGCGCCCGGCCTCTCGCTCGTCATCCTCGCCCTCGCGCTCATGGCGACGGCGATGATGGTCCGCCGCGCCCGGCTCTGGCGCATCGGCCGTCCGGCCAGCGTCGACTGGCTGGCCGGGCTCATGGCGCTGCCGAAGCGCTATCTCGTCGACGTGCACCATGTCGTCGGCCGTGATCCCTATGCGGCGCGCATGCATGCGCTGGCCGCCGGCGGGCTGCTCGGCGGCTCTGTCCTCGCGCTTCTCGCCCTCGTCCCTCCGCTCGGCGGCCTGCGCCTCGTCTGGGCCATCGTCGCGCTCGCCTTCGCCGTCGCCTTCATTGGCGGCACCATGGTCGGGCGGCGGCGCCTGCCGGTGAAGCCGGCCCGGCTCTCCGGCGGGCGCTTCCAGCGCCTGCCCTTCCTTCTCGCCGCCTATTCGGGCGGCGCCCTGCTCGTCGCCCTCGACGCCACGCTGGGCGGCATCCTTGGCCCCCTCGCCTGGGCCGGGCTGGCGCTGGCGGCGGCAGGCGGCCTCGGCCTCGTGCTGCAGATCGACCGCGGCCCGATGCGCCATGCCTTCGCCGGCGCGGCGCATCTCGTCGCCCATCCCCGCCCCGGCCGCTTTGTCGACGCGAAGATCGCGGGCGAGCGCGCCACCACCCTGCTCCCGCTCGACCTCGACAGCCCACGCCTCGGTGTCGCGACTCCGGCCGACTTCGCCTTCAACCGGCTGATCGGCTTCGATGCCTGCATCCAGTGCGGGCGCTGCGAGGTCGCCTGCCCCGCCTTCGCCGCCGGCCAGCCGCTGAACCCCAAGCGCCTCATTCAGGACCTCGCCGCCAGCCTCCAGCCCGGCGCCACCAACGCCGCCTATGCCGGCAGCCCCTACCCGCATGCGCGCGAGGTGGCGGGCGTGGGCGGACCGGACCGGCCGATCGTCGGCGCGGGCGCGATGATCCATCCGGACACGCTGTGGTCCTGCACCACCTGCCGAGCCTGCGTCGAGGAATGCCCGATGATGATCGAGCATGTCGACGCCATCGTGGAGCTGCGCCGCTTCCAGACGCTGGAGCTCGGCGCCACCCCGCCCAAGGCGGCCGCCCCGCTGATGGAGATGCGCTATGCCGACGAGCCGGGCGGCCGCCCGCTCAAGGCCCGCACTGATTTCGCCGCCGGCCTGACGCTGCCGCTGATCTCCGCCACGGGCAAGGCCGAGGTGCTGCTCTGGCTCGGCGAGGGCGCCTATGAGCTGCGCTACGGCCGCACCCTGCGCGCCCTCGTCACCCTCCTGCAGAAGGCCGGCGTCGACTTCACCGTGCTGGGCGAGGAGGAGCGCGACTGCGGCGACCTCGCCCGCCGGCTGGGCGACGAGGCCACCTTCCAGCGTCTCGCCCGCGAGAACGTCGCGACCCTCGCGCGCTACGCCTTCGGGCGCATCCTCACCGCCGACCCGCACGCCCTCCACGTCCTGCGCAACGAGTACCGCCCCTTCGGCGGCGATTACGAGGTGGTCCACCACGCCGCCTTCCTCGACGAACTGGTGGCCGCCGGCCGGCTTCCCGTCGCCACGCTGCGCGACGTGAGCGCTACCTATCACGACCCCTGCTACCTTGGACGCTACAATGGCGAGACCGACGCCCCCCGCCGCCTCCTCGACCGGCTGGGGCTGCAACGCCTTGAAATGGAACGCTCCGGCAAGCGTTCCATGTGCTGCGGCGGCGGTGGCGGGGCGCCGGTGAGCGACATCGAGGGCGACCATCGCATCCCCGACCTCCGCATGAATCAGGCCGCGGCCACCGGCGCCGCCATCGTAGCGGTCGCCTGTCCGCAGTGCTCGGCCATGCTGGAGGGCGTCACCGGCGAGCGCCCCGCCGTCCACGACATCGCCGAACTGGTGCTGATGGCGGTGGAGACGGCCGCGAGCCGGCAAGCGGAGGCGGTCGCATGAGCCGCATCCGCAAGGATCCGCGCACCGAGCGCGCCGCCCATCGCGTGGAGGGTAGCATCCGTCCGCGCTTCGACCTCGCCGCCGCGACAGGCCGTCCGCGACGCGATCCGCGTGCCGAAGAACGGCTCGCTCTCGTACCCGGCACCGTCCGCCGCCGTCTCGACCGTACCCAGCGCGTCGCGGCCGTCGGTGCCCTCCCCACTCCCACCACGCCGGCGGTGGAGACGCCTCCGAGGCTGCGAACGATCCCCGAGCCGGCCTGTCTCGTCGCCGTGGTACCAGACGCGCCGGGCGGTCGGCTCACCCCGCACGACCGCCAGCTCTTCGGCGCCGCGCGCCTGCTGGCCGATGCCGGCGGCGGAGCGGTGCTCGCGCTCGTCGAGAGCTGGAGCGACGAACTCGCCATCGCCGGCGCCGACCGCGTGCTGCCGCTTCCCGCTTCCGGCTACGATCCCGAGGCGAAGGCCCTCGCCCTCCTCTCCGTGCTCGACGGCCTCGTCGTCCGACACGTCCTGTTTCCCGAAAGCGCCGATGGCGGCGACCTTGCCCGCCGGCTTGCCGCCCTGTCGGGCGAGGCGCTGTTCGCCGGCGCGGAAAGCCTGTCGGCCAAGGCCGTGACCCGGGCTGCGCAGGGCCGGCGGATCGAGCAGCGCCGCGCACCGCCGCGCCTCATCAGCCTCGCCGCCGACGCAGTGGCGCCTCATGCCGGCACTTTGCACGAAGCGCTGCCGGTCGAATTCGCCTTTCCCGAGCCCACGGCCGGGGCCATCCTCTCCGCCGAGTACATTCCGGCCGATCCGGCGAAGGTGTCGCTCGCCGAGGCGGATTTCGTCACCTCCGCCGGCAACGGCGTCACCGATTTCGAGGTCTTCCGCGCTCTCGTGGCGGCGCTCGGTGCGACACCGGGCGCCAGCCGCATGGTGTGCGACGCCGGCCTGATGCCGCGCGCCGCACAGGTCGGCGCCTCCGGCACCGTGCTGGAGGCGCGCTGCTACTTCGCCCTCGGCATCGCCGGCGCCCCGCAGCACCTGCAGGGCGTGGCCCGCTGCGAGCACGTGGTGGCGGTGAACACCGACCTCCACGCGGCGATGATCGAGCGCGCCGGCCTTGCCATCGTCGCCGATGCGCAGGAGGTCATGCCGGCCCTGCTCCGGCTGATCGCGGAGGAAAAGCGCGGATGAGGATCGCTGTTCTCCTCTCAGCCGGCCGCCACCGGGTTTCCGCCCATCCCGCCCCCGTGCCGGTCGAGCTTCAGGCCATCCGCCTCGCCGCCGAGCTCGGCGGCGAGACCTTCGGCCTCCATGCCGGTCCCGCCATCGGGCCGCTTCACGACACACTCGGCCACGGCCTGCCGCGGCTCACGCATCTGCGTCTCGCAGAGAACGACGATCCCGCCCCGAGCCTTGCCGACGCGCTGCGCGAGGGAGCGTTCGACCTCGTGCTCGCCGGGCGGTCGGGCCAGGGCGGCGAGGATGCCGGCCTCCTGCCCTACGCGCTCGCCCGTACGCTCGGGCTGCCCATCGTCGCGGATGCCGTCGCGCTGGCGGAAGGGCCGCAGCCCGGCACGCTGCGTGTCGAGCAGGCGCTGCCGCGCGGCGCCCGCCGCCGGCTCGTCATCCGTCTGCCCGCGCTGGTGACGGTGCATCCGGCTGCGCCCGCCCCCCTGCCTTTCGCCTTCGCCGCCGCGCGGCGGGGCGATGTCGAGACACGGCCCGGCATCGCGGCTGCCTGCGCGCCCTCCGAGATGGAGGAGCGTCCCTATCGCCCCCGCCCGAAGCTCATCGCCAAAGCCGCCGGCGGCGCCTCGGCAGCGGAGCGGCTGAAGGCGGCCACGGAATCGGCGAGCGGCGGGGGAAAGCTGCTGGTCGAGCCCACGCCCGACAACGCCGCGCGTGCGATTCTGGCCCATCTCAGGGAAATCGGCGTCCTCGCCTAGCTCCGCGTCCAGACCCGCAATCCGCTCCCGATTCCGGCCCGCTTGTCAGGAACCCGTCAGGAAGCACGTGCAAGTTTGCCGCCGTGGACGCACGGGCATCCGCAACGCGGAATCTCCCTCCGCGCGGGATCGCGTTGCCCCCACACCCGGCCGATGGAGAGGCACGACGCGATTGGAACGGCGGCAATGAGCGAAGCGATCGGAGCCCCTCCCGAAGCGCTCTCCCCGTCCCATGCCGCGCCGTCGCGCGCCGCCGACATGACGACGGGCTGGCGCCTTCTGCTGCTCATCGCCCTCGTGCTCGCCAGCCTGCTGCCGGGCTTCTTCTCCATCCCGGTCGTCGACCGCGACGAGACCCGCTACGCGCAGGCCTCGCGGCAGATGGTGGAAAGCGGCGATTATGTCGTGCCGCGCCTCGGCGAGGCGAACCGCTTCAAGAAGCCTATCGGCATCTATTGGCTGCAGGTCGCCGCCGTGAAGCTCACGGGGCACGGCGCGGACGCGCCGATCTGGGTGTTCCGCCTGCCCAGCCTCGCCGCCGCCCTCCTCGCCGTGCTGCTCACCTTTGCCATCGGCCGGCGCCTGTTCGACGAGCGGACGGCGTTCTATGCCGCCGCGCTGCTCGGCACCTGCCTCGTTCTGGTAGTGGAAGGCCGGCTCGCCAAGACCGATGCCGCCCAGCTGGCGGCCGCCGTCGCCGGGCAGCTGGCGCTGGCACGCTTCTACCTCGCCGGCGCGCAGGAACGTCTGCGCCTGGGCTGGGTGCTGCTGTTCTGGGGTGCCATGGCCGCCGCCATCCTGATCAAGGGCCCCATCGTGCCGATGCTCGCCGCCCTGACGGCGGTGATGCTGGCGCTCTGGGACCGGCGCGCCGCGTGGCTGAAGCGTCTGCGGCCGGCCATCGGCCTGCCCTTCCTGCTGCTGCTGGTGCTGCCCTGGCTCATCGCCATCGCCGTGCAGGCCGGCCCGACCTTCTTCCATGAATCGGTCGGTGTCGATCTGCTCAGCAAGGTGGCGAAGGGGCAGGAATTCCACGGCGCCCCGCCGGGCGCGCATTTCGCCGCCTTCTGGGTCGCCTTCTGGCCGGGCGCCGCTCTGGTCGCCATCGCCGTGCCATGGGTCTGGGCCAACCGCACCAGCCCGGCCGTGCGCTTCTGCGTCGCCTGGCTGGTGCCGTTCTGGATCGTGTTCGAGCTGATCGCCACCAAGCTGCCGCACTACACGCTGCCGGCCTATCCGGCGCTCGCCCTTCTCGCCGCCGGCGGGCTGACGGCCCCGCGCGCCGGCCGCGATCCGCTCTGGGCCCGCCTGCTGGTTGCCGTGGCCGCCATCGGCGGAGGGCTGACCGCCATCGCCGGACCCGCGCTGCTCTATCTGCTGGAACAGCGCCTCCCGCTTCTGCCGCTGGCCGTGGCGGCACTCGTCGTCCTCATGGCCGGCTATGCCGTCCGGCGGGCCTTCGTCTCCGGCGTGGCGGCCGCCGTTCGTGTCCTGCTCGTCGAGGCGCCCGCCCTCTATCTGCTGCTCTTCGGTCTCGTCGCGCCGCAGGCGGACAGGCTGTGGATCGCCCCGCGCCTCGAAGCCGCCATCGCCCGCGTCGCCTGCCCCGGCCCGCATGTCATGGTCGCCGGCTTCAGCGAGCCGAGCGTCATGTTCGTGCTCGGCCAGGACGCGCAGACCGGCGACGGGGTGAAGGCGGCCGATTTCCTCGCCCAGCCCGGTTGCCGCGTGGTCGTGGTCGCCGACCATCAGCAGCAGCTCTTCGACATCCGCAACCAGGTGCTGGGCCGCTCCCCCACGGTCGCGACGACCACGAACGGCATCAACAGCGCCAATTCCCGGCGCCTGTCGTTCAACGTCTATGTCTCGCCGGAACAGAAAGGCTCCCAGCCATGACGCTCGCCAATGCCGCGCTGGTCAATCTGGGCGCGATCAATCCCTGGCTGGTGCTCGGCTTCGTCGGCCAGGGCCTGTTCACGGCGCGCTTTCTCGCCCAGTGGATCGTCAGCGAGCGGGCCGGACGCAGCGTGGTGCCGTCGACCTTCTGGCTGTTCTCGATGCTCGGCGGTCTGACGCTGCTCGCCTACGCCATCTACCGGCAGGACCCGGTGTTCATCTTCGGTCAGGCGGTGGGCCTGCTCATCTACGGGCGGAACATCTACTTCATCTCCCGCGAACGCGCCGCCCTGCGCGCCGATGACCGGGGCGAGCGATAGTCACAGGATATTTTCGCCAGCCTCCACCCCTTCATTCGGGCGTCATCGATTCATGATTTCTGCTTTCCTGCATTGCAGGCGGGGCAAAGCAGATTAAAATGAACAGGAACGGCAAAATATTTCATAATAAAATGGTTTACATTTCAAATAACCCTATCTCCTATTGCGTTATTTCGACATTCGTTATCTCGGCATTACTCTATCTCTTTCCGTTCATAGATCGATCCTTCTCGCATCTCTTCTACGTCCATGAGCAGGGCTTCCCGGCAGCGCGCATCGATGTCCTGCGCGATTTCCGCACGCTCGCCTCGCACCTGACGGTCGCCCTGCCGATCCTGCTGGCGCTCGCCATCGGCCTGAAGCTGCTCTATCCGGCCAAGCCGAGCCTCGTCTCCCCCCGCTTCTCGCTCTATTTCATCGCCCTGTTCTCCATCGGCCCGGGGCTGATGGTGAACGGCGCGCTGAAGAGCTTCTGGGGCCGACCGCGGCCGGTGAACATCGAGGAGTTCGGCGGCGCCTGGCCATTCCAGCCGGCCTGGGTGATCGGCCCGGAAGGGCTGCTCAACCGCTCCTTCACCTCCGGCGAGGCCGCCACCATCGCCTGCCTTCTGCCGCTCGCCCTGTTCGTGCCGCGCGAATGGCGGGTGCAGGTCGCGGCGATCCTGGGCGTGCTCGTCGCGGCGGTGTCGCTCAATCGCATCGCCTTCGGCGCCCATTTCCTGTCGGACGTGACGATCTCGATCGGGCTGATGCTGACGCTCGCCGCCGCGCTCTATCGGGTGATCTTCGTCGATTATGCCGAGACCTTCGCCGACGCGGCGCTGGAGGCGCGGCTCACCGCGTTCGGCGAGCTTTGGGCGGGTCGCCGCGCGGCCTTCCGGCGTAGCATCCGCGCGAGCCTCGCCGGAGCCGGCGCAGCCGTCCTCGCCCTGCTCGGCGCTCAGCGCGCCATGGCCCGGCGGATCGGCGCCTCGTTCATCGGGGCGGAGGCCGCCAGAGGCATGGGCGCGACGGTGCTGGTGCTCCTCTCCTCGACCACCGGCGGCAGCAGCGTGCGCCGCCTCAGCCAGACCACGCCGAACAGGTCGTAGAGGCCCACCAGCGCCCGGCCAAGATTGGTGTATTTCGACTGCCCCACGCGCCGCGGGCGATCCCCCACCGGCAAATAGGCCGGCTGATGGCCGTAGCTGAGGAACAGCGCCGGCAGGTAGCGGTGCATGGTCGAGAAATAGGGCAGGTCGAGAAAGGCGACGCGGTGGAAGGCCTTCAGACCGCATCCCGTGTCCGGGCAATCGTCGGCCAGCAGCCGGGCGCGCAGGCCGTTGGCGAAGCGCGAGGCCCAGCGGCGCGAGCCGGACGCCCGACGCTTCTGCCGGACGCCGCCGACCAGCGCCGGCTCCTGCCCTTCGGCTCCCAGCCGGGCCGCGAGCGCGGCGATGTCGGCAGGCGGGTTCTGGCCATCGCCGTCCATGGTCACGATGACCGGAAACACCGCCGCCCGCACGCCGGAACGCAGCGCCGCGCTCTGGCCGGCGCGGCGCTGGTGGCGGAGGCAACGCACGCGCGGATCGCCGACCTCCGCCACCTCGGCGGCGGTGGCGTCGGCACTGCAATCGTCGACGACGATGATCTCACCGAGCAGGGATGGCGGGACGACATCCAGCGTCTCGCGAACGAGAGCCCCGATATTGCCGGCCTCGTTATAGGCCGGGATCACAACCGAAACACGCATGGACCGATCCGGGTTCGCCAGCCCATCTGTCGCGTCGTCGGTGACGCACATATGAACCTGACCCGGCATAGAATCCCATGCCTGACAGTTGCCTTGCATCGCCGGCGATTTGGCGGTGCCCGGCGCTCCTAACGCTGCGCCACCTGCCAGTTCGGCGCGACGTAGTAGGGCGCGTTGGACGGGGCGAGCAGCGGCTTGCCGAGGATATGGTCCGCCGCCTTCTCCGCCATCATGATGGTCGGCGCGTTGAGATTGGCGTTGGTGATCGACGGCATGGCGGAGGAATCCACCACGCGCAGCCCCTCCACCCCGATCACCCGCATCTGCGGATCGAGCACCGCCATCGGGTCGGAAGCCGCGCCCATCCTGCAGGTGCAGGAGGGATGATAGGCGCTCTCGACCTTGGCGCGCACGAAGGCGTCGATCGCCGCGTCGTCGGTCACCTCCGCGCCCGGCTGGATCTCCCGCCCGCGATAGGGGTCGAAGGCCTTCTGCGCGAAGATCTCGCGGGTGAGCCGCACGCAGGCACGGAACTCCACCATGTCGTCGGGATGGGTGAGATAGTTGAACTGGATGCGCGGGGGCGCGGCCGGATCGGGCGAGTTGAGCCTCACCCAGCCCCGGCTCTTCGAACGCATCGGCCCGACGTGGGCCTGGAAGCCGTGCTCGCTCGCCAGCCCCTGCCCGTCATAGGTCACGGCCAGCGGCAGAAAATGGTACTGGATGTCCGGCGAGGCGATGCCGGCGCGCGAGCGGATGAAGCCGCAGGCCTCGAAATGGTTGGTCGCCCCGAGCCCCTCGCCGGTGAGCAGCCAGCGGGCGCCGATGAGCCCGCGCGCGAACAGTCCCATCTGCGAATAGAGCGTGATCGGCTGCGTGCAGGCGACCTGGAAGTAGAATTCGAGGTGGTCCTGCAGGTTCTCGCCCACCCCCGGCCGATGGGCGACCACATCGATGCCGAGCGCCTGCAATTCGTCGGCATTGCCGATGCCGGAAAGCTTGAGCAGCTGGGGCGAGTTGATCGGTCCGCCGGAAAGGATGACCTCGCGCGCCGCCCGCACCTCGTGCCTCTCGCTGCCCCGCGACCAGACGACGCCGACGGCGCGGCGCCCCTCGAACAGCACGCGCTCGACCCGCGCATGGGTCTCGACCTTCAGGTTCGCCCGCTTCATCGCCGGCTTGAGATAGGCATTGGCCGCCGACCAGCGCACGCCGTCCCTGACGGTCATGTCCATGCGGCCGAAGCCTTCCTGCTGGTAGCCGTTGACGTCCTCGCTCGCGGGATAGCCGGCCTGGCGCGCCGCCTCGATGAAGGCCTTGTAGAGCGGATTGGCCAGCGTGCCGTAGCGGGTGGCGAGCGGCCCGTCGGCGCCCCGATAGGCGTCTCCCCCGTCGCGGCGCGTCTCCGCCCGGCGGAAATAGGGCAGCACGTCCGCATAGGACCAGCCCTGCGCGCCCTCCTCCTGCCAGCGGTCGAAATCGGCCGGCGCGCCGCGCATATAGACGAGCCCGTTGATGGAGGAGGAGCCGCCGAGCACCTTGCCGCGCGGGCAGTGCATGCGCCGGCCGTCGAGCCCCGGCTCGGGCTCGCTCTCATACATCCAGTTGTATTTCTTCATGTTCATCGGGATGGAGAGCGCGCTCGGCATCTGGATAAACACGGAGCGGTCGGAGCCGCCGAATTCCAGCACCAGGACACGGTTCTTCCCGTCCGCGCTCAGGCGGTCGGCCAGCACGCAGCCGGCGGAACCCGCCCCGACGATCACATAGTCGAAGGCCTCCCCCGCGCCGTTCAGCATCAGTAGGGCGCCTCGACGCGGCCGAGATTGACGTAGACGCTCTTAAGCTGGGTGTAGTGCTCGATCGCCGCCTTGCCGTTCTCACGGCCGAGGCCGGACTGCTTCACCCCGCCGAAGGGCAGTTCGATCGGCGTGATGTTGTAGTGGTTGATCCAGCAGGTGCCGGCTTCGAGCTGTCCAATCACCCGATGGCCGCGCGCCAGATCGCGCGTGAAGACGCCCGCGGCGAGGCCGAACTCGGTGTCGTTGGCGCGGGCGATCACCTCGTCCTCGTCGGTGAAGGACAGCACCGCCATCACCGGGCCGAAGATCTCCTCGCGCACGATGCTCATGCCGTCCACGCAGCCGTCGAACACGGTCGGCGCGACGAAGGTGCCCTTCCCAAGCCCGTTCGCCACCACGCGCTCGCCGCCGACCAGCACCTTGGCGCCCTCGGCCTTGCCCTTGGCGATGTAGGAGAGAACCTTCTCCATGTGGTCGGGCGAAATCAGCGCGCCGACCTGCGTCGCCGGGTCGAGCGGATCGCCCACCACCATCTTCGCCACGCGGGCGACCAACCTGTCGAGGAAGGCCGCGCGCACCTTCTCATGCACGAAGACGCGCGTGCCGTTCGAGCAGACCTCGCCGGCCGAATAGAAATTGCCCAGCATCGCGCCCGAGACGGCGTCGTCGAGGTCGGCGTCGTCGAAGACGATGAGCGGCGACTTACCCCCCAGCTCCAGCGTGACGTATTTCAGCGTTCCCGCCGCATCCGCCATCACTCGTCTGCCGGTGCCGACCTCGCCGGTAAGCGAGACCTTGGCGATGGCGGGATGCCGGGTGAGCAGGCGCCCCGTATCGGCGAAGCCCTGCATCACGCTGAACACGCCCTCCGGCACGCCGGCCTCGACGTAGATTTCCGCCAGCTTGAGCGCGGTGAGCGGGGTCAATTCCGCCGGCTTGAAGATCATGGCGTTGCCGCAGGCAAGCGCCGGGGCCGACTTCCAGCAGGCGATCTGCAGCGGATAGTTCCACGCGCCGATGCCGGCGACGATGCCGAGCGGCTCGCGCCGCGTATAGCCGAAGGCGCTCGGGCCGAGATCGACATGCTCGCCCGACAGCGAGGCGGCAAGGCCGGCATAGTATTCAAGGCAGTCGGCCCCGGAGAGCACGTCGACGACGCTGGTCTCCTGGATCGGCTTGCCAGTGTCGAGCGTCTCCAGCCGCGCCAGCTCATCGTTGCGCGCGCGCAGCAGTTCCGCCGCGCGCTTGAGGATTCGCCCGCGCTCGGCGCCGGTCATCGCGGCCCAGCGCTTCTGCCCCTGCCGCGCCGCCGCGACCGCCGCCTCGACCTCCGGCTCCCCGGCGATCTCGATCTCGGCGAGCACCTCGCCGGTGGCCGGATTGCGGGTCTCGAAAGTCGCGCCGCCGGTCGGGCGGTAGTGTCCGCCGATATGGTTGGCATGGAGCGGGGGACGGCTGGTCATGAAAGGCGATCCATCAGTGGCGGGAGCCGGAGCGGAAAGGGAATCCCGGGCGGCGGTGATCTGGGCGTCGACGAAGAGCGAAGCGACCTGGCGGGCGCTCACGGAATCGGTCTCGCCGGCGGCGGAAAGGCTCGAGCGCAGCCACAGCCCGTCGATGACGGCGGCGATGGTGATGGCGACCCGGTGCACATCGCCGGGCGCGACGAGGCTGCGCAGGTCGTGGCGCAGATTGGCGAGCATGCGCGCCTGATAGATGCGCTGCACCCGCCGCAGCCGCTCGGAATGCAGGACCTGCCCCCAGAAGGCGAGCCAGACGCTGGAGGTGCGCTGGTCGAACTCCTCCGGCGCCAGATTGGCGTCGATCAGCGCCTGCACGCGCCCGCGCGCGTCCCCCGCCATCGCCAGCCGGGCCGCCGTGGCGCGGTAGAGCCGCAGCGAGAGCGAGCGCAGCGTCGCCTCCAGCAGCCCGTCCTTGTCACCGAAATAATGCGCCACGAGGCCGGGAGAGACGCCGGCGCGGCGGGCGATCTGCGCCAGCGTCGAGGCGTTGAAGCCGATCTCGGCGAGGGATTCGATGGTGGCGTCGATCAGCTGCCGCCGCCGGACGTCCTCCGGCTCGCGCCGGCGCGTCTCCTCCTCGTGCAGGGAATCGTCGCCCCGGTCGGAATGGACTTGCGCGTGCGCATTCGCCCTGGCCACCGGCCCCTCCTGATCGACTTATTGAATGAACATACAATACATCGATCCAATCGGGCCGCAAAGAGCCTCCCGCATCCCAACCTCTGACGTCGCAATGCTTCTGGCGCGATGGCGGATTCGGTCAAACTGCACCAAAACGGGACGAGAATTCGCAAATCTGGGCAAAAATTGCGCGTGACAAAATGCCCGATCATGTTTTGAATGACCATTCAAAAGAGCCTTCCAGAGGCCGCATCCGGTATCGGGTGCCATAGCGCGCCGCAGGTGCCGACAGGGTTGAGTACGTCCATCTCCGTCCGGCCCCGCACAGGGTTCCGGGCAGCATCGCTCTCTTTCGGGCGGCGGGCGGGACGTATCCGACTCCGACTTGTCGATTGAGGTCGTGCCGGACTTGGCGTCAGGCCATGCCGGTTCCATGATCCTGCCAGGATGCCAACCGGGAACAGAAACGATGCGCACCTTCAAACTCGCGGCCGCGGCCGCTCTCGGGCTGGCGCTGGCCGCCGCCCCGACGCTCCGCGACACCGCCCGCGCCGCCGAGCCTGCCGCCTGCAAGACGGTGCGGTTCGCCGATGTCGGCTGGACCGACATCACCGCCACCACCGCCATCGCCTCCTCGATCCTCGAAGCCCTCGGCTACACGCCGAAGACACAGGTGCTGTCGGTGCCCGTGACCTACAAGTCGATGCAGACCAAGGACATCGACGTCTTCCTCGGCAACTGGATGCCGACCATGGAAGCCGACCTCAAGCCCTATCGCGAGGACAAGTCGGTCGAGGTCATCGGGGTGAACCTCGAAGGCGCCAAGTACACGCTTGCCGTGCCGACCTATCTCTACGAGGAAGGCCTGAAGTCCTTCGCCGACATCGCCAAGTTCAAGGACAAGCTCGGCGGCAAGATCTACGGCATCGAGCCGGGCAATGACGGCAACCGTCTGATCCTCGACATGATCAAGGACGACAAGTTCGGGCTGAAGGGCTTCGATCTCGTCGAATCCAGCGAACAGGGCATGCTGGCCCAGGTCGAGCGCGCCTCCAAGCGCAAGGAAGCCATCGTCTTCCTCGGCTGGGAGCCGCACCCGATGAACGCCAAGTTCAAGATGAGCTACCTCTCGGGCGGCGACGACGTGTTCGGCCCGAACTACGGCGGCGCGACCATCTACACCAACACCCGCGCCGGCTACGCCACCGACTGCCCGAATGTCGGCACCCTCATCAAGAACCTGAAGTTCTCGCTCGACACCGAGAACGTCGTGATGGGCTACATCCTGCTCGACGGCATGGAGCCGTCCAAGGCGGCCGAGAAGTGGCTCAAGGCCAATCCCACCGTCTGGGAGCCCTGGCTCGCCGGCGTGACCACCATCGACGGCCAGCCGGCGGTGCCGGCGGTCAAGAAGGCCCTCAAGATCTGATGACCGCGCCGGCCTTCCGCCGCATCGGCGGCGGGAGGTCCGGCCGGCAACTTCGCGGCGAGAACCGGCTTTGACCCCGCCACCGCATGGGCGGGGGCCCCACCCGCACATCATCACACATCCACCTGCGCCGTCGGGAGTGCGCCATGTATGACTGGCTGACCGAGCACAAGATCCCGCTGGGGATCTGGCTGCGGGACTTCGTCGACCTGCTCACCACGCACGGTCAGGGGTTCTTCGATTTCGTCTCGCTCGTCCTCGGCGCGCTGATCGGGGGCTTCACCGCCGCCCTCCTCTGGGTGCCCCCGCTCCTGCTCATCGCGCTGTTCGGGCTCGGCGCCTGGCTGATGCACCGCTCGATCGGGCTGGTGGTCTTCATCGTCGGCGCGCTGCTGCTGGTCACCAATCTCGGCTACTGGCAGGCGACGATGGAGACGCTCTCTCTCGTCATCTGCGCCACGCTGGTCTGCGTCATCGTCGGCGTGCCCATCGGTATCGCCGCCGCGCACCGCCCCTGGCTCTACACCGCCATCCGGCCGATCCTCGACCTGATGCAGACCATCCCGACCTTCGTGTACCTGATCCCGACGCTGGTGCTGTTCGGGCTCGGCGCAGTGCCGGGGCTGATCTCAACCGTGATCTTCTCACTCCCCGCCCCGATCCGCCTCACCCATCTCGGCATCTCGTCGGTGCCGCCGGCGCTCTACGAGGCCGGAAAGGCCTTCGGCGCGACCAAGACCCAGCTGCTGTTCAAGGTGGAGCTGCCCTACGCGCTGCCCACCATCATGGCCGGCATCACCCAGTGCATCATGCTCAGCCTGTCCATGGTCGTCATCGCCGCCCTCGTCGGCGCCGACGGGCTCGGCAAGCCGGTGGTGCGCGCGCTGAACTCGGTGAACATCGCCATGGGCTTCGAGGCGGGCCTCGCCATCGTCGTGCTGGCCATCGTCCTCGACCGCGTCTGCAAGCGGCCCGAGCGGCGCTCGCGAAAGGGATAAGCCATGCCCGCCGTTGAATTCCGCAACATCGACATCGTGTTCGGCGCCGACCAGAAGGGCGCGCTGAAGCTGATCGACGAAGGCCGCTCGCGCGAGGAGATCCTCACCGCCACTGGCGCCGTGCTGGGCGCGGCAGGCGTCAGCCTCGCGATCGAGCGCGGCGAGATCTGCGTGCTCATGGGCCTGTCCGGCTCCGGCAAGTCCACCATCCTGCGCGCCATCAACCGGCTCAACGAGGTGGCGCGCGGCGAGGTGCTGGTCGAGCACAAGGGCAGCGCCGTGGACGTCGCCCGCTGCGACGAGGACACGCTGCGCGACATCCGCATGCACACCGTGTCCATGGTGTTCCAGCAGTTCGGCCTGCTGCCCTGGCGCACGGTACGCGACAATGTCGGCTTCGGCCTCGAACTGCGCGGCATGGGAGCCGCCGAGCGCCGGCGCATCGTCGACGAGAAGCTCGCCATGGTCGGCCTCACCAACTGGGCCGAGAAATACACCAACGAGCTTTCCGGCGGCATGCAGCAGCGCGTCGGCCTCGCCCGCGCCTTCGCCACCGATGCCGACATCCTGCTGATGGACGAGCCGTTCTCGGCGCTGGATCCGCTGATCCGCGACAAGCTGCAGGACGAACTGCTCGACCTGCAGCGGCGCATCCACAAGACCATCGTCTTCGTCAGCCACGATCTCGACGAGGCGCTCAAACTCGGCAACAAGATCGCCATCATGGAAGGTGGACGGATCGTGCAGGCCGGAACGGCAGAGGACATCCTGCTGCGCCCCGCCAACGCCTATGTCGCCGAATTCGTGAAGCACATGAACCCGCTCAACGTGCTGCGCGGCACGGCGGTGATGCGCCCGGCCGCGAGTCTGCGGCGCGAGGGCGACGCCGTGGTGCTCGACAAGGGCGGCCGGGTGAAGGTGAAGGTCGATGCCGACGGGCGGCCGGTCAGCCTCGATCTCAACGGCCGCGCCGGGCTGCTGGCGGTCGCCGACGGCGAGGCGGGCAAGATCGACGACAAGCTCGCCAGCGACAGCGACTGCATCGTCGCGCCGGTCGATCTCAAGCTGAAGGCGGCGATCGAGCTCAAGCGGCACACCGATCTGCCGATCCTGCTGGTCGACAATCTCGGCCGCCTCGCCGGCCTGTGCGACGACGACGAAATCTACCGTGGCCTGCTGCGGCGGCTGGACGGCTAGGGCCGCCCACCGACGCACGCGCCACGCACGCCGGATGTGAGCATTTCCCTTGGGATCGGACCTCAACAGTCGATTCGGGAAGTGCTTTCGGGCGCGGAGGGGGTCGCCCGGACCGGTCTCTCCTCACAAAGGAGAGGCCGGCACCCTCCTCGAGGAGAGCGCACGCGCCCGATCAGGCGGCGGCCTGCCCCACCGCCTCGACCACGTCGTTGACCACCGCCTCCACGAGATCGCGGTCATCGCCCTCGCCCATGACCCGGATCACCGGCTCGGTGCCGGAGGGGCGGATCAGCAGGCGCCCGTGGCTGTTGAGCTTCAGCTCCGCCGCGGCGATGGCCTTGAGAACCGCGTCGTTCTCCAGCGGCCGGCCATTCTTGTAGCGCACGTTCTTCAGCACCTGCGGCAGCGCGTCGAAGCGGTGGCAGACCTCAGACACCGGGCGCTGGCGCCGCTGCACCACGGCGAGCAGCTGCAGCGCCGCGACGAGGCCGTCGCCGGTCGTCGAATAGTCGGACAGGATGATATGGCCGGACTGCTCGCCGCCGACATTGAAGCCGTTGGCCCGCATATGCTCCAGCACGTAGCGGTCGCCGACCGGGGTGCGGTCGAGCGTCAGGCCGATCGAGCCGAGATAGCGCTCCAGGCCCAGATTGGACATGACGGTGGCGACGATGCCGCCGCGCGACAGCCGCCCGTCTTCCTTGAAGCTCTCGGCGACCACCGCCATCAGCTGGTCTCCGTCGACCAGATGGCCCTTTTCGTCCACGATCAGCACGCGGTCGGCGTCTCCATCGAGCGCGATGCCGATGTCGGCGCGCACTTCGCGCACCTTGGCCATCAGTGCTTCCGGCGCGGTCGAGCCGACCTCGCGGTTGATGTTGAAGCCGTCCGGCTTGTCGCCGATGGTGATGACCTCGCAGCCCAGCTCCCACAACGCTTCCGGCGCGACGCGATAGGCCGCGCCGTTGGCGCAGTCGACGACGACGCGCAGGCCGTCGAAGGACTGGTTGCGCGGCAGCGTGCCCTTGGCGAACTCGATATAGCGGGCGTGCACGCTCTCGATGCGCTTGGCACGGCCCATCTGGGAGGGGTCGGCCAGCTTGCCGGCCACGTCGCCGACGATCAGCGCCTCGATCCGGCTCTCCAGCTCGTCCGAGAGCTTGTAGCCATCCGGGCCGAACAGCTTGATGCCGTTGTCGTCGTAAGGGTTGTGCGAAGCGGAGATCATGACGCCGAGATCGGCGCGCATGGAATGCGCCAGCATGGCGACGGCCGGCGTCGGCATCGGGCCGAGCAGCAGCACGTCCATGCCCACCGAGGTGAAACCGGCGACCAGCGCGTTCTCGATCATGTAGCCGGACAGCCGCGTGTCCTTGCCGATCACCACGCGGTGGCGATGGTCGCCGCGCTGGAAGACCAATCCCGCCGCCATGCCGACGCGCAGCGCCAGCTCGGGGGTGATCGTGCCGTTGGCACGGCCGCGAATGCCGTCCGTACCGAAGAATTTACGTGCCATGACCTGCCTCATGCAGATGCCGCCGGACGCCCGTGGCGAATCCGGCGGCATGGATATCCCGCTCGCGTTGCGATCTCTCTACCATTCAGCATGCACGCGAGGGTTTCACAAAGTGTAAGCGTTCCTTTCGTCCGCATCCGGACGGGCGGTCAACCTACCGCCCCTCCCAGACGCGCGAAATGCGCGCGAATACGACGCTCGCGGCGAAGACGGAATCCGTTGAACGGGCCCTTCTTCCAGCCGGCCGGCCGCAACAGCCCGCCGAGCGGCCCCGGCACCCGGTCCGACATGCCGATCACCCCGAGGCCATGCCCGTGGTGGAACTCGAAATGCGGATACCGTTCGGAAAGCTCGGCGAAGAGCTGGTAGACGCCGAAGCCGGGGTGGAACTCGTAGCTGTCGTGGAACAGAACGACGGCATTCGGGCCAAGCTTGGGCCGCCAGCTCTCGAAATCGTGCCGTACGGCCTCATAGCTGTGGAAACCGTCGATGTGCAGGAGATCGATCGAGCCATCGGCGAAGGTCGGCAGCGCCTCGTCGAAGGTCATGCGCAACAGCGTCGAGAAACCATCGAACTCGGCCGTGTTGAAGGCCAGCAGATCGGCGTGGATGTCCTCGCCGTAGAAGCCGGCCTGCTCGTCCCCCTGCCACGTGTCGATGGCAAAGGCCCGGCTGTCGAGCCCCAGCTCCCGGATCGCCTGGCAGAATGCCGCGTAGGAAGCGCCACTATGGGCGCCGAGCTCCACGAAGAGCCTGGGCCTCAGCGCGCCGACGAGCCAGAAGGCGAAGGGAATGTGGCCGATCCATTCGGACCCCCTGGGGCGCCGCAAAGGCACCGTGCGCACCAGAGGTGCGTTCATGCCGAGCTGGCCGACAACAGCGCCCGGATCGATGGACCAGACGAAGGAGCGGGCGGCGGATGGGGGCATTGGCGGTCCTCGACCGTCATCTGACTACCGGAACGCCCAGCTAACACGAAGAACGTTACCTTGCGGAAATAAAAAGGGAGACCCGTGTGGGTCTCCCTTTCGTAAGAGCTGGTTCGCCCGGCTTACGCCTGCGGCTGCGGCTCCATGCCGGCGTCGGGACGCGGCGGACGGTTCTTGCCGGCGCTCGGCACCACCGAACCGCGCGTGTTGGCAGGCTCGATGGTGGTGTCGCGGACCGGCGGCTGGCCGTCGAGCAGGTTGACGATCTCGTCGCCCGACAGGGTCTCGTATTCCAGCAGGCCGCGGGCCAGCGTCTCGAGCTGATCCTTGTTCTCGGTCAGGATGCGTGTCGCCTCGGCATAGCCTTCGTCGACCAGCCGGCGCACCTCGCTGTCGATGGTCTGCGCCGTCGCCTCGGAGACGTTCTGCTGGCGCTGCATCGACATGCCGAGGAACACCTCGTCATTGTTCTCGCCATAGGCGACCTGGCCGAGCTTGTCCGAGAAGCCCCAGCGCGTGACCATCATGCGGGCGAGGCGGGTGGCCTGCTCGATGTCGGAAGCGGCGCCGGAGGTGACCTTGTCGTGGCCGAAGATCAGCTCCTCGGCGACGCGGCCGCCCATCATGATGGCGAGGCGCGAGGTCATCTGCTCGTAGCTCATCGAGAGCTTATCGCGCTCGGGGAGCTGCATGACCATGCCGAGCGCGCGGCCGCGCGGAATGATGGTGGCCTTGTGCACCGGGTCGGTCGCCGGAACCTTGAGCGCGACGATGGCATGGCCGCCTTCATGGTAGGCGGTCAGCATCTTCTCGTCCTCGGTCATGACGAGCGAGCGGCGTTCCGCGCCCATCATCACCTTGTCCTTGGCGTCCTCGAAGTCGCTCATCGTGACCATGCGCTTGTTGCGGCGCGCAGCCATGAGGGCAGCTTCGTTGCACAGGTTTGCGAGGTCCGCACCGGAGAAGCCAGGGGTGCCGCGGGCGATGACCTTCAGGTTCACATCGGGTGCCACCGGCACCTTGCGGGCGTGGACCTTCAGGATCTGCTCGCGGCCCACCACGTCCGGGTTCGGCACGATTACCTGACGGTCGAAGCGGCCGGGACGCAGCAGCGCCGGATCGAGCACATCCGGGCGGTTGGTCGCGGCGATGAGGATGATGCCCTCATTCGCCTCGAAGCCGTCCATCTCGACGAGGAGCTGGTTCAGCGTCTGCTCGCGCTCGTCATTGCCGCCGCCGAGACCGGCGCCGCGGTGGCGGCCCACCGCGTCGATCTCGTCGATGAAGATGATGCACGGCGCGTTCTTCTTCGCCTGCTCGAACATGTCGCGCACGCGGCTCGCGCCGACGCCGACGAACATCTCGACGAAGTCGGAGCCCGAGATGGTGAAGAACGGCACGTTCGCCTCGCCGGCGATGGCGCGGGCGAGCAGCGTCTTGCCGGTACCGGGCGGGCCGACGAGCAGCACGCCGCGCGGGATGCGGCCGCCGAGGCGCTGGAACTTCTGCGGGTCGCGCAGGAACTCCACGATCTCGGTGAGGTCGCTCTTGGCCTCGTCGATGCCGGCCACGTCCTCAAAGGTGACGCGCCCGTGCGCCTCCGTCAGCAGCTTGGCGCGGCTCTTGCCGAAGCCCATCGCCTTGCCTGCGCCCCCCTGCATCTGGCGCGACAGGAAAATCCACACGCCGATCAGCGCGATGAAGGGCAGCCAGGAAATCAGCAGGCTGATGAACCACGGTACGTTGTCGGTCAGCGGCTTGGCGGTGATCGACACGCCCTTGCCGTAGAGGCGCTGCACCAGCGAGGGATCGTTGGGCGAATAGGTCTGGAAGGCGCGCCCGTCGGTGAAGGTGCCGGTGATCTCCGGCCCCTGGATCACCACGTCGCGCACGCGGCCCTGATCGACCTCGCTGAGCAGCTGCGAGAAGCTGATGTCGTTCGTCGCCTGACGCTGCGCCGGATTCTGGAACAGCGAGAAAAGCGCCAGAAGCAGAAGAACGATGATCACCCAGAGGGCGAAATTCCGAATATTGGCGTTCATCACGTTCCTTTCGGCGTCGGGCTCGACCGACGCGCGGGTACCGCCGGCGCTGGCGGGCCCTCCCTTATCGCACCGTAATTTAGGTCCGGCATTGATCCTTGCCAAGATGGCGGGGCCAAGGCGTGCGGTCCGGAAGGTGCAAATTGACGTCAGCGTGAACGCTGCGGCAACCGCCGCGCCGGGGCCGGCCCGACGAGAAGGGCCCGCCGGTTCACCCGCACCACCGCCCCGGCGAGCGTGCGCGCGCCATGGCCTTCCGCCCCGAGCGCGGCGATCCAGCCGTACAGCGCCTCCAGCTTGCCGAGCTCGACGACGCCCTCCCCGGCGGCTGAAACCGCGCGGCCCAGCAGGCGCAGCCCGATCTCGTCGGGCAGTTCGGCGAAGGCGTCGCGGCGGATGTGGAAGGGTTCGCCCGCCGGCCAGAGCCGCGCCTGCGCGCCGTCCGTCGCCGCCTCCAGCGCCGCCTCGGCGCGCGCCATGCGCTGCGCCAGCCGGGCGAGCGACGGCGCGTCGAGGCCCTCGGCGGCAAGCTCCGGCAGCAGCGCGCGCAGGCGCACCCGGGCGAAGCGCGGATTCCGGTTCGACGGGTCCTCCACGAAGGCGACGCCCGCCTGCCGGCACACACCGACGAGCATCGCCTTCGGCAGGCCGAGGAGCGGACGCAGCAGCCGGATGTCCGCCAGCTCCCGCTCCGCCGCCATGCCCGCCAGCCCGGCGATGCCCGAGCCGCGGATCAGCCGGAACAGCACGGTCTCGGCCTGGTCGTCGAGGGTATGAGCGGTCGCCACCGCGCCGGCTCCGAGCGCGCGGGCATGGGAGACGAGCGCCTCGTAGCGTGCGTCGCGGGCGGCTTCCTGCAGCCGCGCCTTCGGCAAGGGAGCGGGCAGGGTCAGGACGGCGTGGGGCAAGCCCAGCCGGGCCGCCAGCGCGCCCACCGCCTCGGCTTCCGCGCGCGATTCGGCGCGCAGCCCATGATCGACGGTGGCGACATGGAGCTCCGTCGCGGCGCCGGCGGCAAGGCCCCAGCGCCGGGCCAGCAGCAGCAGCGCCGTCGAGTCGGGGCCGCCGGAGACGGCAAGAAGCACCCGCGCATGGCGGGCGAAGGGCGCGAAGAAGGTGGCGAGGTCGGCCTCGCTCAGGCGATGGAGATCCGGTGCGGGCTCAGCACCCGGCACGCTTCTGCTCCTGCACCACCCCCTGCTTGATGGTGGCGGAGGCGCGCGGGTACTTGTTGTTCACCGCGTTCAGCGTCGCGCAAGCGGCATCCTTCTCGCCGATGGCGGCGAGCGACTGGCCGAGCCGCAGCAGCGCATCCGGCGCCTTCACCGCGTTCGGATAGTCCGTCGAGACCTTGAGGAAGTTCTGCGCCGCCTCCTTGTAGGTCTTGCGCTGGAACTGCGTCTCGCCGAGCCAATAATAGGCATCGGGCGCCGCGCGATCGTTCGGATAGAGCTTGAGGAAACGCTCGAAGCTCTGGGCGGACTGCGCGTAGTCCTGCCGCAGCATGTAGCCATAGGCGAGGTCGTAGAGGTCCTTGGGGCTGTTGGTCGGCGGCTGGGTGGACGCGCCCTCCCCCGCCACCGCCCCGGACAGGGCGCCGAGGTCCATCGGCGCGCCGGCCGCGCCGCCGGAAGGCGCGGTGGTGCCGAGCGGGCGCGGCGCGCCCGGCGCCGCCGCCTGCGACGACGGATCGAAGGCGTCCGAACGCCGTCCGGTCGCGGGATCGGCGGCCGGCGCCGGCGTAGCGGGCGCGGTCGTCGCGGGGCCCGGGCGCGGCGGCGTTCCCGCGCTCCCGCCGGCACCGCCGCCAACGCGGAAGTCGATCTCGCCCTGCAGCTGGCGCAGTTGCTGCTCCAGCTGCTGGTTGCGGTACTGCAGCTGTTCGATCTGGCCGGTCATCTGCCGGAGCTGGTTCTCCAGCCGGTCGATGCGGGTGGTGACGCTGCCGGCATCGTCGGTCTCGACCGGCTGCCCGCCCCCCGCCTGTCCGCCGGAGCGCACCTGCCCGGGTGGCTTGAACAGATTGCCGAAGAAGTTGTTGTCGGCCTGGGCCCGCGCCGGCTCGACGGGCAGCAGCGGCGCCACGAGGGCAGCGGACAGGACGAGGACGGCAAGGCGGGGCAGGCAGGCGGTCAAGCGAACGGTCATGATGACGATGAACTGGTGGGGGCTGTGCGACGCACCGGTCAGGCCGGCGGATATCATTTGAACATACGAAGCCGATCGCGTCCAAAGTGTGACCCAGCGTCAGAAGCCGAGCTCACAAAAGCGAAGCCCGGCCCGCTTGCGGCGGACCGGGCTCCGGACGCTCCCGAAGGCGACGCGGTCAGGAACCGGTGCCGTTCAGCACGGTGACGGCGCGACGGTTCTGCGACCAGCAGGAGATGTCGTTGCAGACCGCGACCGGGCGCTCCTTGCCGTAGGAGATCGTGCGCATGCGGTTCGCCGCGACGCCGCGCTGGACGAGGTAGTCGCGCACGCTCTGGGCGCGGCGGGCGCCGAGGGCGATGTTGTATTCGCGCGTCCCGCGCTCGTCGGCGTGGCCTTCGATGGTGAAGCTGTACTTGCCGTAGTTGTTCAGCCACTGCGCCTGCTTGTCGAGCGTGGCCTGGGCCTGTGGCGTCAGGCTGGTCTGGTCGCTCTCGAAGAACACGCGGTCGCCGACCGAAACGACGAACTCCTGCGGGCTGCCGGGAGGGGCCGAACCCAGCGCCTGGCCGGCGGCGCCGTCCATCGGGTTCTTGGCACAGGCGGCCGCGAGCATCGCGAAGCCGATGATGAGGGCGGCGCGCGCACCGCCCAGCTGACGCAACATACGGATCATAACCGCTGACTCCCAAATTCCCCGACCGGGCGCCCCGATCTGCGTGATTGCATTCATCAATGTTCCGTCGTGCTTTACGGAACCTTGCTCAATTGCGTCGATTTGGCGGCTGCGACTTAAACCGCCATTTATGGTTAATCATTCCCTAGCGTGACGCCCTGGGCCGCACGCCTCACGAACGCAGCGGCGACCATGCCGGATCCGAGGCATAGCTCGGGGTCGGCACGCGCTGCTCATTGTATCCGGTGATGTCGACCGTATAGAGCTGCGGCCCGCCGCCGCCGCCCGGATCGCGGAAGAACATCAGCACGCGGCCGTTCGGCGCGAAGGTCGGGCCCTCATTGTGGTAGCCCTCGGTCAGGATGCGCTCGCCCGAGCCGTCCGGCCGCATCAGGCCGATGGCGAAACGCCCCTGCGCCTGCTTGGTGAAGGCGATGGCGTCGCCGCGCGGCGACCAGACCGGGGTCGAATAGCGCCCGTCGCCGAAGGAGATGCGGTGCTGGTTCGAACCGTCCGGGTTCATCACGTAGATCTGCGAACCGCCGCCGCGGTCGCTCTCGAAGCAGATCTGCGCGCCGTCCGGGGAATAGCAGGGCGCGGTGTCGATCGCCGCCGTGTCGGTGAGGCGGGTGGTCGCCTTGGAACGCAGGTCCATGACGAAGATGTTGGAATTGCCGCCCTGCTGGAGCGACAGGATCACCCGCTGCCCGTCCGGCGCGAAGCGCGGCGAGAAGCTCATATTCGGGAAGTTGCCGACCACCTCGCGCTGGCCGTTCTCGATGTTGAGCAGATAGACGCGCGGCTCGCCGCGGCCATAGCTCATATAGGTGATTTCCTGGCTGGTCGGCGAGAAGCGCGGGGTCAGCACGAGGTCGTCGCCGCGCGTGAGATAGGTCACGTTGGCGCCGTCCTGGTCCATGATGGCGAGGCGCTTGACGCGCTTCTCCTTCGAACCGCTCTCGTCGACGAAGACGATGCGGGTGTCGAAATAGCCCTTTTCACCGGTCAGGCGCTCATAGATGGCGTCGGCGATGATGTGGGCGACGCGGCGCCAGTTATCCGGCTGGGTAAAGTACTGCTGGCCGATCAGCTGCTGGCCGGCAAACACGTCCCACAGGCGGAATTCGGCCTTCACCCGCCCGTCCGGCTGGCGCGTCATGCGGCCGGTGACGAGCGCCTGGGCGTTGATCACGCGCCAGTCCTGGAAGCGCGGCGAAGCGTCGGGGTTGCTGATCTTCTCGACGAAGGCGGCCGGATCGATCGGCGCGAACAGGCCCGAACGACGCAGATCCGCCGAGATGATCTGCGTCACGCCCTTGCCGGCCTCGGCGTCCTGCGGGCTGCCGCCGCCGACGAACTCGGTGATGGCGATCGGCAGCGGCTGCGGCGTGCCGGACGTCACGTCCAGCTTCAGCACCGCATGCGCCGGGCGGGTCAGGAGCCCGGCGCCAGCCAGCGCGCCGGCACCGGTGATAAGGCCGCGGCGACCGATGAGAGGGCCCGAAAAAGCAAGGCGGGTCGAATGCGTCATGATCAATACTCGAGGGAGCAAATCAGGGGGCCGGTCAGCCCCGTACCATTTCGCGCGGATCGAACGTCACTTCGATGTCCTTCCACGCGTCATATTTTGCGGGTGAGAGCATATCGAACGGCTGACCGCGGAAAATCGCGCGGATCGCGCTGTCGCGCGCCGTCAGGAAGAACGGGCTGGAACCGGAGGTCACGACCATGGGCGGCCCGGAAAGCGTGCCGTCGACATTGAGGCGGATGCGGACCGTGACGATCAGCTCCTCCGGATTCGAGGCGCCGGCCGGCGGGTTCCACAGCTGCATCAGCCGCGCGCGCAGCGCGTCGATCTCGGTCTGCGAGAGCGTGGCGGCGGTGCCGACGCGCGTGCCGAGCGAGGCGGTGTTGTTGATCGTGTCGCCGACCGCCGCCTGACGCGAGGCGGTGCGCTTGTCGAGCAGCGCCGCGATCTCGTTCGGCTTGAACTCGGTCTGCTCCTTCGGCGGCGCCTGCACGACCTTCGGCGGTGGCGGCTTCTTGGGCGGGCGCGGCGCGGGCGGCGTCGCCTGGGCCTGCTGCTCCGGCTTGGGCTGGTCGGGCTTCGCCTCCTGCGGCTTGGCGGCGAGCGACTCCGCCTCCTTCGGCGGCGCCGGCTCGGGCTTGGCCTGCGCCTGTGCGGCCGGCGGCTTGGGCTCTGGCGGCTTGTTCTCGGGCGGCGGAGGCGGCGGGGCGGCGGCCTCGTTTGCGGCCTTCACCTCGGGCTTCTTGTCGTCGACCTTGGCCTCGAGCTGCTCGGTCGGCTTGGGCGTGTCGACCTTCTCGACCACCGGCTTGGGGGCCTCGGCCTTCGGTGCGTCCTTCTTGCCCGCCATCATCTGCGACAGCTCGGCGTCGGAAACGATGTCGATCGGCATGGCCTCGGTCGGCGACGCGTCGAAGGGCGACGGCGACGCGAAGGAGATCACCATGAAACCGATGATGCCGGCGTGAAGGGCGGCCGAGGACATGAGACCCGCGCGCATACCGCTCAGCTCCCCTGCTCGACTTCGGAAACCAGCGCGACGCGCTTGAAGCCGGCACCCGACAGGCGGCCCATGACCTTCATGACCGCGCCGTAGTCGACCGACTTGTCGCCGCGCACGAAGATGCGCTCGTCATAGCCCGCCTTGGCGATGGCCTGCAGCTTGGGCACGAGTTCGTCGACCTGGATCTCGGTGTCCTGCAGGAACACCTGTCCCTGCGTGTTGATCGAGATGACCAGCGGCTCGTGGTCCTGCGAGACCGCCTGGGCCTGCGTCTGCGGCAGGTCGAGCGGCACGCCGACGGTGAGCATCGGCGCGGCGACCATGAAGATGATGAGCAGCACGAGCATCACGTCGACCATCGGCGTGACGTTGATCTCGGACATGACGGCACCGCCGCCGCGACGGCGTGAGCGCCGCGACGTCCAGCCGCCTCCGCTGCCTCCTGCGGACATCCCCATTCGATCAGCCCCGTTCGTCGATCTGGCGGGACAGGATGGCCGAGAACTCGTCGGCGAAGCCTTCGAGCCGGGCTGCCTGCCGGTTCACCTGGGAAACGAACTTGTTATAGAAAATCGTCGCCGGAATGGCGGCGATGAGGCCGATTGCCGTCGCGAAAAGGGCTTCCGCGATGCCCGGCGCCACCACCGCGAGGCTGGTGTTCTTCGACGCGGCGATCGACTGGAACGAGGTCATGATGCCCCACACCGTGCCGAACAGGCCGATGAAGGGGCCGGCCGAGCCGACCGTCGCCAGCACCAGCAGGCGGCTCTCCAGCCGCTCGACCTCGCGGGCGATGGTGACGTCCATCACCTTTTCGAGACGCTGCGTCAGCCCGGCGAAGGAACGGGCGCCGCCCTCGTAGGAGCGCTTCCACTCGCGCATCGCGGCGACGAAGATCGCCGCCATCGCGTGGTTGGGCCGGGACGACAGCGAACGGTACAGCTCCTCCAGGCTCTGGCCCGACCAGAAGGTCGCCTCGAAGCGGTCCATCTGGCTCTTCATGCGGCGGAAGAGAATCGTCTTGTCGATGATGATCGCCCACACCCACACGGAGGCAATGATCAGCCCCGCCATGACGATCTTCACAACCAGGTGGGCCTGAAGGAACAGCCCGATCAGCGACAAGTCGGCGCTCGGGGCTGCCATGGCCGTCTGTGCCACATCGGCAGGATTCATTGGATCACAAACCTCAGTACAGGACCGGCCTTCGCCCGGACGGGCAGCCGGAACTCACGACGCGACGACGCCCTTGAAGCAGGTCCGGCAGGCCGGACGCCGGAAACACTCCGGCGGATCGTCCAGCAATTAACCTGTTGCCCCTGTTCGACGGGGAATCCGACGAAACTAGGGCGTGCAAGGGCTTGCGCCGCACCCATTAAACCTCTGCTAGGGTTAATAGCGGGTTAGCGTTGCCGCATCGCAACAGATTGCACGGTAAGGGGAAACCGCTTTCGGCGCTCAGCCCTGCGGCGCTTCGTCCTGCGCCGCCTTCATGGCCTTGCGCAGCGCGTCAGGTATGCGCCGGGCGCGCCCCTGCGCGACGAAGGCGACCTTCACCTTGCCCTCGACCAGCACCTCGCCGGCGCGCATCACCCTCTGCGCCAGCGTGATCGAGGCGCCGGCGACCTCGACCGGGCTGGTATGGACCTCCAGCACGTCGTCGATTCGCGCCGGGCGCAGGAACTGCAGGTCCATCGAGCGCACGACGAAGGCGAAGCCCGGCGCCTCGGCCAGCGCCTCCCCGAACAGTTCGCCCTGCACCACCCCGATGAGCCGGAGATGGTCGGAACGGGCGCGCTCCATGAACTTCAGGTAGTTGGCGTGATAGACGATGCCGGAGAAATCCGTGTCCTCGTAATAGACCCGCACCGGCAGCACATGGCCGCCCGGCACCAGCTTTCCGGCGAGATGCAGGAAAGGGTCGGCCTTCAGGGTCTCGGGAGAGAGGGGATCGGGGCGCTCGTTCATGGCGCTCCTCATAAACGAGAGCACGCGGCAAAAAAAGAACCGCGCCCTTCTCGACGAAGGGCGCGGCCCGAAAGCAATGCGATGACGATCAGCTCTGCGGCTCGGCCGGCTCCGGAGCGGGCGCCGGGCGGTTGCGGCGATCGGCCATGAACTGGTCGAACTCGGCCTTGTCCTTGGCCTGCCGCAGGCGGTCGAGGAAGGACCGGAAATCCTTCTGCTCTTCCTCGAGGCGACGCAGCGTCTCCTCGCGATATTCGTCGAAGGCGCGATTGCCGCTCGACTGGAAGCCGCGACCGAAGCGGCCGCCGAAGCTGCGGAAGGCTTCCGCGCCTTCCTCCTGCCAGCGGCCGAAGCCGCGCCTGCCACTGCAGAACATCCGTCCACTCCCTATCGAATAGGCCAGGATCGCCAGACCCAGCGGCCACCAGGCCATGAAGCCAAGGACCGTAAGCGCGATCCAGGCCGGCTTGCCGTAACTATCGAGCTTTTGCGCGAGCTCCATTGGCGTCCGCTCCTGGGTCAGACCACGCGGCTTGAAGCCCCGCGGTTAATGTTAATCACATTTACATAGGTATGAGCGCAACCCCGGCTTGTCAAGAAGAACGCGTTGGATTTTGCGGGCGCCGCCACCGGCCGGATGCCCGGATACCCCCGACCGACGTCATGGCCGGGCTTGTCCGGCCATCCACGTCTTCATCGGCCAAGGACGCCATCGGTCAGAACGTGGATCCTCGGATCAAGCCTGGGGATGACGGTGCCTTGCCGTCGTCCGGCTCAACTCGTCGGCGCGCCGAGGCCCTTCAGATAGACGAGGAATGCGGCCTCAAGGAGGTCTTCCGGCGTCATCGGCAGCTTCCGGCGGGAGCCGTCCGAACGGCCGAACAGCGAGGCGACGCCATGCGCCAGCGCCCAGGTGTGCAGCGCCACCATCAGCGCCGGCGGGCGTCCCTCCGCCGGCATGGAAGCGACGAGCACGTCCGCCGCCTCGCGCAGCACGCCGAAAGCGCGCTGGCCGGCCTGGTCGAGCACCGGGTGCGCCTCGGGCGGCAGGCCGGATTCGAACATGGCGACATATTCGGCCGGATGCTGGCGGGCGAAGTCGAGATAGGCCCGCCCCATGCGCTCATAGGCTTCCGCCGCCGTCGGCCGCCCGTCGTTCCAGCCGGCCTGCAGCGCCTTGGCGAAACGCTCGAACCCTTCCGCCGCCACGGCGGCGAGAAGCTCGTCCCGGTCCCGGAAGTGCCGGTACGGCGCGGCCGGGCTCACGCCGGCGCGCCGCGCCGCCTCGGCGAAGGTGGCGCCGGCGGTGCCCTTCTCCGCGATCAGGTCGAGCGCCGCCTTCATCAGGGCTTCCCGCAGGTTGCCGTGATGGTAGCCGCGCGACTCTCCGCCGTTTCGGGACCAGCTCATGTGAAGGGGACTTACATCAGGCGCGGACGCGCGTCGATGGCGCTGTGGGCAAGGGGCTAATCCTCGCCCTCGTCGAAGAGCGGCATCTGGTTGACGCTCGTCGGGGCGGCAAGGCCGAGATGCTTGAAGGCGTGCGCCGTCAGCACCCGGCCGCGCGGGGTGCGCTGGAGGAAGCCTTGCTGCACCAGATAGGGCTCGATGATCTCCTCGATCGCGTCGCGCGGCTCGGAGAGCGCGGCGGCGATGGTCTCGACGCCCACCGGCCCGCCGCCATAGTTCATCGCGATGACCGAGAGATAGCGCCGGTCCATCTGGTCGAGCCCGGCGCCGTCGACCTCCAGATGCGACAACGCATGGTCCGCCGCCCCCCGGTCGATGATCTCCTTGCCTGCCACCAGCGCGAAGTCGCGCACCCGGCGCAGCAGCCGCCCGGCGATGCGCGGCGTGCCGCGCGCCCGGCGGGCGATCTCGCGCGCGCCGTCCTTGGAGATCGGGATGCCCAGCACCCGCGCGCCGCGTGTGACGACCAGTTCCAGCTCGTCGACGGTGTAGAAATTCAGCCGGATCGGAATGCCGAAGCGATCGCGCAGCGGCGTCGTCAGCAGGCCCGAGCGCGTGGTCGCGCCCACCAGCGTGAACTTCGACAGCGAGATCTTCACCGAGCGCGCCGCCGGCCCTTCGCCGATGATGAGGTCGAGCTCGTAATCCTCCATCGCCGGGTAGAGGATTTCCTCCACCGCCGGATTGAGCCGGTGGATCTCGTCGATGAAGAGCACGTCGCGCTCCTCGAGGTTCGTCAGCAGCGCGGCGAGATCGCCGGCCTTGGCGATGACGGGGCCGGAGGTGGCGCGGAAGCCGACGCCCAGCTCGCGCGCCACGATCTGCGCCAGCGTGGTCTTGCCCAGCCCCGGCGGACCGACGAACAGCACATGATCGAGCGCCTCGCCGCGCGTCTTCGCCGCCCTGATGAAGACGTCGAGATTGGCGCGCGCCTGCTCCTGCCCGACGAATTCAGCGAGATTCTGCGGGCGCAGGGAGGCTTCGGTGAGATCCTCCTCGCGCTTGTCGGGCGTGATGAGGCGCTTGGTGTTCATCGCGCCAGTTCCTTAAGCCCGAGCCGGATGAGCTTGGCGGTATCGGCCTCCTCGCCCCCCTCGCGCAGCGCCGCCGCCACGGCGGCGCTCGCCTGGATCTGCGCATAGCCGAGATTGACCAGCGCCGAGACCGCGTCGGCCACCGGGGCGGGCGCCCGCTTCTCGTCGAGCGAGGCGGCAAGCCCCGCCACCGCCGGATCGACATCGGCGAAGCCCGGCGCCTTGTCCTTCAGCTCGGCGACGATGCGGGCGGCGACCTTCGGGCCGACGCCGTTGGCGCGCGCCACCATGGCCCGATCGCCAAGCGCCACGGCGTTGGCGAGCTCGGAAGGGGAGAGGGTGGAGAGCACGCTCAGCGCCACCTTGGAGCCGACGCCCTGCACGTTCTGAAGCAGAAGGAACCACGACTTCTCGGCCTGCGAGACGAAGCCGTAGAGACGGATCATGTCCTCGCGCACGAAGGTCTCGATGAACAACGTCGCCGCCTCCCCGACCGAGGGCAGCGCCTGCAGCGTGCGGGCCGAGCAGTGCACGAGGTAGCCGACCCCCTGCACGTCGAGGATCACGTGGTCGTCGCCATAGCTGTCGACGAGACCCTTGAGCTTCCCGATCATCGCGCCGCCACCCTGCTCGCCAGCTTGTCCGCCATCGCCGCCTTCATCGCCGCCATCCCGCGATGCTGCGCATGGGTCACGGCGACGGCAAGCGCGTCCGCCGCGTCGTCGGTCTCGAAGTCCGCCTGCGGCAGCAGCACCTTCATCATCATGCGTATCTGCGTCTTGTCGGCCCGGCCGGCACCCACCACGGTCTTCTTGACCAGCAGCGCCGCGTATTCGGCGACCGGCACGCCCGCCAGCGCCGGGGTGAGCATCACCACGCCGCGCGCCTGCCCCAGCTTCAGCGTCGAGGCCGGGTTCATGTTGACGAAGGTCTCCTCCACCGCCGCCTCGTCGGGCACGAAATTCCGCAGCACGGCGGCCAGCTCGGTGTGGAGATGGGCGAGCCGCATCGCCAGCTCCCCGTCCTCGGGCGGCATCACCGTGCCGCAGGCGATGAAGGAGAGCCGCGTTCCCACGGCCTCGATCACCCCCCAGCCGGTGCGGCGGAGGCCCGGATCGAGCCCGAGAATGCGAATCGGATGCGGCGCCATACGCACAGTGCGTAGCCGAACAAATGACGAACGCCTAGTACCGAGGACCTCCGCCATCGCCGCGACTTCGCCACGGAAAGGGAACATGGTGAACGCGGGATTAAGGGGCTCTCACCCCGGAGAAACGCCATGAGCACTCTTCTCGCCCGCCCGAGCCTCAGCCGCCAACGCCTCGCGCGCGGCGCCGGCACCGCCGCCGGTCTTCTCCTGCTCGGCATGTCCACCCTGGTGCCCGCCCAGGCCGCCGGCCTGCTCACCGCCCCCAACGGCATGACGCTCTACATCTTCGATTCCGACGCCGGCGGCATGCCCAGCTGCTACGATTCCTGCGCCGCCAACTGGCCGCCCTATCTCGGCAAGGAAGGCGCGAAGATGAAGAGCGGCTGGACCCTCGTCCCCCGCAAGGATGGCGCGCAGCAATGGGCCTATGACGGCAAGCCAGTCTATTTCTTCGCCGGCGACAAGAAGAAGGGCGACAAGCTGGGCGACGGGCGCGGCGGCGTCTGGCACGCCGTCAACGACTAGGCGGCCACCCTCCTCCGGCTTCAGCGGCTGGCGCGCGGCGCTCCGAAAGCGCCGCTCGCCAGCGCCACGCCCACGCCCGTCGCCGCCACGCCGATCATCGCCGCCGCGTCCGGGTGCTCGCCGAGCACCGGCACGGCGATCAGCGCCGCGAGCGCCGGCACCAGCCCGGTGAAGGCGGCCGCGCGCGAGGAGCCGAGCCGTTCGATGGCGATGCCGAAGGCCACCAGCGCCACGACGCCGGACAGCAGCCCCTGGATGAGCAGCTGGACCAGCACCTCCATGCCGTAGCCGCTCGACACCGCGTCGATCACCCCCGGCAGGCCGTAGGGCGTCAGGATGAGCGTCGACCACAGCCCGACCAGCCCGACGATCTCCGTCGCCTTCATGCCGGTGCGGCGGAAAGCCAGCGTGTAGCCCGCCCACATCGCCGCGCCGCTCAGCAGCAGCAGGTGCCCGCGCCAGGCGCCGTCCTCCGGGAACAGCAGTCCCCGCCCGCCGAGCGTCAGCACGCCAAGGGCGATGCACAGGAAGCCGAGCGCCCGCAGGCGGCCCAGCCGCTCGCGCAGGAACAGCACCGAGATCGCCGCCACGATCAGCGGCATGGTGCCGGGCAGCAGCGGGCCGACATCGGCGGCCGGCACGAAGCGCATCGCGTTGGCGACGACGAGGAAGAAGATTCCCCCGGCTCCGAAAAAACAGAGCACGAAGGGAACCAGCCCGCTCTTCGGCCACAGCCCGACCCGTATCCAGGCCGGTGCGAGCACGGTCGCGGGAACGATGAAGCGCAGCCATCCCACCGTCGCCGGCGGCAGGTGGCCGTGCACGGCATGGCGGGTGGACACGATCCAGCCGCCCCAGATGGCGATGGCGAGCAGCGCGCAGCCGATGCCGACGAAGCGGTCGGAAAGGGGTGGATCGGCCGCGGCGCGGGTCGCCGCGGGAGCCAGGGGCTTTTCCATGTTCAAGGTCCGGCCGCCGAGGCGGCGATGGGGGCCGCGAGGCGGCAGGTTGCCGCGAATGTGCCGCGCGCGATCCTTTCCGGCAAACGAGTTTTCCGAATAGGCACGTTCAGCAAACGCGATGGGAGGGCGAAAGCGACAAAGCAGCAAACGCGATGGAACGGCCGCAACCATCGATTTCCGCGTTGACGGGCCGGAGGCGCCGGATTAGGTCTCGCCGGCACGCTCTCGCGCGGCGCGTTCGGGCCCGGTTTCCTTCCATGTCGTTCGATCCGGCCCTCTCCTGGGCCTTCCTCACGGCGCTCGTCGCCGGCGTCACGCGCGGCTTTTCCGGCTTCGGCGGCGCGCTCATTTACGTGCCGCTGGTGAGCGCCGCCTTCGGGCCGCAGGTGGCCGCGCCCTCCCTGCTCGTCATCGACACCGTGCTGACCCTGCCCTTCCTGGTGCCGGCGCTGCGCGCCTGCCTCTGGCGGCAGGTGGCGCCGCTCGCGGTCGGCGCCGTGGTCATGGTGCCGCTGGGCGTGTGGGTGCTGAAGCATCTCGACCCGCTGCTGCTGCGCTGGTCGCTGGCGGCGCTCAGCCTCGGCCTGCTCGCGCTGCTGGTGTCGGGCTGGCGCCATTCCGGCCGGCAGAACCTGCCGACGACGCTGTCGGTCGGCGCCGTCGCCGGCTTCTTCGGCGGCGCCGCGCAGATGTCCGGGCCCGCCGTCGTCGCCTACTGGCTCGGCAGCGGCCAGCCCTCGGCGCTCGTGCGGGCGAACCTGTTCGGCTTCTTCGCGCTGGTCACGCTCGCCAGCGGCACGACCTACATCGCCAACGGCATGATGACCGCCGAGGTCGGGCGGCTGGTGCTGCTGCTGGGCCCGGCCTATGCGATCGGCCTCTATGCCGGGGCGCGCGCCTTTCGCGGCGCGTCCGACCGTGCCTACCGCATCGCCGCCTACTGGGTCATCGCCGCCGCCGCGCTGCTCAGCCTGCCGCTGTTCGACGTCCTGCTCGGCCGGTAATCACTGCCATTCCATGCAGCGTCATGGCCGGGCCTGGCCCGGCCATCCACGATTTCGCCCTGTCCCGAAGACGCGAATGCCCGGCACGAGGCCGGGCATGACGGTGTTCCATCCGGGATGACGACTGTCGCGTGAGCCCTCAGTCGCTCATCTTCGCCAGCATCGCCTCGGACACTTCGAAATTGGCGTAGACGTTCTGCACGTCGTCATTGTCGTTCAGCGTGTCGACGAGCCGGATCAGCTTCTCCGCCGTCTCGTCGTCCACGGCGATGGTGTTCTGCGGGCGCCAGACGAGGCCGGACTTGCGCGGCTCGCCGAACTTGGCTTCGAGCGCGCGGGCCACCTCGTGCAGGTTCTCCACCGAGCAGACGATCTCGTGGCCGTCCTCGTCAGAGGACACATCGTCCGCACCGGCGTCGATGGCGGCTTCCAGCATGTCGTCGCCCGAAGCCTTGGCGGCGTCGAACTCGACGACGCCGATGCGGTCGAACATGAAGGACACCGCGCCCGTCTCGGCCAGCGAGCCGCCAGACTTGGTGAAATAGGAGCGCACTTCCGAGGCGGTGCGGTTGCGGTTGTCGGTCAGCGCCTCGACGATGACGGCGACACCGCCGGGGCCGTAGCCCTCGTAGCGGATCTCGTCATAGTTCTCCGCGTCGCCACCGGCCGCCTTCTTGATCGCGCGGTCGATATTGTCCTTCGGCATGTTTTCCGCGCGGGCCGCGAGAATGGCGGCGCGCAGGCGCGGATTCATGTTCGGGTCGGGCATGCCCATCTTGGCGGCGACGGTGATTTCACGCGCCAGCTTGGAGAACAGCTTGGAACGCACCGCGTCCTGCTTGCCCTTGCGGTGCATGATGTTCTTGAATTGCGAATGCCCGGCCATCGCCGCCTCCACGTCGTCCCGGACGGACTTGCCGCCCGGCCGCATTGAAGTCCTGAAAAATTGGGTGCGCGGCTTATAGGCGAGAGGGCATGCGCACGTAAAGCGGGAGCCTTCTACCAGAAGGAGGGCACCGTCTCTTCCAGCGCGCCACCGATCCGCACCGGCGCGACCCGGACGGCAAGGCCGGCATCGGTCTCCACCGCGAGGCCTGAAAGCGTCCCCGCCCCGCCCGCCGGCTCGAAGCGCGTCGCGCCGATCTTGCGGGTGAAGCGGCGCAGCGGCTCCTCCTTGTCCATGCCGATCACCCCGTCATAGGAGCCGCACATGCCGACATCGGTCATGTAGGCGGTGCCACCGGGCAGGATGCGGTAGTCGGCGGTGGGCACATGGGTGTGCGTGCCGAGGACGAGGCTGGCGCGCCCGTCGCACCAGTGCCCAAAGGCCTGCTTCTCGCTGGTGGTCTCCGCATGGAAATCGACGATGGTCGCATCCGCCACCTGCCCGAGCGGCGCGGCGTCGAGCTCGCGGTCGATGGCGGCGAAGGGGTCGTCCAGCGGGTCCATGAAGACCCGACCCATGATGTTGACGACGAGCACCTGCGCGCCGTTGCGCGCCTCCACCAGCGCCGCCCCGCGACCCGGCGTGCCGGGCGGGAAATTGGCCGGACGCACCAGCCGCGGCGCGCGCTCGATAAAGACCAGCGCCTCGCGCTGGTCGAAGGCATGGTTGCCGAGCGTCACCGCGTCGGCGCCGGCTTCAAGGAATTCCTCGTAGATCGCCTCGGTGATGCCGAAGCCGCCGGCGGCGTTCTCGCCGTTCACCACGACGAAATCGAGTTCCCAGCGCTCGCGCAGGCGCGGCAGGTGTTCGAGCACGACCTGCCGGCCGGGGCGCCCGACCACGTCGCCGAGAAAGAGTAGGCGCATTCGTTCAGTCCTCCGCCGGGCGCACGATGCCGGCATCCGTGGCGATGGCGTCCAGCCGCTCGTCATGCGGTTCGGCGGGCACGGCGGCAAGCTCCTGCACGGCGAAGGCATAGCCGACCGCCTCGATGCGCTTGGCGCCGCGCAGCAGGGCCAGCGTGCGGTCGTAGAAGCCCGCGCCGTAGCCGAGCCGGTTGCCGCGCGCGTCGAAGGCGGCGAGCGGCACCACCAGCACGTCCGGCACGACGGCGGGCGCCGTCTCCGGCGGGGCGGGAATGACGATCCGGCCGGGGCCCTTGGAGGCCACCAGTTCCACGCCCGCTTCCCACTGGCGGAAGATCAGCGGCTTGCCGTTCTCCACCACCACCGGCAGGGCGACGGCGGCACCGCCCTCGCGCAGGCGCCGGATGAGCGGCCCGGTGCCGATCTCGGTGCCGATGGGCGTGAAGACGGAGACGACCTCCCCGCGCACGTCTCCAAGCCACGCCAGCGCGTTGGCGGCGGCGGCTTCGGCGGCGGCCTCGCGGGCATTCGGATGAAGCGCCGCACGCCGTGCGAGCGCCTCCGAGCGGAGGCTGGCCTTATCGAATTGCGCGTCGGGCGAGTAAGGCATGATGAAACAGGTGCGGAGCCACAATGGCCGTTGGAGGATCGATCCCGGGAACCTACAACGTAGGTGGGCGCCGTTTGTCCGAACCCAGGGGTTCGGTCAGGGACAGCTCCCTTGGAGATCGATAAGGCCCCGGGGAATATGTTCTCCTGACGAGCCTTGCAGCCCCGCATGACAAATTTAGGATGCGATGGGAAATATTGCCAGAGGGAGCCGGAAACGGCGAACAGCTTTCCGCGATAGGGGCCTTTCGTTCGTCATTCCCGCCGCGGCGGAGCGGAGAGCAGGGATCGCGTTCCAGCAGACAGGTCGCGAAATTGCGGAAGAGTCTGGCGCTGGGTCCCCGGATCGACGCTGCAAGGCGTGCAGCTTGTCCGGGAAACAGGAAGCCAAGATACCTCCCGTATCCCGGACCAGCAGAGGCGAAGCCGAAGCGCCGATCCGGGATCCCACACAGGCCTCTTCGGCAAAACCCTCGGCGAAGCCCCTCACCCCACCTTCAGCATGATCTTGCCGATATGGGCGCTGGTCTCCATGCGCGCATGCGCCTCGCTCGCCTTCTCCAGCGGGAAGGTCTGGTCGAGCACCGGCTTCACCTTGCCGGCCTCGATCAGCGGCCAGACCTTTTCCTTCAGCGAAGCGGCGATGACGGACTTCTCCGCCTTCGGCCGCGAGCGCAGCGTCGAGCCCATATGCGAGAGCCGCTTCAGCATCAGGCGCATGAAGTCGATCTGCACCTTGGAGCCTTCCATGAAGGCGATCTGCACGATGCGCCCCTGCGGCGCGGCCGCCTCGTAGTTGCGGCCGATATAGGAGCCGCCGACCATGTCGAGGATGACGTTCACGCCCTTGCCGGTCTTCGCCTTCACCGCCGCGACGAAATCCTCGGCCTTGTAGTCGATGGCGAGATCGGCGCCGAGCGAGCGGCAGACCTTGCATTTCTCGGGGCTGCCGGCGGTCGTCAGCACCGTGGCGCCGAACGCCTTGGCGAGCTGGATCGCCGTCGTGCCGATGCCCGAGGTGCCGCCATGCACGAGGAAGCTCTCGCCCGCCTTCAGCCCGGCGAGGTCGAACACGTTGGTCCACACGGTGAAGAAGGTCTCGGGCAGCGCCGCCGCCTCGACCATGGAAAGCCCCGCCGGAACCGGCAGCGCCGCGCCCTCGTCCGCGAGGCAGTACTCGGCATAGCCGCCGCCGGAGACGAGCGCACACACCTTGTCGCCGATCTTCCACGAGGTGACGCCCGCGCCGAGCGCCGCCACCTCGCCGGCGATCTCCAGGCCGGGGATGTCGGAAGCGCCGGGCGGCGGGGGATAGAGCCCCTTGCGCTGCATCACGTCCGGCCGGTTGACGCCCGCCGCCGCGACCTTGACCAGGATCTCCCCCGCGCCGGGCACGGGCACCGGGCGCTGCTCGGGAACCAGCGCTTCCGGGCCGCCGGGGGTCGGCAGGCCAACGGCCGTCATGGTGGCGGGCAGATGGGCGGGCAAGCCAACGGGCAGGTCGGTCACGGCGTCTTCCTCATCCTGTCGCGATTGTTGTCCCGTCCTAGGTCAAGCCGCCCCGGCTGGCAACCGGCGCCGGCAGGGGCTAGATTGGGACAGGCGTGCTGGACCTGAAAAGGAGTGACGCCATGGCGATCGAAGACGACCTCTTCCTCTCGGCCCCCGCGGTGAAGGCACCCGGGCACGAGATCGGCACCGATCTCTCGGCACTGTCCGAGACCGAGATCGAGGAGCGCATCGGCCAGCTCACCGGCGAGATCGAGCGGCTGAAGGGCGCCCTCCAGAAGAAGCGCGCCTCGCGCGAGGCGGCGGAAACCTTCTTCAAGCGCTGAACCCGCTGGCGGGGGCTTAACCCCGCATTAAGCTTTCCGAACTATTACTGGCAGCGGTCCAGTTTTGACCGCGAGTGGCCTCTGTCCACTCTGTTTGACGCATCCCTGTCTAGACTTATCGAGCCGCCCCACCGGGCGGCTCTTTTTTCATCCCCGCAATCCCACGCCCTCATCCGCCGGGACGACTGGACAGCGCGCCCGCGCTGGGCGACAGGCATGTGGGCGCGCGCCGCGCGGCCACGGATGCAGCGGACCCAGGGCGATGAACGACGATCGGGACGATTCCGGCACCGGCGATTCCGGCACGGACGAGGCCGCCCGCGGCGAGATGATCCGCCTCGCCGAGCGCCGCCTCGCCTCCCCCGCCTTCGCCGCGCTGTTCCAGCAGGGCATGGCGCTGGTCGACGAGACCGCCGCCTATCTCGACGGCGAGGGCCGCACCGCGAGCCGCGCCCTCTCCCGCGCCGCCCTCGCCGCCTACGCCCAGCAGAGCATGCGGCTCTCCACCCGGCTGATGCAGCTCGCCTCCTGGCTGCTGCTGCGGCGCGCCGTGGCGGAGGGCGAGATGAGCGGGGAGACCGCCCGGCGCGAGGCGGCGAAGATCGACCTCAAGGGCCCGCTGCGCGACATGGACCAGGAATCGCTGCTGCCGGAGCCGCTCGTCGACCTTATCCTGCGCGGCTACGAGCTGCAGCGGCAGATCGTCCAGCTCGACGACACCCTCTCCGCCCCCTCGTCGACGCCCGACGAGCTACGGCCGAACGCCGTCGCCGGCCAGATCGGCCGCCTGCGCCGCGCCTTCGAGCGCGGCTGACGACGAGCCGCCGATCCCCGCGCGGACGCCCGGCCACGCCCCCCGACTCCGGACCGGTGCGCAAACGAAAACCCTCGCGCGGGGCATCGCCCGGCGCGAGGGTCGGTATCGTCGGATCGCGAGGCTGGTTCCGGAAGGCCGATCAGGCCTTGAGGAAGCCCGCGAACTTCTTCTGGAACTTGGACACGCGGCCGGCGCGGTCGAGCAGCTGCTGCGAGCCGCCGGTCCAGGCCGGGTGCGAGGTCGGATCGATATCGAGCTGGAGGACGTCGCCCTCCTTGCCCCAGGTCGTCCGGGTCGTGTACTCGGTGCCGTCCGTCATCACCACCTTGACGATGTGGTAGTCGGGATGGATGTCGCTCTTCATGGGTAGCATCCTCAGCCGCCGCACGGCCGGCCCCTCGCGGGAGCCACGCGGCGATCTACAAAACGATCCTGCCGGAAATCCGAGCGGCTCTATAACCGAGACATGCCTGTGACACAAGCCGCCTCCCTTCCTTCCGAGACCACGCCGACCGCCCCCGTCCCGCGCCGCCCCCGGCTGAAGCCCCTGCGGGCGCTCTGGCCGCACATCCTGCGCTATCGCGGCCGCGCCGCGGCGGCGCTGGTGGCGCTGGTGGTCGCCGCCATCGCCACGCTGGTGGTGCCGATCGCCGTCCGGCGAATGATCGATCTCGGCTTCGACGAGAGCCATGCCGGCTTCATCGACCGCTATTTCGGCGTGATGATCGGCGTCGTGGCGGTGCTCGCCATCGCCTCGGCTGCGCGCTACTACCTCGTCATGACGCTCGGCGAGCGCATCGTGGCGGACCTGCGCGCCCAGCTCTTCGCCCATGTGCTCACCCTCGACGGCGGCTTCTACGACAGCGCCCGGTCGGGCGAGCTGATCTCGCGGCTCACCGCCGACACCACCCAGATCAAGTCGGCGGTCGGCGCCTCCGCCTCCATCGCGCTGCGCAACCTCGTGCTGTTCTTCGGCGCGGCGGTGATGATGGTGGTCACGAGCCCCTGGCTCTCGGCGACGCTGCTCATCGCCATTCCCGTCATCGTCGCCGTGCTGCTCGGCGCCGGGCGCGGCGTGCGCAAGCGCTCGCGCAACGCGCAGGACACGCTGGCCGAAGCCTCCGCCTATGCCGCCGAGGCCATCGGCGCCGTGCGCAGCCTGCAGGCCAACACGGCGGAAGCGAGCGCCGCCCGCCATTTCGCCGGCGAGGTCGAACAGGCGTTCAACGCGGCGAGCGACGCCGTCCGCGCCCGCGCCTGGCTCACCGGCTTCGCGATCCTGCTCATCTTCGCCAGCGTGGTCGGCATCCTCTGGGCCGGCGCCAACGCCGTGCTCGCCGGCACCATGACCGCCGGCACGCTCGGCCAGTTCGTCCTCTATGCCGTGCTGGCGGCCAGTGGCCTCGGCCAGCTCGGCGAGGTCTGGGGCGAAATCTCGCAGGCGGCCGGCGCCACCGAGCGCATCGCCGAGCTGCTGGCCGAGCAGCCGAAGGTCTCCCGCCCCGCCGTGCCGGAAGCGCTGCCGGAGCCGGCGCGCGGGGCCGTCGCCTTCGACAACGTCGCCTTCGCCTATCCGACGCGGCCGGACCTGCCGGCCCTTTCCGGGGTCAGCTTCGCCGTGCGGCCGGGCGAGCGCGTCGCCGTCGTCGGCCCGTCCGGCGCCGGCAAGAGCACGCTGTTCCAGCTTCTCCTGCGCTTCTACGATCCGGCCTCCGGGCGGGTGGAGGTGGATGGCGTCGACATTGCCAGGGCCGATCCGGAGGCGGTGCGCGCGCGCATCGCGCTGGTGCCGCAGGACGTCGCCATCTTCGCCACCTCGATCCGCGAGAACATCCGCCTCGGCCGGCCGGACGCCACCGATGCCGAGGTCGAGGAGGCCGGGCGCCTCGCCCGCGCCGACGAATTCGTCACCCGCCTGCCGGAAGGCTGGGAGACGGCGGTGGGCGAGCGCGGCGTCACTCTCTCCGGCGGCCAGCGCCAGCGCATCGCCATCGCCCGCGCGATCCTGCGCCGGGCGCCGATCCTGCTGCTGGACGAGGCGACCTCCGCCCTCGACGCCGAAAGCGAGACGCTGGTGCAGCAGGCGCTCGATCGCTCGATGGAAGGGCGCACCACGCTCGTCATCGCGCACCGGCTCGCCACCGTGCTCTCCGCCGACCGCATCCTGGTGATGGAAGGCGGGCGCGTGGTGGAGGAAGGCAACCATGCCAGCCTCGTCGCGCAGGGCGGCCTCTATGCCCGCCTCGCGGCGCTGCAGTTCGGCGAGGGCAATGGGGGCAAGTAGGCGGGGTTCGCCGTCATCGCAGATAAGCCGTCATCCCAGATGAGCCGTCATCGCGGATGGGATGCAGAGCGGCAGTTCACCCGCTCTTTTGCTCCATCCGCAGCGTCGGGCGGCCGGAGGTGGGGTTGACGCCGCGCCCGGTCGCCACGAAGCCGGCCTTCTCGTAGAAGCGCACGGCCCGCTCGTTCTCCTCGTTCACGTCGAGCGAGAGCCGCCCGTGCGAACGCGCGGCGGCGGCCGCGACCAGCCGGCTGGCCACCCCCTCCCCCCAATGGTCGGGATGGACGACGAGCTGGTCGACATAGCCGGTGCGCGGATGCACCGAGACGAAACCCAGCAGCCGCGCCGGCGCCGCCTCCCCGCGCGTCTCCAGCGCCAGCTCGATGACCGCGCCTTCCTCGATCAGCGTGCCGATGCGGTGGCACAGCCAGCCGCGCCGCGCCTCGAAGTCGATCTCCGGCATCGCCTCCTGCCACGCCTCCACCCACAGATCGGTCATGGCCGGCATGCGGTTCCAGTCGAACTGTGCGAGCGTGGCGGATGGGCCGGATGTCATCGCCGTTCGGTCATCTCTCGGTGAGTTTCAGTTCGATGCGGCGGTTGCGGGCACGCGCCTCGTCGCTGCTGCCGGTATCGATCGGCTGGTATTCGCCGAAGCCGGCGGCGACGAGGTGCTGCGGCGACACGCCCTTGCTGGCGAGATACTGCACCACGGCGATGGAGCGCGCCGCCGAGAGTTCCCAGTTGGACGGGAACTGCGGCGTCGCGATGGGACGGTCGTCGGTGTGGCCGTCGACCCGCAGCACCCAGCCGAGATCGGGGGGGATCTCCTTCTCCAGCTGCACCAGAGCGGCGGCGAGCTGGTCGAGGGCGGGGACCGCGTCGGTGCGGATCTCCGCCGATGCGCGGTCGAAGAAGATTTCCGACTGGAAGACGAAGCGGTCGCCGACGATGCGCACGTCCGGGCGGTCGCCGAGAATCGTACGCAGCCGGCCGAAGAATTCCGAACGGTAGCGCGTCAACTCCTGCACGCGCTGGGCGAGGGCGACGTTGAGCCGGCGGCCGAGGTCGGCGAGGCGCGACTGGCTTTCCTTGTCCTTCTGGTCGGCGATGTCCAGCGCCTGTTCCAGTGCCGCGATCTGCCGGCGCAGCGCGGCGATCTGCTGGTTGAGGATGGCGATCTGCGAGGCGGCCTGCGCCGCCGCGTCCTTCTCCTGGCCGAGCTGGCGGGCGAGGTCGTCGCCCCGGTTCTGCGCCGCCGCGATCTCCTCCGGCGTGGCGACGGCTGTCGCGGCCTCCTGCAGCGCGTCGCGCTCCTGCTCCATCCGCAGCAGGCTGGCGCGCAGCGCGCCCATCTGGCTTTCCGCCTCGGCGTCGTTGGTCCGCTCCAGCGCCAGCAGGTCGGTCAGCTCGCGAATCTGCGCCTGCAGCCGCGCCATGGCGTCGTCCTTGCTGCCGATCTCCTGCGTCAGCACGAACTGGGCGAGCACGAAGACCGAGAGCAGGAAGACGAAGACCAGCAGCAGCGTCGACAGCGCGTCGACGAAGCCGGGCCAGTAGTCGATGTGGCGTTCGCCGCGGCGGGCGCGTCCCAGGGCCATCAGGCGCTCTCGCGATCCGACTGCTTCTCGGCGATGCGCTCCAGCAGCCGCTTGATGTCGCGCTGCTGCTCCGCCTGGGCCTCCACCCAGTCGCGCACCATCTGCTGCTCGCTGCGCATGTGCTGGACCAGTCCCTGAAGGCTCTCAGCCAGATGCGCCATGGCGGTGGTCACGCGCTGCGAGCCCGCTTCCGTCATGGTGCGATCGAGCTTGGCGATCGCGTCGGTGAGGTTGCCGAAGTCGGCCGCCGGCGGCACCGCCGCCGCGGACACGGCCGCGCCGGGCACCGTGCCGGCGGCCGTCGCCGGCGCGCGCGCCGGCCGCTCGCGGGCGGCCTCCACGCCAAGGTCCTCGACCGTCGTGGACAGCCAGTCCTCGAGGTCGGTGTAGAAGCGGTTCTGCGCCTGCCCGGCCTGAAGATCGAGGAAGCCCAGCACGAGCGAGCCGGCCAGACCGAACAGGGAGGACGAGAAGGCGATGCCCATGCCGCCGAGCGGCGCGGCGAGGCCGGTCTTCATCGCGTCGAGCACCGAGGCCGATTCCGGCCCCACGTCCAGCGAGCCGATCACCCGGCCGATCGAGCTCACCGTTTCCAGAAGGCCCCAGAAGGTGCCGAGCAGGCCGAGGAAGACCAGCAGGCCGGTGAGGTAGCGCAAGAGGTCGCGCGCCTCGTCGAGGCGGGTGCCGATCGACTCCAGGATGCCGCGCATCGTCGCCTGCGAAATCGACATGCGCCCCACGCGGTCGCCGAGCAGCGAGGCCATCGGCGCCAGCAGGACGGGGGCGCGCGCGACTTCGAGGCCGGGGTCGGCGATGCGGAAGCTGTTCACCCACGCCACCTCGGGCAGCAGGCGCACCACCTGCCGGAAGGCGAAGACGATGCCGATGAACAGCACGCCGAAGATGACGCCGTTCAGCCCGGGATTGTTGAGGAAGGCCCGCCAGATCGGCTGGTAGAGGACGGAGGCCAGCGCCACGCAGAGCAGCACGAAGACGAACATCCGCACCAGGAAGATGCGGGGCGAAGAAAGCTGATGAAACGAATCCGTCGCGTTCATGAAAGTGGCCGTCCTGCGGGCGGGGGCAATCGCCGGAGAAAAGCTTCCGGACAAAACCGCCTCTCGCGCCGGACTATGCCACAGCCGGACGGAAATGGAACGCGCGACGGCCTTCCCGCGCGCCCCTATCTTCGCACCGGCTACGCCTTGCGCAGCAGCCCCAGCAGGTCGCGGCGAACGGTTTCGTTGCCGACGATGATGTCGCCCTTGGCGAGCATCTTGTCGCCGTCGTCGAGATCGGAGACATAGCCGCCGGCCTCGCGCACCAGCACGATGCCCGCCGCCATGTCCCACGGGCTGAGCCCGCGCTCCCAGAAACCGTCGAAGCGGCCGGCCGCCACCCAGGCGAGGTCGAGCGCCGCCGAGCCGGTGCGACGCATGCCCGCGACCTTCGGCGCGATGGCGCCGTATTCGCGGGCAAACCGGCCGAAATCGCCGCGCCCCATATGCGGCATGCCGCAGCAGACCACGGCATCGGCCAGATTGCGCCGGGCGGCGACGCGGACGCGCCGATCATTCACGAAGGCGCCGGCGCCCTTCTCGGCGATGAAGAGTTCATCGGTGATGGGGTTGTAGATCACCCCGGCCACCGGCACGCCGTCGCGGGCAAGGCCCAGCGAAACGGCGAACAGCGGAATGCCGTGCAGGAAGTTGGTGGTGCCGTCGAGCGGGTCGATTATCCAGCGATGGCTCTCGTCGGAGCCGTCGACCTCGCCGCCCTCCTCCATGATGAAGCCGTAGCTGGGGCGTGCCTTGGAGAGTTCCTCCTGCAGGATGCGCTCGGCCTTGCGGTCCGCATTGGACACGAAATTGGCCGGCCCCTTCAGCGAGACCTGCAGATTTTCCACCTCGCCGAAATCGCGAACCAGGGAGCGGCCGGCCTTGCGGACGGCCTGGACCATGACGGTCATCAGGGGGGAGCGGATCATGTCGACTTCCAGATACGGCACGGGCGGGATAAGGGGCGGAGTGCTCCTCTGCGCCCGACGCCCTGCCGCGTCAAGTACGCCTCGCAGTCATAGAGGTCAGCCGAGGATCGGCTCACCCCATGCCCACCCCGCCGGACGGGCTCGGCCCCAGCTCGCGGGCAAGGCGTTCCAGCCTTTCGGCGGCGGAGATCACGGTGCCGGCAAGCTGCGCCTCGGTCTGGTCGAGGCGCTGGCTCGCCGCTCCGCGGGCAGCGCGCTCGCTGGCGGCCTCCTGCTCGAGGGCTCGGATGCGCCGGCGCGCCTCGCTCAGCTCGTCCGCGATCGTGATCGCGGCCATGACGCTGAGCCGTTGGTCGCCGATCTCGCCAAAGGCGGCGCGAAGCTGGTCGATGCGCGCGTCGACCTCCTCGCCGAGGCCGACGAGATGCTCCTCCTGCCCGTCATCGCAGGCCATCCGGTAAGCGCGTCCGCCGATGGTGACGGTGACGTGGGCCATGGTCGTTCCTCCGTCCCGCCTCAGCGCTCATGCGCGGCCAGCACCGCGCGGATCGTCTCCATCGCGCTGCCGAGACGCCGGGAGACCTCGTCATTGGCGTTCTCCAGCCGGTCGGCCCGCGCCTGCGCGCCGTCGAGCGCGTCGGCAAGACGCGAACGATCGGCGCCGAGCACGTGAAGCTGCTGGGCGAGCGCCGCCTCCTGTCGCTCGACCTCCAGCCGACGCTCGATCGCCGCTTCCAACGCATCGACAGCGCCGCTGAAGCGCCGGAGCGCCGCCTCCAGTACGGTCGGCTCGCTCCCTCCCGGCACGCTCATGCTTTCTCCGCCCGTTCCCGCCCGATTCGGGAAGCGATATCGCCAAGTGATTCCGGCGATATTGAGCCTGTGCCGGCCGGGAGCGTCAACCGCGGCCCGCCCGGCCGCGAACGTCCCCGCCTTTGACAGGGCGCCGGGTGATGCTATCACTCGGCCGCCCTTTACCCGCACGCTGAAAAGGCCAGCCTGGGAGCATCCGCCGCTCGGCGAGCGGCCATTCTCAAGGCATCGCGCCGAACACCCTCAACGCGTCCCCTCGGAGACATCCGTCCTCATGTCGAACCGCGAAAAGCACGATCGCATGGCCAATGCCATCCGGGCCCTGACCATGGATGCCGTCGAAGCCGCCAAGTCCGGCCATCCCGGCATGCCGATGGGCATGGCCGACGTCGCCACCGTTCTTTTCGGCAAGGTATTGAAGTTCGATCCGACCGACCCGCACTGGCCGGACCGCGACCGCTTCATCCTGTCGGCCGGCCACGGCTCGATGCTCATCTACTCGCTGCTCTACCTCGTCGGCTACGAGGGCATGACGCTCGACGACATCAAGAACTTCCGCCAGCTCGGCTCGCGCACGCCGGGCCACCCGGAGTTCGGCCACACCACCGGCATCGAGACCACCACCGGCCCGCTCGGCCAGGGCCTTGCCAACTCCGTCGGCTTCGCGCTCGCCGAGCGCATGCTGGCCGCGCAGTTCGGCTCGGATCTCGTCGACCATCACACCTATGTCATCGCCGGCGACGGCTGCCTGATGGAAGGCCTCTCGGAGGAGGCGATCGAGATCGCCGGCCGCCAGAAGCTGAACAAGCTGATAGTCCTGTGGGACGACAACCACATCACCATCGACGGCTCGACCGCCCTGTCGGTCGCCACCGACCAGCTCGCCCGCTTCGAGGCTTCCGGCTGGAACGCCACCCGCATCGACGGCCATGACCCGGACGCCATTCTCGCCGCCATCGAGCGCGCCAAGACCAGCGACAAGCCTTCGCTGATCGCCTGCCGCACCACGATCGGCTTCGGCGCGCCCAACAAGGGCGGCACCAATGGCGTGCACGGCGCCCCGCTCGGCGCCGCCGAGATCGCGGCGGCCCGCGCCTTCCTCAACTGGGAATACGATCCCTTCGTCATCCCGAGCGATGTGCTCGATGCGTGGCGCCTCGCCGGCCTGCGCTCGCGCCAGGCACACAAGAACTGGACCCAGCGCCTCAAGGACACCGACGCCACGCTGCGCGGCGAGTTCGAGCGCCGGGTGCGCGGCGACCTGCCGTCGAAGACCGGCGAAGTGGTCGCCGGCGTGATCGCCAAGGCGCGCGCCGACGGGGGCGCCGTCGCCACCCGCAAGTCCTCCGAGATCGCGCTGGAAGCGCTGACCGAGGCGCTGCCGGAGATGGTGGGCGGCTCGGCCGACCTCACCCATTCCAACAACACCAAGACCAAGGCGACCTCGGTCTATGTCGAGCCGCCGAAATATGACGGCCGCTACGTGAACTGGGGCATCCGCGAGCACGGCATGGCGGCGGCGATGAACGGCATCGCCCTGCATGGCGGCTTCATCCCCTATGGCGGCACCTTCCTCGTCTTCTCCGACTATTGCCGCCCCTCGATCCGCCTCTCGGCGCTGATGGGCGTGCGGGTGGTCTACGTCTTCACCCACGATTCGATCGGCGTCGGCGAGGACGGCCCTACCCACCAGCCGGTGGAGCACCTCGCCGCCCTGCGCGCCATTCCGAACCTGCTCGTCTTCCGCCCGTGCGACACGGTCGAGACGGCGGAGGCCTGGAAACTCGCGCTCGAGCACAAGACCGGCCCGAGCGTGATGGCGCTGACCCGCCAGAACCTGCCGCTGCTGCGTACCGACGACACCGAGCGCTGCCTGACCGCGCGCGGCGCCTATGAGCTGGCCTCGGCCTCCGACGAGGCGCAGGTCTCGCTCTTCGCCTCCGGCTCGGAAGTCTCGCTCGCCATGAAGGCCCGCGAGAGCCTCGAGGCGCAGGGCGTGCCGACCCGCGTCGTCTCGGTGCCGTGCTTCGAGCTGTTCCTGAACCAGCCCGAGGAAAGCCGCCGCCAGGTCGTCGGCAAGGCGCCGGTGAAGATCGCCATCGAGGCGGCCATCCGCCAGGGCTGGGACCAGATCGTCGGCTCGGACGCCGCCTTCGTCGGCATGACCGGCTTCGGCGCCTCCGGCCCCGCGCCCGAGGTCTTCGCCCATTTCGGCATCACCCCGGAAGGCGTGGTGGCGACGGCGCTCAGCCGCCTGAAGCGCTGAAACGACCCGCCACGGGCCGCCGGCTGCACCAGCCGGCGGAACGGATTACCGGACAAGCCATGCGGCTAGCGCATGCAGATTGCGCTAGCCCTGCCCTGAGGTCGCAGCGTCAAAAGTGCGACTGGTGTCGCAACGTCCTCCGCGCTATGAGGCCCTCGCGCGGACGTGATGAGACGCTTACCTGGGGAATAAACGCATGACGCTCAAGGTTGCCATCAACGGCTTCGGACGCATCGGTCGCAACGTGCTGCGGGCCATCATCGAGTCGGGCCGCACCGATATCGAAGTCGTCGCCATCAACGATCTCGGCCCGGTCGAGACCAACGCGCACCTGTTCCGCTTCGACAGCGTTCACGGCCGCTTTCCCGGCACGGTGAAGGTCGACGGCGACACCATCGACGTCGGTCGCGGGCCGATCAAGGTGACCGCGGTGCGCAATCCCGCCGAGCTTCCGCATGCGGCGCTGGGCGTCGACATCGCGCTGGAATGCACCGGCATCTTCACCGCCAGGGACAAGGCCTCCGCGCACCTGACCGCCGGCGCCAAGCGCGTGCTGGTCTCGGCTCCGGCCGAAGGCGCCGACCTCACGGTCGTCTACGGCGTGAACCACGACAAGCTGACGAAGGATCACCTCGTCGTCTCCAACGCCTCCTGCACCACCAACTGCCTCGCGCCGGTGGCCAAGGTGCTGAACGACGCCGTCGGCATCGACCACGGCTTCATGACGACGATCCATTCCTATACGGGCGACCAGCCGACGCTGGACACCATGCACAAGGACCTCTACCGCGCCCGCGCCGCGGCGCTGTCGATGATCCCGACCACGACGGGCGCGGCCAAGGCCGTCGGCCTCGTGCTGCCCGAACTCGCCGGTCGCCTGGACGGCACCTCCATCCGCGTGCCGACCCCGAACGTCTCGGTCGTCGACTTCAAGTTCGTCGCCAAGAAGAAGGTGACGAAGGAGGAGATCAACGAGGCAATCAAGGCCGCCGCCGCCGGCCCGCTCAAGGGCATCCTCGGCACGACCGACCAGCCCAATGTGTCCACCGACTTCAACCACGACCCGCACTCCTCCATCTTCCACCTCGACCAGACCAAGGTGCTGGAGGGCAACTTCGTTCGCGTGCTGTCGTGGTACGATAACGAATGGGGCTTCTCGAACCGCATGTCCGACACGGCGGTCGCCCTCGGCAAGCTGATCTGATCTCCGGCCCGGCCGGGCCTTCCGCCAAGAAGGCCCGGCCGTTTCGCATCAAGATCAACACATCGAGGGAGAATACCCATGAGCGAGGCTTCCGCCTTTCGTACGCTCGATGACGCCGACGTCGCGAACAAGCGCGTGCTGGTGCGTGTCGACCTCAACGTGCCGGTCGACAACGGCAAGGTGACGGACGACACCCGCATCCAGGCCGTGCTGCCCACTATCCGCGAGATTTCCGAAAAGGGCGGCAAGGTGATCCTGCTGGCCCATTTCGGCCGCCCCAAGGGCGAGGACCCGACGCTGTCGCTGGCCCCCATTGCCGGCGAGGTCGCCTCCCGGCTCGGCAAGCCGGTCGCCTTCGCGCCGGCCACCATCGGCCCCGTCGCCGAGGCGGCGGTCGCGAAGCTCCAGCCCGGCGACGTGCTGCTTCTGGAGAATACCCGCTTCGACAAGCGGGAAGAGAAGAACGATTCCGACTTCGTGGCCGCGCTGGCCGGCCTCGGCGACCTCTATGTCAACGACGCCTTCGCCACCGCCCATCGCGCCCACGCCTCCACCGAAGGCCTCGCGCACAAGCTGCCCGCCTATGCCGGCCGCTGCATGCAGGAAGAGATCGAGGCACTCGCCAAGGCGCTGGAGAAGCCGGAGCGCCCGGTGCTCGCCGTCGTCGGCGGCGCCAAGGTGTCCTCCAAGCTCGAGCTGCTCGGCAACCTCGTCGCCAAGGTCGATATCCTCGTCATCGGCGGCGGCATGGCCAACACCTTCCTTGCGGCGCAGGGCAAGGATGTCGGCAAGTCGCTGTGCGAGCACGACCTCGCCGGCACGGCCCGCGAGATCCTCGAAAAGGCCAAGGCCGCCGGCTGCGAGGTGGTGCTGCCGGTCGACGCGCTGGCGGCGACCGAATTCAAGGCCAACGCACCCCATCGCGTCGCCTCGGTCGACGACATCAAGGCCGACGAGATGATGCTCGACGCCGGCCCGGCGTCGGCGGCGAATGTCGTCGCCAAGCTGAAAACCGCCCGGACGGTGGTGTGGAACGGCCCGTTCGGCGCCTTCGAGCTGCCGCCCTTCGACACGGCCACCGTCGCGGTCGCCAAGGCGGCGGCGGAACTCACCGATGCCGGCAAGCTTCTGTCGGTCGCCGGCGGCGGCGACACGGTGGCGGCCCTCAACCATGCCGGCGTGGCCGACCATTTCACCTATGTGTCGACGGCAGGCGGCGCCTTCCTCGAATGGCTGGAAGGCAAGGCCCTACCGGGGGTCGAGGCCCTGAGACGCTGAGCTGGGCGCCCGGCGGCAAATTGTCCCGCGGTTCGGGACTTTGCTCCCGGGTGCTATAAATCTGACCGGTCCGGCCCCGCGTTCGATCCGGCCGCGGGGCCGGACCGGTCTGTTTCGCGCGGGAGAGAGAAATGACGGCTAGCCTCGAAGAGGTTGCGTACAAGCTAGCGGCAGGCGGCAAGGGAATCCTTGCGGCCGACGAGAGTGCCAGCACCATCAAGAAGCGCTTCGACGCCATCGGTGTCGAATCCACCTTCGAGAACCGGCGCGATTATCGCGAGATGCTGTTCCGGTCCGAAGAGGCGATGTCGCAGTATATTTCCGGCGTCATCCTGTTCGACGAGACGATCCGCCAGAACGCCAAGGACGGCACGCCGCTGGTCAAGCTCATCGAGCAGGCCGGCTCCATCCCCGGCATCAAGGTCGACCTCGGCGCCAGGCCGCAGCCCGGCTGCCCCGGCGAGACCATCACCGAAGGCCTCGACGGTCTCGGCGAGCGCTTCAAGGAATATTACGAGCTCGGCGCCCGCTTCGCGAAGTGGCGCGCGGTGATCGACATCGGCGCGCACATTCCCAGCTACACCTCCATCCTCGCCAATGCCCAGGCGCTCGCCCGCTACGCGGCGCTGGCCCAGGCCGCCGGCATCGTGCCGATCGTCGAGCCGGAAGTGCTGATGGACGGCGACCACGGCATCGACCGCTGCTACGAGGTCACCGAGTGGGTGCTGAAGGAAGTGTTCCAGCAGCTCTTCTACGGCCGCGTGAAGCTCGAAGGCACGGTGCTGAAGCCGAACATGGTCATCGCCGGCAAGAAGTCGGCGAAGCAGGCCTCGGTCGAGGAAGTCGCCGAGAAGACCGTGCGCTGCCTGAAGAACTGCGTGCCGACGGCGATCCCGAGCATCGCTTTCCTTTCCGGCGGCCAGTCGGACGAGGAGGCCACCGCCCATCTCGACGCCATGATCCGTGGCAGCGGCCTGCCGTGGAACCTCACCTTCTCCTACGGCCGCGCCCTGCAGGCGGCGCCGCAGAAGGCGTGGTCGGGCAAGGTCGAGAACATCGCGGCCGGCCAGGCGGCGTTCACCCATCGTGCCAAGATGAACTATCTCGCGGCGCTGGGGCAGTGGACCACCGAGGTCGAGCGCAAGAAGGCCGCCTGACGGAAGATCACAAGGAAGGCGGCGCGGGCCGTCTTCCTTCCGTCGCCGGAAACGAGAACGCCGCCCCGAGGGGCGGCGTTTTTGTTATCGGGATCAGCGCCGGAAGCCGCCGCCAAAGCCGCCACCGCCGAAACCGCCGTGGAAGCCACCGAAACCGCCTCCACCGAAGCCCCCGCCGCCGAAACCGCCGCCTCCAAAGCCGTCGTGGAAGCCGCCGCCGCCGAAGTTGCCCCCGAACCGGTCGCCGCCACCGAAACCGCCGCCGCCGAAGCCGCCATAACCGCCGGCGCGGGCGAAGTTGTCGACGCGCTGGTTGCCGAGGTCCTGGAACTGCCGCTGCTGGTCGAGCCGGCCGATCTGGTCGGCATTGCTGTCCTGGTTCCAGCCGTTGATGGTCTGGTGCTGCCAGCCATTATTGGGATCGTATTGATGAATGCTGCCGTCGTGGTCGGTGTAGATGTTGCCGTTGTTCCAGCCGACCGCGTTGCCGGTCCGCACATTGCCGGCGATGCCGCGGCTGTCGGCGCTGATATGGCCGTTCTGGTCGGTGATGCCGGTCTCCGAGGCATGGCCGATGCCCGTCGTCGGGTTGAACCCCGCCGACTGCCGGCCGGCAGCGAAGTTGCCGGTATAGGCATTGCCGACGGCGCCCGCCCGCGCCGCGCCTTCCGCCCCGGTATAGGGATTGAAGAAGGCGGCGGAGCGCCCCGCGGCGAAATTGCCGGTCCACGGGTTGAAGGCCGCGCCGGAACGCCCGGCAAAGCCAGCGCCCCAAGGGGTCACGCCGTGCACGGCATTGGCCGTCCAGCCCGTGCCCCACGGACCGGCGCCCCAGGCATGATCCCAGGCCGCCGCCGCGCCCCAGGCACCATAGATGTTGACCTGGTTGATGTTCACGCCCGCCCAGGGGCCGTACCACGGGCCGACGCCCCAATAGGGACCCCACCAGGGAGACATCGCGCCCCAGCCGAAGTCAGCATCATAGCCGAAGCCGAAACCGTCGGCCCAGGCGAAGGAGGCGTCATAGCCATAGGTCCACGGGCAGCCGTACCAGAAGGTACCGACATAGCCGACGCAATTGTAGCCCGTGCCATAGACGACCGTTCCGCCCGGCTCGATCACCACGCCCAGATAGCCCGGCGTGTAGCCGACCGTCACCGCGTCGGCGGTCGAGGCGTAGACCCGCACATAGGTCACATAATGCAGGGGGGAGGACACCGGGATGGTGTAGATCGCCGCCGGAACCACGTCGGTGACGAGCCACGGCCCGGTCGGCGTGCTGGAGACAAACCATGCCCCCTTGAACAGGGCGTAGTAGCGCGTCGGGTCGAGCTGGATGACGGGCGTGCGGGTGTTCACCGCATAGCTGAGGATGGTGCCCTTGATCGGCTCGAACTTCGGCGTGCCGCCGTCATACTGGATGGTGAGCTGGGTATCGCGCTTGATGGTGGCGGTCTGCGGCACCGTGGCGGCGATGGCCGCCTCCTTCGCCTGCGGCGTGCCCGGCACGGCGACAAGCGCGTTGGAGGCCGGATCGGTCGGCGAGATCTTGGCGAAGCCGGCAGGCAGGCCGGTGCCTGGGACGAAGCTCCACGGCCCCTCGAAGCCCGGCCCACGGAACCAGCGGCCGGAGACCAGCACGTAGTACTGGTTGTTCGACGGATCGAGCAGGATCGCGTGGTCGGCATTGCTCACGCGCAGCAGCGAAGTGCCGCCCACTGGCACCATCTGCGCCGCGCCGGCGGTGATCACCAGCTCGGTGGGCGTGGTCGAGGAGAGGATCGCCGGCGGGGTATCGGGCTTCTGGCCGTTCGCCGGCATCATCGACTGGGCCGGCTCCACCGAGGTTGCCATCGTGCCGGCCGCCTGCAGCGCGGGGCTCGGCTGCGCGGTGACCGTCCACGGCCCCTCCACGGCCGGAGCCTGGTACCAGGTGCCGGCCGCCTGGAGATGATAGGTGCCCGAACCCTCGACCAGCATCAGCACCGGCGTGTTGACGATGCGCTGAAAGCCGGTCACGCCGTCGATCGGACGCGGCACGGGCTGGCCGGCGACCAGCACGAGAAGCGTCGGCTTGTCGGCGAAAACGATGCGCGGCGGCGTGTTGTCCACCGGCTGCGTCATCTCCTTGTCGAGTTGCTTGGTCGCCGCGTAGCTGGTCAGCAGGTTGTCGAGCGCGAAGGTCATGCCCTGCGGGGAGATGCGCGACTGTAGCGCGCTGAGCAGGGCGGTGTTCTGCGACGGATCGGTCGGCACGTCGACGGAGGTGATGACGACATTGCTGAGCTGCGCGAGCTTCGACGGCTTGTCGACCGCCACCCGTGCGGTGAAGCGGGCGATGCCGTAGGTCGGCGCGGCGGAAGGTGTCGTGGAAGACGTCGTGGAGGCACCCTCGGCAGGCTTCGGCCCGATGGCGATGGCGGCGCGTCCGGAAAGCTGGTCGCCGTTCCACTGCTCGATCAGCGGCTGATAGACCTCGAGCCGCTTGTCGCCGAGATCGAAATTGCGCGGCCAGGCCAGAGCTTGCGGAATGGCCGACGCCGGCGCGGCCGTCTGGCCAGCCGGGGCCGCCGGCTGTTGGCTGAGGGCCGGAGTGGCGACGATCGCGGCCGCGGCGGCCATGAGAACGAAGCGGTTGGAACGAAGGCGCATATTTCCCCCACAGGCGGCGACGCCCGGCGACAGACCGGTCCGCTCGGCACCGGGCACATCAATATCACCGGCATTTCCCCGCGATAAGACGCCAGCCGTTCGCGAAAACGCGAAGTTGTCGCGGCACGACCGCCAGCCTAAACGTACCGGCTGGGCCGCTCATCATCCGGCGTGCAGGAGCATTTCCCGGCCGAACGGTTCCATCTCCGGGGAAAGGGCTCTAGACAGGTGCGGCATGCCGCGCTTTCGCCGCCATCCTGCGGAATGGCTCGTCTAGTCCCGTCACATGGCTTGTCATCGATGGCTCGTTCCCCGGCCCGACACGATCCCGAACCCGCACGGCCGGCTCCCCGGCTCTATGTGCTGGTGTCTCTCCCGGAGGCCCCCGCCGACGTCGCCGCGCGTGCCGAGGTGCTGCGTGCCGCAGGGCAGCTTGCCGACATCGCTGCCGTGCTGATCCGCCCCGGCGCCGCCGCCCAAGGCGACAACGCAGTGGCAACGCTGCAGCCGCTCGTCGCCGCGAGCCACGCGATCGGCGCGGCCTGCCTGGTGGAAGGCAACGCCGCTCTTGCCGGCGCGGCCGAAGCGGATGGCGCGCATCTCGACGGCATCGCCGCGCTGAAGAGTGCGATTCCCGCCTTGCGGCCCCACGGCATCGCCGGGGCCGGCGGGCTGCGCACCAAGCATGACGCCATGACGGCGGCGGAAAGCGGCGCCGACTATGTGATGTTCGGCGAACCCGACGCCGCCGGCCGCCGGCAACCCTTCGAGGCGACACTGGAGCGCATCGAATGGTGGGCGCAGCTCTTCGAGCCGCCCTGCGTCGGCTACGCCCGGACGCTGGAGGAGGTCGACGCGCTGGTCGAGGCCGGTGCCGACTTCATCGCCGTCGACACCCTTCTGCTCGACGCCCCGCAGGACGGCGCCCACGCGCTGGCCGAGCGCCTCACCGCCGGCGGAGAGACGTGATGGGCTACCGGCGCGCCACCAAAGCAGCCGTCGGCACGCGGGAAGGCCGCCGCGCGCTGCTGGCCGCCGCGCTGCTGACAGCTCTCGCCCTGCCTGCCGCCGCACAGTCGCCGGCACCGGCGAAGCCCGACGCGGCCAAGCCGACAAGCCCCGCCAAACCGGCAGCTCCCGCCAAGCCTGCGGCTCAGGCCAAACCGGCAGCCGGATTCAGGCCCGCGCAGGCCGCCAAGCCCGCCGCTCCTGCCCCGGACCCCGCTTACGCCGCCTACCAGCTCGGCCACTACCGGACCGCGCTCGACCTTGCCGTGGAACGCGCCAACAAGCAGGGCGACCCGGTCTCCATGGTGCTGGCCGGCGAATTGCTGTCGCAGGGCTATGGCGTCCGGCAGGACGCGGCAGCGGCGCAGAAATGGTACGAGGCCGCGGCGGCGAAGGGTAATCCCGACGCCCTGTTCACCCTCGCCTCCATCCTGATGACCTCCGCCTCGGTGACCAACAAGGACGAGGCGGTCGGCATGTTCCGCAAGGCGGCGGAAGCCGGCAGCTCGCGCGCCGCCTACAATCTCGGCCTCATCTATCTTCAGGGACAGGTCGCGCCCCGGGAGCCGGCCATCGCCGCCGACTGGTTCCGGCGCGCCGCCGACGAGGACCAGCCGGACGCGCTCTACGCGCTGGCGACGCTCTATCGCGACGGCAACGGCCTGCCCAAGGACCCCATCGAGGCCGCGCGGCTGTTGCAGCGGGCGAGCGAGCTGGGCAATCCGGTCGCCACCACCGAGCTCGCCATCATCATCTTCAACGGCACCGGCGTGCCCAAGGACGAGGAGCGCGCCGCCGAGCTGTTCCGCAAGGCGGCGCTGGGAGGCAACGCCATCGCCCAGAACCGCTATGCCCGCATCCTTTCCGCTGGCCGCGGCGTGCCGAAGGACATTATTGCGGCCGCCGCGTGGCACCTCGCCGCCAAGGCCCAGAAGCTCGATGATTCCATGCTCGACAAGCTCGTCGCCGATCTCACGCCCGAGGAGCGCGCGCAAGCGCAGGCCCGGCTCAAAATCTGGTCGCCTGGACAGTTGCTGTAGCCGCCGCCGGTATGGTCCAAATAACGACCCAATTTCAGTCGATTAGCATCACGGTATCCGCGGCGGGAAAAATCGGCGTTCATTGACGATAGACGCCACGCCTTGCTCCGGCCGCGTCCCGCCGTTACTCATCGTGGCCGCGTCGCCGTGGGGGAGCCGGTGGTGCGGCCTTCCAGGCAGTATCTGAGGAATTCGCTTGGCCATCGTCCGTCCAGTATCGTCGTGGAATCTGCCGCGTCCCGCGTCCTGCCGGCTGGCCCCGGCCCGGCTTTTCGCGGTGATGGCGACCCTGCTGTTCGCGACGCTGCTGCTCGGCGCCCCGCGCGCCATGGCGCTGGAAGCGGTGGCCATCCGGCTCGACGCGCTGGTCGTCGACCTCGCCCCGGCGCTGGAGCGGCGCACCAGCGAGACCGACCGCATTCAGGTTTCCACCGTGCCCGGCGCGGACGGCATCGTCCGCCGCATCGAGGTGCGCTCCGTCGCCCCCGGGCCGGATGGCAGCAAATGGGCGATCTTCGCCCTCGCCAACAACACCGACGAGCAGGTCGACCGGCTGATCGTGGCGCCGCACTACCGCATGGTCGGCTCCGGCGTGTTCTGGCCCGACCTCGGCAACCGACGCATCCTCAACGTCACGGCAAGCCAGGGCTTCCGCCCGGAGCGGCAGAACGCCCCCGACGCCGACGTGTTCCTGATCACCCTCGACCCCGGCACCACCGTGACGCTGGTGGCCGAACTCGGCGACGGCGGCCTGCCGCAGCTCTATCTGTGGGAGCCCGAAGCCTACAAGGACAAGGTCAACTCCTTCACGCTCTACAACGGCATCGTCATCGGCATCGCCGGCCTGCTGGCGCTGTTCCTCACCATCCTGTTCGTGGTGAAGGGCAGCGCGATGTTCCCGGCGGCGGCAGCGCTCGCCTGGGCGGTGCTCGGCTATATCGGCCTCGATTTCGGCTTCTGGTCGAAGGTGTTCGGCATCTCGCCGCTGGCCCAGCAATTCTGGCGCGCGGCGGGCGAGGCGATCCTCGCCGCGACGCTGGTGGTGTTCCTCTTCGCCTATCTCAACCTCAACCGATGGCACGTGCGCTACGCGCATGTCACCGCCGGCTGGCTGGTCTTCCTCGCCGCCATCGTCGGCCTCGCGCTGCTCGACCCTTCGGCGGCGGCCGGCATCGCCCGCCCCTCCCTGCTCGTCGTCTCCTTTATGGGCTTCGGCGTGGTGATGTGGCTCGCGCTGCACCGCTACGACCGCGCCGTGCTGATCATCCCGACCCTGTTCCTGCTGGTCGTGTGGGTGATCACGGCCGGCATGGCGGTCTCCGGCCGCATCGGCAACGATCTCGTGGCCCCCGCCCTGCTCGGCGGCCTCGTGCTCATCGTCATGCTGATCGGCTTCACCGTCATGCAGCACGCCTTCGCCGGCATCGGCTCGGTGGCCGGCAGCGCGCAGGAACTGGAGCGCCGGGCGCTCGCCGTCGCCGGTTCCGGCGATATCGTGTGGGACTGGGACGTCGACACCGACCGCATCCATGTCAGCCCCGAGGCCGAGCACATGCTGGGCCTCAAGCAGGGCACGCTGGAGACCGAGGCGGCCGGCTGGCTCGACATCATCCATCCCGGCGACCGTGACCGCTTCCGCGCCACGCTGGACGGGCTGCTCGACCAGCGGCGCGGGCGCATCGACCAGGATTTCCGCCTGCGCGCGCATGACGGCCACTATCTGTGGTTCAACCTGCGTGCCCGGCCGGTGGTCGGCACCGATGGCGAGGTGGTGCGTTGCATCGGCACGCTGTCGGACGTCACCGACACCCGTACCGCCGAAGAGCGCATGCTGCACGACGCCGTGCACGACAACCTCACCGGCCTGCCCAACCGCGAGCTGTTCCTCGACCGCCTCTCCGCCGCCAACGGGCTCGCGCGCACCGACGAGCAGATCCGCCCGACGGTGATGCTGATCGATCTCGACCGCTTCAAGCAGGTCAACGCCAGCCTCGGCATGCCGGCCGGCGACTCCATCCTGCTCACCGTCGCCCGGCGCCTGATGCGCCTCGTCAAGCAGCAGGACACGCTCGCTCGCCTGGGCAGCGACCATTTCGCGCTGATCCTGCTCTCCGAGCGCGACCCCGAGCGCATCACCGCCTTCGCCGATACGCTGCGCCGGACCCTGCGCGCGCCCATCACCTTCGGCGACCGCGAGATCTTCATCACCGCCTCCATCGGCCTGCTGCTCGCCGACGGGCAGAAGCGCACGCCGTCCGAGATGCTGAAGGACGCGGAACTGGCGATGTATTTCGCCAAGCGCGTCGGCGGCGACCGCATCGAGGTGTTCCGGCCGTCGATGCGCACCCACAAGCTCGACCGCCTCACCATGGAGACGGACCTGCGTCAGGCGCTGGAGCGCAACGAAATCAGCGTCGTCTACCAGCCGGTGGTCGATCTGACCTCGCGCAACATCGCCGGCTTCGAGGCCATGGTGCGCTGGCAGCATCCGACCCTCGGCCTGCTCGGCCCCGACGATTTCATCGGCATCGCCGAGGACACCGGCCTCACCGTCGATATCGGCCTCTTCGTGCTCGACACCGCCGCCCGCCAGCTCGGCGTGTGGCAGCGCAGCCTGCGCGGCGATCCGATCTTCGTCTCGGTCAACATCTCCTCGCGACACATGCTGCGCCACGACCTGCTGCAGGACCTCAAGGCGGTCCTCGCCCGCAATGTCGTGGCCCCCGGCACGCTCAAGCTCGAGCTTTCCGAGACGCTCGCCATGGAGAACCCGGAATACGCCTCGCAGATCCTCCTGCGCATGCGCGAGCTCGGCGCCGGGCTGACGCTGGACGATTTCGGCACCGGCTATTCCTCGCTGGCCTATCTCCAGCGCTTCCCGTTCGACAGCATCAAGGTCGACCGCACCTTCATGAAGGCGCTCGGCCGCGCCGGCAACAAGACCCAGCGTCCGATCATCCTGCGCACCATCATCAACATGGCGCATGACCTCGGCATGGACATCATCGCCGAGGGCATCGAGACCGAACAGGTTGCCGCCGCGCTCGCCAAGCTCGGCTGCCGTTACGGGCAGGGGCGGCTGTTCGGCGAACCGATGAGCGCCGACGATGCGCGCAAGCGCCTCCAGCCCGAGCAGGCCCCCGCCTCGCTGCTGGAACGCGGACGTCAGCTGTCGCGCGGTGCACGGGCCGTCGCCGGCCTCGGCGCATCGAAGCCGGCCGAGAACGCCGCCGCGCCGCGCGAGAAGGCGGCTGCGGCAACCGAGGGCTCCGAAGCGGCACAGACTGCCGGCACGCAGAGCGCGGCCGCGCCGGCCGCGCAGCCGCAAAGGCTGGCCCGGCAGGCCTCGCAGACCGCTGCCGGCAAACCGGCGGCGAGCGCGGAAGCGCCGACGGCGCGGACCCCCACCGCCAAGCCGGCCGCAACGCCGGCGGCGGACACCGCCGCCTCGAGCCCCGTGTCGTCCAGCTGACCGGATTTTCCGCCTGATCCTGGGCGGAGGGCATCCCCGAACCGCCGGCCCCACCCCTCAGGCGTGGCCGGCATCCGAGGACAGCATGCCCGGATCGATGCCGATCTTGCGCAAGGCAAGATCGTATTTCGCCCCCGCCTCGGCGTCGAACACCAGCCCGCGGTCGGCCGGGCAATGCAGCCAGCCATTCTGCTGGATTTCATTCTCCAGCTGCCCCGGCGCCCATCCCGCATAGCCGAGCGCCAGCACCGCGCTGGCGGGGCCGCCGCCGGTGGCGATGGCCTTGAGGATGTCGAGCGTCGCCGTCAGGCAGATGCCGTCATCGATCGGCAGGGTCGAATCCTGGATGAAGAAATCGGCGCTGTGCAGCACGAAGCCGCGTCCGGTCTCCACCGGGCCGCCGCGCAGCACTTTCACACCCTCCGCGCTGTGCGGCAGGCTGATGCGCTCGTCCTGCGGGATGACGTCGAGCTGCACCAGGAGGTCGGTGAAATTGATGTGATTCGCCGGCTGGTTGACGATGATGCCCATCGCCCCTTCCGCCGAATGCGCGCACAGATAGATGACCGCGCGGGCAAACCGCTCGTCGCGCATGCCGGGCATGGCGACCAGCATCTGCCCATCGAGAAAGGTCCCGCCCGAATTGCCGCCGGAACCCGTGCGGCGCTCTCGTCCGATCCACATACAAGGAAGCGTAAACCCCATCGGCGCATTTTCAAGCCCGCTTCCGGCGTAGGCGGACAACCGTATGGAGGCCCTCACATGAAAGTGCGCCGCCGCCGCTTTCGCAATGCAACGGGAAACGCTACGGCATTGGGCATGATTTCGGATCTGCGTTCGGACCTGCGCCTCGCCGCCTTCTGCGCCCTCGCCGCTGTTCCGTTTCTCGGGGCGGGAGCGGCGCGCGCCGAATTGATGTCGGACTGGTCCTCGCCGGTCGGCACGGCGGTCAGGCTCGTTGCCGGCGCGCCCGACGGCAAGGCCGTGACCGGCGGCGTCGAAATCCGCCTCACGCCCGGCTGGAAGACCTACTGGCGCTATCCCGGCGACAGCGGCGTACCGCCGCATTTCGACTGGAGCGGCTCGCAGAACGTCGAGAACATCGAGGTTTTGTGGCCGGCGCCGGTGCGCTTCGACGACGGCGGCTCCTTCTCCATCGGCTACAAGAGGGACGTGGTGATCCCGTTCCGCGTCATCCCGCGCGACGCGGGCAAGCCGGTCGAGTTGCGGCTGAACCTCGACTTCGCCGTCTGCGAGAAGATCTGCCAGCCGGCCAGCGCCTCACTGACCCTCGACGTGCCGTCGGACGGCGCGGCCCCCTCACCGCCGATGCTGGTCAATGCCCTCGCCACGGTCCCGCGCACGACGCAGATCGGCGCCGCCGGCGAGCCGGCAATCGCCTCCGCGGAGCTGCGCGAAGGCGGGGACGGCCCTTCGATCCACATCGAGGCCCACGTGGCCGACGCCGCGAAGGCCGATCTTTTCGTCGAGGGCCCGAACGAGGACTGGGCCCTGCCGCTGCCGAGCCGCGAGACCGGGCCGGACGGGCGCACGGTCTTCGTGCTGCCGGTGGACGGCGTGCCGAAAGGTGCCGACATCGCCGCGACCAAGCTGCGTTTCACCCTGGTCGACGGCAACCGCGCCGTCGAGGTGGACGCCCCTCTTTCCGCACGCTGAAGCCGCTTCCCGACACGCGGGAAATGACTATTCTACCCCGCGACCGGGCCCGCCGGTCGCGGCGGGCTCCGTGCGCGCGAGCTGGCGGCGGGCACCGTTCCCAACCGCTTTCCCGCGTATGAAAGGAAATGCCCATGACGATCAAGGTCGGCGACCAGCTGCCGAGCGCCACCTTCCGCGTCGCCACCGCGGACGGCCCGGTGCCGAAGACCACCGAAGACATCTTCACCGGCAAGAAGGTCGTCCTGTTCGCCGTGCCGGGCGCCTTTACGCCCACCTGCCACAAGAACCATCTGCCGAGCTTCATCGCCCGCGCCGATGAGATCCTCGCCAAGGGCGTCAGCACCATCGCGGTGACGGCGGTCAACGATCCCTTCGTCATGGAAGCCTGGCAGAAGGCCTCGAACGCCGGCGACAAGATCCTCTTCCTGTCGGACGGCAACGGCGAGTTCGCCAAGGCCATCGGCCTCGACCTCGACGCTTCCGGCGCCGGTCTCGGCCTGCGCTCCAAGCGTTACTCGATGCTGATCGAGGACGGCGAGGTGAAGGTCCTCAATGTCGAGGACGTGCCGAGCAAGGCCGACAAGACCAACGCCGACGTGCTGCTCACGCAGTTCTGAGTGGATTGCCACGGCTCCCGGCGCCCGCGCCGGGAGCTTCCCATCGCCCTGTCAGGCGATGATGTCGGGGCAGATCTGATCCTCGATATAGCCGATGCGGTCCTTCAGCATCAGCTTGCGCTTCTTGAAGCGCGCGAGCTGCAACTGGTCGTTACCCGGCATTTCCTGCAGCGTCTCGATCGCCACATCCAGATCGCGATGTTCCTGCCGCAGGCGCTCAAGTAGCGCCAGGAGCTCGCGTTCCTCATCTGCCGTCATGTGCCAAACGCTCGACCCAAACCCCGACTCGCCCCGGCTTGCGCGGGAGCAGGGACGGAGTATCGCCGTCCTCGCGACCGGCTGCAACAGCGCCCGCCGACACCTGGTCTGCAGCCCTGCCGTGACGCGCCAGGACGCCCCGCTGCCATGCTGCACTGCAGCGCATCGATTCGTCGACAGCCCGATCTACCCGTGACAGACTGATGACGTTCACTTCGAAAGACAGGGAGATACTGTCCATGTCCATGCAGGCGCATGTTGCGGAGTTGGAACGACGTCACCAGGCATTGGAGAAGGAACTACGGGAAGAGGTTGCTCGTCCCGCGGCCGACGATTCACGCATCGCCGACCTCAAGCGGCGCAAGCTGCATCTCAAGGACGAGATCACACGTTTGAAGGACGCGACCCTCCATTAGGAGAGTCATGATGCGGGTTCGACGGCCCGCATCCCCGCAACAGGCTCCGACCGAGCGTCGGGGATCATCGCTCGGCCGCCGGCTCCACGCCGGCGGTTCGCATTTCGGGCCCCGCATCCCGCGCCTCGCCGCGTTTCCCAGCCCTCCGCCCGGACACTCGACGAAGGGCGTAAGCAATTGAGCGTTCTTGTCACGCAAAGAGAGACACCGGAATGTGCCGGTAACAAGAACGATACCCGTGGGAGGCTCCCGAAATGACCGGCTCCGCCAGCCGCTATCCTGACGTTTATGCGCAGTCCATCCGCGATCCGGAGGGCTTCTGGCGCGAGGCGGCCCGTGGCATCGACTGGTTCGAGGAGCCGCGCCGGGCCTTCGATCCGGCGCTCGGCATCTACGGGCGCTGGTTCCCCGGCGGCGTCACCAATGTCTGCCACAACGCCGTGGATCGCCATGTCGCGAACGGGCGCGCCGCGCAGCCGGCCATTTTCTACGACAGCCCCGTGGCCGGGGCGAAGCGCACCGTCACCTATGGCGAGTTGCAGACCGAGGTGAGTGTGCTTGCCGGGGTGCTGCGCGAGCTTGGCGTCGGCAAGGGCGACCGCGTCGTCATCTACATGCCGATGATTCCGGAAGCAGTGTTCGCCATGCTCGCCTGCGCCCGCATCGGCGCGATCCATTCGGTGGTGTTCGGCGGCTTCGCGGCGGCGGAACTGGCGAGCCGCATCGAGGACGCCCAGCCCAAGGTCGTGCTCTCGGCCTCCTGCGGCATCGAGCCCTCGCGCATCGTCACCTACAAGCCCCTGCTCGACCTCGCCCTCACCATGGCGAAGCACCAGCCGGAAGCCTGCGTGGTCTTCCAGCGTCCGCAGGTGGAGGCCAAGCTCCAGCCCGGCCGGGACCATGACTGGGCGGCGCTGCGCGAGAAGGCGATCGCCGGCGGCATGGCGGCCGAATGCGTGCCGGTCGAGGCGACCGACCCGCTTTATATCCTCTACACGTCCGGAACGACCGGGAAGCCGAAAGGGGTCGTGCGCGACAGCGGCGGCTATATCGTGGCGCTGCGGTGGTCGATGGAGGGGCTCTACGGCGTCGAGCCGGGCGAGGTCTTCTGGTCGGCCTCCGACATCGGCTGGGTCGTCGGCCATTCCTACATCATCTACGCACCGCTGCTCACCGGTTGCACCACCGTGCTCTACGAGGGCAAGCCGGTCGGCACGCCCGATGCGGGAGCCTTCTGGCGGGTGATCGAGGAATACAAGGTCGCGGCGCTGTTCACTGCCCCGACCGCGCTGCGCGCCATCAAGAAGGAAGACCCGGACGGCGTGCTGATGCGCGACTACGACCGCTCCAGCCTGCGCACGCTCTTCCTCGCCGGCGAGCGCGCCGATCCCGACACCGTGGAGTGGGCGCAGAACAAGCTGGACGTCCCGGTGGTCGATCACTGGTGGCAGACCGAAACGGGATGGGCCATCGCCGGCAACCCGGTCGGCCTCGGCGCCCTGCCGATCCGCGTCGGCTCCACCGGCGTGCCGATGCCCGGCTATCAGGTCGACATACTGGACGAGGGCGGCCACCCGGTCGGCGCCGACCGGATGGGGTCCATCGCCATCAAGCTGCCGCTCCCTCCCGGCTGCCTGCCGACGCTCTGGCGGCAGGACGAGCGCTTCCGCGAGAGCTACCTCGAGGAGTTTCCCGGCTACTACAAGACGGCGGATGCCGGCTTCAAGGACGGAAACGGCCAGCTCTTCATCATGGGCCGCACCGACGACATCATCAACGTCGCCGGACACCGCCTCTCCACCGGCGGCATGGAGGAAGTGCTCGCGGCGCATGCGGACGTCGCCGAATGCGCGGTGATCGGCATCCATGACGAGCTGAAGGGCGAGGTTCCCTGCGGCTTCGTCGTGCTGAAGGCCGGCGTCGTCCGTTCGCCCGCGGATATCGAGACCGAGATCATCGCACTGGTGCGCGAGCGCATCGGCCCGGTGGCGGCGTTCCGCCTCGCCATCACCGTCAACCGCCTGCCCAAGACCCGGTCGGGCAAGATCCTGCGCGGCACGATGAAGAAGATCGCCGACGCCGAGCCGTGGAACATGCCGGCGACCATCGACGATCCCAGTTCGCTGGACGAGATCGCCGCCGCGCTCAACGCGCGCGGGCTGGCGAAGGTCTCGGCGGCCTGAGAAGCGCCCGATAGCGAAAGAAAAAGCCCGGAGCGGCGTCCGCTCCGGGCTTTTTGTTCTCAGCCAGCGATCCCTTGCAGAACGCCCTCCCGAGGATCACTCCTCGTCTTCGGCCTCGCTCTTGCGCGAACCGCCGAGCTTGGCGAACACGGTGTCGAGATCGATGGGCTCCTCGCGCGGCTTGCGGGTCGCCACGAAGGGCTCGTGCTCGGCCTCGCCGGTCGAGACGTCCACCGGCAGCAGGGTGACGTCGTGCTCCCCCGCCGCCGCGGTGGCCGCCGGACGGTCCTTGGAGGCGCGCTGCACCTCGATGTCGAGGTCGATCTGCGAGCACAGGCCGAGCGTGACCGGATCCATCGGCGTCAGGTTCGCCGCGTTCCAGTGGGTACGCTCCTTGATCGATTCGATGGTCGTCTTGGTGGTGCCCACCAGACGCATGATCTGGCTGTCCTTCAGCTCGGGATGGTTGCGCAGCAGCCAGAGGATGGCGTTGGGGCGGTCCTGACGCTTGGAGACGGGCGTGTAGCGCGGGCCGCGGCGGCGCTTGGCCTCCGGCAGGCGGACCTTCGATTCCAGCAGCTTCAGCCGGTGGTTCGGGTTCTTCTCGGCGCGCTCGATCTCCTCGCGGGCGAGCTGGCCGGTCGAGACCGGGTCGAGGCCCTTGATGCCCTGCGCGACCTCGCCGTCGGCGATGCCCTTCACCTCGAGCACATGCAGCTTACAAAAATCCGCGATCTGGTCGAAGGTCAGCGCGGTGTTCTCGACCAGCCACACGGCGGTGGCCTTCGGCATGAGGGGGGCGTTCGCCATGGGACGCGTCTCCATCCATTGATGCGCCAAGCTGGCTGAAACCGAGATTGGCTCGAAGAATAATTGTCGTTTGGCCGCGCAAACATCCTCACGCGCTCCGCCCACCCTGGGGGGCGGAGCCTCGGACCGTCTCACGATGACCGGGATGCGCTAAATATAGGCTCCCGCGCGCCGTCCTGCAAATCCTAAGACGCAGGTCGACATTGCCGCTGCGTCAGAAGGGCTGATAGCGTCCGCGCTCCCGGAAACAAGGAGACAATGATGAAGCCCGTTCGACTTCTGGCAGCCGCCCTGCTGATCGGATTCACCGCCGGCGCCAGCGCGCAGGAAATGCCCGGAAAGGAAGACGTCGCCCGCATCACCGGCGGCACCTACGCGGTCGATCCCGATCACAGCCAGGTCGTCTGGACCGTCGACCACATGGGTTTCTCCCCCCTCACCGGCATATTCGGCGTGGCGAGCGGCACTCTGGTCCTCGACCCGAAGAAGCCGGGCGAAGCCAAGCTCGACATCACCATCCCGATATCCAGCCTGCGCGTGACCTCGGATGGCTTCGCCAAGCACCTGGCCGGCCCGGAATTCTTCGACGCCGAAAAATTCCCGACCGCGACCTTCAAATCGACCAAGGTCACGGTGAACGACGACGACGCGACCATCGAGGGCGACCTGACCCTTCACGGCGTCACCAAGCGCGTCACGCTCGATGCCGAGCTTTTCGGCGCGGGCGTCAACCCGATGAGCAAGGTCGAGAACATCGGCTTCACCGCCTCGGCCGACATCAAGCGCAGCGATTTCGGCATGGGCTACGCCGTACCCGTCGTGTCGGACGAGGTGGAACTCGACATCGTCGGCGCCTTCACCAAGCAGCCGTGAGCCATAGCTCTCCGGCTTGACAGCACGTGCCGCGCCACCCATGACGGTGGCGTGGCCGGCTGGGCGGCCCCATCTGGACATGGCGATGTCAGCTGCCGAAAAGCCTTCCCTGCGCGTCCTGCTCTGCGCCCCGCGCGGCTTCTGCGCCGGCGTGGTGCGCGCCATCGACGCGGTGGAACGGGCGCTGGAGCTCTACGGCCCGCCGGTCTATGTGCGCCACGAGATCGTGCACAACAAATATGTCGTGGAAGGCCTGAAGGCGAAGGGCGCGATCTTCGTCGAGGAACTCCACGAGGTGCCGGTGGGCACCGCCGCCCCGGTGATCTTCTCCGCCCATGGCGTGGCGAAGTCGGTGCCGGAGGACGCGGCCCGCCGCAACTTCTTCGCCATCGACGCCACCTGCCCGCTGGTGACCAAGGTGCACCGCGAGGCCACCGTCCATCACAAGAAGGGGCGCGAGGTGGTGCTGATCGGCCATGCCGGCCACCCCGAGGTTATCGGCACCATGGGCCAGCTGCCCGAGGGCGCGGTGACGCTGGTGGAGACCGCCGAGCAGGCCCGCCGCTTCGTGCCGCGCGACCCGGAAAACCTCGCCTACACCACCCAGACCACGCTCTCCATCGACGACACCGCCGAGATCGTCGCGATCCTGCGGGAGCGTTTCCCGGCGATGGCCGCGCCCCACAAGGAAGACATCTGCTACGCCACGACGAACCGCCAGGAGGCGGTCAAGCGCGTCGCCCCGCAGGTGGACGCGATGATCGTGGTCGGCGCGCCGAACTCCTCGAACTCGCAGCGCCTGCGCGAAGTCGCCGACCGCGAGGGCTGCCGCGTCGCCGTGCTGCTGCAGCGGGCGGGCGACATCGACTGGAACGTCTTCGGCACCATCTCCTCCCTCGGCATCACCGCCGGCGCCTCCGCGCCGGAAGTCCTCGTCGAGGAGATCATCGACGCCTTCGCCGAGCGCTTCGCCGTTCAGGTCGAGACCGTGTACACCGCGCACGAGGACGTCTTCTTCCCCCTGCCCCGGCAGCTCCGCCCCGACGCGGCGGAATAGCCTGATCGAACCCCATGGCCGTTTACACCGACGTTACCCCGGAAGAGCTCGAAGCCTTCCTCGCCACCTACGAGCTGGGCCGCCTGCGCGCCTTCAAGGGCATCGCGGAAGGCGTGGAAAACTCCAACTACCTGCTCCAGACCGAGGTGGGGAGCTTCATCCTCACCCTCTACGAGAAGCGGGTGAACCCGGCGGACCTGCCCTTCTTCATCGGGCTGATGGAGCATCTGGCCAGGCGCGGCATCGACTGCCCCCAGCCGGTGCGCAACCGCGAGGGCGTGGCGCTCGGCACCCTCGCCGGCCGGCCGGCGCTGATCGCCACCTTCCTGCTCGGCACCTCCGTGCGCCGTCCCACCGCCGCCAACTGCGCCGCCCTCGGCGCGGCGCTGGCGGCCCTGCACAAGGCCGGCGCGGATTTCACCGGATACAGCCGCGTCAACGCCCTTTCCGTCGCCGGCTGGCGCCCCCTCTACGACCAGGCGGCAGCGCGGGCCGACACGGTGGCGCCCGGCCTGCAGGCCCTGATCGCCGACGAACTCTCCGTTCTGGAAGAACACTGGCCGAAGGGACTGCCGGCGGGGGTGATCCATGCCGACCTGTTCCCCGACAACGTGTTCTTCACCGACGGGCGGCTGTCGGGGCTGATCGACTTCTATTTCGCCTGCAACGACCTGCTGGCCTATGACGTCGCCATCTGCCTCAACGCCTGGTGCTTCGAGCCGGACGGCTCCTACAACCAGACCAAGGGCCGCGCGCTGCTGGCCGCCTACGGCGCCGAGCGCCCGCTCGGGGCCGACGAGATTGCCGCGCTGCCGCTGCTGGCGCGCGGCGCGGCGCTGCGCTTCCTGCTCACCCGCCTCGTGGACTGGCTGAACGTGCCGCCCGGCGCGCTGGTGCGCCCGCACGACCCGCTGGAATATCTGCGCAAGTTGCGCTTCCACCGCTCGGTGGAAAGCCCGCGCGACTACGGCATCGCCGAAGGGCAGATGGCGTGAAGACGGCGCCGGGAACCGCCCGCGTCTTCTCCGACGACGCGCCGAAGGAGCCGCCGAAGGGAATCGTCGCCGTCTGGACCGACGGCGCCTGCTCGGGAAATCCGGGACCCGGCGGGTGGGGGGCCATCCTACGCTATGCCGGCGCCGAGAAGGAGCTTTCCGGCGGCGAATCCCCGACCACCAACAACCGCATGGAGCTGATGGCGGCGATCTCCGCGCTGGAGGCGCTGAAGCGCCCCTGCACGGTCGACCTGCACACCGACAGCGAATATCTGCGCAACGGCATCACCAAATGGATCGCCGGCTGGAAGCGCAATGGCTGGCGCACCGCCGACAAGAAGCCGGTGAAGAATGTCGACCTGTGGGAACGGCTGGAATCGGCGATGGAACGCCACGAGATCCGCTGGCATTGGGTGAAGGGGCATGCGGGCGACGAGATGAACGAGCGCGCCGATGAGCTCGCCCGCGCGGGAATGGCCCCCTACAAGGCCGCACGCGGCATGGGATGACGACGTTTTGCGCGCGGGAAAACCCGTCGCGAGATTGACAAACGCCCCTTCCCTCCGCTATCAGCCGGGCCTCGAATTCAAGCTGGCGGATCGGGGCGCGGCCATGGAGGCGCCGTCTCATGCGCGGGCGCAGTCGATCCGAAGGTTACGTGTCATGAAGATCCGCAATTCCCTCAAGTCGCTGCTCGGCCGTCACCGGGACAACCGTCTGGTGCGCCGCAAGGGCCGCGTCTACATCATCAACAAGACCCAGAAGCGCTTCAAGGCCCGCCAGGGCTGAGGCTTCCTCAGGGCCGGGCCGGCCGCGTTCACGATTTCGCGGCCTGCTGCCTTGCAACATTGAACGAGGGCGCCATCGCTCCTAGAGTGGAGCCATGCGCGCCCTTTTTGCTGTCCTGCTCGTCGTCGCCGCGCCGCTAGGCGCCACCGGTGCCCTTGCCCAGAACATGCCGGAAGCCCCGGCCGCGACGGCGCCCGCCGCTCCTGCCGCCGAGGCGGCCCGGGCCGGCACGCCGGAACCGGACCGCGCCAAGCGGCTCGACGCCCTGTTCGCCGCGCTGAAGGCGGCGCCGGACGAGGAATCCGCCAAGGGCATCGCCGAGCGCATCGACGTCGCGCTCACCCCCTCCGACAGCGATACCGCCGATCTCCTGATGGGACGCGCCGCTCTCGCGCTGCAGGCCAAGGATTTCGACCTCGCCCTCCAGCTGCTCGACGGCGTGATCCGCATCGAGCCGGATCATCTGGAGGCGTGGAACAAGCGCGCCACCGTCTTCTATCTCAAGCAGGATTTCTCCGACGCGCTCGCCGATTTGCGCCAGGTGGTGGCGCGCGAGCCGCGCCATTACGGCGCCTGGGCCGGCATCGCCATCATCTGCAAGGAGCTGGGCGACGAGAAGCACGCGCTGGAAGCGGCGCGCAACGCGCTCGCGATCTATCCCCGCCTCGACGAGGTGGAAGAGATGGAGAAGACGCTGTCGATCAGCGTCGAGGGCCGGCCGATCTGAAGGCCCCGCTCACGCTCGCTCGTAATCCACGAAGCTGAAGGCGTATTCGTCCTTCTCGCCCTGGATCGGTCCCTCGCGGCTCACTTCGCGCCACTGCGCCCGGTCGAAGGCCGGGAAGTGCACGTCGCCCTCCGGGGTGCCGTGCACCTCGGTGAAGCGCAGGCGAGCCGCACGCGGCAGGGCCTGCGCATAGATCTGAGCCCCGCCGATCACCACCATCTCGTCGACGCCGAGCCGCTCGGCCTCCAGCCCGCCGCGGTCGAGCGCCGCCGGCAGCGACGGCACCACGAGCACGTCGTCCGGCGCGGCGAAGCTGGTGTCGCGGGTGATGACGATGCTGGTACGGCCCGGCAGTGGCTTGCCGATGGATTCGAAGGTGCGCCGCCCCATCAGGATCGGCTTGCCCCAGGTGATGGCGCGGAAGCGCTTGAGGTCGCCCGAGATGCGCCAGGGCAACTCCTCGCCTCGTCCGATCACGCCGTTCTCGGCGACGGCGGCAACAAGGATCAGCTCCGTCATGCGGCCCTCCCGGTAAGCTGCGCGAGCGCGGCGTCCGCCGCGGCAAGGCCCGTGAGATGCGCGCCATGCGCGGTGGAATAGGCATGCGCCGACACCGCCTCGCCGGCGAACAGGATGCGATCGCCCAGCGGCCGACCAAGGCGTGCGCGCACATGCGCGAAGCCCGGCAGCGCGCAGCTATAGGCGCCGCCGATCAGCGGGTCCGCCACCCAGCCGGTCGTGGCGAAGCCGGCGACGTGCTTCTCGATATCGGCGCCGAAGGCATCCTTCAGCGCCGCCAGGCCGAAGTCGCGCATGGCATCGGGGCCGGCCTTGACCAGCCGCGCGGCGTTGTCGCCGCCGAGCTGGCCGATGGCCATGTTGGCGCCGAAGGGATTGAGCGTGAAATTGACCGGACGGCGGTCGGGATTCCGCAGGTCGATGGTGTCGACATAGGTCGTCGGCGCCACGCCGAAGACGTCGCGGTCGAACAGGAAGGCCACCTTCTCCGCCGCGCCCAGCGGCAGCGCCTCGAAAGCCTCGGCGAGGTCCGGCGGCAGCAGCGGCGCGAAGGCCAGTCCGCCCCGCGCGATCACCGTGGTGGGCACGGCGATGATGACGAGCCGCGCCTTCAGCGTGCCGCGCGGCGTCTGGAGCGCCACGCCGCTGCCCGACCAGTCGACGAGCGACACCGGACAGCCGGTGACGACGGGCAGGTCCGGCGCCGCGTGGGCCGCCACCGCCTGCACCAGCGCGCCATAGCCCTTCTCGACCGGGTAGTTCTCGCCCGTGTCGGTATAGGCGGCGTAGTCGAGCGTGGAGAGCCGCTCAGGCTCCGCCGCCGACATCAGGGTGAGCCAGTGCCGCGCCAGCCTTATCCACGGGCTGCCCTTGTCGAGCACCTCGCTGGCGGCGATGTCCCGGCCTTCCTCGCCGGCGTGGTGAATGGCGGCGTAGGCCGCGTCGATCGCCTGCCACGCCGCCTTGCGCTCGTCCTCGTCCGCCCAGCGGTCGCCAAGATGCGTGGCGCGGGCCTGCCGGCTGCCGCGGGAGAGATAGGAAAGGCCGAGTTCGTCGGCGGCCGCGCGCAGCGGATTGACGGAGGCCGAATGCAGCCAGTGGCAGCCGCGATCCCACGCGACGCCGAAGGTCGCGGTGTCCGTCCACGCCCGGCCGCCCGTCCGCGAGGCCGCTTCCACCACCAGCACGTCGATGCCGGCCCGGCGCAGCTGCGCGCCCGCGGCAAGCCCCGCCGCTCCGGCGCCGACGACGATCACCTCATGACTGGCGGACACGGCTCACGTCCCGGCTGGAGAAAACTATTTCTTGCGGAAGGCGTCGAGCCGCACCACCTGCGCGCCACCGGTCCCGCCGTCCTTCGGCTCGGCCTCGCCCTCGTCGGCCTTCGAAGCGGGCGACGGCTTGGCCGCAGCGGACTTGCCGGCCGGCTTGCCGTCCTTCCCCTCCGGGGCATCGCCGGATGCGTCGACAGCCCGGGCCGCAGCAGGCACCGGCTTGGGTTCAGCCTTGGGTTCCGCCTTGGCGGCGGGCGCCGGCTTCGGCGCCTTCGCTTCTGTTCTGGTGGAATCAGACTTGGCGGCGTCGGATTTACCGGTTTCCGACTTGCCGGTTTCCGACTTGCCGACGTCCGACTTGCCGGCATCGTCCTTCGCGGCGCCGCCCGACCGCGCGGCGGTCCGGGTCGACGGCACGGAGGTCGGCCGGGCGCCGGAGATCGGCGTCACCGGCGCCGGCGCCGGCGCCGGCGCCGGCGCGGCGGGCTCTTCGGCTTCCTCGTCGGCATCTTCCAGCTCGTCATCCGTCATCGGCTCGAATTGCAGGCCGAACTTCACGGAAGGATCGAAGAAGCCCTTGAGCGCGGCGAAGGGAATGTGCAGCCGCTCGGGAATGCCGTTGAAGGACAGCCCAACCTCGAAGAACTGGTCGGTGACCACGAGATCCCAGAACTGGTGCTGGAGGACGACGGTCATCTCCTCCGGGTATCTCTCCTTCAGGCGCGGGGAAAGCCGCACGCCAGGGGCCTGCGTGTCGAAGGACACATAGAGATGGTGATCGCCCGGCAGCCCGTCGCGCGCGACATCGGTCAGCACCCGGCGCACGACGCCGCGCAGCGCATCCTGCACGAGCAGGTCATAACGAATTAGGTCGACGCTCATGCCGGCAATGAACCCGATTCCAGCGACAATCGCCAGCCGGAAGGTGAGAATGAAGTGGAGGCTTCTGTTGCCAGGTGCCTCCGAACCCCGCCTCACGGTGCTACCCGCTAGGACTTATTTTCCGTAGATCAAACCGCTCACGCGGCCTGAGCAACCGGAGCATAGTTGTCGTTGGCAACTATAAGTTTGGTCCGATGACGGCGGTACCATGCCGAGCGAAAGAATGCCCTTTACGCCCCCGTCGATCCTGTTTCGCCCCCGCCGCAGGCCACCCGCGCGGGATGGGCTCCGGTGGAGGCGCCGGGTACTGCCCCCGGGTCCGATGGGTTTATTCCGACAACCGTTTATCGCCATAGCCGGCTTGCGCCGGCACGGATGAATATAGGGACTTGCCCGCCGGGTTGGAAGAGGGGCCGGCAACAGAGGTCGCCGTCATCCCCGCTCACGCTTCGGTCTGGTCGCCGAATTGCGCCCGCTCCATGGGCAGATCGCCGGCGTCGCGGCCTTCCAGCCGCTGGTCGAGGCCGGCGATCTTCTCGCGCAGGGCCATGAGGATGATCCGCCGCATCAGCGCATAATCGAGCCGCACGTCCGAATGGGCGCTGCGCAGCGCCTGCCCCTCGCGCAGCACCAGAACCGGCGTCGTGTGCGCATGCTCCACCGCGAAGTCGAGCGGATGCGTCGGGTCCTGCTCCAGCAGCTCCAGATGGCGGCGCAGCCGGTGGCGCTCGGTGCGCAGCGTGTCGATGCTCTCGATCATTCCATCCTCCCTCCGGCCGCGGCGATACGGGAACAAGTCGCGCGCGATGCGTCGGGTTCCCATGCTACCGTCGCCCGCGCGCCGCCGCAGCCTCCGGTTCGATCCCGCCCCGAAAAGACCCCAGAAATGCCCCGGCCGAGGGTGGAACGCCCGGCGCTCCCGGCCGTTTGCCCCTGCACCGCCCGGAACGCTCCGGGACGGTTTGGGGAGCAGGTATGGGGGAAGACATGGAGACAGGACCATGAGGACCGCGAACTTCACCCTTGGCCTTGCGACCGGCCTCGGCCTGACGGCGCTGGCGGTGACGCCCGGCCTGGCGCAGGAGCTTTATGTACGCAGCGCCGAACCGGTGGGGCCCGGCGTGGTCGTCGTCGAGGAGCCCGGCTATCTCGGCGCCGGAGAGAGGGTCATCGTCCGCGAGGCGCCGGCGCCGGTGATCGTGGAGGATGCGCCCGAGCGCGTCATCGTGACCGAGCCGGCGGACGGCCCCTTCGCCCCCGAGGTCTATGTGCGCCGCACGCCCCTTCCGCCCGAGCCCGTGCCCCACGGCTTCTACGATGGCGGCTGCCAGACGGTGGAGCGCCAGTCGCGCTCCGGCATCGTGACCGTCGGCACCGTCTGCGACTAAGCGTTGTCTGCGACTAAGCGTTGTCTGCGACTAAGCGTTGATAGCACCCGATCGGACGCGGGCGGCCGGATGCGCCGCCCGCGTCGATGCGCTATATGTAGTGGCGTCCGAACCCCACGGGACGATAGGCATGCGGCAATATCACGAGTTTCTGGAACGGGTGCTGCGCGAGGGCCTGCGCAAGGACGACCGCACCGGGACGGGCACGCTCTCCCTGTTCGGCCACCAGATGCGCTTCGACCTTGCCGAGGGGTTCCCGCTCGTCACCACCAAGAAGCTGCACCTGCGCTCCATCATCCATGAACTGCTGTGGTTCCTCGCCGGCGACACCAACATCCGTTACCTCAAGGAGAACGGCGTCTCCATCTGGGACGAATGGGCCGATGCCAACGGCGATCTCGGCCCGGTCTACGGCCATCAGTGGCGCTCCTGGCCGGACGGGCATGGCGGCGTGATCGACCAGATCGCGCAGGTCGTCGCCGACATCCGCCGCAATCCGGATTCGCGCCGGCTGATCGTCTCCGCCTGGAACCCGGCGGATGTGCCGAAGATGGCGCTGCCGCCCTGCCACTGCCTGTTCCAGTTCTACGTGCTGGACGGCAAGCTCTCCTGCCAGCTCTACCAGCGCTCGGCCGACATCTTCCTCGGCGTGCCGTTCAACATCGCCTCCTATGCCCTGCTCACCCACATGGTGGCGCAGGTGACGGGGCTGAAGGTCGGCGACTTCGTGCACACTTTCGGCGACGCGCACATCTATCTCAACCACCTCGAGCAGGTGCACGAGCAGCTCTCGCGCGCCCCGCGCCCGCTGCCGACCTTGAAGCTCAATCCGGCGGTGGCGGACCTCTTCGCCTTCCGCTTCGAGGACATCGCCATCGAGGGCTACGATCCCCATCCGGCCATCAAGGCGCCCGTCGCGGTCTGATGCGGCACGGGCTTCGGGCTTGACCCGGCGGGCCCGTTTCCGGCAAGCGCTGGTGCCACCACGCTGTGCCGGAGATATCGATGTCGCTGACCATTCGCCCCGCCGAGCCCGCCGACGCCGGGCTCATCTTCGATTTCGTGCGCGAGCTCGCCGAATACGAGAAGCTGCTGCACGAGGTCGGCGCCACGGTCGCGGACATCGAACGCGACGTCTTCGGCCCCAATCCCCGCGTGTTCTCCGACATCGCGGAATGGGAAGGCGAGCCGGCCGGCTTCGTGCTGTGGTTCTACAATTACTCGACCTTCCGCGGCCGGCACGGGATCTTCCTCGAGGACCTCTTCGTGCGGCCGGCCTTCCGCGGGCGGGGCATCGCGACGGAGCTGATGCGCCATCTCGCCCGCCGCTGCGTCAAGGAAAGCCTCGATCGCTTCGAATGGTCGGTGCTGAACTGGAACGAGCCGGCGATCCGGTTCTATCGCGCGATCGGCGCCCTGCCCATGGACGCCTGGACCCTGCAGAGGGTCAGCGGCGGGGCATTGAAGAAGCTCGCCGCCGGCTGAACGAAAAAAGCCGCCGGCACGGAGCCGGCGGCAAGTACGAGCGGGGGTGCTCGGGAGTCATTGGTCCGAAAGAAGGAGAGACGCCGCTCAGAGCGGCTCGCCCTCGGGGGCGGGGCCATCCGGCATCGGGCCGGGGCCCATGCGGTGGTGCATCGGGCCGCCCTCGCCGCCGCGACCCGGGCCGAAGCGGTGCGGGCCGTGGCCCCGCTCGCGGTCATGCCCGGCGAAGGCCATGTGCGGATGCTGCACCTGCCGGAACAGCACGCCGAAGCGACGCTTCTGCGCCTCGTCGAGGCTGTCGTAGAGCGGGGCGGCCGCGTCGGCCAGCTTCTTCATCGCCGCTCCGCGCTCGACCATGCCGTCAGCACGCTGGCGCAGGCGCTCGATCACGTCGGGGCGCTCCGCCTTGGCGACATCGCCCGCGGCATTCTCATCCTTGGCCTGCCCGGCCTTCGCGGCGTGGCGTTCGGCCCGGCGCTCGATACGCGCCTTCGAAGCGTCCTGAAGCGCGGTCTCCAGCGCCGGCCACAGCTTTTCCTGCTCCGCCGAGAGGCGCAGCCCCGCCTTGAGCGCGGCGATGCGGGCATCGCTCATCGCGCCGGCGAATTCGGCGATCTGTTCGGGGCTGGGACGGGAGCGTTCGCCGGACTTCAGTTCCGGCGCGGCCAGGCCAAACGTTGCACTGGCGAGAAGGGCGGCGGCGGTAGCCGCGATAATCGTACGTTTCATCGGCCTCATCTCCTGTGGAGGTGAGACCGATGTTGCAGCGGACACCGAAGAACTTCAAATGAAACTTCGGTAATGAACCTGAATGACTTTCAGAAACAAAGATGAACAGCCATTCAGGTTCATGAATAGTCATTAACCGGGAGAAATCATCTTCTCCGGACGAACGATCGCGTCGAACTCCTCGTTCGTGACATAGCCGCCGCCCACCGCTTCGTCGCGCAGCGTGGTGCCGTTCTTGTGCGCGGTCTTGGCGATCTTGGCGGCGTTGTCGTAGCCGATCTTCGGCGCCAGCGCGGTGACCAGCATCAGCGAGCGCTCCAGCGCCGCCTTGATGTTGTCCTCGCGCGGCACGATGCCGACGACGCAATTGTCGGTGAAGCTGATCGCGGCGTCGGCGATCAGGCGCACGGACTGCAGGAAGTTATAGGCCATCACCGGGTTGTAGACGTTCAACTCGAAATGACCCTGGCTGCCGGCGAAGCTGAGCGCGGCGTTATTGCCGAACACCTGCACGCACACCTGCGTCAGCGCCTCGCACTGCGTCGGATTCACCTTGCCCGGCATGATCGAGGAGCCCGGCTCGTTCTCCGGCAGGGAAAGCTCGCCGAGGCCGGAGCGCGGGCCCGAGCCGAGCAGGCGGATATCGTTGGCGATCTTGAACAGCGACACCGCCACCGTGTTGATCGCCCCGTGCGAGAACACCATGGCGTCATGGGCGGCGAGCGCCTCGAACTTGTTCGGCGCCGAGGTGAAGGGCAGCCCGGTGATCTCCGCGATCTTGGCGGCGACCTTCTCGGCGAAGCCGACCGGCGCGTTCAGGCCCGTGCCGACAGCGGTGCCCCCCTGCGCCAGCTCCATCAGCGCCGGCAGGGTCTGCTCGATGCGGGCGATGCCGTTCGTCACCTGCTGGGTGTAGCCGGAGAACTCCTGGCCAAGCGTCAGGGGCGTCGCATCCTGCGTATGGGTGCGGCCGATCTTGATGATGTGCTGCCAGGCTTCCGCCTTTTCCGCCAGCGCGTCGCGCAGCTTGACGAGAGCCGGAAGCAGCCGGCGGACGATCTCCACCGCCGCGGCGACATGCATCGCCGTCGGATAGGTGTCGTTCGACGACTGGCTCATGTTGACGTGGTCGTTCGGATGAACAGGCTTCTTCGAGCCCTTCTCGCCGCCCAGCATCTCGATGGCGCGGTTCGAGATCACCTCGTTGGCGTTCATGTTCGACTGCGTGCCCGAGCCCGTCTGCCAGACCGCCAGCGGGAAATGCGCGTCGAGCTTGCCGTCGATCACCTCCTGCGCCGCCGCGACGATCGCCGCCGCAACCTTGGGGTCGAGATGGCCAAGCTCCTGATTGGTCTCCGCCGCCGCCCGCTTGATCACGCCGAGCGCGCGGATCACCGGCAGCGGCTGCTTCTCCCAGCCGATCTTGAAGTTGCCGAGCGAGCGCTGCGCCTGCGCGCCCCAGTACTTGTCGTTCTCCACCTCGATAGGACCGAACGTGTCGGTTTCGATGCGGGTGTTGGTCATCGTCAAAGCCTTTCGGGATCAGGCGTCTCACGGCCACGCCATTAGGCGGGACGCCGGGGTGTGCGCCGTCCGTTTAGCATGCGGAAGGATGTGGGAAAATGCGACCTCGGACGGGACGCCCGCTTGACGCATTCCCCCTTTCGGAATCACGAAGGCGCGAGCCGAAGAGCAACCAAGTACCGCGCGAACAAAGGGGACGGTATTTCTATACTTATAAATAACGACCAAAATTAATTATATAACACCCGACAAATTTGTACTTTAACGAATAATGAAGCTAGACTCTCTTTCGCAATGCGGTATCTGGCAGTATCAAACTTTCGCCGACATTATCGAATCAACTAAGAAGAGTGAGCGACGCGAACAACTTCTGGCCGCGTTTCTTCTCTCTTTGTTCTGGAAATGGCGCTCGTGGCCGACATTGTAAATCTCAATCGGTATCGCAAGCGCATCGCGCGGGCGCACGCGGAACAAAACGCCGCGGCGCGGCGTTTGGAGTTTGGCCGGTCAAAGGCTCAGCGGGAGCTGGAGGCCGCACAGGAGCGGCAAGATGAAAAGTCGCTCGACGGGCACAGACGCATACGAGAGGACGACACATGAAGAGCCCCGTTGTTAAGCGGTCCATCGTGATTGCCGGGCACAAGACGAGCGTCAGCCTGGAAGATCAGTTCTGGGATGCCCTCAAGGAAATCGCCGCAAATCGCCGCAGTACACTTTCGGAGATCGTGGCTTCCATTGATTCGGGGCGCAATCAGGGCAATTTGTCCTCAGCGATCCGTCTCTACGTGCTGGCCCATTACCGCAATCCGCCGACCCGCGACACGATCGACGCCCCCGAACGGAACGCGGCCGCGCGCCCTACCGTTGCGTAAGACCGCGCCGTACACCATATCGGCACTGGCGGTGCGTTGTAACCGAATGCCTCGTCACCTATAACCGCCTCTCCGCGCTTTTCGCATGGAGGGGCGCGGTCTTTCCTGCACGGTGGCGTCTGGCGGTTCTGCGCATGCGAGCCCTGACACTGCCGGGCGCGCAAACGGAGTGGGCGCGGAATGTCGTGGAAGAACCAGAGCGGTGGGCCATGGGGTGGTGGTCCGCGCGGCCCCTGGGGCACTGGTCCGCAATCGTCGGGACCGAATAATTCTCCCGATCTCGAAGAACTCATCCGCCGGGGCCAGGAAAGGTTGCGCACCGCCGTGCCCGGCGGCTTCGGCAGCGGCAAGGGCATCGTCGTGGTGGTGGTCCTCGCCATCGTGGCCTGGCTGCTCTCCGGCTTCTACCGCGTCGAGCCCGACGAGCAGGGCGTGGTGCTGCGCTTCGGCAAGTTCGTCGCCACCTCCAATCCCGGCCTGAACTACCACCTCCCCTACCCGATCGAGACCGTGCTCACCCCGCAGGTCACGCGCGTCAACCGCATCGACATCGGCATCCGCACCGGCGACGACCCGCGCCGCGGCGCCGCCATGCGCGACGTCTCCGAAGAGAGCCTGATGCTCACCGGCGACGAGAACATCGTCGATGTCGACTTCGCCGTGTTCTGGATGGTGAAGCCCGCCGCCCCCGGCTCGGCCGAGGACATCGGCGCCGCCAACTTCCTGTTCAACGTCCAGAACCCGGAAGGCACCATCAAGGCCGTGGCCGAAAGCGCCATGCGCGAGGTGGTCGGCCGCACCAACATCCAGCCGATCCTCACCGGCGCCCGCCAGAACATCGAGACGGCGGTGCAGGAGCTGATGCAGCGCACGCTCGACAGCTACAAGTCTGGCATCCTCGTCACCCAGGTCCAGCTGCAGAAGGTCGATCCGCCCTCGCAGGTGATCGACGCCTTCCGCGACGTGCAGGCCGCCCGCGCCGACGCCGAGCGCCTGCAGAACGAGGCGCAGGCCTATGCCAACCGCGTGGTCCCGGAAGCGCGCGGCGAGGCCGCCCGCATCACCCAGGGCGCCGAGGGCTACAAGGAGCGCGCGATCATCGAGGCGCGCGGTCAGGCCTCGCGCTTCCTCAGCGTGCTGACCGAGTACCAGAAAGCGCCGGACGTGACGCGCCAGCGTCTCTATCTCGAAACCATGGAGCGCGTGTTCGGCGGCATGGACAAGGTCATCATCGATCAGGCGGCGAGCGGAACTTCCGGCGTCGTCCCCTATCTGCCGCTCGCCCCGCTCAGTGGTCGCGGCGCCGCCCCGGCGGCCGGCCAGGGAGCTGCGAAATGAAGAACAGCCTCGGCCTGATCCTCGCGGTCGTCGCCGCCGCGATCCTGATCGCCCTCTATTCCGCACTGTTCTCGGTCTACCAGACCCAGCAGGCGCTGGTGCTGCGCTTCGGCGAGCCCGTGCGCGTGATCGAGCAGCCCGGCCTCAACGTGAAGATCCCGCTGGTGGACAGCGTGATCTTCGTCGACAAGCGCATCCTCGATCTCGAGAACCCCTCGCAGGAAGTGATCGCCGCCGACCAGAAGCGCCTCGTGGTGGACGCCTTCGCGCGCTACCGCATCGTCAACCCGCTGCGCTTCTACCAGTCGGTCGGGTCGATCGAGGGCGCCAATTCGCGTCTCGCCACCATCCTCAACTCGTCGCTGCGCCGGGTGCTCGGCGAATCCACCTTCACCGAGGTGGTGCGCGACCAGCGCGAGAACCTGATGGCCCGCATCCGCGATCAGGTGAACCGCGAGGCCGCCGGCTTCGGCATCAGCGTGATCGACGTGCGCATCCGCCGCGCCGACCTGCCGGAAGCCAACAGCCAGGCGGTGTTCCAGCGCATGCAGACCGAGCGCCAGCGCGAGGCGTCCGAAATCCGCGCCCAGGGCGGCGAGGCGGCGCAGACCATCCGATCGCGCGCCGATCGCGATTCGACGATCATCGTCGCCGAGGCGAACGCCACCGGCGACAAGCTGCGCGGCGAGGGCGAGGCCCAGCGCAACGAGATCTTCGCGCAGGCCTATGGACGCGATAAGCAGTTCTTCGACTTCTATCGATCCATGCAGGCCTACGAGGCCTCGATGAAGAGCGGGGACACGCGGATGCTGCTGACGCCGGATTCGGAGTTCTTCCGGTTCTTCAACAATCCCGCGCCGACCGCTCCGGCTCCGGCTTCCGCCGGCGCCGCCCCGGCCGCGCCCGCCAACTGACGCGGCGGGCAATGTCCGATCTCGTCGTCGCCCTCGGCCTCGTCCTGGTGATCGAGGGACTGATGCTGGCCGCCATCCCCGGCGCGGTTCGCCACGCCGCGGAGGCGATCGGACAGGTGCCCGACATGCCCCTGCGCATCGCCGGCATCGGCGGTGCCATTCTCGGCGTCCTCATCGTGTGGCTGATCCGCGGCTGATCCGGTTTCCGGGTCAGCCGCACGCCTCCCGCCTCGCGCGCTTTTGGCTTGCATCACGCCCGGCGCGGGTTAGCGTCGGTCGGATCGCGGCGCACGGCGCGCAGCCGTGCCGCTTGTTCGGCGTGGCGGCACCGCCCCTGCGGCGCAGCGGCACCTAGGAGGCCTTATGTTTCAGCGTGTTGAGCGTATCGTTCGCAACCGTCCCGCGCCGCCCTGCGGCCGCCGCCTGATGCGCGGCCTTGCCGCCGCCGGCCTGATGGTCGCATCCGCCTTCGCCGCACCGACTGCCACGCTCGCCGCTGCCACCAAGGGACCGGACACGGTCGCCGACACCGCCGCCCAGGTGATGGACGCGGTGGTGAACATCTCCACCTCGCAGACCGTCGCCCCCTCGCGCGGCGTGCCGACGCCGGAGCTGCCGCCCGGCTCGCCCTTCGAGGAGTTCTTCGAGGAATTCTTCAAGCGCCGCCAACAGCAGGGCGAGGACAACGCCCCGCGCCGCGTCTCCTCGCTCGGCTCGGGCTTCGTCATTGACGCGACCGGCTACATCGTCACCAACAACCACGTCATCGCCGACGCCGACGAGATCTTCGCCAACTTCTCCGACGGCACCAAGCTGAAGGCCGAGGTGGTCGGCCGCGACACCAAGATCGACCTCGCCCTGCTCAAGGTGACGCCCGAGAAGGACAAGCCGCTCAAGGCGGTGAAGTTCGGCAATTCCGACATTCTGCGCGTCGGCGACTGGGTGATGGCCATTGGCAATCCGTTCGGCCTCGGCGGCACGCTCACCGTGGGCGTGATCTCGGCCCGCAACCGCGACATCAACTCCGGGCCCTACGACAACTTCCTGCAGACCGACGCGGCCATCAACCGCGGCAATTCCGGCGGCCCGCTGTTCAACATGGACGGCGACGTGATCGGCATCAACACCGCCATCATCTCGCCGTCGGGCGGCTCCATCGGCATCGGCTTCGCCGTGCCGTCGAACACCGCCGTGCCGATCATCGCCCAGCTCAAGGAGTTCGGCGAGACGCGGCGCGGCTGGATCGGCGTGCGCATCCAGCAGGTGACGCCGGAGATCGCCGAGAGCCTGTCGCTCGGCAAGCCGCGCGGCGCGCTGGTCGGCAGCGTCACCGAGGAAGGCCCCGCCGCCAAGGGCGGCCTCAAGGCCGGCGACGTCGTCGTCACCTTCGACGGCAAGGAAGTGAAGGACATGCGCGGCCTGCCGATCATCGTGGCCGACACGCCGGTCGACAAGCAGGTCGAGGTCGTGGTGATCCGCAAGGGCGAGGAGCACAAGCTCAAGCTCGTCGTCGGCCGCCTCGACGAGGAAGAGACCAAGGACAGCGCGGCCGAGACGCCCGAGCAGAAGCCGGACGCGCAGCCCCCGGTCGCCACGACCAAGGCGCTCGGCGTCGAGATGGCCGAGCTGACGCCCGAGCTGCGCACCCGCTTCAAGATCAAGGACGAGCTCAAGGGCGTCGTGGTGATGACGGTCGAGCCGGGCTCGGTCGCTGCCGAGCGCGGCATCGCGCCGGGCAACCTCATCGTCGAGGTGAATCAGGAAGCGACGATGACGCCGAAGGAAGTGCAGGACCGCGTGGCGGCGCTCAAGAAGGAGGGCCGGCGCTCCGCCCTGCTCATGCTGTCCGACGCCGAGGGCCAGGTCCGCTTCACCGCCCTGCCGATCGAGTGAGGCCGAGGCGCCCGCAGGCGCCTCGGCCTCACCGATAATCCCCAAGCCTTATCCCCGGGCCCGGCCCGGGGAACCATGGCTGCAAGCACCGCGTTCGATCCGCCACGACACCGGCGATCGCCGGAAGCCATGCGTGCAAGCCATGTGCGCCCATGACGGCAGCCGACACGGCACCGTCCGATCAGCCCGGCAATCGCATCATCTTTTCAGGAAAGCGCCGGAGAAAACGGCAGGTGCGCACGCCCGCCCGTCAGGGCTTCTTCGGCGGCAGCGGGGCGGTCGGCGGCGCGCCCGCCTGCTGCGACTTGCGCTCGGTGAGCTGCACGGTCCAGCTCTTCTGTTCCTGCGTGTCCACCTCGAAGAAGCCGGTGCGGTCATAGCCGCGCGCCAGGCAGTTCTCGATGCCGCGAATGGTGAACTCCTTCTCGCGCGTGCACATATAGGCCTTGCCGGCCCATTCCCCGCCGAGATCGTAGTCGATGGCGTAGACGTAATAGAAGCGCGCCACGAGATCGCCGCGCAGCAGCGTCTCGCAGCTGTTGGGGCCGATGTTCCACCAGCCCTCGGTCGCCCAGGCATTGCCGTCCTTGTAGCCGAGCGCGATGCCGATGCGGCTGGTCGAGCGGTTGCACAGGCGGAAATCCGCCGAGGCCGGCGTCGGCATCAGCGCAAGCAGCACCGGCGCCGCGAGGAGTACCGGCAGCAGCGCGCCAAGGGCGGCCCGGCCGGGCTTCCTGCCGGCGGCAGCGCTATTACTCGTCGACGAGGACCGCTCGGAAGTCATTGACGTTGGTGCAGGTGGGACCCGGGTTCAGCAGGTCTCCCAGGGGCTCGAAAAAGCTGGTGGAATCGTTATTGGCGAGAAAGGCGGCAGGATCGAGACCGGCGGCCTTGGCGCGCGCCAGCGTATCCGGCAGCACATAGGCGCCCGCCGGGTCGCTGGCATCGCCGCCGCCGCCATCGGTGCCGTCGGTGTCGCCGGCCACCGCGTAGATGCCCGGCGCGCCGGCGAGCGCCACCGCCAGCGCCAGCGCGTATTCCTGGTTCGGGCCGCCGCGCCCCTGCCCGCGCATGGTCACGGTCAGCTCGCCGCCGGAGAGCAGCACCGCCTTCTTGCCGGCCGCCTTCAGCTCCTGCGCCTTTGCCGCCTGAGCGGCCGCGACCTCACGGGCCTCGCCTTCGAGATTGTCGCCCAGCAGCACCGGCTCGACACCCGCCTCGCGGGCCAGCTTCTCCGCCGCCACGAAGGAATCCGCCGGACGGGCGATGAGGATGTATTCGGAATTGGCGAAAGCCGCGTCGCCCGGCTTGGGCGATTCATTGGCCGGATCGCGCAGCGCCACCGCGATGGAGGGCGGCGGGTCGATGCGGTAGCGGGCCAGCACGTCGCGCGCCTCCGCCAGCGTGGTCGGGTCCGGCACGGTCGGCCCGGAGCCGATGACCGCCGGATCGTCGCCCGGCACGTCGGAGATGGAGAGCGTCACCACCTTCGCCGGCTGGGCCAGCGCCGCGAGACGGCCGCCCTTGATGCGCGAGAGGTGCTTACGCACGGTGTTGATCTCGGTGATGTTGGCGCCCGAGCGCAGCAGGGCGCGGGTCAGGGCGCGCTTGTCGTCCAGCTCGACGCCGAGCGCCGGGGCGATCCAGTTGGCCGAGGCGCCGCCGGAAAGCAGCACCAGGACCAGATCGTCGGCGGTCGCCGAGGCGGCAAGGTCGAGCGCCTTCTGCGCACCGGCGAGCCCGGCGGCGTCCGGCACCGGATGCCCCGCCTCGACCATCTCCAGCTGCCGCGTCGGGCGGCCATAGCCATGGCGGGCGACGCCGATGCCGGCGAGCCGCTCGGGGTCGAAGCCGAGCTCGTCGAGATAGTGCTTCTCGGCGACTTCCAGCATGGAGCCGGCCGCCTTGCCGGCGGCCAGCAGGATCAGGCGGCCGCGCGCGGGCGGCGGCGGCAGGGCCGGAGGCAGACACGTCGCGGGATGGGCGGCGGCGACCGCCGCCGTGAACAGCCGATCAAGAAAGGCACGCGCCGAAACGTCCGTCATCACACCCTACCCCGCCCCGAAAGGGGCTCCCCGCCAGTGTCACCGGCCGGCCTTGCATTATTGCGCGCGAACGGGTTCGAATCCGCCGCACGACGCGAAACGGGCGTATTCCTATGGCACGGGGAGCCCCACGTCACTATCCTCTCCGTACTTAGTCGAAGCCCACGGGGAAATATGCGCCGCCTCTCGACGGAAGACCTTGCGACGGATGATCTCGCCGGAAGGGAACAGCCCGACCGTGCCGCACCGGGCTTCGCCGCCTTCGAGCGGATCCCCGGCGGGCTGGAGAGCGGCCTCATCCTGATCTGCGACCACGCCTCGAATGCGCTGCCCCCCGGCTATGGCTCGCTCGGCCTGCCCAAGGCCGAACTGGACCGCCACATCGGCTACGATATCGGCGCCGCCGGCGTCACCCGCATGCTGGCGCACCGGCTCGGCTGCCCGGCGCTGCTCACCCGCTTCTCACGGCTGCTGATCGACCCCAACCGCGGCGAGGACGACCCGACCTTGGTGATGCGCCTTTCGGACGGCGCGGTGATTCCTGGAAACCGTCACGCCGCCGCGGACGAGATCGAGCGCCGGCTCACCCGCTTTCACCGCCCCTATCACGCCGCCATCGATGCGGAGATCGACGCCGCGCTGGAGCGGGGGATCGTGCCCGCCATCTTCTCCATGCACAGCTTCACACCCGTCTGGCGCGGCGTGGCGCGCCCCTGGCACGCCGCGGTGCTGTGGGACAGCGATCCCCGCCTCAGCCGCGAGCTGATCGACGGGCTCAGGGCGCCGGGGGACCTCATCGTCGGCGACAACGAGCCCTATGACGGCGCGCTGCGCGGCGACTGCCTGTTCCGCCACGGCACGCTGCGCGGCCTCGCCCATACGCTGCTGGAGATCCGGCAGGATCTGATCGCGGAAGAGGATGGCCAGCGCCGGTGGGCGGACCGCCTTGCCGGCCTGCTGCCGGCACTGCTCGCCCGGCCCGAACTGCACGAAGTGCGCTCCTACGGCTCGCGCACCGGCCCTGTTCCGCCTATCTAGCGAAGACGGCGCCACGTCGCAGACGTCACGCCGCACGCGCCACACCGCACGCGCCATGCCGGGAGGCACACAATGAGCGAACTCGACGACAAGACCCGTACCGAGCTGGAAGCCGCCGCCTTCCGCCGCCTCGTCGCGCATCTGCGCGCGCGCACCGACGTGCAGAACATCGACCTGATGAATCTCGCCGGCTTCTGCCGCAACTGCCTGTCGAACTGGTATCTCGACGCCGCCAGGGAACGCGGCGTGCCGCTGACCAAGGACGACAGCCGCGTGGCCGTCTACGGCATGCCCTATGAGGAGTGGAAGGCCACCTATCAGGCCGAGGCGACGCCCGAGCAGAAAGCCGCCTTCACCGGGCCGGGCTCGCACTGACCCCTCCTGCCCCGTGCGGCCCGTCCGGCGCCGAACCCGCCCCTTTGCCAGTGGATAGCGGGCGTAGGCGGCGGGCCTGCGGCCCTCGGGCACCATCCGCGCCTTGACGGGCCGGCTCTGTTCCGTTCCTGATCGCCGCCCGATTTATGTTCTAGACGCCGGGCTCCGCCCGCCGCCCTGGAGAGACCATGTCCGATATTCCCAACGACCAGCCGCTGTCCGACGCCGCCGCCGGCTTCGCCAAGGAGCAGCTCAAATCCTTCATCGAGCGCATCGAGCGCCTCGAGGAGGAGAAGAAGACCATTTCCGACGACATCAAGGACGTGTTCGCCGAAGCCAAGGGCACCGGCTTCGACGTGAAGGCGCTGCGCGAGATCCTGAAGATCCGCAAGCAGGATGCCGACCAGCGGGCCGAGCATGAGGCGATCGTCGATCTCTACCTGCAGGCGCTTGGCATGGTCGGCTGAGGCCACCGCTCTCCGGCACGATCGCTGCCGCCGAACAAAAAGCCCCGGGAACAGGCCGTTCCCGGGGCTTTTTGTTTGATGATCAGGTCGAAACGCCGCTCTGACGCCCACGCGGCGGCGGGCGGTGCCTCACAGGCGCTTCTTGATCGGCGCCGGCCCCGACACCATCGCCACCACCGGCACCGCGACGATCGCCGCCCCGGTGAACTGCGTGGTCGACAGGCCGTTCGTGCCATCGGTGCCGAAATGCGTCTCCACCACCTGGCGCGGCGGCGCCACGAAGGCCGCGAAACGGTGCAGCTCCGGCGTGCGCAGGTTGACGTTGTTGGCCACCGTCGGGCCGCTGAACAGGCGACGGATCTCCGCCAGCATGTCCGCCGAGTGGCTGCGGCGCTTGTTGCGCGCCTGAGCGGCGGCCGCCGGGGTCGGACGGGCGGCATCGGCCGCGCCGGCCGGCGCGCGGCCGGGCTGGAGGCGCTCGGACGGGAAGAGCGGGGCGGTGGCGTCCGCGTAGGAGAGCGCCGGGCCGGCGCCGTCGGTGCCGCGCACGATGAGCTCGGGCAGGCCGCCGGCGTCGCCGGGACGGGCCTGCGGCCGCGGCACGGGCGCACCGGCGCTGGCGACCACCATGGTCGCGTCCGGCGCCTGCGCGGGACGCGCCTGCGGCAGCGGGACGGCGGCGGCGAGCGCCGCCAGCTCCGCCCGGTTGTCGGCCGGAGCCGGGATCGCGGTGGGCTCGAGGGCCGCGACGCGCGACAGCGGATTGGGCTGGGGACGCGGCACGGGCGCGGCGGAGGCGACGGCGACGGGCGCCGCAGGGGCTTCCTCGTCATCCGCGGCCGGGGCAGCCGCCGGCGCCGGCCTGGCGGGAGCGGCAGCCGCGACGACCGGGGCGGCGCTCTCCTCCTCGTCCTCATCCTTGCCGAACAGGGCGGCGAAGAGATTCTTGGCCGGCTTGCCGGAAGCGGTGCCGCGGCTGTTCGAGGCGAAGGCGGCACCGGCGCCGCCGGCACGCGAGCCGTGCGATTCGATATCGGCGAGGGCCATCGCATAGCCGGACATCGGCTTGCCGTCGGCCGGGATGTGCACGGTCTTGCCGTCCGGGAACACGCGGGCGAGCTCGGGCCGGGTCATGCGCGGCCAGTGGCGCACGCCGCCGGTGTCCATATGCACGAAGGGCGAGCCGGAGGTGGGGTAGAAGCCGACGCCGCCGCGCTGCAGACGCAGCCCGGCCTCGCGGACCTTCGCCAGCGGCACGCCGGGAATGTAGAAGTCCATCGCCTTGCCGAGCATGTGCTGGCTGGACTTGGCCACGCCGCGCGAGCGCGAGCGCAGCATGGAATTGGTCGCCGGGGAGCGGTAGCCGCCGATCACCTGGATCGGCTGCGTCGCGCCGACCTCGCGATAGACCTCCCAGACGATGTCGAAGAGCTGGGGGTCCATGTTGGTCGGCTCCTTGCGGCGCCAATCCTGCATGAGAATGTTGAGCTGCTTCAGCGCGGCCGGATCGTAGCGGCCGTTCCGCTTGAAGGTGACGGTGGCGCTGGCGCCGGAATGGACGTGCTGGAAGCTCAGCGTTCGCGTGTCGCCGTTCGCGACGGCGTCCTGCAATAAATTCGCGCTGCACAGCGTCGCGGCCACGGCGAGCGCGACGGCGGCGACAGACTTTCCGGAGCGAAGAGCGAGATTGATGCGCACGAATCGGAACCCGAACTGAACGTTTCCTTGAGACGACACGGACAACACGTCCGGGCCGTACATGGTGAACATAGTCTTCTCGGGTTTGGTTAAGAGGTCATTACGACCTCACCCCCACGCCTATTGCCTCTCTGGCTAAGAAGCGACTGTGGCAAAAGAGTGCCGCACCGTCAAATTTTCGACAGCTCATCACACATCGCCGGATTTTTCTCTGATGCGTGTCAAATGAGCCACAGGTGACTGTGCACGCAGCCCCGCGAAGGCGCGCTACAGGCGCCTTCGCACATGCGAGAAGCGAGGATGAGCCTTCCGCGCCAGCAGACGGCGTCAGCGCGGGCGGACCGCCGCGCCGCGATCGGCGACCCGCCGCGTGCCGTCGAGGCCGAGGATCGCCTTGGTCGCGGCGTTGGTGCCGTAGATGTCTTCGCGGGTGACCAGCTGGCCGGTGCCGTCGACATAGGTGGTGAAGTAGACGAGGTGCACCGGGAAGCGCTGCTTGAGCGGCAGCGACTTCTCATTGCCCCCGACCAGCCGCGACAGCCGCTGCTGGCTCCACCCCTCGCCCGGCGAGCCGACGGCGAACAGCGCCTCGGCGAAGGCCAGCGGCTCGTGCACGCGCACGCAGCCATGGCTGAAGGCCCGGCGGTCGCGGGAGAACAGCGAGCGGCTCGGCGTGTCGTGCAGATAGACCGCGTGCTTGTTCGGGAACATGAACTTCATGCGGCCCAGCGCGTTGCGCTCGCCCGGTGCCTGGCGGAAGGAATAGCCCTGCGCGCCCCGGCTCCAGTTCACCGAGCCCGGATCGATGATGCGCCCGTTGCGCACCACGTCGATGCCCTGGCGCTCCAGCGCATAGGGGTCGGCCATCAGCTTGGGCAGCATCTCGTTGCGGATGATGCCGGGCGGCACGTTCCAGGACGGGTTGAACACCGCGTACTGCATGTTCTCTGACATGATCGGCGTCTGGTTCTCGGGCTTGCCGACGACCACGCGGGTCTCGTGCACGGCCTGCTCGTTGACGACGATGCGCACCATGTATTCGGGGATGTTCACCATCACATAGACCGGCGCCACGTCGTGCGGCACCCAGCGCCAGCGTTCCATGTTGGCCACGATGTCGTGGAGCCGGTCGCCACTGGCCCCGGCATTCAGCGCCGCCAGCGTGCCGCGGCCGACAATGCCGTCCGCGCTCTGGCCGGACAGGCGCTGGAACTCGCGCACGGCGTCCACGAGCATCGGATCGTAGACCGAATCCTCCGGCGCGCCGCCGATGCCGAGCCGCGCCCGCAGCAGCGGCACGCGCGGATCATTGTCGCCCGGACGCAGAGACGGACCCGGGGGGATCGCCGCGTGGGAGACCGCCTGACCCTCGGTCATCAGCCGCGCGAGCTGGGTCTTGAGCAGGCGATACTCGTCATATTGCGGGGCGAAGGATTCGAAGGCGGCGCGCGCATTGGGCGCCGTGCTCACCGTCGCCAGCACGGCGGCGGGGTCCGGAACGGTCGGGCTCGGATCGACGTCCTTGGAGATGATCTTCGGGTCGAAACGCCCGCTCTGCACATGGCGCGCATAGAGCAGCGTCGTCGCCGCAAGGCGCAGTTCCATCTCGGCGAGCTGCGTATCGCTCGGCGAGGCCGGCAGCGCCGGCACGAGGTAGTCGGCGGGGTTCAGCCCTTCCACCGCCGAGGCCGCGAACTGGTCGAGCGCGATCTGGCCGAGCGGGGCGATGCCCTTGCCGCCGGTGAAGACCGGCTGATAGCCCCGCGCGCCGTAGAAAGCCGCCAGCGCCTGCTGCTCTCCCACATTGGGGGTGAAGCGGATGAGCTGATTGCCGATCATCTCGGTGAGGCGTGCCGGCACCGTGGCTCCCGGCGCGGCCGCGTCCGGGACGCTGGCGGCGGTGGGATGCGTGGCACCGGGCGTCGCCGCCGCCGGAGCGGGAGTGGCGGGCGTCGCCGCGTTCCCGGAAGCCGCGCCCGGCGTCGCCGTGCCGGTTCCGGTCTCCGGCGCGCCGCGACCGACCGCCGGCTCGGCGGGCACATCCGCCTGCAGCGCGAAGGGGGCGGGCTCGGCATGCATGGCGAGAGCGGCGCCGGGCGCCGGTCCCACGCGGCGGCGCTCGCCGGCCATGTCAAAGGGGGCGTGGTCGTCGGCGACCACCGGCAGGGGCGAGGCCGCATGTCCGGTGTCGCGCATGCCGGCCGAGGACGAATCGAAGGCCGCCACGGTGTCGCCGGTGCCGCTGCCCGCGCGATCGACGGCGATGGCGGCGCCGGTCAGCTCCTGCGCCCGTGCCGTGAAGGGATTGCCGGTCAGCTTGCCGCTGAAGGTCGCCAGCCCCAGGCCTGTCGCCGCCGACAGCAGCAGCGCCGCCGCGCCCCTCAGGCGCCGCGTTCCCGAAGGCTGCACGCCGTGGCTACGCCCCGCACCATACTCGCCGCGACCGGACATCGATGTCTCCGCTTCCTCTCTCACCACGCCGGACCGGCCGTAGGGACGCCCTTGGGTATCCAACTACATTCCAACGCGAACCCTCAACCGTACAACTCACGATGACGGCAGAGTGTCCGAATCCGGCCGATCTCCAGCGCGCACCTTGCCCTGCGCGAGTAAAGGTCGTGTTAAGCATGTTCGTTCCGCGCGACATTGGGGAGAACGAAACGCGGGGCGCCCCGTCATCCCTTGCCGAAGATGCCGCGATTCCTATAATCCGCGCCTTTCCCGCGGGGGTACGAGCAAGAGAATGAGCGACCTGACGGCCGGAACGGCCACCGACCGGCGGCCCGTCGCCATCATCATGGGGAGCCAGTCGGACTGGGAGACCATGCGCCACGCGGCCGAGACGCTGCAGGCGCTGGGGGTCGGCCATGACTGCCGCATCGTCTCCGCCCATCGCACGCCCGACCGCATGTACGACTTCGCCAAGGGCGCGAAGGCGGCCGGCTACAAGGTCATCATCGCGGGCGCCGGCGGCGCGGCCCATCTGCCCGGCATGGTCGCCTCGCTCACCACCCTGCCCGTCTTCGGCGTGCCGGTGGAATCGAAGGCGCTTTCCGGTCTCGACAGCCTCTACTCCATCGTCCAGATGCCCGCCGGCATCCCGGTGGGCACCCTCGCCATCGGCAAGGCCGGGGCGACCAATGCCGGCCTGCTCGCCGCCGCCGTCCTCGCCGTCTCCGACGAGGCCCTGGCCGAGCGGCTGGCGCAGTGGCGGGCGGCGCGCACCGCCGCCGTGACGGAGCGGCCCGAGTGAACGCGTCCTACATGCTGAAGCCCGGCGCCACCATCGGCGTTCTCGGCGGGGGCCAGCTCGCCCGCATGATCGCCCTCGCCGCCGCCCCGCTGGGGCTGAAGGCGCACATCTACGCGCCGGAGGCCGGCAGCCCGGCCTTCGACGTGGCCAGCACCCACACGCAGGCCGCCTATGACGACCTCGCCGCGCTGGAGCGCTTCGCCCGGTCGGTCGACGTCGTCACCTATGAATTCGAGAACGTGCCGGTCTACACCGCCGATTTCCTCGCCGGCCACGTGCCGGTGCATCCGGGCGCGAAGGCGCTGGGCATCACCCAGGACCGGCTGGAGGAGAAGACCTTCGTCTCCCGCCTCGGCATCGAGACCGCCCCCTTCGCCGCGGTGAACAGCGTGGCGGAGCTGGAGCAGGCGCTCCAGGAGATCGCCCGGCCGGCGGTGCTGAAGACGCGCCGCTTCGGCTATGACGGCAAGGGACAGGTGATCATCCGCGAGGGCGACGATCTCGCCGCCGCCTTCACCGCGATCGGCCACCAGCCGGCGATCCTCGAAGGCTTCGTGCCCTTCGAGTGCGAGGTCTCCGTCGTCGCCGCCCGTACCGGGGACGGGCGCTTCGCCGCCTATGAGGTGACGCAGAACGAGCACCGCCATCACATTCTCTACCGCTCCACCGTCCCGGCCGAGGTAACCCCGGCCGTCGAGGCGGTCTCGCGGGAGATCGCGCGGCGCATCGGCGAGGCGCTCGGCTATGTCGGCGTGTTCGCGGTCGAGATGTTCCTCGTGGTGGTGGACGGCACGCAGGGCCTCATCGTCAACGAAATCGCCCCGCGCGTGCACAATTCCGGGCACTGGACGCTGGACGGCGCCGTCACCAGCCAGTTCGAGCAGCATGTGCGGGCCATCGCCGGCTGGCCCCTCGGCGCGGTCGAGCGGCTCGGCCGGGTGGAGATGACCAATCTCATCGGCGACGAGGCCGACGAATGGCTCGCCGTGCTCGACGAGCCCGGCGCCCACCTGCATCTCTACGGCAAGGAAGAAGCCCGTCCCGGCCGCAAGATGGGCCATGTGACGCGCATCTTCGAGGAGTGAACCACCGCCGCGCGCCGGCGGCGCACGCCGCCGGTCTCACGCGAAAGTGCGGGTGCGTTATTGTAAGATCGCCACACCGGCCGGCGTAATGATGGGCATCGCAACGCTCACGGTCCGCCCATGCCCTTCCTGCGCGAGAATTCCGGCAAGCTCAGCCCCGAGAAGATCGGCGCGCTCGTCGTCGTCCTGTTTCCCCTTGCCCTGCTGGCCGCCCGTGCCCTGAGCGGCGGCTTCGCGCCGCAGGACCCTTTCGGGGTCGGCGGCGGATTGGGCGGCGGTGGGCTTGCAGGCGGTGGACTTGCAGGCGGTGGATTGGGGGCCGGTCCCGGCCTCGGCGGTGGCGCCCTCGGGGAAGACCCGGCGCTGACCGCCCGGCCGCTGATCGAGGTCATCCGCTTCGTCGGCGACTGGTCGATCCGGCTGCTGCTGGTCACGCTGGCGGTGACGCCGGCGCGGCGGCTGTTCAACTGGCCGAAGCTCCTCAACGCCCGGCGCACGCTCGGCCTCGGCGCCGCCTTCCTCGTCGGCGTCCATTTCACCTTCTACCTCATCGACACCGCGAGCCTGTCGACCGCCGCGCGCGAGATCGTGCTGCGGATCTATCTCACCATCGGCTTCGCCGCCGTGCTCGGCCTGATCGCGCTCGCCGCTACCTCCTGGGACGGCGCGGTGCGGCGCATGGGCGCCGAGCGCTGGTCGCGGCTGCAGATGCTCGTCTATCCGGTGACGGCGCTCGGCATCCTGCATTTCTTCATGCAGCAGAAGCTCGACGTGACGGAGCCGACGCTGATGGCCGGCTTCTTCGTCTGGCTGATGGGATGGCGCGTGCTGCAACGCCATGGCTACGGTAGCAACCTCGCCGCCCTCCTCGCGCTGGCCGCGTTCTCGGGCCTCGCCACGGCGCTTCTCGAAGCCGGGTGGTATCTCGCCGCGACGGGGGTCGACCCGGCGCGCGTGCTGGCCGCCAACCTCGCCTTTTCCTATCCCATCCGCCCCGCCTGGTGGGTCGCCGGCCTCGGAGCGGCCGTCGCCGTCGCCAGCGCCTTCACCCTGCGCCTGCGCCCGCTGCCCGTTCGACGGACGGCACGGGCCTGAGCGCGCTTCGCCAGAGGTGACTCATGTCGGAAACACGCCCGCCTCTCCCGCCCTTCACCCGCGAGACGGCGATCCAGAAGGTTCGCGGCGCCGAGGATGGCTGGAACTCCTGCAATCCCGAGCGCGTCTCGCGGGTCTACACGCCGGACAGCCAGTGGCGGAACCGCGCCGAGTTCATCAACGGCCGCCCGGAGATCGTCGCCTTCCTCACCCGCAAATGGGCGAAGGAGCTGGACTACCGGCTGATCAAGGAACTCTGGGCCTTCACCGACAACCGCATCGCCGTGCGCTTCGCCTATGAATGGCACGATGATTCCGGCAACTGGTTCCGCTCCTACGGCAATGAGAACTGGGAGTTCGCCGAAAACGGCCTGATGCAGCGCCGCTACGCCTGCATCAACGACCTGCCGATCAGGGAAAGCGAGCGCAAGTTTCATTGGGACCGCTCCGGTCCGCGTCCGGCCGATCATCCCGGATTGTCGGAGCTTGGCCTTTAGGAACTCCGGTAAGCGCACATCAGGATGACACCTCTTCGAGAAGCCTCCGGGCTTCCGGGGCCGTCACCGCCGTCCAGCCCTCGAGCTGGTGGCGGAACCAGGTGTCCTGCCGCTTGGCGTAATGACGTGTGTCGAGGATGGCCCCCGCCACCGCTTCGTCCTGCGTGATCTCGCCGGCGAAACAGCGCCGGAACCACGGCACGCCATGCGCCTTGAGGATGGTCCGGTCGGCCGGCAGGTCGCGTGCCAGCAGGGCCCTCGCCTCCTCCGGCGCGCCTTCCTCCATCATCGCGTGGAAGCGCTCGGCGATGCGCGCGCGCAGCACCGTCCGGTCGGTGGCGAGAAAGAGCTTGAACGCCTGGTCCGCCGCCAGCACCGGAGGCTCGGCACGTTCGTCCTGCCAGCGCGCCAGCGGACGGCCCGTCGCCTCGAACACTTCCAGCGCGCGCATCAGCCGCTGCGTGTCGGAGGGGCGCACGCGCGCGGCGGTCTCGGGATCGACGGCGGCCAGACGCGCATGCAGGGCCGGCGCTTCGGGAGCAAGCGCACGCACGCGGGCCCGCACCTCGGCGGGAATGGCCGGCATGGGTGAAAGGCCGAGCGTCAGCGCCTTGAAATAGAGACCCGTGCCGCCGACGAAGATCGGCAGGCGTCCCTCCGCCTCGCTTTCTGAAAGGACGCGCCGGGCGTCCTCCAGCCAGTGCGCGACGGAATAATCCTGCGCACCGTCGACATGGCCGTAGAGACGATGCGGCGCGCGCGCCTCCTCCCCGGCGGTCGGCCGGGCGGAAAGCACTCGGAGATCGCGATAGACCTGCATGGAATCCGCGTTGATGACGACGCCGCCCGCCCGTTCCGCGAGTTCGAGCGCCAGCGCCGACTTGCCGCTCGCGGTCGGTCCTGCAATAAGCACCGCGCGCGGGCGCGAAGCATTTCCGGTCACGCCCGTCTCCGCTTCATGGGTCTCATCCCGCCTTTTTGCCCGTCGCCGGCCCGGCGGCAAGGTCTCTGTCGCCGCAATGTCCGATCACGCTTCCCACGTCGCCGTCCTCATCTCCAATCCGTCCGCCCCGGCGGTCGATGCCGCGGTGATCGCCGCGGCCCGCTCGGCGCTGCCCGCGCCCGGCGAGGCCCGCCTCCTCAGCCCCGGCATCGCCGCCGAAATCGGCTTCTCCGGCTCCACCGACATCGACGCCGTGCGAGCAGCGCTGGGCGCGGTGCCCGTCGACGTCGCCCTGCTGCCGGCCGAGGGACGCCGCAAGCAGCTTTTCCTCGCCGACATGGATTCCACCATGATCGGGCAGGAATGCATCGACGAGCTGGCCGACTATGCCGGCATGAAGGCGCATGTTTCCGAAATAACCGAGCGCGCCATGCGCGGCGAGATCGCCTTCGAGCCGGCGCTGCGCGAGCGCGTGGCGCTGCTCAAGGGCCTGCCGCTCGCCGTCGTCGACGAGGTGATCGCCGACCGCATCCGCCTCACCCCCGGCGGCACGGCGCTGGTGCGCACCATGCGGGCGAACGGCGCGCGCACTCTGCTCGTCTCCGGCGGCTTCACCCTGTTCACCGCGCGCGTCGCGGAGATGATCGGCTTCGACGCCCACCGCGCCAATGTGCTGCTCGCCGATGGGGAGAGCTTCGCCGGCCTCGTCGAGGAACCGATCCTCGGCCGCGAAGCCAAGCTGGCCGCGCTGGTCGAGACGCGGCAGGCGCTCGGCTTGCCTCATGCCGCGACGCTGGCGGTGGGCGACGGCGCCAACGATCTCGCGATGATCGGCGAGGCCGGCCTCGGCGTCGCCTACCACGCCAAGCCGGCCGTGGCGGCCGCCGCGCAGGTGCGCATCGACCATGGCGACCTTACCGCCCTGCTCTATCTGCAGGGCTACGCCGCCGACGAATTCATCACCGGCTGAGCCGCCTCACGGCGCCAGCGGCGGCGCCATGATCGGGCTCTGCAGCGGATCGGCCGGAATATCGACCGGTGGCCCCAGCGGCGGCGCGGCGCTGCCCGGCGCGAGTTCTCCCGGCATCTGGGCGCCGGGCGCGGAATACTGCCCGTAATAATAGGACTGCGGCACCGGACGCGATGGCGATGCGGCGGCCGGGGGCGAAGCCGGCGGCTGGGCGGGCGCTGCCGGCGCCGGCTCCTCGCGGCCTCTCCCGACGGCGGGATTGCCCGTCGCCTGCCCGCCATCGGTCAGCGGCGTGCGCCCGAATTCCGCTTCCAGCCGCTTGGTTTCGCGGTCGAGCGCCCGCATGTTGATGGCCGCCGTCAGCGCGGTGATGTCGAAGCGCCGTTCCGGCGCGGCCAGCGGGCCACGCCATTGCACCGCCGCCGCCGGCACGGCGGGCAGTCCCCCCTGCGCCACATCCTGCAGTTCCAGCGTCGCCTCGAAGCCGAGCGCGGCAATGTCGAGCATGCCGGAAACACCGAAACGCTGCTCGCCGGCAGTGATCCGCGCCGCGCTGGTGCGCGCCACGCCGTCGACGACGCTGATGGCGCTCTCCACCCGCTGCAGCCGCAGCGGGCCGCGCGACAGCCCCTCATTGAAGAGCTGGACCAGCTTCTGCCGGTCGGGCGGCAACCCGCGATCGGTCGCCAGCATCACATATTGCAGTGCCGTCGGATCGTTATAGTCGATCTCCAGCCCCTCGATCGCCAGATTGCCCTGCCCCTGGAGGCGGCTCGCCAGCACGAAGGGCGAGTTGCCGCGTCCGGTGAGGTCCAGCGTCGCCGTCACCCGGCCGCGCACGCCCGGCTGCTTCGCCCCGGCGGCCGCCAGCAGCGCCGCGCCGTCGGCATTGGCCAGCGACAACCGCCCGTCGAACTGGACGTTCTCGCCCTCGCGCCCGAGATTGAAGCGCCCGGCGAGGCTGCCGCCCGCCATCTGGCCGGCGATCTCCTCCACCGCGAGGCGCCCGCCCGAAAGCTTGCCCCGCAGCCTGGCATCACCAAGCGCCAGACCGCCCGGCAGTTCGAACTGGCCGACGTTGAGCGCCAGCTCGGCCGCCAGCGTCGCGAGCATCGGCGTGCCGAAGCGCGTCTTCGACCAGCCCTCCCCGCCGGAGGCGCCGACGACGAGGCTGAGCGCCTGCGGCAGGCTCCATTTCGCCGTCGTCAGTTCCGCCCGCACCGGCTGGCCCGGCGCGTAGGCGAGGCTGCCGTCGAGCCGCTGGCCGGCGATCGAACCGGAGAGGCCGCGCACCCACCATGTCTCGCCGTCGCGGCCGAGGGTGCCCTTGAGGCTAGCCGGCACGGCACGCGCGCCGCCCGACGCGACATCGCTCAGCAGTACGGCGAGGTTGGCGCCGTCGAGGGTGAGCGCGAGATCGGGCTGCACACGTCCCTCGGCGTCCAGCGCGAGGCTTCCCTGCCCCCGCAGGCTCGCACCGCCGAGCGCCAGCGTCGCGTCGACGCGCTCGCCGAGATCGACGACCAGCCGCCCCGCCCCGAGATTGCCCCGCAGGCCGGGAACGCCGAGGCGCGAGAGCACCGCGCTGCCGTCCTTCGCGTCGAACTGGACGCGCCCCTGCGGCCGCCGGTCGGCGCCGAAGCCGATCTTGCCCGCGCCCGACAGGCCGCCGAGCTGCCCGCCCGCCTCGACGCTGCTGCGTCCCGCCTCGGAGGCGAGGACGAGCCGCACATCGACGGGCGCCAGCATCGGACCGGCGGATGTGAGGAACGGCTCGATCTGCGTCAGGCCGAAGGCGCGCGCCAGTGCCGGCAGCCCTTCGGCCCGCTTGCCGGAAAGCTGCGCCTCGAAGCGGCCGCTGGCTCCCGCCTCGGCACTGCCCGGAGCGGCGAGCCGGCCGGAGCCCGTCAGGTCCAGCCCGGCGAGATCGTCTATGGCGAGACGCTCGATGCCCAGCCCTTCGGCATCACCCTTGAGAATGACGTCGACGCTCTTCGCATCGGCGCCGGCAAAGCGCACCTGCCGGCCGGTCAGGCTGAGGCCAAGATCGAAGCGCTCGGTTCCGAGCCCGATCAGCCGTCGCGCCGAGGGCAGCAGGGCATCGAGGTCGATATTGTCGGTGGCCAGCACGGCGTCGAGCCGGCCGCGCGCGCCCTCCTGCGGCAGGCTGTAGGCGGCGGTGCCGGTGAAATGGCTGTCGCCGGCGGTGAGGTCCAGCTTGTCGAAGGCGACGCGCGCCGCGCTGGCGCTGAGCTCGCCGGCGAGACGGGCCGCGCCGGCCGGCAGGTTGGTCACCAGCGCGCTCGCCTCCGGCGCCGCCCAGCCGGCGAAGGCCGGCAGGTCCTGCGCCTCCAGCACCACGGTTCCGCCGAACAGCGCCGCGTTCGGGTCGGTCTTGCCCGCCACGCTCGGCAGGCTGCCGGAAAGCACCGCCCGCGCGCCGCCCGGCAGCCGGGCCTCGATGGTGCGTGCCCGCCAGCCGGCCGGGGACCAGTCGAGCCCCGCCTGTGCCTCGCGCATCGCCGCGCCGGCGAGCAGTACGGTGTCGCTGGTCAGGTCCAGCGTCCCGCTGGTGGCGACCCCGGCCAACGGCGCGATGGTCGCGGCCAGCGCATCCACGGCGGCCAGGGGCACGGCACCGCCGGTCATCGCGTTGAGGTCGATCTGGCGGGCGGAGAGCTTCAGTTCCAGCCGGGTGTCCGGCTGCTTCTCGTTGCCGCCGGTGAAGCTGGCCATGCCCGTCAGCTCGACCGGGCGCTGCGCTCCTTCCAGCGTGAGGCTGAGGTCGCTGGCGCTGACCGCTTGCGGGCTTGCCTCCACCGTGCCGGCAAGGCTCCATCCCTTCAGCACGTCGGAGAAGGTCGGCACGGCCGGCGCCTTCCCGTCGGCGCCGCGCAAAGCGGGCGCCGGATCGGTGGCGGCGGCAAGCGAGGCGCGGCCGCGGAAGCCCGGCTTTCCGCCGGCGAGGCTGAGCACGCCGTCGGCATCGATGCTGAAGGGCGAGCCGACATTCTGCACGCCGAGCCGCAGCTTCGCCGTGCCGTCCGGCGCGAAGGTCGCAAGCGAGGCGCGCAGCCGGCGGCGCACGCCGGCGGTCTCCACTTCGCCGTCGAGCCGCGCCGGCCCCAGCGTACCGCCGAGCGCGCCGATCAGGTCCATGTCGTCGAGCTTGAGCGTGCGCCCGTTGGCGCGGTCGACGAGTTCCAGCGTGCCGTCGCGGATGTCCAGTTCGGCGATGCTGAAGCCCGCGGCCCGCGTGGCCCCGGTGGGAAGAACGAACTTGCCGGTGGCATCGACCACCACGCGCAGGCGGGGCCGGGTCAGGGTCAGCCGGTCGGCGACCACCTCGCCGCGCATCAGCGCGCCGAGCGAGAGATGACCGGCAAGCTCCGCCGCCGCCATCCCCGTGCCGCCGCCGTCGACGCCGACCGAAACGTCGCGCAGCACGATGTGCGGCGTGGGCAGGATCTGCGCCTCGATCGGGCCGCGGATCACCACCGGGGCGCCGATGGCACGCGCCGCCTGCGCCTCGAAGACGGAGCGCCACTGCGTCCAGTCGACGACGAACGGCGCGGCGAAAGCCGCCGCGACGGCCAGTATGATGGCGCTCGCAATGGTCAGCAGCAGGTTCTGCACGCGACTCCTCCGGTCCACCCGCCCCGGCGCGCCCCGTCCCGGAAAGCGGGGCCGTCGAACCATCCTACGCTAGATTGTTGATATTTTTCGCATTCCCCGCGACACCCGCAAAGCGTCATTTGCGCCGCGGACGCCGTTTGGAAGGTCTCTTCGGGGCCGGATTCCGCTCAGGGCAGGATCTTGCCCGGATTCATGATGTTGTGCGGATCGAGCGCCAGCTTCACGGCCCGCATCGCGTCGAGTGTCGCCGTGCCGTGCTCGGCTTCCATGTATTTGCGCTTGCCTTGGCCGACGCCGTGCTCGCCGGTGGCGGTGCCGCCCATGGCGAGCGCGCGCTCCACCATGCGCGAGATGAAGTCCTTCGCCTTCGCGACCTCGTGCGGATCGTCCATGTCGACAAGGGTGACGGTGTGGAAATTGCCGTCGCCGACATGGCCGACGATGGGCGCGATCATGCCCATCTCCTCGATGTCGTGCTTGGTCTCGTCCACGCAGTCGGCGAGGCGCGACAGCGGCACGCAGACATCGGTCGCCAGTGCCTTGGCGCCCGGCTTCAGCGGCAGGCAGGCCCAGTAGGCGTCATGCCGTGCCTGCCAGAGTTTCGTGCGGTCCTCGGGTCGCGTCGCCCACTTGAACGCGCCGCCGCCATACTCGGCCGCGATCTCGCCGAAACGCTCGGCCTGCTCGTGCACGCTGGCCTCGGTGCCGTGGAACTCCACGAAGAGCGTGGGCTGCTCGACGAGATCGAGCTTCGAATAGGCGTTGCAGGCCCGCACCTGCACCTCGTCCAGCAGTTCGATACGGGCGACCGGCAGGCCGGACTGGATGGTGAGGATCACCGCGTCGCAGGCGGCGCGGATGGTCGGGAAGCCGCAGACGCCGCCAGAGATCGCTTCAGGAATGCCCGCGAGCCTGAGCGTCAGGTTGGTGATGATGCCGAGCGTGCCCTCGGCGCCGACGAAGAGCCGGGTGAGGTCGTAGCCCGCCGACGACTTCCTTGCCCGCCGCGCCGTGGTGATCACCTCGCCATTCGCCAGCACGGCGGTCAGGGAGATCACGTTGTCCTTCATGGTACCGTAGCGCACCGCATTGGTACCGGAGGCGCGAGTGGAAGCCATGCCGCCGAGCGAGGCATCCGCGCCGGGATCGATGGGGAAGAACAGGCCGACATCGCGCAGATGCTCGTTGAGCTGCTTGCGGGTGACGCCCGGCTCCACCACGCAGTCGAGGTCCTCGGGGTGCACCGAAAGCACCCGGTTCATGCGCGAGAGATCGATCGAGATACCGCCCTTCGGCGCATTGATCTGCCCTTCCAGCGAGGAGCCGGTGCCGAAGGCGATGACCGGAACGCGGTATCGGGCGCAGCTGCGCACAACAAGTTGAACGTCCTCCGTGCTCTCCACGAAGACCACGGCGTCCGGTGCCTCGTTCGGCAGCCAGGTGACGGTGTTGGCATGCTGCTCGCGAATGGCGCGGCCGGTCGCCAGCCGGTCGCCGAAATGGGCGGAGAGCTCGGCGATGACTGCGCTAACCGCTTCGCCTGCCTTTTCCGTCGCGGGACGCGCCTGCAATACCTCGTTCATCCCGCTCTCCTCTTCTCGCTGCCTGCCGCTAACCACGCGGCGACCATCGCATATACCTTATCGGTGTCCGCCGCGACCCCCGCCTCCGGCGCCCCGCCGCGCAAAAGGCACGGCGATACCCCCGGATCGCAAGAATTCAGTCATTCAATCGCCATCAGGACAGGTGACGACTGCACTGAAAGTCGGCACAATGCTTGTCAATAAGGCAGAGCGGTCACGCGCTCGCGGTCGGGATGGTGTCATGCTGGACGGGATCGACTTCGAGCCCGTGTTCTTCGCTCCTTTTGTTTCGTCCGTGATGACGGTCGAGCCGAACTGGGGCGATCACCACGGGCAGCTCAACGCAGCCTATTACGGCCTGCTGTTCGACCGTGCGGTCGACGAGGCCGTCTTCCTCGTGGGTCTCGGCCCCCATCGGGTGGAGAGCCGCAGCGCCTCGTTCGTCACGATCGAGGCCCATCAACGCTTCCTGCGCGAGCTTCGCGTGGGACAGGAGGTGCGGGTCACGTTGCGCCTCGTCAACTACGACGACAAGCGCATGCATCTGTTCCAGGAACTGCACCATGCCCGCGAGGGCTGGATCGCGGCGACCTGCGAGCAGATCGCCCAGCATGTCGAGGCCGGCACCCGCCGTGTGGCGCCGTTCCCCGACGAGGTGCTGGAACGCCTCGCGCTGATGAAGGCCGCCCATGGCGCGCTGCCGATCCCGGAAGGGCTCGGTCGGCCGGTCAACATGCCGATCCGGCTGTCGTGAGCGGCGTTCCTTCCTGACGTCTCCTCACCGCCGACCGGCGGGTGTCTCGTTGCGCCCTGAATCGGCTGTCAGCTCCAGCGTCGTCCAGCCCTCGATATCCCGCCGCCGCTTCAGCCGCAGCCCCTGCGCGCGATAGGCGGCCAGCGCCGCATTGGCGTGCGAGGGCAGCAACCCCGACAGCACCACCGTCCCGCCCGGCGCCAGCAGCCGGCGCAGTGGCCGGGCGATCGCCTTCAGCGGCGGCAGCAGGATGTTGGCGACGATGAGGTCGTAAGGCCCCTGCCGGCGGAACTCGCCCGCCCCGAGACCCGGCGCATGCAGGAAATGGATGTGCGGCGCGGCGCGGTTGGCCTTCGCATTGGCCTGCGCCGTCACCACCGCCACCCGGTCGATGTCGCTGGCGACGACCGGCGCATGGAACAGCCGCGCCGCCGCCATGGCCAGCACGCCCGTTCCGGTGCCGACGTCGAGCGTGCGCGCCGGACGGCGCTGCTTGCCATAGGCGGCGATCGCCGAGAGGCAACCCTTGGTGGTGCCGTGGTGACCTGTGCCGAAGGCGAGCGCCGCCTCGATCTCGATGCCGATGCGGCTTGGCGGCAGCCGGTCCCGGTCATGCGCGCCATGGATGACGAAACGGCCGATCGCGACCGGCGCCAGTCCTTCCAGCGAGGAGGCCACCCAGTCCTTCTTGTCGAGGGTGAGGAACTCGGCCTTGTCCGCATGGTCCGGCGCCACGAGGCGGATCAGGTCGCGGACGCTGTCCTCGTCCGGCGCCTCGCCGAAATAGGCCTCCATCGCCCAGGACGCCCCCTCGGCGAGATCCTGCTCCTCGAAGGCGGCAGTCGCCACCTCGGCCGGATCGAAGCTCTCGGAGATGATGTCGGCGATGGCGCGCGCCTCATGCTCGGGCGCCTCCACGCGCATCACATGGGTGGCGCCATTGGGCGGCAGTCCTTCGAGCATTCGGCATTCCTCGCGGCGGATCGGTCGCGCTCTGTTAAGCGAGGACGGCGCGGAACGCCAGCGCGTCGCCGCTCAGGCCGCCTCGACGAAACTGTCGACCACCTTCTTCTCGCCGGCCTTGTCGAACTGGACGGTGAGCTTGTTGCCCTCCACCGAGGCCACTTCGCCATAGCCGAACTTCTGGTGGAACACCCGGTCGCCGATGCCGAAACGCGACGATGCACCGGTGGACTTGGCGATCAGCTCGCCCTCGATGACCCGCCCGCCGCGCGCGCCCTCGCTGGCCGCGTAGCGCGAGGGGCGGTCCGAGAACCCGCCGCCGGAAGACCCGCCACCGGCACGGCTGGCGTTCTGCGCCCGCTGCCAGCCCGGCGTCGAATAGCTCGAGCCGAAGGTCTCGGCCTGGTCGAAGCGGCTCGGCCCGTAGCCGTAGCGGCCGGCCTGGCCACCTCCCCAGCCCTGGCCGCCGCGCGATTCCGTCACCTCCACGTCCTTCTCCGACAATTCGTCAAGGAAGCGGCTGGGCACGCTGGACTGCCAGAGGCCGTGGATGCGCCGGTTGGAGGCGAAGAACACCTTGGCCCGCCGCCGGGCGCGGGTGATGCCGACATAGGCGAGGCGGCGCTCCTCCTCCAGCCCGGCACGTCCCTGCTCGTCGAGCGCGCGCTGGTTCGGGAACACGCCCTCCTCCCAGCCGGGCAGGAACACGGTGTCGAACTCCAGCCCCTTGGCGGAATGCAGCGTCATGATGTTGACGGCGTCGCCATTGCCGCCGCCATCGACGTCCATCACCAGCGCGATGTGTTCGAGGAAGCCGATCAGGTTCTCGAACGGCTCCATGGAGCGCACGAGTTCCTTCAGGTTCTCCAGCCGGCCGGCGGCATCGGCCGAGCGATCCTTCTGCCACATCTCGGTGTAGCCGCTCTCGTCGAGCACGATCTCGGCCAGCTCGTGATGCGGCATGGTCGCCATCTGCTCGCGCCAGCGGTCGAACGCGCCGACGAGATCGCGCAGGGTGAGGCGGACCTTGGGCTTCAGCTCCTCGCTGCCGACCAATTCGCGTGCCGCCTCGATCAGCGGCAGTTGCGCCGCGCGGGCGTGGTCGTGGATCTGGCGCAGCGCCGCGTCGCCGAGGCCGCGCTTGGGCACGTTGACGATGCGCTCGAAGGCGAGGTCGTCGGCCGGCGAGGCGATGACGCGCAGATAGGCCAGCGCATCGCGGATTTCCGCGCGCTCGTAGAAGCGGGGGCCGCCGATGACGCGGTAGTTCAGTCCCAGCGTGACGAAGCGGTCCTCGAACTCGCGCATCTGGAAGGAGGCGCGCACGAGGATGGCGATCTGCGCCAGCGCATGCCCTCCGCGCTGGAGGTCCTCGATCTCCTCGCCGATGGCACGGGCCTCTTCCTGGCTGTCCCAGGCGCCCGTCACCGTCACCCTCTCGCCGCTGGCGCCTTCCGAGAACAGCGTCTTGCCGAGCCGCCCCTCATTGTGGGCGATGAGATGCGCCGCCGCGCCGAGGATGTGGCCGGTGGAGCGGTAATTGCGCTCCAGCCGCACCACCTTGGCGCCGGGGAAATCGCTCTCGAAGCGCAGGATGTTGTCCACCTCGGCGCCGCGCCAGCCATAGATCGACTGGTCATCGTCGCCGACGCAGCAGACATTGCGCGAGCCCTGCGCCAGCAGGCGCAGCCACAGGTACTGTGCAACGTTGGTATCTTGATACTCGTCAACGAGGATGTAGCGGAAGCGCCGGTGATAGTCGGCGAGCACGTCCGGATTCTCGCGCAGGAGACGGATGCTCTCCAGCAGCAGGTCGCCGAAATCGACCGCGTTCAACGCCTTCAGCCGCGCCTGATAATCGGCATAGAGCTTCTGCCCCCGGCCATTGGCGAAGGCCGCCCCCTCGCCCGCCGACACCTGGTCGGGACTGAGGCCGCGGTTCTTCCAGCCGTCGATGGTGTTGGCCAGCAGGCGCGCGGGCCAGCGCTTCTCGTCGATGTTCTCGGCCTGCAGCAGCTGCTTGAGCAGCCGGATCTGGTCGTCGGTATCGAGGATGGTGAAGCCCGACTTCAGCCCGACCAGCTCCGCGTGCCGGCGCAGCATGCGCACGCCGATGGAATGGAAGGTGCCGAGCCACGGCATGCCCTCCACCTCCTCGCCCACCATGGCGTGGATGCGCTCCTTCATCTCGCGCGCGGCCTTGTTGGTGAAGGTCACGGCGAGGATCTGCGAGGGCCAGGCGAGGCCGAGCGAGAGGATATGGGCGATGCGGGTGGTCAGCACCCGCGTCTTGCCGGTGCCCGCGCCGGCCAGCACCAGGACCGGCCCTTCGGTCGCCTCGACAGCCGCGCGCTGCTCGGGGTTGAGCCCGTCGAGATAGACACCGCTCCCGCCGGCCGACCGGCCGGGATTGGCCAGCGCCGCCGCGCGCGCGGCAATGCCGCCGGGGCGCGGCGCAGGCGCCGGCAGATCGGCCTGCACATCGGTTGACCTGTCCGCCGAAGCGCGCTCCGGCAGGTCGAAAGGAATGTCGAACGGATCGCCGTCCGGCTGTTTACGGGGGTCGGCCAACGGCCTGCTCGCAGTCATGTCACGTGATTCTTGGAGGAACAAAATGGCACCGGCATGCCCATTTGGCGAGGGCGGCACCGAAATCGCGTTTCACCTCGCCTTTTACGGGCGCGGCAGCACCATCGCCGTCGGGCCGTCGGGCTCGGGTGGAATCCCGAACCATTTCTGATGAATCCGTGCCAGCGTTCCGTCCCGCTTCATCTTCGTGATGGCGGCATCGATCGGCTCGGTCAGGGGAGAATTCCGCGCCAGCATCAGCGCGTAGCGCTCATCGCTCGGCACGCGCGCCACCACGGCGAGATCGGAGCGCCCGAGCAGGCGGTAGAGCAGCGCCGGGATGTCCCCGACATGCGCATCGACGCTCCCCTCGCCCAGCCACGCCAGCCCCTCGTCGAGCCCTTCCGCCTTGCGGATGGCGGCGATGCCGAGCCGCTCCTTGTTCGCCGTCACCCACAGGTCGCTCGTGGTCTGCGGAATGACGCTGACCGTCCGCCCTGCGAGGTCGCCGAGCGAGCGGATGGGAGAATTGCGCATCACCACCACCCCCTGCGTCGTCTCGTAATAGGGCTGGGTGAAGTCGAAACGGCCGACGCGCGGCGCCACGATGCTGATGGTCGACATGGCGAGGTCGATCCGGCCCTCCTCCAGCGCCGGAAACATCTCCCCGAACACCATTTCGTGGATCACCACCTTCCGCCCGATCTGCGCGCCGATGGCTTCGACCAGATCGACCTCGAAGCCGACCACCGCGCCTGTCCCGTCACGGAACTGCCAGGGCTTGTTGTCGAGATAGGTGCCGACCCGCAGCTCGGAATCCGCCCGCGCGGGCGGTACGGCGGCGGGCGCGCCAAAGGCCAGCGCGAGCGCCGCGGTCAGGATACGCATGATCACCCGCGATGCGACGACCATGGCTCCTCCCATGCGCCCGCAGCAATTGACGTCATCCCCGTTCGCGCCGATGCTGGCGCAATCGCCAACATTCGTCCAGCGAGCCCCCATGTCGAACGGCCTTTATCTGATGACCGCGCTCGCGGGCGCGCTCTACGTGCTGTCGCCGGGGCCTGCCTTCCTCGCCTTGTTCTCGCTGGCGGCGACGCATGGGCGCCCGGCCGGCGCCCGCTTCGTCGGCGGACACCTGATCGGCGACGTGGCCTGGACCGCCCTCGCCTTCGCCGCCATCATCGGCGTGAACCAACTCGGCCCGACGCTGTTCGACATGCTCGGCATCTTCTGCGGGCTCTATCTGTGCTGGCTCGGCGCCAAGGCGCTGATGTCGTGCGAGGGCGCGGCAGCGCCGGCCGGCTCCAGCCGTCCACTGATGACCGGCGTGCTGTTCGGCCTCACCAATCCGAAGGCCTACCCGGTCTCGGTGGCGATGTTCACCGCGCTCACGGCGCAATACGCCTCCGGCCTCTCCTGGGATGCCGCCCCGCAGCTGCTGCTGGCGGCGTTCGCCGGCTTCATCGTCGCGGACATCATCCTCGTCTGGGCCGCCGGGCTGGCGCCGGTGCGGCGCGTCTTCCTGCGCCACGGCCTCCTCATTACCCGCCTCGTGGGCGTGATGTTCATTGCCTTCGGCGCCAAATCGCTGGCCGATGCCGGGCGCGGCATCGCCTCGCGCAACTGACCGGCGACGTGCCTGCGAGACCCGAGTGACGTGATGTTCGAAGCCAAGTTTCAGACCTTTTCCGACGCCGCCGCCCCCTCCCTCGGTACGGCAAGACTCAAGCTGCTGCGGGCGGAGCTGGAACGGCGCGGGCTGGACGGCTTCATCGTGCCGCGCGCCGACGCGCATCAGAACGAATATGTCCCGCCTTGCGACGAGCGCCTCGCCTGGCTGACCGGCTTCACCGGCTCGGCTGGCGTCGCCGTCGTGTTGCGCGACAAGGCCGCTATCGTCGTGGACGGACGCTACACGCTGCAGGCCGCCGATCAGGTCGACACCGCCTCCTTCGAGGTCGTCCCCCTCGCGGAAACCACGCCCGAGCGCTGGCTGGAGAAGAACCTCCCCACCGGAGCACGTTTCGGCTACGATCCGTGGCTGATCACGGTGGACGGGGAACGCAAGCTGCGCCAGTCGGTTGCGGCGGCCGGCGGCACTTTGGCCGCTGTCGAGGGCAACCCGGTCGACGCGGTATGGACCGATCGGCCGGCCGCGCCGCTCGCGCCGGTCATGCTGCGCGAGGCGGCACTGGCCGGGGAGGCGGCGGCGGACAAGATCGCCCGCGTGCAGGCGGCGCTCGCCGAGCAGAAGCTCGATGCGCTGGTGATCTCCGATCCGCATTCGGTCGCGTGGATCTTCAATATCCGCGGCGGAGACGTCGCCTTCACACCCCTGCCGCTCTCCTGGGCTCTCGTGCCAAAGGAGGGGCGCCCGACCCTGTTCGTCGACGGACGCAAGCTCTCCAATACGGCGCGCGATGCCCTCGCGCAGGTGGCAGAGATCGCCGAGCCGGCGCTGCTGGAGCGCGCGGTGGAAATGATCGCCGGTTCCGGCGCCACCCTGCGGCTCGATCAGGCGACCGCCCCCGCCCTTCTCGCCGCGCGCATCGAGGCGGCGGGCGGCAAGGTTTCCTCCGGCCCGAGCCCGGTCGCGCTGATGCAGGCGGCGAAGAACGCCGCCGAGCTCGCCGGCATGCGCGCCGCCCATCTGCGCGACGGCGCGGCGCTCGCCCGCTTCCTGGCCTGGTTCGATGCCGAAGCGCCGAAGGGCGCGCTGACCGAGATCGACGCCGTGGCGGCGCTGGAAACCTTCCGTCGCGAAACCGGCGCACTGAAGGACGTTTCCTTCCCCACGATCTCCGGTGCCGGCCCGAACGGGGCCATCGTGCACTACCGCGTCACCGAGGCGACCAACCGGGCGATCCACCCCGGCGAACTCTTCCTCATCGACTCCGGCGCGCAATATGAGGACGGCACCACTGACGTGACGCGCACCATCGCTGTCGGCGTGCCGACGCCAGAGATGCGCGATCGCTTCACCCGGGTGCTCAAGGGCCACATGGCGATTGCGCGCGCCGTGTTTCCGCTCGGCACCTCCGGCGCGCAGCTCGACCCCTTCGCCCGACAGTTCCTCTGGGCCGCCGGGCTCGATTTCGAGCATGGCACCGGTCACGGCGTCGGGGCCTATCTCTCGGTGCATGAAGGCCCCGCGCGCATCTCCAAGCTCGGCACGGTGCCTCTGGCGCGCGGCATGGTGCTCTCGAACGAGCCCGGCTACTACAAGACCGGCGCTTACGGCATCCGGCTGGAGAATCTCGAGATCGTTGTCGATGGCCCCGCCGTCGAGGGCGCCGAGAAGACGCTGCTGGCCTTCGAAACGCTGACGCTCGCGCCGTTCGACCGGCGGGTGATCGAGACCGCACTGCTCACCGCTGACGAGATCGCCTGGCTGGATGCCTATCATGCACGTGTGCTGGCGTCGGTCGGCCCGCTGGTGGACGAGACCACCCGTATCTGGCTGCACGCGGCCACCGCACCGCTCGGCCGCTAGCGGGATCGCGCTCCCTCGCCTACCGGCGTGGAAGACCGCAAGCATTCAGGTGAGCATATCGCCTGGTGTGCTTGGCGGTTTAATGGAACCATCGCCAGCGGCCGGCGTTTGTCTCCTGACCCATGCAACGTGGCAGACGGAGACACCGCCATGACCACTATTCTCCTGATCATTCTTATCCTGATACTTGTCGGCGCCCTGCCCAGCTGGGGCTATAGCCGCAGCTGGGGCTATGGCCCCAGCGGTCTCGTCACCATTCTTCTGGTGATCCTGATCGTGATGATGCTCACCGGCAGGGTATAGGCGGGGCTCGCTCAGCCCCGCCATTCGGCGGCGATCTCTCCCGCCGGGCGGATCGCGGCGCCGGCGAACTGCAGTGCCGCCATCATCGCCACCTGCACGTTCGCCGCCGGCACCTCGCTACCGCCGAAAGCAAGATCACGGGTCGCCGCCGCGTCATGCGCCAAGGTGACACCGTAGCCGAGGTCGAGCGCCGCCCGCGTGGCGGCGTCGACGCACATATGGCTCATCGCCCCAACCACGACGAGCGCACCGACGTCCTTGCTCTTCAGCACCTCGTCGAGGTCCGTGCGCAGGAAGGAATTCACGTTCTGCTTCACGATCACCGGCTCTTCCGGCTGCGGCGCCACCGCCGGATGGATCTCTGCGCCCGTGGTGCCCTTGCCGAAGAACGGAGCGTCGACCTTCGGCGACTCGTGCCGCACATGGACAACGGGAATTCCCTTCTCCCGCGCGGCGCGCAGAAGGCCGGCCGCAGCCTCCGCCGCAGCTTCAATGCCGACCAGCGGATACTTCCCGCCGGGAAAATAATCGTTCTGAAGATCGATGATGAGCAGGGCAGTGGCGGACACGATACGTCTCCGGGACGAAGAGGGGGCGCCACGGTCGGACGCCGTGGCCCCACCTGTCAACCGGCGCCCGCCAGCGCCAGCCATTCGTCTTCGGTAAGCACCGCGACGCCCAGTTCGCGTGCCTTGGCGAGCTTGGAGCCGGCATCGGCGCCGGCCACGACATAATCGGTCTTCTTCGATACCGAGCCGGCGACCTTGGCGCCAATCCGCTCCGCCATGGCCTTCGCCTCGTCGCGCGTCATCTTCTCCAGCGCGCCGGTGAACACCACCGTCTTGCCCCCGACCGCGCCGCCGCTCGCCACCGCCTCCATCGGCTCGGTGGTCACTTCCTTCAGCAGGGCGTCGAGCGCCGCCTCATTGTTCGGCTCGTTGAAGAAATCGACCACCGCCTCCGCGACGACCGAGCCGATGCCCTCGATCCCCACCAATTCGGCCCAAGCCTCGTTGCCCTTGGGGTGCTCCTCGCCCGGCGGCACGGCCGCCAACGCGGCCTCGCGCAGCGCCTCGATGGAACCGAAATGCCGCATCAGCCGCTTGGCGTTGGTCTCCCCGACATGGCGGATGCCGAGCGCATAGAGGAAGCGGTTGACCGGCACATGCCGGCGCGCCTCGATGGCGGCGAAGAGGTTCTTCGCCGAGGTCTCGCCCCAGCCATCGCGATTCTTCAGCCGGGTCAGCGAGGTGGGATCGGAATCGCGGGCCACCAGCGTGAAGATGTCGGCCGGCTGGGTGATCATCCCCCAGTCGTGGAAGGCCTGCACCTGTTTCTCGCCCAGCCCCTCGATATCGAAGGCGTCGCGCGAGACGAAGTGGCGGATGCGCTCCACCGCCTGCGCCGGGCAGATCAGCCCGCCGGTGCAGCGCCGTACCACCTCCCCCTCCTCGCGCACGGCATGCGAACCGCAAGCGGGACAGATGGTGGGGAAGCTGTAGGGCTTCGCATCGGGGGAGCGGCGCTCCAGCACCACGTCGACGACCTGCGGGATGACGTCGCCCGCCCGCTGGATCGTCACCCAGTCGCCTTCGCGTATGTCGACCGGCTTGTCTTCGAAAATCCCGCGGATCGGCTCGCCATTGCCGCCGATGCCCCGGATGTAATCCTCGTTGTGCAGCGAAGCGTTGGAGACCACGACGCCGCCCACCGTCACCGGGGTCAGCTTGGCGACCGGGGTGAGCGCGCCGGTCCGCCCCACCTGGATCTCGATCCGCTCCAGCTGCGTGATCGCCCGCTGGGCGGGGAATTTGTGCGCCAGCGCCCAGCGCGGCGAGCGCGAGACGAAGCCGAGCCGGTTCTGCAGTGCGAGGCTGTCGACCTTGTAGACGACGCCGTCGATGTCGTAGCCGAGAGCTGCGCGCTGTTCCTCGATCCGATGATAATGCGCCAGCAGCTCGGCCGCCGAATGGCAGCGAACGGTGAGCGGATTGGTCGGCAGCCCCCAGCGTCGGAACGCCTCGATCACGCCGAACTGAGTGTCGGCCGGAAGCCCCCGGCCCTCCTTGCCGCCATCGCTTACCTCGCCCCAGGCATAGGCGAAGAAACGCAGAGGACGGCTGGCCGTGATCTTCGCGTCGAGCTGGCGCAGGCTGCCCGCCGCCGCGTTGCGCGGATTGGCGAAGAGCGGCTTGCCGGCGGCCTGCTGGCGCTCGTTGATCGCGGCGAAATCGGCGTGGCCCATATAGACCTCGCCGCGCACCTCGAAGATCTCGGGGACTTCGAACATGTCCCGGCCCTTCAGCCGTTCCGGGATCTCCCCGATGGTGCGCACATTGGCGGTGACGTCCTCGCCTTCGAAGCCGTCGCCGCGCGTCGCCGCCTGCACGAGGCGCCCACCCTCATAGCGCAGTGAGCAGGAGAGGCCGTCGATCTTCGGCTCGGCGGTAAAGGTGAGGTCGGCATCGACCGACAGCCCGAGGAAGCGGCGGACGCGGGCGACGAATTCCTCGACCTCCTCGTCGGCGAACGCATTGCCGAGCGAGAGCATCGGCACGCGATGGCGCACCTTGGCGAATTTCGCCGACGGCGCCGCGCCCACCTTCTCCGACAGGCTGTCGATGCCTTTGAGCTCGGGAAACTGCGCCTCGATCGCCTCGTAGCGCCGGCGCAGCTCGTCATACTCCGCATCGGAGATGGTCGGCGCGTCTTCCTGGTAGTAGCGGCGATCGGCGGCGGCGATCGCGTCGCCGAGCCGGGAATGTTCCTTGGCCGCCTCATCGGCGGTCAGCTTCTCGACGGGGATGTCGGCGGTGGATGCGCTCATGACGTTCACTTAACGGATTCGGCGCCCTTGAGCAGCCGCTCGGCAGCCGCGCGCGCTTCCGAGGTGATCTCGGCGCCGGAAAGCATGCGGGCGATCTCCTCGCGGCGATGATCGGGCGCCAGCGGCGCGACGCGCGTCGCCACCCGGTCGAGATCGCTCATCGCTTCCTTGGCGATGCGGAAATGATTGCCGGCGCGCGCCGCGACCTGCGGGGCATGGGTAACCGCGACCACCTGCACGCGGTCGGAGAGCCGTGCCAGCCGGGCACCGATGGCGTCCGCCACGGCCCCGCCGACGCCCGTATCGATCTCGTCGAAGACGAGGGTCGGCGCCGATCCCCTGTCGGCCAGCACCACCTTGAGCGCCAGCAGGAAACGCGCCAGCTCGCCGCCGGACGCCACCTTCATCATCGGCCCCGGGCGCGTGCCGGGGTTGGTCTGCACCCAGAACTCGATGCGGTCATAGCCATCGGCCTGACCGCTCTCGTCGCTCTGACAGTCGGTGATGAAGCGCGCATGTTCCAGCTTCAGCGGCGGCAGCTCGGCGTTCACCGCGGCGTCGAGTGCCATGGCCGCCGCGCGGCGCTTTTCGGAAAGCTGCCGCGCCGCGTGCCGGTAGGCCGTCTCGGCCTCGGCCGCGCGGGCTTCCAGTCGCTTGAGCGTTGCCGCCCCGTGATCGAGCGCATCGAGCTGCTCGGCGAAGCGCACCGCCACCGCGGGCAGCTCGTCCACCGTGCAGGCGAATTTGCGCCCGGCCGCACGTAGCGCAAAGAGCCGCTCCTCGATCCGCTCCAGTTCGTGCGGATCGAAATCCGCCTCACGCAACGCCGCGTCGAGATGCGCGCGGGCGAGTTCCAGCGCGTTCAGCGCCGCGTCGATCGCCTCCACAGCCGGGCGCACCAGCGCCTCCACCTCGCCGGCCCGCCTCTCCAGCCGGCGTACGGCGGCGGCAAGGCCGGGAATGGGCGAGCTGGCGCCGCCGACGGCGTCCTGCGCGTCCGCGAGATCGGTCGCGATCTTCTCGAACCGCATCATCTCGGTACGTCGCGTCGCGAGGCGCTCCTCCTCGCCCGGCTCGGCCGCCAGCGCCGTGAGTTCCTCCACCGCGTGGCGGATGAAATCGGCCTCCTTCGCCGCCTCGTCGAGCCGCGCCTTCTCTTCCGCCGCCTCCGCCCGGGCCGCCCGCCAGCTCCGCCAGAGGCTGCCGACCTCCTCGGTCAGCGGCGCAAGGCCGCCATAGGCATCGAGCAAGGCGCGGTGCGAGGCGGGGTCGACCAGCGCCCGGTCGTCATGCTGTCCGTGGATCTCGACCAGCCGCCGGCCGAGATTGCGCAGCATCTGCGCGCTCACCGACTGGTCGTTGACGAAGGCACGGGTGCGCCCATCCGCGTGCTGCACGCGGCGCAGAACGAGCGCCCCATCATCGTCGATGCCGGCTTCGTTGAGCAGGTCCCGCACGGGATGGTCGACCGGCAGGTCGAATTCCGCCGTCACCTGTCCCTGCGCCTCACCCTGCCGAACCAGCGAACCGTCGCCGCGCCCGCCGAGCGCGAGGGTGAAGGCATCGAGAAGGATCGACTTGCCGGCGCCGGTCTCGCCGGTCAGAACGGTGAGACCCGGCCGGAAGGACAGATCGAGCCGCTCGATGAGCACGATATCCCTGATCGACAGGGCGGCCAGCATGCGTGACGCTCCAGAACGATTCCGCGCGGAACAGCGGGACGCGCCTTTCTAGCAGCTTGCGCAGCCGCGCGCACCGGGCGTTCTCATTATGTTCGCAGAACACGCCACAGGACGGAAGAGGCGCTTGGCGCCCCGCCCGGAGATCAGCCCAGCGAGAAGCCCTTGAAGGCCTTGGCGATCCAGGACTGCTCATTGAGCTGCGGATTCACGCCGCGCGACTGAACGAGCTTGTAGGCGTCCTTGTACCAGGAGCTGTCGGGGAAATTGTAGCCGAGGACGGCCGCCGACGTCTGCGCCTCGTTGATCACGCCCAGCGCCATATAGGCTTCGGTCAGGCGGTACAGCGCCTCCTCGACATGGCGCGTCGTCTGGTAGCGGGTGACGACGACCTTGAAGCGGTTGATGGCGCCGGCGTAGTTGCGCTGCTCCAGATAGTAGCGCCCGATCATCATTTCCTTGCCGGCGAGCTGGTCGCGCGCGACCTCGAGCTTCTTCTTGGCGCTGACGGCGTATTCGGTGTTGGGGTACTTGCGGACCACCTCGTCGAGCGCTTCCATCGCGCGCTGCGTGCGCGCCTGGTCGCGGGAAATGTCGGGAATTTCGTCATAATAGGACGATGCCACGAGGAACGACGCATAGGCCGCATCGTCCGAGCCCGGATGCAGCGCCAGATAGCGCTTGGCCGCCGCGACGCACTCGTCGTACTTGCCCATGGAGTAATTCACATAGGCGATCATCAGCAGCGCCTTGCGCGCCCATTCCGAATAGGGATGCTGACGATCCACGTCCTCGAAGCGCTTGATCGCCTCGGCATAGTCTTCCTTCGCCATGAGGGTAAGGCCCTCATTGTAGCGCTGCTCCGCCGGAACGTCGGGGAAGACCGTCTCTTCCTTGTTGGTATCGAACCAGCTCGCGCATCCGCCGAGGGTCGCGCCGACCATGACGAGGCCGGCAAGCCGGACGGCGAAGGCGCCGGCGCTCAGCCCTCCACGCGCGTGCGTCGGGCGTTCCGCCGAAAGAGCCGCGCTGGGCCGGCCGAGACTGAGAAGACGCATCACAAGTTCGATCCCGATCTGGTCGCTACTTCGCCGCCGTGTTGCGCGATCAGGCGCTAAGGCCGCTTTCCGACCGGATTATGGCGCCTTGGAATGCCGAGAGCAAAGAGGTGTGGGCGAGCGCCGGTAAATCCGCATCTGTTGCGCAAAGGACGCGCAGAGGACGGGAAAACAGCCTCAAAGCTCCGGCGCATAGGCCGGAACGGCCACCGCAACCACGCCGGCATTGGCGCTGACACTGCGACGCGCCGGAATGCGGGCCTCGACCACCTCATAGGCCGTGCGGTCGGAAAGCAGAGCGTCGACCACGGCGAAGTTGAGCTTGTGGCCACCGCGATAGGAACGGTAGCGCGCCATCATCGGCAGGCCGCCAATGGCGAGGTCGCCCACCGCGTCCAGCGCCTTGTGGCGAACGAACTCGTCCGCGTAGCGCAGACCGGTCGTGTTCACGATGCCGTCCTCGCCGAGGCAGATCGTGTTGTCGAGCGAGGCGCCGAGCGCATAGCCCGCCTGCCAGAGACGCTCCACATCGCTCACGAAGCCGAAGGTACGGGCCGACGCCAGCTCCTTGCGGAACACGTTCGGCGACATGGTGGCCGCGAAGCGCTGGCGGCCGATGGCGGCGTGGGCGAAGTCGATCTCGACCTCGAGCCGGAAACCGAAATCGTAAGGGGTCAGTTCGCCATAGCCGGTTTCGGTCTCGATGCGGACCGGCTTCAGCACGCGCAGATACCGGCGTGGCCGATTGGTCTCAACGATGCCCGCATCATCGACCGCCGCCACGAACTCCCCGGCGCTGCCGTCAAGGATCGGCACTTCCGGCCCGTCCAGCTCGACATGCGCGTTGTCAACCCCGAGACCGGCGAAGCAGGCCAGCAGGTGCTCGACGGTGGAAACGGCCGGGCCGCTCGAATCACGCAGTACGGTGGCGAGGTCGCTGCCGCGCACGGCGCCACGGCAGGCACGGACGGACTGGGACGAATCGGTACGGTGGAAAACGATGCCGGTATCGGCTTCAGCGGGAGCAATGCTCAACCGGGCCTGCTTGCCGGAATGAACGCCGACGCCGGAAAGCGTCACGCAGTCGCCAAGAGTGGTCTGCCGTACAGCGTTCATTCAGTCCACAAAGCGTCCACACGAAGCGGAGTCGCTTTCCCCATTCCCCAAGAACCAACAAATTCGACCGCCATGTTGTGAGGCACGGAAGCGAATCCGAACCGGCGGCTTATCGTTGGCTGGCAAGATAACGACGCCCCCACCCGGCGCCAAATCACGCTTGCTTACCTTCTGTTACCGTTCCTACGCTGCCGCAAAATCCTAAAAAATCGTTTAATCTCAAAAGAGTACACCCGGGCCTCGCGACCCGGGTGCTGCATTGCATTACAGGCTCTGTAACAGGCGGCTTCCGCCCTCGCAGAAGACCGCCGTGACGGCCCCTCAGCCCTGCCGGCGCAGGAAGGCGGGGATGTCGAGATGGTCGTCCTCGGCCGGACGCGCGGCGCGGGGTTCGGCCGGGCGCTGGGCGGGACGCTTGGCGAACTCGGAGACCTCCGGACGCATGTCGGCCAGGGGACGGCTCTCCGGCTGCGCGGCGCGGCGCACCATCGGACGCATCTCGGCCGGCGGATCGACCTCTTCCTCGTCCTGGTGACGGCCGAGGCCGACATTGGCGAGACGCTGGAGCAGCGTCATGCGCTTCTTCTCGGCCTGATGATGCTCGGGCACCTCGCCGCGCGCGGCGCGGATCTGGTTCTGCGCGGGCATCGGCAGCTCGTCGACACGCGGCATGCGCGGCGAGGGACGCTCGGCCTGCGGCGGGATGAACGGCTCGATGGCGTGATCCTCATAGGCCGCCTCGTTGACCATCGGCGCCGGCTCCGGGTCCGCATAGAGCGCGGGCTTGGGCGCCAGCGGGCGGATGGTCACGTCGTCGATCGCCGCCGGAGCGGGGGCATAGGTCTCCTCGCCGCCATAGATGTGGTCGTCGGCGGCCGGACCGGCGAAGGTCGGCTCGGCGGCCGGCGCGTCGTAGTCGTCGACCAGCGCGGAAGCGACCGAACGCAGAGCCGCGTCGCGGCGGGCCTCGACGGCCGCGCGGCCGGCATTGGAGACCCGGCGTCCGCCGATGTCGGCGACGTTGCCGAGGCTGTGCGGGATCTGCTCCGGGATCACCGCCGGATCGATCCCGGTAGCGACCACGGACACGCGGATCAGGCCTTCCAGCGTCTCGTCGAAGGTGGCGCCGAGGATGATGTTGGCGTCCGGATCGACTTCCTCGCGGATGCGGGTGGCCGCCTCGTCGACCTCGAACAGGGTGAGGTCCTTGCCGCCGGTGATGGAGATGAGCAGGCCGCGGGCGCCGCGCATCGACACTTCGTCGAGCAGCGGATTGGCGATCGCCGCCTCGGCGGCGTGCAGGGCGCGCTTCTCGCCGGAGGCCTCGCCGGTGCCCATCATCGCCTTGCCCATCTCGCGCATCACGGCGCGGACGTCGGCGAAGTCGAGGTTGATGAGGCCTTCCTTCACCATCAGGTCGGTGATGCAGGCGACGCCGGAATAGAGCACCTGGTCCGCCATCGCGAAGGCGTCGGCGAAGGTGGTGCGCTCATTGGCCACCCGGAACAGGTTCTGGTTCGGGATGACGATGAGGGTGTCGACGCCCTTCTGCAGCTCGGAGATGCCCATCTCGCCGATGCGCATGCGGCGCTGGCCCTCGAAGTGGAAGGGCTTGGTCACGACGCCGACGGTGAGGATGCCGAGCTCGCGGGCCGCGCGGGCGATGACCGGGGCGGCGCCGGTGCCGGTGCCGCCGCCCATGCCGGCGGTGATGAACACCATGTGCGCGCCGGCGAGGTGATCGCGGATCTCGTCGAGCGCTTCCTCGGCGGCGGCGCGACCGACTTCCGGCTGCGAGCCGGCGCCGAGGCCTTCCGTCACCGCGACGCCCATCTGCACGATGCGCTCGGCCTTGGAGAGGGTGAGCGCCTGCGCGTCGGTGTTGGCGACCACGAAGTCCACGCCGCAAAGGCCGGCGGTGATCATGTTGTTGACTGCGTTGCCGCCTGCGCCGCCGACGCCGAACACGGTGATCCGGGGACGCAGTTCGCGGATGTCAGGTGCCTGGAGGTTGATCGTCATTTCTGTTGTCCCCTAACGCCGGAGGGCACGGAGCCCGTCTCGATCACTTTGGTGCCGGTTCCGCCGGCGCGGGTTATGTGGAAACGGGTTGCGCGAAGCACGTCAGAAGGCCTCCCTGAGCCAATGTCCGACGCGCGAGAAATAGCCGTCCCCCTCCGCGTGGGAGGTGCGGTGGCGGCGGGCCTCGAAATGCTCGAGCCCCGCGACCTGCGGATAGACGAGAAGACCGGTGGCGACGGCGAAGGGCGCCCCGCGCGCCGCCTCCGGCAGCTTGGAGATGCCCAGCGGGCGACCGATGCGCACCTGCGGGCCGAGGATCTTGCCGACCAGCTCGGCAAGCCCGGTGAGTTGCGCCGCGCCGCCGGTGAGCACGACGCGCTGGCCCGCGCCGGCCGCATGCCCGGAGGCGTTCAGCCGGTCGCGCAGCAGCTCGACGATCTCCTCCACCCGCGGGCGGATGATGCGCACGAGGCGCGACTTCGGCAGCGCCCGCGGCAGGTCGTGATGGTCGTCGGAAATGCTCGGCACGGTGAGCATCTCGCGTTCATCGGCGCTCATCGCCATGACGCCCCCGTGCAGGCTCTTCAGCCGCTCGGCGTCCATCAGGCGGGTGGAGAGGCCGCGCGCGACGTCGTTGGTGACATGCTGGCCGCCGAGCGCGATGCCGTCGACATGCACGCAATGGCCGTTCTCGACCACCGCCACCGTGGTGGTGCCGGCGCCGAAATCGATCAGCGTCACGCCGAGCTCGGCCTCGTCGTCGGCGAGGGTCGAGAGCGCGGCGGCGTAGGGCGCGGCGACCATGGCCTCGACACCGAGATGGCAGCGCTCGATGCACAGCAGCAGGTTGCGCACCGCCGCCGCTTCCGCGGTGATGACGTGAAGGTCGACGCCGAGCCGGCGCCCGAGCATGCCGCGCGGCTCGCCGATGCCGCCCACGCCGTCGAGCGCGTAGCCGACCGGCAGGGCGTGAAGGATGGTGCGCCCCTCGCCGACGGCGAAGGTCGAGGCGGCGTCGAGCACGCGGCGGATGTCGCCCTCGGCAACCGCCGGCTCCGGCAGGTCGACCTCGGCGGCGAAGTGCTCGGAGGACAGACGGCCGCCCGCGAGCGAGACGACGACGGAGGCGATCTGCGCGCCGGCCATGCGTTCGGCGGCGTCGACTGCCCGGCGGATGGCGTGTTCGGCACGCTCCATGTCGATTACGGTGCCGCCCTTCATGCCATGCGCGCTGGTGTGGCCGATGCCGAGCACGTCGACCGAGTGGCTGCGGCGGCGCAGGCTGGAGGAAGAATCGCGCGGCTTCAGCCGGGCGATCATGCACACGATCTTGGAGGTGCCGACCTCGAGCACCCCGACCACGCCGGTGCGGCGGGGCGACAGCGGACGCATCTTCGGGGCGATCTCGAACGGAGCGCGCGGTCTCATGTGTTGCTCCCCTTCTTCGCCTTGGCCCGGGCCTTCAGCTCGGCCTGGCGCGCCTCGTAGGCGGCATCGGAGAGACGGACCGACACGCGGTCGGGCAGGCGAAGGTCGACGATGGTGATGTCCCGGCTCAACAGAGACTTGTCCTTGTCCAGCACGGCAAGCTGCTGGAGCGCATCCACGAGGCCGCGCTCGGGCAGGCGCACGTCGATGCCGTTGCGCATCTTCAGCGTCCAGCGGCGATCGGCGACGCGAATCGCGGCGCGTACCTGATCGCGCACGCCGGGCACGAGGCTCAGGGCCTCGACGATCTCGACCACGCTCTTCTCGGCGCCGTCGCCGACGACGATCGGCAGGCGGATGTAGCGGGCATCGTCGGAATAGGGCGCGATCACCGTGCCGTCGCGGGCGATGACGTTGATCTTCCCGTCCTTCTGCCAGAGCGCGAATCCCTCGCGCTCGACGATCTGGATGTCCAGACGGTCGGGATAGAGCTTCTGCACCGTGGCACGCTTGATCCAGGCGAGTTCTTCAAGCCGGGTGCGCGCGCCCTCGGCGTCGAGGAACACCAGCGAGGAGGTCGGCTTCACGCCCGCCGTCGCGAGGATGTCGCCGGGGGTGACGTGATTCTGGCCAGAAAGATTGACGTTGGCGATCCGGAAGCCGGCGAGATTCGCGGCGGCATCGCCCATGTCGCGGACGGTTTCGATCGCGGTCGGCATATGGCCGCCACGCTCGAGGCCGTAGATGCCGGTGGCGGCGAAGAGCAGCGCGGTCAACCAGGTTCCGGCGCCGCAGCTCATCGCCCGCGAGGCGGAAAGGCCGACGAGGAATCGCCGACCGCCGATGATGGCGCGATCGAGTATGCGGGTGCGTCCTTCGGCCGGCGCCGCCCCCGCCTGATGGCGGCTCGGCATCCGGCCTCGCACGTCACGCTGCGAATCACCTGTGGCCGCGCCGGGTCGCTTGCCCGCAGGCGCCTGCCTGGGGGTCAGCGATCGAGCGAAGCGTCCTCCACCATCCATCGTACAAGCTCACCGAACGAATGGCCCGCATGGGCAGCCAGTTCGGGCACAAGCGACGTCTCGGTCATTCCGGGCTGGGTGTTCACTTCCAGACAGACCAGACCGGATTCGTCCCCGGTCCGATCGTCGTATCGGAAGTCCGACCTGCTGATGCCCCGACAGCCGAGCGCGCCATGCGCCTTAACCGCTAACATCCGCACCTTTTGGTAAACATTCGGTAAAATTCGGGCCGGAAGAATGTGAACAGAACCGCCCGGGGCGTATTTTGCCTCGTAATCATAGAACCTTACGGCGGACTGGATTTCGATGACGTCGAGCGCCTCTCCGCCCATGACGGCGCAGGTAAGCTCCAGTCCGGGGATGTAACGTTCGGCCAGAAGCAGGTCGCCATGCGTCCAATCGGGGCGATGCAGCTCCTGCGGCGGGTGTTCCTGATCCTCGCGGACGATGAACACGCCGACCGACGATCCTTCCGAGACGGGCTTGAGCACATAGGGGCGCGGCAGCACATGCTCGCGCGCCGCTTCCGCGCGCGTCACCACGCGCCCCTCGGGCACGGGCACTCCATGCGCGGCGAGGATGATCTTGGCCTGCGCCTTGTCCATCGCCAGCGCCGAAGCCAGCACGCCGGAATGGGTGTAGGGGATGCGCAGGATCTCGAGGATGCCCTGGATGGTGCCGTCCTCGCCGGGCCGTCCGTGCAGGGCGTTGAGCGCCACATCCGGCCGGAGCCGCGTCAGCACCTCGGCAATGTCGTGCCCGACATCAACACGCGAGACGCGGTAGCCGACGCTCTCGGCCGCCCTGGCGCAGGCCTCCCCCGAGCGCAGCGACACGTCGCGCTCCGCCGACCAGCCGCCCATGAGGACGGCGACATGCTTGGACATGGTCTTCTCCTGGCGCCCGGCCGGGCGCCTCTGTTCAGGCCGGAATGCCGATCCGCTTGATCTCCCATTCCAGCTCGACGCCGGAATGGGCCTTCACGCGGCGGCGCACTTCCTCTCCCAGCCCTTCGATATCGGCAGCGGTGGCGCCGCCGGTGTTGATCAGGAAGTTGCAGTGCATAGGTGACATCTGGGCGCCGCCCAGCGTCAGTCCGCGGCAACCCGCGGCATCGATGAGCTGCCAGGCCTTGTGGCCGGGCGGGTTCTTGAAGGTGGAACCGCCCGTCTTCTCGCGGATCGGCTGGGAGGCCTCCCGCGCCTGGGTGATTCGGTCCATCTCCTCGAGGATCGCCGCCGTCTCGCCGGGCCGGCCCTGATAGAGGGCGCTGGTGAAGATCACGTCCGCCGGTGCGCCGGAATGGCGATAGGTGAAGCCGAAATCGGCATTGGCGAACACCCGGATGTTGCCGGCGCGGTCGACGCCACGGGCCTCGACGAGCGCGTCCTTCGTCTCGCCGCCGTGCGCACCGGCGTTCATGCGCAGCGCGCCGCCAATGCCGCCGGGGATGCCGCGGTAGAAGGCAAGCCCCTCGATTCCGGCATCCGCCGCCGCCCGGGCCAGCTTCACGTCCGGCACCGCCGTGCCGACGCGCAGGCGATGGCCTTCCTCGACCTTGATCTCGTTGAAGCCGCGCCCGAGCCGGATCACCACGCCCGGCACGCCGCCTTCGCGGACGATGAGGTTCGAGCCGAGGCCGACCACCATCACCGGGATGTCCGCCGGCAGATGCCGGAGGAAATAGGCGAGGTCGCCCTCGTCCGCCGGGGTGAAGAGAACCTGCGCCGGACCGCCGACCCGGAACCAGGTGAGATCGGCCAGCGGCTGGTTGGCGATCATCCGCCCGCGCAGTTCCGGCATGCGGGCGGACAGCTCGCCGGTGATGTCGGGGAAGCTCACGCCGCCGGCTCCTTGGCCAGTTGCTCGGGCAGGGCATAGGCCCACTGGGTGATGTTGCCGGCGCCGAGGCAGATCACATAATCCTCCGGCCGGGCGAGCCCCTTCACGATGCCGGCAAGCGCATCCGCCCCCGGCAGCGCGATCACCGAACGGTGGCCGCGCGCGCGCAGCGCCTCGACCAGATGATCGCGGTCGATGCCGGGAATCGGCGCTTCGCCGGCGGGATAGACGTCGGCGACGATCACATGATCGGCGTCGTTGAAGCAGGTCGAGAACTGGTCGAACAGGGATTGCAGGCGCGTGTAGCGATGCGGCTGCACGATCGCGATCACCTGCCCTTCCGTCGAGGCCCGCGCGGCGCGCAGGACGGCGGCGATCTCCACCGGGTGATGGCCGTAATCGTCGAAGATGGTGACGCCGTTGACCTCTCCCGTACGAGTGAACCGGCGCTTCACGCCGCCGAAGCCGGCCAGCGCGGTGCGGATCTGCTCGTCGGTCGCGCCGAGCTCGTGCGCCACCGCGATGGCGGCCGTGGCGTTCAGGGCGTTGTGGCGGCCCGGCATGGGCAGCACGAGATTGCGCAACTCGTGCACGAGGTCGCCGTTGCGGTCGCGGAACAGCACGCTGAAGCGCGAGACCCCGCCGCGCAGGTCGAGCTCGATCAGGCGCGCATCCGCCTGCGGATTCTCGCCATAGGTGATGACCCGGCGGTCTTCCACATGACCGACCAGGTCCTGCACCACGGGATGGTCGGTGCACATCACCGCAAAGCCGTAGAAGGGCAGGTTGTCGATGAAGCTGCGGAACGCCGCCTGCACCGCCTCGAAGGTCTTGAAGTGGTCGAGATGCTCGGGATCGATGTTGGTGACGACGGCGACCTCGACCGGCAGCTTGAGGAAGGTGCCGTCGCTCTCGTCGGCCTCCACCACCATCCATTCGCCGTCGCCGAGGCGCGCATTGGTGCCGTAGGCGTTGATGATGCCGCCATTGATGACGGTCGGATCGAAACCGCCGGCATCGAGCAGCGTCGCCACCAGCGAGGTGGTGGTGGTCTTGCCGTGGGTACCGGCGATGGCGACGCAGCTCTTCAGCCGCATCAGCTCGGCCAGCATCTCGGCGCGGCGCACCACCGGCAGGCGCTTGGCGCGGGCGGCGACCAGCTCGGGATTGTCGCGCTTGATGGCGGAGGAAACGACCAGAACCTCTGCGCCCTCGATATTCTCGGCCGCGTGGCCGACCTTCACCTTGATGCCCTTCTCGACGAGGCGCTTCACATTCGCGCTCTCGGAGACGTCGGAACCCTGCACCGTGTAGCCGAGATTGTGCAGCACCTCGGCGATGCCGCTCATGCCGATGCCGCCGATGCCGACGAAATGGATGGGACCAAGGGAGAGCGGGAGTTTCATCGATTCTTCCTTCCGCCTGCGCGCGGGAGAGGCGCCGGCACAACTTCCGGGCGCGCAGGAATAAACGAGGCGGCCCGGCGCGTCACCCGGCTTGTGGCGCGTTCGCTAGGCATCGATTTTGGCAATTGTGACGACGAGCTCGGCCAGCCGTTCGGCGGCGTCGGCGCGGCCCATGCGGCGCGCATCCGCCGCCATGCTCGCGAGGTGGCCCGGATCGGCGGCGAGGCGCGTCACCAGCTCGGCGAAGCTGTCGGGGGTGAAATGGCTCTGCGGCATCAGCACCGCCCCGCCCCCATTGGCCAGCGCAGTGGCGTTGGCGAGTTGATCCTGATCGAGCGCGCCGGGCAGCGGCACGAGGACGGAGGGGCGTCCAATGACGCCCAGCTCCGCCACCGTCATGGCGCCGGAACGGGCGATGACCAGATGTGCGTGGGCCATGCGCGCCGGCAGATCGCCGAAGAAGGGGGCCAGCTCGGCCCTGACGCCGAGCCGGGCATAGGTTGCCCGTACCGCCTCGATGTCCTCCTCGCGCGCCTGCTGGACGATGTTCAGCCGGGCCCGCAGGGCCGGATCGAGCCTCTCGACGCCCGGCGGCACGATCTCGCTCATCACCCGCGCGCCCTGGCTGCCGCCGAACACCAGAAGGTCGATCGGGCCGTCCGGTGCCGGCGCCGCGAAGGGAATGCCGGCCGCCTCGATCACCGCCGGACGGACGGGGTTGCCGGTGTGGTGCGCCTTGGCGGCGAGGGCCGGATCGGCGGCGCAGATGTCGGGATAGCCGGTGGCGATGGCGGTGACGCGCGGTGCGAGCAGGGAATTGGCACGCCCCATCACCGCGTTGGCTTCGTGAATCAGTGTCGGGAAGCCGGCGAAGCGCGCGGCGAGGATCGGCGGCAGGGTCGGATAGCCGCCGAAGCCGACCACGGCGGCGGGCTTCAGCGACCGCATCAGCCGGTAGCCCTTGAGGAAGCCGGCGCCGAGGGTGAGCGCGGTGCGCGCCAGCGCGAGCGGCGAGCGCCCGCGCACCGTCTCCGCCGGCAGGACATGCAGGCGCCGGGCGGGAAAGTCTCCGGCATAGCGGGCGGCACGGGCATCGGTGGCCAGATCGACGTCGATGCCGCGCCGCGCCAGCACGCCGGCCAGTGCCTCGGCCGGAAAGAGATGGCCGCCGGTACCTCCGGCGGCCAGGACGACGAGCGGCTTCGCGTTCGGGCCCTTGCCGTTCACACTCATGACGCCCTCACGCCGGATGGGGAACCGGAGCGCCGAGGCGCGTGCCGAGCCGCTCCAGCTCGGCGAGCGTCGCGGTGCGGGGGCGGCGGCGCGTCAATGCCAGCAGCATGCCCATGCCATAGGCCAGCGACAGCAGCGAGGAGCCACCATAGGACACGAAAGGCAGCGTCATGCCCTTGGCCGGCATCATGTGCAGGTTCACCATCATGTTGATGCAGGACTGGAGCCCGAACAGGATAGCGAGGCCGGCCGTCGCGAAGCGCACGAAGGGGTCCTCGTCATTCATCGCCCGCGAGAGCGCCCGCAGCACGATGAAGGCGAACAGGCCGGCGATCATCATGCACAGCACGGCGCCGAACTCCTCGCCCGCCACGGCGAAGATGAAGTCGGTGTGGCCGTCCGGCAGAAGCTTCTTGAAGCTGCCCTCGCCCGGCCCCTGCCCCAGCCAGCCACCATTGAGGAAGCTGCTGATCGACAGGTCGATCTGGTAGGTGTCGCCCGAATCCGGGTTGAGGAAGCGGTCGATGCGCTGGGTGACGTGCGGCACCATGGTGTAGGCGATGAACAGGCCCGTCGCGCCGACACCGGCAAGGCCGATCACCCAGATGATACGCAGGCCGGCAAGGAAGAACAGGCTGCCCCACACCAGCGAGACCAGCATGGTCTGGCCGAAGTCCGGCTGCATGACCAGTGGCGTCACCACCATGCCCAGCAGGCCGATGGCGAGGATCTGGCCCGGCATCTCCGGCCGCCGCACGCTCTCGGAGAACAGCCAGGCGGCGATGATGACGAAGCTGGGCTTGAGGAATTCCGACGGCTGCACGGTGATGCCGGCGACGGTGAGCCAGCGCCGCGCGCCCTTCACCTCCGGCCCGACGACGAGCGTGGCACAGACGAGGGCGAGGAAGAGGAAGAACAGCACCAGCGCGATGCGCCGGATGTTGCGCGGCGACAGGAAGGACGTGCCGATGAGCACGATCAGCGCCGGCACCAGGAACATCACCTGACGGTTCACGAAATGGAACGGGTCGGCAATGCCGAGCCGGGCCGCCACCGGCGGGCTGGCGGCGAGCGCCAGGACGATGCCGATGATCATCAACGCGGCGAGAGCCCCGAGGAGCAGCCGGTCGATGGTCCACCACCACTCGCCGACTACCGTCCTTTCGGCACGCGAAATCATGTACGCCACTCCGGGAAACACACGGCCGGAGTATCGGACGATTAAGGTTGACGGGCGCTTAATGCGCATCCGCCTCCTCAGCCCGCCGGCAAGGCGTTCACGAGATCGCGGAAGGCGTCGCCGCGCACCTCGAAATTGCGGAACTGGTCGAAGCTGGCGCAGGCCGGCGAGAGCAGCACCACCGGATGGGCGAGGCCGGAAGCGGCCGCATCGCGCGCCGCGCTCGCCACCGCGGCATCGAGGGTGCCGCTCATCTCATGGGGCATCGCGTCCCCCAGCGTGGCGGCGAAATCCTCGGCGGCGACGCCGATGAGATAGGCCTTGCGCACGCGCGGGAAGTACGGCTTCAGCGGCACGATGCCGCCCTCCTTCGGCTTGCCGCCGGCGATCCAGAAGATGTCGTCGAAGGAGGTGAGCGCCCGCTCGGCGGCGTCGGCGTTGGTGGCCTTGGAATCGTTGACGAACAGCACGTCGCCGATGGTGCGCACCTGCTCCATCCGGTGGGCGAGGCCGGGGAAGCTGCGAATGCCGGCGGCGATCACCTCCGGCGCGAGGCCGAGCGCGCGGGCGGCGGCGAAGGCGGCCGCCGCGTTCTGGGCATTGTGCGCGCCGCGCAGCGAGCCGATCCCGGCCAGCGGCAGGGTGAAGACCGTCGCGCCCTTCTCGGCCACCACGAGCGTGTCGCCATCGAGCCAGATGCCGTCGTCGAGCTTCTCGCGCACCGAGAGACGCACGACATGCTTGCCCGCGGCTTCCGCGCGGTCGGCGATGGCGCGCGACCAGTCGTCGTCGACGCCGATCACCGCCGTGCCGCCGGCCTCGACCCCGGCGACGAGGCGTTCCTTGACCTCGGCGTAGTGCTCCATCGTGCCGTGCCGGTCGATGTGGTCGGGCGACAGGTTGAGCAGGATGCCGACCGACGGATCGAGGCCCGGGGCGAGGTCGACCTGATAGGAGGAGCACTCGATCACATAGACGCGGCCGGGCTTGGGCGGCTCCAGCCCGAGAATGGCCGGGCCGAAATTGCCGCCGATCTGCACGTCGCGCCCGCCGACCTTCATCAGATGGGCCAGCAGCGCGGTGGTGGTCGACTTGCCATTGGTGCCGGTGATGGCGGCCAGCGGCGGACGGCGGGTGGCGAGCCGGCGTTCGCGGCAGAACAGCTCGATGTCGCCGATCACCTCGACGCCCGCGCCCCGCGCCAGCCCCACGCTCCAGTGCGGCTCGGGATGGGTGAGCGGCACGCCGGGGGCCAGCACCAGCGCGGCGATATCGCTCCAGTCGAGCGCGCGCAGATCGCCCGTCGGGATGCCCTCCTCCGCCGCCTTGGCGACCGAGGCCGGGGAATCGTCCCACGCCGTCACCCGCGCTCCCCCGGCGATCAGCGCGCGGGCGGTGGCGAGGCCGGAGCCGCCGAGGCCGAACAGAGCGACCGGGCGGTCTTTCAGGGACGTGACGGGGATCATGGTGCGCAAAGACCTCGAATGGGCGGCCCGATGCGGGCACATCTGGCTAGCGCATTTCCGGGGCCGATGAAATGATCCGGGCGTCGCCCCACGCATGAGAATTCGCCATGGCCGCGCCTGCCCTTCTTCCCCTCGGATCGACGATGCGGGTGCTGCGCCCCTACCCGAACATCTACGCCTTCTATGACGGGCGGATCGAGGGCGCGCGGGCCCACGCGGCGGGGCCGAACTGGCTCGACGACGGCGCCTATGCGCTGGGCGTCTGCGTCTATGCCGTGATCGATGGTGAGGAGGCAATCCTCTACGACACCCACATCTCGCTCACCCATGCGCGGATGATGCGCGCGACGCTGGAGGCAGCGGGCGTGCGCTCGATCCGCGTGGTGCTCAGCCACTGGCACGACGACCATGTGGCCGGCAACGAGGTGTTCGCCGATTGCGAGATCATCGCGCTCGACCGCACCGAGCAGGCGCTCGCCGCCAATCGCGTGGCGCTGGAGAACGCCGACCCGCCGATCCACCCGCTGGTCATGCCGAACCGCGTCATCACCGGGCCGACGGAGCTGAAGGTCGGCCGGCTGCGCGTCGAGCTGCGGCCGGCGGAGATTCACAGCAGTGACGGGCTGATCCTGCTGCTGCCGGACCTCGGCCTCATGCTCGCCGGCGACACGCTCGAGGACACCGTCACCTATGTCGGCGAGCCCGACCGGCTCGGGGTGCACATCGAGGAGCTGAAGCGCATCCGGGAATGGGGGTACCAGCGCATCCTGCCCAATCATGGCGCGCCGGACATCATCGCCGGCGGCGGCTACGGGCCGGAATTCATCGACGCGACGATCCGCTACCTGAAGAAGCTGCTCCACACGCGCATCGACATGGCACTGGCCGATCAGGACCTCTCCACCTTCGTCGCCGAGGATCTCGCAGCCGGCGCGATCCATTACTTCGCGCCCTACGAGGCGGTGCACGCCAACAACGTGAAGCAGGTGCTGGCGCTGTAGCGCGCCCTCACCGCAGCTTCAGCGTCGACAGCCCGATCAGCGCCAGCACCACGGCGATGATCCAGAAGCGGATGACGATCTGCGGCTCGGTCCAGCCCTTCTGCTCGAAATGGTGGTGGATCGGCGCCATCTTGAAGACGCGCTTGCCGGTGAGCTTGAACGAGGCCACCTGCACGATCACCGACACCGCCTCCAGCACGAACAGCCCGCCGATCACCGCCAGCACGATCTCGTGCTTGGTGGCGACCGCGATGGTGCCGAGCAGGCCGCCGAGCGCCAGCGAGCCGGTGTCGCCCATGAAGATCTGCGCCGGCGGGGCGTTGAACCACAGGAAGCCGATGCCCGCCCCGATGAGCGCCCCGCAGATCACCGCCAGCTCGCCGACGCCGGCGACGTAGTGGATCTGCAGATAATCCGCGAACAGCACGTTGCCGGACAGGTAGGAGATCAGCCCGAAGCTCGCCGCCGCCACCATGACCGGCACGATGGCGAGGCCGTCGAGCCCATCCGTCAGGTTCACCGCATTGCCGGCGGCGACGATGACGAAGGCGCCGAAGATCACGAAGAACCAGGAGAGGTCGATCAGCAGGTCCTTGAAGAACGGGAAGGCCAGCGAGGAGGACAGCGGCTCGCGCCCGACATGCATGATGACCACGGCGGCGGTGCCGGCGATCAGCGCCTCGATGGCGAGGCGTGCCTTGCCGGAAAGGCCGTTATGGGTCTGCTTCGTGACCTTCAGATAGTCGTCATAGAAGCCGATCAGCCCGAAGCCGATGGTCACGAACAGCACCACCCAGACATAGGGGTTGGAGAGGTTGCCCCACAGCAGCGTGGCGACCATCAGGCCGGAGAAGATCATCAGCCCGCCCATGGTGGGCGTGCCCTTCTTGGTCAGCAGGTGCGACTGCGGCCCGTCGGTGCGGATCGGCTGCCCCTTGCCCTGCTTCAGCCGCAGCAAGGCGATGATGGCCGGCCCGAACATGAAGACGAAGAGAAGGGCGGTGATGATCGCCCCGCCGGTGCGGAAGGTGATGTAGCGGAACACGTTAACCGCCGGGACGCTTCCCTGGAGTTCGGCAAGCCATTGCAGCATGGGGGATCAACCTTCCGGTAGGCACAGCGGCACGCGCGCGGCGCGCCGCGTGCCCGGATCGGGATTATGGCGGGAAGCGTCGCTCATTCCGGGCTTTCGGCCGGCTCGGCGAGCGCGCCGGCGGGGAAGCGTTCGGCAAGGCCGCGCGCGAGCGGGCCCATGCGGCTGCCGTTCGAACCCTTTACCATCAGCACGTCGCCGCCGCGCAGGCGCTCGGCGACCAGCGGCAGCAGCGCCTGCGCGTCCGGCGCCCAGGCGCCGCGACGGTTCTCCGGCAGCGCCTCCCAGAGCGCGCGCATGAGCGGCCCGGCGCAGAAGACGAGATCGGCCGCGTCGGCAGCGGGAGCGAGGTCGCGGTGCATTGCCTCGCCGGCCGCCCCGAGTTCCAGCATGTCGCCGAGCACGGCGAGCCGCCGCCCGCGCCCGGCCACCGGCGTGGTGCCGAGCACGGCGAGCGCGGCGCGCATGGAGGCGGGATTGGCGTTGTAGGTTTCGTCGATCAGCGTCGCGAGCCCGCCCTTCACGGCGAGCGGCGTGCGCACGCCGCGTCCGGGCGGCGGGCCGAGCGAGGACAGGGCGAGCGCCGCCAACGCGAGATCGGCGCCGGCAAGCTTGGCGGCGGCGAGCACGGCGAGCGCGTTCTGCACGATATGCCGGCCGGGCAGGCCGATCTTGAAGCTGACCGTCTCGCCCATGATGTCAGCCGTGGCGGTCGAGCTCTGCGCCTGAAGCTTCACGCAGACGAGGCGCGCCTGCGCCTCCGCCGCCTCGCCGAAGCCGATGATGTTGGCGATGCCAGCCGCCCGCGCCGCCGCCGCGAGGCGCTCGAAATGCGGGTTGTCGCGGTTGAGCACCGCCGCGCCGCCCGGCTCGACGCCGGTGAAGATTTCCGCCTTGGCGTCGGCGATCGCCTCGACGCTGTCGAACTGGGCGATGTGCACCGGCTCGACGGTGGTGACGACCGCCACGTGCGGACGCACCATCGCGACCAGCGGCGTGATCTCGCCGGGATGGTTCATGCCGAGTTCGAACACGCCATAGGCGCTCGACGCCGGCATGCGGGCGAGCGAGAGCGGCACGCCCCAATGGTTGTTGTAGGACGCCGCCGAGGCATGGGTGGGCCCGTCGGCGCCCAACGCCAGCAGCAGCGCTTCCTTGGTGGTGGTCTTGCCGACCGAGCCGGTGACGCCGACGATCCGCGCCGCGGTCCGCGCCCGCGCCGCGCGGCCGGCGGCCTCCAGCGCCAGCAGCACGTCGTCGACGGCGAGCAGCGCGACGCCCTCCGGCATTTCGGCCGCCCGGGCGCGCTCCACCACGCACAATGCCGCGCCGCGATCGGCTGCCGTGCGGACATAGGCATGGCCGTCGCTGTTCTCGCCGCGAATGGCGAAGAACACGTCGCCCGGCTGCAGCGTGCGGGTGTCGATGGACACGCCGCCGATCGCCCCCGCCGCGCCCGACAGCGTGCCGCCGGTCGCCCCGGCGAGGTCGGTAGGCGTCCAGAGCGGCGAGGAGGCAGCGGCCGTAGCGCCGACCATGGCGATCATCCCCCGAGAAGTTCGACCGCGACGTCGCGGTCCGAGAAAGGCAGCGTCCGGTCGCCGATGATTTGGCCGGTTTCGTGACCCTTGCCGGCAATCAGCACGACATCCCCGCTCCGCGCCATGGCGATGGCAGCACTGATCGCCTCGGCACGATCGCCGATTTCCCGCGCCTCGGGGGCGGCGGCGAGGATCGAGGCGCGGATCGTCGCAGGGTCTTCACTACGCGGATTGTCGTCGGTCACGATGACCACATCCGCCTTCTCGGCGGCGAGCGCGCCCATCAGCGGCCGCTTGCCGCGGTCACGGTCACCGCCGCAGCCGAAGACCGCGATCAGCCGGCCCGACGCGTAGGGCCGCAGCGCGTCGAGCGCGTTGGCGAGCGCATCCGGCTTATGGGCATAGTCGACGAAGACGCCGGCGCCATCCCGAGATCCCGGCTTCACGCCGACCAGCTCCAGCCGGCCGGGCACCCCCTCCAGCGTCTCCAGAACGGTCAGGGCCTCGCGAGCGCCGGCACCGGTGAGCATGGCGAGGCCCGCCGCGACCAGCGCGTTGCAGGCCTGGAAGGCCCCGACAAGCGGCAGCTTCAGTGACAGGCGCGTGCCGTCCGCCTCGATCTCGAGGCGCTGGCCGAGTCCCTCGTCCTGCCGCGACAGCAGCGAGATGCCGGCGCCGGCGATGCCGATGCCGAGCACGTTCAGTTCATGGTCGGCGGCGACCTGCGCGACGTGGCTGCCCTCCGCCGTGTCGACCCATACCGCCGCGCCGCCGCCGCGCGGCACGAGATCCCGGAACAGCCGCATCTTGGCGTCGAGATAGGCTTCCATGGTGGGGTGATAGTCGAGATGGTCGCGCGAGAGATTGGTGAAGGCCCCGGCCTTCAGCCGCACGCCGTCGAGCCGGTGCTGGTCGAGCCCGTGCGAGGACGCCTCCAGGCACAGATGCGTCACGCCCTCCCCGGCGAGCGTGTGCAGCGTGCGGTGCAGCTCGATCGGATCAGGCGTGGTGAGCGACCCGTAGACGGCGCCGGAAGGCGCGACCACGCCGAGCGTGCCGAGGCTCGCGCTGGCATGGCCGAGCTTCTGCCAGATCTGGCGGGTGAAGGTCGCGACCGAGGTCTTGCCGGACGTGCCGGTAACCGCCGCGATGGTCTCGGGCTGGCGCGGGAAGGCACGCGCGGCGGCAAGCGCGACGGCGCGGCGGGCATTGCCGACGCGTACATAGGCGATGGCTGGATCGAGGGAAGCGGGGCGCTCCGTCTCCGCCACCACCGCGACGGCGCCGCGCGCGATGGCGTCCCGCGCGAACGCCATGCCGTCGGCCTTCGCCCCGGCCAGGGCGAAGAACACGTCGCCCGCCCGCGCCTTGCGGCTGTCGAGCACCGGACCGGCGACGGCAAGCGCACGGTCGGCGCCGGCATAGTCCGCGTCATCGCCGATCAGGTCGCCCAGAGTGAGGTTCTGCGGACAGTCGGCGGTGGGTCGTATCGGATCAGGCATGCCCGTCATCCCGCGTCCTTCGACGCCTCCTGCCGGACCGGCCGTAAGGGCGGCCACCTCCGGCTGCATGTTCCGCATAGCCGATTCCAGGGCGGTGACGCACCGGAAATCGGCCTGCGCGCGTTACTGGGCCCGCGCCAGCGTGGTGTTGGCGAGCAGGCTCTCCGCCGGCGGGACGTCGGTGCGCGGCATGATGCCAAGCATGGGGCCGATACGGGAGATGATCTTGCCCGTCGTCGGCGCGGCGTTCCAGCCGGAGGTGGCGAAACCGTAGGTGCCCTCGGCCGCCTGCGGCTCGTCGAGCATCACCAGCACGAGGTATTGGGGGTTGTCCATCGGAAAGACGCCCGTGAAGGTGGTGAGCAGCTTGGTCTTCGAGTAGCGCCCGTTGATCACCTTCTCGGCGGTGCCGGTCTTGCCGCCGGCATAGAAGCCGGGGGCGTTGGCCTTCTTGGCCGAGCCCTTCTCGGCATTGAGGCGCAGGAGATAGCGCATCTTGGCGCTGGTCTCCGGCTTGATGATCGGCTTGGCCAGCGCCCGCGCCTCTTCCGGCGTGCGCTTGAGGAAGGTCGGCGGGATGAGATAGCCGCCGTTCACCAGCGCGTTCACCGCCATCACCGCCTGCAGCGGCGCGACGGCGAGGCCGTGGCCGAAGGCGATGGTCGCGGTGTTCAGCTCGCCCCAGCGCTTGGGCACGATGGGCATCGCGCTCTCGGGCAGCTCGGTGCGCAGCCGCTCCAGCTGGCCGGCCTTGGCGAGGAACGCCTTGTGGGCGTCGACGCCGAGCGCCAGCGCCATCTTCGCCGTGCCGATGTTCGAGGAGTAGAGGAAGACCTCGGGCAGTGTCAGTACGCGGTTCTCGGCGTGGTAGTCGCTGATCTTGAAGCGGCCGAAATGCAGCGCGCCGCGCGCGTCCAGCGTCGAGTTGATGTTGAAGCGGCCGCTGTCCAGCGCCATGGCGAAGGTCAGCGCCTTGAAGGTCGAGCCCATCTCGAACACGCCGGTGGTGAGGCGGTTGAGGTTCTTCGGGTCCAGCGAGCGCGCCGGATCGTTGGCGTCGAAGTCGGGCAGCGACACCATGGCGACGATCTCGCCGGTGCGCACATCCACCACCGTGCCGGCGGCGGCGATGGCCTTGAACTTCTCCTTGGCGGCGTTGAGCTCATCGCGCAGCACGTGCTGCACGCGCAGGTCCATCGCCAGCTCCACCGGCTCCTGCTGGCGGTCCGAGGCGAAGCCGGCGAGGTGCAGCTCGGCGAGGCCGCGCGAATCCACCCACTTCTCGATGCCGGCGATGCCCTGGTTATCGATGTTGGTCGAGCCCATCACATGGGCGCCCAGCGTGCCGCCGGGATAGATGCGGCGGTTCTCGGTCATGAAGCCAATGCCCGGCAGGCCGAGATTGTAGATCTCGCGCTGCTGCTGGGGGGTGATGTCGCGCTTCAGCCAGGCGAAGCCGCGATTGGTGGAAAGCCGCTGGCGCAGCTCGTCGGCGTTCAGGTCGGGAAGGACCGCGGTCAGCGCCTCCACCGCCTCGTCGACGTCGATCAGCCGCTTGGGCTCGCCGAACAGCGAGGACGACTTCACGTCGGTGGCGAGCACCAGCCCGTTGCGGTCGAGCACGTCCGGGCGGGCGGAAGCCACCGCGTCGGAACCGGCGCCGCGCCGCGCCAGCGTTCCCTCGGGCGCGGAGGCGAACATGGCGAGCCGCCCGCCGATGGCGAGATAGACCCCGGCGAACACCAGCATGCACAAGAGAAGGCGCGCCCGCGCCACCGCATGGGCTTCCGGCCGCTCCCGCCCGAAGGCGGCGCGCACCACGCCGATGAACGCCCGCAGGAGCGTCAGCGGCAGGCGCGCGAGCCGGGCCGGCAGCGCGGCGAGCATGGTCTTCAGGCGGGACGAGAGGGACGCGAGCAACGCGGACATGGCGGCGACTCCGGGACTACTGGCCGACCGCCGCAGGCGGCAGCAACGGACTTTCCGCCGCAGGATTGAGCGGCGCACCGATAACCCCCTGCGGGCCCACGAGGCTGGGACGCTGGGGCGCCATGCTGCCGGCCGGCGGCATGGCGGAGAGCGGCAGGGTATCCTCCGAGAACGGCCCTTCCGGCAGCGGCGCGTCGTCCGGAAGGCGGGCCACCGGCGAGGACGGCTTCGACGGCTTGGCAGCCGGCTTGGCCGCGGAGGGCGCCGGCTCCGGCGAGGGCCCGTCGACCAGCGCCTCGATCATGCCGCCGAGCGCGTCGCCGTTGGGCGCGGGCTTGGACGGCAGGCTGGCGAGCCGGTCCATGTGTTCGACATCGAGCGGCTGCATATCGAGATGCTTCTTGGCGAGGGCCTGGATGCGGTCCGGCGCGGTCCGGCGCGCCCACTCGGCGTGCAGCAGCGCGATGCGGTCGCGCTCGGCGCGGATCTCGGTACGAAGCTGCGCGATCTCCTGCGCCTCGAAAGCCGAGGAATATTTGACGTGGTAGACGGCGCCCGCCGCAGCGAGAAGCGCGATGACCGAGACGGCATTGAGTACGCGGAACATGTCTCGACCTCAGCGACGGCGATGGGTGTCCAGAACCGGGAGCGGCGGCAGCAACGACGACAGGTCGCCGGACGCATGGGCGGGAGCGCCGGTGCGTTCGGCGGCACGAAGCTTGGCGGAGCGGGCGCGCGGGTTGCGGGCGAGTTCCCCCTCGCCCGGCTCCACCGCGCCACGCGCCACCAGCGTGAAGCTGGGCGCCGCGCCCTGCACCGCCGGCATGTGGCGCGAGCCGGTCGCGACCTTCGCCCGGTTGGCGAGGAAATTCTTCACGATGCGGTCTTCCAGCGAATGGAAGGTGACGACCACCAGCCGCCCGCCCGGCCGCAGGATGCGCTCGGCGCCCTCGAGCGCCCGGGCGAGTTCGCCCAGCTCGTCGTTCACCGCGATGCGCAGCGCCTGGAAGGTGCGGGTGGCCGGATGGGGCTCATGCGGCTTGGCGCGCACCACCTTGGCCACGATGTCGGCGAGCTGCAGCGTGCGCTCGATGGGCTCCCGGCCGCGCGCCTCAACGATGGCCCGCGCGACCGCCCGCGAACGGCGCTCCTCGCCGAAACGGTAGATGACGTTGGCGAGATCGGTCTCGGAGAGCTTCGCCACCAGATCGGCGGCCGAGGGCCCCTCGCTCGACATGCGCATGTCGAGCGGCCCGTCGCGGCGGAAGGAGAAGCCGCGCTCGCCCTCGTCGATCTGCATGGAGGACACGCCGATGTCGAGCACCACGCCATCCACCAGCGGCTCGCCGGCGGCCGTGGCCACCTCGGCGAGTTCGCTGAAACGCTCATGGACGAGGGAGAGGCGCCCGCCGCTTTCCTCGACCAGCGCCTGCCCGTCGCGAATGGCGTTCGGGTCGCGATCGATGGCGATCACCCGGCAGGCCGCTGCGCCGAGAATGGCGCGCGTGTAGCCGCCGGCGCCGAAGGTGCCGTCCACATAGACGCCGCCGTCGCGCGGGGCGAGATGTTCGAGAACTTCGTCGAGCAGGACAGGCAGATGGCGGGCCGGTCCGCCGGCAGCGTCCGTCTCCGAACCGCCGCGACCCGCCATCATGCCCCATCGGCGCGGGAATCCCGCGTCGCCCCCTGAGAGCCGATCTGCTGCTTCAGCGCGCGCACCTGCGCCGTGGCCTCCGCGAGATGCGCCCGGAAGCGTTGTGGCTCCCAGATCCGAAAACTGTCGCCGAGGCCGACCAAAACCGCCTCGTCCCTGATATGCGCGTGCGTCTTCAAACCCTCGCTCAGCACGACGCGGCCCTCCGGATCGAGTTTCAGCATCTCGATCGCCCCGTAGAGTGCGCCGGCCAGTTCCTCGCGCGCCTCCGAATAGGGCGGATAGCGCTCGATCAAGGCGTCGATCCCCGCCATCAGCCGCGTCCCGCCCGCCTGAAGCGCCGGCAGGTCGAGCGCCGGATGGCAGTAGAGATGTTCCAGCCCGTCCCGCGCGAGAAGCGCGCGATACGGCGCCGGGATCGACATCCGGCCCTTGGAATCGAGCCGCATCGCATAGGTCGATACGAAACGTTCCATCAGCCCGGCACGCCCCTACGCAAACACGCCCCGTTGCACGCCCCGCTACAGGCTTTCCGGAGACCAAGCACAGCCCGTCGACGGACGCGGCAAACGCGCCATCGGCTTCGCTGACTCGGTACTGCAACGGGATGACTTGGGATAGCATGGGATACATTGGGCGTCAATGGAACGGCTGCGACTTCAACACCGCGCCGCCGGTTGCGACACGGTGATTCCGCCACGGCCGGCGATTGGCCATTAACGCCCCATGAACCTTAAGAATCGGTTGAATCCGGCACCGGCCGGGCGTAGCTGCGAACCATGACAGAGTCGCCGACCGACAATCCGCCCGCCCCGCCCTTCGCGCCGGACTCGCCTCTGGTGGCGCAGGTGCTGCCCTCGCCGAACCATGGCGAGCGCCTCGGCGTGGCCGGCCCGGACATGCTGCTGCTGCACTACACCGGCATGGAATCGACCGACCAGGCGGTAGAGTGGCTGCGCTCGCCGGAGCGGCAGGTCTCCGCGCACTATGTCGTATTCGAGGACGGACGCATCGCCCAGCTCGTGCCCGAGGCGCGCCGGGCCTGGCATGCCGGCGCCGCGCACTGGGCCGGCGCCACCGACATCAATTCGCATTCCATCGGCATCGAGATCGCCAATCCCGGCCACGACTTCGGCTATCCGCCCTTCCCGGCGATCCAGATCGAGGCGGTGACGGCGTTGTGCAAGGACATCCTGACACGCCATTCCATCTCTCCCGACCGTGTGCTCGCCCATTCGGACGTCGCGCCGATGCGCAAGGAAGACCCCGGCGAGAAATTCCCCTGGGAGGTGCTGCACCGCTTCGGCGTCGGCCATCTGGTGGAGGAGGCCCCGCCGAGCGACGGGCGCTACTTCATGCGCGGCGAGCATGGCCAGCCCATCGAGGCGCTGCAGGCCATGCTCGCCTTCTACGGCTATGGCGTGCCCGTCACCGGCACCTATTGCGAGGAAACGGAGGCGGCGGTGCGCGCCTTCCAGCGTCATTTCCGCCGCGCACGGGTGGACGGTATCGCGGACGTCTCGACGCTGGCGACGCTCTATGCCCTGTGCGCCTCGCGTCCGGGCACGGCGGAACCCGAGCCGGCAGAGCCGCCGAATATCGCCTGAAATATGCGCACGCACATAATGACGGCAGCGCACGACAGGATCGTGCGCATTGGCATTTGCACGCGCAAGTATCGTTCATGAACGTTGCGGTTGCGCCACAGCCAGAGGTATAGGTTACCGAAAAACACCAACCGATGCAGGGATTGCAACAATCCTGAAATCGTATCGGCCTCATTCGAGACAGATTCGAGCTGATTTTTCCCGGCCGTCGCAGTCAGACGAAAAGGCCATCGGCTCGTAATGAATGTTTCTCGCGTAATCAGTGCTTCGCTTGTCGTCGCCGTCTTTGCCGCCTCCGGCACGAACATCGCCAGTGCCAAGTCGATCTTCACCAAATCATCCGAAGTCGATGTTCCTTCCACCTCGAACAACCTTGCCTCCCTTGTAGATCGTGAGGCCCGCGCCAATGGCGTACCGGTGGCCCTTGCCCGCGCGGTGGTGCGTATCGAGAGCAACTGGAACACGAGGCTCACCGGCCGCGCCGGCGAGGTCGGCCTCATGCAGATCAAGCACCAGACCGCGAAGGGCATGGGCTATTCCGGCAGCCGCGCCGCGCTTTACGAGCCGGCCACCAACATCCGCTGGGGCATGCGTTATCTCGCCGGCGCCTATCGCCTCGCCGCCGGCGACACCTGCGGCACCGTCATGCGCTATCAGGGCGGCCACAGCGCCAAGCGCATGTCCTCGGCCGCGCGGGTCTATTGCAGCAAGGCCCGCACCATCATGGCCTCCAACTGACGCTGGTCATCGTCTTGCGCGCGGCGGGGGCTCACTGGTTTCGCGTCGCCCCCGCCCGTGCGCTCCCTCCCCGGCCGGCATCTTCGGACTTGACGCCGGAGCCGCTCTCCCTCATGTGCTGAACCTGCCAGCCGGCCGGACGGCCGCGTCATCCCCAGGGATGCCGAGGAAAGTCCGGGCTCCACGGAGACACGGTGCCGGATAACGTCCGGCGGGGGCGACCCCAGGGAAAGTGCCACAGAAATCAGACCGCCGCGGGTTCGCCCGCGGTAAGGGTGAAACGGTGCGGTAAGAGCGCACCGCGCGTCCGGCAACGGAAGCGGCACGGCAAACCCCACCGGGAGCAAAGTCGTATAGGGGTGGCACGAAGCTTCGCTTCAGGTCCCGTCTTCGGACAGCCGCCCGGGTTGACTGCTCGAGGCGCCAGGCAACTGGCGTCCCAGAGGAATGGCCGTCACGCGGGAGCAATCCCGCCTTACAGAACCCGGCTTACAGGCCGGCTGGCACTCTTCTTCCTGCCGTCGCCGCGCGGACATGTTTCCACGGCCTGCCCGCCCCGGGCCGGTACGATGCCGGCATGGCGCCGACACGGGCGCTTTGCTACTCCTTCGCTCCCCGCCAGCCGAAGGAGCCCGCCATGCCGATCCGCATCATCCTCGCCGGCGCCACCGGATGGGTCGGCCGCGCCCTCGTGCCGGCGCTCGCCGCGGCGCCCGATCTCGAGCTCGTCGCCGGCGTCGCCCGCAGCCATGCCGGCAAGGATCTGGGCATCGCGCTCGGCGACGCCCCGTCCGGCGTGCCGGTCTTCGCCAGCGTCGAGGAGGCGCTCGCCGTCCCCGCCGATGTGCTGATCGACTACACCAAGCCCGGCGTGGTGAAGGCCAACGCGCTCGCCGCCCTGAAGGCCGGCCTCGGCGTCGTCATCGGCACCTCCGGCCTCGGGGCCGCCGACTATGCCGAGC
>NZ_CACSAS010000001.1:3345393-3407402 GCF_902703545.1 Starkeya nomas
GAGACCGAAGTCTCGAAACAAGGCCGAAGCCTCAATTCGCGCATCCGACCCGAAGACCGGACGTCAGGGACTTGCGCCCCTCACCCTATGGGTTACACCCTTAGGGCAACCGACACCTCTTCGTCCGGCGACTTGCCGGTCGCTTGAACGACCATCTCGTCGAGAAGAACATCAGAGGAGCGCCGAACCCGCCGTTGCGGTGGCGCCGCGTCGATGGGCGCACACCCTTAGGGCAACCGACACCTCTTCGTCCGGCGACTTGCCGGTCGCTTGAACGACCATCTCGTCGAGAAGAACATCAGAGGAGCGCCGAACCCGCCGTTGCGGTGGCGCCGCGTCGATGGGCGCTTTATAGGGGGAGCCCCTCGGATCTGTCAACGGGCTTTTTTCAGAAAAATGACAGATCGGCGACGCTGTTCATAACTCGGCCAAGAACGAGAATAATAACTTACCTATCAATAGGTTAGAAGCACTGACCCAATTTCCGGGCTCGTTCGGGCGGTCTCTTTTCGCCGGTCGCGGGCGACATTCCTGAGCCGCCCCGCATCCCCTCCCGGAAGGCCCCGCGAACCGCCCGAACGCCCCGAAACCCTTGCTCCCGCTCGCCTTACGGTCGCTCGTCCGTCAGTGGTCGGACAGCACCACCTCATCCGACCACTCGCCTTCCACCTCCTTCACGATGGCCTGGCCGCAGATCACACGCGCCTTGACCGGGTCGAAAGTGAGCGTCGGATCGCCGTGCAGCTGCCAGCCCTTGTTCAGTGCGGCCGACACCCGCTTGCAGAAGGACACGTCGTCCGGTCCGGTCAGATAACGATAGAGCTTCATCCGCGTTCTTCCTCTTCAACCACGCGCCGCGATCGCATCCGCGAGCGCCACCGTCCTGCGGGCGATGTCGGCATGCATGCGCTCGACCATCCGCCCCTCGATCTGCACCACGCCCTTGCCGGCATTCTCCGGCCGGTCGAACAGCGCGATCAGCGCCCGCGCGGCCTCGACCTCCCCCGGGGGCGGCGTGAAAGCCGCGTTGCACGGCTCGATCTGGCCGGGATGGATCAGCGTCTTGCCGTCGAACCCCATCTCCGCTGCCTGCGCGCATTCGCGTGCGAAGCCGTCCAGGTCGCGGAACGCATTCCACACCGCGTCGAGCACCTCGACGCCGCCGGCCCGCGCCGCCAGCACGCAATGCGACAGCCATCCCATCATCGGCGCCCGCCCGGGCACGACACGCGCGCCAGTCTCCTTGGAGAGATCGTTCGTGCCGAGCACCAGCACCGCGAGCCGCGTCACCGGGTTGCGCGCGGCCAGCGCGATGTCGAGCGCCCGCAACACGGCGAGCGGCGTCTCGATCATCGCCCACACCCGGAGCGCGGGCGCGGCGCCGAGCGCATCGAGCCGCCGCCCGATCGTCACCAACGTCTCCGCGTCGCTCACCTTCGGGATCAGCACCGCGTCCGGGCCCGCGCCTTCCGCGCTCGCCCGCGCCACCACGGCGAGATCCTCCTCGAACCACGGCGTGTCGACCGCGTTGGTGCGCACCACCACCTCGCGCGGGGCGAATCCGCCGGCGCGCAACGTCGCCGCCACCTGCGCGCGCGCATCCGCCTTGGCGTCAGGGGCCACCGCGTCCTCGAGATCGATGACCACGCCGTCGGCCGGCAGCGTGCGCGCCTTCTCCAGCGCGCGGGCATTCGAGCCGGGCATGAACAGCACGCTGCGGCGCGGTCGGACGATTGTGGACATGATTCGCTCGGCTAATTGGCAGGAAAGGGCGATGAGCCTATCCCGCTGAAGGATGGGCTGCCAATCGGGCACGCGCGTCCCTCGGGGCGGCGCTTCAGCGTGGAAGAGATCATGGACGAGACTTTCGATGTGCTCATCGTCGGCGGGGCGATCATGGGCGCGACGGCGGCCTATTTCCTCACCCTCGATCCGGCCTTCCGCGGCCGCGTCGCCGTCGTCGAGCGCGACCCGACCTTCACCTACTCCTCCACAACCCTCTCCGCCGCCTCGCTGCGCCAGCAGTTCTCCATCCCCGAGAACATCCGCATGTCGCTGTTCGGGCTGGAGTTCCTGAAGAGCGCGAAGGAGCGCTTCGGCGACGTCGACCTCGCCTGGCACGAGGGTGGCTATCTCATCCTCGCATCCGAGGCCGGCCTGCCGGTGCTCCAGGCCAATCACCGCGTGCAGAAGGCCGAGGGGGCCGATATCGACCTGCTCGATCCCGCGGCGCTGAAGGCCACCTTCCCCTGGCTCAATGTCGAGGATCTCGCCGCCGGCGCCTATGGCCGCTCCGGCGAAGGCTGGTTCGACGCCCATGCGTTCCTGCAGGCCGTGCGCACGGCGGCGAAGGCGCAGGGCGCGCATTTCATCACCGGCGAAGTGGTGGCGATCACCCGCGAAGGGAATCGCGTCACCGGCGCCACGCTGGCGGACGGGCGGCGCATCGGCTGCGGTGTCCTCGTCAACGCCGCCGGCCCGCGCGGCGGCCGCGTCGCCGCCATGGCGGGGATCGAGCTGCCGGTGGAGGGGAAGAAGCGCTGCGTCTTCGTCGTGCATTGCCGCACACCGCTGCCGAAGCTGCCGCTGCTGGTCGACCCCAGCGGCTTCTACATCCGCCCCGAAGGCGCCTACCAGATCTGCGGCGCCCCGCCGGCGGAAGACAACGATCCCGACGCGGACGGGGATTTCGAGGTCGACTGGTCGATCTTCGAGGAAGGCATCTGGCCGCACCTCGCCCACCGCATCCCGGCGATGGAGGAACTCAAGGTCGTCCGCGCCTGGGCCGGGCATTACGAGATGAACCTCCTGGACCACAACGCGGTCATCGGCCCGCATCCCGAAGTGACGAACTTCTATTTCATGAACGGCTTCTCCGGCCACGGCCTGCAACAGGCCCCCGCCGCCGGCCGCGCCATCGCCGAATGGATCGTGCACGGCCGCTCCGTCTCGCTCGACCTCGGCGTGTTCTCCTATGAACGCATCGCCGCCGGCCGGCCGCATGCCGAACTCAACATCATCTGATCCCGCGTCCGTCACCGCCCCCCTGCGCGTCGCGGGCGTCGATGGCTGCAAAGGGGGCTGGGTGGCGGTGATCGTCGAGCCGGACGGCGCCATGCGTGCCGAACGGGTCGCCGCCATCGCGGCGCTGTTCGAGCGCCCCCTCGCCCCTGATATCGTTGCCGTCGACATGCCGATCGGCCTGCCCGAGCGCGTGGAGGCAAGAGGCCGCGCGCCGGAGCGACTGGTGCGCCCGCTGCTCGGCGGGCGGCAGTCGAGCGTCTTCTCCATCCCCTCGCGCGCGGCGGTGCATGCCGGCGTCGATGCGGCAATGCCCGAGGAGGAGCGCTATCGCCACGCCTGCGCGGTCGCGCGAGGGACCTCGCTGCCGCCCAAAGCCGTCGCCAAGCAGGCGTTCCACATCTTCCCGAAGATCGTCGAGATCGATCGGCTGCTGCGGGGCGATCCCGCGCTTCAGTCGCGCCTCTACGAGTGCCACCCCGAGGTAGCCTTTTGGGCGATGAACGGCCGGACCGCGCTGGACCAGCCGAAGAAGGTGAAGAACGCCCCTCACCCGCCTGGCCTCGCCCTGCGGCGCCGTCTGCTCGAAGACGCCGGCTTCCCGCCCGAGCTGATGTCGCCGTCCAGGGCGCGCGAGCTGCGGGTCGGCGAGGACGACCTGATCGACGCCTGCGCCGCCGCCTGGACGGCACGCCGCATCGCCGCTCACGCGGCGGTCAGCTTCCCCTCCCCGCCCGAGCGCGACGCCCACGGCCTGCCCATCGCCATCTGGGCGTAAGAATGAAATGGCCGGGACGAGCCCGGCCATGACGTCGTTCTGGGTGTGCAGGCGCGGTCAAAGCCCCGCGCCGTCCGCCACCGCCGTCTCCGGACGGTGGAACACGCCGGCCTGCGCCAGCATGGCCTCCAGCCGGTCGACGCCGGCCGCCGGGTCGAGCTTGTCGTTCTCGATCACCAGCTCCGGCGCAGAGGGCGCCTCATAGGGCGCGTCGACGCCGGTGAAGCCACGGATCTCGCCGGCCCGCGCCTTGGCGTAGAGCCCCTTGGGGTCGCGCGCCTCGCACACGTCGAGCGGCGTGGCGACGTGCACCTCGAAGAAACGGTCGCCGACGATGGCCCGCACCCGTGCCCGCGCCTGCGCCGAGGGCGACACCGCCGCCACCAGCACGATGTGCCCGAGCCCCTTCAGCAGGTTCGCCACCTCCGCCAGCCGGCGGTTGTTCTCCGCCCGGTCGGCATCCGAGAAGCCGAGATCGCTGTTGAGCCCGGCCCGCAGCGTGTCGCCGTCGAGCAGCGTCGCCATGCCGCCGCGATGGAACAGCCGCCGCTCCAGCGCCCGCGCCAGCGTCGACTTGCCCGAGCCGGAAAGCCCGGTCAGCCACACCACCGCGCCGTCATGGCCGAAGCGGCCGATGCGCTCCTCGCTGGTCATGGCGGAGGAGACCGGGGTGATGTTGCGCGCGGCCGGCGCCGGCCGCGCGGCCTCCTGGTCAAGCACCGAGATGACGAGGCCGCCGCCGGCGATGCGCCCGCCGACTTCCAGCGCCAGGCGCCCGGTCCGCGGGTTCACCCCCTGCGGGTCCACCGCGACCGGCCGCGACAGCACCAGTTCCACCTCGCCGACCTGGTTGCGGCCGATGCGGTTCTCCTGCGACGTCGAGAGATGGCCGGGGTCGACGACCTGATACACCGTGCCGACATGGGCCCGCGCCTCGGAGGTGGCGAGCCGCACGATCACCGGCGTTCCCGTCTCCAGCGGCTCGTCGGCCAGCCAGAAAAGCCGCACCCTCAGGCGCCGCGCCGCGTGCGGGCGCGAGGCCGGCGTCGAGATGATCTCGCCGCGCTCGACGAAGATCTCGCGGTCGAGCGTGATCGCCGCCGCCGCGCCGGCACGGAGCGCCGTCCGCTCCTGCCCGGCCGGAGGCACGGGCCAGCTTTCGATGGTCTTCACCACGGCCGTCTTGCCCGAAGGCTGGAAGACGATCTCCTCGCCGACCTTCAGGCTGCCGGTCTCGATGCGGCCGGCGACGATGCGCCGGTCGTCGAACTTGTAGACCGCCTGCACCGGCAGGCGCAGCGAGAGGTCGCCCGGCGCGCGCGCCGGATCGAAGCCGTCCAGCGCCTCCAGCACGGTCGGGCCGGCGTACCACGGGGTGCGGGCGCCGCGTTCCGACACGCCGTCGCCCTCGCGGGCGGAGATCGGGATCACCGCGCTCGCCCGGACGCCGAGATCGGCGAGATAGGCGGTGATCTCCGCCTCGATGGCGCGGAAGGCCGGCTCGGCAAAGTCGACCCGGTCCATCTTGTTCACCACCACCGCCACCTGCTTCACTCCCAGCAGGTGCAGGAGGTAGCCGTGCCGGCGCGTCTGGTCGCGCACGCCCTCGGCGGCGTCGATCAGCAGCAGCGCGGCGTCGGCCTGCGCCGCGCCGGTGATCATGTTGCGCAGGAACTCCGCATGGCCCGGCGCGTCGATCAGGACGATGTCGCGCGAGGCGGTGCGAAAGCGGATCTGGCTGGTGTCGATGGTGATGCCCTGGTCGCGCTCGGCCTGCAGGCTGTCGAGCAGGAAGGACCATTCGAAGGGCATGCCGCGCCGGGCGGAGATCGCCTTGAGCTGGTCGAGCTTCTGCTGGGGGATCCCACCGGTCTCGTGCAGCAGGCGGCCGATCAGGGTCGACTTGCCGTGGTCGACATGGCCGACGATGACGATGCGCACCAGCGGGCGGTCGGCGGCCGCCACCGGCAGCGGCGTGACGTTGGAGGCGGTCGCTATACTAAGAGACATGGCGCGCTCTCACAGATAGCCGGCGACGCGCAGTCGCTCGAAGGAATCCTCGGATTCATGGTCCATGGCGCGACCGGAGCGCTCCGGCACCTTTGTCGTCGCCAGTTCGACGAGGATGTCGTCGATCGTCGCCGCCTCGGACGTCACCGGGAAGGTGATGTCCTCGTCGCCCAGCGAGCGGTAGCGCTTGCCGTTCTTCGAGAAATACAGCGGAATGACGGGAATATTCTCGCGCTGGGTGTAGGCCCAGATGTCGAGCTCGGTCCAGTGCAGGATCGGGTGCACACGCAGATGCGCGCCCTGCGGCAGCGTCGCGTTGAAGTGATCCCAGAACTCGGGCGGCTGCTCGCGCACGTTCCAGTCGCCTTCCAGCCCGCGCGGGGAGAAGACGCGCTCCTTGGCGCGGGTGGCTTCCTCGTCGCGGCGGATGCCGGCGACCAGCGCGTCGAAGCCGTATTTCTCCAGCGCCAGCTTCAGCCCTTCCGTCTTGCGCGCCGCCGAGCGGGTGGCGGGCGGCAGGGTCGGGTCCATCTGCTCCAGCGGCGGGCACGGGTCGACCCGCAGATCCAGCCCCCACTCGACCGCGTAATGGTCGCGGAAGGCATACATTTCCTTGAACTTCTTGCCGGTGTCGACGTGAAGCACGGGGAAAGGTACATGGCCGAGGAACGCCTTCCTCGCCAGCCAGATCATGACGTTCGAATCCTTGCCCAGCGACCAGAGCAGCGCCATCCGCTTCATCCGCGCGAAGGCCTCGCGGAAGATGTAGATGCTCTGGGCCTCGAGCTCGTCGAGCCGTTCGTCGGCAGTGGACATTGGTGAGAGACCCGTTCTGACCTCCCCGAGTATCGTCCGGGGACTAATTACACGTCAAATCCGTGCATTTATTTCTTTTGCACGTTCTAAATTGGTGTTATGCAGGCTCAACCCATCCGTCAACAGGAATTTGAGGACCCATGGCGGCCCCCCAGCAGCAGAAACTGAAGGTCAACGGCCCCGTCGCCGTCACCGCCAACCGCTTGACGGACGGCGCGGTGGTGTGGCGCACCAGCGGCGAAGGCTGGTCGGTCGACCTCGCCGAAGCCGCCATCGTCACCACGGCGGATGACGCCATCGCCCTGCTGGCGGCGGCACAGAAACGTGATCTCGACGCCGTGGGCGCCTATGTCGCCCCGGTGGTGATCGAGGCCGACGGCTCGGTGAAGCCGGGAAACCTGCGCGAGCGCATCCGCGTCGCCGGCCCCACTTTCGAGCTGCCGCACTGAACTGACGACATACAAGGCCAAGTTCGACGATGTATGCCTACGATGAATTCGACCGTGCCTTCCTGGCCGAACGTGTCGACGAATTCCGCGACCAGGTGGTGCGACGCCTCTCCGGTGCCCTGACCGAGGACGAGTTCAAGCCGCTCCGGCTGATGAACGGCGTCTACCTGCAGCTGCACGCCTACATGCTGCGCATCGCCATTCCCTATGGCACGCTGAACGCCGATCAACTGCGCCGTATGGCCCATGTCGCGCGCACCTATGACCGCGGCTACGGCCATTTCACCACCCGGCAGAACATCCAGTTCAACTGGATCAAGCTGGAGGAACTGCCGGAGGCCATGGCCGCCCTCGCCGAGGTCGGCGTGCACGGCATCCAGACGTCGGGCAACTGCATCCGCAACGTCACCACCGACCAGTGGTCCGGCGCCACGCCGGAGGAATGCGACGACCCGCGCATCTGGGCGGAGATCCTGCGCCAGTACTCGACGCTGCACCCCGAATTCACCTACCTGCCGCGCAAGTTCAAGATCGCCATCACCGCCGCCGCGCACGACCGCGCCGCGACCAAGGTGCACGATGTCGGCCTGCGCCTGCACCGCAACGCGCAGGGCGAGCTGGGCTTCGAGGTGCTGGTCGGCGGCGGCCTCGGCCGCACGCCCTTCGTCGGCAAGTCGATCCGCCCCTTCCTGCCGGTGCGCGACCTGCTGAGCTACATCGAAGCCATCATGCGCGTGTACAATCAGTACGGGCGCCGCGACAACATCTACAAGGCGCGCATCAAGATCCTCGTCCACGAGATCGGCGCCGAGGCCTTCGCCAAGGCGGTGGAAGCCGAATGGGAAGCGATCCGCGGCGGTGCGCTGCACCTCACCGACGAGATGATCGCCGAGATCCGCGGCCGCTTCATCTATCCCGCCTTCCAGGCGCTGGAGGATGATCCGGCGGAACTCGTCGCGGCGCTGAAGGATGCGCGCTTCGCCACCTGGTACCGCAACTCCGTGCACAAGCATAAGGTACCCGGCCACTCCATCGTCACCATCTCGCTCAAGCCCGTCGGTGCCCCTCCGGGCGACGCGACGGCGGACCAGATGGACGTGGTCGCCGACCTCGCGGACGACTACGGCTTCGGCGAGATCCGCGTCGGCCACGAGCAGAATCTCTGCCTGCCCAACATCGCGCAGAAGGACCTGCCGGAACTCTGGCGGCGGCTCGACGCGGCCGGGCTCGCCACGCCCAACGTCAACCTCGTCAACGACATCATCGCCTGCCCCGGCCTCGACTATTGCGCGCTGGCCAATGCCCGCGCCATTCCGGTCGCGCAGGAGATCGCCAAGCGCTTCTCCGACCTCGACCGCGCCCGCGGCATCGGCCGGCTGCACATCAACATCTCCGGCTGCATCAATGCCTGCGGCCACCACCATGTGGGCCATATCGGCATTCTCGGCGTCGAGAAGAACGGCCAGGAATTCTACCAGATCACGCTGGGCGGACGCGCCGACGAGCATGCCCAGCTCGGCACCCTGCTCGGACCAGCCGTGTCCTACGAGCAGGTCCCGGGCCTCATCGAGGACGTGGTGGATACCTATATGGAACTGCGCGCCGGCCCGCATGAACTCTTCATCGACACCGTGGCCCGGCTTGGCGTCGAACCCTTCAAGGAGCGCGTCTATGCCGCTCATTGAGAACGGAAAGATCATCGAGGACCGCTTCGTCCGCGTCGGCGACGACGAGGCGCTGCCGGAAGGGGCGGCCGTGCTCATCGGCGTCGATCGCTTCCTCAGGGAAGCCGAGACGCTGAAGGGCCGTCAGGCGCCGGTCGGTGTGATCTGGCCGAACGACCGGCCGATCGCCGAGATCGCGCCCTATCTCGACCGCCTCTCGCTGATCGCGCTGGTGTTCCCGATCTTCCGCGACGGGCGCGCCTACAGCCAGGCGCGGCTGCTGCGCGAGCGGCTGGGCTGGCGCGGCCCGCTGCGCGCCACCGGCAATGTGCTGCGCGACCAGTTCCTTCTGATGGAGCGCTCCGGCTTCGACCAGATCGAGGCCGTCAAGGGGGCGGATGCCGACGCCTTCGACGAGGCGGTCCACCGCTACACCGTCTTCTACCAGCCGGCCACCGACGAGCGTCCGAGCCTGCTGCGCCAGCGTCTCGGCCGCACGGTCCGGGGAGTCTGACCATGACCATCGCCCAGCGCGCCGATACCGGCCCCACCCCCATCGTCCCCTGCACGGACGATGTGAGCGGGCTCGCCTGCGCGCTGGCGGATGCCGGCCCGACCGAGATCATCGCCGAGGCGGCCCGCTTCGTCGGTTCGGGCAAGCTGTGCGTCGTCTCCTCCTTCGGTACGGAATCGGCGGTGCTGCTGGCCTTCGCCGCCGAGGTCGACCGTTCCATCCCGGTCGTCTTCCTCGATACCGGCTGGCTGTTCGAGGAAACGCTCGCCTATCGCGACTCCCTCGCCGCCCATCTCGGCCTCACCGATGTGCGCACCATCCAGCCCGACGCCGCCCGTCTTGCCGCGCTCGATGCGGATCGCGACCTCTGGTTCTCCGATCCCGATGCCTGCTGCCGCATCCGCAAGGTGGAACCCCTCGCCCGCGCGCTGGCCGGCTTCGACGGCTGGCTGAACGGGCGCAAGCGCTACCAGGGCGGCCTCAGGGCCAATATCCCGGTGGTCGAACGCGACGGCGCGCGGCTGAAGTTCAACCCGCTCGCCAATCTCGATCTCGCCGAGGTCGAGGAGGCGCGCAGGCGCTTCGCCCTGCCCGACCATCCGCTGGTGGCGAAGGGGTTCAACTCGGTGGGCTGCATGCCCTGCACCAGCCGCGCCGCTCCCGAGGAAGGCGTGCGCGCCGGCCGCTGGCGCGGCAAGGCCAAGACCGAGTGCGGCATCCACACCCTGCTGAACACGATCGACCGCTAAGCCGGCGCGCACCGGATCGGGCCAGGCCCAAAGGCAGGCCCCATCGCCCCTCATCCACGCCGAGTCAACCGGTCGCCCCGCCGCATGCCCGTCGATCGAGCGCGGCGTCATGCCCGGCCCCGAACCGGGCCTCCAGGCCTTCTCCCGGCACCGAAGAAACGCGGATGAGTGGCGCAAGGCCCGCCGCAACGCCGTGCCGTGCCGCGCTCTGTGCCAGCCTGGAACCCCTGCGCCCTCATTCCACACGCCGATAATGTATCGAAACTCTATTTTCTATCTTTAATGTATTTTTATATTGACCACGACATATCGACGTGAAAACCTCCCTCCATGGAATTCATCGGCGCAGGAGCGCCGCCGGGGAGAAGTCGTCATGTCCTTCCATTTCAAACCTGCGGTCACGGCCGCGCTCATTGCCGCCCTCGCCGTGCCGGTCGGTCTGGCGCCCGTCGGCTTCACGCCGGCCGCCCGCGCCGCCGACGTCTCGCTGCTCAACGTGTCCTACGACCCGACCCGCGAGCTCTACCAGCAGTTCAACAAGCTCTTCGCCGACAAGTACAAGGCCGACACCGGCAAGACCATCGAGATCAAGACCTCGCATGGCGGCTCGGGCAAGCAGGCCCGCTCGGTGATCGACGGCCTCGAGGCCGATGTCGTCACGCTGGCGCTCGCCTATGACATCGACGCCATCGCCGACAAGGGCTTCCTCGCCCAGGACTGGCAGAAGCGCCTGCCGGACAACTCGTCGCCCTACACCTCGACCATCGTCTTCCTCGTGCGCAAGGGCAATCCGAAGGGCATCAAGGACTGGGGCGACCTCGTGAAGCCGGGCGTGCAGGTCATCACCCCGAACCCCAAGACCTCGGGCGGCGCGCGCTGGAACTACCTCGCGGCCTGGGCCTATGCACTGAAGAAGGAAGGCTCCGAGGAAAAGGCCAAGGACTTCGTCCGCAACCTCTTCAAGAACGTGCCCGTGCTCGACACCGGTGCGCGCGGCTCGACCGTCACCTTCACCGAGCGCGGCGTCGGCGACGTGCTGCTCGCCTGGGAGAACGAGGCCTTCCTGTCGAAGAAGGAATTCGGCGACGACAAGTTCGACATCGTCGTCCCCTCGCTCTCCATCCTCGCCGAACCGCCGGTCGCCATCGTCGACAAGAATGTCGAGCGCAAGGGCACCCGCGACGTGGCCGAGGCTTATCTCAAGCTGCTCTACAGCAAGGAAGGCCAGAAGCTCGCGGCCGAGAATTTCTACCGCCCGCGCGATCCCGAGGTCGCCAAGGAATATGAGAAGGTGTTCCCGAAGGTCGATCTCGTGACCATCGACGACGCGGCCTTCGGCGGCTGGCGCAAGGCCCAGAAGACCCACTTCTCCGACGGCGGCGTGTTCGACCAGATCTATTCGAACTGACCGCCCCGCCGGTCGCGCCACCCATCGACACTTCCCATCGACACCGCGCCGGGCCTTTCGCGAGGTCCGGCGCTCGCCGTAACATGACGTCTCCGGGAGCCGGGCCTTGAGCGATATGACCTTGGATCGAACCACGCTGGTGGGAGCCGCGCCGCCGACAGCCGCCAGGCGTCAGCACAGCGTCATTCCCGGTTTCGGGCTGACGCTCGGCCTCACCCTGCTGTGGCTCTCGCTCATCGTGCTGATCCCGCTCGCGGCGCTGTTCGTGAAGACCGCCGAACTGTCGCTGGAGCAGATCGCCGCCATCCTCACGGCCCAGCGCACGCTCAACGCGCTGAAGATCTCCTTCGGCCTGTCGCTGGCGGCCGCGGCGATCAACCTCGTCTTCGGCGCCGTCATCGTCTGGGCACTGGTGCGCTACGATTTTCCCGGCCGACGCATCCTCGACGGGCTGATCGACATTCCCTTCGCCCTGCCGACCGCCGTCGCCGGCATCGCCCTGACGACGCTCTACGCCGAAAACGGCTGGATCGGCTCGCTGCTGGCGCCGCTCGGCATCAAGGTGGCCTTCACGCCGCTCGGCATCCTCGTCGCCCTCGTCTTCATCGGCCTGCCCTTCGTGGTGCGTACCGTCCAGCCCGTGCTGGAGGACCTCGACCACGAACTGGAGGAGGCCGCCGCCACGCTCGGCGCCGGCCGCTGGACCACCATCCGCCGCGTCGTGCTGCCCGCCGTGCTGCCCGCCTTCCTCACCGGCTTCGCCCTCGCCTTCGCCCGTGCGGTGGGCGAATACGGCTCGGTGATCTTCATCGCCGGCAATCTGCCGAACATCTCGGAGATCGCGCCGCTGCTGATCGTGATCCGGCTGGAGGAGTTCCGCTACGCGGACGCCACCACCATCGCCGCCACCATGCTCGTCGCCTCCTTCATCTTGCTCTTTATCATCAATGGCTTGCAGCGTTGGTCGCAAAGCCGCACCGGGAGAACCGCATGAGCAACGCCTCGCCCGTGCGGGACGAGCCCGCCGCCGTCAAATGGACGGTCATCGGCCTTGCCATGCTCTTCATCGGCCTGTTCATCGTGCTGCCGCTGGTCAACGTCTTCGCCCAGGCCTTCGTGAAGGGCTGGCAGGCCTATCTCGACGCGCTGGTCGAGCCGGACGCGCTGGCGGCGATCCGCCTGACCCTGCTCGTCACCACCCTCTCGGTCACCGCCAACACGGTGATGGGCCTCGTGACGGCATGGGCGATCACCAAGTTCTCCTTCAAGGGCAAGAGCTTCCTCATCACCCTCATCGACCTGCCCTTCTCGGTGTCGCCGGTGGTCGCGGGCCTCATCTTCGTGCTGCTGTTCGGCGCGCAGGGCTATTTCGGGCCGTGGCTGATCGACAATGGCTGGAAGATCATCTTCGCCTGGCCGGGCATCACGCTGGCGACGGTCTTCGTCACCTTCCCCTTCGTCGCCCGCGAGCTCATTCCGCTGATGCAGGAGCAGGGAACGACGGAGGAGGAGGCGGCGGTCACGCTGGGCGCCGGCGGCTGGCGCGTCTTCTCCCGCGTCACCCTGCCCAACATCAAATGGGCGCTGCTCTACGGCGTGCTGCTCTGCAACGCCCGCGCGATGGGCGAGTTCGGCGCGGTCTCGGTGGTCTCCGGCCATGTGCGCGGCGAGACCAACACCATCCCGCTGCAGGTCGAGATACTCTACAACGAGTACCAGTTCCAGGCGTCCTTCGCGGTCGCCTCGCTGCTGGCCCTGCTCGCCATCGTCACCCTGCTGGCGAAGACCGCTCTGGAGGCCCGGCTGGTCAGCCGCAGCGGGCGGCACTGAGGCGCCCGTTCCTCAGAACAGATAGACCGCCGCGATGAAGCCGCCGACCAGCACGATGGCGAACACGGCGGTCACCAGACCCAGCCGCTCCTCGATGAAGCTTCGCGCCGACGGCCCGATCCAGTAGAGCAGGCCGGCGACCATGAAGAAGCGCAGGCCGCGCGTGATCAGCGACAGCACGACGAACCAGAACAGGCTGTAATGGGCGAAGCCCGAGGTGATCGTCACCACCTTGTAGGGAATCGGCGTCAGGCCCTTGATCAGGATGATCCAGTGTCCGTAGCGCTGATAGGCCTCGGTGAAAGCCTCGACCTTCGATCCGTAGCCATAGAGCTGGATCAGGAACTGCCCGACCGATTCGTACAGCAGCGCGCCGATCGCGTAGCCCGCGAGGCCGCCCACCACGGAAGCGAGGGTGCACAGCGTCGCGTACCACCAGGCGAGCTTGGGCCGCGCCAGGCACATCGGCACCAGCATCACATCCGGCGGTACGGGGAAGAAGGAGCTCTCGGCGAAGGAGACCCCCGCCAGCGCCCACGGCGCCGAGCGCCGCTCGGCAAGGTCGATCACCCATTGATAGAGGCGGCGCAGCATGATGGTCCGGTGGTTTGGTGGGAGATGAAAGGCGTAGCTTAGACAGGCCGATTGCGGCCGCTCAGCGGCGGCGGCCGGCGCCCTGGGCCTTGCCGGGGCTCCCGCCCGGGTCGGCCCCCTCGCGGCGGGCGACCGAAAGGAAATCGGCCGGCAGGTCGGTGTGCGACCGGCTGTCGCGCGAGCGGCTGTCCTGGAAGAGATCGCCGTTGAGGACGCCGGGGCCGTGCTTGCCGCCGCGCTTGGGCAGCTTCTCGGCCATGCCCATCAGTTCCTCGCGCCGGCGCATCTCCGCCCACACATCCTCCGGATCGATGTCCAGTTCCACCCACAGCACGACGAGATTGTAGAGAAGGTCCGCACTCTCGCGCACCGTGCCGGCCGTGTCGCCGGTCACCCCGTCGAGCGCGACCTCGACGGCCTCCTCGGCCACCTTCTTGGCGATGAACGACCGCCCCTTGGCAAACAGCCGCGCGGTCCGCGGCGAGGGGTTCCGACCTCGGCGCGTCGCGACCACGGCAGCATGGAGGCGGCGAATCGAATCACTCATGCTGCGATCTTAAATCCACATTCATGAAGAGCTTGTAGCGAAAGTCGCCCCCGCGCCCGTCCCCCGGAGGATGGGCCGGCGCGGCCTTCGGGAAGCCCTTCCGCACCGGTGGTATCCGGTGCCGGTGCGGGTATTACGGATGGCTTTGCCTTTTGCGCCGCCGGGGGGATCGGAGTAAGTAGGGAGGTGATGAGGGGGGCTCATCGCCGGCCCATGCTGGAAACGGATGCTCGAAGCGTGTTGAACCTTCCCCTGTTCCGCACCCGCAATTGCCTTGCCTGGCTTACCGCGGGTCTCGTTGCGACCGCCTTGCTGGTTCCCGCCGCGGCGCGGGCCACGCCGTCGCTCGTCATCGAGGTCGAAAGCGGCAAGGTTCTGCTGGCCGACGACGCCACCAAGCCGTGGTACCCGGCCTCCGTCACCAAGCTGATGACAGCCTATGTGACCTTCAAGGCGCTCCGCAGCGGCCGCCTCACGCCGCAGACTCTGATCACGGTGTCGGAGAACGCGGCGGCGCAGAAGCCCTCCAAGATGGGCTTCCGGGTCGGCACGCAGGTGACGGTCGACAACGCCCTCAAGATGATGCTGGTGAAGTCGGCCAACGACATGGCCGTGGTGCTCGCCGAGGGCGTCAGCGGCTCGCTGCCGGCCTTCATCGCGGAGATGAACGCCACCGCCGCCGAGCTCGGCATGACCGGCTCGCACTTCGCCAATCCCAACGGCCTGCCGGACCCGGACAACGTCTCCACCGCGCGCGACCTCGCGGTGCTCGCCCGGCACATCCTGCTCGACTTCCCCGATCAGTCCGACCTGTTCCGCATCCCGGCGATGAAGCTCGGGCCGTCGGTGATCCGCAGCTACAACAAGCTGATCGACCGCTATCCCGGCGCGGACGGCATGAAGACCGGCTTCATCTGCGCCTCCGGCTTCAACCTCGTCGCCAGCGCCAAGCGCGGCAACCGGCACCTCATCGCCGTGGTTCTGGGCACCAATTCCGGCCGCGACCGCACCGAGCAGGCCGCCCTGCTGCTGGAGCGCGGCTTCCAGCAGTCCTGGAACATTTTCGGCAACATGTCGCCGACGGTCGATTCGCTGCGCAACGAGGGCGGCGCCCCGGTCGACATGCGCAAGCTGGTCTGCGGCCCGCAGCGCAAGACGGTCGCCTCCGAGGCCGATGACGACAGCGGGCCCGCCGCGAGCGGCTATGTCGCCGCCGGCATGGCCAGCCTTGGCGACGGCGTGACCGGCGCCAGCCTGCTGCAGCAGCTTCCGCCCTCCATGGCCCCGGTCGAGGTCTGGGTCGGCCCGGTGCCGAGCGCCGAGGCGCTCGCCGCCGCCTATCCCCCGCCGCCGGAGAAGAAGAAGCCCGCCGGCACGAAGACGACGGTCAAGAAGAACGCCAAGGGGCAGACCACGGCGGTGATCGATCCGAACGATCCGGCGGCGAAGCCGACGCCGAAGCCTGCCGCCAAGCCGGCCAAGCCCGCCCAGAAGCCGGCCAAGCCGAGTGCCAAATCGGCGAGCGCGCAGCCCGCGCCATTGCCGAAGCCGGCTCCGGCGCCTAGCTATCCACTCGTTCCCCCGCCCCCGCAGTAGCGCCACCGGCGCGCGGCACGGCGACCATTCTCTCTCGCGCGGCACGGCTGTTCCGCGCGACGGCCAGGATTTCGACCATGAGCGAGGAGCCCCGCCTCCCGCCGGAGCCCATTCCGGTCACGCTGCTCACCGGCTTTCTCGGCGCCGGCAAGACGACGCTGTTGAACGAGCTGCTCCAGCAGCCCGGCCTCGCCGACACCGCCGTGCTGATCAACGAGTTCGGCGAGATCGGCCTCGACCATCTGCTGGTCCAGCATTTCGACGACGCCACCGTGCTGCTCGCCTCGGGCTGCCTGTGCTGCACGGTGCGGGGCGATCTGGTCGAGGGGCTGGAGCAGCTCCTGCGGCGCATGGACAACGGCGTCATTCCGCCCTTCCGCCGCGTGGTGATCGAGACCACCGGCCTGGCGGATCCCGCGCCGATCCTGCACGTGCTGATGATGCACCCCTATCTGGTGATGCGCTTCCGGCTGGACGGCGTGGTGACGGTGGTCGATGCGGTGAACGGCGCCGCGACGCTGGACGAGCATCCCGAATCCGTGCGCCAGGCGGCGATCGCCGACCGCATCGTGCTGACCAAGACCGATCTCGTCGACACGCCGGAGCGCCGGGCCGGACTCGATGCGCTGCTGGCGCGCCTCTCCCGCCTGGCCCCCGGCGCCCCGGTGCTCGACGCGGCGAAGGGCGAGGCCACGCCGGCCGCCCTGTTCGAGGCCGGGCTCTACGATCCCTCGACGAAGATCCCCGACGTCTCGCGCTGGCTGGCCGACGAGGCGGTGGCGGCGGCCGAGGAAGCCTCCCGCACCCACGCCCATGACGAGAACCGCCACGACGAGCGCATCCGCGCCTTCACCGTGGCGACGGACGCCCCGGTCTCCGCCGCGGCCATCGACATGTTCCTGGAGCTGGTGCGCGGCACCCATGGCTCCAAGCTGCTGCGCCTGAAGGGCATCGTGAAGCTCGCCGAGGACCCCGAGCACCCGCTCGTGCTGCACGGCGTCCAGCACGTCCTGCACCCGCCGAGCCAGCTTCCCGCCTGGCCGGACGACGACCGGCGCACCCGTCTGGTGATGATCGTGCGCGATGTCGAGCCGGCGGTGATCAAGCGCCTGTTCGACGCCTTCATGGGCCTGCCGGCCCCGGACCAGCCGGACGGCCGGGTGCTGGCCGACAACCCGCTGGCGCCAGCCACGATGCGGCGCTGAGACGCCGCCCGCGTGCCGCCGGCCGGGTCACTGGCCCGGCGCGGGCGCCCCGTTGATCAGCACCTGCGTCTCGCCGGAGGCGGGCGCTCCCGCCGGTGCGGCCGCGGTCGTCGAGGCCGCGGCCTCCGCCTTCGGGTCCGGCACGGCGAGCACCATCGCCCAGTAGACGCCGTACTTGCTGCGCGGCGCGCGCGCCGCCGCGATGCCGAGCCGGGTCGCGCCGGGCATCAGCATGTTCTTGTTGTGCGAGGGCGAATCCCGCCAGCCGGAGAAGGCTTCGGCCAGCGTGTGATAGCCGGCGCCGACATTCTCCGAGGCGCGCAGCCCGCTGAAGCCGGCCGCCTTCAGCCGCGCGGTCAGGCCGCGCCCGCCGATATTGTGGGAGAGCTGGTCGGCCGCCGCCATCGACTTCGCCTGCCGTTCCGCCACCGCCATCAATACCGGATCGATCGTCACCGCCGGCAGGCCGCGCCCGCGCCGGTAGTCGCTCAGCAGCGAGGCCGCCGCCTGCGGATCGAGCGCGCCGCCCTTCGCGATATTGGCATAGAAGGTCTCGTCGACCGGCCCGCCGGAAGGCGGCGCCGCCGCGCAGCCGGCGAGCAGCACGGGCACCAGCAGGAGACCGGCGAGACGCTTCAGCAGGAAGGACTTCATGGGGTTTCTCGACTGAGAGGAGAGCGCCGGCGCCGCGCCGGACGCTACGAATCGGCGGGAGCGTCGTCGTCCTTGCTGTCGGCCGCGCCGATCGGGCCGCCGCGATAGATGCTCCACGGCGTGTAGGGAATGCCGATCTTCGCCGCCTTGAGCCGGTCCAGCACGGCGAAATGCAGGTCGCTCTTCACGGTGAGCGCATAGTCGACATTGGCCACCACGCAGCGCAGCTCGAACTGCAGATAGCTGTCGCCGAACCCCATGAGGAAGACGCGCGGCGGCGGGCTGCGCAGCACCTGCGGATGATCGCAGGCGCAGCCGATCAGGATGTCCCGGATCTCGTCCGCGTCGGCGTCATAGGCGACGTTGACCTTCACGATCACCCGGCCGGTGGTGTTGGCGTGGGTGAAGTTCTTCACCATGCCGGTGATCAGGTCCGAATTGGGGATCAGCACCGCCGCGCGGTCGAAGGTCTCGATCTCGGTGGCGCGCACGCTGATGCGCCGGACATAGCCTTCCTCACCCTTCACCGAGATGGTGTCGCCGACGCGGATCGGCCGCTCGGCCAGCAGGATCAGCCCCGAGACGAAGTTCGAGACGATGGACTGCAGGCCGAAACCGATACCGACCGAGAGCGCACCGGCGACCAGCGCGATGTTTTCGAGGTTGAGCCCGATCTGTCCCATCGCCATAGCGATCACGGCGATGGAGCCGATATAGCCGATGATGGTGGCGATGGAGTTCTGCAGGCCCTGGTCGAACGCCGTCTTGGGCAGGATCGCCACCGCGAACCAGCGCTGCACCGCGCGGGCGATGACGATGCCGACCACCAGGAACAGCACGGCGCTCAGCACGTCGCCGATGGCGATGGTGGAGTTGCCGATGGTGAAGCCGAAGGTGACGCGGCTCACCAGGTCGCGCAGGTCCGCCGTCGAGGTGCCGAAGGTTCCCACGACGACGACGACGATCACGATCACCGCCATCGCCTTCAGCACGCCGGCGACCAGCACCGACAGCAGTTCGAGGCTGGCCGGGCGCACGCCGAGCGTCTTGGCGACGCTGCGCGCCCGTGGGCCGCTGGCGATGGCGTCGATGAAGAAGGCGTTGATCAGCGCGATGACGAGATAGAGCGTTCCCGCCATCACCACCGCGATGAGCGAGCGGGAGGACAGAAAGGCGGCGAAGCTCACATAGCCGCCGATCAGGGCGCCGGCGATGGTCAGGTTCAGCACCCAGAAGGGGAACCGGATCCATTGCAGCGCCGTGGAAGGCGCACCCGTACCCGCCTCCTTGGCCTCCGGCTTGCTCTCCGACACGGCGGGCGCGCCGTCGCGGGCGGCCGCGCCGTCGCCGTCATCGCCGTCCCCGTCGCCCATCTCGGCGTTGAGGGCGCGCATGGCGCGGGCGGCGACGAGAACGAGACCGATGGACATGGCGGCGCTGGTCGCCACCGTCAGCGGAACGGGCGCCACCAGCACCCGGTGCAGCGTGTTGAGCAGCGCCCCGGCGGCGAGGATCCACAGGCCGGTCGCGGCATGGCCGTAGATCAGCCGCGCCATGTTCTCCGACAGCGGCACCGCCCGGCGCCGCGCCTCGCCCGGCGCCAGGGCGCCGGCGAGCAGGCCCCGGCCGATGGCGACGATGGAAACCGCCAGCAGCACGCCCTGCGCCAGCTCGTTGATGCGTTCGGGGACGAGATCGAAGGCATTGAACAGCGTCAGCACCGCGAAGGTCGCCACCGGCGCCGCGGCCATGCGCAGGATCGCGACCAGCGCCGACAGCGAGCAGGCCCTCAGCCGGGGCAGCGGTTCATCGTCGCCGCCGAGATCGGCGCGGCGCAGCGGCCGCGAGAACATGTTCTGCGCGGCGACGACCAGCCCGATGATGACGAGCGCGCCGAAGGCCACGCCGAGCTGGCCCCAGATCGACATGCGCGCGCCCGCATAGGCGTTCCAGTCGTTCATCAGATAGCGGACGCCGCGCCACTCCACCGGCACGGCCGCCGCCGCCTGAAGCCAGAGCGTGGGGTCGAGCGCGCTGTAGGAGCGCGCGAACAGCGTGTCGGTGAACATCGCCCGCCGGCGGCCGGTGATGCGATCGGAGAGCTGGTCGGCGCGCACGTTCAGCAGCTTGGCCTGCTTCAGCACCGCATCGAGCTCGCTCGCCCGCGCCGCCAGCGCCTCGCGCTCGCGGGTGATGGAGGCGTCCTCCGGCGGCGCGTCGTCCGCCGGCTTGGGGCCGATCTCCTTCACGCGATTGGTCATGTTGGCGAGCAGCGGCTCCAGCAGCGTGATCGCCGCGCCGAGCTCGGTGCGCACCGGGTCCAGCCGGTTGCGCAGCTCGTCCAGATCCACCGACCGCAGGCCGTCCCGGCCCAGCGCCGCCTCGACGCCGTCGACGATCGCCCGCTGGCCCTCCAGCTTCTCCTGTACCTGCGATTGCTCGGGGGGCGCCTGCGCATGGCCGGCTCCGGCCGGCAGCAGCACCATGAAGGCAATGAGAAGCGCGGCGAACCACGAGAACAGGGCGCGCGCCGGCATCATCGCGCGGCCCCCTGCGGCGACGCCTGCGCGCCGCGCATCAAGGGGTTCGCCGATGGCAATATCGGTGACAATGGAATGAGAAAGCATCATCAGGAGGCGGATTCGAACCCGGACCCCCCCTGTCTCAGGCCCGATAAAGGCCAAGTCAAGGCGCATCCGCCGCTTGCACCGGGCGAATGCCGCCTCAGTTGCCGCGCATGGTCGGCGGCAGCAGGCGCTCCTGCAGGTCGAATGCCGAGGAGAAGATGGCGAAGACGTCGCCGAGGAATTCGCGCGTCTGCGAAAACAGCGTGGCGCGAGGAGCGCGCATCCGGCCGATCATCTCCTCGTCGTCCAGCGACAGCTCGGCCGCGTGGTGGACGGCGAGGTTCTTCATCGGGCCGTTATTGGGCAGGAAGACCACCTGCAGTTCCTCGATGCCGCGGTTCTGCGCCAGCAGCACGAGATGGCGCATCAGCGCCGAGCCGATGCCCTTGCCCTGCCACGGCCGCTCGACGCTGAACGCCGCCTCGGCGGCGACCGGCTTGCCGGGCCTGCGGGTCAGCGGGTGCAGCTCGGCGACGGCACGCAGCTCGCCCTCGACGAAATAGCCGAGCGCGCTCGCCTCGCTGGAGACGACACGCGTAGCGTGGCGCGTCAGGGCGGCATCGGAAACGACACCGCCGAAACGCATGAAGCGGCTCAGCGGATCGAGACGCAGAAGATGATCGACGACAAGCTGCCGTTCCGCCGGCACCAGCTTGCGGATATGGCCCTCCAGCCGCTCGCCCGCATGCTCATGCGGAGCCGCTGCGGCGGGGGCAAGGTCCTCCTTCACGGAGGTGGATACGGAATCGGTCATGGCGTCGGCCTCGTCTGGACCGCCCCTGTTGCGCTGCAGCAGAAATATGCGCACCGCAAAACAATACAACTCCCGCGACTGCATGGCTCGCATGCGGCGCGCGAGCCGGATGCCCGATGACTGCCCGACAACGCTCTTTTCTACGCCGCAATCGGCCGCCGGCCAATGCGTATCATCGCCGAGGAGCGCCCTCGTTCAGCGGCTCACGCTCGCCGACTGGTTGCGGCCTACCATCTCGGTGATCGCCTGCCGCAGCGAGCCCTCGGCGGTGACGCCGAAATTGTAGTGGCTCATCGAGAACGGCCCCACCTTGCCCGGATGCGCCGACCGGAAGCCGACATAGACGCCGAGGAAGCCGCCATTCGGCGCCAGCAGCGCCGCGCCGGACACGCCGCCCTCCGCGTCGCAGTCGATCGCCACCTCGCGCAGGCCGCTCGGCGTCGTCGCCGTCACCTGCCGCGCGCGGCAGCCCTGCAGCGAGTAATTCTCCTCGCCTCCCGCGCGGGCTGCGGCGGCCAGCACGATCTCGCCCGGCACGCTCATCGCCTTGGCGGGCATATAGGGCTTGGCGCCGATGACGGCGTTCGCCAGCGGCACCACCGCCCAGTCCTTCACCGCCGGCTCGGCATAAGGCTCGCGGGCGCCGCAGATCACCTCGTCGACGTCGATGGGCACCACCTGCCGGCTGCCGCCCGCCTCGATCTCGAAGGTGCAGCTATCCCCCGTGCCGCGCGGCTCGCCGCCGGGCGCGAACAGCACATGGGCGGCGGTCACCAGCACGTTGCTGGCGCCGACGAGTTGGCCGGTCCCCACCGCCGAGCCGCAGCGCACCAGCCCGGTGGCGCCGAAACGGGTGGAAACCGTAGACGCGGAGAGACCTTTCGACCGGGCATATTCATCCCGCGTCTGGCGTCCGTCCTCGTCGATGATGATGGCGGAGGAGGGAAGATCGCCGGCCGCCGCATTCTTGCGCTCCAGCGCACCGGCGGGCGTGGCGAGGTTGCAGGCGGCGACAAGGGTCAGGCACAGCGCCGGGAGTGCCCGGCTACTCTGGAACACACGCTGCAACTGCATACGGTCCCCGCTCCCGCTCGTGAGAGGGGAAACATTGCGGGAACGACTGAGGCCGCGTCAAGGCGGAAGACGGGTCGCGCGATGGCGGGTGGCGAATCGCGGCCTCGCGCGCCGCAGCCCTGCCATGCGAATCCCTCATCCGGCGCGCCGGCCTTGCGGGAACGTCGCCTCCCCGCCCCTTACGTTTCGGCAGATTCCGGCCTTTTCCGGCACCTTCCGCGGCCTCGGCCGCCGGCCCGGCACCCGGCCCCGACCTTCGCATGAGAAGGCCCCGTCGCGCTTGCTGCCGCGCGCCGCTCCCGCTAAGCGTGCGCTGCAATATGGCAGGAGTGGTCCGAGATGGCGGACATGGTGACGGCGGAAGCCGGCGGCTCGGTGCTCGCGGCGCGGTATGTCGCCCGCATGGCGGTCGGCGATCTGACGCCGGATTCCGGGCAGGCCCGGGTCGTCGCCGCGTTGGCGGCGCTGGAACAGCGCATCGCCGCCCGCCGCCTCGCCCGCAAGACCTCGGCGCTGGGCTGGCTCTTCGCCCGCCGCGAGGACACCGTGCCCCGCGTGCGCGGTCTCTACATCCACGGCGCGGTCGGCCGCGGCAAGACCATGCTGGTCGACCTGTTCTACGAATGCGTCGCGGTGCGCAAGCGCAAGCGCCGCGCCCATTTCCACGAGTTCATGGCCGACGTTCACGCCCGCATCTTCCAGGTGCGCGCCGACATGAAGACCGGCAAGATCAAGGATGGCGACCCCATCGCCCTGGTCGCCGCCGCCCTCTACGAGGAGGCCTGGCTCCTCTGCTTCGACGAGTTCCACGTCACCGACATCGCCGACGCGATGATCCTCGGCCGCCTGTTCGAGAAGCTGTTCGACCTTGGCGTCGTCATCGTCGCCACCTCCAACGTCGCACCGCAGGATCTCTACAAGGGCGGCCTCAACCGCGCTCTGTTCCTCCCGTTCATCGGCATGATCGAGGAGCACATGGAGGTGGTGCGCATCGATTCCCCCACTGACTACCGCATGGAGAAGCTCGGCGGCGCGCGCATCTGGTACGTGCCCGCCGCGTACGAGAGCATGGCGGATGTCGACCGGGAGATGGACAAGGTCTGGCACCGCATCGCCGGCATCGACGGCGGCGCCCCGGCGACGCTGGTTTCCGCCGGGCGCACCATCCCGGTGCCGCGCGCGGGCGGCGGCGCGGCGCGCTTCTCCTTCCACGACCTGTGCGGCGTGCCGCTCGGCGCTTCCGACTATCTGCGCCTCGCCCGCGCCTATCATACGCTGGTCATCGACCACATCCCCCGGCTCGACCAGGACCGCCGCAACGAGGCCAAGCGCTTCATCACGCTGATCGACGAGCTCTACGAGAAGGGCGTGAAGCTGGTCGCCTCGGCCGAGGCGGAGCCCGAGACGCTCTACACCGGCACCGAGGGGGCGGAAGCCTTCGAATGGGCGCGTACTGTCTCGCGCCTGCACGAGATGCGCTCGGAAGAGTATATTGCACGTCCGCATGGACGCGGTGATTCCGAGGCCAGCGGCGACACGACGGGCCTTGTCGAAACCTGATCGGGCGAAAGCGTGCCCAACGCCGTTTTCGGGGTTGATCGGCCGGGCGCGACGCCCAAATCTGGAGCCTGCCCCCCCTCTCACGGACGCTCCCGGCATGAGCAGCCGCCTTCACAAGAACGACGCGCCGACACACACCTGCGCCCTCACCGGCCGCATCGTCTCCTCCCGCGACGGCGTGCGGCTCGACATGCTCCGCCCGGCGCTGGCGGACCACATCCGGGCGCTGCATCCAGCCATCCCGGCGGACGCCTATATTTCCCGCGCCGCGCTGGCCAAGGAGCGGGCCGCCTACATCGCCGCCACGCTTCAGGCCGAGCGCGGCGACCTGAGCCAGCTCGACCACGAGGTCATCGACAGCCTCGCGGCCAACGACATCCTGACCGAGAATGTCGAGCTGTCGATCGAGGGCAACCGCACCTTCGGCGAACGCGCGGCGGACACCATCGCCTCCTTCGGCGGCAGCTGGACCTTCATCATCTCCTTCATGGTGTTCATCAGCATCTGGATGGCGCTGAACATCGCCGGCCTGCTCGGGGCCTTCGATCCCTACCCGTTCATCCTGCTGAACCTGGTGCTGTCCTGCATTGCCGCCCTTCAAGCGCCCGTCATCATGATGAGCCAGAAACGGCAGGAGGCGAAGGACAGGCTGCGCTCGGAGAACGACTATCGCATCAACCTGAAGGCCGAACTCGAGATCCGCCATCTTCACGAGAAGATCGACCACATGCTCACGCGCCAGTGGGAGCGGCTGGCGGAGATTCAATCGATACAGATCGATCTCATGGAAGATCTCGCGCAGAGAAGGCGCTAGGCATCTTGTATTTCGTATACCAATACAGTGTCCGAAAGTCGTAGTGGCGGGGAAATACGCACGTGACCTTCATCGCTTGAACCCCACGACGATAAGGTTTATCGGAAGCCGCGCGCGGCGGACCGCCGCACCCTCCCCCTCGGAAAGTCAGGAAATCTCATGGCTCGAGCAAAGATTGCACTGATCGGGGCCGGTCAGATCGGCGGTACTCTCGCCCTTCTCGCAGGCCTCAAGGAACTCGGCGACGTCGTTCTCTTCGACGTGGCGGAGGGTGTTCCGCAGGGCAAGAGCCTCGACATCGCGGAAGCCGCGCCGGTTCTTGGCTTCGACGCCAAGCTGGTCGGCACCAACGGCTATGAGGCCATCGAGGGCGCGGATGTGGTGATCGTCACCGCCGGCGTGCCGCGCAAGCCGGGCATGAGCCGCTCCGACCTTCTCGGCATCAACCTGAAGGTGATGGAGCAGGTCGGCGCCGGCATCGCCAAGTTCGCCCCCGACGCCTTCGTCATCTGCATCACCAACCCGCTCGACGCGATGGTGTGGGCGCTGCAGAAGGCCTCCGGCCTGCCCACCCACAAGGTGGTCGGCATGGCCGGCGTGCTGGACTCCGCGCGCTTCCGCTACTTCCTCGCGGACGAGTTCAACGTCTCGGTCGAGGACGTCACCGCCTTCGTGCTGGGCGGCCACGGCGACGACATGGTGCCGCTGGTGCGCTATTCCGGCGTCGCCGGCATCCCGCTGCCGGACCTCGTCAAGATGGGCTGGACCACGCAGGAGAAGGTCGACGCCATCGTCGAGCGCACCCGCAAGGGCGGCGGCGAGATCGTCAACCTGCTCAAGACCGGCTCGGCCTTCTACGCGCCGGCCGCCTCGGCCATCGAGATGGCGACCTCCTATCTGCGCGACAAGAAGCGCCTGCTGCCGGCCGCCGCCTATCTCGCCGGTCAGTACGGCGTGGACAAGCTGTATCTCGGCGTGCCGGTGATCATCGGCGCCGGCGGCGTCGAGCGGATCGTCGAGATCAGCCTCGACGGTGCCGAGCAGGCCATGCTCGACAAGTCGATCGCCTCCGTCCAGGAGCTGGTCGCCGAGTGCCGGAAGATCGCTCCCGACCTCGGCAAGTGAGGCGGGGCCTCGCGCCGGCGGGCCGCCGAGGCGGTCCGCAAGGTCGCGAGGACGTGATGGCCTCCGGGCCGAAGAAAGACCGGCGGGGCTCGCCCCGCCGCCTGCGATGCCCGACAGTGGCGTCGATATTGCTTTGCGTATCCAGCGATGCGTTTTCGCATCCCGGTGCCGCATTCCTGCGGCATTCCTGACGTGAATACGGGACCCTATATAGAAGCCTACCGACTTTCGCTCCCGATCCCGGAGCACCGCAGGCAGCCCGACCCGCAGGTTTCGGGCGATCTACGGCAAGAAAGCACTGCCACCGGACCGCAACGGTCCCCCAGGAGCCGACTATGTCGCGCGCGGACGTGAACGAAGCTTTCCTCAACACCTCCTTCCTCTACGGCGCCAATGCGGCCTGGATCGAGGACCTCTATGCCCGCTACGAGGCCGACCCGGCCTCCGTCGATGCCGAATGGCAGGCCTTCTTCGCCGGGCTGAAGGACGTCCCGGCCGATGTGGAGAAGAGCGCCCGCGGCGCCTCGTGGAAGAAGCAGGGCTGGCCGATCCACGCCAATGGCGAGTTGGTCTCGGCGCTGGACGGCAACTGGATCGAGGTCGAGAAGGCGGTCGGCGACAAGCTCAAGGCCAAGGCTGCCGAGAAGGCACAGAAGGCCGGCATCGAGCTGACCAGCGCCGACGTGCAGCAGGCCACCCGCGATTCCGTCAAGGCGCTGATGATGATCCGCGCCTACCGCATGCGCGGCCACCTGCATGCCAAGCTCGACCCGCTCGGCCTGGAGCCGGTGCGCGCCGCGCCGGAGCTCGACCCCGCCTCCTACGGCTTCCGCGAGGCCGATCTCGACCGGCCGATCTTCATCGACCACGTGCTCGGCATGGAGTTCGCCACCGTCCGCCAGATGGTCGCGATCCTCCAGCGCACCTATTGCGAGACGCTGGGCGTCGAATTCATGCACATCTCCTCGCCCGAGGAGAAGGCCTGGATCCAGGAGCGCATCGAAGGGCCCGACAAGGAGATCACCTTCACCCGCGAAGGCAAGCGCGCCATCCTCAACAAGCTGGTGGAGGCCGAGGGCTTCGAGAAGTTCCTCGACGTGCGCTACACCGGCACCAAGCGCTTCGGCCTCGACGGCGGCGAGAGCCTGATCCCGGCGCTGGAGCAGATCATCAAGCGCGGCGGCAATCTCGGCGTGAAGGAGATCGTGTTCGGCATGGCCCATCGTGGCCGCCTGAACGTGCTCACGCAGGTCATGGGCAAGCCCCACCGCGCGCTGTTCCACGAGTTCAAGGGCGGCTCCTGGGCCCCCGACGAGGTGGAAGGCTCCGGCGACGTGAAGTACCACCTCGGCGCCTCGTCGGACCGCGAGTTCGACGGCAACCAGGTGCACCTGTCGCTCACCGCCAACCCCTCGCACCTCGAAATCGTCGACCCGGTGGTGCTCGGCAAGTCCCGCGCCAAGCAGGACCTGCTGCACGACAGCGAGCGCACGCAGGTGCTGCCGCTGCTGCTGCACGGCGACGCCGCCTTCGCCGGCCAGGGCGTGGTGGCCGAATGCCTCGGCCTGTCCGGCCTGAAGGGTCACCGCACCGGCGGCTCGATCCACTTCATCATCAACAACCAGATCGGCTTCACCACCTATCCGCGCTTCTCGCGCTCATCGCCCTATCCGTCGGATGTGGCGAAGACCATCGAGGCGCCGATCTTCCACGTGAACGGCGACGATCCGGAGGCCGTGACCTTCGCGGCCAAGATCGCCACCGAGTTCCGCCAGCGCTTCAAGAAGCCGGTGGTGGTGGACATGTTCTGCTATCGCCGCTTCGGCCATAACGAGGGCGACGAGCCGGCCTTCACCCAGCCCTTGATGTACAAGGCCATCAAGCAGCACCCGACGACGCTGGAGCTCTACGCGAAGAAGCTCGAGGCCGAGGGCGTCATCGAGGCGGGCGAGATCGACGCGATGCGCGCCGACTGGCGCTCGAAGCTCGACACCGAATACGAGGCGGGCCAGGCCTACAAGCCGAACAAGGCCGACTGGCTGGACGGCCGCTGGGCCGGGCTCAAGGCCGCCGCCGGCGAGGACGATCCGCGCCGCGGCAACACCGGCGTCGAGATCGACACGCTGCGCGAGATCGGCGACCGGATCACCTCCGTGCCGGAGGGCTTCCACGTCCACCGCACCATCCAGCGCTTCCTCGACGCGCGCCGCAAGGCGATCCTCGAGGACGGCGCCGGCCTCGACTGGTCGACGGCGGAGGCGCTGGCCTTCTCCACCCTGCTGCTCGATGGCCATCCCGTGCGCCTGTCCGGCCAGGACAGCGAGCGCGGCACCTTCTCGCAGCGCCATTCCGTGCTGATCGACCAGGAAAACGAGGACCGCTACACCCCGTTCAACCATGTCCGCGAGGGGCAGGCCCATTACGAGGTCATCAACTCGATGCTCTCGGAAGAGGCGGTGCTGGGCTTCGAGTACGGCTACTCGCTGTCCGAGCCCAACGCCCTCACCCTCTGGGAGGCGCAGTTCGGCGACTTCGCCAACGGCGCGCAGGTGGTGTTCGACCAGTTCCTCTCCTCGGGCGAGCGCAAGTGGCTGCGCATGTCCGGCCTCGTCTGCCTGCTGCCGCACGGCTATGAGGGCCAGGGCCCCGAGCACTCCTCCGCCCGTCTGGAGCGCTACCTGCAGATGTGCGCAGAGGACAACATGCAGGTCGCCAACCTGACGACGCCGGCGAACTACTTCCACGCCCTGCGCCGCCAGCTCAAGCGCGACTTCCGCAAGCCGCTCATCCTGATGACGCCGAAGAGCCTGCTGCGCCACAAGCGCGCCGTCTCCAGGCTCGACGAGATGGCCGCCGGCACCTCGTTCCACCGCGTGCTGTGGGACGATGCGGACGCCACCTCCGGCCACCGCACGCCCGAGGCCATCAACCTGAAGGCCGACGACAAGATCCGCCGCGTCGTCCTGTGCTCGGGCAAGGTCTATTATGACCTCTACGAGGAGCGCGAGCGCCGGGGCATCGACGACATCTACATCCTGCGCGTCGAGCAGCTCTTCCCGTTCCCGCTGAAGACGCTGGTGCAGGAGCTCTCGCGCTTCAAGCAGGCGGAGATCGTCTGGTGCCAGGAGGAGCCGAAGAACCAGGGCGCCTGGGCCTTCGTGCAGCCCTATCTGGAATGGGTGCTGGAACAGACCGGCTCCGCCTCCAGCCGGCCGCGCTACACCGGCCGCCCGGCCTCCGCGGCGACCGCGACCGGCCTGATGTCGAAGCATCTCGCACAGCTCAAGGCGTTCCTCGCGGACGCGCTGGGCTGACGTTTCACGAAACTCGAGGGAGTGCCGGCCACGAGGGTCGGCGAACGGTGAGGAAAAACGAGCATGGCCACCGAGATCCGCGTTCCGACGCTGGGCGAATCGGTCACCGAGGCGACGATCGGCAAGTGGTTCAAGAAGGCGGGCGAAGCGGTCGCCGCCGATGAGCCCATCGTCGAGCTGGAGACCGACAAGGTCACCATCGAGGTGCCCGCTCCGGCGGCCGGCGTGCTCTCCGAGATCATCGCCAAGGACGGTGAGACGGTCGGTGTCGGTGCCCTGCTCGGCTCCATCGGCGAAGGCGCCGGCGCGGCAAAGGCGGCTCCGGCCGCCGTCCCCGCCGCAGCCAAGGCGGAAGCGCCCAAGGCCGAGGCCCCGAAGCCGGCTCCGGCTCCGGCGGCTCCCGCCGCTGCCCCGGCCGGCGCCAACGGCCCGGCGGTGGCCAAGCTCGCCGCTGAATCCGGCCTCAACCCGGCCATGCTCGCCGGTTCCGGTAAGGACGGCCGCGTGACCAAGGGCGACATGCTCGCCGCCATCGCCACCGGCGCCGCTGCGGCTCCCGCCCCGGCCCCGGTGGTCGCCCGCGCGCCCTCCGCGCCGGACGATGCCGCCCGCGAGGAGCGGGTGAAGATGACCAAGCTGCGCCAGACCATCGCCAAGCGGCTGAAGGACGCGCAGAACACCGCCGCCATGCTCACCACCTTCAACGACGTCGACATGACGGCGGTGATGAGCCTGCGCGCGCAGTACAAGGACGTGTTCGAGAAGAAGCACGGCGTGAAGCTGGGCTTCATGGGCTTCTTCACCAAGGCGGTGATCCAGGCCCTGAAGGACGTGCCGGAGGTCAATGCCGAGATCGACGGCCAGGACCTCGTCTACAAGAACTTCTACCACATCGGCATCGCCGTCGGCACCGACAAGGGCCTCGTCGTGCCGGTGGTGCGCGACGCCGACCAGCTCTCGGTCGCCGGCATCGAGAAGGCCATCGCCGGCCTCGGCCGCAAGGCGCGCGACGGCAAGCTCGGCATCGAGGACATGCAGGGCGGCACCTTCACCATCACCAATGGCGGCATCTACGGCTCGCTGATGTCGACGCCGATCCTCAACGCGCCGCAGTCGGGCATCCTCGGCATGCACCGCATCGAGGAGCGTCCCGTCGTGGTGAAGGGCCAGATCGTCGCCCGCCCGATGATGTATCTGGCGCTGAGCTATGATCACCGCATCGTCGACGGCAAGGGCGCCGTGACTTTCCTCGTCCGCGTCAAGGAAGCGCTGGAAGACCCGACCCGCCTCGTGCTGGACCTGTGATCCGGGGGTCTTCCCGGCGGAGGACGCAATGACCTATCTGAGCGAATTCGCGGCCCTGATGGCCGTATTCGCGGTGGTGATCGTGGCGCCGGGGGCGGATTTCGCCCTCGTCGTCCGCCAGAGCGTGGTCCATGGCCGACGCGCCGCGCTGGTCACCAGCTTCGGCATCGGCGCGTCGCTCCTGTTCCACATCAGCTACACGCTGCTGGGCATCGGCCTCATCGTCTCGCAGTCGCTGGCGCTGTTCGCGCTCATCAAGTGGCTGGGCGTCGCCTATCTCGTCTATCTCGGCGTGAAATCGTTCTTCGAGAAGCCGCTGGAGATCGACGAGGGCGAACTCGCGGCCGGCGCGCATTCCCGCCGACCGCTCTCCCTGCCGGCCTGCTTCGGCATGGGCTTCCTCACCAACGCGCTGAACCCGAAGCCCGTCCTGTTCTTCCTGTCCCTGTTCACCGCTCTGGTGAGCCATGAAACCCCGGCGGCCGTGTCGTTCCTCTACGGCATCGGCATGGCCACCGCGCTCGTCGCATGGTTCGCCGGCGTCACGCTGTTCTTCACCAATCCGGTCGTGCGCGCCCGTTTCAAGGCGTGCGGGCGCTGGTTCAACCGGGTGACCGGGGCGACCTTCGTGCTGCTCGGCCTGCGCCTCGCCGTCCAGAAGGTCGGCTGACGATCCCCGACATTTCCCGGAAGTCTCCAAGGAACCGCCCATGTCCTCCTACGATCTCGTCGTCATCGGCACCGGCCCCGGCGGCTATGTGTGCGCCATCCGCGCCTCCCAGCTCGGCCTCAAGGTCGCGGTGGTCGAGAAGCGCGCGACCTTCGGCGGGACCTGCCTGAACATCGGCTGCATTCCCTCCAAGGCGCTGCTGCATGCTTCGCACCTGTTTGAGGAGGCTGGCCACGGCTTCGCCAAGATGGGCATCGGCGTGGGCACGCCCAAGCTCGACCTCAAGGCCCTGCTCGGCTTCAAGGATCAGGCGGTGGAAGGCAACACCAAGGGCGTCGCCTTCCTGATGAAGAAGAACAAGATCGACACCTATCACGGCACCGCGTCGATCCCCGCGCCCGGCAAGGTCGACGTCGCCATGGCGGACGGCTCGCAGAAGGCGCTGGAGACCAAGGCCATCGTCATCGCCACCGGCTCGGACGTGGCCAAGCTCCCCGGCATCGAGATCGACGAGCAGCGCATCGTCTCCTCCACCGGCGCCATCGCGCTGGAGAAGGTGCCGGGCAAGCTGCTCGTGGTCGGCGCCGGCGTCATCGGGCTGGAGCTCGGCAGCGTGTGGCGGCGCCTCGGCGCCGAGGTGACGGTGGTCGAGTATCTCGACCGCATCCTGCCCGGCATGGACCTCGACGTGGCGAAGTCCTTCCAGCGCATCCTCGAAAAGCAGGGCATCGCCTTCAAGCTCGGCTCGAAAGTCACCGGCGTCGACGGCAAGGGCAAGACCCTCAAGGTCTCGGTCCAGCCCGCCGCCGGCGGTACCGCCGAGGTGCTGGAGGCCGACGTCGTGCTCGTCGCCATCGGCCGCGTGCCCTACACGGAAGGGCTGGGGCTGGAAGCGCTCGGCGTCGAGAAGGACAAGCGTGGCCGCGTCGTCACCGACCATTACTACCGCACCAGCGTACCCGGCATCTTCGCCATCGGCGACGCCATCGTCGGCCCGATGCTCGCCCACAAGGCCGAGGACGAGGGCGTGGCGCTGGCCGAGCTGCTCGCCGGTCAGGCCGGACATGTGAATTACGACGTGATCCCGGCGGTCGTGTACACCTCGCCGGAGGTCGCTTCGGTCGGCAAGACCGAGGAAGAGCTGAAGGAAGCCGGCATCGCCTACAAGGTCGGCAAGTTCCCCTTCCTCGCCAACGGTCGCGCCAAGGCGAACGACGAGACCGACGGCTTCGTGAAGATCCTCGCCGACGCGGCCACCGACAAGGTGCTCGGCGCCCACATCGTCGGCGTCGAGGCCGGCGAGATGATCCACGAATGCGCCGTGCTGATGGAGTTCGGCGGCTCGTCCGAGGACCTCGCCCGTACCTGCCACGCCCACCCCACCCGCTCCGAGGCGGTGAAGGAGGCGGCGATGGCGGTGGAGAAGCGCGCCATCCACATGTGAGGCGGCGGCAGAACCGCTGGTTCGCCGTCATGGCCGGGCTTGGCCCGGCCATCCACGCCCTCTCCTGCACAAGCCGGGCACGTCATGCCCGGCCCAAGGTCGGTATGACGTAGCCCCGGCATGACGTAGCCTTGGACGCCAAACCTGAGATCTCAAATGAAACGGCCCGGAAGTCGCCTTCCGGGCCGTCGTCATGTTCGGGGGAAGAAAGCCTGCGAGCTCCGGGCGTCAGGTACCCTTGGAATCGGTCTGCGTGGTCGGCTGCGCCGAGGCATGGCCCGGCGAGCAATCCGCGAGCGCGGCGCCGGAAAGTGCGGCGGCGAAGGACAGGGCACAGAGAGCGGTCACGATACGCTTCATCGAACGGTCTCCTCTCAGGGTGGATTCCCAAGGGGAAGTGTGTCCCAGCCCGGCCATGGTGAAAACCCCGGCAGCGGTTCCCCGGTGCCTCAATAGGCGGCAATCCCGGCGATCTCACGCACCCGTGTAGGTGAGGGCCTCGATCTTCCACCCGTCCGGATCGGACAGGAACGCCGCGTAATAGCCCTCGCCGTAATGCGGGCGCAGGCCCGGCGCGCCCTCGTCCCGGCCGCCCGTCCCAAGCCCGGCGGCATGGAACGCCTGCACGGCCCGACGGTCGGGCGCCATGAAGCAGAAATGGCAACCGGCGGGCGCAACGACGGTATCGGCGCGGTGCTGGATCCAGAACGGCGCGGCGCCCGGCGTCCCCTCGGGCGAGGGCTTCTCTCCGGCCGGGCCCCAGCACGCGGACCCTTCCGGTTCCTCGAAGGACGCCACCCGCACGAGGCCCAGCGGCGCCAGCACCGCGTCGTAGAAGGCGACCGAACGGGCGAAGTCCGAGACCCCGATCGACATATGCTCGATCACCGGGCGAATGAGCGTCATCGCGTTCCCCTTGGCGGCGGCGGGATCATCGGGCGCGCGGATGCGCCGCCTTCCAGGCGGCCATCAGCGCGCCCGAATCAACGGCCGCATAGATCTGCGTGGTGGAAAGCGAGGCGTGGCCGAGAAGTTCCTGGATCGAGCGCAGGTCGCCGCCGCGCCCGAGCAGATGGGTGGCGAAGGAATGGCGCAGCGCGTGCGGCGTCGCGCTGTCCGGCAGGCCGAGCCCGCCGCGCATGCGCTCCACCGCGAGCTGCACGATCCGCGGCGAAAGCGGCCCGCCCTTCGCCCCACGGAACAGCGGCGCCGCCTGCTCCAGCTCGTAGGGGCAGGCGCGGGCGTAGTCGTCGATCATCTCCAGCACCGGGCGGAGCACCGGCACCATGCGGGTCTTGCCGCCCTTGCCGTGAACGACGATCTGGTCGCCCCGTCCGGGTTCGGGCATGTCGCGGCGCGTCAGGCCCAGCGCCTCGGAAATGCGCAGGCCGGAGCCGTAGAGCAGCGCGAGCACCGCCGCGTCGCGGGCGAGGATCCACGGCTCGCGCGCCTCCCCCGCCCGCGTGGCCGGATCGGCGAGAGCGCGCGCGTCGCCCGGCGTCAGCGGGCGCGGCAGGGTGCGGGGAATGCGCGGCGCGCGCACCGCCGTCAGCGCCCCGACCTTGCCCAGCCCCTCGCGTTCCAGATGCCGGCCGAAGGAGCGCGCGGCAGCGAGGAAGCGCATCTGCGTGCGCGCCTCGATGCCCTCCGCCCGCCGCGCGGCGATCACCGCCCGCACGTCGCGCGGCTGAAGGGCGGCGATGTCGGCGACGCCGGGCTGCCGGCCGAGCTGGCGGGCGAGCAGGCCGAGAAAGCCCGCCACGTCGCGCGCATAGGCCTCGCGGGTCTTGGGCGAGAGCCGGCGCTCATGGCCGAGCCGGGCCAGCCAGTCGGCCAGCGCCTGCGCGACATCCGGCGCTGCCCCGGCGAGCAGCGCTATCTCCGCCCGCGCCGCCTTCTGCGCATCCGTGCTGGCCATGGCCGTGCTCCCGTCCCGCAATGACGCGCAATCGTGCCGCATCTTCCTTAAGTTTCGTAGACCGATGCTACCCCTTGCGCCGTCATGCCCCGGGCTTGGCCCGGCCATGACGTTGTCTTGCTCAACGAGCCGTCATCCCGCAAGGCGCCCCGATGCGCTATGAAGCCTCCCATGCCGGATACTCGCCCCGCCGATTCCCCCTCCCTCTTCCCGTCGCACGCGCGCGTCGTCGACGTCCTGCTGCCCGTGGCGGTGGGCTCGGCCTATTCCTACCGGGTGCCGGAGGGCATGGAGGTGGCGGTCGGCGATATCGTGGTGGTGCCGCTCGGCACCCGCCACATGCTCGGCTGCGTGTGGCCGCGGACGGAGGACTCCAGGGAAAGCCCGAAGCCCGTCGACCCGGCCAGGCTCAAGCCGATCCAGCGCAAATACGACGTCGCCCCGCTCCGGCCCGCGATGATCGACTTCATCCGCTGGATCGCCGATTACACCGTGACGCCGCCCGGCATGGTGCTGCGCCTCGCCCTGCGCCATGACGAGAGCGCCGGCGTCGCCCGCGAGCGCACCGGCGTGCGCCTCACCGAGCGTCGCCCGGAGCGCCGCACCAGCGCGCGCGAGAGGGTCATCGCCGCGCTGCTCGACGGCTTCGTGCGCTCCAAGAGCGACGCCGCGCGCGAGGCCGGCGTGTCGCCCTCGGTGGTGGACGGGCTCGTCGACGACGGCGTGCTGGAGACCGTCGTGCTGCCCCCCGAGCCCGCCGCCGAAGCTCCCGATCCCGATCATTCCCGCCCCGAGCTGCTGCCCGCGCAGGCCGAGGCCGCCACCCGCCTCGTCGCGGCGGTGAAGGCCCGCGCCTTCCAGCCCTTCCTGATCGACGGCGTCACCGGCTCCGGCAAGACCGAGACCTATTTCGAGGCGGTGGCCGAGGCCATCCGCCAGGGCCGGCAGACCCTGATCCTGATGCCGGAAATCGCCCTCACCCAGGCGTTCCTCGACCGCTTCGCCCGCCGCTTCGGCGTGCGCCCGGCGGAATGGCATTCGGCGGTGTCGACCAAGCGGCGCGGGCGCGTCTTCAAGGGCGTCGCCTCCGGCGAGGTCCGCGTGGTGGCGGGCGCCCGCTCGGCGCTGTTCCTGCCCTTCGCCGATCTCGGCCTCATCCTCGTCGACGAGGAGCACGACAACGCCTACAAGCAGGAAGACGGCGTGCACTACCATGCCCGCGACATGGCGGTGGTGCGCGCGCGGCTGGAGGCGGCGACTGTCGCCCTCGTCTCCGCCACCCCTTCCATCGAGACCGAGGTGAACGCCCGGCGCGGCCGCTACACCCGCCTCGCTTTGCCCGAACGCTTCGCCGGCACGAAGGTGCCCCGCCTCGAACCCATCGACCTGCGCCGCGAAGGGCCGCCGCGCGGCCAGTGGATCGCCCCTCGCCTCGCGCAGGAGATGGAGCGCACCATCGAGGCCGGCGGGCAGGCGCTGCTGTTCCTCAACCGGCGCGGCTATGCCCCGCTCACCCTGTGCCGCGCCTGCGGCCACCGCATCAAATGCCCCTCCTGCTCGTCCTGGCTGGTCGAACACCGCTTCCGCCGCCGGCTCGAATGCCACCAGTGCGGCTACGCCACGCCCGTTCCCACCGAATGCCCGAACTGCCACGAGCCCAATTCGCTCATTCCCTGCGGCCCCGGCGTCGAGCGGCTGCACGAGGAGGCGGCGAAGCTCATGCCCGACGCCCGCCTGCAGGTGCTCTCCTCGGACCTCGCCGGCGGGGTGGAGCGGCTGCGCGCCGAGCTGAAGGCGATCGAGGATGGCGAGGTCGACATCATCATCGGCACCCAGCTCGTCGCCAAGGGCCACAACTTCCCCGGCCTCGCGCTGGTCGGCGTCATCGACGCCGATGTCGGGCTGGGGCACGGAGACCCGCGCGCGGCCGAGCGCACCTTCCAGCTCCTGCATCAGGTCGCCGGCCGCGCCGGCCGCCATGAGATGGAGGGCCGGGCCTTCCTGCAGACCTACATGCCGGAGCATCCGGTGATGCAGGCGCTGGTGGCGGGTGACCGCGACGCCTTCTACGACCGCGAGATCGGCGTGCGCGAGGAGGCGCATCTGCCGCCCTTCGCCCGCTTCGCCGCCCTCATCGTCTCCGGCACCGATCCGCACGCCGCGCAGGCGCACGCCCGCGCGCTCGCCGCCTGCTCGCCCTTCACCGGGGAGGTGCGGGTGCTCGGCCCGGCCGAGGCGCCTCTGGCGCTGGTGCGCGGGCGCCATCGCTACCGCCTGCTGGCGCGCTCGGCCCGCCAGTTCGACCTTTCCGCCTATGTCCGGGCGTGGATGGCGGGCGCGCCGCGCGCGACGGGAAATCTGCGCGTCGAGATCGACATCGATCCGCAGAGCTTCCTCTAGCCGGTGCCCGCCCTGCTGCGTACCCGCCTAACCCCCTCCCCCTGCCCGAAGCCATTGACGAACCGGCGGCCGGCGCCTAGCTTCCCCCTCCATGATGAAGGTCACGAACGAGAGCGCGCTCATTCGCGCGGGACGGCGAATTCGTCGCCCGGCCGACAGGCTCGGCCGGGATTTCTGAACGCACGCCTTCCCAAATTCTCGTCATCGGACGCTAGCCATGAACGCCGGCCTTTATCGCCATCGCCTCGTCGTCGAGGCCGATGCCCATCCCAATCTCATGCTCCGCCTGCTCGAACCCTTCGCCGTCCACGACGTCCAGCCGACCCGCATCCGGCTCGACGGTCCGCCGGACGGCAGGATCGACCCGGCCGATCTCGGCGACATGCGGGCGGAGATCGCCTTCGTCGCCTCCCCCGAAATCGCCGAGCGCCTGTGGGCGCGCATCGACGTGATGGTGCCGGTGCGCACCTCCCATCTCGTCTCGAGCGCCATTGTGGAAGCGGCAGCCTGAACCATGCTGACCCAGCTCGGCGCCATCGCCCTCGTCGTGGCGCCGGTCTTCGGGCTCATCGGCCTCGGCTTCGTCGCCTCGCTCTCCGGCCACCTGCGTGAACGCGCGGCGGAGGGGCTGTCCGAATACGTGTTCGGGCTGGCCGTGCCGGTGCTCATCTTCAAGACGCTGGCCGAGGCGCGGCTGCCCGAGGAAGGCCAGCCCTGGGGCTACTGGATCGCCTATTTCACCGGCGCCTTCATCGTCTTCGCCATCGGCATGACGGTGGCGCGGCGCGTCTTCGGGCGCGCCCACACCGAAGCGGTGATCCACGGCTTCACCTCGGGCCAGGCGAACACCGTGTTCGTCGGCGTGCCGCTGATCCTCCAGGCCTTCGGGCCGGAGGGCGCGGTGCCGCTCTTCCTGCTCATCGCCATCCACCTCCCGATCATGATGGTGGTGGCGACCGTGCTGGCGGAAGGCGCCGCGGCGGGCGTCTCGCTCGCCACGCTGCGCCGGCTCGGCCGGATGCTCGCCTTCAATCCCATCCTCATCGGCATCTATGCCGGCGGCATCGCCAAAGTCGTCGGCTATGTGCCCGGCGGCGTGCTCAAGCAGACGCTGGACATGCTCGCCGCCTCGGCGGTGCCCTGCGCGCTGGTCTCGCTCGGCCTCGCCCTGCACCGCTACCCGATCCGCGGCGACATCGGCCCCGCCGTGGTCATCACCGCGCTGAAGCTCGTGGTGCACCCCACCATCGTCTATGTGCTGACACGCCTGCTGCCCATGCCGCCGGTCTGGGCGGACGTGGCGGTGGTCTTCGCCGCCATGCCCTGCGGCATCAACGCCTATCTGCTGGCGCAGCGCTACAAGGCCGGCGTCACCGCCTCGGCCAGCGCCGTCTCGCTGTCCACTGCCGCGAGCCTGTTCACCGTGACGGTCTGGTTCCTGATTCTCGGGGTGAGCTAGGTCGCGGAATCGTCGCGCAGGGGCGTGGCCGCCGTGAGCGCATCGTCCGGCTGCGGCCAGCGCGCCAGCGCCTCATGTCCCGCCGGCGTAAGGGCATAGACGCCCCGCTCGGTGCGCGCGAACCAGCCATAGACGTTGTCAAGCAGGATTTTCCCGGCATCCGGCGCCTGCGCGCGCAGCTCACGCGGACGCCGCGGCCCCGCCGCCATGGCCGCCGCGCAGGCCAGCGCCTGCTGCCGGTAGGCGGTCATGATCGGCGCGCGCGAGCCGCCGCCGGCAGCCGGATCCCCCCGCCGCCGCCGATGCTCCTCCACCAGCCGCGAGCGGCGGCGCGGATCCTTGCGCGGCATCGGTGCGACCGGGCTGACGACGATCTCCACCTCGCCGGCGGGCGATACGGCGAGCATGCCGAACCCCAGCCGGCGGCACAGGTTGCGGAATCGCGAGTCGCTCTCGCGCCCCTTTCCGCGCAACGAGGCCCGCGCCGCCAGCCACACCTCGTCGCAGGCGGCGGCCCGATCGACCGCCTGAAGCACCAGCTCCAGATTGAAGCTGAGCTTCATCTCGCCGATGACCACGAGCGGCGTGCCGTCCTGCGGGAGCGCGACCAGATCGCAACTGCCGATCTCCCCCTTGACGGAGAAGCCGAGCCCTTCGAGGAACCGTTTGACCGGCAGATAGAGAGAGGTCTCCAGGATCGGAACTCCGCTCGGGCCGGCCGGCAATCCGGCCGACAAGGATGAAGAGGCGTCAGCCGTGGGTCGGGGAGGATCTTCCGCCGCCCGCCGATGCGGTCTTCCGGGTGGCGAGCCAGATCACATGGCGCGCGCCACCGCCCCGGCCATTGGCCCGCACGCGCGCCTCCTCCACGCCGAACCCCGCCCGCCGAAGCCGCGCGGTGAAATCATGGTCCGGTGCCGAGGACCAGACCGCCAGCACGCCGCCGGGGCGCAGCGCAGCGCGCGCCGCCGCCAGCCCGGCCGGGCTGTAGAGACCGTCATTGGCCGCGCGCGTCAGCCCGCCCGGCCCATTGTCGACATCGAGCAGGATCGCGTCATAGGTCGCGCGGCCGTCGCCGATCAGGCCGGCGACATCGCCCTCGAACAGGCTGACGCGCGGATCGCTCAGACTTGTCCCGAAAATCTCCGCCATCGGCCCGCGCGCCCAGGCGACGACCGCCGGTACCAGTTCCGCGACCACGACCTGCGCATCGCCGCCGACCTCGTTCAGGGCGGCACGCAGCGTGAAGCCCATGCCGAGCCCGCCGATCAGCAGCCGCAACGCCGGGCGCGGCCCCAGCCGCGCGCAGACCAGCGTGGCGAGCGCCTGTTCCGAGCCGCTGAGGCGGCTGTTCATCAGCTCCGTGGCGCCGGCCATGATGGAGAATTCGGCGCCGCGCCGCTTCAGGCGCAGCTCGCCGAACCCGTCCGGTACTTTCGCGGTATCGAGCAGGGTCCAGGGAATCATCGGGCAACCCGTTGCGGCATGGCCCGTCTGGGTAGCGCCGATCGGGGCGACCGGACAAGTCCATCCCACCCGCTTCCGGCCGCGCCGCCGCTACCCGGAGCGAGAACCGGCGCCGCCCGGGCAGACGTCCGCCAGCCGGCGCACCTCGTCCGGCGTCATCCCGCCCTCCCGCAGCGCGCGCAGCGATTGCGAGCCGATCGACTTGGACAGCTTGCGCCCCTCGCCGTCGAGCAGCAGCCCATGATGGGTGTAGAACGGCGCGGGCAGGCCGAGCAGGCTCTGCAGCAGCCGGTGCACGGACGTCGCCGCCCTCAGATCCGCGCCGCGCACCACATGGGTCACGCCCTGCAGCGCGTCGTCCACCACCACGGCGAGGTGATAGCTGGTCAGCATCTCCTTGCGAGCGATGACCACGTCGCCCCAGGCCAGCGGATCGGCCGCGACCGTCGTCTCACCCGATTCCGGCCAGCCGATCTCCCGCCAGTCCAGCGGCCCGGCCAGCGCCGCCGCCCGCTTCATGTCGAGCCGCAGCGCATAGGGCTCCCCCGCCGCCTGCCGCCGCGCCCGTTCCTCCTCGCTCATCGTCGCGCGGGAGAACGGAAACAGCGGCGCCTCGTCCGGGTCGCGCGGCCAGCCCGGCCGCTCCGCCACCGCGCGGCGGATCGCGCCCCGGCTCTCGAAGCTCGCATAGACGAGGCCCATGCCGGCGAGCCTCTCCAGCGCCGCCCGGTAGTCCGCCATGTGCTCGGACTGCCGGCGCACCGGCGCCTCCCAGGCGAGGCCCAGCCAGGCAAGATCCTCAAGGATCGCCGCCTCGTATTCCGGCCGGCAGCGCGCGGCATCGATGTCCTCGATGCGCAGCAGCAGCCGCCCCCCGGAGGCGCGCGCCATCGCGTCGTTGATCAGCGCCGAGCGCGCATGGCCGAGATGCAGCAGCCCGTTCGGGCTCGGCGCGAAGCGGAAGGTGGGGCGGATGCTGTCGTTCATCGCCCGCTGGTGTAACGCCTCAGAACTGGCGCGCCACCATCATCTTCTTGATCTCGGCGATCGCCTTGGCCGGGTTCAGCCCCTTCGGGCAGGCCTTGGCGCAGTTCATGATGGTGTGGCAGCGATAGAGCCGGAACGGGTCTTCCAGGTCGTCCAGCCGGTCGCCGGTCGCCTCGTCGCGGCTGTCGATCAGCCAGCGATAGGCCTGCAGCAGCGCCGCCGGACCGAGATAGCGGTCGCCGTTCCACCAGTAGCTCGGACAGGAGGTCGAGCAGCAGGCGCACAGGATGCACTCGTAGAGCCCGTCGAGCTTCTCGCGGTCGCCGCGCCCCTGCCGCCATTCCTTCTCCGGGGCCGGCGTCTCGGTGTGCAGCCAGGGCTCCACCGAGGCGTGCTGGGCGTAGAACTGGGTGAGGTCCGGCACCAGGTCCTTCACGACGGGCATGTGCGGCAGCGGATAGATCTTCACCGCCGAGGCGTCCACGTCGTCCATGCTCTTGAGGCAGGCGAGCGTGTTGGTGCCGTCGATGTTCATCGCGCAGGAGCCGCAGATGCCCTCGCGGCAGGAGCGGCGGAAGGTCAGGGTCGGATCGACCTTGTTCTTGATGTAGATGAGGCCGTCCAGCACCATCGGGCCGCAATCGTCGCGGTCGACGTAATAGGTGTCGACGCTCGGGTTTTTCCCGTCGTCGGGGTTCCAGCGATAGATGCGGTACTCGGTCAGCCGGTTGGCGCCGGCGGGCTTGGGCCACACCTTGCCTTCGGTGATCTGCGAGTTCTTCGGCAGGGTCAGCTGGACCATGGCGGAAGGTGTCCTTCGAAGACGGCTCTCGAAAAGCGAAGTCCCGCCCGCGCCGGATGCGCGGGCGCTCGGGTCAGTAAACGCGCTTGCGCGGCTCGATGTACTGGATGTCGTTCGACAGCGTGTAGGTGTGCACCGGGCGCTCGTCGAGCGTCACCGCCTGCTTGTCGAAATCGACGAAGGCCAGCGTGTGCTTCATCCAGTTGGCGTCGTCGCGCTCGGGGAAGTCCTCGCGCGCATGGGCGCCGCGGCTTTCCGTGCGGGCGGCCGCGCTTTCCATCGTCACCGTCGCCAGCGCGATCAGGTTATCGTACTCCAGCGTCTCGATGAGGTCGGAGTTCCAGATCAGCGAGCGGTCGGTCACGTCGATGTCGCTCGTGCCGGCGAACACCTCGGCGATCAGCTTGCGGCCTTCCTGCAGCACATCGCCGGTGCGGTAGACGGCGCAGTTGTTCTGCATCACCTTCTGCATGGAGAGGCGCAGCTCGGCCGTCGGCGTGCCGCCATGGGCATTGCGGAAATGGTCGAGGCGCGAAAGCGCCAGCTCGGCGGAGTTCGCCGGCAGCTCGGGCTGCTTGTCGCCGGGGGTGAGGATGTCGGCGCAGCGCAGCGCCGCCGCGCGGCCGAACACCACGAGGTCGGTCAGCGAATTCGAGCCGAGCCGGTTGGCGCCGTGGATCGACACGCAGGCGCATTCGCCTACCGCCATCAGGCCGGGCACCACATGGTCCGGGTTGCCGTCCTTCTTGGTGACGACCTCGCCGTGGAAGTTCGTGGGAATGCCGCCCATGTTGTAGTGCACGGTTGGCAGGACCGGGATCGGCTCCTTGGTCACGTCGACGCCGGCAAAGATCTTCGCGCTCTCGGAAATGCCCGGCAGGCGCTCGTGCAGGATCGCCGGGTCGAGATGGTCGAGGTGCAGGTAGATGTGGTCCTTGTTCTTGCCGACGCCGCGTCCCTCGCGGATTTCCATGGTCATGGAGCGGGAGACGACGTCGCGCGAGGCGAGGTCCTTGGCGGAGGGGGCGTAGCGCTCCATGAAGCGCTCGCCCTCGGCATTGGTGAGGTAGCCGCCCTCGCCGCGCGCGCCCTCGGTGATCAGGCAGCCCGAGCCGTAGATGCCGGTCGGGTGGAACTGCACGAACTCCATGTCCTGCAGCGGCAGGCCGGCGCGCAGCACCATGGCGTTGCCGTCGCCGGTACAGGTGTGCGCCGAAGTGGCGGAGAAATAGGCGCGGCCATAGCCGCCGGTGGCGAGGATCACCGTCTGCGCGCGGAAGCGGTGCAGGGTGCCGTCGTCCATCTTCAGGGCGACGAGGCCGCGGCAGCGGCCGTCATCGTCCATGATCAGGTCGAGCGCGAAATACTCGATGAAGAATTCGGCCGAATGCTTCAGCGCCGCGCCGTAGAGCGTGTGCAGGATGGCGTGGCCGGTGCGGTCGGCGGCGGCGCAGGTGCGCTGCGCCGGGCTCTTGCCGTAGTCGATCGTCATGCCGCCGAAGGGGCGCTGGTAGATCTTGCCTTCCTCGGTGCGCGAGAACGGCACGCCCCAGTGCTCCAGCTCGTAAACGGCGGCCGGCGCGTGGCGCACGAGATATTCGATGGCGTCCTGGTCGCCCAGCCAGTCCGACCCCTTCACGGTGTCGTACATGTGGTAGCGCCAGTCGTCGGTGCCCATGTTGCCGAGCGAGGCGGCGATGCCGCCCTGCGCCGCCACCGTGTGCGAGCGGGTCGGGAAGACCTTGGTCACGCAGGCGGTGCGCAGCCCGGCTTCCGAGCAGCCCACCACGGCGCGCAAGCCCGCGCCGCCAGCGCCCACCACCACGACGTCATAGGTGTGATCGGTGATCGGATAGGCGGCGCCGTTCACCGAGGCGCCGTCGGCGGCGCCATTGGCGGAGATGGTCTCGGCCATCGGTCCCTCAGCCTCCGAAACTGATCTTGAGGATGGCGAACGCCCCGGCGCTGCCAACCGCGATGGTGAAGAAGGTATTGGCGATGAGCGCGAGCACCTTCACGCCCTCGGAATGCACGTAGTCCTCGATCACCACCTGCATGCCGATGCGCATGTGGAACGTCACCGAGAACAGCAGCAGCAGCAGCACGATCGCGACCAGCGGGTGGCCGAGCGTCGCGACGGTCGCCGCGTGCCCCTGCCCCGCCACGCAGATGACGATCGGCAGCGCGATGAGGATCAGGATGAGGTTGGACAGCGCGGTCACGCGCTGCAGCCAGAAATGGCCGGTGCCGGAGCGCGCCGAACCGAGGCCGGCAACCCGCCGGCGCGGGGTGCGCATGGAAGAACCGGAAGAGGTACTCATGCTTCAGCCCTTCACCAGCCAGATGGCGATCCAGAGCAGCACGGTCAGCCCGATCGAACCGCCGATCGTCAGCTTGGCCATCAGCTCGCGCGCCTCCGGGCCGAAGCCCGCGCCGGTGTCCCAGATGAAATGACGTATGCCGCCGATCGCGTGATGGATCAGCGCCCAGCTGTAGCCGACCAGCACGATGAGGCCGATCCAGCTGCCGTAGATTCCGTTCACGAGGTCGAATGCCTCGGGAGAGCTCGCGGCGGCGATGAGCCAGATCACGAGCAACAAGGTGCCAAAATACAGCGCCACGCCGGTGATGCGGTGCACGATGGACATCATCATCGTCAGCATCGGGCGGTAGATTTGCAGATGCGGGGAAAGAGGCCGCTCGGCCGCTCCTGCCATGTCGGTGTCCCAGATCACTCAGGAATATGTTGTGTGCGTAGCGGAAACGATTGCAGTTCGCAATCATTCCAAAGGTGGCGTCTATCGTTCCTCCCGCAGCGCCCATTGTCCCGGTTGCGCCGCAGCAACCCACCCTAGCCCAACGGCCGGGTGCCGCGCATCCCCCTATCGTCGGTATTCGGACGCCGGGCCGGACCGGCGCCAACCGGTGCGATGACGGGGCGTTAACCATCTTCGCCATTTAATTGGCGAAAATCCGCCGTCTGAATGGGTTTCCGCGAAACCCGCCGTGTCGAGGTTGCGTAGCTTATGCATTTCGCGAAACCCAGCTTCCTGATCGGCGCATTGTTCGCGGCCTCCCTCGCGCTCGTCTGCGCCATCGCCCCGGCGCGGGCCGCCGACACGGTGCGCACCGTCGTCTCCGGCGGCATCAAGCGCGAATACATTCTGCACATCCCCAAGGGCGCGCCGGAGGGGCCGAAGCCGCTGGTGATCGCCCTGCACGGCGCCCTCCAGCCGGCCGGCATGATGCAGCGCTACCTCGACCTCGACGCGGTGGCCGACCGCGAGGGCTTCGTCGTCGCCTATCCCAAGGGCCTCAATCTCCTGTGGAACGACGGGCGCAGCTCCATCGCCGGCTTCCTGCCGCTGCTGCACCGGCGCGACGACGGCCGCTTCGTGCTCGACGTGCTGGACCGGCTCGCCGCCGAGGGCATCGCCGATCCCGGCCGCGCCTATCTCATGGGCTTCTCGAATGGCGGCTTCCTCACCGCCTTCGTCGCCTGCCGCTATGCCGAGCGATTCGCCGCCTATGCCGCGCTGATGATGACCGTGCCGGTCGGCTACGCACAGTCCTGCAAGCCCTCGAAGCCGGTGCCGATCCTGCTGATGAACGGCACCTACGACCCCATCGTGCCGATGTTCGGCCGTCCGACGCCCGGCGCCCGGCTGATGTCGGCCTCGTCCACCGCCTCGCTGTTCGCCCGGCTCGACGGCTGCGCCGCCCCCCAGCAGACCAGCGCGCCGCATGCCCGCATCTGGCGCTGGGAGCGCTGCGCGCCGGGCGCGGCGGTCGCCTATTACGAGATCGCCGGCGGTCACCAGCCGCCCTCGCAGTCGACCGGCGCGGTCGACGCCCTCGCCAGCGTGCTGCTCGGCCCGCGCCGCAGCGGCCTCGACGCGCCGCAGGAGATCTGGGCCTTCTTCAAGCGCTTCGGCGGCCCGAAGCCCGTGCCCGGCCGCATGCCCGAGGCCGCCGAGCCGCTGGTCGCCGCCGCTTCCCTGTCGCCCACTCCATTGGCGTCCCGCTCCACCACCGCCCTCGCCATGGCGCCGACGCCGGCTCCCGCCGCCGATGCCGCGCCCATCCTGCGCAACCCGGATTCGCCCGCCACCGCCTGGCAGGGCATCGCGCCGCAGGATGGCGACGCGCCGGCCGGCAATGGGCAGGCCGCCTCCCACACCTCTGCCGCCTCCCGCGTCGCCACCGCGGTACCGCTGCCGCCCCCTTCGCCCCTGCGCGAGCGCGCCGCGATCCCCCGGTAAAACCCCGCACGCCCCGCCAATCGCCCGTCCCGCCATGCTTTTGCCGTGAGCCGCGGTCTAGATCGCCGTCCCGTCACCGGCGCCGGGCGATTCGTCGTGCCGGCGGGTTGACGGCATCGGCCGTGGACGGCATCGTCGCCGCCCTGCCCCGCCCGGGGGTAAGACCGAACCACACATCGTCGCGTCCGCCCCGGCGGACGCCAAGTCGCACAGGCGCCCGGAGCCGGCATCGGCCGCCACCGGGACGTTGGGGAACGCGGGGAAGCTTGTTGGAGACCAGACGCGGACCAGCAGGCGGAAGACATTCGCATGTCGCGGCGTTCGACCTCGGCGACGAGCCCCCGCTCGGCGTCGACGGCGATGCCGAGGAGCCGATCAACCGCCGCCGCATCTCGATCCGCTGGCTGATGGCCACGCTGCTGACCGGCATCTGCGGCGCCGCCCTGATGGGTGGCGCGGTCTATGCCGCGCTCGACGGCGAGTACCGTTTCGCCCAGACGCCGGAAACCGTGCGCTCCGCCCTGCGTGGCGCGCTGGCCGCGGGCGAGCGCCCCTCCAACGTCGCCCGCAAGGGCGACCGCATGTCGATCCTCTCCGAGAGCTTCAGCGCCCGCCAGACGCTGCGCCTCGCCACCACGGCGAAGGACGGCGACCGCGAGGTGATCAAGGTCCGCGCCGTCACCAAGGTGGCGAGCAACCTCGCCCAGTCGGTCACCTCCGCCTCGGTCGACGTGCCGCGCTTCAACCCGGCCAAGCTGATCGCCGAATCCTCCGATGCCGGAGACGCCGATGCCGGGCAGGCCGAGCCGACCGGCGACCTGACCATCGTCGTGCGCGACATCTCCGACCTGCCGCCGAGCACCCGCTTCGCCGCCGAGCTGCCGATGGAAGACGTGCTGATGAAGGTGCGCGAGAGCGCCGAATTCAGCCTGCCGGCCGCCGACAGCCGGGCGCCCGTCCTGCCCGGCCTCGGCGCCATGGCCTACGCTCCCTCGGGCGCCGCCGATCCGCTCAACGCGCTGCAGCAGCCCGAGAACGTCTCCTCGGTCGGCAAGTCGGCGGAGGACGCCTCCGGCGGCAATGACTGGTCCGAGCGCACCGTCGTCGCCAAGGCGGGCGACACCGTCGCCTCCATCCTCGCCGATCTCGGCGTCTCCCGCGACAACGCCCGCGCCGCCGCCGCCGCCTTCGGCCCGCGCGAATTGCAGGGCCGCCTCGCCGCCGGGCTGCGCCTGAAGGTGCTGCTCGACAACACCAGCGGCGAAATTATGCCGGCGCGCATCGCCGTGTTCGGCGACAGCGGACACCAGGGCACGGTCGCGCTCTCCGATCTCGGCCGCTACCTGCCGGTGCAGGAAACCGCCGACATGCAGGTCGCCGACGTCGCCCCGGACGACGCCGACGAGGAAGGCGGCGGGCGCATCACCCTCTATGACAGCATCTGGGAGACCGCGCTGCGCCACGAGGTGCCGCGTCCCGTCATCGAGAGCATGATCCGCGTCTATTCCTTCGACGTGGATTTCGAGCGCCCCGTGCGCGCCGGCGATTCGTTCGAGGTGATCTACGAGCCGGACGAGGCGGGCGGCGCCGGCGGCGTGCTGTTCGCCGGCCTCACCGTGGGCGGCGAGGAGCGGCGCTATTACCGCTATCAGACGCCCGACGACGGGCTGATCGACTTCTATGACGAGAACGGCAAGAGCGCGAAGAAATTCCTCGTCCGCAAGCCGCTCTCCGGCGGCATCATGCGCTCGGGCTTCGGCATGCGCCGCCACCCGATCCTCGGCTACAGCCGCCTGCATTCGGGCGTCGACTGGGCCGACCGCACGGGCACGCCGATCTATGCCGCCGGCAACGGCACCATCAAGAAGGCCGCCTGGACCTCCGGCTATGGCCGCCGCATCGAGATCCAGCACGCCAACGGCTACGTCACCACCTATTCGCACCAGTCCGGCTTCGCCAAGGGCATCCGCGAGGGGCTGCGGGTCCGTCAGGGCCAGCTCATCGGCTATGTCGGCTCCACCGGCCTCTCCACCGGCGCCCATCTGCACTACGAGGTGCTGGTGAACGGCCGCTTCGTCGATCCCATGCGCATCCGCCTGCCGCGCGGCCGCGCCCTCGACGGACGGATCCTCGTCGGCTTCGAGGACGAGCGCGAGCGCGTCGACACGCTGCTCAATCACGGCCCCGCCGCCCGCGTCGCTTCCGGCGGCTCGAGCGACGACGGCACCAACTGATCCGGCCGCCGATGCTCGACGGCCCGCGCGTCTCCCCCCGTTCCGGCAAGCCGGCAACGTCCCTCGTCGTGCTGCTGCACGGCTACGGCGCCGACGGGCGCGACCTGATCGATCTCGCGGACTACTGGGGCCCTCTGGTACCCGACGCCGCCTTCGTCTCCCCCCACGCGCCCGAGCCGCTCGCCATCGGGCCGGTCGGCCGGCAATGGTTCGGCTATGTGGAGCGCGACGACCGCGAGCGCTGGATCGGCGTGCAGGCCGCCCACCCCGCGCTCGACGCCTTCCTCGACGCCGAGCTGGCGCGTCTCGGCCTTCCCGGCTCGCGCCTCGCGCTGGTCGGCTTCAGCCAGGGCACGATGATGGCGCTCCACACCGGCCTGCGCCGTAAGGTCGCCCCTGCCGGCATCGTCGGCTTCTCCGGCATCCACGTGCTGGCGCCGGAGCGCGCCATGGCGGAGTTCGACGCGCAGATCACCAGCCGCCCGCCGGTGCTGCTGATCCATGGCGATCTCGATCAGGTCGTGCCGCCGGTGGCGTTGCCCCGGGCGGTGGAAAGCCTTCAGGCGCGGGGCATCACGGTCCGCGCGCACCTGTCCAACGGCCTCGCCCACGGCATCGACCGGACGGGGCTGACGCTCGCCGGCAACTTCCTCGGCGAAATCCTCGCCTGACCGGCGCCGGCGCCCCGCTGCGTCCCGCACGCCTCACCTCGGCGCGCATCGCGACGGAATGCATGCAGGCGCTTCACAAGATTGACACGCTACATATAGACTATCGCCGTGCGTCGAGCGGCGCCGATTCAGCCGTTGGCGGCGCTTCAAGCAGGGAGCGAGCGTTGACGGCGACTTTGTCTCCGGGTGCCTGGCCTGCCCTCGTGCTCAACGCCGATTACCGGCCGTTGAGCTACTACCCGCTGTCGGTCTGGTCCTGGCAGGACGCGATCAAGGCCGTGTTCCTCGACCGGGTGAACATCGTCGAATATTACGAGCGGCAGGTCTCCAGCGCCAATTTCCAGATGCGCCTGCCGAGCGTCGTCTCGCTCAAGGCGTTCATCCGACCGGCGCGCCAGCCCGCCTTCACCCGGTTCAACGTCTTCCTGCGCGACCGCTTCACCTGCCAGTACTGTGATTCGCGCGACGACCTCACCTTCGATCACGTCGTCCCGCGCTCGCGCGGCGGCCAGACCACCTGGGACAACGTCGTCGCCGCCTGCTCGCCCTGCAATCTGCGCAAGGGCAGCCTGATGCCGGCCGAGGCGCACATGATCCCGCGCCAGCGCCCCTTCCAGCCGAGCGTCTTCGACCTGCACCAGAACGGCCGCCACTTCCCGCCGAACTACCTGCACGACAGCTGGGTCGACTATCTCTACTGGGACACCGAGCTGGATCCGTGAGGCTCGCCGAGCCTCCCCGCAAAGGAACAACGTCATGGCCGGGCTCGTCCCGGCCATCCACGTCTTTCAGTCGCTGGCCAGTCCCTGATCGTGGATGCCCGGGACGAGCCCGGGCATGACGGCGAGCCTCAATCGCGCGCGGCGGCGCCCCACATGGCGACCACGGTCAGCGCGGCGGCGATGAAGGCGTTGTAGCCCGCCAGCGACAGGCCGAAGAGCCGCCACGGCGCCTCGTCGCAGCGCACCACGCGCGCCTGCTGGAGCTGCGAGAGCAGGTCGCCGGACTGCAGCGCCGGCCCGGCGCCGGAGCAGGCGGTCGGCCCCGCCCACAGCCCCCATTCGACGCCGGAATGATAGATGGCGAGGAACGTCCCGAGCGCCATCAGCATGCCGGCGAGGCCGAGCGCGACGCGCGCCAGCCCGGCTCGGCCGCCGGCCGCCGCCAGCACGCCGAGCAGCGCGACCGGCACGCCGACATAATAGGGAATGCGCTGTTCGAGGCAGAGCGGGCACGGGGCGAGCCCGACCACGAGCTGGAAATACCAGGCCCCCGCCAGCGTGCCGGCACCCATCACCGCGACGATGAGCCCCGCCGTGACCAGCCGGTTGCGCACCGCGGACGAGGGAGGGGAAATGGCGGACGGCGTGTCGGTCATGGCGGGCCCCGGTCTGGAACATTCGCGCTACAACTAGCCGCTGCCGGCTTCGGCGCAAATGACGAAGATCATCACGTGTGAGCCATCTCCGGCCGGGCGCCGTCCCGGCAGCCGTCAGTCGGCCAGCGCGAAGCGCAGCGCCCGCGCCATCGCCGCCGGTAGGATGGAGGCGTGGTCCTCGCCCGCCATCAGCTCGAAGCGCACCTGCGCTCCCGGCCCCAGTTCCTTCGCCGCCCGCGCGGAATAATCCCGCGCCCGGTCCACCATCGCCCGGCGCGCCCGGCGCGCCGCCATCTCGCCGGCCTCCGGCCGCGCCGCCTGCCAGGGCGAGAGCGCTTGTTCCCATTCGCCGACCATCACCGCGAGACAGGGCGGCGCCGCGCGTTCCGCCGCGAGCCCGGCGACCAGCCGCGCCTCGTCCCACCAGATGGACGGGCTGACCGCGACGTAGTTGCGGAAGGCATGGCCATCGCGCGCCATCACGTCGAGCGTGAACCAGCCCGCCAGCGAATGGCCGAACAGCGTCTGCCGCGCCGGATCGACCGGCAGCTCGCGCGCGATGCGCGGCTTCAGCGTGTCCTCGATGAAGGCGAGGAAGGCGTCGCGCCCGCCGGTCGCCCGCTCGCCGCCCCGTCCGCCCTCGGCCCCCGGCCCGGCCGTGTAATCGAAGCTGCGGCGGGCGCGGTGGTCCTCGCCCTCGGGATAGCCGATGCCGACGATCACCGCCTCGCCGATGCCGGTCGCCTGCGGACGCACCGCGCCGCGCCGCATCACCTCGGTGAAGGTGGCGAAACCCGCATTGGCGTCGAGCATGAAGACGACCGGAAAGCCCGCCGCCGGCGCCGCCCCGCGCGGCCGGGCGAGGAAGATCCGCCACGCCTTCCCGCCGCCCTCCGGCGCAAGGTCGAACCATTCGGCATCGGGCAGGGTGACGGGGTTCATCGGCTCGGGTCGCGCTGGGAGACGGAAGCTTCGGGCGGATCGACAGCAAACAGACGCACGTCATGGCCGGGCTCGCCCCGGCCATCCACGTCTTTGCCCCAATACCGCGCCGCCGCCAAGGCGTGGATGCCCGGAACACGCCCGGGCATGACGGTGTTGATGCAGCTGCGGACCAAAGGACCGCAGCCGGACAGGAGACGTCCGCCAAAATGGAACCGCTCTAAGGAATTTCCTTTCCGTGGCAGGAACTTGACCCCTCCTCCGGGGTCATGCAGAACCCTTGTCATGAGCGAGCTTTCCCCACACGCGCAAGAACTCGCCGCCTATGCGCGGCTGGTGCGTCGGCGGGTCGCCATCGTCGCCGGGCTCGGCGCCCTCATGCTGGTGGCGCTGCTCTTCGACATCGCCACCGGTCCCTCAAACCTGCCGCTCGGCGACGTCGTCACCGGCATCCTCCACCCCGCCGCCCTCGACGCCCCCGCCCGCGTCATCATCTGGGACGTGCGCCTGCCCTATGCGCTGATGGCGGTACTGGTCGGCGCCGCGCTGGCGCTCGCCGGGGCGGAGATGCAGACCATCCTCAACAACCCGCTGGCGAGCCCCTTCACGCTCGGCGTCTCCTCCGCCGCCTCCTTCGGCGCGGCGCTGGCGCTGGTGCTCGGGGTGGGGCTACCGCTGCTGCCGGCGGACTGGAACCTGCCGGCCTTCGCCTTCCTCTTCGCCTTCGGCTCGGTGCTGCTGCTGCAGTCGCTGGCCGGCCTGCGCGGCACCGGGGTGGAGACGCTGGTGCTGTTCGGCATCGCGCTGGTCTTCACCTTCAACGCGCTGGTGGCGCTGGTGCAGTTCGTCGCCAGCCAGGAGGCGCTGCAGCAGCTGGTCTTCTGGAGCATGGGCAGCCTGTCGCGGGCGAGCTGGGGCAAGCTCGGCGTGCTCGGCCTCGTCACGCTCGCCGTGGTGCCCTTCTCGCTCAAGGCCTCCTGGCGGATGACGGCGCTGCGCCTCGGCGAGGACCGGGCCCGTTCGTTCGGCATCTCGGTGGCGCGGCTGCGCTTCTTCTCGCTGCTGCGGGTGAGCCTGCTGGCGGCGACCTCCGTCGCCTTCGTCGGCACCATCGGCTTCATCGGGCTGGTGGCCCCGCACATCGCCCGCCTGCTGGTCGGGGAGGACCACCGCTTCTTCCTGCCGGCCTCGATGCTGGCCGGCGCGGTGATCATGTCGCTCGCCTCGGTGGCGTCGAAGACCCTCGTGCCCGGCGCGCTGCTGCCGGTGGGCATCGTCACCGCGCTGATCGGCGTGCCCTTCTTCATGGCCCTCATCTTCTCCCGGCGGGAGCGTCTGTGATGCAAGGAACTGGTGAAACCTTGCTGCAGCTCCACATCGGCAGGCTCTCGGTCGGCTATGGCCGCCGCCGGATCATCGAGGCGCTCGACCTCCCCGCCCTGGAAGGCGGCACGGTGACGGCGCTGATCGGCCCCAACGCCGCCGGCAAGACCACGCTGCTGCGCGCGCTCGCCGGCCTCGTGCCGGCGAAGGGCTCGATCCGCCTCGACGACGTCGAGCTCACCGGCCTCTCGGTCGCCGGCCATGCCCGCCACGTCACCTACATGCCGCAGGCGCTGCCCCAGCGCGTGGCGCTCACCGTGTTCGAGGCGACGCTTTCGGCGCTGATGTCCTCGCGCGGCGACGCACTGTCGGCCGCCGGGGCCCATGCACGCGCGCTCGACGCGCTGGCGCGGCTCGGCATCTCCGATCTCGCCATGCGCGGCCTCGACGAGCTGTCCGGCGGCCAGCGCCAGCTCGCCAGCCTCGCCCAGTCCATCGTCCGCGAGCCGGCCGTGCTGCTGCTGGACGAGCCGACCAGCGCGCTCGACATCCATCACCAGCTGCGCGTCATGCAGCTCGTGGCGGAGCTGGTGCGCGAGCGTTCGATCATCGTCGTCATCGTGCTGCACGACATCGCCCAGGCCGCCCGCTACGCCCAGCGCGTCGTCGTCCTGCAGAACGGCGCCGTCGCCGCCGACGGTACGCCGGAAGCGGCCATCACCCCGGAGACGCTGGCCCGCGTCTACCGGGTGGAGGCCCGCGTCGAGCGCTGCTCGCACGGCTTCCTGCAGGTGATCGTGGATCGCGCGGTGTAGGCGAACCTCAAAGGATGGTCAGTACAGCGCGCCCGGATGAGCATCCTTCGAGGCCCGGCAAAACGCCGGGCACCTCGGGATGACGGCGCTCGAGAAAGCCCTGTCAGCCCTCTTCTTCCCCTCTCCCCGACGGGGAGAGGGCCGATCACCCCCGCAACGTCGCGCCGCCGTCGATATAGAGGTCGGCCATGGTGACGTGGCCGGCCCGGTCGGACAGCAGGAACACCACCGCGTCGGCGATGTCGTCGGGTGTCGCCAGCTTGGCCAGCGGGATGCCCGCCTTGAAGGTCTCCGGCGAGCCGGCGATCACCCTTGCCGCGCCGTTCCCGTCCGCCCACATGCCGGTCTGCATGGGCGTCAGCGTCGAGCCGGGGGCGACGATGTTGCAGCGTATGCCGAGCGGCGCCAGCTCCAGCCCGAGGCAGCGGGTGAACATGGTCGCCGCCGCCTTGGAGGCCGCATAGGCCGACATGGCGTGGCGCGGAATGCCCGCCGCGTTGGAGCTCACCGTCACCATGGCACCGCGCTTGCGTGCCTGCATCGCCCGCGCCACCGCGCGGCTCACCCGGAAGACGCCGGCGGCGTTGATGTCGAACACCCGCTCCCACTCGGCGTCGGAGAGCCCCACCACCGGCTCGTAGGAGAGCACGCCGGCGACATTGGCGAGCAGGTCGATCGGCCCCACCTCGCGCTCGACGCGCGCCACCAGAGCGTCGACCGCCTCGGTCGAGCGCACGTCGAGAAAGGCCGGGACGACGGCATCGCCGAGTTCCGCGGCGAGCGCGCTCACGCCCGCCTCCTCCACGTCGCCGGCCACCACCCGCACGCCCTCGGCGTGGAGCTGGCGCACCACCGCGGCGCCGATGCCGCCCGCGGCTCCCGTCACCAGCGCAACCTTGCCGCTCAGACCGCTGTCGCGCATGTCGCGTCTTCCTTCCTGTCGGCGTCGTCGAGCAGGTTCGAGACGACCGGCGCGATGAGCGCCGTCGCCTCCGGCCCGGTGAGATAGGCGTGCAGCGCCGGCACCTCGACCACCTCGACGCGCCCCGCATAGGGCCGCCACTGGTCGGGCGTCAGGTCGCGCCCCTGATGGTCCAGCGCCGCGCGGAAATGGGTGAGCGTGCCGTCAAAGCGCCGGTGGAAATGCCCGCGCACCAGCCGGTTGTTGCCGGCCACCACCCGCACCACGCCGTCGAGCGCGGCATCCGGCAGCCGGCCGAGCGGGCTGTCGGAGGCGCGCAGGAAGGCGAGCACGGAGGCCCGGTTCAGCGCCAGCGCCGGCAGCCGGTCGGGGTCGTGGCCGGCAATGGCGAGCAGCGCCTTCAGCGCGCCGTCCTCGCCGGGGTCCGGCTCGCCCCGCCAGACGTCGGCGGGGTAGGAATCCAGCATCGCTACCACCCCGACCGCCGCGCCGAGCTCGCGCAGGCGCACCGCCATCGCCTGCGCGATGATGCCGCCGACCGACCAGCCGAGAAGGTGATAGGGGCCGTGCGGCCGCACCGCCCGGATGCGCTCCACATAGTCGGCGGCCAGCGCCTCCAGGCTTTCCGGCGTCGCGACATCGGGCGCCAGTGCCGGCGCCTGCAGGCCGTGAACCGCGCGCCGGGGATCCAGCGCCCGCGCCAGCCGTCCATAGCACCAGGCGATGCCGCCCGCCGGATGGATGACGAAGAGCGGGGGCCGCGAAACATCGCCCTCCGCCAGCGTGATGAACGGCCCGAGGCCGGCATCGCCGGCCCCCTCCTCGGCGTCGATCAGCCGGGCGAATCCGGCCAGCGTCGGCTGGGCGAACAGCGCCCCGAGCCCGGGGTCGCGACCCCATTCCTCGCGCACCCGCAGCAGCAGAGCGACCGCCGCCAGCGAATCCCCGCCGAGGGAGAAGAAATCGTCCTCGGCGAAGACCGGCGCGGCGAGGCCGAGCTGCTCGGCGAACAGTGCGGCGAGCCGCGTCTCGGTCGGCGTCTGCGGCACGCGCGCGCCGGTGCCGGAAAAATCCGGTGCCGGCAGGGCGGCGCGGTCGAGCTTGCCATTGGCGTTCACCGGCAGCGCCTCAAGGCTCACGAAGGCCGCCGGCACCATGTAGTCCGGGACGCGCGCGGCCACATGCGCCTTCAGCGCGGAAAGGTCGGCGCCCGGCTCGGGCACGACATAGGCGACGATGCGCTTGGCACCCCCATCCTCGCGCGCGAGGATGCCCGCCTGCCGCACGAGGCCGGAGGACATCACCGCCGCCTCGATCTCGCCCAGCTCGATGCGCAGGCCGCGGATCTTCACCTGATGGTCGGAGCGGCCGAGGAACACCACCGCCCCGTCCGGTCGCCACAAAGCGAGGTCGCCCGTCGCATAGATGCGCTCGCCCGGCCGGAAGGGATCGGGAAGGAAGCGCTCGGCGGTCAGGTCCGCCCGGCCGAGATAGCCGCGCGCGAGCTGCATCCCGCCGAGATGGAGATGGCCGGGCACGCCCGGCGGCTGCGGTCGGTTCCGCTCATCGAGCACATAGAGCCGCGTGTTCCACACCGGGAATCCGATCGGCACCGGCAGCGAGCGGTCCCCCTCGCCCGCCGGCCAGTAGCTCACATCCACCGCCGCCTCGGTCGGCCCGTAAAGATTGTGCAGCTCAGCCGTGAGGGTGCGGTGGAAGCGGTCGCGCAGGTCCGCCGGCAGTTCCTCGCCCGAGCAGAAGACGCGTTTGAGCGACAGGCCCTGCACGCTCGGCTCGGTGAGGAAGGCGGCGAGCATGGACGGCACGAAATGCGCGGTGGTGATCGCCTCCTCGCGGATGATCCGTGCCAGCGCCACCGGGTCGCGATGCGCCTGCGGCGGCGCGACGACAAGGCAGGCCCCAGTGAGCAAGGGCAGGAAGAACTCCCACACCGAGACGTCGAAGGTGGCGGGCGTCTTCTGCAGGATGCGGTCGGCGGGGGAGAAGCCGTAATGCACCCGCATCCATTCCAGCCGGTTGACGATGGCCCGGTGCTCGATCACCACGCCCTTCGGCTCGCCGGTCGAGCCGGAGGTGTAGATCACATAGGCCGCGTCTTCCGGCGCGGGACCGGCGAGCGGCGTGCCGGCAAGCGAGGCGCCCGAGGGAGACGCCGGCCAGTCGCCGGGCGTCAGCACCTCGGCCTTGCCGGCGAAGCGGGCGGCGTCCTCCGCCCGCGCCAGCACGAGGCGCGGCCCGGCCGAAGCGAGGATGCGGTCGATCCTCGCCTCGGGCTGGGCGAGATCGAGCGGGAGATAAGCGAGCCCGGCGCGCAGGATGGCGACCAGCGCCACCACCAGCTCGAAGGAGCGCGGTAGTGCGACTGCAACGATGCTACCCGTCGCATTGCTACTGTCGCTGCTACGCTTTTTGCTACTGTTTTTGCTACCCTCCCGGAGCCGCTCCGCCAGCGCCCGGCTGCGCGCATCCAGCGTCGCATAGTCCATGGTCGCGCCGGCGAAACGCAGCGCCGGCGCGTGCGGCGTCGCCCGCATCCGCGCCTCGATCAGCGCCGCCAGCGTCGTGTCGGGCACCGGGTGATCCGTCGCGTTGAGAGCGAAGATATGCCGGTGCGCCTCCTCCGGCGTCGCCGTCGGCACCTCGGCGAGCGAGCCTTCCGCAGCGCTCGCTACCTCGATGAAATGCTTGAGCCGCAAGGCGTTGGCCTCGACGACCTCCGGCGGATAGAGGTCGGGATTGGCGTCCACCTCCAGCCGCAGCCCGTCCGCGCCGTGCAGGCGGAAGGTGAAGGTGATGTCCTCCACCGGCCCGGTCGAGAGCACCTCCAGCCGGCTCTCCAAGCCCTCGAAGCGCGGCGTCTCGTCGAAGGGCAGCAGGTTGATCAGCGGCCCGTGCAGCCGCCGCTGGCCGCCGATCAGCTTCAGGTCGCGGCGCAGCTGCTCGGAGCGGTACCGGCCATGCCGCCGGGCACGGGTGAGGCTCCTCGCCACCGAACCAAGATATTGATCTATATCGTCTTCTTGGGCATCGACGCGCAGCGGCAGCACGTTCATCAGCATCGCCGGCACCCGCGCCGCCGCGCTGCCGAGCCGCGCCATGAACGGCACGCCGAGAACGATTTCAGTCGTCCCAACATGCCGCCGGACATAGGCGGCGGCGAGCGCGGTGACGACATCCGGCCAGGGGATGTTCGTCCGCTCTCCTATCGCCCGCAGCCGGGCGAAGGCGTCGGCGTCGATTTCCACCGCCCGGCGATGGAAGCTCGGCGCGCTCACCGGATTACCCGCGGCGAGGCTCGCCACCTCCGGCTTGTCGGCGAACAGTTCGCGCCAGTAATCGCCGTCCTTCACCCGCTTGTCGGAGGCCCGATAAGCCGCGTCCTCGGCGAAGGCCGTGGCGATACCGGGCAGCGGCGCGCCGGCCTCTCCCCCGCGCTGGCGGGCGTTGTAGAGGTCCGCCACGCGCTGGGTGAGCAGGATCATCCCGTAGCCGTCAATGGCGAGGTGATGGATGCGCTGCTGCCAGATGAAGCGCTCCGGCCCGAGCACGAAGAGCCGCTCGGCGGCCAGCTTCTCGCGCGTCGGGTCGAGCGGGGTGGCCATGTCGCGGGCGATGTCGGCTTCCGCCGCTGCGAACGGATCGGCAGCGCCAGAAACGTCAACGATTTCCAGCATCGGACGCTGCGCGGGATCGACGACCTGCAGCGGCCCGGACGGGTCGTCGACCATGCGCAGCGCCAGCGCATCCGACTCCGCCACCGCCTGCGCCAGCGCCGCCTCGAAAGCCGGCCGGTCGAGCGGGCCCTTCAGCTCGATATATTGTCCGGTATTGAAGAGCGGGTTCGCCGGGTCGAGCCGCTGCGCATACCACAGGCCCGACTGCGCCTCGGTGAGCGGATGCGCCTCGCCGGGCCGGTCACGCATGATGTCAGCCGCCCCGCGCGCTCTGCTTGGCGCTGACCAGTTCCCACCAGCCGTCGAGCGTCGGCTTCTCCGCGAACTCGGAGAATTCGAGGTCGAGCCCGCCTTCGCTCCAGGCCAGAACGAGGTTCATCGCCCGCATGGAATCGAGGCCGAGATCGATCAGGCTGTCCTCGCCGCCGATCTCCTCGGGGTCCTCGTGCAACATCCTTGCGATATCCGCGCGCATCTTCTCGCGCGTAACCGCCGCCGCAGGGGCGACAATGCGCTTGATGTCGCCGGGTTCGATGGCCATCACAGCACCTCCAGTATCTGCGCGGTGGCGAGCGGCACGCCGCACACATCCGCGACATAGGACAGAGCGAGGTCGTGCCGGGCGCGCGAGAAGTCGGCCAGCGCGTCCGCCGCCAGGAAGGGTTCGATGTCGCGCATGAAGGCGTCGGCCGCGGTGAGCGTGCAGCCGATATGGGCGTAGACGCCGCAGATGATCAGCTGGTCGCGGCCGCGCGCGCGCATCAGCGTCTCCAAATTGGAGCGCTGGAAGGCGCTGTAGCGGTGCTTCACCAGCGTGAAGTCGCCCGGCTCCGGCGCCAGCGCCGTGACGATAGGCTGGTGCTCGGGCGCCGCGCTCATGCCCGGTCCCCAGAGGTCGGCCTGAAGGCCGCGGTCCCGGCGGTCCTGATCGCCTTCCTGCGCGGTGTAGAACACCGGCACGCCCTCCGCCCGCGCCGCTTTCGCCAGCGCCGCAACGTTGGCGATCACCGGCGCGATGGGTGAGGCGTCCGACGGGAAGATCCGCAGGAAATAGTTCTGCATGTCGTGGATCAGCAGCGCCGCCCGCTCACGCTCCAGCTTCCACGGCGCACGCGGCTTCGGCAACTCGTCCGCACGCGGCAGCTCGTAGGGGGCAACGGTCGGCAGCCCCGGTTTGGCAGTCATGCTCACTTCTCCGCCTCGACGGCTTCGAGGAAACGGCGGCGCAGGCTGGCGCGCAACTCCTTGCGGCTCACCTTGCCCACCGCCGTGGTCTCGAAGGCGTCGACGAACACCACCTGGTCCGGCACCTTGAAATCGGCGAGCCCGCGCGTGCGCATCCACGCCTTCAGCGCCGCCGCCTTCGGCTTCTCGCCCTGCGGGATCACGAAGGCGCAGGAGCGCTCACCGAGGAACTCATCGGGGAGAGAGACCACCGCCGCGTCGAACACGCCGGGATGGGCGAGGAGATGGTCCTCGATCTCCTCGGCAGAGATCTTCTCGCCGGCGCGGTTGATGTGGTCGGTCGCCCGCCCCTGCACGACGAGATAGCCCTCCGGCGTGCGCTTCACCACGTCGCCGGTGCGGTAGAAGCCGTCGGCGGTGAAGGAGCGGGCGTTGGCGCCGTCATTGTTGTGGTAGGCGCGGATCGTATAGGGCCCGCGCGTCAGCAGGTTTCCCGCCTCGCCCTCGGGCACGGGGTTGCCTTCATCGTCGAGGATCAGCACCTCGTCGGCGGCGCTGATCGGCCGGCCCTGCGTGGAGACGATGATCTCCTCGGGATCGTCGAGACGTGTGTAGTTCACCAGCCCCTCGGCCATGCCGAACACCTGCTGCAATGTGCAGCCGAGCACCGGCTTTACCCGGCGGGCGGATTCGGTGAGGAACTTGGCGCCGCCGACCTGCAGCACCTGCAAGGACGAGAGGTCATGCGTCGTGCTCGGCGCCGCCTGCAGCCAGAGCAAGGCGAGGGGCGGCACGAGGCCGGTGATGGTCACGCCCTCGCGCGCGATCAGCGGGAAGGCGACTTCCGGGCTCGGCGAAGGGGCGAGCACCACGCGCGAGCCGGCATGGAGCGCGCCGAACACGCCGGGCGAAGACATGGGGAAATTGTGCGCGACGGGGAGCGCGGCAAGATAGACGCTGTCGGTGTTCAGCTTGCAGATCTCGGCACTGGCGCGGAACGAATAGATGTAGTCGTCATGCGTGCGCGGGATGAGCTTGGAGAGCCCCGTCGAGCCACCGGAAATCTGGAGAAAGGCCACGTCGGACGGATCGGCGTCTTCCGGCAGCGGCGCGGCGCTGTCGGGAAAGGCATCGAGCGCGATGAACGGCCCGCCGTCGCCAACCACGACGATATGTTCGACCTCGGGCACCTCGCGCCGCACCTCTTCGGCCAGCCCGCGATAGTCGAAGCCGTCATGCCGGTCGGCGACGATGTAGCCGCGTGCTTCCGCCGTGCGGGCGAAATGCACGATCTCGACGATGCGGTGGGCCGGCAGCGCATAGACCGGGATGAGCCGGGCGCGGAACAGGCCGAACACCACGGAGAGGAACTCCGGGATGTTGGGGAGTTGCACGACTACCCGGTCGCCGGGCTTGAGGCCCAGCGCCAGCAGGCCGCGCGCGACTTTTTCGGCGCGTTCCTCAAGCTCGCTGAACGTCCAGCGGTGCTCGCCGCCGACCACAGCGACATGGTCTGGCAATTCTGCCGCACGGGCGCGCAGGAAGGAAGAGAAGGTCTCACCACGCCAATAGCCCCTGGCGCGATAGCGGGCGGCGAATTCTTCCGGCCAAACCTGCGACAGCGGCTTCACGCCTGCTCCTCCGAACGCACGCGGCCATGCTCGTCGATGCCGAGCGCACCCAGCAGGGCGGCGAACTTGGCCGAGGTCTCTTCCCCTTCGGCCACGGGGTCCGAGCCGGCCACGATGCCGGCCCCGGCAAAGAGCCGCGCCTCGCGACCGGCGATCTCGGCACAGCGTATGGCGACGTGCCAGGCACCATCGCCCGCGGCATCGCACCAGCCGACCGCGCCGGCATAGAAGCCGCGCTCATAGCCTTCCAGCTCGGCGATGGCACGGGCGGCGGCAGCGCGCGGCGTACCGCAGACGGCGGGCGTGGGATGCAGCAGCGCGGCAAGATCGAGGGCCGATGTGGCGGCATCGCGCAGCCGGCCCACGATGCGCGTACCGAGGTGCCACATGCTGGCGGTGGCGGCGAGCGCAGGCGCCTCGGGCGCGGCAAGCTCGGTGCAGTAAGGGGCGAGCAGGTCGAGGATGGCGGTGACCACCTCCCGGTGCTCGCGCCGGTCCTTCTCCGAGGCGAGCAGCCCCTCGGCGGCGGCGCGGTCGGCGGCATCCTCACAGGCCCGCCGTGCCGAGCCCGCCAGCGGGTGCGAGACGACCCTCGCGCCTCGCTTGGACAGCAGCAGCTCTGGCGTCGCCCCGACCAGCGCCCGAGACGCTTCGCCGGAGCCCGCCGCCACCAGCGGCACGCAGAAGGCGGTGACGCTCGCATCCTCCGACAGCGCGCGCAGCAGGGCGCTGGCGTCGATCGCCCGGTCGGCCAGAAGCCGCAGGCTGCGCGAGAGCACGATCTTGCGTAGCCCTTCCTCCCGCCGCGCCATGCGCGAAAGGACCTCGGCGACGGCGGACTCATAGGCCACGAGAGACGGTTCGGGCGTCACCTCCCAGCGTGGCGGCGGAGCTGCCCCACGCACCAGAGAAGGCGGCGGGAAGGCCGCGGCGAAGCAGGAGCGGCCGGCGCTGCGCGACAGCTCCGCCGGCCGGTAGAGATGGGGCGCAGCCGCTCGGTCGAAGGGCAGCGCGCCGACCACGAGGCGCGGACCGGCGCCCCCGGCCTCGATGAGGGCCCGCGCCCGCTCGCCGAGCGGCGACGGACCGTCCTCGACAAGGCCGAGGCAGCCCCGCCCGACGAGGGTCTCCTCACCGGAGACGAGCGCGAACGGCAGGGCGGGGGCGAACGGTGCCGCCTCGGCAGCCGCCTTCTCCGCCGCATCACACATCCGCATCGCTCCGTGGGGGACCGTCATCGGGCATCCGCGCTCCGGCCGGTCGTCAGGGCTTGATCAGCGTGACGGTGTCGCCGAAGGGATCGACCATCGGCACGGGGCGCGGGCGCTGCCCCTCGCCGCCGGGACCGGCCGGCGGGGCACCGGCAGGCGCGGCCGCCTGCTGCGCGGCGGGAGCC
>NZ_CACSAS010000001.1:3407502-3485011 GCF_902703545.1 Starkeya nomas
GCGGGAGCCGGCGCGGCGCCGGGGGCGGCAGCGGCACCGGCGGGCGGAGCCGGCGGACGCGGGCGGCCGGCGGTCTTCAGCTTATTGGAGACATAGGCGTTGCCCGAAGCGGCATCGACGGTGACCGTCTGCGGCATCGAGCCGGTCACGACATTGGCGATCGGTTCCAGCGTCTTGGTGTCGACCAGCGTGACGAAGCCGCCCTGCCGGTTCGCGACATAGAGGATGCTGCGCCCGGAATCGATGGCGAGGCTGAGCGCGCCAGCGCCGGTCGGGATCTTCTTGACCACCTTGCCGTCCTTCGCATCGAGCACGGCGACCTCGCCGGAGCCCTGATGCGCGACGAAGACCTGATCGCCCGACGCGTCGTAGGCGAGATTGATCGCCCCTTCGCCGCCCGACGGGAAGGTCGTCACCTTCTTGCTGCCGAGATCGACGACATGGACCTCGTTGCTCTCCAGGGCGGAAAGGAACAGGCGGTTGCCCTTCGCATCGAGAGCGATGCCGGTGACGGCGCCGGGCAGATCGTCGATCGTGTCGACGATCTCGTTCTTGGCGCCATCGATCACCCACACGGAGGAGGACTTGTCGCGGCGGCCGGTGACGGTGACGTAGGCGCGGTTCGCCGCCTCGTCGACGGCCACCTCGCGCACATGCGCCTTCTCGCCCTTGGCGAGCTTGGCGACGACCTTGCCGCTGGCGAGGTCGATCACCGCGAGCGAGCCGTCGCGGGTCTGCGTGCCGTAGAGGGTCTTGGTCTTGTTGTTGATGCCGAGGCCGAAGACCGGGTCGTCGCCGAGCGCGATCGTCTCCTTGGTCTCCAGCGTCGCCGGATCGAGCGCGTAGACGAAGGTCTCGCTGGCACCGCGCGCGCCGGCGGCGGCGACATAGACACGGTTCATCGGCGCGCTGAAGACGAGCTCGTAGAGCCCCGCACCCGGCTTGGCCGACTTCACATATTCCGGATCGGCGAAAGCCGCGCCGGCGAGGCCGAACACCGCCACCGTGGCGAGGGCAATGGAGCGCAGGCGCAGGCGGGGCCGGGCAAAGGTCGCGTCGTTCGGCATGACGTTTCTCCGTTGATGAATGAGGTCGGGTTGCGATGCGCGGACGGCCCCGGCTTGCCGCCGCGCATCAGTCGAGATCGATCCAGTTGGGCCCCTCGACCGGCACGGCGAGGAAGCGCGCGTTCACCTCTTCCACCGTCCGGCCGACATCGAGCCCGGCGAAGCGCTCGGGGTGAATCCATTTCGCCAGGATCTCGACGGTGAAGAGGTCGAGCGGCGAGTTGAGCATCTGGTGCGACAGGCCGTGGACGCGCTTGTCGCGTACCGCCGCCAGCCCGCCGAAGCCCGGCCGGGCGACGACGCGCGCCAGCGTCTCGCGCGCCCGCTCCAGGCTGTATTCCGGCCCGATCAGCAGCCCGCCGGTGCCTTCCATGTGGCTGCCGCCGGTGGCGATGTAGACCTGCGGGTCCTGGGCGATGACATATTCGAGGTTGAGCTTGCCGAAGGCGCGCGGGATCACCGCCGCGCCGATATTCGTGCCGCCCACCGCCTCGATGATGTCGCCGACATTGCCCCGCCCCGGCGAATTGCAGCAGTCCGCGGTCATGGCGGCATGCGGCTCGAGGAAGACGCGCGGGCGCTCGCCGTCCGTGAGTCCCTCGACCTTCGCGCGCACCGCGTCGATACGGGCGCGGCGGAAGGCGAGGAAGTCCTCGGCCTGTGCCTGACGGCCGGTCGCTGCGCCGAGGAGACGCAGGCTCGGTTCCAGATTGGCAAGCGGATGGGTGAAGAAGTCGATCACCACCACGGGGATGCCGGCCGCCTCGATGCGCGCGCGCTCCTCGTCGGAGGGCTGCGAGCCGAGAGAAAACACCGCGAGGTCCGGCCGCGCCGCCACCACCTGCTCGACCGAGAGCGAACCGGCGGAGCTCGCCACTTTGGCGAGGCTGTCGATGGCGGGGAACTTGGCCTTGTAGGCGTCGAAGGTGCGCTTACCGATACGGTTGATGTCGCGCGGCCAGGCAGCGAGCACGCTCACCGGGTCGGGATGGATCAGCGAAAGCGCGATCAGGAAGCGCCCGTCATCGATGAGCAGCCGGCTCGCCGGCCGGGCAAGGCGCACCTCGCGCCCGGTCACGTCCTTCAGCGCGATATCCGCCATCGCCGGATGTGCCATCGCCAGAAGAACGAACGCCAGCACCAGCAACGCGCTGCGGCGGACGGACCAGAGGACGGCATTATGGTGGAGGCCGAGGCGCATGGGCGGGAAGCACCGGACAGAAGACGATGTTGTCGCCGCCTAATCCCTCCCGGATGACCGATATGTCAACTAAACATTTTGTAATTGCTTGTTTTTAATTAGTCTAATGTATGATTATTGAATATCTGCATTCTGTTTTACTTGCTCATGAATGTTACGTCTTGACGTCGCGTCATCAATTCGCCGTGCGCGCGCCTCGGATGCGTGTCGCGAAACCGACGCAGAACTCTGGCAAGGCACGGCATGTGCTCTCTGCCTCTCGCGCCGCTTTGCGCGCCCCCTCTCGAAATGGGACGCGCGATTGGATAAAGGGGGCACGAAGCCCTCGCCGAAGGCCCGGCGCCCCCCGCGCCGCGTGCTGCCGGAAGCCAGACTGAGAGTTCTCCATGCGCGTTGCGATGATCGGTACGGGCTATGTCGGTCTCGTCTCCGGCACCTGCTTCTCGGATTTCGGCCACGAGGTCGTCTGCGTCGACAAGGATGCCTCGAAGATCGAGCGCCTCGGCCGGGGCGAGATTCCGATCTTCGAGCCCGGGCTCGACGATCTCGTCCGCCGCAACGTCGCGGCCGGCCGGCTCCGCTTCGCCACCGACCTCACCCAGGCCGTCCGGCAGGCGGAGGTCGTGTTCATCGCGGTGGGCACGCCCTCGCGGCGCGGCGACGGGCATGCCGACCTCTCCTATGTGCACGCGGCCGCCCGCGAGATCGCCCGCGCGGCGAACGGCTTCACCGTCGTCGTCACCAAGTCGACCGTGCCGGTCGGCACCGGCACCGATATCGAGCACATCATCCGCGAGGAAGCGCCGGAGGCGGACATCGCGGTGGTCTCCAACCCGGAGTTCCTGCGCGAGGGAGCCGCGATCGAGGATTTCAAGCGGCCGGACCGCATCGTCATCGGCACGGAGGATCCGCGCGCCCGCGAAGTGATGACGGCGCTCTACCGCCCGCTGTCACTCAACGCCGCGCCGCTGCTGTTCACCGAGCGCAACACCGCCGAGCTGATCAAATACGCCTCCAACGCCTTCCTGGCGATGAAGATCACCTTCATCAACGAGATGGCGGACCTGTGCGAGAAGGTCGGCGGCAATGTCCAGGAGGTGGCCCGCGGCATCGGCCTCGACCGCCGCATCGGCCCGAAATTCCTGCATGCGGGCCCCGGCTATGGCGGCTCCTGCTTCCCCAAGGACACGCTCGCCCTCATGCGCACCGCGCAGGAGGCCGGCGCCCCGCTGCGGCTGATCGAGACCGTGACCACGGTGAACGAGAGCCGCAAGGCCGCCATGGGCCGCCGGGTGATCGAGGCCATGGGCACGCCGCCACGCGGAGCGACGGTGGCCGTGCTCGGCCTCACCTTCAAGCCGAACACCGACGACATGCGCGACAGCCCGGCGATCAACATCGTCCAGTCGCTGCTGGACCGGGGCGTGCAGGTGCGCGCCTACGATCCCGTCGGCATGGACGAGGCCCGCAAGGTGCTGCCGGCGGAGGTCGAATACGCGGCCAGTGCCTATGCCTGCGCCGAGGGCGCGGACTGCCTCGTCATCGTCACCGAGTGGGACGCCTTCCGGGCGCTCGACCTCGACCGGCTGAAGACGCTGCTGCGCCGCCCGATCGTGGTTGACCTGCGCAACATCTATCCCCCGGCCGACCTCGTCGGCCGCGGCTTCAAATATGTCGGCGTGGGACGCCCCAACGGCGAGTGAGCTCCCGGAGCTTCGTTCTTACCGGGAGCGGGCGGTTCCATCACCGCCACGACGACGCGCGGCCCGGCCGGGAAACGTCCGGCAGGGCTGGATTTCAGAGGATTGGGGATTTTGGGAAGCCTGGTGGAGCCGAGGGGATTTGAACCCCTGACCTCTGCAGTGCGATTGCAGCGCTCTCCCAACTGAGCTACGGCCCCACGCTTCAGGCCGCGCCTTGTACGGTCGCCGCCCGCCCGCTGTCAAGGCGGCTCGACACCCCGAAGCGACCGGCCTGTGAATCAGGGTTGCCGCAATGCGGCGGCGCCATTAAGCATCTTTGCGGCAGGTCGTTTCCGCGCCGCCGCAGGCCCTTGTTCCGAGGCTCCCGATGTATTCGATACTCTGGCTGTTCGACACGCTGATCACCCTCTACGTCTGGATTCTCATCGGCTCGGCCATCCTGTCGTGGCTGGTGGCGTTCAACGTCGTCAACCCGCACAACCAGTTCGTCCGCAATGTCGGCGAGTTCCTGTGGCGGGTGACGGAGCCGGTGCTGGCGCCCATCCGCCGGCTGCTGCCCAATCTCGGCGGCATCGACATCTCGCCGGTCATCCTGATCATCCTGCTCTACTTCATCCGCAACCTCGTCTTCGAGGTCGTGGCGGGTACGTGAGCGCGTCCCCGCCCTGGACCGTCACCGCCGATGCGGTGGTGGTGACGGTGCGCGCGACGCCCCGTGGTGGGCGCGACGCGATAGACGGCCTCGTCGAGCTCGGCGACGGCCGCTCAGCCCTGAAGGCGCGTGTCTCGGTGGCGGCGGAGGACGGCAAGGCCAATGCGGCGCTGGCAAAGCTGCTCGCCAAGGCCGGCGGCATCGCGCCGTCGCGGGTCGAGCTGGTGTCGGGCGCGACCGGCCGCACCAAGAGCTTCCGGCTGAACGGCGATGCCGCCGACATCGCCGCCCGCCTTCAGGCGCTGGTTACCGCCTGACGAAGGCCGTCATCGAAGAATGTGAGGGGCGGGTCTCAGCCGTTCCAGCCGAAGGCCAGCTTTTCCAGCGAGCGACTGCCGAAGGTCTCGGTGGAGCGGGCGACGCCGATGCCGCCCATGGCGCGGTAGAAGCCCAGTGCCGGCTCGTTGGCCGCCAGCGCCCACACCGCCAGCCCGTCGAAGCCGGCATTGGCCAGTTCCTTGCGCGCATCGGAGAACAGGCGGCGGCCGAAGCCCAGCCCCTGATATTCCGGCCGCAGATAGAGCTCGTAAATCTCGCCCTCATAGGGCAGGCCGCGCGCCCGGTTGCGCCCGACATTGGCGTAGCCGGCCACCGCGTCACCGAAGGTCAACACGACCACGCGCGAGCCGCGCTTCAGGGCGGTCTCCCACCAGGCCGGGCCGCGACGCAGGACCATCTTCTCCAGCTCGGCGCCGGGAATGAGGCCGCGATAGGCGAAGCGCCACGCCGAGTCATGGATCTCGGCGATGTCGGCGGCATCGGCCGGTCGAGCCCGGCGCGTCTCGACAAGAAGCGTGCTCATGTTCCGATGGGAGCAAAAGCGCCCCGTCGGATCAAGGTCTTTCCGCGACAAAAGCACGATCGTTCCACCGGGGCGTGGCGCGGACGCCACGCCGGGCACCCGCATGCCGTCGCGTCAGGGCTCCAGCGCCCTGACGACGGGAGGCCGCGCGGCCGCAACCCGGACGGCTCAGACGCCCTCGGCTTCCTTGCGGCGCTCCTCGCGCTTGCGCTCGTTGGGGTCGAGCAGGCGCTTGCGCAGGCGGATGGACTTGGGCGTCACCTCGACCAGCTCGTCGTCCTGGATCCAGGCCAGCGCCCGCTCCAGTGTCATGCGGATCGGCGGCGTCAGGCGCACCGCCTCGTCCTTGGAGGTGGTGCGGATGTTGGTGAGCTTCTTGCCCTTGAGAACGTTCACCTCGAGGTCGTTGTCGCGCGTGTGCACGCCGATCAGCATGCCCTGATAGACCTTCCAGCCCGGCTCGATCATCATCGGGCCGCGATCCTCAAGGTTCCACAGCGCATAGGCCACCGCCTCGCCCGCCTCGTTGGCGATCAGCACGCCATTGGTGCGGCCGGCGATCTCGCCCTTGTAGGGCGCGTATTCGTGGAACAGCCGGTTCATGATGGCGGTGCCGCGCGTGTCGGTCAGCAGCTCCGACTGGTAGCCGATGAGGCCACGGGTCGGGGCGTAGAACACGAGGCGCACGCGGTTGCCGCCGGAGGGCTTCATCTCCACCATCTCGGCGCGGCGTTCCGACATCTTCTGGACAACGACGCCGGAGAATTCCTCGTCGACGTCGATCAGCACTTCCTCGATCGGTTCCAGCGTCTCGCCGGCCTCGTTCTTGGTGAACACCACGCGCGGGCGCGACACGGCGATCTCGAAGCCCTCGCGGCGCATGGTCTCGATCAGCACGGCGAGCTGAAGTTCACCGCGGCCGGAGACGTAGAACGAGTCCTTCTCGGTCGATTCTTCGATCTTCAGGGCGACGTTGCCCTCCGCCTCGCGCAGCAGGCGATCGCGGATGACGCGGCTGGTCACCTTGTCGCCCTCGGTACCGGCCAGCGGCGAATCGTTGACGATGAAGGTCATGGTGACGGTCGGCGGGTCGATCGGCTGCGCCTTCAGCGGGGTGTCGACCGACAGGTCGCAGAAGGTGTCGGCCACCGTGCCCTTGGAAAGGCCGGCAATGGCCACGATGTCGCCGGCGACGCCTTCCTCGATCGGCTGGCGCTCGATGCCGCGGAAGGCGAGGATCTTGGAGACGCGACCCTGCTCGACCAGCGAGCCGTCCTGCGCCAGCACCTTCACCGCCTGGTTCGGCTTGATGGTGCCGGAGGTGATGCGACCGGTGAGCATGCGGCCGAGGAAGGGGTTGGCCTCCAGCAGCGTGCCGATCATCTTGAACGGCGCTTCCTCGACGGTCGGCTCCGGCACATGCTTGAGCACGAGATCGAACAGCGGCGCCATGCCCTCGTCGCTCGGGCCTTCCGGCGAATGGGCCATCCAACCGTTGCGGCCGGACCCGTAGAGGATCGGGAAGTCGAGCTGCTCATCGGTGGCGTCGAGCGCCGCGAAGAGGTCGAACACCTCGTTGATGACTTCCTGCGCGCGGGCGTCCTGCCGGTCGACCTTGTTGATCGCCACGATGGGACGCAGGCCGACCTTGAGCGCCTTGCCGACCACGAACTTGGTCTGCGGCATCGGGCCCTCGGCGGCGTCGACCAGCACGATGGCGCCGTCCACCATGTTGAGGATGCGCTCCACCTCGCCGCCGAAGTCGGCGTGGCCGGGCGTGTCGACGATGTTGATGCGGGTATCCTTCCAGACCACCGAGGTGGCCTTGGCGAGGATGGTGATGCCACGCTCCTTTTCGAGGTCGTTCGAATCCATCACACGCTCGGCGACGCGCTGGTTCTCACGATAGGAGCCGGACTGCTTCAGCAGCTCGTCCACCAGCGTGGTCTTGCCGTGGTCGACGTGGGCGATGATGGCGATGTTGCGCAGCTTCATATGAAAACAACCAAAAAGCGGGCCCGAAGGGCTTCGGACCCGCGATGAATTTTGCGGCGCACTATACTCAGAACGCCTCGAATATCAACGTTGCAAGGCGAATGCCCCGCCGAAACCTAGTCCGGCTGGCGTAACTCCCACAGCCGCCGGATCTGCGGCGGCTTGAGGATCTGGCCATCGGCGGTACGCAGCCACGCCAGCTCGCGGTTGGCGGGCGACTGGGTCATGGCGAAGGCGACGGCGTCCTCCACCGTGCCGAACTCGTATGAATCGGGCCAGCCGTCCGGGGCATCGACGGCATGGGACGGCGGCCAGTATTGCAGCCGGACGGGTTCGTGATCAGGCGTCATGAACCTACCTCCTCAGAATTCCGCGACAGGCAGCTTGGACCGCGCCCGCGCTCCGACGGACGCGGCAACTGGTAGGAACGCTGCTGGCGAAAAAAGGTTCCGACCTTTCGAAAACAATCGGGTCTTCAGGCGTTCGACACTTGAACGCGCCGCGCCGCCAGCCCAGTTTGAGAGAACGCATGAGGAGGGATCGAGATGGCGCAGAACAACGGCAAACCCGGTTCTCCCGAATACACGGAGCGCGAGGTCGACGAATCCGTGGAAGAGACCTTCCCCGCCAGCGATCCGCCGGCCCTGAGCGGCATCACCGGCAAGGTGCCCCCGCCCACCGCCGAGGAAAACCTGCCGCCGACCGAGGAAGAGGTCGACGAGACGCTGGAAGAATCCTTCCCGGCGAGCGACCCGCCTTCCTTCACACCGGTCACCGGCGTCAAGGAAGGCTGACGCCTCGCCTCGTCAGGCGGTCGGCCGCTTTGCCCAGGGGCCGAAGCGCGCTTCCGGCTGGGCGGCGCGCAGCAGCATCATCTCGCCGACATTCTCCGGCGACAGCAGGCCGACCAGCCGGCCCTCGCCGTCCAGCACGCCCACCACCGGCGCGCCGCTTTCGGTGATCAGCTTGAGCGCCCGGTCGAGCGGCGAACGGGTCCCGACGGTCGGCACCTCCCCCTGCATGGTCTCGATCGCCGGAGCCGTCGGCCCCTGCGCCTGCAGCGCGTGGATCATGGCGTCGCGCGTGAGCACGCCGCGCAGCTTGCCGGCGCCGTCGACGATGGGAAACTCCTTCTGCGTGGTGCGGATCAACGCCTCGGCGGCGTCGCCCACGCTCGCCTGCGGCCCCAGCGTCTCGAACTGGGTGATCATCGCGTCCTCGACCAGCAGCCCCTGCGCCGCCTGCTTCATCTGCACCGCCCCCGCCTCGCTGGAGGCGGCGAGGAAGACGAAGACGGCGATGATGATCAGCATCGGATTGCCGAAGATGCCGAGAATGCCGAAGCCGACGGCCAGCGCCTGACCGATGGAAGCGGCGGTCTGCGTCGCCTGGGCATGGCTCATGTTCATGGCCAGGATCGCCCGCAACACCCGCCCGCCATCCATGGGGAAGGCGGGAATGAGGTTGAACACGACGAGGAAGATGTTGGCCGCCGCCAGCTTGGCGGCGAGGCCGATCTGCGGATTCTCGATGTTCTCGATGTGCTCGACCCCGACATTGCCGCCGAGGAAGAGCAGCAGCACCGCCGCGATCACCACGTTCACCAGCGGTCCGGCAATGGCGACCACGAGTTCTTCGGAGGGCTTCTCGGGGATGCGCTCCAGCCGGGCGATGCCGCCGAAGGGCCAGAGCGTCACCTCGGGCGTCTTCACCCCGTAGCGCCGCGCCGCGAAGATATGGCCGAACTCGTGCAGCAGCACGCACAGGAACAGCAGCGCCACGAAGGCCACGCCCTCCCACGCCGCGCCGGTCCCTCCCTGCTGGTAATAGGCGGCCCAGATCCAGATCAGGAACAGCAGGAAGGTAACGTGGATGCGGACCGCGGTGCCATAGACATGTCCGACGGTGAGCGACCAGGGCATGGGAATCTCCTCGGGCGGGCTTTCGCCAGCATACCTCCATCGTCATGACAGCACAGCGGATTTACCCGCATGCTTTCCAGCGCCCGGAAGACGGGAACCACCGGCGCCGCGCCGTGTTGCCCCTGAAGACGAGGAGGTACGCCATGGACGAGAAGACCACCGCCGGCGCCGTCGACCACGTCTGGGAGATGATGGACGCCATCCGCACCTGCATGCTGGTGACCAAGCAGGGCCTGACCCTGCGGGCCCGGCCGATGCACGCCTTCCCCTCGCGCGAGGAAAACTGCGTCTGGTTCCTTTCCGACCGGCGCGGCCACAAGGACGAGGAACTGCCACACGATCCGCAATCGGCGCTGGTCTTCTCGGACAAGACCGGCCGCGACTTCCTCTCGCTCTCCGGCGAGAGCGAAGTGATCGAGGACCGTGCCAGGATCGACCAATTGTGGAACGACGCGGCTGCCGTCTGGTGGCCTCAGGGCCGCAACGACCCGAACATCCAGGTGCTGCGCTTCCTTCCCGAGCAGGCGGAATACTGGGACGGCCCGTCGAGCTCGATCCTCGTCGGTCTCAGGCTCGCCGCCGCGCGCCTTGCCGGCCGCCCACCCGAGCTCGGCGAGAACCGCAAGGTGCCGCTGGATTGACGGTTCATAGGTAGCCGGGCGCGCCGCCGATAAAGAAATATGGCCGGGCAGAGCCCGACCATTCATCTCTTGAGCGTGTCCGGTCCCGACGCTGCGGGGGCTCTCACACGCCGATGCGCCGGGTGCGGTTGGCCAGCGTGCGCAGGCGCAGCGCGTTGAGCTTGATGAAGCCGGCCGCGTCACGGTGGTCGTAGGCGACCGCGCCTTCCTCGAAGGTGACGAGGTCCTGGTTGTAGAGCGAGTAAGGCGAGGAACGCCCCACCACCTCGACATTGCCCTTGTAGAGCTTGAGCCGGACTTCGCCGGTGACGAATTCCTGGCTCTTGTCGATCAGCGCCTGCAGCATCTCGCGCTCGGGCGAGAACCAGAAGCCGTAATAGACCAGCTCCGCATAGCGCGGCATCAGGTCGTCCTTGAGATGCGCCGCGCCACGATCGAGCGTGATGCTCTCGATGCCGCGATGTGCCTGCAGCAGGATGGTGCCGCCGGGGGTCTCGTAGACGCCGCGCGACTTCATGCCCACGAAGCGGTTCTCGACGAGGTCGAGACGGCCGATGCCGTTCTCCTTGCCGAGTTCGTTCAGCCGGGTCAGCAGCGCCGCCGGCGAGAGCGCGAGGCCGTCGACGGAGACCGCGTCGCCCTTCTCGAAGCCCACGGTGATGTAGGTCGCCTTGTCGGGCGCCGCCTCGGGCGAGATGGTGCGCTGATAGACGTATTCCGGCGCTTCCTCGGCCGGGTTCTCCAGCACCTTGCCCTCCGAGGAGGAGTGCAGGAGGTTGGCGTCGACGGAGAACGGCGCCTCGCCGCGCTTGTCCCTGGCGATCGGGATCTGGTGGCTCTCGGCGAATTCGAGCAGCTTCGTGCGCGAGGTCAGGTCCCATTCGCGCCAGGGCGCGATCACCTTGATCTCCGGCTCCAGCGCGTAATAGCTCAGCTCGAAGCGCACCTGGTCGTTGCCCTTGCCGGTGGCGCCGTGGGCGACCGCGTCGGCGCCGACCTTGCGGGCGATCTCGATCTGCTTCTTGGAGATCAGCGGCCGGGCGATCGAGGTGCCGAGCAGGTACAGCCCCTCATAGAGCGCGTTGGCGCGGAACATCGGGAAGACGTATTCGGAGACGAACTCCTCGCGCACGTCCTCGATGAAGATGTGCTCGGGCTTGATGCCCAGCAGCTCCGCCTTCTTGCGCGCCGGCTCCAGTTCCTCGCCCTGCCCGAGATCGGCGGTGAAGGTCACCACCTCGCAGCCATAGGTGGTCTGCAGCCATTTCAGGATCACCGAAGTGTCGAGACCACCGGAATAGGCGAGGACCACCCGCTTGATGTCGTGAGCCATGATGCGTTCCGCACGAGAGAAGGGCCGAAGGCCGAGAAAGCGCGCGGACTATAGGCATGGCGCCGTCCGGCGCAACCCCGTCATCCCGTGCGCGCGTGCGGAATCCCCTCCTGCCGGCTCAGGCGGCCGGAGGGGGCGGGGACGGCGGAAGCGGGGGCGTCGGGGAAGATGGTGGCAGGGCGGCAGGTGGCTCGCCCACGCGAGCCGCGCCGACCGGCTTCCAGAAGCCCGCGCTCCATCCGGCCACCAGCCAGTAGACGAGCCCGCCAGCCAGCCCGGCGCCGACGATGTAGAGGTCGCCGTCGAACGGCACCGGCGTGTCGGGATAGGGCGTGAAGAGCGAGGCGGCGAGCCAGGCCGAGACCGCCCCGTTCGCCGCGTGGAAGATCCAGGAACGCACCGCGAAGGCTTCGGCGAACAGGATCCCGACGAAGGCGATGGCCCACATGGTCATCGCCACCGCCGACAGCGCCATGGAGGCCGCCGAGAGCGTGTCCGCCAGCGCCAGCGCCTGCACTTCCGTCGCGCCGCTGATGAGGTCGCCGAGCTGCCAGTAGCCGAACACGACCACGACGAAGGTGGCGATGAAGCCGGCGACCATGCCGAACGGCACCACGACAAAGCGCAGCAGGAGACGCAGAAGGTTGTCCATCCTCACACCGGCTTGTGGCAGACCGCTTCGATGTTGTGCCCGTCGGGATCGAGCACGAAGGCGGCATAGTAATCCGGGTGATAGTGCGGGCGCAGCCCCGGCGACCCGTTGTCCCGCGCGCCGGCCGCCAGCGCCGCCGCGTGGAACGCATCGACGCTCGCCCGGTCCGGCGCGGCGAAGCACACATGCAGGTGCCCGTCACCGGTCGCCGCCAGCGCGCCGCCCGAGCCGATCCAGAAGAACGGCTTGCCGTTCGCGCCGAAGCCGGCATGCGCCGCGCCGCCGGTCTCCTTCGCCGTCGCCTCCATCACCACGTCGATGCCGAGCGGAGCGAGGGCGGCGCGGTAGAAGGCGCGCGAGCGTTCGAAATCCGCGACGGGAAAACCGACATGGTCGAGCATCGCCGTCCCCTATTCGGCCGATGCCGCCATGGCGCGAAGCGCCAGGCGCTCGCGGGCGGAGAGCTTCTCGGTCTCGCTCTTGAGCTGGCCACAGGCGGCGAGGATGTCGCGCCCGCGCGGCGTGCGCACCGGGCTCGAATAGCCGGCGCGGAACACGATGTCGGAGAACTGCTCGATGGTCTCCCAGTCCGAGCACTCGTATTTCGTGCCCGGCCACGGGTTGAACGGGATCAGGTTGATCTTCGCCGGTATGCCGGCGAGCAGCTTCACCAGCGCCTTGGCGTCGGCCGGACTGTCGTTCACGCCCTTGAGCATGACGTATTCGAAGGTGATGCGCTTGGCGTTCGACGCCGCCGGGTAGTTGCGGCAGGCGTCGAGCAGCTCTCTCAGCGGATACTTCTTGTTGATCGGCACCAGCACGTCGCGCAGCTCGTCGCGCACCGCGTGCAGCGAGATGGCGAGCATCGGCCCGACCTCGCGCCCCAGCTTCTCGATCTCCGGCACCACGCCCGAGGTGGAGACGGTGATGCGCCGCTTGCCGATGCCGAGCCCCTCGCCATCCGCCAGCACCTCGATGGCCTTGGCCACCGAGTCGTAGGCGTAGAGCGGTTCGCCCATGCCCATGAACACGATGTTGGTGACGAGCCGGTCACCCTCGGTCGGCAGGCCGGGGCCGACGGCGCGCTCCATGCCGGGATAATCGCCCAGGCGATCCCGCGCCACCATCACCTGCGCCACGATCTCGGCGGCGGAAAGGTTGCGCACGAGGCGCTGCGTGCCCGTATGGCAGAACGAACAGTTGAGCGTGCAGCCGACCTGAGAGGAGACGCACAGCGTGCCGCGGTCGCTCTCGGGGATGTAGACCATCTCGACGTCGTGCGGCTTGTCGCCGGCGATGTCCGGCGGCAGGCGCAGCAGCCATTTGCGGGTGCCGTCGTTCGACACCTGCTCGACCACCACCTCCGGGCGATCGAGGGTGAACGCACCCGCGAGCTTCTCCCGCAGGCCCTTGCCCACATTGGTCATGGCGTCGAAGGAGGTGACGCCGCGCAAATAGATCCAGTGCCAGAGCTGTGCAACGCGCATGCGACGCTCGCGCTCGGGCACGCCGATCTCCGCCAGCGCCTCGGCGAGGCTCGCGCGGTCGAGCCCGGCGAGCGAACGCCTCACTGGCGTGCGCGTCATGTCCGGGCGGTGCGCTTCGACGGCGGCACCCGCCCCGGCGGCGGTGGCCGCAGTGGTATCGATCAGGTTCATCGCTTTATCGAGGATATGTGTTTACGCGCCTCATAGCACAGAGCGGCGGGCGAGGCGAATGCCGGCTCCGCGCCCTGCCTCTTCACTTCAGCGGCACCCAGATGTCGATGACGAGATCGTCCGGCGAGGTCGTGCGCGGGTCGGAGCGGTATTCCTCGATATAGAGATCCTGCGCCTCCAGATCCTTGGCGTCGAGCAGGTTGGCGATCTGCTCATAGGTCGGGTCCATCGCGTCATAGGGGCCGCGATGGGTGAAGCGTAGCGCCTTGCCGGCCGGCGAGGCGGAGAAGACGACCTCGTTCTGCGGCTTGTCCATCGTCGCTCCCTCGAAGGGCACCGCCGCCTCGAAATCGAAGCCCAGATCGTCCGTCGACGTGTAGATGATGAAGGGCGCGCCGTTCGACTTCAGCTTCAGCCGCGCGATCTCGGCGTCGATCTGCTTGAGCGTGGCGACGATGGTGGCGAAGGCCTCGTCCCAGCTCGCATGCGCCTTCTTCATCAGCACAGGGACCGGCTTCAGCTCCGCCTCGTCGCCGAATCCGTCCGGCCGCTTGAGCGGATCGGTGGCGGGGGCGATCGACTGGGTATCGACGGCCTTCGGATCGACCACCGGCGGCGCCACCATGTCGTCATCGTCGAGCGGCGCCGGATCGGCCGGTGCGCCGGCCGGCGGCGTGGTCGGGGCATCGGCCGGAGGGGATTCTGGCGCAGCAGCAGGCGGGTTCGCGGCCGGCGGAGTTGCAGCAGGTGGTTCGGCGGGCGCCGTCTGCGCCAGAACCGGCGACGGCACCGAAAAGGCCGCGAGCAGGAACAGCACACACAGCCGTCGCAGGAGGACGCGAGCGGTCGAGATCTCGAATGTCATCGGTTCACCAGCGCGGGCGCGAGTCGGGTATTGGCGCGGGTCGAGTACTAGCATTGTCCGCCCCCGCCCGCGACGGCCCGCGCCTCACCCCGGGAATGGACCGAGTTTGGCCATCGAGTCTGGCCAATCCTTGGCGCTTCGCCATATAAGGACGGCAACCCTGTCCCAACCCCCGTCCCACGGTCGGAAGCCGCGAACCGGATCATGGCAGCGCTGGAAAACCGCCCCTTCGTGAAGATGAACGGCCTCGGCAACGAGATCGTCGTGCTGGACCTGCGCGACGCCCCGCTCGCCGTGCCGGAGGAGGAAGCGCGCGCCCTGGCCCGTCCGCAGGCCCTGCCCTTCGACCAGATCATGGCGCTCTATCCGCCGCGGAGCGAAGGCACGGCCGCTTTCGTGCGCATCATCAACGCCGACGGATCGGAAGCCGGCGCCTGCGGCAACGGCACGCGCTGCATCGCCCTCTATGAGGCGGGCCGCACCGGCGAACACCACATCGTGTTCGAAAGCGTGGCGGGCCTTCTCGACTGCACGGTCTCGGCCACTCGCGCGGCCTCCGGAGCGACGGCCGCCGTCACCGCGGATATGGGCGTGCCGCATTTCGGCTGGCACGATATTCCGCTTGCCGGCCCGGTGGCCGACACCCGCGCCATCGAATTGCAGGCCGGCCCGACCGAGGCGCCGGTGCTGCGCGCGCCCTCCGTGGTCAATGTCGGCAACCCGCACGCCATCTTCTGGGTGCACGACGTCGAGGCAGTCGATCTCGGCCGCTACGGGCCGGAGCTGGAGCACCATCCCGTGTTCCCCGAGCGGGCCAACATCTCGGCGGCTCAGGTCGTCTCGCCGGAACACATCGTGCTCAAGGTGTGGGAGCGCGGCGCCGGCCTGACCAAGGCTTGTGGCTCGGCCGCCTGCGCCGCCGCCGTGGCCGCCGCCCGCAACGGCCTCACCGGCCGGCGCGTCACCGTCACCCTGCCCGGCGGCGATCTCGTCATCGACTGGCGCGAGAGCGACGACCACATCCTCATGACCGGCCCGGCCGTGTTCGAGTTCGACGGCCGGCTCACCGCCGCCATGCTGGACGCGCCCACCGGCGTCGGCGCCGCCTGATGTCGCAAGCCTCCACCGTCGAGGTCGTGACCTTCGGCTGCCGACTGAACGCGCTCGATTCCGCCACCGCCAGGGCGATGGCCGGCGCCGCCGGGCTGGAGCGCGCCGTCATCGTCAACACCTGCGCCGTCACCGGCGAGGCGGTGAAGCAGGCGCGCCAGGCGATCCGCCGGCTGAAGCGCGAGGACCCCGCGCGCCGCATCGTCGTCACCGGCTGCGCCGCGCAAACCGAGCCGGCCGGCTTCGCCCGCATGGAAGAAGTCGACCGCGTGCTCGGCAATGAAGAGAAGATGTCGCCCGCAAGCTGGGCGGCGACGCGCCAAGCGCTCGATTTTCCGCTCGATTTCGGCATCGGCACTGAGGAGAAGATCCTCGTCGGCGACATCATGGCGGTGCGCGAGACCGCGCCGCACCTCGTCGACGGGCCGGCCGACACCATAGACGGGCACACCCGCGCCTTCGTGCAGGTGCAGAATGGCTGCGACCATCGCTGCACCTTCTGCATCATCCCCTATGGCCGCGGGAACTCGCGCTCGGTGCCGATGGGCGCGGTGGTGGAACGCGTGCGTGCGCTTGTGGAGCAGGGCTTCGGCGAGGTGGTGCTGACGGGCGTCGACCTCACCTCCTGGGGCGCCGACCTGCCCGGCGCGCCCCGCCTCGGCGTGCTGGTACGCGCGCTGCTGAAGCATGTGCCGGAGCTGAGGCGACTCAGGCTTTCCTCCATCGATTCCATCGAGGCGGACGACGACCTCCTGCGGGCGCTGGCCGAGGAGGAGCGGCTGATGCCGCATCTGCACCTCTCGCTGCAGGCCGGCGACGATCTCGTGCTCAAGCGCATGAAGCGCCGGCACCTCCGCCGCGACGCCGTTCGCTTCTGCAAGGAGGCGCGCCGCCTGCGACCCGACATGGTATTCGGCGCCGATCTGATCGCCGGCTTCCCGACCGAGACGGAAGGCCAGTTCCGTGCCTCGCTCGACCTCGTCGACGCATGCGGGCTGACGCATCTGCACGTCTTCCCCTTCTCGCCGCGTCCCGGCACGCCGGCCGCGCGCATGCCGCAGGTCGCCGGCGAGGTGATAAAGGACCGTGCCCGCCGCCTGCGCGAGAAGGGCGCGGAGGCGCTGCTGCGCCACCTCGCCGGCGAAGTCGGGATGAGCCGCGAGGTGCTGGCCGAGCGCGGCGGCATCGCCCGCACCGCCGGCTTCACCCCCGTCCGGCTGGCGCGCGCTCTCGCGCCCGGCACCCTCATTTCCGTACGCATCGCCGGCCATGACGGCGCGCGGCTGATCGCGGCATGACCGATATGACCGACACCAACGATACCGCCTCCCGCCCCGGCTTCTGGAAGCGCCTGACGCAGGGCCTGACCCGCACCGCGTCCGGGCTCTCGACCGGCATCACCGACCTCTTCACCAAGCGCAAGCTCGACGCGGACACGCTCGAGGACCTCGAGGACGTGCTCATCCGTGCCGATCTCGGCGTGGAGACGAGCACCCGCATCGCCGAGGCGGTCGGCAAGGGGCGCTACGACAAGAGCATCGAGCCTGACGAGGTGCGCGCGCTCGTCGCCGACGAGATCGAGGCGGTGCTCAGGCCTGTCGCCCATCCGCTGGTGTTCGCCGCCGACATCAAGCCCTTCGTGCTGCTGATGGTCGGCGTCAACGGCTCGGGCAAGACCACCACCATCGGCAAGCTCGCCTCAACCCTGAAGGCACAGGGCAAGAAGGTCGTGCTCGCCGCCGGCGACACTTTCCGCGCCGCCGCCATCGAACAGCTCAAGGTGTGGGCGGAGCGCACCGGTGCCTCCATCGTCGCCCGTGCACCGGGCGCGGATGCCGCCGGCGTTGCCTTCGACGGCCTACAGCAGGCGCGCGCCGAGGGTGCGGACGTGCTCATCATCGACACCGCCGGCCGGTTGCAGAACCGCGCCGAACTGATGGCGGAACTCGAGAAGATCGTCCGCGTCATCAAGAAGCAGGATCCCACGGCGCCGCACGCGGTGGTGCTCACCCTCGACGCCACGGTGGGGCAGAACGCGCTTCAGCAGGTCGAGGCGTTCAAGCGGGTGGCGGGCGTCACCGGCCTCGTCATGACCAAGCTGGACGGAACCGCGCGCGGCGGCATCCTCGTCGCCATCGCCGCCCGGCATAGCCTGCCGGTGCATCTCATCGGCGTCGGCGAGGGCATCGACGACCTGCAACCTTTCGAGGCGCGCGACTTCGCCCGCGCCATCGTCGGACTGGAGGGCTGACCATGACCGACACCCCGTCCGAGACGCGCCTGCGCACCATGCATCCGCTGCTCAAATTCGCGCTGGAGCTGGGCCCGCTGGTGGTCTTCTTCATCGCCAACGGGCGCGGCGGCATCTATGTCGCCACCGGCGCCTTCATGGTCGCCACCTTCGCGGCGCTGGCGGTGATGTGGATCGTGGCGCGCAAGATCGCGGTCATGCCGCTGGTGTCGGCCGGCGTGGTGCTGGTGTTCGGCACGCTCACCATCGTCCTGCAGGACGATCACTTCATCAAGATGAAGCCGACCATGGTCAACGCGCTGTTCGGCCTCGCTTTGCTCGGCGGCCTGTGGCTCCGCAAGCCGCTGCTGCCCTATGTGCTGGGCGACGTCTTCGTGCTGACCGATCAGGGCTGGCGCGAGCTGACCATACGCTGGGGCGTGTTCTTTCTCGTCATGGCGGTGCTCAACGAGGTCGTCTGGCGCACGGTGTCGACGGATATGTGGGTCGCCTTCAAGACCTTCGTCTATCTGCCGCTGACGCTGGTCTTCGCTATGGCGCAGGTGCCGCTGATGACCCGCCACGGCGTCGAGCCGCCGGCCGACAAGCCGGCGGACCGCTGAACCGTCGTCAGGGGCAGGGATTGCCCCGCAGCTGGTGCACGGCGTCGATACGCTCCAGCACCTCGGGCGAGAGCGTGATGTCGGCGGCGGCGATATCGGTGACAAGCTGCTCCATGCTCGTCGCCCCGATGATCACCGAGGTGACGAAATCGCGCGACAGGCAGAAGGCGATGGCCATCTGCGAAGGATCGAGCCCCGCCTCGCGGGCGATGGCGAGGTAATCCTCGATGGCCGCCTCGGCGCCCGGCACCTGATAGCGGGAGGCCCGCTGGAACAGCGTGGTGCGCGCGCCCGGCGGCAGCGCACCGTTTTGGTACTTGCCGGTCAGGTAGCCCTGCCCCAGCGGCGAATAGGCGAGCAGGCTCACCTCCTCGCGCAGGCTGACCTCCGCCATCGCCGTATCATAGGTGCGGTTCAGCAGGTTGTAGGCGTTCTGCACGGAGGCCGCGCGCGGCCCGCCCGTGCGCTCCGCCTCGGCCAGAAACTTCATGGTGCCCCAGGCGCTCTCGTTGGAGAGGCCGACATGGCGCACCTTGCCTTCCTTCACCAGTTCGCCGAAGGCGTCCAGCGTCTCGGCAATCGGCGTCTCCTCGCCCGCCACCGTCTTCCAGCGGGTCGGGTTGGAGCCGAACTGCGGCACCGGCCGTCCGGGCCAGTGCAGCTGATAGAGGTCGATATAGTCCGTCTGCAGCCGCTTCAGGCTCTTGTCGACCGCCTCGCGGATCTGCCCGCGGGTCGGACGGGCGGGCGAGCCGTCATCGCGGAACCAGGTCATCTCGGACAGCCCGCACACCTTGGTGGCGAGGATCACCTTGTCGCGGTTGCCACGCGCCTTGAACCACGTGCCGATGACACGCTCGGTGGAGCCCTGCGTCTCGGGCTTGGGCGGGATCGAATAGAGCTCGGCGGTATCGATGAAGTTGATGCCGTGATCGAGCGCGTAGTCGAGCTGCGCGTGTCCCTCGGCCTCAGTGTTCTGCTGGCCGAAGGTCATGGTGCCGAGACAGATGGAACTGACCTCGAGGCCGGTGCGGCCGAGCGGGCGATACTGCATGTCGATTGTCGGGGATTGGGACGCGGGGAGACCGGATGTTAGGCGGCCCGCCACCGGCCGGCAAGCCGTGCCGGTGGGTAAGCCGTTCCGGACGGCAGAAGCCTAGAGGCCGCCCTCGGGACCGCGCAGGCGGCGCGAAATCTCCGCGAACACCTCCGTCATGGCCGGCTCCAGCAGCGTCCCGCCATAGCCCGACAGATGGTCGCGGTCCATGTAGAAGCTGCCGTTGCGGTCGCCCCACACATAGCGGCCGTCGCGCTTGAACACCTCGTCGAAGGACAGCACCCAGAGCTTCTCGCCCTTCAGCTGGCCGAAGATGCCCTGCACATAGGCCTGGCGGCCATCCTCCTCCTCGATGGTCGGCGAGGTCTGCCAGATCTCGGCCTCGAAGCGCTCCTCGGTAAGCGCCGTGCCGACCCCCAGCAGTGCCGCCTGCTGCAGGATCTTCTGCGGCAGCACCAGCTGTTCCGGCATCTGGTCGACGACCACCACCGCCACGCCGAGGTCGAGATAGTCCTGAACCGTCTGCGGCAGCAGCGTCGCGAAGGTCTCCTGCGAGGAGGCGCGCGAGGGATAGTAGCTGTCGCCCTCGCGCGACAGCATGAAATGGTTGTCCTTGCCTATGGGGTAGAGCGTCCACCGGGCCGCCAGCACGACCACGTCGAAGCCGCCCTTCTTCACCAGCTCCAGCTGGCGGCGCGCCAGTTCGGGGCAGACGCCGTCGTCGAACACGCCGCCGCGCACCGAGGCGCCGTTGATCGGCGGGCAGCTTCCGAGCCCCATGCGGTAGACGGCGTTTTCCTTGCCGATCTCGGTGAAGGCCGGAAGGATCGTGTAGGAATGGCTGTCGCCGATGATCAGGATCCGCAGCTTCGGATCCTTCGGCTCGAAGATCGGGCAGAGCTGGCCGCGCTCGTCGGCATCCTGCAGGCTGCTGCCGGCATAGCACTTGTTGCCCAGCACGTTCGGCAGCACCGTCGCCAGAAGATAGGCCTGCCGGCTACCGAGCTCGGGATTGGCGAGGCGGCTCGGAATCCCCTGCGTGATGCTCGCATAGAGCCCGAAGGCGACGAAGGGCACCGCGGCGACAGCGCTGGCGGCGAACACCGCCCGCCGGCTCGGCATCAGAGGAATCGGTCGCCGGCGGAAGGGCTGCTCGACGAACCGCCAGCTGAGATAGGCGAGGACGAGCGACACCCCGGCCAGCGCCAGCATCAGCCAGGCGGGCGGTTCGCCCATGCTGCGGATGCGCGCGAAGGCGAAGAGCGGCTGGTGCCAGAGATAGGCGCTGTAACTGATCAGCCCGATGCCGACGAAGACCCGCGCCGACAGCAGCCGGGCGACGAAGGTGCCCTTGTGCGCGAACAACAGGATCAGCGCCGTACCGACCACCGGAGCGAGCGCGTAGAGGCTCGGGAAGGGCGTGCTGCTGTCGTAATAGAGGATCGCGAACACGATCAGCGCGAGGCCGGCGAGGCTGAGCGCCTGGTTCGGCCGTGGGGTGCGGCCGGAAGCGATAAAGCCGCAGATCGATCCGGCGAGCAGTTCCCAGATACGGAACTGCGGCAGGTAGAAATTCGCCCGCGGCGCGTAGCGCCAGCCCCACTCGGTGGCGAGCAGGCTGGCAACCGCCGTGGCCACCACCAGCCAGAACACCCTCCGGCGGCCGAAGCGCCAGAGCACGGCCAGCGAGAGCGGAGCGAATAGATAGTACTGTTCCTCCACCGCAAGGCTCCAGGTGTGGAGCAGCGGCTTGAGCTCGGCGGCGGCGGCGAAATAGCCCCCCTCCTCGCGCCAGAACAGGAAGTTCGAGACGAAGAACACCACCGCCACGAGGCTGCGGCCGAAGTCGCGCAGTTGCTCGGGAATCATCCAGAGCCAGGCGAAAGGCACGCAGGCAGCCATGACGAGAAACAGCGCGGGAAGAATACGCCGCGCCCGCCGTTCGTAGAATTTCTCGATGGAGAACGTACCACCCTCGATCTCGGCCAGTAATATGGCCGTAATCAAGTAGCCACTGATAACAAAAAAAACGTCAACGCCGACGAATCCGCCGCCGAAAACGCTAAATCCCGCATGAAACAGAATAACGGGAACGACAGCGACGGCCCGCAACCCGTCGATCTCGCTTCTATACTTCATATTACCTCAGGTTAGGCAATAAGCACGTCAAACAATTTGGAACTGCCCCAATGTGTCAATAGCGCAACCGTCCGCGCGCGTCGAGAGCCATGCTCGCGCCGCGTCGATGCCACATTGTCGCCGCTTTGCGACAGCCGGCCGCTCGCCGGACGATGGTCGGACCCGAAAAACGGATATGAACGGCAATCAGCCGGGCTTGCCGGTCGGCAGGGTCGCGATGAAAGCCTCGACCGTCGGCAGGATGCGCTCGACGATCACGTCGACTCCGGCGGGGGTCGGGTGAATGCCGTCAGCAAGGTTGAGCTTGGGCTGCCCGGCGACGCCGTCGAGGAAGAAGGGGTAGAGCGGCACGCCGTATTTCTGGGCGAGGCGCGGATAGATCGGGTCAAAACGCTCCTTGTAGGCCGCTCCCAGATTGGGGGGCGCCTGCATACCGATCAGCAGCACGGGAATGCCCCGCGCCTTTAGCCGGGCGAGGATGGCGTCGAGCGACGCCTCGGGGATCGCCGGATCGAGGCCGCGCAGCGCGTCGTTGGCGCCGAGTTCGAGGAGCACCGCATCCGTCCCGTCCGGCACCGACCAGTCGAGCCGGGCGAGGCCGGCACTCGTCGTGTCGCCGGAAACACCGGCATTCTCGATCACAACATCGTGTCCCCCGGCCTTCAGCGCGGCCTGCAGCCGGGTGGGAAAGGCCTGCCCGGCGGGAAGCCCGTAACCGGCCGTAAGACTGTCGCCGAACGCGACGAGGCGCAGCGGCTCGGCGCTGGCCGGGCCCGCCCCAACAAGGGCAAGGGCGCCGAGGGCGAACAGGAGGTGGAGCAATCGTGACAAGGCCATACCCTTTCGGAAGCAGTGCAGCGCAGCATATGTTGCCGCGAGCCCGCCCCGGAAGGGGCCGCCGCGTTTGACGCTGCGCACCGACGCGCGAAAGGACGACATGCCGCCGCATTCCCAGGCCCAGCCGGCCGCTTCCTCGCCCGCCATCCGTCTCCATGACGTGGAACTCTCCCTCGGTGCCGGCGCGGCACGCGTCCACATCCTCAAGGGCGTGTCGCTGGAGATCGCCCAGGGCGAAGCGGTCGGGCTGGTCGGACCGTCCGGCTCGGGCAAGTCGAGCCTTCTGATGGTGCTCGCCGGCCTCGAGCGCGCCGATTCCGGCCGGGTGACAGTGGCGGGACAGGAATTGACCGGGCTCGACGAGGACGCCCTCGCCCGCTTTCGCGGCCGCCATGTCGGCATCGTCTTCCAGGCCTTCCATCTCATCCCCACCATGACGGCGGTGGAGAACGTCGCCGTGCCGCTGGAACTGGCCGGCCGCAACGATGCCTTCGAACGCGCTGCCGCCGAACTCGCGGCGGTCGGCCTCGGCCATCGGCTCGACCATTATCCGGCCCAGCTTTCCGGCGGCGAGCAGCAGCGCGTGGCGGTCGCCCGCGCCCTCGCGCCGGAGCCGCGCATCCTCGTCGCCGACGAGCCGACCGGCAATCTCGACGAGACGACCGGCCGGCAGATCATGGACCTTCTGTTCGCGGCGCAGGCACGGCACGGCTCGACGCTGGTGATCGTCACCCACGACCCCACGCTCGCCCGCCGTTGCGACCGCACGGTGCGGCTGCGCTCCGGCGTCATCGAGCCCGACGCCGCGCTCGCGGGAACGCCCGCATGAGCACGGACCTCTCCTCCGCCGCGGATTCCGTGCGCCCGGACTCCGGCCCGATCCCGGCAAGCCGCCGCCCGGCGCGCTGGCCCGTACCTCTGCGCTTCGCGCTGCGCGAGCTGCGCGGCGGCCTGCGCGGCTTCGCCGTCTTCCTCGCCTGCCTCGCACTCGGCGTCGCGGCCATCGCCGGCGTCGGTGCCTTCTCGCGTGCCCTCACCGACGGCCTCGCCCGCGAGGGCACCACGCTGCTCGGGGGAGACGCCTCCTTCACCCTCGTGCAGCGCGAGGCAACGCCGGAGGAATACGCCCTCGTCGCCGCCGGCGGACGGGTCTCCACCATCGCCACCCTGCGTGCCATGGCACGCGCCGGCGAAGGCGACGCGCTCAACGCCGCCCTCGCGGAGGTGAAGGCGGTCGACGGCGCCTACCCGATGGTCGGTACGCTCGATCTCGATCCGCCGAAGCCCCTGTCCGCCGCCCTCGCGGCGAACGGGAGCGCCTATGGCGCGGTCGCCGATCCGGCGCTCGCCGATCGCCTCGGCCTGAAGCCGGGCGACCGCTTCCAGCTCGGCGAAGCCCAGCTGACGCTCACCGGCCTGATCACCCGCGAACCGGACTCGCTCTCCACCGGCATCGGCTTCGGCCCGCGCCTCATGGTCTCGCTCGACGCGCTGCGCGCCTCGAATCTGCTGCAGCCGGGCAGCCTCGTGCGCTGGCAGTACCGGGTCCGGATGAATGATCCGGGCAACCTCGCCAGCTTCGTGGAGACGGTGCAGAAGGACGCCCCGGACGCCGCCTTCGAGGTGCGCACCCGCGAGGCCGCCGCGCCGCGGCTGGAGAACAACGTCCGGCGCTTCACCGAGTACCTCACCCTTGTCGGCCTCACCGCGCTGCTCGTCGGCGGCGTGGGCGTCGCCAACGCGGTGAAGAGCCATCTCGACGCCAAGCGCGGCGTCATCGCCACCTTCAAGAGCCTCGGTGCGCCGGGCGCCACCGTCTTTGCCATCTACCTCACCGAGGTCGGGCTGATCGCACTGGTCGGCATCGGCATCGGCGTCGCGGTGGGCTCCGCCCTGCCCTTCCTCGCCAATGCCGCCTTCGGCCACCTGCTGCCCATTCCCATCGAACCGAGCCTCCAGCCGGCAGCGCTGGCGCTCGCCGTCGCCTATGGCGCGCTCATCGCGCTCGCCTTCGCGCTCTGGCCGCTCGGCCTCGCCCATGACGTGCCGGTCTCGGCGCTGTTCCGCGAGCGGGTGGAAGGGGGACGGCGCCGGCCGCGCCTGCTCTATATCGGCCTGACAGCGCTGGCCGTGCTGGCCCTCGCCGCGCTGGCCGTCCTCGCGTCGGAAGACCGGCGCATCGCGCTCATCTATCTCGCCGCCGCCGCGAGCGTGCTGATCCTGCTACGCCTCGTCGGAGCGGGCATCATGGCGCTGGCCCGCCGCCTGCCGCGCCCGCGCTCCACCGCGCTGCGGCTGGCGCTCGCCAACATCCACCGGCCCTCGGCGCTGACGCCGACCATCGTACTGTCGCTTGGCCTCGGCCTGACGCTGCTGGTCACGCTGGCGCTGATCGACCGCAGCCTGACGCGCGAGCTCACCGCCAACCTGCCGGAACAGGCGCCGAGCTTCTTCTTCCTCGACATCCAGAGCGCCGATGCCGACCGCTTCGCCGCCTATCTCGGGCAGAAGGCCCCGCAGGGCGAGGTCGAGACCGTGCCGATGCTGCGCGGACGGATCATCTCGCTCGGCGGCAAGCCGGCCGAAAGCCTCACCCCGCCGCCGGAATTCGCCTGGGTGCTCTCCTCCGACCGCGGCGTCACCTATGCGCAGACGCTGCCGGAGGGCTCGCGCCTCGTCGCCGGTGACTGGTGGGCGGCCGATTATGCCGGCCCGCCGGTGGTCTCCTTCGAGCGCGAAATCGCCGAAGCCTTCGGCTTGAAGATCGGCGACGAGGTGACGGTCAACGTGCTCGGGCGCACCATCACCGCCACCATCGCCAACCTGCGCGACGTCGAATGGGAGCGGCTCGCCATCAATTTCGTGATGGTGTTCTCGCCGAACACCTTCGCCGGCGCGCCCCACACCTCGCTCGCCACCCTCACCATGCCCAATGGCGGCGACGAGGCGGCGGAGCGCTCCATCGGCCGAGCCGTGGCGACCGATTTCCCCGCCGTCACCGCGGTGCGGGTGAAGGAAGCGCTGACGCAGATCGGCGAGATCGTCGCCAATCTGCTGACGGCGATCCGCGGCGCCAGCCTCGTCACCCTGCTGTCGAGCGTGCTGGTGCTGGCGGGGGCGCTGGCGGCGGGCCAGCATCATCGCGTCTACGACGCCGTGATCCTGAAGACGCTCGGCGCCACCCGGACCCGGCTCGTCGCCGCCTATGCGCTGGAATACGCGGCGCTCGGCCTCGTCACCGCCGTCGTCGCCATCGGTGCCGGCACGGCCGCGGCCTATGTGGTGGTGGTCTATGTGATGAAGCTCACCTTTGCCTGGTCGACGGGCGCGGCGCTCGGCGCGGTGGCGGCAGCGCTGCTGCTCACGGTCGGCTTCGGGCTGATCGGCACCTGGCGGGCGCTCGGCCAGAAGCCGGCACGCATCCTGCGCAACCTGTGAGGCGCACGGCAACCGCTGCGTGCTGCTACGGCATTCCTGTCGCAAACTTCACTTGCGGCAGGGCGATACGGCCCTCATATTCCCGGTGACTTCCCGCGAACCGCGCCGGCATTCCGCCTGCAGCGTGGCGGGACAAGGGGTTATCGGGAGAAGATCCGCCATGTCCGACTATGACCGCAACGTCTCCGTGCCGCGCTTCGGGGCGACCGCGGCGCGGACGCAGGCCGAGATCGACCAGGGCCTGCGCGCCTATATGCTGCGCGTCTACAACTACATGACGCTCGGCCTCGCCATCACCGGCGCGGCAGCGCTGGGCATCTTCATGCTCGCCGTCTCCGACGTGCCGACCCAGGCCGCCATCGCGCCGGGCGTCTACCTCACCGATCTCGGCGTCGCGCTGTTCTTCAGCCCGCTGCGCTGGGTGGTGATGCTCGCCCCGCTCGCGGCGGTGTTCTTCCTCAGCTTCCGCGTCGACCGACTGAGCGTCAGCGCCGCGCAGGGCATCTTCTGGCTCTATGCCGCGCTCGTCGGCGTGTCGCTCGCCAGCATCTTCCTGGTCTACACGCATGAGAGCATCGTCCGGGTGTTCTTCATCACCGCAGCGGCGTTCGGTGCGCTGAGCCTCTACGGCTACACCACCTCGCGCAGCCTGTCCGGCATGGGCTCCTTCCTGATCATGGGCCTGTTCGGCATCATCATCGCGGCGGTGGTGAACATCTTCCTCGCCTCCTCGATGTTGCAGTTCGTCATCTCGGTGGCGGGCGTGCTGGTGTTCGCGGGCCTCACCGCCTACGACACCCAGCGCATCAAGGAGATGTACTTCGCCGGTGACGACGACGTGATCGCCGGGCGCAAGGCCATCATGGGCGCGCTGTCGCTGTATCTGGATTTCATCAATATGTTCCTGATGCTGCTCCAGCTCTTCGGCAATCGGAACAACTGACGCGGCTCCAGCCCTCACCGAATAAGGAAAACCCCGGCTCGCGCCGGGGTTTTTTGTTTGTCTGCCCGCCGTCTCGCGCGGCGGCGATGTCCGCATCAGATATTTTGATTGGCGACGCCGGTTGTCTCGGCAGGCCGCCGCCCTTAATCCATTTAGACATGCCGTTACGGCAGGCGCGCCAGCGAGGTGTCCCTATGCCTGACAGCCCACGCAGCCTTGGCGGACCTCGGCTTCATGTATTCGCGCCGCTTCGAGGATCCCGAAGGACACATCTGGGAAGCGTTCTGGATGGATACGCAAGCCGCGGACACGGACACGGCCGAGACATTCTGATCCCAGCCAGGAACCGGAGGAGGAAAGCATGAGCTACGTCGACGGATTCGTCCTCGCCGTACCGACCAGCAACAAGGACGCCTACCGGGCAATGGCGGAGAAGGCGGCGCCGATCTTCTTCGACCACGGCGCCCTCCGCCTGATGGAATGCTGGGGCGACGACGTACCGGACGGCAAGGTCACCGACTTCCGCATGGCGGTGAAGGCGACACCGGAGGAGACGGTGGTGTTCTCCTGGATCATCTGGCCCTCCAAGGAGGTGCGCGATGCCGGCATGAAGTCCTTCATGGAGGATCCCCGCCTGAAGGAGATCACCGACATGCCCTTCGATGGCCAGCGCATGATCTTCGGCGGCTTCGCGCCGCTCGTCGACATGGCGAAGAATTAGCGTGGGCCGCAGCCAAACTCCGCATTCGGCAAGGAGACCGCGATGCACCCCATCCGCACCTGCCTCTGGTTCGACGGCAAGGCCGAGGAAGCCGCGCATTTCTACGTCTCGCTGCTCCCGAACTCGCGCATCGAATCCGTCAACGCCTCCCCCGTCGATACCCCCGGCAACAAGGCGGGCGAGATCATAACGGTGGAGTTCACGCTCAACGGCGGCGCCTATCTCGGGCTCAATGGCGGCTCGCACTACCAGTTCACTCCGGCCGTCTCCCTCATCGTCCCCTGCGACACCCAGGAAGAAATCGACCGGCTGTGGAGCGCGCTGTCGGACGGCGGCACGCCGGTGCAATGCGGGTGGATCACCGACCGCTACGGTCTGTCCTGGCAGATCACGCCGCGCGTGCTCCTCGCCATGATCAAGGACCCCGACACCGCCAAGGCCAAACGGGCGATGGAAGCGATGTTCGACATGGTGAAGCTCGACATCGCCGCGCTGGAGACCGCCTATCATCGAAGCTGATGCGCGCCGGCAGCGTTGTCCCCTCCGGGCGCGGGCGCTACATAGCCTCACCCGGCGCCGGCCATGAGGGCCCGCACCGTGCGTTGCGGAGGCAGGCCTACATGAACTGGTCGGATTTCAAGCGCGAGGCGAACTTCATCGGCGGCCAATGGGTGCCGGCCGACAGCGGCGGCGCCATCGACGTGACCAACCCGGCGACGGGCGAAGTCATCGGCACTGTGCCGAATGCTGGCGCCGTGGAAGCGCGCCGCGCCATCGAGGCCGCCGACAAGGCTTTCGCGAGCTTCTCGCGCACCACGGCGGACGAGCGCGCCAAGCTGCTGCGCCGCCTCCACGCCGCCATCATGGACAATCAGCGGGCGCTGGCCGAGCTTCTCACCATCGAGCAGGGCAAGCCGCTCGCGGAATCGATGGGCGAGGTCGGCGCCAGCGCTGCCTATGTGCTGTGGTTCGCCGAGGAGGCTCGCCGGGTCTATGGCGACGTCATCCCCTCGCCCTGGGGCGAGCGGCGCATCCTCACGCTGAAGCAGCCGGTCGGCGTGGTCGCCGCCATCACCCCGTGGAACTTCCCCTCCTCCATGCTGGCCCGCAAGATCGGCCCGGCGCTGGCGACGGGCTGCACCTCGGTGGTGAAGCCGGCGACGCAGACGCCCTATTCCGGCCTCGCCTGGGGCGTGCTCTGCGAGCAGGCCGGCTATCCCGCCGGCGTCGTCAACATCCTCACCGGTTCCGCCTCGGCCATCGGCGGGGAAATGACCGCCAGCCCGGTGGTGCGCAAGATCACCTTCACCGGCTCCACCCCCATCGGCAAGATCCTGATGAAGCAGGCCGCCGACACGGTGAAGCGCGTCTCCATGGAACTCGGCGGCAACGCGCCCTTCCTGGTCTTCGACGACGCCGATCTCGACAAGGCGGTGGAAGGCGCCCTCGCCTCCAAATACCGCAACTCCGGCCAGACCTGCGTCTGCGCCAACCGCTTCTACGCCCAGGCCGGCATCTACGACGCCTTCGTCGAGAAGCTCGCCCAGGCCGCCGCGAAGCTGAAGGTCGGCCCGGGCCTGGAGGAAGGCGTGGTGCAGGGCCCGCTGATCGACGACAAGGCGGTCGCCAAGACCGAAAGCTTCGTCGCCGACGCGCTCGCCAAGGGCGGCAAGGTCGTCGCCGGCGGCCAGCGCCACGCGCTCGGCGGCCAGTTCTTCCAGCCGACGGTGATCGCCAACGCCACCTCCGAGATGAACTTCGCCCGCGAGGAGATCTTCGGCCCGGTGGCACCGGTGTTCCGCTTCGAAACCGAGGAAGAGGCGGTGAAGCTCGCCAACGACACCGAGTTCGGCCTCGCCTGCTACTTCTACACGCGCGACCTCGCGCGCGCCTTCCGCGTCTCGGAAGGGCTGCGCTACGGGCAGGTCGGCATCAATGCCGGCGTCATCACCACGGAAGTAGCGCCCTTCGGCGGCGTGAAGGAATCCGGCGTCGGCCGCGAGGGCTCGAAGTACGGCATCGACGAGTATCTCGACATCAAATACGTCTGCGTCGGCCTCTGAGCCGGCCGGAAACGGAAAGGGCGCGCCGACGGCGCGCCCTTTCTTCATCAACTGCCATGCCGCCGGACATCTCTCAGGCCGCCATGCCCATCGCCGCCGGCCCCTCGAGACACCCCAGCCCGACGAGCGATGCCCGCACCGCAGCGTCGAGCGGGGTATGCGGTTCCCCGCCGAGCCTTTCGACCAGCCGGCGATTGTCGAGCCGCACCGGCTCCTCCCAGAGATAGCGCATCTCCGCCAGTTCGCGGAACAAGGGCACGAAGGGGCCGGCGAGGCGCATCGCGCCCCAGGGCAGGCGGCGCACCGGCAGGCCGGGTTCACCGAGGACACGGCGGAGCGCGCCGATCATCCGTCGGCCATCCGGATCCCACTGCCCGTCCATGTGGAAGCTCTCGAACGAACCAAGGTCGTCGCGCTCCGCCAGCCGGGCCATGGTTTCAGCCACATCCGGCACATACGCCCATTGATGGCCAATGCCGTCCCTGCCGGGATAGGTGAGCACGCGGGGGCGGCTGCCGGCCTCCACCAGCGCCTGCCCGAACCAGCTGTTTCCGGCGTGCGGACCAAAGAAGTCGCCGGCCCGCACGATCAGCACGCGGATGTCGCCGGCCTGCGCCGCCGCGCGCAACCGCCGCTCCATCTCGACGCGGATGCGCCCCTTGCGGGTGAGCGGGTTTTGCGCCGCCGCCTCGCCGATGCACGGAAAGGCGTCTGGTCCGTAGTTGTAGACCGTACCCGGCAGCAGCACCCGCGCCCCAACGGCTCGGGCGGCGCCGATGGTGCCGTCCAGCATCGGCAGCACAAGCCTGTCCCAGTCGCGATAGCCGGGCGGGTTCACCGCGTGCACGATGAGCGACGCTCCCTCGGCGGCCCGCTCCACGTCGGGCGCGTTCAGGGCGTCGCCGCGCTCCCATTCGACGCCGTCGCGCTGCCCGAGCTCGCCCGAACGCGAAAGTGCCCGGACGGTCCAGCCGCGCCCGACCAGATTGCGCGCGACCTCGCCGCTGATCCCGCCGGTCGCTCCGAGTACCAGTGCCGTCTTCGCCATCATTTCGATCTCCTTCGTGCTGGTGAAGGGAAAGATGGCGTCACATCGAACTAAACGAAATTGCGCAATTTTGTACAACCGATATACATGAATAGATGAACACGGAACCGAGCTGGGACCTTTACCGGAGCTTCCTCGCAGTGCTTGAGGAACGCTCGCTCTCCGGCGCGGCACGGCGGCTCGGGCTGACCCAGCCGACGCTCGCGCGCCATCTCGACGCGCTGGTCGAGGGCATGCGAACGGCCACCGCCTAGAAGAGAGGCCGGCTTTCGCCGGCCTCTCCATTCTCACGCCTTGAAGTCTTCCAGCCGGAACGGCAGCGAGCGCAGCCGCTGGCCGGTGGCGTCGAAGATGGCGTTGGACAGAGCCGGGGCGACGCCGGGGACGCCGGGCTCGCCGATGCCGGTCGGCGCGTTGGCAGAGGGCACGATGTGGACCTCCACCTTCGGCATCTCCGACATGCGCAGCGGAACATAGCCGTCGAAATTCGCCTGCTCGACCACCCCCTTGTCCAGGGTGATCTCGTCGTGCAGAGCCGCGCCGAGGCCGAAGCCCACGCCGCCTTCGACCTGCGCGGCGATCACGTCGGGGTTGACGGCGATGCCGCAATCGACCGCGCAGACCACCCGGTCGACCTTGATCTGGCCGTTCACCACCGACACGTCGATCACGCTGCCGACCACCGTGTTGAAGCTCTCGTGGAGCGCGATGCCGCGGCCCTTGCCGGTGCCCGCCTTCTCGCCCCAGTTGGCCTTCTCCGCCAGCAGCTTCAGCACGCCGGTATGGCGCGGCTTGTCCTTCAGGAGTTCGAGGCGGAACTCCACGGGATCACGCCCCGCCGCACGGGCGAGCTCGTCGATGGTCACTTCCACCACATGGGCGGTGTGGGTGTGGCCGACCGAACGCCACCACAGCGTCGGCACCTTCACCTGCGTGGTGTGCAGGTCCACGGCGAAGTTGCCGATGTCGTAATTGGTGTCGGCCGCCCCTTCCACCGAGGTGCCGTCGACCCCTTCCTTGATGGCGAAGGCCTCGAAGGGCGTGCCGGCCATGAAGGACTGGCCGACGATCTGCTGCTCCCAGCCGGCGATCTTGCCGTCCGCCGTCAGGCCGGCTCGGACCTTGTGGTAGAACATCGGACGGTAATAGCCGCCCTTGATGTCGTCCTCGCGGGTCCAGACGAGATGGATCGGCGCCTTGCCGTCGGTCGCCTTGAGGATGGTGGCCGCCTCAGCGACATAGTCGGCAGGCGGATTGGCGCGCCGTCCGAAGGACCCGCCAGCCCAGACCGTCTCGATCTTCACCTGCTCCGGCTTGAGGCCGAGGACCCCGGCCGTCACCGCCTGCTCGATGGTCTGGAACTGCGAGCCGGCCCAGATCGTCACCCCGTCGCCGGTCTTCTCGATCACGCAGTTGAGCGGTTCCATCGGCGCGTGGGCGAGATAGGGAAAGGCGAACTCGGCCTCGACGGTCTTGGCCGCGCCGGCGATGCCCTTGGCCGCGTCGCCCTTGCGGGCGGCGGGCAGGCCGGCCGTGGCGGCGAGCTTCTTGTACTCGTCGAGCAATTCGGCGGTGCCGCGCATCTCGGCGCCCGCCTCGTCCCAGACGATATCGGCCAGCGCGTCGCGGCCCTGGATCGCCGCCCAGGTGTTCTGCGCGAGAACGGCAATGCCGGCCGGCACCGCCACCACATCGACCACGCCGGGCACCTTCTTCGCCGCCGCGGCGTCGAAGCTCTTCACCGTGGCGCCGAAGCGATCCGGCCGCCGGATCACGGCGGTCAGCATGCCCGGGCGGCGGATATCGAGCGCATAGACCGCCTTGCCGTCGGTCTTCTCAGTCGAATCGAGACGCGGCAGGCGGGTGCCGATGAGCGTGAAGTCCTTCGGATCCTTCAGCTTCACGTCCTTCGGCACGTCGAGCCTGGCCGCCGCCTCGGCGAATTCGCCGAAGGAGCCGGAGTGGTTGCCGCTCGTGAGCACGCCCTTCTCGACGCTGATGCTCTCGGCCGGCACGCCCCATTTGGCGGCGGCCGCCGCGACCAGCATGTGGCGGGCGGCGGCGCCGGCCTTGCGAAGCTGCTCCCAGCTATTGGCGACCGAGGTCGAGCCGCCCGTGCCCTGCACCGGGCCGAAGAGCAGGTTGTTGTAGAGCTGCGCGTCGGCGGGCGCGAAGGCGGCGCGCATCTGGCTCCAGTCGGCGTCGAGCTCTTCCGCCACGATGGTGGCGAGGCCCGTGGTGACGCCCTGGCCCATGTCCAGGTGCTTGATCAGCACGGTAACGGTGCTGTCCGGCGCGATGCGCACGAAGGCGTTCGGCATCGGCCCGTCGGTCATGGCGGCGGCGAGCGCCTCCACCGGGCGCAGATGCACGCCGATGACGAGGGCGCCGGAAGCGGCGGCGATCCCTTTCAGGAAGCCGCGGCGGGAGGGTGCCACCTCTTTGGTGAAGCGCGCGAGCATTACGCGGTATTGGTCAGGGGTGATGATGTGCATGGCGATCACGCGAGGTTCGAGGCGGCTTCGTGAATGGCCGCGCGGATGCGCTGGTAGGTGGCGCAGCGACAGACATTGCCGTCCATGGCGCTGTCGATGTCCTCGTCGGTCGGCTTGCGGTTCTCGCTCAGCAGGCCGACGGCCGACATGATCTGGCCGGACTGGCAGTAGCCGCACTGCACGACATCAAGCTTCCGCCAGGCCGCAACGACGGCCTCGCCGACCTCGCCCCCGACCCCCTCGATCGTGGTGACGTTCTTGCCCTCGACATCGGCAAGCGCCGTCTGGCACGAACGCACGGGCACGCCGTCGACATGGACCGTGCAGGCGCCGCACAGCGCGGCGCCGCAACCGAACTTGGTGCCGGTCAGACCGACAATGTCGCGAATCGCCCACAGCAGCGGCATCTGCCCGTCTGCCTCAAGGGTGCGTTCGCTTCCGTTGAGCGTGAATTTCATGTCTCGCCCTCTCCGTTTGCGGGATGAGGACACGCAAAGACACACGGCCGGCGTTGCCCCCGGCACCCGGCCACCCTTCTCTCTGCGCTCCCACGGGAAGGCTAGGCTTCATGACGGCCATCATCTAATCACCTATCCGTGACAGGCTGACCGTTTCGCCAGAACTTTGCCGGGTGATATCTCCGCCGCCGGCTCAGGCCACCGCCTCGGCGGGAACGCCCAGCGTGGTGCGCACGAAATCGGCGAGGTCGAGGATGTCCTCGACGATCCGGTCGTCACCACGGCTGGCCGAGGCGTAGAAGATGCCGTCCAGTATCAACCCGATGCGCCGCGCGGTGCGCGCGATGTCGACGGGAGCGAATTCGCCGCTCTCCACGCCGCGCTGCAGGGCCTCCTCCAGAAGCTGCTTCTCGCGGCCGTAGAAACCGGCGATGAGCGCATCGACCTCCGCGTCGCGCAGGCCCGAGCTCGCATAGTCCGACATCAGCTTGACCATGAGGGCGAGCGTGGGCGCCAGTTCCACGTGGGCGTCGAGCCAGGCGAGGATCTCCGCCAGCGGCGCCAGCCCGGCGGCGCGGCGCTGCTCATATCCGATCATGAGCTGCTCGATCGCGTGCCCAAGGGCGCGGCGCACGAGGTCGTCCTTGTTGTCGAAGTAGTGGTAGAGCAGCCCGACATTGATGTCGCAGACCAGCGCGATGTCGCGCACCGTGACCACGGAGAAGTGGCGCTCGGCGAACAATCTCAACGCTTCGTCGAGGATCATTCCCCGCCGCTCGGCGGGCTGGAGGCGCTTGCGCGCCGGTCGTGCGGCCATGCGTTTCCTCCGTATTTGTACGGAATTTTCTGCCTTGCTCATATGCTATGCGTGCCCATTTGTTGGGCTTGCCTAATCATATTAAGTCACCGTTTAATAATCCGGTCCAGCCCTTTTCAGCGACCGGAGCCACCCCTCATGAAGCGTATTTTCAGGGCCGCCGTCGTCTTCGCCGGCCTCGCCGCCGCCGTTCTCTCGGGAATGCCCGCGGCACAGGCCGCGCCCAAGAAAAGTTTCAAGGTCGCCTACACCGTCTATATCGGCTTCATGCCGTTCGCCTATCTGAAGTCGTCCGGCCTCATGAAGAAATGGGCGGACAAGTACGGCATCGACGTCGAGATCATCCAGGCCAACGACTATGTCGGCAGCATCAACCAGTTCATCGCCGGTGAGATCGACGCGGTCGGCGTGGCCAGCATGGACGGCCTGACGATGCCGGCGGCCGGCGGCGTCGACACCTCCATCTTCCTCATCACCGACTATTCGAACGGCAACGACATCGTCGTCTCCAAGTCGGCCAAGGAGGTGAAGGAACTCGCCGGGCAGGACGTGTACCTGCTGCAGTATTCCGTCTCGCACTACCTGCTGAACCGGGCGCTGCAGCTCGCCGGCATCGACGATCCCACCGCCGCCAAGACGGTGAACATCTCGGATGCCGAGATCTCCGCCGCCTTCGTCTCGCAGGACGCGATGAAGCACGCGGTGTCGTGGAAACCGCTGACCGAGGACATGCTCAAGGTCAAGGGCACGACCAACCTGTTCGACAGCTCCAAGATCCCCGGCGAGATCATGGACGTGTTCATCGGCAACACGCAGACGCTGAAGGACAATCCGGACTTCGCAAAGGCGGTGGTCGGTGCCTGGTATGAGGCGCTCGGCATCCTCAAGGCCGGCGGCGCCCCCGCCGAGGAAATGCGCGCGGTGATGACCAGCGCCATGGGCACGGATGCGAGCGGCCTGCAGGCCCAGCTCGACACCACCCACTTCTTCTACACCGCCGGCGAGGCCGCCAGCTTCCTGCTATCGCCCGAGAACGCGAAGATCTGGAACAGCATCCGCACCTTCTGCTTCCAGCAGGGCCTGTTCGGCCAGGGCGCGACGAGCGTCGACTCCATCGGCATCGAGGTCGCCGACGGCACGGTGCTCGGCGACAAGGCGAACATCAAGCTGCGGGTGAATGCGAGCTTCACCAAGGAAGCCGCCGACGGGAAGCTCTGAGGCTTTCCCGCCCCCGATCCCCGGCGCGCCGGCTCCCTGCCGGTCCGGCGCGCCCTCCGCTCCAAGGCCCCCGCACCGTCCGCACGGAAGGCCCTCATGCGCCGCATCATCAATTACGTGCCCCGCCCGGGCGTCCGGCTGATCCTCGCGTCCCTGCCCTTCATCCTCGCTCTGGCGGTCTATCTCCTCGCCTCCAACGCCCGTCTCGCGGTCGAGCCGGCCGACAAGCTGATGCCGAGCCTCGCCACCTTCTGGGCGACCATGGTGCGCATGGCGACGACGCTTGACGTCGCCACGAAGCAATACTTGCTGTGGTGGGATACCTGGCTCAGCCTCTGGCGGCTCTTCCTCGGCCTCGGCATCTCGGCGCTGCTGGGGCTGGTGCTCGGCATCGTGGTCGGCTTCATCCCCTATCTGCGCTCGACCTTCGAGCCGTTCTTCGCCGCCTTCTCGCTGATCCCGCCGCTGGCGGTGCTGCCGATCCTGTTCATCCTGTTCGGCCTCGGCGAGGTGTCCAAGATCGTGCTGATCGTCTTCGGCATCGCGCCCTTCATCATCCGCGACGTGATGCTGCGGGTCTCGGCCATCCCCACCGAGCAGATCATCAAGGCACAGACGCTCGGTGCCTCGACCTGGCAGATGATCACCGGCGTGGTGCTGCCGCAGGTGATGCCGCGCCTGATCGACTCCGTCCGCCTTTCGCTCGGCGCCGCCTGGCTGTTCGTCATCGCGGCGGAAGCGATCACCGCCGAGGGCGGGCTCGGCTACCGCATCTTCCTGGTGCGTCGCTATCTCGCGATGGACGTGATCCTCCCCTACGTGATCTGGATCACCCTGCTCGCCTTCCTCATGGACTATGCGCTGCGCCGCCTCGCCGCCGCCGCCTATCCCTGGGATCGGATCAAGGCGGCCTGAATGACCACGATCGTCTTCGACAACATCTGGAAGGAATATGGCGAGCACGTCGTGCTCGAGCGCGTGAACCTCGCGCTCGACGACCACGAATTCCTCGTCATCATCGGCCCCTCGGGCGTCGGCAAGACCACGCTGCTGCGCATGCTGCTCAGCCAGGAGATGCCGACGCGCGGAAGAATCCTGATCGACGGCGAGCCGATCGCCGCCGAGCCCACCGCCGACCGCGGCGTGGTGTTCCAGCGCTACTCGGTGTTCCCGCATAGGACCGTGCTGGGCAACGTCATGATGGGCCCGCAATGGGCCGCTTCGCCCATCCTCGGCCGCCTCTTCGGCGCCCGCCGCCGGGCGCTGGAGGAACGGGCCATGGCGCTCTTGGCGCGGGTCGGCCTCGCCGAGCACGCGGCCAAATATCCCGCGCAGCTTTCGGGTGGCATGCAGCAGCGCCTCGCCCTAGCACAGGCGCTGATCATGAAGCCCAAGGTGCTCCTGCTCGACGAACCCTTCGGCGCCCTCGACCCCGGCACGCGCAAATCCATGCACGAGCTGGTCGGCGAGCTGTGGGAGGAGAACCGCATGACCATCGTCATGGTCACGCATGACCTTCCCGAAGCCTTCCTGCTCGGCACCCGCGTCGTGGCGGTGGATCGCCGCCGTACCGACCCGCAGGCGCCCGAGCGCTTCGGCGCCACCATCGTCTCCGACTTCGAAGCCAAGTGCCGCAGCGTGCGCGAATCCCGGCTGTTCGAGGCGGAGCGCGAGCGGGCGCGCCTCACCCTCGTTTCCGGACGTTCCCTGCCGCAGGACGACGCCCTCGTCCCGGCGCTCGTGAAGGACTGACTGCAATGGCCGACAAGCGCTTCCACCTCGCCTGGTTCATGAACTTCACGCCCGACGAGTGGCGCGAGCCCTTCGGGCAGGGCGGCAATCCGTGGGACGGGCAGTTCTACATCGAGATGGCCCAGGCGATGGAGCGCGCCTGCTTCGACCTCATCATGATCGAGGACAAGCTGATGGTGCCGGAGACCTATGGCGGCTCGCGCGACCTCTCGCTCAAGCACGCCATGATGGTGCCGAAGGCCGATCCGGCGCCGCTCGCCGTCGCCATGGGCATGGCCACCAGGCATCTCGGCGTGGTCGCCACCATGTCGACCATGGCCTACCCGCCCTTCATGCTGGCGCGCCTGTCCTCCACCATCGACAGCCTGACCAAGGGCCGCTTCGGCTGGAACGTCGTGACCAGTGCGGAAGACCTGATGGCGAAGAATTTCGGCATGGACCAGCTGCCGCCGCGCGAGGACCGCTACGCCATGGCGGACGAGTACATGGAAGTGGTCGGCAAGCTGTTCGACAGTTGGGAGCCGGACGCCGTGGTGCTCGACCGCAAGAACGGCATCTATGCCGACGGGTCGAAGGTCCACACCGTCGATCATGACGGGCAGTTCTACAAGGTGCGCGGGCCGCTCAACACCGTGCCCTCGCCGCAGCGCCGCCCGGTCTACCTGCAGGCCGGCGCCTCGCCGCGCGGGCGCGACTTCGCCGCCCAGCATGCCGACGCCATCGTCTCGGTGGCGAACGGCGTCGAGGGCATGAAGGCGTTCCGCGCCGACATCCGTGCCCGCGCCGAGAAGATCGGCCGCAACCCGGACGACATAAAGGTGTTCTTCTGCATCACGCCGAGCCTCGGCGAGACCGAAGCCGAGGCGCGCGCCCGCTATGAGAACGTCACCATGTCGGACAATTTCGCCACCGACGTGCTGATCTCCATCTCCGCCATCACCGAGATCGACTTCGCCCAGTACGACCTCGACAAGCCGCTGCCGGAGAAGCTGGTGACCAACGGCGAATCCGGCACGCTCGACAAGTTCCAGCAGTGGGGAAGCGGCAAGACGCTGCGCCAGCTGGCGGCCGATGGCGGCGGCGGCCTCGTCTCCTCCATGGAGCTGATCGGCACGCCGGCGCAGGTCGCCGAGAAGATGGGCGAGGCGATGGCGGAGGTCGGCGGCGACGGCTTCCTCATCACCACGCCGGTGCTGCGCGTCTCGCGCCGCTACATCACCGAGATCTGCGACGGGCTGGTGCCTGAGCTGCAGCAGCGCGGCCTTGTGCGCACCGAATACAAGCACCAGCTGCTGCGCGACAATCTGCGCGAATTCTGACGCGAGGCGGGGCGCCTGAGCCGCGCCCCGCGTGACAGGCCGGCCGCTGCCGGCAGAAGGAGACGGGCATGGGCACATCCGCGCCGCTCGACGAGACGATTTCCGGCTCCACCAAGGCGCCGGCCATCACCCGCGAGCAGTATCGCGACGCCATGGCGCGGCTCGGCGCGGCGGTGACCATCGTCACCACCGACGGGCCGGGCGGGCGCGCCGGCTTCACCGCCTCGGCGGTGTGCTCGGTCACCGACAGCCCGCCGACGCTTCTGGTCTGCCTCAACAAGAGCTCGTCGGCCGCCCATGCGGTGCACGCCAACGGCGTGGTCTGCGTCAACACGCTGGCCGCCGGCCACGAGGCTCTGTCCAACCTGTTCGGGGGCCGCACGCCCGCCGAGGAGCGCTTCGCCGCCGGCCAGTGGCACACCTCCGCCACCGGCGCGCCGATCCTGGTCGGTGCGGTCGTCGCCTTCGACTGCCGCATCGTGCGCACGGTCGAGGTCGGCACGCATGACGTGCTGTTCTGCGAGGTGGTCGGCCTCGCCGAGGGCGGCGGGCGGGAAGGGCTCATCTATTTCAGCCGCCGCTACCACGCCGTGACCGACCTGTCCTGAGCCGGACCGAAAAAGTCCCGCCGCTCGCGTATATGTGCGGGATATCCGGATCGACCAAACGGCTTACCTGGCCATAAACTAACTTTCCCCCTCCTCTTAAGGTTGATCACCTTGGGGATTACATGGAAGTACGTGCCTGCATCGGACGTCCGTGTATGATGGCGCCCGCTGGGGTGCGTGTTTGTTGAGGCACGACGATGATGGACCACAGCAAGATCATCGCGCTTGTCGCGCTCGGCACGGCACTCGCCATACCGCTTGCAACGCCGATCACGGCACATGCGCAAACCCAATATGCTCCACCGACCTTTCCCTGGCTGCGGCAGCACACGGCGGCGACCGGCCCGATAAACCAGGCCGCGCTCAACGGCGATGCGGCCATTCGCTGGCAATCGACGATCAATTCCTATGCGCGCGGGCACTGACAACGGGATCTGCCCCCCACCGCAGATGCACGAGAGGAGGCGTAGCCGGCAGAGCTGCGCCTTTTCGCGTCGAGGACGGCCGTCCCCCACCCGAATGCCCTTGGGCCGAATGCCCTTGGGCGCGGGCATGCGGTCCCACATCCTCCCTTTTCCGCGTTGCTAACGGGTGGCGCCCGGCAACACGCCGCGCCAGAGTGACGGCGATTCGCCCTCCTCACCTCCAGGCGCCCCCAATGAACGACACTACCGCCCCCTTCCGTCTCGACGGCCGCACCGCTCTTGTCACCGGCGCCGGTCGCGGCCTCGGCTTCGAGATGGCGCGATCCCTCGCCGCCGCCGGCGCGCATGTAGCGATCAACGGGCGCGATGCGGAACGGTTACGGCAGGCAGCAGCGGCCATTGAGGCGGCGACGGGCCGCCCGGTCGCCATCGCCCCCTTCGACATCGCCGACACCGCCGCTGGCCGCGAGGCGATCGCCGCCATCGTCCGCGATCAGGGCCGTCTCGATATCCTCGTCAACAATGTCGGCGCTCGCGACCGCAGGCCGCTAAAGGATTTCTCGCCGGAGGAGGCGGGAGCGCTCATCGCCACCGACCTCGTCGCCCCGATGATGCTGGCCCGCGAGGCCGCCGAGCGGATGGTGGCTCACCGGCATGGCCGGCTGATCACCGTCACTTCCATCGCCGGCCATGTCGCCAACCGGCACGACCCCGTCTACACCGCCGCCAAGGCCGGACTGACCGGGCTGATGCGCGCGCTCGCCGTGGACTATGCGCGCGAGGGCATCACCAGCAACGCCATCGCGCCGGGCATGTTCGCCACGGAGACCAACCAGGGCCTCGTCGACAACGCCGACTTCTCCGCCTTCGTCGACATCCGCGTACCGGTCGGCCGCTGGGGCCGCCCGCACGAGATCGGCGCCGCCGCCGTCTTCCTCGCCTCCGACGAGGCCTCCTTCGTCAACGGGCATGTTCTCGTGGTCGATGGCGGCCAAACCGTGCGCATGTAGCGCCGCCCGCTCTCGACGTGGCTTCCCTCGCGCCCTAGAACGCCAGCCGATTCGGAAAATCGGCCGTCAGGGAGGACGAGATGGGCTTCAGCGAGCGCCTGCGCGGCGAGAACGCGGACGACTGGAACGCCGCCGTCGGTCATCGCTTCGTCGACGAGATATTCCGGGGCACCGTGACTCCCGACGTCATGCGCCGTTACCTGACACAGGACTACCAGTTCATCGACGGCTTCGTCGCTCTGCTCGGCATGGCCATCGCCACGGCCGATCGCTTCGAGTCGCGCATCCGGTTCGCCCAGTTCGCGGCAATGATCACCAGCGACGAGAATACCTATTTCCAGCGCTCCTTCGACGCGCTCGGCGTTCCCGCGGCGGAACGCGAGCATCCCGTCCTGACCGCACCGACGACCGGCTTTCAGGCGCTGATGAGGGAAGCCGCCGCCAGCCGCCACTATGCGAGCTGCCTTGCCGTCCTCACCGTGGCGGAATGGCTCTATCTGTCCTGGGCCGACCGTCCCGGCGCCCTGCCTCCGGCGGATTTCATCCATGCCGAGTGGATCACGCTGCACAACAATGACGGCTTCCGGGGCTTCGTGACCTGGTTGCGCGGCGAACTGGACCGCGTGGGTGCGGCAGAGGACGAACCGGGCAGAGCGGTCGCCACGGCCTTCTTTCGTCGCGCCGTCGTGCTGGAACGCGCCTTCTTCGATCACATCTACGACTGATTCGAGCAAACCACTTCCGACGTCCTTGCCCTGGCTGTGCAGGCATCCACTGCCCCGAGGGGCGCAAGAATGCGTTTCTGATAATCCCCGCGTTTTATTATCAAATAACGAGCTTTTGCACCTACCCGGGACGCCCTGCAAATTATTCAAAACCTCCTATATTTTGGCAACATGTCGTCATCGAGGGCCTTCGAGCCGTTGATATGCCTGAATTCGTCCCGCACTTCCCACTGATCGTCCCGCTAGCCTTCATCCGCCTGCCAAGACCGCTCGAACACAGCAGATGAGGTGGTATTTTTTGCTTCCAAGCGAGAATTTGATCTACTATCCGGCGCAACTGCTTGACGATTGCTGATTGACCTTTTCCAATTTGGTGCTAAATCGCAGTAGGTTCTCGATGGAGGAAATAAATGTCGGAGCAGGAAAGCTCGTCGGTCGACTATCTCGGCCTCACCGCTGATGTCGTTGCTGCCTTTGTCGGCAACAATTCGGTTCCCGCCGCCGAGCTTCCCGATCTGATCGCCAAGGTGCACGGCGCCCTGCTTCGACTGTCCGCCCCGGTCCCGGCCGTCGTGGAAGAGGTCCTGAAGCCGGCGGTTCCGGTCAAGAAGTCGGTGACGCCGGAATATATCGTCTGCCTGGAAGACGGCCTGAAGTTCAAGTCGCTCAAGCGTCATCTGCGGACGAAGTACAACATGACGCCCGAGGAATACCGCGCGAAGTGGGGCTTGCCGAACGACTATCCGATGGTCGCTCCGAGCTATGCTGAGGCGCGCTCCAACCTCGCCAAGAAGATGGGCCTCGGCCAGCAGCGCAAGAAGCCCGTCGCTCCCGCTCCCGCCAAGGGTCGCGGCCGCGCCAAGAAGGTGGCCTGATCGGGTGATCCGGACGTCCTGAGGACGTCCGGCAGCTTGTGAGTTGAAGAAAAGCCGCGCTGATCGCTTCAGCGCGGCTTTTTCATGCCGTCGACAGCGATCTGCTTCGGATGCTTGCCAATCCCGGCCATCGTCAGCGCGCGGCGACGGGGCCACCGGCGAGCCAGTGATCGATGAAGGCGTCGAGCCACAGGCGGATGCGCCCGTCGTGCTGCAGCCGGTCAAGGAAATGCGCGCGCGGCGGGCGGGCGCCGGGCAGGTCCAGCCGCTCGCTGCCCCGGACCGTCCAGCGGCACATCATGTGATGCGTCACCTCGGGGTGGAACTGGATACCATAGGCCGACGGCCCGAAACGGAAGGCCTGATTCGGGAAAGTCGGGCCTTCCGCCAGTAGTTCTGCGCCGGTGGCGAGCTCGAAACCCTCGCGGTGCCAGTGATAGACGTGATCGGGCCACAGGCAGTCCAGCCCCTCTCCATCCGCCGCGCCCTCGGTGCGCCCGAGCAGGGCGGTGCCGGCGGCTGTGGCGCGGATCGGGTAGTAGCCGATCTCGACGAGCCCCTCCGGGTGCGGAGCGACCCGGGCGCCGAGATGGCGCGCCAGCATCTGGGCGCCGAGGCAGATCCCGAGATAGGGCTTGCCCTCGCTGAGCGGAACGCCGATCCAGTCGATCTCCGCCCGCACATAGTCATGGCAGTCATTGGCGCTCTGCGGCCCACCGAACACCACCGCGCCGGCATGCTTCTCCAGCGTCTCCGGAAGTTCGTCGCCCAGGCAGGGACGCCGGATGTCGAGCCGATGCCCGCGCTCGGCCAGAAGCCTCCCGACCCGACCGGGGGAGGAATGCTCCTGGTGGAGCACGATCAGCACGGGAAGCGGAGGAGAAGCGGAAGCCATGGCGTCAGGGTGAGGCACGTTGCCGGGAAGCGGTTGCGATTCGTCTCGTAAATCCGGCAAGCAAGGATGACGCCACGGATTGGCAACAGGTTCAAGCCGTCGCTTCGCCGGCCGGGCTTCGAGCCCACCGGCGTGCGGAGGCGGAACCTCAATCGTCCGCTTCGTCGCGCACCCGCTTGCGGATCGCCACCCGATCCCGCGAGCTGACATTGAGCAGCTCGGCCGCCCGCCAGACCAGATTATCCTCGAATTCGGTCAGCCCGCCATCGGCATAGGCGACCTCGAACATCATCTCGACCACGCGCTTGCGGCCTTCCTCGTCCATCGCCCGGTTGAGCACGCTGGTGAAGGCATAGAGGTCGACCGCCTCGGCGTCGCGCGCGATCGCCGCTTCCAGCAGCCGTTCGGCCTCGTCTTCTGTCAGGCTGAAGCGGGTGGCGAGGATGCCGCGCAGCTTGCTCATCTCGTCGGCACCAATCACCCCGTCGATCGTCACGACGTGCACCAGCAGGGCGGCGGCCGCCAGCCGGTAGTCGTTCTCCGCGAAGCTGACGGCCTCGCGGCCGCCTCCGGCGATCTCGGCGATGAAATCGGTCAACGAGCGCAGCATGCCGACGGGCTCCCCTGCGGCGTGGCGGATGAACCAGAGAGTGGGATAGGGCCCGGCAGAGGCCCTTGAAAGGTGGGTAACGTAAACGTTCCCGTCGCGCAACGGCCGGCCTCTCGCGCGCGATACATCACTGACAGCCGGTGCAGCGACGCCACAGTCGCGAGGACGGCTTTTCCGGAGCGGAAGTCGAACCGCGCCGCGCACGTTCCCAGACAAAAAAGACCCGGCGGGGTCGAGGAACCCGCCGGGGACGAGGTTGGGGAACTGAACCCTGACGCACGGTCCGGGGCTCGCGCCCGCGGGATGGCGCCTATTCGAGATAGTCGGCGAAGCGCGCCACGTGGTCGGCAAGGCCGAGCGCGTGGTTGCGCACCAGCACCTCAGCGCCCGCCGTATCGCGCGCTTCAAGTGCCTGGATGATGGCCAGATGATCCTGGATCGAGCGGTCGGCCCGGTCCTCCTCGCCGATGGTCTTGCGGCGGATCATCCGCATATGGGTGAACAGGTTCTCGGCCAGATTGACCAGGATGCCGTTGCCGCCCATGGCGATGATCGTCTGGTGGAACTGGATGTTCACCTCGGAATACTCGTCGAGCTTCGCGTGGGGCGCGTCCTGCCCCTCCTCGAAGGAGGCGAACATCTGGCGCAGCCGGGCGATCTCCTCGTCACTGGCGTGCATCGTGATCAGCCGGGCCGCGAGGCTTTCGAGCGCGGCCCAGACCTGGATCATCTCGATCACTTCGCGCTTGGTCTTGCGCACCACATAGATGCCGCGGCGCGGCACCGAGTGCACGAAACCCTCGCGTTCGAGCTGCGCCATGGCCTCGCGCACCGGCGTCCGGCTGACGCCGAGGCTCTGGGCGAGCTGGCGCTCGTCGAGCCGCACCTCGTTCGGCTGATCGTAGATGTTCAGCGAGACGATCACCTCCTTCAGCGCGGCATAGGCGCGGTTCTTGAAGGTGGAGGTGTCCTCCAGCGGCGCCACAGAGAGCTTGGCGGCACCGCCATTCACCCGGCGGATGGTGCCCTCGACGCTCATCATGACGCTTCCGTCCCGTGCCCCGTGGCGGGCCTTGGGCCCCCGTGTCGGGAATGAAGCCTGATATCGGCATAGAACATTGGCGTTGCCTCCCGTCCCCCGAAACACCGGTTCGCGTCCCGCATGCCGGCCACCTTCTGCTGCGTGGCTCGGACGGCGGTTTTCCCCGCGACCGCTGATGGCCCGATCTCCCTCTCCGGGGGTGAGGGACTCGGCGGAAGGGCGATTGACCCCGCCCTTCGCCTGGGCGCCGGAAAGACATCGCACGCAGCAACGCCCTCTCGGCTTAAAGCCCGCCGCACGGATGGCGCGCGGCGGGCAATCGTTGGGGCCGACCTCACGCGGGCTGGGCGGTGACGCGCAGCTTGCTGAAGAGGTGGGCGATGAGCGGCCACAGGCCGGCGACGATGCCGATTCCCATGATCGACGACACCAGCGGGTTCGACCAGAAGATGGCGAGCGAGCCACCCGAGGCCAGAAGCGACTGGCGGAAGGCCTCCTCGGCGCTGTCGCCGAGCACGATTGCCAGCACCAGCGGAGCGAGCGGGTAGTTCGTCTTCTTCAGCAGATAGCCGAGGACGCCGAACACCATCATCATCAGCACGTCGAACACGTTGTTGTTCACCGTGTAGGCACCGATCGCGCAGATCACCAGGATCACCGGAGCGATGATCGAGAAGGGGATGCGCAGGATCGAGGCGAACAGCGGCACGGTCGTCAGCACCAGGATGAGGCCGACAATGTTGCCGAGATACATGGAGGCGATGAGGCCCCACACGAATTCGGCCTGCTCGACGAACAGCATCGGGCCGGGCTGGAGACCCCAGATCAGCAGACCGCCGAGCAGAACCGCGGCGGTCGGCGAACCGGGAACGCCTAGCGCCAGCATCGGCAGCATGGCGGCGGTGCCGGCGGCATGCGCGGCGGTCTCGGGGGCGACGACGCCCTCGATCTCGCCATTGCCGAAGTTCTTGCCGTTCTTCGACACGCGCTTGGCGATGCCATAAGCCATGAAGGAGGCGGGCGTCGCGCCGGCCGGCGTGATGCCCATCCAGCAGCCGATGATGCAGGAGCGCAGCGACGTCATCCAGTAGCGCGGCAGCGTCTTCCAGGTCTTCCACACCACCTTCGGGTCGATCTTCGCCGCCTTGCCGCGGAACTCCAGGCCCTCCTCCATGGTCAGCAGGATCTCGCCGATGCCGAAGAGACCGATGACCGCGATGAGGAAGTCGAAGCCGTTGAGCAGCTCGGTGATGCCGAAAGTCAGGCGCAGCTGGCCGGTCACCATGTCGAGGCCGACCGCCGCAAGGGCGAAGCCGATCATCATCGACACGATGGTCTTGGCGGGGGCTTCCTTGCTCATGCCGACGAAGGAGGCGAAGGCGAGGAAGTACACCGCGAACTTCTCGGCCGGGCCGAACTGCAGCGCGAACTGGGCCACCAGCGGCGCGATCATGGTGATCATCACGATCGCGAAGAAGGCGCCGACGAAGGATGAGGTGAAGGCGGCGGTAAGCGCCTCGCCCGCCCGTCCCGACCGCGCCATGGGATGGCCGTCGAAGGTCGTGGCCACCGACCACGGCTCGCCCGGGATGTTGAACAGGACGGAGGTGATGGCGCCGCCGAACAGCGCGCCCCAGTAGATGCAGGTCAGCAGGATGATCGCCGAGGTCGGCGACATGGAGAAGGTCAGCGGCAGCAGGATCGCGACGCCGTTGGCGCCGCCGAGGCCCGGCAGCACGCCGATGATCACGCCGAGCAGGATGCCGATCACCATCAGCAGGATGTTGAACGGATCGCCGGCTATGTAGAAGCCGTGATAGAGATTGATGAAATTGTCGAGCATGGGCGCTTTCCCTGGCAGGCGGCCGCGGCCGGACCCGCCCCTATCTTTCGGTGATCACAGTCCGAGCATCGCCTCGATCGGCCCCTTGGGGAGCGGGATCAGGAACCAGCGCTCGAGCGTCATGTAGAAGAAGGCCGGCACGCCGAAGCCCACCGCGAGAGAGAGCGGCCAGCCATACTTGCCGAGCCAGGTCATGAACACGACGATCAGCAGCACCGACGGGAGATAGATGCCGAGGAACGGCACCAGCGCGACGTAGATGCAGGCTGGGATCAGAACCTTGAGGACCTGGCCGAGCTGGCCCCACTCGGCGAAGAGCGCGTCCCCGTCCTCGCGCAGCGCCTGCAGCAAGTTGATCACGCTGCAGCCGGCAATGGCGAGGCCGATATAGAAGGGAAAGAAGCCGGCCTGCGGGCCGTCCGATCCCCAGCCGACGCCGACGAGATAGCTGCCGTACAGCACGACGAAGCCGAACAGCAGGGTCAGCAGCGCCGTGCCGACCTCGACGGCACGCTGCTTCGGTCCCGCTCCTTGATGAGCCTGTTCCATCACGATGTCTCCGAAAAATCCGCGCAAAGGCAAACCCGCCCAAGGACCACCGGCGGGAGAAGCCCGTCGGCGGCACGCTTGACGCCAGCCCGCTCAAACGTTCGTTCGATGTCGCCCGGCGGGGACACTCCCGGCCCCGCCTCCCGCGGCACATGCCGCTCCCTCAGTCCGCGATCCGCTCGGGGATCGCGCGGCCGGCGGTGCCGTCCATGGCATCCGGCCGGCCGTGCTCGGGCTCACGCCGTCATGGGGCGCATCAGTTGCCGGCGATGAAGCCGGCTTCCTGCATCAGGCCCTTGTGGTTCTTCTCGGCCCCGTCGAGCCACGCCTTGAACTCGTCGCCGGCCATGAAGGTCTGGTTGAAGGCGCCGTCCTTCATCAGCTGCTGCCACTCGGGGGTCTCGCGGACCTTCTTGAACAGGTCGACAAAGTAGGCAACCTGCTCCTCGCTGACGCCCGGCGGCATGAAGATGCCGCGCAGCATCAGGTATTCGACGTCGAGGCCAGCCGACTTGCAGGTCGGGATCGACGACCAGGACAGGTCGCCCTGGATCTTGTCGGTGTACGGGAGCTGCTTGGAGTCGAACACGCAGAGCGGACGCACCTTGTCGCCGCGCCACTGGGAGACCGCCTCGATCGGGTTGTTCACGGTGGAATTGATGTGACCGCCGACGAGCTGCACCGCCACTTCGCCGCCGCCCTTGTAGGGGATGTAGGTCAGCTTCTTGCCGAGCGCCTTCTCGACGGCGACGGTGATGATCTGGTCTTCCTGCTTGGAGCCGGTGCCGCCCATCTTGAAGGTGTTGTCCGGCGCGGCCTTGATCGCCGCCTCGTATTCCTGCGCGGTCTTGTAGGGCTCCTGGGCGTTCACCCACAGCACGAACTCGTCGAGCGCCAGCATGGCGACCGGGGTCAGTTCCTTCCAGTTGAAGGGAATGCCCGTCGCGAGCGGGGTGGTGAAGAGATTGGAGAGCGTGATGACGATCTTGTGCGGATTGCCCTTGCTGCTCTTCACGTCGAGGAAGCCCTCGCCGCCGGCGCCGCCCGACTTGTTGATGACCACGAGCTGGGTGGGCATGAGGTCATGCTTGGCGATGATGCCCTGCAGGGTGCGGGCCATCTGGTCGGCGCCGCCGCCGGTGCCGGCCGGAACGATGAACTCGACCGGCTTGTTGGGCTGCCACGCCGCGGAAGCCGGCAGCATGGACAGCGCCGTCATGCCGAGGGCGGTCACCGCTCCAAGGCCGAGAGCATGGAAGTGTTTCATTTGGCGTTTCCTTCCCAAAGGGTTTGGCGAACGGCCGACTCGTTTTCTGGTCGGCTTTCTGGTTGGGCCACGCCTCTCATCCATGGACGGGGCGAGACCTCGATAGCCGGCGACTTTGTTGTGTCTCTCCGCCGGATATTCTGTGGAATAACTTGTACCAAGACAGCAGCAAAGCCAAGAGATAATTCTAAAGTTGAATGTTGCGTCGCAATGTAAACTGGTATTACGTATTTACATTATTAAGTATCTGGCATACCAATTCTGGTATGCATTATTATTCATAATGTACGTACGCATATCTTATTAAGCAAACCATTGACGGAAAAGCCTTTTCCTTCAAGCTTCCGCCGCGATCGTCGACGGACCGTGGCTGGGGAATAAGGCGCACCCTCCCCTCCGGTATCCCGCAACGTAAAAAACGGAATCCTGTTCCGAATACTTTGTGCCTGCCGCCGCCGCCCGATTTTGCCCGCTTCGCGTCCACTTTATCGCCTTATTGCTGCGTCGCAGCGTGCCGGGAACGCCGCCGGAAGGCGGCCGTGGAAGGGCGGCTCCATCATCGGCCCGTCGCACTCCCCCGCGAACATCGGCATCTGCCGTTGCGGGAGCGCTCGCGGCCCGGAATCGTTTTTGCTAGGAGTTCCCCGACGATGGCGCCCGCGTCCGCAATCCGGCCGCGATGCGGGCCGATATCTGCCCGACACCCCGCCCGGAAGAGGAGACACTGCTTAATGACCAGTCGCGTGATTCCGGTGGCTCCCTTTACACTGACGGTCTTCGGAGCGACCGGCGACCTGTCCCGCCGCAAGCTGATTCCGGCGCTGTTCCATCGCGATCTCGACGGCCAGCTTCCCGACGAGGCCACGATCATCGGCGTCTCGCGCCGGCCGATGAGCGACGAGGAGTTCCGCTCCTTCGCCCGTCAGGCGCTGAACGACCACATCCCCGCCAGCGAGCTTCAGGGCCCGGAGGTGGAGCGCTTTCTCACCCGCCTGTCCTATGTCGCCGTCGATGCCGATGCCGATTCGGGCTGGCCGGAACTGGCGAGCCGCGTCGTCGCGGCGGGGGATCGCATCCCGGTCTACTACCTCGCCACCGCCCCCCACCTCTTCGGGCCGATCTGCGATCGCCTCGGCAAGTACGGCCTTGCCGAACAGGGCCGTGTCGTCATCGAGAAGCCGATCGGCAAGGATCTGAAGTCCGCCATCGCGCTGAACGAGCAGGTCGGGCGCATCTTCCCGGAAGAGCGCGTCTACCGCATCGACCACTATCTCGGGAAGGAGACGGTGCAGAACCTGATGGCGCTGCGCTTCGCCAACGCCCTGTTCGAGCCGCTCTGGAACAACGCCCATATCGACCACGTGCAGATCACCGTCGCCGAGGCGCTCGGCGTCGAGGAGCGCGCCGGCTATTACGACACCGCCGGCGCGATGCGCGACATGGTGCAGAACCACATCCTGCAGCTCCTCTGCCTCGTCGCCATGGAGCCCCCCTCCTCGCTCGACGCCGACGCGGTGCGCGACGAGAAGCTCAAGGTTCTGCGGGCGCTCAAGCCCATCGACGACCACAACATGGCCTCCGTCACTGTGCGCGGCCAGTATCGCGCCGGCGCCTCGGCCGGCGGGGCGGTTCCCGGCTATCTCGAGGAACTCGGCTCCTCCACCAGCCAGACCGAGACCTTCGTCGCCGTGAAGGCGGAGCTGGAGAACTGGCGCTGGGCCGGCGTGCCCTTCTACCTGCGCACCGGCAAGCGCCTCGCCTCCCGCGTCTCGGAGATCGTCGTCGGCTTCCGCCCGGTGCCGCATTCGGTCTTCGGCGATACGGTCGGCGCGATCGAGCCGAACCGGCTCGTCATCCGCCTGCAGCCGGACGAGGGCGTGAAGCTGTGGCTGATGATCAAGGATCCCGGCCCGGGCGGCATCCGCCTCACCCATGTGCCGCTCGACATGAGCTTCGCCAAGGCGTTCAAGGTGCGCAACCCGGATGCCTATGAGCGCCTCATCCTCGACGTGGTGCGCGGCAACCAGACCTTGTTCATGCGCCGCGACGAGGTGGAGGCGGCATGGAAATGGGTCGATCCCATCCTGGAATCGTGGCGCAACGCCAAGGAGCCGCCGCGTCCCTACACGGCCGGCACCTGGGGCCCTTCGGCCGCCATCGCCCTGATCGAGCGCGACGGCCGCACCTGGCTGGAGGACGGCGCGTAAGCGCGCCGGCCGCTGGCAGACGGGCGCCGGCCCCCTCCGCCGGCCTAGCCTCGCGCGCATGTGCGGCATGGAAGATGCAGGCTGATACGGTATCGCGCGGCGAAGGCCGCCGATGGCCTATACTCCCGTGGCGGACGATGCTTCGGCCTCGCCCGCCATCGGCAGGGCCGGCATCGTCCGGCGCAGGGAGAGGCAAGGAGTTCAGGTAAGCATGCCGGGAATGCATGAGTTCAAGGACGGCACCGAGCTGGCACGGGCGCTGGCCGATTTCGTCGGCGCGGCGCTGGCGGCGCGCGTGACGCGCGACGGCATGGCGAGCCTTGCCGTATCCGGCGGCCGGACCCCGACCCGCTTCTTCGAGGAACTCTCCACCCGCGACCTGCCGTGGGAGAAGATCGCCGTCACCCTCGTCGACGAGCGCTGGGTGCGCGAGACCTCGGACCGCTCCAACGCCCGCCTGGTGCGCGAGCACCTGCTGAAGGGCAAGGCCGCGGCGGCGAAATTCATCGCGCTCGCCAATGACGCCCCGACGCCGGAGGACGGCCTGTTCGCCGTCAACGAGGCGCTTGAGGAGCTTTCCTGGCCGCTCGCCTGCGTCGTGCTCGGCATGGGCGACGACGGCCATACCGCGTCCTTCTTCCCCGGCGGCGACCATCTGGAAGAGGCGCTGGACCCGAAGGGCATGCTCGGCCTCCTGCCCATGCGCGCGCCCAATGCGGGCGAGCCGCGCATCACCCTCACTTTGCCGGTGCTGCTGGCAGCCGACGCGCTCGCGCTCCATATCGAGGGGGCGGCCAAGCTGCCGGTCCTCGAGGCGGCGCTGGGCGAGGGAGCCGAGACGGAAATGCCGATCCGCGCCGTCCTGCGGGCCTCGCGCCCGCTCGATATCTTCTGGTGCCCCTGATCTTCCACGGGCACCGCCACCGACGACCGGCCGGGATCGCCGGCCGCTGACGCTTCTGAGGAGAGCCGCATGGCCGACGCCATTCCATCCAGCGTGAACGCCCGCATCGGCGAGGTCACGGAACGCATCGCCCGGCGCTCCCGCGACACCCGCTCGCGCTATCTGGAACGGATCGCGGCGGCCGCCGAGCGCGGGCCGGGCCGGGCCAAGCTCGGCTGCGCCAACCAGGCGCACGGCTTCGCCGCCTGCGGCCCTTCCGACAAGGCGATGCTGCGCGAGGGTTCGGGCGCCAACCTCGCCATCGTCACCGCCTATAACGACATGCTCTCGGCCCACCAGCCCTACGAGGGCTATCCCGAGATGATCCGCGCCGCCGCGCGCCGCGCCGGCGGCGTCGCCCAGGTCGCCGGCGGCGTGCCCGCCATGTGCGACGGCATCACCCAGGGCGAGGCCGGCATGGAGCTGTCGCTGTTCTCGCGCGACGTGATCGCGCTGGCCACCGCTGTCGCCCTCTCGCACCAGACCTTCGACGCTGCCGTCTTCCTCGGCATCTGCGACAAGATCGTGCCCGGCCTCGTCATCGGCGCGCTCAGCTTCGGGCACCTGCCGGCGGTCTTCATTCCCGCCGGTCCGATGACCTCCGGCCTGCCGAACGACGAGAAGGCGAAGATCCGCCAGCTCTTCGCGGAAGGAAAGGTCGGCCGCGACGCCCTGCTGGAAGCCGAGAGCCAGTCCTATCACGGGCCGGGCACCTGCACTTTCTACGGCACCGCGAACACCAACCAGATGATGATGGAGATCATGGGCCTGCACCTGCCCGGCGCCTCCTTCGTCAACCCCAACACGCCGCTGCGCGAGGCGCTGACAACCGCCGCCGCCGAGCGCGCCATGTCCATCACCGCCCTCGGCAACGACTATGTGCCGGTCGGGCGCATGCTGGACGAGAAGGTGTTCGTGAACGGCGTCGTCGGCCTGCACGCCACCGGCGGATCGACCAACCACACCATGCACGTGGTCGCCATGGCGGCGGCGGCGGGCATCCACCTCACCTGGGATGACTTCTCCGACCTCGCGGACGTCACCCCGCTGCTCTGCCGCGTCTATCCCAACGGCAAGGCGGACGTGAACCATTTCCACGCCGCCGGCGGCATGGGCTTCGTTATCCGCGAGCTTCTCGGCGAGGGGCTCCTGCACCGCGACGTCGAGACCGTCTGGGGCGGCGGACTGGATGCCTATACGCGCGAGCCCGGCCTTGCCGAGGATGGCTCGCTGACCTGGCGGGCCAGCACCTCCACGAGCGGCGACGAAGCCGTGCTGCGCGGTGCCAAGGCGCCGTTCCAGTCCACCGGCGGCCTCAAGCTGCTGTCGGGAACGCTCGGCCGCGCCGTCATCAAGACCTCGGCCATCGCGCCCGAGCGCCACATCATCGAGGCGCCGGCCCGCGTGTTCCACTCGCAGGAAGAACTTCAGTCCGCCTTCAAAGCCGGCGATCTCAAGGGCGACTTCATCGCCGTCGTGCGCTTCCAGGGACCGAAGGCCAACGGCATGCCGGAGCTGCACAAGCTGATGCCGCCGCTCGGCGTGCTCCAGGATCGCGGCAACAAGGTCGCGCTGGTGACCGACGGGCGCCTTTCCGGCGCCTCGGGCAAGGTGCCGGCCGCCATCCATGTCACGCCGGAAGCCGCGGATGGCGGCGCCATCGCCCTGATCCGCGACGGCGACCTGATCCGGCTGGACGCGGTGGCGGGCACGCTGACCGTGCTGGTCGATCCGGAAGTCTGGGCCGAGCGCGCGCCGGTTCCGGCCAATCTGGCGGCCTCGCATGTCGGCGTCGGGCGCGAGCTCTTCGCCTCCTTCCGGGCCGCCGTGGGCACGGCGGACACCGGCGCGACCATCTTCGCGATGTGAAGAGGGCCCGACGTCCCGGCGCGGGCGCTACGGCGGCGCGGCGCGGGGACGTCGCCCCTTCGGGAAACGCCCCTCAGTAAAGCGGGCCGATCTTGCCTAGCGGCAGCACGCCGAGGGAAACGCGCCCGTCCCGGAAGCTGAACGGGAACGCCGCCGCATTCGCGCCGTCGACCGTGGTGGGCAGCCCGGCCATCATCATCGCCGGGGCGAGATTGGCGGCGAAGTCCGGCAGCAGCCGCGCCGCCGCCATTGCGGTGAACAGCGCCTGCGCCTTCACCACCGTGAGGTCGAGCTTGCCATCCGGCCGGCGCAGCGCGTCGAGGCCGAGATCGCCGGAAGCGTTCAGCGCGCCGCCGCCCCCGGTGACGCGGGCCTGCAGGAGGTTCACCCGCCCGCCGGCCTGCTGCCACAGCGCCAGGCGCTCCTCCGGCGGCATGGAGCGGAAAGGCGGGACGCCGGTCACCGTTGCCTCCAGCTCGGCGTCGACCGCCGCAGCCGGAGCGGCCTGCGCCGCGCCGCCCGTGGAAGCGGGCGCGGCCGCTGCGTTCAGCCCCATGCCGGTGGCGCCGTTGACCCCCAGCGCGACGTCCAGCGTGCCCGCTGCCTCTCCGGCGCGGTGGCGTACGTGCAGTTCCGCCCGGCTGGCCGAAAAAAGCCGCGTGCCGCCCTCGGCGAGGGAATAGTCGTCGGCGGCGACGGAGACGCGCTCCAGCTTGCCGTCATTGCCGATGCCGCTCACCTGGAGCAGCTTCCAGTTCGCCGTCAGCTCGCGGCCGCTCGCCGTCTCGATGAGAGTCGCGGGCGACTGGAACTCGGCGATGATGTGATTGGGGTTCCAGACTTGCGCTACCGCATGGGCGCGGCCCAGCCGTGCCGTCCACTGGCCGGCGCCGGTGAAGCTCACCGTCGGCTCGGCGCAGATCAGTTCGAAGCGAAAGGGAAAACCGCCGATCTCGCGGCTGGCGCAATTCCAGTTGCGTCCTTCCTGCGCCTCGCGGGCGATCCAGGCGTCGATCTCGGAGGAGGCGCGCCCCGCCGCATAATACCAGGCCACCGACCAGCCCACACACAGGAGGGTCAGCAGCCCCGCCGGCAGCGCCACCAGCCAGGGGCGCCGCTTGGCGGGCGCGGCGCCGGCGGGGGTCGGCGGGGTCGAGGCGTCGGGAAGGCTCATGCGGCAACTCCGGGAATCAGGCGGCGCAAGCTCGTCCGCCGATACGGCAGGCTTAAGGCATGGCACCCTACAAGTCGCGCCGCAGCTTGCAAGCCGGCGCGTAAGCGGTACGAGCGCGGCCGCGAAAATCCGTGCCGGCCCCTTGCGCGGCGCGCCTGCGATGGGCGATGGCTTTGCATCCTCGCCCACGATTTACATCCTCACCCATGACGCGCGTTCCCACCGATCACAGGCCCTTCCCATGACCGCCCGCCCGCCCGCCGCCTCCGATCCGCTCTGGGTCTTCGGCTATGGCTCGCTGATGTGGAATCCCGGCTTCGACTATGAGGAGCGGGTGCCCGGCAAGCTCATCGGCGCGCACCGGTCGCTGTGCGTGAAATCAGTGCACTGGCGCGGCACGCCGGAAAAGCCGGGGCTGGTGCTGGGGCTGGACCGGGGCGGCGCCTGCGTCGGCGTCGCCTTCCGCATCGCGGCGGCACAGGCCGAGGTGACGCTCGCCTATCTGCGCGAGCGCGAGCAAGTGACCAACATCTATCACGAGGCGGTGCGCCGGGTCTGGCTGAAGGACGGCAGCGAACGCGCCGTGCCGGCCGTCGTCTTCCTCGTCGATCGCGGCCATGCCCAATATTCCGGGCGTCTCACCGCCGAGGAGCGGCTGCACCTCATCCGCCAGGGCCACGGCATCGGCGGGCCGAACGCCGACTATGTGCTGGCCACCGCCCGCCACCTCGCCGAGCTCGGCATACGCGACGAGGAGCTGCGCTGGCTGGTGGAGCGCCTCTGACGGCGGAGAACCCCGCCCCTCAGAAGGGCGCGAGCGTTCCGCTCTCCGTCTCGGGAAGGATGCGCAGGTGGATTTCCTGCGCCCCATTGGCCATCGCCGCCGTGCGCGCCTTGGCACCGGCCGGGCCGGTCCAGACCGGCACGCGCCGTCCGCCTTCCATGCGCACGGCGATCGCTACCGCGTCGGGATAATCCGGTGCCTCGTCGGCGGCGTAGACCGAATAGACCTGCCGCCGCCCGTCGGGGCCGCGCCAGAGCCGGAAGCGCCGCGCCAGCAGGCCGCCGGCGGCACTGAGCGGGCCATCGTCCCGCAGCGAATCGGCAAAGAGCATGTCGCGAGTCATCATGAGAACAAATCTAGAACATTCGTACATAACGTCAACTCGCCCCGCAGAAGGAATCCGCGAAGATGCTGAATGTTCCGTTGACGGCCGTCAGGCGCTCAAGGCGTGGCGGATCTTGCCGGCTCGTCGAGCTGCGAGGTGAGCGCCGGCCATAGCCGCACGCCGGCATAGGCGGCGAGGAACTTCACATATTCGACGAACAGCAGCCGCGTATTGGCGAGCCGCTCTTCCCAGCCGGCCTCGACCGCCTGTTTCGGCACCACCGGATAGGGCACGAGCTCGATATCCGGCAGGGTGCGCCGCAGCTCCACCAGCGCGCGCGGCATGTGCCAGGCGGACGTGACCACCAGCAGCGAGCGGAACCGGTTCTCGCGCGCCCACTGCGCCGCCTCGATGGCATTGCCGCGCGTGTTGAGCGCGGAACGGCCGAGCTCCACGCAGCATTCGAGCGCCTCGCGGGTCGCCGGCACGGTGCGCACGATCTCGCTCAGCGTGGTCTCCGGGTGCACGCCGGTGATCAGCAGGCGCTTGCCTACCCCCTCGGCCAGCAGGTTGGTGGCGTCGACGATCCGCTCGGCGCCGCCCGTCAGCACGACGATGCCGTCGACACGCCGCTTGGTCTGCGCCTCACGGCCCTGGATGCCCGCGATGAAGAGCGCGAACCCCGCCAGCAGCGTCGCCGCCAGCACCAGCAGGACAAGCATGAGCCGGCGCAGCACGCGGCCGGACCGGCGCGCCGAAGGGCTCTCGGAAGAACGCGTCTCGGTCACGGCAGCCCACCTAATTGATGCCGCGAAGGGTACGGTAGACGGTCATGCGCGAGGTGAGTGTCGTCACCAGCGCCACCAGCACCGATACGCCGAGAATGCCGCCATAGCCGCGCGGGTCAATGGTCAGCGCTCCGACCAGCGTGTCCACCGCCTGGTCGAACGCGAACCAGGAGGGCAGCGTCGAGCCGAGAAAGAACAGGGCGACCGCCGCTCCGCCGCCGATGGCCGCACCCTTCAGCCCCACGGTGAGGAAGTGGTGCTGGAATTCCGAGACGATGAAGGTGTCGCGCGCGCCGACGAAATGCAGCACCTCGACGATGGAGCGGGCCGCATCGACCGCCGCGCGCGTGGCGACCGTCACGCACAGGATCGTGGCGATGGCGACGAGGGCGAGGATCGACAGGCCGATCGCCATCGCCGTGCGCGCGGTGGAGGAGAGCCGCTTCGACCATTGCCGGTGATCGTCGAGGCTCGCCGAGGGCACCTGCTCGGCAAGCGCGGCGCGCAAGCCTGTCATCGTCTCCGGGCCAGCACCGGAATCGAGGCTCACCACCACGAGGCGCGGCACCGGCAGGTTCGCCACGTCCACCCCCTTGCCGAGCCAGGGCTCCAGCAGGGCGGCCGTCTCGGCCTCGTCGAGCGCCCGCGCCCCCGAAACCCCCGGCGTCGCCTTGGCCACCTCGACCGCCTTGGCGAGCGCGGCGGCCACGTCGAGCCCGTCCCCCGGCTTGATCTGGATGGTGGTCTCGCGCGCGATGTCGGAGGTCCATTCGCTCGCCACGCCGCTCACCGCCGAGACGGCGCCGATGGTGATGCCCGCGAGGAAGGTCATGATCGCGATCACCGCGATCAGCGCCTGCGTCGTCACCGTCGCGCTCGGCACGATCGGGCGCATCACGGCGGACTTCTCGGCGGCCCGCGCCGCCCGCGTGGCGGGGTCCTGCCGGCGGAAGCCGCGGGCATGCGCGCGCACCGACCGGCGCAGCCGGACGACGATGGCGGACAGCCCCCCGGCCGCGATGTTCCGCTTCTCAGTCATAGACCGTCAGACGTCCCTGATTGATGACCAGCCGGCGCGCGTCGAACTGGTCCATCAGCGCGATGTCGTGGGTGGCGATCAGCACCGAGGTGCCGCTCTTGTGCAGTTCGAGGAACAGCCGCAGCAGCCGGCGCGCGAGGCTGGGATCGACGTTGCCGGTCGGTTCGTCGGCGAGCAGGATCTCCGGCCGGCTGATCAGCGCCCTCGCGATGGCCGCGCGCTGCTTCTCACCGCCGGAGAGCACGGGCGGCAGCACATGCATGCGCTCGCCGAGCCCCACCCATTGGAGCAGCTCCGTCACCTCGGCACGGTAGCCCGCCTCCTCGCGCCCCTGCACCCGCAGGGGGAGGGCGACGTTCTCATAGGTGCTGAGATGGTCGAGCAAGCGGAAATCCTGGAACACGATGCCGATGCGCTGGCGAAGCACCGCCGTTTCATCGGGCGCGAGTTTGGCGGCATCGCGGCCGAAGATGCTGATCAGCCCGCGTGTGGGGCGCAGGGACAGGAAAAGCAGCCGCAGCAGCGTCGTCTTGCCGGCGCCGGACGGCCCGGTGAGGAACTGGAAGGAGCGCGGCGGAATGCCGAAGGTGACATCCCGCAGCACTTCCGGCCCCATGCCGTAGCGCAGGCCGACATTCTCGAAACGAACCAAGACTCAATCCTTCAGGGCTGGCCCGATGCGCCACTGATTCTGGTGACGCAGCCTCCCTAACATAGCGTGTGCGCCGCCGGGCAAAAGACGGCGCGGGCACCTCGCCGAAGGGATGAGCCCGCCCCCGGCTGGACGCGGACCGGCCAGCCGGTCCATTCTGGCGGGCCGGGTGACACGGCGCGCCGGCGCCGCGCGAGGAGACAGGATGACGCAATCGACCGCCACGCCCCCGACCGAAGACGCAGGCGGGGCCGCCGACGCCAATCCCTATCGCAACGCCCATGTCGAGGTGCTGTTCGACGCCGCGGCCATCGCCGAGCGCAATCGCGAGCTCGCGGACGAGATCGTGGCCGCCGAGCCGGAGAAGCTGCTGGTCATCGCGGTGCTCAAGGGCAGCTTCGTCTTCGCCGCCGACCTCATCCGCGCCATGCACGCGGCCGGGCTGGCACCGGAGGTGGAGTTCATCAGCCTCTCCAGCTACCGCGACGCCCGCGTCTCCTCCGGCCAGGTCACGGTGCTGCGCGACGTCGAGACCGACGTGCGCGGGCGCGACGTGCTGCTGATCGACGACATCCTGGAATCCGGCCGCACCCTTGCCTTCGCCAAGGACCTGCTCGCCGCCCGCGGCGCGCGGCGCGTCATGGTGTGCGTGCTGCTGGACAAGCAGAACAAGCGCGCGGTGCAGATCGAGGCGGATTTCGTCGGCTTCGAGTGCCCGGATTATTTCGTGGTGGGCTATGGCATGGACGTGTCGCACGCCTTCCGCCAGCTCCCCTTCATCGGCCACATTCCCGACGCGGAGAAGTGAGCGGGCAGCCCCGCCCTTAAGGCCGTCATCCTGAGATGCGAACGCCGCGAGCCTCGACGGACAGGTCGCTGACGCCCCCGGAAGAGCGTCCTTCGAGGCCCGGGCCGTGTCCGGGCACCTCGGAATGACGATCCTCAGGGATGAGGCGCAGGCCAGCCGCTTATAATCCAACCACGTCATGGCCGGGCTTGGCCCGGCCATCCACGACGTCTGCGTGCGATCCCAAAACGTAGAGGCCGCACGAGCCCTGCGCATGCGTCGTGCCTCGGAGAGGGCGGCACGCCCTCAAAAGTCCCGCAGCAGACGCTCCAGATAGTCGAGTTCGAGGCGCGGGCGCTCGGGCTCGCCGAAGCGGCGGCGCAGTTCCTCCAGCACCCGGCGGGCGCGCTGCATGTCGATCTCGTCCGGCACCTTCACCGTGACGTCGTCGCCATAGTCGCGCGAGCGCATCGGCCGGCCGAGCGGGTCGTTGCGCTCGGCGGTCTCGCCGGAAGGGCCGCCCGGCTGCTGGCCCGGCCCGCCCTGCTGTTGCTGCATGGCCTCGGCCATCTGCTGGGCACCCTTGCGCAGCGCCTGCAGGGCCTCGCTCTGCGCGTCGACCGCGCCGGTGCCGTCGCCTTCGCCCAGCGCCTGCTCGGCTTCGCGCATGGCCTGCTCGGCCTCGCCCAGACCGCCCTCGCCGGGCATGCCCTGCCCCTGCTGGCCGCGTCCTTGCTGGCCCTGTCCCTGCTGACCCTCGCCCTGTTGCCCCTGGCCGTTCTGTCCCTGCTGCTGGCCTTCGCCCTGCTGACCCTGTTCGCCCTGCCCCTGCTGGCCCTGTCCCTGCTGCTGGCCGCGCATGGCCTGCTGCATCTTGTCCCGCAGCTGGCGGAGCTGCTCGCGCAGCTGCTCCTGGCTCTGCTTCAGGTCGTTGAAGGCCTGGTCCTGCTGGCTGTCGCGGCCTTCCTTGAAGGTGCGGTCGCGCAGCTGCTGCTGGCGGCGGATCATGTCGCCGAGCTGGTCCATCGCCTGCGACATCTGGCTCTGGCCCTGCTGGCGCTGCTGCTGGCGGCCGGCCTGCAGGCCGTTGAGCATGTTCTGCAATTCGCTCAGCATCTGCCGGGCAGCGTCGCGAGAGCCGTTGCGGGCCATGTCCTCGATGCGGTCGAGCATCTTCTGCAGGTCCTGCGGGCGCACCGTGCGGGTGTTCGGGTCCATGGGCTGGTTGCGGTCCGCGCGATCGCCGTTGCGGCGCGCCTCCTCGGCCAGTGCCTGCATGAATTCCTGCATCGCGTCGCGCAATTCCTGCGTGAGGCGCTTGATTTCCTCGTCGCTGGCGCCGTTCTCGAGCGCGTTCTGCAACGCCTGCTGGGCGTCGCGCAGCCGCTTCTCGACATCGGAGAGATCGCCGTCCTCGATGCGCACGGCGATTTCCCAGAGATAGTCGACCACCCCGCGCAGGTCCTCGTCGCTCCGGGCGTTGGCGAGGCGCCAATAGGCGCTGCGCAGGCCCATGTAATGGGCCGCGTTGGGCGTGAAACGCTCGGGCGCGATGGCCAGCGCGTCGAGGCCCGCGGCGACCCGCTCGCGCTGGTTGGCGTCGAAGGCGAGCCGGCGCCGCTCGTCGATCAGCGCGCGGGCCAGCGGATTGGAGAAGCTGCGCTGCGGCAGGGTGAAGCTGCGCGCACGGGACTGGCCGACATTGCCGGCCTCGTCGCGCACCGCCAGCGTCAGCATCACGCGCGAGCCGGCCCACGGGCTCTCAGTCAGGTCCTTGGTGGTCTGCCCGGTCGCCGCTTTCGCCCGGCCGCCGGTGAGCGGCAGCGGGAAGTTCGGCGCCTCGACCAGCGGACGCACGGCCGGCGGCTTCGGCGCGTTCTTCAGCGCGTGCAGCGGGGGCGGCGGCGGCAGGGCGGCGAAGCGCGCCTCGGCGCCGGCGACGCCATAGTCGTCCTCGGCCTTGTAGCTGAGCACCAGCCCGCTATTGCCGGAGGCCTGCGGTTCCTTGGTCAGTTCGATGGTCGGCGGCTGGTCGGGCTGCGCGCGGAAATGCCAGGCCACCGAGCGCCCGTCCGGCCCCTCGATGCGCGCCGAACCGTCGGCGGCGATGACGTAGCGCCGCTCCTCGCCATTGGCGCCGCGCGGGGCGGATGCGGTCGAGGTGGACGCAGACGAGGACGAGGCCGCCTGCGGCGCGGCCTGCTTGTCGCCCGCCTGCTTGTTCCCCGCCTCAGCGTCCCTGGCGACGGCGACACCACCCTGGGTCACCAGCCGCGCATCGTCGAGCCCGATGATACGCACCACCAGCTCGCTGCCGGTGGGCACGGTCAGCGCCGCCGCCTCATAGGGCGTCTCCGCCGGCTCCGGCGCCCCGGCGCTGCCGTCGGCGTTCTGCGCGGTCTCCTGCGAGCGCAGGCCCGGCAGCATCACCGGCGCGCGGCGGGTATAGCCGGGAGGCGTCACCCAGGCGTCGACGCGATAGGGCTTGGCCGGCACCTGCGTGTGCCAGTCGAAGGCCGAGGCGATGCGGCGCACATGGTCGCCCGGCACCATGAAGAAGGTGGCGACCACGCCGAGCAGCACCAGCGCGCGCAGCGCCTTGCGGTCGACGGCGGCGAGGCGCGGCGAGGGCAGCCCGGCACGCAGGCTGCCGAGCTGGGCCGACATGCGCGCGACATGGGCGCGCCACAGCGCCGCGCCGACCGGATCGTCCGGCCGGCTGGCAAGCTGGTCGGCGAGCGCCGTCGCCGGGCGGTGCGGCAGATGGCTCTCGCGGTCGAGGCGCGACAGGGCCTCCGACGCGGAGGGCGAACGGATGCGCAGCGCCGGCACCAGGGCGAGCGCGAACAGCGCGGCGAAGAGGGCGAGCCCGATAATGCGGCCGAGCGGCGGCAGAACCAGCCACAGCCCGAGCCAGGAGACGATCAGGAAGATTCCCGCGGCGGCGCCCACGGCGGCGACGGCCGGCCAGACGCGCTCCCACATGAGCGAGGCCCAGGCGCGCTGCAGCGCGGCACCCATGCGTTGCCGGATGCGCCGCTCGACGCGCTGCGCCTCGGCGCGCGCCTTCTCGGCACGCGGATTCGCGCCCGCCTCGACAGGCGTCTCGCCGCCGTCCATTCCATCCGGTGTTGCCGTCACGCGGTCGAGCCTCCGACGCACTCCGTCCCACACCAGCCCCAAGGTCACCTTAACATGGCCGATCCGGCACGCCACCCCTGCCGCCGGATTGGGCGCGCCCAATCCATCAGCAGGCCGTGAGGGGGTATCCGGGAGAAATGTGGCGGGCGGCCCGCGCCCCGGCTGTCAGGCCAGCCAGTCGGGGACGCGGTCGAGCGCGATTAGCGCGTCGGTGTCGACGCGCGGGCGCACCACGGCGAAAGTGTCGCCCTTCGCCAGCACTTCCGGGATCAGCGCGCGGGTGTTGTAGGTCGAGGCCTGCACCGCGCCATAGGCGCCGGCCGTCATCACCGCGACGAGGTCGCCGGCCTTCAGCGCCGGCAGCTGCCGCCCCAGCGCCAGGAAATCGCCGGATTCGCACACCGGCCCGACCACATCCGCGACGATCCGCCCCGCGCCCGGCACCGCCTCGCGCACGGGCAAAATTTCGTGATGAGCGTCGTAGAGGGTCGGTCGGATCAGGTCGTTCATCGCCGCGTCGACGATGACGAACTTCTTCCCCTCGCCTTCCTTCACATAGAGCACGCGGGCGACGAGCACGCCGGCATTGGCGACCAGCATGCGCCCGACCTCGAAGATCAGGCCGAGCCCGAGATTATGCGTGTGCCGCTTCACCAGCGCCGCATAGGCGGAAGGCAGCGGCGGCTCGGGCTCGCCGGCGACATAGGGCACGCCGAGACCGCCGCCGAGGTCGAGATGGGTCAGCCTGTGCCCGTCCGCCATCAGGTCGCGCGCCAGCTCCACCAGCAGCGCGGTGGCGTTGTCGAACGGATCGAGATCGGTGATCTGGCTGCCGATATGCATGTCGACGCCGGTGATCCGCAGCCCCGGCAGCGCCGCAGCGTGGCGGTAGACCTCCCGCGCGCGGGAGACCGGAATGCCGAACTTGTTCTCGGACTTGCCGGTCGAGATCTTGTGGTGGGTCTTGGCGTCGACGTCCGGGTTGACGCGGATCGAGATCGGCGCGGCCACCCCGTGGCTCACCGCGACCTCGGAGAGCGTCATCAGCTCCGGCTCGCTCTCGACGTTGAAGCACATGATCCCGGCGTCGAGCGCCGCCGCCATCTCCTCGCGCGTCTTGCCGACGCCCGAGAACACGATCTTGTGCGGGGCGATGCCGGCCGCCAGCGCGCGCTTGAGTTCGCCGCCCGAGACGATGTCGGCGCCGGCGCCCAGCTTGGCGAAGGTGCGGATCACCGCCTGGTTGGAATTGGCCTTCACCGCGTAGCACAGCGTCGTGCGCATGTCGGCGAAGGCGTCGGTGAAGACGTGGTAGTGCCGCTCCAGCGTCGCCGTCGAATAGGCGTAGAACGGCGTGCCGACCACCTGGGCGATGTCGACGAGGCTCACATCCTCGGCATGGAGGATGCCGTCGCGATAGGCGAAATGGTGCATGGCGTCAGCTTCAGAGCAGGCCGTCGAGGATGAAGGGCTGCTTCGGCTTCACCGGCCCGGTGTCCTTCGGCATCTTGCCGTCCGGGCCGGGCGTGCCGAGGGCGGTGCCCGGCGGCGGCTCGAGCGGGCCTTTCACGCCGCATCCGCCGAGCGCCAGCGCGCCGCCGAGGGCGAGCGTGACGGCGAGGGTGCGGGCGAGGCGAGGCAAGGGGCGACGGGACAAGGAGGCTTCCTCGGCTTGGGTCACTGAGTTCTGGCGCAACCTATAACGACACCTCCGGAAAGGCGAGCCCGCAAAGCGGCGCAGCGCCGTTCAGGCGTCGAATGTCACCAGCACCGGCACATGGTCGGATGGGCGCTCCCAGCCCCGCGCCTCGCGCAGCACCGTCATGGCCCGCGCCGTCGGCGCCAGCGCCGGCGTCGCCCAGACGTGATCGAGCCGGCGTCCGCGGTTGGACGCGGCCCAGTCGGCCGCCCGGTAGCTCCACCAGGTGTAGAGCTTTTCCTCCGGCGGGACGAAGTTGCGCATCACGTCGACCCATTTCCCCGCCGCCTGCAGCCGCCCGAGCCGCTCCACCTCGACCGGCGTGTGGCTCACCACGTCGAGCAGCTGCTTGTGGCTCCACACGTCGGCCTCCAGCGGCGCGATGTTGAGGTCGCCCACCAGCACCGAACGGGCGTCGGAGGCCGTCGGGTGGAGATGCTCCCAGGCGGTCGCCTCGTCGAGGAAGGCCAGCTTGTGGCGGAACTTCTCGTTCACTGCCGGGTCGGGAATGTCGCCGCCGGCGGGAATGTAGAAATTATGGATGGTCAGCGGCGTCGCGAGCCCGGCCTCGCGGCCGAGCACCACCGAGATGTGGCGCGCGTCGCCCATGTCGCAGAAGCCCTGCCGGCTCACCGCCTCGAAGGGCCGCTTCGAGAGGATGGCGACGCCGTGATAGCCCTTCTGGCCGTGGATGGCGGCATGGGGATAGCCGAACTTCGCCGCGTCCTTGAGCGGGAAGCGGTCGTCCGGCGTCTTGGTCTCCTGAAGGCAGATGACGTCCGGCTGCTGTTCGGCGGCGAGCTTGGCGACGAGACCGATGCGCAGGCGCACCGAATTGATGTTCCAGGTAGCGATCGTGAGCGGCAAAGCGGGGAACCTGTGCGGCGAGTCTGCGGAATTTCGGCCGCGACCCTAGAGCATGTTCCGCCGAAGGTGAACGGGTGCCGCACCCGCCGCCGCCAAAGTACGCCGTCATCCCCGGGCTTGGTCCGGGGAGCCACGAATCGGACTCACTCCGCGACCAGAAGACGTGGATGGCCGGGTCGAGCCCGGCCATGACGGCGCGTGAAGAGGGTGCCGCCGCTCAATCGCGGTTGATGACGAACAGCATCGGATCGGGCCGCTCGCTCGTGTCGAGGTTGGAAACGGCGACCGTCGTGTCGTAGCCCTGCGGGTCCGTCACCGTCCATTGCTTGAGCTGCATGGTCTTGGCGTCGAACATGATCATCAGGCGGAAGGTGCCGGTCATCGGCTGCTTCTCCTCGATCACCACGGTGGCGAAGATGTCGTCCTGATAGACGCCGGTGACGTTGGTGTTGCGGGCGAGGTTGAAGTTCTCCGACAGCAGGAAGCGCAGCGGCGTCGCCGACAGGGGGGAGATGTCCTGCGTCTTCAGCCGCTTGTCGCGCACCGCGACGGAGCGTCCGTCCGCCACCAGCTCGATCCGGCTCGGCGGATCGTACTCGAACAGCACGCGGCCGGGCTTGAGGATGTAGAACTGCCCCTTGCGGCGGGTGCCGTCCGGGTCGACCTGCACGAAGTTGCCGGTCATGTTCTTGAAGCTGTTGAAGTATTCGTTGATGCGCTGGACCGTGTCCGCCGCCGCGCGCTGGTTCGCGGCCGCGGCGACCTGGATCTTCGGGTCGGAGGACGGAGCGGGGGCGGCCGCCGCCGGCGCGGCCTGCGCGGTCCGGATCATCGGCGGCTTCTTCGGCGGCACAGGCACGAAGGACGGCGGCGGCACCTGCGCCAGGGCGACGCCCGCCGGCAGGACCAGAAGGGCGGAAGCGGCGCAGATGCGGATCAGATGGCGCATGAAGCACGTCTCGCTGGGCGCACGACGCCGGAGAAGGGCGCGCGGCATGGATTTCTGTCTCGACGACGCAGCTAGCGCGCCGCTGTGGCGATCCTGTGGCCCTGACCTTTCGTAAGCGCTTCCGGCGGAACGGTTCATCGGCTCAGAAGCCCTCCGCCCGGTCCGCCTCGATCAGGATCTCGCGCTTGCCGGCATGGTTGGCGGGGCCGACGATGCCCTCGTTCTCCATCCGCTCGACCAGCGAGGCCGCGCGGTTGTAGCCGATCTGCAGGCGACGCTGGATGTAGGAGGTCGACGCCTTCTTGTCGCGCATGACCACCGCCACCGCCTGCTGGTAGAGGTCGCCGCCCTCCTCGCCACCGAGAGCGCCCTTGTCGAACACGGCGCCGTCCTCGCCCTCCCCGTCGAAGTCGATGGTGACCTCGTCGAGATAGTCGGGGGCGCCCTGTGCCTTCAGGTGCTCGACCACCCGCTCGACCTCCTGGTCGGAGACGAACGGTCCGTGCACGCGGGAGATACGCCCGCCGCCCGCCATGTAGAGCATGTCGCCCTGGCCCAGCAGCTGCTCGGCGCCCATCTCGCCCAGAATCGTGCGTGAATCGATCTTCGACGTCACCTGGAAGGAGATGCGGGTCGGGAAGTTGGCCTTGATGGTGCCGGTGATGACGTCCACCGAGGGGCGCTGCGTCGCCATGATCAGGTGGATGCCGGCGGCGCGGGCCATCTGGGCGAGGCGCTGGATGGCGCCCTCGATGTCCTTGCCGGCCACCATCATCAGGTCGGCCATCTCGTCCACAACGATCACGATGTAGGGAATGGGCGAGAGGTCCATCTCCTCGCGCTCGTAGATCGCCTCGCCGGTCTCCTTGTCGAACCCGGTCTGCACCGTGCGCACGATGGCCTCGCCCTTGACGATCGCCTCCGCGACGCGGGCGTTGAAGCCGTCGATGTTGCGCACGCCGACCTTCGACATCTTGCGGTAGCGCTCTTCCATCTCGCGCACCGCCCACTTCAGCGCCACCACCGCCTTCTTCGGATCGGTGACGACCGGGGTGAGCAGATGCGGGATGCCGTCATAGACGGAAAGCTCCAGCATCTTCGGGTCGATCATGATCAGCCGGCACTGTTCCGGGCGGTGCCGGTAGAGCAGGCTCAGGATCATCGTGTTGATGGCGACCGACTTGCCCGAGCCGGTGGTGCCGGCGACCAGCAGGTGCGGCATGCGCGCGAGATCGACGATCACCGGCTCGCCGCCGATGGTCTTGCCCAGCGCGATGGCGAGCTTGTGTGCGGCCTCGCTGAAATCCTTGGCGGCGAGGATCTCGCGCAGCAGCACCTTGTCGCGCTTGGGATTGGGCAGCTCGATGCCGATGGCGTTCTTGCCCGGGATCACCGCGACGCGCGCCGAGATGGCGCTCATCGAGCGGGCGATGTCGTCGGAGAGGCCGATGACGCGGCTCGACTTGATGCCGGGCGCCGGCTCCAGCTCGTACAGCGTGACGACGGGGCCGGGACGGGCGTTCACGATGGCGCCGCGCACGCCGAAATCGTCCAGCACGCCTTCGAGATCGCGGGCGTTCTGGTCCAGCACTTCCTTGGAGAGGGCGGGACCGCCGCGCGGCGGCGGCGGCGCCAGCAGGTCGAGGCCCGGCAGGGCGTAGCGGCGGCGCTGTTCCTCCAGCGCGGCCCGCCCGCCCCGGATGGAGCGCAGCGGCGGCCGGCGGGCTCCGCGCGAGGGCACCGGCGCCGGCTCGTCGTCCATCTCCGGCAGATCGTCGCCCTCGGCGCTTTCGAAGCCGGCCACGTCGTCCTCGTCGTCGAACGCATCGCGCCCGCCGAAATTCGGCTCGTGCCGGCCGTGCCGCAGGCTCGGCAGCTCGTCTTCTTCCTCGTCGAGGCCGACGAAGCCGCGCAGCCGATCCATCAGCCCGCGACGCGGCTCCTCGCGGGAGCGGCGGGGCGCCTCCGAGCCCATCCGCGCCTTCAGCGACAGGACGGCGTGGGTCATCATGCCCAGCACGAAGGCGAAACGGCCGGGCTCGTCGTCCTCGAAGCCCGGATCCTCGTCTTCATCGGCGTCGACGGGCTTCTTCAGGCCGATGCCGACGGCGATCGGCAGGGCGACCACTGAGCCGAGCAGGCAGATCGCACCGACCACCGCGTAGTCGATGGCGCTGAGCCAGTTGGAGCGGAACACCCCCGGCACGGTGAGCATGCCCTCGCCCAGCACGCCGCCGAGCCCGCTCGGCAGCGGCCAGCCGCCGAAACGCGGCAGGCACGCGGCAAGGCCCGAGGCGAAGATCACGCCGGCGATCCCGGCGACCAGCCGCGCCCGCTGCCGGTGCGGGCGGCGATGCGTCAGCATCAGCCAGCCCCAGACGCCGACCGGCAGCACCACCGCCAGCGAGGCGATGCCGAAGAGCTGCATCATCAGGTCGGCGAACACCGCCCCCGGCAGGCCGAGCCAGTTGGACGGCGCTGCGGCGCTGGAGCGGCTGAGGCTGGGATCATCCGCCGACCAGGTGGCGAGGGCCAGCAGCATGAGCGCGCACAGGGCGAGCAGCGCGAGGCCGATCAGCTCGGCGGTCCGCCGACCGAGCGCGCCCTTCACCTCTTCCGGCAGAAAGGCGCCGGGCGTGCCGCGCCCGCGCCGCACCTTGGCCCGGCCGCTCGCTGCCCCCCCCTTCGCGGGCAGGTCGGCACGGGAACGGCCCCTCTCGCCTCTGGAGGATCCCGCCTCCAGCCGAGGCGCCCGCATCGTCGTCTGCGTCTGCCGGCCCATATGTCGCCCCGTTGCCCTTTTCCCGCTCACGACAGCCCGGCGAGCAGACGCGGCAGCGCCGCCTCCGTCGTCGCCAGGTCCTGCACCAGCGCGATCCGCAGATAGTCCGCCCCCGGATTGCGGCCATCCGCGCCGCTCCGGCACAGATAGCCGCCCGGCACGGTGCGCAGCCCCTCGCGCTGCCAGAGCCGGCGTGCCGCCGCCTCGCCGCCGCCCGCCGCGGCGACGTTCAGCCAGAGGAAGAAGCCGCCATCCGGCCGCTGATAGTCGAAATGCCCGCCGAGCACGCGGTCGGCGACGTCGAACTTCGTCTTGTAGAGGTCACGGCTGGCGCTCACATGCGCCTCGTCCGCCAGCGCAGCGATGCCCACCCATTGCAGCGGCTCGGGCACCTGCGGCGCCGCGACGTTGCGGAATTCGGCAAAGGCCTCGATGAAACGCGCATCGCCGGCGCAGAAGCCGCAGCGCAGCCCCGGCAGGCTGGAGCGCTTGGACAGCGAGTTGAAGGCGACGACGCCCGGGAAGCCTGCGCCACCGACCTCCAGAATGCCGGTCGGCGGCTCCTCGCCGAGCCAGATCTCGGAATAACACTCGTCGGCGAACACCAGCACCTCATGCGCCCGGCACAGGGCGACGAGGCGCTCCAGATAGGCGCGCGGGGCGATGGTTCCCTGCGGGTTGGCCGGCGAGGCGAAGTACAGCGCCACCGCGCGGTCGAGCAGATCGGGCGTGAGCGCGTCGAGATCGGGCAGCCAGCCCCCGCCCGCCGGCAGCGGCAGATCGGCGCTCTCGCAGCCCGCCGCCTCGGCGCCCGCGCCATAGGCGGCATAGAAGGGGTTGGGCAGCAGCACCACCGGCGGACGGGCGCCGATGCGGGCGCGCTTCCGCGGCGAGGCAAGGCGGCGCGCCATCAGCGCGGCGAAGAACAGGCCCTCGCGCGAGCCGTTCAGCACCAGCACCTCGCGTTCGGGATCGGGCGCGCGCGCCAGCGCGTAGCGGCGGGCGAACCAGTCGGCGGCGGCGCGGCGGAACTCGGGCAGCCCCTTGCCGGCGGGGTAGCGGCCGAAGCCGTCGAGATGGGCGGCGAGCACGTCCCCCACGAAGCCGGGCATGGCGTGGCGCGGCTCGCCGACGGCAAGGCTCAGCGGCGGGCGCGACGGCGTGATGTCGGCGAGCAGTTCGGTCAGGCGCACGAAAGGCGAGCGCGCCGCCGGCCCCGGATCGGAGACCGGGGGCGTCGGGTCGGTCGCTACGCCTTGGAAGCGGAGATCAGGCACGGAGGAACGTCTCGCCACGGGCCGCGGGATGCGGCGTCTCGGTCCAGAATAGGACCCTCGCGGTAAAGGCGTTCTTAACCATGCGGAGAACGGCGCCGAAAGAAAAAGACCCCGGCGCGAGGCCGGGGTCCGGAGGCAGCGGGACGCTGCGGAAGAAAGTGGATGCGTGGGCGATGCCCGCGATCAGCTGTGGTAGGCGCGCTCGCCGTGCTCGACGATGTCGAGACCCTCGCGCTCCTTCTCCACCGACGGACGCAGGCCAACGATGATGTTGACGATGTAGTAGAGGATCGCCGAGCCGACGCCGCACCACACGAGGGTGAGCAGCACCGCCTGGATCTGGATCCACACCTGCTTGCCCATCTCGTAGTCGGCGATGCCGGGGCCGCCGAGCGCCGGGGCGACGACGATGCCGGTGCCGATGGCGCCGACGATGCCGCCCACGCCGTGGACGCCGAACACGTCGAGGCTGTCGTCATAGCCCAGCGCGTTCTTCACGGTGGTGCAGAAGAAGAAGCAGACGATGGCGGCGATGAAGCCGAGCACGATCGCGCCGAGCGGGCCCGAGAGACCGGCGGCCGGGGTGATCGCGACGAGACCCGCGACCATGCCGGAGATGGCGCCGAGCATGGAGGGCTTGCCCTTGGCGAGCCACTCGATGACGACCCAGCCCACGATCGCGCCGGCGGTGGCGACGAAGGTGTTGATCACGGCGAGCGTGGTGCCGGCATTGGCTTCGAGGTTGGAGCCGGCGTTGAAGCCGAACCAGCCCACCCACAGGACGCTGGCGCCGACCATGGCGAAGGGCAGCGAGTGGGGCGGCATCAGCTCCTTGCCGTAGCCGGTGCGCTTGCCGACGATGATGGCGCCGACGAGGCCCGCGAGGCCGGCATTGATGTGCACCACGGTGCCGCCGGCGAAGTCGAGGGCGCCGTGTTCGAACAGCAGGCCTTCGGAGAACCACACCATGTGGGCCATGGGGTAGTACACGAAGGTCACCCACAGGATGCAGAACAGCACGATCGCCGAGAACTTCATGCGCTCCGCGAAGGCGCCGACGATCAGCGCCGGGGTGATGGCCGAGAAGGTCATCTGGAAGACGATGAAGATGTATTCGGGGATCTTCACATTGGCCGAGAAGGTGTCGGCCAGGCTGTCCGTGCTCACGCCGGCGAGGAAGGCCTTCTCGAAGCCGCCGATGAAGGCGTTGCCCGAGGTGAAGGCGAGCGAGTAGCCGTAGAAGACCCACAGCAGCATCATCACCGCGGCGACGACGAGCACCTGCATCAGGATCGACAGCATGTTCTTGGCGCGCACGAGGCCGCCATAGAACAGCGCGAGCCCCGGCACGGTCATGAACAGCACCAGGATGGACGAGACCATCATCCAGGTGATGTCGCCCTTGTCCACGGTGGCGACCGCCGCGGCGGCCTCGGCGGTGGCTTCCGCCCCGGTCTGCGGCGCGTCCTGCGCGAAAGCGGCGGCTGCGACCAGCGCCGTCGTCGCCAGCACGGGAAGGCCCGCGCGTATCCAATTCTTCGTCGTCATGGGTTCAATGCTCCGTCGCAATCGGAAAATGTCGGGATCAATGACGCGGGCTCACAGCGCGTCGGCGTCGGTCTCGCCGGTGCGGATGCGCACGGCCTGGTCGATCGCGTAGACGAAGATCTTGCCGTCGCCGATCTGGCCGGTCTTGGCCGAGGTGGAGATGGCGTCGATGACCTTGGAGACCTGGTCGGTCGGCACGGCGACCTCGATCTTGAGCTTCGGCAGGAAGCTCACCGCGTATTCCGCGCCGCGATAGATCTCGGTGTGGCCCTTCTGCCGGCCGTATCCCTTGACCTCCGTGACGGTCAGTCCGTGCACGCCAATGCCAGTGAGCGCATCCCGGACCTCCTCAAGCTTGAAGGGCTTGATGATAGCCATGACGATCTTCATGGGTTCCTGTCCCCGCTTGGCCCCGAACCGCTGGCGTGGGTTCCGGGCGTTTCATGTCGGACTCGGCCAGGCGGATTTTTCCGACCCTCCGGTCAAGCCGGGAGACAGGGAATCAATTCGCGTGCCAACCTTGGCGGAGGAAGGGTTCGGAGCCGGAATTCGCGCCCGGATGCCGCTCGCGAAAGCGTGAAGCGGCCTTGATCGGCGCGGTCGGCCGCCCTGCCGGCTGCCCAAATCTTCATCGGCCGCGCAACCTCCCGTCGCGCGGCGCCCCAGATTTGCCACAACGAGATTAATTTTTAGGCAGATGCCTGCGTGCTGGGCGTTGCCGCCGGCGGCGCGACCGGGCGGATCAGCCCTTCCTGCGCCACCGAGGCGATCAGCCGGCCGGCCCGGTCGTAGATCAGTCCGCGCGCCAGCCCGCGCGCGCCGGAGGCGCTCGGGCTGTCCTGCGTGTAGAGCAGCCACTCGTCGGCGCGGAACGGCCGGTGCAGCCATAGCGCATGATCGAGGCTCGCCGCCTGGATGTCCCCGCCGAGCACGCTCGTGCCGTGCACCAGCGTCGTCGCCTCCAGCAGCGTCATGTCGGTGGCATAGGCCAGCACCGCCCGGTGCACGCCGGCGTCGTCCGGCAGCGGGCCGGTGGTGCGGAACCACACCGCGCGGCGCGGCGCGGCACGCCGTTCGCCGAGCCCGATCGGCTTCAGCTCGATGGGGCGCGGGCGCATCCAGTAGTCGCGCACCGGCGCCGGCAGCCGGTCGAGGACGCTCGCCGGCAGCTCACCGAGGCCGGGCACCTCCTCCGGCGAGGGCACCACCACCTCCAGATCGAGCTGGTGGTCGAGCCCCGCCTCCTCGCGATGGAACGACACCGACATGATGAAGATCGGCCGGCCATGCTGGATCGCCACCGTCCGCCGGGTGGCGAAGCTGCGCCCGTCGCGCACGCGCTCGACGTCGTAGACGATCGGCACCGCCGGATCGCCGCCGAGCAGGAAATAAGCGTGCATGGAATGGGCGGCCGAGCCCTCCACCGTGCGCTGGGCCGCCACCAGCGCCTGCGCCAGCACCTGCCCACCGAACACCCGGGTGCGGAACGGCCAGGATTCCGGCGGGTTCAGCCCGCGGAAAAGATTGTCCTCCAGCGTCTCCAGATCGAGCAGCTGGACGAGTTCGGCGGCGGTGGTCGTCATCGGCTTCCGGCTCCCCGCTCCCGGCGCGCGAAGTGCCGGGCCTTGATCGCGCTCATTGTTCCCCATCCGTAGCTAAGGCATATGATGCCCCGCGCACAATGCGCGGAATGGACGAGCGAGGGACGGCGGCCGTGAAGCAGACCACGGAACAGGCGCGGCGATACGACGTGGTGATGGCGGGCGGCGGGCTTGCGGGCCTCTCCCTTGCCCTGGCGCTGCGGCAGGGACTGGGCGAGGGCGCCCGCCTCGCAGTGGCCGACCCCGCCCTCGCCGCCGCCGAGCCGCGCAGCGCCGACATGCGCGCCTCCGCCATCGCCGCCGGCGCCCGCCACCTGTTCGAGGCGCTCGGCGTCTGGGAGCACATCGCCGCGCAGGCCGAGCCGATCCTGTCGATGGAGATCACCGATTCGAAGCTCGGCGATGCCGCGCGGCCGGTGTTCCTGTCCTTCGCCGGCGAGGTCGAGCCGGGCGAGCCCTTCGCCCATATGGTGCCCAACGCCGTGCTGCAGGACGCCATGACGGCGCTGGCCCGCGCGCGCGGCATCGATTTCCTGCCGACCACCGTCGCCGGCTTCACCGCCGAGCCGGGGCGGGTGACGCTGAGCCTCGCCGACGGCACCACGGCGGATGCGGCGCTGCTCGCCGCCTGCGACGGAGCCCGCTCGAAGCTGCGCGCCCTCGCCGGCATCGGCGTGGTCGGCTGGCCCTACGGCCAGTCCGCCATCGTGCTCACCGTCGGCCACGAGCGCCCCCATGAGGGCAAGGCGGTCGAGCACTTCCTACCCGCCGGGCCCTTCGCCATGCTGCCGCTCACCGGCAATCGCTGCTCGATCGTCTGGACCGAGACGGCGCAGACCGCCGCCCGCCTGCTCGCCCTGCCGCGCGTGCTGCTCCAGGACGAGCTGGAGCGCCGCTTCGGGCTGGAGCTGGGCGAGATCGAGATTCTCGACGAGCCCAAGGCCTTCCCGCTCGGCTTCCAGATGGCGCGCGCCTTCGTCGGCACGCGCCTCGCGCTGGTGGGCGACGCCGCCCACACCATCCATCCCATCGCCGGGCAGGGCATCAATATGGGCCTGCGCGACGTCGCGGCGCTGGCCGAGGCGATCACCGACGCCGCCCGGCTCGGCCTCGACGTCGGCACGCCCGACGTGCTGGAGCGCTACCAGCGCTGGCGCCGCTTCGACACGCTCGCCATGGGCGCGGCGACAGACGGGCTGAACCGGCTGTTCGGCATGCGCGCGGACGCGGTGCGGCTGGTGCGCGACGTCGGGCTCGGCATCGTCGAGCGGATGCCGGGGCTGAAGTCCTTCTTCATCCGCGACGCCGCCGGCATCGGCGGAAAGGCCCCGAAGCTGCTGCGCGGCGAGGCGCTCTAGGCGCCGCCGCGCACCGCCGGCCTACCGCGCCGCCTCTTCCTCGGTGAGCGGACGGGCCTCGTCGGCCAGCATGATCGGGATGCCGTCGCGGATCGGATAGGCGAGGCGCGCCGCGCGCGAGATCAATTCATGGCCCGCGCGGTCATAGTCGAGCGGACCCTTCGTCACCGGGCACACCAGCAGCTCCAGCAGCTTCGGGTCGATCTCGTAGCCGGAGCGGGCGACGGGCTTCTCGGATTTCTCGGCCATGGGGCGGCTCTCTCAATCTCGGCATCGGACGGGACGGATTCCGGCTATATAGCGCAGCGAGCTGACATTCTCACGTCACCGTTCCGACTCACGCCGTTCCGATACCCGCCGTTCCGACAGCCACTATCACCACGGACAATGGACGCACCCACCCTCGACCTCGCCCTCGAACCGCGCCTTGACGGCGAGACGCTGCAGCAATGGGTGTTCCGCCGGCTGCGGCGCTCGGTCATGGCCGGCCGCTTCCCGCCCGGCAAGGCGGTGACGATCCGTGGGCTGGCGGACGCGCTCGGCGTCTCCTCCATGCCGGTGCGCGAGGCGCTGCGCCGGCTGGTGGCCGAGCGCGCGCTGGTCTTGCTCGACAATCGCCGCGTGCGCGTGCCGGAGATGACCGCCCGGCGCTTCGAGGAGCTGATGACGACGCGCACCCTGCTGGAGTGCGAGGCCGCCGCGCGCTCACTCGGCGTCGCCGACGGCGCCTTCATCGAGCGGCTCGACGAACTGAACCGGGCCTCCGACGCCGCCGTCGCGGCCAACGACACCGAGGCGATGATCGAGACCAACCTCGCCTTCCACGCCGCCCTCTATGGCGGGCGGGCGGACAATGTGCTGCTGCCGCTGATCGAATCGGTCTGGCTCCAGATCGGCCCGTTCATGCGCATGGCGCTGGCCGATCTGGAGACCCACTACCCCGTCGACCGCCACGCCGAGGCGCTGGCGGCGTTGCGGAGCGGCGACGAGGCGGCGTTGCGCCGCGCCATCGAGGCCGACATCCGCGACGGCATCGGCCACCTGCTGGCGCAGCTGGGCTGACGCGCCCCACCGCGGATGGTCGTCATGCCCGGACTTGATCCGAGCATCCACGACTGCATGCCGCACGGAGCCCAAAGACGTGGATGGCCGGGTCAAGCCCGGCCATGACGACACTCATGAGGGATGGCGACTTTGGAAGGACGCCTCAGCCCACGGCCTTGAGCCGCGCCCCGCCGTGCCGGCGCTCGGCCGCCAGCCGGGCGGCGGCGCCGAAGGCGGTGAAGATGCCGGTGGACAACCGGTCCTGCCAGAAGCGCCATTCCGGGTGCCACTGGATCGCCATGTTGAAGCCCGGCGCGTCGGGCACGCGGAAGGCCTCGATGGTGCCGTCCTCAGCCCGCGCCTCGACCGCGAGGCCCGGCGCCAGCTTCGCCACGCCCTGCCCGTGCAGCGAGTTCACCCGCCAGGTCGAGGCGCCGGCGATCCCCGCCAGCAGCCCGCCCGGCTCCAGCGCGACGTCATGCGCCGGGCCGTACTGGGTCTCGATGTCCTGCGTCGAATCCTCACGATGGTCGAAGCGGCCGGGCTGCTCGTAAAGCTTCTGGAACAGCGTGCCGCCCAGCGCGACGTTCATCTCCTGGAAGCCGCGGCAGACGCCGAAGATCGGCACCCCGCGCTCCAGCGCGCCGCGGATCAGCGGCAGCGAGATGTCGTCGCGGTGCGGGTCGGCCGGCAACGGCGGATCATAGGGCGCGTCGCCATAATGCTGCGGCCCGACATTGGACGGGCTGCCCGGCAGGAAGATGCCGTCGACCAGATCGAAGATCTCGTCGATCACCGCCCGCTCCGGCGCCATGTCGGCGTCGACGGCCGAGATCGTGCCGGGAATGAGCACCGGCATCGCCTGCGCGCCGCGCGCCACCGCGTAGATGTACTTTTCCGTGACACCGTGGACGACATGGCCGTTCGAGGCCTTCACGTCACTGATCACACCGATGACTGGCCGCATGATATCTCCCGACACGTGCTGGTGAAGATGTGGGCCCGCCCCCCGCCGGCTGTCAACGGCGCCGCCGACGCGGCGGCCATGCGTGAAAGGAAGGACGGCGCGGAAGGAAGGACGGCCCAGACGAGGAATGGAGCCGAGCGCGGATCGGGCCGGGCTCCTTCCCCTCCGCCACCACACGCGAAGTTTGGTGGGCGCGATGTTGCCGAAGGTTTCCGAAGACGCGCCTTCGTGTATGAAGGGGCCTGATTTTCATCGGTAGCAGGGCGCCATACCGCCAGGGCCAAATGGTTTTCTCGTCCGTCTCCTTTCTGTTCTATTTCCTGCCGGCCTTCCTGATCTGCTATTTCGCCGTGCCGGGCCTGCGGGCGAAGAACCTCGTCCTGCTCGCCTTCTCGCTGGTCTTCTATGCCTGGGGCGGCCTCGCCAACGTCGTCGTCCTCGCCGTGTCGATCGTGGCGAACTACTTCTTCGCGCTGCTCATCGACACGCGGCTGGAGCGCTGGCGGCTGCGCATGCTGGGGCTCGCCGTGGCGGCCAATCTCGCCGGCCTCATCGCCTTCAAATATGCCGGCTTCCTGGCGGAGAACCTCAACCTGCTGCTGCCGGAGGGAGCCCAGCTCCCCGTGGTCCATCCGGCGCTGCCGCTCGGCATCTCCTTCTTCACCTTCCACGCCATCTCCTATCTGGTCGACGTCTACCGCCACAAGGCGCGGGCGAACGGCCGCTTCGAGGAGATCGCGGTCTACATCACCATGTTCCCGCAGCTCGTGGCGGGTCCGATCGTGCGCTACTCCACCATCGCGCACCGCATCCGCGCGCGCCGCACCACGCTCGGGCGGGTATCGGCGGGGCTGCGCATCTTCGTCATCGGCCTCAGCTGGAAGGTGCTGATCGCCGACGAGGTGGCGCCCATCTGTCCGCCGTCAGCACCAATGGCACAGATTTGAGGTTGTGAATTAAGGAGGGTTGGGGCTTCGTCGTAGTGACGAAGGAACGAAGATGAAGACCCAACCCTCCTTGAAAAAATCGCCGGTAAAGGC
>NZ_CACSAS010000001.1:3485111-3712301 GCF_902703545.1 Starkeya nomas
GCGACAGACCATCGAATATCGGCGCTTGCAGCACCGCAAGCTCGCCGCCTAACATCACCCCCCAGACGAGGCCCGCACTCCGCTAATTTACGCCGCGAGTTGCGCCAAATGTTCTGACGACGGACAGACAGCACCAGCACGCCCAACCTCGGCGAGGCGTGGCTCGGCGTCAGCGCCTATGCGCTGCAGATCTATTTCGACTTCGGCGGCTATTCGAACATGGCCATCGGCCTGGCCCTCGCCATGGGGTTGAAGTTCCCGCGCAACTTCAACCTGCCCTACGGCGCGCTCTCGATCACCGATTTCTGGCGCCGCTGGCACATGAGCCTGTCGAGCTGGTTCCGCGACTACGTCTACATCCCGCTCGGCGGCAACCGGCGCGGCCATGTCAGCACGGCGGTCAATCTGTGGACCGTGTTCCTGCTCTGCGGCCTCTGGCACGGGGCGAGCTGGACCTTCGTCATCTGGGGCGTCCACCACGGCACCTTCCTGGTGCTGGAGCGCACGCGCCTCGGGGCGATGCTGCGGGAATCCCCGCGCCTCGTGCGCCACGCCTATGTGCTCCTCGTGGTGCTGACGAGCTGGGTCTGGTTCCGCGCTAACAGCCTGCCCGGCGCGCTCGACCTGTTCGCCGGCCTCGCCGGGCTCAACGGCGCGGGGCCGCTGTCGGTCAATCTCATCACCGAGCTCACGCCCATGGCCGTCACCGTCATGGTGCTCGCCTGGCCGCTCGCCATGTTCGGCCTGCCGCAGCCCGGCGCCCGCCGCCTGGCGACGAAGCTGCGGCTGGCGCTCTACGGGGCGGTCGATACCGTGGTGGTGGCGCTGCTGTTCGGCCTCTGCGTCCTGTCGGTGGGAGCGGCGACCTATTCGCCCTTCCTCTATTTCCGGTTCTGAGGGAGAGCGGACGATGCCCTTGCTCATGGCCTTCCGCCGCTGGTGGGCGATCTTCTTCGTCGCCGTCCTCGCCTTGCCGACCATCGGGCTGGTCACTCCCGACCTGCCCGGCCCCATGCGCACGGTGCTGGAGCCGGAGGAGCACTGGTGGGAGGACGCCGCCCGGCGCCTCGACCCCTACATCAACAACGCGTTCGGCTTCCGCGGCGCGGTGCTCGCCGCCCATCGCCGCTATCTGCGCTTCATCGACGCGCCGCAGGGCGAGCGCGTCCTGCAGGGCGAGAACGGCTCTCTGTTCATCCGCGACAACAACGCGCTCGAGCAGTCGATCGGCCAACTCGTGCGGCCGGACGCCATCGCCGACTTCGTACGCGTCACCGCCGCGCTCGACGCGAAGATGAAGGCCCTCGGCGGGCACTTCGTCGCGATGATCCCGCCCAACGCGCACACCGTCGAGTTCCAGGACCTGCCGTCCTATGCCCGCCGGCAGAAGAAGGCACCGACCGAATACGACCTCGTGGACGAGCGCATGAAGGCGGCGGGCATCCCCTTCGTCGACCTGCGCCCGATCCTCGCCGACGGCAAGAAGGATGGCCGGGTCTATTTCCGCTACGATACCCACTGGAACGAGCGCGGCGCGCTGCTGGCCTTCAACGCCGCGATGGCGGCGGCAGGCCGCCCCGATCTCGCCGTCACGCCCGAGGAGGCCTACGGCGCGCCCGTCGACAAGCCCAGCGGCGACCTGCTGCGCCTCGGCGGGCTCGACGCGCGCGACCCGCCGGACCAGAAACTCCCCTGGAAGGAGCCCTTCGCGGAGCGCGAGGAGGGCCTCACGCCGCTCACCGGCGTCATCGAAGGCGGCAAGGAGAGCAATCTCTTTCCCTCCCAGGCCTTCGAGACCGGCCATGCCGGCCCGCGCATCATGGTGATCGGCGATTCCTTCACCCACGGCTTCTGGCCGGGCCTGCTGGCGGCCCGAAGCTCCGCCTTCGTCTGGACGCATCACCAGCTCTGCAATTTCGATCAGGGCGTGATCGATCGCTTCCGGCCGGACATCCTCATCTACGCGCCGACCGAGCGCTTCTTCCTCTGCGCGGGCAAGAAAAGCGGCGCGGCGAAGTAGCAGAACGCCCATGCGCCGCTCAAGCGCCTTGCCCCCGGTCCGCCGGCGGCATTAGAAGGCCGGCAGTCACTTTTTCCGCCCAGGACGCCGAGCCGCTATGTCCGCCCCCCTATCCGCCCCCCTTTCCTCGCAGGATCTCTTCGCCCGCCTCGCCGAACTCGGCATCGAGACCCGCACGGTCGAACACCCCCCGCTGTTCACCGTCGAGGACTCGCAGGCCCTGCGCGGCGACATTCCCGGCGGCCACACCAAGAACCTTTTCCTCAAGGACAAGAAGGGCAACCTCTTCCTCGTCGTGGTGGAGGAGGAAGCGCGGGTCGATCTGAAGAGCCTGCACGGTCCCCTCGGCGCCGCCAGCCGGCTGTCCTTCGGCAGCGCCGAGCTGCTGGAGGAGGTGCTCGGCGTGAAGCCCGGCGCGGTCACCGCCTTCGGCCCGGTCAACGACACGCAGGGCCGCGTGACCGTGGTGCTCGACGCCGAGCTGATGGCGCACGCGGAGATCAACTGCCACCCGCTGGTGAACACCGCCACCACCACCATCCGCAGCGACGATCTCCTGCGCTTCCTGCGCGCCACCGGCCACGAGCCGCGGGTGATGGCGGTGCCGCGGCGGAGCGAGGCGGCGGACGAGGCCTGACCATCCCGCCCGTTGCATTCGCTGCGCGGCGGGCCATCTTAACGGCGAGCACGAGCGAGTATTGCGAGGACGCCCCATGTTGCTGAACCAGCCCTCTTCTCCGGCCCAGAACGGCGCCGACGCGCCCGCCGGCGACGATGTCGTGATCGACGTCACGACCCGGAGCTTCATGAAGGATGTCGTCGAGGAATCGCGCACCCGCCCGGTTCTCGTCGATTTCTGGGCGCCGTGGTGCGGCCCCTGCAAGCAGCTTACCCCCATCATCGAGAAGGTGGTGCGCGAGGCCAAGGGCAAGGTGCGCCTCGCCAAGATGAACACCGACGAGCACCCCGCCGTCGCCCAGCAGCTTGGCATCCAGTCGTTGCCCACCGTCTACGCCTTCGTCAACGGCCAGCCGGTGGACGGCTTCATGGGCGCCCAGCCGGAAACGCAGGTGAAGGCGCTGGTGGACCGGCTCGTCGCCGGCGCCGGCGGGGCCGACGACATGGCCGAGGTGGTCGCCTCCGGCGAGGCGGCGCTGACCGAGGGCGACCTCGTCGGCGCGGCGGAGATCTTCGCCGCTGTGCTCGCCGAGGAACCGGCCAACCTCAAGGCCATCGCCGGCCTTGCCCGCACTCAGCTTTCCGCCGGCAATGCCGAGCAGGCCAGGGCCACCCTCGCCCTCGCCCCGGAGACGGCCGCGAACGACGGCGCCATCGCCGCCGTGCGCGCCGCCATCGAGCTGGAGGAGGCCGCGAGCGCCCTCGGCGACGTGAAGGAGCTGGAGGCGAAGGTCGCCGCCAACCCGCTCGACCATCAGGCGCGCTTCGACCTCGCCGTGGCGCTCGCCGCGCATGACAAGCGCGAGGAGGCGGTCGACGAACTGCTCGCCATCGTGCGCAAGGACCGAAACTGGAACGACGACGGCGCCCGCAAGCAGCTGGTGCAGTTCTTCGAGGCCTGGGGCCCGACCGACGAGCACACGATCGCCGGCCGTCGGCGCCTGTCCTCCATCCTGTTCGCCTGACACGCCGGCGGGGCCCGCCCCGCCGCGCAACGCCGCCGGAACGCGCGGCAAGGAGCGCCGATGGCGATCAACCGACCCTATACCGGGCCGTCCGAACTGGCGCCGATCATCCCGCTGTTTCCGCTGGAAGGCGCGCTGCTGCTGCCGCGCTGCCAGCTTCCCCTCAACATCTTCGAGCCGCGCTACCTCGCCATGGTGGATGCTGCGCTGGCGGGCAGCCGGCTCATCGGCATCGTCCAGCCGGCGCTCGACGCCGCCGGCCATGCCATGGCCGGCGGGGCGGCGCTGCTGCCGGTCGGCTGCGTCGGCCGCATCACCGAGATCGCCGAGAGCGGCGACGGGCGCTACGTGATGAATCTCAGTGGCGTCGCCCGCTTCCGCATCGTGGCGGAGGTCGATGCCGGCACGCCCTACCGCCAGGCCCATGTCGACTACGAGCCGTTCCGCAACGACTTCACGCCGAATCTCGGCGCCGAGGCGGTCGATCGAGGCACGCTGCTGCGCACCCTCGCCGAGTATCTCGACGCCAACCGGCTCGAGGCGGACTGGGAGAGCATCAAGGACGCGCCCAACGAGGCGTTGGTGAACGCCCTCGCGATGATGGCGCCCTTCGGCCCGCGCGAGAAGCAGGCGCTGCTGGAAGCGCCGAGCCTCGCCGCCCGCGCCGAGATGCTGATCGCCGTCACCCAGATGTCGATGGCCCGCACCGGCGGCGAAGGCGACGGCTCGCTCCAGTAGGCCTGCACTCTGCCCCTGCGCTTCCCTCTTCCTCGCGCGGAAGAGGGAACAGGTTCCTCACTCCGCCGCGATGGGCGGGCGCGGGGTGGCGTGCGGCTCGGCATGCACCACCGCGTGCACGGCCGCCGGCCGGTGTTCCTCGGGCTCGTCGCGCGCGCCGATGAAGCGGCCGAAGACGCGGGCGAGGAAGCGGCCGAGATCATCCATCAGCGTGAACACCGCCGGCACGAAGACCAGCGACAGCACGGTCGAGGCCAGCAGGCCGCCGATCACCGCGATCGCCATGGGCGAGCGGAAGTCGCCGCCCTCCCCCAGCCCCATGGCCGAGGGCACCATGCCCGCCGCCATGGCGATGGTGGTCATCACGATCGGCTGGGCGCGCTTGCGGCCGGCCTCGATCAGCGCCGTCGTGCGGTCGATGCCGGAATGCACCGCCTCGATGGCGAAGTCGACCAGCAGGATCGCGTTCTTGGTCACGATGCCCATCAGCATCAGGAAGCCGATCACCACCGGCAGCGTCATCGCGTTGTTGGTGAGGAGCAGGGCGATGAAGGCGCCACCCACCGACAGCGGCAGCGCCACCAGGATGGTGATCGGCTGCAACACGTTGGCGAAGAGCAGCACCAGCACCGCCAGCACCATCATCACGCCGGCGCCCATGGCGGTGGCGAAGCCGCCGAACACCTCGCCCATGATCTCCGCGTCGCCGGTCTCCTTCAGCGTCACGCCGGCCGGCAGGTTCTTGGCCACCGGCAGCGCGTAGACCTCGGCCAGCGCCTCGCCGAGCTGGGTGTTGCCGGCGAGGTCCGCCTCGATGGCGATGCGCCGGGCGCGGTCGTAGCGGTCGAGGCTGGAGGGCCCGGTGCCGAAGCTGATGTCGGCCACCGCCGACAGCGGCACCGAGGCGCCGGCGGCGGTACGCACCTTCAGCGTCTCGAAGGTCGAGAGGTCCGCGCGCGCCGCCTCGTCGAGCTGCACCCGGATCGGCACCTGGCGGTCGCCGGCGGAGAACTTGGCGAGGTTCTGCGACACGTCGCCGATGGTGGCGATGCGCACGGTCTGGGCGATGTCGGCGACCGAGACGCCGAGTTCGGCCGCCTCCGCCAGCTTGGGCACCACACGCAGCTCCGGCCGGTCGAGCGCGGCGCTGGTCATCACATTGGTGAGGCCCTTCACCTTCTCGCGCACCTCGCGCTCCAGCTCGAGCGCCGATTTCTCCACCGTCGCGCCGTCCGAGCCGGACAGGATGACGGTGAATTCGCGCTGGCCCGGGCCGGCGCCGCCCGAGGCGCCGAAGTTGAAGCGCAGGTCGGGAACCTGCGCGATCTCGTCGCGCATGCGCATCTCGAACTGCTTCTGCGTCGCCTTGCGGTCGGCGCGCGGCACGAGATTGATGATGATCGTCGCCTTGCGCACCTCGCCCGCGCCGGTCACCGCGCCGCCGGTCGCGCCCGAGCCGGCGGTGGCGAAGACGCTCTGCACCTCCGGCTGCGCCTTCAGCCGGTCGGAGATATCGTCGACCACCTGCTGGGTGGCGTCCAGCGTCGCGCCGGGCGGCAGCTCCAGCGCCAGCACCGAGCGCGAGACGTCGGAGTTCGGGATGAAGCCCGAGGGCAGCAGGGTCGAGAGCCACATCGAGCCGATGAACAGCGCGATGCCGGCCGCCACGGTGACGAAGCGGTGGCGGATCGAGCGGTGCAGCAGCCCGACATAAAGCCGCATCAGCCAGCCGTCCGGCTTCTCCCGGTGCCCGTGGTCGCGCAGGAAATAGGCCGCCAGCATCGGGGTGAGCAGGCGCGCGACCAGCAGCGAGAACAGCACGGCCACCGCGACGGTGATGCCGAACTGGCGGAAATACTGGCCGGCGATGCCGCCCATGAAGCTGACCGGCAGGAACACCGCGACGATGGTCAGCGTCGTCGCCACCACCGCGAGGCCGATCTCGTCGGCGGCGTCGATGGCGGCGCGATAGGCCGACTTGCCCATGCGCATGTGGCGCACGATGTTCTCGATCTCGACGATGGCGTCATCGACGAGGATGCCCGTCACCAGCGTGACGGCGAGCAGGCTCACCCCGTTCAGCGAGAAGCCGAGCAGGTCCATCACCCAGAAGGTGGGCAGGATCGACAGCGGGATCGCCAGCGCCGAGATGATGGTGGCGCGCCAGTCGCGCAGGAACAGCATCACCACGATGACCGCCAGCACCGCGCCCTCGATGAGGGTCTGCATGGCGGATTCGTAGTCGGCGTTGGTGTACTTCACCGTCGAGTCGATCATGGTGATCTGCACCTCGGGGTGCTGCGCTTCCAGCTTGCGCAGCGCCTCGTCGGCGCGTTCGGCCACCACCACGTCGGAGAATCCCTTGGCGCGGTAGACGCCGAAGGCGACCACCGGCTTGCCGTCGAGCCGGGCGAAGATGCGCGGCTCGGCCGCCCCGTCCGTCACCGTGCCGAGATCGGCGAGGCGCACATGGCGCGACGACGCCCCCGCGCTGGCGGGCAGCGCGATGCGGGTCTCGGCGAGCTCCGCCACCGTCGTGGCGCCGCCGAGCGTGCGCACGGACTGCTCCTGCGTGCCGATCTCGCCCCGCCCGCCGGCGAGGTCGACATTGGTCGCGGCGAGCTGGCGGTTCACGTCCGCCGCCGTCACGCCGAGCGCGGCCAGCTTGTCGGGGTCGAGCGAGATGCGGATCTCGCGGTCCACGCCGCCCTCGCGGGTCACCTGCGCGACGCCGCGCACGCCCTGCAGGGCGCGGATCACCGTGTCGTCGACGAACCAGGACAGCTCCTCCGGCGTCATGCCGGGGGCCGAGGCGGCATAGGTGACGATCGCCATGCCCTCGACGTCGACGCGCTGGATCAGCGGCTCCTCGATGTCCTGCGGCAGGTCGGAGCGGACCTTCGTCACCGCGTCGCGCACGTCGTTGACGGCGCGGTCGACCTGCGTCTCGAGCTGGAACTCGACCACCGTCAGCGACATGCCCTCGGTGATGGTGGAGGTGATGTGCTTCACCCCCTGCACGCCGGCGACGGAGGTCTCGACGACCTTCGTCACCTGCGTCTCCAATTCGCTCGGCGCCGCGCCCGGCTGGGTGATGGTCACCGAGACGATCGGCAGGTCGATGTTCGGCATGCGCGTGATCGGCAGCCGGTCGAAGGTGAACAGGCCGATCGCGGTCAGCACCACGAACAGGACGATGGAGGGGACCGGCTTGCGGATCGCCCAGGCGGAAATGTTGAGAGCCATCAGGCGCCGCCCTTTTCCCCGGCGGCGAGCGGCACCGGCGTCACCCGGTCGCCGTCGCGCAGGAAGCCGCCGGCGCGGGCCACCACGCTCTCGCCTTCCTTCACCCCTTCCACGATCTCCACGAAGCCCTCGCCCTTGAGGCCGGTCTTCACCGCCCGGCGGCTGACCAGATCGCCCTCCACCACGAGAATGAAGGTGCCCTCGGGGCTGAACTGCACCGCCGACTGCGGCAGCGCGACGCCCTCGTGGCGGGCCATCTCGATGATGCCGCGCCCATAGGCGCCGGGCCGCAGCCGCTCATCCTCCGGCAGCGCCACCGCCACCCGGGCGAGGCGCGTCGCCGCGTCCACTTTGGCGCCGACGAGGCGCACCTTGGCGGCCACCGGCGCGTCGAAGCCGGCGGGCGTCACCGCGACCGGCAGGCCCGGCGTCACGCGCGGCAGCGCCGATTCCGGCACCTCGGCGTCGAGGTCGATGGCGCCGTCCTTCACGATGCGGAACAGTGGCTCGGCATTGGCCGAGAGCACGATGGCGCCGAGACGCGCCGAGCGGGCCGAGACGATGCCGGCCTCCGGCGCCGTGATGGCGGTGCGGGCGAGGCGGACCTCGATCTCGTCGCGGTTCGCCTTGATCTGCGCCGCGTCGGCCTCGGCGGCGCTCACCGCCTCCTCATTGGCGGTCACCTGCGCGGCCGCGACCTTCACCGCGCGCTCGCGCTGGTCGAGCACCTCCTGCGAGGTGGCGCCGGTCTTGATGAGCGTGCGGGCGCGCTCCACCGCGGATTCCGCCTCAGTGCGCTGGGCCAGCGCCTGCTGGAGCTGCGCCTTCTGCTGGGCGATGGCGGCCTGCGCCCGCGCGGCGTTGGCGGTGTTCTGGGCGAGCAGGGTCTCCAGCGTGTCGCGCGACAGGCGGGCGAGCACCTGGCCCTTCTCCACCCGGTCGCCCTCCTCGACGAGGATGTCGGTAATCCGGTAGCCGTCGATCTCCGGCCCGACCATGATCTCCTCGCGCGCCACCAGCGTGCCGGTGACGGGCAGCGTCTCGATCACCTCGCGCCGCGACGCCGGCACCACCGAGATGGTGATGCCGCGCACCTGCGCGGGATCGGGCGCGGCAACGTCGGCCTGCGCGGGATCGCTGACGCTGAAGCCGGCGGCGATGCGGTCGCGGAACGCATAGCCGGCGATGCCCACGACCACGGCGGTCATGGCGAGGGCGAGCGTCACCCGCCCGCGGAAGGATGGCAGCTTCACGGTCATGATTTCTCTTCCGGGGAAACGGTTCGCGGCGTGCCGGCGGCGGGCGCCGGCGCCAGCATGCGTCCGATCAGGCTGGTGAGCGCCGGCATCAGGCCGGCAAGCCCCAGATCGGGCTCGAAACTGTTGCGCAACACCAGCCCGTCGCCAATGGCGCCGATCACCAGCAGCACGGTGTCCGGGTCCAGCGTCGCGTCGATCTCGCCGCGCTCCTGCGCGGCGACGAAGCAGCGGCGGATCGCCTGGTTCATCTCGTCTTCCACCGCGTCGAAGGTGGGTTTCAGCGCCGGGTTGCGAGCCGCCTCGGCATAGATCTCGGGGCCGAGCTTGAGGCACATCATCGGCACCTCGCCGGAGAACAGCGCATCGCCCATGCGCGACAGCCCCTCGATGAAGCTCGGCGCCGTCTCCAGCATCTCGACGCAGCTCGCGCGCAATGCCCGCTCCTCTTCGACGATGGCGATGATGATCGCCTCCTTCGAGGGGAAGTAGCGGTAGAGCCCGCCCGGGCTCATCCCGGCCTGGGCGCAGATCTCGTGCATCGAGGTGCCGTGGAAGCCGTTGCGGCTGAAGCAGGTGGCCGCGGCGTCCAGCACGCGCCGGCGCGGGTCCGGCCGGGCGCCGGAGGTGGAGCCAGACGTGGAACCGGGCGCCGGCGTGCCGGCGGCAGCGGCGCGCGGACGGCCGGTTTCCTTCTTCGGCACGGCGGCGCGCGGGCGCTTGGCAATGGCGGTCATGCACGGTTCCAGAATGAGAGCGAACGTTCGTTCGCATTTATGCCGGCGCCTCGCGGCGAGTCAAGAACGAACGTTCGTTCGCATGACACTCCCCCGCGCCGCACCCGCGATCACTGCCGGGGAAGTTCCCTGCCACCTATGGCGCCAACATGGCTGACGGATGGCATCATTGGTGGGATATATGTCAGCTCTTGTCGGGCCCGCGCGTCGGCCCCCCGCCCGCACGGCGGGGAGCGCGCCACCATAGACCTGGGCGCCCGCGGGAGGGCGCCCGAATGGGATTATGATTAAGGAACGAGGCGGGTTCGCCGCGCCTGGAGCATTTTCGAGCGGAGTGGGCACCGGTTCGCGTAAAGAAAATGCGACAACTCAAAGATCTAGAGCGTTTCAATGCTTCCGCTAAACCATGAAACGCTCTAGCCCGCCTTGGCGACGAGCGGGAGAAACTCGGCCACCACGCGGTCATAGACCGGACGCTTGAACGGGATGATCAGCGCCGGCGTGCGCTCCAGCCGCTCCCAGCGCCAGCCGGTGAATTCCGGCTTGTGGTGCCCGCCGCCGGGATGGCGCACGTCGATCTCCGCCTCCTCGCCGGTGAAGCGCAGCGCCACCCATTTCTGCTTCTGGCCACGATAGCGCCCCTTCCAGGCCTCGCGGGCGATCGGCTCGGGCAGGTCGTAGGCGAACCAGTCGGACGCCACCGCCAGCGGCTCGACGGAGGACACGTTGGTCTCCTCGTAAAGCTCGCGCAGCGCCGCCTCCTCCGGGCTCTCGCCCTCGTCGATCCCGCCCTGCGGCATCTGCCAGGAGTGCAGCGCGTCGACATGCTCCGCTCCGCCGACACGCTGGCCGAGGAAGACGAGCCCGTCGCGATTGACGAGCACCACCCCGACGCAGGGGCGGTAGGGGAGCTGGTCGAAGGGGATCATGGGTGCAACCGACAGATGGAAGGCTCAGAGGGAGCCATCATCCTAGGCGATGATGACATCCGCGCGTAGGGCTCCCGAGCGGCGGCCTGCGCGCGCGGTTAACGCAGCGGCGGCACCGTCGCGCCGACCGCAGGCGTCGCGCCAAACGCTGTCGCCGTCTCGGCAGATGCGGCCTCGCCACGCGCCGGGGCGGCGGTCACGGTCGCGGCGGCGTCGAGCGCGCCCTGCACGTTCATCACCGCGCCCACGGGCGCGCCGGTATCCTCGCCATCCGCCGCGGCGATGCCCGCCACCCCGAAGCCGGGGCGCAGCATCGGCGCGTCGGCGCCGACGCCGGTCGCCGAAAGCCCGACGGCGGACAGCCCGTCCGTCAGCAGGTCGGAGGCGGTAAGCATTTCCCTCGCGGGGCCGAAGGGGGTTCGCGCCGAATCGTAGGCATCGGCGCCGCCGAAGGCATAGGCACCGACCGCCACGCCCAGCACGGAGAGCACGGCGAGGCTGAAGATGCCGACCGCCGCATAGTGCCGCGCGCTGTCGCAGCGGGCATCATGGCCCGGCAGCGCCTCGCCCTCGGTCAGGGTCATCGCCTCGCGGCGGAAGGCCCGTTCCGGGGCGGCATGATTGAACGTCACGCGATTCATGAGCGGCTTTGTCGGCGCCGACCAAGGCGGGATCGGGGCAAAATCGGGCAGAGGCGACGGCGGCGGTAAAAAAAGACCCCGCTCTCGCGAAAGAGCGGGGTCCGTTGCTCATCCGCCACAGCCGGCGCGGGCCGGCCGGGCGCGGGATCAGTTCGGCACGGCGGCCTTGGGATCGGCCGGATAGGCGGCGTTCTTCTGCACGCCGTGCATCAGGTCGATGGCCAGCTTGAGCTGCGTGTCGTCCTTCGGATCCGGCGGCACATAGGCCGGCGAGCCGGTCTGCTCGTCCTCGCCGTTCTTCAGGTGGCCCTTGAGCGAGGCCTCGCCGCGCGTGGTCTCCACGCCCGCGGCTTCCGCCTTCTCCTTGACGTCCTGCGGCACGTCCTGGACCAGCTCGATGTCCGGCTGGATGCCCTTGGCCTGGATCGAGCGGCCCGACGGCGTGTAGTAGCGCGCCGTGGTCAGCTTGATCGCGGCGTTGCCGGAAACCGGGATCACCGTCTGCACCGAGCCCTTGCCGAAGGAGAGCGAGCCGAGGACGGTCGCGCGCTTGTGGTCCTGCAGCGCGCCGGCCACGATTTCCGAGGCCGAGGCCGAGCCGCCATTGACCAGCACGATGATCGGCTTGCCCTCGGCGAGGTCGCCCGGCCGCGCGTTGCGCCGCTCGGTCTCCTCGGGATTGCGTCCGCGGGTCGAGACGATTTCGCCGCGGTCGAGGAAGGTGTCGGAGACGTCGATCGCCTGGTCGAGCAGTCCGCCCGGGTTGTTGCGCAGGTCGATGACGAAGCCCTTGAGCTTGTCCTCGCCGATCTGCTTGGTCAGGTCGGCGATCGCCTTCTTCAGGCCCTCGCCGGTCTGCTCGCTGAACGAGGTGATGCGGATATAGCCGATGTCGTCCGCCTCGACGCGCGAGCGCACCGACTTGATGTTGATGATGTCGCGCGTGAGCGTGAGCTCCAGCGGCTTGTCCTGGCCCTTGCGGATGATGGTCAGCTTGATCGGGGTGGCGACCGCGCCGCGCATCTTGTCGACCGCCTGGTTCAGGGTCATGCCCTTCACCTCTTCGCCGTCGAGCTTGGCGATCAGGTCGCCGGCGAGCACGCCGGCCTTGGCGGCGGGAGTGTCGTCGATCGGCGCGACGACCTTCACCAGGCCGTCCTCCATCGTCACCTCGATGCCGAGCCCGCCGAACTGGCCGCGGGTCTGCACCTGCATGTCGCGAAAGTCCTTCGCGTCCATGTAGGTCGAGTGCGGGTCGAGCGAGGAGAGCATGCCGTTGATCGCCGCCTCGATCAGCTTGCCGTCCTCCGGCTTCTCGACATAGTCGGCGCGCACGCGCTCGAACACGTCGCCGAAGAGATTCAGCTGGCGATAGGTGTCGGAAGCCGCCGCCACCGCCTGGCTCGGCTGGAGCAGCAGCCGCGGCTGGGTGGCGCCGACCGCGATCAGGGCGCCGGCCGCCGCACCGAAGAGAAATACTGACGTCCTACGCATCATCCGCGTACCTTCTCGCTTTCGCTCGTCGCCCACCATGGCGTTGGATCGATCGAGTTTCCATCCTTACGGAACTCGACGTAAAGAATAGGTTGGGCGGTTCCAAGGCTGGCCGACGAAACAAGTTGCGGTCCTCGCCCCATGACCGCCACCGGCTCGCCGGAGAGCACGAACTGACCCAGTTCCACGGTGATCTTATCCATTCCCGCCAGAAGAATATGGTATCCGCCGCCGGCGTTGATGATCAATAGTTGTCCATAAGAGCGGAACGGGCCGGCATAGACCACCCAGCCGTCGCTCGGAGAGGCCACCTGGGCCTCCACCCGCGTGGTCAGCGACATGCCCTTTTCCTGGCCGCCATAGCCGTCGTCGGTGCCGAACGCCTTCAGCACGGCGCCGCCCGCCGGCAGCGGCAGCATGCCCCTGGCCTCCGCGAAGGGCATCCCGGGCGAGAGGCGGCCGGGGTCCTTCAGCGCCGCCAGCCGGGCCGCGGGGCTTTGATCGGGCTGCGTTTGCGCGGCCTCCTGCGCCGCCTTGCGGGCGGCGGCGATCTCGGTCTCCATGCGCTCCATCAGCTCGCGCACATTGCCCGCCTCGGCGGCGAGGGCGGCGGCCCGGTTCTTCTCGTTGACCAGCGCCGCCTCGCCCGCGTCGAGGGACTTCTTCTTCTCCTCGATCAGCGCCGCGGTGCGCAGCCGCTCGTCGGCGAGGGAGGCTTTCAATTCTGCGAGAGCGTCACGCTCGCGCGCCGTCTCCTGCCGCACCCGCTCCTGCGCCGCGAGTTCGCTGGCCAGAAGGTCGGTCTCGGCCTTCAGCTCGGGCAGCACCGCGCCCAGCAGCATGGCGGAACGGATCGACTGCAGCGCGTCGTCCGGGCGGACCATCAGCGCCGGCGGCGGGCGGCGGCCGAGCCGCACCAGCCCGCCCAGCACCTCGGAGAGCACCTGCCGGCGCGAGTCGAGGGATTCGCGGATATCGGCGGCCTCGCGCCCGAGCTGGAGCAGCCGCTGCTCGCTGGCGTCGAGCTTGCTCTCCACGTCGCGCACCCGGACGGCGGTGTCGAGCAGCGCCGCGTTCAGCTTCGCCCGGTCGCCCTTGATGTCCTCGATCTCCCTGACGAGGCGCTGCTGCGCCGCCGTCGAATCCTTCAGCTCCGCGTCGAGCCGCTCGATGCGCTGCTTCTGCTGGGCGGTGGCGTCCGGCTGCCCGCTGCCGGGCTTCGCCAGATCCTTCGCGGCGGCATCCTTCGGCGCGGGACTCTGGGCAAGGGCCGGCCGGATCGCCGTCCCCGGCGCCGGCGCGAGCGCCATCGACAGGGCGCCGGCGAGCACGAGGACGCGCCGGCCCGCCCGGCGAGGCGGGAGGGGGGAGGAAGGCGAAGCGGTGCGGCGGACGGGCATCGGCGCAGAGGAGGGTCGACGTGGTTAATCTTCGGTTAGCGCGGGTCGGCCCGCGTCGCCCGTCCGTCAGGCCTTGTGATAGGGGTGGCCGGACAGAATCGTCGTCGCGCGGTAGATCTGCTCCGCCATCATGACGCGGACGAGCTGATGCGGAAAGGTGGCTCGTCCGAAAGCGACGAGCCGGTCGGCCCGCCCCCGCGCCGCCTCGCTCAGCCCGTCCGCCCCGCCGATGAGGAAGGACAGCGCCCGCACGCCGCGGTCGCGCAGCGCCGCGATGTCGGCGGCCAGTTCCTCGCTGCTGGTCTCGCGCCCGCGCGGGTCGAGGGCGATCACCGCGCCGGGGTCCGGCAGGGCGCCCAGGATCCCCGAGCCCTCGTCCGCCATGCGGTCCTCTGGGCGGCGTGCCGCGCTTTCGGCGATTTCGATCACGTCGGGGCCGGACAGGCCCAGCACCCGTCCGCCCTTGCCCGCGCGGTCGAGATAGCGCGCGCAAAGCTCCCTCTCGGGCCCGGCCTTCAGCCGGCCCACGGCAACGATCACCAGCCGCAAAGCGGTCTAGCCGCGCGTCATCTTGGGCGAGCCGCCCGGAAGCGCGCCCGACCACATCTTCTCGATGTTGTAGAACCCGCGCACTTCCGGCTGGAAGACGTGGACGATGACGTCGCTCGCATCGATCAGCACCCAGTCGCAAGCCGGCATGCCCTCGACGCGTATGCCCTTGACGCCCTGCTCCTTGAGCGCCTCGACGAGGTGCTCGGCAATGGCGCCGACATGGCGCTGGGATCGGCCGGACGCAACGACCATGTAGTCGGCGATGGTCGTCTTGCCACGAAGTTCGATGGAAACGATGTCCTCGGCCTTGTCGTCTTCCAGACGGGCGAGAACGAGGGCTAGCATCCCCTCGGCGTCGAGACGCGCTTCGGAGACAGGTGCAGTCGCCGGGCTGGAGGCAGCTGCGGAGAGCGCCATGATGGACAGGGGTCCTGATCCTCTCGTCATTACGGCAGATCCGGGCGGACATTCCGCACCGTTCATGCCTTTTCAAGATAGTGCGGAACCCCGGTCCTTTTCAACCGGGGCCGGCCGGGGAACCGCTTCCGAAGGCGGCGTCGGCTCCCGAAGCGGCGAAACGCGGCCGGATTCCGCAGGCGCCGGCAGGCTCTACCAGTCAAAGATGACAGCTCCAAGGGCCGGGCGGCGACAATCGCCAGGCCGGACCGGGCCCTCCCCCCTATTTCCGCCGGGCTCCCGCCTCCGCCCCTTCGCGCAGCTGCGTCGAGGACATCGGCGACTTCAGCCCGTGCAGGAAGACCCAGGCGGGCGGCGCCATCCGGGCCAGCCGGCCCGCCGCGCTCTCCGGGCGCCGCCAGCGGGCGAGCGCGCCGGCGGCCGGTGCCGCCATGGCGGGAAAGGTGCAGCCCGGCCGGTCGATCACCGCCATCGGCACCAGCGCCGCCAGCTCGTCCCAGCGCTGCCAGCGGTGGAAGGAGGCGAGGTTGTCCGCCCCCATCAGCCAGACGAAATGCACCTGCGGGAAGCGCCGCACCAGCGCCGCCACCGTGTCGAAGCTGTAGCGCGTGCCGAGCCCGGCCTCGAGCCCGGTCGGCACCAGCGCGGGATGGCGCGCCACGCCGCGCGCCTGTTCGAGCCGCGCGGCGAGCGGCGGCAGGCGGTGATTGTCCTTCAGCGGGTTGCCCGGCGTCACCAGCCACCACACCCGGTCGAGCTTCAGCCGCTTGAGCGCGAGCAGGCTGGCGGCGCGGTGCGCGGCATGGGCGGGGTTGAAGCTGCCGCCATAGAGCCCGATGCGCATGCCCGGCGCAAGCGGCGGGATGCGCAGATCCGCCGCCCGCGGCCCGGTCGCCGGCCGTCGGTCGCTCACGGCCGGATCTGGCCGGTGCCGCGCACCCGGTACTTGAAGGAGGTGAGCTGCTCGGCGCCCACCGGCCCGCGCGCGTGCATGCGCCCCGTCGCGATGCCGATCTCGCCGCCGAAGCCGAACTCGCCGCCATCGGCGAACTGCGTCGAGGCGTTGTGCACCACGATCGCCGAATCGACCTCCGCGAGGAACGTCTCGGCCACCGCCGCGTCCTCGGTCAGCACCGCGTCGGTGTGGTGCGAGCCGTAGGTCTCGATATGGTCGATGGCCGCCTTCACGCCGTCCACCAGCTTCACCGAGATCACCGCGTCGAGATATTCGGTGCGCCAGTCCTCGTCGCTCGCCGGCTTCACGCGCGTGTCGACCGCCTGCGCCTGCGCGTCGCCGCGCACCTCGCAGCCCTCGTCGAGCAGCATGGTGACGAGCGGGGCGAGCAGCCGGCCGGCATCGGCGCGGTCGACCAGCAGCGTCTCCGCCGCTCCGCACACGCTGGTGCGGCGCAGCTTGGCGTTCTTCACGATGGTCAGCGCCTTGGCGAGGTCGGCGCCCTTGTCGACATAGACGTGCACGATGCCTTCCAGATGCGCGAAGACCGGCACCCGCGCCTCGCTCTGCACGCGGGCGACGAGGCTCTTGCCGCCGCGCGGCACGATCACGTCGACATTGCCGCCGAGCCCGGCCAGCATCTCGCCCACCGCCGCCCGGTCGCGGGTCGGCACGAGCTGGATGGCGTCGGCCGGCAGGCCGGCCCCCGTCAGCCCCTCGACCATCGCGGCGTGGATGGCACGGCTGGAATTGAAGCTGTCCGAGCCGCCGCGCAGGATCACCGCATTGCCTGCCTTCAGGCACAGGCTGCCGGCGTCGGCCGTCACGTTGGGCCGGCTCTCATAGATCACGCCGACCACGCCGAGCGGCGTGCGCACGCGCTCGAGGCGCAGCCCGTTCGGCCGCTCCCAGCTCTCCGTCACCTTGCCGACCGGATCGGGGAGCTCGGCGATCTCCTCGACGCCGCGCGCCGTGGCGTCGAGCCGCGCCTCGTTCAGCGTCAGCCGGTCGAGCATGGAGGCGGTCATGCCGGCCTCCCGCGCGGCGGCGACATCTTCCGCATTGGCGGCGAGGATGGCGGCGGCATGGGCGCGGATGGCGGCGGCGGCGGCCTTCAGCCCGGCGCTCTTGGCCTCGGAGGAAGCCAGCGCCAGCGTGCGGGCGGCGGCGCGGGCGCGGGCGCCGATCGCCAGCATCACCGTATGCACATCGCCCGCCGGCGGCTCATGTCCCGGCCCCTGCGCGCGCGGCGCTTCCGCGCCGAGACGAGTCTCGGTGACGGGAACGGCGCGCAGGGAGGAGGCGGTCATGGCTTCACTCGCAGGTCATGAAAGGGGCGCCCTATCTACCACAAGGCGGCGGCCGGGCGCCAAAGCGAAATGGGGGGCGCCTCCCGGCTCCGCCAGAGGCGCCCCGGCGGCCGCTTTACCATAGTGGCCGCAAAGGCTTGCCTTTTGGCGCCCGACATCCGATGTCACGCAGGGATTCGTTCGCCGTCCGCCCGCCTGCCTGCCCGCTTCCGCGAGGAGACCGGAACCGTTGCTGCGCGCCTTCGACATCGCCTGGGACGCCTTCTGGCGCTTCGTCGAGGACGACGGGTGGGCGATTTCCAGCCACATCGCGCTCTCCGCGCTGATGTCGCTCTTCCCCTTCCTCATTTTCGTCACCGCTCTGGCCGCGTTCTTCGATTTCAAGAACCTCGCGGACGAGACGGTGCAGCTCATGCTGGAAGCCTGGCCCGCCCAGGTGGCCGAGCCCATCGGCCGCGAGATCCGCAACGTGCTCACCCAGGTGCGCACCGATGTCCTGACCATCGGCGTGGTGCTCGCCATCTACTTCTCGTCCAACGGCATCGAGAGCCTGCGCATCGGCCTCAACCGCGCCTATGGCGTGCGCGAGGGCCGCGCCTGGTACTGGCTGCGCCTCGAATCCATCGGCTATGTGCTGGTCGGCGCCGCCGGCCTGCTGGCGCTGTCCTTCCTCGTGGTTCTCGGCCCGGTGCTGTGGCTCACGGCGGTGCGCTACGTGCCGGCGCTGGCGCCCTTCGGCTGGGTCATCACCTTCCTGCGCTACGCCGCGACCTCGGCCATCCTGATCGTGGCGCTGGTGGTGGCGCATATGTGGCTGCCCTCGGGCCGGCGCACGCTGGCGGAAGTGGCGCCGGGCATCCTGGTGACGCTCGGCCTGTGGCTCGCCGCCGGCGCCGCCTTCGGCCGCTATCTCGCGGAATTCGCCAACAACTACGTCACCACCTATGCGGGCCTCGCCTCGGTGATGGTGGCGCTCGTCTTCCTCTACACCACGGCCTCGATCTTCGTGTATGGCGGCGAACTCAACGCCGCGATCAAGCGGGCCCGCGAGGGCCGGCTCTAGGTCTTCCGCCCAGCTCTTCTGCCGCAGGCTCTTCGGCCCTCGCCGCGCCCGGCGGGAACTTCCGCCCCTCTCCTCCGCTTGACCAAGGTCAAGGCATCCGGCCCGCCGGCCGTGTGCACTGGCACGAAATGACGGAGGAGGCTCGCATGACGAGTTACGACAAGATCAAGATCGACGCCGGCGCCTGGGTGGTGGTCTGCGATGGACGCAAGGCCCTGATCCTGCGCAACGAAGGCGACGCCACCTTCCCCAACCTGCGCACCCACGAGACGCACGAGCACGAGAACCCGCCGACCCGCGAGCAGGGCACCGACGCCCCCGGCCGGGTGCACGAATCGGTCGGCACCGCCCGCTCGTCCGTCGAGCCGACCGACTGGCACGAGGAGGCCGAGCGCGCCTTCCTGCGCAAGCTCGCCACCCGCCTCGACGCCGCCGTGGCGGCGGGGGAGGCGCGCACCCTCGTCGTGGTCGCCGCGCCCCGCGCGCTCGGCGCGCTGCGCCCGCTGCTCGGCAAGGCGGCGCGCGAGGCGATCGCCGCCGAGGTCGATCGCGACATGGTGAAGCTGCCGGTCTACGAGATCGAGAAGCATCTCGCCGCCTGAGGCGCGGCCCTTCCCCTTCGGCCCGAAAGGGTTCTACGCTACCCCCGCCGCCGGAGCGGGGGTGGAACGACATGTGGGATTTCTCGATCGCGACGACGCTCGGGCTGGTGCTGCGCACCTGGCCCTTCGTGCTGTTGCGCCTCGCCGTCTACAGCCTCATCGCCGCCGGCTTCGTGTTCGGCACCGTCCTCGGCCTCGTCATCGGCTGGATCGTCGGCAATGCCCTCAGCGGCGAGAGCGGGCTCGTCGGCGCGACGATCGGCGGCCTGTGCGGCCTCGGCCTCGTCTTCGGCGTGCTCTGGTGGGTGCGCCAGTATCTCGTCTATCTGATAAAGGCCGGCCATGTCGCGGCGATGGACGCGCTGCTGCGCGGCGGCAAATTACCCAGTGGTCTTCCGCAGATCGCCCACGCCGTCGCCACGGTGAAGGCCCGCTTCCTCGAAGTGAACGTGCTGTTCGGCATCGACATCCTGATTCGCGGCGGCGTGCACGCCCTCGTCGGCCTGCTCGACATTCTGACCTTCTGGATTCCCGGCTTCAGAGCCGTCAACAACCTCATCAACGCCGTGCTCACCATCGCGCTCGGCCTCGTCGACGAGATCGTCCTCGCCTACATCATCCGTCGCGAGGACGAGCCGCCGGCCGACGCGGCGCGCGACGGGCTGGTGCTCTACGCCCAGAACGCCGGCCCGCTGATCCGCAACGCGGTCTGGATCGTGCTGTTCAGGCTGGTCGCGCTGGCGCTGATCTTCCTGCTGGTGCTCGGCCCCGCCATCGCCCTCGCCTATGCCCTGCCCGACGGGCTCGCCGGTGCCGGCGTGATCTTCGCCGCCATCTTCGCCTGGGGGCTGGCCGCGGCGCTGATCGAGCCGCTCGCCATCGCCGCGCTGCTGCAGGCCTATGACCGCGCCATTCGCGGGCAGACGCCCGACCCGGAATGGACGGCGAAGCTCGACGAGGCCTCCTCCGCCTTCCGCGATCTCGCCCGTCACGCGCCGGTGCCCGGCGCCGCGCCGCAGCCGACGTGAAGACCAGCTGCTCTTGGCCGGTCCTGGCCGGGAACCGCTCCAGGGGCCGTCATGGCCGGGCCTGGTCCGGCCATCCACGACCTCGGATACGGCCATGCGCCCGGCCCAAAAGCGCGGATCCCCGGGACAAGTCCGGGGATGACGGCCGGATACGGCGCATACGCCGATGCACTTGGCGACCGGATCGCGGCATAGTGGCGGCATAGTGCAGGTCTGTTGCATCGCCGAAGGAGCCGCATGAAAACCCTCTCCTTCTTCCGCCTCGTGCTGGCGGTCGGGCTGTGCCTCGCCGTCGGCGCCGTCGGCTCGCTCGTCACCGCCCCGAAGATCCCGACCTGGTACGCCGCCCTCGCCAAGCCGGCCTGGACGCCGCCCGACGCGCTTTTCCCCGTCGTCTGGACCACGCTCTACGTGCTGATGGCGGTGGCGCTCTGGCGGCTCTGGCAGCTCCACGGCCCTTCTCCGCGGCGGCGCGCCGCCATCGGGCTCTGGTTTCTCCAGCTGGCGCTCAACGCCCTGTGGTCGCCGGTCTTCTTCGGGCTGGAGGCGATCGGCGCGGCGCTCCTGGTCATCCTGGCGCTCTGGCTCGCCATCGCCGCCACCATTGTCGCCTGCGTGCGCATCGACCGCATGGCGGCGTGGCTCCTGGCCCCCTATCTCCTGTGGGTGTCCTATGCGACCGCGCTGAATGCTGCCATTCTCGCGCTGAACTAGATCGGTCCCGCAGGGGCCGCCGGAGACCTCGATGGACCTCGTCACCATCGCCAAATTCATGGTGCTGCCGATCGCCCTGGGCTCGGTCGCCTTGGTGCTGATTCTCGGCCTGGCCAACATGGCGCGGGGCGGCTCGCCCCTCGTCTCGCAGAAGCTGATGCAGTGGCGCGTGATCTTGCAGGCGGTGGCGCTCTGCTTCGTGCTGCTGACCATCATCCTGATGAACCGGGGCTGAGGCGAGGCGCATCTGCCATGGTCGTGCTGAACCGCATCTACACCCGTACCGGCGACGACGGCACCACCGCGCTCGGCACCGGCGAGCGCCGCGCCAAGCACGATCTGCGCGTCTGCGCCTACGGTACGGTGGACGAGACCAACGCCGCCATCGGCGTGGCGCGCCTGCACGCCGCCGCCCTGCCGGACATCGACGCGATGCTGGCCCGCATCCAGAACGACCTGTTCGACCTCGGCGCCGACTTCGCCACGCCCGACACCGGCGCCGATCTCGGCTACGAGCCGCTGCGCATCGTCGGCACGCAGGTCGACAGGCTGGAGCGCGACATCGACACCCTCAACGCCCCGCTGAAGCCGCTGCGCTCCTTCGTGCTGCCGGCCGGCACGCCGGCGGCGGCGCATCTGCACGTCGCGCGCACCGTCTGCCGGCGCGCCGAGCGGCTGGCGGTCGAGCTCTCCCAGACCCCGGGCGAGATCGTCTCGCCGGCGGCGGTGAAATATCTCAACCGGCTGTCGGATCTGCTCTTCGTCATGAGCCGCGCGGCCAATGCCCGCGCGGCGGACCAAACGGGTGGCGACGTGCTGTGGGTCCCCGCCGCCGGGCGCGGCGACTGAAGGCGCGGGCCATGCTCATCCCCTTCAACGACGACAACCCGCTCGAAGGCATCACCCACGCCTATGTCACCTGGGCGCTGATCGCGGCCAACGTGCTGGTCTTCCTGCTGCTCCAGCACGGCTACCGGCCGGAGATCGACGTCGCCTCGGCCTTCGGCTACGGCGCCATCCCCGCCGTGGTGACGCACGCCGCCGTGCTGCCGGACGAATATGCCCGCCTGCCCTCCGAGCTGACGCTGATCAGCTACATGTTCCTGCATGGCGGCTGGATGCATCTGGCCGGCAACATGGCGTTCCTCTGGGTGTTCGGCGACAATGTGGAGGACGCGCTCGGCCATGTGCGCTTCCTCGCCTTCTACCTGCTCTGCGGCATCGCCGGCGGCCTTGCCCATTCGCTCGCGGTGCCCGATTCCGCCTCGCCGCTGGTCGGGGCCTCCGCCGGCATTTCCGGGCTGGTCGGCGCCTATCTCATGCTGCATCCCAACGTGCGGATCTGGGTGCTGATGTTCATGCGCATCCCGCTGCGCATCCCCGCCGTCTGGCCGCTCGGCGCCTGGATCGCCTTCCAGCTGTGGAGCGTCATCGCGTCGGGCGACCAGGACACCGCCTGGTGGGCGCATATTGGCGGCCTGCTCGCCGGCGCGGTGCTCATCGTCTTCATGCGCCGCAAGGGCGTGCCGCTCTGGGTGATGACGCGCGACGGCACGCCGGACGGGCGTCCCCCGGTGTGAAATCGGGTCGCGCTCCGGCGTTGACAGGGCATAGGCCGAACCATAGTTTCGCGGCGTTTTCCGCGGGCCGATGCCGCTTCCCAGCCTCGCCTTCAGGCGCCCCTCCAAGACGCCCTGCTCGGCCTGCGGCGGCATCGCCTTCCCCGAATGCGGCTGCCAAGGGCGGACCCCTCCTCCGCCCGGCGGGAGAAGTGTGATGAAGATCCTGGTGCCCGTGAAGCGGGTGGTCGACTACAACGTCAAGATCCGCGTGAAGCCGGACGGCTCCGGCGTCGAGCTCGCCAACATCAAGATGTCGATGAACCCCTTCGACGAGATCGCCGTCGAGGAGGCGCTGCGCCTGAAGGAGGCCGGCAAGGCGAGCGAGGTCGTCGCCGTCTCCATCGGCCCGGCGAAGACCGACGAGACCATCCGCACCGCGCTCGCCATGGGCGCCGACCGCGGCATCTGGGTGAAGACCGACGAAGCCGGCATCGAGCCCCTCACCGTCGCCAAGCTGCTGAAGAAGGTCGTCGAGGCGGAGGGCCCGACCCTCGTCATCCTCGGCAAGCAGGCGATCGACGACGACTGCAACCAGACCGGCCAGATGCTGTCCGCCCTGCTCGGCTGGCCGCAGGCGACCTTCGCCTCGAAGGTCGTGCTCGGCGACACCGGCGTCGAGGTCACCCGCGAGATCGACGGCGGCCTTCAGACCCTGCGCCTCGACCTGCCGGCGGTGCTGACCACCGATCTGCGCCTCAACGAGCCGCGCTACGCCAGCCTGCCCAACATCATGAAGGCCAAGAAGAAGCCGATCGACGAGAAGTCCCCGGCCGATCTCGGCGTCGACCTCGCGCCCCGGCTCGAAATCCTCTCGACCTCGGAGCCGGCCGGCCGCACGGCGGGCATCAAGGTCGGCTCGGCCGCCGAGCTGGTCGACCATCTCAAGAAGGCGGGAGTGCTCTGACCATGGCCGATAGCTTGCCGACCCTGCTGCTCGCCGAACATGACGACGCCAGCCTGAACCCCGTCACCGCCCGCGCGCTCACCGCCGCGAAGGCGCTGGGCGCCCCGGTCCACGTGCTGGTGGTGGGCGAGAACGCCCGTGCCGCCGCCGAGGCCGCCGCGAAGCTCGACGGCGTCGCCGAGGTCCTCCTGGCCGACGCGCCCGCCTATGCCCATCGCCTCGCCGAGCCGGTCGCCGCGCTCGGCGTCGCGCTGGCGAAGGAATACGGCGCCGTCGTCGCCCCCTCCACCGCCGTGTGGAAGAGCGTGATGCCGCGCATCGCCGCCCTGCTCGACGTGATGCAGGTCTCCGACGTGATCGCCGTCGTCGCGCCCGACACCTTCGACCGGCCGATCTATGCCGGCAACGCCATCCAGCGCGTGCGCGCCACCGACGGCAAGAAGGTGCTGACCATCCGCACCGCTTCCTTCGCCGCCACCGGCGAGGCAACGGGCGTATCCTCGGCGCCGATCCGCGCCGTCGAGCCCGCCGGCACCGCGGCTGGGTCGAGCTTCGTCGGCGAGGAGATCGCCGCCAGCGCCCGCCCCGAGCTCACCGCCGCCCGCATCATCGTCTCCGGCGGGCGCGCCGTCGGCTCGGCAGAGAACTTCCACGCGGTGATCGAGCCGCTGGCCGACGCGCTGGGCGCGGCGGTCGGCGCCTCGCGCGCCGCCGTGGACGCGGGCTACGCGCCGAACGACTGGCAGGTCGGCCAGACCGGCAAGGTGGTGGCGCCCGACCTCTACATCGCGCTCGGCATTTCCGGCGCCATCCAGCATCTCGCCGGCATGAAGGACTCCAAGGTCATCGTGGCGGTGAACAAGGACGAGGAAGCGCCGATCTTCCAGGTGGCCGACTTCGGCATCGTCGGCGACCTGTTCGAGGTGGTGCCGGCTCTGAAGACCGAAATAGCTAAGGCAAAAGCCTGACGGGGCACTATACTGCCACCTGTCGGCGTGGGGCAAAACGGACGTTGTGATGGCTTTCGAGATCAAGCGAGTCGGCATTATCGGTGCCGGCCAGATGGGCAACGGCATCGCGCATGTGTGCGCGCTCGCCGGCTATGACGTCGTGCTGAACGACCTCGAGCTGGACCGCATCAAGTCGGGCCTCGCCACCATCAACGGCAACATGGCCCGGCAGGCCGCCAAGGGCCTGTATGGCGAGGACGAGAAGAAGGCCGCGCTCGGCCGCATCCACGGCACCGACCAGACGGCGGACCTCGCGGACGTCGACCTGGTGATCGAGGCGGCGGTGGAGAAGGAGGAGATCAAGCGCAAGATCTTCTCCACGGTCTGCCCGTTCCTGAAGCCGGAGGCGATTCTCGCCACCAACACCTCGTCCATCTCGATCACCCGCCTCGCCGCCTCGACCGACCGGCCGGAGCGCTTCATCGGCATCCACTTCATGAACCCGGTGCCGATCATGCAGCTCGTCGAGCTGGTGCGCGGTATCGCCACCGAGGATGAGACCTTCGAGCTGTCCAAGGCCTTCGTCTCGCGGCTCGGCAAGACCTATGCGGTGTCGGAGGATTTCCCCGCCTTCATGGTCAACCGCATCCTGCTGCCGATGATCAACGAGGCGATCTACACCCTCTATGAGGGCGTCGGCTCGGTGGACGCCATCGACACCGCCATGCGGCTCGGCGCCAACCACCCGATGGGCCCGCTGCAGCTCGCCGACTTCATCGGCCTCGACACCTGCCTGTCGATCATGCAGGTGCTGCACGAGGGGCTGGCCGATTCCAAGTACCGCCCCTGCCCGCTGCTGGTGAAATACGTCGAAGCCGGCTGGCTCGGCCGCAAGACCCAGCGCGGCTTCTACGACTACCGCGGCGAGAAGCCGGTCCCGACGCGGTGAGGGGCGGGCGTCCTCATCGGGGGCGCTCCTCCTCCGGCTGCCGCGCCAGCACCCTTTCGATCTCGGCCATGACGTCGGCGGGAAGTGGCCCGAAGGCGAGCGCACCGGCGAGGCCCTCGATCTGCGCCACGGTCCGCGCGCCCGGGATCGGGACGTTGCGGTCCGATTTCGCCCACAGCCACGCTAGCGCGCCCTGTGCCGGCGTGCGACCTCCACTCGTCAGCAGGTCGCGCACCGCGTCGAGCTGGGCGAGGAAAAGCGGATTGGGCCGCGCATTGCGGAAGTAGCCGGTCACGGTGTTCGCCGTCGCGCGAATGTCCCCGGCGGGCATGACCGACGCCGCGTCATATTTCCCGGTCAGCAGGCCCATGCCGAGCGGCGAGCGGATGAAGGCGTGCAGCCCTTTCTCCTGAACCGTCGCCTGCATCCCCGGCGCGTCAATGAAGATGTTCATGGCGTGCTGGACCGCCATGAAGCCGGGCCGGTCGGCCACCGCCCGCACGCTCGCCGACAGGTCGGTGCTCCAGCCATAGGCGCACACCTTCCCCATCCCCCACGCCCGTTCCATCGCCTCGAACAGCGGCTCCACCTGCGGCACGGAAAGGTCGTTGAGATGCAGGAACAGCACGTCGATCCTGTCGCGCTCCAGCCGGGCGAGGCAGCGGTCTATGGCCGGCAACACTGCGCGGGGATCGGTCTCCTCGCCCAGCAGTTGCCGCTTCTCCTCGTCGATGGCGATGCCGATCTTGGTGGCGACCAGCGCCTCCGGCCGACCTTTCAGAGCCCGCGCCAGCAGGCGCTCCGCATGGCCGGCGCCATAGACCGCCGCGGTGTCGAACAGCGCGATACCCGCTGAGAGCGCGGCATGAATGGCGCGGATCGATTCGCCGTCATCGGCATTCGTGTAGCCCAGCGGCTCGGCGCCGGAGAACATCGGCCCGCCGATCGGCCAGCATCCCATTCCCAGCGGCGCAATCTCGGTGTCGAGCAGTTTCATGGTGGCTTCTCGCGTTGCGAACCACGTCACTACGCCACACGAATGTCGCTTCACCTATGAAACCTGTTGTAACGATCATTTCATGAATGAAAGTGACTTCGACTGGGACGATCTTCGCCTGTTCCTCGCCGTGGCGCGACACGGAGGCCTTGGTCCGGCATCCGGCGCCACCGGCAAGAGCGCGCCGACGCTGGGCCGACGCATGCTGGCGCTCGAGCGCCGGCTGGGGCTGGAGCTGTTCGAGCGGCAGCCGCGCGGCTACGCGCTGACCGATCAGGGCAGGGAGCTTCTCTCCCGTGCGATCGAACTCGAAGGCCGCATCACCCCGCTCGCCGAGGCGCGGAACAACGGCGCGCTGCCGGTGGTCAAGATCTCGGCGGGAAGCTGGGTGACACGTCTGCTCTGCGCGCACGCCCCAACCCTCACCGCGGACGACGCGGTGGCGCTGCGCTTCATAGCGGCCGACCATGTGCTCGACATCGCGCATCGCGAGGCAGTGATCGGCATCCGCAACCGGCGGCCCGACCAGCCGGGCCTCGCCTACCGGCGCACAAGCCGTGTACAGTTCGCCGTCTATGCGGCGGATGCCGGCGTCGCCGCCTGGGTGCGGGTGATCGGCACGACGCCCTCCGCGCACTGGGTGAAGCAGCAGGCGGATGCCTCCCCGGCCATCGAGGTGACGCATCCACGCAACGCGCTCGACCTGGCGCTGGCGGGAGCGGCGAAGGCGGTGCTGCCCACCTTCGTCGGCGACGCCGAGACCGGCCTGCGTCGGCTCGGGGCGCCCATCGAGGAGCTGGAGCACGAGCAATGGCTGGTCACGCACCACGAGGACCGCTTCCTCACCCCCGTGCGCCGCGTCATCGAGCGCGTGCACGCGGTGCTGAAGACGACCTTGGGCTGATCCGCGTCAGGCGCGGCCGAAACCGTTCGCCACCCACCGCGCCGGCCGCCCGTCGATCGCCGCCAGCCCCAGCGCGATCACGCCGAAGCCGAGGAATTCGCGCGGCTCCAGCGCCTCGCCGAGGAACAGCGCCCCGAGCAGGATCGCGCTCACCGGCACGAGGAAGGTGACCAGCGAGATGTTGGTCGCCCCGTTCCGCGCCAGGATGCGGAAGAAGATGACATAGGCGATACCGGTGGAGAGCACGCCGAGCCCGGCCAGCGCGCCCAGCACGTGCGGCGAGGGTACCGGCAGCAGCCACGGCCGGTCGATCAGCAGCGCCACCGGCGCCAGCAGCAGGCTGGAGGCCGCGAGCTGCGCCATCGCCACGCCGAGCGGCGGCAGGTGCCGGAAGCGGCGGCCGTACACGCTGGCGAAGCCGTAGGAGACCGTCGCCCCGATCGCCGCAAGCTGCGCCGGCAGCTGGTGCCCGCCGAGCTGGCCGAGCAGCGCCGGCCCCATCATCACCGCGACGCCGGTGAAGCCCAGCGCGACGCCCACCAGCTTGCCGGCGGTGAACTTCTCGTCGCGCGTGAAGGCCTGTGCCACCAGCACGGTGAAGAGCGGCGTCGCCGCGTTGAGAATGGAGGACAGCCCGCTCGGCATGTGCTGCTGCGACCAGGCGATCAGCCCGAAGGGAATGATGTTGGCGATCAGCGCCAGCACCGCGAACTCCGCCGCCAGCCCCCGGTTCAGCGGCAGCCGGACGCCGCGCGCCCGCGCGATCACGAACAGCGCCAGAGCGCCGATGGCGACGCGGCACAGCACCATGGTCAGCGGCGGGATCTCCTTCACCGCCACCTTGCCGAAGAAGAAGGAGCCGCCCCAGATCAGCGCCAGCAGCACCAGCGCGCCCCAGTCGGCCGCGGCCATCGGCATCGGTCCGGCGACGGAAGTGGCGAGCCCGGTGCGGGCAACAGGCTTCGAAGCGGGCTCCGAAGCGGACATGGATGGCTCCTGCGGCGCGTGAAGCCGCCTCTTAGTCCTTCCCGCGACGCCACGCCACCCGTTTCGCGCCATCGCAGCCAATAGATGCATTATTATACAATACAACCTATAGTCATCGCAGTGGCGGGATCGGGAGGCGGGAATGGCGGTCTTGATGGTTTCCTTCCGCGTGGGCGACGCGGGAAATCAGGCGGAGCGCCGGCATTCCATCGTGCAGCACATCCGCGAGGCGGCCCTCGGGGCGGTGCTGCAGGAGGCGGGGTCGCTGTTCATCATCGAATCGGCCTGCGGCGCCTCGACGCTGGCGACGCTCATCCGCACCCGCTCGGCGATGGAGCCCCTGTGGGACGGGCTGCTCGTCATCGATCTCTCGGAGAAGGACTACCAGGCCTGCGGGCAGATCAGCTACCCCCTGACTCTCCACCGCCTCATGGTGCGCCGCTAGGGCGCCGGCGAGGCGGCGGCGGGCTCCCCCCCGGCCAGCGCCGCCTTCACCAGCGCCACCGCGTCCGCGCTCGCCCATTCGGCGGGGCCGGCGATATGGCCGATCTCGCAGCCCTTGGCGTCGATCAGCATCGTGGTCGGCAGGCCGAAGCCGCGCCCCACCGCGCGCAGGTCCTGGAAGGCCTGCGCCTTCGGGTCGGCATAGAGCGCCAGATTCTTGATGCCGATCTCGTCGAAGAACGCCTTCGGCTTGTTCGGGTCGCGCGTGTCGATGTTCACCGCCACCACCTCGAAGCCCGGCGTGCCCGCGCCGCCCTTGGCGCCGAGGCTGGCCTGCAACTCGTCGAGCGCCGGCATCTCCTTGCGGCACGGCACGCACCAGGTCGCCCAGATGTTGACGAGCTTCAGCCCGTCGCCGCCCACCGCCGACAGCGTCGTCGGCGCGCCGTCCGGGCCGAGGAAGGCGAGATCGGGAATGCGGGTGGGCTTCAGCGTCGGCGCGAAGGCGGCAAGCTCGCCCCTGGCGAGGCCGGCGATGCGCCGGGCGGTGTCGCTCGCGGCGCGGCAGGCCTCGTCGGGCGCCCCCGCCACGGCCGGCGCCGGCTCTTGCGCCACCTCCGCGCCGCCGTCCGGCGCGCTCTGCGCATCAGCTCCGACCGCAACGGCGTTGCGCCCGCCGCCCCCGATCCCGTATACGCCTGCCAGCCCGGCGATGGCGCCCAGCAAGACGGCGGCGGCCACGATCAGGGCGAACCGGCCGCCGGACCGCCCCGAACCGCTGCCAGCGGGCTCGACGGTGTCCTCAGGTCGTTCAGTCATGGCCGTCCTCGCGGAGAAAAGTCTAACATGAGCAACAAGATGTGGGGCGGCCGCTTCGAGACCGGGCCCGATGCGATCATGGAGGAGATAAACGCCTCCATCGGTTTCGACCAGCGCCTGTACGCGCAGGACATCGCGGGGTCGAAGGCCCATGCCTCGATGCTGGCGGCCCAGGGGATCATCGACAAGGCTGATGCCGAAAAGATCGTCGCCGGTCTAGACACGATCCTGTCAGAGATCGAGAAGGGCGACTTCACCTTCCAGCGGGCGCTGGAGGACATCCACATGAACGTGGAATCGCGCCTGGCGACGCTGATCGGCGCCTCCGCCGGCCGCCTCCACACCGCCCGCTCGCGCAACGACCAGGTGGCGACCGACTTCCGCCTCTATGTCCGCGACACCGTCGACACGCTCGACACCCAGCTCAGGGACCTCCAGCAGGCGCTGGTGGAAAAGGCGCTGGCCCATGCCGATACGGTGATGCCCGGCTTCACCCATCTGCAGACCGCCCAGCCCGTCACCTTCGGCCACCATCTGCTCGCCTATGTCGAGATGCTCGGCCGTGACCGCGGCCGGCTGGCGGATGCCCGCGCCCGGCTCAACGAGTGCCCGCTCGGCGCCGCCGCGCTCGCCGGCACCTCCTTCCCCATCGACCGCTTCGCCACCGCGAAGGCGCTCGGCTTCGACCGGCCGACGGCAAACTCGCTCGATTCCGTCTCCGACCGCGACTTCGTGCTGGAGACGCTGGCCGCCGCCTCGATCTGCGCCATGCACCTCTCCCGCTTCGCCGAGGAGATCGTGATCTGGACCTCGCCGCTCACCGGCCTGCTCAAGCTGTCCGACCGCTTCACCACCGGCTCGTCGATCATGCCGCAGAAGCGCAACCCGGACGCCGCCGAGCTGGTGCGCGCCAAGATCGGCCGCATCGCCGGCGCGTTCTCGGGCCTGCTGATGGTGATGAAGGGCCTGGCGCTCGCCTATGCCAAGGACATGCAGGAGGACAAGGAAGGCGCCTTCGACGCCCTCTCCACCCTCTCGCTGATGATCGCCGCGACGGCCGGCATGGTGCGCGACATGGTGCCGGACGCCAAGCGCATGAAGGAAGCGGCCGGCGGCGGCTATTCCACCGCCACCGACCTCGCCGACTGGCTGGTGCGCGTGCTCGGCCTGCCCTTCCGCGAGGCGCACCACGTCACCGGCCGCATCGTCGCGCTGGCGGCGGGCAGGGATGTGCCGCTGCACAAGCTCTCGCTGGCCGAGATGCAGGCGGTGGAGCCGCGCATCAACGAGGACGTGTTCGGCGTGCTCTCCGTTTCGAAATCGGTGGCGAGCCGCGTCTCCTATGGCGGCACCGCCCCGAAGAACGTGCGCACGCAGGCGAAGCGCTGGCTGAAGCAGCTCGCGAAGAAGTAGTCGAGCCGGCCGCACTCCCTCTCCCCGGCGGGGAGAGGGTTGGGGTGAGGGGTCTTGGACGCTCCGCAAGCGTGTCTCCCCCTCACCGACCCGCGGAGCCTGTCCTCGGGCTCGCCGCAGGCGAGACCCGTGGGCGGGGAGAGGAGTTTCCTGATCGTCATCCCGGACGAGCGGAGCAAGAGCCGGGATCGCGTTCCGCTCGCTTTTCTGCAGCCGATCCCGGATTGGCCTGCGGCCATTCCGGGATGACGATGAAACCCACCACAATGTCATCCCCGGGCTTGGCCCGGGGATCCGCGTCTTCCCCGCGCCAAAGGCGTGGATGGCCGGGCCGGGCCCGGCCATGACGGTGCATGGACGGCGCTCTTCTCCCGGGCACCCCACCCGCCCCACGACCATCACCCCGGCGCGCCCCTCGTGTCCCGGCCCAGCGATGCCAAAGGCGGAGCGCCGAGCCGGGACCCAGCGCAAGACTCTTCCGGCAAGTCCCCTTCGGCAATCACGGCCGGAAGCCACTCGCGAGGAAAGACGCGACGCTCCCGGACAACCGCCGTCATGGCCGGGCCCGGCCCGGCCATCCTCGCCTTCCCCGCGCTCCCAGGCTCGGCCGAATCCCCCGGTCAGCTCTCCCGTCGGCCCAGCAATCTCAGCGCATTCGCCGTCACCAGAACGGTCGCGCCGGTATCGGCGAGGATGGCCGGCCACAGGCCGGTGATCCCGGCGATGGTGGTGACGAGGAACACCGCCTTCAGCCCAAGCGCGAGGGTGATGTTCTGGTGGATGTTGCGCATGGTCGCCCGCGACAGCGCGATCATGCCGGCGACATCCGCGACCCGCCCGTGCAGCACGGCGGCGTCCGCCGTCTCCAGCGCCACGTCGGTGCCTCCGCCCATGGCGATGCCGACATCCGCCGCCGCCAGCGCCGGGGCGTCGTTGATGCCGTCGCCCACCTTGGCGACGGTCAGCCCCTCGGCCTTCAGTTCGCCGACGATGCGCTGCTTGTCGGCCGGCATCAGCCCGGCCCGCACCTCGATGCCGAGGTCGCCACCGATGGCCTTCGCGGTGCGCTCATTGTCGCCGGTGAGCATCACCGTGCGGATGCCCGCCGCCTTCAGCGCCGCGAGGCCGGCGCGGGCATCGGCGCGCGGCTCGTCGCGCATGGCGATGACGCCCTCGGCGCGGCCGTCCGCCAGCAGCACCGAGACGGTCTTGCCGGCATCGTTCAGCGCGCCGATGGCCGCCTGCTGCTCGGTGGTCAGCGGGGCGCGCGCGGCCGCCGCCTTGGGCGAGCCGAGGAACAGCGCCACCCCGTCCACCGTGCCGCTGACGCCCTCCCCGCCCAGCGCGCCGGCGTCGCGCGCCGCCGGATAGGCGAGCGAGCGGGCTTCGGCCTCGGCGAGGATCGCCACCGCCAGCGGATGGGTGGAGCCCGCCTCCAGCGCGGCGGCGCGGGCCAGCAGGGCCGCCTCGTCGCCGTCGAAGGCGATGAGATCCGTCACCTTCGGCTTGCCCTCGGTCAGCGTGCCGGTCTTGTCGAGCGCCACCGCATTGACCGTGCGCAGCACCTCCAGCACCGCGCCGCCCTTGATCAGCAGGCCGCGCCGCGCGCCCGAGGCGAGCCCGGCCGCGATGGCCGCCGGCGTCGAGATGACCAGCGCGCAGGGGCAGCCGATGAGCAGGATGGCGAGGCCCTTGTAGATCCACTCGTCCCAGGCCGCGCCGGCGACGAGCGGCGGCACCACTGCCACCAGCGCCGCCAGCACCATCACGAAAGGCGTGTACCAGCGCGAGAAGCGGTCGATGAAGCGCTCGGTCGGCGCCTTGCTCTCCTGCGCCTCCTCGACGAGGCGGACGACGCGGGCGATGGTGTTGTCGGACGGCTCGGTGGTGGCGCGGACGGTGAGCGCCGCCTCGCCGTTCACCGTGCCGGCGAAGACCGTGTCGCCCTTCTCCTTGCCCACCGGCACGCTCTCGCCGGTCACCGGCGCCTCGTTCACCGAGCCGGCGCCCTCCAGCACCTCGCCGTCGGCGGGAATGCGCTCGCCCGGCCGCACGAGGATGACGTCGCCGATCCGCAGGTTCTCGGCCGGCACCTCGCGCGTGCCGCCCGCCTCGACGACCCGCGCGGTCTTCGGCACCAGCGCCGTGAGGGCGCGGATGGAATCGCGCGCCCGGCCGGCGGCGACGCCTTCCAGCAGTTCGCCGACGAGGAACAGGAACACCACCGCCGCCGCTTCTTCCGACGCGCCGATGATCACCGCGCCGACGGCGGCGATGGTCATCAGCGTCTCGATCGAGAAGGGCGTGCCGGCCAGCGCCGCCATCACCGCGCGCCGGGCGATCGGCACGAGGCCGATCAGCAGGGCGGCGATGAAGATCCACGGATCGAACGCGGGAAAGAAATGCCCGACCCCATAGGCCGCCGCCAGCGCCGCGCCGCAGACCACCGTCAGCCGTGCCTTGCCGCTCCGCCACCACGGCCCGTCGCCCGGCAGATGGGTGTGGTCGTGCGCGTGGCTACCAGTGCTACCCGTCGCTACTCCATGGGCCTCGTCTGCTACTCTCCGGGGCCCGTCTGCTACGGGTTTTGCTACTCCCTCTGCTACCCTCCCGGCGGGGGTAGCGGCGCCGGCGGACGGCGCATGCCGATGGCCCGCATGATCATGGTCCGCGTGGTCGTGGTCCCCGTGGTCGTGCCCGCCGCATGCCCCGTGGTCGTGGTCATGATCATGCCGTGCCTCATCGGCCGGCGCGGGCCCCCGCGCGGCGGGCCGGAGCAGCGGCATGATGCCGTAGCCGAGGCCGGAGACGCGCTTCTCCACCAGCGCGAGATCGGCGCCATCATGTTCCACCGTCATGGTCCCGGCCGTCACCGAGACCGACACGTCCGCCACCCCGTCGAGCCGCCGGACGGCGGTGTCGATCTTGCTGGCACAGGACGCGCAGTCCATGCCGTCGATGCGGTAGCGGGTCTTCACGGCCGACATGTCGCGGCTCCTCTTCCTGCCTTGCCTTCACGTCGTCGGCACACTAATTCCTCTAGTGACTAGAGGAGCAAGCGCGAAATGAAGGGTCATTTCAGCATCGGGGAGGCAGCCCGCGCGAGCGGCGTGAAGGTGCCGACCATCCGCTACTACGAGGAGATCGGTCTCCTCCCCAGCCCGCCCCGCACCGAGGGCGGAAGGCGTTCCTACGGCGCCGAGGACATGCGCCGCCTGGCCTTCATCCGCCACGCGCGCGAGCTCGGCTTCGAGATCGATGCTATCCGCACGCTACTGCAATTGCAGGACAATCCGAATCAATCCTGTGCCGCTGCGGATGCTATTGCCCGGGATCATCTCGTTGCCGTGGAGCGCCGCATCGCCAGCCTCACGGCGCTGCAGGCCGAGCTGATGCGCATGGTGGAGGGCTGCTCCCACGGCCATGTCGCGGGTTGCCGGGTCATCGAGATCCTTGCCGACCATGGCGAGTGTCGGCACCATCACGGCCCCGCCGAGCCGACGGCCGGCAGCGCGCCGGCTTTCGCCGACCGGCTCTGAGACCTACCGACAGGGCGATATGATGAGTGGCACGGTCATGCAGATCGGCGCGGCGCCGGATGGCGATCCGATCCACGAGATCGTCCTGACCGGCCCGGACGGAACGCGGGCGCGGGTGCTGAGCTGGGGAGCGACGCTGCGCGACCTCGAGGTTCCCGGCTCGGGTGGCGTGATGCGTCGGGTCGTGCTCGGTTATGACGACCTCTCCTCCTATCTCGCCAACCCCGCCTATCTCGGCGCCACCTGCGGACGCGTCGCCAACCGCATCCGCAACGGCCGCTTCACCCTGAACGGGCGTGTCTACGAGCTGGCGCGCAACGAGCGGGGCGTCACCCATCTGCATGGTGGCGCGCGGGGCTTCTCGCATCGGTCGTGGCGGGTTGAAACAGCCGCGGGAAACGCCGTCACGCTCGCCTATCGTTCGACCGACGGCGAGGAGGGTTATCCCGGCACGCTCGACGTGCTCTGCACCTACCGGCTCGTCGCGCCGTCCACGCTGGAAATCGAAATGACGGCCCGAACCGACGCGCCGACGCCGGTCAGCCTCGCCCATCATTCCTATTTCACCCTCGACCCCGGCCATTCGGTGCGCGAGCTGGAGGTCGCGGTGGCCGCGCGGCACTACACGCCCGTCGATGCGGACCAGATCCCGACCGGCGAGATTGCACCCGTCGACGGGACACCGTTCGATCTGCGCAGCTTCCGGCGCCTCGCCGATCAGGGGATCGGCTTCGACACAAACTTCGTGCTCGATGACGCCGGCCCTGCTGCCGGCGATCCCGCCGCGCCCAGGCTCGTCGCCCGGGCCCGCTCGTCACGCAGCGGCATGGCGATGGAGGTGCGCACCACGGCGCCGGGCCTCCAGCTCTATGACGGCGCGCATCTGCCCGTCACGAACCATGGAATCGGTGCTCTGACGCATGGAGCGCATGCGGGAATCTGCTTCGAACCGCAGTATTTCCCGGACGCGGTGAACCGGCTCGGCTTCCCCCCGCCGTGGATCACGCCCGACGCGGGCTTCCGACAAGTAACGACGTACCGTTTTTGCACGGATAACGTGTCCCGACGGTAACAGGTCTGGCCGAAGCGACCTGATAGCCGCTTCGTCAGCTTCCCGCGCTCCGTGCAAACAATTATGTCGATATTGAAATCATCTTCGTGGCAAATCCCTCGCAGGCTGGCCGCGCAGAACCCATGCACCGTCGTCGCTTCATTGCCGGACTTGCCGCGGGCTGTCTCGGGCTCCCTGCAGCTTACGGTCAATCCGAGAACGGAACTCGCGCAACGGACACATCCGGGGCCGGCGAGCCGCTGACCCTGTTCGTGCCCGGTCCTGAGAACAGCGGCCTTGCGGCGCTGGGCCGAAGCATGGCCGCCAGCCTCGACGCGGAAGGCTTCGCTTCGACGCTCGCCTACGATCCGCGCGGCTCGGGCGCCGGAATAAGGAGCTTCGCCGACCGATTCTCTTCGCACGGCAATGCCCTGATGGCCGGAAGCTTCGGCATGATCGGCGCCTCCATACTGGCGCGCCTCCCCCTCACGCTCGACAATCTCACCCCGGTGGCGCGGCTCACCACCGAATACGCGGTGGCCGCCGTGCGACCGGATTCCCCCTATGTGTCGCTGCGCTCTTTCCTGACCGCGCTGAAGACCGATCCGGGCGCGATCCTGTTCGGCGGTGGCACCGTGGGCACGGTCGATCACATCCTCGCCGCGATGATCGCAAGGCAGGCGGGGCTCAAGGCCGGCCAGCTCCGCTACAAGTCGATCATCGGCGGTACCGGGGCCATCGATGCGGTGCTTCAGGGCGAGTTCACCTGCGTGCTCGGCGGCCTGAGCGAGTTGCAGCCGCGCCTCGCGCTCGGGCAGCTCAAGGCACTGGCCGTCTCGGCGCCACAGCGCCTTCCGGGCATCGCCATACCGACCTTTCTCGAGCAGGGCGCGCCCATCGAGCTGGCCAACTGGCGCGGTGTGTTCGCCCCGCCCGGCATCGACGCCCCGCGTCTCGCCCACCTCACCGCGCTGACCGACCGGATGGTGACCGGCGCGACCTGGAAGGCCATGCTCTTCCGCTACAACTGGACCGGCGACTATCTCGCGGGACCGGGCTTCGGCGCCTTCGTGCGCAGCGAAACCTCGCGCGTGCGGGTGCTGCTCGCCGAACTTGGGCTGTAGCCGGCCTCAGGCGTGAAGCCTGCCCGCTCCTCGCGCACCGCGCCGGCGATGAAATCCTCTACTATGCGGATGCGCCGCAGGTCGTGGATGTCGGCATGGGTGACGAGCCAGTAGGAGCGGCGGAAGCTCAACTCCGGAAGCACGCGGACGAGCCCCTCATGCCCCAGCGCGGCGTAGTCGTGCAGGATGCCGACACCTGCCCCCGCTCGCACCGCCTCCATCTGGCCGACCACGCTCGCGCATTCCAGCCGGCGCGCCTCCACCTCGCGGAACGCCTCGAAATAGTCCAGCGCCGGGCTGTAGACGAGGTCGGCCACATAGGTGACGAGCAGCCGTCCATTGAGGTCCTTGAGACTGTCGATCGCGCCGGTGCGCTCGAGATAGTCGCGCGCCGCATAGACGCCGAGCGTGTAGTCGGTGAGCTTGCGCGCCACGAGCCGCCCCTCCGCCGGCCGCTGGAGGGTGACGGCGATGTCGACCTCGCGCTTGGGCAGCGAGAAGCTGCGCGGCAGCGGGGCGAGCTGGATGTTCAGCCCAGGATGCTCCTCGGCGAGGCGGCCGAGGCGCGGGGCCAGGAAATAGGTGCCGAAGCCGTCCGGCGCGCCGATCCGCACCGTCCCGGCAAGCGCGAGGTCGACATTGCCCAGCGCCGCCTGCGCCTGCAGCATCTCGGTCTCGATGCGCTCGGCATGGGCAAGCAGCCGCTCGCCGGCCGGCGTCAGCTCGCTGCCGGTGGTGCGCCGCTCCAGCAACTTGGTGCCCAGGCCCGCCTCCAGCGCGCCGAGCCGGCGTCCCACCGTGGCGTGATCGAGCCCAAGCTGCCGCGCCGCCGCGAGCATCTGCCCGGCACGCGCGACCGCGAGAAAGATGCGGAGATGGTCCCAGTCCATGGCCTCCCGTTCCGATGTCTTTTTGTGTGATTCTGCACAACGGATGCGGAAACATCGTCGTTGAAGTGAAGTCTTTCGACAAGCACAACCATCGAAGGACAAACTGAGGGGAGATCGCCATGGCGGTCATCGGTCACTATATCGGCGGCAAGGTCGTCGCCACGGCGGGACGTTCGGCGCCGGTCTTCGATCCGTCCACCGGCGCCCAGTCGGGCGAGGTGCTGCTCGCTTCCACCGCCACGGTGGGCGAGGCGGTCGCCGCCGCCGCCGCCGCCTTCCCGCGCTGGGCCGACACGCCGCCGCTGACCCGCGCGCGCATCCTCTTCAAGTTCAAGGCGCTGCTGGACCGCGACATCGACGCGCTGGCCGCCGCCATCACCCGCGAGCATGGCAAGACCTTCGAGGACGCCAAGGGCGAAGTCACCCGCGGCATCGAGGTCGTCGAGTTCGCCTGCGGCATCCCGCACCTGATGCGCGGCGATTTCACCGAGCAGGTGGCGCGCGGCGTCGACGTGTTCTCCGCCCGCCATCCGGTCGGCGTGGTCGCCGGCATCACCCCATTCAACTTCCCGGCCATGGTGCCGATGTGGATGTTCCCGGTGGCGCTGGCCTGCGGCAACAGCTTCGTGCTCAAGCCCTCCGAGAAGGACCCGACCCCTTCGCTGATGCTGGCCGAGCTGCTGACGGAAGCCGGGCTGCCGGCGGGCGTGTTCAACGTCGTGCAGGGCGACAAGGAGGCGGTCGACACGCTGCTGACCCACCCGGACGTCGCCGCCGTCAGCTTCGTCGGCTCCACCGCCATCGGCGAGTACGTCTACAAGACCGCCGCGGCGCACGGTAAGCGCGCGCAGGCGCTGTGCGGCGCCAAGAACCACCTGGTAGTGATGCCCGACGCCGACCTCGACAAGACCGTCGACGCCCTGATGGGCGCGGGCTACGGTTCGGCCGGCGAGCGCTGCATGGCCGTGTCGGTCGCGGTGGCCGTGGGTGGCGTCGGCGACGCGCTGATGGAAAAGCTCGTGCCGAAGGTGCGTGCGCTCAAGGTCGGTCCCGGCCTCGACCCCGACAGCGAGATGGGCCCGCTCGTCACCAAGGAACATCTCGCCAAGGTGCGCGGCTATGTCGACGCCGGCCTCGCCGAGGGCGCGGAGCTCGTCGTCGACGGGCGCGGTCTCAAGCTGCACGGCTATGAGGACGGCTACTTCATCGGCGGCTGCCTGTTCGACCGGGTGACGCCCGAAATGAAGATCTACAAGGAAGAGATCTTCGGCCCGGTGCTCTCCGTCGTGCGCGTCGACCGCTTCGACGAGGCGCTGAAGTTGGTCAACGACCACGAATACGGCAACGGCGCCGCCATCTTCACCCGTGACGGCGACTCAGCCCGCGCCTTCGACCGCGACGCCAAGGCCGGCATGATCGGCATCAACGTGCCGATCCCGGTGCCGGTGGCCTTCCATTCCTTCGGCGGCTGGAAGCGGTCGATCTTCGGTGATCGCAACGTCTACGGCATGGAAGGCGTGGGCTTCTACACCAAGATGAAGACCACCACCGCCCGCTGGCCTGCCGGCATCCGCGAGGGCGCCCAGTTCGTCATGCCGACGACGGGCTGAAGCCTCGCGCCTTCCCGAAGATCGACGTCATGCCCGGCCTCGCGCCGGGCATCCACGACGCGCTTCTTCGCGCCGAGCTCCAAGGCATAGATGGCCGGGCCAGGCCCGGCCATAACGGCTGCACCCCTGCTGCCATTATCTGACAGCAGGGCTCGCGCTATGATCGGCGTATGTCGCGATCCGAACGCCTCTTCGATCTCCTGCAGGTGCTGCGCCGCCATCGCCGGCCGGTGAGCGGGCGCGCGCTCGCCGAGGAGATCGGCGTGAGCCTGCGCACCCTCTATCGCGACATCGCCAGCCTGCAGGCCCAGGGCGCCACCATCGAAGGCGAGGCCGGCGTCGGCTATGTGCTGCGTCCCGGCTTCCTGCTGCCTCCGCTGATGTTCCCGCCAGAGGAGATCGAAGCGCTGGTGCTCGGCTCGCGCTGGGTGGCCGAGCGCGCCGACGGCCGCCTCGCCGAAGCCGCGCGCTCGGCGCTCGCCCGTATCGGCGCGGTGCTGCCGCCGGACCTGCGCGAGGAGATGGAAGGTTCAGCGCTGTTCATCGCGCCGGGCGCCCCGATCCCCGCCGACGCCATCGACCCGGCGATCCTGCGCAAGGCGATCCGCACCGAGCGCAAGCTCGCGTTGCGCTACAGCGACGCCAACGGAACGGCGAGCGAGCGGGTGGTCTGGCCCTTCGCGCTCGCCTTCTTTGATCAGGTCCGGCTGTTGATCGGTTGGTGCGAACTGCGCGACGATTTCCGCAGCTTCCGCACCGACCGGATCGCCACGGTCGAGATGACGGAGACGCGCTACCCGACCCGGCGGGCGGACCTGCTGCGCCAATGGAAGCAGGTGAAATACGCGCAGCACGCGCAGGAATCGTTCAGCGGCGAATGATGCGGCGCCCGATCATGCTGACGAAAACTGGCAGCAGGTCCGGCTAGCTTCCCTCCGAACAATCGATCGGGGGCGATCATGATCGACGCAAGCAAGATCCTTCTCTACGTCAACGATCCCGCCGCGAGCGCGCGCTTCTACGGGTCGCTCCTGGAGCGCCGACCCATCAAGGAAACCCCCAGCGTGGCCGTGCTGGAGCTGGCGCCCGGCATGTCGCTCGCCCTGTGGCGGCGCGACGGGGTGAAGCCGCTGCCGCATCTGCGCGCCGGCGGCAACGAGATCGGCTTCCGGGTGGCCGACGCTGCCGCGGTCGACGCCCAGTACGAGTGCTGGGCCAACAAGGGCGTGCCCATCGCCCTGCCGCCGACCGACCTCGATATCGGCCGCAGCTTCGTGGCGCTCGATCCGGACGGGCATCGCCTGCGGGTCTACGCGACAGACAAGGACATGTGAGCCGGCGGGCGCGCCGCCGGCGCTCTCTCAATCCCGCTCGCGGCCGAAGTCCGGCGCGGCGGTCTCCTGACCGATCTCGATGATCGAGCGGCGGATGGCGCGCGTGCGGGTGAACAGGTCGAACAGCGCCTCGCCCTGTTCCCAGCGTATGGCCCGCTGCAACGCGATCAGGTCCTCGGTGAAGCGGCCGAGTACCTCGATCACCGCCTCGCGGTTGTTGAGGAACACGTCGCGCCACATGGTCGGGTCGGAGGCGGCGATGCGGGTGAAGTCGCGGAAGCCGCCGGCCGAGTACTTGATCACCTCGGACTGCGTGACCTTCTCGAGGTCCGCCGCCGTGCCGACGATGTTGTAGGCGATGAGATGCGGCACATGGGAGGTGATGGCGAGCACCAGATCGTGGTGCTCGGGCGTCATCGTCTCGACATTGGCGCCCATCGCCGTCCATAGCTCGGATAGCCTCGCCACCGCCGCCGGGTCGGCTCCCTCGGGCGGGGTGAGGATCGACCAGCGGTTCTTGAACAGCGTCGCGAAGCCCGCGTCGGGACCGGAATACTCGGTGCCCGCCACCGGATGGCCGGGGATGATGTGCACGCCTTCGGGCAGGTGCGCGCGCAGCGCGTTCAGCACCGCCCCCTTCACCGAGCCGACATCGGAGACGATGGCCCCACGCTTGAGGTGCGGAGCGATTTCCTGCGCCACCGCGCTCATGGCGCCAACGGGTACGCAGAGAATGACGATATCGGCATCCGCCACCGCCTGCTCGGGCGTATCGGCGACGAGATCGGCGAGGCCGAGCGCGCGGGCACGCTGGCGCACGGCGTCCGCGCCGTCATAGGCGACCAGCGTGCCGGCGAGGCCCCGCGCCTTGGCCGCGCGAAGGATCGACGAGCCGATGAGGCCGACGCCGATGACGGCGAGCCGCCCGACGATCGGGCTGGCCAGCGGCGGATCAAGCACCATGACCCGCGTCCTTCTTGCCCGCATCCTTCCCGCCAAAGAACTCCTTCAGCGTGTCGATCAGCAGACGGTTGGCCTCCTCGGTGCCCACAGTCAGGCGCAGGGCGCCCGGCAGGCCGTAGGAATCGACCCGGCGCAGGATCAGGCCGCGCTGGGTGAGGAAGGCGTCCGCGTCCTTCGCCGTGCGGCCCGGCTCGTCCGGGAAATGCACCAGCAGGAAGTTGGTCACGCTCGGCGTCACCGTGAGGCCGAGCGCCGTCAGCTCGCGGGTGAGCCAGGGCAACCAGGTCTCGTTATGCGCGATGGCGGTCTCGACATGCGTGGTGTCCTCGATCGCCGCGACGGCCGCCGCGATCCCCGGTGCGCTGACGTTGAAGGCACCGCGGATGCGATTGATCGCGTCCACCACCTCGGCCGGCCCATACAGCCAGCCCACGCGCAGCGCCGCGAGGCCGTAGATCTTCGAGAAGGTGCGTAGCATCACGACGTTCGGGCAGGTCGCCACCAGCTCGATGCCGGACTCGTAGTCGTTGCGGCGGACATATTCGGCATAGGCGGCGTCAAGCGCGAGCAGCACATGCGGTGGTAGCCCGCGCTGCAGGCGCTTCACCTCGTCGAAGGGCAGATAGGTGCCGGTGGGATTGTTCGGATTGGCGAGGAAGACGACGCGCGTCTTGTCCGTCACCGCCGCCAGCAGCGCGTCGACATCCGAACGGTAGTCCTTCTCCGGCGCGACCACCGGCGTCGCCCCCGCCGCCAGCGCGGCGATGCGGTAGACGAGGAAGCCATGCTGCGAATAGAGCACCTCGTCGCCCGGCCCGGCGAAGGCGACGGCGGTCAGCATCAGCAGCTCGTCCGAGCCAGTGCCGCAGACGATGCGCGCCGGGTCGAGCCCGTAGGTGGCGGCGATCGCCTCGCGCAGCTTCAGCGACGACCCGTCGGGATAGAGCTCCAGCGCGTTGGCGGACTGGAAGGCCTCGATGGCCTTCGGGCTGGCGCCGAGCGGGTTCTCGTTGGCGGAGAGCTTGTGCACCTTCACGCCCGCGCCACCCTGCGACTTGCCCGGCACATAGGCCTCGATCACCATCACGCCGGGGCGGGGGACGGGGCGGTTCGGACGGGAAGCGGCGGACGACATGGGAAAGGCTCCGGGAAGCAGGCGGATGCTGGATGGGCGGACGGGAAGGCGCCGGCAGGATCAACCCTGCGGCGAGTGGGTATAGCGGCTCGCGTGGCTGCCGACGAGAGCCGCGGCGCGGACCGACACGCCCGACGCGCGCAACGCCGACAGCACCGTCTCGAGATCGGCCTCGCCCCCAACCGGGATGGAGGCGAGCAGCGCGGCCCCGTCCAGTCCCCGGTCGGGCACGGCGATGGCCTCGGCCAGAGGCGCCAGCGCGCGGGCGGCCTGCGCGTTCCAGCCGGAGACGTGCAGGCTCCAGGTCTCGACCTCCGTCACCGCGCCATCCGTCACCGGGTGGGCGATACAGAAGACCGGTAGGCCCGCCGGATGGTCGGCGCGCTCCACGAAGGGCAGGCGCGCGATGATCTTCGGCGCATGCTCGCCTTCGAGCGCGGTCCACCACGCCCCCGCTCCCGGCGCCGCGAAGGCCGGCACCAGGCCGAGATCGCCGCGCGAACGCGCCACGGCGGCCACGACGCCGGAGGCGCCCATATGGCCGATGAACGGCACGGTGAAGCCGAAATGGAAGCGCGAGGCATCGCGCATCGCCGCCTCGCCGGAAGCGAGGTCGGCGTGAACGGCGTAGGGCGCCTGCACATAGGTGAAGGTGGAGATGATGACGCGCCAGATGCCCTCCACCGTGTCGAGCGGCAGGATACCGCGATGCCGGTCGACGAGGCGGCGCATCATCGAGGCCTCGCGCGCCGGACGGAAAGCCGAGCCACCCTCGGCGCCGCGCGAGCGCTTGACCGCCACGAGCCGGTCGATGATCTGCCCGCGCTCCATCAAAAGCGCGTGCATCGAGGCATCGATGCGGTCGATCTCCGCGCGCAGCGTCGCGAGGTCCGTCCCGGAGTCGGCGGACACCGGAGCGGTGGCGGATTGCGGCGCGGCCGGTATGTTGGCGATCTTGTCCATCGGCGGATGTCGTAGCGCCGCGCGCGGCCCGCGCAAAATAAAATCTGCCGGGCCCGCATATTGACAAGTCGCGGCTGTGGGATCATCCGATCGTCCGGTATAACGAACTCTTCGTCCGGTATGACGGTTCCCATGACGGCTTCTACCTCCGACAGCACGGCCAATGGCGACGTCCGGTCCTTCGAGCCGGCGCGGGGCGAGGCGGATCATCCGCATTCGGCGCTTGCGCGCTTCGGCGCCGACAAGCCGCTGCGCCTCGATTCCGGCGCTGTGCTGAGCCCGTTCCAGATCGGTTACCAGACCTACGGCACGCTGAACGCGGCGCGTACCAACGCGATCCTCATCTGCCACGCGCTCTCCGGCGACCAGCATGCGGCAAACGTCCATCCCGTCACCGGCAAGCCCGGCTGGTGGGAGACGCTGATCGGCCCCGGCAAGCCGGTCGACACGGACCGCTTCTTCGTCATCAGCTCGAACGTCATCGGCGGCTGCCTCGGCAGCACCGGCCCCTCCTCGACCAATCCCGCGACGGGCCAGCCCTATGGCCTCGACTTTCCCGTCGTCACCATCGGCGACATGGTGCGTGCGCAGGCGATGCTGGTCGATCATCTCGGCATCGAGAAGCTGCTCGCCGTGGTGGGCGGCTCCATGGGCGGCATGCAGGTGCTGCAATGGGCGGTGAGCTATCCCGAGCGGGTCTTCGCGGCCATGCCCATCGCCACCGCCGCGCGCCACTCGGCACAGAACATCGCCTTCCACGAAGTCGGCCGGCAGGCGATCATGGCCGATCCGGACTGGCACGGCGGGCGCTATCTCAGCGAGAATACCAGCCCGCGCCGCGGCCTCGCGGTCGCGCGCATGGCCGCGCACATCACCTACATGTCGGACTCCTCGCTGCACCGGAAGTTCGGCCGGCGATTGCAGGATCGCGAGGGGCGTACCTTCTCCTTCGACGCCGACTTCCAGGTGGAGAGCTATCTGCGTCATCAGGGCGAGGCGTTCGTCGACCGCTTCGACGCCAACTCCTATCTCTATGTCACCCGCGCCATGGACTACTTCGACCTCGCGGCAGACTATGGCGGCGTGCTGGCCAACGCGTTCAAGGGCTCCAAAACGAGGTTCTGTCTCGTTTCCTTCACCTCCGACTGGCTGTTCACCACGGCGGATTCGCGGGCCGTCGTGCACGCGCTGAACGCGGCCGGCGCCTCGGTCTCCTTCGCCGAGATCGAGAGCGACAAGGGCCATGACGCCTTCCTGCTCGACGAGCCGGAATTCTTCGCCATCACGCGCGGCTTCATCGACGCCGCCGCGCGCACGGTGGGAGTGAACTGATGTCGCCGCGCGATCTCGCCGTCCACGACCTCACGATGAAGGAAGCCGCACGCGCCGCCTCCGGCGCGCGCGTCGATCTGCTGCTGATCGCCGACATGGTGCAGCCTGGCTCGCGCGTCCTCGACATCGGTTCGGGCGACGGCGAACTGCTCGAGCTGCTCGCCACCACGCGCGGCTGCGACGCGCGCGGCATCGAGCTCTCGCGTGAGGGCGTGAATGCCGGGGTCGCCCGCGGCCTCCCCATCATCCAGGGCGACGCGGATGTCGATCTCGCGGACTATCCGGACAACGCCTTCGACTATGTGATCCTGTCGCAGACCATCCAGGCGACGCGCCGGCCGAAATGGGTGCTGGAGCAGATGCTGCGGGTGGGCAGCCACGCCATCATCTCCTTCCCCAATTTCGGCTTCTGGCGCATGCGGCTCGACCTGCTGATCAACGGCCGCATGCCGAGCACGGAAAACCTGCCCTATAGCTGGCACGACACGCCGAACATCCATTTCTGCACCATCCGCGACTTCGTGGACCTGGTCCAGGAGGTCGGCGCGCGCATCGACCGCGCCACCGCCCTCAATGCCTCCGGCTACCCGGTGCGCTTCAACCTGCCCTGGGCGGTGTGGAACCTGCTCGGCGAGCAGGCGGTATTCCTGCTGTCGCGGAAGGGATAAGCCGGCCTACCCGCCCACCGGCTGCGGCGCGAGGACCGGCTGCAGCACGCGCAGGCGCGAGCGGCGCTTGGTCGGCACCGGCTTGTAGACCTGCTTGGTCGCCTCGACGATGTGCACGCCGGCGAAGGGCAGCGCCAGCGTGGCCCCCGCCCGCTCCCACGCCACGGCCGAGCGCAGGAACCAGTTGCGCGCCACCGGCGGGATGAACAGCGCCTCGTCCCAGCCTACCGGCGTGAACAGCGCGCCGCGCAGCAGGTCGGTGATCTGGGTGCGCGAGAAGGGCCGGCCATGGCCGAAGGGGTTGTTCTCCGTGCGCGCCCAGATGCCGCGGCGGCTCGGCACCACGCAGAGCAGCCTTCCGCCCGGCGCCAGCACGCGCCAGACCTCGCGCAGCACCTCCCCGGCGTCCGGCGTCATCTCCAGCAGGTGGACCGCGATGACGCGATCGATCATGCCGTCGCGCAGCGGCAGCTCGGTCTCGTCCACCAGGGCCGCCAGCGTCGGCGCGGCGGAAGGCCAGCGCGTCACCCCCTGCGCACCGGGCATGAAGGCGAGCGAGCGCTCGCACTCCTCGCGGAACATGCCGAGATAGGGCGTCGCATAGCCGATGCCGAGCAGCGACAGTCCGCGCACATTGTCGAAGCGCGCGCGGACGGCGCGCCCGACCAGCCGGCGCGTCACCACACCGAGCGGCTGGGCATAGAAGCTGCGAAGGCCGACGACATCGGGATACATGGCCCGATTATATAGCCGGGCCGGTGACGCCTTGAAATCACCACCCTTTTAGGCCACATAGGCAGGGCATACGGGCAAGCGTCCGTATCGGGGCCGCGTCGCTCGATGTCCGCTTCGGCTGGGGAGCCGGATCCTTTCAGGTCAACCTGACCGGAAATTCCGTCTCCATCTTGCAAGCCGCGGCAGTCTTCGGCCCCTCATCATCGGAAATCGCCGACGTCCCAGGCCACGCGGGGTGTCTCACCGCCCCCGTGATTCGCGGTTCGTGCCCTTTTGTGCGCGCGGACGCAATCGCCCATGAAAGAACGTTACTTGACCAGTTTCGCCGAACTCGGCCTTGCCGAGCCCATTCTGAAAGCCCTCGCGGAAGCGAACCACACCACCCCCACCCCGATCCAGTCGCAGGCCGTGCCGCAGGTTCTCGCCGGCCACGATCTGGTGGGCATCGCCCAGACCGGCACCGGCAAGACCGCGGCCTTCGCGCTGCCGATCCTCCATCACCTCGTGACGCACCGCTTCCGGCCGGAACGCCGCTCGGCCCGCGCCCTTGTGCTGAGCCCGACCCGCGAGCTCTCCGGCCAGATCCTCGAGAGCTTCCGCCTCTATGGCAAGCACGTGCGTCCCTCGACCGCGCTCGCCATCGGCGGCGTGCCGATCGGCCGTCAAGCCCGCGCGCTGGCCAATGGCGTCGACGTGCTGGTGGCCACGCCCGGCCGCCTCGTCGATCTGCTTGAGAACAACGCGGTCCGCCTCGACATGGTCGAGGTCTTCGTGCTCGACGAAGCCGACCAGATGCTCGACATGGGCTTCATCCACGCCATCCGCGCCATCGTCGCCCGGCTGCCGAGGAAGCGCCGCAACCTGTTCTTCTCCGCCACCATGCCGCGCGAGATCGAGAAGCTTGCCGAGGCGCTGCTGACCGATCCGGTGCGCGTGGCGGTGACGCCCGTCGCCAAGACCGCCGACCGTATCGAACAGAAGGTGTTCCTCACCGACCGCGCCGGCAAGCCGAACCTGCTGATCGAGGTGCTCTCCGAGCCCACGCTCGACCGGGCGCTCGTGTTCTCGCGCACCAAGCACGGTGCCGACCGTGTGGTGAAGGGGCTGGCCGGTGCCGGCATCGCCGCCGAAGCGATCCACGGCAACAAGTCCCAGCCGCAGCGCGAGCGCGCCCTCGCGGCCTTCCGTCAGGGCACGGTGAAGGTGCTGGTGGCGACCGACATCGCCGCGCGCGGCATCGACGTGCCGGGCGTGAGCCATGTGATCAATTACGACCTGCCCAACGTGCCGGAGAGCTATGTCCACCGCATCGGCCGCACCGCGCGCGCCGGCCGCGAAGGCATCGCCATCTCCTTCTGCGACGGCGAGGAGCGCGCCTATCTGCGCGACATCGAGCGGCTGATCAAGCTGACCATCCCCTCGGTCGACCGCCGTGGCGAGACCCGCCGCGACGGCACCACCCGGCCGGTAGCCGGCCGCGAGGACAACAGCTTCCGCGAAGAGCGTGGCCCGCGCGAGAGCCGTGGCCCACGCCGTGAGGGCGAGCAGCGTCCGTTCCATCGCGGCCCCCGCCCGGATCACCGCGGCGGCGAGGCGCGGAGCGAGGAACGCGGCCCGCGCCGCGAGGGAGAGCAGCGCCCGTTCCATCGCAGCCCCCGCCCCGACCAGCGTTCGGGCGAAGGGCGCGGCGAGGAGCGTGGCGGTTTCCGCCCCGAGCGCGCCGCGCATGACGCGCCGCGCAAGGAGGGACACCGTCACGAAGGTTCCCGCCCGGACGGACGTCATCGTGACGGCCAGCGTGCCGAGGGCGCGCACCGTTCCGAGGGTGCCCGCCACGAAGGTTCGCGCCACGAAGGTCCGCGCCACGAGGGCGCTCGTCATGAGGGACACCGCCACGAGGGCCATCGTCATGAGGGCCATCGTCATGAGGGCGGCCGCCCCGATGGCGCCCGCCGCGAGGGTCCGGCGCGCGAGGGTCGTCGCCCGCCCCGGCGCAAGTCCTTCCGCGCGGCGCCCTGAGCGCCACGCCGTCATAACGACACGCGAAGCGGGACCATTGGTCCCGCTTCGTACATCTAAGCGAGACAAAAGCCTGCCGTCAGGGTATTTGCCTAGCGGCGAAGCCGGCAGCAGCCTGTACGAGGAGAGCCATTAATGGCGAAAGAGGAACTGCTCGAGTTCGACGGCACCGTGACGGAAGTCCTGCCCGACGGCAACTTCCGCGTCGTGCTCGACAATGAACACGAGATACTCGCCTACGCGGCGGGCAAGATGAAGAAGAACCGCATCCGCACCATCGTCGGCGACCGCGTTGTCGTCGAGATGTCGCCCTATGACCTGGAGCGCGGACGCATCAACTTCCGTCACAAGACCGGCGGGCCGACCCCGCCCGTGGGCAGCGGCCAGCGCCGTCCGCCGCCGGGCCGTCGCCGCTGATTCGTCCGCCGCCTGCCGGCCTGCACGCGCTCAGCGCGGCGGCCGCCGGCGTGGCGTGACACCGAGCACCTGCGCCAGCCCTTCCGGTCGCTCGACCGGATCGCTCACATCCATATCGGCCGCCACATGCGCGATATGCGTGCGCATCAGCCGGGCGGCTTCCTCGGCGTCGCCACGGCCGATGGCGTCGACGATGGCGCCATGCTCGTCCGGCGGGCAGGCGGCGCGCTCGCCGCGCGCGTAGAGCAGGATCGAGAGCGAGCTCAGCGCCTGCAGTTCGGTGAGAAGCCGGACGAAGACGGGGTTGCCCGCCACTTCCGCCAGAACGACGTGGAACTCGCCGGTCAGCCGCACGAGGGCGGCACGGTCCTCGGCCACGCGGACCTCGTTCTCCTGCGCGATGTGACGGTGCAACCGTTCGAGCCCGTGACGGTCGCAGCCACACGCCGCCGCGCTCGCCACTTCCGGCTCGACAACCGCGCGTGCCGCGAGCACATGCCGTGCCTCCGCCCGGCTGGGGGCGGCGACATAGGCGCCGCGATTGGGCCGCTGCTCGACGATGCCGTCCTGCGCCAGCCGCGCCAGAGCCTGACGCACCACCGTGCGGCTCACCCCGAACAATTCCCCGAGCCGATCCTCGGTCAGCTTTTCACCGGGCGGCAGACGCCGCTCGAAGATAGCTTCCAGTATGCGGCCACGGATACGCCGCTCCGACTGGCCGCGCGTCGTCTCGCCGGTGTGGATCGTCTGGACGTTCATATGTCAGCCGGAAAAATGCCCCGGCTATTCATGCATGTTTCGGGCCGGCGCGCCTAGTCCAGGCACGAGCGCTTACACCGGCCAATCGGCCAGCCTCCAAGCGGAATCCCAGAACATCCATTCGAGCTGCGTCGCCCGGCGGTAGGCGACGTGCATGCGCGCCAGCACATCCGGAGAGGCGCCGCTCGCCGCTCGGTCGGTCGTGGCGATCACCGCCCGCACCGCCTCGTGGAACTCCTCGCCGGCATAGGTGTCGATCCACGCATCATACGGATTGGGACGCGCGGCCCGGCCAAGGATATCGCGGCCGATCTCGGCATAGATCCAGAAGCAGGGCAGCAGGGCGGCCAGCACCACCGGATAGGGCTCGGCGTAGGCAGTGGCGATCAGGAAGTTTGAATAATGGTGGCAGACCGGCGACATCTCGGTCCGAGAGAACTCTTCCGGGCCGATGCCGAATGTCTCGAAGAAGTCGGCGTGCAGCGAGCGCTCGACCACGACGGCGACCTTGGCGGCTTCCGCGAACTGCACCAGCCCGTCCGGATCGTCGGCCTTGGCGGCGGCGATCGCAAGGCCTCGGCCGAAGGCGATGAGGTAATGCGCGTCCTGCACCATGTAGTGGCGGAAGCGTTCCAGCGAGAGCGTGCCGTCCGCCAGCGCGTCGTTGAACGGCATGGTGCGGATCGCCTCGTAGGTCGGCAGGTCACGGCCCCAGGCATGCGCGCTGAAGGTCGAGGCGCTGAAGCTCGTGGCGTCACTCATTCGCGTCTCCTGCGAAAATGAAAAGGGCCGCTGTAGCAGCGGCCCGAATCACAAGCATCTTATGGTCCGCAACGAGGCTCAGTGCGCGCCGCGCGCATCGGCCTCGATGGCGGCCGCGGACGACTTGAGCTGCTCGAGGAACAGCAGGCGGCGGGCGCGGGTGGCCTCGTCGCGGGCGTCCTCGACGTCTTCCTCGGCGTCCTTGATCATCTGCGCCAGCTTCTCTGGCCGGAACTCGGCCAGCGGAATGGCGGTCTCGGCGAGCACCGTCAGGCCCTGCGGATTGGCCTCCGCAAAGCCGCCGCGCACGAAGAGCTTGCGCGGCGCGCCCTCGCCCTTGATGGTCAGCACGCCCGGCTGCAACGTCGACACGAAGGGCGAATGGCCGGCGAGGATACCGAACTCGCCCTCGGTGCCCGGCACGATGACTTCCGTCACCTGGCCCGAATAGACCAGACGCTCGGGCGAGACGAGTTCGAACGGGAAGGTGGCCATGTGTCCTCCAGGGGATGCGTCAGCTCAGTGATCGACGCCCCGTGCCGTCACCGGCCGGGGCGCGCGGATCACGCCGCCTCGGCAGCCAGCTTCTTGCCCTTCTCGATCGCCTCTTCGATGGTGCCGACCATGTAGAAGGCCTGCTCCGGGAGGTGATCATACTTGCCTTCCACCAGGCCCTTGAAGCCCTTGATGGTGTCGGCGAGGTCGACGAGCTTGCCGGGCGAACCGGTGAAGACTTCGGCGACGTGGAAGGGCTGCGACAGGAAGCGCTCGATCTTGCGGGCGCGGGCGACGGTGAGCTTGTCCTCTTCCGAGAGTTCGTCCATGCCCAGGATCGCGATGATGTCCTGCAGCGACTTGTAGCGCTGCAGCGTCTGCTGCACCTGACGCGCCACGTTGTAGTGCTCCTCGCCGATGATCAGCGGCGAGAGAATGCGCGAGGTCGAGTCGAGCGGGTCCACCGCCGGGTAGATGCCCTTCTCCGCGATCGAGCGCGACAGAACGGTCGTCGCGTCCAGATGCGCGAAGGAGGCGGCGGGCGCCGGGTCGGTCAGGTCGTCGGCCGGCACGTAAATGGCCTGCACCGAGGTGATCGAACCCTTGGTCGTGGTGGTGATGCGCTCCTGCAGCGCGCCCATGTCGGTGGCCAGCGTCGGCTGATAGCCCACCGCCGAGGGAATGCGGCCGAGCAGCGCCGACACTTCCGAACCCGCCTGGGTGAAGCGGAAGATGTTGTCGACGAAGAACAGCACGTCCTGGCCCTGGTCGCGGAAATGCTCCGCAACGGTGAGGCCGGTCAGCGCGACGCGGGCGCGGGCGCCCGGCGGCTCGTTCATCTGGCCGTAGACGAGCGCGCACTTGGAACCCGTGGCCGAGCCGTTGTTCTCGTGCGGATCGATGTTCACCTTGGACTCGATCATCTCGTGGTAGAGGTCGTTGCCCTCGCGGGTACGCTCGCCCACGCCAGCGAACACGGAGTAGCCGCCGTGCGCCTTCGCGATGTTGTTGATGAGCTCCATGATGAGCACGGTCTTGCCGACCCCGGCGCCGCCGAACAGGCCGACCTTGCCGCCCTTGGAATAAGGCGCCAGCAGGTCCACCACCTTGATGCCGGTGACGAGGATCTCGGCCTCGGTCGACTGCTCGGCATAGGTCGGGGCCGGCTGGTGAATGCCGCGGGTGGCCTCGCCAACCAGCGGACCCGCCTCGTCCACCGGCTCGCCGATGACGTTCATGATGCGGCCGAGCGTGGCTTCGCCGACGGGCACCGAGATCGCGCCGCCCGTATCCTTCACCTCGGCGCCGCGGACCAGACCCTCGGTCGAGTCCATCGCGATGGTGCGCACGGTGTTCTCGCCCAGGTGCTGGGCAACCTCGAGCACGAGGCGAGCACCGTTATTGGTGGTCTCCAGCGCGTTCAGGATCTCCGGGAGGTGATCCTCGAACTGCACGTCCACGACGGCGCCGATGACCTGCGTGATGCGTCCGACCTTAGCCATGTTCGTCGTCCTTCCGGGTCCTGCCTCACAGCGCCTCGGCGCCGGAGATGATCTCGATCAGTTCCTTCGTGATCATCGCCTGACGGGTGCGGTTGTAGGTCAAAGTCTGCTTCTTGATCATTTCACCCGCGTTGCGGGTGGCGTTGTCCATCGCGCTCATGCGCGCGCCCTGCTCGGACGCGCCGTTCTCGAGCAGGGCCTTGAAGATCTGCACCGCGAGGTTGCGCGGCAGCAGGTCGGCAAGGATTTCGGCCTCGCCAGGCTCGTATTCGTAGACCGCCGCAGCACCCTTGTCGGCGGCGGCAGCCGGAGCCTCGAAGGTGGCGGGGATCAGCTGCTGCGCCGTCGGGACCTGCGAGATCACCGAGTGGAAGCTGCTGAAGAACTGGGTCGCGACGTCGAACTCGCCGGCCGAGAACATGGTGCCGATCTTCTCGGCGACCGCCTGGGCGTCGGCGAAGGTGACGCCCTTGTTCGCGCGCAGCTCGACGACCTCGATGATCTGCTTCTCGAACTGGCGGCGCAGCGCCTCGTAGCCCTTGCGGCCGACGCAGAAGATCTTGACCGTCTTGCCCTGCCCCATGAGCGAGAGCGCACGCTCGCGGGCGAGGCGGACGATGGACGAATTGAAGGCGCCGCACAGGCCGCGCTCGGCGGTCAGCACGAGGAGCAGATGCGTCTGCTCCTTGCCGTTGCCGGTCAGCAGCAGCGGCGCATCCGGCCCGCCGGAGATGGCGCTGGCGATGTTGCCGAGCACGCTCTCCATGCGCTGCGCATAAGGACGTGCAGCCTCGGCGGCCTGCTGGGCGCGCCGCAGCTTGGCGGCGGCGACCATCTGCATCGCCTTGGTGATCTTCTGCGTCGCCTTCACCGAAGCGATGCGATTGCGCAGTTCCTTAAGGCTGGCCATCTACCCTTGGCTCCCGTCCCCTCGTACCACCCGACCGATCAGGCGAAGGTCTTCGCGAAGGCGTCGAGCGCCTTGACGAGCTTCTCCGTGGTCTCCTTGGAAAGCTCCTTGGAGGTGCGGATGGTGTCGAGGATGTCGGCATGGTTCGAACGCAGGAACAGCAGCAGGCCGGACTCGAAGGCCCCGACCTTGGAGATCGGCAGGCTGTCGAGATAGCCGTTGGTACCGGCGTAGATCACCACCACCTGCTCCTCGACCTTCAGCGGCGAGAACTGCGGCTGCTTCAGCAGCTCGGTGAGACGGGCGCCGCGGTTCAGCAGCTTCTGCGTCGAGGCGTCGAGGTCCGAGCCGAACTGGGCGAAGGCGGCCAGCTCACGGTACTGGGCGAGCTCGCCCTTGATCTTGCCCGCGACCTGCTTCATCGCCTTGATCTGCGCGGCCGAGCCGACGCGCGAGACCGAGAGACCGACGTTCACCGCCGGGCGGATGCCCTGGAAGAACAGATCGGACTCGAGGAAGATCTGGCCGTCGGTGATCGAGATCACGTTGGTCGGGATGTAGGCCGAAACGTCGTTAGCCTGGGTCTCGATGACCGGCAGGGCGGTCAGCGAGCCGGCGCCGTTCTCGTCGTTCAGCTTCGCGGCGCGCTCGAGCAGGCGCGAGTGGAGATAGAACACGTCGCCGGGATAGGCTTCGCGGCCCGGCGGGCGGCGCAGCAGCAGCGACATCTGGCGGTACGCCACGGCCTGCTTGGACAGGTCGTCATGGATGATGAGCGCGTGCATGCCGTTGTCACGGAAGAACTCGCCCATGGCGGTACCGGCGAACGGCGCCAGGAACTGCATCGGCGCAGCATCCGAGGCGGTGGCGGCGACGACGATGGAATATTCCAGCGCGCCCTGCTCCTCGAGCACCTTCACGAACTGCGCGACGGTCGAACGCTTCTGGCCCACCGCGACGTAGACGCAGTAGAGCTTGGCCTTCTCGTCGGTGCCCTGGTTGATGGGCTTCTGGTTCAGGATGGTGTCGAGCGCGATCGCGGTCTTGCCGGTCTGGCGGTCGCCGATGATCAGCTCGCGCTGGCCGCGGCCGACGGGGATCATCGCGTCGATGGCCTTGAGGCCGGTCTGCATCGGCTCGTGCACCGACTTGCGCGGAATGATGCCCGGCGCCTTCACGTCGACGCGGCGACGCTCGGTGAACTCGATCGGGCCCTTGCCGTCGATCGGATTGCCGAGGGCGTCGACGACGCGACCCAGCAGGCCCTTGCCCACCGGAACGTCGACGATGGCGCCGGTGCGCTTGACGGTCTGGCCTTCCTTGATCTCGCGGTCGGAACCGAAGATGACGACGCCGACATTGTCGATTTCGAGGTTCAGCGCCATGCCGCGCGTGCCATTCTCGAACTCGACCATCTCACCGGCCTGGACCGTGTCGAGGCCGTAGACGCGGGCGATACCGTCACCGACGGAGAGGACCTGACCCACCTCGGAGACTTCGGCTTCCTGGCCGAAGTTCTTGATCTGCTCCTTGAGGATCGCGGAAATTTCAGCGGCGCGGATATCCATCAGCGAACCTCTTTCATCGCAGTGCGGATCGAATTGAGCTTGGTCTTGAGCGAGGCATCGACGAGCTTCGAGCCAAGCTTGACCTTGAGCCCGCCGAGCAGCGAGGGATCGACCTCGACGGCGAGCTTGACGTCCTTGCCGGTCATCGCATCAAGCGCCTGCTTGAGCGTCGCGGCGTGAGCATCGGAAAGCGGCTGGGCAACGGTGACGTCGGCCACCACTTCACCCTTGTAGGCCGCCACCAGTGCGGCGAAGGCGCGGATGATCGTCTCGACCGTGAACAGTCGGCGATTGGCCGCGACCGTCTTGAAGAAATTGCCGGCGAGACCGCCGATCCCGACCTTGTCGAGGATGGCGGCAACCGCCTTTTCCTGCTCCTCGGAGGTGAAGACCGGGCTGCGCACGAGGCGCTGAAGGTCGCTGCTCTCGGCGATCAGGGCGCCGAACCTGTCCAGGTCCGCCTTAACCGCATCGACGGCATTGGCGTCGCGGGCAAGCTCGAAGAGCGCCGTCGCGTAACGTCCTGCCACTCCGGATACGTAGGTCTCGGCCACTGTGCCTCTCTCGGGGCTTGTCCGGAGCGATGCCCGCCGCGGCGGGGCCGGCTTCCGGACTGGAAGGGTTCAAACTCAAGGCGGAGCGGGAGTTTCCCTCACCCGCCCTTGAGATCGGCGGTTCCCTAACACGGCTCCGGGCGTGCTGCAACACGAGGACGTGAGGGATGTAGGGGGTCAAATGACGTAGCGGCCTCGCAGCGGCCGACAACGCCGGGACTCACGGCAAATCAAGGCTTTTGCCGACCTGCGGCGCATTGCTGCACCAACTGGGGACACCGTGCCCGGCGGGGGTTTTCCACCCCTGCGCGGGGATGTCGCGCATTTCCGGAGGGAGCGACGCTCAGTCGCGCGTCACCCGCAGCGCCGCCGCCGCCGCGATCGGCCCCAGCACCAGCGCGGCGAGAGACAGGCCGACCAGAACGCGGAACGGCGTGCCGAACGGCACCGTGCCGCCGATCGCCGCGCCGGTCGCCGCCACGGCGAAGATCAGCACCGGAATGGTGAGCGGCATCACCAGCACGGCCACCAGCAGGCCGCCGCGCCGGAAGGCGCTCGCAAAGGCCGCGCCGATGAGGCCGAGGAAGGTGATCGCCGGGGTGCCGACCAGCAGCGTCAGGGTCAGCGCGCCGATTGACGCCGGCTCGAGGTTGAGCAGCAGCGAGAACACCGGCGCGGCGATCACCAGCGGCAGGCCGGTGGCGATCCAGTGCGCCAGCCCCTTGGCGGCGGCGATCAGTTCCATGGGAAGCGCCAGCATCGACATGACATCGAGCGAGCCGTCCTCGGCATCGGCGGCGAACAGCCGGTCAAGGCCGATCAGCGAGGCGAGCAGCGCCCCGATCCAGAGGATCGCCGGCCCGATCCGTGCCAGCAGCGCGAGGTCGGGACCGATGGCGAAGGGGGTGATGACGACCACCGCGAGGAAGAACACCACGCCGAGCCCCGCCCCGCCGCCGGCGCGCATGGCGAGCCGCAGATCGCGCCGCAAAAGGGCGAGGAAGGCCCCGCCCATGCCGCCTCGTTCCTTCCCGCCGCCGTCGCTCCGACTCATGCCGCCACCGGCCGCGCAGGGCGCCACGCGTCGAGGTCGAGCGCCTGCGAGGGGCCGAAATCGAGCGGGGCATGGGTCGCCGCGACGATGAGCCCGCCCTTTTCAGCGTGCGCGCGCGCGAGCGCGCCGAAGCGGGCCTGGGCGGACACGTCGAGCGCCGTCGTCGGCTCGTCCAGCAGCCAGAGCGGGCGCGCGCTCACCAGAAGGCGCGCCAGCGCCAGCCGGCGTTTCTGCCCGGCGGAAAGCACCGCGACCGGCAGGCGGCCGAGACCGCCGAGCCCCACCGCCTCCAGCGCCTCGTCCACGGCAAAAGCCGGACGGCCGAGCATGGCGCGCCAGAAGGCAAGGCTTTCCTCGGCGCTCAGCGCCGCCTTGTGGGCGTCGAGATGGCCGAGATAATGCACCTCCTCGGCAAAATCCTCCGGCTCCGGCGCGCCCTCGAGGCGAACCTTCCCGGCGGACGGCGCGGCGAGCCCCGCCAAAAGTCTTAGAAGCGAGGATTTGCCCGTGCCGTTCGGCCCGGTGACGATCAACGCGCGGCCCGCCTCGAGCGTGAAATCGAGGCGTTCGAACAGCTGGCGCGCGCCGCGCCGGCAGGCGAGCCCTTCAGCCACCAGCCGCATCGATGGTCTCCCTTCCCTTACCGGAGCCATCGCGTTGCACAATTTTTCGATGCATCGCGTGAGGCCACTAGGATCGGTGTTTGAAATGGCTCTATATAGAAATCCGAACGATGCGTCCTCGCCTCGGCGCAAGGCCGCGCGAGCTATAGCCCGCAAGGCCCTCTCCCTCCAAGGCCCACGCATCGGCGCCACATCGTTAGCGGGGATCAGTCAGCCGTGACGTCGCTCGACAGCTTCAAATGCCGTAAGGTTCTCACCGTCGGAAACAAGACCTACACCTATTACAGCCTGCCGGATGCCGAGAAGAACGGCCTCGGCGGCGTTTCCGCCCTTCCCTTCTCGATGAAGGTGCTGCTCGAGAATCTCCTGCGCTTCGAGGACGGGCGCTCCGTCACCAAGAACGACATCGTGTCGATCAAGGACTGGCTAGTGAACCGCGGCAAGGAAGAGCGCGAGATCGCCTACCGTCCCTCCCGCGTGCTGATGCAGGACTTCACCGGCGTGCCGGCGGTGGTCGACCTCGCCGCGATGCGCGACGCGATGGTGCACCTCGGCGGCGACCCCAAGCGGATCAACCCGCTGGTCCCGGTCGATCTGGTCATCGACCATTCGGTGATCGTGAACTTCTTCGGCGACAACGCCGCCTTCGGCAAGAACGTCGAGGAAGAGTACAAGCAGAACCAGGAGCGCTACCGCTTCCTGAAGTGGGGCCAGTCGGCCTTCGACAATTTCCGCGTCGTGCCGCCCGGCACCGGCATCTGCCACCAGGTGAACCTCGAATATCTGGCGCAGACCGTGTGGACCAAGGAAGAGGACGGGACGACCGTCGCCTATCCCGACACCTGCGTCGGCACGGACAGCCACACCACCATGGTGAATGGCCTCGGCGTGCTCGGCTGGGGCGTGGGCGGCATCGAGGCCGAGGCGGCCATGCTCGGCCAGCCCGTCTCCATGCTCATTCCCGAGGTGATCGGCTTCAAGCTCATCGGCGAGCTGAAGGAAGGCATCACCGCCACCGACCTCGTGCTCACCGTCACCCAGATGCTGCGCAAGAAGGGCGTGGTCGGCAAGTTCGTCGAGTTCTTCGGCTCGGGCCTCCAGCACCTCTCCCTCGCCGATCGCGCCACCATCGGCAACATGGCGCCGGAATACGGCGCCACCTGCGGCTTCTTCCCGGTCGATTCGGAAACCATCGCCTATCTCGACGAGACCGGCCGCGCGGATGACCGCATCGCCCTCGCCGAAGCCTATTCCAAGGCGCAGGGCATGTGGCGCGAGGCGGGCACCGCCGATCCGGTGTTCACCGACGTGCTGGAGCTCGACCTCTCCACCGTCCTGCCCTCGCTCGCCGGCCCGAAGCGTCCGCAGGACCGCGTGCTGCTCTCCGACACCAAGACCGGCTTCCTCACGGCGCTGGAAGGCGAGTTCAAGAAGGCGGGCGAGGCGGCCAGGCGCGTGCCGGTGGAAGGCACCGACTACACGCTCGGCCATGGCGACGTGACCATCGCCGCCATCACCTCCTGCACCAACACCTCGAACCCCAGCGTGCTGATCGCCGCCGGCCTGCTCGCCCGCAACGCGGTCGCCAAGGGCCTGAAGTCGAAGCCCTGGGTGAAGACCTCGCTGGCCCCCGGCTCGCAGGTGGTGGAAGGCTATCTGAACGCCGCCGGCCTGCAGGACGACCTCGACGCGCTCGGCTTCAACCTGGTCGGCTTCGGCTGCACCACCTGCATCGGCAATTCCGGCCCGCTGCCGGAGCCGATCTCGGAAGCCATCAACAAGAACGACCTCGTGGCCGGCGCCGTCATTTCCGGCAACCGCAACTTCGAGGGCCGTGTGAACCCGGACGTGAAGGCGAACTACCTCGCCTCCCCGCCGCTGGTCGTCGCCTACGCCATCGCCGGCTCGCTGCAGGTCGACCTCACGACCGAGCCGCTCGGCACGGGCGCGGACGGAAAGCCCGTCTACCTCAAGGACATCTGGCCGACCAACCAGGAGATCGCCGCCTTCATCCGCGAGAACGTCACCAAGAAGATGTTCCAGGAGAAGTACGCCGACGTGTTCAAGGGCGACGAGAACTGGCAGAAGATCTCCGTTCCGCTGGGCGAGACCTACGCTTGGGACAACCGCTCGACCTATGTGCAGAACCCGCCCTATTTCGAGGGCATGGAGATGAAGCCCGAGCCGGTGACCGACATCATCAACGCGCGGGTCATGGGGCTTTTCCTCGATTCGATCACGACCGACCACATCTCGCCCGCCGGCTCGATCAAGGAAGCCAGCCCCGCCGGCGTCTACCTGCGCGACCATCAGGTCCGCCCCGCCGACTTCAACCAGTACGGCACGCGGCGCGGCAACCATGAAGTGATGATGCGCGGCACCTTCGCCAATATCCGCATCAAGAACCAGATGCTGGGCGGCAAGGAAGGCGGCTTCACCAAGCACTGGCCGGACGGCGCGGAGATGCCGATCTACGACGCCGCCATGCTCTACAAGCAGGAAGGCGTGCCCACCGTCGTGTTCGCCGGCAAGGAATACGGCACCGGCTCCTCCCGCGACTGGGCGGCCAAGGGCACCAAGCTGCTCGGCATCCGCGCCGTCGTCGCCCAGAGCTTCGAGCGCATCCATCGCTCGAACCTGGTCGGCATGGGCATCGTGCCGCTCGTGTTCCAGAATGATGATTCCTGGCAGTCGCTCGGCATCAAGGGCGACGAAATCGTCACCATCCGCGGCATCGAGGGCGACCTCAAGCCGCGCCAGACGCTGGTCGCCGAGATCGTCTATGGCGACGGCTCCGTGAAGAACGTCCCGCTGACCTGCCGTATCGATACGCTGGACGAGCTGGACTACTTCCGCAACGGTGGCATCCTGGCCTACGTGCTGCGCAACCTCGCGGCGTGACGCCATCAAGGGCCGGCGCGGGGACATCCCCTCGCCGGCCTTTTTCCGTCCTCTGCCGGCTTTCGGCGGCCGCGGCGGGCATCGCCCGCAGCACGCGGGGAATCACCTTTCCGTGCGCCGCGACACCCGAATGTGACTGGTCCCGGCAGGCGCGCCGTCCTATTGCCTAGGGCGGTCCCGGTCGGGTCCAACCCGATCGGCGGCGTTCCCGTGCCATGTGACGAGGTTGTCGCCGTCGGATGCCGGAAGCGCCGACCAGGGCCGGTCAAACCGCTCCGTTTGAGCTCCTGCCAGCCGAGCTCGTGCCAGGGACGACCCGCTCGACATGTCCGTTCACGCCGCAGCCTCCACCTTCCGCCTCCCCGATCTCATCGACCCTTCCTGTCGGGACCGGGCTACGCGGATCGGCCTCGTGCGGCTCGTGCAACTGCTCGTGCCCGTGCTGGTGCTGACGATGCCGGGGACCGGCCGCGCCGAGGAGGCTCCGCCCAAGCCCGTAACCGCACCGAAGGCGATCATCGAGCTTTTCACCAGCCAGGGCTGCTCGGCCTGCCCGCCGGCCGACAAGCTGCTCGGCGAGATGGCGGAGCGCCCGGACGTGATCGCCCTCACGCTGGCGGTGGATTACTGGGACTATCTCGGCTGGAAGGACACGCTGGCCAAGCACGGCCATTCGCAGCGCCAGAAGGCCTATGCCCGCGTGCGCGGCGACGGCAAGATGTTCACCCCGCAGGCGGTGGTGAACGGCCGGGTCATGGCCATCGGCTCGGACCGCGCCACGCTGGAGCGCACGCTTTCCGCCATCGCCCGGCCGGCCGTGCCGGTCACGGTCGAACATGAGGGCGAACGGCTCAAGGTGAAGGTCGGCGCCGCCCCGGGCTCCGAAGCGGGCGAGGTTTGGCTGTGCCCCGTCGCCAGCAGCATGAAGGTGGAGATCGGCCGCGGCGAGAACGAAGGCAGCACCATGACCTACCACAATGTGGTGCGTGGCTGGGTCAAGCTGGGCGACTGGAACGGCAGCGAGGCGAGCTTCGACGCAACGTTGCGCCGGCTGCCGGGCGACCCCACCGACGCGGTGGTGGTGTTCATCCAGTCCGGCTCCTCGGCCGAGCCCGGCGCCATACTCGGCGCCAGCTTCCAGCCCCTGCCCTGATAGAGGCCTTCCCCGCCTGAAAAGAAAAAGGGCCGGCAACGTAGCCGGCCCAAAGGGCAATTCGGGGATTGAACCTAGAACATAACGTCAGGCCGGCCCACGAACGCCGCGGGGGGCTGGGGGGCTGGGAAACCGATGCGCCACGCGAACCGGCCCAACGCTATGGTGGAGAGATTGGAAGCCCCGCAAGGCATGGCAATGGTTGAATTCGGGCGGCTGTGTGTTTTTGGTTAACGAGCTGACCTGAGACCCTAATCTCCTCCGGTCTATGGTAGAGTCCTGGGTTTCGTTTGTGGCCTCATGCGGCCTGTTTTTCCAGCGTGGATTTCATTGCGAACTCGACCGGCGCCATGTTGCCGAGTGCCGGCCTTTACCGGCGATTTTTTCAAGGAGGGTTGGGTCTTCATCTTCGTTCCTTCGTCACTACGACGAAGCCCCAACCCTCCTTAATTCACAACCTCAAATCTGTGCCATTGGTGCTGACGGCGGACACGCCCCGCAAGCCGCAGAGCGAGGCCTATTCCGGACCCATCACACTCTCGGGTTACGAGCGTTTCAAGAACGTTCAGGACTCGTTGAAGGAGCAGGGCTTCTCGCTGCCGTTGCCGACCGGCAACTGAGCCGCGACACGACGGACGACGAAGGGGGAGCGGCGGGTGGGCTGTCCGCTGCCCCTTCATTTACGACCAACGCCGCGGGGGGAATGAATGGACAAGACACGCGCATCGACGGCGCGGCCGGCCCTCGGGCGCTGCGCCGGGCGGATCGGCACTCTGGCCGCTCTCATCGCCGGTCTTATATCCGGCGCTACGGCGCAGGCGGCGGATCGTCCCGCTCCGGCGGCGCCGGCGTCGCAGACGGCGGGACTGCCGGCTCCTGCCCCGGGCTGGGAATATCAGCTCTCGCTCTATGGCTGGGCGACCTCGCTGGTCGGCGATGTCGGCGTGCGCAATCTGCCGACGAGCTCCATCGACGTGCCGTTCTCCGAGGTGCTGAACCATCTCAACGGCGCCCTGATGGGCTCGTTCTTCGCCCAGAATGGCGAGTGGATTCTCCTTGCCGATGTCGTCTTCGCCAAACTCTCCGATGCGCGCGACCTCGGCACGTTCGGCGGCAGCCGGCTCGACGCGGAGGTCACGCAGACCATCGCCACCGGCGCTATCGGCCGCATGCTGCCGACGGGTCGGTCCGACCTCGATATCGCGATCACCGGCGGCGTGCGCTACATGAGCGTCAAGGGCGCGCTGAGCTTCGATCCCTTCGCGCTGCCGGTCGACATCGCGGGAAGCCAGCGTGAATGGTGGATCGACCCCACCGTCGGCGTCTTCGCCCATTGGGAGCTGAACCAGAAATGGTACGTCAACGCCATCGCCGACATTGGCGGGTTCGGCGTCGGCTCGAGGCTTTCCAGCACCGGCTATCTCGGCGTGGGCTACATGTGGACCGACAGCTTCTCCACCTCGCTGGGCTATCGCTACCTGTATGAGGATTACGTCGGCGAACGGACGGGGAGCGGTTCCTTCCGCTACAATACGACCATGCACGGGCCAACGGTGGCGGCGGCCTGGCGATTCTGAGCGCGACGATGTGGTTCGCACGGCCAAGCTGGAGCTTCGCTGTCGCGCTGGCGGCGGGTCTTCTCACGACCGGCGTGATCGCTCTGGCGAGCCTGCTCTTGCCCATTCGTTCCCAGGCGGCCGATGAAGCGGCCGCGCTGGGCCCCGGCGAGATCGGCGCGTTGCAGGCCTTCGCGCCTGAGGGCTTCGTCGGCTCGGCCTCCTGCGCCACCTGTCATGCGACACAAACCCGCGACTGGCTCGCATCGCAGCACGCGCGCGCCATGGCCCGCGCCACGCCGGACACGGTGCGCGGCGACTTCGGCGGCGTGCGCATCGAGCACCGCGGATCATCCGCCCGCTTCTATCGCGACGGCGCGCGCTACATGGTCGAGACCGAGGGGGCGGACGGAAAGACAGCGGCCTTCGAAGTCACGGATACCTTCGGTCTCGAACCTCTCCAGCAATATCTGGTCAGCTTTCCCGATGGCCGCAAACAGGCCTTGCCCTTCGCCTATGACGTCCGCCCTGCGAGCGAGGGCGGCCAGCGCTGGTTCCACCTCTACCCGGACCAGATGATCGCGCCCGCCGATCCGCTGCACTGGACGGGCGCGCAGCAGAACTGGAACTTCATGTGCGCGGAGTGCCATTCCACCGCGCTGCGCAAGAATTATGACGCGGCCACGGATCGTTTCGATACCCGCTTTTCCGAGATCAGCGTCGGCTGCGAGGCCTGCCACGGACCGGCGCGCGGGCATGTCGACTGGGCGAAGGGCGCGCGCGATGCCGCCACCCCGCACAGGGGGTTCGCATCCGTTGCCGCCTCGCGCCCCGTCCCGGACTGGGAGGTCGATCCCGCGACCGGAAGCCCGAAGGCCGGTGTTTCCCGGCCGGCGGGCGACGAGGTCGAAACCTGCGCCCGCTGCCATGCCCGGCGGGGCATCCTCTCGGAGAACTGGCATCCCGGCCGGCCGCTCACCGACACCCATCTGCCCACCCTCCTCTCCGAAGGGCTGTTCGAGGCGGATGGCGTGATGCGGGACGAGGTGTTCAACGATCACTCCTTCAAGCAGAGCCTGATGTATGCGAAGGGCGTGACCTGTTCCGACTGCCACGCGCCCCATTCCGCGAAACTGCGTGCGCCGGGACCGGCCGTGTGTGGGCAATGCCATCTGCCCGAACGCTTCGACACGGCCGCCCATACCGGCCACGCGCCGGGCCCCAACGCTCCCGATTGCATCTCCTGCCACATGCCCGCGCGGACCTATATGGTGGTGGACAAGCGGCATGATCATTCGTTCCGCATTCCACGGCCGGATGTCTCCGCCCGCCTCGGTACCCCGAACACCTGCAATGACTGCCATGCCGACAAGCCCGCCGACTGGGCGGCCGAGGCGATCGAGCGCTGGCACGGGCCGGAGCGAAAAGGCTTCCAGAGCTGGGCGGACGCCTTTCACGACGCCCGACGCAGCGAGCCGGCCGCGCGTGAGAAGCTGATCGCGCTGGCAAACGAAGCCGCCGTTCCGGCCATCGTCCGGGCGACGGCCGTTTCCGAGCTGCCGGGCTTTCCCTCCATTGCCAGCGAAGAGGCCATAGCCAGGGCCCTCGCGGATCCCGATCCGCTGGTGCGCATCGCGGGCCTGCGCGGACAGGCGGGGCCGCCGCTCGACGTGCGGTGGCGCCGCGTTTCACCGCTGCTCGCGGATCCCGTCGCGGGCGCGCGGATCGAGGCGGCGAGCCAGCTCGCCGATCAGCCCACATCCACGCTCACGGAAGCGGACAGGACAAAGTTGGAAGCGGCCTGGCGCGAATATGAGGCGGCGCAGCGGCTCAACGCCGATCGCGCGGAGGCGCGTGCCAATCTCGGCAATTTCCTGCTGCGGCGTGGCGATGTGGCGGGCGCGGAGATGGAATTCCTGGCCGGGCTGAAGCTCCAGCCGGCCAATGCGGGGCTGATGATCAATCTGGCCGAATTGTATCGTCTCCAGGGACGCGAGGACGAGGCGCGGGAGACCCTTCGCCGCGCCATCGCCGCGCAGCCGGAGGCTGCCGCGCCATACCATGCTTTGGCGCTCGCGCTCATTCGCCAGAGACATTATCCGGAAGCCGTGGAGCACCTGGCGCGCGCCGTGGCCTTCGCCCCGGAAAACCCGCGCTACGCTTATGTCTACGCTGTAGCGCTCAGTTCGACCGGTCGTCGGGCCGAGAGCGCGGCCGTTGTGTCGGACGCGCTCCGTCGCACGCCCAATGATGCCCCGCTGCTGACGCTGGCACTGAGTGAGGCGCTTCAGTCCGGGGACATCGACCGGGCCCGGACGCTTATTCCCCGACTGGTAAGCCTGCGCCCGGACGACGCCGAACTCGCCCGGCTCGCCGAGCGGTTGCGTAGCCCTCGATGAGCCGTCGCGGCAACTGTCATGACAACCTGCTCAAGCGCGAAGGCGGCCGCCGCAAGGTCTACCGCACGCGCGACGAGGCACGCCGGGACGTGCTCGATTCCATCGAGATGTTCTACAACCCGACCCGGAAGCGCGCACGGAACGGGATGCCGTCACCCATCGAGTTCGAACGGCAGCACAAAGCGAAAGCTGAGGGCGTCTAGAAAACTCGGGGCGATTCACGAGCGCGCTGCGCTGTCATCCCCCCTCGACGCCTATGCTTCAACTTCCGCGCTGTCTGGTTCAGATTCAACGGGCTGGGTTGAACCGGTGGATGAAGCGGGCAGACCCCGCAGCTCGAAGGGGATGAGGCCGAGATAGCTCGATGGCAGTATCCGAGGCACGAAGTCGGGCTTCCTACGCAGCGTTGCTGACGGCACTTCGCCGAAGAGCTGTCGATATGCCGTGGCGAACCGGCCGAGTTCTGCGAAGCCATGCTCCATGGCGATCGCCGTTACGGAGCTGCACGCCGGGTCCGCAAGTTGCAGGGCTCGATTGACCAGATGCATGCGGCGAAGCCAGAGATACCGGGTCGGGCTTATGCCGAACTGTTCCGTGAACACGCGACGAAGGGTACGTTCGGGTGCGCCGAGGCTTTCGCACAGTTCCGTGAGATACAGCGGCCGGCCGGCGTTCCTGGCGATGAACGCCTCCAGTCTTTCCAGGATATGCTGACGGTACCTGTGTCCACTTGCCGGGGCCTTCTCCTCACTGCAGTCGATGGCCGCCAGCATGGCGTGCACCATCGCCTGCTCCAGCGCGTTGGCCACCTCCTTGTGCGCGATCACATCCGGCGCCGATTTGGCGAGGGCTCCAGCGAAGTGATGGAGCGCGACAAGCCTGCGCATGGCATGCTCGTTCGGCCGAAGGACGAGCGTTTTCGCCGGGACGAAGATCTCGTGACCGAGAATGGCCAAGGCGGCCCTTATCAGCGCGTCCGGCTCAAGGGACATGGCTCCCCATCGGATGGCGGCGTCGGTGCGTTGGTACTGTTCGCTTTCGCGTCCCCAGAACACCAATTCGCCGGGCTGGACCTCTATCCCGCTGAGACGGGTCGAGGGTTGAGCGGCATCGGTCAGGAAGAAAATCGGCGCCCGGGCCTTGGGGATGGAAATATGCAGGGAGCGCGCCAGGTTTTCCGAGCCACGTTGCAGCCATAGTCGGCTGAAGTCGATGCGCGCCAATTCGCCCCGGAACGTGCCGCGTTCGTGGACCGCAGCCTGAACCTGCGCCGCCCGGACTGTATGAAGATACTCCTCGGCGGTATCGAAGACACGGTACGCGCTGCCCTGCACTGGATTTCCTTCATTCCCCTGCGCTGGTCTCGCTGACCGCACTGCGCTAGCCCCATCGACGTGACCAAGTTACCATCCAGCACCGCTTCGCCGGCAGAGTCAGAGGATCGTCGTGGACAACGCTACTATCATAAGCCAGCTATATGAGAGCTTCGCCAGAGGCGATGTTACGGCGGTCCTGGAGCGGCTCGATCCAGCGGTCGAGTGGTTCGAAGCCGAAGGATACCCGGCTGTCGGGGGTCGTCATGTGGGCCATGCTGGCGTTGTCGAGGCCCTGTCCCGGGTCGCGGCCGATTGGGATCAACTCGCTCTGATTCCGGATAGGTTCGTCGCGCAGGATAATTGCGTCATCGTTCTTGGAGTGGTGTCGGGCTCCTACAGGGCGTCGCGCAAGTCGTTTCGCAGCCGCTTCGCGCATGAATGGCTTCTTCGGAATGGCCTGGTTACGCTGTGGCGCGCGCATCTCGATACGGCGCTGGTGCGGGAAGCCACGACAGGATAGCGGGCTCTGCGGCGCAATCTGTGGCCGTCGCCCATAGGGACGAACCCGGAGTCATCAAGGCGGCTGTAATCCCTTCGGCCGTCATCGCTTCAGCTCGTACCATGCATTGCTCAGACCGGTTGATTGTGCGTCGCGGTCGCGGGTTGAGCGAGGCTTCGCGGATCGCGGTCTAAGAGAACGATACGACAAATTCTCGGCAGGGTGCTGAGCGCACTCATGAAGGGCAGGCTCCGGGCACGAACGGGTCGAGCCCGGCTGATCCGAAGCGCAGCTTAAGCGAGCCTTAAGCGGACGGTTCCCCCGGCGCCACGATGCGGGCGAAGAGCGCGGCGCTGCGATTGCGTACGCGGGGAGGAGGCAACGCGGCCGGGGCAAGATCCGGTGCGGGAAGCGCGGGAGCGCCTTTCCCGAACTGCGCCTCGATGCTGCGCACGCACTGCGCCACGCCCGCATCCGCCAGCCGGTAATAGACCTGCTTGGCGGCGCGCCGCGTGGCGACGAGGCCGGCCCGGCGCAACTCGCCGAGCTGCTGGCTGAGCGCGGGCTGTCCGATGCCGGTGGCGGCGTCGATCTCGCTCACCGTCATTTCGCCGGCCTGGAGATGGGAGAGAACCATCAGCCTCTGCGCCTGTGTGTAGCTGCGCAGCTTCTCGACCGCCTTGTCGGCCTCTTCGCGTGTCAGCGCCATCGGCTCAGTCCCGTTCCGCCACCTGGCAGAACCAGGCGGGATCCGCCTCAGAAAGCGTGCTTTCATCGGTCAGCGCGCGGAGAACGGGATCGCCCGGCTGCCAGCCCTCGGGCGTCACCACATCCCCCGCTTCGGCGCGCCTGAGCGCAGCGGCGAGCCGCAGCATCTCCCGCGCCGAGCGGCCGACCGACATCGGGTACCACTGAATGGCCCGCACAATGCCCTCCGGGTCGATGAAATAGCTGGCCCGCACGGTGGAGGAATCCTGGGCGGTCTCGTCCAGCATGCCGTAGGCGCGGCTGATGACCAGTGAGGTGTCCTCCACCACCGGGAAGGGCACATCGACGCCAAAGGCACCGTGGATCGCCCGCAACCAGCCGAAATGCGAGAACAGGCTGTCCACCGACAGCCCGATCAGCCCCACGCCGAGCGCCTCGAATTCCGGTGCGAGCCGGGCCAGCGCGATGAACTCGCTGGTGCAGACCGGGGTGAAATCCGCGGGATGCGAGAACAGCACCACCCACCGCCCCCGATAATCGGAGAGCTTCACCTGCCCCTGCGTGGAGCGGGCGCTGAACACGGGTGCGGCGTCGCCGATCCGGAGCGGACGGGGCGGAACGACCGAGGAATCATGAGCGGCGGCTGGGGTGGCTGTCATTCTCTTTGATTGCCTCTTGACGGGTTTCCGTGCAATCCGCATTTACAATTACACAACTTATGTAATTATGAAATTGAACAGCACAGGAGGAACGCCATGTCCGCCACCCATCTCGACATTGACCCGCCTCTCGAAGCCGCCGCCGCCCAGGTTCTGGCCGCCCGTGCCGCCAGCAACCGCCTCGCGGTCGAAGCCTTCTTCGATGAACCGACCAATACGGCGAGCTATGTGATCCACGACCCCGCCACCCGTCGCGCGGCCATCGTCGACAGCGTGCTGGATTTCGACGCGGCCTCGGGGCGAACCTCCACGGCGTCGGCGGACGCGATCATTGCTTACGTGAGACGTGAAGGTCTGAACGTCGACTGGCTGCTGGAGACCCATGCCCACGCCGACCATCTGTCGGCCGCGCCCTATATCCAGCGCGAACTCGGCGGCAAGCTCGCCATCGGGCGGGAGATCATCACCGTCCAGAACGTGTTCGGGAAGATCTTCAACTTCGGCACCGAGTTCGCCCGCGACGGTTCGGAGTTCGACCGCCTGTTCGAGGATGGCGACACGTTCAGCCTCGGCTCCATTCCCGCCATCGTTCTGCATGTGCCCGGCCATACACCGGCCGACATGGCCTATGTGATCGGCGACGTGGTATTCACCGGCGACACGCTGTTCATGCCGGATTTCGGCACGGCCCGTGCCGACTTTCCCGGCGGCGATGCCCGCCAGCTCTACCATTCCATCCGCCGCCTGCTGGCGCTGCCGGACGAGACGCGGCTGTTCCTGTGCCACGACTACAAGGCGCCGGGCCGCGATAGCTATGCCTGGGAAACCACGGTCGGTGCCGAACGTGCCGGCAATATCCATGCTCGCGACGGGGTGGACGAGGACGCCTTCGTCGATATGCGCACCAAGCGCGACGCGACGCTGGCCATGCCCAAGCTCATCCTCCCCTCCGTGCAGGTGAACATGCGGGCGGGGCACCTTCCCGATCCGGAAGAGAACGGGCGACGCTACCTGAAGCTGCCGCTCGACACGCTCTGAAACGGCCGCCGACCGGCGCGCCAACGCCGGCCGGTCCGCCGCGTCGGCCCAAAACGAGATCGAGGAACCCACATGACGCCGAAACAGATCGTGCCGGAATTTCACGTGTGCGGCCCATTGGATATGCAGGACCTTGCCGCCGCCGCCACCGCCGGCTTTCGCGCGATCATCTGCGCCCGTCCCGATGGCGAGGAGCCCGGACAGTTGCCGGCCAGGGAAATGGCCACGCTGGCGGAGGCGCTCGGCATGGCCTTCGTCCATATCCCGGTGACGCCCGGCAGCTTTGCCGATGCCGACGTGGCGACGATGCGCACCATGCTAGACCGGCTCCCCGGCCCGGTGCTCGGCTATTGCCGCACCGGCACGCGGGCGGCGACGCTGTGGGCGCTCGCGCAGGCGGGCCTTCGTCCGCCGGAGGCGATCCTGACGCTGGCGAACGCCGCCGGCTTCGACCTTTCCGCCCAGCGCCCCCGCCTTGCCGCCGGTGCCGTCGCCCCGCGCCCCGGCACGCCGAAGACCTATGACGTCGTCATCGTCGGCGGCGGCGCGGCCGGAATCGCCACCGCCTCCAGCCTGCTCAAGCGCCGGCCTTCGCTCGACATCGCCATCGTCGAACCGGCGGAGTGCCACTATTATCAGCCGGGCTGGACCATGGTCGGCGCCGGCGTGTTCCAGCCGGAGACCACCCGCGTGCCGATGGGCGCGGTGATGCCGGACCGCGTCACCTGGATCCGGCAGGCGGCGGCCGGTTTCGCGCCCGACGCACGGGAGATCGCACTCGCCGATGGCTCGTCCCTGCGCTACCGCATTCTCGTTGCCGCGCCGGGCCTCCGGCTCGCCTGGGAGGCCATTCCTGGCCTGGCCGAGGCGCTGGGGCGCAATGGCGTCACCTCGAACTACCGCTTCGACCTCGCCCCTTACACCTTCCGCCTCGCCAGCACGGTGCAGGGGGGGAGGGCTCTGTTCACCCAGCCGGCCATGCCGATCAAATGCGCCGGCGCGCCGCAGAAGGCGATGTACCTCTCCTGCGACATCTGGCGGGCGGCGGGCGTGCTGCCGCGCATGGAGGTCGAGTTCCACAATGCCGGCGGCGTGCTGTTCGGCGTGCCGACCTATGTCCCGGCGCTGATGGAGTATGTAGAGCGCTACGGCATCGGCCTCAATTTCGGCTCCACCCTCGTCGGCGTCGACGGCGACGCCGGGGTGGCGACCTTCGAGCGCAAGGGAAGCGACGGCACCGCCGAGCGCGTGGAGCGCGACTTCGATATGCTGCACGCCGTGCCGCCGCAGAGGCCGCTCGACGTCGTCGCCGCGAGCCCGCTGGCCGGTGCGGGCGGCTGGATCGAGGTCGACCCGGCGACGCTGCGCCATGTGCGTCACCCGGACGTCTTCGCCCTTGGCGACGCCACCAACACACCCAACGCCAAGACCGCTGCCGCCGCCCGCAAGCAGGCGCCTGTCGTGGCGGTCAATGTGCTGGCGGCACTGGAAGGGAAGGCGCCCGCCGCCCAGTATGACGGCTACGGCTCCTGCCCGCTCACCGTCGAGCGCGGCAAGATCGTGCTGGCCGAATTCGGCTATGGCGGCGCGCTTCTGCCGACCTTCCCGCGCTGGATTCTCGACGGCTCCCGGCCGACCCGGCTCGCCTGGTTTCTCAAGGACCGCATGCTGCCGCCGATCTACTGGCACGCCATGCTGAAGGGGCGGGAATGGCTGTGCCAGCCCCAGCCGGTGGTCCCGTCGAAAGAGGCCGCGTGATGCTCGAGCCGCTGCAATACGGCCTCGGCGCCGGTGCCGGCGTGCTGGTGGGGTTCACCCTCGGTCTGGTGGGCGGTGGCGGGTCCATCCTCGCCGTGCCGCTGATGGTCTATCTCGTCGGCGTGCGCAATCCGCATGTCGCCATCGGCACCAGTGCCTTCGCCGTCGCGATCAACGCCGCCGCCGGCCTGCTACAGCATGCCCGCGCGGGCACGGTGAAATGGCGCTGCGGTGGCATGTACGCCACCGCCGGCATCCTCGGCGCCTTTGCCGGCTCGAGCCTCGGCAAGCTGGTGGGCGGGGAGAAGCTGCTGTTCCTGTTCGCGCTGCTGATGCTGGTTGTCGGCTTTCTGATGCTGCGCGGGCGCGGCAATCCCGGCGAGCCGGGTGCAGAGTGCAACCGCGCGAAGGCGCCGAAGGTGCTCGGCTTCGGGCTCGGCACCGGCGCCTTTTCCGGCTTCTTCGGCATTGGCGGCGGCTTCCTCATCGTGCCCGGCCTCATCGGCTCCACCGGCATGCCCATCCTCAATGCGGTCGGTACCTCGCTGGTGGCGGTGACGGCGTTCGGTCTCACGACCGCGCTCAACTACGCGCTGTCCGGCCTCGTGAACTGGCCGCTGGCAGCCGCCTTCATCGCCGGCGGCGCGCTTGGCAGCGTCGCCGGGATGAAACTCGCCCGGCAGCTTTCCGGGCGTACCGGGCGCCTCACCACCGTGTTCGCGACGCTGATCTTCGTGGTCGCCAGCTACATGCTGTTCAAGAGCGCCTCGGCGCTGCTGGCCTGAGCCCTCAAGTGGCGGGCGGCACCACAACCTTCGTGCCGTCCGGGATGTGCTGATACAGGTCGATCACGTCCTGGTTCAGCCCTGCTCAAAAAGCATCGATTGTTCTCGACAATCGGCGGCGGGGCACGGGGAAATGAGGGTGTGGCGCTCCCTGGGGGCTGCCCGATCCTGCGGCTGTCGGTCGAAGCAAGATCGCCTTTCTCGTTGATTTATTTCCATGTGTCGTATATCGTCGACATATGGACACGGATAAAGCTCTGGCTTCCTTCGCAGCACTGTCGCAGCCCACTCGGCTTGACGTCTTCCGGCTGCTCGTCTTGCACGAGCCGGAAGGTTTGCCGGCCGGAGAGGTCGCTCGGCAACTCGACGTTCCCCACAACACACTTTCCAGCCATCTCGGCATTCTCGTTCGGTCCGGCCTGATCAAGGCGGAACGGCAGAGCCGCCAAATCATCTACCGGGTACGGCTGACCTCCGCGCGCGAGCTCGCCGCCTTCATCCTCAAGGATTGCTGCGGCGGGAGGCCAGAGGTGTGCGTTCCCCTGATCGCCGATCTCGAGCCCTGCTGCACACCAGCGAGCAATGCCGCCAGGGAGGCGAGCGATGCCTGATCTCACGTCATCCGGCCATGTCTACAACGTCCTGTTCCTCTGCACCGGAAACTCGGCCCGCTCGTTGATGGCGGAGTCCATCCTGACGAAGGAAGGTGGTGGAAGGTTCCGAGCGTTCTCCGCCGGTAGCCAGCCGAAGGGTATAGTGCACCCGCTGACGCTCACCACGCTGCGCAGCTTTGACTACCCGACTGACGGACTACGGTCGAAAAGTTGGGGCGAATTCGGAGTTCCGGATGCGCCGGTGATGGATTTCGTCTTCACGGTTTGCGACACGGCGGCCGGGGAGACCTGTCCGGTCTGGCCTGGGCAGCCCATGACGGCGCATTGGGGGATCGACGATCCCGCCGCCGTGACCGGCACGGACATCGAAAAAGAGGCCGCCTTCGCGCGCGCCTTCCGTTATCTCAAGAATCGCATCGCCGCCTTCACGGCCCTGCCGATCCGCAGCCTCGATACCATGACGCTCGGCGCCAAGCTGCACGAGATCGGCCGCGGCGAAGGCGCGACCAGCCCGCGCTCGAACGTGGCCTAGGGGAACCTGGATGTCGTCCGTAACGATCTATCACAACCCGGCCTGCGGCACGTCACGTAACGTGCTTGGCCTGATCCGCAACGCCGGTATCGAGCCAACCATCATCGAGTACCTGAAGACACCGCCAAGCCGCGATGAACTAAAGGGGCTGATCGCCCGCGTGGATGTGCCGGTGCGCGCCATCATGCGCGAGAAGGGCACACCCTTTGCCGAACTCGGTCTGGATGACCCGAGCCACACCGATGACGATCTTCTCGACGCCATGATGGCCCACCCGATCCTCATCAACCGGCCCATCGTGATCACGCCGCTCGGCCTGAAGCTGTGCCGCCCATCAGAGGCCGTACTCGACATCCTCCCCGCTCCGCAGCGGGGCCCGTTCCGCAAGGAAGACGGCGAGCTGGTCGTGGATGCCGACGGCCGCCGCGTGGCGGCGGCATAGGAGCGGGCATGTCGACCTTCGAACGCTACCTCACCGTCTGGGTCGCCCTCTGCATCGTCGTGGGCATCGCTCTCGGTCATGTTCTGCCGGGCGTGTTTCATTCGATCGGCGCGATGGAGATCGCCAGGGTCAATCTGCCCGTGGCGGTGTTGATCTGGCTGATGATCGTACCGATGCTGCTTCGCATCGACTTCGCCGCGCTGGGAGAGGTCACCCGGCATTGGCGCGGGATCGGTGTCACGCTGTTCATCAACTGGGCGGTGAAGCCGTTCTCCATGGCCGCGCTCGGCTGGCTGTTCATTGGCTGGCTCTTCCGCCCTTATCTCCCGGCCGACCAGATCGACAGCTACATCGCCGGTTTGATCATCCTGGCGGCCGCGCCCTGCACGGCCATGGTGTTCGTCTGGTCGAACCTGACCCGTGGCGAGCCGCACTTCACGCTGACCCAGGTGGCGCTCAACGACGCGATCATGGTGGTCGCCTTCGCGCCGATCGTAGGCCTTCTGCTGGGGCTGTCCGCCATCACCGTCCCATGGGACACGCTGGTGCTGTCAGTGGTGCTCTATATCGTCGTGCCGGTGGTGGTCGCGCAGGCCGTGCGCCGTGCGCTGCTGGCGCGGGGAGGGCAGGCGAGCCTCGATGCCTTGCTGACGCGCCTGCAACCGCTCTCCCTCGTGGCTCTGCTCGCCACGCTGGTGCTTCTGTTCGGCTTCCAGGGCGAACAGATCCTGGCCCAGCCGCTGGTGATCGCCTTGCTGGCGGTGCCGATCCTGATCCAGGTCTATCTGAACTCCGGCCTTGCCTACCTCCTCAATCGCCTCGCCGGCGAGAAGCACTGCGTGGCGGGGCCCTCCGCGCTGATCGGCGCCTCCAATTTCTTCGAGCTGGCCGTGGCTGCCGCCATCAGCCTGTTCGGGTTCCAGTCCGGCGCCGCGCTGGCGACGGTGGTGGGCGTGCTGATCGAGGTGCCGGTGATGCTGTCCGTCGTCTGGATCGTGAACCGGTCCAAGGGATGGTACGAGAGCGGGAGTTCGGTCCTGCAGGCCGCACATGAGACGCGCTGACAAATTTCGATAACCGTCGAAATAAACTTTGACGCTTATCCCCTGCGGCCTAGCGTACTTCCATGAATCTCGGACAAGCTGCTCGCCAACTTGAGGTCATCGGCTGTCCGGCTCGCCTTCTCATCTACCGCATGCTGGTGCGGGCGGGGATGGCATCGCCTTTCGAGCGATGGGCCAGCCGGCGTTCTCTTCCGCGGCGTTCTCGGCCTTCACCTTCCACCTCTATTCCTTGCTGATCGAAACAGGCTCTGAGACCGCGTCCGTCGTTGCCGCCATGACGTTGATCGGCCGGCGCAAGTCGCCGGTCGCATCGGCATATGGGTCTTCGCCCGGCGCGAGCCCGAGGGGCGGGTCGTCGGATTCTATGGACTCGAGGCCGATCGATCGCGACGGCGATCGTGGTTCAGATGGCCTTCGGCATGTCCGGATGCCGGTCCCTGGCAAAGAGATGGCGTCCGAGCGCTCGTGCGGTTTCGAGCTGCCTCTCCGCCGGTTCCGTAGCGGAGGGAATGAGTAATTCGGACGCGGCAACATGTGCGCCGCAATAGTCGAATATGCCGTGATCGATCTGGGTGCGCATGGCGCCGAGATAGCCGTGCCGGGTGTAGGTTCCCAGGCTCGCGCCGCCGATGGCGACGAGGTGGACCTTGAGCCGACCGAGTTTTTTCACCAGACCGGTATCGGCGCCTTCGTCATAGGCGCTGTCGTCATAGGCCCAGCCATTGGCAAACACCCGGTCGATCCAGCCTTTGAGCAGGCCGGGCATCGACCACCAATAGACGGGATAGACGAGGACCAGCGCATCCGCGCGATCGACGCGCGACTGCTCGCGGGAGACATCCGCGGGGGGCGGTCCCTGTCTCAGATGGGCCGCGAGGTCGGCCGCGTTGAAGCGCGGGTCGAAGCCCTCGGCATTGAGATCCGCAATCTCGAACGAATGCTCCGTGCCCGACGCGGAAATGCCTTCGGCAATCTTGCGGGCCGTCGAATGTGTCAGTGATTCCGGATGGGGATGCGAGATCACGATGAGCGCGTGCATGGGAGAAACTTCCGTCCGATTGCCGTGGCAGGGTGATTGTTATATACTTTTAGTAAGTTACTTTTGGTATATAGCTATGTCAACGTCGTCGCCGGAGCGTGATCCCCCGCCGCGCCGCCGCCTTCCACGCGAGGAAAGGCAGCGCCAGCTCATGCATGTTGCCTGGCGGCTTGTGCGGGAGGAGGGGACGGATGCGCTGACGCTCGGACGGCTCGCCGAGGAGGCGGGTATCACCAAGCCCGTCGTCTACGACCACTTCGGAACGCGCAACGGCCTGTTGATCGCCCTCTATCAGGACTACGACGCACGCCAGGCCGCGTTGATGGACGCCGCGATTCAGGCCAGTGCGCCGGGCCTCGACGCAACGGCCGGGGTCATCGCCTGCTCCTATGTCGCATGCGTGCTGACCCAGGGCCGGGAAATGCCGGGGGTGCTGGCGGCGCTCGCCGGATCCGCGGAACTCGAAAAGATCAAGCGCGCCTATCAGATGGCCTTCATCGCCAAATGCCGGGGCCTTCTCGCGCCTTTCACGGGTCCACGCGGCATCGCGCCGGCGGCGTTCTGGGCGATGCTCGGCGCCGCGGACGCGCTTTCGGACGCTGCCGTGAAGGGCGATGTCACGGCGGAGGAGGCGGAAGGCGAATTGTTCCGGACGATTCTCGCGCTCGTCGGCCGCAGCCACGGTATCGCGGCTTCCTGAGCGCCCGTGCCGGCCACCGGAACGGGCAAGGTGGACCTTTGCTGTTGCGATTGCTGCCGGTGGGTAGCATCCACGTTTGAAACCGATTAGATTAGTGATCACAAAGGTGGCATGTGTTGCCTATTCCCCCATCAAGGCGCGATGCGCCCCTTCGAATCTCATGACCGAACAGGTAGTTTTCGAAAAGCTCGAGAGGGATCCGCTCCATGAGCGCGTGCACCGCGAGCTTCGCTCCGCCATCATTGCTGCGCGTTTCGAGCCCGGGCAGAAACTGACCGTCCGCGCGATTTCATCGGCCTTCGGCGTCAGCACCATGCCGGTACGTGCCGCGTTCGCGCGATTGGCGGCGGAGAAGGCGGTGACGGCGCTCGCCAACGGCACCATCTCCATCCCGCTGCTGACGCGCGAGCAGTTCGACGAACTGATAGAGCTGCGCATGCTGCTGGAAGGCATTGCCACGGAAAAGGCGGCGCGCGTCATCACCGACGAGGAGATCGAGGCGCTCCAGCTGATCGCCGGAGAGCTGCACGAGGCGGCCCAGGCGAACGATGCCGACGCCTATCTGCGCCTGAACCAGCAGTTCAAGTTCGCCATCTTCAAGGCGGCGCGCGCGCCGGCGCTGGAAGACCTGATCGAGCGGCTGTGGCTGCAGATCGGTCCTTTCATGCGCCATTACGCGGCCGACATCCGCGGCCAGCTCGACACCGACCGTTACGACGCGGTGATCGCCGCGCTGCGCCGGGCGGATGGCCGGACGGCCCGCGCGGCGATGGAGGAGGATGTCGCCGGCGGCGCCGTCTTCCTCAAGCGCGTGGCCGTCTTCGCCGAGGCGCCGACGGAGCCGCCGACCGGCAAATGAGCCGGCCGGCGTCCGGCGCAACGGTCAGTCTTCCAGCAGGTATGACGTCTTGGTCTGGGTGAAGAAGTCGCGCGCGACGCGCCCCTGCTCCTTCGGCCCGTAGCCCGACGCCTTCGTGCCGCCGAAGGGCACGTGGTAGTCCACACCCGCCGTCGGCAGGTTCAGCATGGTCATGCCGGCCTTCACGTGGCGACGGAAATGGTGGGCGTATTTCATCGTCGTCGTGCAGATGCCGGCGGAGAGGCCGTAGGTCGTGTCGTTGGCGACCTCGAGCGCCTCCTCATAGTCCTTCACCCGGATCACCGAGGCCACGGGGCCGAACACTTCCTCGCGGTTGATGCGCATGTCGCGATGCGTGTCGGCGAACAGCGCGGGCGAGAGATAGAATCCCTCGGTGTCGCGATTGAGCCGCTCGCCGCCGGCGACCAGCCGTGCGCCTTCCCCGCGCGCGATGTCGACATAGGACATGTCCTTGGCGAGCTGCCGCTCGTCGATCACCGGGCCGACCTGCGTGCCGGCCTCCAGCGCATGGCCGACCTTGAGGCTGCGCACGCGCTCGGCCACCGCCTCGACGAAGCGGTCATGCACGCCTTCGGTGACGATGAGCCGGCTCGATGCCGTGCAGCGCTGGCCGGTCTGGTAGAAGGCGCCGTTCACCGCGCATTCGACCGCGACGTCGAAGGGCGCATCGTCGAGCACGACGAGCGGGTTCTTGCCGCCGAGTTCGAGCTGCACCCGTGCGCCATTCGCCACCGCATGGGCGGCTACCTTCCGTCCAGTGACGGTCGAGCCGGTGAAGCTGATGCCGTTGATCTCCGGCGAGGTGGCCAGCGCCTCGCCCACTTCCGCCCCGCCGATCACCAGATTGACCAGCCCCGCCGGAAGACCGGCCTGCTCCATGATCTCGAACAGCGCCACGGCGCTCGCCGGCACCAGTTCGGAAGGCTTCAGTACCACCGCGTTGCCGTAGGCGATGGCCGGGGCGATCTTGTTGGCGGGGACGGATGAGGGATAGTTCCACGGTGTGATCAGCCCGATCACCCCGACAGGCTCGGGCATCACCTCCACCTCGACGCCGGCCCGGATGGAGGGCAGGCGCTCACCGGCGAGGCGGAGCACCTCGCCCGCATAGAACTTGAAGAGCTGGCCGGCGCGCGTGACCTCGCCGATCCCGTCGGGGAGCGGCTTGCCCTCTTCGCGCGACAGCAGGCGGCCGAGCGCCTCGCGGCGCGTCAGTATCGCCGTGCCGACGGCATCCAGAGCCTCGCTGCGGGCTTGCAGCGTCATGGCGCCCCAGACCGGAAGCGCCGCCCGCGCGGCCGCGATCGCCTCGGCGACCTGGGCCGGCGTGGCGAGGGAGAACTCGTCGACCACATCGGAAATGTCGGACGGATTCACGTTCCGCAGGGCACCGGATCCTTCGACCCACGCCCCGCCGATGAAATTGCGCTGCACGTTCAGACCCTCTTCATTGCGAGATCAGTGATCACACTTTATAGTGCCCTCCGACCTGCTTCAACATGCCGTCCAGCCGGAGAGCCTGCGCATGAGCCTCGAACCGCACCACAACATGTCACTTGAGGAGATGGACAAGCGCAGCCTGTTCCATCCCTTCACCAGCATCGGCGACCATCTTGCCAACGGGCCGCGCATCATGAGCTCGGCCATCGGCGTGCATGTCACCGACAGCAAGGGCCGGCGCTATCTCGACGGCGCCGCAGGGCTCTGGTGCGTCAATGTCGGCTATGGCCGCCAGGAGATCGTCGAGGCGATGACGCGGCAGGCCGAGGCGCTGCCCTTCTTCCATTCGTTCACCTCGATGGCGAACGAGCCGTCGATCCGTCTCGCCGACCGCGTGCTGCGCTGGGCGCCGGACCATATGAGCAAGGTGTTCTTCGGCAATTCCGGTTCGGACGCCAACGACACCAACATCAAGCTGGTCTGGTACTACAACAATATGCGCGGCAAGCCCGCGAAGAAGAAGATCATCGCGCGCAACCGCGCCTATCACGGCGTCACCATCGGCGCCGGCAGCCTCACCGGACTGAGCTACTGCCACCAGTTCTTCGACCTGCCGCTGCCGCAGATCCTGCGCACCCATTCGGTCGACCAGTATCGCGAGAAGCCGGAAGGCATGAGCGAGGCGGAATTCAGCGCCTATCTCGCCAGCGAGCTGGAGGCCCTCATCCTCAAGGAAGGGCCGGACACGGTCGCCGCCTTCATCGCCGAGCCGGTGATGGGCACGGGCGGCGTGCTGGTGCCGCCGGCGGGTTACTTCCAGGCGATGCAGGAAGTGCTCGACCGCTACGACGTGCTGATGATCGCCGACGAGGTGATCTGCGGCTTCGGGCGCCTCGGCGCGCCCTTCGGCACCACCCATTTCGGCATCCGGCCGGACATCATGACCATGGCCAAGGGCCTGTCCTCCGGCTACCAGCCCATTTCGGCGAGCGTGATCTCGAACCGCATCTGGGACGTGCTGAAGGATACCTCCGGCGAGGTGGCCTCCTTCGCGCACGGCTTCACCTATTCGGCCCATCCGATTGCCGCGGCGGCAGCGCTCGCCAATCTCGACATCGTCGAGCGCGAGGACCTCGTCGGCAACGCCGCCAAGGCGGGTGCCGAGCTGAAGGGCGCGCTCCAGAAGCGGCTGGGCGATCACGCGATGGTCGGCGACATTCGCGGCGTCGGCCTGATGCTCGCGGTGGAGACGGTGGCGGACCGTGCGACCAAGCGCCCCTTCGACCTGTCGCTGAAGGTCGGCGCGCGCATCGTCGCCAAGGCCTACGAGCAGGGTGTCATCGTCCGCCCGCTCGGCAACATGATCGCCATGTCGCCGCCGCTCACCCTTTCGAGCGCGAATATCGAGGAACTGGTCACCGGCCTCGGCCGCGCCGTCGACGCGGTGGCGGACGAGCTGGCGCGCGAGGGGGCGCTCTCCCGCAAGCACTGATTCACTGCGCCTGCCCCCCTCCAGGCAAAGGCCCCGGACGCAATGTCCGGGGCCTTCTTTTTGCGTCGATCCTCGAAGAGGGGGAGCGGCCGGCGGCCGCTCCGTTTCAGTGCAGCTCGAGGCGGTAATTGCCGTCGCGGTCGGCCGTCGCGCTCCAGCGCGGCAGCAGCATGATCGTCGTGGTCGGCTCCTCGATCACGGCGGGGCCCGTTACACGGGCGCCGGCGCCGAGATCGGCGCCGCCATAGACCGGGCAGTCGATGATCCCGCCCGCCTCGCGCACATAGACGCGCCGGTGCGCCTTCGGTGCCGGCGCGCCCTGCTGCGCGGGACGGATGACGCGCTCCGGCCGTTCCGGCGCGAGCCCGATCGCCCGCACCTTCCAGGTGGTGAATTCCACCACGTCGGTCTCGGCCTTCACCGAATAGATGCGCTCATGCATGGCGTGGAAGGCCGCCACCAGGCGTTCGAGGTCGTCCGCGCCCAGTCCCGCCGCCGGCAGGTCGAAGGGTACCTCGATCTCCCAGGACTGGTACTGGTAGCGGCCGAGATAGACGGTCGCGAAGCGCTGGCGCTCCGCCGGCACGCCCGCCTCGGTCAGGAAGGCGCGTCCGCGTGCGGTGAGGCGCGCCACCGCCTCGTTGATGCGCGCCGGATCGAAGGCGGCCGAGGAGGTCAGCGCCGTCGCCTGCTCTTCCCAGCGTATGTCGGAGATGAGGCCGCCATAGGCGGAAAGGCCGGCGGCGAAGCGCGGGACCATCATCCGGCCGATGCCGAGCTCCTGGGCGATCTCGCAGATATGAGCCGCGGTCGCGCCGCCCCCGACCACCATGAAGCTGTCGCGCGGGTCGATGCCCTCCTTCACCGTCATGTCCTCGATGGCGCCGACCATGACATTGTTGCTGGTGGTGTAGATGGCATAGGCCGCCTCCTCCAGCGACACGCCGAGACCGTCCGCGATCTCGCCGATCACCCGCTCCGCGGCCGGCCGGTCGAGCTTCATCCGTCCGCCGAGGAAATAGTCCGGGTCGAGGATGCCGAGCACGACATTGGCGTCGGTGACGGTCGGGCGCTGCCCGCCGCGCCCGTAGCAGGCGGGGCCGGGACGCGCTCCCGAGCTGTGCGGCCCGACATGGAGCATGCCGCCCGCATCGATGGAGGCGATGGAGCCACCGCCGGCGCCGACCGAGCGTACGTCGATCTTGGGAATGCCCAGCATGTCGTCGCCGATCATCGCCTCCTGCGAGACGATGAAATGCCCGTCGCGGATCGCCGAGACGTCGAAGGTGGTGCCGCCCATGTCGACGACGATGACGTTCGGCTCCGGCGTGAGCTGCTGCGCGGCGACCGGCGCCAGCGTCGGGCCCGACATGACCGAGAAGATCGGCCGCGCGATGAGGTCGCCCGGCGGCATCATGCCGCCGACGCAGTTGGCGAGCAGCAGCTCGTCGCGGAAGCCGGCGGCGTCCAGGGCGCCCGTGAGCTTCGTCACATAGTCGCTGACGATGGGCAGCAGCGAGGCATCGATGACGGTGGAGATGGCGCGGCGATATTCGCGCCCTATGGGATTCAGCTCGTGGCTCAAGGTGACCGGCACGCCGGGCCAGACCTCGTGGACGATCTCCCGGGCGCGCCGCTCATGGCTGCCGTCGATGATCGACCAGAGGAAGCAGATGCCGATCGCCTCGGCCCCTTGCGCCTTCAGCCGGAGGGCCGCGGCGCGCACGTCATCCTCGTTCAGCGGCTCGATCACGTCGCCGCGAGCGCTGATGCGGCCGCGGATCTCCACCGTGTCGGCGGGCAGGACGTAAGGATCGGGAAAGTCGAGCCGCCAGTTGAAGACCGGTTTGCGCACCGCCTCCCGGAGGGTGAGGATATCCGGGTGCCCGGCATTGCACAGGAAGCCGGTGCGGGCCGACTTGCGCTCCACCAGCGCGTTGGTCGAGACGGTGGAGCCGTGCACGATGCGGCCGGTCTGGCCGAGGAAGTCGGCGAGGCCCAGCCCGAATTGCTCGGCCGCGAGCTTCAGGGCGTTCATGAAGCCGGTCTCGAAATCCGGTGGCGTCGACGATGCCTTGAAGATGTGAAGCTCACCCTGCCCGTCCTCGACGATGCAGTCGGTGAAGGTGCCGCCAATGTCGATGGCGATGGAAAAACTCATCGGAAATTCCGCCGGAATGGTCAGGAGGAGGGGGAGTGGTTGGCGCGTCGTTCGGCGGTCGCGGCCTCGTCGAGTTCCCAGCCGCCGATGGCGGGGCTCGGACGGACGACGACGCCATGGACCTCGCGGGCACGTTCGGGCGAGATCCAGCCCCGGCGGACCGAGCGCAGCACCCTTTCCGGTGCGCGCGCATAGGGTTCGCCATAGCCGCCCCCGCCGCAGGCCCGGAACAGCACCGCCTCGTCAGGGCCGATGGTGACGTCGCCGAAGGTCACGAGCTGCGTCACCGCGCCGTCGCGGTTCCGATGCCAGTTGCCGGAGGTCGCCGCGTCGCCACCCCCGCGCACGCCGCGCGCGGGGGTGATGTCGCCGTCGCTGCCCCAGTAGACCGTCATCGCGCCGACCAGCGGGCGATAGGTGCCGGCGATGCCGGGCGCACCGTCGAATTCGCCGGGCCCGCCGGAATCGACCGCCACGCGCCGCTCCTCGACGAGCATGGGGTACATGGCCTCGTTGATCTCGACGGAATCGACGGACATCTGCCCGCCGTCGCAGCCGGCACCCGAGAGCAGCCAGCCGTCGTAGCCGGAAAGGCCCGCACTGCCGCCATAGCCGAGGAAGATCTGATTCACATAAGGCTGCCCGCCCTTGGACAGGTCGCCCTGCGTCGGGTCGGTGCCGGAAATGACGGCTTCGCCGAGCGCCTGCGAATAGGCGAACTCGCCCATGCCGTGTGGCTCGCCGATCTGCGAGAAGCAGCTCGCCACCGCGGTGATCAGGCGGCTCGTCAGATTGGTCGTGGCGACCGAGGTGCCGACCGGATAGGCGGGCCGCCCCAGCGCGCTGCCGTCCTTCAGCAGGATGCGGATGCGCGAGGCGCTGCCCTCATTGTGCGGCAGCTCGGGATCGAGATTGTAGAACACGCCGATGCGGCAGGCGGCCAGGGCCGTCGCCTCGGTGAGATTGAGCCCGCCCGGCACGCAGTCCACATTGTCGGTGGCGTCGACGGTGATCATCGCCTCGTCCGGGTCGATGCTCAGCGTGACGCGCACCGGGATGCCGTCCTCGGCGACGTTCGGCACCGGGTCGTGACGGGTCTCGAAGCGCCATGTACCCTTGGGAAGCGAACGGACCTCGGCGATCATCCGGCGCTCGCCATAGGCCATCCACTCCTCGATGAACGCCTTCACCGTGGCGCGGCCGTAGCGGTCGCACAATTCCTTGAGCCGCCTTTCGCCGACCCGGCAGGCGCCGACCTGGGCCTGATAGTCGCCGTACCAGAGATCGGAGACGCGGATCTTCATCCGGCACATGCGGATGATGTCCGCCTTGTCCTTGAAGCCTTCCTGGATGCGCACGCAGGGAAGGTGGATGCCTTCCTCGTAGATGGTCCTGGCTTCCGGCAGGTAGGTCGTGGGGATCGGCGCGCCGATGTCGGCGTGGTGGGCGCGGGCCAGTGTCCAGAAAAGCGGCTCGCCATCGCAGAACACCGGCACGCAGAGGGTCATGTCCGCATGGTGGGTGTTGCCGGTGTAGGGGCAGTTGTTGATGAAGGCATCGCCTTCCCGGATGTCGTCGAAGAATTCGGTGATCGGCTTGGTCGTCAGGTCGAGGGCGGTGATGTGGATGGGGATGCAGTCCTCCACCGACAGCAGCCGGTGATCGTAGGTCAGCAGGCCGCAGGAGAAGTCGCGCGCGTTCTTGATGACCGCGGAGCGGCTCGACTTCATCAGGGTCGCGTTCATTTCCCGCACGATGGCGGAGAGCCGCGACGAGAGCACCGAGAGCAGGAAAGGCTCGATGGTCGTGACGGTTTCGCCCGCCATGCCGCCAGCGGGGGCATTTCTCGTCGCCATGCAAATCCCTCTTGTTGCTTTTTGCGATCAGTGATCACAGAATAGCGTCATGCTAAGCGAAGTGATGCGGCGGCTCAAGCACGGAACGACCGTTCGTCATGCCTGTCGCGCCGCCGTCGGAACGCCGCCAAATCGAGAGGTCCTGCCCTTGTTCGGAAGCGCCCATGCCCAGCCCTGCCGATAAAGCAAACGACGCGCCGGCGCTGGAGGTCATCCGCGCCTCGCGCCATTTCGGCGCCGTCAGGGGGCTGGACGACGTAACCGTCACCGCCGCGCGCGGCGAGTTCCTCACCATTCTCGGGCAGAGCGGCTCGGGCAAGACCACGCTCCTGCGCATCATCGCCGGGCTCGACCATCCGACCTCGGTCGCCGCGCTCCGCATCGGCGGCAAGGACGTGCTCGGCCTGCCGCCGCACAAGCGCAACGTCACCACCGTCTTCCAGCATTATGGCCTGTTTCCGCATATGAGCGTCGGGCAGAACGTGGAATACGGCCTGAAGCTGCGGGGCGTCGGCGCGAGCGAGCGCCGGACCCGTGCCGAGGCGGCGCTGGCCACGGTGCGGCTGACCGACAAATATGACCGGCGCATCCACCAGCTCTCCGGCGGCGAGCGCCAGCGCGTCGCCCTTGCCCGCTCCATCCTGACCGAGCCGGACGTATTGCTGCTGGACGAGCCGCTCGGCGCGCTCGACGAGCGGCTGCGGCTCGACATGCAGATCGAGCTCGTGGAACTGCAACGCCGGCTCGGCATGACCTTCGTGTTCATCACCCACAGCCAGGAAGAGGCGCTCACCATGAGCGACCGGGTCATCCTGATGAGGGGAGGGCGCATCGCGCAGGAAGGCACGCCGCGCGATCTGTTCGAACGGCCCTGTTCGCGCTTCGCCGGCTCCTTCATGGGTGTCGAGAACATCATCGACGGCACGGTTGCCGATTTTGCCAACGGCATAGCGGGGATCGCCACGCCCGCCGGCATCTTCCACGGCCTCTGGACCGGCGTTGAGCCCCCGCGCGTCGGGCAGGCGGCGGCGCTGCTGCTGCGCGCCGAGAAGCTGCGCATCGGCACGACCGCGTTCGCCGACAGCTTCGAAGGGCGGATTACCGCCCGGATCTACAAGGGCAAATACATCGACGTCGCGATGGAAACCCGCGTCGGCGTGATCCACGCTCGCGCCTGGACCGACGAAGACCTCACTTCCGATACCGTGCGGATCGGCTGGTCCGCCGGCGATGCCAGATGCGTCCCCGCAGAGGGATGAAGACCACAAAACCTTCCAGAACCAGGAGAACAGGCAGATGAACGGGCATGACCTCACCACGCCGCAGGGCCGGCCGGGCCTCAGCCGCCGTGCCGTCCTCAAGGCCGCGGCCGCCGGCGCCGCCGTGCTGACCACCCCGGCGCTGATCCGGCAGGCTCATGCGGCCGCGTCCACCGTGCGGATCATGGGCGTCGAGACCGCGGCGCTCAACGACTGGTCCTCCTTCGAGAAGGAAACCGGCCTGCAGGTCGAGTTCACCGGCATCAACTCCGATCCCGGCATCTTCCGCCAGGAGGTGGTCGCCAATGCCGCCGGCGAGCGCATCGACATTTTTCTGATGGACGGTGGCATCGAGGATGAACTCGGCGCCAAGGGCTTCTTCGCGCCCATCGATCCGGCCAAGGTCAAGGGCTGGAGCGAGGCACCGGCGGCGGTGATGAACTCCCCGCTGGCGCAGGGTCCCGACGGCAAGCAATACGGCATGCCGGTGGTGATGAACGCCGACTCCTTCGCCTATTATCCCGAGGTGATCGGCGAGGAGGAGCCGCTCTCCTACGCGCTGCTGTTCGAGAGCGACAAGACGCTCGGAAAGGTGGCGCTGGAGAACACCTGGCTTACCTCGCTGCCGATGGCGGCCACCTATCTCAAGGTTGCCGGCAAGCAGGCGATCGGCGATCCCTCCAACATGACGCCGGAAGAGGCGAAGGCCGTCGTCGACTTCCTCATCGCGCGCAAGAAGGCCGGTCAGTTCCGTGCGCTCTGGTCGACCTTCGAGGAATCCATCGACCTGATGGCCCGCAAGGAAGTGGTGGCGATCAACTGCTGGGAGCCGGCGGTGAAGGAACTGCGCAAGCAGGGCAAGGACGTGCGCTACGCCTTCACCAAGGAAGGCTACAACAAGTGGATGATCTGCGCCTATGTGCCGAAGGAGGCTGCCACCGGCGGGCGCGCCGAGGTTGTCGCCAAGGCGCTCTCCGGCTTCCTCGGCGGTGCCTATGCGGCGCAGATCGCCGTTCTGCGCGGCTATGCGACGGCCAACGCCAAGGCGGGCCTCGCCTACGCGGAGGCGCAGAAGATGTCGGCGGAGGATATCGAGTCGATCAAGGCCAACATCGCCAAGATCGAGAAGAAGTTCGCCGCCCCGCTGTTCTGGCAGAACGCCGCGCCGACGAACCTCCAGGCCATCGAGGCCGAATGGGAACGTTTCCGCCAGGCCTGATGCCGGGCCGGCTAACGCCGTATGATTGCGCGGGCGGCGGCAACACCGCCCGCGCGTTCCAGTCGCTTCACCCCCTGCGATCCACGGGCCGATGCTGCGCACCACCCTGATCCTCTTCATCGCCGTATGGGCGGTCTTCGTCGTGGTGCCGGTGGCGCTGCTGGTGCTGTGGTCCTTTCTCGAAATGAAGGACTACAGCTTCTCTTCCAGCCTGAGCACGGCCGCCTATGCCGCCGTCTTCGATTCCGGCCGCTACGAGGTCACCCTGCGCACCTTGCGCATCGCCGGCCTCGTGACCGCTATCGAACTCGGCCTCGCGCTGCCTTTCGCGCTGTGGCTGGCCAAGGGCGTGCGCTCATCCATGCTCAAGGCGATGGTACTGGCGCTGCTGACCGTTCCCTTCTTCATCAGCCTTGCCTCGCGCACCATCGTCTGGCGTTCGGTGCTGTCGCGCAGCGGCCTCGTGAACACGGCGCTCATGCATTTTGGCATCGTCGAGCAGCCGGTCGACTGGCTGCTGTTCTCCGAATTCTCGGTTCATCTCGGCCTGCTGGCTCCCTCCTTCCCCACCATGGTGCTGCCGATCTTCCTCTCCATCTCGCTGATCGACGACGAGTTGATCGAGGCGGCGCGCGATCTCGGGGCACCGCCGGCCAAGGTGCTGGGCGACGTGATCCTGCCGCTGGCGCTGCCCGGCATCATCGCCGGCATCATCTTCACCTTCGTGCCGCTGCTGGGCGAGACGGTGGTGCCACAGCTCCTTGGCGGCGGACGGGTATCGATGCTCGGCGCCTCGATCTCCAGCCTGCTTCAGGTGCTGAACTATCCCGTTGCCGCCGCGCTCTCCACGCTGGTGCTCGGCATCCTCGCGGCGTTGTTCATTGCGCTGCGTCTCATCGGCGGCGGCTCCATCGCCGCCGTCTTCGAGGGCATGAAGCGATGAGCGCGCCCGGCACGATCACGAGCATGGCGGCGGACGCGCCGCCCGAGGTCCGTCCCGTCCACGTTCGCGCCGGCCGGCTGGAGCACCGTCTCGGCCTGCTCGCTGCGCTCGGCGGCTTCGGCATGATCGCGCTCACCTATGCGCCGATGCTTTGGCTCGGCATCATGTCCGTCAGCGCCGATCCGCTCGGCGGGCTGCCGGGGCCCTTCACGCTGGAATGGTACGATCGGCTGTTCACCGATCGGCGCTGGGTCGGCCCGCTGCTCGCCAGCATGGGCTGCGGCGCCGTGGTCGGCCTCGCCTGCGCGGCCTCGGGACTGCTGGTGGCACGGGCACTGCCGCAACTGCGCGCGCGTGGCGCCCTGCTCATCGCCTTCCTGGCGCCGCTCTTCATCCCCGGCGTGCTGCTGGGGGCGGGGCTTTTCCTCTATCTGCGTGTCTTTCTCGGGCTGCGGCTGGGGTGGTGGTCGGTCTTCCTCGCCCATTTCGCCTGGGCTTATCCCTTCGCGCTGTTGGCACTTCTGGTGACGACCACACGTTTCGACACGCGGCTGAACGATGCCGCCGCCGATCTCGGGGCCGGTCCCTGGCGGCGCTTCGTCGATGTCGAGTTCCCGCTGATCATGCCAGGGGTGGTCTCGGCGGCGCTGTTCGGCTTCCTGCTGTCGTTCAACGAGCTCGCGCGAACCATCCTGCTGCGCGGAACGGCGACGACGCTGCCGCTTTTCGAATGGGCGCAGGCGACCTCGCACTCTTCCAACGTGCCGCTGATCTTCGCTCTCGCGACGCTGGTGCTGCTCGCCAGTCTCCTGCTGATCGGTGTCTCGTTCTGGATGCTCTTCGGGAGAGCGGCCGACCGGTAAGCGGGAAGACGCGTGGGCCGAAGGTCTCGCGCCCGGTTTCCATGAATGCCGGAGCTTTGCCGCGGCCGCCCCGATAGCGGCGGCGGCACGCGCGGCTGCGCGGCCGCCGGATTGCCCCGCCTTACTTCAGGCCGCGCGTCAGCACGGACAGCCAGTCGGCCTCGGTGATGACCCCGACCGGGCGGCTGTCCTGGTCGACGATGAAGACAGCGTGCACGCGGTCCTCCGCATAGCGCGCGAGGAGATCGATGGCGGGATGCGTGGGCGCCGCGGTCGAGGCCGGCGACATGATTTCCCGGACCGTCGCGGCGGGCCGGACGAGCTCGCGCAGGCCGACCGCCCCGACGACGCGGCCGTCGTCGTCGAGCACCGGGAGCCGCCGCACGTCCTTCTCGACGAGCCGCGCGCGCGCCTCTTCCGGGGACGCCGACGCGGCCACCGAGATGACGTGGGGCGTCATCAGGTCGCGGCAGGCGAGCTGCCGGTAGGAGCGCGCGAGCGCCCGCTGCTTGATGGTCTGCAGGATGGTCTCGAGGTCCGCCGGGCTGATGTCGAAGGTCTCGCCGAGTTCGTCGAGGGCCTCCGTCACGTCGCTGCGGCTGAAGGTCCAGGGCGGCGTGTCGGGCGAGGGCGGCGCGGCCGGCGCGGCCGGCACATGGGGGTAGGCGTGGCCGGAAAACCGGTGATAGATCCACGCGCTTCCCACCAGGATCACGGCGTTGGTACCGACCGGGAGGAGCGGGAAGAGGTAGCTCGACGAGGCGCCGGCGAACAGGCCGACGAGCGCCGCCGCCCCTCCGGGCGGGTGCAGGCAGCGCAGCAGCGACATGGCGGCGATGGCGCCGCCCACCGCGAGGGCCGCCGACAGCGCCGAGAGCGGCATGAAATGGGCGATGACGACGCCGATGAAGGCGGAGATGACGTTGCCGCCGATGGCCGGCCAGGGCTGGGCCATGGGGCTCGCCGGCACCGCGAAGAGCAGCACGGCGGAAGCGCCCATCGGCGGGACGATCCACAGAAGCTGCCGCGTGTCCTCGGCCGCGAAGGCGGTGAGGAAGGCGGTGAGCCCGATGCCGATCAGGGCGCCGAGGCTGGCAAGCAGCCGGTCGCGCAGCGTGGCACCCGCGAGAATGGGGCGGAAGAGCTTTATGCGTGCAAAGTCCGACAAGACCGACTCCAAAGGCACTGTAAGGAAAAGGCACTGGAGGCATCCGCTGGCAGTGGAAGCCTGCGGGGCCCGGCGAAGGACCGGCCGCCGAGGCGCCCTGCCGGGTCCCTCGGCCCGACCGGCGCGGAAGGCGAACGGTGCGAAAGCGATATCACTGCCGGGCCAGATGAGGGGAGGCCCGGTCGCGGCCGAGGGACTGGATGAGACTGCCGAAGCCGTGCCGGCGGGTAAGCAGGTCCGCGAGGCTGTAGCCGTCCAGCACCGAGAGGAACGCCATCAGCGCCTCGTCCAGCACCGAGGACAGGCCGCACCCGGCGGGAGAGAGGACGCAGCTCGGGCAATCGACCAGCTGCAGATCGTCTTCCGTATGCCGCAGCAATTGGCCGACGTTGATCTGAGCGGCGGGGCGCGCAAGGCGGAAGCCGCCGTTGCGGCCGCGCGTGCTGACGACGAACCCCGCCCTGCCGAGATCGTTGAGCACCTTCATGAGGTGATTCTGCGAGATGCCGTACGCCGCCGCCATTTCGGAGATCGAGCAGGGCTGGTCGTCTCGCGCCGCGAGGTAGAGGAGGGCGCGCATCGCATAGTCTGAGTAGCGGGTCAGTCGCATGACGCGTGCCTGGAGCTTTTCTAACGAGCCAATACATGTATACCATATACATCATTTGATCGGGAGGCCAGCTCATGACGGACACGACGGCATCAACCGACACGCTCCCGGTGCCGGGCGATCTCGGGCGGGCGCCGCGTCCGTTCGTCATCGAAAGTCGCCATCCGGAAAGCGAGACGATCACCTCGTTCCGGCTGAGGCCCACGGATGGGAACCCGCCCTGGCCGCATGTCGCCGGCCAGCATCTGACACTGTTCGCGGAGGTGCCGGGACAGGGGCTGCAGAAGCGCAACTACACGATCTCCTCCGCGCCCGACGGCCGAACCTACCGGATCTCGGTGAAGCGCGAGGCGCAGGGCACGGTCTCCCGCTGGCTCCACGACGAGGCCCGGCCCGGCGCGCCGGTGAGCGTCGCGCCGCCCGACGGCAGCTTCGTCCTGCCGGCGGACGATGCGCGCCCGGTCGTCATGCTCAGCGCCGGCGTCGGGCTTACGCCGATGGTGGCGATGCTGGAGGCGGCAGCGGCCGACCGGCGGGCGGGGGATCTGCTGTTCGTGCACGGCACGCGGGACGGGGCGACGCATGCCTTCGGTCCGCATGTGCGCGAGCTGGCGGCGGGGCACGCCGGCATCCGCACGACCTTCTTCTATTCGCAGCCGCGCGCGGCTGATGTGGCGGGGCGCGACTTCGACGTCGCCGGCCATGTGAGCCTCGACTGGCTGGCCGGGCACACGCCGCTCGACACGGCGGAATATTTCGTCTGCGGCCCGCTGCGTTTCCTGCGCAGCTTCGTGCCCGGCCTCGTGCAGCGCGGCGTGCCGCCGGAGCGGGTGCATTACGAGTTCTTCGGCGATGTCGAGGATCTGTTCGGCGAGGCGACGTCGCAGCAGAGCCCGCCTGCTTCCGGCGCGGTAGTGGCGGCGCGCCGCTCGCAGGCCATCGGCGGGTTCGAGCGCGCGGCGATCGGCGAGGCGCTGCTCGACAGCGCCGCCGACGCGATCGTCGCCAGCGATGCCGAAGGCGCCATCGTGCTGTGGAACGCTGGCTCTGAGCGCATCTTCGGCTTCACCGAGGACGAAGCCCTCGGCCAGTCGCTCGACATCATCATTCCCGAGCCGTTTCGCGCGCGGCATTGGGAGGGCTACCGCGAGACGGTGGCTTCGGGGCAGAGCCGCTACGGCGCCGGCGACCTGCTCGCCGTGCCGGGCCTGCACCGCGACGGCCGGCGCATCTCGATCGAGTTCACCATCGTGCTGCTGAAGGACGCGGCCGGGAAGGTGACGGGCATGGTCGCCTCGGTCCGCGATGTCACCGCCCGGTTCGAGGAGACGAAGGCGCTGCGCAAGCGGGTCGCGGCGCTGGAGGAGCAAGCGGCGTCACCGGGCTGAGGGGAGGGCGCGTGCCGCGAGGATCGTGGCGAGCGCCCGCTCGACCGCTTCCTCCGTCTCGGGCGAGGCGGCGCGCGGACCCAACACATGGCCGATCACCTCGGGCAGGGGCCGACCGGCCGGTAGCGCGCGGCGCTGCAGCCAGGCTTCGGCCAGCGCGAGCTGCAGCTTCTCCGCGCTGAGTTCCACGGCCTTGACGGCCGAGCGGAGCTTTTCCTTTTCCGCGTCTCGACCGGGAAGAGGCGCGCGGAGATGGCGGCGCGCCGCGCGCAGCGGCAGCACGACGCCCTCCCGCCAGTCCTTCATTTCCTCCCGCAGCGCTTCCACGGCATTGCCGTCCAATGGTCGGCCGTGGATGTCGGCATAGATGGCCGTAAGGAGGAGGATGACATCGGCACCCGCCTCGTCCTGCAGGGTGAGACACGCGGCCGAGACGCCGGGCCGGGCGTAGAAATCCAGCGCGAAATCCCAAAGCGTGGTCATCACGAGGGCCTTTCCCTGTTGCGTTCGGCGTTTGGCGCGCCATGCTCGGCGAGCCCGGCCAGCTCGCCGACGGTGACGGGCTTAAGCGGGGTGCGCACGCGATAATAGCCGGTCTCTTCCGGCGCCCGCTGCGTCGCTGCCGCGATGATGGCGGTGGCGGTCGGCCCGCAGAGCCGTCCCTGGCAGGGCCCCATGCCGCAGCGCAGGAACGCCTTGGCCTGATTGGGGCCGGTGACGCCGTGGCCGACGGCCTCGCGCAGAGCGCCGGCGGTCACGTTCTCGCACCGGCAGATGACGGTGTCGTCCGCCGGGGCGAGAATTTCCGCGCGGGGCGGATAGAGGCGGTCGAGGAAAGGGCGCACCGTGAGATGCGCGTGCCTGGCACGGGTCTCCGCGGCGATGCGCGGTTCCGCGACCTCCGGCGCAAGTCGGCCGATATCCCGGAGGATCACCAGCGCCGCGATGTTCCCGTCATGCGCGCTCGCCTGCGCGCCGATGATGCCGCCGGCATCTCCCGCGACATGGATGCCCGGAAGGTCCGTCGTTCCCGAAGCGCCGAGCACGGGCCGGAAGCTCCCCTGCGCTGGATTGAATTCATGGGCGCAGCCGAGGGAGCGGGTGATCTGCTGCTGGGGGATCACCCCCTCATGCAGCCCCACCGTGTCGCATGCCAGCCGGGCCGTGCCGCCGCGATGGACGAAGCGTATCGCGGTCACATGACGCTCGCCCTCCAGGGCAATGCCGCGTACGCCGCGATAGTAGGGGACGCCGGCACGGCGCAGGGCCGCCAGCAGGCCAGCGCCCTTGAGCAGATAGCGCCAGCCCTCGCCCGTCAGCGCCCGCGGCAGAAGCGGCAGCCCGCCCAACAGATGCGTGCTGTCGGAGGTGTCGAGCAGCACCATGTCCCGGACACCCGCTGCGAGGCATTGCCGGGCGAAAAGCAGGAACAGCGGTCCGCTGCCGGCGAGGACGAGCCGGCCGGCCGGGACGAGGCCGCCGGATTTCAGCGCGATCTGCAGTGCGCCGATTCCCATCACCCCCGGCAATGTCCAGCCGGGCGTCGGCACCGGACGCTCCATGGCGCCGGTCGCGAGGACGACGGCTCGCGCGCTCACCCGCTCGATCGCGCCGTGCCGGCGGATCCAGACGCCGCGCTCCTCGTCAATGCGCCAGACCAGCGTGCCGAGCGAGATCTCGGCGCCGCTGGCGCGCAGGCGCTCGGCGAGCGGGGCGCCGCGCAGGTAATCCGCACCCAGAATGCGCGCGAGCCGCGAATGGTTCCGGTTGCGCTCGATGGCGCGGTAGATCTGGCCACCGATCTCCGGCTGCTCGTCGACGACCAGCGTGCGGGCCCCGCCCTCGGCGAGCGTCGCGGCCGCCGCCATGCCGGCCGGGCCGGTGCCGATGACGACGGCGTCCCAGTCACGAGATATTCGGCCGGCATCCATGCGGTCAGCGGTCATGGCCGCGCTCCGGAATCTGCCGCGCGCCCGTCTGGACGTGCACCACCATGCCGTCGCGCGCCGGAATGAGGCAGGCCTGCTGGTTCTGGCGTCCGTCGATCTCGACCAGGCATTCGAAGCAGATGCCCATCATGCAGTAGGGCGCGCGCGGCGCGGCATCGCGCGGGTGGTCGCGGAAGCGCTCCACCCCTGCCGCGATGAGCGCCGTGGCGACGCTGTCCCCGGCCTGGAAGGCAATCGATCGGCCGTCGAACACCAGCGTGCCGGCTGCCGATGCCGGTTCAATGCGCCTGAACATCGAATCTGTCGCTCCGGAAACTGGCCACCGCGTCAGGCAGCGCGCCGGTGGCGATGGCCGGGCCGAGCACGAAGGCGTGCGCGCTGCACAGGGTAACCCCGCTGTGGCAGGTGGCGGCGAAAGCGCCGGGATGGCGCTGCGATTCCTCGTAGATCGGCTTGCCGTCCGGCGTCATCACGCGCAGCGAACTCCACTGCCGGACGACGTTCACGTCGGCGATCTGCGGAAAGGCCCGCACCGCCGCGGCGCACAGCGTCCCGGCGGTGGTCACGTCGGTTTCCTCGCTGAAGCCGGCTTCCTCATGGCTGGAGCCGATGAGGAAGGAGCCTTCCGCCGTTTGCCGCACGCCGCTGCCGACATAGGAAAAGAAGGGCTTCACCCGCTCGGTGACGATGATCTGGCCGCGCTCCGGCCGGACGGGCATGGAGAGCCCGAGCTGGGGGGCGAGGGCCGCCGCGCCGAGGCCGGCGGCGATGACGATCCGACGGCCCCGGACGACGCCGCGTGCCGTGTCGGCCGCGAAGCCGCCGGGCTCGGCGCGCAGGGCGGAGACCCGGGCGGCGGGAAAATAGGTGCCGCCGCGTGTCTGAAGTCCCTGCTGGAGTGCACGCAGCAGGTAGAGCGGACTCACATGCGAATCCAGCAGGGAATAGGAGGCGCCGACCACCTGCGGGCCGATCTCGGGAACGCGCTCGAGAAGCGCCGCCCGGTCGAGAATCTCGATCTCGATGTCGCCGCCATCGGCGCGTGTCGCGGCAGCGACGCGGCGCCGGGCGTCGAGTTCGGTTTCCGAGAAGCAGAATTGCAGGCCGCCCGGCTGGCTCCAGCCGATGTCGATGCCGGTTTCGTCGACCAGCGCTTGCGCGAAATCCCGCCACAGATGCCCGGCCCGCAGGGACCAGTGCATGTAGGCGGGCGCGCCGACGCCCTTTCCCTGCAGCCAGACGAGGCCGAAATTGCCGCGCGCGGCGCGATGGGCGACATCGCCCTCGTCGAGCAACGCGACATCGGCACCCGTGCGCGCCGCCCCCCAGGCGATGGCGGAACCGATCAGCCCGCCGCCGACCACGATCAGGTCGTGCTGCCGGCCGGTGGTCATCTCTCTGCGCCGGACCCGAACCGCCGGGGCCGCAACCCGGCGTGCAGCCAGTCCACCAGCGAGACGATGTCGTAGACCGGCAGGCCGAACGTCTCGCGGATGGCGGCCGAGAAGGGAGGAAGATTGGCGCATTCGCAGACGATGGCGCCGATGGACGGCGTCTCCTCCAGCATGCGTGCCACGACATCCAGCACCTCGCGCTCCTGCGCGGCGGCGTCGGCGCGCGGCGCATTGGTGCGCATATGGGTGCGGATCGGCCCGTCGAACGCCAGCTCGCCGAGCGGCAGCCCGGTCGGAGCGCCCACATTGAGGAAATGGGTGTCCTTGAGGGCTGCCTTGTCGGAGACGATGACGCCGACCGTGCGGTCCTCCGGCAGGAGGCTCAGGGCGAGCGGGATCTGCATCAGGCTGGAGGTCGCGATCGGCACCGGACTGTGCCGCCTCAGCTCCGGATGCACGGCGGCGAGGAAGCCGCAGCTTGTGGTGATGCCGTCGATGCCGGTCGCCACCAGATCGTCGATCGCCTCGAAGAAGCGGGCCAGCGCCTCGGCCGGGTTGCCTTCGATGACATCCTGCGGGCGCACGCCGCGCACCACGCGGAACTGAACGGGAAACGGCCAGGTTGCTGCGTTGGCGATGTCGCCGGGCAGCCGCTCGAAGCGGGTGTCGAGCACCATGATGCCGATCATGGTGCCGTGGACTGGCCGGGGCCGGCGCGGCGTGAGAAGACTGCGGGGCATCGCGCCGTGCTCCTACGCGTCGGCCCGGCGCGCCGCGGGCATGCCGGCCCAGCGCCGGCAGGCGTCGTTGTCGATGTCGAACAGATCGAGCGCCCGGCCCACCGAATGGTCGACCATTTCCGCCACCGAGCCCGGAAGGGCATAGAAGGCGGGCACGGGCGGCATGATGATCGCGCCCATCTCGGTGAGTGCGGTCATGGTGCGCAGATGGCCGAGGTGAAGCGGCGTCTCGCGCACCATGAGCACCAGCCGGCGGCGCTCCTTCAGCACCACGTCGGCGGCCCGGCTCATCAGGCTGGACGTCACGCCGGTGGCGATCTCCGACATGGTGCGGATCGAGCAGGGTGCGACCAGCATGCCGAGGGTGCGGAACGAGCCGCTGGAGATCGTCGCCCCGACATCGGCGACGTTGTGGACGACGCTCGCCTTCCGCGCCAGCGCGGCCGGCGAGAGGCCCAGCTCCTGCGAGAGGGTGAGATGGGCGGAGCGGGTGACGATGAGATGCGTCTCGATGCCCGCCGCTTCCAGCAGTTCCAGCGCCCGCACGCCGTAGACGGCGCCGGAGGCGCCGCTGATGCCGACGACGATGCGGGGTCTTTCCTGCGTGCCGCTCATGTCCCTGTCCACGCTCAGGCGTTCGCGAACCAGTCGGCGAGGTTCACCGTGTCGGCGAGCCGGATCTTCTTGCGCTCGAACTCGGCGCGCCGGTGGAACGGCTTGGTGGCGTCGATCAGCAGCCGGCCCCAGTGGTCCTTCTGCTCGTCGCGATAGAAGGACGGGGTATCGGGAATGATGATCATGTCCTTGTCCGGCCGGCAGCGCGTCAGCACAGCCCACATCACGTCGTCCATGCTGTAGATATCGACGTCCTCGTCGACGACGGTGATCACCTTGGCCCAGATCGGCTCGGCGCCGATGGTCGCCAGCATGACCTGCCGCGCATGCCCCTCGAACTGTGGGTCGATCTTGACGATGGCGTGGGTGACGAAGGGCTGGCACGTCACATCGAGAATGCCGGGCAGCGCGGCGCTCAGGCGCTGGTAGATGTTGGCTGAGACCGACAGCTCCAGCGTCAGCACCTCTTCCGCCGAACCGCACAGGATGGAGTGGAACACCGCGTCCTTGCGTACGGTGACGCCCAGCACCTCGAAGACCGCGTTTGGTCCCTCGGGCACGTAGTAGCCCATGAACTCGCCGAACGGGCCTTCCGGGCGGCGTTCGTTGGGCAGGAAGCGGCCCTCGATGACGATCTCGGTATCGGCCGGGACCTCGAGGTCGATATGTCTGCACCTACGCATGGCGATCGGGCTGCCCTTCAGCCGCGCGGCGACCTCCAGCTCGTCGACGTCGTAGGGCAGGGGGGCGGCGGCCGTGAGGAAGGAGGTCGCCGGCGCGCCGATCAGCATCGCCGCTTCCAGCGGCTTGCCCATCTTCTCCGCCTTTTCGTGGTAGATGGTGAGGTGATGGCGCGGGGCGAGGCGGCAGCGCAGCTCCTGATCGTTGACATACATCGAGCGGTGATAGGACAGGTTGCCGACCCCGGTTTCGGGATCCTTGGCGATGAACATCGCCGAGGTGAAATAGGGCGCGGCGTCGCGGTCGGAATAGGTGATCAGCGGGAGGTCGGAGAGCTTCACCTCGATGAGACCGTCATCCTCGGCATGGACGAAGGGCTCGCCCGAGCCCTGGCCGAGATTGGCGAGGTTGCTCCACTGGCGGCAGAAATCCTTCGCGTCGATGCCGATCACTTCCGCAAGGCGTTCGCGCGAACCGTAGACATTGGTGACGACCGGAAAGCGGGTGCCCTTCACATTGGTGAACAGGATGGGCTTGCCCCAGCGCTTCTGCGCGGCGTGGGTGACGGCGGCGAGCTCGTGAAAGGGGTCGATCTCCTTGTCGACCACGAGCAGGTCGCCGCGCTCGCGCAGGCGCGCAATATAGTCCCTCATCGAATTCTCCGGGGAGGCAGGTTCATTGTGGCCGGGCCGGCGGACAGGGGCCGCGCGGTGGCCGTGGTGGCTTCATGGGAACTGCGCAGGCGATAGCGGTCCCCCGGATAGAGGAACCGGCTGCGCGTCACCGGGACGTCGCCGCGCCAGGTGCGGCGGTCGAGCAGCAGGCAGGGCTGGTTGGCGTCGATTTGCAGGAGCGCCCGGCTTTCCTCGTCGGGCCGGATGGCGCGGATAGTGTTGTCGACGAAGGTGACCTCGGTCTCGCGCAGCAGATAGGTGTGCGGCGTGATGCGGGTGAAGTCCTGATCCAGATAGGCCGGCGCTTCCTCCGAATTGATGAAGCGGTCCTCGAGCTGGATCGGCGTCCCGTCTTCCTTGTGCAGGATGCGCGAGTGGAAGACCACGCCGTCATTGGGCAGCGGCAGCAGGTTGGAGAGCGGGTCGCCGGGCCGCAGCGCGAGAAGTGATATCACTTCGCTCGTATGGACGCCGCCGCCGTCCTCGATCTCCTCGGATACGTCCGGAAGCTCGAAGACCGCGCACTGCATCTTGGGGCCGATGACGAAGGTGCCACGTCCCTGGATGCGCACCAGCATCCCCTCGGTCTGCAGCTCGCGCAAGGCGCGGCGTACCGTGAGGCGCGAGGCGCCGAATTCCTCGGCGAGCTCTTCCTCCCGCGGGACCTGGAAGTCCGCCGGCCATTCGGCGGCGCGGATGCGCTTTTCGATCGCGGATTTGATCCGGCCGTAGAGGGGCTGATCGATGGGGGCGACCTCGTTCATGGGCTCTCTTTGCGGCATGAAATAGATATCACTTTCACAACGATATGCCGGCTCAAAGCCCGCTGTCCAGTCAGGAATGGCATTGGACACATCCAAAACCACCTTGACAGCCTCATATAATGATATCAGTTTCGATCAAAGAGATATCATTATAGGTCTCAATCAATAGTGTTTTGTTGCCCGCGCATCCGTTGCGGCGGGAGTGCCTGCGCCGTCGTGTGGCGGCGGTAGTGTCATGGGAGAGGTGTGAATGACATCGCGCACGGACGCGCTGCCGAAGCTCGACATGTATATCGGCGGCGAGTGGGTCGCGCCGGCTTCGGGCGAGTATTTCGAGACGATCGATCCGTTCACGGCCAAGCCGTGGGCGCTCGTCGCCCGCGGTGACGCCTCCGATGCCGACCGTGCCGTCCGCGCCGCCCACAAGGCCTTCACCGAAGGCCCGTGGCGACGGATGCACCCTTCCAAGCGCGGGCGGATTATCCATCGCTTCGGCGAACTCATCGAACAGCACGCCGACGAACTCGCCGAGATCGAGGTGCGCGACAATGGCCGCCTCCTCGCCGAGATGCGCCACCAGATCCGCTACATCCCGAACTGGTACTATTATTACGCCGGTCTCGCCGACAAGATCGAAGGCGCCGTGCACCCCTGCGACAAGCCGGCCCTCAGCTTCTCCCGGCACGAGCCGCTCGGCGTGTGCGTGGGCATCGTGCCGTGGAACGCGCCGCTGTTCCTGCTCTCACTGAAGCTTCCGGCCGCGCTGGCGGCCGGCAACACCGTGGTGCTGAAGCCCGCCGAGCACACCTCCGCCACCGCGCTGAAGCTGATGGAGCTGGTCGAGAAGGCGGGCTTCCCTCCCGGCGTGATCAACGTCGTGACCGGCTATGGCAGGGAGGTGGGCGAGCCGCTCGTCACCCACCCGCTCACCCGCCATGTCGGCTTCACCGGCTCGACGGCCACCGGCGCGCATCTCTATTCGCTGGCGGCGAAGGACGTGAAGCGCGTCAGCCTGGAGCTGGGCGGCAAGTCGCCGAACATCGTCTTCGACGACGCGGACCTCGACAATGCGGTGCGCGGCGTGGTCGGCGGCATCTTCGGCGCGGTGGGCCAGACCTGCATCGCCGGCTCCCGCCTGCTGGTCCAGCGCAAGGTGCACGATGCCTTCGTCGAGAAGCTCGCCGCCTTCAGCAAGTCGGCCCGCATCGGCGACCCGCGCAACGCCGCCACGCAGATCGGCCCGATCGCCAATCGCATGCAGTACGACAAGGTGCTCGGCTATATCGACATCGCGCGGCAGGAGGGTGCCGAGCTGGTGCTCGGCGGCAAGCGGCCGGACGAGGCGGAATGCGCCGAGGGCTTCTTCGTCGAGCCGACCATCTTCACCGGCGTGAACAACGACATGCGGATCGCCCGCGAGGAGGTGTTCGGCCCGGTGCTCTCCACCATCGTCTTCGACGAGATGGAGGAGGCGGTCGCCATCGCCAACGACACCGAGTTCGGCCTCGCCGCCGGCCTCTGGACCGCCAATATGCGGCGGGCGCTACGCATGTCCGAGCTGCTGGAGGCTGGCAGCGTGTGGGTGAACACCTATCGCGACGTGTCCTACACAACCCCGTTCGGCGGCTACAAGAAGAGTGGCATTGGCCGCGAGAACGGCGTCGAGGGCATCCGCGAATATCTGCAGACCAAGGCGGTCTGGCTCTCCACCGCCGAAGAGATCGCCAATCCCTTCGTCATCGGCTGAACGACCGGCCGGGTGGCCGCTGCGGCCGCCCGGTCCCGCCAAGCGTACCTATCGAGAAGGACAGGCTGTGAAGCGCAAGGGCAGTGAGATTCTCGCCGACGAACTGGCCCTCAACGGCACGGATATCGTCTATCACGTGCCGGGGGAGAGCTTCCTGTGTGCACTCGACGCGCTGGCGGTGCGCCATCCCGGCATCCGCGCCGTCGGCTGCCGCCATGAAAACGGCGCCGCGCAGATGGCCGAGGCCTACGGCAAGCTCACCGGCCGGCCGGGCGTCGCCTTCGTCACCCGCAGCCCGGGTGCCACCAATGCGGTGAACGGCGTCCACACCGCCTATCAGGATTCCTCGCCGATGATCCTCATCGTCGGCCAGGTGAAGCGCGCTCTGATGGAGCGCGAGGCGTTCATGTCCTACGACTTCCGCACCATGTTCGCCCCGACGGCGAAATGGGTGGCGCAGATCGACGATGCCGCCCGCATCCCGGAATTCGTCCAGCGCGCCTATCAGACGGCGATGACCGGCCGCATGGGCCCGGTCGTGCTCGTCGTGCCCGAGGACGTGCTGGAGGAGGAGGCGAGCGTGCCCTCCGGCAAGCGCTCCGTGCCCGCCCACGCCGGCACGCCCGCGGCGGAGGATGTCGAGACCATCTTCTCCCTGCTGGCGCAGGCCGAGCGCCCGTTGCTCATCGTCGGCGGTTCCGGCTGGACGGAAGCGGCGCGCGACGACATCCAGGTCTTCGCGGCGGCGAGCAACGTGCCCGTCGTTACCACCTTCCGCCGGCGCGACATCATCGACCACCGGCTGCCCTGCTATGTCGGCGAGATCGGCATCGGCTCCAACCCGGCGCTGCTCGCCCACATCAGGGACGCCGACTTCGTCATCATGTGCAACGACGCGCTCAGCGACGTTAACACGATCGGCGCTGGCTACATGGAGGGCTTCACGCTTTTCAGCATCCCGGTGCCGAAACAGAAATTCGTGCATGTCACCAATAATTTCGCCGAGCTGAACCGCGTCTTCCAGGTCGATCTCGCCTTGCTCGCCGACAACGGCGCCTTCTGCCGGGCGCTCGCCGCCCATGCGCCGGTCGCGCATGCCGCCCGCGACGGCTGGACGGCGAAGCTGCGCGAGACCTTCGAGGCCGAGACCCGTCCCGGCCCGTGCCCCGGCTCGATCGACCTGCCGCAGGTGATGAAATGGCTGCGCGAGCGTCTGCCGGAGGACGCCATCGTCACCAATGGCGTCGGCGCCTATGCAACGTGGAGCCAGCGCTACTTTGCCCATTACCGGCTGCACACCCAGCTCGGGCCGATCAGTGGCTCGATGGGCTACAGCCTGCCGGCGGCGATCTCGGCCAAGCTTGTCCATCCCGAGCGCGTGGTGGTCGATTTCGTCGGCGACGGATGCTTCCAGATGAGCTCAGAGGAGCTGATCACCGCCGTGCAGTACGGCGCGAACGTGATCGTCGTCCTGTTCAACAACAACATGTACGGCACCATCCGCATCCATGAGGAAAACCGCCTCGAGGGGCGGGTCAACGGCACCCAGCTGGTCAATCCCGATTTCTACGCGCTGGCCAAGGCCTATGGCGCCCATGCCGAGCGCGTGACCACCACCGAGGAGTTCGCGCCGGCCTTCGAGCGCGCGCTTGCTGCCGGACGGCCGGCGCTGATCGAGCTCACCGTCGATCAGGAGGCTATCCACTCCCGCTACTCGCTGACCGACCTGCGCAATCGCCGCAAGGCGAAGGGCTGAACCGTCCCGACGGAAGGGCGGCACGACAGGCTGGCGGCCGGAATTGGCAGGCAGTCTCCCCACGAGAAGGGAGACGCGATCGTCGAGGGAAGAAACGTCCAGAGAGACATCCAAAGGGGAACGGATATGAAAACGTCAGTGCCAGCGTTGCTCCTTGCCGGAGCGCTCCTCGCCTTCGCCGCACCGGTGCGGGCGGAAGACTGCACGCTCCGCGTCACCACATGGGGCGGTAACTACCAGAAGACCTACGAGGCGGTCGCCAAGGGCTTCGAGGAAGCCCACAAGTGCAAGATCGAATGGGTGGTCGGCTCCAGCCCCGATCACCTGATCAAGTCCCGTCTGGGGCAGGTCGACGTGACGACCAACACCCTGCTCAATTCGATCGCCGGGGAGAAGGAAGGCCTGTGGCTCGAGCTCGACAAGAGCAAGATCCCGAACATGGCCAATCTCTATCCCAATGCCGTTTATTCGCCCTACACGATCTTCGCCAATGTCGGCGACTACGTGCTCGCCTACAACTCTGACAAGGTGAAGACCCCGCCGACGAGCTGGGACGAGCTCTGGAAGCCGGAATACAAGAACCATGTCGTCATCTACGGCATGCAGCACATCCCCACGCTCAGCCTGACGGTGCTGGAAGCCAACAAGAACGGCGGCAGCATCGACAATATCGAGCCCGGGCTGAAGAAGATGGCGGAGCTGTTCAACAGCGGCAATCTGATCGGCGCGCTCGATGTCGAGAGCCAGATGGTTTCGCTCTTCCAGACCGAGGATGCCTGGATCGGCATTCTCGCGACCGGCCGCATGAAGGACCTGCTCGACAAGGGCGCCACGAACATCGCCTTCGTCCGGCCGGAGGAGGGTACCTTTCCGCTGATCAGCAGCGTGAACGTGCCGAAGACCGCCAAGGACCCGGCGATGGCCTTCGCCTTCGTGAACTACATTCTCAGCCCGGAGGTGCAGCAGGCCTTCGCCACCCGCAACCTCTACGCCCCCACCGTGCAGAACGCGAAGATCCCCGAGGACTTCGCCTACAAGAACCTGCTGGTGCAGAACGAGCAGTTCAAGCGCCTCTTCCTCCCCGATCAGGACAAGATCACCGCCAACAAGGCGAAGTGGCAGGAAGAGCTGAGCAAGCTGACCACCAAGTGACGCGAGGAATGGCGGCGGGAGACCGGCATCGGCCGGCTTCCCGCCGCGGTCCGTCCATGATGCTTTTGTGGGAAGGGCCGGCACCGCCTCGCCGCGACGAGCGTCGCGCCGCGTGCCGCGCCCCAGGCCCGACTTCCCCGGAGACCCTCTGACGATGAACGATTCCACCGGCAAAGCCATTCAGGTCGAGGGGGTCTGCAAGCGATATGGCCACGTATCGGCCGTGAACGACGTGTCGTTCGATGTCCGTCATGGCGAGTTCGTCTCGCTGCTCGGCCCCAGCGGCTGCGGCAAGACCACCACGCTGCGCATGATCGCCGGCTTCGTGATGGCCTCGGACGGGCACATCCGCATCAACGGCCGCGACGTCACCTACCTGCCGCCGGAGAAGCGCGAGGTCGGCTTCGTCTTCCAGAACTACGCGCTGTGGCCGCATATGACGGTGGCGGAGAACGTCGCCTTCGGGCTGAAGCTGCGCAAGCGCGACAAGGCTTTCATCCGCAACAAGGTGGAGGAATCGCTCGCCGTCACCGGGCTTTCCGGCTTCGAGGGGCGCCTGCCGCGCCAGCTTTCCGGCGGTCAGCAGCAGCGCGTGGCGCTTGCCCGGGCGCTGGCGCTGGAGCCGCAATTGCTGCTGATGGACGAGCCGTTGAGTAATCTCGATCGCGCCCTGCGCGTGGCGATGCGCCGGGAGTTGAAGAAGCTGCAGCAGCGGCTGAACATGACCACCCTCTACGTCACCCACGATCAGGAGGAAGCCCTGTCCATGTCGGACCGGGTGGTGATCATGAGTGGCGGCGAGATCGTTCGCGTGGCCCGGCCGCTGGAGGTCTATGAGGACCCGCAGTCGGAATTCGTCGCCGATTTCGTCGGCACCACGAATTTCTTCGACGGCATCGTCAGCGACATCGGCGAAGGCGTGGCCACGGTGAAGGTGGGCGAGACGCTGACGCTGCGCGTCGGCAACCGCATATCCGCCGCTCCCGGCAGCGCGGTGCGCGTGCTGCTGCGGCCCGAGCGGGTACGCATCCTCGCCGAGCGCCGGGAGGGGGCGAATATGCTCGCGGCGCGGGTCGATTTCATCGAATATTACGGCCCGACCCTGCGCTACACCGTGGTGCTTCCCGGCGGCGAGGCGCTCTTCGTCGAGGCCCACGACATCCATGGCTCGGCGCAGATCGGCGAGACCGTGTGGCTGAGCATCGAGCCGGATCATTTCCGGCTGATCGACCGCAAGGGGGCGCCGGTGTCATGAAGGCACGCAACGCCGCCCTGCTGCTGGCGCCGGCCGCTCTCGCGCTGACGATCTTCGTCATCCTTCCCCTGATGTGGGTGGTGCGCACCAGCTTCAACCACACGGTGGACGGCGCCTACATGGTGTCGGCCTTCACCTTCGAGAACTACACGCGATTCCTCGGTTCCGGCTGGTACCTCGTCAACACGCTCTGGTTCTCGATCCGTGTGGCGATCCTCACGACGGCGATCTCTGTGCTCCTCGGCTACCCGGTGGCGCTCTACATCGCCGGCACGCGCGGCGTGCAGCGCAACGTGCTGATGACCATGGTGCTCTCGCCGCTGCTGATCGGTCTCGTGACGCTGGTCTATGGCTGGATCGTCATCTTCCGCGGTGGCGGCCTGCTGAATTCCCTCATGATCGCGCTGCGCGTCTATGACGAGCCGGTGCGCTACATGTGGGACCTGAAGGGCGTCGTCATCCTACTCGTCTACATCGGCATGCCCTATATCGTGCTGTCGCTGCTCGACAGCATCGAGCGCATCAACCCCTCCTTCGTGGAGGCGGCGCGCAATGTCGGGGCGAGCCGCTGGCGGGCCTTCTGGAGCATCACCTTCCCGCTCACCATGCCCGGGCTCTATGCCGGGCTGGTGATCGTCTTCACGCTGAACTTCTCCGCCTTCGCCGTGCCGCTGATGGTCGGGGCGACCGACACGCAGATGATCGGCCTCGTGATCTACCGCGAGGCCCTGCTCAACAACGACCTGCCCTTCGCCTCCAGCCTCTCGGTGATCATGATCGCCGCCAACGCGACCATCCTCCTCGGCATGTCCTTCCTCTTCGGGAAGCTCATCCTCAACCGTCTCGAAGCGAAGAGATGAGGACGCCCGTCATGCGCTCCCCCGATATCGGCACCGCCGCCCTGCGCCTGTTCACCTATGCGGCGATGGCGTTCCTCTTCTTCCCCATCATCATCACGTTGATCGTCTCGGTGAACCCGCGCGAGTTCATCCTGCCGCCATCGGGCTTCACGCTCGACTGGTTCAAGGCCGCCTGGACGTCGGAGACCTTCGTGCGGGCGATGGGGGTGAGCCTCATCCTTGGCATCGTCGCCTCGCTCGTCGCCAACACGCTGGCGCTGCTCGCGGTGCTGGCGATGGTGCGCTACGACTTCAAGGGCAAGGCGCTGATCAACCTGCTGATCATGTCGCCGCTGCTGATTCCGACCACCATCTTCAGCCTGGCGCTCTACGTCTATTTCGTGCAGCTCGGCTTCGGCGGCGGCATTCCGGCGCTGGTCATCGGCCATGCCATCCACGTGCTGCCCTTCGCGGCCCGCATCCTCACCGCCAGCATGCAGAACTTCGACACGTCGCTGGAGGAGGCCGCCCGCAATGTCGGCGCCGGCCCGGTGCGCACGATGCTCTCGATCACCCTACCGGTGATGAAGACCGGCCTCATCTCCAGTTTCGTGCTGTGCTTTGTGCTCTCGTGGAACGACTTCCCGATCTCGGTCTTCCTTGCCCCGCCGGGCTGGACGCCGCTGCCGGTCGAGCTCTTCACCTACATCAAGTTCCAGTACGACGCCGTGGGCGCGGCGCTGGCGAGCTCGCTGATCCTGATCTCCGGCATCGCGATGGTGGTGATCGACCGCATGGCCGGGCTGCGGCGGGTGCTGAGGGGCTGACCGGATGAGAGCGGCGGCCGGGAGGGAAAGCACCCGGCCGGGCCGGCTCGCGATCGGGGCCGGGCTCCCCGCCTCCTCAGCTCGCGATGCGGGCGAGCGCGGCGCGGAAGCGCTGCCGGACGGCATCGCGGTCGCGGTGGCGGCCGGCTTCGACCAGCTTGACGCCGCGCCGCCAGACGCAATCGATGCCGTTCTGCGCCGTCGCGAAGATCCAGCCGTCGAGCGCCGCCGCTCGCTGCCGGCCTTCGAGCGAGGGATGGCGGGCATCGAGGCTGACGATGTCGGCCGGCGCGCCCACGGCGAGACCGGGACCGCCATCGAGCGCCTGCGCGCCGCCCTTGAAGGCGGCGGCGAACAGGGCGGCGCCGGTCGAGCGACCTTCGCTCATCGCCAGCACGTTGCGGGCGCGGTGGGCGAGGCGCTGGGAATATTCCAGCAGGCGCAGCTCCTCGGCGGCGTCGATCCGCACGTTGGAGTCCGAGCCGACGCCGTAGGCGCCGCCCGCCTCGACGAAGGCGGGAGCGGGGAAGATGCCGTCGCCGAGATTGGCCTCGGTGATCGGGCAGAGGCCGGCGACGGCCCCGCTCTTCGCCATGCGGCGGGTCTCGTCGGGTGTCATATGCGTCGCGTGGATGAGGCACCAGCGCCCGTCGACGGGCGCCTCGTCCAGCAGATACTCCACCGGCCGGCGGCCGCTCCAGGCGAGGCAGTCCTCGACCTCCTTCACCTGTTCGGCGACATGGATGTGGATCGGTCCAGCCGTGAGCGGCAGGATGGCGGCAATCTCCCCGGTGGTCGCGGCGCGCAGGCTGTGCGGGGCGAGGCCGAGCACGGCGTCGGGCAGGGAGGCCAGAGCGCGCCGCGCCGACTCCATCAGCCGGCCGAAGCTCTCGACGTCGTTGATGAAGCGCCGCTGGCCGTGGTTGGGCACCTGCGCGCCGAAGCCGCCATGGGCATAGAAGACCGGCAGCAGCGTCAGCGCGATGCCGGTCGCTCCGGCGGCCGCGGCGATGCGGGCCGAGAGTTCGCCGATGTCGGCGTAGGGCGTGCCGTCACGGCCGTGGTGCAGGTAGTGGAACTCGCCGACACGGGTGAAGCCGGCTTCCAGCATCTCGACATAGGCCAGGGCGGCGATGGCCTCCACGTCCTCCGGGTCCATGCGGTCGACCGCCCGGTACATGGCCTCGCGCCAGGTCCAGAAACTGTCGCCCGTGGGGCCGCGCACCTCCGTGTTGCCGGCGAAGGCGCGCTGGAAGGCGTGGCTGTGCAGGTTCGGCAGGCCCGGCAGGCCGACCGCGTGGCGCTCGGCATCCGCTGTCGGCGCCGTGTCATGAGTGAGCGAGACGATGGCGCCATCTTCGATGCCGACGCTGACATCGGAGGCCCAACCAGTTGCCAGATAAGCGGATTCGAACCAGAGGCGGGTCATGGCGGCGTCGCTCCGAAGACTATGGACAGGCGGCGAGATGTGCTATTATGTATAGACATTAATTCACCCCCTGTCATCCGTTCCGAGGAGAGGTTGATGCGCTGCGACCGATTATGGCGAGGGGCGCGGCTGGCGACACTGGCCGTGGGGCGCGAGGGTCTCGGAATCGTCGAGCAAGGGGTCGTCGCTGCAAAGGACGGACGCATCGTCTATGCCGGCGCGGCGGACGAGGCGCCGGCCTTCGCGGCGGATGAGACCATAGACTGCGAGGGGCGCTGGATCACGCCGGGCCTTGTCGATTGCCACACCCATCTCGTCTTCGGCGGCGACCGTGCGCACGAGTTCGAGCTGCGCCTGGCCGGCGCCTCCTATGAGGAGATCGCCCGGGCGGGCGGCGGCATCGTCTCCACCATGAAGGCGACGCGCGAAGCGGGCGAAAGCGACCTCGTCGCCTCCGCCGTGCGCCGTCTCGACGCGCTCATCGCCGAGGGCGTGACCACGGTCGAGATCAAGTCGGGCTACGGCCTCTCGGAGGAGGCGGAGCTGAAGAGCCTGCGCGCCGCGCGGGCGGTCGGGGCCGCGCGTCCGGTATCGGTGGCCACCACCTTCCTCGGCGCCCATGCGCTGCCGCCGGAGGCCAAGGGCGACAAGGCGGCCTATATCGACCGGATGATCGCGCTGCTGCCGCGCATCGCGGCGGAGAAGCTCGCCGACGCGGTGGATGCCTTCTGCGAGGGCATCGCCTTCTCGCCCGATGAGGTGGCGCGGCTGTTCACGGCGGCGCGGGAACTCGGCCTGCCGGTGAAGCTGCACGCCGACCAGCTCTCCAACCTGCACGGCGCGAAGCTGGCGGCCGGTTTCGGCGCGCTGTCGGCCGATCATCTCGAACACACCGACGAGGAAGGCGCGCACGCCATGGCGCAGGCCGGCACCGTCGCGGTGCTGCTGCCGGGCGCGTTCTATTTCATCCGCGAGACCAAGGTCCCGCCCGTCGAGCTGTTCCGCCGGCACGGCACGCATATGGCGCTTGCCACCGACTGCAATCCCGGCACCTCGCCGCTCACTTCCCTGCTGCTCACCATGAACATGGGCGCGACGCTGTTCCGCATGACGGTGGAGGAATGCCTCGCCGGCGTGACGCGCGAGGCGGCGCGGGCGCTAGGACGGCTCGGCGAGATCGGCACGCTGGAGGCCGGCAAGAGCTGCGACCTCGCGATCTGGGACATCGAGCGGCCGGCGGAGCTGGTCTATCGCATGGGGTTCAACCCGCTTCACGCCCGTATCTGGAGAGGCGCATGACCGAGATCATCCTCAAGCCGGGCGAGGTCTCGCTCGGCCAGTGGCGGACCGTCTATCGCGGCGCGCGGGCGCGGCTCGATCCGTCCTGCCTGCCGGCGGTGGAGCGCTCGGCGAAGGCGGTGGCCGACATCCTCGCGAAGGGCGAGCCGGTCTATGGCATCAATACCGGCTTCGGCAAGCTCGCGACGGTGCGCATCGGCGATGCCGATCTCGCCCGGCTCCAGCGCAACATCGTGCTCTCGCACGCCGCGGGCGTCGGCGAGCCGATGCCGGTGCCGGTCGCCCGGCTGATGATGGCGCTCAAGCTCGCCAGCCTCGCCCAGGGCGCTTCCGGCATCCAGCCGGACACGCTCGCCCTGCTGGAGGCGATGCTGGTGAAGGGGCTGACGCCGGTCGTGCCCTGCCAGGGCTCGGTCGGCGCCTCCGGCGACCTCGCGCCGCTCTCGCACATGACGGCGACCATGATCGGCGTCGGCGAGATCTTCGTCGACGGCGTGCGCAAGCCCGCGGCGGCGGCCCTTGCCGAGGCGGGCCTCGCCCCGGTCGAGCTGGGTCCGAAGGAAGGGCTCGCGCTGCTCAACGGCACGCAGTTCTCGACCGCCAACGCGCTTGCCGGCCTGTTCGAGGCGGAGAACCTGTTCCGCTCCGCCCTCGTGACCGGCGCGCTGTCGACCGACGCGGCGCGTGGTTCCGATGCGCCCTTCGATCCGCGCATCCACGCCCTGCGCAAGCATCGCGGCCAGATCGAGACCGCCGAGGCGCTGCGCCGGCTGATGGAGGGCTCGGCCATCCGCGCCTCGCATCTCGTCGGCGACGAGCGCGTGCAGGATCCCTATTGCCTGCGCTGCCAGCCGCAGGTGATGGGCGCCGCGCTGGACGTGCTGCGGCAGGCCGCGAGCACGCTGGAGACCGAGGCCAACGGCGTCTCCGACAACCCGCTGATCTTCGCCGAGGCCGGCGAAGCGCTCTCCGGCGGCAATTTCCACGCCGAGCCGGTGGCCTTCGCCGCCGACATGATCGCGCTGGCGGTGTGCGAGATCGGCTCGCTGAGCGAGCGGCGCATCGCCATGCTGGTCGATCCGGCGCTGTCGGGCATGCCGGCCTTCCTCACCCCGAGGCCGGGCCTCAACTCCGGCTTCATGATCCCGCAGGTGACGGCGGCGGCGTTGGTCTCGGAGAACAAGCAGAAGGCCTATCCCGCGAGCGTCGATTCCATTCCGACCTCCGCCAATCAGGAAGACCACGTCTCCATGGCCGCGCATGGCGCGCGCCGGCTGAAGGGGATGGTGGAGAACGCGGAGGCCGTCGTCGGAATCGAATTGCTCGCCGCCGCGCAGGGCTGCGATTTCCACGCTCCGCTGGCTTCCAGCCCGGTGCTGGAGAAGGTGCGCGCCGCGCTGCGCATCGAGGTGCCCTCGCTAGATGAGGACCGCTACTTCGCCACCGACATGGAAGCGGCGAACGGCCTCGTCCGTTCCGGCGCCGTCGCCGCGCTGGCGGCGGAGCTGCTGCCGTCGATCAGCGGGGAGTGAGCGGCGTGACCCACCCCTCCTTCATCTCCGTCCATCGCGGCACCGCGCCGCTCGTCGTCTCGCTGCCGCACACCGGCACCGAGATTCCCGACGACATCGCCGCCGATCTCCTCTCGCCCTGGCTGGCGCGCAAGGACTGCGACTGGTGGATCGAGACGCTGTACGACTTCGCGGCGCGCATGGGCGCGAGCGTCGTGCGCACCGCCATCTCGCGCACCGCCATCGACGTGAACCGCGACCCGTCCGGCGTCTCGCTCTATCCGGGACAGGCGACGACCGAACTCTGCCCGACCACCACCTTCGACGGCGAGCCGCTGTACAAGGAGGGGCGCGGACCGGACGTTGCCGCCCGCCGCGCCGCCTATTTCGACCCCTACCACGCGGCCCTCGAGGCCGAGATCGAGCATGCCCGCGCCGTTCACGGCACGATCGTCGTCTATGACTGCCACTCGATCCGCTCCGTGGTCCCGCGCCTGTTCGAGGGCACGCTGCCGAATTTCAATGTGGGCACCAATTCCGGGACCACCTGCGCCCCCGAGTTGCAGGCGGCGATCGAGTCGATCTGCGACGCGACCGACTTCAGCCGTGTGAGCAACGCGCGCTTCAAGGGCGGCTGGATCACCCGCCATTACGGCCGGCCCGAGGCGGGCGTGCACGCGGTGCAGATGGAGCTCGCCTGCCGCACCTACATGCCCGAGCCGCTCGGGCCCGTCGGCCCGGAGAACTGGCCCGCCGCCTACGACCCCGATCATGCCGCGCCCTGCCGCGCGGCGCTCGTCCGCATCTTCGAGGCGTGCATCGCCTTTGCACGCTCGCGCGCCTGAGGGAGACACTCATGACCCGCCAACCGGTTCGTATCGACAACACCCGCGTCATCCGCGCCGCCCACGGCACCGAGCTTTCGGCCAAGAGCTGGCTCACCGAGGCGCCGCTGCGCATGCTGATGAACAACCTCGACCCCGACGTCGCGGAGAAGCCGGGCGAGCTGGTGGTCTATGGCGGCATCGGCCGCGCGGCGCGCAATTGGGAGTGCTTCGACAAGATCGTCGCCGCGCTGAAGACGCTGGAGGCCGACCAGACGCTGCTGGTGCAGTCGGGCAAGCCGGTTGGCGTGTTCCGTACCCATAAGGACGCGCCGCGGGTGCTGATCGCCAATTCCAACCTCGTGCCGCGCTGGGCGACCTGGGAGCACTTCAACGAGCTCGATAAGAAGGGGCTCATGATGTACGGCCAGATGACGGCCGGCTCCTGGATCTATATCGGCGCCCAGGGCATCGTGCAGGGCACCTACGAGACCTTCGTGGAGATGGGCCGCCAGCATTTCGGCGGTTCGCTGAAGGGCAAGTGGATCCTCACCGGCGGCCTCGGCGGCATGGGTGGCGCGCAGCCGCTCGCCGCCACCATGGCGGGCGCGAGCTGCCTTGCGGTCGAGTGCCGGCCGTCCTCCATCGATTTCCGCCTGCGCACCGGCTATCTCGACACTTCCACCGACAATCTCGACGAGGCGCTGCGCCTGATCCAGGAGTCCTGCGAGGCGGGCAAGCCGCTCTCCGTGGGTCTGCTCGGCAACACCGCCGAGGTGCTGCCGGAGCTGGTGCGGCGCGGCGTGAAGCCGGACATGGTGACCGACCAGACCTCCGCCCATGATCCGGTGAACGGCTACCTGCCGATCGGCTGGACGCTGCAGCAGTGGGAGGACCGCAAGCTCTCCGATCCGGCCGGTGTCGCCAAGGCCGCCAAGGCCTCGATGGCGGTGCATGTGAAGGCGATGCTCGACTTCTTCCACGCCGGCATCCCGACCGTCGACTACGGCAACAACATCCGCCAGATGGCGCTGGAGGAAGGCGTGACCAACGCCTTCGACTTCCCCGGCTTCGTGCCGGCCTATATCCGTCCGCTGTTCTGCCGCGGCATCGGTCCGTTCCGCTGGGCGGCGCTGTCGGGTGATCCGGAAGACATCGCCAAGACCGACGCCAAGGTGAAGGAGCTGATTCCCGACAATCCGCACCTGCACAACTGGCTCGACATGGCGGCCGAGCGCATCAAGTTCCAGGGCCTGCCGGCGCGCATCTGCTGGGTCGGCCTGGGTGATCGCCACCGGCTGGGGCTCGCCTTCAACGAGATGGTGCGCAAGGGCGAGCTGAAGGCCCCCATCGTCATCGGCCGCGATCATCTCGACAGCGGCTCGGTCGCTTCTCCGAACCGCGAGACCGAGGCGATGCAGGACGGCTCCGACGCCGTGTCCGACTGGCCGCTGCTCAACGCGCTGCTCAACACCGCCTCGGGCGCCACCTGGGTGTCGCTGCACCATGGCGGCGGCGTCGGCATGGGCTTCTCGCAGCATGCGGGCATGGTGATCTGCTGCGACGGCACGGCGGAGGCGGATGCCCGCATCGCCCGGGTTCTGTGGAACGACCCGGCGACCGGCGTGATGCGCCATGCCGATGCCGGCTACGAGATCGCCATCGAGTGCGCGAGAGAGCACCAGCTCGACCTGCCGGGCATTCTCGGCTGAGAGGGGCCGCCCATGAAGATCCTGTGCGCCGCCGACCACAAGGTGATGCCGTGGAAGAACGGCGCCGGCTCCACCACGGAGATCGCCGTCTCGCCGGCGGGCGCCGGGCTCGACACGTTCGACTGGCGCGTCAGCATGGCGAGCGTCGTCGAGGACGGGGCCTTCTCGGCCTTTCCCGGCATCGAGCGTACGCTCGCGGTGCTGGAGGGGGAGGGGCTCGTTCTGGAGGTGGAGGGCAGGGCGCCGCAAACGGTCCTCAAGGACGGTGTGCCGGCTTCCTTTCCCGGTGATGCGCCGACCCGGGCGCGCCTGCTGGGTGGCCCGGTCGTCGACCTCAACGTGATGACGCGGCGCGGGCGCTACGCGCATCGCCTGCGCTGGCAACGCATCGACGCACCGACGACGCTGACGCCGGCGGAAGGGGCGCTCCTGCTGCTGGCGCGCACCTCCGGGCTCGCCGTCGAGGGTGCCCGTCTCAAGGCCGGCGACGCCGTGCTGCTGCGTGAGCCGGCGCGTCTCGAAACCCAAGGAACAGGGGAATTCTACCTTGTCGAGCTGTGGGAGGCCGCAGGCGACCTCGACAAGTAGGTCTATACAAATAAGATGGCGCCATGCAGGAGATGACCGGCATGAAGCGCTCGGACAAGTTGAAGCTCGGAACCTTCGTCTACACCTTCGGGTACAACCCGGCCGGCTGGTTGCACCCGGGCAGCGACGTCCACGGAGCCAATGATTTCCGCCACCTGCTCAAGGTGGCGCAGCTCTCGGAGGCCGCGAAGTTCGACTTCATGTTCATGGCGGATTCGCCCGCCGCCGCCATCGGCGATCCCGAGGCGCTGTGCCGCCTGCCGACCAAGATGAACCGGTTCGAGCCGCTGTCGCTGATCTCCGCGCTGGCCGTCTCGACCTCGCGGCTCGGTCTCGTGGCGACCGCCTCGACCTCCTATTACGAGCCGTTCAACCTCGCCCGCATCTTCGCCTCCGTCGATCATCTGAGCGGCGGGCGGGCGTGCTGGAACGTCGTCACCTCCGACCATGACGAGACCGGCTACAACTTCAACCGCGAGGGCCTCGACCCGCACGCGCTGCGCTACGAGCGCGGCAAGGAGTTCGTCGACGTGGTGTTCGGGCTGTGGGACAGCTTCGAGCAGGATGCCCTGCTGCTCGATCGGGCCAGCGGCGTCTATTACGACAAGGACAAGCTCCACACGCTCAACCACAAGGGCAAGCACTTCCAGGTGCGCGGCCCGCTCAACATTGCCGCGACGCCGCAGGGCCGGCCGGTGATCGCGCAGGCCGGCGGCTCGGAGGCCGGCATCGAGCTGGCGGCGGAAACGGCGGAGCTGGTGTTCTCGCTCGCCTCCAATTTCGAGCGCAGCCAGGCCTTCTACGCCACGCTGAAGGACCGGATGGCGAAGTTCGGCCGCGCGCCGGACGATCTGAAGGTGATGCCGGGCGTGGTCCTGAATGTCGGGCGTACCGAGGCGGAGGCGCGGGAGAAGGTCGAGTTCCTCGCCGGCAAGCTGCATCCGGATGTCGGCCGGGCGATGCTGGCCGAATTCCTGGAGGCGGACCTCTCCGGCGTGCCGCTCGACGCGCCCTTCCCGAAGGACCGCCTGCCGGCGGCGCCGAAGGGCTCCAAGGCGCTGTTCGACGAACTCACCGACTTCGTGATGAAGGGCCATACGGTCGGCGAGCTGATCCACCTGTTCAGCGAGAAGCACACCGGCAACGGCATCACCGGCACGCCGCAGGTGGTGGCCGATTTCATGGAGGAATGGTTCCAGGGCCGCGCGGCGGACGGGTTCATCCTCATGTTCCCGACGCTGCCTTCCGCGCTGGAGGATTTCGTCGAGCTGGTGGTGCCCGAGCTGCGCCGCCGCGGGCTGTTCCGTGATGAATATGAAGGCACGACGCTGCGTGCCAATCTCGGCGTGCCCGTGCCGGAGAACCGCTACGCGCTGGCTCGCCGCCAGCGCGGCATGGCGGCGAGCGCCACGGGAGCCTGAGGCGCCTCAACTGGCGGGCATCTTGCTTCCGGGTACGGGGTCGTCTTATCGGGAGGCGGCAGGCCGCGCTCGGGATGGTCGGCCTTCGCGGAACAAGGCGCGTATGCGGCTGGAGCCTTGATGTTCAATACGGAAATCATCGTCAAATCGTTGCCGATGCTGCTCCAAGCCTCGGTCTGGACGGTGATCTACTCGCTCACCTCGGTGGCCATCGGCTTCTGCATCGGCACGCTGATGTGCGCGGCGGGGCTTTCCGCCTCGCGCCTCGGCCGCGCCGTCTCTGCCTTCTATGTGAGCTTCTTCCGCGGCGTGCCGCTGCTGGTGCAGCTGCTCATCTCCTATTACTGCCTGCCGCTGATCGGGGTGAACGTGCCGTCCTCTGTCGCGGCGGTGGGCACGCTGGCGCTGTGCACCGGCGCCTACATCGCCGAAATCCTGCGCGGCGGTTTCCTCGGCATCCCGCCGGGGCTGATCGAGGCGGCGCGCATGGTCGGCCTCAGCCGGGCGCAGATCCTCACCCGCATCGAGGTGCCGCTGGCCGTGCGCTTCACGCTGCCCTCGCTGGTCAACGAGACGACGATGATGGTGAAGGCCTCCTCGCTGATCTCGGTGGTCGGCGTGCTGGAGCTCACCCGCCTTGCCCAGAACATCGCCACCTCGACCTTCCAGCCGCTGGAAATCTATCTGACCGCCGGAGCGATCTATTTCGTGATCAACGGCGCCATCACGCTGGCCGGCGAGTTCGCCGAGAGCCGCTTCCGGATGGAGAAGGCGCGATGAGCTTTATAGGCATGGTGGGCAACTCAGCGGTGTGGCTGGAAACGTCGTCATGGCCGGGCTTGGCCCGGCCATCCACGCCTTCGGTTCCGCCGGTGGAAAGGAAAGTCGTGGATCCCCGGGCCAAGCCCGGGGATGACGGGCGGAGTGGCGGCGAGGGAAATGTCCCATGACCTTCAATCCCGCCATCCTCACCGACAATTGGCGTGAGATCTTCGATGGGATGGTGCTGACCATCCTCATCTGGATCGCCGGCACTGCTATCGGCCTCGTCATCGGCCTCGCGGTGGCGGTCATCCAGCTCTTCACCAACCGATGGGTAGCGGCGCCGCTGACCCTCTATGTCGCGGTGATGCGGGTGACCTGAGACCCTAATCTCCTCCGGTCTATGGTAGAGTCCTGGGTTTCGTTTGTGGCCTCATGCGGCCTGTTTTTCCAGCGTGGATTTCATTGCGAACTCGACCGGCGCCATGTTGCCGAGTGCGGCCTTTACCGGCGATTTTTTCAAGGAGGGTTGGGTCTTCATCTTCGTTCCTTCGTCACTACGACGAAGCCCCAACCCTCCTTAATTCACAACCTCAAATCTGTGCCATTGGTGCTGACGGCGGACAGCCGCGCCGAGATTACTGTCGGTAGACACTGACAGCGTGCCGCCCTTGATCGCCGTACCGCCGGTGTAGCTGTTGTCCGCCGTCAGCACGATGGTGCCGGCCCCGATCTTGACGATGCCGCCGGCGCCTGTGATCGGCGTTGCGAGGGTCGCGGTCGTGCCTGCGCCTTCGGCCCACAAATGCGCCATGCCTGTCGGAGCCAGCGCGCCGCCGCTGCCGGCGACCAGCGCGTAGCCGTCGACGACGAATTCGAGGCTCTCGAAGGCCTGCGTGCCTTCCACCGTCACCGTGCCGGGCGTGCCGTGGAAAATCCCCTGCACCCCGCCCCAGAGCGTGGACATGCTGCCGTCGGCGTTCAGCCAGTTGGTGGCGGTCGCGTTCCAGACCCCGCTGCCCCCGACCGGGCTCGAGCCGCCCTGCCAGAACTGCGTCCTGGTGGGATCGGCGTAGACCGTGAGGTTCACCTGCTGCGCGGTGGCGGTGTTGATCGAGGTCATGAAGTCCGGCGGCTGGCTTGTGATCGTCAGGCCGTTGTCGGTGAGCGTACCGCCATACTCGATCAGGTGATACACGCCCGTGCCGAGCCCCGGGCCGCCGGTGATGTCGAGCGTGCCGTCGAGGGTCACGTCGCCGGCGACGTCGAACAGGGTGCCGCTCGGCGCGCCCAGCACCACATCGACGTTCGAGGTCGGGTTGAGCGCCAGCGCGCCCATGCCCAGCGTCGCTCCGTTCGTGCCGGCGAGGGTGCCGCCGTTCTGCACGGTCACCGTGCCGCCGATGCTGCCGGAGCCGGTCAGCGTGGCGCCACTGGCGACGCTGACCGGGCCGGCGCCGATCGAGCCGGCGACGTCGAGCGTGCCCGCATTTATGCTCGTCGCGCCGCCATAGGTGCTGGCGACGGTGAGGAGGGTGGTGCCGGTGCCGTTCTGCTGCAGGGCGCCGCTGCCGGAGACGACGCCGGCGAAGGTGAGCGTATTGGACTGGTCGAAGGCGAGCACGCCGTTGTTGACGACATCGCCGAGGATCGAGCCGGAGGTGTCGCCGTCACCGACCTGCAGCGTCCCCGCGCCGATGACCGTGCCGCCGGTGTAGCTGTTGGCGCCGGTGAGGATGGTGGTGCCGGTACCGTTCTGCTGCAAAGAGCCGCTGCCGGAGACGACGCTGGCGAATGTGAGCGTATTGGACAGGTCGAAGGCGAGCACGCCGTTGTTGACGACATCGCCGAGGATCCAGCCCGAGGTGCCGCCGTCGCCGATCTGCAACGTGCCCGCCCCGATGGCCGTCCCTCCGGTGTAGCTGTTGGTGCCGGTGAGCGTCAGGGTGCCGCTGCCCGCCTTGGTGAGCCCGCCGGCACCGGAGATGACGCCGCTCACCGTCAGGTCGGCATCGGTCTGCAGCGTGCCACCGCCGGCTTGCAGGGTGATGGCGCGTGCCGTGGCGAAATCGGAGCTGTTCTCCAGCACGCCGCCGTCGAAGCTCAGCCCGCCGGAAGCCGCGCCGAGATTGGCGTCGGAGGAGACCGACAGCGTTCCCTGGCTGATCGTCCAGGAGGTGACGGCACTGGTCGTGCCCGTCAGCGTCCAGGCGCTGGTCCCTGTCTTCTCGAAATTCTCGAAGCCCTGATATTGCTGGGTCGCGCCAATCAAGCCGACAGCGAAGGTGCCATTGGCCGTCCCGCCTAGCGCCAGTGTGTCGTCGGTTCCGCCATTGGCGTTCACATTGCCCTGGATGTCGGAGCCCGCACGCAGTTCCAGCCGGTTGTTGGCGCCTGTGAAAGTGATGGCGTCGGCGTGGTAGCCGGGGAGAACCGCGCTCGTGCCGCCGCTGATCGTGCCGCCGTTGATCACGGTGCCGCTATTCACCGACACGCCGGTGCCACCGACGACGTCGCCTCCGCCGCCGTTGATCGTGCCGTAATTGGTCAGCGTGGCGCCATTGGCGAGCGAGACGCCGGCGCCGCCGCTGCCGGGCCCGCCGCTACCGGCATATCCATAGGCGCCCTGGCCGCCGCCCCCGCCGAGGGCGCCGGCACCGCCGGTAATGGAGCCGCTATTGGTCAGGGTGGCGCCGGTACCGGAGAGCACGACGCCAATCCCGCCGCCGCCTCCGCTGCCGCCCGTGCCGCCATCGTGGACGCCGTAGCCGCCGCTGCCCCCGCCAGCGCCGGCGCCACCGTTGATGGAACCGCTGTTGCCCAGGCTGGCGCCAGTGCCGGAGAGCGAGACGCCGATGCCGCCGGTACCGCCGCTGCCGCCGCTGCCGCCGTCGTTGGCATCGCTCCCGCCAGTGCCGCCGGTACCGCCGGCGCCGCCGGTGATCGTGCCGCTATTGGTCAGAGTGATGCCGGTGCCGGAGAGCAGGACGCCGCCGCCACCACTGCCGCCGGCGCCGCCCGGCGTACCGATGAGGCCCTGGCGACCGATGCCGCCGCCGCCGGCGTTGCCTCCGGTGCCGCCGGCGCCGCCGGTGATCGCGAGGTTATTGGTCAGCGCGGCTCCGGTGCCGGAGAGCCAGACGCCGGCGCCGCCGCCGCCACCGCTTCCGCCATTGCCTCCATTGCCGCCATAGGTGCCGGCGCCGCCGGTGCCACCGCTGATGGAACCGCCATTGGTGAGCGTGGCGCCGGCAGACGAGTAGACGCCCGCCCCGCCGCTTCCGCTGCCGGCGCTGGTACCCGTGTTGGCCATGCCGCCGGAACCGCCGGTGCCGCCGGCAATGGTCGAGGAGGCGCCGATCCCGACCTGGCTGGCCCCGGTGAGCACGAGGCCGATACCGCCGGTGCCGCCCCCGCCGCCGTAGCCGGAAGTGACCCCCGCGCCGTAACCGCCGGTGCCGCCATTGCCGCCGGTGATGTCGCCGCCGATCCGGCCGAGGTAACCCGAACCGGTGACGACCGCGCCGAAGCCACCGGCGCCACCACCGCCACCGCCACCTTTGTGATAAAAGACGGCGCCGCTGCCCTCGCCGCCATTGCCGCCATTACCGCCAGTCGCATCGCCGCCCGACAGAACGCTGCCGTAAAAGCCGTGCGCACCGCCGCCGCCACCGCCGCCGCCGGCCCCGCCGCTGCCGTCGCCGCCATTGCCGCCGTTGCCGCCGGCGGCGGCCCCCGGAAGGCCGCCAGTGCCGGGACTGCCGTCGGTGGCATCATAGCTGCCGTAGCCGCCATAGCCGCCGCTCACGCCGGCGCCGCCGCCGCCGCCACCGGCGCCGCCATAGCCGTTATTGGCGTAGGTGGAGCCGTTGCCACCGGTGCCTGTCGTGCTGTCAGTCCCCCCAGGAGCGCCGGGGTTGCCGTCGCTGCTGGCGCCGCCGCTGCCGCCATCGGCAAAGACCGGCGTCGCCGGCACGAGGAGGAGAGTCCCCACCAAAGCGACGGCAACCAACGCCGTCGTGCCGATGAGCGCCCGCCTCAGCCGGCGCGCGCGGCCGGAAGGATCGCGCGAGAATTTCAGAAACCCTGCCTGACGAACGGCAGTGTCAAATCGCCCCCGCGCGGGGGCGATCGGAGCGCCCGACCGATCCAGGAGGGACCTGGGGCGCGGCGCCACCGCTATACCACCCGCACGCCGCGCAGATTGCGCTTGGTGTCGCTCCAGAAGGCGTCGTTCTCGACGCGGCGGACCAGGTCGGGCGGCAGGATGGTCTGCCGCTCGACATGCTGCACCTTGGCGGCGACGCGATGCAGGCCCGGCGTGCCGAGCCGCGCGTCCAGCTCCTCCTCCGCATAGTCGACATGATCGAAGTCATGGTCGAATGGCGGCTGGCCGATGAAGTCGTAGACCGCCGCCATCGCCCTGGCCGGCTCACGCGTCAGCGTCTCGTAGGTCAGCAGCATGAGCCGGTCGGCCTGCTCGCCGAAATAGGCTTCCTTCAGCGCGTTATAGGCGAAGCCGACCATGCCGTTCATGCCGAGCAGCCCGTCCACCCGGTTGTAGACCGTGCCGCCGGGCTCGAAGCTGAAGATCTTGGACGGCTCGAACTTGTTGCGCCGGACCAGCCGCTCCAGGCTGTCGAGCACCCAGTGTATGTCGCGCACGCAGGCGATCATCTTCGCGTCCGGGAACAGCGCCGCCAGCGCCGGCAGCTTGCTGCACCACAGGCGATTGGTGTCGAACACCAGCTTCGACGCCTGGATGTCCCGGTAATAATTCTCGAACAGGCCGGCGAGGATGGCCTTGCGCTGCGCCTCCGTGATGAACAAGGCGAACTCGTTCTCCTGGCTCATCTGCCGGAGCAGGGCGGTGAACAGCGCGGCGACCGGACTGCTCATGGCGGCATGGACGCCCGGGTTCTGGCGCAGAATGCCGGCCAGCAACGTCGAGCCCGCCCGCGGCAGACCGGAGATGAAATGGATGCCGTGCTGCATGCCGCCTCGCGTGCCGATTGCTTCCACTTAACCCGCGTCACGGCTCAGGCGTAAATGGCAAGCGGCGGTACAGGTTCTTCCTTCCCGTCCACGAATCGCTGCGATTTGCACCATTCCAGCCCCAAGCAAACAACCTGCTCTCAGTTCGGTGACACCAGACAATTCACGCGTTGCGCGCCATGCCGCAACATGCCGATCCATACTGCACCCCAGTATGGGAATGATGCGATACGACCGCCGGGACAGGCCATTACCCGAAGGAGTAAGGGAGGAAATGCCGAACTCGGCCAGGAGCTCGTCGCCCTCTGCGCGGCGGAACCCGACCTGACAAAACGGTCAAGGCACCAGACCTAATCATGCCGCGACGTGGTGAACGCAGGCAGTTCGACCGTCTGGACCAGCCCCCCGGCCGGGCCGTTGGCGATAGTGATGTCGCCGCCGGCCTTGCGGATGATCTCTCGGGAGATCGTGAGGCCCAGCCCGGCGCCGGGAATGTTCTGGCTGCGCGTCCGGTCGGCGCGGAAGAAGGGCTCGAACACCTGATCCAGCATATCGGGAGCGATCCCCGGCCCCTGATCGGCAATCGTGATCCGTGCCGTCGCGCCGCCCGTGACGGTCACCTTGCCCCGCACGCCATGGGTTGCGGCATTGATGCAAAGGTTCCGCAAGGCGCGACTCAGGGTCAGGCGGCTGGCCTTGACGTACACTTCGCAGGCCCCGGCCATTTCGATGTCGAAGTTCTGCTCCCGCAGTTCCGCCACGATGCTGCCGACCAGCTCATCCAGGCGCAATGTCTCGGCCGGCGTCTTCGTCGTCTCCTCATGCACGAGCTGGATGGCGCTGTGCGCGATCAGCTGCAGCTCATCGATATCCTTCAGCCACAGGGCCCGCTCCTCGTCGCCGGGGACGAACTCCGCGCGCAACCTCATGCGTGTCAGGGGCGTGCGAAGATCATGGCCGGCCGCGGCGACCAGGCGCATCCGGCTCTCGATGGCCTGTTTCAGGCGGGCGGAAAGGGCGTTGATCGCCGCCGCGGTCGCGCGCACCTCCGCGGGGCCCTGCTCGGTGAGCGCGGGAAGCGTTCCGTCCGCGTTGACGGCTTCCACGGCGCTTTCGAGAAGCGCCAGCGGCCTGCTCATGCGGTTGGCCGCCTTTACCGCGACCGATCCGACGCCGAGGCTCATCAGGGCCAACCACACCAGGACTTCGGGATCGGAGGGTGGATCGATATCCACGAAGACCCACCGGTCCTGCCCGGCCGGCAGAGAGACGGTGCGAATGCGGAAATCGTCCGCCCTGTGCGTCACCAGGAGCTCGATCCGCGTGCCAAGCCGCTCGGTCGCCGCACGCAGGAGCTCTGTTTGCTCGCCGTCGAGGGCGCCCGCGGCGGGAGCCGACGACAGGCCCTTGACATCCGGACCCTGCCTCGCAAGCCGCTCCATGGTGATGAACTGCTTGGCAAGGAGGTCGACTTCGAGATCCTTCGGGGTCGCGAAGACGTAGATCACCGCGAGCGTGATCAGCGCGACCACCGCGACGATGGAAGCCACCAGCAGCAGGGCGAACTTGGCGCGAAGCGTCCTCATGGCCGGCCGTCGACGGTGCTGACCCTGGCGGCGAACTGATACCCGCCGTTACGGATCGCCTTGAAGAGCTGGGGGGCGCTGTCGTTCGACAGTTTGCGCCGCAGCCGGCTGACCAGAACGTCGATCGACCGGTCGAGGACGTCGGCGCCGCTGCGGCCTGCAAGGTCGAGCAGTTGCTCGCGGGAAAGCACGCGTCCCGGGCGATCCAGAAAGATGATCAGCAGGTCGAATTCGGCGCCTGTCAGCGTAATCGTCCTGCCCTGGGGGTCTCTCACCGAGCGCAGGGACGGATCGACGACGAAGTCCTCGAACTGGTAGAGGCCCGTCGGGCGGGGTTCGGGACGGGCGTTGACGCCCCGCCGCAGGACGGCCCGGACTCGGGCGGCGAGCTCGCGGGGATTGAAGGGCTTGCCGAGGTAGTCGTCGGCACCGATTTCAAGCCCGATGATGCGATCGACATCCTCCTGCAGCGCGGTCAGCAATATGATCGGTATGTTCGATCGCGCGGCTCGCAGATCGCGGCAGAGGTCCAGTCCCGACCCGTCCGGCAGCATCACGTCGAGAATGATGAGATCCAGTTGATGGAGTACGATCTTCTCGCTGACCTCCATGCAGCTCGACGCGAGCAGAACGCGGAAACCTTGCTCGCGCATGTACCGGGCGAGCAGCTTGCGGATTTCGCTGTCGTCGTCGGCAACGAGAATTTGCGGCGCCTGCGTGCTCATGTTCGCTGAACAGTCAGTGTTTTCCAATGTGGAGACACGCTGCCGTAGCGGATCAGTGAGGGCTTTTATATGTCAACATCGACCCAAAACGCTGCCAGACATGTTTCGACATCAAAATAAGTCGCGCAGACGTATTCAGACATTCAAGGCCAGATTTTAATCCACAACCCCGGCTATTGATACCTCAGTGCAATACTAATTGGCACTGATCAATCCCGGGAGGCGCTGAATGCGCGTTCTTTCTGAGATAAGCGATATGCCTGCCAAAGAGTGGCGAGATATTCGCTCTCACGTACGAATTTTCGACTTTCTCTTGATGCGGATATCCTATGCGAGCAGCCGCATCCTTCCCAATTATTGGGACGCTCCCGGGCACCCCGTCGGCCTTGTTGCGATCGCCGCAACACTGACATCGTTCAGCTTCCGACACGTCTCCGGATTTCTCCAGCGCGGCGGCGCTCATTCGGCTGTGTCGACGTTCGGGCCGACCGGGCCGGCGCCCAAGCCGCATACCCCATATGGGCGGGGGGCGTCCGATGCGGCCGCTTCGTAGCATCGGCTATGGCGGCCTGGCGGCCGTGGCGGGTCTTCTCGCCGCCTGCGCCCCCGCGCCGCTGGTGCAGGGCGTCGGACTGTCGTCCTATGACGCCATGGCTCCCTCGGACGGGCTGATCACCAAATCGCGCCTGAAGGTCCGGAAAGAGCAGGTACTGGCCGCCAAGACGGTCAAGATCGTGCCCACCTCGTTCCCGTCCACGATCGCACCCAAGCTGACGCACCAGCAGAGAGAACTTGTCGCCAACGCGGTCAATCGCGGGCTGTGCGTCAGTCTCAGCGATCGCTTCAAACTGGTCAGGCTGGATGAGCCTGCTGATCTGACCGTGCGGGCGAGCGTTACGCAGGCGACGGAGACGGACGAGGTCGCCGCAGGCATTTCCGCGGCTGCGTCGATCGGGATGAACTTCGTGGACATGGCCGTTCCGGTCCCGACGCCGCGCATTCCGATCGGGATGGGCAACCTCTCGATGGAGGCTGAAGCCACCAATCCCTTGGGAGAGCAGGAGGCCTCCATGCTCTGGGCGCGAGGGGCGAACGCCTTCTTCAACTCGCCGAGAGCTTCCAAGGCGAGCGATGTCTACGAGCTGGCGGACGCCTTCGGCGAGGATTTCGGCGAACTGCTCGTCAAGGGCGAGAGCCCTTTCGGCAAATCGGGCATCGACCTGCCGTCCTGGCAGAAGATCAACTCGGCGATGGGCCTGCCTCCCAAGCACGCCGAATGCGAACGCTACGGGCGTTATCCCGGCCTGGCCGGCGTCGTTGGAAGCCAGCTGGGCCTGCCCCCTGAATGGACGGACCGCGGCGCCCGGCAATCGGCACGCTAGCGCGTCTCCCCGATGTTTTTCGAGATGGGAAAACACGTTCTGGCTCGTGGGCAAGCTCCACGAGCGGGAGCGCGCGCGTGCCGCCGCCACGGCTGATGCGGACCGGACCGGTCTCGGTCCTTCGGCAACTCACGCAACTCAAGCCGAACGATAGATCCGATGTTGTCGCTATCACAGACAGAGCCCGTCCGGCATGCGCTGGAACGGACGACCCGACTTTGCGACTTGCCGAGCCCCATGCTCGTCTCGGTCGTCGTCCCGACCTTGAACGAGGTCGGAAATATCGATGATTTGCTCACCGCCATTTTCCGGCAATGTGGCGATAGTCTCGACTTCGAAGTGCTCGTCGCCGACGGCGGCTCCACCGACGGTACGATCGAGCGGGTCCGGGCATGGGAGGAGCGGGCGGATGTGCGCCTTGTTCCTTGCGACGGAAGGCGCGGTCTTGCCGGGGATGTCCTTCAGGCGGCGGCGCTCGCGCGAGCCGAGGTCGTGGTGGTCATGGATGCCGATCTCAGCCATCCGCCGGATCGCCTGCCGGCCATCGTCCGGCCCGTGCTCGACGGATCGAGCGACATGGTTCTGGGAAGCCGCTTCGTGGCGGGCGGGGGGATCTCGGGATGGCCGCTTTGGCGGCTGATCCTGTCGCGGCTGGGTGCCGCGCTCGCCTGGCCCCTGACCGATGTCAAAGACCCCATGTCGGGTTTCTTCGCCGTGCGTCGCGAGCGGCTGCTGGCGGTCGATGCGCAGGCCGCCGGCTTCAAGATCGCGCTGGAAATCATCGCCGGCAGCACCCCCTCCGTGAGGGTGAGCGAGATCCCGATCATCTTCACCGACCGGGTGCATGGCGAATCCAAGCTCGGTTCGGCGGAACTGACGGCCTATCTGCACCGCCTGCTCGTTCTGGCCGGGGGGCGGATATCTCCCGGCAACGCGGTGCGGTTCGCCGCGGTCGGCTTCAGCGGCGCCTGTGTCGACCTTCTGTCGTTCCAAGTGCTTATCGCTCTCAGTGCCGCGATGAACACCGCGCACCTTGCGAGCTTCTGCGTCGCCACGGCCTGGAACTATTACTTCAATGCGCGCTGGGCGTTCGCGGCGGAGACGATGCATGGCAAGGAGCGGGCACCACGACCGTATGGCCGTTTCATCTTGGTATGTCTTCTGGCCCTCGGCATTCGCGGTGGCGTTCTCGAAGCCGGGGTCGGAATGCTCGGCCTGGCGCCGCTGGCCGCCATCGTGTGTGCCATAGGCGCGGCGGCCATCGTCAGCTATCTCGGCCTGGCCTTCTTCGTATTTCCGTCCGCCGATGCGCGCGTTTCCCACACGGTTCGTTGGCGTGTCGCGGCAATCGGTGTGGTCGTATATGCGAGCATGCTGCGCCTGCTCTTCCTTGGCCTAGTCGACCTGTTGCCGCAGGAGGCTTACTACTGGAACTACGCTCAGCACCTCGACATCGGCTATCTTGACCATCCGCCGATGGTGGCGTGGCTGATCTGGGCGACCACCGGCCTGTTCGGCGACAATGAGTTCGGCGTGCGCTTCGCTGCCTGGCTCGGCTGGTTCGCAACCGCCTTCTTCAGTTTCGGCCTTGCCCGGCAGTTGTTCGGCAGATCGGCGGCCTTCGTCAGCCTGCTGCTCGTGGCCGTGTTGCCCTTCTTCTTCACCACCGGGCTGCTGATGACCCCCGATGCGCCGCTGGCCGCGGCCTGGGCCGGGACGCTCTATTTCCTTGCCCGCGCAATGATCGGCGGCCGGCGCCACGCATGGTGGGGTGTCGGCGTCGGCCTTGGGCTCGGGATGCTCTCGAAATACACCATTGTCCTGCTGGTGCCGGCCATGGGGCTGTTCATGCTGACCGATGTGCAGGCGCGCAAATGGCTGAAGCGGCCCGACCCCTATGTCGCCGCCATGCTGGCGCTGCTCATCTTCTCTCCCGTCATCTACTGGAACACCGAGAACGGCTTCGCGTCCTTTGCCTTTCAGGGCGCACGACGCATCGAGGCGGCGTTTCGCTTCTCGCTTCCCTTGCTCGGCGCCTATGCGGTGATCTTGCTCACTCCGCTGGGGCTGGTCGCGGTGCTAGGCGTCCTGTGGGCGCATTGCGAGCATCTGGGCGCAACCGGGGACGAAGGAAGGCGGCGGGTGGCGCGCTTCATCCTCATTTTCACGCTGATACCGCTCTCCGTCTTCGTCGCCTTCAGTCTCGTGCGCGACGTGAAGCTCAACTGGACGGGCCCACTCTGGCTCGCCGCGGTGCCCGCGGTTTCGGCCGCAATCCTTTCCATCGTGGAGAATGGGGCCGGTTTCAAACGCGCCGCGCACCGGCTCTCGGGATCCGCGATAGCCATCGCACTCGTCTTCTACGGGCTTGCCCTGAACTACCTGGCATCGGGCGTCCCGGGGATCGGCTATGTCGTGGGCCTGCCTACCCTGCCGGTCGCATGGCGTGAATTCGGCCGCGAGGCCGCCGGCCTGGCGCAGGAGGTGCGGCAGGAGACCGGCCAGGAGCCGCTGATGATCGGCCTGGACACCTACAACATCGCGAGCCAGCTCGCGTTCTACGGCAGTGGTGACGATCGCCGGACGGGAAACTCGGTCGGGCGCGGCATCGTGGGCCTGCCGGATCTCATGTACGGGTACTGGCATCGCCCGGAAGCGCTGCGCGGGCGGCCCGCGATCATGATTTCCGTCAAGCGCCGGCACATCGACGTCCCCGTTCTCGACCAGCACTTCGCCGTCCTGAGCGAGCCGCGGGAAAAGAGGATCGACAAGCACGGCACGCCGGCCGGGCGCTTCTACTACAGGATCGGCTACGGTTATCGGGGAGCGGATCCGGCAGAAGGATGGGAAGCGCCGTAGACAATGAGCGAAAAGGTGCCCCCGCTGATCCCGTAGTGCCGGTCCGGCCATCGCTTCCGGCCGCCATGATGCCGATGATCAGGCTTCTGTGGACGCCATTTTGGCCTCAGATCACGCCGGCACCGCCACACCTGCGGAGCGAATTTCGCCGATGACGCGGACCCGCACGCGGCGGGCATTGCCCGGCAGATAGGCGATCGGAATATCCTCCACCTCCAGCGTCTGCAGTCCAGCCTCCTCGGCGCCGGCATCGAGTGCCCGCCGCGCCGCCTCGGAGCGTGCGGCCTCAAGTGCCGCCTCGCGATCGATGCCGGTGAAGATGCGGTCGACCTCGCCGCTGACCTGGGCGATCGCCGCGCCGACGGCGTTGGCCACCGCGTGATGCTCGACGCGCACCACATCGGAAATGCCTTCCATCCGGTCCGGCACGAGGAAGCTGCCGCCGCCAACGGCAAGCAGCGGCAAGGGTGTCGCGTCGGTACGCATGCGGTCGACCGCCTCGGTGATCATGTGCTCCATGCGATCGAGGCTGGCGGCGACGAGCGCGGGCGACAGCCCGGCGAGCCGGGCCCGGTCGCCGAGGTCGAGCCGGCCTGCCGCGACCGCGATGTCGGTGGCGGTCAGCGTGTCACCGCCGAAAGCGAGCGCCTTTTGCGGCAGGCGGAAGCCGACGCTGCCCGGCCCGATCCGGCGTCCCCCGTCGGTGATCTCGGTGCCGCCACCGAGGCCGATCGAGGTGAGGTCCGGCATGCGGAAGAGGGTGCGCACACCGCCGATTTCCACCGCTGCGTTGGCCTGTCGGGGGAAACCGCGCTCGATCGCACCGACATCGCTGGTCGTGCCGCCGACATCGACCACCAAGGCCCGCTCGATGCCCGAGAGGAACGCGGCCCCGCGCATGGAGTTGGTCGGGCCGGACGCGAAGCAATAGACGGGCTCGCGTTCCGCCACGGCGCTTTGCACAATGGTGCCGTCGTTCTGCGTCATGAAAAGCGGCGCGGCGATGCCACTGTCGCGGAGCGCCGCGACGAAGGCCTCCGTCGTGCGGCGCGCGAGGCTTTGCAGGGCGGCGTTGAGCAGGGCTGCGTTCTCGCGCTCCAGCAGGCCGATGCGGCCGATGGCGCTCGAGAGCGTGATGCGCGCCTCCGGAACCTCCTCCAGGATGATATCGGCGGCCTCCCGCTCGCATTCGTCGGTCAGCGGCGAGAAGCAGCTGGTGATCGCCACCGATCGCAGCCCGCTGTCGGCGATGCGGCGGGCCTCGTCGCGCACGGCCTTGCGATCGAGCGGCACCAGGCGGCGACCGTCATATTCATGGCCACCCTGCACCATATGCACCCGCCCGCGCGCCACCGGGGCAAGATCCTCGGGCCAGCCGATGAAGGGGGGCAGCCCGGCATTGGCCGGCAGGCCGATCCTGAGAGCCGCCACCCTGTCGAGCGAGCGGCGCTCGATGACCGCATTGGTGAAATGGGTGGTGCCGATCATCACCGCCTCGATCCGGCCGGCAGCCGGGATCGGTCCGGCGGCGGCCAGCAGATCGGCGAGCGCCTGCCGCACGCCATCCGAGACGTCGGCGGTGGTCGGGCTCTTCACCGCCGCGAGCACCTTGCCGCCCTCGACCAGCACGGCGTCGGTATTGGTGCCGCCGACGTCGATCCCGATGCGGCTCATGCCCGGCCCCCCTGCGTCGCCTCGAAGACGCTTCTGAAATCGACGTCGTAGCCGAAGGCGCGCGGCCCGACATGGGCGAGGCCCTCCGGCGAGCAGTGGATGGCGGGAGAGGGCAGGGCGACGACGGTGACGCGCTGGCCGAAGCGCAGGCTCTCGGTGCCGATCGCCTCGCCCGATATGCTGTCGAGCACGCAGATGAGGTCCGGCGTGGTCGCGGTGACCGCCCCATCGCGCCAGGCGATGGTGAATTCGTTCTGGAAGGCGACGTCGAAGCGCGCGCCCGCATCGCCTTCCATGCCGTCGAGCTGGAGCGTGCCGCGCAGGAAGCCCTCGGTCGTCTGGCGCTGCACGTCGATGACCTTGCCGGCGAACAGGCGCTTCCCGGACGCGGCACGAATGGTGGCCTCCACCGGGTCCTCATGGGCGCCCCGCGCGCGATGCACCTCCTTGCCCAGCGAGATCGCCTGGGAAAGGGTACGCAATACGGCGAAACGCTTGATCTCGGCACCGGTTCGGGGTGCCTGGCAGGTGGTCGCGACCGATCCGAACTCGGTGCAGACCTTCCGTCGCACCCGCTCCATCTCGTGCCATCCCGAGGCGCGGGCGATGATGACGTCGTTGTCGCGCACATCTGAAACGGCGTGGGGATACATTTTCAGGCCGGCGATGGAAAAGCTCTGCATTTGCGCTTCCGGATAAGCCCGCCCCATGGCATCGGCGTCGACCACGGGCAGGCCGCTGGCCGCTGCGACCAGGAGGGGCTGAAAGGCGTTGCAGCCGCCCACCTCGACGGTCATGACCGCGCGGAACGATCGGCCGAGATAGTCCTCCATGGCCCGCACCGGCTTTACGGCGAAGGCGGCGTCGGTCATGCGCTCCTGGAAGACGAGGGGCGCGCCCATGGTGGACACCACCGCGACCAGATCGTCCTCCGCGAGTTCGTCAGGGTCGATCAGCGTGATGCGAGCACCCTCGTCGTAAAACCGCCGGACACCCAGATGGGATGCGTAAGGCGAGCCGCCGCCGCCCGTGCCGAGAATCCAGGCGCCGGTGGCGAGGAAATCCAGCTCGTCGGTCTCCAGCAAACGAGGCAATGACCGCATCCTCTCCTATCAAGGGCCACCCAATCTCCGCGACGAGAGATAGCAAAGGCTTCCTCCGACCGCGCCGAATGATGGTCGCCTGCGATCGGGAGCCGGGCATCCCCAGAAGTGGTGACACGGACATGGCTCACGACGCCACGCCTCGTCATTGCCCCTCCTGATCGCAGCCCGCCCAGAATCCGCCACCGAGCTCCATCCCCATCCTCGAAGCTCTCTTCCGAACTTCATGTAGTTGAATGACGGCGTCGACAGTTCCGGAGTTGGCTCCCATGAGCCCGATCACCGGAACGATGACCGCAATGCACGAAGGACGCCTAAGCCGTGAGATAGGCCCGTATGCAGCGAATGGCGATGAACTCGGGCTTGAAAGGGAGGATTGGTCGGGCACCGGAGCGGCCGCGGCGCTCCCTGACACCAGCTTTCTCACGCAGGGTCCCGCCATTGCCGCCATCATGCAAAACGCCGTGGGCGTGCTCGGCCTGTGCATCGTCGTCGTGGATCCGAGGTTGCGGGTCCTCTATGCCAGCGAAACCAGCCAGGCCCATGTATCCCGGCCGTGCGCGGGCTTTGCGATGACCCGGCGCGGCCGCGGCGGAGGAACCTACCTGTCATTGGGAAGCCGAGCTGATACGTCGGAACTGCGCCGATTGGTTGCGGCCGCGACGGCTGAAGGGCCCACCGGCACGACCTGCGCGCATTCCGGCCGGTTCCATCCGCTGTATAGCCCCCGAAGCATTTGCCTCATCTCGTCGATAGCGGATGGATTGGCCGATCCGCTGATGGGCGGGCGCTTCCGGAATGCCGCGCTCCTGATCTTCAAGCCGTTTGCGGCACTTCCCAAGCCTTGCCCGGAACTCCTGCGGACCCTGTTCAACTTCACGCCGGCGGAAGCGAAGGTCGCCAGCGATCTGGCAGGCGGAACCACTGCCGAGGATGTCGCGCGCCTGCGCCAAGTCGGGCTCGACACGATCCGCTCGCAGATTCGATCCATTCTGTCGAAGTCGGGCGCTCCAAATCTGCGCGCCTTCGAGAACCGGATCGGAAGCATCATGGCCCTGCTTCCTGCGAATCCATTCGTCTCCCCCTCGAATAAAGACGGGCGCCGGGAGCTGCACCGCTGATGGGGGTCATCATCCCCTCATCAATCGACAGTCTCCATCAAGCTCACCCCGATGGCTCACATCACTATTTCTGGTGATGACAGCGCCGGACACGCAGTTGCATGAAACACGCCTCGCAATGCCTGTTCCATGGTCCCTTTTTCTCACACTTCGGAAGCACGACGTGCAGAGGAACAGGCTCTCAGCGCCACTGTCGGTGCCGCCCGGCTCGCCTTGCTCTGGAGGCGACCTCCGGCCGCGTCAACGCACCGCCGGCATGGCGAAATGTGAATGATCCAGACGACGCAAGGGATTATCGAATGGTGGGTATTCTACTGAAATCTGCAGCGACCATTGGATTTCTGGCCGCCTCTGCGCTCTCGGCAACAGCTCTGCCGTTGCCCGCCTCTCCGCTCCCGACGTCGCGGGCGCATGTCATTCCGGTGGCCGATGGCTGCGGGCCGGGCTGGTATCGCGGACCCGGCGGCGCGTGTCACCGTTTCGGTTTCGGGCCATATCCGGATGGCTATTTCGGCGACTACGGCGGCGGCGGTGCCTGGAACGGCTGTCCTCCGGGTTATTGGCGGGGGCCCTGGGGGCATTGCCGCAATACGCCCTTCCACGGCCGCCTGCCCGATGGGAGCTGGCAGTGAACAGCCCCCATTCATCGCGGAGAACAAACATGTACAACGTCACGTCCTTCATCTGCGCGGCGATTTCCGGCTGGCTGCTTGTCGCAGCGTCTCCCGCCCAGGCGCAGAATACGCCGGCTGCTCCTGCGGAGACCCGCATCATCGAGATCTACACCGACGCCGATGCAAAGGCGGTCCTCAATGCACGGCTCGCGGCCCTCAGGACCGTGCTCGAGCTGACGCCGGAGCAGGAAAAGCTGTGGTTGCCGGTAGAAGCCTCGATCCGCAAGATCGCCGCGGATTCGATGGCGCGCGGGAAGATGCGTTCGGAAGCGGAGGCGCCCGCCGATTTCCTCGCCGCGCTCGATCGGATCGGAGAAGCTGAGGTCGCCCGTGGTCAGGACCTGAGAAACTTCGTCACCGCCACACGCCCACTCGTCGCCGCGCTCAGCGACGAGCAGAAGCATCGGATGCCGGCATTCCTCGGCATGGTTGTCGATGCCCAGTCGCCGCTGGCGACGCGCTCGCTCTGGCTCTTCGAGGAAGAAGAACGCTGACTGCCAGCCTCGTGGAGTTCCGCGACACCCGCGGATGACATCTCACGAACAGCGCCAGCCTCCGGTGCGCCGTTGCGCATGGAGCGGCGCTGTTCTGCCACGTGGGCACGTCGTTCCTGCTGACCTGCTCACCTTCCGCCTATCATCCGTGCGCTGTTTCTCATTCTCATGCCCGCTCAAGCGGATGCCCGTGCTCCGTCCGCCAGCTAGGCTTTCCTGATCGGCCCCCTCCCCTTTCCGTGCCCGCGTCTCAGGTTGGAAAGATATTGCGGCGTTATATTGAGATATGCGGCGATCAGATGCTGGGGGATTTGTCGCCATTCGGCCGGGAGTTCGAGGCCGAGTTCCGCGTAGCGCTGCCGGGCGGATTTCGAACGAAGCGACATGTGGCGCTGCTGCTTTCGCGCGAACACCTCCTCCGTCATCCGCGTTGCCAGGCGCTCCCAGCCGGAATGACGCTCCACGGCCACATGCCGCAGGTGATAGGGCATTACCGTGACAATGCACGGTGTAACGGCCTCGAACACCACCTCGGAGGGAATACCCCTGGTCGCGCTGTCCAGCGCCAGGGCAACACTGCCCGCGAAGACGAAATCGAGGAGAATCTTCCGCCCTTCGGGCGACAGAGCGAAGACCTGCAGGATCCCCTCTTCCAGGAATCCGATTTCGTGATCTGCCTGCCCCATGGCGCAGAAGACGCCACCGCGCGGCAAGGTTCGCGGTTTGGCCTGGCCAAGAAGCCATTCGATCTCCTCCCGGGGTAGGTCTGCCCGCTGAAGGATGAAGTCGGGAAGCGAAGACATCGATGCACGGTCTCTGAAGGAAGGCTGCGAGCCTGAGCCTCTCTCCTTACCCCGCGGGAGATGACGGGCCGAGGGGCTCCGCATCGGTATGCTCCGGTTTTCCCGCCTTGCACGGCTTCGGTGCACGGCACCGCCGCGCGCTAGGGATTCACCGGCACGTCCTCAGCCGGTATGTCGGCCCCGTATCATGGCGAAGAGGCCGAAGGCGCCGCAGATGGCGGCCGCGAAGAAGGCGAGGCCGTGCCGCGACACCTCCATCGCCGCGCCGGCCGCCAGCGGCCCCAACAACGCGCCGAGCCCCCACATCAGGCCCATCGCCGCGTAGATGCCGATCAGCTCCGCACCTTGGAAGCGACTGCCCACGATGGTCAGCATGAGCGTGTAGACACCGACGAAGGCCCCGCCCCAGAGGAAAAGCAGGGCATAGGTCAGCACCTCGTTCCGGAGAGCCAGCGGCCAGACCAGCGCGCCGAGCGCTGCCAGCAGGGCCAGCGCGGCGACCAGCTTTATGCGGTCCATCTTGTCGCCAAGCCAGCCGATGGGCAGTTGCAGCAGGATCGCGCCGATCATCATGCACGACATCAGGCGGGTCGCCTCGGCCTCCGGCCAGCCGAGATGGACGGCGTAGATCGCGAGGAAGGACAGGCCCGCCGTCTCGATCGCGGCGTTGAGCACGGTGGCGGCGATGGCGACCGGCGCCATGCGCATGAAGCGGACCGGGCTGCCGGCCGCCGGCTCGTCGAAGACCGGGGCCTCGACCTTGGGCGAGGCGACGAAGGCCGCCGCCGCCAGCGCGACCGCGGCGCCGGCAAGATAGGGGGTGAAGCCGGAGGTGCCGATCACCGACAGGATCATCGGGCCGAGCGCGAACCCCACCGAGAGCGCCGCCGTATAGGCCGCCATTGAGCGCGCGCGCGTGGCCTCCGTGCTGAGGCTGTTGGTCCAGGCCTCGGACAGGACGAAGAGCACTTCCGAGGCCATGCCGAGGACGAGGCGGAGCAGGAACCACAGCCAGATGACCGGCATGGCGGGGAAGCTGGCCAGCACCGCCGAGGCGACCACCAGCGCCAGTATGACGAGGCGGCGAATACCGAAGACGGCGATGATGCGCGGCAGCAGCACGGCGGCGAAGAGCACCCCGACGGCATGCATCGCGGCATTGGCGCCGATGACCACCTCGCTCAGGCCGCGCTCGGCCAGGCTGAAGGCGATCAGCGCCGCGCTCAGACTGTAGGTGAGGCCGAACATGGTCGCGGTGGCGATGACGGCGCCGCGCGAATAGAGGTTGGCGACAGGGGTCTGGGATGCAATCTCGCTCACGCGGCAGCCTCGTCTTTTCCAGTCGCACCGGCGCGCAGCCGCCGTACAAAGCCGCTGAAGCGCCGGCTCCATGCGACTTCGCGCTTTTCGACGACCCGCGCCAGGGCATTTGCGTAGTCCAACACCAACCCCGGCGTCCATGTCGCGGAGTGGGCGCGGGTGCGGATCATCGATGCCACCCAGATATCCGGATTGCCCAGCAGGCCGACGAGGCGCAGCCATGGAAAGCGGGTCGTCAGCGAGCCTTCGAGCGCCGCGTCCAGCGCATGGGCGACCACGACGGAGCAATTGCGGTTGGTCAGGTTGTAGGTGTCATCCTGCCGGTAGCCGACCCAGAAACTGCGCAAGCGCATCGGGTTGAAGTTGCGGAACTCGACATGTGCGTCGGCCGGGCACCACCAGTCGGATTCATAGGCGTAGGACGGCTGGAAACGACCCTTGAGGTCGTTCTCGATGGTGCCGCGCAGCGCGGCGATGAAATCGCGGCCCGACCGCTCCAGCTCGGTCGCCGGATAGTGGCTGATATAGAGATCGGGCGGCATCTCCAGCGCCGAATGGCCGGTCGAGATCACGCCGCTGCCGTCGACCGCGGCGATGTAGCGGTCGACCAGCAGCCGGCGCTCCGGCTCGCTGGCGGAGCCGACCGGGGTCCAGACATGCACGATCATCGGGTGCTCGGCGGCGACCTCCTCGCCGGTCTCGATCAGCACGGGCGCATTGTCGTACCAGCCGCGCCCGGTGAAGATCGGCAGGTTGAGGATCGCAACCTCGCTTTCGAGCGTGCGGAACATGAAGCCGACGCGCACCAGCAGCCACCCGGTCAGGGCTACGAGAAGGCTGATGCAGAAGGCGACGCTCCGGTTATGCGGCAGCGGCCACTCGGCGAAGATCAGGACGGCGATGACGATCTCGGCGGCGCCGCACAACGCCATCGCGCGCCAGCCGGGAAAGCGCACCACAAGCGCGGTGGCCAGACGCACCGTCCCATCGACCGCGAAGGCGATGGCGAACAGGACGCCGAGCGCGATGTGCGTATCGATCGGCCAGTCGAGGATGAGCGCGCCGATGACGATGAGGCCGACAGCACGGATCAGCGGGAAATAGCGCCGGTTCCTCCGGTCCTGCACCAGAAAGGCCGACAGGCTCGCCGCGCCGTTCGCGACGAAGAAGAAACCAATGGCCTGCCCGACCGTCAGGAGCACGCTGTCGGTGGCGTAGAGGGACAGGTAGGCGGCGGCCAGAATGAGCGCGCCGCCGAGCATGCTCAGGACATACCATCTCGACTTGAAGGCCTTGGAGCCGATCAGCAGGAAGGCCAGCTTGAGCATCATGCACTCGGAACGTCGGGACCGGCGCCGACGATGGCGACCGGCAACCCCGACTGCATGGCAGCGTTTCTGAAAACTGGCAAATACAGCTTCGGGTTCTGAACGCCTTTTTCTTCGAAATCGATGCCGGATGCTTCCGTGCGGCCCGGCTCCATGGCGCGGCGCATGGCGACGCGGCGCCGGTACGGCATGCCACCTGGAACCGGCAATGGCCCCGGCGCCAGAACCGTTGCCGGCCGCGCCGAGGACCGCGCTCAAATCGATACTGATAAATTAGTACTAATTTGATACGAATTTTATATCTTGCAAGACCGATTCCCGTTCACCCGCCGATCGGCGCACCGGCGCCGTCATTCCAGAAGGGCGCTGCCGTGCCGCCGACACTCCCCTCGTCGTCCCCGCCCGCTCCGTCCGCCTCCCCCTCCGTCCACAGGCCTCAGCGGATTCTCGGCGGCATACCCGACGAATGGGGTCCGAAATTCGAGCATGACGGCGGGGCGGCGACGCGCACCCACACGGGGCCGAACGCCATCCGGTTCACCGCGCCGGCGCATATGGCGCTGGTCCTGCTGACGCCCCAGCCCGGGCGCCAGATCGCCCTCAACAGCGACCGGAAGATCACCGGCTTCGCCCCCGTCGGCTCTCTGGAGATCATTCCCGCCGACAGCGACATCTTCGCGCGCTGGAAGACCGAGAAGCAGAACGTGCTGGTCGCGGCCGATTCCAGCCGCCTCGCGCGTCTCGCCGGCCTCGAATTCGACAAGGACAGTTTCGAGCTTCGCCCTCCGCGCCTCGGCTTCGTGGACGACATGGCCCACATGATGGCGCTGCGCATACGCCGCGAGGTGGAGAATTTCGAGCTGGGCTGCGAGGAGACCCTCGACGCGCTGGTCACGCTGTTCGCAACACATCTGCTGCGCAACTACTCATCCCTGTCGAAGGCGCCCCCACGCATACGGAGCGCCGGACTGACCTACGCCGCGTGGTCGAAGGTGAACGAGTTCATACAGGCCCATATCGGCCGCACGCTGACGCTCGAGGAACTCGCCGCGATCGCGAACCTGTCGCCCAGCCATTTCTCGCGGGCCTTCCGGCAGACCACCGGCCAGTCGCCCTACCAGTACGTGATCTCATCCCGGCTCGTGCAGGCGCGGGACCTCATCGTGAATACCGACACGCCGCTCAACGTCGTCGCCAGCGCGGTCGGCTTCACCAGCCATAGCCATATGGGCATGGTGATGCGGCGGGCATGGGGAATGACGCCCTCCGAATGCCGACAGGAGCGCTAGCCTCCACCGGCAGGCGACACGGTATTGGGAGACCGGAAGATAGCCTCCGGTCTCCCGACACCTCACTTGTTCACGTCGGTCCAGATGCGGGTATAGAGCTCAGCGACGTCCGGCGGGCAGGCGACGAGGAACTCGCCGGCCTTCTCATACTGCGCCGGCACCACCAGCTCGGGAGCGCCCTTCATCTCCGCCGGCAGGAACTGGTCCGAGCCCTTGACGCCGTTGGCGTATTTCGCGAAGGTCGAGATCAGCGCCGCGTTCTCGGGTTCCATGATGAAGTTCATGAACAGCTTGGCGTTCTCGACGTTCTTCGCGTCCTTGAGGATGGTCACGCTGTCCATGAAGACCGGATAGCCCTCCTTCGGATAGCCGAAGGCGATGTCCGGATTCTTCAGCCGCGCGCGCATGATCGCGCCGTTCCAGTAATAGACGCCGGCATAATCGCCGGAGGGCAGCTTCTCGGTGACGGAATAATCCATGGCGAGCCATTTCGGCTTGGCCTCGAGCAGCTTGTCGCGCACCTTCTTCAGCACCTCCCGGTCCGCGGTGCACCAGTCGCCGCCGAAATATTTGATGGTGGCGAACAGGACGTCGTTCATCTCCGGCTCGACATTGATCTTGCCGACCAGCTCCTTGGGCGGATCGAGGAAGATCGCCGAGGTGTTGATGTCCCCACCAAAGACCTTCTTGTTGACGCCGATGCCGCTCACGCCCCACTGCCACGGCACCGAATAGCGGCGGCCCGGGTCCCACGGTACGTTCACCCAGCGCTCGTCGACGTTCTTGAAGTTCTCCATCTGGTCGGGCCGCGCTTCCAGCAGCAGGCCCTCCTTGATCCAGATCGGCATGTAGTTGGCCGAGGGCACCACGATGTCGAAGCCGTGCCCGCCGGCACGCACCTTGGCGAGCGCGGTGTCGTTGGAATCGTAGTCGGTGACGGTGACCTTGACCTTGTACTTGTCCTCGAACTTCTTGATCAGCTCGGGATTCGTGTAGTCGCCCCAGTTGTAGATGTTGAGCGCGCCCTCCGCCGCGGCGCTGCCGACGAAGCCCATGAGGGCGATGGCCGCTCCGGCGGCCGCGGTCTTCCAGTGCATGGTCCCACTCCGTTGATGATTGGCTCAGGCCTTCTTGCGGTTGATGACGAAGAACACGGTCACGAGCAGCACCGAAAGCGCGAGGAACGCGGTCGCGATGGCGTTGACCTCCGGCGTCACCTCGCGGCGGATCTGCCCCAACATGTAGGTGGGCAGCGTGTCCTGCCCGCCGGATTTGACGAATTCCGTAATCACCACGTCATCGAGCGAGATGACGAAGGCCAGCATGAAGCCGGCGATGATGCCGGGGCGCAGCAGCGGCAGCGTCACCCGGCGGAAGGCCCTCCAGGGCGTGGCGTAGAGATCGGCGGCGGCGCGCTCCAGCGACGAGTCCATGCTCTCAAGCCGCGCCCGGATCGGCAGGTAGGCGAAGGGGATGCAGAACGCCGTATGGGCGAGGATCAGGTAGCCGAGGCCGGAATAGCCGGTCCACACCTTGATGCGCGAGAACACGATCAGCAGCGCCACCGCGGTGACGATCTCCGGCACCATCAGGGGCTGGTTGATGAAGGCGTATTTGAAGCCCAGCCCCCGATAGGGAGGCGTGCGGGTCGTGGCGATGGCCGCCATGGTCGCGGCGACGGTGGCCACCGTGGCCGCGCTGGTGGCGATGACGAAGGAACGCCATGCCGCGTCCTGCACCGCTGCGTTGCGCGACGCCTCGACGAACCAGCGCAGGGACAGCCCGCCCCAGACGGTGACGGAATCGCTGGCGTTGAAGGCATAGGTGACCAGCGTGGCGATTGGCAGATAGAGCACCGCGAAGGTGAACAGCGCGATGGCGACGAAGCCCGGCTGGCGGCGGATGTCGAAATGCGGCCGGCTAGCCATGCTGCGCCCCCGAACGCGCCGCGTTGCGCACGTAGAACAGCAGCGCAACCATCACGATCGCCATCAGCGCGATGGAGAGCGCCGCTCCCAGCGGCCAGTTGCGACCGGCGCCGAACTGCAGCTCGATGAGGTTGCCGAGCATCAGGTTCTTGCCGCCGCCGAGCACGCGCGGAATGACATAGGCGCCGAGCGAGGGAATGAAGACGAGGATCGAGCCCGCGACGATGCCCGGCTTCACCAGCGGGATGATGATGCGCCGGAGCACGGCAAGGCGGCTCGCATAGAGATCGTAGCCTGCCTCGACGAGCCGGAAATCCAGCTTCTCCATGCTGGCATAGAGCGGCAGTACCATCAGCGGCAGATAGACATAGACCATGCCGAACAGGATGGCCCAGTCGGTGTACATGATCTGCAGGGGCTGATCGATGATGCCGGTGGCGCGCAGCAGCGAGTTGAGGATGCCCTCGTTGCGGATGACCTGCTGCATCGCGAAGGCGCGGATGAGCAGGTTGGTCCAGAACGGGATGGTGACGAGGAAAACCCAGACCTCGCGCGTGTGGCGGGGCCTCGTCGCGATGAAGTAGGCAGTGGGGAACCCCAGCACGAGCGTCGCGAGGGTGGTGATCACGGACAGCCGGAGCGAGCGCCAGATGATCGACAGATGCGCGTCGGCGAACGTCACCGTGTCGTCGAAGATGTCGCGCTGGAAGAAGACCGAGAACCAGCCGTCCAGCGAATACTGACCCGGCTTCACGTCGCCATAGTCGCCCTTCACCATGAAGGAGTAGGCGAGCATCACGAACAGCGGGCCGATGGCCGCGACGAAGATGATGACGAGCGCCGGCGCCGACAGCAGCCAGCGCCCGCGTATCTGCTTCCGCTCCGCCTGCCTGGCCGTCTCCTCGGCGCTCGCCATGGTCAGTCCCTCAGGACCTGCGCCGCGTCCGGGGCGATCTCGATCCCGGCGCGGTCGCCGACCTCGAAGCCGCAGGACTGCGTCCGGCTGTTCTGCTGGCGCACCATGAAGAGCTCGCCGCCCGCGAGCTTGATGTGGATATGCGTGTCGGTGCCGAAATAGACCACGTTCTCCACGATGCCGGTGAGCTGCCCGCCGGCCGGCACCGCCCGCGCGTGCTCCGGCCGCACGACGATGGTGGCCTCGCTTTTCGGAACCAGCCCCTCGGCGATGGTGGCCGGGATCTCGGCTCCGGAGCTCAGCCGCACCGTCGCGACGCCCTGCTCGATGCCCAGCACGGAGGCGGTAATGAAATTCGTCTCGCCGATGAAGTCGGCGACAAAGCGGTCCGCCGGCTTGTCGTAGATGTCCCAGGGGGTGCCGATCTGCAGCACCCGGCCCTTCGACATCACCGCGATGCGGTCCGACATGGTGAGCGCTTCCTCCTGGTCGTGCGTGACGAAGACGAAGGTGATGCCGGTCTCGCTCTGCATCCGCTTCAGCTCGATCTGCATCTCCTTGCGCAGCTTGTAGTCGAGCGCGGAGAGCGGTTCGTCGAGCAGCAGGACCTTGGGCGCGGGCGCCAGCGCCCGGGCGAGCGCGACGCGCTGGGCCTGGCCTCCGGAAATCTGGTCGGTGCGCCGCCGCGCCAGCTCCTCCAGACGCACCAGCTTGAGCATCTCGGCGACGCGCGCGGCGATCTCCGCCCGGGGCCGCCCCAGCATTTCGAGGCCGAAGGCGACATTCTCCCAGACGGTCAGATGGGGAAAGAGCGCGTAGCTCTGGAACACGGTGTTGATGGGCCGCTTGAAGGGCGGCAGGCCGGCGATGTCCTCGCCGTAGAGCAGGATCGCTCCCTCGGTGGGGAATTCGAACCCGGCGATCATGCGCAGCAGGGTGGTCTTGCCGCAGCCGGACGGCCCGAGCAGCGTGAAGAACTCGTTCTCGCGGATGGCGACCGAAACGTCGTCGAGCGCGCGTAGCGCGCCTGCTCCTTCCCCGAACTGCTTGACGATACCCCTTGCCTCGATGGCGACGCGCTTATCCTGTGCCGCGGCAGGCTCCGGCATCATGCACCCGTCCGATCTGTCTTCATCCTCTGGAAGACACGGGGAAGTCCCGTGCTTCGCATTATTATTTGGATCAGCCTAGGTGACGGGTTGGCTTCCGACAAGGCGCCTCGGTAAGAATGTGATCAAATTTTGGGACAGTCCAAATTTTAGGAGCCGTCATGCCGAGTGCCGACCTTCTCATCGAGAACGCCCGCATCCTCACGATGGATCCGGAGCGTCCTTTCGCCGAGGCGATCGCCTTGAAGGACGGCACCGTTCTGGCAGTCGGCAGCCGTACCGAGGTGGCGGAGGCCGCCCCCTCGGCGAGCCGCCGCATCGACGCCGGCGGCGCCTCCGTCCTGCCCGGCTTCATCGACAGCCACATCCATCTCTTCACCGGTGGTGCGCAGCTCGACAGCCTGTCGCTCGCCGGCTTCACCGGCTTCGACCGCATCGCCGCGGCGATCCGCGCGCGCGCCGCCTCGGACGCTTCGACGGTGCTGATCGCCGAGCAGGCGGCCTATTCGATGTTCGGCGATGACGAGCCGATCACCCGCCAGCTCCTCGACCGCGTTCTGCCCGACCGGCCGCTGGCGCTGTTCGCCAGCGATCACCACACCATGTGGGCGAACACGGCCGCGCTTCGGGCCGCCGGCATCCTGCGCGGCCGGGACGTGCCTCCGGGCAACGAGATCGTCATGGGCGAGGATGGCCTCGCCACCGGCGAGCTGCGCGAATTCGAGGCGATGGCGCCGGTCTCCGCCCTGACCCCGACCGGCGGACGCGAGATGCTGGGCCTCGCCGGCCACGAGCCGAAGACCGCACCCACCGCCGCCCAGCGCGCCATCGACACGGCGATCATCAAGCAGGGGCTCGCCTATTGTGCCTCGCTGGGCATCACCAGCTTCCACAACATGGACGGCAATTTCTACCAGCTCGAACTGCTCGGCGAAATCGAGCGGGCGGGCGAATTGATCGTGCGCGGCCGGGTGCCGTTCCGCTTCACGCCGGGCATGGCCCTGTCGGAGCTGGAGAAGGCGGTGGAGATGCGCCGGCGCTGGAACTCCGACCGGCTGAGGGCCGACTTCGTGAAGATCTTCATGGACGGGGTGGTCGAATCGACCACGGCCCACATGTTCGAGGACTACGACACGGCGCCAGGCGTGCGCGGCTTCTCCTATTTCGAGCCGGAGGAGTTCGACGCCATCTGCACGCAGATCGACCGCCTGGGCTTCCAGATCGCCGTCCACGCCATCGGCGATGCCGCCGTCAACCGCACGCTCAACGGCTACGAAGCGGCGCAGCGCGCCAATGGCCGCCGCGACAGCCGCCACCGCATCGAGCATATCGAGGTGCTGGCGCCGGCCGATCTCGGCCGCTTCGCCGCGCTCGGGGTGATCGCCTCGATGCAGCCGACCCATGCGCCGGGTGGTTACTACCCGCCCGAGCCGATCCTCTCCATGGTCGGGCGCGAGCGGATGCGGCTCGCCTACCCCTGGCAGACCATCCGCGACACCGGGGCGCGGCTGGTCTTCGCCAGCGACTGGCCGGTGGCGCCGCTCGACCCGCTGCTGGGCATCCGCACCGCCATGATGCGCGGCCCGGTGTTCGACGGCGCGCCCGACGAGCGCCAGAGCCTCGTCGATTCCATTGCCGGCTTCACCCGTGACGGTGCGTTCACCGAGTTCACCGAGGATCGCAAGGGCGTGCTCAAGCGCGGCGCGCTGGCGGATGTCGTCATCCTCGCCGGCGACATCGAGGCCCGGGAGCCGGGCGAGATCGACGCCATGAAGGTGGCCGCCACGATCTGCGGCGGCCAGCTCACCTATGAGCGCGGCGCCGCCTAGGACGCCTTGCACTCCCGCTCAGCGGGGCATGCTCACCGGCGGGCGGCGCTGGAACCACGGCGCCGCCTCCTCCAAGCGCGCGCACAGGCCGAGCAGCAGCTCGTCGCGGCCATAGGCGGCGGCGAGGTGAACGCCGACCGGCAGCCCGTCCGCCGTCCAATGCAGCGGCAGCGAGGCGGCCGGCTGGCCGGAAGCGTTGAAAGCGGCGGTGAAGGGCGAATAGGCGAACACCATGCCCGGCCCCATGCGGTAATCGACATAATCCTTGCCGACATGGTTGAAGCGTCCGAGCCTGGCCGGGGGCTCCGCCAGCGTCGCCGTCAGCAGCACGTCGCATTCCTCGAAGAACGCCGCCATCTCCCGCCCATAGGCGTGCACCTTGTTGATGGCTTCGAGATAGTCGGCGCCGCTGATGCTCCGCGCATAGGCGATGGCGGTCCGGGCGACGCTTTCGATCTCGTCGTCGGCCAGCGGCCGGCCGCGGCGGAGCACGGCGCTTTCCACCGAGAGCGCCGTGCCGCAGCCGACGATCTTCGTCCACGCCGCCATCATGCCGGAGGTGTCCGCGCGCGGCAGCCTTTCCTCGACGATGTGCCCCATGCCTTCCAGTAGCCGGGCGGTCGCCTCCACGGCGCTGCGGCATTCCGGATGGATCGCCTCGCCCGTCAGCGTCGTGGTGACGAAGGCAACGCGCAGGCGGCGGTCGCTGGGAGCGAGAGCCGCGGCGAACGAGGCCTCCAGCGGCGGCGCCACATAGGGCGCGCCGAGATCGGGGCCTTGCGTCGCGTCGAGCAGTACCGCCGTGTCGCGCACCGTCCGGGTGAGGAAGCCGTCGATCGCCATGCCGGCCCAGCCTTCGCCGACATAGGGCCCGTCCGGCAGCCGGGCGCGCGTGGCCTTGAAGCCGAACAGACCGCAGCTCGAGGCGGGAATGCGCACGGAGCCGCCGCCGTCCGAACCGTGGGCGACCGGCACGATGCCGGCGGCGACCGCCGCGGCGGCACCACCCGAGGAGCCGCCCGGCGTATGCTCCAGATTCCACGGGTTGCGCGTCGGCCCGCCATAGACGGCCGCTTCCGTCGTCGGCCCGACGCCGCCTTCCGGCGAGGTGGTCCGCCCGAAGGTGACGAGCCCGGCGGCGCGCAGGCGCGCATAGATCGACGAATCCTTGCCGTATCGCGTCTCGGCGAAGAGCCGCGAGCCGTTATTGCCCGGAAAATCGATGGCCTCGGCGCCGAGATCCTTGAGCAGGAAGGGCACACCCTTGAGCGGGCCGTCCGGCAGCCCTTCCTCGATCATGCGGCGGGCTACGCCCTCGCGCATCATCACCACGGCGTTCAGCCGTGGATTGAGGGCCTCGACGCGCCGCAGCGCCTCGTCCAGCAGCTCCGCCGGATGCACTTCCCCGCGCCGCACATGATCGGCCAGAGCGACGGCGTCGCTCGTCTCGTAAAGCTCGCTGACATCCATGAACCGACATTCCCCGGGCGACGACGGACCCCGCGCATACCTGCACCGGCGCGCGCGCTTTGGGAACGGCTATTCGAAGACGGACGTCCGCGATCGCGTCCCACCGGGGGTGTCGCGGATCGCCACCGCAAGCGGAAAAGGGGCACGCGGCAAGCCGCCGCGTGCCCTCTCCGTCGTTCCGGGACGTCGCCGCGCGGGTGGCGAGCGCCCCGGCATGACACGCGTCAGGCGACGCCGAGCTTGCGTTCGAGCTGCTTGAGGCTCGCCTCGCAGCGCCCGGCGATCTCGTCGACCTCGGCCTCGTTGACGATCAGCGGCGGCGAGAAGCCCAGCACGTCGCCCATGCAGCGGGCGATGAGGCCGTTTTCATAGGCGATCTGGTCGAAGGCCGGCCCCGCCTGGAGGTGAGGATCGAGCGGCGCGCGGCTCTGCTTGTCCGCCACCAGCTCGATGCCGAGCATCAGGCCCGCGCCGCGCACCTGCCCGACGATCGGCGAGGCGGCACCGATGCGCTCGAAATGGCCGCGCAGGCGCGCGCCCATCGTGCGCACGTGTTCTACGATGCCCATCTCCTCGTAGATCTTGATGGCCTCCAGCGCGACCGCCACGCCGACGGGATGACCGGAATTGGTGAAGCCGTGGCCGAAATTGCCGCCGGCCTTGTTGAATTCCTTCACCGCCTCGTAGATCGCCGGCGCCACGACGACGGCGGAGATCGGGAAGTAGGAGGACGACAGACCCTTGGCGAGCGCCATCATGTCCGGGCTGGCGTCCACCGTCTCCTTGCCGAACCAGTTGCCGGTGCGGCCGAAACCGCAGACGATCTCGTCGTCGAGGAACAGGATGTCGTACTTCTTCAGCACCTGCTGGATGCGCGCGAAATAACCCTTCGGCGGCAGGATGATGCCGCCGCCGGCATTGATCGGCTCGGCGATGAAGGCGGCGATGGAATCGGGGCCCTCACGCAGGATCAGCTTCTCCAGCTCGGCGGCGAGACGCTCGACGAAGGCCGCCTCGTCCTCTCCCTCCAGCATGCCGCGATAGGGATCGGGGCAGATCGTGTGCAGGAAGCCCGGCAGCGGCAGTCCGAACTCCCGGTGCATGAAGCCGAGCCCGCACATGGAGGCGGCGGCGATGGTCGAGCCGTGGAAGGCCCGGTCGCGCGCGATCACCTTGCGCTTCGTCGGCCTGCCGCGAACCGTGTGGTAGACCCAGGCGAGCTTCACCATGGTCTCGTTGGCTTCCGAGCCCGAGGTGGCGAAATAGGCCTTGCCGCCTTCCATGCCGGTGAGCTCGACCAGCTTCTCCGCCAGCGTCGCCACCCCTTCCATCGTCCGCTGGAAGAAGGTGTGGTAGAAGCCGAGCTGGGCATATTGCCGGCCCGCCGCCGCCGCGAGGCGCTCGTTGGAGAAGCCGAGAGAGGCGCACCAGAGCCCGGCCATCGCGTCGATATAGGACTTGCCGGCTTCGTCGTAGATGCGCACCCCCTCGCCGCGCGCCACCACGAGCGGGCCGCGCTCCTCCATGAGCGTCGGGTTGGTCTGCGAATGAAGATGGTAGGCGATGTCCCGTGCCTCCACGGAGTTCGGCAGAACGGGCTTATTCATGACGCACCTTTTCAAATTGGCGCAGCGGCCCGGCGGCCGCCGCGGACTAAAGCCGCAGGCCGGTTTCCTGATCGAAGACCAGCATGTCGTCGGGTGAGATGGCGGCGCTCACGCGCTCGCCGGGCTGAAGCCGGCTGAAGCCGGGCAAGGTGGCGGTGAGCGAGCCCCCGTCCCAGTCGAGGACGACATGGCTCAGCGGACCGACCGGCTGCACCAGGCGAACCGAAGCGGAAAGATCCCCCGCTCCCAGCCGCACATGCTCCGGCCGGATACCGATCTCGACCTTCTGTCCCGGCCGGAAGCGCCCGTCGCCGGGCAACGGCAGGACCTGCGCGCCCAGCCGGACCGCGGGCCGGCCATCGGCCGCCTCGACCGTCCCCGGCATCAGCTCGATCTGCGGATTGCCGATGAAGGAGGCGACGTAGCGGGTCGCCGGGCGGGCGTAGATTTCCTCCGGGGTGCCGAACTGCTCCACCCGGCCGCGATTCATCACGGCGATGCGGTCGGAGATCGACATCGCCTCTTCCTGGTCGTGGGTCACGAACAGCGAGGTCACGCCGAGGCGCTGGTGAAGCTGCTTCACCTCGGCACGCATCTTCACGCGCAGCGCCGCGTCGAGGTTGGAGAACGGTTCGTCGAACAGGAAGATGCGCGGCTCGCGCACCAGAGCTCGGCCGATGGCCACGCGTTGCTGCTGGCCGCCGGAAAGCTGCGCCGGCAGGCGTTCGAGCACGTGGGAGAGTTCGAGCGAGGCGGCGATGGCCGTCACGCGCGTGGCGATCTCGGCGCGCTTCATGCCGCGCATGCGCAGCGTGAAGCCGATATTCTCGGCCACCGTCATGTGCGGATAGAGCGCGTAGTTCTGGAACACCATGGCGACGTCGCGCTCGACGGGGGAGAGCTCGTTGACCCGGCGCCCGGCCAGCAGGATGTCCCCGCTAGTGCTGTCTTCGAGGCCGGCGACCATGTTGAGCGTCGTCGTCTTGCCGCAGCCCGAAGGGCCCAGCAAGGTGACGAACTCGCCCGTCTCGATCGCCAGATCGACATCCCGGCAGACCTGCACGGTGCCGAAGGACTTGGCGACGCGGCGCAGTTCGATGGCCGGCGGAAGGCGTGGCGGCACGGATGTCATCCTTTCATCATCCCGTCGGCGAAGCCGCGAACGATCCAGTCGCGGAACACGACGGCCAGCACGATCACCGGCACGACGCTGATGAGGGCGGCCGCCATCATCTGGCCGAACACGGTCTGGTACTGGCCGGCGAAGGCGGCGATCACCAGGGGAACGGTCTGCGCCGACTGGCGCGTGAGGATCAGGGCGAAGAAGAACTCGTTCCACGCCTCGACGAAGGCGAAGACGGCGGCGGCACCGAGCGGCGGGATCGAGATGGGCAGCACGATGTGCCAGAAGGTGCGCAGCACCCCCGCGCCATCGATTGCGGCCGCCTTCTCCAGCCCGGCGGGAATGCCGAGGAAGAAACCGCGCAGGATCCAGATCACGATCGGCAGGTTGAAGGAGAGATAGACCACGCCGAGCGAGAACACGTTGTCGATCAGGCCTATGCGGCTGATGACGAGGAACAGCGGAATGGCGATGGCGATGCTCGGCAGCATCTGCGTCGCCAGCACGAGGAAAGCGATGGCATTGGCACGCTGCACCGACAGCCGGGCCAGTGCATAGGCGGCCGGCGCGCCGAGGGCGAGCGCCACGGCGGTCGAGAACAGCGCCACGATCAGCGAGTTCAGGATGCCCCGCCCGAGCGCCGCCGCCGAGGCGACGACGGTGACGAAATTGTCGAGCGTCAGGTTCGCCGGCGACAGGTCCGGCGGCCGGGCGATCAGCGCCTTCTGCTGGAGCAGGCTGGACAGGATCAGCCACACCACGGGAGCCGCCGACCAGACGACGAACAGGACCAGCCCGACGATGGTGACCAGCCGCAACCCCGCTCCGCCGCGGCGATAGAGGGCATAGCTCATCGCGCGGCTCCTTCCGCCGGCCGGACCAGCCGGATGTAGAGGATCGCCAGCAGCAGCGTCAGGACGAAGATGACGTTGGCGATGGCCGCGCCGTAGCCGATGTCGAGGAAGTTGAACGTGACCCGGTAGGCCAGGAAGTTCAGCAGCACCGTGGCGTCCGCCGGCCCGCCGCGCGTCAGCACGAAGACCAGATCGAACACGCGCAGCGACCAGATCGTCTGGAGCACCACCGCGATGGCGACGGCGCCGCGCATCGAGGGAAGGGTGACATGCCGGAAGGCCTGGAGGCGGCTGGCGCCGTCCATATAGGCGGCACGGTAGAGGATGGAGGGCACGCGCTGGAGCCCGGCCAGCAGCAGCAGGGCGACGAAGGGCACGGACTTCCAGACGTCGACCAGCAGCAGGAAGTTCAGCGCCGAGAACGGCGAGCCGAGCCACACCTGATAATAGTCGATCAGCCCCAGCGACTGCAGGATGCCGTTCAACACGCCGTAATTGGCGTTGAGGATCCATTTCCACAGCACGGCGTTCGCCACCGGCGCGATAGCCCATGGCACGACCAGCAGGATGCGGAAGAAGCCCGGCCGGCCGAGCGGATGGTTGAGCAGGAGGGCGACGCCGAAGCCCAGCACGACGACCAGCACCACCTCGGCGACGGAGAAATAGAGCGTGTTGAGCGCCGCATGGCGAAAGGTCTCGTCCGCCAGCAGCCGCTGGAAATTGCCGAGCCCGATGAAGCTGCGCTGGATCTCGCCGGCGCTGAGCTGGACCCTCTGCAGGGCCAGCATCATGGATTCCAGGATGGGATAGCCGAGGATCGCCAGAAGGACGACGATCGCCGGCGCGACGAGGAACAGGCCGGCGGACCGCCGGCGCTGTTCAAAGGTGGCCTGGGACGCCATCGGACCGATCAGCCGCGGCGCTTCACGATCGCGGAGACGAGGTCGGAGGCGTCGGCAATGGCCTGAGCCGCCGTCTTCTGGCCCTGCAGCGCCTTCTGCACTTCCGTGCCGACGGCCTGGGTCACCTGGTTGAAGTCGGGCGTGACGAAGCTGTTGTAGGGGTGTTTCGCCTGTTCCAGCACCACGGCGGCATTGGGCAGCTTCTGCTGCACCTCCGGGTCCGCAAGCACGGAAAGGCGGATCGGCAGCCAGCCCGTGTCCAGCGCCTGGCGCTTCTGCACCTCGGCATCGAGGTAGAATTCAACGAGCTGGCGGGCGAGAGCCGGATTCTTGCTGGCCTTGCTGACCGTCCATGCGTCGGTGCCATCAATCGAGGCACTGCCGGCCGGCCCCGCCGGCAGGATGGCGCTGGCGAGCTTGCCGACGATCTGCGACTGCGCCGGATCCTGCGCCGCGTTCCACATGAAGGGCCAGTTCATCATCATCGAGGCGCGGCCCGCGAGCAGCACGTTGGTGGAGTCGTTGATGCTGGCATAGGAGATCGAGCCCGGATCGGTACCGGCGGCCATCAGGTCCATCATCATCTGCAGGGCGGCGACGCCGGCGTCACTCTTGAAGACGGGCATGCCGTCCTCGCCATACATCTTGCCGCCGGCCTGCTGGAGGAACGCCATCCAGTAGCTCGCCGTACCGCCGATGCCGGCGGGATCGCCGTAGTTCGCGACAAAGCCGAAGCGGCCGTTGCGCGTGAGCTCCTTGGTCGCCCGCTTGAACTCGTCCCAGTTCTTCGGCGCTTCGTTGAAGCCGACCTCGGCGAGGTGCTCCTTGTTGTAGAAGAGGGTCAGCAGGGAGAGGGTGAATATCGCTCCGTAGCGCTTGCCCTGCCAGGTCACGGTCTCGAAACTCGAGACGGGCAGGTCGTCGACGAGGGACTTGGGCAGTTCGTCGGCGAAAGGCGTCAGGAACGAGACGAATTCCGGCACCCAGCCGCACATGTAGATCACGTCCCATGGCGCCGATCCGGACGCGAAGGCGGTCGCCATGCGGTCGTGCAGCTGCGGCCAGGCCAGAAGGTCGTAGGTCACCGAGGCGCCGTGCGCCTTCTTCCACGCCTCGAACGCCGCTTCCGAGAACTTGGCCGCGCCCGGCGGCGCCGGGTCGGGCGGCAGCGGGCCGAAGACGGTGAGCGCTTCCTCAGCGGCGGCATGGGAGGAAAGGCCGAACGGCAAAGCGGCGGCGGCACCGGCCGCCGCAGCGGCCTGGAGCATGCCGCGGCGTGACATCTGGATGGACATGGATGGACCCCTTCTGGCTTTTGAACTACGCCTTGCCGCGCAGAGTGTGGGGTCACCCGTTCCCTGTCAATAATTAATCCGTCAAGATGACTTATTAATTTCCGAAAGGCCGACATGCTGCGCGCGACCAATGCGGTGAAGTCGAAGCTCGTCAATCAGTGGGTCGTCTTCGAAGCGATCCGCATCCACGGGCCGCTGCCGCGCATCGCCATCTCCGAGACCACCGGCCTGTCGAAGCAGGCGACGTCGGATCTGGTGGACGAACTCCTCGCGCTCGGTTTCGTGCGGGAGGAGAAGTCGGGAGAGCGGCGCGTCGGCAAGCCGCCGAAGCCCGTCGCCATCCATCCTGACGGTGCCTACACCATCGGCTTCCACGTCGATTTCGGCCGCGCCGCCGCCGTGGTCATGAATCTGGGCGGCGAGGTGCGCCATCGCGAGGCGCGACCGCTCAGCAGCGTCGATGCCGGGCGCGTGGCGCAGGACCTCGCCGGCCAAGTGCCTGCCCTTCTTGAGCAGGCCGGCATCGACACCAGCCGCTTTCTCGGCATCGGCCTCGCCACGCCCGGCCCCTTCGGCGTGCCCAGCATGAGCCCGCCGCGCCTGCCAGGCTGGGACGGGCTGATCCTGCGTCAGGCCCTGCGCGAGGCAACGGGGCTCCCGGTGGCACTGGCCAATGACGGGCAATGCGCGGTAACGGCCGAGTGGCGCTTCGGCACGGCGGCGCGCAAGCTCCGGCACTTCGTCTATCTCTATCTCGGCAACGGCCTCGGCTCCGGCATCATGACGAACGGCTCGGCCTTCGGCGGCGCCAACGGCAATGCCGGCGAGCTCGGCCACACCATCGCGGTGCCCGGAGGGCATAGCTGCATCTGCGGCAAGCATGGATGCCTGGAGACCTACGTCTCGGTGGATTCGCTGACGCGCTATCTCGGCGAGTGCGGCATCGAGATGCACGACATGCACCGGATCGAGAACGAACTCTCCGCCAGCCACCCGCTGGTGACGGCATGGCTCTCCGAAGCGACCGAACCGCTGCGGAGCGGCATCAATACGCTGGAGAACCTGTTCGATCCGCAAACCATCATGTTCGGCGGCGATGCGCCGGCATGGCTGATCGAGGCGCTCATCGAGCGGGTGGAGCCGCTCTACGACTCCATCTCGCTCACCAACCGACAGCTTCCCCGCCTCATGCGGGCCGATCTCGGCGCCGATGCGGTGGCGCGCGGCGCGGCGACGCTTCCCGTGCTCGCGATGCTGGATCCGCAATACCGCCATCTCGGCGACAGCGACGGCGAACTCGTCGGCGGGTGACGGCCCGGCGCCCGCCGACACCTTGAAGCGCTACCGTCCGCCCGGAAGCGCGAAGACGGTGAGCTGGCCGCCCAGCGCGGTGTAGCTGCCGAGCGCGGCATAGGCGTCCTTCGCGCCCGAGCCGGCATTGGGATCGGCGAGACCGGCGGCAAGCCCGATGCCGGCCCAGCCGCCGACGCCCGACAGCACGGCGACGTACTGCCTGCCGCGATGCTCGTAGGTCATGACGTTGCCGACGATGCCGGAGGGCGTCCGGAAGCGGTAGAGCTCTTTCCCGGTCCGGGCATCGACGGCCTTCAGATAGCCTTCCAGCGTACCGTAGAACACCACGCCGCCCGCCGTGGCGAGGGCGCCGGACCAGACCGAGAAGCGCTCCGGCACCTGCCAGACGACACGCCCCTTCACATTGTCCCAGGCAATGAACCGCCCCGTCCGCCCCTCGCCTCCGGGCGCCGGATACATGGTGAGCGTCGCGCCGACATAGGGTTGGCCGGCGGCGTAATCGACATGGAACGGCTCGTAGTCCATGCACAGCGCGCTGCCCGGCACGTAGAACAGGCCGGTTTGCGGCGAGAAGGCCCCCGGCTGCTGGTTCTTCGCCCCGATGGCGGCGGGGCAGATGCCGCTATAGGTCACATCCTCGCCCTCGGCCTCAGTGCCGTATTTTGGATCGAGGATCGGCCGCCCATAGGTCGGGCTTGTCTCGTCCATGTCGACGCCGGTCGCCCAGTTCACGCCGGGCTCGAACTTCTCCGCCACCAGCAGTTCGCCGGTCGCGCGGTCGAGCGTGTAGGCGAAGCCGTTGCGGTCGAAATGGGTGAGAAGCTTGCGCATGCGGCCGTCGACGGGCTGATCGGTCAGGATCATCTCGTTCACGCCGTCATAGTCCCACTGATCGTGCGGGGTCATCTGGTAGACCCAGCGCGCCATCCCGGTGTCGGCGTCGCGGGCGAAGATGGTCATCGCCCATTTGTTGTCGCCCGGGCGCTGGGAAGGGTTCCAGGTGCCGGGGTTGGCGCTGCCGTAATAGACGAGGTTCAGCGCCGGATCATAGGCGAACCACCCCCACGGCGCGCCGCCGCCGATCTTCCACTGGTCGCCCTCCCAGCTCTTCAACGAGGAATCCGGGCCGACCGGCTTGCCGAGTTCGGTGGTCTTCTGCGGATCGAGCAGTATCTCGGCGTCCGGGCCGGTGGAATAGGCACGCCAGGCCAGCGTGCCGTCGGCGATGTTGTAGGCGCTGATATGGCCGCGCGCACCGAACTCGGCGCCGGCGATGCCGACGATCAGCTTGTCCTTCACCGGCATCACCGTGGCGGTGTTGGTCTCGCCCTTCCTGGGATCGCCGTTCGCCACCTTCCAGCGCACCGCGCCGGTCTTCGCGTCGAGCGCGACGAGGGTCGTATCGGCCTGATGCAGGAACACCAGCCCCTGCGCATAGGCGAGGCCGCGATAGACCAGATCGCAGCACATGATGGCGGCGACGTCGCTGTCCTGCTGCGGCTCGTATTTCCACAGGATGCGCCCGTCATTGTCGAGGTCGAGCGCGTAGACCACGTTGGGAAAGGGCGTATGGACATACATCACGCCGTCGACGACCAGCGGGCTGCCCTCGTGGCCGCGCAGCACGCCGGTCGAGAAGGTCCAGGCCACCTGGAGCTGGCCGACATTGCCGGCGTTGATCCGGTCGAGGCGGGAATAACGGGTGTTGGCGTAATCGACGGTCTGCAGCACCTGCTGGGCGGGATCGGCGGTGCGCCGGAGCACATCATCATTCGCCACGGCGGATGTCGGGGCCATCACCGCCGAGGCAAGCGCCAGGACAAGGGCCATGCTTGGGAATATCGCTGTCCCGCTCGCCTTCATGCGCGTCTCCCCGGGCCCGACGGACAGGGCCGTCGCCGTGGATAGCACGCAAGGCCGGGGCGCAAGCAACAGGCGCGGCACCCGTCAGGTTGCCGCGCCCGCATCTTCATAACGACGGATAGGTCAGTTCGTCCCGCGCGTCTTGCGGATCTCGGCCTGCACCTCGTCCCAGAGCGGCTGGCCGACGCTGTCGATCACGGTCTTGGTCACCGGCGCCGCCTTCTCGCGCAGCTTGGCGACCTCTTCCGGCGGCATGACGGTGACGTCCATGCCATCGGCCTTGAGCTGGTCGAGCGCCTTCGCAGCCTCGGCGCGGGTGTCGGCGCGCTCGAAGTCGCGCGAGGCGACGGCCGCGTCGATGAGGATCTTCTGCTCGTCCGGCGAGAGCTTGTCCCACCACACCTTGCTCGCCGTCATGATCCACGGGCTGTACACATGGTTGGTGACGGTGAGGTACTTCTGAACCTCGTAGAACTTCGACGAGACGATGGTGGTGTACGGGTTCTCCTGTCCGTCCACCGCCTTGGTCTCCAGCGCGGTGAACAGCTCGGCGAAGGCGAGCGGCACGGCATTGGCGCCGGCGGCCTTGAAAGTGTCGATGAAGACGGGGTTCTGCATCACCCGCAGCTTCACGCCCTGCAGGTCCTCGGCCTTCTCGATCTTGTGCCGGCTGTTGGTCAGGTTGCGGAAGCCGTTCTCCCAATAGACGAGGCCGACGAGGCCCTTCTCCTGCAGCTTGTCGAGCAGCTTCTGCCCGACCGGGCCGTCGAGCACCGCGTCGGCTTCCTTCTCGTTGGCGAACATGAAGGGCACGTCCCAGATGGCGAACTCCTTCACCGTGCCGACCAGCGTCGCGGTGGAGCCGACCATCATCTCCTGCGCCCCGCCGATGAGCGCGTTCTGCATCTGCGGGTCGGGGCCGAGCGTGGCGGCGCCGAAGGTGCGCACCTTCAGCTTGCCGCCGGAGCGCTTGGCGACTTCCTCGGCGAAGAAGCGGGCGGCGCGGCCCTGATTGCTGTCCTCATTGAGGCCGTAACCGAAGCGGATCAGCCGGGGCTGGATGTTCTGCGCGTAGGCGTGGGCGCCGAACGACAGGGTGAGTGCCGCCGCGGCGGCGGTAAGCAGCCATTTCTTCATGCGTGTTTCCTCCTTGGCGTCGATATTGGCCGGCGCGGCCGCTGTCAGTGCAGCCAGCCCGCCGGCACGGTGATGATCTCCGGGAACACGACGAAGAGCCCGATCAGCGCCGTATAGGCGACGACATAGGGCCAGACGCCGCGAATAATGCCTTCCATGCTCACCCGGCCGACGCCACACACGACGTTGAGCACCGTGCCGACCGGCGGGGTGAGCAGCCCGACCGCGCCGACCATGACGAACATCACCCCGAAATAGACCGGGTCGATGCCGGCCTTGGTGATGAGCGGCACCAGCACCGGGCCGAGGATCAGGATGGTCGGGGTGAGGTCCATCGCGGTACCGACGAGGGTCAGCAGCACGACGATGGCGGCCATCAGCCATTTGGGATGGTCGAGCATCGGCTCGAGCAGGGAGATCACCTGCCCCGGCAGCTCCGCCAGCGTGATCATGTAGGCCGTGACCATCGCCGCCGCGACGAGGAACATCACCACCGCCGTCGTCTTGGCGGCGGAAACGAACAGCTGCGGAAGGTCGCGGAGGGAGATCTCGCGGTAGACGAACAAGCCGACAATAAGCGCATAGACGGCGGCGACCACCGCCGCCTCGGTCGGCGTGAACAGGCCGAACCGCATGCCGCCGATGATGATCACCGGCATGACCAGCGCCCAGATACCGTCCACCGCCGCCTTGAAGCGGACAGACCAGGGTTGGCGCGGCTGCACCGGCACATCCTCCTTGCGGGCGACGCGCATCCAGATCAGCACCAGCGTCACGCCCATCAGAAGGCCCGGCACGATGCCGGCCATGAACAGCTTGGTGATCGAGATGTTGGTGGCGACGCCGTAGATGATGAAGGACATGCTCGGCGGAATGATCGGCGCGATGATACCGCCCGCGGCGATGAGGCCCGAGGAACGTTCGAGATTGTAGCCGTTGTTGCGCATCATCGGGATGAGCAGCGCGGCGATGGCCGCGGTATCCGCGATGGCCGAGCCCGACAGGCTCGCCAGCACCACCGAGGTACCGATGGCCACATAGCCGAGCCCGCCCCGGATGTGGCCGAACAGGGTGACGGCGAGCGCCACGATACGCTTCGACAGGCCGCCGGCGTTCATCAGCTCGCCGGCCAGCAGGAAGAACGGCACCGCCATGAGCGGGAAATTGTCGGCCCCGCCCAGCATGTTCTGGGCGAGCAGCTGGGCGTCGAAGAAGTCGAGCTGGTACATCAGCGCGACGCCGGTCAGCATCAGCGCGAAGGCGATCGGCATGCCGATGGCCATCAGGCCCAGCAGCGAGCCGAGAAACAGGGCGATTGTCATGGCGCCTTCCCCGAGTGAGCCGTGCTGCCGCCGGCGGCGAATTCGCGCTCGAATTCCTTGATTTCCTCGGCATCCGCCGTCTCGCGCACCTGCACGAGCTCGGCGTCGGCCATCCGGCCGCTGAACAGCCGGACCAGATCCGCCAGGAACAGCGCCGCCATGGCCACCGAGGTGACGAGCCCGGCGGCGGCGAAGGCGGCCAGCGAGATGTCCGTGACCGGCATGCGGCTGTTGAGGCCGACGATCACCTGCTGCCAGCTCCCCTCGGCGAAGAGCCACAGGGCATAGAGGATGAGAAGGTTGCAGATGACGAGGCAGGCCTTCCGCCCGGCGCGCGGCAGGCGCTGCACCAGCATGTCGACGCCAACATGCGTGCGCTCGCGCACCGCGAGGATGGCGCCGAGGAAGATGAGCCAGACGAAGGCGAGGCGGGCGATCTCTTCCGAGGCAGCGACGCCCGTGCCGAAGAGATAGCGCCCGGCGGCATTGGCGAAGACCAGCACCACCATCACGAGGAGCATGGCCCCGATCAGCCATTCGATGGCGGTCTGGAGGCCGTTCGCGATACGTTTCATCGGGCACTCTCCTGGAGCTGGAGCCGGTCGAGCCGATCCTCGGCCTCGTCCAGGAGCGCCCCCGGCTCCATGTCGATGGGCAGGGTCACGGCGCGCTCGTCGGGCTGCGGGGGCTCCAGCGTCGCGAACTGGCTGTCGATGAGGCTGAGCGGCATGAAATGGCCGGCACGCGCCGCCATGCGCGCCTCGATCAGCGCGCGGTCGCCGGAAAGGTGCAGGAACATCACCCGCGGGCTGACGGCTGAGAGCTGGTCGCGATAGCTGCGCTTCAGCGCCGAGCAGGCGACGACGAGCCCGGCACCGGCGTGATCCGCTTCCGCGATCCGCTCGCCGATGGCGGCGAGCCAGTCATGGCGGTCGTCGTCGGTCAGGGGCTGGCCCTGCGACATGCGCTCGACATTGCCGGGCGGATGCAGGTCGTCGCCTTCGAGGAACGACCAGCCGTGACGGCCGGCCAGCGCCCGGCCGATGCTGGACTTGCCGCTGCCGCACACGCCCATCACCACGACGATAGGAGCAGTGATGGGGGCAATAGTGGACGCCGCGCCGTTCATGGCCGCGCGCGCACCGATAGGACAGCGCTAACAGACACCCGTCTTCCTCCCGATCATCCCCTTGATTCCAGCCCAGATTTGTCCGGACCAAGGAGCGGCAGATTCACTGCTCTTGTTATGAAGTCGAAAAATGTTAGCGCTATCAAATCGGCTTGTAAAGAACGCCGCTCCGGCCGGATCGCTCAGATGGCGCGGACCGGCGCCTTCTGCAACGGCGCCTGCGCGCTTCCCCGACGCATCGTACTGGCGCGCACCTGCAGCTCGACGCCGACATCGACAACGCGCTCGGCCGGGCGCCGGCCGGCGATGGCGGCGCGCGCCATCTGCACCGCCCGGCTGCCGATCTCGTAGCGCGGCGTGCGCACGCTGGTCAGCGCCGGCCAGGCGGCCGCCATCATCTCCAGATCGTTGAAGCCGGCGATGCCGATGGTATCCGGCACGGCGAGCGCGGCGCTCTGGCATTCGAACAGCGCGCCGAGCGCCAGATCGTCATTGATGCAGAACACCGCGTCGGTGTCCGGCATGCGGGCGAGCAGGTCGCGCAGCAGGTCGCGGCCGAGCGTCACGCTGGAAGGGGTCGGGGTAGCGGTGACGCGGTCGGGATCGTAGAGGCCGGCTTCCATCAGCGCCGCGCGGTAGCCCTCCAGACGGCGCTGGGTGCGCGGGTCCATGCGCGCGCCGAGGAAGCCGATGCGCCGGTAGCCGGCCTCCACCAGATGGCTGGTGACGAGATGGCCGGCCGCCCGGTGCGAGAAGCCCACCATCATGTCGATGGGATCCTCGCCCAGCTCCATGATCTGGACGACCGGGCAGCCGGCATTCTCAAGAAGCTCGCGGCTCCGCGCGGTCTGGTCGATGCCGGCGACAATGAGGGCCGCCGGCCGCTGGCTGAGGAAGGTGGCGAGCAGGCGCTCCTCCTCGATCGGGGAATAGCGGCTATTGCCGAGCTGCACCTGATGGCTGGTCTGCGCGAGGCCGTCATAGATGCCGCGCAGCACGTCGGCAAAGACGTTGTTGGTCAGCGACGGGATGATGACGCCGACGACATCGGTGCGGGCCGAGGCGAGCGCGCGGGCGTGTTGGTCCGGCACATAGTCGAGCGCGCGCACCGCCTCCTCGATCTGCTGGCGCAGCTGCGGCGATACCCGCTCGGGGTCGCGCAGGGCCCGCGAGACGGTGATCGAACTCACCCCTGCGCGCTTGGCAACATCCGCGATGGTCGGGCGCCCCCCGTTCCGTCTCCTGCGCATGCACGAATCCTCACAGCCTCACCCGGACATGATAGCGCTGCCATGCGCCGGATTGGAGAGGCGTGAACGAGGCGCACACAGGCGGATCGACCGGAACTCGGCAGGATGTCGGCAGAGCGGTGGCGGGGCGGGCCTACGCCACCGCCTTCTGGCACCTCAGCAGCATGCCGAAGAGATCGCGCGGATCGTCCGGGTCCGCCAGCAGGTCGAGTTCCTCGTAGAGGCCCGTCCCGGCGATCTTGTCGCGCACATAGCGCAGCGCGGAGAAGTCCTCGGTGGCGAAGCCCACGCTGTCGAACAGCGTGATCTGGCGCGCGTCGCGACGCCCCTCCCGCTTGCCGGCGATGACTTCCCAGAGCTCGTTGACCGGGTAGTCCGGCGGCAATTGCTGGATTTCGCCCTCGATGCGCGTCTGCGGCGGGTATTCGACGAAGATATCGGAGCGCCGCAATATGTCCGGGTGCAGCTCGGTCTTGCCGGGGCAATCGCCGCCCACCGCGTTGATGTGCACGCCCGGCCCGACCATGTTGTCGGTAAGGATAGTCGCGAGCTGCTTGTCGGCGGTGACGGTGGTGATGATCTGCGCCCCTTCCACCGCCTCCTCGGGCGAGCGGCAGGTCTCGATGGCGAAGCCCTGACCGGCGAGATTGCGCGCGCATTTGGCGGTGGCCGCAGGATCGAGATCGTAGAGCCGCAGCCGGTCGATGCCGAGCAGGGCCTTGAAGGCCATCGCCTGGAACTCGCTCTGCGCGCCATTGCCGATGATCGCCATGCAGCGCGCGCCCTTCGGCGCCAGATAGCGCGCGGCGAGCGAGGAGGTCGCAGCGGTGCGCAGCGCGGTGAGCAGCGTCATCTCGGTCAGCAGCATCGGGTAGCCATTGCCCGCATCCGAGAGCGCGCCGAACGCCACCACCGTCTGCAGCCCCTCCCGCATGTTCTTCGGGTGGCCGTTGACGTATTTGAAGCCGTAGAGCTGCCCGTCGCTGGTCGGCATCAGCTCGATCACCCCCTCCGCCGAATGCGCGGCGACGCGGGGGGTCTTGTCGAAGACCTCCCAGCGGCGGAAGTCCTCCTCGACATAGCCCGCCAGCTCCTTCAGGAACGTCTCCACGCCGATCCGAAGCACCAGCTTCATCATGTGGTCGACGCTGACGAACGGCACGATGTTCAGGTGGGGCGCGCGAACCATCAGAAGCTCCTTGTCGGGCGGTCGAGAACGCGGCGGCCCATCAGGCTGCCGGTCAGGTCCACCAGCAGCCGCGCGGTACGGCCGCGCTCGTCGAGGAAGGGGTTGAGCTCCACGAGATCGAGGCTGGTGACGAGGCCGCTGTCGTGCAGCATCTCCATAACCAGATGAGCCTCGCGGAAGGTGGCGCCGCCCGGCACCGTCGTGCCGACGCCCGGCGCGATGTCCGGGTCGAGGAAGTCGACGTCGAGGCTGACATGCAGCATTCCGTCCTCGGCCGCCACCTTCTCCAGGAAGGAGCGCAGCAGCACGCCGACGCCGTGCTCGTCGATCATGCGCATGTCGTGGACGGTGATCGCCGTGCGGGCCAGCGCCTCGCGCTCGGCGGGATCGACGCTGCGTATGCCGATCATGCAGACGCGGGCGGGATCGACCGGCGCCGCCAGCGGCGGCAGATAGCCCTCGAAACCCTCGTGGCCGGTGAAATAGGCCATCGGCACGCCGTGCAGATTGCCACTCTGCGTGGTCTCCAGCGTATGGAAATCGGTGTGCGCGTCGAGCCACAGCACGAAGAGCGGACGCCCCGCCTCCGCCGCCCGGCGCGCCACGCCCGCCACCGTGCCGGCCGAAAGGGCGTGATCGCCGCCGAGGAAGATCGGCATCGCGCCTTCGCTTTCGCGGTACGCCACCTCGGCCAGCAGCTCCGTCCACGCCGCCATGTCGGCGAGGTGGTGCACCGCGCCGTTGGGATGGCGAAGGTCAGGAATGTCGGCGGGAACGACGTTGCCGAGGTCGCTGACGCGGTAGCCCAGTTCCTCCAGCGCAGCACGCAGCCCCGCGGTGCGCAACGCGCTCGGCCCCATCTCGCAGCCCAGATGCCCAGCCCCGACCTGGATGGGGGCGCCGATCAGCGTGCAGCGGGTGTTCCTGGGTTCGGTCATCATGTCCCGTCGAATACGCGATCCGGAGATCGAATCTGGTGTCGCCACCATTTCGGCACACGACGCTGGCAGTTTGAACAGGCCAAATTGCCGGATATGATAGGTCTTCTTGCCAAAACGGCGGACACTTCGGACAAAACGTCAGTGGACGATCTCGACCAGAGACTGATCACCCTGCTGCGCCACGACGGACGGCGCAGCCTGTCGGACATCGCGCTGGATCTCGGCGTCTCGCGGGCGACAGTGCGCGCGCGCATGGAGCGTCTGGAACGCTCGGGCACCATCATCGGCTACACGGTCATCCTGCGCGCCGACGCTGTGGAGCTGCCGGTGCGGGGCATCATGATGGTGGAGGTGGAAGGCCATTCGGCCGACCGCGTCATCCAGGCGCTCGGCGGCTTCCCGGAGATATCGAGCGTTCACACGACGAACGGCCGCTGGGACCTCGTCGTCGAACTCTCCACCTCGACGCTGACGGATTTCGACCACGTGCTCCGGCGAATCCGCCTCATCCCCGGCATCACCGGCAGCGAGACCAGCCTGCTGCTGGCGACGCCGCGCAGCACAAGGGCGAAACTGTAACAAGGGCGAAGCCGTGAGCGCGGGCCGCGCTAGCGCCGCCGCTCCAGCGTGGCGAAGAACAGGATGGTGAGGCCCAGCACGATGAGCAGCAGCACGAAGGCGGCGGCCGCGCCCTCGTTGAGCGAGAGGCCGAGGAAGGCCCGGCGATAGGCGAAGAAGCTCAGCACCTCGGTCGCGTTGCCCGGCCCGCCCTTGGTGAGGATGTAGGGCAGGTCGTAGGTGCGGAACTCGTTGATGAGCTGGATGATGACGGCGATCGCCGCCACCGGCCGCAGCATCGGTAGGGTGATGTACCAGAATTGCTGGAGCGGCGTGGCGCCGTCCACCTCCGCGGCTTCGTAGGGGTCGCGCGGCAGCGAGGCGAGGCCGGCGGCGAGGATCAGCACCACGAAGGAGGTCTGCTGCCAGATGTCGATGGCCGCCATCGTCCACAAAGCGAGGTCCGCATTGCCCAGCCAGTCGATGCGCGGCAGGCCGAGGCTCTCCATCACCTGATTGGCGATGCCGAGATTGGGCTGCAGCAGCATGCGCCAGATCAGCGCCACGCTGACCGGCGACATCGCCATCGGGATGGTCAGCACCGCGAAATAGACCGGCTTCATCGTCACCGTGCGGTTGAGCATCAGCGCGATGCCCAGCCCGATGACGAACTCGCCGAGGACGGTGACGACCGAATATTTGATGGTCAGCCACAGCGCGCTCCAGAACAGTGGGTCGGCCATGACGGTGGCGAAGTTCTTCAGCCCGACGAAGGGCTGGAGCATCGGCTTGAGCAGCGTCAGCGAGGAAAGCGAGATGAGCGCCGCATAGACCAGCGGGAAGCCCATGACGATGGCGAGCGTCAGCAGCCCCGGCGCGGCGAAGGCCCAGCCGGTCCGCCAATCCCGATCCGCAAATGCCGGAACGCGCATGCTCGTCTTTCCGTCTCGTCGGGGTCAGAAAAGCCGGCGCGCCGAACCGAGGGGGTGGTCGGCGCGCCGGACGGCGGACACTTCGGGGGAAGCGCCCGCCAAGGCGATCAGTCGGTGAAGAGCGCGATCATTTGGCGAGAAGCTGGGTCAGGCCGTCGGCCGCCGCTTTCAGCGCGTCCTCGGGCTTGGCCTGGCCGCCGGCCGCCAGCGAGAGCTGGGCGCCCAGCACGTCCTCGTACTGCGCCGAATAGGCGAAGATCGGGAAGGACTTGCCGGAGGCGACGATGTCGAGGCCGGTCTTGTAGAAGGGGTACTTCTTCAGCACCTCCTCATCCTCGAACACGTCCGAGCGCACCGGCGCATGGCCTTCCAGCGCGCGGGCGATCGAGACCTTCTTGCCCTGCACCCACTCGATGAACTTCCAGGCCGCGGCCTTGGATTCGTCGGAGGTGTTCTTCGGAATGCCCCAACCCCAGCCGCCGCTCTCGCCATGGCCGCCGGGCATGACCGACAGCGCCAGCTTGCCGGCGACTTCCGGGCACTTCTCCTTGTTGTCGAGCTGCGGCAGCATCCACCAGTAGGTGACCATGCTGAACGCCTTGCCCGCGCACATCAGGCGCATCGTGTCGTCGAGCGTGGCCGACAGCGCGCCCTGCTGGGCGCCGTTCTGCACGTTGTCGGCGTAGAGCTTGAGCGCGGTCAGCCCTTCCGGGCTGTTCAGCACCACCTTGCGGCCGGCGTCGAGATAGGCGCCGCCGGAGGAGAACAGGTAGTTGGAGAACTCCATGGCGTTCGGATCGCCGCGCTGCGCCTGCATGGCGGCGCCGACGACATTGCCGCCGGCCTTGAAGAACTTGGAGAGCTCCACATACTCGGCGAGCGTCTTCGGCAAGGCGAGTTCCTTGCCGGTCTTGGCCTTGTAGTCGGCCTTGACCTTGGCGTCATCGAGCAGGTCGGCCCGGTAGATCAGGCCCATGGAGTAGTTGTACATGGGCAGGATCGGCGTCGCGTCCTTTGTCTGGCCGAGCAGCTCCAGCATGGACGGAATGAAGGGCTTCAGGTCGAAGCCGGACTTGGCGATATAGGGGTTCAGGTCCTCCAGCCAGCCGGCGGTGGGGAACTCGCCGGCCCACAGGAAATCGACCTCCAGCACATTGTAGTAGCTCTCCGGCGAGACGAGCTGGGCCACCAGCTTGTCGTGCATGTCGCCATAGCCGATCTTCTCGAACTCGACCTTGATGCCGGTTTCCTTCTCGAATTCCGGCAGCAGCTTCTCGATGATCTGCGTCTCCGGCACGTCCTCCATGAGGGCGCGCAGCGTGACGTTCTGGGCGTGCGCCGAACCGGCCGCCGCCAGCAGGGTGGCGCCGAGCAGGGCGGCCTTGAGGCTACACTTCAACTGCATCTGGTTCTCCTGTTCCTCTGGTACGGGCACTGTTTCGCCCGCTTGTTGGCGCGCGCCCGGCCGGGCGCGGCGCAATCGACGTCACTTCACACTGCCGAAAGTCAGGCCCTGGACGATGAAGCGCTGGATGAAGCGGGAGGCGATCACCAGCGGCAGCACGGCGAGCACCACCCCGGCGGAGACCTTGGCGATCTGCACGCCGTTCGATGTCTGGAGCGAGGCGAGCGCCACCGGCACGGTGGCGGTCTGCGGACCGCTGAGCACCAGCGCGAACAGGAACTCGTTCCAGGTAAGGATGAAGCCGAGCACGCCGGCGGCCGCGATGCCCGGCAGCGAGACCGGCAGCACGATCCGCCAGAAGGCGCCCCAGGCGGTCGCCCCATCCGTCTGCGCCGCCCATTCGAGATCGACCGGAATGCCCTCGAAGAAGCCCATCAGGATCCAGATGAGGAAGGGCAGGTTCACCGCCGCGTAGACGATGATCAGGCCGGTCAGCGAATTGGTGAGGCCGACGGTGCGCAGCAGCGCGAAGGCGGGCAGCACGATCGCCACCGGCGGCAGCATCTGCGTCGCCAGCACCGCGAAGCGCCCGGCCCGCCCCCCGGTCTTGAAGCGGGCGAAGGCATAGCCGGTCATCGCCGCGAAGGGCAGCGCGACCACGACCGAGCCGAGGGCGACGATCAGGCTGTTGAGGTAGGACTGGCCGTAGCGGGTCGAGGTGAACAGCGCGACGTAATTGTCGAGCGTCGCCGCCGGCATCAGCTCCGGCGAATAGGACAGCGGCTCCGGCAGGAAGCTGGTGCGGACCACCCAGAGGATGGGCAGGAGGATGACGGCGCAGGTCAGAAGCAACCCGAGATGAAGTGCGACGCGCCGCATGGCCTCCCCTCCGCTTCGATCAGGATTTGACGATGCGGAGGGCGGGACGCGGAAAGGCCCGCGTCGTCTCCGGGTCGAACAGATGCATGGGCCGCGCATCGAGGTAGAGCGGAACGCTCGCTCCCACCGGCGCCGTGAAATGACGCGAGAGCCGGGCGGCGATCTCCACCGGCTTTCCGCCCGTGCCGCCGATCTGGCCGACGAGAATGTTCTCGACGCCGAGCGCCTCCATCGCCACCACGGTCACGTCGATGCGCACGCAGCCGGGCTGGGGCGTCTCGTGCAGGTCCTCGGGACGCAGCCCGAAGATCACCTCGCGCCCGGCCACCGGCGCATAGGCGGTCCGGTGCATGTCCGGCACCGGCACGTCGAGGCCGTCGCCGATGACGGCGAGCCCGTCGCCCCGGCCTTCCAGCCGGGCGGGGATCAGGTTCATCGGCGGCGTGGCGAGAAAGCGGGCGACGAAGGTGTCGACCGGGTTGGCGTAGACCTCCAGCGGCTTGCCGACCTGGATCATGCTGCCCTCGCGCATGATGCAGATGCGGTCGCCCATGGTCATCGCCTCCACCTGGTCGTGGGTGACGTGGACGATGGTGCGGCCGAGCCGGCGGTGCAGCTTCACGAGCTCGAGCCGCATCTCCGCGCGCAGCTGCGCGTCGAGATTGGACAGCGGTTCGTCGAGGAGGAAGGCGACGGGATCGCGCACGATGGCGCGGCCGAGAGCGACGCGCTGGCGCTGGCCGCCCGAGAGCGCCGCCGGCTTGCGGTCGAGATAGGGGGTGAGGCCGAGCAGGCCCGCCGCCTCGCGGATCTTCTCGTCGATGACGGCTTTGCCCACGCCGCGCATCTTGAGGCCGAAGCCCATATTGTCGCGCACGCTCATGTGCGGGTAGAGCGCGTAGGACTGGAACACGACGGCGATGTTGCGGTCGCGCGGGGGCACGTTGTTCACGCTCCGCCCGCCGATGCGCAGATCGCCCGAGGAGATGCCCTCCAGCCCGGCGATCATGCGCAGCGTGGTCGACTTCCCGCAGCCCGAGGGGCCGAGGAAGATCACGAACTCGCCTTCTCCGATGGAAAGATCCACGTCACGCACGCCATAGGCGCCGTTGGCGTAGAGCTTGGAGACATGATCGAGCTCGATCGACGACATCAGCAATCCTCTGCCCGGAACGGGAACCGCCCCGTCGCGCGGGAAGCACCGGAGGGTTTTCCCAGGCCGGGGCACCGGCAGTTCGCGGATAGTAGTGGAACAAAAACGAACATCGCAAGCACTAATTCGAACGGATCAGTTCTGCAACCGATCACATTCGCACAGCACGCCCGACCTCAGGTCGTGTAGACGCCGCCGGTGACGTTGACGCCCTGCCCGGTCATGAAGCGGGCCTGCTCCGAACACAGGAAGACCACCACGTCGGCGACGTCCTCCGGCTGCTCCAGCCGGCCGAGCGGGGTCTGGGCGATGTAGTCGTCGACCACCCGCTGCGGGGTCACGCCGCGCAGCGTCGCTTCCCACTGCACCTCGCGCGATTGCATGCCGGTCGCCACGAAACCCGGGCAGACGGCATTGACGCGGATTCCCTTGGAGGCAAGCTCGCGGGCCAGCGCCTGCGTCCAGCCGAGGACGGCGAACTTGGACGCCGAGTAATGCGCCAGCAGCGGCGCGCCGACCTTGGCGGCGAGCGAGGCGGTGTTGACGATGCAGCCCTTGCCCTTCGCCACGAAATGCCGGGCCACGATCTGGTTGGTGAGGAACACGCCGCGCGTGTTGACGTCGAAGTTGAAGTCCCACTCCTCGTCGGTCAGTTCCAGCGCCGCCTGCATGGTCGAGACGCCGGCATTGGCGACCAGCAGGTCGCAACCGCCGAGCAGATCGAGCACACGGGCGAACCCCGCCTCGACCGAAGCCCGCTGGCGTACATCCACCTGGACCGCCACGGCGCCGCCGCCAATCGCCACCGCCGCGTCCTCGGCCGCCGCGAGATTGATATCGCCGATCGCGACCCGCACGCCCTGGCGGGCCAGGGCCGTGGCGATGGCCCGCCCGATCCCCGTCGCCGCCCCCGTCACGAAGGCCAGCCGGCCGGAAAGTTCGGGGTAGACAGGCGTCGGGGCGGTCGTGGGGATCATGGTCGGCTCCTCATGTTCGACGTGCACTTTATCCGAACATCATCGCACATCAAGAACAATCTGATGTTTGATCTTGTTCGATTGATGCGCTAGAGAGGAGTGGCCGACGCGCGGCGAATCCGTTCATCTCCGACGGATCCGCAACGAGGCAGGGTGCAATGATGGCCGACGACGTGTCTTTCCCGGACAAATCCGTTGCCGAACTCGCGGCTGGCGAGGACCGCCAGCGCATGCTCTCGCATGTGCGCCACGCCCGCATTCTCGATCAGCTCGCGCTTTCCGGCTCGATCAGCGTCACCACCATCGCCGCCGAGCTGGGGGTGTCGGACATGACGATCCGCCGCGACCTGCTGGAGCTCGAACGCGAGGGCCGGCTGGTGCGCGTGCATGGCGGCGCCGTGCTCGCCGAAACCCCGGCCAGCGTCGCCATGGACAGCGAGGAGCCGCGCTTCGACGCGCGCCTGCGCCGCGGCAGCGAGGCCAAGAGCGCCATCGCCGCCTATGCCGCCGGCCTCGTCGCCGGCTACCGCACCGCCGCCATCGACGTGGGCACCACCACCTATCTCATGGCCGGCCATCTGCGCGATGTCGGACACCTGAAGATCTTCACCAACAGCCTGCGCGTCTCGGCCCTTCTCGACGGCGGCGCGGCCGAGGTCTACGTGGCCGGCGGGCGCGTGCGCCCGGAGGAGATGTCGGTGTGGGGCCCCACCGCCATCGCCCAGTTCGAGAAGCTGTGGTTCGACGTCGCGGTGCTCGGCACCTCGGGCGTCACCGCCGACGGCTTCTTCGATTATTCCTTCGAGGACACCGACATGAAGCGCGTCTATCTGCGCCGGTCGGGCCTGCGCATCCTGCTGTGCGATTCCGCGAAGTTCCAGCGCATGTCGCTGGTGCAGGTCGGCGCCCTCGCCGACATCAACATCCTCGTCACCGATGCCGAACCGCCCCCGCGCATCGCCGCCGCGCTCGCTGCCGCGCGCGTCGACCTGCGCATCGCGCCGCCGGCCCCCGCAGATTGATGCGCCCCGCGCGCGTCCCGTCCCCCAAGGAGTAGTTGGAATGGTATTCGAGTGTTTCGGCGCCAAGAAGAAGGTCGTCATCGCCATGGCCCATATCGGGGCCCTTCCCGGCGCCCCGCTCTATGACGCAGACGGTGGCCTCGACAAGCTGATCGAGGGCGTGCTGGCCGATGTCGAGAAGCTGCAGGCCGGCGGCGTCGACGCCATCATGTTCGGCAACGAGAACGACCGTCCCTACGTCTTCAAGGGCTCGCCCGCCGCGATCGCCGCCATGTCCGCCATCGTCCAGGCGGTCAAGCCGAGCCTGAAGGTGCCGTTCGGCGTCAACTATCTCTGGGATCCGGTCGCCAGCGTCTCCATCGGCGCGGTCACTGGCGCGTCCTTCGTGCGCGAGATCTTCACCGGCCTGTTCGCCTCCGACATGGGCCTGTGGGAGCCGAACGCCGCCGAGGCGGCGCGCCTGCGCCACGACCTGCGCCGCGACGACATGAAGCTGCTCTTCAACATCAACGCCGAGTTCGCCCATTCGCTGGACCAGCGTCCGATCGAGCTGCGCGCCAAGAGCGCCGTCTTCTCCTCGCTCGCCGACGCCATCCTCGTCTCCGGCCCGCTCACCGGCCAGCCGGCCGACCAGTCCCACCTCAAGAAGGTGGCCGAAACCGTCAAGGACGTGCCGATCTTCGCCAATACGGGCGTGAACATCGACAACATCCGCGACATCTTCTCCGTCGCCTCCGGCGTCGTCATCGGCACCCATTTCAAGGTCGACGGCAACACCTGGAACCCGGTCGAGGCGGGGCGCGTGTCCCGCTTCATGGACGTCGTGAACGCCATCCGCTGATCCCTCCCTCCTCCCTTCCGGTTGCTTCATGAGCTGCGTTCTCGGCCTCGACATCGGCACGACCTCGACCATCGGCCTGCTTCTCCGGCTTCCGGGGGAGATACTGGGCGTGGTCTCGCGGCCGGTCACGCTGACCTCGAAGCATGCCGGCTGGGCGGAGGAGGATCCCGCGGAATGGTGGGCGAATGTATGCGCCATCACCCGTGAGCTGATCGACACGGCCGGGATCGACCCGGCCGAGATCGCCGCCGTGGGTGTCACCGGCATGCTGCCGGCGGTCGTGCTGCTGGATGCGCAGGGCGGGCTCCTTCGCCCCTCCATCCAGCAGAGCGACGGGCGCTGCGGAGCGGAAGTCGCCGAGCTGCGCGACGAGCGCGACGAGGCCGCCTTCATCGCCAAAGCCGGCAACGGCATCAATCAGCAGCTCGTCACCGCCAAGCTGCGCTGGATCGCCCGACACGAGCCGGACGTCTTCGCGCGCATCGCCACCGTGTTCGGCTCCTACGACTATGTGAACTGGCGCCTCACCGGCGAACGGGCGGTGGAGCAGAACTGGGCACTGGAGGCCGGCTTCGTCGACGTGGCGAGCCACGAGATCGACGACGACCTCGTCGCCTGGGCGCGTATCCCGCGCGGTGCCATCCCGCGCAAGACCGCCTCGCATGAAGTGATGGGGCGCGTCTCGGCGGAAGGCGCGGTCGAAACCGGCCTCGCCCCCGGCACGCCGGTCATCGGCGGCGCGGCGGACATGATCGCCTCGGCGCTCGGCGCCGGCGTCACCCGGCGCGGCGACATATTGCTCAAATTCGGCGGCGCCATCGACATCCTCGTCGCCACCGATCAGGTAAAGCCCGATCCGCGCCTCTATCTCGACTATCACCTCATCCCCGGCCTGTTCATGCCCAACGGGTGCATGTCGACCGGCGGCTCGGGACTCAACTGGTTCGTGCGCAACTTCGCCGGCGGCGAGGCGGCGGCCGCCGAGTGCGCCGGGTTGAGCCTGCACCAGCATCTCGACCGCCTCGCCGACGCCCGCCCCGCCGGTGCGGAAGGGCTGACCGTCCTGCCTTATTTCCTCGGCGAGAAGACCCCGATCCACGATCCCGCCGCGCGAGGCGTCGTGGACGGGCTCACCCTCTCGCACGATATCGGCCATGTGTGGCGGGCGCTGCTGGAAGGCTACGCCTACGCCTGCGCCCACCATGTCGAAGTGCTCCGCGACATGGGGCATGCCGCCGCCCGCGTCATGGTCTCGGACGGCGGCTCGAACTCGCGCGTGTGGATGCAGATCATCGCCGATGTGCTGCAGCAGCCCGTCCATCGCCTGAAGGGACATCCCGGATCCTCGCTCGGCGCGGCCTGGACGGCGGCGGTCGGCATCGGCGCGGCGGACTGGGCGGGCATCTCCCGCTTCGTCCAGCAGGACGAGACGCTGGAGCCGAACCCTGCCCACGCACAGGCCTACGCCGCCGGCTATGCGCGCTACCGCGACCTCTACCGGCGTCTCGCCGGAAGGGACGCGGCAAGGGACTCAGCATGAGCGCTCACGGGCTGCGCGCGGTCGCATGGGACATCGACGGCACGCTGATCGACAGCGAGCCCCTGCACCACCGCGCGCTCGTCGCCGCCTGCCGGGCGCTGGGCTCGGACATCTCCGACCTGCCCGACCAGGCGTTTCGCGGCATCCATATGGGCGATGTATGGAAGCAGATCGCGCCGCGCCTGCCGGCGGATGTGGCGCAGGCCGAGTGGCTGGCGCGCATCAACGACCACTATGTGGCCCATCGCGACAGCCTGATCGCGCTTCCCGGCGCCGTGGCCACCATCCGCGCGCTGGCGAGGCTCGGCGTGCCGCAGGTCTGCGTCTCCAATTCCAGCCGCAGCGTGGTGGACGCCAATATCGACGCCCTCGGCATCGCCGACGCCCTCGCCTTCTCGCTCAGCCTCGACGACGTGACGAACGGCAAGCCCGATCCCGAGCCTTACCGGTGCGCCTGCGCGCGGCTCGGGCTGCCCCCGCAGGAGGTCGCGGCGATCGAGGACAGCCGCTCGGGCGCGCTGTCGGCGCGGGCGGCGAGTCTCTACGTCGTCGGCTACACGCCGAGCGGCGGCGGCTTCGACAGCGTCGATCTGGAGATCGACCGGCTGGAGAACATCCTGCCGCTCTTCTCCTGAGGCGCGCTCAACTCGCCCCTTGAGCTTCCCGCCTATTTCGGCCGCCGGCGCGTCGCCAGCACGTTGCGGATCGAAAAGCTGGAATGGATGCGCAGCACTCCCGGCAGCGTCGACAGGATGTCGGTGTGGATACGCTCGAACTCGGCGGCGTTCTCCACCTCGACCCGCAGCAGGTAATCCGCGCCGCCGGTCATCAGGTAGCACTCCTGAATCTCCGGATGCCGGCGCACCGCCGCCTCGAAGCGCGTGAGATAATCCTCGGTCTGGCGCTCCAGCGTGATGTTGATGATCACCGCCATCGCCGCGTCGCGCGCGGAATGATCGACCAGCGCCGTGTAGCCCCGGATGACGCCGCTGTGCTCCATCAGCCTGATGCGACGCAGGCAGGTCGAGGCGGAAAGCCCCACCTCCTCGGCGATCTTCGCCGTCGGCATGCGCGCGTCGAGGCGCAGCAGCCGCAGGATGTTGCGATCGATGGCGTCGAGCGCGCTCACGGGAGCCTCTGACGGATTCAACGAAAAGATCGTCGATCCTTGCATAGAAAAGTATTCATTGAAACAAACATGCACGCATCGACCGCCCTTTGCGCGATCCTTGCACTACAATCTCCCTCCGTTCGGCAAGGGGCGTCGGCTGGCGACGCCGGCCGGGATGTCGGCAGGACGGGGACGGGGATGTTCGGCGAGATTTCGGAACGGCAGGCGACCGACACGGCGCCGGGCATCCTGACCATCGATCTCGGCGCGCTCGTCGCCAATTACCGCGCCCTGCAGCAGCGCGCCGCGCCGGCCCGGGTCGCCGGCGTAGTCAAGGCCGACGCCTACGGTCTCGGCGCCCTTCGCGTGGCCCCGGCCCTCCATGCCGCCGGCTGCCGCGATTTCTTCGTCGTCCAGCTTTCCGAAGCGCTGGCGCTGAAGCCCGCCCTTGGCGCGGACGCCCGTGTTTATGTGCTCAGCGGCCTTCAGCCCGGCGCCGAGCGCGCCTGTGCTGAAGCCGGCATCGTCCCGGTGCTGAACAGCCTCGACCAGATCGACGATTGGTCGCGCCTCGCCCGCACGCAGGGCGCCGAACTTCCCGCGCTGCTGCAGTTCGATACCGGCATGTCGCGGTTCGGCCTGTCGCCGGAGGAGGCGGAAGCCCTCGCCGCCGATCCGGCGCGCCTCGCGGGCGTGCGCGTGCTTTACCTCATGAGCCATCTCGCCTGCGCCGACGAGCCCGGCCACGCGCAGAACGCCGACCAGCTCGCCGCCATGCAGCGCGTGGCGGCCGCCTTCCCCGGCGTCGCGCTGAGCTTCGCCAATTCCGGCGGCATCTTCCTCGGCAACGACTATCACGGCGCGCTCGCGCGTCCGGGCATCGCGCTGTATGGCGGCGCCCTGACTGGCGGAACCGCCAACCCGATGACGCCGGTGGTGCGCCTCGACGTGCGGGTGATCCAGACCCGTACCGTCCCCGCCGGCGCGCGAGTCGGCTATGGCGCCACCCATGTCACCGCCGGCGAGACGCGCCTCGCAACCATCGCGGCCGGCTATGCCGACGGCCTGCCCCGTTCGTTGAGCGATCGCGGCGCGGCCTATCTGGGCGACGTGCGCCTGCCCATCGCCGGGCGCGTCTCCATGGACAGCCTGACGCTCGATGTCACCGCCCTGCCGCCGGGCACGCTTCGGGGCGGCAGCCTCGTCGAGCTGATCGGCCCGCACCAGACGCTGGAGGCCCTCGCGGCCGATGCCGGCACCATCTCCTACGAAATCCTCACCGGCCTCGGGACGCGCTACCACCGCGTCTACCGCTGAGCCGCACCAAAGAACCAGCCAGAGGCCATCATGAAGATCGTCGTTCTCGGAGCCGGCGTCATCGGCGTCACCTCCGCCTATTACCTCGCCAAGGCGGGACACGAGGTGACGGTGCTGGACCGCCAGACCGGCCCGGCGCTGGAGACCAGCTTCGCCAATGCCGGCGAGGTCTCGCCCGGCTATGCCTCGCCCTGGGCCGCACCCGGCATCCCGGTGAAGGCGGTCAAATGGCTGTTCATGAAGCACGCCCCGCTGGTCATCCGTCCGATGGCGGACCTCGCGACCTGGCGCTGGATGCTGGCGATGCTCGGCAACTGCACCGCCGCCCGCTACGCACTGAACAAGGGCCGTATGGTGCGGATCGCCGAATACAGCCGCGATTGCCTGATGGCGCTGCGGGCGGAGACCGGCATTGCCTATGACGAGCGCATGCAGGGCACGCTGCAGGTGTTCCGCACCCAGAAACAGCTCGACGGCATCGGCAAGGACATCGAGGTGCTCAAGGCCGACGGCGTGCCCTTCGAGGTGCTCGACCGCGCCGGCTGCGTCGCCGCCGAGCCCGGTCTCGCTCCCGCGGCCTCGAAGATCGTCGGCGGCCTGCGCCTGCCGGACGACGAGACCGGCGACTGCTTCAAGTTCACCAACGCGCTGGCCAAGCTCTGCGAGGGGCTGGGCGTCACCTTCCGCTACGGCGTCGATATCCGCCGGCTGAAGGTCGCGGATGGCCGGCTGACCGGCGTCGAAACGGCGACCGGCGAGGTCGGCGCCGATCTCTACGTCCTCGCCCTCGGCAGCTACGCTCCCGCTCTGGTGCGGCCGCTCGGCCTCGACCTGCCGGTCTATCCGGTGAAGGGCTACTCGCTCACCGTGCCGATCGTCGACGCCGCCCGCGCCCCGGTCTCCACCGTCATGGACGAGACCTACAAGGTCGCCATCACCCGGCTGGGAGACCGCATCCGCATCGGTGGCATGGCGGAGATCGCCGGCTTCAACCTCGACCTGCCGCCGGCGCGGCGCGCGACGCTGGAGCACTCGGCCGAAGACCTGTTCGGTGGCGCCGGCGACCAGAGCCGGGCGACCTTCTGGTGCGGCCTGCGCCCGATGACACCGGATGGCACGCCGGTCATCGGCCCGACGCGCTACCCCAACCTGTTCCTCAATGCCGGCCACGGCACGCTGGGCTGGACCATGTCCTGCGGCTCGGGCCGCGTGCTCGCCGATCTGGTCAGCGGCCGCAAGCCCGACATCGAGGCGACCGACCTCTCGCTCGCCCGCTACGCCTAAAGTCGAAGCTCCATTTGCATGCAAGCGGCCCTCCGGCCGCTTGCCCCTCTTGATTGCAGCGCTCAACCTCTCCACAACGCTCGCGCGATGACTCGGCCCGCCCTGCGGCGCCGGCCTCTCAGGTGGAACGAGGGCGCTGTCGTGACCCAAGGACTCATCCCCGGCAGCGGCGACGTGCTGCTGGTGGTCGACATCCAGAACGATTTCTGCCCTGGCGGCCGGCTCGCCGTGCCCCGGGGAGACGAGGTCGTGCCGGTGATCAACCGGCTCGCCGCCCGCTTCGCGCATGTCGTGCTCACGCAGGACTGGCACCCGCCGGGCCACCTCTCCTTCGCGTCCTCCCATCCCGACGCCCGGCCGTTCGAGACCATCGACGTCGAGTACGGCGCGCAGATCCTCTGGCCGGACCATTGCGTGCAGGGCACGCGCGGCGCCGCCTTCCGCGACGATCTCGACATCCCCCATGCCCAGCTCGTGCTGCGCAAGGGCTATCATCCCACCATCGATTCCTATTCCGCCTTCTACGAGAACGACCGGCGCACCCCCACCGGCCTCGCCAGCTACCTGCGCGAGCGCGGCATGCGCCGCGTCTTCCTCGCCGGCCTCGCCTTCGATTTCTGCGTCCGCTATTCGGCCGAGGATGCCCGGCGGGTGGGTTTTGAGACCGTGGTGATCGAGGATGCCTGCCGCAGCATCGACGTCGACGGCTCGGCGCAGGCCGCGCGCGCCCGCTTCGACGAGCTCGGCATCGCCTGCCTGCCGGCCGCCGCGATTGGCGATCCTCGCCACCGCCCATAGCCGACGATCGCGGAACAACCTCCGCCGACCATCCGTTGCCAGTCCGCACGGCGGATTGCGGGAGCGGAAGATCGGTGTGGGGGATCCGGCCGAGGATTGACTTGCCTCATGGCCGGCCTTTGGCGATCGTCCTCCAGCTCTACGGAAGAGCCTCCCGGATCAGGAGACGGAGCATGCAGGCGAAATCGACGCAGGACGACGGCAACGACGATTCCCCGCTCACCATCTCTCCGGAGAAGGTCTGCTTCATCATCGTCAAGGCGAAGGAGTTCGACGCCAAGGACGAGGTGACCGAACCCGATCCGGCCTCCAACCCGTCCGATGACGACGACATCGAGGTGCTGGAGGATCACGGCGACGATCCCGTCGTCGAGGAGTTGACCGGCTTCATCAACGCGCTGAGCGAGGACGAGCAGATCGACCTCGTCGCCCTCGCCTGGCTCGGCCGCGACGATTACGACGCGAGCGACTGGGACAGCGTGCGCGAGGAGGCGACACAGGCCCACAACGCCCGCACCGCAAGCTATCTCCTCGGCATGCCGCTGCTCGGCGATTTCCTCGAGGAGGGGCTGTCGTTGCTCGGCTATTCCTGCGGGGAGTTCGAGGAAGGCCGGCTGTGACGCCCCTTCCGTCGACCGACTCCCGAGCGGCCTGATGGCGCACGTCCTCATCGCCGGCAGCATCAATGTCGATCGCCTCTGGCGGCTCGCCGGCCCGCTTGCCGCCGGCGGACGCGTCACTCATGGCGGCACGGAGCTGCGCATCGGTGGCGGAGGCTTCGGCACCGGCGCCACGCTGCTGGCGCTGGGACATCACGTGACCCTCGTCACCACGCTCTCAACCGACGATGCCGGCCGCGCCTGCCTCGAAGCGTTGTCGCGGCTCCGTTTCGACGTACGGCATGTGCGCCTCACCGAGGCGCCGACCGTCCCGCTGGAGATCTTCATCGACCCTTCCGGCGAACGGACCATCCTCGCGCCGGCAACCACCGAGGCCCGCCGCCTCACCGCGCTGCCACCGGCGACGGTGGACATGGCCTATGTGAACGTCCGCCGGGCGGAGCCGGGCCTGCTGGCGGAGCTGGCGGGGCGCACGCGCGTCGTCGCACAGGTGCCGCTGGAGGCCGGCGAGCACCGGCCGGCCGAGATACTGGTCGCCTCCGCCTCCGACCACGCCTTCCCTTCAGGCGAGGGCGCTTTGCGGCAGGCGCGCCAGATCGGCAGCCCGGCCCTGTCGGCGCTGGTGCTGACGGACGGCGCCCGGCCCGTCGAGGTCTGCGACGACGCCGGGCGCTCGGGCGTGCCGGTCGCGCCTCTCACTCGCCCCATGGATACCACCGGCGCGGGCGATGTCTTTGCCGCCGGCCTCATCGACGGCCTGCTGCGCGGCGCGCCGGCGGTGGCGGCCGTGCGACGCGGCAACGAGATCGCCGCACGATTCCTCGCCGACCGGCGCGCCTTCTGGCATGATCCCGTGCTGAGCCTGTCGCCGGTACTGCGAGCGGAGCCGCGCTGACCTGCATCAACGCTCGCGAGCGCGAAGCCCGGCACGATACCGGGACGCCGCCCGAGGGGTGCCCCGACAGCTCAGCCGAGACCTATTGCGGAGGTCCACCATGCCTTATGCGACCAATGCCGACCTGCCACCGCCGGTCCGCGCGCATCTGCCTGCCCACGCTCAGGACATCTATCGCGAAGCCTTCAACCACGCCTTCGGCACGCGTGCGGGCGAACCCGACCGCGAGGAGCGCGCCCACCGCATCGCCTGGGCCGCGGTGAAGCGCTCCTACGTCAAGGACGGCGAACGCTGGGTGCCGCTCTGATGCCCCGCCCCCCATCATCATCGCCGGTCGATCCGCGCTTCTTCGCCGGGCTGCGCGCGGCCCAGCTCTCGGCCATGGACCAGTGGCGCGGCATGCAGGCGCGCACGCTCGACCTGTTCGGCTTCGGCACGCATGAATGCGCGTTCGAGGTGGTGGCCTCCGGTCCGCACTGGCGGCTGCGGCATTATCCCGGCGAGACGGCCGGCCCCGCCCTGTTCATGGTGCCGGCGCCGATCAAGCGTCCCTACATCTGGGACCTGACGCCGACCGTCAGCACGGTGCGCTTCTGCCTCGACCGGAAGTTCGGGGTCCATCTGCTGGAATGGCTTCCGCCGGCAGATGGCGACGGCAGCGCCGGCATCGAAGCCTATGTTCGGGCCATTGCAACCGCGCGCGAGGCGATCGCGACCCGCATGGGCGCCGCCCCCTTCCTGCTCGGCCATTCGCTCGGCGGCACGCTCGCCGCCCTCGCCTGCGCGGCACATCCAGGCCTCGCGCGCGGCCTCGTGCTGCTCGGCGCGCCGCTGAGCTTCGAGCCGGGTTCCAGCCCGTTCCGCGACATGGTGGTCGCGCAGGAGCGCCGCCCCCCGAGCGACGACGCCATAGCGGGCTCGCAGCTCTCCCAGTCCTGCGCCCTGCTCTCACCCGGCACCTTCCTCTGGGCGCGCTGGATGGACGGAGCCCTCTGTCTCGGCGATCCGGCCGCGCTCGACATCCACATCCATGTCGAGCGCTGGGCGCTGGACGAGGTGGCCCTGCCCGGCCGGCTGGTCCATGAACTCGTCGAAGAACTGTACCGGGAGGACCGTTTCCGCCGGGGCGCATTCACCCTCGGCGGGCGCACGCTCGGGCCGGCAGACCTCGCGCTCCCCGTTCTCGCCGTGGTCAACGAGGCGGACGAGATCGGCCCACGCGCCAGCGTCGAACCGTTCTTCGCCCGCATGGGCGACGCCGACACGCAGGTGCTCACCCATCCCGCGGAAGTCGGCGTCGGGCTGCAGCATCTGGCCGTGCTCGCGGGCCGGCAGGCGCATGCCGAGCTATGGCCGCGCATCGCCGACTGGATCGTCGCCCGCGCCTGAACCGGTTTACGCCTCCGGCGGCAAGGCCGCGTCGAGTTCCTCGAGCCAGACCTGCGCCCCCGCATCGGACGGCGCCCGCCAGTCGCCGCGCGGCGACAGGGAGCCGCCGGCGGTGATCTTCGGGCCGTTGGGCAGCGCCGAGCGCTTGAACTGGTTGGCGAAGAAGCGCGTCAGGAACACCCGCAGCCAGTGGCGGATTTCGGCGCGGGAATAGGCCCGCCGATCCTCCGGCGGGATGTTCGTCGGCCAGCGCCCGCGCTCCACATCGCCCCAGGCCCGCTCGGCGAGGAAGGCGATGCGCGAGGGGCGGAAGCCGTAGCGCGTCAGGTAGAACAGGTTGAAGTCCTGCAGCGCATAGGGGCCGACCACCTGCTGCGTCGACTGGATCGCCGCCCCGGCCTCCGCCGGCACCAGCTCGGGCGAGATCTCGGTGGCCAGCACCGCGTCGAGCACCCCCGCCGTTTCCGGCGAGACGTCCCCGGAGGCGGCGACGAAGCGGATCAGGTGCTGGATCAGCGTCTTCGGCACCGAGGCGTTCACATTGTAATGGGACATGTGATCGCCGACGCCATAGGTGCACCAGCCGAGCCCCAGCTCGGAGAGGTCGCCGGTGCCCACCACCAGCCCGCCGGCCCGGTTGGCGAGCCGGAACAGGTAGTCCGTGCGCAGGCCCGCCTGCACGTTCTCGAAGGTCACGTCGTAGACCGGCTCGCCCCGGGCGAAGGGATGGCCGAGATCCGCCAGCATCTGCCGCGCCGCCGGCCGGATGTCGATCTCGCTCCCGGTCACGCCGAGCGCGGCGATCAGCGCCTGCGCATTCGCGCGCGTGGCGTCGGAGGTGGCGAAGCCGGGCAGCGTGTAGGCCAGCACATCCGAACGCGGCCGGCCGAGGCGATCCATCGCCCGCGTCGCGACGATCAGCGCCTGGGTGGAATCGAGCCCGCCGGAAACGCCGATCACCGCGTGCCGGACGCCCGTCGCCGCAAGCCGCTGCGCCAGCCCCTGAACCTGGATGTTGTAGGCCTCGTAGCACTCCTCGGCGAGGCGCGAGGCGTCCGCCGGCACATAGGGGAAGCGCTCGATCACCCGCTCCAGCGGAACCGCCGCCGCCGGCCGGTCGAGGACGAAATCGACGGTGCGGAAACCACCCGTTCCCTCTTCCCGCACGCAGTCGCCGAACGTGTTGGTGCGCATGCGCTCCTGACGCAAGCGTTCGAGGTCGATATCGGCGGCGACGAGGGTCGGCCCGGCCGGGAAGCGTTCGCTCTCGCCGAGCGCGTCGCCATTCTCGAAGATCGCTGCCTGACCGTCCCAGGCGAGGTCGGTCGTCGATTCCCCCGGCCCCGCGGCGGAGTATGCATAGGCGGCTATGCATCGCGCCGAATGGCTGGCGCAGAGCAGACGGCGGTGACGCGCCTTGCCGATGGTGATGTTGCTCGCCGAGAGATTGAGCAGCAGTTCCGCCCCCGCCAGCGCCGCCCGCGTGGAGGGCGGCAGCGGCACCCAGATGTCCTCGCAGACCTCCACATGGAAGGTGAAGGGCACGCTGCCCCGCGAGCGGAAGAGCAGGTCGGTCCCGAACGGCACCTCCTGCCCGGCGACCCTGATCGTCCCGCCGCGCTGGCCGAGTCCGGGGACGAAGTGCCGCCGCTCGTAGAATTCGCGGTAATTGGGCAGGTAGCTCTTCGGCACCGCTCCCAGCAGCGCGCCGCGATGGATGACGAGGGCGGTGTTGAAGAGCTGTCCCTCACGGCGCAGCGGCGCGCCGACGACGAGCACCGGATAGAGATCGCGCGAGGCCGCGACGAGATCGCCCACCGCCGTCTCCACCCGGTCGAGCAGCGCGTCCTGCAGCAGCAGGTCGTCGATGGCGTAGGAGGACAGCCCCAGCTCCGGGAACAGCATCACCCCGACATCGCGCGCATGCCCCTGCGCCGCCAGCTCCAGATGCGCGCGGGCGGCGAAGGCCGGATCGGCGACGCGTCCGCTCGGCACGCAGGAGGCGACGCGCAGGAAGCCATGGCTGTACAGGCAGTTGAAATCGGCCATCCCATCCCCGCGACCGCAAGGGCCGCCGACATCATCGCCGATCGCCCGAACGGCGCCGATCTTTACCCGCCCCGCCGCCGACGGCCAGATGAAAACCACCGCGCCCCGCGCCGCCACTCAGGCGGGCGACGGCGGACGGACGGGAAAGCGCGCCAGCGTCGCGATCACCTCCTCGTCGCCGAGCTGGCCGAAATCCCGATAGAAATGCCCGAGCGCGCCGAAACGCTCCGGCATCTCCAGGCAGACGAGATCGTCGACCTCCGGCCGCAGCTCGGCCACCGCCTCGGGCGGGGCGACCGGAACGGCCAGCACCAGCTGCGCCGGCTCGCGCCGGCGGATCGCCCGCAGCGCGGCTTTCACCGTCGCGCCGGTGGCGATGCCGTCATCGACGACGATCACCACCCGCCCGGCGATTTCCGCCCGCTCGCGGGCCCCGAGATAACGAGCCCGGCGGCGCTCGATCTCCGCCAGTTCCCGACGGCAGACGCGCTGGAACTCCGCCTCGCCCACGCCCTCATGCGCGATGATCTCCTCGTTGCGCACGATCACCGGCTCGGCGCCGTCGACCACCGCACCGATGGCGAGCTCCGGCTGCCAGGGCAGGCCGATCTTGCGCACGAGAACGAGGTCGAGCGGCGCCGCCAGCGCCCGCGCCACCTCCGCCGCCACCGGCACGCCGCCACGCGGCAGGGCGAGCACCACCGGGCGCTTCGTCCGGTAGGGCAGAAGCGCAGCCGCCAGCCGGCGCCCGGCATCGCTTCGGTCGGCGAACACCATCGCGGCCTCCCGCGCCGGGCGTCAGCGATAGACGAGGACCGGCACCGTCGAATGCGTCAGCACCTTCTGCGTCACGCTGCCCAGCACCAGCGCCGCGACGCCGCGCCGGCCGTGCGAAGCCATGGCGATCAGGTCGCAGTCGCGGGCATCGGCGGTCTCGACGATGGCGCGCCAGGGGTCGTCGCTCTCCACCTGCACCGCGTCGCAGGGCACGCCGAACTGCCGGGCGATCTGCTCGGCGGCGGAGAGGAACTCGCCCGCCGTCGCATGCGCCTGCCGTTCATAGTCGGCCCGGGTGGCTTCGATCTGCGACGAGGACCAGGTGAGGAGGCGGAATGGCTCCACCGCCGTGAACACCGTCACCTTGGCGCCGGCGTCGCGCGCCAGAGCCATGGCCGATTGCACGGCGGTGTTCGACAGCGGCGAGCCGTCGGTGGGGATGAGGATATGGGCGAACATGGTGCGTCTCCTTGCATGGACGCCACGGGGACGAGCGCCCCCGCGGCCTGGGCCATCATGCCCAACCGCCCATAGGCTCCCGGATCAGGTGATCGTTCACCGCCCGCACGCCCGGCGTCGTCTCGGCGACGACGCGCAGCGCCCGCCTCTCGGCATCCGCATTGGCGATGCCCCAGAGGTTCACCACGCCGTCATCCACGGTGACGTTCAGGCGCCACGTATTGGCCCAGGGCTGCTCGCGCAGCCGGGTCATCACCTGCTCGCGGATGGCGCTGTCGGAAAGCGGGATCTCCAGTCCCATGCTCCGGCGCGCCACCGCCTGAATGAGGTTGGAGCGGCTGACGATGCCGACCAGCTTGCCGCCTTCGACGATGGGGATGCGCTTGATGCGGTGCTCCTCCATCAGGGAGGCGATCTCGTCGAGCGGCGTGTCGGGCTTGGCCGTCACCACCGGCCGGCGCATCACATCGGCGGCGGTGCGCCCATGCGCCTTCACATATTCCGCGGCGAGCGTGCTGTCGTCGAGCAGCGCCTCCAGCCACCAGGAGCGACGCCGCTCGGTCCCCGCCTCGGCGCGGCGCAGCAGGTCGCCCTCGCTGACGATGCCCACCACCTCTCCGCCATCGTCCACGATCGGTACGGCGCTGATACGGTTGTCGAGCAGTTGCCGCGCCACGTGCACCACGAGGTCGGTGGATTTCGCCGTGATCACCGGCGACGTCATCACGTCACGTGCCTTCATGTTAACCTCCCGATTTTATTGTCTTCATTGTTTCATGATCCGACATCGACAGGATTGATGCGGATCAACCGGCAGACTACAGCTATCGACGTCTTGATGGTTCCTGAGGGACGACTTTGAATCCCGACCTCGCGAACCGTTCCCATCCGGTCCGCAAGCCTGAAATACGCCACGACAACCCGCGCGGGCGACAACACCCCGACATGATACGCTAGGGAACGGCATCGTTGCCTCCGGCAACTTCCTCCCGGCGGGTCCGCCTGTGCTCTATCAAGTGCGAAGACGCCGTTTCGTTCACATCGTGCGTCCATATCTTACCGGAAGGATCCGCCGCCGGCGCTCCGGGTGAAACCCTCACCAGGGACACACCCCGTCACCACCCTCCGAACCCTTGCGACGGACAGGTGACAGCCGGCCGGGGCCGGGTTATTCACCCGCCTGTGACGGACAGGAAAAGCGCTTGACAAAGGCGCGGCTTCACGCGAGCCTAAGAAACGAGCGGCGGGCAAGGATGCCCAATGTCGCGGCAATTTCGGTGAACATTTCCAACGACGGTGCCGATCGGCATTGCGGGTTGGTGGCAACGACGCCCACGGTCGAAAGGCCGGCGGGCGTTTTTTGTTTTGGTCGGAGCGCAGGGTGTCGAAGCACTACCGCATAGGGGTCATGTTCTCGACCACCGGACCCTACAGCGTCGTCGCCCGTTCCATGCTGAACGGGGCGCTGCTGGCGGTTGCCGAACAGGTCGCGCCCGGCATCTCCGTCGAACCCGTCGTGGTCAATCCGGGCGGCGACCTCGCCAGCTACGCCGCGCTCAGCCGCGACCTGCTGCAGTCGGGCGTGCGGCACGTGGTCGGCTGCTACACCTCCTCCAGCCGCAAGGAGGTCATCCCCTGCTTCGAGAAGCACGACGCGCTGCTCTGGTACCCCTCGCACTATGAGGGTTTCGAGAGTTCCAACAACGTCATCTACACCGGCGCCTCGCCGAACCAGCACGTCCTGCCGCTCGTCGACCACATGCTGGCCCATGTCGGGTCGAGCGCCTTCTGCATCGGCTCCAATTACATCTGGGCCTGGGAGAACACCCGCATCTTCCGTGAGGCGATGACCGCGCGCGGGGCACGGGTGCTGGCCGAACGCTACGTGCCGGTCGGCGACACCGAGATCGACCAGGTCGTCGAGGCAATCCTCGAAGCCCGGCCGAGCTTCGTCTTCAACAACCTCATCGGCACCAGCAACTACGCCTTCTTCCGCGCCTTCCGCGCTGCCTGCAATGCCCGCGGCATCGACCAGCCGCGCGTCATCCCGGTGGCGAGCTGCACGCTGTCCGAACCGGAGCTGGAAGAGATCGGCACGGATGCGGTCGACGGGCACCTGAGCTGCAGCGTCTATTTCTCCTCCCTCGCCTCGCCGACCAACGAGGCTTTCACCCGTGCCTATCGCGCGGCCTTCCCCGAGGGCCCCTCCACCTCCGCCGACGCGGAAGCCTCCTACATCGCGATGAAGCTGCTCGTCCTCGCGCTCGCCGAGGCCGGCACGGACGACGTCGAGGCGGTGAAGGAAGCCGCCACGCGCCAGCATCTCCTCGCCCCGCAGGGCGAGGTGCACATCGACCCGCAGACGCTGCACGCCCATCTGACGCCGCGAATCGGGATTTCAAACGCTGCCTCGCGCTTCGAGCTGATCGTCGAGGCGCCCGGCCCGGTCCGTCCGGACCCCTATCTCGTCCAGTCGTCGCCGCGCTATGCGGTCGCTGCCCGCAACTCTTCACTGAGAGTGGTAAAGTGATGGCTCCTCGACTGCTCCAGAACTTCAACGGCGGCCGGGCCTATATCGTCACGTCCAATCTCACGGCCGTCGAAGCGCTGCACACCACCCTCGGCAAGCTGGGCGTGAGCGCGACCTTTCCCGCGCTCGTCGACGGGCGCGCCGACATCGATCTCGGCGCCCTGCAGGCGGAGCGCGACATCCTGTTCGTCGACGGCGATCTCGACAATCCCGTCGCCCTCGACATCGATGCCGGCTCCCGCCAGCCGCCGGTGCCGGTGATCGGCCTCGTCGGCGTCGAGGCGCCGAGCCGGCTCAAGCACCTCGTCAACCTCGGCGCGACGGCCTTTCTGCGCAAGCCCGTGCAGGGTGCCGCCGTCTACACCGCGCTGTTCCTCGGCATCAACCAGTTCCTGTTGCGCGGCGACCTCCGGTCGCGGCTCGACGACATGGATCGCCGCCGGCGTGGCCGCCGCGCGGTGGTGAAGGCCATCATCGCCCGCATGAAGGACACGGGCGTCGATGACGACGAAGCCTATGAGTGGCTCCGTCGCGAAAGCATGCGCTCGCGGCTGACTCTCGAAGACTACTGCGAGGCTTTCATGAAGACGAGGGCGGAAGCCCTCGACCCACCGATGCGACCGCTCCTCGCGGAGCGCAGCTCGGAAAGACGATAACCTTTCACAGGAGAAGAAAATGACTGGGAAGACCATGCGGGGGCTGCGTGCCGCGGCCCTCACGGGGACGCTTTTGCTCGGCGCCGCCCACAGCTTCACCCCTGCTCTCGCCGCCGACCCGATCAAGCTCGGCGTGCTCGAAGACCAGTCCGGCGACTTCGCCGCCGTGACCAACGGCAAGGTGAACGCCATCCAGCTCGCCGCCGACGAGATCAACAAGGCCGGCGGCATCGCCGGCCGCCCGCTGGAACTCGTGATCTACGACACCCAGTCCGACAACACGCGCTATCAGGAGTTCATGCGCCGCGTGCTCCAGCGCGACAAGGTGGATGCCGTGTTCGCCGGCTTCTCCTCGGCCTCGCGCGAGGCCTACCGGCCGATCGTGAACCAGTTCAACGGCCTGGCCTTCTACAACAACCAGTATGAAGGCGGCGTCTGCGACGCCAACATGATCGTCACCGGCGCGGTGCCCGAGCAGCAGTTCTCCACCCTCATCCCGTGGATGATGGAGAAGTACGGCAAGAAGGTCTACACGCTCGCCGCCGACTACAATTTCGGCCAGATCTCGGCCGAGTGGGTGCGCAACATCGTCAAGGAGAACGGCGGCGAGATGGTCGGCGAGGATTTCATCCCGCTCGGCGTGTCGCAGTTCTCGCAGAACATCCAGAACATCCAGAAGGCCAAGCCCGACTTCGTGGTGACGCTGCTCGTCGGCACGGCGCAGGCCTCCTATTACGAGCAGGCCGCCGCCGCCAATGTCGGCCTGCCGATGGCCTCCTCGGTGAATGTCGGCCAAGGCTACGAGCACAAGCGCTTCAAGCCGCCATCCCTCAAGGACATGTACGTCACCACCAACTACATCGAAGAGATCGACTCGCCGGAATCGAAGGCGTTCGTCGCCAAGTTCAAGGCCAAGTACCCGAACGAGCCCTACATCAACCAGGAGATGGAGAACTCCTACCTCGCCGTCTACCTCTACAAGCAGATGGTGGAGCGGGCCGGGACGACCGACCGCGAGGCGCTGCGCAAGGAGATCGCCAAGGGCGACGTGTGCATGGACGCCCCCGAGGGCAAGGTCTGCATCGACCCGAAGAGCCAGCACATGTCCCACACCATCTATCTCGCGAAGGTGAGCGAGGACCACTCCATCTCCTTCCCGAAGGTGTGGCAGGACATCAAGCCCTACTGGCTGGGCGAGGCCGGCTGCGACCTGACCAAGAGCGACCCGAGCGCGCAGTACACGCCCTCGAACCCGCCGCCGAAGCCCTGAGCCGGCAGCCGGAACAACCCGCCGGTCGGAAAGCCTGACCGGCGGTCTCCGGTGCGGCGATCGGTCCGCCGATCGCGCTTCGACCGCTTCACGGGCTGCCGCCGACGCGGCCGTCCCGTGCGTTGCCCCGGCCGACCCCCTCAGTGCCGGGGCAACCTTTTCCTTCCAGCATAGGGCCGCTCGCCGATGGATGTCGGAACTCTCGCCTTCTCCGCCCTCTACCAGTTCGGCGACGCCTTCGCCTTCCTGGTGCTGTCCGCCTGCGGGCTCGCCGTCATCTTCGGGATGATGGGCGTGATCAACCTCGCCCACGGCGAATTCATCATGTGCGGTGCCTATGTCACCGTCTCCGCCGTCCATGCCGGCATTCCGCTGCCGGTCGCCGTCGTCATCGGCGCGCTGGTCTCGGCGGCGGTGGGCGCGCTGGTGGAGATCCTCGTCATCCGGCATCTGTACGACCGGCCCCTCGACACCATCGTCGCCACCTGGGGCCTCAGCCTCATCGGCACGCAGGGCACGCTGATCCTGCTCGGCTCGACCATGGCCGGCGTCGGCACCCCCTTCGGCAGCTTCCAGGTCGGCGACTATTCCTATTCCGTCTACCGCCTCGTCCTGTTCGGCATGGCCGTGCTCGTGCTGGCGGCGCTCTACGCCCTGTTCAACTGGACGCGCTTCGGCGTCATGGCCCGCGCCACCATCCAGGTGCCGCATATGGCGGCCGCGCTCGGCGTCGACACCCGCCTCGTCTACAGCCTGACCTTCGCCCTCGGCGCGGGTCTGGCGGGCCTCGCCGGCGGCCTCTACGCCCCGACCATGACGCTGGTGCCGACCATGGGTACCACCTTCATCATGGAAGCCTTCGTGACGGTGGTCGTCGGCGGCGCCGACGTGTTCCTGGGAACCGCCCCGGCGGCGGCGCTGCTCGCCGTGGTCAAGGCGACCATGACCTCCTGGTACGGCCAGCTCGCCGGACAGATCGGCCTGCTCATCGCCGTCATCATCGTCATCCGCGTCCTGCCGCGCGGCATCTCCGGCTTCCTCCTGCGCGAGCGCGCCTGACAGGACACGAGAAGGACACCAATGAACGCGCTCTCCCGCTTCTTCCGCCGCCTGGAAGGCCCGCAGACGCTGGGCCGCGGCCCGGCCTTCTGGGTCGGTTTCCTCGTCGTGCTGGCCGGCGCCTGCGCCTACCCGCTGTTCTCGGACGGCTACACGGTCGGCAACACCGTCTACTTCTTCACCTGGATCTTCATGGCGCTCGGCCTGTGCCTCATCTGGGGCTATGGCGGCTCGCTCAGCTTCGGGCAGACGGCCTTCTTCGGCATCGCCGGCTACAGCTACGGCATCCTCACCATCAATTTCGGCGCCGCTTACGGCTTCACCCTGGTGGCTCTGGTCTTCGCGGTGGCGATCGCGGCGCTGTTCGCGGCGCTGCTCGGCTACTTCCTGTTCTTCGGCCGCATCTCCGGCGTGTTCCTCGGCATCGTCACCCTGTCGGTGACGCTGGTGCTGGAGCGCTTCATGGCCCAGACCGCCGGCCCGGAATGGCGCATCGGCGCCGCCCGCCTCAACGGCTTCAACGGCATGAGCAACATGCCGCCGCTCACCCTTCCCTGGCCCGGCGGCGACATCGTGCTGTTCCCGGACGTCCAGCTCTACTATGTCGTGCTCGGGCTGCTGGTCGTGGTCTATCTCGGCCTGCGCATCCTGGTGAACTCGTCCTTCGGCAACATCCTCGTCGCCATCCGCGAGAATCCCGAGCGTGCCGAGATGCTCGGCTACGACATCCGCAAGTACCAGCTCGGCACCTTCGTCATCGGCGCGGCGCTGGCCGGCCTGTCGGGCGTGCTCTACACGAGCTGGGGCCAGTACATCACGCCCTCCAGCATGGGCATGACCGCCGCGGCGCTGCCCATCGTGTGGGTGGCGGTCGGCGGCCGCTCGGACCTCACGACGACGCTGATCGGCACCGTCACCGTGCTCGCCGTGTTCCAGGCGCTGACCATCCACGGCAGCCAGTACGCGCTGGTGGTCATGGGCGCGATGCTGGTGGTCACCGTGCTGCTCGCCCCGAGCGGCCTCATCTTCGCGCTCGCCAGGCTCGTCGCCCGCCCCTTCGCCAAGCGCCAGCCGGGAGACGCCTGATGCCGCTCCTCGAAACCCGTGCCCTCAACAAGCGCTTCGGCGGCCTGCACGTCACCAACAATGTCGATCTGGTGCTGGAAACCGGCGAGGTGCACTGCCTCATCGGCCCGAACGGCGCCGGCAAGTCGACCCTGTTCCGCCTGATCCTCGGCGAGCACCTGCCGAGCAGCGGCTCGATCCTGTTCGGCGGCGAGGACATCACCGCGTTCAAGTCCTTCCAGCGCATCCGCCGGGGCATGAGCGTGAAGTTCCAGGTGCCGGGCATCTTCAAGGCGCTGAGCGTGCGGCAGAACCTCGAAATCGCGATGCAGCACCATTACGAGCCGGCCACGCTGGCGGAGGAGATCGACCGGCTGCTTGCCTTCCTGAACCTCTCCGGCGATGCGCGGCGCCTCGCCGGCAATCTCAGCCACGGCCAGAAGCAGTGGCTGGAGATCGGCATGGCGATCAGCCTCAAGCCGCGCCTCCTGCTGCTCGACGAGCCGACCGCCGGCATGTCGCCGGAAGAGACCCATGCCACCGGCGAGATGATCAAGCGCCTGAACGCCGACGGCATGACGGTGCTCGCCGTCGAGCACGACATGGCCTTCGTGCGGCAGGTCGCCGACAAGGTGACGGTGCTGCATCTGGGCAAGGTGTTCGCCCAGGGCTCGATCGACGACATCGTCGCCGACGAGGAAGTCGCCGCGATCTATCTCGGGCAGACGACGGCCCATGCCACCGCCCATCAGCAGCCGGGGGGCCTCCATGCGTAAGGAAATCATGCTCTCCACCCTCGGCCTGCGGGCCGGCTACGGCGGCAAGCCTGTCCTGCAGGGCCTCGACCTCGAGGTCCGCGAGGGCGAGATCGTCGCGGTGATCGGGCGCAACGGCGTCGGCAAGTCCACGTTGATGAAAAGCCTCATCGGCCTCGTCCCGGCCATGGACGGCTCCATCGTCTACCGCGACAAGCCGGTCGAGCACATCTCCCCCCATCGCCGGGCCCGGCTCGGCATCGGTTACGTGCCGCAGGGCCGCGACGTCTTCCCGCGCCTCACCGTCGGCGAGAACATCGCCGTCGGCGGCATGCGGGCGGGCGGCGTCACCGAGGCGGACCGCCGGCGGGTGCTGGGCTATTTCCCGATCCTGGAGGAGCGCTGGTCGCAGCGCGCCGGCACCATGTCGGGCGGCCAGCAGCAGCAGCTCGCCATCGGCCGCGTGCTGGTCGCCAATCCGTCGCTGATCCTGCTCGACGAACCCTCCGAGGGCATCCAGCCCAACATCGTGCAGGACATCGCCCGCATCATGGTGCAGCTCAACAAGGACACCGGCGTCACCATCGTCCTCGTCGAGCAGAACATCGACATGATCCGGGCGATGGCCCAGCGCTGCTACGTCATGGACAAGGGCCGCATCGTCGCCGAGCTCGAACGCGAACAGCTCGCCGACGGCGAAGCGATGCGGCGCCACCTCGCCGTCTGATCGAGACAGCCTGTTTCGGGATAGCCAGCTTCAAGGAGAACATCATGTCCTGGCTCGAGAACTCCATCATGGCTCGCAAAGGCCTCGCCAAGGGCCAGGCGGGCGCCTCCCACACCATCACTGAGGCGGAGCAGGGCACGTACCACTACGTCTACGGCCCCTATGTCGATCCCGTGCTGAAGGTGGATCCCGGCGCGGTGGTGGCTGCCGAGACGCACGACGCCTTCGAGGGCAAGATCCAGCACGAGACGGACAACCCGCTCGAGATCCTGAACTTCCCCTATCTCAACCCGCAGAACGGCCCGATCTTCGTCAACGGCGCCGAGAAGGGCGACACGCTCGCCGTCTACATCAAGTCCATCGTCCCCCGCGGCCCGCAGCCGCGCGGCACCACGCTGATCATGCCGGAGTTCGGCGGTCTCGTGCCGACCAAGGACACGGCGATGCTCAACGCGCCGCTGCCGATCAAGGTGAAGAAGCTGCACGTCGACGCCGAGACCGGCACGAAGTGGAGCGACAAGCTGACCCTTCCCTATGTGCCGTTCATCGGCACCATCGGCACCTCGCCGGAGATCGAGGCGATCACCTCGCTGCAGCCCGACTATTACGGCGGCAACATGGACCTGCCGGACGTCGGCGTCGGCGCCGTCATCTACCTGCCGGTGAACACCAAGGGCGGCCTGCTCTATCTCGGCGACTGCCACGCCACCCAGGGCGATGGCGAGCTGTGCGGCGTGGCGCTGGAGCACCCCACGGTCACGACGATCCAGATCGATCTCATCAAGGGCTGGAGCGTCCACACGCCCCGCCTCGAGACCAAGGACTTCATCATGTCCATCGGCTCGACCCGCCCGATGGAGGACGCCACCCGCATGGCCTATCGCGACCTCATCCGCTGGATGGCGGCCGATTACGGCTTCGATGAAGTGGAGGCCTACATGCTGCTGACCCAGTGCGGGCGCGTGCGCCTCGGCAACATGGTGGACCCCAAATACACGATGGGCGCCTCGATCCTGAAGTCCTATCTGGGCTGACCCCAAGGCCCCAGCCCCTCTCCCCGCCGGGGAGAGGGGCACCCGCCGGGCCTCGCCCCGCAGACCGCCTGACACCCCATTCCCGGCGCGACCGCCTGACCGTGCGGGCGCCGAACGCCCCCTTCCGTCCGGAGAGAGCCGATGACGAAGCCGCTCAAGGTCGCCACCGTCCAGTTCGAGCCCACCATGTTCGAGAAGGAGCGCAACATCGCGCGCCTGATCGAGATGGTCACCGAGGCCGCGGAGGCCGGCGCGAAGCTCATCGTGACGCCGGAGATGGGCACCACCGGCTATTGCTGGGTCGACCGCGCCGAGGTCGCGCCCTTCGTCGAGCCGATCCCCGGCCCCACCACCGACCGCTTCGCCGACGTGGCGCGCGCGCATGATTGCTACATCGTCGTCGGCATGCCCGAGGTCGATCCCACGACCAACCTCTATTACAATGTCGGCGTGCTGGTCGGCCCCGAGGGCGTCGTCGGCACTCACCGCAAGACGCACCCCTACATCGCCGAGCCGAAATGGTCGGCGCCGGGCGATCTCGGCCATCAGGTGTTCGAGACGCCCATCGGCCGCATCGCCATGCTGGTGTGCATGGACATCCACTTCGTCGAAACCGCCCGCCTTGTCGGGCTGGCCGGCGCCGACATCATCTGCCACATCTCCAACTGGCTGGCCGAGCGCACCCCGGCCCCCTACTGGATCACCCGTGCCGTCGAGAACAGCTGCTACCTCATCGAGGCCAACCGCTGGGGGCTGGAGCGCACCGTGCAGTTCTCCGGCGGCAGCTGCGTCATCGGGCCGGACGGCGCCATCGAGGCGGTGATCGACGCGGGCGACGGCGTCGCCTATGCCGAGCTCGACCTCGAACGCGCCCGCGCCCGCCGCGTGCTCGGCGAGAAGGTGTTCGAGCAGCGCCGGCCGGAGCTCTACATGGAGCTGCCGACCAACACCTATCTGTGGAACCCGCTCGACTTCTTCACCCTTTACGGCCACCGCCCGCTGCCGCCGGGCCGCCGCTCGCGCATCGCCGTCGCGCAGTTCGCGCCGGGCGGCGACGTGGAGGCGAACCTCGCCCGCATCGAGGAACTCGCGGTGAAGGCCGCGCGCGAGGAGGGCGCGGAGCTCGTCGTGTTCCCCGAGCGCGCCGTCACCGGCCTCGACGCGCCGGGCGCGGTGCCGCTCGACGGCCCCGCCGTGGCGAAGCTCGTCGCCATCGCCGCCCGGCACGACCTCCACATCGCCGCCGGCCTCGCCGAGGATGACGCAGGCACGCTCTACAACAGCGCGGTGCTGGTCGGCCCACAGGGCGTCATCGGCCGCTACCGCAAGACCCACCTCGATGCGACCGATCACAACTGGGCGCAACCGGGCGACGAATGGGGTGTTTTCGACACCAAATTCGGCAGGATCGGCCTGCTGATCGGCCATGACGCCGCTTTTCCCGAATCCGGCCGCGTGCTCGCGCTGCGCGGCTGCGACCTGATTCTCGCCCCCGCCGCGCTGCGCAGCCGGCTAACAAATTCGCATGCGGGCAGCGCGGTGGCGCAGAACTACCCGATTCCGACCGGCGCCGATCCGCATCACTGGCACCTGATGCGCGCCCGTGCCGGCGAGAACAACGTGCACCTCGCCTTCGCCAACGTGCTCGATCCGGCAGCCGGCTATAGCGGCAAGAGCGGTGTCTTCGGGCCGGACACCTTCGAGTTCCCCCGCCGCGAGGCCATTCTCGGCGAGGGCGAAGGCGTCATCGCCTGCGACATCGACACCTCGAACCTCGACAGCCGCTACCCGACCAACGTGGTGCGGCGCAAGGATCTGGTGACGATGCGCCTGCCGCATCACTACCAGCCGCTGATCCGCTGACATCCTCCGGCGTTCCGTTCGCCCGGCCGCCCCGGTAGTATCCCCGGGTGATTTGCGTGGCCGGGCGGCGGATGTCCGGCAGGGGGATACGGATGAGAATTGCGGGAATGGGGCTGGCCGCCGCGCTGGGCATGCTGCCCCCGGCGGCCTTCGCCGCCGATCCCCCGTCTTCCCTGTCCCGTACCGCCGCCCGGCAGTGCCAGGCGGAAGGCCCGGGCTTCTACTACGTCCCCGGCACCGATACCTGCCTGCGCATCGGCGGCTATCTCTGGACCGAGAGCTATTACAACAGCTACACGGACTACCCGCGCCAGAACGACCGGACCTACTGGGTTTCGACCTTCGGCCTGCAGGTCGACGCACGCACCGCCACCGATTACGGCCCGCTGCGCTCGCATATGGAGGCGCGCATGATCTGGCGCTCCGCCGATCCCTGGTCGGACGGGCCGGCGGGCGCCGACTTCCAGCCGTGGGACATGCACATCGACTTCGCCGGCTTCACCTTCGGCTACCTCCAGTCCTTCTTCGACTTCTACGCCAATGCCGATGTGCTCGGCACCGACCCCGCCACCATCGGCGACGAGACGCAGATCGGCCTCGTCGGCTACACATGGAAGCTCGGCAACGGCTTCGCGGCGCAGGTCTCGCTGGAGGATTCTTCCGCGCGCGACGCCGGCCTGCTGCCCGCCAGCCCCGCATCCGCCGACCCGGAGGAAGCATACGGCGCGACGGCGCGCCTGCCGGAGATCGTGGCCACCTTCGGCCAGAGCGGCGATTGGGGCTCCTTCCTGCTATCCGGCGCGCTGCACCAGATCGGCGCGGCGAGCACGCAGGCCGGCCTCGGCCGCACGACGGACGACTGGGGTTATGCCGTGCAGGGCGGCGTGATGTTCAACCTGCCTGTCATCGCCAAAGGCGACACGCTCTATCTCCAGGCCGCCTACGCGGACGGCGCGGTGTCCTATCTCGGCCTCATCGATGCAAGCGGCGACTTCTCGGCGCCGGACGCCTTCGTCCGCGCCGACGGCGGCCTGTCGAAAGTGCGCGGCTGGAGCGCCGTCACCCAGTATCTGCACAACTGGAACGACCGGTGGAACTCCGCATTCTTCGGCGGCATGGGCCGCTTCGACATCGACGATCCCGTGGCCCGCACCGCCTATGGCGCCAGCGGGGTGACCAACGTCAATGTCGGCGCCAACCTGACCTGGACGCCAGTCGCTCCCCTCGCCGTCACCCTGCAATATGATTACAACCTCTATCGGGCGGACGACTATCGCCCGACCGGCAACGGCTTGCCCGTCGCCTCGCAGGAGGCGCATGAGGTGCTGCTGATGGTTGCCGCCACCTTCTGAGAGCGCCCGAGCCGAGTAAGGCGTTGTCTTCCGCGCGGCCCTGCGCGATCCGCCCCCGGATTCTCTCGCCCCCCCGCGCCGTCACTACTTGCGGCAGATCAATGCGCGCGAGCACAACCTGTCATTTGCTTGATGCGACCTTGCCTGACCCTGTCGTGCGGACATGGGTCATGTCGATCCCAACTCCGACAGGAGGATGCGATGCAGGAAAAGGAACTCCACCGGCGTCTCATCGAGGCGATCGAGCATGACGGCGAACGCGCCGACGTCGATATCCGCCTCTCGCCGGAAAAGCGCATCATCATGCTCACCGGCCGGGTCCGCTCGCGCTGCACGCAGATCGGGATCGAGCAGACGATCAGCCGCCTCGCCGGCGGTTTCACCGTCGTCAACCAGCTCAAGGTTGACCCTCACTTCAGCCGCCCCGTCTTCGTGCTGCATTAAAGCAGCAGCGGAAAGCGCGGGGTGCCGGTTGAGACCGGGTCCGGTATTCAGCTATATTTTCTTTGATATAACTGAGCGCCGGCGCGAAGGGGCTGCCGCATGAGCCTGATCCTCGCCTTGCAAGGTGGGCCGCGCGCCGTCATCCAGGCCGCGCTCGCGGCCTTCGCCGCCCGACGCCGCGTAGAAGGCTGTCGGATCGCCGGACTTGTGGAAGTCACCGACGCAACCGACGGCCCCAGATGTGCCGGCCATGCGCTGCAGGATCTGCGCAGCGGCCGGGGCTACCCGATCGCCCAGGACCTCGGGCGTCGTTCGGATTCCTGCCACCTCGACGGCGCCGGCGTGGCCACCGCCTGTCAGGCCGTGACCAATGCGCTGGCCGATGGCTGCGACGTTCTGGTGCTCGCCAAGTTCGGCAAACTGGAATCGACGCGCAGCGGCCTCGTCGACGCCTTCGGACGTGCCATCGAGCGTGGCATCCCCATCCTCACCGCCGTCGCGCCGATCTACACGGCCGGCTGGGTCCGGTTCGCCGGCGATCTCGCGACGTTCGCCCGGCCGGATGCGGCTGAAATCGAGGATTGGTGGCAAACCGTGAGACCGGATTTGACCTCGCCGCCTTCAGAAGGCTTGCTGGCGGGCACACTCCACGGGCCGCGACCGCCGCGCCCCGTCAACGCCACACGGGACCATGGCCTCGCTGTCGATCCGCATTGACCTCGATCCGGACGGCCGCGTCGGGCCCGGCAAGATCGCCCTGCTGGAAGCCATCGCCCGCACCGGCTCGATCTCGGCCGCGGGCCGGGCGATGGACATGTCCTACAAGCGGGCCTGGGATCTGGTGGACGAACTCGGCCGCATCTTCGATCAGCCGGTCGTCACCTCGCAGGCCGGCGGCAGGCATGGCGGCGGCGCGCGGCTGACGCCCTTCGGCGAGGAGCTGATCGCCCGCTACCGCGAGATCGAGCAGCTCGCCGCCGCTGCCGTCCGGCCGCATCTGGACGCGCTGCAGGCAAACACGCCCAGGGGATCGCTGGCCGCCCGGGAAGGCCTCCCGGTCCGCACCGGCTGAAACGGCGACAGATCGGACTTGCACCCGCAGCTATATTCGTCGCTATATATGTTTGAATATAGCGATGAGGCGACCATGCGGATGAGCGGAAGATACCGGCCCGAACGGCGGCGCTCCGTCGTCGCGATCCGCCATGTCGCCTTCGAGGATCTGGGCACGCTCGCCCGCACGCTCGACGCGCGCGGATGGGACATCGCCTATTGCGAAGCCAGCACCGACCAGCTTTCCCACCGCTCCATCCGCGACGCCGATCTCGTCATCGTGCTCGGCGGCCCGATCGGCGTCGCGGACATGACGACCTACCGCTTCCTCTCCAGCGAGATGCACCTGATCGAGCGCCGCCTCGCGCGCGGCAAGCCGGTGCTGGGGATCTGCCTCGGCGCCCAGCTCATGGCCGCGGCGCTCGGCGGACGCGTCTTCGCCGGGCATGTGAAGGAGATCGGCTGGGGCGAGGTCTCGCTCACGCCGGACGGTCTTCGTTCGCCGCTGGCCCCGCTCGACCGGCCGGGCGCGAAGGTGCTGCACTGGCACGGCGACAGCTTCGACCTGCCGCCCGGTGCGCGCCGCCTCGCCTTCAATGCGCAATATGCGAACCAGGCCTTCTCCCATGGCACGACCGGGCTGGCGCTGCAGTTTCACATCGAGGCCGACGCCCGTGGCCTCGAGGAATGGTATGTCGGCCACGCGGTGGAACTGAACGCCGCCGGCATCGATCTCAAGCGCCTGCGCCGGGACGGGCGGGCCGAGGCCGAACGGGCCCGCCAGCTCGCGGACGACATCTTCGAGGGATGGTTGGCCGAACTCTTCCCCGAAGAACAGCCAGCCGTCGCCGGCATCGGGGAAGGCCGGTCGAGCGGAATCGTGCCCCGGATGGCGGGCGCCATTCTCTCCTGAAGAAGCCGCAGAGCCTCTCCCCGGCATCGATTCCGGGCACGCGCCTCGCGCGGGCGGCACGTCGATTGCATCGATTACGAGGCCGGCTAAGTGTCGCCTGTTCACGGCGGCCTCACGCCCCCATGCCGTCCTTCCTCGAGGTCCTCCCCGTGTCTTCCCTTCCACCCGCCGCATATACACGCCTCGGCATGCTCACGCCCTCGTCGAACACGGCGCTCGAGCCGCTCACGGCGCGCATGCTTGCCCGCACTCCCGGTATCTCCGCTCACTTCTCCCGCTTCCGCGTCACCGAGATCGCGCTGTCGGAAGGTGCGCTGAACCAGTTCGATTTTTCCGCCATCCTGCCGGCCGCCGAGCTGCTGGCCGATGCCCGCATCGATGTCATCGGCTGGAACGGCACCTCCGCCGCCTGGCTCGGCTTCGAGCGCGACGAGGCCCTGTGCGCCGCCATCACGGAACGCACCGGCATCCCCGCCTGCACCGCCGTGCTCGCCTTCCGGGAGCTGTTCGAGACGCACGGCTTCCGCCGCATCGGCCTCGTCACGCCCTATCTGGCGGACGTGCAGCAGCGCATCCGCGCCAATTGGCAGGCGGCCGGCTTCGATTGCGCGACCGAGCGCCATCTCGGCCTGAAGGACAATTTCTCCTTCGCGGAGGTCGGTGAGGAAACGGTCAGCGCGATGGCGCGGCAGGTGGCCGAGGAGGGCTGCGAGGCCGTGGCGATCGTCTGCACCAATGTGAAGGGCGCGGCCATCGCCCCGGTGCTGGAACGCGAACTGGGCGTTCCCGTGCTCGATTCCATCGCGGTGACGCTATGGAAGTGCCTTGCCCTCGCGGGACGCGACCCGTCGGCGCTGCGTCCTTGGGGCGGGCCGTTCGCCCTCTGAGCGATGCGGATGAGGCCGGCGCGGGACCACGCCCGCGCCGGCTCTTCGAAGGTTAAATCCTGGCCGAATTCGCGTAGAAGGGGGTCGGTTCGGCCTCGGGCAGATAGCCCTCGTAGAACTTCTTCACATGGGGGAACACGGCGAGGCCGAGTTCCCGACGGGCAACTTCGTCGGCGCTGCGCGGCGTGGCGAGCGTATCGGCGATCTCCGCCAGCACCGCGTCGCGATCAACCTTGGTGAAGCGCCCGTCCTCGTAGACGACCTCGCCATTGATGAAGACCGCGTCGACCGCCCCGGTCTTGGCGCGCTGCACCAGCGCGTCGAGCATCGGGATATCAGGATCCTGGAAGGGATAGGTCGCCTTGGTCCAGCTGATCAGCGCCGCGTCGAAGAATCGCCCCTCGTCGAGCCGGCCGATGGAGGCGCCGAAGGCGGTGGTCATGGCGCCCGCCTCGGTCGCCATCTTCACCACCTGCGGGCAGGTCGGCACGTCCGCGTCCTCCATGCCCGGCACGCGATGTACGCGCAGCGCGAGGCGCAGTTCGGAGAGCATGTCGCGGTCGTCGTTGATGCCCGCCTCGTCGAGCCCCATGCCGACATTGATGCCCTTCGCCTCCCACCTGTTGAGCGGGGCAAGGCCCGAGCGCAGGCGGAAGTTGGAGGAGCAGTTGTGGCAGATGCAGGTGCCGGTGTCGGCGACGATGTCGATATCCTCCTCGTTCAGCCACACGCCGTGGCCGAGCGTCATGTGCGGGCCGAGCACCCCGAGATCGTGGAGATGGCGCAGCGCCGTCTTGCCGGTGCGGCGGCGGGCATATTCCTTCTGGTAGATCGTCTCCAGCAGATGCATGTGCATCGGCACGCCGGCCGCCTTCGCCTTGGCGTCGAGCGCCTGAAGCCCCTCATCCGTGCACCAGTGCAGGTTCGCCGGCGCCAGCTGGATGCGGGTGAGGCTCTGGCCGGCGTTCTCGGCCGTGAGCTGGTCGAACAGCTTGAGGAAATCGTCGAAGGGCATGGCCTGCGCCTTCAGGTGCCGGGCGAGCTTATCGCCGAGTTCCGCCGGCAGCCGGGCGCAGAAATCCTCGTCGGCCTCGTAGACGAGGCGGTTCTGCTCGCGCACCGCGTAGCAGTAGGAGGCGCGCATGCCGAGCGCGCGATAGGCGCCCAGCACCTTGCTCGCCGCGCCGTGGATCGCCTCATAGCCGCCCGGCATCCAGCCATGGATGTGCTGCACCGTGGTGATGCCGGAAGCGATCATCTCGAAGGCCGAGTAGAGCGTGTCGAGCGTCAGGTCGAGCCGCCGCGCCGGCAGGCGGCTGGCGAACCACAGTTCCAGCGCATGGTCGGGCGAGCCGAGCTGGAGGGGCGTCATGCCGACATGGTGATGGCTGTTGACGAAGCCCGGCAGCATGGCATGGTCGGGGTACTTGCGGGTCTCGGCCGTCGGGGCGAGCTTCTGCATCTCCTCCAGCGCGCCCGTCGCGACGATCACGCCGTCACGCGACAGCACCGCGCCGTCCTCGATGACGATCGGCGTAGAGCGATCCTTGATGCCGGTGACGACCCAGCGGGCCTGGACGATCAGTTCAGCCATGATGCTTCCTTGGACTGTAAGGGCAGGCGCAGGCGCCGTGCCGTGGCATTGGTCTGCCGGGCGCGGGCGATGCGCTCCGGGTCGATGGAAAGAAGGAGCGGCCGGGCGTCGCCTTGCGGCAGGCCGGCGATGAAATCCCCGTCCGGGCCGAAGGCGAGGGTCTCGCCGTCATGGTTCACCGGGCGGCCGGAAACCGTCTCGGTGCCGTAGCGCGCGGCGGCAAGCGCATAGACGGCGTTGGCGCGGGCGCTCGCCTGAAGCTCGGCGGCGAAAAGCCCCTCCGGGTCGCCCGGCGCCGGCCCTCCCACGAGAACCGCCACCAGATCCGCGCCCGAGGCGGCCGCGGCGCGCCAGCATTCGGGAAAGCGGCGGTCGTAGCAGACGAGCGTCGCCACCCGCAGCGCGCCGATCGCTACCGAGCCGATCGCTACCGAGCCGATCTCCGGCGGACCGGGCGCGAAGTGATCCGCCTCGCCGAAACGCTCGTCCGTGCCCGCGGGCGGCAGGTGGACCTTGACGGCGGCCCGTTCGATCCGGCCGTCCGCATGGGCAAGCAGCGCCGCGTTGCAGGGCAGCCCCTCGTCATGGCGGAGCGCCAGCCCGAACAGCACGGCGATGCCGTGCGTCGTCGCGACATCGCGCATCCGCGAGACCGTGGGTCCGCCCTCGGCCTCCGCCAGATCGGCCCATGCCTCCGGTGCTTCGCCGGCTACATAGGGATGGGCGAACAGCTCGGGCAGAACGGCAAGCATCGCGCCGGCACGGGCGGCGGCGGCGATGCCGGCCTCCGCCTCCCGCCATTGCGGCGCGGGATCGCGGCCGGCCGGCCCGATGGGCACGGCAGCGACGGTGAGCACGCGGTTCATGGCAGGCTACACCGCTTCCTGTTCGGCGAAGGCGCGGTCCACCTCGTCCGCGAGCAGCTCGGCGAACATGTCGCGATAGGCGTGGTAGCGCGGATCGCGGCTTTCCCGCGGGCGCGGCAGGTCGATCGGCACGATGGTCTTCACCCGGCCGGGACGGGCGGTGAACACCACCACGCGGTCGGCCAGCGAGATCGCCTCGTCGATCGAATGGGTGACGAGCAGGATCGAGGCCCCGCTGTCGCGCCAGATCTGCAGCAGGAAGTCCTGCATGCGCGCCCGCGTCTGCACGTCGAGCGCCGCGAAGGGCTCGTCCATCATCAGCACCTTCGGCCGCATGGCCAGCGCCCGGGCGCAGGCGGCGCGCTGGCGCATGCCGCCGGAGAGCTCGTCGGGCTTCTTGTCGAGCATGTCGCCCAGGCCGACGCGCTTGAGCATCTCCACCGCGATCTCCCGCCGGCGGACCGGCTGGACATGCTGGACGGAAAGCCCGAAGGCGACGTTGTCGGCGATGGTCAGCCACGGAAAGAGCGAGGCTTCCTGAAAGATGAGGCCCCGTTCGGCGGAAGGCTCGGTGACGGGCTCGCCGTCGCAGGCGATGCGTCCGCCGGAGACCTCTTCCAGTCCCGCGATCATGTAGAGCAGGGTGGACTTGCCGCAGCCCGAAGGGCCGAGCAGGACGATGAACTCGCCCGGTGCGACGTCGAAGGTGAGGTCGCTCAGGGCCTGCACGGGCGCGCGGCCTTCCGGCGTCCAGCGCTTGGAGACCGACTGGATCGAAACGGCGGGGCGGGTCATCGCGCGCCTCCCTGGTTCGGGGCGATCCACCAGAGCATCCGGCGCTGGACCTGGCGCAGCGCGAAGTCCGAGAGGAAGCCGAGCAGGCCGATGATCGCCATGGTGAAGAAGACCAGCTTGGCGTTGAAGGTCGAGCGCGCCATGGAGGTGATCTGGCCGAGGCCCGTGCCGACGCCGACCGTCTCGGCGATCAGCACCACCATCCAGGCCGCGAACAGGTTCAGCCGCAGCGTCATGAACAGGCTCGGCAGGATCGCCGGGAGGATGACCTTCCAGAAGGTCTGGCGCTGGCTCGCCCCCATGATGCGGGCGACATGGATGTAGTTCTTCGGCACGCTTTCGATCTGCGCGCCGGTCGAGAGCACGATGGCGAAGAACACCGTGATGAAGACGAGGAAGATTGCCGGCACGTCGCCGATGCCGAAGACGAAGATCGCCACCGGCAGCCAGGCCACCGGCGAGATCGGCGCCAGCAGCAGGATGGTCGGCAGCAGCAGGTTGCGCAGGAACTTCACGTAGTGGATCGTCGCGCCCACCGCGACGCCGCAGGCGAAGCCGAGCGCCAGACCGACGACCACCCGCATCGTCGTCCAGGCCATGGTGATGAGCAGCGCCCCCACCCCGCCTCCCGTCGCCACCGAGCCGACGCGGTTGGAACGGTCGAAGAACTGCAGCGTGCCGGGAATGTCGGCGAGGAAGAGATGCGGGGGCGGCAGCAGCAGCGGATCGGCATAGCCGAGCGCCCACAGCCCCTCCCAGATGCCGGCGAACAGGCCGACCGAGACCACGCCCCAGACGAGGGTGGAAAGGCGCCGGCGCCAGGCCGGCGACAGCGAGAATCCGGGCGGATCGAGCGGCGCTCCCCCGCGGGCGGGCGCGGCCTCGCCGAGGCCGGTGCGGCCGGCATCTGCGCTCATCGTCATGGCGTCCTTCCGAGGTTGCAGGCAGACGGCCGCCCGGCCGCGCACGGCACGGTCGGGCGGCGGCGATGCGTCAGACGGACTTGAGCTTCAGCCCGTCATAGAGCGCCTTGTTCTCGGCGATCACGGCCTCCATCAGGCTCCAGTCGAAGGCGCCCTGGTTGGGCAGCTTCTTGACGTAGCCGAGCTCCTTCATGGAATTGCCGCGGTCGATGATGAACTGCGTCTGGCTGCGCTGGTCGACGACGATCGGCTGCTTGCTGGACGCGTCGATGGCCGCCTCCATGCTGGTCTTGTAGTACTTGCCGACCGTGTCCTTGAGCGCGGCGCTCTTGTCCGCCTCCGCCTGCGACTGGGCGACGAACAGCGCCTTGATGACCGCCTTCACCGCCGCCGGGTTGCTCTCGAGCAGCGGCGTGCGCACGGCCAGCACGCAGTCCGAATAGCCCTTGCCGTAGACGTCCGTGCCGTTGGAGAGGACCGTCGCCCCCTTGCGGCCGAGCACGCATTGCGAGGCGTAGGGCTCGATGTGGCAGATCGCGTCGATGGCGCCCGCCATGAAGGCCTGGGCCAGCTCCGGGGAGGTGTCGAGATACTTGATCTCGACGTCCTTGAAGGAAAGCCCGGCCTTCTTCAGGTAATCATAGGGAAGAACTTCCAGCGTATCGGCCTGGAAGGTACCGAAGGTCTTGCCCTTCAGATCCGCCGCGGAATTGATTCCTTCCTTGGCGACGATGATGCAGCCCTCGACGCCGCCGCCGGCGACGATCTTCACCGGCGCGCCGGCATCGTAGAGCGTCAGGAAGTTCGAATAGGGGATCATCGACATATCGACGAGCCCGGCGCCGAACATGGTGGTGATCTCGGTGTTGGACGGGGTGACCACGAATTCCAGGTCGACGCCGTCCGCCTTGGTCAGCTCCCGCTCCTTGGCGAGGAAGATGCCCATGTTGCAGAAGCCGGAGCCGTGCGTCGCCTTGATGGTGGTGTTGGCGGCACGGGCCGCGGTCGGCGCCAGAAGGCCGGCGAGCGACGCCGGCAGCGCGATGGTCGCCGCGGCGCCGGCCACGGACGATTTCAGGAAGCTGCGGCGCGAGAAATTACGAAAGAAGGTGCCGTCACGATCACACATGATCCCCTCCGGATCTTGAGAACCGATACGACCCCATCCTGCCGGCCCGATCGTTGTCGAACCGCCGGATCAGCCGTCACGGCCTGGTGCCGCAACAGCGGGATCCGCGGACGGGATCACGATGATGGGCACGCCAACCCGAAAGAGCATTTTCGCCCTGCGCTACACCAACGGTGCGGCGAAAACAGCCGCAACTATACTCGGCAAATACGGCCTAGAAAGCGCAAATAAACGTCACGAACTCTGCCGTTTGACTAAAAAATATGCCGATGACCACCGGCCTACTTGATCTGCACCGTCACCCAACGCGACCGACGGCACGACCGGAAATGCCGCCCCCCCATTCTTCCGACAGCGCCCCGGCAAGACAAATCCCGAAGCGCCCCGACACGAGCACCCTCTTTCAAAACCTTCCAGCGGTTCGCGGGAGGGAAGTAAAAGCCGCCCCCGAAGGCCACGCAACAATTTTTTGTATGTTGAATACAATTTACTCTAATAGGCTATGATAAAGGCATAATGTGATTATAATTGCAGCGCCTGAGCCGCTATCCGCAGCCGGCGGGCATGGTAGGATCGAGCGGTGACGGAACAGTCGGACATCCCGAGAAAAAGAGGGCGCCCGCGCAAGCCCCGGCCCGCGGACGCCGCCGGCACGGAACGCCTTCCGCGCGCCGGCCTGCACGAGCGCGCCGCGCGTCAATTGCGCAGCATGATCGTCACCGGCAAGCTTCCAGGCGGCGCCCCGATAGTAGAAGCCGAGCTTTGCGAGGTTCTCGGCATTTCCCGCACGCCGCTGCGCGAGGCGGTCAAGATGCTCGCCGCGCAGGGACTGGTGGAACTGCGCCCCAACCGCAGCGCCCGCGTCGCGCCCATGGATGCGAGCCACGTCACCGATCTGTTCGAAGCACTGGGCAATGTCGAGCGGATCGCCGCCGAATACGCCGCCCTCCGGCTGACGGCGACGGAGCTCTCATCCCTGCGGCAGATGCAGGAGACCATGGAGCGCTACTACGGCGAGGGCGACCTCGCCGCCTATTTCGCGGTCAACCAGGCCATTCACAGCGCCATCCTCGCCGGCGCCCGCAACGCCACGCTGGTGGAGATGCACCGCTGGCTGTTCGCCCGCGCCGAGCGCGCGCGCTATTTCGCGCTGGGCCGGCACGCGCGCTGGGTGGAATCCATCCAGGAGCACAGGGACATCCTCGCCGCGCTGGAAGCGCGCGAACCGGAAACCGCCGGGCGGCTTCTCGCCGCCCATGTCATGCATACGGGAACGGGTGTTCTGGCGCTGCTCGCCGCAAGCGCCGTCGCCGGCGACGCCGCCTGAGGGGGCCATCTTGCGCATTCTGGTGCTCAATCCCAATACCACCGAGGCGGTGACGCAGATGCTGCTCGCCGCCGCACGTCCCGCTGTCGCGGACGGCACGGAGCTGGTCGGGCTGACGGCCCCGCGCGGCGTGCCCTACATCGCCTCGCGGGCGGAAGCGCAGCTCGGCGGCGCGATCACGCTGGAAATGCTGGCCGATCATCACCGGGACTATGATGCCGCGATCCTCGCCGCCTTCGGCGATCCCGGCCTGCTGCCGGCGCGCGAGCTGTTCGACCTGCCGGTAATCGGCATGGCCGAGGCGGCGATGCTGACCGCCTGCACCCTCGGCCAGAAATTCGGCATCGTCACCTTCACCACGACGATGGCCAACTGGTATCTCGACACGGTGGACACCTATCGGCTCGGCGCGCGCTGCGCCGGCATCCGGGCCCGCAGCCTCGCCTTCTCGGCTATCGAGAATGTGCAGGCCGAGAAGGAACAGGCCATCGCGGAGCTGGCCCGCGAGGCCGTCGAGCTGGATGGCGCGGATGTCGTCATCCTCGGCGGCGCGCCGCTGGCGGGGCTGGCGCCGCGCCTGCGCGCGCAGGTTCCCGTGCCGCTGGTCGATCCGATCGTCGCCGCGGTGAAGATGGCGGAGGCGCTGGTGACGCTGGCCCCGCGCAAGGCCGCCGCCGGCACCTTCAGCCGGCCGCCGGCCAAGGCCACCAGCGGCCTCAGCCCGGCGCTCGCGGCCCGCATCGAGCATCTCGACACGCTCGCCACCGCCGCGCAGTGACCGCAGCACAGTGACCTGCAAGGCCGCATCGGAACTCCATCTCACACGACGGTGACGATGTGGGCGGGAATGGCGACCTCCTCGCAATCCGTCGCCGTGCCGTCCTGCCAGGACTGGACGAGGAAGAGCCCGGTGCGATGCAGGCCGATGATCGGGCTGTGCCAGACGCCCCGGCCGTAGATGACGCCACTGCCCGGCGGGCAGTGGAACGCCTGCAGCGTCGCCATGTCCGGCCGCTCGTCCAAACCTGAAAGGGCGGCGAGAAAGGCGAAGGCCGCCTCTCCCAGAGGGATGATGGCCTGCCGGGAACAGGGATGGCGCTCCAGCAGGCGGACCGCGCGCGGCAGGCGCTGCGGTTCGGCCTCGAAGACCGAGACGATCAGCCGGCTGCCCCGCCGCTCGTCCGAGCCGAAATCGGCGACGTCATGCCGCCGTGCCGTGCCCGCATTGACCGGCCTCGGCGCGGCGTCACCGAGGCGGACGACATCGCCGTAAGGGCGGAAAAGCGGCGTGGAAACCGGCAATGGCGGGACTTCCGGGGCGCCCTCCCCCTTCGCTCGGATCATTGCGGTTCTCAAGCTCCAGCCGGCATCGCCCCATTCAGCGGGCGGGGCGCGGCGGCTCCCGCCGGCAGGGCGTAGGGCGAACGCTCGCGCCTGAGGAAGCCGCCATCGCCGGGCGCGCCGAGAATCCTGCCTTCTTCCGCCACCACCTTGCCGCGCAGCAGCGTCATCACCGGCCAGCCGGTCACGGCCAGCCCCTCATAGGGCGTGTAGTCGGCGCCGTGATGCAGCAGGCTCTGGCGGATCGTCTCGCGCCGGTTCGGGTCCCACAGCACCAGATCGGCGTCGAAGCCGGGCGCCACCGAGCCCTTGCGCGGATAGAGCCCGTACATCCTCGCATGGTTCGTGGATGTCAGCGCCACGAACTGGTTGAGCGTGATGCGCCCTTCGACGACCCCCTTGGAGAACAGGATGGGCAGCCGCGTCTCCACGCCGGGGATCCCGTTCGGCACCCAGCGGAAGGAGGTCCGCCCCTTCGGGTTCAGCTTGCCCGTCTCGCTCGCGTAGCGGAACGGGCAATGGTCGGAGGAGAAGGTCTGGAACACCCCGGTGCGAATGCCTTCCCAGATCGCCTCCCAGTCCGCCGGGCCCCGTGGCGGCGGCGAGCAGACATATTTTCCGCCGCTCTCATCCATGTTGAGGCCCTTCATGTCCTCCTCGGTGAGCGCCACATATTGCGGGCAGGTTTCGCCATAGACGCGCAGGCCCTTGTGCTGTGCCCAGCGGATCTGCTCCATCGGCTCGCGGCCGGAGACGTGCACGATCATGATCGGCACGTCGGTCAGCTCCGCATGGCTGATGGCCCGGTGCGTCGCCTCGCGCTCCACCGATTGCGGCCGCGACGCGCCGTGAAAGAAAGGCGCCGTCCTGCCGGCGCGCTCCAGCTTCTCGGTCATGAAGCGGATGGCGTCGTAGCCTTCGCAGTGAACCATGACGAGCGCGCCGCAGCCGCGCGCGCAGTCGAACACCTCGAGCAGCTCGCGGTCGTTCAGCACCAGGTCGTCATAGGTCATGAAGACCTTGAAGGAGGTGTAGCCATCCTCCACCAGCGCCGGCAGCTCCTGCCCCAGCACGCTGGCGGTGGGGTCGGAGATGATGAGATGGAAGCCATAGTCGCAATAGGCCCGCCCCTCGGCCTCGCGATGATAGTCCATCACGCTCTGGCGCAGGCTCGCACCGCGCGGCTGCAGGGCGAAAGGGATGACGGTGGTGTTGCCCCCGGCGATGGCCGAGCGCGTCCCGCTCTCGAACCCGTCGGCCATCACGGCCTCGCCGGACGGCTGGGCGAGATGGACATGGCTGTCGATGCCGCCCGGCATGACCAGCAGACCGGAAGCGTCGATCTGCCTGCTTCCGCCGGTCAGCGTCTGCGCCACCGCCACGATGCGCCCGTCGCGGATGCCGACATCGGCGCGCACCGTGTCGGCAGCGGTGACGACAGTGCCGCCGCGGATGACCGTATCGAATTCGCTCATGGGGGAACCTCGCATCCGGGCAGAGGAAGCGGGGAAGGAGTGCCGGCCACGCGCCATCTGGTGTTGCGGCAGGATCGTCCGCCCCCGCCGGCCCCGCAACTCCAAATTCTGGCCGCCACGCCCATGAAATAGGCAGTCCCGCCAATCGCTTGGCGAAACCGGGCGAGGGCCCGGCTCAGTCGGCGATCAGGCCCTCGGCCGGGTCGACCATGGCGCCGGGGTTCATCACGCCATGCGGATCGAACAGGCCCTTGATGCCGCGCAGCACCCGGTAGCGGCCGGGATCGGCATAGTGCTGGAGCAGGCCGCGCTTCAGGCGGCCGACCCCGTGCTCGGCGCTGAAGGTGCCGCCCATGCCGATGGCGATGTCGTAGAGCGCCGGCGCCAGTTCGCGGCCGATCCGGTCGGTGAAGGCGAGCCGGTCCTCGCCCGGCGGAACGAGCACGTTGTAGTGCAAATTGCCGTCGCCGACATGGCCGTAGACCGACAGCTCGAGCGCCGGGTCATAGGCGGCGACCGCCGCGCCGCCGGCGGCGAGGAAGTCCACCGTGCGGCCAAGCGGCACCGAGATGTCGTGCTTCACCGAACCGCCGAAGTGCTTCTCGCCCTCGGGAATGGTCTCGCGGATGCGCCACATATCGGCGCGCTGCGCTTCGGTCTGGGCGATGATGACGTCCTCCGCCCAGCCCGCCTCCACCACCTCGCCCATCACGCCTTCCAGCAGTTCCTCGATCGGCAGGTGCTGCGAGGAGGAGGAGAGCTCGACGAGGATGACGCCGCCGCTGCCGCTCTTCAGCCGGCCGTCGGCGCCGGAGACCAGCGCCAGCGAGCGCGCCGTGATGAACTCGAAGGAAGAGACGAGATCGCTGCTCTCGCGCCGCACCAGCGCCAGCATCTCGGGCAGCGGCGCCCCGGCCGTCAGCTCCACCCAGGCGGTGGCCCGCCGGTGCGGGACGGGAATGAGCTTGAGCACGGCCCCGGTGACGACCCCGAGCGTGCCTTCCGCGCCGATGAAGTTCTGCCGGATGTCGTAACCGGTGTTGTTCTTGCGCAGCTTCTTCATGTCGGAAACCAGCGTGCCGTCCGCCAGCACGACCTCCAGCCCGAGGACGAGGTCGCGCGTCATCCCGTAGCGCAGCACCGAGAGCCCGCCGGCATTGGTGCCGATGACGCCGCCGATCCGGCAGGAGCCCTCCGAACCGAGGCTGAGCGGCAGATACAGGCCCGCGGCCGCCGCCGCTTCCTGCGCACGCTGGAGGATGACGCCGGAATCGACCGAGATGGCGGCATCGAGCGGATCGACCGCGCGCACCTTGTCCAGCCGCTCGAGGCTCAGCACGAACTGCCCGCCGGAGGCGTCCGGCGTGGCGCCCGCGCAGTAGCTGGTGTTGCCGGCCTGCGGCACGATGCCGACCCGGTATTCGGCGGCAAGGCGCATGATCGCCTGCACCTGCGCGACGGAGGACGGCCGCAGCACCGCCGGCGCCTTGCCCCGCACCAGATCGCGATGGTCGACGAGATAGGGCGCCAGCCGCTCCGGATCGGTCAGCACGCCCGCCTCGCCGAGCGTTTCACGCAGGCGCTGCAGCATCGCGGTGTCAGGCATGTCACGTTTCTCCTTGGCCCGACACGCGCTTTATCACGCCCGGACGCCCCCTCACATCTCCTCGGCGGAAAACACGCCGAGGCGCCGGAGCAGCGCCTTCTCCACCTCCAGCACGATCATCAGCAGCACGCCGACGCCGACGATCATCACGCCGTCGAGGAAGGCGACGGGGCGGGTGTCGAAGATCTCCTGCATCATCGGCAGGTAGGTGAAGGCGAACTGCCCCGCGACCACCGCCGCCAGCGCCAGCAGCACCGCCGGGGTGCCCAGCGCGCCCCGCCAGGTGATGGAGCTCATGTGCAGGAAGCGCACGTTGAACAGGTAGAAGATCTCCATCACCACGATGGTGTTGACCACGATGGTGCGCGCCATCTCCACCCCCTGCCCGCGCGCCATGGACAGCGCGAACATGGCGAAGGCCGCCAGCATGAACAGCACGGAGACGAAGATCACGCGCCACAGCATGAAGCGCGACAGCAGCGCCGCCCCGGCCGCGCGCGGCGGGCGGTCCATGATGCCCGGCTCGGTCGGCTCGAAAGCCAGCGCGAGGCCGAGGGTGACGGTGAGGATGAGGTTGATCCAGAGGATCTGGGCCGGCGACATCGGCATGATGCTACCGACGATGATGGCGGCGATGACGGCCAGCACCTCGCCGCCATTGGTCGGCAGCGTCCAGGCGATCATCTTGCGGATGTTGTCGTAGACGGTGCGCCCCTCCTTCACCGCCGCGACGATGGAGGCGAAATTGTCGTCGAGCAGCACCACCTCGGCGGCCTGCTTGGCCGCCTCCGTGCCCTTGCGGCCCATGGCGATGCCGACATCGGCCTGCTTGAGCGAGGGCGCGTCGTTCACCCCGTCGCCGGTCATCGCCACCACCGCGCCGGTGGACTGCAGCGCCCGCACGATGCGGAGCTTGTTCTCCGGGCTGGTGCGGGCGAACACCGAGGTGCGGGCGGCGATGCCGACGAGGTCCTCGTCGGAGGCCGCGTCGACCTCGGCGCCGGTAACGACGACCGGCTCCTCGGCAAGGCCGAGCTGGCGGGCAATGGCGCCAGCGGTGGCGCCGTGGTCGCCGGTGATCATCTTCACGCCGATGCCGGCGGTGCGGCACTCGGCGATGGCCGCCACCGCCTCGGGGCGCGGCGGATCGATGAAGCCGACGAGGCCGAGAAAGACGAAACCTTGCCGCACATCGTCGAAGCCGAGCCGAGCCGGCGCCTCCGCGAGCCGCTTCATGGCGAAGCCGAGCACCCGCTCGCCCTCGGCGGCCGCCTGCGCGATGGCGTCGTTCCAGCCCTCGCCGGGGGCCGGGCAAAGGGCGAGCACCTCCTCCGGCGCGCCCTTCACGAAGATGACCGCTTCTCCCTGCGGCCCCTGATGCAGGCTCGCCATGAAGCGATAGGCCGCGTCGAAGGGGATCTCGTCCCGCCGCGCCCAGGCGCCGCGCTCCAGCGCCGGGCTCAGCCCCGCCTTGACCGCGAGCGACACCAGCGCCCCTTCCATCGGGTCGCCCTCGACCCGCCACACGCCGGCTTCGTTGTGGAGGTGCGCGTCGTTGCACAGCAGCCCGCAGCGCAGCAGGTCCTGCGCCGCTTCGGACGGTGCGCCGGGCCGCGGCCAGCTCAGCTCGCCCTCGGGCGAGTATCCGGTGCCCGACACCTCGATCGCGGCCGGGCCGGCGGGCATGGGAACGATCAGCCGGCGGGCCGTCATCTCGTTGCGGGTCAGCGTGCCGGTCTTGTCCGAGCAGATGACCGAGGTCGCGCCGAGCGTTTCCACCGCCGGCAGCCGGCGGATGACGGCGTTGCGCCGCGCCATGCGCCGCACGCCGATGGCCAGCGTGATGGTGATGACCGCCGGCAGTCCTTCCGGCACCACGCCGACGGCCAGCGCCACCACGGCCATCAAGGCGTCGGTCCAGCCATAGTCGCGCGCCGCCACGGCGAACAGGAACAGCACGAGCGCGCCGATGATCGCCGTCCAGGTGAAGCGGCGGGCGAAGGCGTCGACCTGGCGCAGCAACGGGGTGGCCAGCGGCTCCACTTCGGCGATGAGCCGGCCGATGCGGCCGATCTGGGTGTGCGGTCCGGTGGAAACGACGATCCCCGCCCCCTGCCCGGCCGCCACCGTGGTGCCCGAGAACGCCATGGAATGACGGTCGCCGAGCGCCGCCTCCGCCGGGGCGGGCTCCTCGCGCTTGGCCGCCGCCACCGACTCGCCGGTGAGAATGGCCTCGTCGATCAACATGCCGCGCGCGCGGATGAGCCGCGTATCCGCCGGCACGCGGTCGCCGGCCTCCAGCAGCACGATGTCCCCCGGCACCAGATCGCGTGCCTCCACGCTGATGCGCCGGCTGTCGCGCAGCACATTGGCGTGCGGCGAGATCATGTTGCGTATGGCGCGCAGCGCCTGTTCGGCCTTGCCTTCCTGCACGAAGCCGACAAGGGCGTTGATGAGCACGACGGCGATGATCACGCCCGCATCGACGCCATGGCCGAGGATGAGGGCGGCGGTCGCGCCGGCCAGCAGGAAATAAATCAGCGCGCTGTTGAACTGCGCGAGGAAGCGCAGGAGCGGATGCCGGCCGGGCGTCTCGGGCAACGCATTGGGTCCGTGCCGCTCCAGGCGGAGCTGCGCCTCGCCGGCGCTCAGGCCGGTGGCGGTGACACCGAGCCGGCCAGCCACCTCCTCGTGAGGGAGGGCGTGCCAGTCGGAACGGGCGGCGGGATCGGCGGGGTCGGTGACGGTGGCGGGCGGAACGTTTTGCGAAACGGCATCGACGGTCATCGGTCCGGGGCGCTCGTCTGACGTTGCGTGAGGCTCCAACCTAAAGGCGCGATGCTCTCCCGCCTACCGGACTTTTCCCTATTCCGCTCCGCAGGTTGCGGCGCCTCCACTGACAGGCGCGCGGCTCCCTCAGCGCGGCGCGCGCTTGGCGAGGATACGCTGGAGCGTGCGGCGATGCATGGACAGGCGGCGGGCGGTTTCCGACACGTTGCGCCCGCACAGCTCGTAGACGCGCTGGATATGCTCCCAGCGTACCCGGTCGGCCGACATCGGGTTTTCCGGAAGCTGGGGCTTGTAGTCGCCCTGCGCGTTCAGGGCGGCGCAGATGTCGTCGGCATCGGCGGGCTTCGCCAGATAATCGACCGCCCCCATCTTCACCGCGTTCACCGCCGTGGCGATATTGCCGTAGCCGGTGAGGATGATGCCGCGCGCCTCGGGGCGGCGGCGCTTCAGCGCCGAGATGACATCGAGGCCGTTGCCGTCGCCGAGCCGCATGTCGACCACCGCGAAGGCGGGCGCGCTGCCCTCCACGCTGGCGAGCCCGTCGGCAACCGTCTCCGCCGTGGTCACGGTGAAACCACGTGTTTCCATGGCGCGGGCGAGGCGCTGCAGGAAAGGCCGGTCGTCATCGACGATCAGGAGCGTGCGGTCCTGCGGGTCCGAGGTGATATCGAGCATTTCGAGCCTTCCCAGATGCCGGTCGCCGGTCGATCGCGGCCAGTGCCACTCCCGGACGACGCGCCCGCTTATTCGACTTTTCGGCAAGTTTATACGCGTGAGGCCGCGAGAGCAAAATTGTCACAGGGCGGCGTCATCACGCCTTCGTGGTGTCCTCTTCCACGACGTCGCGCTCGCCGGAAATGTCGATCAGCCGCCGCAGCCAGCGCACGCTCACCGACGCCCCGTGAGCGGGCGGCGGGCGGTTGACGAAGGCCAGCTCGGCGCCGGACCGTTCCAGCAGCGTCTTGGCGATGAACACGCCCAGGCCGAGCCCCTGCTGCCCTTCCTCGCTCTCCGGTTCGACATCGCGCCGCCAGCGATGGCGGCCGCGGCTCGTCACATAGGGAGCGCCGATACTGTCGATCAGCTCGGGCGGGAAGCCGGGGCCGTCATCCGTGATGGTGATGGTCACGTCCTCGCCGGTCCAGTTGGCGACGATGTTCACCCGGCTCTCGGCGAAATCGACCGCGTTCTCGACGATGTTGCCGAGGCCGTAGAGCAGGCCGGGATTGCGGGCGATGATCGGTTCGTCGCTTCCTTCCGCCGCCCGCGCCGGCAGCGTCACCGCGATGGTGATGCCGAAGTTCCGGTGCGGGGCGACGACATCCTCCAGGATGTGCGAGATCGGCATGCGGTCGAAAGGCGCGTCGCCGGCGCCGAGGCTGGTGAGCGTGCGCAGGATGGCCCGGCAGCGCTCGGCCTGTTCGCTCACCAGACGGACGTCGTCGCTCACCGGATTGTCGGGCGGCAGCGAGCGCGCGAGTTCCTTCGCCACCACGGTGATGGTGGCAAGGGGCGTGCCGAGCTCATGGGCCGCCGCGGCGGCGAGGCCGTCCAGCGCCGAGAGGTGCTGCTCGCGCGCCAGCACCAGCTCGGTGGCGGCCAGCGCCTCGGAAAGTTCGCGCGTTTCTTCCGCCACCCGCCAGGCATGCACGCCCATGAAGGCGATGGCGATGGCCAGCGCCAGCCAGTTGGCGACGAGATAGAGCGGCGGCAGCAGCGGCGCGGTGCCGACGAGGTGCCCGCTGCCGGCCCACGGCAGCGGCATCTGCCACAGCCCCACCAGCGCGGCACAGACCGCCGCGAGCACGCCGAGCAGCACGGTGGTGCGCGGCGACAGCGCGGTCGCCGAGATCAGCACGGGCGCAAGGAAGAGCAGCGCGAAGGGGTTGGCGAGTCCGCCGGTGAGGAACAGAAGCGCGGCGAGCTGGAGAATGTCATAGGCCAGCAGCCATGCCGCCTCGGCGTCCGACAGCCGCCGCGCACCGGGATTGCGCAGGCGCAGGGCGAGATTCAGCCAGGCGGAGAGCGCCACCACGGCAAGGCAGGCGCCGATGGGCAGCGAGAAGCCGAGCACCCATTCCACGAAGACGATGGCGAGGGTCTGGCCGGAAATAGCAAGCCAGCGCAAGCGGATCAGCGTGTCGAGCCGCAGCCCGAAAAAGCGTTCGCCGATCGGATGGTCGAGCGAGAGCGACATGGATTTGCCCCGTCCGCGACGCCCTGCCGGCGCCCGAGCGACCTCTATAGCCGCAGATGCCGCCAGAGGGCGAGAGCGGCGGCTTCGTTGACGTTGCCGTCAAAGAGCCTATTTATGTTGCAACGCACAAGAAAGCCGTCCCGAGAAAATCGACCGGAGACGGGCCCTGCGAAGGAGGCATGCCATGGCGATCGGCGTATTCGGAGATGTCCCGGACGCGGCGGAAGCGGCACAGACGCCGGCGGCGACGATCGAGACGACGTCGGCGTTGTCCAAGCCGCTCTACTGGATGTTCGAGATGGGCCACGCCGCCCTCGACCCGTTGCGGGTCATGGCGGATGCGGGGCGGCTCTACTATCGCAACCCGGCCAACCCGCTCGCCCATACCGGCTTCGGCAAGTCGATGTCGGCGGCGTGCGAGCTGTTCGAGCGCGCGACGCGGCGCTACGGCAAGCCGGACTGGGGCATCACCGAGACGGTCGTCGGCGCTACCCATGTGCCGGTCGAGGTCGAGACCGTGTGGGAGCGCCCCTTCTGTCGGCTACTGCACTTCAAGCGCGACTTTCCCCAGCAACCGCGCCGCCCGCAGCCCCGCATGCTGATCGTCGCGCCACTCTCTGGCCACTACGCGACGCTACTGCGCGGCACCGTCCAGACGCTGCTGCCAACCCATGACATCTACATCACCGACTGGGAGGACGCGCGCGACGTGCCGTCCGCCGCCGGCCGCTTCGATCTCGACGATTACATCGACTACGTGATCGAGATGTTCCGCCATCTGGGCGGCGGCGTGCATGCGCTTGCGGTGTGTCAGCCGGCCGTGCCCGTGCTCGCTGCCGTGGCGCGCATGGAGGCCATGGAAGACCCGAACGTGCCGGCCTCCATGGTGCTGATGGGCGGCCCCATCGACACCCGCGAAAGCCCCACGGCGGTGAACCATTTCGCCAAGGATCGCGGCATCGACTGGTTCCGCCGCAACGTCATCACTACCGTTCCATGGCCCCACCCCGGCGTGATGCGGCAGGTCTATCCCGGCTTCCTGCAACTGCATGGCTTCGTGTCGATGAACCTTGAGCGTCATCTCCAGGCGCATGCCGAGATGTTCGGCCACCTGGTGAAAGGCGACGGCGACTCCGCCGCCAAGCACCGCGAATTCTACGACGAGTATCTCTCCGTCATGGATTTGCCGGCGGAGTACTACCTTCAGACGTTGCAGTCGGTGTTCATCGACCATGCCCTGCCGCGCGGCACGCTGACCCATCGCGGCGAGAGGGTCGATCTCTCGAAGATCCGCAACGTGGCGCTGCTCACCGTCGAGGGCGAGAACGACGACATTTCCGGCGTCGGGCAGACGCAGGCCGCCCAGCGACTCTGCACGAACCTGCCCGACGACATGAGGGTGCACTACCTCCAGCCCACCGTCGGCCATTACGGCGTGTTCAACGGCTCGCGGTTCCGCGCCGAGATCGCCCCGCGCATCGCCGACTTCGTGCTCACGCACAACTGGCCGAGGAGAGGCCACAATCGGCAGGGTTGAGACAGCCGTCGGGACGCACGGCGAGAATAGACGCCCGATTTGCGGCGGCGTGATCTGATGGCCGTGCTAGGTCTGGGCCATGCTGTTCGACCTGCCCGATCCTGCCACGCTCTACCGCGCCCTTCTCGACCGTGACGAAGGGTATGACGGGCGGGCCTATGTGTGCGTGGCCACCACCGGCATTTTCTGCCGGATGACCTGTCCGGCGCGCAAGCCGCGCCCCGAGAACTGCACCTTCGTCTCGACGATCGGCGAGTGCATCGAGGCCGGCTTCCGCCCCTGCAAGCGCTGCCATCCGCTGCAGCCCGCCGCCTCCGCCGATCCGATGATCGGCACCCTGCTCGATGCCCTCGACGCGCGGCCGGAGCGACGCTGGAGCGAGGAGCATCTGGAGCGGATGGGCTTCGATCTGTCGACGGTCCGCCGTGCCTTCAAACGGCAGTTCGGCATGACCTTCCTTGAAATGGCGCGACACCGGCGCCTGCGCGAGGGATTCGAGACCCTGGCAGAGGGCGGCAGGGTGATCGAGGCCCAGCAGCAGGCCGGCTTTGAATCCCCCAGCGCCTTCCGCGCCGCCTTCGCCCGGCTGGTGGAGTGCGCGCCGGCCGAGATTTCCGGCCACGGAACGCTGCTGACCGACTGGATCCGCACGCCGCTCGGCGACATGATCGCGATCTCCAGCGCCTCGCATCTGCATCTTCTGGAGTTCGTCGAGCGCAAGGCACTCTCCACCGAGATTGGCCGGCTGCGCCAGCGCGCCAAGGGCGACCTCGGCATAGGAACCTATGCGCCGACGGAGCAGATCCGCGCCGAGCTGGATGCCTTCTTCGCCGGAACCTCCGCCGAGTTCCGTACCGCTCTCGCGCTCGACGGAAGCGCCTTCACCAGGGCGGTCTGGGCCGAGCTGCGACGGATCCCTCCCGGCGTGACGGTGAGCTACTCCGAGATCGCGCGCCGGATCGGGCAGCCCGCGGCCATCCGCGCCGTCGCGCGGGCCAATGGCGCAAACCAGCTGGCGCTCATCATACCCTGCCACCGCGTGATCGGGGCCGACGGCTCGCTGACCGGCTATGGCGGCGGGCTGTGGCGCAAGCAGCGGCTGCTGGAGATCGAACAGCAGTTCCGGCGCACATCCGCCGCCTGAGAAGGGGCGCGGCCCGCACCTCAATGCGCGCGGGCGAACATCTCGTTGAAGGAATAGCCGGAGCCGCGCACGGTGCGGATCGGATCGGGCTGGCGCGGGCGGTTCAGCGCCTTGCGCAGGCGCCCGACATGCACGTCCACCGTGCGCTCGTCGATATAGACGTCCTGCCCCCAGACGCCGTCGAGCAATTGCTCGCGCGAGTAGACCCGTCCCGGCGACTGCATGAGGAATTCCAGCAGACGGAACTCGGTCGGACCGAGATGCAGCTCGCGTCCTGCCCTGTGGACACGTTTCGTCTCGCGGTCGAGCTCGATGTCGCCGGCGCGCAGCAACGTCGAGATGTGCTCGGGCTTGGCCCGCCGCAGCAGGGCGCGCACGCGCGCCACCAGCTCGGGCACCGAGAAGGGCTTCACCACATAATCGTCCGCGCCGGTGGCGAGGCCGCGCACGCGCTCGGTCTCCTCGCCGCGGGCGGTGAGCATGAGGATGGGCATGCGCTCGGTCTCCGAGCGCGCGCGCAGGCGCCGGCACAGTTCGATGCCGGAGAGGCCCGGCAGCATCCAGTCGAGGATCAGGAGATCCGGCACACTCTCGCGCAGCCGGGTCTCCGCCTCGTCGCCACGGCCGACGCTCTCCACCGAGTAGCCCTCGGATTCGAGGTTGTAGCGCAGGAGGAGGGTGAGGGGCTCCTCATCCTCCACGATCAGAATATTGGTCGGCATGGTCGCGTTCCCGATCGTTCGCAGGGCGCCGATGGCCTCAGGCCGGGAACGCCACGCTGGTCAGGCTGCTGGTGTCCTGCTTCGGGCGTTCCTCGGTAAGGAGCTGACCGGTGGCGAGGTAGTGCACGGTCTCGGCGATGTTGGTCGCGTGGTCGCCGATCCGCTCGATGTTCTTGGCGCAGAACAGCAGGTGCGTGCACAGCGAGATGTTGCGCGGGTCTTCCATCATGTAGGTGAGAAGTTCGCGGAACAGCGAGGTGTAGAGGATGTCGACCTCGCCGTCGCGCTGCCAGACTTCCAGCGCCTTCGCGTCGTCGCGGCTGGCATAGGAATCCAGCACCACCTTGAGCTGCTCGAGCACAATGTTGGACATGTGCTCGACGCCGCGCACCAGCTTCTGCGGATGGAACTCGCCGGTGAGCGCCAGGACGCGCTTGGCGGTGTTCTTGGCGAGATCGCCGATCCGCTCCAGATCGTTGGCGATGCGCATGGCGGCGACGATCTCGCGCAGGTCGCTGGCCAGCGGCTGGCGACGGGCGATGGTGAGAACCGCCTTCTCCTCGATCTCCCGCTGCAACAGGTCGACCGGGCCATCGAGCACGATCACCTTCTGGGCGAGTTCGGTGTCACGCTTGACCAGCGCTTCCACGGAATCGGCGACCAGGCGCTCGGCCTGTCCGCCCATCTCGACCACGCTGCGGCCGATTTCCTTGAGGTCGGTGTCGAACGACGAGACGATATGTTCGGTCATGGGATCAGCCTCTCTCGTCGCCGGCTCAGCCGAAGCGGCCGGTGATGTAGTCGCGGGTCCGGGCCTCGCGCGGATTGGTGAAGATCTCGTTGGACGGGCCGACCTCGATCAGCTCGCCGAGATAGAAGAACGAGGTGATGTCGGCGCAGCGCGCCGCCTGCTGCATGTTGTGCGTCACGATGACGATGGTGAATTCCTGCTTCAGCTCGTCGATCAGGTCCTCGATCTTCGAGGTCGAGATCGGGTCGAGCGCCGAGGTCGGCTCGTCGAGCAGGATCACTTCCGGGCGCACTGCGATGGTGCGGGCGATGCACAGGCGCTGCTGCTGGCCACCGGACATGCCGAGCGCCGAGGTGTGGAGACGGTCCTTGGTCTCCTCCCAGATCGCCGCCTTGCGCAGGCACCATTCGACGCGCTCGTCCATCGCCGCCTTGCCGAGGCTCTCGTGCAGCTTCACGCCGAAGGCGATGTTGTCGTAGATCGACATCGGGAACGGCGTCGGCTTCTGGAACACCATGCCGATGCGCGAGCGCACCACGGTGGAATCCAGCTGCTTGCCGAGCAGATCGGCGCCGTCGAGCAGGATCTTTCCTTCCGCGCGCTGCCCCGGATAGAGCTGGTACATGCGGTTGAAGATGCGCAGCAGTGTGGATTTGCCGCAGCCCGAGGGACCGATCATCGCGGTGACGCGCTTCTCGGGAATGTCGAAGTTGATGTTCTTCAGCGCGTGGTTGTCGCCGTAGTAGAAATTCAGCTTCTCGACCTTGAGCTTGGGCTCCGCCGACGGCGCGGTGGCGCGGTTCACGGCGGAGGCGATGTCGATCGACGTTTCAGGTGCGAAGTTCATGGTCCGTCTCACTTCATCTTCGCCAGGACGAGGCGGGAAAGGATGTTCAGGGTCAGAACCCCGACGGTGATGATGAGGGCGCCCGCCCAGGCAAGAGCGACCCAGTCCTCGAACGGGCTGGCGGCGTACTGGTAGATGGCGATCGGCAGGCTCGCCATCGGCGCGTTGAGGCTGATCGACCAGCCATTGTTGCCGAGCGAGGTGAAGAGCAGCGGCGCCGTCTCGCCGGCGGCGCGGGCGAGCGCCAGCAGGATGCCGGTGACGATGCCGGCGCGGGCCGCGCGCCAGGTCACGAAGGTGACGACCTTCCACTGCGGCGCGCCGAGCGCGAAGGCCGCCTCGCGCAGGCCGATCGGAACGAGGTTCAGCATGTCCTCGGTGGTGCGCACCACCACCGGGATGACGAGGATGGCCAGCGCGATCGAACCCGCCCAGCCCGAGAAGCCGCCGAAGGGGACGACGAGGAGCTGGTAGACGAACAGGCCGATGAGGATGGACGGCGCGGAAAGCAGCACGTCATTGACGAAGCGCACCGCATTGCCGACATGCGTGCCGCGTCCGTTCTCGGAGAGGAAGGTGCCGCACATCAGGCCGATGGGCGTGCCGATGACGAGCGCCACGCCGATCTGGATCAGCGAGCCGACGATGGCGTTGAGAAGACCGCCCCCCGCGCCGGGCGGCGCGGTGATCTTGGTGAAGACGTGCGGGCCGAGCGCGGGAAGGCCGCGCGAGAGCAGCGTCCAGAGGATCCAGGCGAGAAACACCAGCGAGAGCGCGGCAAAGCCGGTGGAGATGGCCTTGACGGCGTAGTCGGTGGCGCGGCGACGGGCGAGCGATGCCATTTTTCAAAAACCTCCGCTCAGCCCTTGAGCCGGGACCGGACGAGCAGACGCGACAGCGCCAGCACGATGAAGGAAATCACGAACAGGATGAAGCCGAGCTGCAGCAGCGCCTGGAGCTTCAACGAGCCGATCGAGGCCTCGGGGAACTCGTTGGCGATGGTCGAGGCGATGGTGGCGCCCGGCGCGAAGAGCGAGGCCGACATGCGCGTGGCGTTGCCGATGACGAAGGTCACGGCCATGGTCTCGCCCAGCGCGCGGCCGAGGCCCAGCATGATGGCGCCGACCATGGCGGTACGCCCGTAGGGAACCGAGACGTTGCGGTAGACCTCATAGGTGGTCGCGCCGACGCCGTAAGCGGATTCCTTCAGCATGGGCGGCACCGATTCCAGCACCTCGACGAACATCGCGGTGATGAAGGGCAGGATCATCAGCGCGAGGATCAGGCCGGCGGTGAGCATGCCGGCGCCCAGCGGCGGGCCCTGGAACAGCGCGCCGATCAGCGGGATCGGCCCAAGCCATTCGATCAGCGGCGGCTGCACATAGGTGGCGATCAGCGGCACGACGATGAAGAAGCCCCACATGCCGTAGATGATGGAGGGAACGGCGGCGAGGAGCTGGATCGCGACGCCGACCGGGCGGCGGAAGGGGCCGGGCGCGATCTCGGTCAGGAAGAAGGCGATGCCGAAGGACAGCGGCAGCGCCACGATCACGGCGATGATGGCGCTGAACAGGGTGCCGAACACCATGACGCCGGCGCCAAAGCGCTCGGTGACCGGGTTCCAGGCGGTGGACCAGAGGAAGCTGATGCCAAACTCGCGCAGGGCCGGCAGGCCGCCCTCGAAGAGCATGGCGATGATCAGGCCGAGCAGCAGCAGCACGAAGATGCCGCAGCCCCACAGGAGCCCGACGAAAATGGGATCGCTGACGCGGCCGGTCGGCTTGTGAGCGGTTGCGAGGCTCCGTGCCGCCTGCGTTCCGCTGAGAGTGGCGTCCATCTAAAGGGTCCTTCAGGCAGCTCCCGGGCCGCGCAAGCGGCCGCCGGGGCGGCAGGGCACATATGGGATCGCGGGCGTCGCTGGCGCGGGCGCCAGACTACTCGTCGGACGTTCGGACGAGAAGGGGCGGCCGTGTCGGCAGCCGCCCCTCCCTTTTTCCGTCGGCGATCAGTTGGTCCAGACGGCCTTGCCGTCGGCCTTCACTTCGCTCGCCCAGGCCTTGCGGACTTCCTCGACGACCGAGTCCGGCAGCGCGATGTAGTGCAGCTTCTCGGCGATGGCGTCGCCTTCCGCGCCGAAGGCCCAGTCGAAGAACTTGATGGCCTCGGCCGACTGAGCGGCATTGGTCGGGTTCTTCGGCAGCAGGATGTAGGTCGCGGAGGTGATCGGCCAGGCGCCTTCACCGGGGGTGTTGATCATCGAGGCGGCGAAGTTCTTCGCGCCCTTCCAGTCGGCGGCGGCGGCGGCCTCGACGAAAGCCTTGGTCTCGGGCTTCACGACCTTGCCGGCCTTGTTCACGAGGTCGGTGGTGGCGAGCTTGTTGGCCGCGGCGTAGATGAATTCGACGTAGCCGATGGCGCCCTTGGTGTTCTTCACGGTGCCGGCAATGCCTTCATTGCCCTTGGCGCCCGCGCCGGTCGGCCACTGCACCGAGGTGGCGGCGCCGACATTGGACTTCCAGTCCTCGCTCGTGGCGGCGAGGTAGGAGGTGAACACGAAGGAGGTGCCGGAGCTGTCCGAACGGTAGACCGGGACGATGGCGAGGTCGGGCAGCTTCTTGCCCTTGTTCAGCGCCTCGATCTTCGCGTCGTTCCACTTGGTGATCTTGCCCTGGTAGATGTCGGCGAGCACCGCGCCGTTGAGCACCAGACCTTCGATGCCGTCGAGGTTGACGATGGCGACCACCGAACCGATCACGGTCGGGAACTGCAGCAGCGTGGCGGCCTCGAGCTTGTCGTCCTTCATCGGCGCGTCGGAGGCGCCGAAATCGACCGTGCGGTTGACGATCTGGTTCTGACCGCCACCGGAACCGATGGACTGATAGTTCAGGCCGGTACCGGTCTTCTCCTTATAAGCGGCAGCCCAGGCCTGATAGACCGGGGCCGGGAAGGAGGCGCCAGCGCCATTGATGTCGGCGGCGAAGGCGGCGCCCGAAAAGACGGCGCCGAACGACAGCGCCGCAGCGCCGAGAATACGGGTGAATTTCAAGGGTCTTCTCCTTAGGTCGGGAGACCGGCTGCATCGCGGAAGACGCACCCGGATGCGCGATTGGCCGGCGGGCGAAGGGTTCACACGGGACTCTTAACGCCCGGGCACCAAGGTTCTATGACCCGGCAATGACGCCTTGATGACAGATCAAGCTATTGATCTGTCATCTGTTTTTGACCTGCCGCCGAGGCGGCGGAAAGTCTTACCGAGAATGTCGAACCTTCGCCCGGCACACTCTCGATGCCGAGCTTACCACGATGGCGGGCCACGATGTGCTTGACGATGGCAAGACCGAGACCCGTGCCACCCTGCTCGCGCGAATGGGCGGTGTCGACGCGATAGAAGCGTTCCGTCAGACGCGGCACATGCTCGGGGGCAATGCCCGGGCCGTAGTCCCGCACGGAGACGACGACATCCGGCCCCTCGCGCACGATGCCGACCTCCACCCGTCCGCCCGCGCCGCCATATTTCAGCGCATTCTCCACCAGATTCTCGAAGACGCGGATCAACTCGTCCCGGTCGCCGCGCACATTGACCGGGGCCGGCGGATGATCGAAGGCGACCTCGACATCGCGTTCACGCCCAATGGGGCCGAGCGCGTCGCGCACATGACTGATGACGGAGACGAGATCGACCTCCGTCTCCGGCCGCAAATGGGCGTTGAGCTCGATCCGCGACAATGAGAGCAGGTCGTCGATCAGGCGCGACATGCGCCGCGCCTGCTCTCCCATGATCTTCAGGAAGCGCTCGCGGGCATTGGCATCGTTGCGCGCCGGGCCCTGCAAGGTCTCGATGAAGCCGGAGAGCGAGGCAAGCGGAGTGCGCAGTTCGTGGCTGGCATTGGCGATGAAGTCCACCCGCATCTGCTCGACGCGCCGCTGCGGCGTCAGGTCGATGAAGCCGAGCAGCACCGCCTCGGTAGGGGCGCCGTCGCGCAGCAGCCCCGGCCGGATCGGCACGATGTCGGCGCGCAGCAGGCGGTCGATCGGCACGCGTTCGGCGAACTCGATCCGGCGGGCGACGCCGTCGGCGGTAGCCGCGCGGATCGCCTCCAACACCTCCGGCACGCGCACGGCGAAGGAGACCGGATCGCCCACCCGCACGCTGGCCAGCAGCCCGACCGCAGCGGCATTGGCGGCAACGACCGTACCGCGCGCGTCGAGCAGCAGGGCAGCCTCCGGCAAGGCGCGCACGAGCGCGGGCAGCCGCTCGTCGGCGCGCGGGGGCGCCTTCGGCTCGCCGGCAAAGCGCGCAAGGGCGGCGGCGACGGGACGCCTGCGCGCCGGAAGTACCGCGGCGCCGGCAATGAGCGCGCCGATCACGAAGGCCGTGCCCGGCTCGATCGCGTCGGCCCACGCCGCGCCCCCAAGGCCCAACGCGGCGGCGCCGAGAATCCAGCGCGCGCCGACGAGGCGCTCGCGCAACGTATCCTCCGCCAGACGGCTTGCATCACCCAGGGCCATGGCCAACGTTTCCTGCCGAACGTTTCCCGCGAAGCGTTTCATTGGATATGCTGCCTCCGCGCCGCATGCAAAAGGCCCGGAAATGGGTTCCGGGCTTGGGCACGCGAATCGAGGAAAGGCGGCACGTCTTTCCTTATGTTACAGTTGAGAGGCTTCCATATGACGAAGAAGCCGGCCAAGGCGGCAACGAAATCCCAAGCGAAGGCGGTCGCGAAGGCCGTCGCGAAATCAGCCGCCAAACCGGACACCACGTCCGGCGCGAAATCGGAAAAGAAATCCCGTTCCGCAAAGGTGGACAGAGCCGGGCAGGCCGCCGTCAAGCCTGCGCCCGGCAAACCCATCTCGGCAAAGGCCGGCCGCACCGAGGAACAGCTGGCGAAGGCCATCGCCTCCTTCGCCGTGGATGCTCCGGAGCTTTCCCCTCTCATTGCCGCCCGCGCCTATCGCAGCGGTGGCTATCCCTATAGCGACCGGCCCAAGCGCAAGGTCTACGAGAAGGAACTGCACGGACTGCAGATCGAGCTGCTCAAGCTGCAGGAATGGGTGAAATCGACCCACGAGCGGGTGGCAATCGTGTTCGAAGGGCGCGATGCCGCCGGCAAGGGCGGCACGATCCTCCGCTTCACCCAGCATCTCAATCCGCGTTTCGTACGCATCGTGGCGCTCGACAAGCCGAGCAGCGTCGAAGCCGGGCAGTGGTACTTCCAACGTTATGTGGCGCACCTGCCGCCGCGTGGCGAGATCGCGATCTTCGACCGGTCCTGGTACAACCGGGCCGTCATCGAGCCGGTGATGGGCTTCTGCACGCCACAGGAAACCGCGCATTTCCTGGAGCAGGTGCCCACCTTCGAGAAGATGCTGATCGACGACGGCATCCGGCTGTTCAAGATCTGGCTCGACATCGGCCGCGAAATGCAGCTCAAGCGCCTGTACGAGCGCCACATCGACCCGCTCAAGCGCTGGAAGCTGTCACCGGTCGACCTGGCCGCGCCGGCCCGCTGGGATGCCATTTCGGCCGCGCGCGACGCGATGATCGGCGCCACGCACGCGCCCGTCCCCTGGTCCGTCGTCCGCGCCAACGACAAAATGAGGGCGCGACTCGGTGTCATACGTCAAATACTCGCCCAAATTCCGTATGAGGGCAGAGACGACAGGCTGGTCGGCGTTCCCGATCCGGCCATCGTGCTCGACGGGCGTGAGTTCCTCGAACGACCGGCCGCCTGAACGCGGAGGCCTGGGCGCGATGCGGATCGCGGTTCCGGCCTGATAAGGTGGGCAAGAAGAATGCGCAGCTTGAACGTGGCCGCGTGGATGCTCGGCGTCGGGATGTCGATTGATATCGGCGCTGCCGGTGCGGAGCCTCTGCCGCTGCCGGCTACGGACTACCGGGCGAAGGCGAAGGCGCCGCAGGGCGTGGAAATGCAGGTGGCCCACCACGGCCGGCGCCTGCGCCTCGACATTTCCAACGCCAACGTACCCGGCCTCATGACCAGCCTGGTCAATCTCGACACCAGCAGCATGCTGGTGATGGTCAACCTGCCCGGCATGGAGGGCGTTGCCATCGAGATGGCGCTGCCATCCGGCCACCCCTTCTCCAGCGAGGCCCGCAACGGCACGCGGACCGGCACCGACCAGGTCGCCGGCGAGACGTGCGATCTCTGGCGTATCGAAAGCAAGGCGCTGAAGGCTCCGGTGGACAGCTGCATCACCGCCGACGGCATTGTGTTGCGGAACGAGACGACCATGGAGGGCAAGAAGGTCGTGCTCTTCGAAGTCACCGAACTGGAGCGCGTGCCGCAGGATCCCGGTCGTTTCGAGCTGCCCAAGGGCGTGCGCACCACAAAGCTGCCGCCCGGGATGAAGAGCCTGCTGCCCAGCCTCGGACGCTAGCCTCCGTTAGCCGGCAGCGCGGCGGCGCTCGGTATCCTCAGCAGGCACGTCGGCCTCCGCCGGCTCCGGCTCGATCACCGGAAGGGCCGCGAGCGGCTCGGGAGAGATGCCCTTCCGGGCGGCAAGGCGGCGGCGGCTGAGCAGGAGTTCCCGCGCGCCCATGATGATCAGCGCCAGCGCAAAGGGCGTCACGTAATAGAGCAGACGCAGGAGCAGCAGGGCACCCAGCAGCGGTTCGGTCTCGAACTGCGGCAACGCCACGAGCATGGCGGCATCGAACACGCCGAGCCCGCCCGGCGCGTGGCTGGCGAAGCCGAGCAGCGTCGCGGAGATGAACACCACGCCGAGCGCGATCGGGTCGATGAACGGCGCCTGCGGCATCAGCACGTACATCGCCGCCGCGCAGAAGGACAGGTCGATGATGCCGATGACGATCTGCAGCAGCGTCAGCTTCGAGCCCGGCAGCGTGACGGTCCAGTGCCCCTCACCGACCCCGATCCGGCGCGGCTTGATGCCCACCCACACGACATAGGCCGCGAGACTGGCCAGCAGCGCGAGGCCGATCAGCCGGTTCACCCAGGGCGGCAGCTGGTCGACCGCGCTCGCCGCCCAAGGCTCGACCGAGATGCCGAGGCCCAGAATGGCGATGTTGCCGAGCCAGAAGGTGAGCCCGGTGATGAAGCAGAGCTTGGCGACATCAACCGCGCCCAGGCCGTGCGCCGAATAGATGCGGTAGCGCACCGTGCCGCCAGTGAAGGCGGAGAAGCCGATATTGTGGCCGATCGAATAGGAAGTGAACGAGGCCAGCGCCGCCACCCGATAGGGCACATGCGGCTTGCCGATGGTTCGCAGCGCGAACCAGTCATAGAAAGTGAGAGTGAAATAGGCCCCGGCGACGAACAGCGCGGCAAGCGCGATGCGCCACGGGTCCGTATCGGTCAGCGCATCCAGAACCTCGGCGGGCCGGATGTTGCGCAGCATCTCGTAGAGGACGGTGACCGCGACGCCGATGATGACGAGGCTGGCGATGAGACCGAGCGTGTGCCAGCCGATGCGCTCGCGCAGCCAGCCGGGAAGCAGCTTCAGTCCACTCATCGCACACCCGTCCTCCTGTCGCACCCGTCCGTGCAGCCCTAGCAGACCCGAACGGCTTTCGGAACACATTCCGGCCATGATCGGCGCATTGCCGCACCTCGCTCGTGCGGCACCGGCATGCGGACGGCGACGCCCGGCTTGTTCCGCCAGATAGAGGCGAGGGCAAGGCCGTTCCAGCCCGCTCGCGCGGGCGTGATGAGCCTGGTGTCTACAGCCTTACCGGATAGCCGATCTCGATGGTGCGTGGACGCGGCAGGCCGAAGCGGTCGACCGAGCGTTCGGCGTTGCGCGCGAGGAAGGCGAAGACATGGGCGAGCACGTCGCGCACGCCGCGTATGTCGTCGGGTGGCATCACGCGCTCATGGCCGATCACGTAGACCGCCTCGTCGGGATCGACACCCTGGGCGTAGAGCGCCGGCCCGAGCACCGCGGGCACGTCGATCTGCTGCATGTAGCCGAAGCGCACGTCGACGCGGATATGGGTGGCATCGAGCGGCAGCACGCGCACCCGCTCGTCCACCGCCACGCGCGGACGCGAGGCGATCCACACCGAGACGATCACGGCCTTGTCGAACTGGATGTTCAGGAGTTCGGACAGGCGGCCCAGGGCCACCGGCGTGACGGCACCGCCGCGCGACAGGAAGATCGCGGTGCGCGGGCTGATGGCGCAGTTCGGCGGGCGGCCTCGGGCGACGAAATCCTCCAGCGGCTCGGTGAAGCGGCGCTGCTGGATGCCCAGCCCCTCGAGCCCGCGCCGCCACGACACCATCACCACCAGCACCATGCTGGCGATGGCCACCGGCAGCCAGCCGCCGTCATGCAGCTTGGTGAGATTGGCGGTGGCGAAGGAGAGGTCGATGACCGCGAGGCCGCCGGCAAGCCCGATCAGCGCCGGCAACGGCCAGTTCCAGCTGCGCCGCACATAGGCGACGAACAGGATGGTGGTCGCCACCATCGCCATCGCCACGGCGATACCGTAGGCCGAGGCAAGGCGGTCGGAGGAGCCGAAGGAAACCACGATCGCCGCGCAGGCGACCATCATGATCCAGTTCAACCGGCCGACATAGATATGCTGCTCGTTGCGCTCGCTGGTGTAGCGGATGCGCATCGGCGGCAGGTAGCCGAGCTCGATGGCCTGCTTGGCCAGCGAGAACACGCCTGTGATGATGGCCTGCGAGGCGATGACCGTGGCGCAGGTGGCGAGGATCAGCAGCGGCACCTCGAAGGCGTCCGGCGACAGGTCGTAGAACGGATTGCGCACCGATTCCCGGTGGACCAGCACATTCGCGCCCTGGCCGTAATAGTTCAGCAGCAGCGCCGGCATGGCCACGAAGAGCCAGGCGCGGGTGATGACCGGGCGGCCGAAATGCCCGAGGTCGGCATAGAGGGCCTCGCCGCCGGTGATGGCAAGGAAGGCCGCGCCCAGTATGGCGCCGGCCAGCAGCGGATGATCGACCAGCAGGAACAGGCCGTGGCGTGGATCGAGCGCCGCCAGCACCTCCGGTGCCTGCACGATGCCGTGCACGCCGAGCGCGCCGAGCGAGATGAACCAGACCAGCATCACCGGCCCGTAGAGCGCCCCGATGCGATCCGTGCCGGCGCGCTGGGAAATGAAGACGACCAGGATGACCAGCACCGTGACCGCCACGATCCAGTGGTCGAGCGCCGGCGCGATCACCTCCAGGCCCTCGATCGCGGACAGCACGGAGATCGCCGGGGTGAGCACGCCGTCGCCGATCAGCATGGCCGCGCCGACGAGGCCCGCCACCAGCAGGAAGAGGCGGCGGCGCGTGGCCGAGCGGTGCAGATCGAGCAGAGTGACGAGCGCGAGAATACCGCCTTCGCCATCATTGTCGGCCCGCAGCACCAGCATGACGTATTTGAGGGTAACGGAGAGAATGATCGCCCAGGTGATGAGCGAGAGCAGCCCCAGCACGTCCGTGTCGGTCACGCCGAGCCCGCCGACGGCGAGCAGGCCCTGCTTGAAGGCGTAGAGAGGGCTGGTGCCGATATCGCCGAAGACGACGCCGAGCGCGGCGATCTCGGCGGCAAAGGGCACGGCGCGGCGGCCGGCGACGCGATGCTCAGCCATGATGCGTCCCGCCGCACCCGCGAAGGACGGCGACAGCCCGGCAGATGGAACCATCCGGGTTCCGGTCAAAGGCGAGAGGCGCCGCGGGGCGACAAGTCACGGACAGAAGTGACGCGATGGAAGGTGGCATGGCCGGGTTCGCGCTGGGACCGCCGGAGGCTCCGGCACCGCAGCAATACTCTGGCGAGGCGGGAACGCCAAGCGCAGACTCCCGGCCGCCGGCCGCGACCGGCCCGGATGCACCGAATTCGACGTGCAATCGGAAAGGAAAGACGAGGGAGGAGGATTGGGGGGCGGATTAACCCTCCTCCCTCTACCAACTGCCGATGGCTGTTCAAAGGCTTGCGGGTTCCTTCGAACTCGGGCGGTCGGTGGAGTTGGATGAATATCGATTTCCATGGAACCAATCAATAAAAACCGAACGGTTCGGTCAAAATTTTCCGACAGCTCCGGCAGAGGGTGCCATTGCCAGAGCGGACCGCATGATCCAGACTGCAGACACAATCTGAAATCATTAGTTTCCACACGGACTTGGGATCCCAGCATGTCTTCGTTTCCGAACGTTGCTCGCCAGCAGCCGGCGCCGCGCGCTCCGGGCCATTGGTGCGCGCGGCCGGAACCGCTCCCCCTGGCGTCTTCCGGCCACGTCAAGGAAAAGCGGTGGCAGATTCTGCGGGGCGCCCGCGAGGTCTTTCTCTCCAGCGGCTTCGACGGCGCCAGCATGGGCGAGATCGCCCGCGTGGCTGGCGTCTCCAAGGGCACGCTCTACGTCTATTTCGCCTCGAAGGAGGAGCTGTTCGCCGCGCTGGTGACCGAGGAGTGCAAGAGGACGGCGGAAGCCTGCTTCGACCTCGATCCGGATGCCGACGTGCGCGAGGCGCTCACCGCGACGGGACATTCCTACATCCGGGCGATGCTCGAACCCGGTGTAGCGCGCAAAATCGAATGTCATTTCGCGAAGGATCAAATGTCAGCGCTTGAAGCGGTCTATTAGGCGGTTTGAACGCCCCCCGCCGGCGGGCCCGTGTGGAGCTCGTTAAGAGGCCGTTTGAGGGTCCTCAAGAGCGTCTTGATCTTCGGCGGTCCAGAACATCCAGTCGACCGCCGTTCTGAAGGTCCACCGGCCGTCTGCCTCGCTGCCGATGATGATGTCCAGAGGGTGCACCCCGGCCCGGACGAGGTCTTTGGTCATCTTCCGACCGCCACCCCATGAACACGGCCCAAGGAGCCCGACGAGGCCCGCATCGCTGGTCTCGACGCACAACACATGGCGATCCTTGGTGCGGCCTTCGA
>NZ_CACSAS010000001.1:3712401-4206791 GCF_902703545.1 Starkeya nomas
CACCGGTCTCCTGCTCCTTCAGTAGTCCGATAATCTGCTCTTCCGTGAACCGCGATGGTCGCATCGTCCGTCTCCGTAATCGACGGACTCTACCCAAATCTGGAGGAAGTTCAGGGTCTCAGGTCAGAGCCCGTGAACAACCCCGCCCCTGGCGCGAGAAAGGCGCTTGAAGCCGTCTGCCGGCCGGTGGATCATGACGGACGGATGACGCGACCGAGTCGGCGAGCCGGGCACAGCCGGGCCGTCCAAGCCGGAGGAACCGCGTGGCGGAAATCGACCCCATAGTCTTGCCGGTCGGCGGGCGTGCCGATCTCGTCACCTTCGACCGGCGCGAGCTTGATCGCATCCTCGACCTCTATGGACGCATGGTGGCGCTGGGCGAATGGCGCGACTACGCCATTGATTTCACCAGGGACAAGGCGATCTTCTCCATCTTCCGGCGGTCGGCCGAGGTGCCGATCTACCGCATCGAGAAGGATCCGCGCCTTGCCCGCCGCCAGGGCGCCTACACGGTCGTGTCGCAGACCGGCCTCATCCTCAAGCGCGGCCACGAGCTTCACCGGGTCATCGCGGTGCTGGAAAAGCCGCTCCGCGCCGTCAACTGACCGATTTCTGTACCGGAGACGAGAATGCGCAGCCTGACCGTTGCCGCCACCCAGATGCGGTGCGACTGGGACATTGCGGGCAACATCGCCCGCGCCGAGGCGCTGGTGCGCGAGGCCGCCGGGCGCGGCGCAAAGCTGATCCTGCTGCAGGAATTGTTCGAGACCCCCTATTTCTGCCAGGATCAGCTCTACGAGTTCCTCGAACTCGCCGCCCCCTTCGAAGGCAACCGGCTGATCGGCCATTTCGCGGCCCTCGCGCGCGAACTCGGCGTGGTGCTGCCCGTCAGTTTCTTCGAGCGCGCCGGGCAGGCCGCCTTCAACTCCATCGCCGTGATCGACGCCGACGGCTCCATCCTCGGCCTCTACCGCAAAAGCCACATCCCGGACGGACCCGGCTACACCGAGAAATTCTACTTCTCGCCAGGCGACACCGGATTCCGCGTCTGGGACACGGCGGTCGGGCGCATCGGCGTCGGAATCTGCTGGGACCAGTGGTTTCCCGAATGCGCGCGCTCGATGGCCCTGCTCGGCGCCGAGGTGCTGCTCTACCCGACCGCCATCGGCTCCGAGCCGCATGATACGAGCCTCGATTCCTCCGGCCACTGGCAGCGGGTGATGCAGGGTCATGCGGGGGCGAACCTCATGCCGCTCATCGCCTCTAACCGCATCGGCACCGAAGAGGGCCGCAGCGGCACCTCCATCACCTTCTACGGTTCCTCCTTCATCGCCGGCCCCGCCGGCGAGAAGGTCGCGGAAGCCGGCCGCACCGAGGAGACGGTGCTCACCGCTACCTTCGATCTCGACGGCATCGCCCGCCAGCGCCAGAGCTGGGGTGTGTTCCGCGACCGCCGCCCGGAACTCTACGCGCCGCTTCTGTCGCTGGACGGACGCACGCCCACGCGCCCGATCGGCTGAGCAGGAGGCAGCTGCCATCATGAGCGAGACGCTGATCACCCTGCCCGCCGCCGACGGCTTCCGCATGCCCGCCGAATGGGAGCCGCATGCCGGCACCTGGATGATCTGGCCGGAACGGCCCGACAACTGGCGGGAAGGCGCCGAGCCGGCGCAGAAGGCCTTTGTCGCCGTCGCCAGCGCCATTGCCCGCTTCGAGCCCGTCACCATGCTGGTCTCCGCCCGCCAGTGGCGGAACGCGCGCGAGATGCTGCCCGCCGCGGTGCGCGTGATCGAGGCTTCCTCCGACGATTCCTGGTGCCGCGATTCGGGCGTGACCTTCGTCACCGATGCCGGCGGCCGGCTGCGCGGCGTCGACTGGCAGTTCAACGCCTGGGGCGGTCTCTACAGCCCCTATGACCAGGACCAGCTCATTGCCGGCAAGATGCTGGAGATCGAGCGCGCGCCTGGCTACGCGGCGCCGCTGGTGCTCGAGGGCGGTTCCATCCATGTCGATGGCGAAGGCACGGTGCTGACCACCGAGGAATGCCTGCTCAACCCAAACCGCAATCCCGACCTGTCGCGCGAGGAGATCGAGCAGCATCTCAGGGATTATCTCGGCGTCTCCAAGGTGCTGTGGCTCGGCGCCGGCCTCGTCGATGACGAGACCTCCGGCCATATCGACAACCTCGCCTGCTTCGTGCGCCCCGGCGTGGTGGCGCTGACCTGGTGCGAGGACCCGTCCGATCCGCAATACGCCATCTCGCGCGACGCCCATGAACGGCTGTCGCGGATGACCGACGCGCGCGGGCGCAGCATCGAGATCGTCAAGCTGCCGCTTCCCGGACCGCTGTTCCGCACGGTCGAGGAAGCCATCGACATCGGCTCACCTACCGGCACCATGTCGCGCGGCCTCGGCGAGCGGCTCGGCGCCTCCTATGCCAATTTCTACATCGGCAACGGCTTCGTGCTGATGCCGCTGCTCGACCCCGCACATGACGGGGAGGCGCGCGCCATCCTCGCCCGGCTGTTCCCGGATCGGGAGGTGGTCGGCGTGGCGACGCACGAGATCATCCTCGGCGGCGGCAATATCCACTGCATCACCCAGCAGCAGCCGGCCGGGACGCCCGGCTAGGCGGCGACAACCACACGTCGCTCATTATTCGCCGGCTACGGAATGACCGGCCGGCGGCGACGCCATCGCCCGGCGGATCTGCTTCACCAGTTCCGGGACGATCAGCCGGGCACCGACGCTCGAGAGATGGTCGTCGTCGAAATAGAACGACACGTCGCCCTCGGTATTGCGGCAACGGCCCTGCGTCGCGTCGCACAGAAGGTCGTACGGCCGGACGCGGAAGACATTGGGCCGCTCCACCGCATCGAAGACCGCCAGCACGTCGCCGTTACGCCTGATGAAGGCGTCATATGACGTGGAGAGCGCGCCGCCCGGCTCTCCCTGCATCGCCAGCCGGGCGGCGCGCTGCGGCACGTTCCAGCCGGCTTCGGGAATGGGATAGACCAGCACGACGCTCATCCGGTCGGCGACGGATTCCACCGCGCCCTTCAGCGCGCCCATGACACGGTCGCGACGGCCGGCCTCGGGCAGCCCGCCGTCACGAGCCTCCAGCACATCGAGGCGCGCCGCCATGTTGGTCTCCACCCCGCCCTCGCCATTGTCGAAGCCGGCCGCATCGACATAGGCGGCAAAGCGCGAGGTGAGCACGACAGCCTTCGCGCCGATCGCCTGCGCGAAATCCAGCATGGCGCGGTTGTACTCGTCGCAGGCATGCCACTTCGTCCGGTCGGCGCGGTAGAAACCGGGAAGGCCGATGCAGCCGGTGTAGGAGACGGCGTAGGAAGAGATGCCCGCGCGCCGCAGCGCCTCCTGCGCCTCGCGCGAGATCGCCCCGGAATGGCTGTCGCCGATGAACACGACATCGGCCTTGCCGCCGACCATGTAGTCCGCGCAGCCCGGCGCGGGCTGGACCTCCAGCCGGTGCAGCTCGTTAAAGGAGCAGGTGCCGGAAACGTCATAGCCGTTCCAGTCGGTCTCGTAGCGCAGCAGCGCCACCGCCCGTTCCGGCAGGCGGAAGGGCGCGCCGTCCGCGAAATAGCCGAACGCCCCGAAGGCGACGAGTAGGGCGGAAGCCCCGGCTGCCGCGCCGAAGAGGCTCCTGCGCGGGATGCTCCGCGCGACATTGCCGGAGCGGAACGGTCTCTCGACGAACCGCCAGCTCAGATAGGCGAGGCCAAGCGTTGCGATCGACAACATCAGCATGAGCCCCGGCCCCGGCGCGTCGAGGCTGCGGATGCGCGCGAAGGCGAAGAGCGGCTGATGCCAGAGATAGGCGCTGTAGCTGATCAGCCCGAGCCCCACGAGCGGCCGACAGGCCAGCAGGCGCCCGGCGGGGGTCGTGGGCGCGGCGAACAGGATGATGAGCGCGGCACCGCCGACCGGGACGAGAGCGTAGAGCGAGGGAAAGGGCGTCGCCGAGTCATAGGCGAGGACCGCGAAGACGATCATCCCCAACCCGAGAAGCGACAACGCCGCATTGGGCCGGGGCGCCCGCCCATGCATCGCCAGCGCGCAGAGCGCTCCCGCCCCCAGCTCCCAGGCGCGCGACTGGATGAGATAGAAATTCGCCTCCGGATGATTGCGCCAGCCATGCTCGGCAAGGCCGAGGCTCACCAGCGAAATCACCGCGACGCCCGCCACCGCCTGTCGGCGGCCGAGGCGCCAGAGCAGAAGCAGCAACAGCGGGAACAGGATGTAGAACTGTTCCTCGACCGCCAGGCTCCAGGTGTGCAGCAGCGGCTTGTCCTCCGCCACCGCCGAGAAATAGCCGGTCTCGCGCCAGAACAGGATGTTCGAGACGAACAGCGCCACCGCCCCTACCGACAAGGCGAAGCCCTCGAACTGCGAGGGCAGCATCCACATCCAGGCGAAGGGGATGCAGGCCGCGACCACGAAGAACAGCGCCGGAAGGATGCGCCGGGCGCGGCGCTCGTAGAAGCGCGCGAGGGAGAAGGAGCCCCGCTCCAGCTCGCCGGCAAGGATGCTGGTGATGAGATAGCCGCTGATGACGAAGAACACGTCGACGCCGACGAAACCGCCGGAGAAGCGCGAGAACCCCGCATGGAACAGGATAACGGGGAGAACCGCGACGGCCCTCAGGCCGTCGATCTCGGGTCGGTATCGCATGAACGAGGTCATCCGGCGGCGCGCTTCGGGCGGACCTTATTGCGCCGCGCGCGCCCCGCCAACCCGCCCTAGGCGACCGTGATCGACGGCTCGCCGGCGCGCGCGCGCCCGATGATGGCGGCCTTATCGTAGCCGGCGGCGCGGATCTGCTGGAGCACGCGCGTTGCGGCTTCGGGAGCGCAGGCGACGAGCAGGCCGCCGGAGGTCTGCGGGTCGGTGAGCAGATGACGGCGCCAGTCCGGCAGGTCGGTCGGCAGGCGCACCGCCTCGCCATAGCTCGCCCAGTTGCGGTGCGAGGCCCCGGTCACGTAGCCGGCCCGCGCCAGCGCGCCGGCCTCGTCGAGCAGCGGCAGCGCCTCCGCCTCGATCTCAAGCGCGAGGCCGGAGCCACGCGCCATCTCCAGCCCGTGGCCGAGAATGCCGAAGCCGGTCACGTCGGTCACGGCGTGCACCTGTGCGTCCTTGCCGAGCTCGGTGCCGATGCGGTTGAGCTTCGTCATGGAGCCGATCATCTCCGCATAGGCGGGCGGAGGCAGCGCCTCCTTCTTGAAGGCGGCGGAATAGATCCCGACACCCAGCGCCTTGGTGAGGATCAGCACGTCGCCGGCCTCGGCCGTGCTGTTCTTGCGGATGGTTTCCGGCTTCGCCGTGCCGATGACCGCGAGGCCATAGATCGGCTCGGGCGCGTCGATCGAATGGCCGCCCGCCACCGGAATGCCGGCCTCGGCGGCGATCGACGCGCCGCCCTTCAGGATCTCGCGCACCATCGCCGGCTCCAGCTTGCCGAGCGGCATGCCGAGAATCGCCAGCGCCAGCAGCGGCTTGCCGCCCATCGCATAGACGTCGGAGATCGCATTGGTGGCGGCGATGCGGCCGAACTCGAAGGGGTCGTCCACCATCGGCATGAAGAAGTCGGTCGTGGCGATCAGGCAGGTCTCGTCGTCGAGCTGCCAGACCGCCGCGTCGTCGCCGGTCTCCGTTCCGACCAGCAGGCGCTCGAACGGCGAGCCCGGGGGCTGCTCCGACAGCAGATCCCGCAGCACCGAGGGCGCCAGCTTGCAGCCGCAGCCGCCACCATGCGCAAGGCTGGTCAGGCGGAAGGGGGTGGGTTCAGCGGGCTTGTCGAGCATGGAAGTCTCCTGCTGGGCGGCCTCTCTTCGGAACGCCGTCATGCCCGGTCTGATGCCGGGCATCCACGACTTGGCCGTTGCCGAGAGAAGGCGTGGATGGCCGGGACAAGCCCGGCCATGACGACCGTAGAGATGGCTTACGCCGAAATCTCGCTGGCCTTGATCGTGTACTTGAACGTGTCCGGGTCGAGACAGTCATGGCGCAGGCTCGCCACCTCGGCCTGCGGATACATGAGAAAGCCGAGCTTCGGCCCGTTCGAGCCCGGCAGGGCGATGTCATGGCCGTCATTATAGGCCAGCCAGTTGCCCTCCCAGGAGCCGAACAGCGCCTTGCGCGCGGCCAGCACCTTGGCGTCGTCCATCGGGTTCTTCCCCGGCGGCTCCTCCAGCACGACCTTGCGCACATCCGCCGGATCGGTGGCGACCCAGCCGAAGCCGTCGAGCCACACCTCGGCGCGGCAGTGCTGCGCCTTGGAGATGGTCGGCGAATTCGCGCCGAGGCTCTTGTAGCCGAAGGCGGAGGGGGCGACGCGGATACCGTAGAGGTCGCGCGCGGGAATGCCGGCGGCGCGCACGAGGCCGACGAACAGCGCGTTCAGATCGGCGCACTTGCCGCCGAGGTTGCCGCTCGCCAGCAGCGAGGCCACATCGCCAGTACCGCAGCCGCGCGTGGCGGCGTTGCGATAGGTGTTCTCCACCACCCATTCGTAAATGGCGCGCGTCTTCTCGACATCGCTCGTCTTGCCGGCGGTGATCTTGTCGGAGGTCGCCTTCACGATGCCGTCAACCGGGATGAGGTCGGTCGCCTTGAGGAAGGCGGCGCGCTCCTCGGCGGAAAGCGGAGCCGGCGTGCTGGGCTTGGAGAAGTCGGTCGCGCGGTCGCGGGTGGAGAATTTGGAGACGATCTCCACCGTCGGGCTCGCCTCGCCCTCGGCCCAGACGAGATGCAGCATCTCGGCCCCGTAATGCGGGTCCTTCTCCACCTTGGCGGTGGCGGCGTTGGTCTTCCAGGTGCTCTCGCCCGGCTTGAACCAGTCGGCCGCCGTATAGGACGGCAGCGGCACCCAGGCCTGCGCCGGGCCAGCCTTGCCGTCGACCGGCGCCACATCGAGCGTGGTCACGACCTCGAAATTCCGCCACTTGCCGGGCGAGGGAGCGAAGACGGCAACCGGCGCCGCCGCCTGCGCAAACGCCTGATGCGGAACCGCGGCGGCGACGGCGGCGAGCGCCGCGCCGGCTTTGAGGAATTCTCGGCGAGAGGTCATGTTGTTGTTCCCGATCATTCGTTGAGAGGCGGCAGCGTGCCCGCAACGGGCGCATCCGCCGGGTTGGCGAGGCTTTCGATCAGCGACAGGGCGGCCGGATCGTTCCAGTCGACCGGACCGCCGGCATAGAGGCGCACCGCATGCGAGGCGTCGAGCACGAAGCTGGCCGGCAGGACCGGCACCTTCCATGCCTTCATGGCGCTCCGGTCCTCGTCCAGCAGGACGGGGAAGGGAACCGGGCTCGCGTCGAAGAAGCGCCGGACGCGCAGTTCCGGCTCGCCGACATCCACCGCGAGCAGGGTCGCCGGCGGGCTACCCGATGTCCCGTCCTTCCAGGATTCGACGAGGCGGGACAGGCCGGCCATCTCCTCGCGGCAGGGCTCGCACCATGTCGCGAAGAAGTGAACGACGACAACCCTACCTTGCAGCGCACCAAGCTCCACCGGACCGCCGCGGAGCGTCGGCAGGGCGAGCGCCGGCGCCGCGCTGCCGATCGGCAGCGGCGGGTCGGAGGCGGCCGAAGCCATGCCTCCCGGCGCCAGTGACGCAAGGGAAGAGAGCGCGAGCGCGGAAAGGTGGCGGAACATGCCCCGGCACGCGGGAGCCTGATGCACAAACATCGTGCGCGATGCTGCGACGAGCCCGCGAAATCGTCAATCGGCCGATCGGCGAAGCGAATGGCTATTGCGGCGCAGCATTTCCAAACCGCACGGCATCATGGCGAATGGCTTGGAAAGACACGGTTTTTTGTCCGCCCTCCACCTTTCGTCGGTTTGACATTGGACAAGCTAAAAAATAGCCTAGCGATTGGAGAAGCCTATCGGCCGATGGGCTTCGCGGAGGTAGTTTCGGAGGGCCTCGATGAATATGGAGCTCTCGCGCCGTACGTTCCTGAAAACGTCGGGTGCGGGGATCGCGGGTACGACGCTGGGAGCCTTCGGGTTCGGCGAGGCTGAGGCGGCGGTGGCCTCCTTCATCAAGCCGTTCCATCTGGTGAACACGACGGAAGCGCGAAACACCTGCACCTACTGCTCGGTGGCCTGCGGCATCATCATCTATTCCAAGGGCGACCTGAAGAAGGGCGAGAAGGCCGACATCATCCACATCGAGGGTGACGCGGACCATCCGACCAACCGCGGCACGCTGTGCCCGAAGGGCGCGGCCCTGCGCGACATCGTGAAGTCCGAGCAGCGCCTCACCCAGCCGATGGTGCGCAAGGCCGGCTCCGACAAATTCGAGCCGATCTCGTGGGAAGCGGCGCTCGACAAGATCGCCCGCGCGATGAAGGACGACCGCGACGCCAATTTCGTCGCCACCAACAAGGACGGCGTGACGGTCAACCGGTGGACCACCACCGGCATGCTGGCGGCCTCCGCCACGACGAACGAGACGGCCTTCGCCACCTACAAGGTGGTCCGAAGCACAGGAATGCTGGTTTTCGACAACCAAGCGCGTGTCTGACACGGCCCGACGGTGGCGAGTCTCGCCCCAACTTTTGGCCGTGGAGCAATGACCAACTCGTGGACCGACATTCGGAACACGGACCTCGTCGTCATCATGGGCGGCAATGCCGCCGAAGCACATCCGTGCGGATTCAAATGGGTCACGGAGGCGAAAGCCAACCGGGGCGCGAAGCTGATCGTCGTCGATCCGCGCTACACGCGCTCGGCGTCGGTGGCGGACTATTACGCGCCGATCCGCCAGGGCACCGACATCGCCTTCCTGCTGGGCGTGATCAACTACTGCATCCAGAACGACAAGGTGCAGTGGGAGTACACCAAGGCCTTCACCAACGCGGCCTATCTCGTGAAGGAGGGCTTCGCCTATCAGGACGGCCTGTTCACCGGCTATGACGAGGGCAAGCGCGACTACAACAAGGACAGCTGGGACTACGAGATCGGGCCGGACGGTTATGCCGTGGTCGACGAGACGCTGCAGAATCCGCGCTGCGTGTGGAACCTGCTGAAGCAGCACGTCGCCACCTACACGCCCGAGCTGGTCGAGCGCATCTGCGGCACGCCGAAGGACAAGTTCCTGAAGGTGGCGGAGATGATCGCCGAGTGCTCCTCGCCCACCAAGGCGATGACCTCGATGTACGCGCTCGGCTGGACCCAGCATTCCAAGGGCTCGCAGAACATCCGCACCATGGCGATGCTGCAGCTCATCCTGGGCAATATCGGCATTCGCGGCGGCGGCATGAACGCCCTGCGCGGCCACTCCAACATCCAGGGGCTGACCGATGTCGGGCTCATGTCCAACATGCTGCCCGGCTACCTCAACCTGCCCACGGAGAAGGAGGCGGACCTCGCCACCTACATGTCGACCCGCGGCTTCAAGCCGTTGCGGCCGAACCAGATGAGCTACTGGCAGAACTATCGGAAATTCTTCGTCAGCTTCCAGAAGTCCATGTTCGGACCGGCGGCCACGGCGGAGAACGACTGGGCCTACGACTACCTGCCGAAGCTCGATGTCGCCTTCTACGACATCCTGCGCGCCTTCGAATTGATGAACCAGGGCAAGATGAACCTCTACATCTGCCAGGGCTTCAATCCGTTCCAGGCATTCCCGAACCGGGGCAAGCTCGCCAAGGGCCTCGCCAAGCTCAAGCTGCTCGTGATCATGGACCCGCTCCAGACCGAGACGGCCCGCTTCTGGGAGGACCACGGCGTCTACAACAAGGTGGATCCGTCCGACATCCAGACGGAAGTGCTCCAGCTGCCCACGACCTGCTTCGCGGAGGACGAGGGCTCGCTGGTCAATTCCGGCCGCTGGCTTCAGTGGCACTGGCCGGGTGGCTCGCCTCCGGGCGAGGCCCGCACCGACGTGTGGATCATGTCGCAGATCTTCCTACGGCTGAGGGAGATGTACCGCAAGGAAGGCGGCCCGTTCCCCGACCCGATCCTCAACCTGCACTGGCCCTACAAGGACGAGAACGAGCCGACCGCCGAGGAGCTCGCCAAGGAGCTCAACGGCTACGTCGTCTCCGACGTCGCCGACCCGAACGATCCGACCAAGAAGCTGCTCGAGGCCGGCAAGCAGGTGTCCGGTTTCGGCGTGCTGCGCGACGACGGCTCGACCGCGTGTGGCTGCTGGATCTATTCCGGCTGCTTCACCGAGGCCGGCAACATGATGGCGCGCCGGGACAATTCCGACCCGGACGACACCGGCGCCTACCTCAAATGGTCGTTCGCCTGGCCGGCGAACCGGCGCATCATCTACAATCGCGCCTCCTGCGACCTCGACGGCAAGCCGTGGGATCCCTCACGCAAGCTGATCGAGTGGGACGGGTCGAAATGGACCGGCTACGACGTGCCGGACATCGCCCCGACCGCCAAGCCGCGCGACGTCGGCCCGTTCATCATGAACCCGGAGGGTGTGTCGCGCCTCTTCGCGCGCAAGATGATGCGCGACGGGCCGTTCCCGGTGCACTACGAGCCGTTCGAAAGCCCGGTCGCCAACCTGATCGCCCCGAAGATCGTGGGCAATCCGGTGGCGCGCGTGTTCCCGGACGACTGGAAGCAGTTCGCCGAGACCGCCTCGCCGGACTTCCCCTACGCGGCGACCTCCTACCGTCTCACCGAGCATTTCCACTACTGGACCAAGAACAACCATGTGAACGCGGTCCTGCAGCCGGAACAGTTCGTCGAGATCTCCGAGGAACTCGCGAAGGAGAAGGGCATCGCGCTGGGCGGCTGGGTGCGGGTGTGGTCGAAGCGCGGCGAGATCCTCGCCAAGGCGGTCGTCACCAAGCGCATCAAGCCAATGACGGTCGACGGCAAGACGGTCCACGTGGTCGGCATCCCCATCCACTGGGGCTTCGTCGGCGCCGCCCGCAAGGGCTTCCCGGCGAACGTGCTCACCCCCTTCGTGGGCGACGCGAACATCGAGACGCCCGAGTTCAAGGCGTTCCTCGTCAACATCGAAGCGTCCACCGGTCCGGTGGCTTAAGAGGGAGGCGGCACGATGTTTCCACCGATTCCGAACCCGTCCGTCTCCCCCGACGCCGCCGTCCAACGTTTCGGCGAGAAGGACATCATGCGGCGTTCCGCCTCCGAGGTGACGCCGCCAGCCGAGCGGCTCACCGAGGTCGCGAAGCTGATCGACGTCACCAAGTGCATCGGCTGCAAGGCCTGCCAGGCGGCGTGCCTCGAATGGAACAACCTCCACGAGGAGATCGGCTTCAACCACGGGGTCTACACCAACCCCATGGACCTGACGCCGGACACCTTCACGCTGATGCGCTTCACCGAGTGGGTGAACCCCGAGACCGACAATCTCGAATGGCTCATCCGCAAGGACGGCTGCATGCACTGCGAGGATCCGGGCTGCCTCAAGGCCTGCCCGGCGCCCGGCGCCATCGTGCAGTACTCGAACGGCATCGTCGATTTCCAGCACGAGAACTGCATCGGCTGCGGCTACTGCATCAAGGGCTGCCCCTTCAACATCCCGCGCATCTCGAAGGTCGATCACACGGCCTACAAGTGCACGCTGTGCTCGGACCGCGTGGCGGTGGGCCAGGGCCCGGCCTGCCAGAAGGCGTGCCCGACCCAGGCCATCGTCTTCGGCACCAAGGACGAGATGAAGGAGTGGGCCGACTTCCGCATCAAGGACCTGAAGTCGCGCGGCTTCGAGAACGCCGGCCTCTATGATCCGCAGGGAGTGGGCGGCACCCACGTCATGTACGTGCTGCACCACGCCGACACGCCGTCCATCTATGCCGGCCTGCCCGACAATCCGCGCATCTCGCCGATCGTCGATGCATGGAAGGGCGTGACGAAATATGTCGGCCTGGCGGTGATGGGCTTCGCCGCGGCGGCGGGCTTCCTGCATTATGTCGTCGCCGGACCGAACAAGGTCTCGGAGGAGGACGAGGAGAACGCCGAGAGGCTCACCGAGGGCAAGGCGCCCCCGCCGCCTGAGCCGACGCAGGGCCATACGCAACACGGGAGTACGCCATGACGGCCTACGACCAGAAGCCCGAGACGCCGGATGATGTCGAGGCCGGCGATGCGGTGCATCCCGGCCATCCGGTGACGGTGGACCGCTATACGCTCGGCGCGCGTATCAACCACTGGATCACCGCCACCAGCCTCGTGCTGCTGGCGCTGTCCGGCATGGCGCTGTTCACGCCACGGCTGTTCTTCCTCACCGGCCTGTTCGGCGGCGGACAGTGGACGCGCGCCATCCATCCGTGGATCGGCGTCGTCCTGTTCTTCTCCTTCCTGATCCTGTTCGTGCGCTTCTTCAGGGCCAACCTGCCGGCGCGGGAGGATGTCGACTGGGTAGCGCACTCGGCCGACCTGCTGGCGGGGCGCGAGGAGAAGATGCCGGAGGTGGGCAAGTACAATGCCGGCCAGAAATTCGTCTTCTGGTCGATGTCGGGCCTCATCATCGTGCTGATCGCCAGCGGCGTGGTGATGTGGGACCAGTACTTCTACAACCTCACCACCATCGAGCAGAAGCGTATCGCCATCCTCGTCCATGCGGTGGCGGCGGTGTGCATCATCTGCGTGTGGATCATCCACGTCTACGCGGCGATCTGGGTGAAGGGCACCATCGGCGCGATGACGCGCGGCCAGGTGACGGGCGGCTGGGCCTGGCGGCACCACCGCAAATGGCTGCGCGAGCTGGTCGGCAAGGGCAACCCGCGCGGGCCGCACGCTCCGGCCGAATGACACCTCGCTCCCGGCTCGCGGAGCGAGACTCTGTTCTTCCATCGCAGCCATCCCGGACGGCCCGGCCGTTCCGGGGTGGCGCTTTCGTTTATGCACCCGCCTTGTCGGCAACCCGCCGGTCGCGTCAGCGTGAGTTGACTTGACGTCCGTCCTGCTTCGACGTCCACCTTATCAAGACGTCCAATCTGCTCGACGTTCACGTGGCCCGTGCGGTTCGTGAGGAAACTGATGTCCGCTGATCTGCAGCCCGATCCGACGGCGATCGGAAACGTCTCGACCCCGCCTTTCGCGGTCACCCCCGATCCCTCGACGCTGTTCGGCGTGCGGGCGCGGCGCCTGCGGACCTACGCGGCAGTGAGCCCGCTCAAGCCCTATCTCGATTTCGTCGCCGGCATCGTCGACGCCCAACAGGCCATCGTGCCCACGCTGCCGCCGGTGGAGATGCCGGACGAGGAGGCGCTGGAGCGTGCCCGCGCCTTCCAGATGCCACCGCTCGACCGCGCCAGGACGACGCTCGACGACACGCTGGAGACGACGCTCGACTCGCTGTTCGACGCCGCCCGGCACGTCGGCATGACCCGTGAAGCGGGCGAAGCCCTCGCCCGCGTGCGGCAGGTCGATGGCGCCGAGCGCGCCCGGATGGTGCAGGATGTGCTCTCCCACGACATGCCGGTCGAGACGCTGGCCGAACATGTCTTTGTCGCGGCCGCGCTACAGGTGCATTTCGCCCGCCTCGCCTCCCGGCTCGACGCCAAGAAGCTGGTTCCCGTCGGCGACGGCGCCTGCCCCGCCTGCGGCGGTCCGCCGGTCGCCTCGCTGATCGTCGAATGGCCGAACGCCCATGGCAACCGCTTCTGCGCCTGCTCGCTCTGCTCCACCCTGTGGAACTATGTCCGCATCCGCTGCTGCTCCTGCGGCACCACCAAGGGCATCGGCTATCAGGAGATCGACGGCAGCCCCGGCACCATCAAGGCCGAGACCTGCGACGAGTGCCGCACCTATGTGAAGGTGATGTACCAGAACAAGGACGTCACCATCGAGCCGGTGGCGGACGACATCGGCACGCTGGCGCTCGACATGATGATGCGCGAGGGCCCCTATCGCCGCGCCGCCTTCAATCCCTTCCTGCTCGGCTATTGAGGCGGCCATGGACGCGGAATCCCGCCTTTCCGAAAACCGCCCTTCCCTCCGCGACCTGCCCTCGGTCGATCTGGTGCTGAAGACGCCGGCGGGGCTGCTCGCGGCGGAGCGCTTCGGCCGTTCGCGCGCCACGCTGGCCGTTCGCGCGGCGCTGGAGGAAGTGCGCGCCTGCGTGCTGGCGGGCCAACTCGCCGCCCTGCCCTCGCCCGATCACGTGGCGCTGGCGGCCGGGGATACGCTCGCCCGCGAGGCCCTCCCCAGCCTCCGGCCCGTCTTCAACCTCACCGGCACCGTGCTGCACACCAATCTCGGCCGCGCCCTGCTCGCCGAGGAGGCGGTGGAGGCGGCGGTCGCGGCAATGCGCTCCGCCGTGGCTCTGGAATTCGACCTCGCCACCGGCACACGCGGCGAGCGCGACGACCATGTGCGCGACTTGCTGGTCGAGCTGACCGGAGCGGAGGACGCGACCGTCGTCAACAACAACGCCGCCGCCGTGCTGCTCACCCTCAACACGCTGGGAGCCGGACGGGAGGCGGTGGTCTCGCGCGGCGAGCTGATCGAGATCGGCGGCGCCTTCCGCATGCCGGACATCATGGCCCGCGCCGGCGTGACGTTGGTCGAGGTCGGCACCACCAACCGCACCCACCCGAAGGACTATGCCGGCGTCCTCAGTGAGGACACCGGGCTGGTGCTGAAGGTGCACACCTCGAATTACCGCATCGAGGGCTTCACCCGCGAGGTGCCCGCGCGCGAGCTGGCAACCATCGCCCATGCGCGCGGCGTGCCGCTGGTGAACGACCTCGGCTCGGGGACGCTGTTCGACCTCGCCCGCATCGGCGGCGCCCAATCAGCTTTGGCCCACGAGCCGACCGTGCGCGAGACGGTGGCGGAGGGGGCCGACATCGTCACCTTCTCCGGCGACAAGCTGCTCGGCGGGCCGCAGACCGGCTTCATCGTCGGCCGCGCCGCGCTGATCGAGAAGATCAACAGGAACCCGATGAAGCGCGCCCTGCGGGTCGACAAGATCCGCCTCGCGGCTTTGGAAGCGACGCTGAAGCTCTATCGGGACCCGGAGCGGCTCGCCGCCCGCCTGCCGACGCTGCGGCTGCTCGCACGCACCCGCGCCGATCTCGCCTCGCGCGCGCGGGCACTGGCCGATCCGGTGGCGACGCGGCTCGGCGACGGCTTCGACATCGAGGTGGTGGACTGCGCCAGCCAGATCGGCTCCGGCGCCCTGCCGCTGGAGACCCTGCCGAGTGCGGCGCTCGCCATTCGCCCGGCCGGGGATGCTTCCGGCGGACGGCTCAGCGCCCTCGCCGGCGCGCTGCGCGAGCTGCCCGTCGCGATCGTCGGCCGCATCGCCGAGGGCGCGCTGCTGCTCGACCTGCGCTGTCTGGAAGACGAGGCGGGCTTCCTTGACAGCCTCGGCCACATCCGGGTGCCGGCATGATCATCGGCACGGCCGGCCATATCGACCACGGCAAGACCGCCCTCGTCGGCGCGCTGACCGGGGTCGATACCGACCGGCTGAAGGAGGAGAAGGCCCGCGGCATCTCCATCGATCTCGGCTTCGCCTACCTTCCCACCGAGGCCGGCACGCTCGGCTTCATCGACGTGCCCGGCCACGAGAAGTTCATCCACACCATGCTGGCCGGCGCCAGCGGCATCGACTTCGCGCTGCTGATCGTCGCCGCCGATGACGGGGTGATGCCCCAGACCCGCGAGCACCTCGCCTTGCTCGACCTGCTCGGCATCTCCCGCGGCGTCGTCGCCCTCACCAAGGCGGATCTCGCGGACGCGGCGCGGCGGGCCGAGGTCGAGGCCGAGATCGCCGCGCTGCTGGACGGCACCGGGCTCGACGGCGCCCCGGTCGTCCCCGTTTCCGCGCTGACCGGCGAGGGCATCGACGACCTGCGCGTGCAACTGATCAAGGCCGCCCGCGCCTTCGCTGCCCGCGCAACCGATGGGCGCTTCCGCCTCGCCGTCGACCGCTCCTTCAGCCTCGCCGGCGCCGGCACGGTGGTCACCGGCACGGTGCTCTCCGGCCGCGTGGCGGTCGGCGACGCGGTGACGGTCAGCCCTGCCGGCCTTTCCGCGCGCGTCCGCTCCATCCACGCGCAGAACCGCAAGGCCGAGGAAGGCCGTGCCGGCGACCGCTGCGCGCTCAATCTCGCCGGCGACGACGTGACGGCGGACGCCATCGCCCGCGGCGACATGGTGCTCGCCCCCTCGCTGCACGCGCCAACCGAGCGCATCGACGCCACGCTGACGGTTCTGGCGGGCGAACCGAAGCCGCTCGGCCAGTGGTTCCCGGTGCGCTTCCATCACGGTTCGGCGGAAGTCGGCGCGCGCCTCGTGCCGCTGTCGGCCGACACGCTCCCGCCCGGCGGCGGCGGGCTGGTGCAGATCGTGCTGGACCGGCCGATCGCGGCGGCGGCCGGAGATCGCTACGTGATCCGCGACACCTCCGCCCAGCGCACCGTCGGCGGCGGACGGCTCGTCGATCTGCGCGCGCCCGCCCGCAAGCGCCGAACGCCCGAACGCCTCGCCCAGCTCGCCGCCCTCGGCGAAACGGAGCCCGAGGCGGCGCTGGCGAGGCTGCTCGCCGTCGAGCCCTGGCATGTCGACCTCGCCGCCTTCGCCCGCGACCGGGCGCTCGGCAGCGAGGCCGGTGCCGGCCTCGCGGAAAGACTCGGGCTCGTCACCTTCGCAGCGGCCGGCACGCTCATCGCCCTGTCCGCCGAACGCTGGGCGCTCTATTGCGATGCGCTGATTGCCGAACTCGCCCGTTTCCACGACGCCAATCCCGACCTGCCGGGCATGGGGACGGAAAAGCTGCGCCTCGCCCTCGTCCCCCGCCTACCCAAGCCCGTCTTCACGGAGGCCCTGCGGCGCATCGCCGGCGGCGGCACGCTGATGCTCGACGGCGCCTGGGTCCGGCTTGCCGGTCACGAGGTGCGCCTCACCCGCCGCGACGAGCTGCTCTGGGAGCTGATCGAGCCGAAGCTAGACGGCACTGAGCGCTTCCGCCCGCCGCGCGTTCGCGATCTCGCCGGCATGACCGGGGAAGCGGAGCCCGACATCCGCCGGCTGATGAAACTGCTCGCCCGCATGGGGAAGGTCGACGAGGTGGCGCACGATCACTTCTTCCTGCGCAGCACCGTGGGCAGCATGGTCGCCATGATCCGCGAACTCTCGCAGGCCGCGCCGGACCGGCAATTCGTCGCCAGCGCCTTTCGCGACCGCGTGGAGCGCGACGGATCGGGAAGCGGCGAGCACACGGTGGGCCGCAAGGTGGCGATCCAGATCCTCGAATTCTTCGACCGCCACGGCGTCACGCTGCGCCGGGGAGATCTGCGCCGGGTGAACTCGCACCGGCTGGACCTGTTCGGCGCGATCGACGACAATGTGTCGGTGCCCGGAGACCTTTCCGGCCGCACGGAACAGGCCCGCTGACAGGGCCGATCCGCGCGGCAGCGCATTTTGGAAGAGCGTCCCATCCGGTGATGGGGCCGGACTTCAAATCCGGTAGGGGCCGCGAGCCGGTCCTTGGTGGGTTCGACTCCCACTCTCTTCCGCCACGCCCTTCCGGAAGCGAAGGCGCCCGTTTCGCCGGCGCGCCATTATTCCAGGCAGACAGCCGGATCATACCAAGGTCTGGGGCCCGCCACCCATTATCGAGATGCTTTCCGAACCGCCCGCGAAACCGGCCTTCGCCGCCATGCGGGTACGGAAGACTTTGCCCTCCCCTCCTCCGAATTTAGGCGCACACGGCCGCCGCCGAGCGACGGCCTCGACGCCAATCGAGGAGAGCGAAAATGGAAGATCTGTCCCGACGGACCGTGCTTGCGCTGAGCGCCATCGGCGGTGCGGCCGTCGCCAGCGGCGCGGCCAGCGCCGCGACCTTCGGCAACCCGGACGAGCCGGCGGAAGGCGCGATCAATTCCACCCCCGGCGCCCTCTCCAATCCGGGCCCGCAGAACCCCGCGCTGGAGGCGCAGATCCCGGCCTTCCAGAACCCGCCTCCCACCGATGTCGGCAACATGCCGATGATGTGGTCATCCTTCAACATCATGCCCAAGCGCGTGCAGGCCGGCGGCTGGGCACGGCAGATCACCGCCACCGAATTCCCGGCCGCCAAGGAAGTCTCGGGCGTCAACATGCGCCTCGGCCCGGGTGGCGTCCGCGAGATGCACTGGCATCTCGCCGGCGAATGGGCGCTGATGACCAACGGCCGCTGCCGGATCACCGTCCTCGACAAGGACGGGCATCCCTATGTGCGCGACGTCGGGCCGGGCGACCTGTGGTTCTTCCCCGCCGGCTACCCCCATTCGCTACAGGGCCTCGGACCGGATGGCTGTGAATTCCTCATCGTCTTCGATGACGCCTTCCAGTCCGAGTACAACACGCTGCTGCTGACCGACTGGATCGCCCACACCCCGCCGAACGTGCTGGCGCAGAACTTCGGCGTGCCGGCCGAGACGTTCAGGAACATCCCGCTGCACGACCTCTGGATCTTCCAGGGTCAGGAGCCGCCCCCGCTTTCCGTCGATCAGGCGGCCGTCGCCTCGGGCGGCGCTCCGGCCGAGCCCTTCACCTTCTCGCTCACCGCGACCACGCCGGTGAAGCAGAACGAGGCGGGCGAGGTTCATCTCGCCGACAGCCGCACCTTCAAGGCCTCCAAGACCATTGCCGCCGCCATCGAGACCATCCGGCCGGGCGCGCTGCGCCGCATGCACTGGCACCCCAACGCCGACGAGTGGCAGTACTGGATCAAGGGCAAGGGCCGCATGACGGTGTTCAACACCGGGCCGCGCGCGCAGACCATCGACTTCCAGGCGGGCGACCTCGGCGTGGTGCCGAAGAGCCAGGGCCACTTCATCGAGAACACCGGCGACGAGGACGTCCAGGTCCTCGCGGTCTTCCGGGCGCCCGAATATCAGGAGGTCGACCTCTCCGACTGGCTGACCCACGCCCCGCCGGAGCTTGTCGCCCAGCATCTCAACATCGACCCCGCGGTCATCGCGCGGTTCCCGAAGGGCCAGGTCGGCATCCAGCCGCGCTGAGCCCGGCGCCGACCTTTCGCCGATCCACGACAGCCGAAAGCCAACGGGAGACCGCCATGGGCATCGTCAAGACCATACGTCCCTATCACGAGCCGGCCGGGGGCTGGGGGGCCCTCAAGGCGATGGGCGCCGCCCTCGCCAGACAGGACATCCCCGTCTCCGGCATGGCGCTCCTCGCCCACATGAACCAGCCGGGCGGCTTCGACTGCCCCGGCTGCGCATGGCCCGACCCCAAGCAGACCTCGCCCTTCGAATATTGCGAGAACGGCGGCAAGGCGGTCGCGTGGGAGGCGACGGCCAAGCGCTGCACGCCGGAATTCCTCGCCGCCCACACGGTGACGGAGCTGGAGGGCTGGTCGGACTATGACCTCGAAATGGTCGGCCGCCTCACCCACCCCATGCGCTACGAGGCGGCCTCCGACACCTATGTGCCGGTGAGCTGGGACGACGCCTTCGCGCTCGTGGCAAGGCACCTCAACGCGCTGGCCGACCCGAACATGGCCGATTTCTACACCTCGGGCCGGGCGTCGAACGAGGCGGCGTTCCTCTACCAGCTCTTCGCCCGCGAATACGGCACCAACAATTTCCCCGACTGCTCCAACATGTGCCACGAGGCGACCAGCGTCGGCCTGCCGCCGTCCCTCGGCGTCGGCAAGGGCACCGTGCTGCTGGAGGACTTCGAGAAGGCCGACGCCATCTTCATCTTCGGCCAGAACCCCGGCACCAACTCGCCGCGCATGATGACCGAGCTGCGCAACGCCTCGCGGCGGGGCGCCGTCATCATGTCGTTCAATCCGCTGCGCGAGCGGGCGCTGGAGCGTTTCCAGGCGCCGCAGAACCCGGTGGAGATGGCGACGCTCACCTCTACGCCGATCTCCTCGCGCCTGTTCCAGGTCAAGGTCGGCGGTGACGTCGCGCTCATCAAGGGCATGATGAAGTGGCTCGTCGAGGCCGACCGGCACGCACGCCGCGAGGAAGGCGCGCCCGTCCTCGACTGGGACTTCATCAAGGGCCACACCGCCGGCATCGACGCGCTGGTCGCCGACCTCGACGCCACGCGCTGGGAGGACGTCGAGCGCAAGTCCGGCCTGTCGCGCGCCGACATCGCGGTAGCCGCCGAAGCCTATGCGAAGGCCGAGCGCGCCATCCTCGTCTTCGGCATGGGCATCACCCAGCACCGCCACGGTGCCCACAACGTCCAGCAGCTCGCCAATCTCGCCCTGCTGCGTGGCAATGTCGGCCGGGAAGGCGCCGGCATGTGCCCGGTGCGCGGCCATTCCAACGTGCAGGGCGACCGCACGGTCGGAATCACCGAGATTCCGAGCGACGCCCTGCTCGACGCGATCAAGGCGCGCTTCGATTTTGAACCGCCGCGCAAGCACGGCCACAACGTCGTCACCTCGCTCGAGGCGATGGTGCGCGGCGAGGCACGGGTCTTCATCAGCCTCGGCGGCAACATCGCCGCCGCGATCCCGGACTGGGAGACGACGCAGGCGGCGATGCGCCGGCTCGACCTCACCGTCCACATCGCCACCAAGCTCAACCGCAGCCACCTCGTGCATGGCCGCGAGGCGCTGATCCTGCCCTGCCTCGGCCGCACCGAGGTCGACATGCAGGCGACCGGCGTCCAGTCGATCACGGTCGAGGATTCCATGTCGATGGTGCATGCCTCGACCGGCGTCCGCGCGCCGGCTTCCGAGCATCTGCGGAGCGAGCCGGCCATTATCGCCGGCATGGCCCGCGCGACGCTCGGCGCCCGCTCGAAGATCGGTTGGGAACGTCTGGTCGGCGACTACGCGCTGATCCGCGAGGACATCGAGGCGGTGTTCCCCATCTTCGAAGGCTACAACGCCCGCATCCGGCATCCCGGCGGTTTCCACCTCACCTCGCTGGCCCGCGAGCGGATCTGGGCGACGCCCTCCGGCAAGGCCAACTTCCTCGTCTGCGAGGGCCTGTGCGAGGATCCCGCCATCCGCGATCCCGACGCGCTGTGGCTCACCTCGATCCGCAGTCACGACCAGTACAACACCACGCTCTACTCGCTCTCCGACCGCTACCGCGGCGTCTACGGCCAGCGCGACGTGCTCTTCCTCAACGATGAGGAGATGACGAAGCGCGGGCTGAAGGCCGACGACCGCGTTGACATCGTCACCATCTCCACCGACGGGGTGGAGCGTGCCGTGCGGGGCTTCAAGGTGGTGCCCTACGCCTTCCCGGAGGGCGGCTGCGCCGCCTACTACCCGGAGATGAACCCGCTCGTGCCGCTCTATGCGCACGACCCGATGAGCTTCACCCCCTCCTACAAGGGCGTGCCGGTTCGTCTCGTGAAGACCGCCGGGCAGGGAGCGCGCTGACCATGGACGCCGTCGACCTCGCCCGCGCGCAGTTCGCCTTCACTGTCGGCTTTCACATATTGTGGCCGACCTTCTCCATCGGCATTGCCTGGTTCTGTACCCTGCTCAGCGTCCTGTGGTGGCGCACCGGCAAGCCGGTCTACCACGACCTGCTGCGCTTCTGGACGCGCATCTTCGCCCTCGGCTTCGGCATGGGCGTCATCACCGGCATCGTGCTGAGCTACGAGATCGGCACCAACTGGGCCGGCTATTCGCGCGCCGTCGCCAACGTGCTCGGCCCGATGTTCATGTACGAGGCGCTCACCGCCTTCTTCCTGGAGGCGGGCTTCATCGGCATCATGCTGTTCGGCGAGGGGCGGGTCAGCAAGGGCGCGCATGCCTTCGCCTGCCTGATGGTGTCCTGCGGCGCGCTGTTCAGCGCCACCTGGATCATCGCCGCCAACAGCTGGATGCAGACGCCGGCGGGCGCCGTGGCGGATGCGAACGGCATCTATCACGTGATCGACTGGTGGCAGGCGGTCTTCACCGCCTCCTTCCCCTATCGCCTTGCCCACATGGTGTGCGCCAGCTTCCTGACCGGCAGCTTCATCGTGGCGGGCGTGTCGGCCTTCCACCTGTGGCGCCGCCAGCACGTGGCGGCCTCCCGCACGGCCTTCTCGATGGGGCTGTGGCTGGCGCTCGTCCTGGCGCCGACGCAGATCTTCCTCGGCGACCTGCACGGCCGCAACACGCTGAAGGAGCAGCCGACCAAGCTCGCCGCCATGGAGGGCCTGTGGGACACCACGAAGGGCCCGGCGATGACGGTGATCGCCTGGCCCGACATGCAGGCGCAGAAGAATCTCTACGCCGTCGACATTCCCCACCTCGCCAGCCTCTACCTCACCCATAGCTGGGACGGCGAGGTCGAGGGCCTGAAGGCGGTCCCGCCCATGGACCAGCCGAACGTGCCCGTGGTGTTCTTCGCCTTCCGCGTCATGGTCGGCGTCGGCCTCGCGCTGCTCGCTCTTGCGCTCACCGGGCTGGTGCTGCGGCTGCGCGGCCGGCTCTACGAGACGCGCTGGTTCCAGTTCCTCGCCATGGCGGCGACGCCGCTCGGCTTCGTCGCGGTGCTGGCGGGCTGGACGGTGACGGAGGCGGGACGCCAGCCCTGGGTGATCTACGGCCACCTGCGCACGGCGGACGCGGTCTCGCCGGTCAGCGCCGGCGCGGTGACGACCAGCCTTCTCATCTTCTTCGCCATCTACAACGTGCTGCTGCTGACCTTCCTGTGGTTCGCCGCCCGCGTGGCGCTGAAGGGTCCCGCCGACACCTCCCTGCCCATCCGCGAGCGTCGCGGGATGGACCGTGCCAACGCCCAATCGCTCGGCGGCCCCTCGCCGGCCATCGGCAACCCCGAACAGGCAGGAGCCTGACCATGATCGAGCTCATGCAAGGCCCCCATGTCCCGCTCGTCTTCGCGGCGCTCGCGGCCTTCTGCGTCACCGTCTACGTGCTCGCCGACGGCCTCGACCTCGGCGTCGGCATCGTCTTCCTCGTCGCCCCGCGCGAGACGGACCGCGACCTGATGATGGCGTCCATCGAGCCGGTCTGGGACGCGAACGAGACCTGGCTGGTGATGGGCGGCACGCTGCTCATCGCCGCCTTCCCGGCGGGCTACTACGTGCTGCTGCCAGCCTTCTACCTGCCGATCATGTTCATGCTGTTCGCGCTGATCTTCCGGGGCATCGCCTTCGAGTTCCGGCTGCAGGCCACGCGCTTCCGCTTCCTGTGGGACATCGCCTTCTCGGCCGGCTCCATCGTGGCGACGCTGTGCCAGGGGCTGATCCTCGGTGGGCTGATCAACGGCGTGCCGATGGAGAACGGCATGTTCGCCGGCGGGCCGTTCAGCTTCTTCAGCCTGCTCGGCCTGTTGTGCGGCATAGGCCTCGTCGGCGGCTACGCGCTGATCGGAGCGGGATGGCTGATCTGGAAGACCGACGGACCGACGCAGATATTCGCCCGTGAGATCGCCCGCGCCGCGCTCATCCTCACGGCGGTCATGATGGCGCTGGTCAGCGCGTGGAGCGCGCTCTCCGTGCCGGAGGTCGCCGCGCGCTGGTTCGCCCTGCCGAACCTCTTCCTGCTGGCGCCGGTGCCGCTGGTCACGCTGGGCCTGTTCGTCGCCATCGCGCGCGGCATCTGGGTGGGCGCGGAGCCGCGCACCTTCATCCTCGCCCTGCTGGTCTTCGCGCTCGGCCTCGTCGGACTGGTGGTCAGTCTCTGGCCCTATGTCGTGCCGCGCCAGGTGACAGTGTGGGACGGCGCCGCCGATCCGCAGACGCTGGCCTTCATCGCCGTCGGGCTGGCGGTCATCCTGCCCATCGTCCTTGCCTATCAGGCCCATGCCTACTGGGTATTCCGCGGCAAGACCGTCTTTCTCGAAGGAGCCTATGGCGACGGAGAGCCGACGGCGCACGGGGCGCGGATCATACCTGCGTATGATCCTTCCATGCGCAAGGCATAAGACCCGAAACGCTTGGCTGAATTGAGAAAATCCGTTCCGCCGGTAATTTCCTGAGTACCGGCGGACAGGGAGCGGAACGGCTTCCTCCCCTACCGATCACCGGCGCAACCGGAGCATGGCGATGAGTCTTACCCTTGCGGTGGTCAATCTGATCGCCGGCCTCCTGCTCCTGTCGATCGGCGGGGCGCTGATCGCCAGCCTGCCCTCGCCCCGGCGCTGGGCGATCGTCGCCTTCCTGCTTCTCGATGCCGGAATGCTCGGCGGCGGCCTCGTCATGCTGCCCTTCGCGCTGCGGCTCGGCACCTGAGATCCCGCGTCCAACAAGTGACGCACAACTCGCCTATCACACCGCAGGCGCGGGATGTCCCACGCCTGCGGGCCGGCCCACCAGACTTCCCTGAAACACGACCTTCCCCACACCCGAAAGGACAGGACCATGGGTTACGTCACCACCAAGGACGGCGTCGACATCTTCTTCAAGGACTGGGGTCCGAAGGACGCACAGCCGATCGTGTTCCATCATGGCTGGCCGCTGTCCTCCGACGACTGGGACGCGCAGATGCTGTACTTCCTCGGCAAGGGTTTCCGCGTCGTTGCCAGCGACCGCCGCGGCCATGGCCGTTCGGCGCAGGTCAGCGATGGCCATGACATGGACCATTACGCCGCCGACGTCTCGGCTGTGGTCGAGCATCTCGACCTGAAGAACGCCGTGCATATCGGCCACTCCACCGGCGGTGGCCAGGTCGCGCGCTATGTCGCCAAATTCGGCCTGCCGCAGGGCCGCGTCGCCAAGGCGGTACTGGTCGCCGCCGTGCCGCCGATCATGCTGAAGACCGAAGCCTATCCCGGCGGCCTGCCGCTTGAGGTGTTCGACGGCTTCCGCGCCGCGCTCGCCGCCAACCGCGCCCAGTTCTACATTGATGTCGCCGCCGGTCCGTTCTACGGCTTCAACCGCGATGGTGCCAAGGTCTCGCAGGGCGTGATCGACAATTGGTGGCGCCAGGGCATGATCGGCAGCGCCAAGGCGCATTACGAGGGCATCAAGGCCTTCTCCGAGACCGACCAGACCGAGGACCTCAAGGCGATGACCGTCCCGACCCTCGTTCTTCAGGGCGATGACGACCAGATCGTCCCCCACAAGAACGCCAGCGCGCTGCAGGCCGAGCTGCTGCCGGACTCCACGCTCAAGGTCTATCCCGGCTTCCCGCACGGCATGCTCACCACCCATGCCGACGTCATCAACCCGGACATTCTCGCCTTCATCAAGGGCTGAGCCTGCATCCGAGCCACCACATGCCGGCCGCTCCCCAGAGCGGCCGGTTTCGTTTGGGGCCTCAGGCCTCGATCGCGCCGGGCAGTTCGAGCTCGCTGAAATGATGCTTGGCGTGCTCGTAGAACACCGCCGGCGCGAAATGCAGGCTCGCTCCGGCGCGAACCATCAGCCCGAAGCGGTTGGTCGGCAGGCCCGCATCCTCCAGCGGCCGGAACAGCAGCGTACCGCTGCGGATCTCGTTCTGCACGCCGATGGGCGTCATCACCGACGCGTAGCCGCCGAGCAGGGCGAGCTCCACCAGCATGCGGATGGAATCGACCTCGATCAGCGGCGGCAGCACCAGCGCCGATTTCTGCAGGAACGGCTCGATCACGTTGCGGATCGAGATTTCCGGCTTCGCCACTGCCATCGGATGGGCGATGGCTGCCGCCAGCGTCAGCCGGGGCACGCTCGCCAGCGGATGGTCGGGGCGCATCACCACGCCGATGCGCACATCCCGCCGCACCGCCACCTCGACCTGCTCATTCGGGCGGGCGACGAAGCCGAAGCCGATATCGGCGCGCTCATCGGCCAGCCGCGCAATCACCTCCGTCGAGGGACCGACGGAGACGTCGAGGTGCAGGCGCGGATAGCGCCGGCCGAAATCGGCCAGCAGCCGGGGCAGGAAGGCAAGGCCGACGCTCTCCACCGTCGCGACGCGGACCGAGCCGGTCTTCAGGCCGCGCAGCATGTCGAGCTCGGAGACCGCCGCCTCGATCGGCAGGATCAGCCGGCGGGAATGGCGGTAGAGAATCTCGCCCGCCGGCGCGAGCTTGAGGCGCCGCCCGTCGCGCTGGAACAGCTCGAGGCCGAGCGCGTCCTCCAACTGGGCGACCTGTCGCGTCACCGCCGACGACGCGATGTTCAGCCGGCGCCCTGCCTCGCGTACCGAAAGGCATTCGGCCACGGCGTTGAAGTAGATCAGCGAGGGCTGATGGAAAACGCGCGCCAGGAGGGCGGGAGACAGCGCGTGGTCGCGGGGGCGGCTCTGGCCAGTGGTCTTGGTGAGAGACGTGGCATCAGGCTTCGGACCTGTCTTGGTCATTCGGTGATCCCGGTCGGCAGGGCCTGCTGCCGAATTAGCAACGTATCGCTCTGCATTCGGAAATTTCAAGAACCTCGGCGATCCGTACAATCATACTCGCCGTCACGAAACCATTACCGGCCGCAGACCGGAACGAGGCGGGGTCCAAGGATCAGGCATTATCGGTCTTCACTTCGCCGGGAACGTCCCGGGGGATAGTGTGGATACGTGCCCGCGGCCGATCAAACCAGCAGGTCTTTCATGCCCCTCATCCGCAGTACTTATGGAAAAGGCCGTGTCCGCATCATGCGCGTGAAGCGTGACACGGAGCGTCACGAGGCTCGCGAGCTCAACGTCACCGTTCTGCTGACCGGCGCGTTCGACGCCTCCTACACCTCGGACGACAATTCCTCGGTCATCGCGACGGACTCGATCAAGAATATCGTCAACATCGTCGCCCGCGACAATGTCGGTGCCGAGACCGAACCCTTCGCCGCCGCGCTGGCGACCTATTTCCTCGACCGTTATGCCCATGTCACGCAGGTCGACGTGACCGCGACCGAGACGAAGTGGGTGCGCATCGCGGTCGACGGCGTTCCCCACGAACACAGCTTCGTGCTGGATAGCAACGGCAATCCCTTCGTCAAGCTCGCCGCCACGCGCGAGGGCGTGAGCGTGACGTCCGGCATCAAGGGCTTCACCTTCATGAAGACCACCAATTCCGGCTGGGAGAACTACTGGTTCGACGAGGCGACCACGCTGAAGCCGACCGCCGACCGCATGTGCGCCACCGCCATGGACGCCTCCTGGCGCTGGGCGAAGGCCCCGGCCTCCTACCCCGAGGCGAACGCGGCGGTGCTCGCCACCGTGCTCAAGGTCTTCGCCACGACCTACAGCCCGAGCGTGCAGAACACGATGTACCTGATGGGCGAGGCGGTGCTCGCCGCCGTGCCGGAGATCGCCGAGATTTCCATGGCCTGTCCGAACAAGCACTATCTGCCGATCGACCTCTCGCCATTCGGCCGCTCCTCCGACGGTCAGGTTTTCACCCCGACCGACGAGCCCCACGGCCAGATCGAGTGCACGGTCGGACGGGGCTGAGCGCGGGCAGCGAAGCGGAAAAGGGGGGCGGCCATGGATCTCAACACCATCGATGCCGTCGTCCGCCCGCGGCATCGCGCTGAGTTGGGCGCTCTCGGGCCGGGCGACGCCTGGCTCGCCGGCGGCACCTGGCTGTTCTCCGAGCCTCAGCCGCATCTGACCCGGCTGTTCGACCTCTCGCTGACCGGCTGGGAGCCGCTGCGCGCCGACGAGGCCGGCCTTTCCATCGCCGCCACCTGCACCGTCGCGACGCTCGACGCCTTTGAGGCGCCGCCCAGCTGGCGCGCCGCGCCGCTGATCGGCCAGTGCTGCCGGTCCTTCCTCGCCTCCTTCAAGATCTGGAACATGGCCACGGTAGGCGGCAATCTGTGCATGTCGCTGCCCGCCGGGCCGATGATCTCCCTCTGCGTCGCGCTCGAGGGGATCTGCACCATCTGGACGCCGGACGGCGGCGAACGCCGCCTGCCGGTGGTCGATTTCGTCCAGGGGCCGCTGCAGCCGGCGCTGCGGCCGGGCGAACTCCTGCGCAGCATCGAGCTGCCGCGCGAGGCGCTGGGCCGGCGCACCGCCTTCCGCCGCGCCTCGCTCACCCGGCTGGGGCGCTCCGGCGTCCTGCTGATCGGCACGCTGCCGGCGGATGGCGGCCTCGTGCTGACCGTCACCGCCTCGACCCGCCGGCCGGTGCGGCTTGCCTTCGCCGACATGCCCGGCGCCACCGAGCTGTCGGCCCGCCTCGCCGAGGCGATTCCCGACGCGCTCTATTATGACGACGTCCACGGCCGTCCCGACTGGCGCCGCCACCTGACCTTCGATTTCGCCGAGGAGATTCGGCAGGAACTGGCGGAGGCGCGCGCGTGAGCCTCACCGTCAACGGCCAGACCCACGATGCGACGCCCCGTCCGGGCCAGTGCCTGCGCACCTTCCTGCGCGAACTCGGCTGGTTCGGCGTCAAGAAGGGCTGTGACGCCGGCGACTGCGGCGCCTGCACCGTGCATCTCGACGGGCGCCCGGTGCATAGCTGCCTCGTCCCCGCCTTCCGCGCCGAGGGACACGCGGTGACCACCATCGAGGGGCTGGGCGGCCCGGCAGCGCTGCACCCCGTGCAGCAGGCCTTCCTCGACGCACAGGGCTTCCAGTGCGGCTTCTGCACCGCCGGCATGCTGATGACGGCCGCCTGCCTCGACCAGGCCCAGCGCAGCGACCTGCCAAATGCCCTCAAGGGCAATCTGTGCCGGTGCACCGGCTACCGGGCCATCGGCGACGCCATTGCCGGCCTGAACCATGTCGAGGCCGACCCCTTCGGCGGCCCCTGCGGCCACAACTTGCCGGCCCCGGCCGGCCCCGGCGTCGTCACCGGCAAGGCTCGCTACACCATGGACGTCGCGCCCGAGGGCGCGCTCTCCGGCCTGCTGCACATGAAGATCCTGCGCTCCCCCCACGCCTCAGCCCGCATCCGCGCCATCGATGCGCGGGCCGCGCGGGCGCTGCCGGGCGTGGTCGCCGTGCTCACCCATGAAGACGCGCCGGACCGCCACTTCTCGAGCGCGCGGCACGAGCACACCACCGACGACCCCGACGACACGCGGGTGCTCGATCCGGTGATCCGCCATATCGGCCAGCGCGTCGCCGTCGTCGTCGCGGAGAGCGAGGCCCTGGCGGAAGCCGCGTGCCGGCTGATCGAGGTGTCCTACGACATCCTGCCGGCCGTGTTCGATCCCGAGGAGGCGATGCAGCCTGGCGCACCCGTCCTCCACGACAAGCCGGCTTCCTCGCGCATCGCGAACACCGGCCGCAACATCGCCGCCGAGCTTCATGGCGAGGTCGGCAATGTCGAGCGGGGCTTTGCCGAAGCCGATCTGGTGCATGAAGCGGTCTACCGCACGCAGCGCGTCCAGCATGCGCATCTGGAGACGCACGGCTGCATCGGCTGGTACGACACCGACGGCCGGCTCACCATCCGTACCTCGTCGCAGACGCCGTTCCTCACCCGCGACGCGCTCGCCACGCTCTACGATCTGCCGCGCGACAAGGTGCGCGTCTTCACCGAGCGCGTCGGCGGCGGCTTCGGCGGCAAGCAGGAAATGCTGACGGAGGACATCGTCGCGCTGGCCGTGATGAAGACCGGCCGCCCGGTGAAGCTCGAATATTCGCGCCCGGAGCAGTTCGCCTCGTCCACCTGCCGGCATCCGATGCGGATCACGGTCAAGGTCGGCGCCAAGCGCGACGGCACGCTGACCGCCATCGCCGTGCGTATCCTCTCGAACACCGGCGCCTACGGCAATCACGGGCCCGGCGTGCTCTTCCACAGCGCGGGCGAATCCATCGCCCTCTACCGCTGTCCCAACAAGAAGGCGGACGGCTATGCCGTCTACACCAATACACCGCCCAGCGGCGCCTTCCGCGGCTACGGGCTGAGCCAGTCGACCTTCGCCATCGAATCCGCCATGGACGAGGTGGCGCGCAAGCTCGGCATCGATCCCTTCGCCTTTCGCCGGCTCAACGTCGTGCAGCCCACCGACCCGATCCAGTCCGCCGGCCATGCGGAAGACGACCTTTTCTTCGGCAGCTACGGGCTCGACCAGTGCCTCGATCTGGCGGAGAAGAGCCTCGAGCGTGCCCCCGCGCCCGATCTCGGGCCCGACTGGCTGATCGGGCGCGGCATGGCGGCGTCGATGATCGGCACCGTTCCGCCACGCGGGCATCGGGCCGAATGCCGCATCCGCCTCGCCCCCGACGGCACATATGAGCTTTCCGTCGGCACCGCCGAATTCGGCAACGGCACCACCACGGTCCATGGCCAGATCGCCGCCGCCATGCTCGGCGCAATGCCGGCTCAAATCCGTATCCGGCAGTCCGACACGGATGTCGTGACCCACGACACCGGCGCCTTCGGCAGTGCCGGCACGGTGGTCGCCGGCGCCGCCACACGGCTGGCCGCCGAAGCGCTCGCCGGAGCGATCCGCAACTACGCCAGCGCCTATGCCGGCGTGGAACGTGCCGCCTGCCGGCTGTTCGGCGGCGAGGTGGTGGCCGGCAAACGCCGCATCCCGCTGTCCGAGCTCGCCGACGCCGCGCGGCGGGACGGCCGGGGACTGTCCGGCATCGGCAGCACCAACGGCACGCCCCGCTCCATCGCCTTCAACGTGCAGGGCTTCGCCGTCGCGGTCCACCGCCGCCATGGCGAGATCCGCATCCTGCACAGCGTGCAGGCGGCCGACGCCGGCTTCGTCATCAACCCGATGCAATGCCGCGGGCAGATCGAGGGCGGCGTCGCCCAGGCGCTCGGCGCCGCGCTCTACGAGGAACTGCTGGTCGACGAGGAGGGGCGGATCGCCAATCCGACCTTCCGCGGCTACCACATCCCGACCTTCGCCGACACGCCCCTGACCGAGGTGCTGTTCGCCGAGACCACGGACCGGATCGGCCCGCTCGGCGCCAAGTCGATGAGCGAAAGTCCCTACAATCCGGTGGCGGCCGCCCTCGCCAATGCGATATGCGACGCCACCGGCGTACGCCTGCGCGAGACGCCCTTCACCGCCGACAAGCTGTACCGGCTGGTGCTCGACGCGAATCAAACCCGCGCCGACGCACCGGCCATGACCGACATCGCCGGCAACAACGCGGCGTTTCCACCAGAGGGGTGAGCTAACATGCTCGAGAAACTGTTCGCGCTGAAGGATCACGGCACGAACGTCAGAACGGAAATTCTGGCGGGCATCACGACCTTCGTGACGATGGCCTACATCATCTTCATCAACCCGATCATCCTGGGCGATGCCGGCATGCCGCAGGGCGCGGTCTTCGTCGCCACCTGCATCGTCGCCGCCGTCGGCACGCTGATCATGGGCCTCTACGCCAACTACCCGATCGCGCTGGCACCCGGCATGGGCCTCAACGCCTATTTCGCCTACGTCGTGGTGCTCGGCATGGGCTACACGTGGCAGGCGGCGCTCGGCGCGGTGTTCATTTCCGGCACGCTGTTCCTGCTGGTGACGCTGTTCCGCCTGCGCGACATCATCGTCAACGGCATCCCGCATTCGTTGCGCATCGCCATCACGGTCGGCATCGGCCTGTTCCTGGCGATCATCTCGCTGAAGAACGCCGGCATCATCACCGGCAGCCCGGCGACGCTGGTCACGCTCGGCGACCTGCACAAGCCGGAAGTGGTGCTGGCGGTGATCGGCTTCATCGTCGTCGCCGTGCTGTCGGTGCTGGAGGTGAAGGGCGCGCTTCTGATCGGCATCCTGACGGTGACGGTGCTGAGCTTCATCTTCGCCGGCAACACTTTCAAGGGCATCGTCTCGGTGCCCCCTTCCATCGAGCCGACCTTCTTCGCGCTCGACGTGAAGAGCGCCCTCTCCGGCGGCATTCTCAACGTGGTGCTGGTCTTCTTCCTGGTCGAGCTGTTCGACGCCACCGGCACGCTGATGGGCGTCGCCCGCCGCGCCGGCCTGCTAACGCCCGAACGCGAAGGCCGGCTGAGCAAGGCGCTGATGGCGGACAGCAGCGCGATCTTCCTCGGCTCGCTGCTCGGCACCTCCAGCACCACCGCCTATCTGGAAAGCGCCGCCGGCGTGCAGGAAGGCGGGCGCACCGGCCTCACCGCGGTGACGGTCGCTGTGCTGTTCCTGGCCTGCCTGTTCATCTCGCCGCTCGCCGGGTCGGTTCCCGCCTACGCCACCGCGCCGGCGCTGTTCTACGTCGCCTGCCTGATGCTGCGCGAACTGGTTGACCTCGACTGGGAAGACACGACGGAGGTCATACCCGCCTGCGTCACCGCGCTGCTGATGCCCTTCACCTACTCGATCGCCAACGGCGTCTCCTTCGGCTTCATCAGCTATGCCGCGCTGAAGCTGCTGACCGGTCGCGCGCGGCAGGTGCATCCGGTGGTATGGGTCATCGCCGCCGTGTTCCTGTTCAAGTTCATCCACGAGACGGCGGGGCACTGAACGCCACTTCCGGGTGTCGGGGACCCTCCCCGGCGCCCGGCTCACGGGAAGCTAACATGGTGTCCTCCCTTGCGGCTCTTCGCGGACCCGCCGTCACCCTCGTCGACGATCCGTTCGCACAGGCCTCGCGGGCCTGCCTCCAGTATCACGAGGATGCACTGGTCCTGATCGAGGACGGAACGATCCGCGCCTTCGGTCCCTATGCCGAGCTCAGGGACACGGTGCCCGACGGCATCACCCCGGAGCACTTTCCCGGACACCTGCTCGCTCCCGGCTTTATCGACACCCATGTGCATTATCCGCAGCTGCAGATGATCGGCGCCTTCGGCGCGCAGCTGCTGGAATGGCTCGACACCTACACCTTCCCGGCCGAGATGAGCTTCGCCGACGCCGCCCATGCCGAACGGGTGGCGAAGCTGTTCCTGCGCGAACTGCTGCGCGCGGGCACCACCACGGCAATGGTGTACTGCACCGTGCACCCTCATTCCGTGGAAGCCTTTTTCGCCGAATCCGAGCGTTTCAACACGCGGATGATCGCCGGCAAAGTGCTGATGGACCGCAACGCGCCGTCCCCCCTGCTCGACACCGCCCAGCGCGGGCACGACGAGAGCCTCGCCCTGATCGAGCGCTGGCACGGGCGCGGGCGGCAGCTCTACTGCGTCACCCCGCGCTTCGCCCCCACCTCGACCGACGCGCAGCTCGAGGCGGCGGCCGCGTTGCTGAAGAGCCGCGACGGCCTCTTCCTGCAGACGCATCTGTGCGAGAACCCCGGCGAGGTGGAATGGGTGCGCGAGCTCTTCCCCGCGCGCTCCTCCTATCTCGACGTCTACGCCCATGCCGGGCTGGTGCGTCCACGCTCCATGTTCGGCCATGCCGTGCACATGCACGAGCACGATTTCTGCACCTGCCACCAGACCGGCGCCGGCCTCGCCCATTGTCCGACCTCGAATCTCTTCCTCGGCAGCGGGCTGTTCAAGCTGTTCGAGGCGACCGATCCGCGCCGGCCGGTGAAGGTCGGGCTCGGCACCGATGTCGGCGCCGGCACCAGCCTGTCGCAGCTCCAGACGCTGAACGAGGCGTACAAGGTCGCCGCGCTGGCCGGGCACAAGCTCGACGCGGTGCAGGGTTTCTACCTCGCCACGCTGGGCAGCGCCCGGGCGCTGGGCTTCGACGACCGGCTCGGCAGGCTGGCGCCGGGCCACGAGGCGGATATTTGCGTGCTCGACCCGCACGCCACTCCGCTCATGGCCTTCCGCGCCGGCTATTGCGCCTCTATCGAGGAGCTGCTGTTCATGCTGATGACGCTGGGCGACGACCGCGCCGTGCGCGCGACCTATGTCGCCGGGCAGCGCGTCTATGATCGCGACCGTGCCGGCGATCCCTTCCATCTTCCCGATGCCGCGTGAGCATTCCCGTGAGGCAGCCGTGACCGACCGCATCCACCTCGACGCCCTCAACGCCCTCGACGAAGCCGGCTTCGTTGCCGCCCTCGACGGCATCTTCGAGCACACGCCCTGGGTCGCGCGCGAGGCCTTCGCCAGCCGCCCCTTCGCCACGGTGACCGACCTTCATGCCGCCCTCACGAGGGCTGTGGAGGCTCGGCCGGAAGCGGAGAAAACCGCCTTCATTGCCGCCCACCCCGACCTCGCCGGCAAGGCCGCGCGCGCCGGCGATGTAGCACCCGCGTCGATCTCCGAGCAGGCGGGGCTCGGGCTCGACCGGCTTTCCGATGCGGAATACGAACGCTTCGAGCGGCTGAACGGCGCCTATCGCGCGCGTTTCGGCTTTCCCTTCGTCGTCTGTGTGCGGCGCCAGACCCGCGACGCCGTGCTGGCGGCCTTCGAGACGCGCCTCGCCCATGATCGCCCGCAGGAACTCGCCACGGCGCTGCGGGAGATCGGCTACATCACCCGCCTGCGGCTGGTCGAGCGCGTGGAGGGCCCCGGCGTACCGAACGTCGCTGGGCGGCTGTCGACCCATGTGCTCGACACCCATCGTGGCGGGCCGGCCGAAGGCGTGCGGGTCGAACTGCACGAGGTCGGCGCCTCCGGCCGGGCCCTGCTGAAGGACACCCTCACCAATGCCGACGGGCGCACCGACACGCCGCTGCTCGGCGGCGGCCCGCTGCGTGTCGGTACCTACGAACTGGTCTTCCACGTGGGACCGTACTATGCCGCGCGCGGTCTCGATCTGCCCGAGCGTCCGTTCCTCGACGCCGTGCCCCTCCGCTTCGGCATCGCCGAGCCGGAAGGCCACTATCACGTGCCGCTGGTCGTCACGCCCTGGAGCTACGCCACCTATCGCGGCAGCTAGCCCGTCGATCGGCTCGCAAGCGGAGCCCCGGCGAGATACGCCGGATCAGCTACCGGCTGCCTGCGCGACGGATATCGCGACGCAGGTCGCTTCCGACGGCAGCAGCATGACCTGCCCCCCGCCATTGGCGAGATCGTAGACCCGGACCGCGCCGAGATTGGTGGCGAGCGAGCTGTCCTGCGGCAGCGCCGCGACCACGGCGTCGCACGACTTCTGATAGGGCACGACGCGCACCAGCGCGCCCTCGCACCCCGTTCCCGTCGGCGCAGCATAGACGATGCCCGCCGCCGGCCCGGAATAGTCCGGTGAGGTAATGTTCAGGCCGAGCACGGAATGCACCGCGTGCTTGTCGGGCTCGGCCGTGTTCCAGTGCGACTGGATACTGTATTGCGCGGAGCCGGAGAGAAGCTGGCCGAGCACCGGAAAGACGGTGCCGCAGGCCTTCAGCCCGGCCTCGCGCGCATGGGCGAGGAAGGGCGTTTCCGGAAGCTGTGGATCGGCCGCCGTCGCGCCCGGCATCGCCGGCCGTCCGAGGAAGCCACGCACGGCCGGAATCTGCGTCGCTCCGAGGACCGCCGCCACAAGCACCGCCGCGCCGAGAAGCGACAGCAGGACCATCCGCTGCCCCGGCCTCGGCGCCACGCCGACGTCCCTCTTGGCGGCGTCAGGCGCCGCGGCGGCCCTCGACATGATCCGGTCGCGGATGGATTGCTGCGTCATCGCTTCATTCATTTCAGTTGATCGTCCCCAGCGCCTTGGCGAGGCCTTTCAACGAGGCCGTCACGGTGACGCGCTCGCCGGATGCCGTGGCATAGGAGACGGTTACCGGAGCTTCCTTCCCGATCTGCTCGCGCAGGACCGGTCCGACAGGGACCATGCCGACGCAGACCGTCTGGTTGCAGCCCTCGAGCCGCACGGCGACGGGCTGCTTGCGCCCGGAAAAGCCGAGCGAGATCTCGCCATTCGGGTCCGCCTGCGGCGCCGTGCGCAGGATCATGAAGGGTTTGCCCTCCTGCGTCGCCGCCAGCGACCAGCTGAAAACCAGCGCGCCGGAGCGATCCTCGATCACCTGGCTCACATTACAGACCATCTGCTTGGCCTTCAGGTTCTCGTCGCAGACGAGCGTCCAGTTCTCGAACGGCGTGGTGACGCGACGATACTGACCGAGAGGCACGCCCTCGGGGACCACCACCTCGGACACACGGATGCGGTAGGCGGCGGGGGCCGGTGCGGAAGCTGCCGCCGGGGCCGAAGGGTTCTCCTGTCCGACGGCGCGCGCGCCGCCGGACAGGAGCAGACAGGCCACCAGCATCAGGTGGGGGAGTGGGGCCTGCCTGATCACGACAACCTCAGTTGAGCGTGAAGCTGATGCCGCCGCCGACGCCCCAGTTACCGCCGGTAGTCGTGCCGGACAGGTTGCTGCGGATGCGGCCGTCCTCGCTGGTGTAGCCTGCGCCGATGGCGACGGCCCCCTCGCTGCGCCAGTAGCCGCCGCCGACCGCCACGCTCGCCTTGCCCGGGCGGTCATCGTAGCGCAGCGAGGCCGCCGCAAGACCGATCGCCGCCGCCTGCCGCGCCTCGGTGCGGACTTCGCTGATGCCCTGGTTCAGCTGGCCGAACATGTAGTCGGTATAGGCGTTCGCCTGGTTCAGAGTCTGCGCCGCCAACTGGTTGGTGTAGCTGTTGGCGGTCTGGACCGCCGCAGCGGTGCGGTTGTCGGTGTAGGTGTTGGCCTCGATCAGCGTGTTGCCGAGACCTTCGTTGAGCTGGCCGACATTGACCGCGTCGGTGTCCTTCACGCCGGCGGCGACATTGGAGATCAGCACCGGCGCGTTGGGATCGCCGCCGAGCAGGGTCACCGTGTTCGACTTCGTCCCGTCCGGGTTCTTGTCGTACTTAACCGTGAACTCATCGAGCTCGCCGATGCCGGTCTCCACCGCCTCGATCGCCTGGTTGGTCGCATAGAGCTGCGAACCGTTGATCGCGTCCGTGCTGGTGGACGAGATCCGGCCCGCCGCCACATTGGTGACCGTCCGCTCAGCACCCTCGTTGCCGACGCTGACCGTACCCACCGGCGCAGTGCCGGCGAAGGCATAGTCCACGCCGTTGATGGTGGTGCCGGAGGTACCGACCGCCGCCGCCGTGGTCGAACCCGCGCCCAGCGCCACAGAATTGGCGGTGCCGGCTGTGGCGCCTTCGCCGATGGCGACGCTGCTCGCGCCGCTCGCCGTGGCCCCGGAACCGACCGCCGTCGCGCCCGCGCCCGAAGCGGAAGCGTTCACGCCGGCCGCCAGCGCGTTCGTGCCGCTCGCCCCGTCATTGTTGTAGTTGCCACCGGTCACGCCGCCATCATTGACGCTGTAATAGTGCGTCTTGTTGGTGATCACCGTGGTGTTCAGCGTCTCGATCGCCTGGTTGGTGGCGTAGAGCTGCGAACCATTGATAGCGTCCGTGCTGGTGGCCGAAATCCGGCCCGCCGCCACGTTGGTGATCGTCCGCTCGGCGCCCACATCGCCCACGCTCACCGTGGAGAGCGGCGCGTTGCCCGCGAAGTTGTAGGTGATGCCGGCAATGGTCACGCTGGAAGTGGCGACGGTCGTCGCCGTCACCGACCCGTAGCCGAGGGCGACGTCGCCCTCGAACAGGGCCTGCGCCCCCTGGCCGAGCGCCGTCGCATAGTCGGCACTCGCCGTCGAGAACTGACCGAAGGCCGAGGAATAAGCCCCACTCGCCGTGCTCGCCTGGCCGACGGCGGTCGAATTCTCGCCGGTGGCCAGGGCGACCTGACCGAGCGCGGTCGCGTAGTTGCTGTTGGCGATCGCCCCTTCACCGACCGCCGTCGTGAAGTCGGCGGTCGCCTGGCTGTTCTGACCGATGGCGGAGGAGAAATCGCCCGTCGCCGTGGCGACCTGACCGATGGCCGTGGCCGCCAGCCCTTCGGCCCGCGAGTACATGCCGACCGCCGAGCTGAGATCGCCCGTCGCGTTGGCGCCCTGACCGAGCGCCGTGGCGTACTGGCCGGAGGCGAGGGATTCGTCGCCCACCGCGGTGGTCGATTCGCCGGAAGCCTCCGACTCGCCGCCGAGCGCAACCCCGCGCGGCCCGCTGGCAATGGCTCCGCGCCCCAGGGCGATCGACTGATAACCGCTCGCCGAGGCATCCATGCCGATGGCAACGGCATTCCAGCCGGTGGCGCCATCATTGTTGTAGTTGCCGCCGCCAACCGAGTTGACGCTGAAATAATGCGTCTGGTTATCGACGACGTAGTCGTTCAGCGCCTTGAGCTGCGCGACGTTCACCGCGTCGCTGTCCTGCGTGCCCGCCGCGACGCCGGTGATCTGGCGCGTCACGCCGTTGGCCGCGTCGCCGACGCTGACCGCGCCGCGGGTGCTGAGCCAGGCCGCGCCCGTGTCGGTCGAGGCAAGACCTGTTAGCGGATCGTAGCCGGCAATACCGGCAGCCGTATTGGCAACCGAGCCGGAACCAAGCGCCACGCCGTTCTCGACGGTCGCCTGGCTATTTTGCCCCAGCGCGGTGGCTCCTACCGCCGTCGCGCTCGCCAACTGACCGATAGCCGTCGCATTCTCGCTATCTGCGGTGGAGGAGTGACCGACGGCCAGGGTATTGGCGCTCAGCGCCTTGCTGAATTGCCCCAAAGCGCTCGAATTGTCGCCCGTCGCCTCGGCGGCCTGCCCGAGCGCGGTCGCATAGGAGCCACTGGCTATGCTGTATTGCCCCATGGCCGTGCTGTAGGTGCCTGTGGCCTCCGCGTGCTGGCCGACGGCGGTGGTGTTCTCACCCGATGCAATGGAGCCTTCACCCACTGCGGTCGTCCAGATATTCGTCGCCTTGCTGTGCTGGCCCAATGCTGTCGAATGATCGCCGGATGCTTCGGCGACCTGGCCCACGGCCGTGCTGGCCAGTCCGCTGGCTACCGTGCCCATGCCGACGGCCACCGACAATTCACCGGTGGACTGGGCTTCCTGACCCAGCGCCGTGGAGAAATTGCCGTCCGAGCGCGAGGCCATGCCGACCGCGGTCGAGCGCTCGCCGATGGACTGGCTGAACTGGCCCACCGCGGTGGAGTACACCCCCGTGGCCTGGGCGGCCTGGCCCACGGCGGTGGTGTTGTAGTTGTTGGCGAGGGCGCCCTGGCCTATGGCGGTCGCATACTCCTGCGTGGCCTGGCTGAACTGGCCCAGCGCGGTGGAGAAAGCGCCCGTGGCATGGCTGTCTTGGCCGAGCGCGGTCGTGTACTGCTGCGAGGCCTCGCTGAACTGGCCCACGGCGGTCGATTCCCCGCCGGTGGCGCTGGCTTGTTGCCCCACCGCCGTATCCCGGTAGTCCTGGGCCAACGAACCCTGCCCCAGCGCTGTCGACTCCCCACCCTCGGCGCGGCTGAACTGGCCCACCGCCGTGGCGTGCCAGCCGGCCGCGCTGAACGAACCCACGGCCGTAGCCAGCTCGCTATAGGCATTCGAGGCTTCGCCCAGCGCGGTCGATGCAAATCCTTGCGCCTGCGCACCTCGGCCGAGAGCGGTCGCGGCCACATCCCATGCGGCGGCATCCGTACCGACCGCAGTGGTGCCCCAGGCGGTGGCATTGGACCGCGTACCCAGTGCGGTCGAGGCGTCGCCGGTCGCCTGGGCGTTCTGCCCCGCCGCCAGCGTGTCGATGCCGGTGGCACCGTCATTGGCGTAGTTGGTGGCGTCCACCTGCCCGCGCACAGCGCCCGTGTCGTTGACGCTGAAGTAATGCGTCTGGCCGGCGACGACGGTAGCATCCAGCGCCTTGAGCTGGGCGACGTTCACCGCGTCGGTGTCGAGCGAGCCCGCCGCCACGCCGGTGATCTGGCGCGTCAGGCCGGTGGCGGCATCGCCCACCGAAACCGCCGCCAGCGTGCTCACCCAGGTCGGGTCCGTGTTGGTGGAGGGCAGGCCCGTCGAGGGATCGTAGCCCACCGCGCCTGCCGCCGTGTTCGCCACCGAGCCGGAGCCGAGAGCGACCCCGGCGCTCTGCGTCACCACCGCGCCATTGCCCAGCGCAACGCCGCTGTCGGCCAGTGCTTGCGCCAGGTAGCCGGACGCAACCGAATACTCGCCAGCCGCCTGCGCGCCAGCACCCAGCGCGGTTGCGCCCAGTGCCGAAGCATTGGCGTATATGCCCAGCGCGCTGGCATCGGTGCCGATGGCGCTTGCATTCGAACCGATGGCGGTGTTGCCGCTGGAGATCGGATGCAGCGGCGGATCGTCCACGCCACCCGCGATGGCGTTGGTACCGATCGCCACGTTGAAATGACCATCGGCGTTGGCGGCGTTGCCCAACGCCAGCGTGCCGTCCCCCTGGGCGCTAGCCGACCGGCCAATGGCAATGCCGCCATAGTTCAGGCCCGCTATGCCATCCGTCGCGATCGCGTCGCTGCCGATAGCAATGGTGTAGTCGCCCTGACCCTTGGCGTTCACGCCGATGGCCACCGCATTAACGCCCGTGGCACCGTCATTGTCGTAGTTCCCGCCCACCACGCCGTTGTCGTTGACGCTGAAGTAGTGGACCTCGTTGGCTTCCACCACGCCGGCCAGCGCGGTCAGCTGCGCCACGTTCACCGCGTCGCTGTCCAGCGAGCCGGCCGCGACGCCGGTGATCTGGCGGAACTGACCGTTGGCCGCGTCGCCGACCGACACCGCGCCCAGCGTGCTGGTGGTGGCGTTGACCGCCGCGGCCTGCGCCACGCTCGCGCCGGTCGGGACGAAGCCCACCGCGCCCGCTGCCGTGCTCGCCACCGAGCCGGAGCCCAGCGCGACGCCTGTGCTCTCGATCACCGTCGCGCCATTGCCCAGCGCCGTGCCGAGCGTGACGCCCGTCGCCGCGCTCAGGGGCGTGCCGCCGGCATCGGCGTTGTCGCCGAAGGCCGCGCCGCCGCCGCCCGCCTTGGAGCCGGCACCCATGGCCACCGATCCGGTGGCCAGAGCGCCGCGGCCGATGGCGATGGCGTCGACGCCGCTCGCCTCGCTGTCGGTGCCGAGCGCCAGCGCGTCCTCGGCCGTGGCCTGGGCGCGAGCGCCGATGGCCACCGTGCGATCGGCCGTCACATAGGCCTGGTTGCCGATGGCGACGACGTCGTTGAGCGCGACGGACGGGAGCGCCGTGACCTCATTGCCGTTGAAGTCGTAGAACCGGTCGGTCGTCTCGTCATAGATCATGCCGGTCGCCGCGCCGGAACCCAGTGCGACATTGTTGCTGCCCTGGATTCCAAAGCCGGCGACCTTGCCCGCCGCGTAGTTGTTGTCGCCCGTCACCGCCCATCCGGCGAACCGGCCCTGGGCGAGGTTGTCGTCGCCCACCACCTGCCAGCCGGCCTGCGGTCCGAGAGCGACATTGTAATCACCGGTCACGAACTCGCCGGTCGCGAAGCCGAGGGCAATGTTGCCGTCGCCGGTGACGCCGCTGCCCGCCACCGTGCCGAAGGCACTGTTGTTGTTGCCCTGCGCGGTGCCGCCGGCGCTCGCCCCGACATAGGTGTTGTCGTTGCCGCCGGAACCCACGCCGGCCCCGGAGCCGATGAAGGAATTGCGGTCGCCCGTCGCCCCTTGGCCGGCCTGGACGCCCAGCGCGAAAGTGCCAAAGCCGCTGGCGACGGCACGGTCGCCGATGGCGATGGAACTCGCGCCGCTGGCGACGTTCCGGGTGCCGATCGCCGTGGCGTTGAGCCCGCTCGCCGTGTTGCCCGTGCCTATGGCCGTGGAGAAGTCGGCGGAAGCCTCGTTGTCGTAGCTACCAACCGCCGTCGCGTACCAGCCCGACGCCGAGGCGCCCACACCCGCCGCCAGCGAATTCTGGCCCGTGGCGCCATCATTGTTGAAATTGCCGCCGATCGTGCCGTCGTCGTTGACGCTGTAATAATGCGTCTGCGCGGCCTTGAGCTGGGCAACGTTCACCGCATCGGTGTCCTGCGTGCCCGCCGCGACACTGGTGATCTGGCGCGTCCAGTTGGCAGCGACGTTACCGACGCTGACCGCCCCCGCCGTGCTGTTCCACGCCACCCCGGCCGGCGTGGCGCCGCCCGTCGGATTGTAGCCGGCGACGCCGAGCGCGGTGTCCGCCAGCGAGCCGGCGCCGAGGGCAACGCCGTACAGAGAGGAAGCGATCGAGCTCGCGCCCACGGCAAGCGTATAGTCGGCGCTGGCCTGCGCGCCGGAACCGAATGTCGCCGCGTAGGTGCCGGTTGCCAAACTGCGGTAACCGGCCGCGACGCCCCCTTCCTTGGTCGCTTCGCTGCTGTTGCCAAAGGCGGAGCTGTAGAGCGCCGTCGCCTTGTTGGCGTAGCCGACCGCGCTGCTCATCGTGCCGGTAGCCTGATTGCCCATGCCCACGGCGGAGGAGCCGGGACCCGACGCCGTGTTGCTGTTGCCGAGAGCCGCGGTGTTGTCGGCCGTCGCCTTGTTGTCGTAGCCGACAGCCGTCGAAAACCAGCCCGATGCCGTGTTGGCCTGGCCAAAGACACTGCTGTTGGTGCCGCTCGCCACATTGTAGTCACCGACGGCGATGCTCGAAGTGCCCGTGGCTTGATTGTTGTAACCGGCGGCAAGGGACTCCATGCCGCCGACGGTATTCGCGACACCCACGGCAGTGGCGCGGCTTCCCGAAACCTGATTCTGACTGCCGACCGCGACGCTGTCCTCGCCGCTGGCAACCGCGTTCACGCCGATCGCAATGGAATTCGCGCCGGCGGCGCTCGTCCCCATGGTGCCTTGCGCGATGGCACCGGTGCCGAGATTCGTGGCGATCCAGTTGTTCAACACGGCCAGATCGACACCACCGAAGACGGCGGGAACGCCGCTCACCGTGGCGAAGGCGCCATTCGCGGTCGGCACCTGACACGTCCAGGCAGTCGTATCGAAGGGACCACCGAACCCGGGCCGCGAGCAGGTGCCGCTGGGAGTCACGGTCATGTCCGCCAGCGCCGGCGCGGCAAAGCCGAGACTCGCCACCAGCGCCCCGCCGATGCCCAGCATGCCGAGCGCACGGCGCCGATCCATGCCGAGCTGCGCGGAAGCCAACCGAAGCACCGCCATCAGCCGCCGCCGGACGGAACGGTTGTCCGCCGCCCCCAGCACCCAGTCATTCGCGAAAGTCCGCCCGGAAGCCCGCTTGCCGGAATCGTTGGCGTCGATCTTGTTGTTATCGATCATGCTGATGCTCCATCCTGATGCGGCTCGATCGACCGAGGCGGCGTGGTTGGCGTCTTGATGGGGGAAGCCGCATCGGCGGCTCTTTGCTGTTCACGCAGGTTCTGGCCGTCTCGCAGCCCGATCTGCTCGATGGCCTCGAAGGCCTTGGCGACCCAGTCCGTCGAAGGCTGGGGCACCTGTTCCAGAGCCTGCGTCGCCTCGGCCGGCGGCAGCACCCGCAGCAGCAGGTTGCGGCAGGCCGAAAGATGCAGGGAGGGCGCCCCCTCGCCATAGAACGGCGTGGTGAGCCCGAGAATGAAGCGGGCGAAGAGGTAGCCCTTTTCCGGCGTGGAGAGTTCCTTGCCGTAGCGCACGTCCAGCGCGTTCCAGGCCGAGACGGCCTTCGGCGCCAGCATCTCGACGACCGGGTCGAGCCGGGGTTTCGTCAGCGCGTTCATGCGACGCCTCCGACGGTCTCGAAGGCATCCAGCGCGGCGATGTGATAGCCCTGAAGATGCGTCGCGCCCGCCGCGCTCGCGCAGGCCGCCTGCTCGGATGTCTCCACGCCCTCGACGACCACGATGGGCGCGAAGCTCAGCGCGAATCCCACCATGTGGTGGAGACTGTCCTGCCCGTCGGAGGACGGGCGCACGTCGCGGACGAACGACTTGTCGATCTTGATGATGTCGAAATCGATGAGCTGGACGAGGCGCGGCGAGGAGAAGGCGACACCGAAATCGTCCATCGCGACCCGGCAGCCCCGGCGGCGGATCTCGGCGATCAGGCGCGCGGCCAGCGAGAGGCAGCCCAGTGCCTGCGTTTCCGTGAGTTCGAGCACGAGGCGCGACAGCAGGTGGGGACGCTGCAGCAGCGGCTCCAGAATCCCGTCCCAGGTCGTTTCGTCGGCAAGGCTTTCGGCCGATAGATTACACCCGAGCACCGCGCTGGCATCGGCGTCCAGCCGGTCGAGGATCAGCGCCACCACATGGCGATCGAGAAGGGGAAGGCTGCGCGACCGCTCCAGCACCGGAAGGAACTGGTCCGCCCGCCAGACGATGCCGTCGCGGTCGCACAGTCGGGCAAGACACTCATTGTAGAGCGTCGCGCCCGCCCCGTCGGCCGCACGCACGGGTTCGGTGGCCAGTGACAGCCTCCCCTCCGCAAGAACCTCGTGCAGCACGACGACATCGAACACTTTCGGAAGAGCCCCCACCCCTCGCGCGGATATCCGACAATTCAAGTATTTCCGAGAGCCCCCGCTCCCTCCTCAAGTCATCCTGAGGATACCGAATTGCTTCACGCCCCCAGCGTACCCGCTATCAAAATCGGGCATTGGCCGATAGCCACGCACAAACTCTGATATCGAATATGTACGGAGAATCGAGCGGCTGTATATCTCGGAAATACCGGATTTTTTACTTGAATTAACTATTTTGTTTCAAACCTATCGCAATTTCCGCTGCGATCACAATTTTGCGCCAAAGCATCGCAAGCGACCGAAATTGATAGGGCGACAGATGGCGAGACTGCGGGAGAGGTAAGGGGTATCTAGGTACGATAGATCGGCGTCGTGCAGGTGTTCATCCAATGCCTACGCAAGGGATAGAATGTTGATCGCAGGACTATGGACGACTTTTGTCGTATTCCTGCTTCAGACTTTGCGATTCGTGCGGGTGCGAAGACCGGAATGGCATCGGTCCGGAAACCTGATGAATACGAAATACCAGAGAGATACCCGCTGGAACTTCAGGATAGCGCCGATCTCGCCGACAAAGCTGGATCGCCCCTGTGTTCCGAGGGTCCACCTTTCTGCCACAAGCAGGCGTATCAGCCTTCCTCGGAATGATGCTCGGAGTCGCTCAAGCCGCTGCCGTTCAGCGATCCCAGATCAGGAGCGATGTCATCCACCTGCCGCAGCCGGCGATATTCCTTCGGCATGGTGCCCCACACCCGCTTCATCATCGCCGTCATGTGGCTGTTGCTGGAAAAGCCGGCGATCTTCGCCACTTCGCTCAGCGGCGCCTCGGTCTTTATGATCAGGTGCCGTGCGTAGGTGAGCCGCGAGGAGATCACGTACTGGTGCGGCGACTGGCCGGTCGTGTGCTTGAAGGCCCGCGCGAAATGGCTGGGCGATAGCCCGGCGACCATCGCCAGACGTTCCAGCGGCAGACTTTCGGTCAAATGGGCCTGGATGAAGTCGTTCACCCGCCGCCAGGCGTTCGGCGAAAGACCTCCGTTGAACATCGACGTGGATCGTCCCTTCAGCGACGAATAATTGCGAAGCAAATAAGTTGCGAATACCGTGACCAGCGCGTCGAGACTCTCGGCACAGCCAAGCTCGGTCGTCTCCACCTCGCGACGCATCCAGCGCGCCAGCGTGTGCGCCTGCGCATCGACGAAGCCGAGCTTCGGCGGACGCAGTTCGAAAGTGTCGCGATCGTACTCCATGCCGGCTAACCGCTCCAGACGGGCGGGCTCGACGGCGACGAGCAGATTCTGCTTCTCCACCAGCCAGCGGGCAAAGACCTCGCTCTCGACGGGAATGATCTCCAGCGCGCCTGCCGGCGCGAGACCTTCCATCCGGCGGTCGCTGTTGAGCGCAACCTGCCGGTCTGGCTGCGCCGTGAACAGGACCAGCGCCATATGCGACGCGGCCGTGAACTGGATGGAGTTCGGCCCCGTATGGGTACGGGTCACCGCTCCGCCATTGAGTTGGAACTTCGGGCCCCACTCGTCCGGCACACCACTCAGCATTGAAAACGCCCCTGCTATCCAACCCTGGCTGGATGCCGGCCTTTCATCCCCCCGCAAAAGGTGACGCCTCTCCGACGTGTCCTTCCAGGGACACGAACAGGCTTCGCCGGCTCAACAAGCCCGAAGCACGTCGGATTCTGGTCGAGGAAAAACCGTTCCAGCAAACTAAAGCCCGGCTAATGCCGAGGCTAGTTCCGCAGTCACGGACTATTTCAGATTACGCTGTATCGGAATACTGCTAATTTAAGAGCACCGTGCTGCCGAATAGGCAGCAGGAATATGACAGCCGCCGCACGGGGCGCCACCATGGCTCTCGTTCATATTGAGTGTGTGTTCAAGATACCGGCTACTGCCTGATATTCAATATTTTTCTTTCGATAATTTGCATAGAAACGCCGCGAAAAATCGACCGGAGCGACACGCAAACAGACTCGTTCCAGGCAATCGGTAACGAAGGACGGATAATCGCTATGCCGGCAAGATAGTTTGCAGGCACGCGATCCAGCCCCCCTTTCGCCAAGCCCAGCACCAGCGACAGGACCCGTCTCGGAAAGGCGGGCCGGGCATCGCTCGACGCGAGGCCCGGCCGGTTCTCAGGAGCGATACCCCCGCCCACTCTGGATGCGCTTCAGCGCAAGCTCGAGCGCGTCCACGTCATCCTTCGTGTTGTAGAAGGCGAGCGAGGGGCGCACCGTGCTCTCCAGCCCGAAGCGGCGCAGGATCGGCTGCGCGCAATGATGCCCGGCGCGCACCGCGATGCCCTCGCGGTCGAGCGCGGCGCCCACATCCTGCGTGCGGCAGCCGTCGAGCACGAAAGAGAGCACGCTCGCCTTCTCCTTCGCTGTTCCGATCAGCTTCAGCCCGGGGACGACGAGCAGCTTCTCTGTCGCGTAGAGCAGAAGCTCGTGCTCATAGCGGGCGATCACCTCCATGCCGATGGACTCGACATAGTCGATCGCCGCCCCCAGCCCCACTGCGTCGGCGATGTTGCCGGTGCCGGCCTCGAAGCGCTCCGGCGGGCCATTGTAGATCGTCTTCTCGAAGGTGACGTCGGCGATCATGTTGCCGCCGCCCTGCCACGGCGGCAGATCCTTCAGCACCTCGGGCTTGCCGTAGACGACGCCGATGCCCGTCGGCCCGAACACCTTGTGGCCGGAGAAGACAAAGAAGTCGGCATCGATCGCCTGCACGTCGACCGCCATATGCGAGACCGACTGTGCGCCGTCGACCAGCGCCCGGACGCCGTGGCGATGGGCGATGGCAACCAGCTCCTTCACCGGCACCACCGTGCCGAGCGCGTTCGACACCTGCGTCACCGCCACGAGCCGGGTGCGCGGGTTGATCAGCTTCTCGTATTCCTCAACGATCACCTGGCCGGTGTCGTCCACCGGCGCCACACGCAGCTTCGCGCCCTTTTCGGCCGCGAGCTGCTGCCAGGGCACGATATTGGCATGGTGCTCCAGATGGGTGACGACGATCTCGTCGCCCTCCTTCACATGCCGGCGGCCATAGGTCTGGGCGACCAGGTTGATCGCCTCGGTCGCCCCGCGCACGAAGATGATGTCCTTCACCGAACCGGCGTTGAGGAAGCGCCGCACCTTCTCGCGCGCCGCCTCATAGGCATCGGTGGCCCGTGCCGCCAGCGTATGGGCGGCCCGATGGATATTGGAATTCTCGTGCTCGTAGAAGCGGCTCAGCCGGTCGATCACCGCCTGCGGCTTCTGCGTGGTCGCGGCATTGTCGAGCCAGATCAGCGGCTTGCCGTGCACGCTCTGCTGCAGGATGGGAAAGTCGCGCTTGACCGCGTGCGGATCGAAAGGCCCCGAGGCCGGACCGAAGTCGGGCACCAGCTCGGGACGCAGGCCCGAGGGGAGGCCACCGAAATCCGGCGTCCGCTCTGCCGGATGCGCCAGTTCGGACGGCAGCGCCGGAACGCCGCCGGGAAGCGATGCGCCCGCAGGTACGGGAGCACGCGTTTCTCCTTCCCTTAGGAAATAGAACCCGTCCGCACTCGGCTGGGCGATGCTTCCGGGAACGGACGGCGCATCGGCGCCCGTCGCATGACGACGGGAATCGAGCCCCACCACATTGCCGAGCCCCGCCGGCACGCCGCTGAAATCGAACGGAGCCGAGAAGGCCGGGAAGACCGAACCGGAAAGTCCCGATGCCGGAGTACCGCCCGGCTGCGGCAGGCCGGGCGAGCCCGGCATCGCGACGGCGGCGGGCGCGACCGATGCCGGGATGTTCGGCGTCGGCACTGCGGAGGGAATGGTGACGGGCGGCACGTCGGGCGGCCCGATCGGCGGCTGCACGGGAATGTGCGGGGCCACGGTCGTCACCGCCGAGGCGCCGGGGATGTTCCCTGGACTCGGCGGCGAGGACGGCAGAGTGACGACATGCGGCGCCGCATCGGGAGCCGACTGGAAGAAGGCATTCGCCAGCTGTCGGAGCACGCCCGGATCGGGCCAACCCGGTGCGGCCCGCGCGCCCTCGCCGGGAAGCTCCAGCGAAAGCGGCTCCACGCCACCTTCCGGCGCCGGGACCACCGCATCGGCCGCGAGTACTGGATCAGGCGTAGGTGTCAGGATAGGCATGATACTTGCCGACCTCGACGTTCTCTAGCACCGCCAGCGCATCGTGCGTCAACACGGCCGCCGAGCAGTAAAGGGAGATGAGATAGGAGGCGATCGCCTTGCGGTTGATGCCCATGAAGCGCACCGACAGGCTCGGCGCCACCTCGCCCGGCACGCCCGGCTGGAATAGGCCGACCACGCCTTGCTTCTTCTCGCCCGTGCGCAGGAGCAGGATGTTGGTCTTGCCGTCCTCGTCGACGAACAGCTTGTCGGACGGTACCAGCGGCAGCCCGCGCCAGGTGAGGAAGGGCGTGCCGAACAGCGTCACCGTCGGTGGCGGCACGCCGCGACGGGTGCATTCGCGTCCGAAGGCGGCGATGGCGCGCGGATGGGCGAGGAAGAAGGCGGGCTCCTTCCACACCTTGGTGATCAGCTCGTCGAGATCGTCCGGCGTCGGCGCGCCGGTGCGGGTGCTGATCTTCTGCGTCGGCGCCGCGTTGGCGAGCAGGCCATACTCGGCGTTGTTGATCAGTTCGCTCTCCTGCTTCTCCTTCACCTTCTCGATCAGCAGACGCAGCTGTTCCTGGATCTGGTCGTAGGGGTGCGAGTAGAGGTCGGAGACGCGGGTCTGCACATCGAGGATGGTGGTCACCGCGTTGAGCGAGTACTCGCGCGGCGCCTCCTCGTAATCGACGAAGGTTTCCGGCAGATCGGGATCCTGGTCGCGGCGCGGCGAGCATTCGACGGCGGCGTCGATGTCGCCCCCGGCTTCCTTGACGCGGTTGAGCCGGTAGATGCCGGCCTCGACCGGCGTCCAGGGCAGGAAGGACACGAGCCAGCGCGGCGTGATGCCGGACCATTGGGCACGAGTCTTGGTGGCATTGGCAAGCTGCCGGGCGGCAGCCTCGCTCAAGGTTCGGCGAAGGGCAGGCTCTTCAGTCATCAGGCACCCCGTTCAGATGAAAGTCCGGGCCGTTCGGGCACCGGGGAGATGGCACCGGCCCCGCTGCTGGAGCGGGTCTGTGCCTGTGTGATGTGGCTGCCGGGCGGCACCGAATGGGTGAGCCAGACATTGCCGCCAATGCTCGATCCGCGGCCGATGGTGACGCGCCCCAGCACCGTCGCACCGGCGTAGATCACCACGTCGTCCTCAATGATCGGATGGCGCGCCTTCCCCTTGATGAGCGCGCCGCGCTCGTCCGCGGGAAAGCTGCGCGCGCCCAGCGTGACAGCCTGATACAGGCGCACCCGCTCGCCGATCTCCGCCGTCTCGCCGACGACGACACCGGTGCCGTGATCGATGAAGAAGCTGCCGCCGATCGTGGCGCCCGGGTGGATGTCGATGCCGGTGCGCGAATGGGCGATGTCGGAGATCAGCCGTGCCAGAAAGCTCGCGCCGAGCTCATGCAGGGCATGCGCCAGCCGATAGTGGATCACGGCGGTGAGGCCGGGATAGACGAGCAGCACTTCCGAATAACTGGTAGCGGCCGGGTCGCCGTCATAGGCGGCGCGCAGGTCGCTGACCAGAAGGCCGCGTATGGCGGGCAGCCGGGCGGCGAAGTCGCGGGTAATCTCCACCGCCTGCCGCTCGAACTCCTCCTCGCTCAGGTCTTCCTGAATGGAGAAGGGCAGGCTGCGCTTCACCTGCTCGCTCAGGCCGGTGAGGGCGTCGTTCAGCGTCGCGCCGACGAAATAGTCGATGGTCTCCGCGGTCAGGCCGGGCTGGCCGTAATGAGCGGGAAAGAGCGCCGCGGCGAATCCCTGCAGTGCGGCGACGATCGCCTCCCGCGAGGGCGGCGGACGCAGCCGGCCGCGATGGCGGATATTGTGGCTGACGTCGCGCGAGAGCTTGAGGCCCGCGACCACGGCATCGAGGTTCCAGCGCGGCGGAGAAGGTTCCGCACGGGGAGGAGCGCGGTCCGGCTGCCGTGCAATCCGGTCGACCCCGCCCAGCTCGACATTCTTCGCGGCCATACGCATCCCTCGCCGCAGCGCGCACCGTGGCGCCACCGCCATCGACACTATGCGTGGCATGAGACCGAAAGGTTGTCTAGTTGATTTATAGAAAATAGAGGTAAGATAGGTCCCCGCCTCCCGAACCGTCCGTCGGGCGCGGAGCCCGGCGATTCGGCAAAGCGCATTGGCGACCTATCTAACGGACAGCCTATCTATGAACGGGCACGCACGGATGCGCGGCCCGCAGCACGGCGCGTGCCGCCGGGGAGTGACATGAGATGCGATTCACCGACGCCTTCCGCTCGAAGACCCTGATTGCCGCCGGCCTCGCCGCCCTGCTCCAGCTCGCCGGCCCCGCGGCAGCACGGGCGGACGATCTCGCCGCCATCAAGCAGGCGGGCGTGATCAAGATCGGCACCGAGGGCACCTATCCGCCCTTCACCTATCACGACAGCAGCAACAAGCTGGTCGGCTTCGACGTCGAGATCGGCCAGGAGATCGCCAAGCGCCTTGGCGTGAAGGCCGAATTCCTCGAAGGCAAGTGGGATGGCCTGATCGCGGGGCTCGACGCCGGCCGCTACGACGCCGTGATCAACCAGGTCGGCATTACCGAGGCGCGTCAGGCCAAGTATGATTTCTCCAAGCCCTATATCGCCTCAAAGGCGGTGCTGATCGTCCGCGACGGCGACGAGTCGATCAAGGGCTTCGCCGACCTGAAGGGCAAGAGGTCCGCCCAGTCGCTGACCTCGAATTTCGGCAAGCTGGCCGAGAAATACGGCGCGACCCTCGTGGGAACGGACGGCTTCGACCAGTCGATCCAGCTCGTGCTCAACGGCCGGGCCGACGCCACCCTCAACGACAGCCTGTCCTTCCTCGACTTCAAGAAGCACAAGCCGGATGCCAAGGTGCGGATCGTTGCCGAGGAGAAGGACGCCGACTATTCCGGCGTCATCGTGCGCAAGGGCAATCCCGAGCTCGTCGCGGCCATCAACAAGGCCCTCGACGAGATCCGGGCCGACGGCACCTATGCAAAGATCTCCGACACCTATTTCGGCGCCGACGTTTCCAGGTAAGGCTTCAAGGAAACGCCCCGCCAAGGGGATCGATGCGGGATCGGCTCGTCGGCCGGTCCCGCCGCATTGAGGGGTGACGAACGTGCCCTACTGGCTCGACCTGATGCTGCAGTCGCTCGGCCCGCTCCTGTGGGCCGGCCTCGTCTTCACCGTGCCGCTGACGCTGCTTTCCTTCGCCCTGGGCCTCACGCTCGGCTTCCTCACGGCGCTCGCCCGCCTCTACGGTCCGCGGCCGCTGGTGGCGCTGGCGCGCTTCTATGTCTGGATCATCCGCGGCACACCGTTGCTGGTGCAGCTCTTCGTCATCTTCTATGGACTGCCCAGCGTGGGCATCCTGCTCGACGCCTTCCCGGCGGCGCTGATCGGCTTCACCATCAATGTCGGCGCCTATACATCCGAGATCGTCCGCGCAGTGATCGCCTCCATTCCCCGCGGGCAGTGGGAAGCCAGCTACTCCATCGGCATGAGCTGGTCGCAGGCCCTGCGCCGCACCGTCCTGCCGCAGGCGGCGCGCGTGGCCGTGCCGCCCCTCTCCAATTCCTTCATCTCGCTGGTGAAGGACACCTCGCTCGCCGCCGCCGTCACTGTGCCCGAACTGTTCCAGGCAGCCCAGCGCATCGTCGCCACCACCTATGAGCCGCTCATCATCTATATCGAGGCGGCGCTCATCTATCTCGCCCTAAGCTCCGTGCTCTCCGCGCTGCAGGACAGACTGGAACGGCATCTTGCCCGCTCCAGCGGCACGCTGGAGGCCGCGGCATGATCCGTCTTACCGACATCGTGAAGCGCTTCGGGGACCTTGAGGTGCTCCGCCGCGTCAATGTCAGCGTGCGCGAAGGCTCCGTCACCGCGCTGATCGGCCCTTCCGGCTCGGGCAAGAGCACCCTGCTGCGCTGCGTGAACCTGCTGGAGTTCCCGGAAGCCGGCGAGCTCGTGCTCGGCGAGGAGACCGTGCGCTTCACCGGCCGCCCGCCAGAGCGCGAGACGATCCGCCGCGTGCGGCGCCAGACCGGCATGGTGTTCCAGAACTTCCAGCTCTTCCCCCACCGGACCGCGCTGGGCAATGTGATGGAAAGCCTCGTCGTGGTGCTGAAATGGCCGGAGGCGCAGGCCCGCGCGCGGGCGCTCGAGCTGCTGGAAAAGGTCGGCCTCGCCCACAAGGCCGATGCCTTCCCCGCACAGCTTTCCGGCGGCCAGCAGCAGCGCGTCGCCATCGCCCGCGCGCTGGCCTCCTCGCCCCGCGTCCTGCTCTGCGACGAGCCGACCTCGGCGCTCGACCCCGAACTGGCGCTGGAGGTGGTGGAGGTGCTGGCCCAGCTCGCCCGCGAGGGCTCCACCATGATGATCGCCACCCACGATCTGCGCCTCGCCGCCAGCGTCGCGCATGAGGCTGTGCTGCTGGAAGCCGGGGAAGTGGTGGAAAGCGCCCCGGCACGCGAGCTGTTCACCAACCCGAAGCACGAGCGCACCCGGCGCTTCATCTCGACGCTGGGAATCGACGCGCAGCTACCGGAAGCACGCCGCGCCGCGCCGTGAAGATCGATTGGCAATGGCTCACGGCGGGAGGGAGGAAGCCGTGGCCTCCCGGAAGGGAATCGAACCCCTGACCCCAGGTTTAGGAAACCTGTGCTCTATCCTGCTGAGCTACCGGGAGTGACCGCGCGTAGATGAACCCAATCGAGGCTTCGGATCAAGGGGCGCGCGCCACGCGCCTGTGGTCCACGCGAACGGGTGGGCGTGGCGGCGGCTTTGAGCTATGCTGCAACATCGCGATGATGATCGATCGCAACGATAGGAAGCGCTCCGGCCTGGATGGCAACATCCCGGGGAAGGGGCGTTTTCCGGCGTTTGTAGACCGGAAATGATCATGCCGGGACGTTTGGATGTGTCGTCTATGACTGCCCGCTCCGCTGCGCCGGCCCTGCGTGCCCGGAGCCGCTGGCGTGCGCACGCGTTGAGCGGCCTCGTCGGCGCAGCCGTGCTCTCGGCTGTCCTGTCGGCGCCCGCACTGGCGGCAAACTGCCCCGGCACCTATGACGGGCGGGGCCGCGTCGCCGGACTGGAACCGGGCGGCGACTTGCGGTTGGCGGACGGCATCGTCCTGCGCCTCGCAGGCCTCTCGCTTGCCGGTGCGTCCGGCGAACCGGCTCTGCGTGCCGCCCTGGAGGAGATCGCCCTCGAACGCGACATCGAGTTCGCGACGGCTGGCAAGGATCGCTACGGACGGCTCGTCGGCATTGTCCGGCTGTCAGGTCACGCGGCCACGCTTCAGGACGAACTTCTCGCGCGCGGCATCGCCGCCGCCCGACCGGAGAAGGACGTTCTCGGCTGCATGCCGGCATGGCTCGATCGTGAGCGCCCGGCGCGCGACGCGAAGCTTGGCATCTGGGCGGAGCTGCCTCTCGATGCCCGCGGCATCGCGGCCATCCGTGCCCGCGAAGGGCGTTTCACGATCGTGGCGGGGCGCGTGCGAAGTGTTGGAAACGGACGCCGGGTGGATTACCTCAATTTCGGCCCGGTTTGGCGGCAGGACATGACCGGCCGGCTGGAGAAACCGGCGCGAATCGCGCTTGAAGCCCGTGGCACGACGCTGGCAGAACTCGCCGGGCGACACGTGGCGATGCGCGGTACCGTGCTGGAGGCCGGCGGGCCGGCGTTCGACATCGTCTGGGCCGAGCAGATCGAATGGTCCGGGGCCGCGACGGGAACGAGGCAGGCAGGGGAACGGTGACAGAATCCGCGCGCAGCTTGGGGGCAGACCGCAGAGCGGGGGAGACGGCGTCCCGACGCCCGTCTCTGCGCGCATTCGTGCGCGCCCTTGCGCTCGGCGGCACTCTTCTCCTCGGCGCCTGCGCCGCGCTCGAGGAATCGCGCACCGCGAATGCGCCCACCCCGCCCCCGCGTCTCGACGAGGTGCTGACCCCGGCGCAGCGGCAGGAGCACGAGCGGCTCGTCTCCTCCTATGGCGGTGCCTACAACAATCCGAAGCTGCAGAAGCAGATCGAGGACGTGGTGACGCGGCTGGTCGCGGCTTCCGAGCGGCCGAACCTGCATTACCGCGTCACCATCCTCAATTCGCCGGCGGTGAACGCCTTCGCCCTGCCCAATGGCTCGCTCTACGTGACGCGTGGCCTTCTGGCGCTCGCCTCCGACAATTCCGAGCTGGCCTCGGTGCTGGCCCATGAAATGGCGCACGTCATCGCCAATCATGCCGCGACGCGCGAGGACCAGATGAAGCAGGCCGTGCTCGTCAGCCGCGTCATCTCTGACGTGGTGAACGATTCCGACCTCGGCGCGCTGGCCCTCGCCCGCAGCCGCATTTCGCTCGCCAGCTTCTCGCGTGGCCAGGAACTGGAGGCGGACGCCATCGGCGTGGGCATCAGCGCCCGCGCCGGCTTCGACCCCTATGGCGCGGAACGCTTCCTGACCACCATGGGCCGGCAGGCCTCGATACGCTCGACCTCGATGAGCCAGAGCGCCAGCACCGACACCTCCGATTTCCTGGCAAGCCATCCCGCCACGCCCGAGCGCATCTCCATCGTCATGGCCAACGCGCGCGAATACGCCTCTCCCTCCAAGCCGGGCGAGCGTGACCGCAAGCAGTACCTGTCGGCGATCGACGGGCTCGTCTATGGCGACGACCCGAAGGAAGGCTTCGTGCGCGGACGCCGCTTCTTCCACCCCAAGCTCGGCTTCACCTTCACCGCTCCGGAAGGTTTCACGCTGGAGAACACTTCCCAAGCCGTGCTGGGCGCCAGCTCTTCCGGGCGAGAGGCGCTCCGGCTCGACGCGGTGCGCGTCGCCGGCGACCAGAGCCTGGCGCAGTACCTCTCCTCCGGCTGGATCGAGGGTGTCGAGATCTCCACCGTCGAGAGCCTTGTGCTCAACGGCTTCCCCGCCGCCACCGCCGTGGCGCGGGGCGAGCAATGGTCGTTCCGCATGTTCGCGATCCGCTTCGGCAGCGACGTGTACCGGCTGATCTTCGCCGCGCGGCAGCTCACGCCGGAGCTCGACCAGGCGTTTCGTCAGGCGGCCGAGACCTTCCGCCGCGTCTCCATCGAGGAGGCCGACAACGTCAAGCCGCTGCGTCTGCGCATCGTCACCGCCGGCCTTACCGACACGCCGGAGAGGCTGGCGGCCAAGATGGACGTGCAGGACAAGGCGATGGAGCGCTTCCTGATCCTCAACGGGCTCAACCGCGGCGACAAGCTCGCCTATGGCGAGCAGTACAAGATCATCGCGGAATAGCCGCCGTCAGGCCGGGCCGAAGGCGCCGCGCGGCACGTCGGGATTGTGCGTCAGGGCGATGCGCAGCTTCTCGATGGCGCGGCTCTCGATCTGCCGCACCCGTTCCTTGGAGATGCCCAGCCGGGCGCCGAGCACTTCCAGCGTCTCGCTTTCCTCGTCGAGTCGGCGCGCCTTGATGATGCGGAACTCGCGCTCGTTGAGCCCACGCAGGGCCCCTTGCAGCCAGCGACGGCGGCGCTCGCCGTCGATCTCCATCGAGACCTGTTCGTCCGGCAGCGGATCATCCGCGACGAGCTGGTCGAGGCGTTCGGCCCCGTCATCCTCGCCGGGCGCCAGCGGCGCGTTCAGCGACAGGTCGGGAACGTTGAGGCGGGCATCCATGCGCGCCACCTCGATGGGACTGACGCCGAGCCTGGTGGCAATGGAGCGGTGCATCTCCTCGCGCGTGGTCAGTCCGGTGCGATCGCTGTCGCGCTCCAGCCGGGCGCGTATGCGCCGCAGGTTGAAGAACAGCGCCTTCTGGCCGGAGGAGGTGCCGCCGCGCACGATCGACCAGTTGCGCAGCACGTAGTCCTGAATGGCGGCACGGATCCACCATGTCGCGTAGGTCGCGAAGCGCACCTCATGCGACGTCTCGAAGCGCGACGCGGCCTCCATGAGTCCGATATGTCCCTCCTGGATGAGGTCGGACATGGGCAGGCCGTAATAGCGGAAGCGGCGGGCGATGGCGATGGCGAGGCGCATATGCGCATGGATCAGCGCGTGCAGGGCCTGCTCGTCATGTTCCTCGGCCCAGCGGCGGGCGAGCTCGTATTCTTCATCGCGGTCGAGCAGCGGCGCCATCATCGCGGCGCGCGCGAGCTGGGTGCAGCGGCCGGCCTGTTCGCTCATGCGGCGTCTCCCCGAACCCGTCGGGGGCCCGCGAACGGCGCGTCTCCGGTGGTCAACGGCCCCCGGACAAGCGCCGGGCGCCGGGCCCGGACGCGCTGTCAACGCCGGGACCGAAGGAAGGTTCCCCGATGAGGTCCCCACACGGGTCCAGACAGCAAAAGGCCCGGCGCGAGGCCGGGCCTTTTCCGTCCAGATCGGAAAGCACCGCTCAGGCGGCGGCTTCCTCCGTATCGGTCTCTTCTTCGGCCGTCTCGGCCTCGGCTTCCGCCTCGCCCTTGCCGGTGCGGCGCGGGCCCTTGAGCAGGTTCTGCTCAATCAGCTTGATCGCCTCGGTCTCGGTCAGGTTGTCGACAGCAGCGAGCTCGCGCGCCATGCGGTCGAGAGCAGCCTCGTAAAGCTGGCGCTCGGAATAGGACTGCTCAGGCTGCGCCTCGGAACGGTAGAGGTCGCGCACCACCTCGGAGATCGCGACGAGATCGCCGGAGTTGATCTTGGCCTCGTACTCCTGCGCGCGGCGGCTCCACATGGTGCGCTTCACGCGGGCGCGGCCCTTCAGGGTCTCGAGCGCCTTCTTGAGGATGGTCGGTTCCGAGAGCTTGCGCATGCCGACAGAGGCGATCTTCGGGACCGGAACGCGCAGCGTCATCTTGTCCTTTTCGAAGTGGATGACGAACAGTTCGAGCTTGAAGCCCGCCACTTCCTGTTCCTCAATCGCCATAATGCGTCCGACGCCATGGGACGGATACACGATGTGCTCGCCCGTCTTGAAACCCTGGCGGATGTTGTTGGACGGCTTCTTGGTCGACGTCATGCTGTGCCTGCTCCTGGGTCTCGGTTCTCACGGCGCCGCGTCGCCCTCGGCGCGCTGCCGCCTGCGGCTAGCCCGCAGGGAAAAGAAACACCCCGGCTTCCACGGATGCGGAAACCGTACTTCAGCCGTCGACGGAAAACTCAGGGAAGCCCGTCATGCGGTTGTCGCCGCATGCTGGACGAAGGCCCGACATCAATTCCGGGAGGGGCGCTCCGGTACGGGAGCGTTGCGCCATGGCAAACCCAATCGACTGCACGAGAGGGTATATAGCACGAATCCCGGAAGAATCAAAATGCTGCCGCAATGCAGCGCAAGCCGCACCGGCGCCGCTGAATCGGTCAGCGGGCGTCGGCGTCGGCGAATCGAGGCGTGCCACAGGGGCCCGCGTTCAGTCCTGCTTACCCGGTTCGGGTGAGAGATACTGTAGCTTATCGGCTACACCATCCCACTCCTTGGCGTCGGGCAGCGGATCCTTGCGATCGGTGATGTTCGGCCAGACCTTGGCGTAGTCGGCGTTGATGGAGAGCCACTTCTCCAGCCCCGGCTCGGTGTCCGGCTTGATCGCCTCGGCGGGGCATTCCGGCTCGCACACGCCGCAGTCGATGCACTCGTCCGGGTGGATGACGAGGAAGTTCTCACCCTCATAGAAGCAGTCCACCGGACATACCGAGACGCAGTCGGTGTATTTGCACTTGATGCAATTATCCGTGACTACGTAGGTCATTTATCCGGTCTCCGTACGGCGGGTGTGAATTGTCCCGCGGCGCTCACCTAGCGCACCTGCCGGAGAGTCGCAAGAAACATCAGGTCTTCACGGCGCATGGCTGTCCGGCGCGCCAGGGGTCTCCACTTCCACATAGGTCGTGGCCGCCACCTGTGCATCCCCCCGCCGCTCGATAAATCCGGTGACCCGCCAGAGCCGTACGCGGGAATCGAGGGCAATGGTGAGCACGTCGCCAAGGCGGATCGTCTGGCTCGGGGCGGTGACGCGCGCGCCGTTCAGCCGCACGCGGCCGGCCTTCACCAGCGCCGCGGCGCTGGAGCGCGTGCGCACGCAGCGCGCATGCCAGAGCCAGGCATCGAGGCGATGGCGCCGACTGTCCGGCTCGTCATGGCGGGAGGCGCCCTGTCCGGAGTCGCTGTCGTCGGTCAAACGCGCCTCCGTCCCCGCGCCTCAGCCGCCGTTCTTCTCCGCTTCCATCCGCGCCTTGAGCGCGAGCAGGGCGGCGAAGGGCGAATCCGGATCCACCGGCTTGTCGCGGCGGCCGTCGTTGCGGTTGTCCTGACGCGGCGCGGAGAAGCGCTCCTGCCGCTCGCCGCGCTCTGGCCTCGGACGGTTGCCCTGCTCGCGGCGGTTCTCGTCGCGACGCGCCTCGCCGTCACCGCGCTCGGTGCGGCGCTCGCGCCGGTCCTCGCGGAAGGGGCGCCCGCCGCGCCCGCCATTATCGGGACGCTCGCGACGATCGGGACGCCCGCCCTCGGCCGGCGCCTCGCCACGCCCCTGTTCACTACGTCCCGGCTCGCCACGACCCTGATCGCCGCGCGCCTGATTGCCGTCGCGGCCGCCCTTGCGCTGATGATGCGCCGGGCGGTGCTGGCCCGGCGGACGACCGGGGCGCCAGACCTCGATCATGGCCGGTTCGACCGGCGCAGCGGCCTCAGCATCGCCGGTCTCGGTAGCCGCGGCAACCTCCCCGCTTCCCGCTTCCGTCTCGGTCGCGACGGCCGGGCTTTCCAGCGCGGGCTCGACCGTGTGGTCGAACACCGGATCGGTGAACACCTCGCCGCTCACTGCTGTCACATCGGCGGCAGCGGTCTCGACGGGTTCCGCCGGCTCGGGCGCGGGAACGTCTTCCAGAGCGGGCTCCACCGTCTGGTCGAAGGCGACATCGGTGCCGGCTGCTACCTCCGCCGCGGCCTCGTCCGCCTTCGACGGTTCGGCGGGAGCTTCCGCGGTCGACGCTTCCGCCACCGGGGTTTCAGCGGGAACATCCGAAGCCGCCGCGGGCGTCGCTTCGACCGGAGCCGGGCGGCGGTCCATGCGGTAGCCGAGCGAACGCAGGATCGAGGCGAAGTCCTCGCCGGCGCAGCCGGCCAGCGAGGTCATGGCGACGGTCGCGACGAAGCCGTTGCCGTCAAAGGCGCCCGCCGGCTTTTCACCGGACGTACCCGGACGCCAGGCCAGCGCCGGGCGGATGAGGTCGGCGAGGCGCTCCAGAATGTCGACGCGCACCGCCCGCTCGCCGGCAACGCGGAAGCCGACGGCGCGGTACAGCCCCTTCTGGATCTCGGGATCCACGGGGATCGAGGTGCGCCCGCTGGCCGCCAGATGCGGAAGCTCGTCGAGGCCCTTCTGCTGCAGCCCGCCATGCTTGAGCGCCCAGAGCTGGGCGGCCAGCGCGCGCGGCGCCGGCTTCAGCAGGGTCGGGATGTAGATATGATGGGCGCCGAAGCGCACGCCATGGCCACGCAGCACCGCGCGGGCCTCCTGCGCGAGCGTCTTCATCTCCTCGGCCACCTTGTGGCGCTCCAGCACGCCGAGCGATTCGACGATCTGGAAGGCGATGCCGCGCGCGATGCCGGTCACGTCCTCGGCGGTGCCGAGCACCAGGAGCGGACCGAGCAGCTTCTCGATATGCGCCTTCAGCCACAGGTCGAGGCGCGCCTGCACGCTGTCGCGCGCCGTACCGGTCAGGTGCTCGTCGGCGATGATCTTCAGCCGGGGGGCGAGCACTTCCTCGCCGGGAATGAGCTTGGCGACCGGATCGCCGATCCAGCGCAGCGTGCCGTCGGAAGAGAGCACGAAGGCATCGTCGGGTGCCTCGGAGAGACGGGCGGCGCGCGCCTCGATCTCGCCGGCCAGGCCCTTCTGTGCGGCGGCGCGCAACGCTTTCGCCTCCGGGCCGCCGGCGGAAGCGTCCGCTGCGAACTGGAAGCCGAGCAGATGGCCGATCACATGGCCTTCCACAACGACGTCGCCGGTCTTGGTGATTTCTGTTTCGAGCATCGCGTTCTCTCGCAGGCGCCTCATCAGCACGCTGGTCCGGCGATCGACGAAGCGGTGAGCCAACCGCTCGTGAAGCGCATCGGAAAGCCTGTCTTCCACACGGCGTGTGACGCCTTGCCAGTGTTCGGGGTCGTCGAGCCAATCCGGCCGGTTTGCCGCGAAGGTCCAGGTGCGGACCTGCGCAATGCGCCCCGACAGCGTGTCTATGTCACCTTCCGCTCGGTCCGCCAAGGCCACTTGTTTGGCAAACCAGTCGGTGGAGAGCCGTCCGCGTTGCATTAGATCGCTGTAGACGGTCGCAACGAGGTCGCAATGCGAGGCGGGGGAGACCTTGCGATAGTCCGGCAGCTGGCAGGCTTCCCATAGCCGCTCCACCGCATTCGCGCTGGTGGAGAAGCGCCGGATTGCCGGGTCGCCGGCGAGCCGCTCCAGCACCAGAACGTCGTCCGCGGTGGGCGCGCGGGTCAGGCCGTCCTCGCGCGGCGGGATGGCGAGAGAGCGGTTCAGGGTCTCGATCGAGGTGAAGTCGAGGGCACTGTTGCGCCATTGCAGCACCCGGTGCGGTTCGAAGCTGTGCGCCTCCAGCCGCTCGACCAGCTCGGCGTCGAAGGGCGAGCAGCGCCCCGTGGTCCCAAAGGTGCCGTCGCGCTGGGCCCGCCCGGCGCGACCGGCGATCTGCGCCAGCTCGCCCGGATTGAGCTTGCGGAACTGCCACCCGTCGAACTTCACGTCGCCCGCGAAAGCGACGTGATCGACGTCGAGATTGAGGCCCATGCCGATGGCGTCGGTGGCGATGAGGTAATCCACATCGCCGTTCTGGTACATCGCGACCTGGGCGTTGCGGGTGCGTGGGGAGAGCGCGCCGAGCACCACCGCGGCGCCGCCGCGCTGCCGGCGGATCAGCTCGGCGATGGCGTAGACCTCGTCGGCGGAGAAGGCGACGATGGCCGAGCGGCGCGGCAGGCGGGTGATCTTCTTCTCGCCGGCGAAAGTGAGATTGGACAGGCGCGGGCGCACCAGAATGTTCACGCCCGGCAGCAGCCTTTCCACCAGCGGACGCATGGTGGCGGCGCCGAGAAGCAGCGTCTCCTCGCGCCCGCGGCGGTTCAGGAGCCGGTCGGTGAAGACGTGCCCGCGGTCGAGATCGGCGGCGATCTGGATCTCGTCCAGCGCCACGAAAGCGACGTCGAGGTCGCGGGGCATGGCCTCGACGGTGGCCACCCAATAGCGCGGATTGGCCGGCTTGATGCGTTCCTCGCCGGTGATCAGCGCGACGTTGTGCTCGCCCGCGCGCTCGACCAGCTTGCCGTAGACCTCGCGCGCCAGCAGGCGCAGCGGCAGGCCGATCAGCCCGGAGGAATGGCCGAGCATGCGCTCGATGGCGAGGCTGGTCTTGCCGGTATTGGTCGGGCCGAGCACCGCCGTGACGCCACGGGCGCGCAGCGACGGCGGCAGCGGTCGGGTCTCGGGACGGGAATGGCCCGGCGGGGCGGCGATGTTCATGCGGCGATGTTCACGAAACCGATCGGGCGGCGGGCCGGCAGGACGGCCCTTTTAGCACAGGAACTTCCCATATGGGGATGCGGGGGCGCGATTGCCCGTCCGGGGTTTTCAGGCGGCTTTGCAACGGTAGCGAGGGGGTAGCGTTTTGCGTAGCATCCGGGGCGGAGTGTAGCGCTACAGGGCGCTACGTCGCGCTACACCGTGCAACCCGGCGCTACTGCACCCCGGCCTTGGCCGGAGCGGCGCGCTTGCTCACCACCGGCTCGGTCTCGAAAGCTTCCGCCTGCAGCTCCGCGATGCCGATGGCGGTGCTGACGGAGGCGCGGAACGGCACCAGCATGCGCGTGCCGGCGACGGGGGCCAGCCACACATAGATGTCCTTGTTCCTCATCATGTACTTCACCGCCGTGCGGTCCGGCTTGTGGCCGGCGACCGGGCGGTAGGCGACGCGGCAGACCACGGCCGGGCCGGCATAGCCCTTCTCGGCCTTCACGTTCTCGGTGCGCTCGTAGCTGAGGGCCAGATCGTAGCGCTGGCGGCCGTCGAAGATGGACAGGACGCGCTCGCACGCCTTGGGCGACAGCGGATCGGCGCCGCCCGGCACCATGATCAGCGCCGCCGTCATCGGATCGAAGACGCCCTTCTTGTCCTTGTCGGCGATCGGCACCCGGTCGGGCGAGGGAAAGACCGGCGGCTCGACCCGCATGTCGGTGACGGCCGAGCCGTTCATCACCAGCCGGATCGCCTCCGACTTCTTGTCGGACACCGCCTCCATGGCGAAGCTGCGCGGGGCGAGCGCGCCGCGCTCGACGCTGCCGCGCGCGCCGGCCGTGCCCTTGCCGGGCGAGACCGCCTGCACGACGCCGGTGAGGCGCCCGCTGCCGGAAGCGATGTAGGAGCGGTCGTCGACCTCGACCATCAGCGCCGCCTTGCCGAGCTCCAGCCCGCCAAGCGACATGCGGTAGCGCGCCTCGAGACGTCCGTCCGCGAGGGCACCCGTGATCGTCGCGCCCGCTCCGGCGAACGCCATGACTGCCGTAAGGCAGACCCGCTTCATGAAGGCTTCCCGAATCGTTCCGGCCGCTCTGCCGAAACGTCATTTACTCCCGTTTCGGATGCCGTTGGAAGGCGGCGGAACTGTGACTCCCGCCGGTCACGAAGCCGCTATCATCGCCGGCGCCATCCCCGCGCCGCCGGCGGCGACGGATGGCGGGCGATGCGCAAGGCGGCCTTGACGGCGCTGGGGCCGTTCCTTATAGGAGCGCACTCTTAATTTCCACGGATGCCGCATGCGGGATCGTCGGGCTCTTATAGCCTGCGGCGCATCGGCTGCGAAGAACAAGGAAGTCCACGATGTCCCGTCGTTGCGAACTTACCGGCAAGGCGGTTCTGACCGGCAATCTCGTCAGCCACTCGAACCGCAAGACCCGCCGGCGTTTTCTGCCGAACCTGGTGAATGTGACGCTCACCAGCGACGTGCTGAAGCGGTCGGTCAAGCTGCGCGTGAGCGCCAACGCCCTCAAGACCGTCGATCATCGCGGCGGCCTCGATGCGTTCCTCATCAAGGCGCGCACCGAAGAGCTGTCTCCGAAGGCCGCCGAGCTGAAGCGCGCCGTCGTCAAGGCGAGCCAGGCCGTCGCCGCCTGAGCGCGATGAACGCCTCCGGCACCGGATTCCCGATCTCGAAGCTCGTCGTCCCCGTCATCGCCATGATGGCGGTGGTGGCGGCTTCGAACGTGCTCGTGCAGCACCCGGTCGAGCTGTTCGGCTTGCAGGAGGCGCTGACCTGGGGCGCCTTCACCTACCCGGTCGCCTTTCTCGTCAATGACCTGACCAACCGCCGCTTCGGCCCCGCCGTGGCGCGGCAGGTGGTCTATTTCGGCTTCGCCCTCGCGGTGGTGCTGTCGATCTGGCTGGCGACGCCGCGCATCGCGCTGGCCTCGGGCACGGCCTTCCTGTTCGGCCAGCTCCTCGACATCGGCGTGTTCAACCGGCTGCGCCGCATGAGCTGGTGGCAGGCGCCGCTGGCCGGCAGCCTGTTCGGCTCCGCCGTCGACACGGCGCTGTTCTTCTCGCTGGCCTTTGCCGGCGACGCGGCAATGTCCTTCCCCGTCACCTATGCCTCCACCGGCATCACGGTGCCGCTGTGGGTCGGCCTCGCCTATTTCGACTTCCTGGTGAAGCTCGGCTGCGCCCTGCTGGCGCTGGTGCCCTATGGCGCGCTGATGGGCTGGCTCAAGCCCTGGGGCGGCGCGCAGGGCGCCAATACGCTCTCGCGCTGACGCCGGAGCGTCGTTTCCTTCCCGATCCGCCGACGATTGCCAATCTGCGACCGCCTTTCCGCGACCGCTAGTCCACGACCGCGAAGCGCAGCAGCAGCGTGCGCTGGAGCGCGGAGAAATTGTCGTCGGAGACGAGGGTCAGGATGAGCTCGCCCGCCGCGTTGCGGTGCAGGGCGAGACCTTCCATGTTGTCGATCGCCGCCAGCCGGTTGGCGGTGATCACCACCTCGCCCTCGACGCGCGCGCCCGGCTTGATCTCGCTCAGAGGGAAGCGGCGGATGCGCATGGCGACGCCGCGCAGGAAATCGAAGCGCCGCTCCAGCAGATAGACCGTGCCGTCATCGGCCAGCGCCGCGTCGGTCGCCGCGAAATCGTCGCTGCGGCGGATGGAAAAGCGCCCGGTGGGCACCGGCTTGCCCAGCGGCGCGAACAGGAAGCCCGGCAGGATGCCCGCATCGTCCGGGCTCTCCTCGCCGATGACGACGATCGCCGACGGCGTGCCGTCCGGCGGGGCGAGCAGCGCTTCCGGCCCCTGATTGCCGCCGAGCGTCGCCAGCGCGGGATCGGCCAGCAGCCGGCGGCCGGCGGATGTCAGCGGATCGTCGCCGGGAAACAGCCACAGCTCCTGCCGGCGCTCGATGCCGACGAGATAGCCGGCCTTGGTGCGGGCGAGGGATTCCGCGTCGCCGCGCCGCCGGCCGGCGAGCGTGCCGCCGCCCGCCGCGCGCAGGCGCGCCAGCCGGGCATCGGCGATGCCGGTGGGACGGTCGCCCTCGGAGCGGATGCGGCCGGACAGCCAGAAGCCGCGATCGGTGACGGCGACGAAGCCCGCCCCGTCGGGATCGACGACGAGGCCGGAGAGCCCGCCGAAATCGGCCGCCGCCGAGGACAGGACCAGCCCGCCGCGGAACTCCAGCGCGCCGAAGCGCGTGCCGCCGCCGGCCTCGAGCCGCTCGATGGGGGTCGCCGCGATCTCGATGCGGGCGGCGGATGGGGAGGACTGCGCCTGAACCGGAAGCGGGGCGAGGCAGAGCAGGAGCAGCACGGCGGCCAGCGGACGCGACGGGGCGGTGCCAGGCTTCGGGACGGACTTCAGCGCGGACATGGGCCTCCCGCCCCTCACCGGCGGGCCGGCAGCATGCGCAGCAGCAGCCCGTCCCGGCGCACGAACTGGTGCCAGAGCGCCGCCGCCACATGCAGCGCGACGATGCCGGCGATCACATAGGCGAGCCCGACATGGATGCGGCCGGTGCCGAGGCTCTTGCCCAGCGCGGTGGTGGTCACGGCGCCGAGGACCGGCTGCACGAGGATGGCGAGATAGAGAACGCCATGGGTGGCATGGGCGGCGACCTGCGTGAGCCGGTCCATGCCCGCCGGCAGCGGCGGCGCCGCATGGGTGAGCCGCCAGCCGATGCGCAGCACCGCCAGCGCCAGCACCGCATAGCCCGCCACCAGATGGGTGCGGAACAGATAGAAGCGCGGATCCGTGCCCCGCTCGAAGAAGCCCCAGCCCCAGCCGGTGGCGAACTGGAGCAGCACCAGAGCGGCCACGAGCCAGTGCAGGAGGCGGGCGATCCGGTCGTAGCGGGCGGGCATAGGCGGGCCTTTCGGTGCCGGCGGGAACGTGGGGAAGGATCGAATCGGCGGCATGCGGGCCCGCATATTGCGGCGCCTTTCATTTCCATGCCATGTCAGGGACTGGGGAGTTGACCGGGAGCATCCGTTGACGCGCGCGCAATCGATGGGGAAGCCCGCCACGGGTGCGGCCGCCAGGGCGAAGCCGAGGGGCGGCAAATCCGTTGTCGGCACGCCTTCTGTCGGCAAATCCGCCGCCGGCGCGCGCCAGGGCCGGCCGAAGACCGCCAACCGGCTCAAGCGCATCGAGGCCAAGCACGCCGCCATCCTCGACGCGGCGCTGGCGCTGTTCTCGCGCTACGGCCTGCACGGCACCACGGTGGAGGAGATCGCCCGCACCGCCGGCGTCTCCAAGACCAACCTCTTCTACTATTTCGCCTCCAAGGAAGACGTCTATGTCGGCGTGCTGAGCCGGCTGCTCGACCTGTGGCTGGAGCCGCTGCGCGAGTTCCAGCTCGACAGCGACCCGATCGAGGGCATCCGCGAGTTCATCCGCCGCAAGATGCTGTTCTCGCGCGCCCACCCGGAAGCCTCGCGGCTGTTCTGCCTGGAGATGGTGCAGGGCGCGCCGCTGCTGCGCGGCGAGCTGGAGACCTCGCTCAAGGCGCTGGTCGATTCCAAGGTGCCGGTGATCGAGGCCTGGGTGGCGGCCGGCAAGCTGGCGCCGGTGGACCCGCACCACCTGATCTTCGCGCTCTGGGCGACGACGCAACACTACGCCGATTTCGCCTCGCAGATCGACGCGCTGCTCAAGACGGGGCTGGACGACGACCGCTTTGTCGAGGAGGCTAGCCGCAACGTGCAGCGCATCGTGCTCGACGGGCTGCGCGTGAGGAACGAGGGCTGAATCGTCGCCCCTCCGCGCGGCGTGGGAACACCGCGCCGCCCCTCCGGCCTTGAAAGGAATTCGCGATGAGGCGCCGCGCGCTGCTTCGTTTCGCCGCCGGCGCGGCGCTCGCCCTGACCCTGCTGGCGCCCGGCCCGCTCGCCGCCCCGCTGCGCGCGGCGACGCCCGACGCGGCGCCCGCCCCCGCCCCGGCCTCGAAGCCGCTCGACGTCGACGCGCTGCTGTTCGACCCCGAGGCGCCGGTCGCCGGCAACCCGAAGGGCGACGTCACCATCGTCGCCTTCTTCGACTATAATTGCGGCTATTGCCGCAAGGCCTCGCCGGCGCTGGAGAAGCTGGTGGCGGAGGACGGCAATATCCGGCTCGTCTACAAGGACTGGCCGATCCTGGCGAAATCCTCGGTGGTGGCGGCGCAGCTCGCCCTCGCCGCCAAGTACCAGGGCAAGTACGACGCCGCCCACGCGACGCTGATGAAGATCCCCGGCCGCGCCTCGACCGAGCGCATGAGCGCGGCGCTGGCGGAGGCGGGGATCGACCGGGCGCGGCTCGCCAGCGATCTGAAGACCCACGCCAAGGCGATCGGCGCGCTGCTGGCGCGCAACAACGAGCAGGCCGAGGCGCTCGGGCTGCCCGGCACGCCGGTCTATCTGGTCGGCCCCTACAAGGTGGCGGCGGCGCTGGACTATCAGGGCTTCAAGGACGTGGTGAAGGACGCCCGCGACCGGGCGGCGGAGCGCTAACCCTCCGGCAGGTTGCCCTCCGGCAGGTTGCCCCCCGGCAGGCCGCCCTCCGGAAAATCGCCCTCCAGCAGGGCGGCGGCGCGGGCGAGCGCCTCCTCGCGCGCGCCGGAAGTGTCGAGGCGCACCCAGTCGAGCGGGCCGACGTCCCGTCCCGCCTGCCAGTGCACGACGTCCGCCGTGGCGTCGGAGGCGTCGCCCCGCCGGGCGTCGACGCGCTGCGCCAGCGCCGGTACCGGGGCTTCCAGCCACAGGCCGAGGAAATCCACCCCGCATTCATAGGCGACCTCGGCGATGGCCTCGCGCTCGTCGGGACGCTGGTGGACGGCATCGACGACGACGCCGTGCCCGGCGGCGAGGATCGCCTCGGCCCGCGCGCGCAGCGTCGCGTAGACGCGGTCTGTCGCCTCCATCGAATAGGCGTCGGAGGGCAGGCGCTCCAGCTCCGGCGTGCCGTGGAGGCGCTTGCGCTCGACATCCGAGCGCAGATGCACCGCCCCCGGTACCGGCCCGACATGCGGCGCCAGCCGGGCGGCGAGCGTGCTCTTGCCCGAGCCGGACAGCCCGCCAATGGCGACGAGCCGCACCGGGCGCGGCCGCAAAGCCTCCTCGGCGAAGGCGAGATAATCCTGCGCCTCCCGCGCCGCCGCCGCGCGCGCCGGCCCGCTGCGATGGGCGAGCGCGGCGGCCATCACCTGCGCGCGGATCGCCGCCCTGAGGGCGATGAACAGCGGCAGCGCCGCGAGGCCGTCGAGCGGCGCCTCGTCCCCGCAGGCGACGAGGTAGCGGTTCATCAGGTAGTTGGCCTCGAAGGCGAGGCCGCGAACGCCGATGTCCATCAGCAGGAAGGCGAGGTCGTAGAGCCGGTCGGTGGTGGCGAGCGCCTCGTCGAATTCCAGCGCGTCGAACAGCACCGGGCGGCCGTCGATCCGCACGATGTTGCGCAGATGCAGGTCGCCATGGCAGCGGCGCACCTCGCCGCCCGCCGCCCGGCGCGCCAGCAGCGGCCCCAGCCGGTCGAACGCCTCGGCGAAGGCGGCGTCGAGCGCCGCCACCCGCGCCGGCGGCAGGATATCGGGCGCCTCGGACAGCCCCTCGACGATGCCGCGCGCCACCGCGCGCAGGGCCTCGCCCGACGCGCCCTCGGCGCGGGGCGCGCGCCGGTGCGCCTCCTCCACCGCCAGCGCCAGCGCGGCGAGCAGCGGGGCGGAGAGCCCCTCGCGCCCGGCGACGCGGTCGAGCGTCTCCTCCTCGTCGAAGCGGCGCATGTGCACCGCCCATTCCACCACCTCGCCGTCCGCCGGATCAGCATCGGCCCGGTCCGCATCGGTCAGATGCAGCGCGCCGGACCGGCGCACGATGGGGACGATGCCGAGATAGAGGCCGGGGGCGGTGGCGCCGTTCAGCTCGACCTCGCGGGCGCAGGCCCGGCGGCGCTTCTCCAGCGTCGAGAAATCCATGAAGGAGAAGCGCACCGCCCGCTTGACCTTGTAGACGTCGGCGCCGGCGAGGAAGACCGCCGCGCCATGCGTGTCGATGCGCCGGATGCCCTCGCGCAGCCCATAGGTGGCGGGATCGGCGAGCAGGCGGAACACCGGCTCCTGATCGGCGACGACATGACCGGCGGCAACATGGTCTGTGGCAACGTGATCTGGGGGACGCGCACTCATCGCCCGCACTCTACCGCACCGCTCCGCGCGCCGGCCATACGGCAAGCTGCGCAGCCGGCTTCCCGGAATGTGCCCCGTGCCTCTCGCGATTGCGGTGGGATGTGGGGCCGTTTCGCCGTAAAGCAGGGCACAGAACCCCGGCCCTTCCATGCCATCCTCCGTGCCGTCCTCCATGCCGCCTTTCATGCCGCGCCCACTCCGACAGGATTTCCCGTGACCGACGCTCCCCTTCCCCGTTCACCGGCTCCCCGTTCGCCGGGCTTCGGCAGCGACAACGTTGCCGGCGTCTCGCCCGCCATCCTCGCCGCGCTGGCCGCCGCCAATGACGATTCGATGCCCTCCTACGGCACGGACGACCTCTCGGCCCGCGTCGAGGCACGGCTTTCCGCCCTGTTCGAGCGCGAGGTCGCGGTGTTCCTCGTGTCCACCGGCACGGCGGCCAACGCGCTGGCGCTCGGCGCGCTCACCCCGCCCTGGGGCGCGGTGCTCTGCCATGCCGAGAGCCATATCGAGAACGACGAGTGCGGAGCGCCGGAATTCTTCACCGGCGGGGCCAAGCTCGTCCATGTGGCGGGCGAGGCGGCGAAGATCGACCCGGACGCGCTGGCCGAGGCGGCCGGGCGCAACCGGGGCGACGTGCATTGCGTGCAGCCGGCCGCCGTCTCCGTCACCCAGGCGAGCGAACTCGGCACGCTCTACGGCGTGGAGCAGCTGCGTGCCATCGGCGCGGTCTGCCGCGCGGCGGGGCTGAAGCTGCACATGGACGGCTCGCGCTTCGCCAATGCGGTGGCGGCGCTCGGCGTCTCGCCGGCGGAGCTGACCTGGAAGGCCGGCGTGGACGCGCTGTCCTTCGGCGCCACCAAGAACGGCGCCATGGGCGTGGAAGCCATCGTGCTGTTCGACCGCGCGAAGGCGGACGAGCTCGCCTTCCGCCGCAAGCGCGGCGGGCACCTGACCTCCAAGATGCGCTTCCTCGCCGCCCAGATGGACGCCTATCTCGACGGCGACCTCTGGCTCGCCAATGCCCGGCAGGCCAATGCGATGGCGGCGCGCCTCGGCGCGGGCCTCGCCGCCCTGCCGGGCGTCGCGCTGCAGGCGCCGGCCGAGGCGAACATGCTGTTCGTGCGCCTGCCGCAGAAGATGATCGACGGCCTGCTGGCGCAGGGCTTCCGCTTCTACACCGACCGCTGGGGCGCGGGCGTGGTGCGCCTCGTCACCTCCTTCGCCACCACGGCGGAGGATGTCGACCGGCTGCTGGAGGCGGCGGGGAAGCTGGGCTGAGCCGAGCACGTGGCTCAGGGCCGGCCGGCGGCCGGCCTCTCCCCCAACGAGGGATCGCCGGATGGCTTTTGTGCCCAGCGGACAAGGCGTGGAGGATCGGGCCGAGCCCGGCCATGACGGTGTTCGGAGGCGGAACGCTCACACCACGGACGACACCGCCTCGGGCGACTGGGTGAGGGCGTGGGCCATGAAATCCAGCGCCGAGCGGATCTGCGACCGGGTCGCCGGCCCGCCGAGGCAGACGCGCACCGCCTCGGTCGGCGTGCCGCCGGCCGCGAAGACGTCGCTGGCGACGACGCCGATGCCGGTGGTGCGCATGTGGCCGACGAAGGCCGAGCGCGTCCACGGCTCCGGCAGCTCGATCCAGAGATTGAAGGCGAGTGGATCGGCGCGGAAGCTGCCGGGTGGCAGGATATCGGCGGCGAGCGCCTGACGCGCCTGCGCCTCCGCGCGGATGAAGCGCAGCAGCGTGTCGGCGGTGCCGTCCTCGATCCAGCGGGTGGCGAGCGCCGTGGTGAGCGGCGAGGCCATCACGTTGGCGGTACGCAGGGCGCTGGCGAAGGGATAGCCCGAGCGCGCATCCGGCACCACGACATAGGCGGCGCGCAGCCCGGCGCCGATGCATTTGGCCAGCCCGGCGATGTGCCAGGTGAGGTCCGGCGCGATGGCGGCGAGCGGCGCCGGGCCATGGGCGGGGATGAAGCCATAGGCGTCGTCCTCGACGATGGGCACGCCGAAGCGCCGGGCGACCTGGGCGATGGCGGTGCGCCGCGCCTCGGGGATGGTCAGCGTGGTCGGATTCTGCAGCGTCGGGTTGATGTAGAGCGCCTTGGGCGCGTGCTCGGCGCAGGCCGCCCCGAAGGCGTCGGGATCGATGCCGTCGCGGTCCATCGGCAGGCCGACCAGCCGGAGCCCGAGCTGGGCGACGATGGCGCGCGCGCCGGGATAGGTGATGGCCTCGCACAGGATGGTGTCGCCGGGCTTCGCCAGCAGGCCGAGAATGCCGAGCAGCGCGGGATGGGCGCCCGGCGTGACGAAGACGCGCTCCTGCGCCGGCACCAGCGCGCGCCGCCCGAGCCAGGCGGAGGCGGCGTCCTTGTCGGCCGGGGTGCCGCCGAAGCCCTGATAGCGCAGCAGGTTGACGAGATCGCGGGCGACCTCGGCGAGGCCGTCCTGCATGCGCTCGATGAGCGCGGGATCGTCCGGCTCCGGCGGCAGGTTCATCGACAGGTCGACCGTGCCGGGGCGCGCCGGGGCGGCGGCGCGCGGCCTGGGGCGCGGCGCGCCGGTGACGAAGGTGCCCTGCCCGACGCGCGATTCCACCAGGCCGCGCTTCTGCGCCTCCACATAGCCGCGCGCCACGGTGGTGAAGTCGATGTCCAGCCGGCCGGCGAGCTTGCGCTGCGGGGGCAGGCGGTCGCCGACGGCGAGGCGGCCGGCGCGGATGTCCTCGGCGATCAGGTCGGCGATGGCGAGGTAGCGCGGCTTGTCGGAACGGGAGAGATCGGGAACCCAGTCGGCCATGGTCGTCACGCGTGGTTGTCGGGCGCCGGGGGCGGCGCCGAATCCGTCATAGCATAATTGACTGTATAATGTTGCAGAGGTGGCCTGTCACCTCTGGTCCACAACTTGCTGCGTAAGGGGTGTTACGCACCGCCTTTCGTCGCATGCGCATGAAGCGGGCATTTTCCCGCCTTTTCCTTAAGCTCCCGCATGGGTTTTGATCAGCTCGCCCCGAAGCCGGGAGATCTAATTGAATGTATTATTGAATGTAAATTGAATGTTTTGATGATTCTTTTTGCATTCTGTCAATTGGCACATTGATTGCAATTCCCTCTGGCGCAAGCCGGCAGCACCGCCGGCCCCTGCCAGTCAAGGAGAGCGACATGGCCACCATCACCGTGCCGGCCCACCAGAAGGGCGACGTGCTCGTCGACTACGAGGACAAGAAGTTCGAGGACGTGAAGGCCGCCCCCGGCGAGAAGGCGCTGGTCACCTTCCACACCGTCGCCTTCGAGGGCTCGATCGGCCTCGTGAACCTCCTGCAGGCCTCGCGGCTGATCCAGAAGGGCTTCGAGACCTCGGTGCTGCTCTACGGTCCCGGCGTCACGCTCGGCGTGCAGCGCGGCTTCCCCAAGCTCGGCGACGAGGCCTTCCCCGGCCATCTCAACTTCAACGGCCGCATCGAGAAGATCATCAATGACGGCGGCAAGGTCTATGCCTGCCGCTTCGCCCTGCAGGCGCTCTACGGCCATGGCGAGGGCGCGCTGATCCCCGGCGTCATCCCGATCTCGCCGCTCGACGTGCTCGACATCGTGCTCGTCCACCGCCGCGACAACGCCTTCATGCTCCACACGTGGACGCTGTGACCCCGACGCTGTAGGCGCCGAACCGCTCAGGGAGGCCGGAATGGCCGAGAAGCGTATCGTGAGGGTGGGCGCGGTGCAGATCGCGCCCGACCTCGACAGCCTGGAGGGCACGCTCACCCGCGTGCTCGCCGCGCTGGACGAGGCGGCGGGGAAAGGCGCGCAGCTCGTGGTGTTCCCCGAGACCTTCGTGCCCTGGTACCCCTATTTCTCCTTCGTGCTCCCGCCGGTGCTGACCGGGGCGGAACATCTGCGGCTCTACGACAACGCGGTCATCGTCCCCGGGCCGGTGACGGAGGCCGTCGGCGCCGCCGCCCGCCGGCTCGGCGTGGTTGTCGTGCTCGGGGTGAACGAGCGCGACCACGGCTCGCTCTACAACACCCAGCTCATCTTCGACGCCGATGGCAGCCTCAAGCTCAAGCGCCGCAAGATCACCCCGACCTTCCATGAGCGGATGATCTGGGGCCAGGGCGACGGCGCCGGGCTGAAGGCGGTCGACACGGCGGTCGGCAAGGTCGGCGCGCTCGCCTGCTGGGAGCATTACAACCCGCTCGCCCGCTACGCGCTGATGGCGCAGCACGAGGAGATCCACGTCGCGCAGTTCCCCGGCTCGCTGGTGGGGCCGATCTTCGCCGAGCAGATCGAGGTGACGATCCGCCACCACGCGCTGGAATCGGGCTGCTTCGTGGTCAATGCCACCGGCTGGCTGACCGACGAGCAGATCGCCCGCATCGCACCGGACGAGAAGCTGCGCCGCGCGCTGACCGGCGGCTGCATGACGGCGATCGTCTCGCCCGAGGGCAGCCATGTGGTGCCGCCGCTCACCTCGGGCGAGGGCATCCTGATCGCCGATCTCGACATGGGCCTCATCACCAAGCGCAAGCGGATGATGGATTCGGTCGGCCATTACGCCCGGCCGGAGCTGCTCAGCCTCAACCTCGACAACCGGCCCGCCGTGCCCGTGCACGCCGGCGCTTTCCCCGTCCAGACAGGGAGTGCTTCCGATGAAACCGATGGACCCGGCGACCGATCTCGCGCCGATGCCGACGGAGCACCTGATCAACGAGTTGCAGTCCTACGGGGTGCGGCTCGTTGATCCCAAGGCCGGAGCGGAGAGCCGGCGCGGCGGCGCCGGTCCTTCCGATCACAAGGCGCTGACCCTCGACGGCATGACGGTGATGGTGCCGGTGCACACCGCCCCGGCCTTCGACAGCCCGTACCTCGTCGAGAAGCCCGACGCCTACGGGCGAAGCCGCATCAGCCGCGACGGGCTGGTGATCGGCGAGGTCTCCTTCCCGCTGCAGCCGAAATTCTACGGGCTGTCGACGGCGGACGGCATTCCCTATTCCAAGATCGCCGTGCTGCACGGGCGCGACGTGCTGGCGACCACGGTGCTGCAGACCTGCATCCGCTACCAGAGCCGCACCAAGACCTGCCAGTTCTGCGCCATCGGCCAGTCGCTGGCGGCGGGGCGCACCATCGAGCGCAAGACCCCGGCGCAGCTTGCGGAAGTCGCCAAGGCCGCCGTGGAGCTGGACGGCGTGAAGCACATGGTGATGACCACCGGCACGCCGCCCGGCAAGGACCGCGGCGCGGCGATCCTCACCGAGAGCGCGCAAGCGGTGAAGGCGGCGGTGGACCTGCCCATTCAGGTGCAGTGCGAGCCGCCGGACGATGACGCTTGGTTCGATCGCATGCACGCGGCAGGCGCCGATGCGCTCGGCATGCATCTGGAGGCCGTGACCGAGGAGGTGCGCGCCCGCATCATGCCCGGCAAGGCGCAGGTCTCGGTGGAGCGCTATTTCGAAGCCTTCGAGGCCGCCGTGCCGGTGTTCGGGCGCGGACAAGTCTCGACCTATATCCTCGCGGGGCTCGGCGACAGCCGCGAGGACATCCTTTCCGTCTGCGACCGGCTGACCCGCATCGGCGTCTATCCCTTCGTCGTGCCCTTCGTGCCGATCTCCGGCACGCCGCTGGAAAGCCACAAGACGCCCTCGCCCGCCTTCATGAATTCCATCCTCGGCCCGCTGTCCGGCATGCTGCTGGCGACCGGGCTGAAGGCGATCGAGGTGAAGGCCGGCTGCGCCAAATGCGGCGCCTGCTCGGCGCTCTCCACCTATGAGCGAAGGGCCTGTTCATGATCTTCGAGCCCTTCCGCCCCTTTCTTCCCAGCGACTTTCAGGTGAAGTTCGCCACCGCGACGTGGGAGCGGCGCTGCGCCGCGCATCTGCGCCGGCAGGTGTTCTGCGAGGAGCAGGGCCTGTTCGACGGCGACGACCGCGACGCCATCGACGAGGCCGCCATCCCCATCGTCGCCGTCTCCATGCTCGGGCTGGTGGCGGACGACGTGGTCGGCACGGTGCGCATCCACGAGGCCGAGCCGGGCGTCTGGTGGGGATCGCGCCTCGCCGTGGCGGCGGATTATCGGAAAGTGGGCGCGCTCGGCGCGGCGCTGATCAGGCTCGCCGTCTCCTCCGCCCATGCGCGCGGTTGTACCCGCTTCCTCGCCCATGTGCAGGCGCAGAACGGGCTGCTGTTCCGCCGCCTGCACTGGGGGATCGTCGAGGAGAAGGAGCTGCACGGCCGCCCGCATTACCTGATGCAGGCGGACCTCGCGCATTACCCGCCGATCCTCGACGCCGAGACCGGCTTCCACGCCCTCGCGCGCAATAGTTTGCCCCGGAAGGCGGCATGAGATGAGCACGCTCGCCCTCACCCCCATCGCTTTCGAAGCCGTCGCGGCGGCGCTGCGCGCTTCCAGGGGCATGGCGGCCAAGGCCGATATCGGGATCGCCGCCGCGCGGCTCGGATTGAGCGGGGCGGACGCGGTGGCGGTCGGCGACGACTGCGCGGCGATCCCCGACGGCGACGGCTTCCTGCTGCTCGCCATCGAGGGCTTCATGAACGGCTTCGTGGCCGGCGACCCGTGGTTCGCCGGCTGGTGCGGGGTGATGGTCAACCTCTCCGACATCGCCGCCATGGGCGGACGGCCGGTCGCCGTGGTCGACGCGGTCTGGGCGGCCGGCGAGGCGGAGGCCGCGCCGGTGCTGGACGGGCTGCGCGCGGCGTCCGAGCGCTTCGGCGTGCCGATCGTCGGCGGCCACACCAACCTCGACACCGACCGGGGCCAGCTTTCCGTCGCCGTGCTCGGGCGGGCATCGAGGCTGCTGACGAGCTTCGACGCCCGGCCCGGCGAGACGCTGATCGCCACCATCGACCTGCGCGGGCGCTACCGCGAGCCCTTCTCCAACTGGGAGGCGGCGCTGGAAGCCCCGGCCGCGCGGCTGCGCGGCGACCTCGAATTGCTGCCGCTCATCGCCGAGGCCGGGCTTTCGCGCGCCGCCAAGGACATCAGTCAGGGCGGCCTCGTCGGCACGGCCGCCATGCTGGCCGAATGCTCCGGCGTCGGCATCGAGATCGATCTTTCGCGCGTGCCGGCGCCGGAGGGCGTCGATCCCGCGCGCTGGCTGATGAGCTTCCCGAGCTATGGCTACCTGCTCTCCGCCGCCGCGAATGATGTGCCGGCCATCCTGTCGCTGTTCGAAGGGCGCGGCATCGCCGCATCCGCCATCGGCGCGGTGACGGCGGACCGGCGCGTCACCGTGACGAACGGCGCCGCGCGGGAACCCATCTGGGACTTCGCGCAGCGCGCCCTGCTCGGCTGCGGGCCTGTCACCGCCACGGCGGAGGACGCCGCATGAGCCGTTCGCTGCGCATCGCCCTCCTCGCCCATTCCACCAATCCGCGCGGCGGCGTGGTGCACGCGCTGGAACTGGGCGACGCGCTCACCCGGCTCGGCCACGAGGCCGTGGTGCACGCGCCCGACCCGAAAGGCGCCGGCTTCTTCCGCCCGAGCCTGTGCCGGACGGTGAGCGTGGCGGCCTCGACGGTGGGCGCCGATGTCGCCGAGATGGTGCGCATCCGCGCCGGCGATTATGTCAGCCATTTCGAGGACCCGGCGAACCGGGGCTTCGACGTCTTCCACGCGCAGGACGGCATTTCCGGCAACGCGCTGGCGACGCTGAAGCAGCGCGGCTTCATCCCAGGCTTCGCGCGCACCGTCCACCATGTCGACGCCTTCCGCGACCCCGCGCTGGCCGACCTGCAGCGCCGCGCCATCGTGAGCGCCGACCGGCATTTCGTCGTCAGCCATCTCTGGCAGGGGCTGCTGGCGGAGATGTTCGGGCTTCCGGCGGTCCTCGTCGGCAACGGCGTCGACACCCGGCGCTTCTCGTCCCTGACCGACGGGCGCGAGCCGCCGCTCGCCGCCCGGCTCGGCCTCGGCGCCGGGCCCATCGTGCTCGCCGTCGGCGGGGTGGAGGAGCGCAAGAACACGCGGCGCCTGCTCGACGCCTTCGTCCAGCTCCGGGCGATGCACCCGCGCGCCCAGCTCGTCATCGCCGGCGGCGCCTCGGTGCTCGACCACCACGCCTATCGCGCGGATTTCGAGGCGGCGCTCGCCACTTCCGGCCTGCCCGCCGACGCGGTGATCCGCACCGGCCCGCTGGCGCAGGACGACATGCCCGCCCTCTACCGGCTGGCCGACGTGCTGGCCTTCGCCTCGGTGAAGGAGGGCTTCGGCCTGGTGGCGCTGGAGGCGATGGCCTGCGGCGTGCCGGCGGTGGTGTCGGCCATCGCGCCCTTCACCGAGCATATCGGCGAGGAGGAGGCGGTCTGGTGCGACCCGCTCAGCGCCGGCTCCATCGCCAACGCGCTGATGCTGGCGCTGAAGCCCGAGACGCGCCGGCGCCTCGCCGCCCTCGGCCCCGCCGCCGCCGCCCGCCACGACTGGGCGACGACCGCCCGGGCGCACCTGCCCACCTATGAAAGCCTCGCGGAGCCCGCCCATGCGTGAGACCTCCCATGCCTGAGATGCGCTTCACCATCCGCTGGCCCGACGGCACGGCCGAGAGCTGCTATTCGCCCTCGCTGGTCATCCGGGATTATTTCGCCCCCGGTACGAGCTATCCGCTCGCGGACTTCCTGGAGAAGAGCCGCGAGGCGCTGACCATCGCCAGCCAGCGCGTCGAGGCGCGCTACGGCTTCCCCTGCTCGCGCGCCCTGGGCCAGCTCGCCCGCATCGAGGCGGGCGCCCGGGCCTTCTCAGCCTTTCCCAATCCCCGCGTCACCGTCGAGGCCTTCGACGCGTGACGCCCTGGAGATTCCTGTGATGAACGAGAACCGCATCGAGCACTACCCGGTGGTCATCGTCGGCGGCGGGCAGGCCGGCCTGTCGACGAGCCATCACCTGCGCGCGCAGGGCATCGACCATCTGGTGCTGGAGAAGCACCGGGCGATGCATGCGTGGTCGACCCAGCGCTGGGACACTTTCTGCCTGGTGACACCGAACTGGCAGTGCGACCTGCCGGGCCATCCCTATCAGGGCGACGACCCCGACGGCTTCATGAAGAAGGACGAGATCCTCGCCTATCTCGCCGGCTTCCGCGCCAGGGTCGATCCGCCGATCCGCGAGGGCGTCACCGTCCGCCGGGTGAGCCCGCGCGCCGGGGGCGGCTTCCATGTCTCGACCACCTCGGGCGAGGTGAGCGCCGACAATGTGGTGGTCGCCTCCGGCGGCTATCACGAGCCGATCGTGCCGCGCATGGCCGAGCGCCTGCCGGGCGCCGTCGCGCAGATCCATTCCGCCGAGTACCGCAACGCCGGGCAGCTTCCCGCGGGCGCGGTGCTGGTGGTGGGCTCCGGCCAGTCCGGCGCGCAGATCGCCGAGGACCTGCACCTCGCCGGGCGCAAGGTGTTCCTGGCGGTGGGCAACGCCCCGCGCTGCGCCCGCTTCTACCGCGGCCGCGACGTCGTCGCCTGGCTCGCCGACATGGGCTATTACGACATGCCGGTGGAGGAGCACCCCCTGCGCGAGGGCGTGCGCGACAACACCAACCACTATGTGACCGGCCGCGATGGCGGGCGCGACATCGACCTGAGGAAGTTCGCCGCCGAGGGCATGGAGCTCTACGGCGCGCTGCGCGACTATGACGGCGGGCGGCTGGTGTTCGACACCAATCTGCGCGCGGCGCTGGACGACGCCGACCGCACCTATAACGGCATCAACGCCGCCATCGACACCCACATCGCCACCCATAACGTCGTTGCGCCGCCGCCCTCGGTCTACGAACCGGTCTGGCAGCCGGCGGACGAGCGGGAGACGCTGGACCTCGCCTCGTCCGGCATCGCCGCCATCGTCTGGTGCATCGGCTTCCGCCCGGATTTCCGCTGGCTCGACGCGCCCGTCTTCAACGGCGCCGGCCATCCCCAGCACCGGCGCGGGGTGACGGCGCGCGAGGGCATCTATTTCATCGGCCTGCCCTGGCTGCACACCTGGGGCTCCGGCCGCTTCGGCAGCGTGGGGCGCGACGCCGAGCACATCGTCGCCCACATCGCCGCCCGCACGCTGAAGGAAAGCGCGGCATGAACGTGGCCGTCTCCCCCGACACGCTGCCCGACACGCTGCCCGGCGCCGACGCGGCGGCAGGGATCGCCACCGTCGAGACGGTGCGGCTCGGCATGCCGCATCTGGCGCTGGGCGGCCTGTCGGAGAGCTGGCTCATGAAGGATCTCGGCCACCGCCACTGGATGCTGCTGGCGCGCATGGCGGGACGCGCCGTGCCGGACTTCCGGGACGGCGACGGCGCGCCGGTCTACGCCGCCTTCTCGGCGCTGTCGGTGACCGGGGCCGACTTCGCGGCGCTCGGCGAGAACGACCTTCTCACCATCCGCTCCGGGATCGCGCGGGTCTCGCGCACCCAGTGCGCCAGCCGTCACACGCTGAGCCGCGCCGGGCAGCCGGTGGGCGAGGTCGAGCTCGTCTCGGCCTTCGTGCGCCGGGCGAACGGCGGCGGCAATCATACCGTTGCCCGCGTGGCGCTGGACGGCTTCCCCCCGGCCGCCGCGCCGATGGCGGACAGCCTTGCCGGGCTGGCGGCGGAAATGCGCGCGGGCCGCCGCCGGGAGCATCTCGGCTTCGACCTCGCCGAACCCGCGACGGGCGGGGCCTTCGACATCGATCGGTCCTTCGAGATCGACCCTTGCCCGGCGCAGGACTTCAACGGCGCCGGCTTTCTCTATTTCTCCAGCTTCGTCGCCTTCGTCGACCGGGCCGAATGGCATTTCGACCACCGCCGGGCCGCCCGCCCCACCACGCTGCGGCGCGACGTGTTCTTCCACGCCAATATCGACCCCGGCGAACGGTTGCGGGTGCGCTGGCTGGCGGAGCGGCGCGACGGGGGAAGGCTTGCCCATCGCTGCCGGCTGGAACGCCTGGGCGACGGCGCGCGCCTCGCCGAGGCCTTCACCCTGCGGGCCTTGTGAGGGAGAGGCGACCCCTTCGCCGACGTGGGGACGGCCAATGTCATCCGGCTGTGAGAAATCGTACGAAAGCCCGTTGCATTCGCCGCGCGGCTGGGGCATAGAGACGGCCCGTTCGGGGCGGCAGCCAATGCCGGACCGGACGACGGAGCGAGCGGGTGTAGCTCAGGGGTAGAGCACAACCTTGCCAAGGTTGGGGTCGTGGGTTCGAATCCCATCGCCCGCTCCAAAAATTTCAAGCTTATCGATAGATTTGACGCAAGCCGCCGAAGGGCGGCTTTGTTGTTTCCGGCGTGGTGACCAGCAAGGCGGCTGTGCTCACCAACTCCCCGCCTGTGGATAACCGCCGTTTCCCCTCACGAAACGAAGGGCTTCACCTTCCGGCTGCGGATGATGCGCGCGCCATCCCGTGATCGCAGGGCCGCCGCCGCTCCGAGCGGTCAGCCATCGGGACGTCCCCGCCCGCACGGAGGGTACGGAAAGCCGTGTTCGCTTTGCGCTGAATCGGCGGCCGCTGAAGCCCTGCCGATCCCGAACGGGAGGCCAAGGGGTCTTGCCTTGTTCACCGCATCGCCGCGCGATGGCGTGAGCCGACGGGCCCAGGCGGCCGACGCCGATGTTCCCACCAGGGCATGAGGTCATGCGAAACGACGACTAACCACCTGCGAGCCTGACGGCGACACGCCCCCGGACCTTGCCATCCAGCAGGTCGGCGGCCATCGCGATCGCTTCATCGAGACGGATCTCCGTCGCGATCGCGTCGATCCCGGCGAGGGGCAGCTCCGTCGCGAGCCGCTGCCACGCCGCCGACCGCAGCGGCGCCGGGCAATACACGCTGTCCACGCCGGCGAGCGTGATGCCACGCAGGATGAAGGGGGCCACCGTGGCCGGCAAATCCATGCTGCCGGCCAGACCGCAGGCGGCGACCGTACCGCCATAGCGCGTCTGCGCGCACGCATTGGCAAGCGTGGTGCCGCCGACGCTGTCGATCACACCGGCCCAGAGCTCCTTGCCCAGCGGACGACCCGGCGCCGCAAGCTCGGCGCGGGGAATGATCCTCTTGGCGCCGATCCGCTCCAGATAGTCCGCCTCCTCCGGCCGTCCGGTGGAGGCGACAACGGTGTAGCCGCTGGCGGCCAGGAGCGAGATGGCAAAGCTGCCTACCCCGCCCGAGGCGCCGGTGACGAGAATCTCGCCCCCGTCCGGCTTCATCCCGTGCCGTTCGAGCGCCATCACGCACAGCATCGCCGTGAAGCCGGCCGTGCCGATGGACATGGCCTGCCGCGTCGAGAAACGGGCCGGCAAGGGAACCAGCCATTCGCTCTTCACGCGAGCCCGCTCGGCGAGCCCGCCCCAATGGACCTCGCCGAGGCCACAGCCGTTGACCAGCACCTTGTCACCAGGCGCGAAGCCCGGCGCAAGGCTGTGCGTCACCTCACCGGCCAGATCGATGCCCGGCACCATGGGGAATCGCCGGACAACCGGCCCGCGGCCGGTGATGGCGAGCGCATCCTTGTAGTTGAGGCTGGAATAGTCGATGGCCACCGTGACGTCGCCCTCCGGCAACGCGCTCTCATCCACCTCCGAGAGCCGGGCCTGGTACGTGTCGTCGTCCTTGGTGACGAGTATGGCGCGAAACATCGGATGCTCCTCCCTCAGGCCCGAACGCGGTCATAGCGGAAGAGCTTCTCGGCATTCTCCCAGAGAAGCTTGCGGCGCGGCGCCTCGCGCAGCCCGAGCGCGTCCAGCTGGGGCAGCACCTCCTCATGGGTCAGCAACGGGAAGTCCGTTCCCCACACCACCTTGTCCTGCCCCCAGGAATTGATGAAGTGCACCATCTCCGGCTTCCAGTAGCGCGGCGCATAGGCCGTCGTACCGAGAAAAACATTCGGATGCTTGGAGGCAAGGGCGATGGCCTCTTCCACCCACGGCCACCCGGTATGTGTGCAGACGATCTTGAGGTCGGGAAAATAAAGGGCGACGCGATCGAGGCGCACCGGCCGGCCGTTCTCGATCGGCATGAAATCGAGCGTATGGCCCATCGAGACCACGAGCGGCACGTCGAGCTCGACGCATTTCGCGTAGAAAGGAAAATAGAAGGCGTGCTCGGGGCCGAGGTCGAACCCGTGCGGATGGACATGGGCGCCCACGAAGCCCAGTTCGCGCACCGCGCGCTCCAGCTCCCGCACGCCTTTCAGCGCCGTGTGGGGATTGATGCCGAACAGGCCATAGGCGTAGCCGGGCGTCCGGCGGATCACCTCATGGACCTCGTCGGCCGTCACCGTCAGATAGGGGTGCTGCTGGCGGTAGCTCCACGACGCGAAGGAGGCGATGTGGACGCGTCCTACGCCGACACGGTCGGCGTAGGACATGAACTGCTCGGGCGTAAATCCCTGCAGGTTAGCGGAACGTCCCAGGCTGTCGAAGACGCCCTGTTCCTCGTCATTGTCCCGGAAATGCGCCTTCATCGCCTCGGGCGTGTACAGATGGCCGAGTATGTCGATGGGCATGCCGGAACGGCTGTCGCCGGGAGACGGTCTGGAAGACATGGTCGATCTCTCTGGAACTTCCGGGACGAAGAAAGGGGGCGCGGAGATCACCGCGCCCCGGCTCTATCAATCGACAAGACCATAGATCTCGCGGGCCGCCTGCTCGGAGATGTAGCCGAGCGCGAGATCGCGGCGCACCGCCGCGCGGTCCCGCTGGCGTGGATCGCCATAGCCGCCACCGCCCGGCGTCTCCAGAACGAGATATTGGCTGTCCTCGACCACGAAGCGCTGCTTGGGGTGAACGGGCACACCGTCACGCCCGAGCGTGCGGCCGATCTGGCCGGGAAGCCCGTCGAACAATCCCTGCGGACCGATGCGGGTCTTGTCGCAGACGAGATTGACGACACAGGAGCTGCCCTCGGGTACGACTTCCAGCGTCACCCGCTGCCCGAGGCCCCCGCGGAAGCGGCCGGCACCGCCGCTGTCGGTCAGCAGTTCCTTGCCGTAATAGACAAAGGGCGCCTCCAGCTCGAGCACCTCGACCGGAACGCAGCGTGTTCCCGTCGGGTACTGCATGGTCGAAAGGCCATCCTTCGCCGAGCGGGCGCCGATGCCGCCGGCGATCAACGCCACGGCCGCATAAGGGCGGCCTTCGCGGGTCTGGCCGTTGAGCGTGACGCCCCAGACCGAGCCGGCCCCGTCGGCCATGACCTTGTCCGGCCAGGCCTGCGCCAGCGTCTGCAGCACGAGGCCCGGGATCATCTGGCCGACCAGATGGCGCGCCGCAACCGGCGCCGGGAACGTGCAGCTGACGATGAGCCCCGGCGCCGCGTTCAGCTTGAAGGTCGAGAGACTGCCGAAATTGTGCGGAATCTCCCGCCCGATGGCGCAGCGCAGGGCGAAGGCGACGTAGCCGAACGTGTAGTTCTCGCAGACGTTGATGCCTTTGCGTATCTGCGGCGACGTGCCGGTGAAGTCGGCCTCGATCTCCTCGTCGCGAATATGCAGGGTCAGCACGACCTTGATCGGCTCGTCATAGCCGTCGAGGTTGAGCACCGAGGTATAGCTCCCGTTCGGCACCTCGCGCAGCGCCTGCCGCGCCGCCCGCTCCGAGCGCAGGAATATCTCCTCGACGACGGCGTCGAGGTCATGGATGGCGTATTCGTGGATCAGCTCGCGCATCGCGCGACCCGCCGCCTCGTTCGCCGCGTTCTGCGCGTCGAGATCGCCGACGACCGCGTCCGGCTCGCGCACGTTCGCCCGGATGAGGCGGAACAGCGTGTCGTTGCGCACCCCCGCGTCGTACATCTTGCAGACGGGGATGAAGAGCCCTTCCTCGAACACGTCGTTGGCGCTGGCGCCGAAGCCGGTGCCGCCGATATCGGCATGGTGCGCCGTCGATGCGGCAAAGCCGATCAGGGTGCCGCCGTCGAAGATCGGGCTCGCGACGGTGATGTCGAAGAAGTGCCCCGTCGTCTTCCACGGGTCGTTGGTGATGAACACATCGCCGGGCTTCAGCGTGTCGATGGGAAATTCCGCGAGGAACTCCAGCACGGTGCGCGTCATCGGGATGAGATGGCCCGGCGTCCCGGTCTGGCCATGGGCCAGCATGCGTCCCTTGCGGTCGAACAGCGCCGTGGCGATGTCGCCCGCCTCGCGCACGAGGGGGCTGAAGGAGGTGCGGATGATGTTGACCGCCTGCTCGGTGACGAGCGAACTCAGCCGGTTCCAGAAGATCTCGAGAAGGACCGGATCGCTGTCGAGGCTGATATTCTGGTTTACTGTCATGACTGTCTCGCTTCACGCTTCCTGTCGATGATCAGGTTGCCGTCCTGATCGATCTGGGCGGTCCAGTTCGGCGGCACGATCACCGTGGTGTCGGGCTCCTCGAAGATCGCCGGGCCGGGCACGACCGTCCCCAGCGCGAGCTGGGGACGCGCCAGCACCGGCGTCTCGACCTGGCCGGTCTCGGGGAAATAGGCGAGGCGGGTCTTGCCCTCGCTTGCCGTCTGCGCCGCGCGCCGGAACGCCACGGAGGAGTCCGGGCGCGGGCCCGAGGCCGTGAGACGCCAGTTCAGCACCTCGACGCCGAGACCGGAGGTCATGCGGCCGTAGAGCCGCAGATAGATCTCCTGATAGCCCTCGCTGAGGGTGCCCACGGTGTCGGGACCCATCGCCGAGAGTGAGAACGGCACCTCGATCTCGTAGCCCTGTCCGACGATGCGCATGTCGCAGCTGGCCTTGAACTCGATGTTCTCAGCCTTGATGCGCGACTTCTCCATCAGCTCGACCGCCTGGGCCTTCATGTCGTCATAGAGCCGGCGGCACTGATCCCAATCGATCGTATCGAGGGCGAACTTGCGCGTGCGCACGAAGTCGAAGGTGAGCGGCGCCATCAGCATGCCGTTGGCGGAGAACACGCTCGCCCCGCGCGGGCAGATCACCCGGTCGACCCGGACCGCCTCGGCGACCCGGCAGGCATGCAGGCCGCTGGCGCCACCGGAAGCGAGCAGCGCATAGCGCGCGGTATCGACGCCGCGCTCGGCGGCGTGGACCCGCAGCGCGTTGGCCATGTTCTCGTTCACGACGCGGTGGATGCCCCAGGCCGCGCGCACGGCATTTCCTTCGAAGGATGCGCCGAGAACCCGCCCGATGGCCGACGTCGCGCCATCGAGGTCGAGCTTCATGCGCCCGCCGAGAAAGTAGTCGGGATTGAGATAGCCGAGCACGAGATCGGCATCCGTCACGGTCGGCTCGGTGCCGCCCAGCCCGTAGGAGACCGGCCCGGGGCTGGCGCCGGCGCTGGCCGGGCCGACGCGCAGCAGGCCCATCTCGCTCAGACCGGCAATGGAGCCGCCGCCGGCCCCGATCTCCAGCAGCTCAACCGACGCCACCTTGAGCGGAATGCCGCTGCCGGGCTTGAAGCGGTAGGCGCGAGCGACCTCGAAATCCCGCGAAATGGTCGGCTGTCCATGGTCGATGAAGCAGATCTTCGCCGTCGTACCGCCCATGTCGAGCGCCACGACATGCTCCTCATCGATGTGCCGGCTCAGCATTGCCGCGCCGGTAACGCCGGCGGCCGGGCCGGATTCGACGATGCGCACGGGATAGTCGGAGGCCTGCTCGGCGGTCACGACGCCGCCATTCGACAGGAAGACGTAGAGGTTCCCCTCCACGCCGGCGCCGGACAGCCCTTCGCGCAGCTGCGACAGATAGGGACGCACGAGCGGCTGCACATACGCATTCACGATGGTCGTCGACATGCGCTCGACCTCGCGGATCTCCGGCGCGACATCCGACGAGATCGAGATGGCAAGTCCGGGCCGCAGCTCCTGCAGCTGATCGCGGACCTTTCGCTCATTGGCGGGGTTCACGTAGCTGTGCAGAAAGCACACGGCCAGCGCCTCGAGATCGGCCGGCAGGGTGCGGGCCAGCTGTTCGATCGCCGGCGCCTCGGCGGGCACCCTCATCTCCCCGGAGGCGAGCACGCGCTCCTCGATCTCGTAGCGGCTCCCGCGCTCGATCAGGATCGGGGGCGGATCGAGGTCGATGTCATAGATGTCGTAGCGCCATTCCCGCCCGATCTCGAGAACGTCGCGGAACCCCTTGGTGGTGACGAGGGCGGTCTTGGCGCCCTTCCCCTCGATGACGGCATTGGTGACGAGCGTCGTGCCGTGAACCGTATCCACGATTTCGGATGCGTCGCTTCCGGCCTGTGCGAGCAGGCGCTCAACGCCTTCGACGATGGCCACGATGGGGTTGTGGGGGTTGGTGAGGACCTTCTCGGTCGCGAGAACGCCGACGACATCGGCGAGCACCAGATCGGTGAAGGTGCCGCCGATATCGACGCCCAGTCGGAGTTTCCGGGACATGCTGACTGCCTATATTTGGTTCGCTAGACAAAACGCTATCTATCATATTGATACTTGTCAACGACCCGAAATGGGCGCTAACTTTGAAAAATCGCGAATTCATTGGATGAGCCCGGACGATTGCGTCATGAACCATGAAACGCTGTTTCATGTTTTCAGAACCCTTTCGCAGGGCATGAGGAGGCAGGAATGGGAGATCGGATCGCCGACGCCGAGGCAGAATTTGCCTGGGTACCCGATGCCGAACGGATCGCGGGCAGCCGCCTGACGGAGTTCATCCGGGCCGGCGGCTGCAGGGACTTCGATGAACTCTACCGCCGGGCGGATGCCGATCCCGGCTGGTTCTGGGAGCAGGTCATCCGCTTCGGCGACCTGCGCTTCGAGCGCCCCTACGACCGGATCATGGACGACAGCCGCGGCATCGAGTGGACCCGATGGTGTGTCGGCGGCACGACCAACATGGCCGCCAACTGCATCGACCGTCACCGCGGGACGCCGACATACGACCAGACCTACATCGTCAGCGAGGCGGAGGACGGCACGACGCGGTCGCTGACCTATCGCGAATTCGACGCGCAGGTCTGCCGGTTCGCCGGCGTGCTGCACGGCCGCGGCATCGGGCCCGGCGACGTCGTCGGCCTGCTCATGCCGCTTATCCCCGAAACCTTCGTCGCCTATTTCGCCATCGTGAAGCTCGGGGCGATCGTGATGCCGCTGTTCAGCGGTTTCGCTCCCGGCGCCATCGCCGAGCGCTTCAACATGACGGACACCAAGATCGTGGTGACGACCGACGTCATGTATCGCCGGGGTTCGTCGGTACGTCTGGCGGCCGCCGCGCTGGGGGCCCTTCCCGAGTCACCCAGCGTCGAGCATGTGATCGTCCTGAACCGCACCGGCGGGCCGCTGCCGGATGGCCCGATCCTCGACTGGGACGAGGCCATGAAGACCGCGGAACCGGTGGTCGAGACGCTGATGATGGATGCGGAGGCCCCGGCGGTCCTGCACATGACCTCCGGCACCACGGGCCGCCCGAAGGGCGCGATCTACACGCATATCGGCTTCGTCACCAAGATGGTGCTCGACTACGGCATCCTCTCCGATTTCCGTCCGACGGACCGCTACCTCTACCAGGCAGACATGGGCTGGATGGTCGGCTCGCAGACGGCCGTCATCGCCAGCGTCCACGGCGCCAGCATGCTGCTGGCGGAAGGCGTGCCGGACTATCCGGAGCCGGACCGGTTCTGGCGCCTGATCGAACGCCACAAGGTGACATGGGTCGGCATCACGCCTTCGATGGCGCGTATCCTGATGGCCCATTCCGACAAGCCGCCTGAAAGCGATCTTTCGAGCCTGCGGATCGTGCTCACGGCGGCGGAGCCCTGGACGGTGCATGCGTGGAACTGGCTGTTCCACACCGTGCTCAAGGGCAAGGTGCCGATGCTGAATGTCTCCGGCGGCACCGAGATCAGCGGCTGCATCCTCGCCTGTTCGGTCAATCACCCGCTCAAGGTCGGGTCCTTCGCCATCCCCATTCCCGGCATGGGAGCCGATATCGTCGACGAGAACGGCAATCCGACGGCCCCGGGAGAAATCGGCGAGCTGGTGCTCCGGCGCCCCTCCATCGGCCTGACCCCCGGATTGTGGCGCGACGACAAACGCTACATCGAGAGCTACTGGAGCACGCTGCCGGGCGTCTGGGTCCATGGCGACCTCGCCTCGCGGGACGAGGACGGGCACTGGTACATCCACGGCCGCTCCGACGACACCATGAAGATCGCGGGCAAGCGCGTGGGGCCAGCCGAGATCGAAACGGCCGTGATGGCGTCGCGGGCGCTGGTCGAGGCCGCCGCCGTCTCGGTACCCGACCCGATCAAGGGCGCGGCGCTGGTGCTGGCCTGCGTCCCCCTGCCCGGCGTCGAGGCGGACGACGCGCTGCGCAAGCGCCTCCAGTCCGAGCTGGAGCGGCAGATGGGCAAGTCCTATCGGGCCGAGAAGATCATCTTCGTCCGAGACCTGCCCAAGACACGCACCCTGAAGATCATGCGCCGGGCCGTGCGCGCGTCGCTGCTGCGGCAGTCGCCCGGAGATCTTTCCGCGCTCACCAACCCCGACTCGCTCGCCGAGCTCCAGCAACAGGCGCTGTTCTAGGCCGCGCGACCCATCAGGAGAAGACAAGCATGAAACTCGCGACCTTCATCAGCCGGGGCGAGCCACGGCTGGGATTTTCATTCGGCGGTTTCGTCGTCGACCTGCGAAGCGCTCTCGAGGCGGCGCTTCGCGCCCGCTCGATCCGTGGGGCGGCGTCGATCGCCGAGCAACTCAGCCCGCCGGACATGCGCGAATTCATCCTTCTGGGCGAGGAAGGCGCGGCCGCGGCGCGGACGGCGCTGGCTCATGTCGAGGTGGAGGGTATCGACGGCCTGATCGCGGCGAAGGCCGCCGTCGCCTTCGAGGAGGCGGAGTTCCTGGCGCCCGTCCATCGCCCACGCAATCTGTTCTGCGTGGCGGTGAACGGGGCTGCCCTCGTCGAGCTGGCGCCCAAGCTGCCCGACTATCCCGTCTACTTCCTCAAGCCCAACTCGACCCTGACGGGCCACCGCCAGCCGATCGAGCTGCCGCCGATCGGAAACACCATTCCCGAGGCGGAACTCGCGGTCATCATCGGTCGCAAGATGAGCCGCGTGCCGGCGGCCGACGTCTACGACCACGTCTATGGCTACTCGGTGATGAACGAGGTCACCTCGCCGCAGATTCGTCAGGACGACCTTCTCATCTCGCGAATCTCGGGCCGCAATCCGGCTACCGGCGAGCTGGAATTCGAGGATGTTCCGTTCACTGCCCTGGCGCGCCACAAGGGCCTCGACAGCTTCGCGCCCATGGGGCCGTGGCTGGTGACGCGGGACGAGATCGACGATCCACATCAGCTGACCATCTCCGGCGAACTGAACGGGCGTTCCTTCTGCCTCGACCACACCTCGCGGCTGCGCTTCAAGATCCCCGAGGTCCTCGAGCGCATCTCCCATTTCTCGACCCTGCATCCGGGAGATATCGTATCCATGGGCACGGCGAGCCCGTCGCAGGAGTGGCCGATGCTCGAAGTCGACCTGTTCAAGGAAGGCGGCCTCGTGAGCGTCTCCATCGAGAAGCTGGGCGTCCTCGAGAACCCGATCGCCTATATCTGAGATCGCCCGGGAACAGCGACGGCGCCGGCCCCCCGCGCGCCGTCAGCGATCGAATTTGAGGCTGCGCGAGATCTTGAACGCCGCGTCGACAAGCGCGGAGACGTGCTCGATGCTGGGCTTGGCGGGCACGTACTGGATCGAACCGAGCAGGGCGATGGTACCGATCAGCCGTCCCTGCGGGCCGAAGATCGGCGCGGCCAGCGCATTGATGCCCACGAGGCTCTCATTGGGAGCGACCGCCCAGCCCTGCTCGCGGATGACGGCGATCTGTTCACGCAGAACACCGGGATCGGTGATGGTGAACTCGTTGCTTTCCGGCAGCGGGCCGCGCAGCACCTTCTCCCTTGAACTCTCGTCGCCGAAGGCCAGCAGCAGCTTGCCCTGGGCCGTGCTGTGCAGCGCGAGGTCGGTGCCGGTCCGCGCGACCACTTCCACCGTCGAGTTGGCCCGCACGATCTCAAGGATGGTGAGCCGGGTGCCCTCCACGGCCGACACGACCACCGTCAGGTCGAAACGGTCCGCCAGGCTGCGCATCACATCCTTGGAAACCGAGGAGAGATTCATCTGCTTGTTGATGGCCGGGCCGAACAGCGCCCAGCGGTTTCCCAGGCCGTACTTCTCGCTTTCCGAATCCTGGGCGACGTAGCCGGCGCTCGCCAATGTCCGCAGGTGACGAAAGACTCGCGCCTTTCCAACCCCGAGCGCGGTGGCCAGTTCGGTGACGCCCATCGGTGCCCCCGCAAACGCCAGATATTCCAGGATCTTCAGGCTCTGAAGAACAGACTGGATATCCTGGCCGCTGGAGGTCTTTTCGGGCGTTTCTGAATCCATGAGCGTCTTTTGCCGATCCCTGTCCTACGTCAGGCCTCATCGTCGCCGACCCGCCGGACGACGACGCTGTCGCTGTCCCGCCAGTGAACCAATGTCTCGCCGCCGATGCAGGGCAGATCCTGCGTCGAGCCGACCTGGAGCTTCGCGATCAGCGTTCCGAGTGTGGGGTTGAAGACCTTCACGCGCAGATGATCGCCGTGATAGGCAAAGTCACGAATGAGCGCAACATATCCCTCCCCTTGCGAAGGGGAAGACAGCTCCAGATGCTCCGGCCGCACGAGCAGCTGAACGGCGGCGGGACGCGCTATCTCCCTACCGGGCACGGTGCGCACGCTGCCATCGGCGAGACGGATCGTGTTGCCGCCCGGACCGCCGTCCAGGAGTTCCGCGTCGAGCAGGTTGCTCTCGCCGAGGAAGGACGCGACGAAGCTGCTCAAGGGTGACTTGTAGAGTTCGGCGGGGGTCGAGATCTGGGCAATGCGGCCCTTGTCGAATACCGCGACGCGGTCCGACATCGTCAGGGCCTCGCTCTGGTCGTGCGTCACATAGACGACCGTCACGCCGGTTTCGCGGTGGATGGACTTGATCTCGTCCTGCAGCTGCTCGCGCAACTGCTTGTCCAACGCGCCCAGCGGCTCGTCCATGAGCACGAGGCTGGGCTTGAAGACCAGAGCGCGAGCGACCGCGACCCGCTGCTGCTGACCACCCGACAATTGCGCGGGCGTGCGATGCGCCAGGGCCTCCAGGCGCACCATGGCCAGAGCGCGCATCGCGTCCTGCGTGCAGTCGCGGCTACGCATGCCGCGGGCGCGCAAGGGATACTTGATGTTGTCGAGGATGCTCATGTGAGGGAACAGCGCGTAGTTCTGAAAAACGACGCCGATGCCGCGCCGGTGGGGCGGCACGTTGCTGATCACCCTGCCGTCGAGCGAGATGGTGCCCGATGTCGGATGCTCGAAACCCGCGAGCATCATGAGCGATGTGGTCTTGCCCGAGCCGGAAGGTCCGAGCAGCGTGAGAAACTCGCCGCGCGCGACATCGAGGTTGAGATCCCGAATGACCGTCAGGGCCGCATAGGCCTTGTTCACATTCCGAAAGGAAACGAACCCCTGTTCGGCTCCTCGTTCCTGCGTCATCCGCCGATCGCTCCGATTAGCTGCCGAACCGCCCCTGATGAAGAATCCATCCTAGGATTCCCAGATCTCGTCCGCGGCTCCATCGTAGGTCTTGATCACCGGGTTCTCCAGAATGCCGATCTTTTCCACTTCGATGCGGATCGGGCCCGCAAAACGTCTCATATCCGCGTCCAGCATGGGCCACTGATCGGTCGAGCTTGCCGTACCGAGGGTGACGATGTCGCCCGGCGAGAGCGTCGACCACTTCGTAATATGGGCCATCACCTCGGGGATCGTGAAACGCAGCCGCCCGGTGTGGTCCTCGTTGATGAGGCGCTCGCCGAGCCAGGCCCGCACGTGCAGATCATGGGGATCGGCGATTTCATCCTTGGTCACGATCCACGGCCCCAGCGGACCGAAGGTATCCATTCCCTTGTGCCGGGCGATGACGGTGAAGGTGACGTCGTCGAACGTGTCCTCGCCGAATTCGTTCTTCCCGGCGGGCACACGGGAGATCAGCAGGTCACGCCGCCGGATCTCCGGCGAGGTGACGTCATTCAGGATCGTGTACCCGAACACATAGTCGTAGGCGTCTTCGGCGGCGACGTTCTTCGCCGTCTTGCCGACGACGAAGGCGAATTCGGATTCGGGATGGACGAGTACCTTCTCGCGGATCTCGATCGGCTGGAGATGCCCGATGAGCGACGAATTGGGCTTCGCATAGTAGATCGGATAATCGGGAGCACGGATGGCATGCGCCACCAGTTCGGGGTTGTTGACCACCGTGCAGAAGACGTTGCGCGGGCGGGCAACCGCCGGCAGCCACTCGACGTCATCGGCCGCTATGCAGAACACTCCGGCACCATCCGCGTCGAGCGCCCATGCGAGCGCCCGCCGCGCCGCGGCAATGGAAATCTCGCCCAGTTCGATGAACCGGACCATATCGGCGGGAATGACCGCGCGGGCGATCTCGGCGGAACCGGACAGCCCTTCGCCCGCGAGCATGGCCTCATACGCCGCCGCGAGGTCGACGACGATATCGCCCTGCACGGCACCGACCTTCTCATGTCCTCGATGACGGAAACTGGCGAGCTTCATGCGGAGGACTCCTTGATCTGCTCTTCGATATGAAAGTTCACATGCCGATACGATGACGTCCTGACGCGAGAGCGATCTTCGCTGAAGGTCAGCCGCATCACTGGATCATCAGGATATAAACACGGCATCCACATTTCGACAAACGAAATATCGTTTACAGTTGCGATACACGGTGTTAGCTTTTTCATATAACGGGCGCCCCCCCCGCCAAGAGCCTCTTCAGAGGTCGTGACTACGCCGCCAGAGAGATTGGAACGGGAGTTACTCATGATGAAGATAAACAGGCGTACCTTCGGCATCGGCGTTGCGAGCCTCGCGGCGCACAGCCTCATCCCCAATGCGCATGCGGCCGGCGGGCAGGTCACCGTCGTGGGCTTTGGCGGCGCCTTCCAGGACGCCATGCGCGAGATCTATTGGAAGCCGTTCGAGGCGAAGACCGGCATCAAGGTTCTGGAGGACAGCTGGAACGGCGCCTTCGGCACCATTCGAGCCAAGGCCACGGGCGGCGTCGGCAACTGGGATGTCGTGCAGATGCCGGGCGACGGGCTCCTCCTGGGTGAGGAAGAGGGCCTCTACGCGCCTCTGGACTGGAAGGCGCTGGGCGGTCGGGAGGCCTACATCGGGCAGGGCGCGACCGATTTCGGCGTGGGCTGCGAGGTAGGCTGCATCGTGCTTGCCTATGACAGCTCGAAGCTGGCGAACGGGCCGGAGAGCTGGAAGGACGCCTTCGACCTGGTCAAGTTCCCCGGCAAGCGGTCGCTGTACAAGGGACCGAAGTACAATCTGGAGGCTGCGCTGTACGCCGACGGCGTCGATCGCGCCGACATCTACAAGGTGCTGAAGACCCCAGAAGGCGTGAACAAGGCCTTCGCCAAGCTGGACACCATCAAGAAGGACATTCTCTGGTGGGAATCCGGCGCCCTGCCGGTCCAGTTGCTTGCCTCAGGCGAAGTAACCATGAGCTCGGCTTATGGCGGGCGCATCTATTCGGCGCTAAACACGGGAAAGCCCTTCAAGATCATCTGGGCCGGCAGTCTGGTCGAGGTGGACTCCTGGGTGATCATGAAGAATGGGCCCAACAAGACGGCCGCCATGGAGCTGATCAAATGGATGGGCGATGCCGACCGGCAGTTGGAGATCGCCAAGCGCATGGGGTACGGTCCGACGGCGAAAGCCGCGCTCAAGCGCATTCCCCCCGAGCTTGCGCCGTCCCTGCCGAGTTCGCCGGCCAATCTCGCCGTGGCGATCGACATGGATCCGAGCTTCTGGATGGAGCGGGAGGCGGCATTGACCGAGCGCTTCACCAACTGGGTCAATAGCTGAGGGTGAAGGAGCGCCGGAATGTCTTCGGGTGATGCCGCATCAGGCGCAGCTCGCCGGCTCGGTGGCTATTGGCTCTCCATTCCGGCGCTGCTCTTCCTCACCGTCTTCTTTCTTGTTCCACTGCTGTCGGTTCTGCTGGCGGCTGTCTTTGATCAACGCTTCTCCTCCCAGTTCGAGCAGACCACGCGCCTGCTGCAGGCGTGGTCCGGCGAGCAATTGCCGGATGAGGAGACATATCGGACGATCGCCGGCGAACTGCTCGCCGCGCGCGGCAACAAGACAATCGCCAATGTCGACCGGCGCCTCGCGCAGGAAGAGGCATCGCTTCAAGGGCTGCTTACGTCATCGGCAAGGGGGCTCGCCAATGACGGACTTCCCTCTTCCGGCGTGCGCGAGGCACTCATTGCCATCGATCTGCGCTGGCAGGACACGAGGACGTGGAAGGTGCTCAGGCGCGTCTCGGACGATCTGACGCCGACCTATCTGCTCGCCGCCCTGGACCTGCGCCGGAACGCAGACGGCGGCTTTGAAACAGCGCCGCCCGAGCAAGCCATCTACGTGCCAATTCTCGTTCGCTCGCTGGTCATAAGCCTGGTCGTGACGCTGGCGACGCTCGTGCTCGGCGCCCCCGTCGCCTTCGTGATGGCGAATGTGCGCCCCGGCTGGCGCGGCATTCTGTTCGTCCTCGTGCAGATACCGTTCTGGACGTCGATCCTGGTGCGCCTCGCGGCGTGGATCGTGCTGCTGCAGAATCAGGGGCCGATCAATCAGGCGCTGATGACCATCGGCCTGATCGATGCCCCGGTCGCCATGATGTACAACCGCATCGCGGTCTACATCGCCATGACCCACGTTCAACTGCCGCTGATGATTCTGCCAATCTACAGCGTGATCCAGAACATCAAGACCAACTATGTGCGGGCGGCCCTGTCGCTGGGCGCATCGCCGCTGCGTGCGTTCATCACCGTCTACTTGCCCCTCGCCGCGCCCGGCATCGGGGCGGGAGTGGTGCTCGTCTTCATCTCCTCGCTTGGATACTACATCACGCCGGCCATCGTCGGCGGCGCCGGGGACCAGATGCTCAGCTACTTCGTCCAGTTCCACCTCGACAAGCTGAACAACGGGCTCGCCGCCGCGCTGGCCTCCATCCTCATCCTGTCGACGGGCCTGGTATTTCTCGGCGGCCGCATTGCCAGCCGGCTGGGCAGCGCTGCGAGGCCGACCCGATGATCGAACTGCTGCTCGGTGAACGGGGCTGGGGCCGGCGCATGCTGTTTCTCGGCTGCGCCCTGGTCCTCGCCTTTCTCGTCCTGCCCCTCCTCGTGATCGTGCCGCTGTCCTTCAACAGCGGCTCGTTCCTCGTCTTCCCGCTCGAGGGCTTCTCCCTGCGCTGGTATGAGACGGTCCTCACCGATCCGCGCTGGCTGTCGGCCGGTAAGAACAGCTTGATCGTGGGGCTGTCGGCGACGGCGGCTTCGCTCGCCATCGGCGTCCCCATGGCGATGGCACTCAGCTTCTATGTTCTTCCCGGTCGGGCATTCCTCGGCCTGTTCGCCGGCGCGCCACTGGTGGTGCCGCCCGTCATACTGGCGATCGGCCTGTTTTTCCTGATGTCCAGCCTGCAGCTGACCTATTCGCTGCCCGGCCTCATCATCGCCCATACCGTGCTCGGGCTGCCCTTCGTCGTCATCACGGTTTCCGCCGCCCTGAGCGGGTTCGACCGCACGCTGCTCAAGGCCGCCGCAAGCCTCGGCGCATCACCGATGCGGGTCTTCCGCACTGTCCTGCTGCCGCTCACCTGGCCGGCGATCACGACCGGCGGGCTGCTGGCCTTCATCACGTCCTTCGACGAGGTCGTGCTGGTCATCTTTCTCGGCGGGCCCAGCCAACGCACCCTGCCGCGCGAGATGTTCGACAGTCTGCGCGAGAGCTTCAGCCCAAGCATCCTCGCTCTCGCAACGCTGCTGACGCTGGTATCGACGGCCCTGATGCTCATTTCGCTGCGGGCCCGTGCCAGAATCGAGGGCGCCTCGTACTGAGGGCCGGTTCGATCGCCCGGCCGAAACGGCGGCCGCTGCGACGAAGGCGCCGCTGGTATGCGACGGAGGACGGCTCCCACGGGGCAAGGGGAATCGCCGGGACGATACGCCGGTCCGAAACATCAGGCCCGGTCGCGCAGCGCCTTTTCGAGCTCCGGCAGGACGGTGAAGAGGTCGCCGACGAGGCCGTAATCCGCGACCTGGAAGATGGGGGCTTCCTCGTCCTTGTTGATCGCGACGATGACCTTCGAATCCTTCATGCCGGCGAGGTGCTGGATGGCGCCGGAGATGCCGCAGGCGATGTAGAGATCGGGCGCCACCACCTTGCCGGTCTGGCCGACCTGCCAGTCGTTCGGCGCGTAGCCCGCGTCCACCGCCGCCCGCGAAGCGCCGACCGCCGCGCCCAGACGGTCCGCGACGGGCATGATGACCTCCTCGAACTTCTCGGCCGAGCCGAGCGCGCGGCCGCCGGAAATGACGATGCCGGCGGAGGTCAGCTCCGGCCGGTCGCTCGCCGAGAGGCTGTTGGCGACGAAGCCCGACAGGCCGGGATCGGCGGGCGCCTCGACCGTCCGGATCGGCGCCGAGCCGCCCTGCGAGGCCGGCGGGAAGGCAGCCGTGCGCACGGTGACGACCTTACGCGTATCGAGCGCCTGCACCGTCTGGACGGCGTTGCCGGCATAGATCGGGCGCTTGAAAATGTCGGGCGCCACGACCTCGACGATCTCCGAGACCTGCGCCACGTCGAGCAGCGCGGCGACGCGCGGGGCGACGTTCTTGCCGGAGGAGGTGGCGGGCGCCATGATCGTCTCGTAGGCGCCGGCGAGCGACACGATCAGCGCCGCGAAGGGCTCGGCGAGCCGCTCGGCCAGCCCGTCCGCCTCGGCCAGCAGCACCGTACGCACGCCGGCCAGGGCGGCGGCGGCCTCGGCGGCCGGCCGGGCGTCGCGGCCCGCCACCAGCACGTCGATGTCGGGTCCGATCCGGAGCGCCGCCGTGAGCGCCCGGGCGGTCTGTTCCGCCAGGCTGGCATTGTCGTGCTCGGCGATCAGCAGAATGGCCATGTGCATCTTCCTTGGCTTGCGCCCGGCCGTGCCGCCCCGCGGGGGCGCCGGGCGCCACATCGTCACAGAACGCGGGCTTCGTTGCTGAGCTTGTCGACCAGCGCGGCGACGGAGGCGACCTTCACGCCCGCCTTGCGGGCATGGGGCTCCTCGGTTCGAAGCACCTTCAGCCGCGGCGCGGTGTCGGCGCCGAAATCGGCCGGGGTCTTCTCGTCGAGCGGCTTCTTCTTCGCCTTCATGATGTTGGGAAGGCTGGCATAGCGCGGCTCGTTGAGGCGTAGATCGGTGGTCACGATGGCCGGCAGCTTCAATTCCAGCGTCTGCAGGCCGCCATCGACCTCGCGCGTCACCCGAGCGCTGCCGCCCTCGACGGCGAGCGCCGAGGCGAAGGTGCCCTGCGCCCAGCCGAGCAGCGCGGCGAGCATCTGGCCGGTCTGGTTCGAATCGTCGTCGATCGCCTGCTTGCCGAGGATGACCAGCCCCGGCTGCTCGGCCGCGACCACGCCCCGCAGCACCTTGGCGACGCCGAGCGGCTCCACCGCTTCGTCCGTGCGCACGAGGATCGCGCGGTCAGCCCCCATCGCCAGCGCGGTGCGCAGGGTCTCCTGCGCCTGCGCCGGCCCGATGGAGACGACCACGATCTCCTGCGCCTTGCCGGCCTCCTTCAGGCGCAGCGCCTCCTCGACGGCGATCTCGTCGAAGGGGTTCATCGCCATCTTGAGATTGGCGAGGTCCACGCCCGAGCCGTCCGCCTTCACGCGGACCTTCACATTCCCGTCGACCACCCGCTTCACGGGCACGAGAATCTTCATCGTCGCTTCTCCTTGACGCGCGCCTGCCCGGCGGCCGCTCAGATGACGGCCTCTTCGAGGAACGGCTCGTTGCGCGGTATGCGCTCATAGTGGAAGGGGGAGAGGTCGAGGGTCTGGAACGACCCGTGGATGATCAGCTCGGAGACGGCGCGCCCGACCGCCGGCGACTGCTGCAGGCCGTGCCCGGAGAAGCCATTGGCGAACATGAAGTTCGTCACTTCCGGGTGGAAGCCGACGATGCCGTTGTGATCGAGCATGTTGTACTCGTAGTGGCCGGTCCAGCACTGCTGCACCTTCAGCGCCTCGAAGTCGGGGATGCGGTGCCAGAGCGCCGGCCAGATGCGCTCGTCGAATTCCTCGTGATGCATCTGGAAGTCGTCGTAATCGGCCGGGCCGTCGTCGATCGGGGTGTTGCCGGTGAGGAAGAGCTCGCCTTCCGGGCGCACGAAGGTGCCGGAGAGGTCGATGACGTTGGGCATCCGGCCGGGGATCGGGACGGCGCTGGAGAAGACGAAGCTGTAGCGCTTGAAGGGCGCGACGGGGATCGACAGCCCGGCCATCGCGGCCACCTGCTGGGCGCGCGGGCCGGCGGCGTTGACCACCGTGCCGCAGGAAACGGTCTCGCCGGTCGCGAGCTGCACGGCGACAACGCGCCCGCCAGCGACGGTCAGCCCGGTGACGGCGTTGTCGATATACTCCACGCCGCTGGCGCGGGCGGCGCGGCGAAAGCCGTTCAGCAGGCCCATGGAATCGAACCAGCCCTCGTCGCGCGAGCCCCAGGCGCCGCCGCCGAGATCCTCGACGTTGAGCCAGGGGAAGCGCTCCTTCAGCGGGCCGGGATCGAGGAACACGGTGTGGGCGCCGAGGCTGCGCTGGAGATCGACCCGCGCCTTCGCCGCCTCCACGCCATCCGGCGAGCAGCAATAGAGGTAGCCGTGCTCCCTGAAGCCGAGATCAGGCGCCGGCTCGTCCTTGTAATAAGGCTTCATCCGCTCGGCGAAGCTGCGGATGATCTCGATGCCGAACTGGCTGATCTTCACGTTGATCGGATTGGAATATTGCTGGCGGATCGCGCTGGTCGACAGGGCGGTGGAGGAGAACTCGTAGCTGCTGTCGCGCTCCACCACGAGGATGGACATGCGGGTGCCCAGCGCCTGGCTGAGCCAGTAGGCGACCGAGGAGCCGACCACCGCGCCGCCGACGATGACGATGTCATAGGCCGGGCGGGACGGCGCCTTGTAGGGAGGGATGGCCATGCGAACGCTCCCGCTCAGCGGTTGAAGGAAGCGACCAGCGCATCCGACCCCCGAGCCAGCAGGCCGAGATCCGAGCCGACCGCGACCATGGTGAAGCCCTCCGCGATGTAGCGGTCGGCATCGGCCTTCACCGGCGCCAGAATGCCGCTCGCCTTGCCGGCCGCCGCGGCCGCCTTGCGCACGGAGGCGATGGCCTCCTGAACGTGCGGCGCGCCGGGATTGCCCATGGCGCCCATGTTGGTGGAGAGGTCGCCGGGCCCGACGAAGAGCACGTCCACCCCTTCTACGGCCGCGATCTCGGCGGCGTTGGCGACGCCGGTCTCGCACTCGATCTGCACCGCCAGAAGCTGCTGCTGGCGTGCATTGGCGTGGTAGCCGGCGATGCGGCCGAAAGAATTGGCGCGATGCGCGACGGAGAAGCCGCGAATGCCGTGCGGCGCGTAGCTCATGGCCGAGACGATGGCGCGGGCCTGATCGGCGGAACGCACATTCGGGATCATCAGGCTGCGCGCGCCGGCATCCAGCATCTGCTTGATGAGGTCGGGATCGTCGGAGCGCAGCCGCACCGCGCCCTCGCAGGCCGAGCCGTTGAGAACCTGAAGCTGGGACACGATGCTGCGCAGGTCGTTGGGGCTGTGCTCGCCGTCGATGAGCACCCAGCCCACGCCCGACCCGGCGACGATCTCGGTGGTCAGGGCCGAGGCGAGGGAACACCACAGGCCGATATGCGCCCGCCCGGCGGTGACCGCGGCCTTCAGGGAATTGGGACGCTCCTGCATCTCGTCTGTCTCCGGCGAAAACGCGAATTGAAATTTGTATGATGTCCTATATCATACGTATTTGACGGCTCGCAACGGGATCTTGCGCCGCCTGCGGCGGCGGGACGGCAAGACGGAAGACGAGCCGCCGGCGCCCGGCGCCGGCACCCGATGGGCGAAGGAAAGGAAGCAGACCGATGCGCGGGACAGGCAAGGCGGACGTCTTCGTGATGCTGGCTCACCCGGTGGGGCACGCGAAAAGTCCGGGCGTCTTCAACGAGATCTTCGAGCAGAAGGGCCTCGACAGCCTGATGGTGCCGATGAGCTGCAAGCCGGAGGATTTCGACACCTTCTGGGCCGGCCTCACCGCAGCCGAGAACGTGCGCGGCGTCATCATCTCCGTGCCTTACAAGGCGGCGGTCTACCGCAAATGCGCCGCCGCGCACGACCGCGCCGCGCGGGTGCAGAGCGCCAATTCGGTCCGCCGGCAGGCCGACGGGACCTGGTACGGCGACAATTTCGACGGCGTCGGCTTCATCGACGGCCTGAAGGCCGGCGGGCACCAGATCGCCGGCCGGCGCATCCTGCAGGTGGGGGCCGGCGGTGCGGGAGCCTCGCTCGCCTATTGCCTCGCGGAGGCCGGCGCACAGGAGATCCGCCTCGCCGACATCGATGCCGACCGGGCCGAGAACCTCGCCGCGCTGGTCCGCAAGACCTTCCCGCAGTGCCGGATCGACGTCGGCGCCGCCGATCCCTCCGGCATGGACATGGCGGTCAACGCCACCCCGTCGGGGCTGAAGGCCGGCGACCCGCTCCCCATGGACGTCGGCCGGCTGACGCCGGAGATGACGGTGGTGGACATCATCATGGAGCCGGCCGAGACGGCGCTGCTGCGCGCGGCGAAGGAGATCGGCTGCCGCATCCAGCCGGGCCGGCCGATGATGGACTTCCAGGTCCGCGGCATGTCCGAATTCTTCGACATCGAGCGCCGGAGCCGCGGCAATGGCTGAGGCGGGGACGCACGCACGCACGGTCGTCGTCATCGGCGGCACCTCCGGGATCGGCCACGCCATCGCCCAGCGCTTCGCCGAGGACGGCAGCCGGGTCGCCGTCGCCGGGCGCAGCGCCGAACGCGGCGGCGCGGTCGCCGCCGCCTGCATCGGCGCCGGCGCCCCCGACGCCCGCTTCTTCGAGACCGACGTCGCCGACGCCGCCTCGGTGGAGGCGCTGGCGCAGGCGGTGGAGGCGGCGTTCGGCGTGCCGGACGTCGTCGTCAACTGCGCCGGCATCCTGCAGAGCGGCAAGCATGTGCTCGATCAGGACCTCGGCGAGGACGAACGCATGTGGCGGGTGAACTACCGCGGCACGCTGCTCGGCTGCCAGTCGTTCGGGCGGCGCCTGTCCGCCGCCGGGCGCGGGGCGATCCTCAATGTCGGCTCCCTCGCCTCCTTCGCGCCGCTGTCGCTGCCGGCCTACACGCCGGGCAAGCACGCGGTGCTGGCGCTGACGCAGATCCTCGCCGCCGAGCTGGGCCCGCATGGCGTGCGGGTCAACGCGGTCGCCCCCGGCTACACGCTCTCCGACGGGCTGAAGGCCAAGATCGCCAAGGGCGAGCGCAACCCGGAAGCCATCCAGGCGACGACGGCGCTGCGCCGCTTCGTCGAGCCGCGCGACGTGGCGGAAGCCGCGCTGTTCCTGTGCTCGGACCGCGCGGCCTCGATCACCGGGGTGACGCTGCCCGTCGACGCGGGATGGCTCATCCAGGCGCCCTACGCCCAGTACCTGCAGGGCAACCCGATCCGCCCCGCGTCCAATGTCTGAAAGGCCGAGACACGTGACCGACATCCAGCGCTTCGACTTCGACACCCGCATCCACCACGGCGTGATCCATAACGGCACGCTCTACCTGACCGGGCAGGTGGCGACGCCCGGCCGCTCCGCCGCCGACCAGATGCGCGAGGTGCTCGGCAAGATCGACGCGCTGCTGGCGAAGGCCGGCACCGACAAGACGCGCATCCTGCACGTGCAGATGTGGCTCGACGACGTGCGCGACTTCGACGAGGTGAACACCGTCTGGGACGCCTGGATGCCCCGGGAGCACGCCCCCGCGCGCTCCTCCGGCGAGGGCCGGATGGCCAAGCCGGGCATGCTGGTGGAGCTGATCGTGACGGCGGCGGTGTGAAGGAACGGTGTGAAGGGGGTTGCCGATCGGCGCATCTTCGTCCATCGGCGTTCTGGCAAGGGAACGTTCTGGCAAGGGAAGAGGAACGCGATAACGCGATGACGAAGCGCAAGCCGCTCTCCACCGTGGTGGCCGACAGCCTTCGGGAGAAGATCAGCTCCGGGGAATTGCAACCGGGCATCCAGCTCCCGACGGAGGCCGAGCTCGGCGCCCAGTACGACGTGAGCCGCACCGTGGTGCGCGAGGCGGTGGCGCGCCTGCGCTCGGAGGGGCTCGTCGTCCCCCATCAGGGGCGCGGCATGTTCGTCAACGAAGCGCCGGTGCCGCGCACCTTCTCCATTCCCGACGAGGCGCTCAGGACCCTGCCCGAGACCATCGCGCTGCTGGAGCTGCGGCTCAGCGTCGAGGTGGAGGCCGCGGGCCTGTGCGCGGAGCGCCGGACGGAAGCGGAGGCGGACAACATCCGCGCGCTGATGGAACAGGTCGACGCGCGGCACGACGACCCTTCCGCCATCCAGATCCACTACGACTACGACTTCCACCTCGCCATCGCCAAGGCGACGCGCAACGAGTTCATCTACGCCTTCCTGGCCTATCTGCGCCCCATCATCGTGCCGCGCTTCCAGCTCGGCCACGTGGTGGCGACCGACGTCAAGGAGGTCTACTACGCGCGCATCCATGCCGAGCATCGCGCCATCGTCGACGCCATCGGCAAGCAGGACGGACGCGCCGCCCGGCGCGCCATGCGCGCCCATCTCGCCAACAGCCTCGAACGGGTCCGCGCGCTCGCCCTCGCCGCCGGCATCGACGCCACCGATGTCGACCAGCAGGCGGCGGCCGCCGCGCTTTTCGCCGAGCTGAAGCGCCCCCCGCGCGCGGAGGGGTGAAACCGCCTCCGCGCGACCGGCGATGGCGACCAGAGCGAAAGCCAGAATTTTTCCGGCTCCCGCCAAGTCGCGGATGAATCACGCGATACCGCCGGCGCGACCCCAAGCGCTGACAGGCCTTCCCCGGTTCCGGCATGGGCGGCGGAAGGCGCGACCGGTCCCGGCCACGTAATGGACAGGAAAGCTTATCTTTCGAATTTCCACGGTTTTCTTGGTTTGCCCGCGCCCCTGAACGTCACACACTCGCCTCACAACAACCGGGAAAGCCGACGTGACAACAGCCTTCATCACGGGTGCGACGAGCGGCATCGGGCGGGCCATGGCGGTGGCGCTCAGCGACGCCGGCTATGAGGTCTTCGCCGTCGGCCGCAGCAAGGCGGCACTCGAGGCGCTGCGCTCGGAACGGGCCGGCATCACGCCGATCGCGGTCGACGTGACCGACCGCGAGGCCATCGAGGCGGTCGTCAACGGCCTGCACATCGACGTGCTGATCAACAATGCCGGGATGATGCCCCCGCTCGGCAACTTCGCCGACATGAACCGCGGACATCGACGCCGCCCTGGAGGTCAATCTCAGCGCCGCCATCCTGCTCACCCGGCTGGTCGTCCCGCAGATGCGCGAGCGCGAATCCGGGCACATCATCTTCACCGGCTCCTCGGCGGCGCACGCGGCCTTCCCCAATGTCGCGGTCTATTCGGCGACCAAGGCCGCCATCGCCGGCTTCTCGGCCGCCCTGCGCGCCGACCTCTCGCCCTTCGGCATCCGCGTGACCGAGATCGTGCCCGGCCGCGTCGAGACGCAGCTCTACAAGGACATCCTCGACGCCAAGGCCCGGGCGGCGATGTACGCCGGCAACGTGGCGGTGCAGCCCGAGGACGTCGCGAAGATGGTCGTCGCCCTGCTCGGCCTGCCTTCCTGGGCGGACGTGACCCGCTTCGACATCATGCCGACCCGCCCCACCACCCCCAGCGGCAGCAAGTAAGGGTATCAGGACCATGAAGGATCTTTCCGTGCTCATCGTCGGCGGCGGCTCGGGTCTCGGGGCGCTGCTCGCCCGCATGGCCGTCGAGAACGGGGCGGCCAGGATCGGCATCATCGACATCAACCGCGCCGCCGCCGAGGCCGCGCTGGAGCCGGCGCGCGCCAAGGGGCTGCCGACCGCCACCGCCGAGGCCGACATCCAGGTCGGCCCGCAAGCCCACGCCGCCTTCGAGGCGGTGGCCGCCGAGCTCGGGCGCATCGATACGCTGATCAACTGCGCGGCGGTCTATCCGCGCCGCCCGATCCTCGAGATCACCGACGCCGAATGGGATGCCTCCAACGGCATCAACATCAAGGGCACCTACCACATGATGGTGGCCGCCATCCGGCACATGCAGCGGCAGGAACCGAAGGACGAGGTTCGCGGCCGCATCGTCAACCTGACCTCGGTCGACGCCTTCAAGGCGCATCCGCAGAACGCCCACTACGCCGCCACCAAGGCGGCGGTCGTCAGCCTCACCCGCTCCTTCGCCCACCACGTGGCCAAGGACGGCATCCTGGTGAACTCGGTCGCGCCGGCCGGCATGGCGACCGAACGCGCCCGCCAGCTCGGCTTCCTCGAGGAACTCGCCAAGGCGAGCCCGCTCGGCCGCGGCGCGCAGCCCACCGAGATCGCCGAATGGGTGCTGATGACCGGCGGGCCGAAGAACACCTACATGACCGGCGAAAACGTCATCGTTTCCGGCGGATACATCTACGCGTGACGTCCGGCGCCGGCCGCCTTGCGCGGCCGGCCCGAGCGGAGGCCCGATCGAGGGAGTTCCTAACCGAGGGGTGGAAGAGAGAATGACCGGGAAGCTGCGTCTTCCGCCGCTGAATGCCCTGCGGGTCTTCCACGCGGTGGCGCGGCACAAGAGCTTTCGCCACGCGGCCGACGAGCTGCTCGTCACCCCGCAGGCCGTCGGCCAGCAGATCAAGCTCCTGGAAGACACGCTCCAGGTGACGCTGTTCGAGCGCAAGGGCCGCTCGATCGAACTGACGGAGTCCGCGATCCTGCTGTCGCACTACGTCAATGCCGGTTTCGAGGAATTCGCGGAAGGCGTGCGGCGCGTCACCAAGTCCAACTACCGGGACCGCATCAACCTCAATGCGAGCCCGTATTTCGCCACCCACTACCTGCTGCCGCGCCTCTCGCTGTTCCGGGAGATCCTGCCCGGCGCCGACCTTCGCCTGACCACCATGGTCGACCTGCCGGACTTCGGCCGGGACGACATCGACATGGCCGTGCAGTGGGGATACGGCGGCTGGTCCGACTACGAGACGACGCTCCTCGTGCCGGACCCGAAGATCATCTGCTGCACGCCCGCGATCGCCGCGCAGATCCGCTCGGCGCAGGACATCACGCGCTTCACCCTGCTCGACACCGTCAAGTCGAAGCGCCTGTGGCCGGACATCCTGCGCCATCTCGGCGTCGAGCAGACCGAAGGCGACCGGAGCATCGGCTTCGACGACGCCGCCACCATGCGGCGCGCGGCGCTGCAGGGGATCGGGGTGGGGCTGGTCTCGGTGATCGACGCCGAGGAGGACCTGCGCTCGGGCGCGCTCGTCGCGCCGCTCGGCCACGACGCGCTCGCCGGCATGCGGCCGGAGGAGGTGCCCGGCTTCTACCTCATCCTGCCCAAGGGCCACCTGCGCGTGAAGGCCGTGGCGGCGCTGCACCGCTGGCTGGGCCAGCAGGACTGGAGCAGCGACCTCAAGGTCTCGCCGCTGCCGCAGCCGACCCAGCTGTCGGACTGAAGACCGCTTTGAGTTACGGGCCCCTATCGCCCCAACAACGATAAAACCCAGCAACCTCAAGAGTGGACAACGGACATGCAACTTCTGAAATGGGGGGCGACCGCCGCCCTGGCGCTCGGTCTCTTCCAGCTCTCCGCGCCGGCGCAGGCCGCCGGCGGCAAGACCCTCGAAGCCGTCAAGGCGCGCGGCGTGCTCAACTGTCCCGGCCATGACGGCTCCTATCTCGGCTTCGCGGAAGTCGACGACAAGGGCAACTGGAAGGGGATGGACATCGACCTGTGCCGGGCCGTCGCGACCGCCGTGCTGGGCGACCCGTCCAAGGTGAAGATCGTGCCGATCAGTTGGGCCCAGCGCTGGCCCTCGCTGCAATCCGGCGACATCGACATCATCATCAAGGCCTCGGGCGGCACGCTGAGCCGCGACACCGAGCTCGGCCTGCAGTTCTCCAACTCCTACTATCTCGGCACCACCAAGGTGATGGCGCACAAGGAGCTGAACCTGAGCTCGCTGAAGGACGCGGACGGCGGCTCCATCTGCATCCCGGCCGGCACCTCGCAGGAGCAGCAGGTCGCCGCCTACGCGCAGAAGCTCGGCATCAAGCTGCAGCCGGTCGTCATCGAGAAGACCGAGGAGCTGGAGCAGGCCTATTTCTCCAAGCGCTGCGACCTCTACACCCAGTGGGGGCCCGTGCTCGCCATCGCCCGCGTCGCCAAGGGCAAGGTCGAGGACCACGTGATCCTGCCGGACGTGCTCGCCGTGGAGCCGGAAGTCATGATCGTCCGCCAGGGCGACGACAACTGGGTGGACGTCGCCAACTGGACGCTGACCGCACTGCTCTTCGCCGAGCAGGAAGGCATCACCTCCAAGAACGTCGACGAGATCCGCGCCAAGCCGACCTCGCCGCAGGTCGCCAAGTTCCTCGGCGCCACGCCGGGCGTGGGCAAGGGCCTCGGCCTGTCGGACGACTGGGCCTACAACGTGATCAAGAAGGTCGGGAACTACTCCGAGATCTTCGACAACGATCTCGGCAAGAACTCGCCCTACAAGATGGATCGCGAGCTGACCAACCTCTGGAACAATGGCGGCGTCCTGTTCCCGCTGGTCATCGACTGAAGACTCTCCGGCTCCTCCCGGCACAGGCCGGGCGGAGCCCCGTCCGTTTCCGCAAGAAGGTTGGTCGATGGGAAGCCTGCTGAGAAATCAGAAGGCCCGCAACGCATTGTTGCAGGCCGTCTTTGTCGGCGCGCTGGGCTCGCTGGTGATCGCCGGCGCCCTGATCGCGCAGCAGAACATGGCGGCGCAGGGCATCACCTCGGGATTCGACTTCCTCTTCAAGCCGACCGGCTGGGAAGTGACGTTCTCGCTGCTGCCGGCCAAGCCCACCGATCCCTACTGGTGGTACTTCCTGATCGGCATCATCAACACGCTGTTCCTCGGCGCCTTCGGCCTGGTGACGGCGACGATCGTGGGAACCGTCGTCGGCCTGGCGCGCACCTCCTCGAACGATCTGGCGCGCCTGCTCGGGCGCTCCTATGTCGACGTCTTCCGCAACATCCCGCTGATCCTGCAGGTCTTCTTCTGGAACGCACTCATCACCCACCTGCCGCCGCCGCGCGAGGCGCATGAGGCGTGGGGCTTCGCGCTGACCAGCCGCGGCCTCTACGTTCCCATCCTCAACGTCCACGGCCTCGCCTTCGCCGGCGCCATGGTGGCGCTGCTCGCCGCCATCGTCCTGCCGATCTGGCTGGGGCGCACCGCGCGCCTCGGCAGCCCGCCCGAGCAGCGCCGCCCCCTGCAGCTCGCGGCAGCCATCCTCGCGCTCGCCTGCGCGGTGTTGATCCTGTTCCTCGGTCGCCTACCCGACACCGCGCTGATGAACGTGCCGGCCCTCCGGGGGCTCAACCTGCAGGGCGGGCTTCGCGTGCCGCCGGAATTCACCGCTCTGGTGGTGGCGATCGCCATCTATGGCGGCTCCTACATCGCCGAGATCGTGCGCGGCGGCTTCAAGGCCGTCGGCAGGGGGCAGGTGGAGGCGGCGAACTCGCTGGGCCTCACGCCCTGGCAGGTGTTCTCCCGCGTGCGCCTGCCGCTGGCCCTGCGGGCGATGCTGCCGATCCTCGCCAACCAGTATGTGTGGCTGATGAAGGCCACCACGCTCGGCATCGCGGTCGGTTTCGCCGATTTCTTCATGATCGTCGCCCTGACGATCAACCATTCCGGCCAGACGCTCGAAGCCATCGGCATCCTGATGGCCGGCTTCCTGATCATCAATCTCAGCCTGGCCGCGCTGTTCAACCGCATCAACAAGGCGATCGCCCTCAAGGGCAATCAGCTGAGGGGGTAGGACATGACCGATCTTGCTCCGCCCGCCCCGGGAATGCTCGAAGACCTGCGGCGCCGTTTCTTCGCCAGCCCGCTGCAGGCGCTGGTGTCGCTGCTCTCGCTCGGCCTGATCGCCCTCGTCGGGTGGAAGCTGCTGAACTGGGCGCTGCTCTCCGCCGTGTTCGACCCCAGCCAGGGCGCCGAAGCCTGCCACCGCGCGGCCGGCGCCTGCTGGTCGGTCATCGCCGCCCGCTGGCGCATCATCCTGTTCGGCCTCTATCCCTATGAGGAACAGTGGCGCTCGGCGCTGGCCTGCGTCGCGGTGGTGGCGATGACGGTGCTCTCCTGCATTCCCGCCTTCTGGACCGGCCGGCGCATCGCCGCGATCTGGCTGGCGGGAACGACGGTGTTCTACGTGCTGATGAAGGGCGGCGTGCTCGGCCTGTCCTATGTCGGCGAGGAATCCTGGGGCGGCCTCGCGCTGACCCTGTTCATCTTCGTCGCCACCTGCCTGATCGGCTTCCCGCTGTCGATCGTCCTCGCCCTGCTCCGCCGCTCCGAGCTGCCGTGGATCTCGCGCACGACGGGCCTCATCATCGACGCCGTGCGCTCGCTGCCGCTGATCTCGATCCTGTTCACCTTCGCCATCGTGCTGCCCTTCGCGCTGCCGCACTGGCTCCAGGGCGACAAGCTCTACCGGGTGATCGTCGGCTCGGCGCTGTTCTTCGCCGCCTATCAGGCGGAGATCGTGCGCGGCGGCATGCAGGGCGTGGCGCACGGGCAGGGCGAAGCCGCCATGGCGCTCGGGCTGAGCTACTGGCAGCGCGTCAGCCGGATCCTGCTGCCGCAGGCCATGCGCAACGCCCTGCCGGCGACGATCAACCAGTTCGTGATCTCCTTCAAGGAGACCTCGCTGGTGGTCATCGTCGGCTTCTTCGAGATCATCGCCTCCGGCAATGCGGCCTACGGCACCGGCGAATGGCGGTTCGCCTATGCCGAGGTCTACACCTTCATCGCCTTCATCTATTTCGTCTTCGTCTTCAGCCTGTCCCGTTACGGCGCCTTCCTCGAACGGCGCATGTCGGTCGGCGAACGGTAAGGATGCGTCCCATGGCCACCCTCGCTCAGTCCCCGAACCCCGACATCGCCCTCAGGATCGAGGGGATGAACAAGTATTTCGGCAATTTCCATGCCCTGCGGAACATCGACCTGACGGTGACGCGCGGCGAGAAGATCGTCGTCTGCGGCCCCTCCGGCTCCGGCAAGTCGACGATGATCCGCTGCATCAACCGGCTCGAGGAGCACAATAGCGGCCGGATCGTCGTGCTCGGCACCGAGCTGAACGACGATGTCGGCAACATCGACGAGATCCGCCGCGAGGTCGGCATGGTGTTCCAGCATTTCAACCTGTTCCCGCACATGAGCGTGCTGGAGAACTGCGTGCTGGCGCCGATGCTGGTGCGCAAGCTGCCGCGCCAACAGGCGGAGGAGATGGCGCTGCGCTTCCTGGAGAAGGTGCGCATTCCCGAGCAGGCGTCGAAATATCCCGGCCAGCTCTCGGGCGGGCAGCAGCAGCGCGTCGCCATCGCGCGGGCGCTGTGCATGCAGCCGCAGATCATGCTGTTCGACGAGCCGACCTCCGCGCTCGACCCGGAGATGATCTCCGAGGTGCTCGACGTGATGGTGACGCTCGCCGCCGACGGCATGACGATGATCTGCGTGACCCACGAAATGGGCTTTGCCCGGCGCGTCGCGGACCGGGTGATCTTCATGGACCGCGGCGAGATCATCGAGGAAGCGCCGCCGGAGACGTTCTTCACCGCCTCGCAGAACGAGCGCACGCGGCAGTTCCTCTCGCAGATACTGAACCACTGAGCCGCGCGTCGCCTCGTTCCGGCGCCTCCTGCCGGACGCCGCCGCGGCTCCACCTGCTCACGGGTTCCCCATGACCGACCCTGTCGCGGCGCTCTCCGGCCTTCTCGGAGGGAAAGGCTGGCTTTCGGGAGACGACACCGCGCCCTACCGGCGCGACTGGCTCGACCGGTACGGCGTCGCGCCGCTCGGCGTGGCGCGGCCGGCGACGACGGCCGAGGTGGCCGGCGTCGTGCGCATCTGCCGGGAGGCGGGAATCGCGCTGGTGCCGCAGGGCGGCAATACCGGCCTGTGCGCCGCCGCCGTCGCGGCCCGGCCGGACTCGGTGATCCTGTCGCTCGCCCGCATGAACGCCATCGGCGCTCCCGACCGGGACAGCGGGACCATTCTCGTCGAGGCCGGCGTCGTGCTGGCGGCGCTGCACGACGCGCTCGAACCGCACGGCCTCATCTTTCCCATGCATCTCGGCGCGGAGGGCAGCGCCCGGATCGGCGGCCTCGTCGGCACCAATGCCGGCGGCAGCCATGCCAGCCGCTACGGGATGATGAGCGACCTCGTGCTCGGCCTCGAGGTGGTCCTGCCGGACGGCGCCGTCTGGGACGGCCTGCGCGCCGTGCAGAAGGACAATGCGGGCTACCCGCTGCGCAAGCTGTTCTGCGGCTCCGAGGGCACGCTCGGCGTGGTGACGCGCGCCGTGCTGCGGCTGTTTCCGGCCCCGAAGCAGCGGGCGACCGCCCTGCTGGCCTTTCCGGACCTCGCCTCGATGGTCGCCTTCGGCACCTTCCTGCGGGAGGAAGCGGGCGAATTCCTTTCGGGGCTGGAGTTCTTCTCCGGGCTCGGCATGTCGCTCGTCACGAAGCACCTGCCGGAGATCGTGCTGCCGTTCGCGACGCGCGGCGCGGCCTATCTTCTGGTGGAGCTCGCCTCAAGCTCGCGGCATGTGCCGCTCGACGACATCCTCGCCTTCACGCTCGAGAAGGGCATGGAGGACGGGCTGGTCGGCGACGGCGCCCTCGCCATGTCGGAAACCCAGCGCGCGCATTTCTGGCGGCTGCGCGAGGAGCAGCCGGAAGGCCAGCGGCTGGAGGGCGACCAGCTCAAGCACGACATCGCCGTGCCGCCCGGCGCCATCGCCCGCTTCGTCGAGGCGGGGGCGGCGCTGTGCGAGGGCATCCTGCCGGGCGTGCGCATCAACCCGTTCGGACATCTGGGCGACGGCAACATCCACTACAATCTCTCGCCGCCCGAGGGACGGGACGGCTTCGAGGGCAAGGGCCCGCAGATCGGCGAGGCGCTGGCGCGGCTCGCCACCGGGATGGGCGGCAGCTTCGCCGCCGAGCACGGGCTGGGCCGCACCAAGATCGCGCTGGCCGACGCGATCCGCAGCCCTCAGGAGCGGGCCCTGATGGCACGCCTCAAGGCGGCTGTGGACCCTTCCGGCACGATGAACCCCGGCGTTCTCGTGGATGCCGCTGAATAAAGAAGAACTTTCCTGTGGGCCGGATTTCTTGATTTCTCCGCGGCCCGCCAGGGTTCACGGTCGAGTGGAAATCCGAAGCGGCACGGCAGGGCATCCGCCCCCGTGCCGTCCGGTTGCGGGCGTGAGACCCGGCGCGAGCCGGCGTCGTTGTGAGGACATCAGCGCATGGTGCGGAACGGGGGGCGCCTTCTGGTCGAATGCCTGATCGCATTGGGCGCGACCAAGAGCTTCGGCGTGCCGGGGGAAAGCTACCTCGCGGTTCTGAACGCCCTGCACGACACGGCCGGCCGGCTCGACTACGTGCTGTGCCGCAACGAGGGCGGCGCCTCCTTCATGGCCAGCGCCTACGGCAAGCTGACCGGTTCGCCCGGCATCTGCTTCGTGACGCGCGGCCCCGGCGCGACCAACGCCGCCATCGGCGTCCACACCGCCATGCAGGACAGCTGCCCGATGATCCTGTTCGTCGGGCAGGTGGGCACCGACATGAAGGGCCGCGAGGCCTTCCAGGAACTCGACTACCGCGCCGTCTTCGGCACCCTCGCCAAATGGGCGGTGGAGATCGACGACGTCGCCCGGCTGCCGGAGATCATCGCGCGGGCCTGGACCACGGCGCTGGCCGGACGGCCTGGGCCGGTGGTCGTCGCCCTGCCCGAGGACATGCTGAGCACCGTCACCGACGTCGCCCCGCTCGACGGACCGGCCACGCTGTTCGAGCCGGCGCCCGCCGGCGAAGCGGTCGCGGCCGCCCGCGCCGCGCTGGCGCAGGCGCAGCGCCCGCTGCTGCTGATCGGAGGCGCCAACTGGAGCGCGCAGGGACGCGCGGCGCTCCAGGCCTTCGCCGAGGGCTCGGACATCCCGGTCGTCGCGGCGTTCCGCTACCAGGACCAGTTCGACAACCATTCCCCGGTCTTCGTCGGCGAGGCCGGCGTCGGCATGGCGCCGCATGTGAAGGCGCTGATCCGCGAGGCGGACGTCATCCTCGCCGTCAACGTCCGCTTCGGCGAGATGACGACGGACGGCTACACGCTGCTTTCCGTGCCAGCGCCGCGGCAGAGGCTGATCCACGTGCATGCGTCGGATCGCGAGATCGGCAAGGTCTATGTGCCGGCGCTCGGCATCGTCGCCGGCCCGAACGCCTTCGCCGGGGCGCTGGCGCCGGTGGTGGGGAAATGGGGCGACTGGCGGCGCACGGCGCGGGCGGCGTACGAGGCCTCGTTCGAGGCGCCGGCCCAGCCGAGCCCGGTCGACATGGTGGCGGTGAGCGCCTGGCTGCGCGACACCCTGCCCGACGACGTGATCCTGACCAACGGCGCCGGCAACTTCACCGTCTGGCCGAACAAGTTCTTCCGGTTCGGCCGCCGCGCGCGGCTGCTGGCGCCGCAATCGGGCGCCATGGGCTACGGGCTGCCGGCCGCCATCGCCGCCAAGGTCGCCTTCCCCGGGCGCACGGTGGTGTGCTTCGCCGGCGACGGCGACTTCCAGATGAACTGCCAGGAACTCGGCACCGCCATGCAGGCCGGCGCGCAGCCGATCGTGCTGGTGCTCAACAACGGCGTCTACGGCACGATCCGCGCCCATCAGGAACGCGCCTATCCCGCGCGCGTCTCCGGCACCACGCTGGAGAACCCCGATTTCGTCGGACTCGCCCGCGCCTACGGCTTCCATGCCGAGCACGTCCGCTCGACCGCCGACTTCGCCGACGCCTTCGGGCGGGCCCTCGCCTCGCCGACCGGCGCGGTCCTCGAACTCGCCATATCGGCGGAGGCGCTGACGCCCCGCCAGACCCTTTCCCAGATGCGCGATGCTGCGCTCGCTTCGCAGAAGGCCCACGCATGACCTCCAGGACTGACGACATCCGTCTCGGTGCGGACATCGGCGGCACCTTCACCGACATCGCCCTCGACGTCAGGGGGACGATCTTCTCGACCAAGGTGCTGACCAACTACGCCGCGCCCGAACAGGCGATCCTGGACGGCCTGGAGATCGTCGCCCGCGACGCCGGCATCTCCCCGGCCGAGATCGGCCTCGTCATCCACGGCACGACGCTGGCCACCAACGCGCTGATCGAGCGGCGCGGCGCGAAGACGGCGCTGATCACCACCGAGGGATTCCGCGACGTCATCGAGATGCGCACGGAAAACCGCTTCGAGCAGTACGACCTGAACCTGAAGCTGCCCACGCCGCTCATTCCGCGCGAGCACCGCTTCACCGTGAAGGGCCGCATCGGCGCCGAGGGGCAGGAACTGCAGCCGCTCGACGAGGCCGCGCTCGAGGAGATCGCCGGCACCATCGCCGCCGGCGGCTTCGGCGCCGTCGCGATCGGCTTCATCCACTCCTACATGAACCCGGCGCATGAGCGGCGGGCGCGCGAGATCCTCGCCCGCCGGCTCTCGGTGCCGATCTCGATCAGCGCCGAAGTCTCCCCGCAGATGCGCGAGTTCGAGCGCTTCAACACGGTCTGCGCCAACGCCTATGTCCGCCCGCAGATGGCGGACTACCTCGCCCGGCTGCAAAGCCGGCTCAAGGACATGGGCGCGACCTGCCCGGTCTTCATGATCCATTCGGGCGGCGGGCTGATCTCGGTGGAAACGGCGTCGGAGTTCCCGGTCCGCCTGGTGGAATCCGGCCCGGCCGGCGGCGCCATCTTCGCCGCCGACATCGCGCGGCGCTTCGACCTCGATTCCGTCGTCTCCTACGACATGGGCGGCACCACCGCGAAGATCTGCCTGATCGAGGACTTCGCGCCGCAGACGGCGCGGACCTTCGAGGTCGCCCGCACCTATCGCTTCTGCAAGGGTTCGGGCATGCCGATCTCGATCCCGGTGATCGAGATGATCGAGATCGGCGCGGGCGGCGGCTCCCTCGCCTGGGTCGATGCCATGGGGCGCATCCAGACCGGGCCGGAAAGCGCCGGCTCCGAGCCGGGCCCGGCCTGCTACGGCCGCGGCGGCGAGCGCCCCGCCATCACCGACGCCGATCTGGTGCTCGGCAAGCTCGACCCCGACAATTTCGCCGGCGGCGCCATCCGGCTCGATACCGAGGCATCGCGGCGGGCGATCACCCGCGATGTCGGCGCCCGCCTGTCGCTGGAGCCGCAGGCGGCGGCCTTCGGCATCTGCGAGGTCGTGGACGAGAACATGGCCAACGCGGCCCGCGTCCACGCCGTCGAGAACGGCAAGAACATCTCCGACAACGTGATGATCGCCTTCGGCGGCGCCGCCCCGCTGCACGCGGCCCGCCTGTGCGAGAAGCTCGGCCTCGACCGCTGCCTCGTCCCGCAGGGAGCAGGCGTCGGCTCGGCGATCGGCTTCCTCAAGGCGCCCTTCGGCTACGAGGCGCTGGCCTCGAAGCTGGTGCGGCTGTCGCGGTTCCGGGCCGACGAGGTGAACGCGCTGCTGGCCGACCTCAAGGCTTCCGCCGAGAGCTTCGTGCGCGCCGGCACCAGCGGCACGATCCGGCGCGAGATCACCGCCTTCATGCGCTATGCCGGACAGGGCTGGGAAATCCCCGTGCCGCTGGCGGACGAACCCTTCGGCGACGGCGCCGTGGCGGGCCTCACCGAGGCCTTCCGCCGGAACTATGCCCGCTTCTTCGGCCGCGCCATCGACGGCCTCGACGGCCTGGAGATCGAGGTCGTCACCTGGTCGGTGAAGGCGAGCGACGAGCGCCCGGCGCCCGAAAAGCACTCCATCACCACCGGCACGCGGACGGTACCGGCGGGCGTGACGCGCCCGGTCTTCGACCCCGCCACCGGAACCACGCAGATATCCGCCATCGTCGAGCGCACCACTCTCTCGGCCGGCGATCGCGTTCCCGGCCCGGCGGTGATCGTCGAGCGCGAGACTTCGACGGTGGTTACCACGACGTTCGATGCGGTCATGCAGAGCGACGGCGGGATACTTCTGGTCCGCAAGGAGATCGCGGCATGAGCAACGTGGCCGAAATCCGCATGCAGGTCATGTGGAACCGACTGATCTCGGTGGTCGAGGAGCAGGCGCTGACGCTGCTGCGCACCGCCTTCTCCACCTCGGTGCGCGAATCCGGCGACCTGTCCGCCGGCGTGTTCAACCCGCGCGGCGAGATGCTGGCGCAGGCGGTGACGGGAACGCCCGGCCATGTGAACACCATGGCCGAGGCCGTACTGCAGTTCATGAACGAGATTCCCCGCGAGGAGATGTTCGAGGGCGACACCTACGTCACCAACGATCCCTGGCAGGGCACCGGGCACCTGCACGACATCACCATGGTGTCGCCGTCCTTCCTCAACGGCGAGCTCGTCGCCTTCTTCGCCTGCACGGCGCATGTCGTGGACGTGGGCGGGCGCGGCTTCGGCGCCGACGGCAAGTCGGTCTACGAGGAAGGCATCCAGATCCCGATCATGAAGTTCGCCGAGCGGGGCACGGTCAATCGCGACCTGATCCGGATCCTGCGCAGCAATGTCCGCGAGCCGAACCAGGTCATCGGCGACTTCTATTCGCTCGCCGCCTGCAACGATGTCGGCCATCGGCGCCTCGTCGACATGATGAACGAGATCGGCCTGGCCTCGCTGGACGGGCTGGGGGAATTCATCTTCTCGCGCACGCACGACGCCATGCTGGAGCGGATCCGGACCCTGCCGAAGGGATCGTGGTCGAACGAGCTGGTCACCGACGGCTATGACGAGCCGGTGAAGCTGGCGGCGACGGTCAGCGTGCACGACGAGCGCGTCGACGTGGACTTCTCCGGCAGCGCGCCGATGAGCCGCTGGGGCATCAACGTGCCCATCATCTATAGCAAGGCCTATGCCTGCTACGCCCTCAAATGCGTGGTGGCGCCCGATATCCCGAACAATGCCGCCTCGCTGGCCTTCTTCACCGTCTCCTCGCCGACCAACATCCTCAACGCCGCCCGGCCGGCGCCGGTGGCGCTGCGCCACGTGATCGGCCACATGGTGCCCGACCTCGTGCTGGGCGCGATGGCGCAGGCGCTGCCGGGCCGGATCCTCGCCGAAGGCGCCGCCGCGCTGTGGAACATCCACATCTCGGTGAGGCCCGCCAACGGCGCCGCCGGAAGGCGCGCCGAGGTGCTGATGTTCAATTCCGGCGGCATGGGCGCGCGCCCGGCGCTCGACGGGCTGTCGGCGACCGCCTTCCCCTCCGGCGTGCACACCATGCCCATTGAGGCGACCGAGCATACCGGCCCGATCGTCATCTGGCGCAAGGAGCTGCGCCCGGACTCCGGCGGCGACGGCGAGTTCCGCGGCGGGCTCGGGCAAGTGATCGAGATCGCCGCGACGGACGGTCACGAGTTCGATTTCTCGGCCATGTTCGACCGGGTCCGCCACCCCGCGCGCGGGCGTGACGGCGGCGGCGACGGCGCGCCGGGCGTCGTGCGGCTCGACGATGGGACGCAGCTGCGCCCCAAGGGCTGGCAGCACGTCCCGGAAGGGCGGCGGCTGATTCTGGAATTGCCGGGCGGCGGTGGCTATGGCGACCCCGCAAGGCGCAGCGTCGATGCCCGGGCCGAGGACCGGTCCAAGGGCTATGTTTCGGAGAACGACCGATGAGCTACATCTCCTCGCGCCTCGCGGTGGTCAAGCCGTCCGCCTCGATGGCGGCCTCGCAGGCGGCCAAGGCGCTGCGGGCCAAGGGCGTCGACGTCATCGACCTCGGCCTCGGCGAGCCCGATTTCCCGACCCCCGCCCACATCATCGAGGCGGCCTATGCCGCGGCCAAGGCCGGGCAGACGCTCTACACCGGGGCCACCGGCACGCCGGAGGTCCGCGAGGCGGTGGCCGGCAAGTTCCGGCGCGAGAACGGCCTCGACGTCACCGCCGACGACATCGTGGTGGCCAACGGCGCCAAGCAGATCATCTTCAACGCGCTGATGGCGACGCTGGAGACCGGCGACGAGGTGATCCTGCCCGCGCCCTATTTCGTCTCCTATCCGGAGATGGTGAAGCTGCTGGGCGGCACTCCCGTCATCGTCGAATGCCCCGAGACGACCGGCTTCCGGCTGACGCCGGAACTGCTGGAGCGGACCATCACGCCGAAGACCAAGTGGCTGTTCCTCAACATGCCGGGCAACCCCTCCGGCGCCGTCTATTCCGAGGACGACCTCACGGCGCTGGGCGCCGTGCTGGCCCGCCACCCGCAGGTGCTGGTGCTGTCGGACGAGATCTACGAGCATATCCTGTTCGACGGACGCGCCTTCGTGTCCTTCGGCAAGGCCTGCCCGGAGCTGAAGGACCGTAGCCTGATCGTCAACGGCGTCTCCAAGTCCTATGCCATGACCGGCTGGCGCGTCGGCTACGCGGCGGGGCCGGCGCCGCTGGTCAAGGCGATGGCGACCATCCAGAGCCAGTCCGTCACCTCGGTCTGCTCGATCGCGCAGGCGGCGACGGTGGCCGCGCTCAACGGCCCGCAGGACGAGGTGGCGCGCTTCCGCAAGGCCTTCGAGGCGCGCCGCGACCTCGTCGTCGAGGGCATAGGCGGGATCAACGGACTGACCCTCTCCCCGCCGGAAGGCGCCTTCTACGCCTATATCGGCTGCGCCAGCCTGATCGGCCGCAAGACGCCCGCCGGCGTGGTGCTGGAAGACGATGCCGCCGTCGCCGCCTATCTGCTCACCGAGGGGCGGGTGGCGTCGGTACCGGGCGTGGCCTATGGCCTGTCTCCCTATTTCCGCATCTCCACCGCGACCAGCGAGGAGGTGCTCACCGAGGCGGTGGCGCGCATCAAGGCCGCCGTCGCGCATGTGGAGTAGATCATGCCGCAGTATGAACGCATCCTGATCACCGGTGCCGCCGGCCGCCTCGGCTCGGAGCTGCGGAAGGCGCTGGCGCCGCTGGCGGGCAGGATACGCCTGGCGGCGCGCGAACCGCTGGGCGCGCTCGCGGCGCATGAGGAGGAGGCGGTCTTCGACCTCGCCGACATGGACGCCACCATCGCCGCGACCGAGGGCTGCGACGCGATCGTGCATTTCGGCGGGGCGTCGCTGGAAAGCCCGTGGCAGACCATTCTGGACGCCAATATCCGCGGCTCCTACCACATCTATGAAGGCGCCCGGAAACACGGCGCCAAGCGCGTGGTCTACGCTTCCTCCGTGCACGCCATCGGCTATCACGAGGTGGAAGCCCAGATCGGCGTCGACGCGCCGGTGCGGCCCGACAGCCTCTACGGCGTGTCGAAGAACTTCGTGGAGAGCCTCAGCCGGCTCTACTGGGACAAGTTCGGCATCGAGTCGGTGTGCCTGCGCATCTTCTCGTCCTTCCCGGAGCCGGCCGACCGGCGCATGCTCTGGTCCTATCTTTCCTTCGCCGACTGCATAAGGCTGGTCGAGGCCTCGCTCACCGCTCCGCGCGTGGGCCACACCATCTCGTTCGGCATGTCCGACAACAAGGTGAAGACGGTCGACAACCGCGGCGCCAACCATCTCGGCTTCATCCCGCAGGACAGTTCCGAGCCGTTCCGCGCGGCGGTGGAGGCACGCACCCCCGTTCCCGATCCGGCGCGGCCTTCGGTCAAATATCTCGGCGGCTGGTTCTGCGAACTCGGCCATCCCGACGACGAGCCGAAGGGCTGAGCAGCGTCGCGCTTACACGGGCGCCGGCCGTCCGTCGGCGCCCGGCAGCGACATCGAACGCAACACGTCGATGAAATCGGCCGCGTTGGCCGAGGGCTTCTCGCCCTTGCGCGTGATAATGCCGAGCGGGCGGAGCTGGGTGGAAAGGTCGATCGGCAGGCGCACAAAGGCGCCGCGCGCCACGCTGTCGGTGAGGATCGACTTCGGCAGGCAGGCGATCATGCCGGCGTCGCGCACCAGATGCAGCGTGGCGAAGATCGAGGTGGTCTCGACGCAGTTGTTGAGCACCCCGACCCCCTGCTCGGCGAAGGTGCGGTCGATCAGCTCGCGCATCGGGCTGCTGCCGGGCTGCAGCACCCACGGCATCGGCGCGGTTTCCGCCAGCGTCAGGAAGGGCCGCGCCGCCAGCGGGTGGTCCCGCGCCACGAAGATCCACAGTTCCTCATGCGCCAGCGGCTCCATGTCGAAGGCGAGCGCGTCCTTGGCGTCGGTGAAGCGCCCCACGGCCAGCGCGATCTCGTTGCGGCTCAGCGCATCGAGCAGGATGTCGCTGGTGGCGGCGAGCAGCCGGATCGTCATCAGCGGGCGGCGCTGCTTCAACTCCGCCACCGCGCGAGGCAGGAGGCCGGGCGTGGTCGCCATGATCGCGCCGATCGACAGCGCGCCGAAGCCGCCCGCCTTCAGGTTTCCCAGCCCTTCCGCGAAACTGTCGGTCTCGCGCAGCAGCCGCCCGGCATAGTCGGCGACGAAGCCGCCTATCTCGGTCAGCGCCATGCCGCGCGGCAGGCGCTCGAACAGCAGCGCGCCGAGGATCGTCTCGGCGTCCTGCAGGATCTTCGTCGCCGCCGGCTGGGTGACGTGCATCTCGGCGGCGACGCGGTGCAGGTTGCCGGTGCGCGCGAGGGCGTCGATCAGGCGCAGGTGCCGGAAGCGCAGCCGGCCGACGAGTTGGGCGGAAAGCGGGGACGCCATCGACCCTCCGATAACCTGATGGAATTAGCCAAGTCAGACTTTTCATTACCCAGTTATCGGCTTTACCGCTAGGGCTTTCGGCCAAGAATAGCTGCCGTTCAATGGCGGCAGCCTCAGGCAAGGAGGAACCTCGGGATGAAACTGGTTCGCTATGGTGAGTTCGGGCGCGAGCGCCCCGGTCTGATCGACGATCAGGGCGTGCTGCGCGACCTGTCCGCGGTGGTTCCCGACATTGCCGGCGACACGCTGCTCCCCGAAGGGCTGGCTCGCCTGCGCGGGCTCGATCCGAAGACGCTTCCGGCCGTGAGCGGCGCGCCGCGCTTCGGCGCCTGCGTCGGCGGGGTCGGCAAGTTCGTCTGCGTCGGCCTCAACTACACCGACCACGCCGCCGAATCCGGCATGCCGATCCCCGAGGAGCCGGTGCTCTTCATGAAGCCGACCAACTGCATCGTCGGCCCCTACGACCATGTCGAGATCCCGCGCGGCTCGCAGAAGACCGACTGGGAAGTCGAGCTCGGCATCGTCATCGGCAAGGCCGCCAAATACGTCTCGAAGGAAAACGCCTACGAGCACGTCGCCGGCTACTGCATCGTCAACGATGTCTCCGAGCGCGCCTTCCAGCTCGAGCATGGCGGCCAGTGGGACAAGGGCAAGGGCTGCGACACCTTCGGCCCGGTCGGTCCCTGGCTGGTGACCACCGACGAGATTCCCGACCCGCACGTGCTCGACATGTGGCTGGAGGTCGACGGCAAGCGCTACCAGAACGGCTCGACGCGCACGATGATCTTCGACGTGCCGACCATCGTCTCCTACATCAGCCGGTTCATGAGCCTGCAGCCGGGCGACATCATCTCCACCGGCACGCCGCCGGGCGTCGGCCTCGGCCAGAAGCCGCCGGTCTATCTCAAGGCCGGCCAGACCATGCACCTGTTCATCGACGGCCTCGGCGAGCAGAAGCAGACGACCGTCCCGGCCGCGTGAGAGTGAGCAGCTAGCGTCATGAACAACATCGATCTCAAGGGCCGCGTCGCTATCGTCACCGGCGGCGCCCGCGGCATCGGCTACGCCACCGCCGAGCGCATGCTGAACTCCGGCGCCTCGGTGGCGCTGTGGGACATCGACGCCGCGCGCCTCGACGAGGCGGCCGCCGCCCTCGGCGCGCACGGCAAGGTGTCGACCCATGTCGTCGAGCTGACCGACGAGGCCTCCGTCACCGCCGCCGCCGAGGCGACCGCGGGCGTGCACGGCAAGATCGACATCCTCGTCAACAATGCCGGCATCACCGGCGGCAACGGCAAGCTCTGGGAGCTCGACACTGACACCTGGCGCCGCGTCGTCGACGTCAACCTCGTGGGGCCGTTCCTGACCTGCAAGGCGGTGGTGCCGCACCTGCTGAAGAACGGCTGGGGCCGCATCGTCAACGTCGCCTCCATCGCCGGCAAGGAAGGCAACCCGAACGCCTCCCACTATTCGGCGTCGAAGGCGGGGCTGATCGGGCTGACCAAGTCGCTCGGCAAGGAGCTGGCGACGAGCAACATCCTCGTCAACGCCATCACCCCGGCGGCGGCGAAGACCGAGATCTTCAACCAGATGAAGCAGGAACACATCGACTTCATGCTGTCGAAGATCCCGATGAACCGGTTCCTGCAGGTCGACGAGGCCGCCGCGCTGATCTCGTGGCTGTCCTCCGAGGACTGCGCCTTCTCGACCGGCGCCGTGTTCGACATTTCCGGCGGGCGCGCCGTGTACTGACGATAGCCGGCGCGGCCTGCCCGCGGCGCTGTCCAATTTCGATGAAGAAGATCGCCGGTGGCCGCAGGCGCGGCCGCCAAAGGCGGCGCTTGTCCACGCGTCGGGGGAGGAAACCCGCATGCCCACCATATCGCCCACGCTCGCGGCGACCATCGACAAGGTCACCAAGCGGCTGCTGCCGTTCCTGCTGCTGATGTATGTGCTCGCCTTCCTGGACCGGGCCAATGTCGGCTTCGCCAAGAAGGCCTTCCAGGCCGACACCGGCATCTCCGACGCCGCCTTCGCGCTCGGCGCCAGCATCTTCTTTCTCGGCTATGCGCTGTTCGAGGTCCCCTCGAACCTGATCATGCACCGTGTCGGCGCCAAGATCTGGATGGCGCGCATCATGATTACCTGGGGGCTGATCTCGGCGGCGATGATGTTCGCCCATAACGAGATCACCTTCTACGTCCTGCGCGTTCTGCTCGGCATCGCCGAGGCCGGCTTCTTCCCGGGCGTGATCCTCTACCTGACCTACTGGTTCCCCTCCTTCGCGCGCGGCCGGGCCATGGGCCTGTTCTATTTCGGCGCGCCGCTCGCCTTCATCTTCGGCTCGCCGCTCTCCGGCCTGCTGCTGGAGTTCCAGGGGCTGGGCGGCCTGCATGGCTGGCAGTGGATGTTCCTGATCGAGGGGCTGCTCGCCTCCATCGTCGGCGTCTTCGCCTACTTCTACCTCGACAACAAGCCGAAGGACGCCAAATGGCTGAGCGGCGAGGAGAAGGCGGTGCTCGACCAGGCGCTCGCGAACGAGGACAGCGCCAAGCAGGCGCACGGGCCCCGCGGCACGCTGGCGGCGCTGAAGAACGGCCGGGTGCTCTATTTCTCGCTGATCTACCTGATCATCCAGATGAGCGTGTACGGCGTGGTGTTCTACCTGCCGAGCCAGGTGGCCGGGCTGCTCGGCACCAATGTCGGCTTCACCGTCGGCCTCGTCACCGCCATTCCGTGGATCTGCGCGATGGTCGCGACCTACTTCCTGCCGCGCTGGTCCGACCGCACCGGCGAGCGGCGGCTGTTCGCCGGCGGCATCCTGGTGGTGTGCGCCATCGGCATCGCCGCCTCGGTGGCCAGCAACTCGCCGGCGCTGTCGCTGATCGCCCTGTGCTTCGCGGCGGCCGGCTTCATCTCGGTGCAGCCGATCTTCTGGACCCTGCCGACCGGCTATCTCGGCGGCGTGGCGGCGGCCGGCGGCATCGCGCTGATCAACTCGCTGGGCAATGTCGGCGGCTTCATCGCCCCGAACGTGAAGACCTGGGCCGAGGCCACCTTCGCCTCGACCTCGGCCGGCCTCTATCTGCTCGCGATCACCACCCTCATCGGCGCGGTGCTGGTCTTCGCCCTCGCGGCGGTGGGCATCGGGCGCGAGACGCGCGCCGCCGAGGCCTCGGGCCGCTGAACCTTCTTCCCCGCGGCGGCAGCGCTGCCGCGGGTTCCACCTTCCGGGAGCTCGACACATCATGTCCATGCCGACCATCAAGGCCGTGCGCGCCTTCACCGTCCGGGGCGGCGGCGCCGACTACCACGATCAGGGCGCCGGCCACTGGATCGACGACCACATCGGCACGCCGATGGGCAAGTATCCCGAGTACCGCCAGAGCCGGCAGAGCTTCGGCATCAACGTGCTCGGCACGCTGGTCGTCGAGATCGAGGCCTCCGACGGCACGGTGGGCTTCGCCGTCACCACGGCGGGCGAGATCGGCGCCTTCATCGTCGAGAAGCACCTCGCGCGCTTCCTGATCGGCCGGCAGGTCACCGAGATCGAGAAGATCTGGGACCAGATGTATTTCGCCACCCAGTATTACGGCCGCAAGGGCGTGGTGCTGAACACCATCTCCGGCGTCGACCTCGCGCTGTGGGACCTGCTCGCCAAGGTGCGCGGCGAGCCGGTGCACGCGCTGCTCGGCGGCCCGGTGCGCGACGAGCTGCAGTTCTACGCCACCGGCGCGCGGCCCGACCTCGCCAAGAAAATGGGCTTCATCGGCGGCAAGATGCCCCTCCACCACGTTCCCGCCGAGGGCGAGGAAGGGCTGCGGGCGAACATCGAGGAGCTCGCCACCATGCGCGAGCGCTGCGGCGACGACTTCTGGCTGATGTTCGACTGCTGGATGAGCCTCGACCTCAACTACGCGACCCGCCTCGCCCACAAGGCCCACGAATACGGGCTGAAGTGGATCGAGGAATGCCTCTCGCCGGACGATTACTGGGGCTATGCCGAGCTGCGCAGGAACGCGCCCAAGGGCATGCTGGTGACCACCGGCGAGCACGAGGCCACCCGCTGGGGCTTCCGCATGCTGCTGGAAATGGGCTGCTGCGACATCATCCAGCCGGATGTCGGCTGGTGCGGCGGCATCACCGAGCTGATCAAGATCTCGGCGCTCGCCGACGCCCATTCGACGCTCGTCGTGCCGCACGGCTCGTCGGTCTACAGCTACCACTTCGTCATCACCCGCCAGAACTCGCCCTTCGCCGAGTTCCTGATGATGCATCCGGTGCCCGACCAGGTGGTGCCGATGTTCACGCCGCTGCTGCTCGACGAGCCGGTGCCGGTGAACGGGCGGATGAAGGCGGGCGTGCTCGACAAGCCCGGCTTCGGCGTGCGGCTCAATCCCGATGTGAAGCTCCACCGCCCCTACGCGGTGGGCTGAGCTGGTCCCTCCCGAGGGCGACCAACCTGTGGCCGGGTCCCGCAAGGAGCCCGGCCTCTTTCTTTCACGCCCGGTCCGGGAAGAGCCGCTTGCTCAGGATGGCGTGGACGCCCCAGTTGCCGTCCACCACCTGGGTGATGCCGAAATCGACGGCCGCCGACATCAGGGCGATCGCCTCATCCTCGCTCAGCCCCTTCGTCGTCATCAGGAAGCGCCGCACCTTGCGGAAGGCGTCGCGCATGGCGAGGTCGAGCGAGGACTTGGCGTAGACCTCGCTCTGGCCGTCGGCGCCGAACTCGGCGAGGTAATTGGGGTGGCTGAAACCGGTCAGTATCCAGTCGTCCGGCGTCTCGATCAGCGGATAGGTCAGATCGGCCAGCAACGTGCCGGCGACGTCGGCCTTCTTGTGCAGCACCACGCGGAAGGTGCCGGTCATCGAGCACTCGATCGCCGTGCCCGACAATTCGCCGTCGCCCTGCGCGGCGTGCGGATCCCCGACCGACAGCAGGGCGCCGGGGACGGACACCGGCAGGTAGACCGTCGCACCCTTGCCAAGCCGCCAATTGTCGAGATTGCCGCCGAAATAGGCCGGCGGAACGGAATCGACGAGATCGGCCTCGCGGGGAGCGACGGCGATGACGCCGAAATGCGGGCGCAGCGGGATGCGCACGCCCTCCAGCACGCGCGTCTGCGGCGTCACCGTGCCGGGGCGGACGGGCACGCCGGGATAATCGTAGAGAACGTGGCGGACGCCGAACGGGTCGGTCTGCGGCTCCCAGCGATAGGCGTGCACCGCCTGCGCATAGGGCTCGTCCGCATCGGCCATGATCTCGTAGATCGTCACCGTCTCGCGCGGATGCGGCTCGCTGAGGAACTCGGAATAGTGGAAGCCCCACCACGCGGCGACGCTGCTGCCGAAGACCCGCCCGGCATGGGCGGGATGGCGCGAGGGGCGCGGCTCGATATCGAGGATATGGACTTCCAGCACGTCGCCGGGCTGGGCGCCGCGCACCGCGATGGGGCCGGTGCAGATGTGCACGCCGAAGCCTTCCCCCGCCCCGCGCCCGAACACCGAGGCGTCGAGCGGGCCGGCGCCGCGCCGGTCCACCGCCTTGGCGGTGCGCGTCCAGTGGAAGACGCTTTCCGCCCCGGCATCGCCCTCGATCATGCGCTCGGGGTCGTCGGAGGCGTGCTGGGTCAGCGTCTCCACGGTGACGATATCGCCGGAGGCGATCTCGATCAGCGGCTTGAGCGAACGGCTGAAATAGCCCCAGTGCACGTGCTGGGCGTGCACCGGCAGATAATGGCGGGCCGGCGTCTGCGGCGTCGCGTCCGGCTCGCCGCTCACGGGAACGACGCTCCGGCGGGTGTCGGGCTCGGATTTCGTCTGGCGCGCGCGCAGCTGGACCAGCGCCTCCTGCGGCCAGCCGCGCTGCCCGCTCGGCAGGGCGCCCTGGCCCTGCCTGTCGGCCTCGCGCCGGCGCAGCTCGCGCGGGGGGAGGCCGAAGCGCTCGCGGAACAGGCGGCTGAAATGCGCCGAGTCGGCGAAGCCGTAGCGATAGGCGACGTCGGAGATCGGCACCGCCGCCTCGGCGGGATTGGCGAGATCATGCCAGGCGCGCTGCAGGCGCCGCTCCCGCACGTAATGGCTGAAGCTCTCGCCCGTGCCCTCGAACAGCTTCTGGAGATAGCGCTCGGAGATGCCTTCGGCCTGCGCCACATCGGCGATCGAGACGTCCTCGCTGCCGATGCTCCGCTCGATGGTCGCGTAGAGGCGCTGGAGCAGCGCCGCGCGGCTCGATGACGGATCGGCGCTCGTCGTCGCGAGCTCCCCCGAGAGGGCGAGAAGAAGCTCGGCCGCGCTCTGCGCCACCGCCTCCCATTCGGGCTCGGAGAGCCGGTCGAGCGCCGTCGTGGCGGCCTGGACGGTGTGGGCCAGGATGTCCGGCAGCCCGTCGGCCTCGAAGACGCGCGGCGAGCAGGCGGCGAGCGGGGCCGCCTTGCGGCCGCGGAACGCCTCCGCCGGCACCGAGAGCACGAGCGCGCGCAGGCCGCGCTGGAACTGCACCTGCCAGTCCGCGGCGCGCGGCGCGAGGATGACCTGTCCGGCGGGAACGATCTGCGGCTCGCCGCCCGTGACGAGAACGGTGCTGTTCCCGACCGGCAGCAGCAGAAGCGGCAGGCCGGTCCGCGTCGGCAGGGGCCGCAGCACCTGCGCATCGGCAGAGAGCGTACCCAGCCGCACCCCGAGCGAGGACAGGCGCGAGAGCGCCGTGGCGTGCGCGGGCGAGCCGGCGCGCACGCCGAGCGATTGCAGCCCGAAGCCGGCGAGCACGTCCTGCCAGGCGCGCTCGCGCGCGTCCCCGGAATAGGACTCGCTCGTGAACGGCTGGGCATTCATGGTTCGGACCTCGGCATGAAGGCCCGTTCAAGCAAGGATCATGCCTTGGAAGGCGGCCCGAGAGCGGCCGTGCCCGCCCCCGGGGATGCCCCTCAACGACCCGCGAAGAGGCTCTTGCGGATCGAGCCGGTGACGCCCCAATTCGCGTCCACCACCTGGGTGACGGCGAAATCGGCGGCAACCGACATCAGCGAGATCGCCTCGTCCTCGGAGAGCTTCTGCGTCGTCATGAGGAACCGGCGCAGCTTGCGGAAGGCGTCGCGCATCGCGTTGTCGAGGCTGGAACGCTTGAGGATCTCGTGCTGGTGGTCGGGGCCGAGCTCGGCCAGATAGTTGGTCACGCTGAAGCCGTAGACCGACCAGACGTCCTCGTTTTCGAGCAACGGGTGATTCAGCCCCTCGAGGATGGTGCCCCCGAGGTCCGCCTTCTTGTGCAGGATGAACTCGAACTCGCCGGTGAGCGAGATCTCGATCGCGGTGCCGGAGAGCTCGCTGTCGCCCTGCGAGGCGTGGGCGTCGCCGCAGGAGAACAGGCCGCCGGGCACGGCGACGGGGTAGTACATGCGCGCGCCCCTGGCGATGCGCCAGTCGTCCATGTTGCCGCCCGTGTAGTTCGGCGGGATGGTCGAGACGAAATCCGCCTCGGCCGGGGCGAGGCCCATCGTGCCGAAATGCAGTCGCGCCGGCACCTTGATCCCCGACAGGATGCCTTCCTTCTTGACGATGGTGTCGTGGTCGACGCGAACGCCGGGATAGTCGATGGTCGGGTGCACGATGCCGTCCGGGTCGGTCTGCGGCGTCCAGAGATAGGAATAGAGCGCCTTCACCGACGCCTCTCCCATGTCGAGCTCATAGATGGTGACGACCTCGCGCGGTTTCGGCTCCTCGATCAGGTCCTTGTACTGGAAGCCCCAGTTGGCGGCGGGATTGGAGCCGAAGAAGCGCCCCTGATAGGCCGGGTTGGCACTGGGACGCGGCCACGCATCAAGGATGCGCACCTCGATGATGTCGCCCGGCTCGGCACCCTCGATGGCGATGGGACCGGTGAGCAGGTGCACGCCGAGCCCTTCGCCGGAGCCGTAGGTGAGCGCCCCGTCCGTGGGGCCGGCGCCGCGCCGGCGCAGGGTCTTGCGATCCTTCGACCAGTGGAAGATCTCCTCCGCCGCCGGGTCTCCGGCGATCATGCGCTCATAGTCGTCATTGGCGTGATGGGTGATGGTCTCGATCACCGCCCGCTCGCCGGATTTCAGCGTGAGGACCGGTTCGAGGGTCTTGCTGAAATAGCCCCAGTGGACGGTGTCGGGCGTGGCGGGCAGGTGATGCTTGGTCATGTCGAACCTCGATTGGAGGGAGTGCCTGGCCCCGGCGTGCCGGGGTGCGCCGCCGGGCTATTCGGCGGCCATGGTGCTGAGGAAACGGGCCGTGAGCGGATGGCGCGGCTGGTTGAGGACCCGGTCGGCCGGTCCTTCCTCGACGATCGACCCGCCGGCCAGGAAGACGATCCGGTCGGCCACCTCGCCGGCGAAATGCAGCTGGTGGGTGGAGATGATCATCGCCAGCCCGTCCTCGACGGCGAGGCGGCGGATGACCTCCAGCACCTCGCCCACGAGTTCGGGATCGAGCGCGGAGGTCGGCTCGTCGAGCAGCAGCACGCTCGGCCCCGGCGCCACCGCCCGGGCGATGGCGACGCGCTGCTGCTGGCCGCCGGAGAGATGGCGCGGCAGGGCATCGGCGCGGTGGGCGAGGCCGACGCGCTCCAGCAATTCCTGCGCGCGGCGGTCGGCATCGAGCCGCGACAGGCCCTGCACCCAGCGCAGCGGCCCGGCGATGTTCTCCCGCGCGGTCAGGTGGCCGAAGAGATTGAATTGCTGGAACACCATGCCGACGCCGACGCCGGCGCGCATCTGCGCCGTCGCGCGCGGCGACAGCGCCCGCCCGCCCTCGTCGGTGCCGAGGAAGCGGCCGCCGACGCGGATGGTGCCGCCCTCCCAGCCTTCCAGCCGGTTGATGCAGCGCAGCAGCGTGCTCTTGCCGGAGCCGCTGGGGCCCAGCAGCGCCACGACCTCGCCGGCACGGACCGTCAGGTCGATGCCGTCCAGAACGGTCTGGCGGCCATAGTTCTTGCGCAGCTCCTTCACCTCGACCGCGACGTTGTTGCCGGCGAGACGGCGGGCGCGGGCCTCCCGGTCCGGCCGCGCCAGCGCGGCCTTGGGCGATGCCGGCGGCAGCGGATCGACGGCGATCTCCTTGAGGATTTCCCCGGCGACATCGGGAGGGACAGTACCCGCGGCACCGGCCGGCTCCGGCGCAGCACGGCCGGGCAGCAGCGCAAGCAGGAAGCGCCGGAGCTGCTCCCTCGGCGGCGGCCGGTCGAGGTCGAGCAGCATCTCGACGACGATCTGGATCACCGCGATGGCGCCGGTCAGCACCAGATACATGAGGCCGGAGGCGAAGAAGATGGAGAAGAAGTCGAAGGTCGCGGAGGCGAGCTGCGTCGAGCGCAGGGTGAGCTCCTGCACCGCCACGACGGAGGCGAGCGAGGAGTTCTTCAGCGCGCTCACCGCCTCGTTGCCGAGCGCGGGCACCATGGAGCGGATGGCCTGCGGCGCGATCACCCGGCGCATGATGGCGGCCGGCGTCATGCCCAGCGCCTGCCCGGCGCTCACCTGCCCGCGATCGACGCCCAGCACGTTGGAGCGCAGGATCTCGGCGATGAACGGCGCTTCGTTGAGCGCCAGCGCGAGGCCGGCGGCGGAGATGGCGGTGAGCTTGATGCCGATGAGCGGCAGGGCGTTGTAGCAGAAGACCATCTGCAGGATCAGCGGCGTGCCGCGGAAGATGATCGAATAGCCGCGCGCGATGACCGCCAGGGCGCGGAAGCGGCTGAGCTGCATGGCGGCGAGCACCACGCCCATGACGAGCCCGCCCAGGAGGCCGAGCACCGTGATCAGCAGCGTGTAGCCGACCCCGTCGAGGAGATACGGCATGCTGAGATAGTGGAGGAAGAGATCCATCGGCCTTTCCGCGCTCTGTCGGAGAGGGCGGCCGCGGGGTCGCCGCGCCCGCCCCCGTCATCGCGGGACGTCAGTCGGCGAGCACGAGCTTGGGGGTCTCAAGCTGCTCGGCCGGCAGGTTCCACTTCTTCATCAGCTCGGCCTGCAGGCCGGTCTTCTGGATCTCGACCAGCGCCGCCATCACCGCGTCGCGGAACTCCAGATTGTTGCGCGGCACGGCGATGCCGACGGAATAGGGCAGCGTGACCGCCGTCGCCTTCTCCAGCTTGTCGGGATAGGCCTTCACCGCGCCGTCGACGGTGTTGACGTCGTTGATGTAGGTGTCGGCGCGGCCGGAGAGGATCGCCTGGATACAGTTCGCGTTGTTGTCGTAGAGCTGGATCTCCGGCACCGGCTTGCCGGCCGCCTTGCACTCGGCCTCCAGCGCCTGGATCAGCGGCACCTCGACATAGCCGGTGTTCTCCGCCGCCACCGCGCCGCAGAGCGACAGATTGATGCCGTTGATGCCCTTCGGATTGCCCTTGGCGACCAGCACTCCGTCGAACACCTTGAGATAGGTGATGAAATCAGCCGCCTTGGCGCGCTCCTTGGTCGCGTAGATGTCGGAGATGACGATATCGGCCTGACCGGCCTGAAGGGTGGTCAGCAGGGCGGCGAAGGTGACCGGCTTGTAGGTCAGCTTGAAGCCGAGGCACTCGCCGATGGCCTCGCCGAGATCGATGTCGAAGCCGATATACTTGGTCGGGTCGTTCGGATCGATGGTCTCGTAGCCCGGCGTGTGCGGGTTGATGGCGTTGACCAGCGTCTTGCCCTTCAGGGCGGGGTATTTCGCCTGCAGGGCGGCGCAGGCTTCGGGGGCGGCCGCCTCGGCCTTCTGCGGCAGGCCGGCCGTCATGCCGCCGACGGCGACGGCGAGGCCCAGCACGCCGAAGAGCGCGGACCGGAGACGGGCGGCGACGGACATGCGGCGCCCGCCGAAATGCGTGTCGAGATTGAGTGCCACTGAACCTTCTCCTCTGCTTCCGCGTGCCGGTGGGCACGGTGACGGGGACCGAGGAGAAAAGTCTTACGCAGGCGGGGTCCGGCAGACTTGTCTATGGGCGTACCGATTGTTGGACGGGTGGCTTCCAACTTTCAGGCACGCGCTGCCCATTAGATGAGCGGCGCCCGACGGAATGGCACCGGCCGGGGCCCGGGAGCCGCGTGCGGGTGCCCCCGCTCCGCCCATCCGCCGTGATCGGGGAGATCAGAAATCGCCGAGGATCGCGTCGGCGAGGCGGGCGACGGTCGCCACGTGATCGCGGCTCGCCGCATAAGCGGCGTCGCCGTCGTGACGGCGGATCGCGTCGTGCAGCCGGCGCATCTCGCCGATGGCGGCCTCATGGCGCCCTTCCGCCGCGGTGGTCATGCCGCGCAGATGGCTGATACGGGCGTTGAGCGAACGCACCACGTCCCACGCAACCTCCTTGCCCGCCGCGATGAACAGCTTCTCATAGAAATCCGTCGTCGCCCTCAGCAACTCGCGCGGGCTGCCGACGCGGAAGGCCGCATCGATGATGTCGATCATGCGCCCCAGTTCGGCGATCGCCGCCGCGTCGGCCTTGAGCGCGCAGGCGCGCGCCGCCTCGCTCTCCAGCAACCCCCGGATCTCGTAGATCTGCGCCGCCTGCGACGGATTGGGCTTGGCCACCGCCGGCCCCTGGTGCGGAATGGTCTCAACCAGTCCTTCCGCCTCCAGATGGCGAAGCACCTCGCGCACGACGCTACGGCTCACCCCCAGCCGCTCGCACAGGGTACGTTCCACCAGCCGCTCGCCCGGGCGGAAACGAAAATCGAGGATCGCATCCCGCATTTTTTCGAGCGTGAGGCTGCGCAGGGTCGCGACGGACCGCTCCACCTTCATCTCTTCCCCAGCCATCGCATCCCCGGCGCCGTTCGATTCCGTCATCGCGACCATCGTCGTCTCCATCCCGTCCTCTTGTCGCCCGTGTCGCGCGTCATGACAATTGACTCGGATGTCTTATGGTATACCATCTTACGATAAACGATAGATAGGGCGCCGGAACGGGCGCCGCCAACGTGGAATTCGCGTCATGCCTCTGCAGCTCAGGAAGCTCGTCACCTACTCCGAGACCACGCTGATCGAGGGCGGACGTGCCGCCACGACCCCGCTGCGCATGCACGCCGCGGCGGCGGTGCTGACCAACCCCTGGGCCGGTCGCGGCTTCGTCGAGGACCTGAGGCCCGAGATCCATGACATCGCCCCTCAGCTCGGCGCCCTGCTGACGGAGGAAGTCCTGAAGCTCGCGGGTTCGGGCGAGGCGGTGGAAGGCTATGGCAAGGCCGCCATCGTCGGCACCTCGGGCGAGGTGGAGCATGCTTCCGCGCTGATCCACACGCTTCGCTTCGGCAATCACTACCGCAAGGCCGTGGGCGCCAAGAGCTACCTCGCCTTCACCAACACGCGCGGCGGCCCCAACACCCCGATCGTGATCCCGCTGATGGACAAGCTCGACGAGGGGCGCCGCTCGCACTACCTGACCATCCAGTTCTCGATCCTCGACGCCCCAGCGCCGGACGAGATCGTCGTCGCGCTCGGCGCCTCCATCGGCGGGCGCCCGCATCACCGCATCGGCGACCGCTACCAGGACCTGAAGGAGCTGGGCAGCACGCAGGAGCTGGGCGCCGCTCATGTCTGAAATGCGTGTCGCCGCCTATGTCGGCCGTGACGGCCGGCCCGCCCGCATCCGCTACCGGCGCGATGGAGCGGCGGGTGGCGTGCCGGTGGTTCTCATCCACGGCGTCGGCATGGCGCTGGATGTGTGGGAACCGCAGATCGAGACTCTCGCCTCCCGCTACGATGTGATCACGCTCGACATGCCCGGCCATGGCGGCTCCAGCCTGCCGCCGGAAGATGCGTGCCTCGCCGACTACGCCAGCCATGTCATCGCCCTTCTGGACGCGCTGGCGATTCCGGCGGCGGTGGTCATCGGCCATTCCATGGGCGCCCTGGTGGCGCTGGAAGTCGCGCTTTCCCATCCCGCGCGGGTGCTCGGCGTCGTCGCCCTCAACGCCGTGTTCTGCCGCACGCAGGAACAGCGCCTGGCCGTTTCGGAGCGCGCCGCCATCCTTGCCGAGGAAGGCAGCTCCGCCTCGCACGAGGCCGCCGTGCGCCGCTGGTTCGGCGAACCGGTGCCGGAAGAGCTGGAAGCCACGGCCGCGCGTGTCGCCGGCCTGCTCGCCAGCTGCGACCCGGTCGGCTATGCGCGCACCTACGCACTCTTCGCCGCCTCCGACGAGGCGCATCGCGACCGCCTTGCCACGCTGGCCGTGCCGGCGCTGTTCATGACGGCGGACGGCGATCCGAATTCGACCCCCTCCATGTCGGAGGCGATGGCCCGCCTCGCACCGCAGGGGCGCGCGGAGGTGCTGGCGGAGGCCCGCCACATGATGAACCTCACCGCGCCGGAAGCGGTGAACCAGCGTCTTCTCGCCTTCCTGCAGGAGGTGGCGCCCACACCCTTCGACCCGAAGGCGTTCCGCCAGGCGCTGGGCGCCTTCGTCACCGGGGTGACGGTGGTGACCACGCGCAACGCCGCCGGCGAGATGCGCGGCTTCACCGCCAATTCCTTCACCTCGGTCTCGCTCGACCCGCCCCTCCTCCTCGTCTGCATCGCGAAGACGGCATCGAGCTTTCCGGTGTTCGGCAGCGCCGAGACCTTCGCCGTGTCGGTGCTGGCGGCGGCGCAGAAGGACGTCTCCGCGCTTTTCGCTTCCAAATCGGCCGACAAGTTCGGCGCCAGCCGCTGGCATATCGGGCCGGCGGGCAGTCCGGTCATCGAGGGCGCGAGCGCCTGGTTCGACTGCCGCCGCCACAGCCTCGTCGAGGCCGGCGACCATGTGATCCTGATCGGCGAGGTCGCCGGCTTCGGCGCCACCGCCTCGCCGCCGCTCGGCTATTGCCGGGGCGCCTATGTCGACTTCGCCCTCGGCCAGCAGGCGCTGGCGAAGCGCGACGAGCCGGCCCGCGTCGGCGCCATTCTTGAGAGGGACGGCGCGGTGCTGCTGGTCGAGGACGGCAAGGGCGGGCTCGACCTTCCCGCCGGCACCTGCCTGGAGCCGACCGGCAATCCGCGCAGCCTCAAGGGCGCGCTGGCCCGGCTCGGCGTCGAGGGCCGGCTCGGCTTCCTCTTCGCCGTGTTCGAGACGCCGGAAGCGGGGAGCGGCCAGGCCGCCGTCTCCATCTATTACCGTGGCACGTTCGAAGGCGTTCCGCACCCGGAAGCCGGCGCCCGGCTCGTGCCGTTCGACGCCATCGAATGGCCGCGCCTGCCGGACGAGGCAACGCGGTCCATGCTCGCCCGCTTCGTGCGCGAGCGCAGTGAAGACGCCTTCGGCATCTATGTGGGCGATGCCGAGCGAGGCACCGTCCACCCGCTCGCCGCCCACGCCTGAGACAGAACCGGGGACCCGACGATCATGAAATTCTCCCTCTTCGTCCACATGGAGCGTTCCGATCCGTCCATCCCCCACCGCCGTCTCTTCGACGAGCTGGAGGAACTGGCCCTGACCGCCGAGGCCGCCGGCTTCGAGACGGTATGGATCGGCGAGCACCACGCGATGGAGTTCACCATCGCGCCCAACCCCTTCATCCAGCTCGCGCACCTGGCCGCCCGCACCTCGACGATCCGGCTCGGCACCGGCAACGTGGTGGCGCCGTTCTGGAACCCTATCCGCCTCGCCGGCGAGGCCGCGATGATGGACGTCGCCTGCAACGGCCGGCTCGACCTCGGCGTCGCCCGCGGCGCCTATGCCTTCGAATATGAGCGCATGCTGCCGGGCCTCGACGCCATGGGCGCCGGGCAGCGCATGCGCGAGCTGGTGCCGGCGGTCAAGAAGCTCTGGGAAGGCGACTACGCCCATGAAGGGCAGTTCTGGTCCTTCCCCACCTCCACCGCCTCGCCGAAACCCGTACAGGCCGGCGGCCCGCCGGTCTGGATCGCGGCGCGCGACCCCAACAGCCACGACTTCGCCGTAGAGAGCGGCTGCAACGTGCAGGTCACGCCGCTGGCCGCCGGCGACGGCGAGGTGGTGAGCCTGATGGAGCGCTTCAACACGGCGGTGGCCAATCACCCCGAGGTGCCGCGCCCGAAGATCATGCTGCTCCAGCACACCTTCGTTACGGACTCGGAGGCCGAGACGCAGGCGCTCAGCCAGGATCTTTCCGATTTCTACTGCCTGTTCGGCGCCTGGTTTGCCAATAAGCGGCCGATCCGGCAGGCCATCATGGAACCGCTCACCGCCGAGGAATGCGCCGCCTACCCGCAATACGCCCCGGATATCGTGCGCAAGAACGTGGTTCTCGGCCAACCCGAGGACGTGATCGCACGGCTGAAGGACTACGAGGCGCAAGGGTTCGACCAGTTTTCCATCTGGATTGACGGCGGCATCAGCCACGCCCGCAAGAAGAAGTCGCTCGACCTCTTCATCCGCCACGTCATGCCCGCCTTCGAACCGGCCTACGCGTGAGACACCTGATGAGCACGCACGATTTCAAGCTCTATATCGACGGCGCCTTCGTCGAGGCGGGCGCCACCTTCGAAAGCACCGATCCGGCCAGCGGCGAGGCCTGGGCCCGCATGCCCGCCGCCGACGCCGCCGATGTCGACCGTGCCGTGCGGGCGGCCCACCGCGCGCTCAACGATTCCGCCTGGGCCGAGCTTACCGCCACCCAGCGGGGCAAGCTGCTCACGAGACTCGGCGACCTCATCGCGACCAACGCCGCCGAGCTTGCCGCGCTGGAGACCCGCGACACCGGCAAGATCATCCGCGAGACCAGCGCCCAGATCGGCTATGTCGCGGAATATTATCGCTATTTCGGCGGCCTCGCCGACAAGCTCGAAGGCGCCCACCTGCCCGTCGACAAGGCGGACATGGAAGCCTATGTGCGCCGCGAGCCGATCGGCGTCGTCGCCGCCGTGGTGCCGTGGAACTCCCAGCTCATGCTGGCGGCGGTGAAGCTGGGCCCCGCCCTCGCGGCCGGCTGCACCGTGGTGCTGAAAGCCTCCGAAGACGGCCCCGCGCCGCTTCTCGCCATGGCCCGGCTGGTGCACGAGGCCGGTTTTCCGCCCGGCGTGGTCAACATCATCACCGGCTTCGGCGAGGAATGCGGACGCACGCTGACCGCCCATCCGCTCGTCGCGCGCGTCGCCTTCACCGGCGGCCCGTCCACCGCCCGCCACGTGGTACGCAACACCGCCGAAAATCTCGCCTACACGACGCTGGAACTCGGCGGCAAGTCGCCGGTGCTGGTCTTCGAGGACGCCGATCTCGACAGCACCGCCAACGCGGTCATCGCCGGCATCTTCGCCGCCTCCGGCCAGAGCTGCGTCGCCGGCTCGCGCCTGCTGGTCCAGCGCTCCGTCCGCGACCGGATGCTCGCCATCCTCGCGGAAAAGGCCCGGCTGATCCGCATCGGCAACCCGCAGGATCGCGCCACCGAGATGGGGCCGCTCGCCACCGGACGGCAGCTCGCCCATATCGAGGCCACGGTGGCGGCGAGCATAGCCGCCGGGGCGCGCCTCGTCACCGGCGGACGCCGGCCGGAATCGCATCCCACCGGCAACTACTACGAGCCGACGATCCTGCTCTGCGCGGGCAACGAGGTGCCCTGCGCCGCCGAGGAGCTGTTCGGCCCGGTACTCAGCGTGATCGCTTTCGACGACGAGGAAGAGGCGGTGGCGCTGGCGAACGACACCGCCTTCGGCCTGGCCTCGGGCGTCTTCACCGCCAGCCTCACGCGGGCGCACAGGATGATCCGCCGCCTGCACGCCGGCATCGTCTGGGTGAACACCTACCGGGCCGTCTCGCCCATCGTGCCCTTCGGCGGCTACGGCCAGTCCGGCCTCGGCCGTGAGGCGGGAGCGGAATCCATCCGCGACTACACCCGCACCAAATCGGTCTGGATCCGCACCTCGGACGAGCCCATCGCCGATCCCTTCGTGATGCGCTGAGGAGACCCGCCATGCTCTACGAGATGCGCACCTACCGGCTGAAGACCGGCGCCACGCCGGCTTATGTGAAGCTGGTCGAGGAGGAAGGCATCGCCATCCAGAAAAGCCATCTCGGCCAGCTGGTGGGCTACTTCACCAGCGAGATCGGCCCGCTCAACGAGATCGTTCATATCTGGGCCTATGCGAGCCTCGACGACCGCGTGGCTCGCCGTGCCAGGCTCGCCGCGGATCCGGCGTGGCAGGCCTTCGGCCCCAAGATTCAGGCGCTGATCGAGGTGATGGAGAACAAGATTCTCCTGCCCACCTCCTTCTCGCCGCTGCCCTAAGACGAGAGCGCGAAAACGCGCCGCGTGCCGAACACAACCAGAGAACCACAGGGGAATAACATGTCTCGCACGTCCAAGATCGGCTGGATCGGAGGTCTGGCCCTCGGTGCGCTCGTCGCCGGCGCAGGCCTCGGCATCGCCCAGTCCGGCTCCATCGTCTTCACCAGCTGGGGCGGCACCACGCAGGACGCCCAGAAGCAGAGCTGGGCCGTGCCCTTCACCAAGAAGACCGGCATTGCCGTGAAGCAGGACGGGCCGACCGACTACGGAAAATTCAAGGCCATGGTCGAGAGCGGCAATGTCAGCTGGGACGTCGTCGACGTCGATGGCGACTTCGCCGCCGCGGCCGCCAAGGACGGGCTCCTGGAACCGATCGACTTCAGCGTGGTCCAGCGCGCGGACCTCGATCCGCGCTTCGTCTCCGACATGGCCGTGGGAAGCTTCTATTACTCCTTCGTGCTCGGCTTCAATCCGGCCAGTTTCGGCGAGAAGGCACCCAAGAGCTGGGCCGACGTGTTCGACACCAAGACCTTCCCCGGCAAGCGTACCTTCTACAAATGGTCCACCCCGGGCGTGCTGGAGATCGCGCTGTTGGCCGACGGCGTGCCGGCCGACAAGCTCTATCCGCTCGACCTCGACCGCGCCTTCAAGAAGCTCGACACCATCAAGGCGGACATCGTCTGGTGGGGCACCGGCGCGCAGTCGCAGCAGCTTCTCGCTTCCGGCGAGGCGCCGATCGGCCAGTTCTGGAACGGGCGCCTCTTCGCGCTCGAGCAGGGCGGCACCAAGGTCGGCATCTCCTGGGAGCAGAACCTGACCGCCGCCGACATGCTGGTGGTGCCGAAGGGTTCGAAGAACAAGGAGGCGGCGATGAAGTTCCTCGCCGAGGCGACCAGCCCCGAAGGCCAGGCAAGCTTCGCCACCGACAGCGGCTACGCGCCCATCAACCTGAAGTCGCCGGCCCTCATGCCGAAGAATGTCGCCGCCGATCTGCCGGACCAGCACACCGCCTCGCAGATCAACCTCGACATGGGGTACTGGGCCGCGCACCGCGACGAGATCGGCAAGCGCTGGTACGCTTGGCAGGCTCAGTAGGCCGGCAAGCATTCATCACGCCGCGATGCCCGTGCCGACGCGCGGGCATCCATCGCCTTCCCGGCCCGGTTCCAAGGGCCGGATCGCCTTCGAGCCCTTTCGACGAGCGCCCATGACCGTGACCGACGCCACGACCAGCACCGCTCCGCACGCGCCATCCGCCTCGTCGCGCCGCGCCGCCCGCGGTTTCGCGCCGGTGACGCCGGCCCTGGCGCTGGTGGTGTTCGTCTTCGTGCTGCCGGTGCTCGCGCTCCTGCTGCGCAGCGTGCTGGAGCCGCAGCCGGGTCTGCAGAACTATGAGGCCTTCTTCGCCTCCACCACCTATCTGAAGGTGCTCGGCAACACCTTCCTCGTCGCCGGCACGGTGACGGTGGTGACCGTGCTGCTGGGTTTCCCGGTGGCGTGGTTCCTCGCCATCGCACCGGGATTCTGGTCGCGCCTCCTGTTCGCCATCGTCATCCTGTCGATGTGGACCAACCTGCTGGCGCGCACCTATGCCTGGATGGTGCTGCTCCAGCGCACGGGCATCATCAACCGCACGCTGATCGACCTCGGGCTCATCTCCGGGCCGCTGCCGCTGATCAACAACCTCGTCGGCGTCACCATCGGCATGACCTACATCATGCTGCCCTTCATGATCCTGCCGCTGCACGCCACCATCCGCTCCATCGACCCCACCGTGTTCCAGGCGGCGGCGCTGTGCGGGGCGAGCCGTTGGCAGGCCTTCACGCGGGTGATGCTGCCGCTCACCGCCTCCGGCATCGCCGCCGGCGCGCTGATGGTGTTCGTCATGTCGCTCGGCTACTTCATCACCCCGGCGCTGCTGGGCGGCACCTCCAACATGATGCTGGCGGAGCTGATCGCCCAGCTCGTACAGTCGCTGCTCGACTGGGGACTGGCGGGGGCCGCGGCGCTGATCCTGCTGACCATCACGCTCGCCATCTATCTCGTCCAGCTGCGCTTCTTCGGCTTCGGACAGGCAAGGAGCTGACCCATGCTGCTCGATTTTTCCCGTCTCGGCGGCTGGCGCGTCGCCCTCATCCTCATCGCGCTGCTGGTCGGCGCCTATCTGCTGCTGCCGATCCTGCTCATCGTCGCGCTGTCCTTCGGTTCCTCGCAATGGCTGCAGTTCCCGCCGCCCGGCTGGACGCTGCGCTGGTACGAGGAGCTGTTCGACGATCCCGAATGGATCGCCTCCTTCCTCACCAGCTTCCAGATCGCCGCCGTCGTCACCGTGCTGTCGGTTCTGATCGGGCTGATGGCCTCCTTCGGCCTCACGCGCGGCACCTTCCGCGGCCGGGAGGCGCTGCGCGCGCTGTTCCTCACCCCGATGATCCTGCCGGTGGTGGTGCTGGCGGTGGCGCTCTACGCCTTCTTCCTGCGCCTCCATCTCAACGGCACCTTCGTCGGCTTCGTGCTGGCGCACCTGGTCATCGCGCTGCCCTTCTCGATCATCGCCATCTCTAACGCGCTGGAGCGCTTCGACCGCGACATCGAGACCGCCGCCATCGTCTGCGGCGCCAGCCCGCTGGAAGCCAAGATCCGCGTCACCCTGCCCGGCATCCGCCTCGGCCTCGTCAGCGCGGCGATCTTCTCCTTCCTCGCCTCCTGGGACGAGGTGGTCATCGCCATCTTCATGGCGAGCCCGGACCTCCAGACCCTGCCGGTACGCATCTTCGGCACGCTGCGGCAGGACCTCTCGCCGGTCATCGCCGCCGTCTCGACGATCCTCATCGCCCTGACCGCCGCCCTCATGGCGCTCGCCGCCCTCCTGCGCAAGGACGCCCGCTCATGACCTTTCTCGACATACGTGGCGTGTCCAAGAGCTTCGGCAATGTCGCCGCCGTCTCCGACGTCTCGCTGGAGATCGCCCGGGGCGAGTTCATGACCTTCCTCGGCCCGTCCGGCTCCGGCAAGAGCACCACGCTCTACATGATCGCCGGCTTCTTCGAGCCGACCGGCGGCGACATCCGCCTCGACGGACGCAGCATCCTTGCCGAGCCGTCGAACAGGCGGAACATCGGCATGGTGTTCCAGCGCTATACGCTGTTCCCCCATCTCAGCGTCGCCGAGAACGTCGCCTTTCCCCTGCGCGTGCGGCGGCGGTCCGGCGCGGAGGTCTCCCGCAAGGTCGAGGAGATGCTGGCGCTGGTGCGGCTGGAGCGCTTCGCCGACCGCATGCCGGCCCAGCTCTCGGGCGGCCAGCAGCAGCGTGTCGCGCTCGCCCGCGCGCTCGCCTACGATCCCCCGCTGCTGCTGATGGACGAGCCGCTCTCGGCGCTCGACAAGAAGCTACGCGAGGAGATCCAGGCCGAGATCCGCCGCATCCATCGCGAGACCGGCGTGACCATCCTCTATGTCACGCACGACCAGGAGGAGGCGCTGAGCCTTTCCGACCGGGTGGCGCTGTTCAACCATGGGCGCATCGAGCAGGTGGGCAAGGGACGCGACCTCTACGACGCGCCGCACACCCGCTTCGTGGCCGGCTTCGTCGGCCATTCCAACTTCCTCGACTGCACCATCGCCGCCCGGCGGGACGTGCGTGCCGACATCGTCTTTCCCGATGGCAGCGGCTGCGCGGACATTCCGCTGCACGCAGCCGCTTCCTCCGGCACCGCCGCGCGGCTGATGATCCGCCCCGACCGGCTGCAGCTCGCCGCACCGGTGCCGGCGGCCGGTCCGGGCATCGACGCCACCCTGTCCGATGCGACCTTCATCGGCGAGACCTTCCACTTCGCGGTGACGACCGGCTGGGGGGCGCAGGTCAATGTCCGGCTTCCCGCGGGCGCGCCGATGGCCCATGAGCCGGTCATCGGCGAACGCGTCCGGCTGAGCTGGAACGCCGCCGACGCCCGCCTGTTCGCGGACTGAGTGCCGCGCCAGGACGCCGGTAGATCCCTGGTTAAAGGGGCGGGCGTGCCCGCCCCTCGCGGGCCTACGCCAGGGTGGGCGAGGTCTTCCAGTCGCGCAGCTTGTAGACCGTGCCGGGACGCGGGCGTGGGGTATCGCCGCCTTCGCGCATGCGGCGCTTGAAGGAGTGGATGGGCGTGGCGAGATCGTCGATGCGGAACTCCACCACCGAGGGGCCGTCATAGGCGAAGGCGGCGTCGAGCGCGGGGCCGATCTCGTCCGGCTTCTCCACATAGAACGCCTTCAGCCCCAGCCCGGCCGCCGCCTCGGCGAAGCTCGGGTGGCAGCTCTGGCTCTCCAGCAGCGCCGACTGGACGTTCTTGAAGAAGATCTCCTGCCAGAGCTGGATCCAGCCCAGCCGGCCGTTGTTCAGCACGATGTTGACCACGCGCTGGTTCTGCTGGACCTGCGTCGCCAGCTCGCCGATCGTGTAGGAGAAGGCGCCGTCGCCGGCCACCGTCACGATGCGCGCGTCGGGCCGCGTCGCCGCCGCGCCGATGGCCGCCGGGGTGGAATAGCCGAGGCCGCCCTGCCCGCGCGCATAGAGGAACTGGCGGCCGGCCTTGCGCGCCGGCAGGAAGTTGGCGATCCAGCCGGCCGAGAAGCTGGCGTCGGAGACCACGATGTCGTCCTCCGACAGCCGCTCGGCGAGCGCCGCCATGACGCGGGGCGGGTTGAGCGGCAGCTGCTCGCTGGCGATCTCCTCGCGCTTCTGCGCCTCGCCGGCTTCCTTGACCTCGGCGATGCGCGCCATCCAGGCGGGGTGGCTCTGCGGTTCCAGCGAGCGGTCGATCAGGCGCAGGGCCTCGCGCACGTCGCCGAACAGCGAGACGGTCGGCCGGAAGGTGCGGCCATGCTCGTTAGGGTCGGCGTCGATGGTGATGGTCGCCTGCTCCGGCAGCGGCAGCGTCCAGTTCATCGCCGTGTTCTGGCTGGCCTTGGAGCCGCACCAGATCACCAGATCGGCCTCCTTGATCAGCTCGATCGCCGCCCAGGAGCCGAGCGGGTTGAGCGTGCCGGCGGCATAGGGCAGCGTCTCCGGCACCGAGCCACGCCCGGTGAGGCTGGTCACCACGAGCCCCTGCAGCTTCTCGGCGACCCGCCCGACCTCCGCCGTGGCGTCGGCCCCGTGGACGCCGCCGCCGCAGACCAGCGCCGGGCGCTTCGAGCGGGCGATCAGCGCCACGGCGTCGGCCACCGCCTCGCCCGTCGGCGCGGCGCGCACGAAGGGCGCCTGGATCGCCCGGTCGTCGATGGCGACCTTGACGAGGTTCTCGTCCCATTCGGCGTCGAAGATGTCGTGCGGGATGATCAGCGCCACCGGGCCCGGCCGCGGCGAGGTCGCCACCCGGAAGGCGGTGCGGATCATCTCCGGCAGGGCCGTCACCGAGGGAACCAGCCAGGAATCCTTGGTGATGGTCTTGAAGAAGGAGAGCTGGTCGAAGCCCTGGCTTGCGATGCCCTTCTCCTTCAGCGTCAGCCAGTCGAGCGGCAGCTCGCCGACGATGCCGATCATCGGCACCGAGGCGTTGAGCGCCTCGATGAAGCCGGCCGGCAGCAGGTTGGCGCCGGGGCCGACGGTCACGTCGCAGACGCCGGGCTTGCCGGTGAGGCGCGCATAGGCGTCGGCGGCATAGGCGGCGTTGCGCTCGTCGCGCATCAGCACGTGGCGGATGCGGTTGCTCCGCCGCGAAATGCCGTCATGCAGCGCCGTGGTCTGCCCGCCCGGCATGCCGAAGACCAGCTCGACGCCGTATTGCGCCAGCATTTCGGCGACCAGATCTCCGATGTGAGCCATGTGTCCTGTACTCCAGATAGGGACCGTTGCCGTCCGGGTCGGACGGGAGGGATAGGGATGGACGATGCCGGCCGGGACGGGCCGGAGGGATCAGGCCGGCACGGCGCGCTCGCGCACCTTGGCGTGCATGAGCGGGGCGAGCGCGACATGGGTCGCCCGGTAGTCCTCGAAGATCGAGGCATAGCGCGCGCCGGCCTCGCGGTCGGGCTCGATCACGAAATCCTCGCGGACCATCGCCCCGGCGCCTTCCGGCAGGTCGCGGAACGCGCCGCCCCCGACCGCCGCCACGATGGCCGAGCCGAAGGCGGAGGCCTCGCTCACCTGCGGCACGTTGATCGGCACGCCGCTGACATCGGCGTGCATCTGCAGCAGGAAGCGGCTGCGCACCGTGCCGCCGCAGGCGGTGAGGGAACTCACCGCGATGTCGTTGGCCGACAGCGTGCGCAGGATGTTCTCGGTGCCGTAGGCGACGGATTCGATCAGCGCCCGCAGGATGTGGTCGGGCGAATGCTTGAGCGTGAGGCCCCAGATGGCGCCGCGCAGGTCGTAGTCGGTGTAGGGGTTGCGGTTGCCCTGCCAGAAATCCAGCGCCACCAGCCCCTCGGCGCCGATCGGTATGCCGGCGGCGCGCGCGATCATCGCGGTGTAGGGATCCTCGCCATGGCACAGCGCGGTGCCGAAATGGTCGTGCCACCACTTGATGATGGAGCCCGAGGAGACCTGCCCGCCCTCCAGCACGTAGAGGCCGGGGACCACGCAGTCGGGATGCGGGCCGAACAGGCCCGGCACCTCGCCGGGCTGGTCGGTCACGCTCAGCACGAGATGCGACGATCCGGTGATGAAGGCGGTGCGGCCGGGCCGGCACACGTCGAGCCCGACCATGGCCACATAGGCGTCGGTGCCGCCGCAGACCACCAGCGTATGGCGGCCCAGCCCCATGGTCTCGGCGACGTCGGGCACCACCGGCCCGATCGGCGCGCCGAGCGCCAGCACGTCGGGAGGAAAGCGCTCCGTGATGCCGGCGAGCCCGATGCGCTCGAAGAAGCCGGTCGGCCAGCCGCCGGCGAGGCCGCCATGGAACCAGCGGTTGCTCGCCTGGTTGAGGCCGAGCGTCAGCCGCCCGGAGAGACGGTAGGCGATGTAGTCCGCCATCTCGACGAACCAGCGGGTGCGCGCGAACAGCTCCGGCTGGTTCTCCTTGATCCAGAGGATGCGGGGGATCATCCACTCCGCGCTCACGCCCGCCCGGCAGCGGGCGAGCGCGGGATCGCCGCATTCGGACATCCGGCGGGCCTGGGCCGAGGCGCGGGTGTCCATCCAGAGAATGGCCGGGCCGAGGGGCTGGCCCGTCTCGTCGAGCGCCACGAGCGTGCTCGACGTGCCGTCGGCCGAGATGGCGAGGATGTCGTCCGGCGCGGCGCCGGCACGGGCCACCGCCTCGCGCACCGCCATGCAGGCGGCCGCCCACCAGTCGGCGGGGTTCTGCTCGGTCCAGCCCGGCTTCGGATGGATGGTGGGATAGTTGCTCGTCGCCGTGCCGCGCACATGGCCGGCAAGGTCGGACACGATGGCGCGCGCGCCGCCCGTGCCGCAATCGAGCCCCACCACGAGGGGACCGGCCGCCCGGGGATGCATGTTCATGACCGTCCCCCCCTGGCGAAGCCGTCCAGCGCCCGCCCCATGCGCACCGCCATGGCGACGCCGGCGAGCAGCAGCGCGCCCTTGATGATCTCGCGCTGATAGTCGGGCCATCCCAGCAGGGCACCGCCGCTCACCAGCACCGCCAGCAGCAGCACGGCGGTGGCGGTGCCGATCACGTTGGGCCGGCCGATGCGGATCATCATGCCGCCCAGGAAGACGGCGGTGAGCCCGTCGATGAAGTAGGAGCTGCCGATCATCGGCTGGCCGGAGGACAGGCTCGCCGCCAGCAGCACCCCCGCGACCGAGGCGCAGACGCCGCTGATCAGATAGACCAGCACCAGCAGGCGGTGGACGGGGACGCCGACATCGACCAGCGCCTCCTCGTTCTGCTCGGCGGCGTAGATGTAGTGGCCGAAGGTCAGCCGTTCCTGCATCCACCACGCCACCGCGTAGAGCGCGGCGACGAAGAGCGCGATGAGCGGCACCGGACCGAGACGGGCGGCGAGGAAATCGCCGAGCAGCCCGGTATCGTCGATGCGGATCGAGGTGCCCGCGCCGATGGCCGCCGCCGCGGAGGCGCACACGCCGCCGGTCGCGATGGTGGTGATCAGCGGGGAGAGCCGCATGCGGCCGACGAGCACGCCATTGACCAGCCCCACGACGGCGCCGATGGCGATGCCGCACAGCGCCGCCAGCGCCCAGCCGCTGCCCTGCGCCAGCAGGCCGGCGGTCGTCATGTTGGCAAGGGCGGCGATCTGCATGAAGCTGACGTCGATCTTGCCGGCCGCGATCACCCAGGTCAGCCCGAGCACCATGATCGCCATGATGCTGGCACTGCGCAGGATGGTGACGATGTTGCCGCCGTCCAGCATCTGCGGCCGCCCCGCCGCGAAGGCGAACAGGCTGGCGATCAGCGCGAGCAGCAGCCACCAGCGGCCGATAGTTCTGAAGCCGGCAAAGGACATCTGCGGGCGCATAGGCGAGGAAATCTCGGTCACGGGTGTGTCTCCCCGATCTTTCGGCCGAAGCCGAGGAAGGTCATGAGGAAGGCCGCCTCCCGCCGCAGGCGCTCGTCGAACAGGACGACGCCTGCCAGAAGGATCAGGCTCACCACGCCGTCGCTGTAGTAGTAGGGCACGCCGAGCAGCGAGAAGCCGTCGAGCAGGACGGTGATCAGCGCGGTGCCGGCGAGCGTGGCGGGGATGGAGGCGCCGCCGAGCAGCGCCGCGCCGAGGAAGACGGCGGCATAGGCCGGCATGAGGAAGTTGGCGCCCTCATTGGTATCGGCGGTTCCCGATTCCGCCAGGATCAGCACCACGGCCAGCACGGCGGTCGCCGCGCAGACGGCGAAGGCACCCATCGTATAGAGCCGGACGGGGATGCCCGACAGGTGGGCCGAGACCGGGTTCTCGCCGGCGGCGCGGAACGAGGCGCCGAACCGCGAATGGTGCAGCACCAGATAGGCGACACCGTAGACGGCGATGAGGAAGAAGAACGAGGCGTTCAGGCCGAGGAAGCGGATGTCGTTGAGGTCGATCAGCCCCGAGGTCATGAAGTTCTGGAAGATCGTCCGCCCGCCCGTATAGAGGAAGGCCATGCCGCCGACGATGGAGCCGGTCGCGATGGTGGTCACGATGTCCGGCAACCGGCCATAGGCGACCGCGAAGCCGTTCACCAGGCCGACCGCGATCCCGACCCCCAGCCCCGCCGCGATGGCGGCGCCGAGGGAGTATCCCCCGGCGATCAGGAAGCCGATGGTCATCGCCGCGAAGGAGGCGATGCCGGGAAAGGACAGGTCGTATTTGCGCACCACCACCACGAAGGTGAGGCCGAGCGCGGCAAGCCCGTTGGCCGCCATGTGGCGGGTCACCGCGGTGAGGTTGCGCATGGAGAGGTAGCGCGGCTCGATCAGCGCGAAGATGGCGACCACCGCCGCCACGAGGGCGAGGAAGGCCAGCACGCGGTAGAAGCCGGAAGGCAGGCGCGAGGTCCCTGTCATCAGTGCAGGCTCCCCATGATCCCGGCGGCGAGGAGCCGGCCGCGGGTGATGTCGGCGGAGGGCTGGCCGATCTGCCGGCCCTTGTAGAGCGCGAAGGTGCGGTCGGAGAGGCCGTGCACCTCGTCGCAGTCGCTGGACATGACGATGACCGCCGCACTCTCGGCGAGGTCGCGCATCAGCCCGTAGAGGCGCGAGCGGGCGCCGATGTCGACGCCGACCGTCGGCTCGACGAAGATGTAGAGGTCGGCCCCGGCGAAGAGCCCCTTGGCGACCACGATCTTCTGCTGGTTGCCGCCGCTGAAGTCGCTCACTGCGCGGTCGAGCAAGGGCGGGTGCAGCGTCACCTTCTCCGCCAGCTCCGCGCTGGCGCGGCGGTTCCGGCCGCGGCGCAGCAGGCCGGCGAGGCCGGACGCCTTGCCCAGATTGGCGAGCGTCATGTTGAAGACCGAGGCCTGGCTGAGCGTCAGCCCCTCGGTGCGCCGGTCCCCCGGCACGAGGAAGATGCCGTTCGCCAGGGCCTCGCGCGGCGTGCGCGGGGCGATCTCCCGCCCGCCCAGCCGCATCCTTCCCTCCGCCGGCCCCACGGCGCCGAACAGCACCTTGGACAGTTCGTCGAGCCCGGAGCCGACGAGCCCGAAGACGCCGACGATCTCGCCGCGCCGCACGTCGAAGCGGATATTGTCCAGCACGCCCGGCAGCCGCAGCCCCTCGACGGAGAACACCACCTCGCCGGCCCCGGCATCCTCGCGCCGGGGCGGATAGACGTGATCGAGCGTCTCGCCGAGCATCAGCTCGGCCAGGGTGACGCCCTCGGCGCGGGCCGCCTCGACGCTCATGGTGGTGATGCGCCGGCCGCCGCGGAAAACGGTGAGGCGGTCGACGATCTCCATCACCTCCTCCAGGCGGTGGGTGATGTAGATGATCGAGATGCCGGAGGCGCGCAGATGCGCCATCAGGCGGAACAGCACGTCCTTCTCCACCTCGGTCAGCGTCGAGGTCGGCTCGTCGAGGATGAGCACGCGGATGTTCTCGCGCGACAGCGCCTGCAGGATGGCGACGATCTCCCGCTCCACCACCGACAGGCTGGCGACGCGACGGGAGAGGTCGATCTCCACCGGGAAGCGGGCGAGCAGCGCGTCGGCGCGCCGACGCATGGAGGCGCGGTCGATGCGGCTCCAGAAGCCGCGCCGTTCGCCTTCCATGCCGAGGAAGATGTTCTCGTAGCCGGTGAGATCGCCCACCAGTTCGGGGTGCTGCTGGACGGCGGCCACGCCATGGGCGATGGCGTCGCGCGGCGAGCGGAAATCCACGCTGCGGCCGTCGATCTCGATCGTGCCCTCGTCCTTGGTGTAGACGCCCGACAGGATCTTGATGAAGGTCGACTTGCCGGCGCCGTTGACGCCGAGCAGCGCGTGGATCTCCCCCTGCTCCAGGGTGAAATCCACCTCGCCGAGCGCCTGCACGGGGCCGAAGCGCTTGGCGAGCCGCGATATGGTCAGGACGGGTTGGGCCAAGACAGGTTGGGCCATGACAGGCCTCCTCACGGATATCCGCATCGGTGCCGGCGGAAGCCGGGGGCGGCGGCACGCCCCCGGCCGGCGGACGGTCAGACGGCGCGTACCCAGCCCATCTTCTCGGCGCGGCCCGGCACGTCGTAATCGTCCGGCAGCCCCTCCTTGAGCATGTCCTGGGTCACGGCGTAGGCGGGCGTGATGACCGTGCGCGGCGTCTTGCGGCCGGCGAGGTGCTCATGGGCGTAGAGCACGTCGAGATAGGCCATCTCGTAGAAGGACTGCGCCATGGTCAGCTTCAGCTGCGAGCCGGCGGCGATGTAGTTGAAGGCCTGCGAGCCGCCGTCGATGCCGGTGATGACGAGGTTCGGGCGGTCGGCCGCGCGAGCGGCGAGGGTGCCTTCCACCGCCGCCCCGTCCCAGGCGCACCACACCGCCGCCAGGTCGTCATGCGCGGTGAGGATGTTGTCGACCGCCTGCCGGGGCGTGACGTTGCCGGCGAGGGCGAAGGCCCAGCTCGTCACCACCTTGATATCGGGATAGCGCCGGAGCGCCCATTCCATGCCGAGCGTGCGCTGGTCCCAGCTCTCGTTCTGCGGCAGCAGCACGCGGGCGATCGGGCCCTTGCCGTTCAGCTTCCGGGCGATGAAGTCGCCGGTGTAGAAGCCCATGCCGAAATTGTTCGACATCGCCGTGGTGTTGACGGCGACGCCGGGGATCATGCTGTCGGCGGCGAAAACCGGGATGCCGGCGCTGATCGCGCGCTGCACCGCCGGGGCGATGGCCACCGCGTCGGCTGGGGTGACGAACAGGGCGTGCGGCTTGGTGGCGATGAGCGAGTCGATCTGGTCGGACTGCTTCTTGGCGTCGAAGCCGGCATCGGTGGTGGTGAGCGTACCGCCCAGCTCCTTCACCGCCGCGGTGAAGCCGTCCTGCAGATGGCGGCCGGAATCGTAGGTCGTCCAGCCCAACGCCGCGGCGAACTTGTAGTCGGCGGCGAGGGTCGGGCGGATGTTGAGATACTGCGCCGCCATCAGCGTCGTGCCGGCGGTCAGCAGCATGCGGCGCGACAGCTTGAAGCCGCCCTCGCCCGCTCCGGCGGGCGCCGCGTCGTTCGATGCGAAATCCGTCATTGGGTCGTTCTCCCTGGTCGAAGATGTCCTGGTCCACCGTCGGGGGCGGAGCGGCTCTTTCGTTTTCGAGTGGCTCCCGACCGAAGCGCCGGGAGGCTGGCGTTGGTTCAGGCGTGGTCGGCGTCAGGCGTGGCCATGCAGCGCCATCGAGGCGTTGCGGACGGGGGCGTAGAGCCCGCGCCACTGCGCAAAGGCGTCGCGATAGCTTCCGGCGAGCGCCGGATCGGGCTCGATCGTGCGGGCGATCTTCGGCCGCCGCAGCACGTCGCGCGGCGGCGCGTTGGTCGCCGCGATCATGCCGAGGCGGGCGGCGCCGAAGGCCGCCCCGAGCTCGCTCGCCTCGGGAATGTCGATGACGCAGTCGAGCGCGTTGGCAACCATCGACATCCAGAGCGGCGAGCGCGACCCGCCGCCGATGCCGAGCAGCCGCTCGAAGCGCGCGCCATTGTCGTGGAAGCCGTGTGCGGCGTCGGTGAGGGCGAAGGCGACGCCCTGCAGCACCGCATGGGTGAGCGCCCGCGCATCCGTGCCGTGATCGAGGCCGACGAAGGCGCCGCGTATCTCGGCGTCGTCCTGCGGGCTCCAGCAGCCGTCGAGGAAGGGCAGGAACAGCAGGGAGCCGGCGGGCCGGGGCGTGTCGCCGAGGTCGCGGACGAGTTCGGCCGCCGGTCGCCCGAGCAGGCCGGCGAGCCAGTTGAGGCAGGAGGTCGCCGAAAGGATCACCGACATCTGGTGCCAGATGCCCGGCACCGCGTGGCAGAGCGTCTCGATCGCGTGGTCACGGCTCGGCCGCGCCTCGTTGGTGGCGACGAACAGCACGCCGGAGGTGCCGAGCGACACCGTGCCGGCACCGGGTTCGATGATGCCGCTGCCGCAGGCGCCGCAGGCATTGTCGCCGCCGCCGCCCGCCACCGCCGGCCGGTTCACCATGCCCCAGCGGTCGGCGAGGCCGGGGGTGAGCAGGCCGCTCGGCTCGGTGCCTTCGACGAGGCGGGGCATCTGCGAACGGTCGAGATCGGTCGCCGCCAGCAGCCGGTCGGACCAGGCCCGGCGGGTGACGTCCATCCAGAGCGTGCCGGAGGAATCCGCCATGTCGGATACCTTCTCGCCGGTCAGCTTCAGGCGGATGTAGTCCTTGGGCAGCAGGACGGTGCGGATGCGGGCGAAATTCTCCGGCTCGTGCCGCTGCACCCAGATCAGCTTGGGCGCCGTCACGCCGGGCGTGGCGCGGCGGCCGGCGATGGCCCGCAGGTCCGGCTCGCGCTCCTCGAGCTGGCGGCATTCGGCGGTGGAGCGCGTGTCGTTCCAGAGGATGGCCGGCCGGATGGGCCGGTCCGCGTCGTCGAGCAGCGTCGCCCCGTACATCTGCCCGGAGAGGCCGATGCCGCGCACGGCGGCCATCTCCCTGGGGTGACGATGGGCGAGGTGGTCGAGCGCCTCGCAGACCGCGTCCCACCAGATCTCGGGGTGCTGCTCGGACCAGCCGCGATGCGGCCGGTCGACCGACAGCGGCCGCGACGAGCCCTCCGCGAGGATGCGCTGGTCCTCATCCATCAGGATGGCCTTCACCCCGGACGTGCCGAGGTCGATTCCCAGATACATGTCGTCACCCGCTGTTACGGTGTGAGTAACCTGGGGGAATCCCCAGGGGCGTCTTCTCCCGTGGCGCCGGCCTTTTTGGCCGTCCGCCGATGGGCGGCTTGTGCCGCCCTTCTTGTGTCGTCACGGCTGGCTGGGCCGCGTAGGCGTGGTGTCTGCGTCTTCCTTCTGCGTTCAGGCACGTTGTCTTGCAGGCCCGCTCTTGCGAAGCGTGTTCCTGCCGTCAGGCGACCTGCGAAAGGCCGCCCATGTACCGGTCCATGTCCCGGACCTGCTCGCGTGTAAGATGCAGGCCCAGCTTGCTGCGCCGCCAGAGAATGTCCTCGCTGGTCGTCGCCCATTCGTTGCGGCGCATGTGCTCGATCTCCGCCTCGGTCAGCCCGGCGCCGAAATGGCGGCCGAGATCGGACGGCTTCGACGCCTTGCCCAGGATCGCCGCCGCCTCGGTGCCGTAATAGCGGGCGAGGCGCTCCGCCTCGCGCGGCGCGAGGAACGGATAATCCTCGCTCAGCTCGCGCCGGAGCGCGTCGAACCCCTGCATCGGGAAGTCGCCGCCGGGCAGCGCCGCGCGACCGGTCCAGCCGCGCCGGGCGGTGATCTGCGCGCGCTGCGGCGGCGCGTAGAGCGGGGCGATCCTGTCGAGGACGGCTTCGGCGAGGCGGCGGTAGGTGGTGATCTTGCCGCCAAAGATCGACAACATTGGCGCTCCGCCGGCCGCATCGAGTTCGAGCACATAGTCGCGGGTCGCGGCCTGCGCCGCGCCGGCGCCGTCGTCGTAGAGCGGGCGCACGCCGGAATAGTGCCACACCACCTCGCGCTCCGACACCGGCCGGGCGAAATAGCCGCTCGCCGCCCGGCAGAGATAGGAGACCTCCTCCTCGCTCGCCCGCACCTGGGTGAGGTCGCCGGTGTAGTCCCGGTCGGTGGTGCCGATGAGGGTGAAGTCCTGCTCGTAGGGAATGGTGAAGACGATCCGCCCGTCGCCGTTCTGGAAAATGAAGCAGCGGTCGTGCTGGTAGAGCTTGCGCACCACGATGTGCGAACCCTGCACCATGCGCGTCCGCCCCTTGGGCGAACGGCCGGCGAGGTGCCGCACCACGTCTCCTGCCCACGGCCCGGCGGCGTTGACCAGCACCGGCGCGCGAATCTCCCGCCGTGCGCCGCCTTCGCCCTCGACGGTCAACGTCCACCCCTGCGCATCCGAGCGTACCGCCGTGCAGGCGCTGCGGGTGACGATCTGCGCGCCCTTGCGCTCGGCGTCGCGGGCGTTCAGCACCACCAGGCGGTTGTCCTCCACCCAGCAGTCCGAATATTCGAAGCCCACGGACAGGCCCGGCTTCAAACCCTCGCCGATCGGGCTGGAGGCGAAGTCCACCGTGCTCGTGCCCGGCAGCGCCTTGCGGCCGCCGAGATGGTCGTAGAGGAAGAGCCCCGCCCGCAGCATCCAGCGCGGGCGCATCTGCGGCACGTGCGGCAACACGAAGCGCAACGGGCGAACGATGTGCGGGGCAATGCCCCACAGCACCTCGCGCTCCTCCAATGCCTCGCGCACCAGCCGGAACTCGTAGTGCTCGAGATAGCGCAGTCCGCCATGCAGCAGCTTGGTGGAGGCCGAGGAGGTGGCGCCGCCGAGATCGCCACGCTCGCACAAGAAGACCTTCAGCCCGCGCCCCGCCGCGTCGCGCGCGATGCCGCAGCCATTGATGCCGCCGCCGATGATGGCGAGGTCGTAGACGTCCGTCCCGCCGGTGAGCGCCGCCTCAGCCATGGCCGTGCACTCCGGGAGCGCGGGTACCCTGCGCGCCGTCGCGGGCCGCGAGCACCAGATCCGCGACCTCGACGAAGCCCTCGCCGCCGCGTCCGCGGGCGACGAAGCTCGGCAAATGAGGCACCGCGTCCTTGAAGTCGAGCACGTTGGCGACGCCGAAGGAGAGCGGGAAGAAGTCGAACATCGGCCCGTCATTCGGGCTGTCGCCGACGAAGACGATGCGCTCGCGGTCGTCGTCGAGGTCAAGGCCGAGGATGTCGCGGGCGAAGATCCGGCTCATCGCCAGCTTGTCGTAGTCGCCGAACCAGCCATTGACGTGGATCGAGGAGAGCTTGGCGATGGCGCCCGCCGAGGTGAACAGGTCCAGCACCCGGTCGACCGCTTCCTTCGGCAGCGGGGGAACGTCCTCGCAGACGTCGATGGCGAGGTCGGCCTCGCGGTAGAGCTGGTCTGAGGCGATGCCGGTACCCGGTACCTCGCGCAGGATGATCTCCCGCAATTCGGAAAGTCGGGCGCGGTTGCGTCGGCGTTCCTCGTCGGTGGCGAAGAAGCGCTGGACCATGCGCCTCTCTTCCCGGCGATAGGAGAAATAGAAGGCGCCGTTCTCGCCGACGACGCCGGCCACCGGCCAGAACCGGGCGATCATGTCGCACCAGCCGGCGGGACGGCCGGTGATCGGCACCACCGCGAGGCCGGCGGCGTCGAGCCGCTCCAGCGCCTCATAGGCGGCGGCGGGCAGGCGGCCCTCGCAGGTCAGCGTGTCGTCGATGTCGGTGAACACCGCGGCGATGCCGGACAGGGCCGAGGCATCGAGGGTGGCGAGCGGGCGCAGGCTCATCGTCCCTCCTCCGCGATGAAGTCCTCGAGGATGCCCATACCGGCCGCCAGATCGAGGAAGGAGTAGCGGTCGCGCATCTCCGGGCTGTAGCGCAGCGCGTCGCGGTAGAGGTCGAGGTCGATGCCGAGCTCGCCCGCCGTCGCCGCCCCGCCCGCCGCGTGCATGTGCCCGGCGAGCACGGCCGAGGGGACGGCCATGTCGAGAAGCCGCGCCCGCAGGTCCGGCCAGAGCAGAGCGAGGCGTGTGTTGAAGGCCTCGCACCCGGCCTCGTCGAGCGCCTTGGCGCGGCTGGCCGCGATGCAGGCGTCGACCGCCGCCGCCGGATAGCGCCGGCGCAGGGCGTCCTCGTCGACGGGAACGGGACGGACGACCGGCGCCTGCTTCTGAGACAGGATCCGCTCCTGCAGCCGCGCCATGGTGACGGAGGTCACGCCCACCTGCTGGCCGTGCACCGTGCCGGGGTGGCGGTCGCCGGCGAAGCTGTCGATCCAGTGGGAAATCTGGTGCTCGCCCATGGAGCCGGGGTGGCTCATGCGGGCGACGGAGATGCCGAAGCCGGTGAGGGTGAGCACGCGGTGCAGGTAACCCACCGCCTCGCGGTCGCCCTGCGCGAGATCGGCGGAGCGGGCGAGAAGCGCGCTCTCGTCGGCATCCTGCAGCGCATAGGGCGCCTCGCAATAGGTGGTGCCGAACATCCGGTTGGAGAAATACCAGTCCACCTGCGCGGTGGAGCGGCACAGGCTGTCGCCGAGCCCGGCGGCGATCAGATAGGCGGGCGCCGCGGCGTTCACCGCCAGATCGATGAAGACGCCGCGCGCCGCGTGGGCGTTCTGCGTCGTCTTCAGGCCGGAGGACAGAGTGATGGAGGCTGTCGTCGAGGTGTAGCCGTTCATCGAGGGCGCGGTGCCGAACACGCAATAGGGCCGGCCATCCCGGGCGGTGGCGTATTTGCAGAGGTCGTTGATGGTGCCGGAGCCCACCGCGACCAGCGCATCGACGCCGCGCGTCTTCTCCTGCAGGGCGGCCACCTGCGCCTCGTCGGCGTGGGGATGGTCGAGCACGACCGCGCGGGCCGAGGAGCCGAGCGCGGCGGCGACGGCGGCGCCCTGCGCGTCCCAGGTGTCGCGGTCGGCCACCACCGCATAGCTCGCCGCCGGCATGTTGGTGCGGACGAGATCGGCATGGGCGCCGTCGAGATCGTCGGCGATCACCACGCAGGCGAAGGGCACCTCGGCGGGACGGCCGGTATCGGGGCTGATCCAGCGGCCGGCGATCACGTCGTCGATCAGCTCGGTCCAGGGCGCGCGCGCGGTCTCGCGCACCATCACGGGGCGATTCATGCCGGTGTTCCCTCCCAGGGAGCGTTCTTGTCCTGTTGTTGGCATATTTCAATTGACTATGACGTTTGTCAATATCGTTTTTCACGACTATCTGACAAATGCCGGAACGGTGCCGAAAGGCCGGAAATCCGTTAGAAGAAGCAGCAAGGAATCGCGACGCCGCCGTCACCCGCCGGGGGATGACGGTGCGGCGCGGCAAGCGAGGGGGCATAGATGGGCGAGCCACATGAGACGCAGCTGCGCCGTCCGCGACGCCAGCCCGCCGTGCCGGCGGAGTTCGGCCTCGATCCGGTCCTGTGGGCGGCGTGGCTCTATTACGAGGAAGGGCTGAAGCAGGACGACATCGCCGAAAAGCTGGGCGTCTCGCGCGCCTCGGTGTTCAACCTGCTGCAGCGCGCCCGCGACGAAGGCGTCGTCAACATCAAGATCGATCCCTCGCGCATGGAGCGCGTCAGCCTGGCGCGGGACATCGAGGCCGCCACCGGCATCGACGAATGCTTCATCATCCCCGACGAGGGTGCCGACGAGCCGCTGCACGACCGCATCGGCCGCTTCGGCGCGCGGCTGCTGGAACAACGCCTGACCGGCGAGGACGTGCTCGGCGTCGCCTGGGGCCGGACGGTCATGTCGCTGTCGAAGGCGCTGACGCCGCTGCATCTGCCCGGCGCCTCCATCGCGCAGGTCACCGGCAGCTCCATCGCCACCTACGACTTCTCGCCGGAGCTGTGCACCTCGAACATCGCGATCCGCGTCGGCGGGCGCTGCATCAACCTGCACGCGCCCGGCATCGTCTCCAGCGCGAAGATGAAGCAGCTCCTGATGGAGGAGCCGATCATCGAGCAGCATTTCAAGCTGCTGCGCACCTGCACGCGGACGCTGTTCGGCGTCACCCATGTCGGCAGCGAGACGCTGCTCAAGGACAGTGGCTTCATGTCGGAGCCGATCCTCGCCGAGTACCAGCGGCGCGGCGCCATCGGCTTCGTCTCCGGCTACTTCTTCGACAGCCAGGGCAACCCGGTGCTGACCGAGATCGACGCCCGCCACATCGTCATGCCGCTGGAGGACTTCCTGAAGGTACCGGAGCGCATCTGCATCGGCGGCGGCATGGAGAAAGTCGAGGCGATCTCCGGCATGCTGAAGGGCGGCTACGCCAACATCCTCGTGACCGACGCCGCGACCGCCGGCGCCGTGCTGAAGAGCTGCTGAAGACCTGCTGAAGCCGCGCCCGCGAACGGGCGGGATCGGGTGGCGAGCCCGCTCCGGAACGGGGACCTTCCGCCGCGCACTGGCCCATTCCGGCCAGATCGGCTATCCAGCGGCCCCCGCCTCGCGGTGGGTCACAGGTGGCAGGGCAGGACGGAAGGACGGCGGACATGGATACGGCAACGAGCCCGACCCGCCCGCCGCAGGCGACGCCCCGCGACTGGATCGCCCTCGCCGTCATCGCGCTGCCCTGCCTCGTCTATGCGATGGACCTCACGGTGCTGAACCTCGCCGTTCCGCACCTCGCGCTCGATCTCGCGCCCTCCGCCTCGCAGCTGCTCTGGATCATCGACATCTACGGCTTCATGGTCGCCGGCACGCTGATGCTGATGGGCACGCTCGGCGACCGCATCGGCCGGCGCAAGCTGCTGCTGATCGGCGCCGCCGCCTTCGCCTGCGCCTCCGTGCTGGCGGCGATGGCGCGCAGCGCCGAGCAGCTCATCCTCGCCCGTGCCCTGCTGGGTATTGCCGGGGCGACCCTCGCCCCCTCCACCCTCTCGCTGATCCGCAACATCTTCCTCGACCAGCGCCAGCGCACCTTCGCCATCGGCGTGTGGATCGCCTGCTTCTCCTCCGGCGCGACGCTCGGCCCGCTCGTGGGCGGGGTGATCCTCACCTATTTCGCCTGGGGCGCGGTGTTCCTCGCCGCCGTGCCGGTGATGATCGGCCTGCTCATCGTCGGGCCGCTGCTGCTGCCGGAGTTCCGCGACGAGAACGCCGGCCGGCTCGACATCGTCAGCGCGGTGCAGTCCATCGTTGCCTCGCTGGCGCTGATCTACGGCATGAAGCGGACCGCCGAGAGCGGCTTCGGCTGGGAGGCGATGGCCGCCATCGCACTCGGCCTCGCCGTCGGCGCCCTCTTCATCAGCCGGCAGAGGCGGCTGGCCGACCCGATGATCGACCTCGGCCTGTTCCGCCATCCCGGCCTCGGCGCGGCGCTGGCGATCAACGTCACGGCGATGCTGGGCGCGATGGGCATCTTCGTCTTCATCTCGCAGTATCTCCAGCTCGTGCTCGGCATGAGCCCGATGGAAGCGGGGCTGTGGACCGCGCCTTCCGGCGTGTGCTTCGCCATCGGCTCCATGGCGACGCCGCAGCTGGTGCGGCGCTGGCGGCCGGTCGACGTGCTCTCCTGCGGGCTGGTGCTGGCCTCGCTCGGCTTCCTGCTGCTCACCCGGCTTGGGGAAAGCCAGTCGCTGCCGGTGCTGATGGGCGCGATCCTAATGATGTGCCTCGGCCTCTCGCCGGTCGGCACCATCACCACCGACCTGATGATGCGCATCGCCCCGGCGGAACGGGCGGGCGCCGCCTCGGCCATCTCCGAGACCAGCTTCGAATTCGGCGGCGCGCTCGGCATCGCGGTGCTCGGCAGCCTGGTGGCGGCGAGCTACCGGGTGGCGATGGCGGACGTCCCGCTGCCCGGCATTCCGCCCGAGATCCTCGCCCCCGCCCGGCGCACGCTCGACGCGGCGGCAATCGCCGCCGACAAGCTTCCCGAGGCGCTCGCCGCGCCCCTGCGGGAAGCCGCCCATGCCGCCTTCGCCCACGCGCTCGACCTCGCGGCGCTGGCCTGCGTAGGCGCGACGCTGCTCGCCCTGATCATCGCCCGCACGCGCCTCAGCCGCGCCTGACGGAGCCGCGAACCACCGCTCCCCTCAAAATTACCGACAGCGCCGGGGCGCCCCCCGGTGCCTCCCTGATCGTCTTTCGCAACCGCCCGCCCACGGGCGCGTTGAACCGCTTGGGCGGTGCATTCCCGCCATCGCGTTCGTTCTGGGTATACGGCGTGCCGGCGCCTCCGGTCAGCTGAGCGGGCAACCGCCTCGTTCCTCACATCCACGGAGGAAAGGCCGCTGCCGCGCGCCGCGTCGCACCGGCCTCTCCTCCGGCACAAACCGCAGGAGTTCGATCGCATGAACGAACAGCAACCTCCTGGCGCGCGGTACCGGCTCTGGCCGCCGCACCCGCGCGCCCTCGCCGGCCTCGGGGCCACCGGTCTCGTGCTGGCCGGCGTCGCCGGCGCCTTCGCCTATACTGGCGGCTTTCTCTCGCCCGGAAAGCTCACCCAGTCGCGGTTCATCGACCGCTTCCAGGCGCTCAACGGCGTGCATCCCGGCTTCCGGCGCAACCATGCCAAGGGCGTCTGCGTCACCGGCAGCTTCGCCAGCAACGGCGCCGGCACCCGGCTGTCGCGCGCGGCGGTGTTCGCGCCCGGCAGCGTGCCGGTGATCGGCCGCTTCGCCGTCGGCATCGGCAAGCCCTTCATGCCGGACAACGAGACGGAGGTGCGCAGCCTCGCGCTCAGCTTCCGCCCCGCCGGGGGCGAGGAATGGCGCACCGGCATCAACGACATTCCCGCCTTCCCCGTGCGCACGCCGGAAGCCTTCTACGAGCTGATGGGCGCCTCCGCCGCCGATCCGGCGACCGGCAAGCCGGATCCGGCCCGCATGCAGGCCTTCCTCGCCGCGCACCCGGAAAGCGCCCGCGCCCTCGGCCTCATCCGCGCGCGGCCGTTCTCCACCGGCTTCGCCAATGCCAGCTACAACAGTCTCGACGCCTTCCGCTTCGTGAATGCGGAGGGCGTCTCGACGCCGGTGCGCTGGACGCTGGCGGCGGTGGATCCCTATGTCGCCCAGACCCCGGCTCCGGACGCGCCACACGACCCGAACTACCTGTTCGACGCGCTCATCGTCCGCATGCAGCAGGCGCCTCTGCAGTACCGGCTCGTCGTCACCATCGGCCAGCCGGGCGACCCGACCGACGATGCCACGCAGCCCTGGCCGGCGGATCGCGATGAGGTGGAAGTCGGCACCCTCACCCTCGACCACATCGAGGCCGAGGCGCCGGGCAATTGTCGCGACATCAACTACGACCCGCTGGTGCTGCCGGACGGCATCGCGCCTTCCGACGATCCGCTGCTGAGCGCCCGCTCGGCCGCCTATTCCGTCTCCTTCACCCGCCGGGCCGGCGAAGAGAAGACGCCGAGCCAGGTGCAGGTCCCCGAGACGCAAACGCCCGGCGCGCAAGCCCCCGTCACACCCTCCGACACCGGAAAAGGAAGCTGACCATGACCGCACAGCGCTTCCCCGCCTTCTCCCGCCTGCTGCACTGGCTCATGGCGGCGATGATCCTCGCCATGCTGTTCATCGGCATCGGCATGGTCGCCTCGCTGGCCGATTATCACTGGCTGCTGTCGATCCACCGCCCGCTCGGCGTCGCCATACTGGTGCTGGTCGCGGTGCGGCTGGTGAACCGGCAGATCAACCCGCCGCCGCCCCTGCCGGCGGACATGCCGGCGCATCTGCGCATCGCCGCGCATGCCTCCCACGGGCTTCTCTACGCGCTGATGTTCGCCGTGCCGCTGGTCGGCTGGGCGATGCTGTCGGCGGCGCGCTACCCGATCGTGCTCTACGGCGCGTGGCAGCTGCCGCCGATCCTGCCGCAGAACGACATGCTCTATGCGTGGCTGCGCAGCACCCACACCGTGCTGGCGCTGGCCTTGTTCGCCGTCTTCCTGGCGCATCTCGCCGCCGCGCTCACCCACGCTTTTGTCTTCCGCGACGGCGTGTTCCAGAGCATGGCCTCGGTGCGCAGGGCCAAGGCGTGACGCTCCCCCGGGTGGCTTGGCCACCCGGGCTGCCCGGCCAATCCCTCCTGCCATTGACGGCTCGGCCAAAAAAAGACCCCGGCTCGCGAGAGCCGGGGTTTGAGGAAGGCTTCCGGGGACGAAGCCTCAGGGGAAGTGGAGAGGGGCAGGCACGGAACGGGGTTCGCCTGACGCGATGTGCGCGGCTCAGTTGCGAACGCGGTTGGCGCAGCGCCACTGATAGGGGGTGTCGCCGACGAAGCGGCGGAACACGGTGGTGAAGTGGGCCTGGGTCTGGAAGCCGACCGCGAGGGCGATCTCCACCAGCGGATCGCGGGTCTCCAGCAGCATCTCCTGGGCCCGCTCGATGCGCCGGCGCAGCAGATATTCGTGCGGGCGCATGCCGGTGGCGACACGGAACTGGGCAGCGAAGTGCATGCGGCTCAGGCCCGCGGCAGTAGCCATGCCGGCCAGCGTGATGGCCTCACCGAGGTTCTCCTCGACATAAGCGACCACGCGCTTGAAGCGCCACTTGGGCAGGCCGGACTTGGGACGGCGGGGCGCGGAGGCCGGATCCTCAGCGGGCGAGGTCTCGACCGGCTCGATCGACGGATGGAACGAGCGGTCGTCGCAGTCCGGCTCGGCCTTCGCGAAGCCGGGAACGCTCAGCAGTCGGGTGACGATGGCGAGGCGCAGCGCGTCGGCATAGAGTCCGCCGAACTCCCGCCCGTCGTGCTCGGCCGCTTCCAGCGCCTGCGAAAGGCGGCTGACGACCGGATCGGCGGCATTGGCGACCATGCTTCCGGCAAGGACGCCGGCGCAGCGGCGCACATCCTCCGGCGCGACCTCGAGGCGGATCGTCTCGCTGCTCTGGTCGAGCGCATCGACGCCGCCGACCGGCGAGGAAATGGCGACCACCACGCCCATATGGCCGAGGCGAACCGAAAAACCGTCATCCGGCAGGCCGGCGGAGCGGGGCGCGGCCGGCGCGGGAACCGGAGCGAAGGGATAGGAGGCAAGCGGCGCATCGGCGCGCGCCGACCGGAAGCTGCCGGAGAAGGGCGAGACGTGGATCGACATGGCTTGGACTCCGTGGTCCTCGAATTGGGAGGAAGCCGCTGGAAGCCCCGTGGGCGGTGGTCGTCGGCCCGAATACTTGCCTCGGCAACACCAGGTCTTGCCGGGGTAAATACCGCGCTGACCTCCTCTGTCGCTCGGTGCGTCCAGAACATCGGCTGGCGATGAGGACAGAGTATCGGCCGGGCGCAATCTCTCCATTCTACCAGGGTTTGCACCCGTATCTGATGAGTTTGCCCCTCTCATACCTAGGTATGGTGGCACGCCGGAAAGCGGTTGCCGGAAGCCCCGGCCGGCGCTTCGGCAAGCCTTGCGGCGATCGCGAAAGACCGCCGACGCGACGCGGCGCAAGGTACGGCCCGTCCGCCACCGCAGCCCTGCCGCTGGCGGCCCCTTGTTCGAGGGCACAGGTCATGCCGGAACACACCAGCGCGCCCGGACCGGCGCATTCCAGATCAACACTGCGCCACGCTTCGCTGCTGATTCTCGTCCTCACCCTTGCGGGGGCCGGCTATCAGGTCTGGCGCCATACCGATGCGCCTGCGCCTGCGCCCGCCGCCGCCGCGCCGCCGGCCGTGCCGGTCGAGGTGGCGCCGGCCGCCCGTGCCGACGTTCCCGTCCATCTCACCGGCATCGGCACGGTGGAGCCCTACAACACCGTGACCGTGCGCTCGCGCGTCGACGGCGAGTTGCAGCAGGTGCTGTTCCAGGAGGGACAGGACATCAGGAAGGGCGCGCTGCTCGCGGTCATCGACCCCCGCGTCTTCCAGGCGGCGCTCGAACAGGCGAAGGCCAAGCTGGCGCAGGACGAGGCCTCGCTGGTGAATGCCAGGCTCAATCTCGGCCGCGACACCCGGCTCGGCAAGGACGAATTCGCCAGCCAGCAGATGATCGACAACGAGAGCAGCGCCGTCGACCAGCTCAACGCGCAGATCGCCCAGGACAAGGCGATGATCGATTCGGCGGCGACGCAACTCTCCTACACCTCGATCACCGCGCCGATCGACGGCCGCGCCGGACTGCGCCTCGTCGATCAGGGCAACATCGTCCATGCGAGCGACCCGAACGGTCTCGTCGTCATCAACCAGATCCATCCGATCAGCGTGATCTCGACGCTGCCCCAGCGCGACGTGCCCGCCATCCGCGCCGCCCTCGACCACGGCAAGGTGGAGGCGCAGGCGCTCTCGCGCGACGACGGCTCGGTGCTGGACATCGGCACGGTCGAGCTGATCGACAACCAGATCGACCCGCAGAGCGGCACGCTGCGCGTGAAATCGAACTTCCCCAATGCGAGCGACCGGCTGTGGCCCGGCCAGTTCGTCGACGTCGAAGTGCGCGTGAGCACGCTCGCCGGCGCGGTGACGGTGCCCTCCGATGCCATCCAGCGTGGCCCCGACGGCGATTATGTCTTCGTCGTCGGCCCGGACGACATGGTGGCGCAGGTGCCGGTGAAGGTCGGCCAGATCGCCGACGAGATCGCCGTCATCGAGAGCGGGCTCGCGCCGGGCGCGCGCGTGGTGACGCATGGCCAGTACCGCCTCGCGCCGGGCACGCGGGTCTCGGTCGGAACCGGCGCGGAAGGCTAGGCTCATGTCCGCAACCGCGCCCGGTCCCGCCGCATCCCAAGCCCCGTTCGAGCCGCCGGCACCGCCGCGCGCCTCGCTCTCCTCCTGGTTCATCCGTCATCCCATCGGCACCTCGCTGCTGATGGCGGGGCTGCTGGTGCTCGGGCTGGCGGCGTTCCCGCGCCTGCCGGTAGCGCCGCTGCCGGAGGTCGATTTCCCGACGCTGCAGGTCTCGACGCAGCTTCCCGGCGCCAGCCCGGAGATCATCGCCTCGTCCGTCACCCAGCCGCTGGAACGGCAGTTCGGGGAGATTCCCGGCCTGTCGCAGATGACGTCGGTCTCGACGCTCGGCAATTCGTCGATCACGCTGCAGTTCAGCCTCGACACCGACATCAACGCCGCCGCGCAGGATGTGCAGACGGCGATCAACGCCGCCGGCGGCCAGCTGCCCACCGACCTGCCGGCGCCGCCGACCTACCGGAAGGTGAACCCCGCCGATCCGCCGATCCTCGTGCTGTCGCTCACCTCGCGCTCGCTGCCGATCATCAAGGTCGACGACTTCGCCGAGAACGTGCTGGAGCAGCACATCAGCCAGATCGACGGCGTCGGGCAGGTGCTGGTGTTCGGCCAGCAGAAGCCCTCGGTGCGCATTCAGGTCGACCCGGCCAAGGTGGCCAATCTCGGCCTGTCGCTGGAGGACCTGCGACAGGCCATCGTCTCGACCACGGTCAACGGCCCGAAGGGCATCGTGAACGGCGCCCGCCGCACCTTCACCCTCTACGACAACGACCAGCTCACCTCCGCCGCCCCGTGGCTCGACGCCATCCTCGCCTTCCGAAACGGCGCGCCGGTGCGGGTGCGCGACATCGGCACGGCGGTCGACGCGCCGGAGAACGACCAGCTCGCCGCCTGGGCCAATGGCGAGCGGGCCATCGTGCTGCCGGTCTTCAAGCTGCCGGGCGCGAACGTCATCGACACGGTCGATCAGATCAAGGCGCAGTTGCCGGCGCTGCTGGCCACCGCCCCGGCGGGCATCGAGGTGAAGGTACTGAGCGACCGCACCGAGACCATCCGTGCTTCCGTGCGGGACGTGGAGACCACCCTCGTCATCACCGTCGTGCTGGTGGTGGCGGTGATCTTCGTCTTTCTGCGCAGCCTGTGGGCGACGCTGATTCCCTCCATCGCCGTGCCGTTGGCGGTCATCGGCACCTTCGGCGCGATGTACGCGCTCGGCTACAGCCTCGACAATCTCTCGCTGATGGGCCTTTCCATCGCCGTCGGCTTCGTGGTCGACGACGCCATCGTCATGCTGGAGAACATCGAGCGGCATCTGGAGATGGGCAAGACGCCCCTTCAGGCGGCGCTCGACGGCTCCGCCGAGATCGGCTTCACCATCCTGTCGATCAGCCTCTCGCTGATCGCCGTCTTCATCCCCTTGCTGCTGATGGGCGGGCTGGTCGGCCGGCTGTTCCGCGAATTCGCCGTCACCGTCACCATCACCATCGCCGTGTCGGCCTTCGTCTCGCTGACGCTCACCCCGACCATGTGCGCGCTCTTCCTCAGGCCGAAGGGGGAGGAACGCCCGCACGGGCGGCTGTACCGCTGGTCGGAGCGCGGCTTCGACACGCTGCTCGCCGGCTATCGCGTCACGCTGGACCTCGCGCTCGACCATCGCCGGGCGACGCTCGGCGTCTTCCTCGCCGCGGTCGCCGCCACCGGCGTGCTGTTCTACGAGATTCCGAAAGGCTTCTTCCCCTTGCAGGACACCGGGCTGATCATCGGCGTCTCGGAAGCGGCGGAGGATGTCTCCTTCCCCGACATGGTCCGCCACCAGCTCGCGCTCGGGCGGATCGTCGCCGCCGACCCTGATGTCGCCACCGTCGGCATGGCGGTCGGGGCGGGCACGGGCCAGACGGTGAACAATGGCCGCATGTTCATCACGCTGAAGCCGCGCGACGAGCGCCGCGCCTCCGCCTTCCAGATCATCGACCGGCTGAACGCCAAGCTCGCCACTGTCGAGGGCGCCGCGCTGTTCCTGCAGGCGGCGCAGGACCTGAATGTCGGCGGCCGCGTCGCGCGCACCCAGTTCCAGTACACGCTGCAAGACGGCGATATCGCCGAGCTGAACGCATGGGCGCCGAAGATGCTGGCGAAGCTGAAGACGCTGCCGGAACTCACCGGCCTCGCTTCCGACCAGCAGACCGGCGGTGCCACGCTGACGCTGACCATCGACCGCGACCAGGCCGAGAGGCTCGGCATCAGCCCGGCCGACATCGACAACACGCTCTACGATGCCTTCGGCCAGCGGCAGGTGACGCAGTATTTCACCCAGCTCAACAGCTATCATGTCATCCTCGAGATCCTGCCCGAGCTGCAAAAGTCGCCGCACGCGCTCGACCAGCTCTATGTGAAATCGCCGCTCACCGGCCAGCAGGTGCCGCTCGGCGTGCTCGCCCGCTGGACCTCGGAGCCGACGAGCTTCCTGTCGATCAATCACCAGTCGCAGTTCCCCGCCGTGACGCTCTCCTTCAATCTCGCTCCCGGCGTCGCGCTGGGCGATGCAGTGGCGGCCATCCACAAGGCGGAGGCCGAGATCGGCAAGCCGGCCACGCTGACCGGCACCTTCCAGGGCAATGCGCAGGCGTTTCAGGATTCGCTCGCCAGCGAGCCCTGGCTCGTCGCCGCCGCGCTGCTCGTCATCTACGTGATCCTCGGCGTGCTCTACGAGAGCTACGTCCACCCGGTCACCATTCTCTCGACCTTGCCCTCGGCGGGGCTCGGCGCGCTGATCATGCTCTGGATGTTCGGCTTCGACTTCTCGATCATCGCGCTGATCGGCGTGATCCTGCTCATCGGCATCGTGAAGAAGAACGGCATCATGATTGTCGACTTCGCCATCGAGCGGGAGCGCGTCGAGGGCATGTCGCCCCATGACGCCATCCGCGAGGCCTGCCTGCTGCGCTTCCGGCCGATCCTGATGACCACCTTCGCCGCGCTGCTGGCCGGCGTGCCGCTGATGCTCGGCCACGGCACCGGCTCGGAACTGCGCCAGCCGCTCGGATACGCCATCGTCGGCGGGCTGATCGTGAGCCAGCTGCTCACCCTCTACACCACGCCGGTCATCTATCTCTATCTCGACCGGATCGGCCGGCGCCGCGCCCATGGCCCCGTATCGGCCACCGGCGCCGCCTGAACCCCGCGGCCGGCTCACGGGAGAGGTGCGATTGCGAAAGCCGCGTGGCGAGCGGGAATACCCGCCGGCCGATCGGCGCGATGGTTGACGCAACGTCCAACCTTCCTGCGCGGAGCGCCCCGATGAACGTCGCCACGGATCCTGCCAAGCTCGATGCCCGGCCTCTCGCCGATCCGCCGGCCGGCCCGGCGGCACCGGCCGCCGCCGTTCCTCCCACACCGGCACGTCGGGTCTCGCCCCTGCGCCGGCGCCTGATCGAGGCGGTGGCCGGCCTCGCCCTGCTCGCCGGCGCCGCCTATGCCGGCTACGAGTACTGGACGGACTGGCGTTTCGAGGAATCGACCGACGACGCCTATGTGCAGGCCGACATCGTGCCCATCGCGCCGCAGGTCTCCGGCTATCTGATCACCGTCAACGTCACCGACAACCAGCCCGTCCGGAAGGACGACGTGCTCGCCGTCATCGACCCGCGCGACTATCAGGCGGCGGTCGCGCAGGCGGAGGCGGACGTCGCCGAAGCCAGGGCGACGATCGACAGTCAGGTCGCCCAGCTGAACGAACAGCAGGCGGTGATCGCCGAGGCCAGGGCGCAGATCGATTCCGATCAGGCCGCGCTCACCTTCGCGCAGCAGAACGACGTGCGCTTCACCAAGCTGGCCAAGGACGGTTACGGCCCGGTGGAGACCGCGCAGCAGACCGCCTCGCAGATCGCGCAGGCGCAGGCGACGCTCGCCCACGACATGGCGGCGCTCGACGCCGCGCAGAAGCAGGTCGCCATCCTCGACGCGCAGCTCGCCCAGGCCAAGGCGTCGCTCGGCCACAACGAGGCGGCCCTCGACACCGCCAAGCTCAATCTCGGCTACACCGAGCTGAAGGCGCCGGTGGACGGCGTGGTCGGCGCCCGCACGCTGCGCGTCGGCCAGTTCGTCGAGCCCGGCAACCAGCTGCTCGCGGTCGTCCCGCTGCAGGCGACCTACATCATCGCCAACTACAAGGAGACCCAACTCACCGACGTAAAGCCCGGCCAGCCGGTCTCCATCGCCGTCGACACCTTCCCGGGCGTCACGGTGCGCGGCTTCGTCACCAGCCTGGCGCCGGCCAGCGGGCAGGAATTCGCCCTGCTGCCGCCCGACAACGCGACCGGCAATTTCACCAAGATCGTCCAGCGCATCCCGGTGCGCGTCGATCTCGACCCCACCGATCCCCTCGCCGGGCAGATCCGGCCGGGGATGTCGGTGACGACGACGATCCGCGTCGATCAGGACGTCACTCCCGCCAAGGCCGGGTGAGGAGGCCGAGATGGACGCCGCCGCCACCCTCCCCGCCGCTCCGGCGGCTTCCGCAAGCCCGCAGGGCGCCAGCCTCATCACCTGGATCTCGGTGTGCGGCTGCATGCTGGGGGCGCTGATCGCGGTGCTGGACATCCAGATCACCAACGCCTCGCTGCCGCAGATCGAGGGCGGCATCGGCACCGGCGTCGACAACGGCACCTGGATCTCCACCTCCTATCTGATCGGCGAGATCATCATGATCCCGCTGACCGATTTCTTCGCCCGCGTGTTCGGCTTCCGCCGCTTCATCCTGAGCTCGACGGTGCTGTTCCTGGTCTTCTCGGTCGGCTGCGCCTTCGCCACCACCCTGAGCCAGATGATCGTCACGCGCGGCTTTCAGGGCTTCTTCGCCGGCTGCCTCATACCGCTGGCCTTCACCATGGTGCTGACGCGCCTGCCGCGCCACCAGCAGCCCATCGGCCTCGCCGCCTTCGCGCTCACCGCGACCTTCGGCCCGGCCATCGGCCCGACCATCGGCGGCTACCTGACCGAGCAGTATGGCTGGCCCTACATCTTCTTCGTGAACCTCATCCCCGGCGCGGTGATGCTGGGGCTGCTCTACCCCACGCTGGAGAAGAGCCCGCTGCGGCTGGACCTGTTGCGCGAGGGCGACTGGTGGGGCATCGCCTTCATGATCGTCGGCCTCGCCAGCCTGCAGACGGTGCTGGACGAGGGCAACAAGGACGACTGGTTCGGCTCGCCCTTCATCGTGCATCTGAGCATCGTCGCCGCGGTGTGCATCGCCGCCTTCATCGCCATCGAGTTCTATGTCGAGAAGCCGGCGGTGCAGCTTCGCCTGTTCAGCCGCCGCAACTTCGCCCTCGGTACCATCGCCAACACCAGCGTCGGCTTCGCCCTGTTCGGCTCCGTCTACGTGCTGCCGACCTATCTCGACCAGGTGCAGGGCTACAATGCCGAGCAGATCGGCGCGGTGCTCGCCTGGGTCGGCCTGCCGCAGCTCGTCATCATCCCCTTCATGCCGACGCTCCTGAAACGCGTCGACGCGCGCGTGCTGGTCGGCATCGGCCTCACCATCTTCGCGGTGAGCTGCTTCATGAACACGCATCTGAGCTTCGACGACGCCGGCGACCAGTTCATGATGACCAACATCGTCCGCGCCATCGGCCAGGCGGTGATCCTCTCGCCGCTCGCCGGCATCACCATGATCGGCACGCCGCCCGAGCTCTCCGGCCAGGCTTCCGGCCTGTTCAACATGATGCGCAGCATGGGCGGAGCGGTAGGCACGGCGGCGCTCGCCACGGTGATCACCAAGCGCGAGCAGTTCCATTCCAATATCATCGGCCAGTCGGTGACGCCCTATGGCGACACGGTGCACGCCTTCCTGACCGAAAGGCAGCACTACTTCATGCAGCACGGCATGGCCGACGCGGCGGGCGCCTATCATCAGGCCGAGATCCTCCTCGGCAAGCTGGTGGCGCAGCAGGCGCTGATCATGGGCTTCTCCGATACTTTCGCCGTGCTCGGGGCGATCCTGCTGGTAGCCGCCATCGCCGTCGCCTTCACCCGCAAGCCCGCCTAGCCTGCCCGCCGGCCGCCCCGGCGCCGGGGCGTCGACCGTGCGAATCCGAAAAGAGACGGGCTCCTGCCGGCTACTGGGAAAGACCGGCCCCGTCTCCACCGGCAACCTCGCGCGAGCGCCTGTGCTCGCCTAGAGTGCCGATCCTCGGAAAAGCTCGACGGCCCTGCCGGCAAGCGAGGCGCGATGTACGCATCAAGGGACGTTATCTTGAACGACAAGCCGACGAATCGGTGGCTCATGCCGGTCATCGCCGCGCTGCTGGCGGCGGCGATCTTCATCATCGACACCTTCTCGTCGCTCGATATGGCGATCGCGGTGCTCTACGTCGTCGTCGTGCTGCTGTCGGCCAACTATTCCGACCGCCGGGGCCTGCTCGCCATTGCCGGGTTGTGCGTCGGGCTGACGATCCTGTCCTTCCTCGTCATGCACGCGGGGAACTACGACCTCTCGGCCGTCATGCGCGGCCTGGTGAGCATCGCCGCCATCACGGTGACGACGCTGCTGTGCCTCGAGAACCAGACCGCGACCCAGTCGCTGCGGGGACAGGCGGACCTGCTCGACCTCACCCACGACGCGATCTTCGTGCGCGATATCGCCGATACGGTCCTGTACTGGAGCGATGGCGCCGAGCGCCTCTATGGCTGGCCACGCGAGGAGGCGGTGGGACGTCCGGCGGCGAGCCTGCTGAAGACCGTGTTTCCCGCTCCCCTCGCCGACATACGCGGCGAGCTTTTTCGCACCGGGCGCTGGGAGGGCGAGCTCGTCCATACCCGGAAGGATGGCTCGAAGGTCACGGTCATGAGCCGCTGGTCGCTGCAGCGCGACGAGAAGGGGCGTCCGCTGGCGGCCATGGAGACCAACAGCGACATCACCGAGCGCAAGCAGGCCGAGAACGCGCTCAACCAGACCCGTGCCGAGCTCGCCCATGTTACCCGCGTCACCACCATGGGCGAGCTCACCGCCTCCATCGCGCACGAGGTCAACCAGCCGCTGGCCGCCGTCGTCACCAATGGCGAAGCCTGCCTGCGCTGGCTCGGCCGTGCCGAGCCCGACATCGGCGAGGCGAGGGCCTCGGTCGAGCGCATGATCGCCAATGGCCGCCGCGCCAGCGACGTCATCGCCCGCCTGCGCGCGCTCGCCCGGCGCGACGAGCCGCTGCAGGCGCCGGTCGACGTCAACGAGGTGATCGACGAGGTGCTGCCGCTGATCGAGCGGGAGCGCGCCACCCATGGCGTGGCGCTCGATGTGGCGCCCGGCGAGCGGTTGCCGGTCGTCCTCGGCGACCGCGTGCAGCTTCAGCAGGTGGTGCTCAATCTCGCGCTCAACGCCGTGCAGGCCATGGCGGCGGTGCCGGATGGCAACCGGCGCCTGCAGATCGCCACCCGTATCGACGGGCAGGAAGACCGCGGCTGCGTGCTGATCGAGGTCCGCGACACCGGGCCGGGCGTCGACGCCGAGAGCCTGCCCAAGCTGTTCAACGCCTTCTACAGCACCAAGAAGGACGGCATGGGCATGGGGCTGTCGATCTCGCGCTCGATCATCGAGGCCCATGGCGGGCGCATCGCTGCCGCGCCCGGCGAGGATGGCGGTATGCTGTTCACCGTCGCCCTGCCGAATCCCGGAAAAGACGCTTCCGGCGACAGCCTGCCTGAGGAAAGAAGGCCCTGATGAACCGCCCGCCCGCCAGATCGCCCGCCCCGCCGGCCGAGCCGCTCGTCATCGTCGTCGACGACGACGAGGCGCTTCGCGAGGCGCTGTCCAGCCTGTTCCGGTCGGTCGGGCTTCAGGTGGAACTGTTCGCCTCCGCCGGCGACCTGCTCACCGCCAGGCTGCCGGACGTACCGCGCTGCCTGGTGCTCGACATCCGCCTGCCGGGGGTGAGCGGCCTCGACTTCCAGGGCCAGCTCGTCCGGCTGGACATCGAGATGCCCACCATCTTCATGACCGGCCACGGCGATATCCCGATGACCGTGCGGGCGATGAAGGCGGGCGCTGTCGACTTCCTCACCAAGCCCTTCCGCGATCAGGACATGCTCGACGCCGTGGCCTCCGCCATCGCCATCGACCGCGAGCGGCGCGAGGCGCGCAAGGCGGTGTCGGGCGTGCAGTCGCTCTACGAGACGCTGACCCCGCGCGAGAAACAGGTCATGGCCCTCGTCACCTCCGGGCTGATGAACAAGCAGGTCGCCGCCGAAGTCGGCCTCAGCGAGATCACGGTGAAGATCCATCGCGGGCACGTCATGCGCAAAATGGGCGCGCAGTCGCTCGCCGATCTCGTGCGCATGGCCGAAACGTTGGGCCTGTCCACTGCCAAGAGATGATTCGGCAAACCTGCGTATAATTCGAATCCGGGGATAATGAGAGCTATATGGAGACCAGTCCGGCGTCGCAGCGTCATGCCGGAGAATATCTTGAGCGAGGTGCCTCGAAGTGTCCCCCACCCCGATGATCACGATCATCGACGACGACGAATCCGTGCGTGTCGCCACCGAAAGCCTGGTGCGCTCGCTCGGTTTCTCGACCCGAACCTTTGCGTCCGCCGAAGATTTCCTCAACTCGCCGCTGCTCGGCGAAACCGCCTGCGTCATCACCGATGTGCAGATGCCGGGAATGAGCGGCGTCGAGTTGCAGAGTCAGTTGCGCGCCCGGGGCGACGAGACCCCGCTGATCTTCATCACCGCCTTCCCGGAAGAGCGCATCCGCCGTCAGGTCCACGCGGCCGGCGCGGTCGGCTTCCTCGCCAAACCGTTCGATGGCCATGCCATGATCGAGTGCATCGACCGCGCGCTCGGCGAACGCGGCGTCGCCATGGCCGGCGCCTGAATTCTCCCGGCCCTGTCCGCCGGCATCATGGATCGGCGCTTCTCGCTGTCCATTCGCCGGGCCACGTCTGCCGGGGCAGGTGAATTCCGCCGCTCCCGGACGCCCGCACCCGCGTTCGGCTCGCTCACGGCAAGGCCGCTCTCACATCGCTACCCGGCAATGACTCCCGCCTGGGCAGGGGGTTATAGCGATCGCGCCATCGGCAGTGCCTACCGGAAGAGTGGCTCGCCTTGCCAGGGAGGCCGGACGTTCAGGCGGCGCATGCGACGATGCACGGTCGTGCGATCCAGACCGAGATCGCGCGCGGCCGCCGAAACATTCCATTGGCGGGCGGTAAGCGCGGCGATGAGATGGTCACGGTCAGATGCGCTACCGGGCATCGCGGGGGTGCCCGCAAATCGCATGGCCGCCGGCGGAAGCAGGGCAGCGCCCGGTATTCCCGGCTCCATCTGCGGCGTCCTGCGCACGATGTCGGGCAGGTCCTCCGGCCGGATGATTCCATCGCTCGCCACCGCGCAGGCATAGTCCAGCGCATTGGCCAGTTCGCGGATGTTGCCGGGCCAGGAATAGTGGCACAGCGCGCGGATCGCCTCGTCGCTGAGATCGATGCGGCCGCCAGGCGGCGTACGCTCCGCCAATAGCTGGCCGACCAGCCAGCCGAGATCGGCCCGCTCGCGCAGCGCCGGCAGCATGAGAACCGCGCCGCTCAGCCGGAAATAGAGATCCTCCCGGAAGCGCCCGGCCTTCACCTCGGCGACGAGGTCGCGATGGGTGGCGGCGATGACACGGATATTGACCGGCAGCGGCTTTGAGCGCCCCAGCGGGGTGACCTCGCGCTCCGCCAGCACGCGCAGCAGCCGCGTCTGCAGGGTGAGCGGCATGTCGCCGATCTCGTCGAGGAAGAGAGTGCCGCCGTCGGCCTCGACGACGAGCCCCTTCTTGCCCTTGGCGGCGGCGCCGGTGAAGGCGCCCGATTCATAGCCGAACAGTTCGCCCTCGATCAGCGATTCCGGCAGGGCGGCGCAGTTCACCGCGATGAAGGGCTTGCCGGCGCGCCCGCTGGAAGCGTGGATCGCCTTGGCGAGATGCTCCTTGCCGCTGCCGGTCTCGCCGCAGATCAACAGGCTCATCTGCGCGTTGACCAGCTTGGCGGCGCGGGAAACCACATGCTGCATCGCCGGCTCGTCGCGGAACAGCGCCCGCAGCGGTCTTGGCAGAGCGGGCGTCGCGGGCTCGCCGACGGGGGCGCCGGGGCGGCTCGGCGGCGCCACGCTCTGGGCGAACAGCGGCGTGCCGCTCGCCGCCAGCCGCACCATGCGCTGCGTGGCGGGCGATGACGGGGCGAAGCGTGACAGGTCGTCGACCGTCAGGTCGAAGAACTCCGTCAGCGAACGCCCGACCAGCGGACGATCGTCGGTCCGGTCCCCGCTCTCGCGCTGCAGCAGCTTGCGGGCCATGGAATTGAAACCGAGGATCCGCCCCGACCCGTCCGCCGCCAGCACATAGGCCGGCTCGACATCGGCGAATTCCGGCGAGGCGGCGAGCCTGATGATCCACTCGCGGCGGAAGCGGTTGATGAGATGGGCGGTCTCGATCTTGTGCGCGAAGGACTTCACGACCTGCAACGCCAGGAACTGGCTCTCCTTCGGCCCCGGCGAGCGCAGGGCGGAGATGTCCAGCACCGCGGCGAGGTTCCCGGCCGGATCGAAGAGCGGCGAGGCCGTGCAGGTGAGGGGAATATGGGTGGCGTCGAAATGGTCGGTCTGGTGCACGACCAGCGCCTGCCCGGTGGCGATGCAGGTGCCCACCGCGCAGGTGCCGGCATGCTGCTCGTTCCAGTCGGCGCCGAGATAGAGCCCGGCGCGCATCAGGTTGTTGTCGAAGGTCGGATCGCCGATGAAATCGACCGTGATGCCCTTCGAGTCAGTGAGCAGCATCACATAGCCGAGGCCGGTGACCTGCCGGTACAGCGTCTCCGCCCCGAAGCGCGCGGTGTAGAGGAACTCCTCCATCGCATCCTGATGTTCGCGCAGCTGGGCGCGCGTGACGATGCAGGGATCGCGGAGGATCTCCGGGGCGAGATTGTGCTCGCTGACGCAGCGCCGCCATGAATCATGGATGATGGCGTCGCGCCGGGTCGCATAACCATTCGCCGCCCGCACAAGCTCATCTATGTGCGCGGCCTGATCATGTCGCATGGGCGTCCTCCCGGATGCCGATCTTTCTTTTTATGCCGGGGAGTGTCGCGCCGTTCGGGGGCGCCTGCAAGCACCGCAGTCGCGAGGTCCGCCCGAAAGGGCGCCTTCCTCTACGTCATCCGAGCGCCACAACTGTAGCGCCACACGCCACACCTGTGGCGGCTCTGCCGCAACGCAAGCACCAGCGTTGCGAATTTGCGGATCAATCATATCAACAACTTAGCCGGATCCCGGCGCTTGGCCCGCCGCTTGCGGAGAAGAGCGTCAAAAAGAAAACGCCCAGGGAAGGAAGCCGGATGACGCCGAAGGTCGGCATTATCGCCAATCCGATTTCGGCGCGGGACATACGCCGCGTCGTCGCCAGCGCCAACAGCGTGCAGATCGCCGATCGTGCCAACATCGTGCAGCGGGCTCTCGCCGCCCTCTCCGCCTGCGGCATCGAGGAGGCGGTGATGATGCCGGAGCGCGGCGGCATCGCCAGCCATCTCCTGCGCAGCATGGAGCGCTCGTCCAACCAGGGCGAAGCACGTTTTCCGCGCCTCGGTTTCCTCGACATGAAGGTCACGGGCACGGTGGAGGATACGCGGACCGCCGCCCGGATGATGGCGAGCGCGGGTGATGTCGCGGCGATCATCGTGCTCGGTGGCGACGGCACCCACCGCGCCGTGGTGAGCGAATGCGGCGCGGTGCCGATCGCCGGCATCTCCACCGGTACGAACAATGCCTTCCCCGAGCATCGCGAGCCGACCATCACCGGGCTCGCCACCGGCCTCGCCGCCATGGGCCGGGTGCCGCCGGAGATCGCCTTCGCCGCCAACAAGAAGATCGAGGTCAGCATCGATGGCGGCGCGCCGGAGATCGCGCTGGTCGATGTCGCCGTCGTCACCGACCGCTTCATCGGCGCACGCGCGCTGTGGCGGCCGGAGACCTTCCGTGAACTCTATGTCGCCTTCGCCGATCCGGAAGTGATCGGCATGGCCGCCATCGCCGGGCTCGTCGAGCCGGTGACGCGCGTCGAGGCGGGCGGTCTCGCCGTGACCCTCGCCCCGGCCGGGCAGGGCGCGATGGAGGTGCGCGCGCCCATCGCCCCCGGCCTCATCGAGACCATCGGCCTGGAAAGCTGGCGGCGCATGCCGGCCGGTACGGTCCACCGGCCGTCTCTGGCGGCCGGCTCCATCGCCCTCGACGGCGAGCGCGAGCTGTTCTTCGACCCGCATCAGGACGTCGCGATCACCCTCATCGACCGCGCCTTCCGCACCGTCGACGTCTCGGCGGTGATGCGGTTCGCCGCGCGGCAGAAGCTGCTCGTCGGCGGCCTGACGGCCGCAAGGCCGCTGGAAGACGCCCACTCATAACGACCACCAAGGAGGAAACCGACGCCATGACGAACAACCCCTTCCCCCTGTCCCGGGATCAGCTGCTCGCCGCCTACCGCACCATGCGCACCATCCGCGATTTCGAGGAGCGGCTGCATGTGGAATTCGCCAAGGGCGACATTCCCGGCTTCGTGCATCTGTATGCCGGCGAGGAAGCCTGCGCGGCGGGCATCATGATGCACCTCACCGACATCGACCGCATCGCCTCCACCCATCGCGGCCACGGCCACTGCATCGCCAAGGGCGTCGATGTCCACGAGATGATGGGCGAGATCTACGGCAAATCGACCGGCGCCTGCCGCGGCAAGGGCGGCTCCATGCACATCGCCGACCTCTCCAAGGGCATGATGGGCGCCAACGGCATCCTCGGCGCCGGGGCGCCGCTGATCTGCGGCGCCGGCCTCGCGGCGAAGTTCCGCGGCGATGGCGGCGTGGGCATTACCTTCTTCGGCGATGGCGCCTCGAACCAGGGCACCGTGCTGGAGAGCATGAACCTCGCCGCGATCTGGAACCTGCCGGTCATCTTCGTGGTCGAGAACAACGGCTACGCCGAATCCACCTCGGTCGAATACGCCACGGCGGTGGATTCCTATGTCGATCGCGCCGCCGGCTTCGGCCTTCCCGGCGTGACGGTGGACGGCACCGACTTCTTCGCCGTCTACGAGGCCGCCGGCGAGATCGTCCGCCGGGCGCGCGAGGGCGGCGGGCCGGCGCTGCTGGAGTGCAAGACCGTGCGCTTCTTCGGCCATTTCGAGGGCGACGCCCAGACCTACAAGGCCAAGGGCGAGAACGACTTCAACCGCGCCAACCGCGACTGCCTGAAGATCTTCGCCAGCCGCGTCACCGCCGCCGGCGTGGTGAGCGAGGCGGAGATCGCCCTTGTCGACCGGGAGGTCGCCTCCCTCATCGACGCCGCCGTGGAGAGCGCCAAGGGCGCGCCCCTGCCGACGCCGCGCGAACTCCTGACCGACGTCTACGTCGCCTACTGAGCCGCACCGAACGGACGAACAGAACAACACCGGAGGAAACCAGAATGGCCCGCAAGATCAGCTACAAGCAGGCGATCAACGAGGCACTCGATCTCGAGATGCGCCGCGACCCGACCGTGATCGTGCTCGGCGAGGACATCGTCGGCGGCGCCGGCGCGCCCGGCGAGATCGACGCCTGGGGCGGCGTGCTCGGCGTCACCAAGGGGCTGCACGCCAAGCACGGCAACCGGCTGATGGACACCCCGCTGTCGGAGAGCGCCTATATCGGCGCCGCCATCGGCGCGGCCGCCTGCGGCATGCGCCCGGTCGCGGAACTCATGTTCCTCGACTTCATGGGCGTGTGCTTCGACCAGATCCTCAACCAAGCGGCGAAGTTCAAGTACATGTTCGGCGGCAAGGCGAAGACGCCGGTGGTGATCCGCGCCATGGTCGGCGCCGGCTTCCGTGCCGCCGCCCAGCACTCGCAAATGCTCACCCCGATGTTCACCCACGTGCCCGGGCTGAAGGTGGTGTGCCCTTCCAACGCCTATGACGCCAAGGGCCTGTTGATCCAATCGATCCGCGACGACGACCCGGTGATCTTCTGCGAGCACAAGGCCCTCTACGGCGCCGAATGCGACGTGCCGGAGGAGAGCTACGCCATCCCCTTCGCCGAGGCGAACATCGTGCGCGAGGGCAAGGACGTGACCATCGTCAGCTACGGCCTCACCGTGCACCGCGCGCTCGACGCCGCCGAGAAGCTGGCGAAGAGCGGGGTGCAGGCGGAGGTGATCGATCTGCGCACCCTCTCGCCCATCGACTGGGACACGGTGGTCGAGAGCGTCGAGAACACCGGCCGGCTGGTGGTGGTCGACGAAGCCAATCCGCGCTGCTCCATCGCCTCGGACGTCGCCTCCTACGTGGCGCAGAACGCCTTCGGGGCCCTGAAGGCCGCACCGCAGATGGTGACGGCGCCGCACACGCCGGTGCCGTTCTCGCCGGTGCTCGAAGACCTCTACATCCCCTCGGCCGACGCCATCGCCGCCGCCGTCAACAAGACCACTGCCCGCGCGCTCGCGGCCTGATGACCGCCGCGAAGGAGACCGGAATGAACGAACGCATCAAGCCGATCGTCATGCCCAAATGGGGGCTGTCGATGTCGGAGGGCAAGGTGACCGGCTGGCTCAAGCCAGCCGGTACCAGGGTGTCGGTCGGCGACGAGATCGTCGAGGTCGAGACCGACAAGATCGCCGGCGTGGTCGAGGCCAACGAGGCCGGCACGCTGCGCCGGGTGATCGGCGCCCCGGACACCATCTACCCGGTGAAGGCGCTGATCGGCGTCATCGCCGATGACGATGTGCCGGACGCCGATATCGATGCCTATGTCGCCGAATACGCCACCCATGCCGCGGAGGAGGACGACGCGCAGGAGGCGGGACCGCGCTACGAATTCGTCGAGACCCCGGCCGGACGCCTGCGCTACGCCAGGCGCGGCGAAGGCGAGCCCAGCGTCATCCTCATTCACGGCTTCGGCGGCGACCTCGACAACTGGCTGTTCAACATTGACGCGCTGGCCGAGGCCGGCACCGTCTACGCGCTCGACCTGCCCGGTCACGGCCAGTCCGACAAGACGGTGAAAGAGGCCTCGCTCGCCGGGCTTTCCGCCGCCGTCACCGGCTTCATGGACGCGCTGGACATCGCCTCGGCGCACCTCGTCGGCCACTCCATGGGCGGGGCGATCGCAGCGCGCACCGCGCTCGACCATCCCGACCGGGTGGCTTCGGTCACGCTGATCGGCTCGGCCGGGCTCGGTGAGGAGATCAACAGCGGCTACACCGACGGCTTCGTCGCCGCCGCCTCGCGCCGCGACCTGAAACCGGTGCTGGAGCAGCTGTTCCACGATCCCGCGACCGTCACCCGGCAACTCGTCGACGACCTGCTCAAATACAAGCGTCTCGACGGCGTCGACGCGGCGCTCACGGCGCTCGCCGCGGCTCTCTTCGCCGGCGGGCGGCAGAGCGCGGTGCTCGCCGAGGCCCTGAAGGCGACGGAAACCCCGGTGCTCGTCATCTGGGGCGAGAGCGACCAGGTGATCCCCGCCGCGCATGCCGGCGTTCTCGGCACGCGCGCCAGGGCCGAGATCATCAGCGAGGCCGGTCACATGGTGCAGATGGAGAAGGCCAACCGGGTCAACGAGCTGATGCTCGCCCATATCCGGACCTGACACCCCGCCTCATCGACCCACAATCAGGCCGCCGGACTCACGGACGGCCAGGGAGGAATCATGCCTATTCTCACGAACAAGAGCATCGTCATCACCGGCGCGGCCGGCGGCATCGGCGCCGCCATCGCCACGGCGCTCGCCGCCGACGGCGCCCATATCACCGTCGCCGACCTTTCGCAGGCCGCCGCCGACAAGGTGGCGGGGGAGATCGCCAAGGCGGGCGGCAAGGCCGTCGCGGTGGCGGTCGACGTACGCGAACGCGCGCAGGTCCGCGCCATGATCGACCGCGCGGTCGAGGCGTTCGGCCGGCTCGACGTGATCTTCAACAATGCCGGCGTCGCCCAGACCAGGCCCTTCCTCGACATCACCGAGGAGGACTGGCGCTTCATCACCGACGTCAACGCGCTCGGCGTGCTGATCGGCATGCAGGAGGCGGTCAAGACCTTCAAGCAGCAGGGCGGCGGCGGCAAGATCGTCAACACCGCCTCCATCGCCGGCAAGCAGGGCTACGAGCCTCTGGCCCATTACTGCGCCTCGAAATTCGCCGTGGTGGCGATGACGCAGGCCGTCGCCCGCGCCTTCGGCAAGGACGGCATCACCGCCAACTGCTTCTGCCCCGGCGTGGTGGCGACGCCGATGTGGGACACCATCGACAAGGGCTTCCGCGACAGCGGCCTCACCCACAAGGTCAACGAGGCCTTCGACAGCTTCGCCGCCGGCGCCGTGCTGGGACGCCCCTCGCGCGCCGACGATCTCGTGGGCGTCGCGCGGTATCTCGCCTCCTCCGACTCCGATTTCATGACCGGCCAGTCGCTGCTCGTCGACGGCGGCATGGTGTTCATCTGAGAGGGCGACATGGCATCGACCGAGAACATTACGCTTGAGCTCAAGGCCATGAACCAGCGCTTCAGTGCTCTGGCCAAGGCCGCGCCGCAGACCATGGTGGCCTATCGTTCGCTGATGATGGAGGCGTCGAAGCCAGGTCTGTTGCCGGCAAAGCTCAAGGAGCTCGTCGCCGTGGCCATCGCCGTCCATCAGGGTTGCGGCGACTGCATCCTGTTCCACGTCGCCAACGCCGCGGGCCACGGCGCCTCGCGCGAGGAACTGGCGGAGGTTCTGGCGGTGAGCATCGAAATGGGAGGCGGTCCCTCGACCGTCTATGCGGGACGCGCGCTCGAGGCGTTCGACGCCCTCGCCGGGAAAGCCTGATCAAGGAGGACACAGATGAAAGCCGCCCGCTTCCACGGCAAGCGCGACGTGCGCGTCGAGAACCTGCCCGAACCCGACCGGGACACGCTCGGCCCGCACGAGGTGCTCATCCGCAACCGCTTCTGCGGCATTTGCGGCACCGACCTGCACGAATACGCCGCCGGCCCGATCTTCATCCCCACGCAGCCCCACCCCTACACCGGTGCGAAGCTGCCGCAGGTGCTCGGCCATGAATATGGCGGCACCGTCATCGCTGTCGGCCCCGAGGTGAGCGATGTCGCCCCGGGCGACAAGGTGTCGGTGCAGCCGCTGGTGTCGCCGCGCGACGACTATTTCGGCCGGCGCGGCCTCTACCAGCTCAGCGACAAGCTCGGCATTGTCGGGCTGATGTGGCCATGGGGCGGCATGGCGGAATACTCGGTGGTCAACGACTACAACGTGTTCCGCATGCCGGACTCGGTGAGCGACGAGCAGGCCGCGCTGATCGAGCCGACGGCCGTGGCGGTCTATGCCGCGGACCGCGGCGGCGTGAAGCCGGGTTCCAGCGTGCTCGTCACCGGCGCGGGGCCGATCGGCCAGTTGCAGGTGCTGGCGGCGCGCGCGGCGGGTGCGAGCCGGATCTTCCTCTCCGACACCAACGACAACCGGCTCGCCATGGCCCGGCAGCTATTGCCGGATGTCATCACCCTCAACCCGAAGTCCGACGATGTGGTGGAGGCGATCCGCGACCAGACGGAAGGCCATGTCGGCGTCGATGTCGCGCTCGAATGCGTGGGCGCGGAGGCGGCGCTCGCCACCTGCATCGAGGCGGTGCGGCGGCAGGGCGTCGTCGTGCAGGTCGGCCTGCATGTCGGAAAGCCGGCGGTCGACGGCTTCACCGTGACCTTCAAGGACATCGATGTGCGCGGCTCGTGGTGCTACTCGACGCTGATGTGGCCGCGCGTCGCCTCGATGATCGGTGCCGGCATCCTGCCGGCGGAGAAGGTGGTGACGCGGCGCATCCGCCTCGACGATGTCGTTCGCGACGGCTTCGAAGCCCTGCTCAGCCCCGCCGGCACCGAACTGAAGATCCTCATCGATCTCCAGTAGACGCGGAACGCCGTCACCCTCCCACCTTGTCGGGGTCGGCCGATGGTCTGACCCCGCTCCTTCCCCGGAGGGACGAGGAACCCTCGCCGACCGGCCGCGGCGCGCCCGCCGGCGGCACGCCCCGCTCGCCGCGCGTCTCGCCTACCAGGGCCGCTCCGCGTCGAGCACGGAGTGGATCGACGCGACGAACCGTTCGACGGCCTTGCGCGCGATACGCCGCGCGCCCAGCGCCATGACCAGCGAGACCTTCAATTCCGGCTCGAACGGACGAACGGCCAGACCCTCGGCGGCGGCCCCGATCATGGTGAACTCGTCGACCAGCGTCGCGCCCATCCCCTGACGCACCAGATGAACGGCAATCGAATATCGGTTGGTTTCCGTCGCCGACTGCTGACGATTCAGGAAATCGGGAATGCCGGCCGCCAGCAGCATCACCAGCCGTGCGTCGGTCGTGATGTAGATCAGCTCGGCGGGATCGATCTCCTCCCACCGTATGGCGACCTGCGCAGCCAGCGGATGGGCGGTCGGCAGCACGCCCACGATCCGCCCGCGCCGGACGACCGTCAGTTCCTCCCTTTCGTCGGCTGTCGGTATCACGGCCAGCCCGAGATCGTACTGGCCGCGTTCGACCAGACCGGCGATCTCGTGGTTGAGATGCATGTCGAGCGCGAGGCCGAAGTCTGGCAGGTCCCGACGGAACATCGCCGCCGCGAGCGGCAGAAGGTTGAGGGCGAGAGCCGGCGTCGCGGCCACGCGCAACTGGCCGGCCCGCAGGTGACGCACATCGTCGAGATATCGGTCGAAGCGGGCGAGTTCGTCCTCGATCCGCAGGGCCTCCTCCAGCACCAGGGCCGCCTGGGCGGTGGGTATCAGCCGTCCCCGTATGCGCTCGAACAGGGGAAAGCCGAGGCGATGTTCCATCAACGCGATGGCCTTGCTCACCGACGGCTGGGCCATGTCGAGCGCGGTGGCCGCCGCGGTGACCGAGCCAAGCCGCATGACGGTGGTGAAGATCGTCATCTCGCGCCTGTCCATCTCATTCCTTCAGGCTATGAATCTTGAAAGATTTGATATTGGACAGAATGAGAAGCGCGCGCCACCCTTTCGGTACAAGCCAGAAAGGCGCTTCCGGCAATCGCTCAACGGCCGGACGATCCAGACCAGAGGACGGACAATGCAGTTCATGCGAAGCTTGACGCGTCGATTCCTGCCGGTTGCCCTGGCGGCGGTGACATATGCCGGCCTGGCAAGCCAGGACGTGCAGGCGCAGGTGCCCAGCGACTATCAAAAGATCGTCGACGCCAAACTGGTACGCGTGGGCGCCGTGCAGGCTCCGCCATGGTACGAGAAGAACCTCGCGAGCGGCGACTGGGGCGGCCTGGTACCCGACGTCATGGACGCGATCTTCTCGAAGATCGGCGTGAAGATCGAATACGTCGAAACCCAGTGGGGTACGGCGGTCGCCGGGCTCCAGTCGGACCGCTTCGATCTTCTCGGCGCCTATAACGCGACGCCCGAGCGCGAAAAGGCGATCGACTTCACCAAGCCGATGGGCGAGCTCAAATTCGCCATCCTCACGCTGAAGGGGCCTGCCGAGACTTACGCCACCTGGGAAAAGATCGACACCGCGTCGATCCGCCTCGCCGCGGTGGACGGGGCGGGCGCGACCCGCGCGCTGCAGCCTCTCATGCCCAAGACCAACTGGTCGATCGTGCAATCCAGCGACAACATGTATCTGGAACTGCAGAGCGGGCGCGCCGATGCCCTCGTCACCAGCGACGTGCAGATCGGCCAGTATCTCAAGGCCCGCAAGAACGGCATCATGGTCATTCCGACGCCCATGCGCACCCAGCCCACCAATATCGGCCTGCGCAAGAGCGACGACAAAACCCTGCGGGACTGGCTCGACGGCCAGCTCGACACACTGCGGGCCGATGGCACGCTTGAGAAGATCTGGGCGAAGTACGTCCCGACCTCCCAGTGAACGCCCCGACGCATGAGGCCAGACCGATGAGCGCCGTCAGCCCGCCCGTTTCCGCGGATGTGCCGCTGCTTGTGGTGGACGATCTGCGCAAGTCCTTCGGTGCGCACGAGGTGCTCAAGGGCGTGTCCCTCTCGGTGAAGCCCTCGCAGGTGGTCGGGCTGCTCGGCCGCAGCGGATCGGGCAAGTCGACGCTGCTGCGCTGCCTCAACATGCTGGAGGTGCCGAGCGCCGGCCGCATCCTGCTCGAAGGCGAGGAGATCGGCTTCGAGACCGGCGCTGGCGGGCGCCGCCGCCCGCTCCCGGCCGCGCGCCTCGCCCGCCAGCGGGCGGCGATGTCTATGGTGTTCCAGCACTTCAACCTGTGGCCGCACCGCACCGTGCTCGGCAATGTCACGGAGGGACCCGTGCAGGTGCTCGGCATGTCGAGGCACGAGGCCGAGGCGCGCGGGCTCGACCTGCTGGAGCGTGTCGGTCTGAAGGACAAGGCGGACAGCTATCCGATCCGACTGTCCGGCGGCCAGCAGCAGCGGGTGGCGATCGCCCGCGCACTCGCCATGCAGCCGAAGATCATGCTGTTCGACGAGCCGACCTCCGCGCTCGATCCGGAACTGGTCGGCGAGGTACTGCAGGTCATGCTCGATCTGGCCAGGAGCGGAACCACCATGGTGGTCGTGACCCACGAGATGAGTTTCGCGCGCAATGCGTGCGACGAAGTGGTGCTGCTGGAGGGCGGCCAGATCGTGGAGCGCGGCGCACCCGATTTCGTCATGAGCCGGTCGGACAACCCGCGCGCGCGACAGTTTTTCGCCAGTCACCGTCAGGAGAATGCGGGAGGCGCGGCGTGACCTACGAGTGGGATTTTTCGATCTTCAACGAATATCGCGGCCTGCTCCTCAATGCCGCACTGGTCACTTTCCAGCTCGTGGTGCTCTCGGTAGGCCTCGGCATCCTCGTCGGGCTCGTGCTGGCCCCGTTCCGCATGGCCGAACGCCGCCTGCTGCGCTACCCGGCGACGGCGGTCATCGAGGTGGTGCGGTCCATCCCGCCGCTGGTTCTGGTGGTGTGGTGCTATTACTGCCTGCCCATTCTGACGGGGCTCGCCCTTCCGGCGTTCTGGACCTGCGTCTTTGCCATCGCGCTCTATTCCGGCGTGTTCTATGCGGAAATCTTCCGGGCCGGCGTGCAGGCGGTAGACCGCGGCCTCATCGAGGCGGGACTGTCGGTCGGCATGCGCCCGGCGACGGTGATGCTCCGCGTAACCGGACCGCTCGCCTTCCTGCGTGTGCTGCCACCCTTCACCAGCCAGTGCGTCATGGCGATCAAGAACTCGGTGCTCGGAAGCTACATCGCGGTCGGTGAAATTCTCTACGAAGGGCAAAGGCTGTCGATCCACACCTTCCGCCCGCTGGAAGTCCTCACCATGGTCGCTGCCTTCTTCGTGGCGGTGATCCTGCCGCTGACGCTGACCGCCGGCGCCATCGAGCGACATGTCTTCCTCAAGTACTTCCGTCGCTGAATCCGCGCTGTTCCCGGCTTCCATTCCCGACATGATCATGGCCAAGCATCCGGCATCGCGCGATGCCTCCCACGACCCGTCGGCCCATCATGGGCCGGGCAGCGACCACGTCACCCGGGAGGTCGCGGGCTTTGCCGCGCAACTCGACTACGACGCGATCCCCGCAACCGTGCGCCATCGCATCAAGCTGCATCTCCTCGATACGATCGCCTGCGCCCTCGCGGGAGCCGGTCTCGACATCGCGCGCAACGCGCGGGCGGTCGCCGCACGCATGGGACCAGGGGGGACGTGCCGGGTCTTCGGAACGGCGGAGCGCTTCGCCCCGGTCGCCGCGACCTTCGCCAACAGCGTCATCGCCAACGCGCTCGACTATGACGACGGCTTCGAGGTGAATGGCAAGGGCATGGGGCACCCGAGCGCGAGCATCGTGCCGGCGGCGCTCGCCGCGCTAGGCGCAAGAAGGGTTTCCGGCCGCGAGTTTCTTGCCGCCCTCGCCGCCGCCTATGAGATCAACAACCGCCTGATCCTCGCCATGCAGCCGACCGCGCGCCGCTTCCGGCAGGTCTACGGCGTCGGCCAGCATCAGACGATCGGGGCCGCCGTCGCATTCGGCAGGCTCTCCGGCTTCGACGCGGCGGCGCTGCGCAATGCCCTCGGACTGGCGGGTGCGCTGACGCCCCTGCCGAGCCTGCACAAATACAACTGGCGCACGCGGCCGATCATTTCGCTGAAGGATGGCGTCGCGCCGGCGGCGCAGGCCGGCGTGCAGGCGGCGATCATGGGAGAGGAAGGGTTCGTCGGCAGCGCCGACCTGTTCGACGGACCCCAGGGCTACTGGCGGATGATCGGTTCGGATCGGTTCGACACCTCCCTCGTCACCGAAGGCCTCGGCAGGCAGTGGCTGGCCGGCAAGGGCAGCTTCAAGACCTATCCGGCATGTCGATGGCTCGCTCCGGCACTGGAGGCTTTCGAATTGGCCTACCGGCACGCCGGCCTTGCCGCATCGGACATCGTCGCGATCCGGATCGCGACTTTTGGCGTGGTGGCGGACAAGCTGATGGAGCGTCGCCCGGTCAATCCGATCGACGCGCAGTTCAGCCTGCCCTTCCTCATCGGGGCCATCGCGACCGGCCGTGCAGCCGGTGCCGGATGGTTCACAAGCGACGCCTTCGCCGATCCGCTCCTGCACGGCGTCGCCGACAAGGTGGAAGTCGCGATCGACCCGGCCATGGACGACCTGATGAACGGGAGCCGGCGCCGCCCGTCCGCCACCGCGACGGTGGTGGCAACGGACGGCCGTGAATTCCATCGTTCGATCGAGGCGCCGTTGGGTGGCGAACTCAGGCCCGTCGACGACGATCTCGTAATTGGGAAGGCCACCGAGAATATGAGGCTCGCCGGCATCGATCCGGCTAGCCTCATCTCCTCGATCCTCGATATTGATGGCGTCGCCGACGTCGCCGGAATGCTCGAGCCATGCTTTGCGTGAGCCCGCATACGTCGACGCAGCCGCCGCCACCGCGGACGGGCGGGAACCTCACCGGGCGGGTCGCCCCATGAAGTGGTGGCATTCGGGAACGCGGCCGGATTATCGCTTCTCTCTCGCCAATGAGCGGACCTTTCTGGCCTGGATCCGGACGGCGCTGGCGCTGATCGCCGGGGCCGTCGGGATCGACCAGTACGCCTCCCACCTCGCGACACCGCCGCTGCGACTCGCGCTGTCGCTCTTCCTGCTGGTTGTCGGCGGTCTGCTCGGCGGCTTCGCCTATCGCCGCTGGGCGGGAGCGGAACGCGCCATGCGCCACGCGCAGGATCTGCCCAGAAGCCTCATGCTGCCGCTGTTGACGCTGGTCGTCACCGCGATCGCCGCCATGCTGACCGGGCTCATCATCATCGGGTGAGGATACCATGATGGATGACAACCCCAGACACGCGCCCTCGCCGGCAAAGGACAGCGGCCTGCAGTTCGAGCGGACGGCCCTCGCCTGGCTGCGTTCCGGCTTTCTCGCCATGCTCGTGGCCGGCCTCACCGCGCGCAAGGCGCTCATCGCCTGGAGCCTGCCGCATCTGGCCTCGGCCGCGCTGCTCGGCGTCCTCGCAGGCTGCCTTTTCTGGGTTGGCTATCAGCGGGGGCATTATCCGACCGAGCGTGGCGCCTATGCCGTGCGGGAGCCTCGGAATGCGCCACGATGCGTCGGCCTGCTGTTGGCCGCCGCCGCCGCCGCGCAAGCCGCGATCACGCTTGGCGCGCTGATCTCCCTCATGCCGGCCTAGCCCTCTCCGCGGGAGCCGGCCGGCTTTGTCTCCGGGATTCGGGCGACGATCTCGGATCAGAACCTGACGGTCAGGTCGGCCTTGAAGCCGTTCTGCCGGGCATCGGAGGCGAGCTGGCCGTTATAGGCGATGCCGAGCGTCGCCTGCGGCGTCAGGCTGACATCGAGGCCCGCCTCGACGACGGCGGCATTGCGGGCGATCGGCACGCCGGCGACGGTGAAGGGATCGCCACCGGCGAAGGCCTGCGTCGACAGCGACGTGGTGTCGCCGAAGGCATGACGCCAACCGAGCGTGCCGCGCGCCGTCACGTCCATGCCGCCGATATCGAGCCCGGCCGCGATACGCAGGCCGAGCGTGGTGAAGGTGGTGTCCGTGGTCTGGCCGCCGGCATGGAGCGCCGCCGCACCCCATTGCTCGGTGAAGCCGTCGCTGTCGAAGCTCACATAGGCGAGGTTGGCGAAGGGCTCGAACGCCACGGACCGCACGTCGAAGCGGTAGCCGAACTCGCCGAAGGCTTGGAAGGTCGCCGCGTCGTAGCTGCTCTTCAGGTTCTCGCCGAAGCCCTGAAAGAGGACGGAGCGGCTGGTGTCGATCGCGTGCCACGTATAGGCGAGGCCGGAGCGGAAGCCGAGATTGCCCCATTGCGTGCCGGCATAGAGGCCGAGGGGATAATTGTCGCTGCTGCCGGAGGAGGCGCGGTCGTCGACGTCGAAATTCGTCCGGCTGTATCCGGCGAGGATGCCGAGCCGCCAGGTCTCGAAGATCGGCATATCGGCACCGATGAAGAAGCCACCGGTCGAGCTGTCGAGATGCGCGGCGTTACCGTCGCTGTCGAACTGGCCCCAGGAGCCGAAACCCTGTCCCCAGACGGCGAAACGATCGGTCGTCGGCGCCGCGAGCTGCGGTCCGCCCTCGCCATAGGCCATCACCGGTGGCGAAGAGGCGCCGACGCCGTCGAGCGCCGCCCGGAGGCGATCGACGGCCGCCTCGCGGACGAAGCGGCTGTCGTCGATCAGCACGCTCTTCGCCGAGGCGTGGACCTCGCCCGAGAGCTGGTCGAACGCATAGCGCGCCTGGCCCTGCGAGAGGCCGAGCACCGCATCGTAGACCGGATTGCCGAGGCCCAGGCTCTCCACACCGAAGCCCGTGGCGATCTGGTTGGGCGTCCAGCCGACGCTGCCGAAGCCCACATCGTTGCGGATGAGCGTGAGGTAGACGTTGTTGGGATCGTAGCTCAGCGTCGGATCGAGGAAGGCGAAGTCGGAGGCGACCGCCGCGAACGTGCCGTTCACGCCGCCATCGGCGGCAATGATGGTGTAGCTCTTGAACGGCGCGTAGGCACCACCGAGGCCGACATGCTGCACCGTGCCGCCATTGATCGTGACGGTGCCGGTGGCGTGGATCCGGTCGCCGGCCGTGCTGTTCGGATCGACCTCGACCTCGTAGATGCTTCCGGCCTCGAAGGTTGCATTGCCGGCGACGTTCAGCGTGCCGATGGAGTTTCCGGGTGCGATGACGGCGCCCCCGGCGATGTGCGTCGAGCCGACCGTGCCGGTGCCCTGCAGACGCCCGGCGAGAACGTCCAGCGTGCCGCCGAGTATCCCGTTCACCGCGAGAGTGCCGCCACTGACCGCCGTCGCGCCGGCGAAGCCGCTGGAATCGCCGGTCAGCACCGTGGTGCCGGAGAGAACGTCGATCGCGCCCGTACCGCTCATACCGGCGGAGAATTGATAGTCGGTCGAGCTGTGATTGAAGACGATGGCGCCGGCGCCCGGCCCGAACGTGATCGCGCTCGCCGCGAGCGTGCCCGGCGCGACGGCCGCCTGCCCTTCGGCGGCGCCGATGTTCAGCGTGCCGGACGAGGCGGCCCCCGCCGCGATCTGCGTCGTGCCACCGACCTCGACCCGGCCGCCTTCGGCGAGGGTAAGCACGCCGGTACCGTCGGCGCCGATGACGAGATCGCCGCTGTTCATCCAGGTCGCGCCGGCAACCGTCGCCTCGCCGATGCCGCCGGTCGAGGCGCCGATGGCGGCGACCACCGAATTCACCTGCCCGCCATTCTCGACGAACATCACCCCGTTGCCTTCCAGGCCGACGAGCAGGAATTCGTGGCTGGTGAGCGAGGAGCCGGCGCCGGTTATGGAAGCGCTGCCGCCGGAGCCGATTTCGCGCCCGAGAAGGACGCTCTGCGCCTCGACCGCGCCACCGGCCGTGATCGACACCGCGCCGGTGCCCTCGTCGCCGATCAGCATGTTCCCGGTGTTGACGAAGCTCGACCCCTCGCCCTCGACATTGAGGATGCCGACGCCGGTAGCGAAGCGGCCGACGAGCGAATCCAGCGTGTTCACCGTGCCCCCGGCGGTGACGTTGAGCGTGCCGAGACCGGAGTGCCCGACGGTGAAGGTCGAGTTGCTCGTCCAGTTGGCGCCGCCGGTCACGTTCGCGGTGCCGATGCCGAGGAGCGCGATCGTCGCTCCGTCGCTGGTCACGCCGGCGCCATCGGCGACGGTCAGCGTGCTCTCGCCGCTGGCGCCGACGAAGATGTTGCTGCTCGCCGTCAGGCTCGATCCCACTCCGGTGACCACGCCGGAGCCGGTGGAGAGCGAGAGGCTGACCGTGCCGAGCGCCGCCCCGGCCTCGATGCGCAGATGCCCCACGCCGTCGCTGCCGATGCCGGTGCTCGCCGTCGTGGTCCACGACGTGTCCGCGCCAGTGAGGGTGACGAAGCCCAATCCGGTCGACCCGAAACCGAGCACGAGGGTCTGCGATTCCACCGTAGCGCCGCCGGACACCGTGACGGTGCCGGTACCCTCGTCGCCGACCGTGAACTCGCTCGAGGCGATCCAGCGCGTCTCGCCGCCGCTTATGTCGAGGATGCCTTCCGAGCCGTTGCTGGCGCCGACGGTCACCCGCTCGGTGTTCACGGTGCCGCCCGTGTCGACATTGACCGTGCCGCTACCGAAATTGCCGACGATCAGGGGATCGGTCACGTTCCAGGTCGAATCCGTGCCGGTGACCGTCACGAGGCCCGAGCCGACATTGCCGACGAAGGAATCGTTGCTGGTGACCTCGCCGCCATTGGCGATCATCAATATGCCGTTGCCCTGGTCGCCGACGTAGAAGTCGCCCGTATTCGCCCAGGTCGACTCCGCGCCGACCACCGTGACGGCGCCGGTCGAGCCGAGCCCCCGGCCGAGATAGCCGGTCGTGGTCAGCAGCACGCCGCCATTTTGCACCACCAGCGAACCGACCGCGCTGTTGCCGACTGTGAGGTCGCGCGCATTGGCGCCGATGGCGAACACGGCGGGGGCATTGATGGCGATGTTGTCGATCTCGGCGTCGGTGACATTGTTCGGCAGTCCGGCACTCCAGTTGCCGGGGTCGAACCAGTTGTCCGAATTGGTGCCAGTCCAGGCCGTTTGCGCCCCCGCGGGCGAGGCATGGCCGAGGGCGATGGCGGCGGTTGTCGCCAGCAGGGCGGCGTGGAGGCGCGCCAGCCGGACCGACCCCGATGGCAACACCGGCCGAGGTGCTGACCGGAACTGAAATACCCCAGCAGTCCGCCCCTTTCGAAAACCCAGCCGCACCCGTGCCATTGATACCCCCCGAAACGCATGGCATCGCCGAGGCAGGCCGAAAAGGCGCTCGCGCTTCACCTGTACGAAGCGTGCGACGCCCTTCCGGGAACCTGCCTTCCCGGCAACGCGGGCGACTTTGGGTCAGGCATTATTGCGCGTGCAAGGAAATGAACGGCGCCGATCGCAAATGTATCCGGGGCTGCCGAATCCGTATCCGGCCGTGCAAATCCCACGACTATCTTGGTGGAATCGAGATGATCCGCATCTCTCGAATCGTATTGCGGCTGCCACGTCCGCCGATCTGCTCGGACGGTTTCACCGAAGCTGGCGGATCCAATGCCACATCGTGGTGTCGCCGCCGGGATCATCACGCATGCGGCGCCCCTCGGCGGCGTGCGCCCGCACCTCGCGCGGGGTGATGCCGAAAAGCTTGCGGAAGGCACGGACGAAATTGGTGCGGTAGGCGAAGCCGTGGAGCTCGGCGATATCCGCGATGCTCCGGCCCTGCTGAGCGGGATCGGCAAGCATCTTCCTCGCCCGCTGCAACCGCCCCCGCGTGACGTAGGACGCGACACCGCCATGCGCCTCGAACAGATAGTAGAGCTTGCGCGTCGAAATGCCGAAGGCCGCCGCGATCTCCTCGCTGGCGAGCGCCGGGTCGAGGAGACGCTCGTCGATGTAGCGGCCGATCTGCCCCGTCAGGGCGAGCTGGACGGCGGCGGCATTTTCCTCCGCTACCGAGGCATTGAGCGCGGCAGCGGCAAGCTCGATCGTCGGCTGGACGATCGCCTCGGCCTCCTCCGGGCTCATCCGGCCGGCACCGGCGTACAGGCCGCCCAGATGATTGCGCAGCAGCGCGGCGAGCGGGGCATCGCCCCGGATGCGGCGCAGGTTCTGCTCGTCCGGCGCCTTGAGCAGCGGCGCCAGCAGGCGGCGGGGTATGGTCAGGTTGAGGCTGTCGAACTCCGCCGTCGTCGCGGTCGCCTGTGCCTGCGCGAGATCGGCAATGAAGAAATCGCCCGGGTTGGCCTGATCGGCCGAGCCGCCGTCCCGCCTTCCGTGGCCGCCCCTGAGGCAGAGCTGGAGCGTGATGTGATCGAGCCCGTCCCGGCCGATCCGGGCACGTGTGCGGTCGAAGCTGTGCGCCACGCAGCGATAGCCGGTGAGCACGATCTCGCCGAGATGAAAGGCGTCGGCACTGAAGCTGAACGGATCGCCCTTGCTGCGCTGGCGGACGTCATAGAGGACGCCGATGCTCTCCTGCCAGGCGGCGACCGCTTCCTTCTGACCAAGCCCCCGCGTGTCCATGACGACATGCCGAACCCGCGACGCGGCGGTCATGGCTGCGGTCGGGTTGGAATTCGCGCCTTCCGCCATGCGGGCTCGCAGATGTTGCTGATGAACGCGGCTGCTCGACGTCCTTACCATAGGGCAGTCGGCAAGCATATGCTGTCCGCGACCCCATTATTGCTGCGGCTAAGCTTGTGCCGTCGCGCCGCGCGCGGAGCGGTATGTCCGAACCGCTACTGATTGATCTCGGGTTCGACCAGTCTTGCCAGGTTTCGCAACGACTCCTGCCAGCCGAGATAACAGGCCTCGGGTGGAATGAGGTCCGGGATGCCGGCCTGAACGATATCGAGATCGGTGCCGACCGAGACCTTCTTCAGCGTCACCGTCACCTGCATTTCCCCCGGCAGGTTGGGGTCGTCGAATGTGTCGGTGTAGCGCAGGCGCTCGCCGGGGATGAGCTCGACATATTCGCCGCCGAACGCATGGCCATGCCCGGTCGTGAAGTTCCGGAAAGACATCCTGAACGTGCCGCCGACCGTCGCCTCGAGATGATGCACGGTGCAGGTGAAGCCGTTGGGCGGCAGCCATTTCGCGAGGGCGTCGGCCTCGACGAATGCGCGATAGACCTTCTCGGGGCTGGTCGCGAGAACGCGGTGCAGGCGTACGGTGCTTGGCATGGGCGCTTGTCCTCCTGACATATCCGTCGTGCTCCAAGGACGCGCCCGACTTGCCAAAGCCGACACCGCGTCTCAGATTTTTCCAGAGGGCAGCTCCGCTCGCTGCGCCTCTCGACAGGACCCGCCCGAGGACGACCGGCGGGCGAAAGCGGCGCGAAGAACGTGCCGCGGGCGTGCCGGACGAAATTTCCGCGGTGATGTCGGCTCAGGCTTTCCCCATTCGTCCTCGTCTCGTCGATGTCGATGGCCGCGGATCGGCCAAGGGAGGAAATCCAATGAACGTGCAGGCTTATCTGATGTTCAACGGCCGCACCGAAGAGGCCATCGAATTCTACAGGAAGGCGGTCGGCGCGGAGGTCACCATGCTGATGCGCTTCCGCGAGGCGCCCGATCAGCCGCCGCCGGGCATGGTCCCCGACGATTGGGGCGACAAGATCATGCATTCGAGCTTCAAGATCGGCGACGCCGAGCTGATGGCCTCGGACGGCTGCCAGTCCGACGGCGCGGCGTTCTCCGGCATCTCGCTGGCGCTCTCCGTCGCCTCGCCCGAGGAGGCGGAAGCGACATTCGCCGCGCTCGCCGAGGGCGGACAGGTCACCATGCCGCTGACAAAGACCTTCTTCTCCCCGAGCTTCGGCACGCTGACCGACCGTTTCGGCGTGTCGTGGATGATCGTCGTCTCCACCACCTGACGGGAGGGCGTCATGGCGAAGAAGGTCTTCATCCTCGTCGGCACCCGCAAGGGCGCCTTCATCCTCGAGAGCGACGCCGCGCGCCGCTCCTGGGAGGTGCGCGGTCCGTTCTGCGAGACGTGGCCGACCAACCATGTCGTCGCCGATCCGGGAACCGGCACCCTCTATGCCGGCGGCGGCAATGAATGGTTCGGCCCGGCGGTGTGGAAATCGACCGATTTCGGCCGGACATGGAGCCATTCGAGCCAGGGCCTCGCCTATGAGGGCGGCGACGTGCCGGTGAAATCCGTGTGGAGCCTCGCCGCCGGCGCGGACGGCAGCCTCTATGCCGGCGTCGAGCCGGCCGGCCTGTTCCGCAGCACTGATGGCGGCGAGAGCTGGACCCATGTCGAAGGCCTGCAGAAGCACCCGACGCGACCGGAATGGAATCCCGGCGGCGCCGGGCTGATCCTGCATTCGCTGGTGCTCGACCCGGCGGACCGGAACAAGATCTGGGTCGGCATCTCCGCCGCCGGCGTCTTCGCCACCGAGGATGGCGGGAAAAGCTGGGAGACCCGCAACCGCGGCACCCGCGCCGACTTCCTGCCCGAGGGCCAGAACTATCCCGAGTTCGGCCAGTGCGTGCACTGCCTCGTCATGGCGCCGGGCGGCGGGGCGCGGCTCTACCAGCAGAACCATTGCGGCATGTACCGCTCGGACGATGGCGGCCGGAAATGGGAGAGCATCGAGGCCGGCCTGCCCTCCTCCTTCGGCTTCCCGGCCGCGGTGCATCCGCGCGATCCGGACGGCCTCTACCTCATCCCGCTGAACGGCGACATCAAGGGCCGCTTCATGCCGGAAGGAAAGACCGCCGTCTGGCGCACCCGCGACGGCGGGCAGAGCTGGCAGGCCATGCGCGAGGGCTTGCCGCAGGACGGCGCCTATTTCAACGTGCTGCGCCAGGCGATGGCGACCGACACGATGGAGCCGGCCGGGATCTATTTCGGCACCAATGCCGGCGGCCTCTATGCCAGCATCGACGAGGGCGACACATGGGACTGCGTCGCGCCATACCTGCCGACCATCACCTCGGTCGAGACGCTGGTGATCGAGCGGTGAGGACGAGGGACGAAAACGCGGTGCGGCAGCCGGCGGAGGAGGCCCCCATCCTCGTGCGCCTGCCGCCGCATCTCGTCGTGCTGTTCCCCGGCGCCGACCGGCTCGTCGCCCTGCCCGCCCGCAGCGTCGCCGAGATGGTGGACGGGCTCGACGCGCTCTGGCCCGGCATGCGCGAGCGCATCTGCGACGAGACGCCGGCGATCCGGCGCCATATCAACGTCTTTGTCGACGGCCGCCGCGCCGGGCTCTCGACACCGCTGGCGCCCGGCGCCGACGTCTTCGTCATCACCGCCATCAGCGGCGGCTGATCCTCACGCACCCCAGGAGGCCGCCCATGCTCTACGCCCTGCTTTGCTACCATCAGGAAGACGTCGTCTGCTCGTGGACCAAGGAGGAAGACGACGCGGTGATGGCGCGGCTCGCCGTGGTCCACGAGAAGCTGGCCAGCGCCGGCAAGCTCGGCCCGGCAGCACGCCTGCTGCCGACCACCGCCGCCACCACGCTGCGCAAGGACCAGGACCCGCCTCTCGTGCTGGACGGCCCCTTCGCCGAGACCAAGGAGCAGCTGCTCGGCTTCTACACCATCGATTGCGCCGATCTGGAAGAGGCGCTGTCCATCGCCCGCGAGCTCGCCCGCGCCAATCCCGGCGGCGCCTATGAGGTACGGCCGGTCAGCCTCTTCGTGCCCGGCACCTTCGCGCCATGACATCCGAGGAAGCGCACTGGATCGGCTCGACACTGACGGCCGCCCGGCCGCAGGCTGTCGCCGCCCTGCTGCGCTATTTCCGCGATCTCGACCTCGCCGAGGAAGCCTTTCAGGAAGCCTGCCTGCGCGCGCTGAAGAGCTGGCCGCAGAACGGCCCGCCGCGCGATCCCGCCGCCTGGCTGATCTTCGTCGGCCGCAATGTCGCGCTCGACGCGGTGCGTCGGCAGGCGAAGCAGACCGAGCTGCCGCCCGAGGAAGCGTTTTCCGACACGGAGGACACCGAGGCCGTGCTTGCCGAGCGCATGGACGGCGCGCATTACCGCGACGACGTGCTGCGCCTCTTGTTCATCTGCTGTCATCCCGACCTGCCCGCGACCCAGCAGATCGCGCTCGCCCTGCGCATCGTCTCGGGCCTGTCGGTAAAGCAGATCGCCCGCGCCTTCCTTGTCAGCGAGGCGGCGATGGAGCAGCGCGTCACCCGCGCCAAGGCGCGCATCGCCAAGGCCCAGAGCGGAGGCTCGGGCGTGCCCTTCGAGGCCCCGGGCGCGGTGGAGCGCTCGGAGCGGCTCGGCGCCGTCGCGGCCATGATCTATCTCGTCTTCAACGAGGGCTATTCCGCCGCCGGCGACACGTCGGCTGCCCGCGAGCCGCTCTGCGAGGAGGCGATCCGCCTCGCTCGTCTGCTGCTGCGCCTGTTCCCGGCGGAGCCGGAGATCATGGGGCTCACCGCGCTCATGCTGCTGCAGCATGCCCGCGCCGGCACGCGTTTCGACAAGGACGGCGCGGTGATCCTGCTCGACGATCAGGATCGTGGCCGGTGGAACGGCCCGATGATCGCCGAGGGGATCGCCTTGCTCGACAAGGCGATCCGCCACCACCGGCCGGGCCCCTATCAGGTACAGGCAGCGATCTCGGCCCTGCATGCCCGCGCCGCGACCCCCGAAGACACCGACTGGGGAGAGATCGATCTGCTCTACGCGACGCTGGAGATCATGCAGCCCTCGCCGGTGATCACGCTCAACCGCGCGGTCGCGGTCTCGAAGCTGCGGGGCGCGGAAGCGGCGCTCACCATGGTCGAGCCGCTGGGTGACAGGCTATCCGGCTATTTCCATTATCACGGCCTGCGCGGGGCGCTGCTGATGCAGCTCGGCCGCACAGGCGAGGCACGCGAGAGTTTCCTCACCGCCATCGGCCTCGCCACGAGCGCGGCGGAGGCCGCTCACATCCGTGCCCATCTGGACGGCTTGAAGAGAGAGGCCTAGGCGGCGGAAAACGACGTGCGGCATCGCAAGACCGAGCCTGTCCATGGATGACCCCATCCGCGATCGCGCGCATCATCGCGCCGCCATGACCGATCCGATTCTCTCCTCCGACGCGCGTCGGCGCCGTCATCCCCTGCGGGTCGCGCTCGGCTTCGTCTTTCGCGCGCTGTGCGCCGTCGTCATCATCCTCGACGAGCTGGTGCGCCCGATCTATCGCCCGCTCATCGCCCGGATCGCCGCGCTCCGGATCATGCACAGCTTCGAGCGCTGGGTCGGCGGCCTGCATCCACTGGCGATCCTCGTCCTGCTCGCCATTCCCTACGCCATCGTCGAGCCGCTGAAATTCGTCGGCCTGCTCTGGATCGCCAACGGCGCCGGACGATCGGGGACGATCCTGTTCCTCGCCGCGCATCTGGTGAGCTTCGTGCTGATCGAGCGCATCTTCAGCGCCGGCCGGAGCAAGCTCATGACCATCGGCTGGATGGCGTGGGTGATCGACACCGCGAACGCGGTGCGCCGGCGCATCACCGTCGCGCTGCACCTCGACGAGATGAAGGAAAGCCTGCGCCGCATGGCCCATCGCCTGCGGCTCCGGCTGCGGGCGCTGCTGCGCTGACCAGCCGTCAGCGGCGACCGGCCGGACCGTCGCCGGAGGTCGCCCCGCCGGCAAGCTGCGCGCAGTCGCTGGGAGGACGGGCACCCGCCAGCCGGGCCGCGAGCCAGCCGCTGGCGGCCGCCGCGCTGTCCATTTCCGCGCCGCCATGCGAGGCGAAGGGAATCTCCCGGTAGTCCAGCGCCACCCCGTCCCGGCAGAGCCGGCGGGCGTAGTCGCGCGTCGTCGATGGCTGCACCAGATCGTCGCCGTCGCCCTGCGCGAGGAACACCGGCACGCCGCGCGGCGTCGGCAGCGAATTGGCCGCGATCAGCCGGCTCCAGTCGGCATGACCGGTGGCATCCGGGCGCAGCGGCCCGGCCCCGCCATAGGCGAGGGTCGACAGGCCGACGGCGATCCGCTGGAACGGATCGAGGCTGCACAGCGTGGCGATATGCTCCAGCGCCGGCAGCGCCTGCGGCTGGACCACCTCGCCGAGCGGCACGTGATAGGCATGGCTCCACGACCAGGCCGCGAAGGAGGCGACCACCTCGCCGGCCGGCGTGCCGATGTCGTTCCTCAGCAGGCGGCCGAGCTCGGTCGGCGCGGAGACCGCCGCCGCCCCTTCGAAGGTCAGCTCCGGCGCGTAGCTGCGGGCCAGCGCGCCGGTGAACAGCGAGGCCTGCCCGCCTTCCGAGAAACCCCAGCTGGCGAAGCGGCGTCCGGCACGCAAGCCGGGAAGCTGCCGGGCGGCGCGCACGGCGTCAATCATCGCATGCGCCTCGCTGGCGCCGACGAGATAGGGGTGAACATGGCCAGCCCCGAGCCCCTGATAGTCGGTCGCCACCACGATATCGCCGTCGGCCAGCAGATCGTGCAGGCCGCCGATGCTCTCGAACGCATGGCGGGGAAAACGCGACGGCGCGCAGCCGGGCGCGATGCCGCTGGTGCCGTGGCCCCAGGTGACGACGGGCTCGCGCGCGGTGCCTTCCGGCGGCGCGGCGACCACGCCGGAAACCGCGACCGGCCGGCCATCGGCACCGCGCGAACGATAGAGGATGCGGTAGGCGACCGCCGCGCCGGCGGGCGCCGGCACGGGCTCGGCGCGGATCAGCGTCCCCGGACGGCCGGCCAGCGACGCTTCCGGCACCGCGTAGAAATCCGCCGGGTCGGCGGCGTGCACGGCGCCGCTCCACGACGACAGCAGCAGCGCGCCGCCGCACAGCGCCGGAACGGCCCTGTCGCGCAGGTACGCCATGACGGGGGACGCGACACCGATCGTCGCATGAATGCCGGAAGTCATCGCCGGGCCCTCGCCTTCGTCCGGCATGCGGCGCCCGGGAGCGCGCCGCCGGCGCATGCGCCGTCCCATCGACGGCCTGGCCATGCTGGCGGAGAAGGCGCCGCGCCTCTTTCGAAAGGGGGCGGATTTGTCCGGCCTGCCCGTTGGGAAGGCGCCCGAACGGAAGGATTATCCCAAGATATGGGGTTGACCAAATCCATTCATGATCCGGCTAAGCACAGGCATGATTCCGGCGATGGCCTCCCACTCCTAGCTTGGTGACACGACCGGGCGCCTTCCCTCGACCCGGCGTTCACACAGGAGAACCGCCATGAACAAGATCGTTTCGCTCGCCATCCTGTCGGCCACCATCGCCCTGGGCGCGGCTTCGGCCGAGGCCGCCACCTACAAGCCTGCCCCGCAGGCGCCCGTCGTGGAAGGCCGCAACGCCGCGGACGTTCTCGCCGCCCGCAACGCTGCGACCGCGATCCGCGAGCAGGTGGAGCTCAACTCCCGCTCCTCGCACTGACCTCCGGTCGGTACGCCGCCGCGCCTCGCGTGCGGCCATCATCGGCCCGGTCTCAGGACCGGGCCGAATGCGTTTGCGCCCGCAGCGCGCCCGGCGCCTGCCCGGTCACCCGCTTGAAAGCCCGGCTGAAGGCCGCCTGCGAGCCATAGCCGAGGCGGTGCGCCGCCTCCTCGATCGGCAGGTGGTCGCGGCCGATCCACTGCGCCGCCAGCCGCATGCGCAGCTCGGTGAGGTAGCGCAACGGCGTCATGCCGGTGACGGTGAGAAAGCGCTCGGCGAAAACCGAGCGGGAGCTGCCCATCTCGGCGGCGAGCTCCGCCACCGTCCAGTCGCGGCCGGGATCGCGGTGCACGGCGGCAAGGACCCGGCCAAGGCGCGGGTCACGCAGCGCCTCGATCCAGCCGCTCGCCTCGCCGCAGCCGCATTCGACCCAGGCGCGGACGATGAAGGCGGACACCACATCCGCCAGCCGGGCGAGAATGCCGGCGAAACCCGCGCGCTCGCCGCGCGTCTCGCGCTCCATCGCCTCCAGCATCGGCAGTATCTCGGGATAGCGCGACAGCAGCGTGCCAGCGAACATCTGCTCCGGCATCAGACCGATCAGCGGATTCATGCCGCCGAGATCGAATTCCATGCAGCCGCTGAACACCTGCACCCGCGGCGAGGAACAGTCCCCGCCGGCGCAGGCGGAAATGGCGCTGACGCTCGGGCAGAGCGGGGCGGCGGCGAAATCCGCCACGTCGCGGCCCGGCCGGTCCGGCTGCGAGACCAGATCGTGCCGTCCGCCGCGCGGCAGCAGCACCGCATCGCCGGTGTTCATGGCGTGCACGGCGCCGTCCTCCCGGCGCAGCAGCACCGGGCCGCAGGCGACGAAATGGAACTGCGCCCGCCCCGGCTCCCCGCCGAACCGCAGCCCGAAGGGCGGCGTGAGCTCGATGCGGCGATAATTCACGCCGACGAGCCGCATGCCCATGAGCAGCTCGCTCACCGCGTCGGCGGCGAGCCGGCTCCCGCTCCCGGCGCCGCGCGCGCCGTCATTGTCGGACTTACGATCAACCATTCCGGATTTGATGGCATAGATCGTCCGCCAGTTCCAGCCTACGGCTGCTGCAACGCACAACGCTTCTCCAAAAGGATCTCCCATGAGCGACGCATTGCAGTGGCGGGAGCAGACGGCCGACGCCCTTTCGCCGGAGGCCGTTTCTGAGCCATCCATCACCGAACCGGCGGCCCCCACCGGGTTCGCCGCCGAACCCGCCTGGGCCGCCGTCGGCTCGCTTACCCTCGGGGTTTTCGGCCTCGTCACGGCGGAATTCCTGCCCGCGAGCCTTCTCACCCCGATGGCCGCCGACCTCGGCATCAGCGAGGGAACGGCGGGGCAGGCGGTGACGGCGACCGCGACCGTCGCACTGGTGGCGAGCCTCATCGTCACCGCCGCGACCCGCACCATCGACCGCCGCCTCGTCCTGCTCGCCTTCTCGGTGCTGCTGGTGGCGTCGAACCTCATCGTCGCCTTCGCGCCGAACCTCACCCTGCTGCTGGTCGGCCGCGTGCTGCTCGGCGCGGCGCTCGGCGGCTTCTGGGCCATGTCGGCGGCGCTCGCCATGCGGCTGGTGCCGGAGGCGCTGGTGCCGCGCGCCCTGTCGATCATGTTCAGCGGCGTCTCCGCCGCCACCATCTTCGCCGCCCCGGTCGGCAGCTATGTCGGGCATCTCTTCGGCTGGCGGGTGGTGTTCCTCATCGCCGCCGCGCTGGCGGTGGTGACGCTCGTCGCCCAGTTCGCGACACTGCCGAAGATGGCGCCGAGCGGCACGGCGCGGCTGCGCACCCTCGTCGACGTGCTGCGGCGGCCGGGAATCGCCATCGGCGTGCTCTGCGCCATGCTGGTCTTCACCGGGCACTTCGCCTTCTTCACCTATATCCGGCCGTACCTCGAGACGGTGACCGGCGTCGGCATCAGCGCGGTCTCGGGCATCCTGCTCGGCTTCGGCGTGGCGAACTTCGCCGGCACGCTGCTCGCCGGGCCGCTGCTGGAGCGCAGCCTGCGCCTCACCCTCGTCGCCATGCCGCTGCTCATGGGCGCGCTGGGCCTCGGCCTGGTGACGCTGCAGGGCACGCCGGGCCTCGATTCCGTGCTGATCGCGCTGTGGGGCCTCGCCTTCGGCGCCGTTCCCGTCGCGTGGTCGACCTGGCTCACCCGCACCGTGCCCGATCAGGCGGAAACGGCGGGCGGCCTGCTGGTCGCGGCGGTGCAGTTCGCCATCTCGCTCGGCGCCGCCGGCGGCGGGCTGATCTTCGATCTCGACGGGGTCTCCTCGGTCTTCGCCGCGAGCAGCGCGGTCCTGCTGGCCGCCACCCTCATCATCCTCGTCGGCGTCCGCTCGCGGCGGACGGCATAGCGCGAGCCGGCGGCGGGCGGTTCCTCAGGGTGCCGCCCGCCGCGGCTCGTCCAGCGCGGCGCGCACGAGCCGGCAGGCGGCGCGGCCGGCCGATTCCATGTAGCCGGGGTCGCGATGGAGCAGCACGACCGCGAAGGAACCGTCGATCAGCAGCACCACCTGCCGCGCGAGATCGCGCGCCGCCGCGCTGTCGATGCCGGCGTCCTCGAACAGCCCGCATAGCCAGTCCTCCAGCCGCGTCTTGTGGGCCCGCCCGGCGCGCATCGCCGGGTGTCCCGGCATATTGAAGAGCTCGACCGAGGTGCGCAGGAAACCGCACCCCTTCCAGCGGGCATGGCCGGCGGCGCTCGCGAGCGCGCGGAACACCGCCTCGATGCGCGCGGCGACGTCGCCCTCCGCCTCGGCATACTGCCGCCGGAACCAGGCGAGGTTGGGCGGGTCCCGCGTCTCCAGATAGGCGGCGATCAGCTCGTCCTTGCTGCGGAAGTGATAATAGAGCGTGCGCTTGGTGACGCCCGCCTTCTCCGCCACCGCATCCACGCTCACCGCGCGGATGCCCTCGCCATAGAAGAGCTTTCCGGCGGCCTGAAGAATGCGCTCGCGGGTAGGCAGGGCAACGGTTTCCATGCCGGGAAAGTATACTGCCTAGTGAATATACACCATCGCGGCTTCGCTCTAGCGTCGCCGGCATGAGCACGGGAAGCCCCATCGCCGAGATCGAGCCGCGCAGCGTGGCGATCGCCTGCCGGGACGGCGTCGTCCTCGGCGGGCATTTCTGGCCGGCGCAAGGACGGGCCCCGCTGGGCGCCGTCGTCATCAACCCGGCGACCGGGGTGCTGGCGCGCTATTACCACCGCTACGCCCGCTTCCTCGCCGGCCACGGCTTCGACGTGCTGACCTTCGACTATCGCGGCATCGGCCTGTCGCGGCCGACCGGCCTGCGCGGCTGCGGCTATCGCTGGCGCGACTGGGGCGAACAGGACGTCGACGCGGCGCTGCGCTTCATGGCGGAGGAGTCCCCGACCGGCCCGCTGATGGTGGTCGGCCACAGCATCGGCGGCTTCCTGCCGGGACTGGCGGAAAGCGGACGACGGATCGGGCGCATGCTCACCGTCGGCGCGCAATATGCGTGGTGGATGGACTACGCGCCGCGCCGGCGGCTGGGCCTGCTGTGGCGGTGGCATCTCGTCATGCCGGCAGCCACCCTGCTCTGTGGCTATTTCCCCGGCCGCCGGCTCGGCTGGCTGGAGGACCTGCCCGCCGGGGTCGCCCGCGAATGGAGCTTCCGCGGCCCGCGCTTCGAGACCAGCCACCCGCGCGGGAAGCGGGCGGAGGTGCTGTCGCGCATGGCCGGCGTGCGGGCATCCATTCTCGCCGTCTCGGCCTCGGACGATGAATTCGGCACGATCCCGGCCCTGCGGCGCGCGCTTTCCTACTACACCGGCGCCGGGCGCACGCAGGTGCAGATCGATCCGGTGGACTATGGCCGCGAGACGATCGGCCATTTCCAGCTCTTCCACGACAGCCACGCCGCCGGCTTCTGGCTGGATACGCTGATCTGGCTGCGCGACGGACGGAACCCGTGGCCGCGCCGCGTGGTGGAGGAACTGGGCGGTGCCCCTGACGCTCCTCCAATTCATTCCGAATTGGAAATGGTGTCTCGGTGATCGACCAGATTATCATCTGATCCGACATGGCCGACATTCCGCGCATCTTTCTTGCGGAGTTCCCATCATGATCGACAATCGCACCGCCCCCTATGCGGCCCTCGTTCTGCGCCTCTCCCTCGGCATTCTCTTCCTCGCCCATGCCGGCCTGAAGATCTTCGTCTTCACCCCGGCCGGTACCGCCGCCTTCTTCGGTTCGCTCGGCCTGCCCGGCGCGCTCGCCTACGTCACCATCGTCTGGGAAGTCGTCGGCGCCATCGCCCTCATCCTCGGCATCTGGCCGCGCATCGCCGCTCTCGCCCTGATCCCGGTGCTCCTCGGCGCCATCGCCACCGTGCACGGCCCGGCCGGCTTCTTCTTCACCAATCCGAATGGCGGCTGGGAATTCCTGGCGCTGTGGATCGCCGGCCTCCTCGCCCTCGCCCTTCTCGGCGATGGTCCCTTCGCCCTGAAGACCGGCTCGAACGGCGCGTCCGGCCGCTGACGCCGCCACGGAGGTCGCAACCGTGACCACACAGGCAACATCCGCCGCGCGGGAGGCTTCTCCCGCGCCGGCCAGCTCCCCGTCTCTCTCCATGGGACGCGTGGCCCTGACCGTGAACGATCTCGACCGCGTCGCCGATTTCTACGAGCGCGCGGTCGGCCTTCACCGGCTACGGCGCGACGGCGAGACCGCGCAGCTCGGCGCGGGCAATACGGTGCTGCTCGAACTGCGCCGCGACGCATCGGCCCGGCGCCGGTCGCCGCGCGAGGCGGGCCTGTTCCACACCGCCTTCCTGCTGCCGGCGCGCGCCGATCTCGGCCGTTGGCTGATGCACGCCGCACAGGAACGGGTGCCGCTCGTCGGCGCCTCCGACCATGCGGTGAGCGAGGCGCTCTACCTCACCGATCCCGAAGGCAACGGCATCGAGATCTATGCCGACCGGCCGCGCGACAGCTGGACCTGGCATGACGGGCTGGTGCACATGTCCACCGAGGCGCTCGACCTCCCCGATCTCGCCGCCAGCGCCGGACAGGGCCGCTGGACCGGCTTCCCGGAAGGCGCCCGCGTCGGCCACGTGCACCTGCAGGTCGGCGCCATCGGCCCGGCGGAGGAGTTTTACACGGGCACGCTCGGCTTCGACATCACCGCCCGCTATCCCGGCGGCAGCTTCTTCGCCGCCGACGGCTACCACCACCATCTGGCGACCAACATCTGGAACAGCCGCGGCGCCGGCCCGCGGAGCTACCCCTCGACGGGCCTTGCGGAGGTGGAGATCCGGCAGCGCTCCCCCGCCACCCCGCCGCGCACCGAGCTGGCGGATCCGTGGGGCACGGCCATCGCGCTGATCGGCGAGGCCGTCACCTCCGGTTGAGGCGAAGACGGCGGCGGGCGGCTATGATCGCGCCGCCCGCCGCGTCGCCGGCCCCGGAAGATCGCCATGGACCGCCTCGACTGTGACCGCATGCTCGTCGCCGTGCTCGACACCGGCAGCTTCGCCGAGGCGGCAAGGCGGCTTGGCGTCAGCCCCGGCCAGGCCTCGAAGCTCGTCTCCAGGCTCGAATCCGATCTCGGGGTGCAGCTCATCAAGCGCACCACCCGCGCCCTGTCGCCGACCGAGGTCGGGCAGGCCTATTACGAGCGGGTGAAGCTGCTGCTGGACGAGTTCGACACGCTGGACGCCTCCGTGCGCAACGCCTCCGGCGCGCCGGCGGGCCGCCTGCGCCTCACCGCGCCGATGTCCTTCGGCCGCATCCAGCTCATGCCGCTGCTGCTCGCCTTCGCCGACGCCTTTCCCGACATCCAGCTCGACGTGAACTTCTCCGACCGGGTGGTGAACCTCGTCGACGAGGGCTTCGACATGGCGGTGCGGGTCGGCAAGCCGACGGACAGCCGGCTGATCGCGCGCAAGCTGTGCGATGCCCATGTGGTCGTCGTCGCCGCGCCGGCCTATCTCGACAAGCACGGCGAGCCGGCGACCCCGGAGGATCTGGCCCGGCACGAGTGCATCGTCGACGACAATTTCCGCGACCCGCTCAACTGGCGCTTCCAGGCGGGAGCGCGCAGGGACCCGACCTCGGGCGGGGCCGGCGCCATCACGGTCGCGATCTCCGGGCGGCTGCGCTTCTCCAACGGCGAGGCCTGCCTCGCGGCGGCGGAAGCCGGCTTCGGCATCGCCCGCGTGCCGAGCTTCATCGCCGAGGCCAGCCTCCGCGAGGGCCGCGTGCGGCAGCTCCTGACCGAGCCGGAAGAGCCGCCGCTCGGCATCTTCGCGCTCTACCCGCCGGCCAAGCACCTCGCGCTCAAGGTGCGCACGCTCGTCGACTTCCTCGCCAACAGCTTCCGGCCGGAGCGGGACTGGAACCGCTGAATACGGGACGCCGGACGGCGCCCCGCATGCCGGCGGCTCCGCCCGCGCGGCCTCTACGCGCCGACGGCTTCCTTCACCGTCTGCCGCCACGGCGTGGTGGGGCGGCCGATCAGGCGACTGAGCACATGGCTGTCGTCGAACAGCGCTCCGCCGGCGGTCTTGGCGCTGCTGTCGGCGAGGATATGGGCGAAGGGACCGGGAAGGCCCGCCTGCTCCAGCGCGGCGCCATATTCGGCTTCCGGCAGGTCACGATAGACGACCGGCTTGCCGCTGAACTCGGCCAGCGCGGCGGCGAGCTCGTCCTGCGTGAAGGCTTCGTCGCCGGCCAGCTCATAGACCTGCGTGGCGACGGACGTGCCCGCGAGCACCGCCACCGCCGCCGCCGCGTAATCCGCCCGCGCCGCCGCCGAGGTGCGCCCACTCCCGGCGCTGCCGAGCAGCACGCCATGGGCGATGGCGGGAGCCGCGCCGGCGGTGAAGTTCTCGGTGTACCAGCCATTGCGCAGCACGGCGTGCGGTATCCCGCTCGCCTTCAGCGCCTCTTCGGTGGCGCGGTGCTCGACGGCGAGGTCGAGCGGGTTGGTGTCGGCATGCAGGATGCTGGTGTAGGCGATGAATTTCACCCCCGCCGCCTTGGCGGCGTCGATCACGGCCTGGTGCTGCGCCGCGCGCTGGCCGACCTCGCTGGAGGAGATCAGCAGCAGGCGCTCGACGCCGGCCAGTGCCGGCGCGAGGGTGTCCGGCCTGCTGTAGTCGAAGCGGCGGACCTGAGCCCCCTTCCCCGCCGCGTCGGCGGCCTTGGCCGGATCGCGCACCAGCGCGACGACGGCGCCGGGGGCGACCTTCTGGATCAGGGCGTCGATGACGAGGCGGCCGAGCTGCCCCGAGGCTCCGGTGACGGCATACATGGCGGGTCTCCAGCGGTTGCGAATGTGGTTCCGGAGCCGGTATAGTCCCCTAACTTACTTTCGAGAAGTACTTACATAAAGGTAAGTGTTTGATGTTGAAGCGCCTTTCCTCGCGCATCGCCGACCGCCTGGAGCGCGGCGACGTCTTCGAGCCGCGCTGTCCCTCGCGCGAGGTGATGAAGCACGTCACCAGCAGCTGGGGCATCCTGGCCCTCATCGCGCTGCAATCCGGCACGCTGCGCTTCAGCGAACTGCGCCGCAAGGTGAACGGGGTGAGCGAGCGCATGCTCGCCCAGACGCTGCAGCAGCTGGAAGCCGACGGGCTGGTCAACCGGAAGAGCTTCCCCGTCGTGCCCCCGCATGTGGAGTACACGCTGACCCCGCTGGGCGAGGAGGCCGCCGCCCTCGTCGAAGCACTGGCCGACTGGATCGAGGACCGCCTCCCGGCGCTCCGCCCCTCGACGTCCGCGCCGGCGGCGTAACCGCGCCGCCATCTCCAATCCCTCGCGTGGCAGGACAGCATGCTGACCCTCACCTCCCTCGGCGGCGCCGGCACCGTCACCGGCTCCAAGCACCTTCTCCAGTACGGCGACCGGCGCATCCTGATCGACTGCGGCCTGTTCCAGGGCCTCAAGAACCTGCGCGAGCTGAACTGGGAGCCGCTGCCGGTGGCGCCCTCCAGCATCGATGCGGTCATCCTTACCCACGCCCATCTCGACCATTCGGGCTACCTCCCCAAGCTGGTGCGGGACGGCTTCCGCGGCCGTATCCATGCGACCGCCGCCACGCGCGACGTGGCCGAGCTGATCCTGAAGGACAGCGGGCACCTGAACGAGAAGGATGCCGAATACGCCAACCGCAAGGGCTTCTCGAAGCATGCGCCGGCCCTGCCGCTCTACGGCGTGCGGGAGGCGGAACGGGCGCTCGAATTCTTCGCCCTCGCGCCGTTCAATGAGCCGGTCGAGATCGCCGGTGGCGCGCGGCTGACTTTCCGCCATGCCGGCCACATCCTCGGCGCGGCGACCGCCGAGGTCGAATGGGGCGGCCGGCGCATCGCCTTTTCGGGCGACCTCGGCCGCTACGGCGATCCGGTGATGCCGGACCCGGAGCCCGTGCCGGAAGCCGACTACGTCGTCGTCGAATCGACCTATGGCGACCGCCTGCACGACCCGACCGACCCCACCGAGGCGCTGGGTGTCGTCGTCGAGCGGACCATCGCGCGCGGCGGCACGGTGGTCATCCCGGCCTTCGCGGTCGGGCGCGCGCAGTCGCTGCTCTATCATCTCTGGAAGCTCAAGGCCGCCGGCCGCCTCGCGCAGGTGCCGGTCTATCTCGACAGCCCCATGGCGATCGACGCCACCGAGCTGCTCGACGCCCATCGCGCCGACCATCGCCTGACGGCGGAGATGTGCGCCGCCATGGACGCGATCGCCACCTACACGCGCGACGTCGAAGGCTCCAAGGCGATTTCCGCCGGCCGTTTTCCCAAGGTGGTGATCTCGGCGAGCGGCATGGCGACCGGCGGGCGCGTGCTGCATCACCTCAAGGCCTTCGCGCCCGATCCGCGCAACACCATCCTGTTCTCCGGCTTCCAGGCCGCCGGCACGCGCGGCCGCGCCATGCTGCAGGGTGCCCGCGAGATCAAGATCCATGGCGAGTGGATCCCCGTCCGCGCCGAGGTCGACGACCTGTCGATGCTCTCGGCGCACGCCGATGCCGGCGAACTCATGCGCTGGCTCTCCGGCTTCCGCCGCCCGCCCGCTCGCGTGTTCATCGTGCATGGCGAGGCCGAGGCCGCCGAGGCGTTGCGGGTACGGATCGGCCGTGAACTCGGCTGGAACGCCACCGTCCCGCGCCAGGATCAGGTCTTCGACCTATGACGATGCCTCCCTCACCCGCCGCGCCTCCCGCCACGGGCAATGGCAGCCCCAACGGCCTCGCCCAGCCGCCGCTGCGCGCGCGCCGGCTCGGCCTCTACACCCAGCACCAGCCCATCGTCTTCATGCGCACCGATTGCCATGTCTGCCGCTCGGAAGGTCTTTCCGCGCGCTCGCAGGTGCTCGTCACCGCCGGCGCACGGCAGGTGCAGGCGACGCTCTTCCAGGTGGACGGCGACCGCCTGCTGGCGCGCGAGGAAGTGGGCCTCTCCGAAACCGCCTGGGAATTCCTCGGCGTGGCCGAGGGCGACGAGATCCGGGTCAGCCACCCGCCGGCCCTCGAATCGCTCGCCAACGTCCGTCGGCGCATCTACGGCAACCGGCTCGACCAGCGGGCCTTTTCCGAGATCGTCACCGACATCGTGGCCGGGCGCTATACCGAGGTCCACCTCGCCGCCTTCCTCACCGCGAGCGCCGCGCTGCCGCTCGACGAGGACGAGACGACGAGCCTGACGCGCGCCATGGTCGATGTCGGCGACCGCCTGCGCTGGAACGCGCCGGTCGTCGTCGACAAGCATTGCGTCGGCGGCCTTCCCGGCAACCGGACCACGCCGATCATCGTCGCCATCGTCGCCGCGAACGGGCTGGTGATGCCGAAAACTTCCTCCCGTGCCATCACCTCCCCGGCCGGGACCGCCGACACCATGGAGACGCTGGCGCCGGTCGATCTGGACATCGCCGCGCTGAAGCGCGTGGTCGAGGCGGAAGGCGGCTGCATCGCCTGGGGCGGGGCGGTGCATCTGAGCCCGGCCGACGACATCTTCCTGCGCGTCGAGCGCGAACTCGACATCGACACCGAGGGCCAGCTCATCGCCTCGGTGCTGTCCAAGAAGATCTCGGCGGGCTCGACCCATGTCGTCATCGACATCCCGGTCGGCCCGACCGCCAAGGTGCGCGGCGAGGACGCCGCCACCCATCTGGCGGCACGCATCGACGCCGTCGCGGCCCGTTTCGGCCTGTCCACGACCTGCGTCCAGACCGACGGCACCCAGCCGGTCGGTCGGGGAATCGGCCCCGCGCTTGAAGCCTTCGACGTGCTGGCCGTGCTTCGGAACGCGCCGGGGGCTCCGGACGACCTGCGCCGCCGCGCTATCACGCTGGCCGGCGCCGCTCTGGAGATCGGCGGCAAGGCGGCGGAGGGGGAGGGCGCCGCCCTGGCCCATGCGACGCTCGAAAGCGGCGCCGCCTGGGTCAAGTTCCAGGCGATCTGCGCCGCGCAGGGCGGCCTGCGCGAACCGCCGCGGGCCACCTATGTCCGCCCGTTGCTCGCTCCGCGCGCCGGGCGCGTGGTCTACATCAACAACCGCAAGCTCTCGCGCCTGGCCAAGCTCGCCGGGGCGCCCGAGGCGAAGGCTGCCGGCCTCCACATGGAGACCCGCCTCGGCGAGGAAGTCGACAAGGGACAGCCCCTGCTGCGCATCCATGCGCAGACCACCGGCGAGATGGCCTACGCGCTCGATTATGTCGCGCGGGCAGGCGACATCATCGAAGTGGAGCCGTGACCCGAAACGGCGGGCTCAGGACGAGCCCGCCGCGCCCGACGTTCCGCGGAACACCAGCCGGTTGCAGACCAGGATCGCCAGCAGCGAGCCCACCCCGACCAGCGTGAAGATGGCGTTCACCGACGGGGTGAAGCCGAAGCGCATCTGGTTCCACACCCAGATCGGCAGGGTCGGTGCCGTGCCGGAGAGGAACAGCGTCACCATCACGTCGTCCGCCGACAGGGTGAAGCCGAGCAGCGCACCGCCGATGATCGCCCCCCGTATCGAGGGGAACAGCACATGGACGAAGCTCTGCCAATGATTGGCGCCGGCATCCATCGAGGCTTCCAGCAGCGCCCCGTCGAGTCGTCGCAGCCGGGCGAGGATGATCATCAGGATCACCGGCATGACGAAGCTCGACTGGCCGATCACCGTGCGGAAGATGCCGGACGGCACCTGTACCAGCTGCGTCGCCAGCACCATGACGATGCCGAGCACGACGCCGGGGATGGCGACCGGGAGGGCCAGCGCGAACTCGAAGAAGCGCGCCTGCCGCACCCGCCCGTAATGGATCGCGAAGGCGAAGCCGGTCGCCGCGACGGTCGAGACGAGGACCACGGTGAAGCCGACGACGAGGCTGCGCCGCACCGCTTCCAGCATCGACGCGTTCTCCGCCAGCTCGGCGTACCAGCGCAGCGTCGCGCCCTGCAGGGGAAAGGCCTGCACGGAGGAATCGTTGAACGACATCAGCACCATGATGGCGAGCGGCGCGTAGAGGAACAGGTAGGGCAGGGTGAAGGCGGCGGCGGCGAGGCTGCGCAACACTCGCCGGCCGGGGCTGAGCCGGGCGCGCGAGACGGCGGGCCGCGCCCCCTCGTCGCCCATCAGCACGCCCTTCGTCTGCCCGGCCCACATGACGAGGGCGAGCACCACGCCGACGCTCAGCATCAGGCAGACGGCGATGGCCGACCCGTAGGGCCAGTTGTTGGCGATGCCGAACTGCGAGGCGATGACCATGCCGATCATCGTGCCGTCGATGCCCCCGACCATGGAGGGCGTGATGTAGTCGCCCACCGTCATCAGGAAGGCGAGCGAGAAGCCGATGGCGACGCTCGGCCGCGACAGCGGCCACACGACGTGCCGGAAAGTCTGCCAGGCGGAAGCGCCGCTGTCCTGCGACGCCTCGATCAGCGAATGCGGGATCTTCTCCAGCGCCGTGAAGATGGCGACGAAGCAGAAGGGAATCGAGATGTAGGTGTAGGTCAGCAGCACCGAGAAGCCGGTGTAGAGGAACGCCTCGCTCGGCTGATCGAGGACGCCGCTGCCGACAAGGAACGAGTTCAGAATGCCGTTCTGGCCGAGGATCATGCGCCAGGCGAAGACGCGCATCAGCAAGCTGATCCACAGCGGGATGATCACCAGCAGCACCAGGATGGAACGGTTCCTCTGCACCACCCGCGCCGCGTAATAGGCCATGGGATAGGCGATCAGGCAGCCGATGGCGGCGGCGCCGAAGCTGGTGGCGAGCGTCTTCAGCAGCAGGAACTGGAAGCTTGAGGACTTCCACAGCCGCATATAGCTGGCGATGCTGGGATCGAACACGATCAGCCCGTTGGAGGTGCGCAGGAAGCTGGCGCCGATCAGCAGGAGGTTGGGCACCAGCACCAGGGCGATGAACCAGGCATAGACCGGCCAGCCCAGGGGGCTGAAGCTGCGGAAACGGAGCGGGCGGGCGGCGGACATCGGGATATCGGAGGCGATGTCAGCCATGGAACACCGTCGCGTTGCTGGCGTCGAACAGGACGCGCACCTCGCGGCCGGGCGCGTAGCCCTCGCCGCCGGCGGATGGAACCGCGGCGATGATGTTCAGCCCGCCGCAGCGCACGTTCACCTCCAGCGCGTTGCCGAGGAACAGCACGTCCTCGACCGTGCCCGCCACGCTGCAGGCGCCGTTGGCCGGCTGGTCCGCGGCGGCGAGGCGCACGCATTCGAAGCGGATCGCCATCCGCGCCGGACCCGGCCGCGGCGTCGCGACGCCGGAGAGCGGCTGGCCGTCCAGCAGGGCGGTGCAGCCGCCCTCGCCCGGCACGCCGTCGATGGGCAGCAGGTTGGAGCGCCCGACGAACTGGGCGACGAACTCCGAGGACGGGTCGAAATAGATCTCGCGCGGCGTGCCGAGCTGGGCGATGCGCCCTTCGCTCATCACCGCCACGCGATCCGACATGGAGAGCGCCTCTCCCTGGTCGTGGGTCACGTAGACGAAGGCGATGCCGAGCTCGCGCTGGAGCGAGACCAGCATGTGCTGCATCTGCTGGCGCAGCCGCAGGTCCAGCGCCCCGAGCGGCTCGTCGAGCAGCAGGATGCGCGGACGACAGACGATGGCGCGCGCCAGCGCCACGCGCTGGCGCTGGCCGCCGGAGAGCTGGTGCGGCAGGCGGGCGGCGAAGTCGCCCATGCTCACCAGCTCGAGGCATTCGCGCGCCTTGGCGAGGCGCTCGGCCTTGCGCGCGCCGGCCATGCGCAGCGGATAGGCCACGTTCTCCAGCACGCTCATATGGGGGAACAGCGCATAGCTCTGGAAGACGGTGCGCACGTCGCGGCGGAACGGCGGGACATGGGTGATGTCCTCGCCGTCCATCAGGATGCGGCCGACATCCGGCTGCTCGAAGCCGGCGATCATCCGCAGCAAGGTGGTCTTGCCCGAGCCGCTGGGGCCGAGGATGGAGAAGAACTCCCCGGGCTCGACCGAGAAGGAAATCCGGTCGAGGGCCGGTCGGGTCGCCCCGTCATAGGTCTTGTCGACCCCCGCGACGGTCAGGATCGCCTGCGAAGACTTTGCCATCACTCGTGCTCCGATATGCGCGTCAGGGTGGGCACGCTCGTCAGAGCGTGCCGGCCTTGAAGTCGTTCCAGATCTGCAGCCGGCGTTCGAAATCTTCCGGCTTCTGCAGGATCACGAGCTTTTCCCAGAAGTCGCCGGCCTGCGAATCCGGGATGTTGGTGCGCTGGAGCGTCTTCTCGCTCACGCCGCCCGCCTTGGCTTCGGCGAGGTCGAGCACGCCGTTATTGGTCGAGGCCTCGATGAAGCGGGCCTGCCACTTGGTGGAGAGGTTGTCGTTGATGAACTTGTAGACGATGTCGCGGTTGCCCTTCTTGGAAACGCCGGCGCAGTCGATCCAGGTCGGGGTGCCTTCCTTCGGCAGCGCATAGTTGAAGTTCTTGCCCTTGTCCTGCAGCGAGGTCACGACGGCGATGTTCTGGCAGTAGCCGATGACCGCGTCGCCGGCGGCGTAGATCGTCACCGCGTCGTCGAAGCCGCGGGCGATGGTGCGCACCTGCTGGCGCAGCGCGCGCAGAGCCTTCTCGCAGGCCTCGAAGTCGGCATCCGTCAGGTTGAAGGGATCCTTGGCGCCGACATGGAGCGCGATCATCGGGAACACGATCGTGCAGTCGTCGAAGATATTGACCTTGCCGCGGTACTTCTCGTCCCACAGCGCCGCCCAGCTGTCCGGCGACGTGATGAGATCGGCGTTGTACATCAGCGGCTGGGTGCCCCAGTTGTAGGGCACGCCGACGATCTCGCCGCCGACATTGGTGTATTTCTTCCAGTCGAGCTTGGGGGTGATGTTGGAGATGTTCGGCACCTTGGCGGTGTCGAAGGGCACGATGAGGCCGGCCTCCTTGAAGCGCGGCAGCGAGCCGGTCTCGATATACATCACGTCCGGCTGCACGGCGCCGGAGAAGGGCTGCGAGAACAGCTCATCCACCGAGCCGATGACCACCGGCTTGACCTCGACGCCATTGGCCTCGCTCCACTCCTTGCACCAGGCCGGGTCGTGGTAGGTCTCCCAGGTGAGGAGCACGATGGGCTCCTGGGCATGGGCGCGGCGCAGCACGCCCGGCGCGGCCAGGGCCGCTGCCGCAAGGCCCATGCCCTTCATGACACTGCGGCGCGACGGCGCCCGGTTCCCGCTTTGGAAGGTCATTTTTATCCCCTGTGTTCGGGCCTTTTTGGCCGACACGTGGTTCGGCAACTATCGTGCCATCTGCGCCGGTGCAATTTCGGCAAGGTGAGATCACATCATCGTGTCGTCAATCGACGTGTTGTTAAAATAACAAATAATGTACTTTTAATTATAATTCAGCATTCGACTACCGATATACTTGATCAACGTCGAGACATGATCTCGCTCATGAGGCGGGATGAGACACCCGGACACAAAGGCGGGGAAGTTGCATGAATGAGCCGGCGGGTGTCGCAGATGCGCGACAGCCCGCCGCCGGTTGCGCCGGCGTCTCAATGGACGATCTGGTAGCGCTGGAGCTTGCGATAGAGCGTGGCGCGGCTGAGCTGGAGCGCGGCGGCGGCCGCCTTCACATTACCCCCGCAGCGCGCCAGCGTGGCGACGATGGCCTCGCGCTCGGCCGCCGCGATGGCGTGCCGGGCGCTGCCGGCCGCCTCGATCTCCGGTCCGCACGCCTCCGCCCCGGCAAAGGACATGGGTGAGACCGGGGCCGCCGCGAACGGGCCCGGCGCGACGGCGGCAGCCATGCGGGCGCCTGGGCGGATGGCGACGTCGCGCGCCGTCAGCACGCCCCCCTCGCACACATGCACGGCGCGGTTCAGCACGTGGCGCAGCTCGCGCACATTGCCGGGCCAGTCATGGTTCATCAGCAGCGCCAGCGCATCCGGCGCGAGGGTAAGACGGCGCCCCTCGGCGAGGCTCGCGAAGACCGCCTCGATCAGCTCGCGCCGGTCGGTCCTCTCCCGCAGGGCGGGAATGTCGATCACGGCGCCGGCGAGGCGATAATAGAGGTCCTGCCGGAACAGGCCGCGCGCGATCTGCGCCTCCAGGTTCTGGTTGGTCGCGGCGATCACCTGCACGTCGATGCGGCGCGGCTTGCCGGAACCGAGCGGCGTGACCTCGCCGGATTCGAGCACATGCAGCAAACGCGTCTGCTGGCTGATCGGCATGTCGCCGATCTCGTCGAGAAACAGCGTGCCGCCGTCGGCTTCCACCAGCCGGCCCGGGCTGCCCTCGCGGCGCGCGCCGGTGAAGGCGCCGCTGCCATAGCCGAACAGCTCGCTGTCGATCAGCGTGTCCGGCACCGAGGCGCAGTTGAAGGCGACGAAGGGCGCGGCCCGGCGCGGGCTTTCCTCATGGACGGCACGGGCGAAGGCGTCCTTGCCGACGCCGGTCTCGCCGAGCAGCAGGATCGGCAGCGAGCCGCCCAGCACGCGGCGCACGAAGCGCACATTGGTCGTCATGCGCGGGTCGCTGCCGGCGCAGTCGTCCAGCGTCAGCACGCGGGCCGAAGGGCGTGCCGGCGCCGGGGCGGGACGCATGCGCGGCGCCGGATCGGCCGACGCCGCCGGGCGGGCGCCGGCGGACGGCACCTCCATCGGCCCGCTCAGCGAGACGGTGATGGCATCGCCGCCCTTCTGCAGATGCAGGGTGAGCTCGGCGCCACCGAGGCGGGCGAGGTCGATGAGGCGATGGTCGCGCTCGAACACCGCCCAGAGGCTGCGCACGCGGGCGAGCTGCACCCGGTCGCGCAGCATCTCGCGCGCCGCGTGGTTGAGACCGACGAGCTGGAAGTCGCCGTCGAAGGCGATGAGCCCGTGATCCACCGGGCCGGTCGCGAATTTGAGAATGTAGTTGCGACGGAAGGCCTTGCGGAACATCCGCTCGCCGATGCGGTCGGCGAGGCCCGAGGTCAGGCCGAGCACCACCTTCAGCGTCTCGCGCTGGAGCTCGGGATTGCGGATCGAGATGTTGATGGCGCCGAGCAGCTCGTCGTCGGGGCTGAACAGCGGCGCGCTGGCGCAGGACAGCGCCGAGAACTCGTAGAAGAAGTGGTCGTTGGTGTAGACGCCGACCGGCTGGCGCTCCACCAGGCAGGTGCCGATGGCGTTGGTGCCGGCGGACGGCTCCGCCCAGGCGGTGCCCGCCCGTTCCACCTCGCTGTAGAATTCGGGATTGTAGTTGGCGCGTTCGCTGATGATGTAGCCGTCGATATTACCGAGGCTGATGCTGAATCCCGAAAGCGAGACGGCGCCGAACATGGCGTCGATCTCCGGCCGGGCGAAATGGATCAGCTCGTCATTGGCCTCGCGCTGCAGCTTCAGCTCGGCCTCGCTCACCGATTCGATGCGGAACTTGGCGCCGGGATCGAAGCGGTAGCCTTCCATGCAGCGCCGCCAGGAGGCGGCCATGGTGTCGGCGGCGCGGAGCGCGCGGAATTTGCCCTCGGCGGCGGCGCCCGGGGGCAGGGCCAGCTGGTTCGCGCTCGAAACGATCCGGGAAACGTGACTGCGCAGGTCCAGCATCGCGAACTCCGGTTCCGACCCCCCGCTTAAATTCTGCGCAGCACAAATCTTGGTCGTCAACCCGAATTCCCTCCCGCTCGGCCGTCCCCCGCAAACGAAAACGGGCCGGCAGTGCCGGCCCGTTCCTCATGCGAAGAGCATGCGCAGATGATCGTTGAGGAAGACCCCGTCGGGGTCCATCTCCCGGCGCAGGCGCTTGAAGGCATCGTATTTCGGATAGATCCGCTCCAGCCGCTCCGGGGTCATGAAGTGGTGCTTGCCCCAGTGCGGGCGCGCGTCGTAGCGGTCGAGGATCGCATCGGCGTCGCGCAGCATGCCCCAGGTCCATTCTTCTAGCGGACCAGAGATGGAAAGCGCGTAGCCGTCCCGCTCGGAATAGGCGGAGAGATAGGTGTCGTCGCCCTTCACCGCCCGGCATTCCACGGGATAGACCGCGTCGGGATACTTCGTCTGGAACATGTGCCGCACGTCCGCGAAGCATTCCTCGAAGCGGCCGAAGGGCACGGCGTATTCGATCTCGCGGAAATTCGGGATGTAGTCGTTGGGGTAGATGATGGAGGAGTGGTCGAACTCCTCCCCCGGCCCCAGCTCCGGCGCCGGCTCCGCCACCGGCACCGCGTTGTAGGTGCGCATGTGGCAGATGTCGAAGTCGCGCGTCGCCTTCGAGGGCACCACACCGCCCGGCAGCTCGTAGAGATCGGCCGATTCCTTGCGCGGCAGCCAGAAGAACCAGAAGGTCCGGTTGGCGTCGAGCAGCTCGTGCAGATGGCCGAGGCAGTCCTCGGTGTCGGTGTTCCACGAGCGCTTGTAGATATTGTAGGACGGCACCGCCTGGAGGGTCAGCGAGACCACCAGCCCGAACATGCCGATCGAGGTGCGGAACGCCTTGAACAGCTCGCCGTCGGCCTGCGAGAGGTCGCGCAATTCGCCCTCCGCCGTGACGATGCGCGCGCCGATGAGCTGCGCGGAGAGGCAGGGCAGCTTCTTGCCGGCGCCGTGGGTGCCGGTCATCAGCGCGCCGATGATCGCCTGCCGGTCGATATCGCCCTGGTTGTTGAGCGACATGCCCTGCTCGCGCAGGAACTTGGTCAGCGCGCTGATGCGCATGCCCGGCCGCACCGTGACCTGCAGCTTCTCCCTGTCGACGGCGACGACCTGGTTGAAGTCGTCGAAGTCGATGTGGATGCCGGGCGTCGGCACGATGGCGGGGTTGGAATGGCCGGCCCCGCTGGCACGGATCGGCAGGCCGAGCTTGCGCGCCTCGCGCACGATGGCGCACACCTCCTCCTCGGAGGTCGGCCGCGCGGTGTAGCGCGGCACGAAATACTGCTCTCCGAACCAGTTCCACCAGAGTTTGCCGGGCTGCAGCACGCCCGTCTTGTCCACGCTCAGCATCTTCTTCCTCCGCCCGCTCAGACCGCCATCGCCGGCACGTTTTCGCCCAGGGCCGCATTGACGGCGGGCATGACGCGCTTGGCAAGCAGCTCCATCGAGCGGCGCATGGCCGGCTTGTCCACCCATTCGTGCGAGGTCATCATCAGCGTGCCGAACGGACCGACCTCCTCGCGCAGCGCGAGGATCTTGCGGGCGACCGTCTCCGGGCTGCCGTAGATCACGAAATTGTCGCGCACCATCTGGTGGGTGATGGTGGCCGGGTCGGTGTCGCGGAACGGAGCGAGCAGGGCGCCGGCGCCCATGCGCTCATACACCCGGTACATGTAGTCGTAGTACCAGTCATAGGCGCCGCCAGCGGTCTTCACGAGGCGCTCGGCCTCCTCGTCGGTATCCGCCACATGGATGGAGCGGGCGACGCGCCACTTCGAGCCGTCCGGCGTCTTGCCGAGCTTGGCGAGCTCGTCGCAATAGGTCTCCCAATGGGTCTTCACCACCCAGGAGGCGACGAAATTGGCCGAGATCGGCATGAAGTCGTTGCGGGCGGCGACGCGCATCGAGCCGGAGTAGGGGCTCGACACCGAGACGGCGAGCGGGGGATGCGGACGGGTCAGCGTCTTGGGCAGGATGCCGACGCCAAGGTCCGGCCAGTAGTTCCTGGAGAGCTTCACGTCCCAGAACTTGCCGGGGATGTCGTAGGGCGGGTCGGAGGCCCAGATCTTCTTCATGATCTCGATGGAGTCGAGCATCATGGCCGTGCGGTCGGCCTGCTCCATGCCGAACACCTCGAAGTCCGAGCCGAGGCCGCCGGTGCCGATGCCGAGCAGCAGGCGCCCGGGGGCGAGGTGGTCGAGCAGGGCGATGTGCGAGGCCGCCATCACCGGGTGATAGAGCGGGAGCGGCAGCACGCCGGTGCCGAGCTTGATGCGCTTGGTCTGCGGCGCCATGTGCGCCAGGAACATCAGCGGCGAGGAAATCTGTTCGATATCGGCGGAGTAGTGCTCACCGATCCACGCTTCCTCGAAGCCGAGCTCGTCGGCCAGCTTGAAGGCCTCGACGTCCTCGGCCAGCGCGGTCGGATAGTGTCGATTGACCGAATGAAGCGGCATCATGAAGAAGGAAAGCAGCACGACCGGACTCCCTTGACTGCGACCGGCGTCACGCCGGCAGCACCATGTCGGCAAGGCTCGTGCCACTCCCTCACATCATTGATTTAACTGGATAAATCCTCTCTCCCTCGCATCCGCCGGCCGGCCGTGTCTCATCCCGGAGAAACCGGCCGCGCCGATGCGAAAGGGCCGGCGCGCGAGATCAGAACCGCGTCGGCGCGAAGGGCGTGATGTCGAAGGCCGGCGGCCGGCCGGCAAGGAGATCGGCGACCGTCATGCCGGTGCGCGCGGCCGAGGCAAGGCCGACATGGCCATGCCCGAAGGCGTACACCACGTCCGGGCTGGCGCTGGCGCGGCCGATCACCGGCAGCGAATCCGGCATGCTCGGCCGGAATCCCATCCAGCGCGACACGCGCTCCTGCGGGTAGTCCGGCGCGAGGCCGGGAAACAGCCGCCGGCCGAGGGTGAGCAGGTAGTCGGCCCGCGTCCAGTTCGGCGGCGCCTCGAGCCCGGCGAACTCGACCGTGCCGGCCATGCGCAGCCCGGTCTCCATCGGCGTCGAGACGAATTTGGCGCTGGCGTCGAGGATGGGCCGGCGAGGCAACGTCTCGGGATCGGCGATCAGCACGTGGTAGCCGCGTTCGGTGTCGAGCGGGATGCTGTCGCCCAGCCCGGCGGCGAGCGGGCGCGAATGGGCGCCGGCCGCCACCACGGCGGCATCGGCGGGAATGAGGCCGGCGGCGGTCTCGACCCCCGTGAGCGTCGTTCCCTGGCGGGCGAAGCCGCGCGCCTGCGCGGCCACGATGCGCCCGCCATCGCGCTGGAACTGTTCGGCGACCGTGCGCACCAGCCGGTTCGGGTTCACCGTGTTGCCCGCCTGCGGGAACAGCACGCCGATCGTGTAGTCGTGCGAGACGCTGGGCTCGAACTGCCACAGCTCGTCCTCGCGCAGCACCTCGAAGGCGATGTCGTTGTCGCGGCGGAGCCGGTAGCCGAGCGCGTCGCCCTCGAAATCGGCCTGGCTGCGATAGACGGCGAGGAAGCCGTCGCGGCGGATCAGCGCCTCGTCGCCGGCATTGCGCACCAGCGGCAGCCAGGCGCCGTAGGAATCGTGCAGCAGCGGCGTGAGGGCGCGGGCCTGCGCGCGCACGCCGGCCTGCGTCCCCGCCCGCACGAAGCGGACAAGCCACGGCGCCAGCGTCGGCAGGTAGCTCCAGCGGATCGACAGCGGCCCGAGCGGGTCGAGCAGGTAGCCGGGAACCTTGGCCAGCGTGCCCGGCATCGACATGGGCACCACCGAGGAGGGCGCGAAGACGCCGGCATTGCCGAAGGAGGCTCCCTCGCCGATGCCGCCGCGCTCGATCAGCACCACGTCGTGCCCATCGCGCAGCAGGAAGCTTGCGGTCGCGACGCCCACCGCGCCGCCGCCGATGACGGCGACGGTGCGCTTCTTGTCTGCCTTGCCGGAAGTAACCATGGTTCAGGCCGCCTTGAGGAAGTCGGCGCAGCGCTCGCCGATCATGATGCAGTTCGCATTGAGATTGCCGCTGACGATGACCGGCATGATCGAGGCGTCGGCGACGTAGAGATTCGACAGGCCGCGCACCTTCAGCCCCTCGTCGACCACCGCCATGGGATCGCTGCCCATCTTGCAGGTGCCGGCGGGGTGGTAGATGCCGATGGAGGTCTCGCGGACATAGGCGGCCCACTCGTCATCGCTCTGCACCTCCTTGCCCGGCTTGAACTCGCCGAGGACATGGCGCGCCATCGGCGGCGCCTCGAAGATGGCGCGCAGCCTCTTCGCGCCGGCGATCAGCGTGTCGAGGTCGCGCGCGTCGCCCAGGAGGTTCGGCTGGATGGCCGGGGCCGCGGAAGGATCGCGCGAGGCCAGCCGCACATGGCCGCGCGAATGGGGGCGGTGAATGTTGTTCAGCGCCGTCACCGCCGGCTTGTCGAACAGGATCGGCCCGGTATCGGTGAGGTCGTAGCCGACCGGCGTGAAGTGATACTGGAGATCGCAGCGCGCCAGTTCGGGACGCGAGCGGGTGAAGGCCAGCACATGCGCGTCCGGCGTCGTCCCCGGCCCGCGCCCGGCGAAGAGCCAGAGCGCCCCATAGAGCATGGCGTGGAACAGCGTGTGCTGCACATTGTAGGTGGGCTGGTCCACCCAGACGATATGGCTGGTGCCGGGATGATCGTGGAAGTTCTCGCCCACGCCCGGCAGGTCGTGCACCACCTCGATGCCCTGCTCGCGCAGATGCGCCTGCGGCCCGACGCCGGAGAGCATGAGGATCTGCGGCGAGCCGAAGGCCCCGGCCGCGAGCACCACGCCCTTGCCCGCCCGCGCCACGACGAGCCGGCCCTGCCGCTCGAACTCGACGCCGATGGCCCGGCGGCCCTCGAACAGCACGCGCCGGACCTGCGCCTGTGTCAGCACGGTGAGATTGGGACGCTTGCGCCAGAGATAGGCCCGCGCCGAGCTGCACCGCCAGCCGCCCCGCTGCGTCGCCTGCACATAGCCGATACCGCCCTGCGGCGGGCGGTTGAGATCGGGCGTCGCCTCGAGGCCCGCCTCGACGCCGGCGCGCAGAAAGGCCTCCGACAGCGGGTGCGAGGTGCGCAGGTTCTGCACCCCGAGCGGCCCCCCGACACCGTGATCGGCATCGGCTCCGTTCTCATTGTCCTCGGCGCGGCGGAAATAGGGGCGCACGCTCTCGAAATCCCAGCCGGCGCAGCCATTCGCCGCCCAGTCGTCGAAATCCTCCGGCTGGCCGCGCACATAGAGCATGCCGTTGATGGAGGACGAGCCGCCGAGCACCTTGCCGCGCGGCATGTAGTCGGTGCGCCCGCCGCGCGAGGGATCGGGCGCCGAGGTCAGCCGCCAGTCGAAGCGGGGATTGCCGATGGCGTAGAGATAGGTCGCCGCCGGCATCAGCACCGGCAACCGTCGATCCGAGCCGCCGGCTTCCAGCACGAGGACGCGGGAGCCCCCGTCTTCCGCGAGTCGCCCGGCAACGCTACTGCCACCGGACCCGGAGCCGACAACGATGTAATCGAATTCCATGGGATCTACACTGCACCCGAAGCGACACGGCGCCCATTGCGCGAATATCTTTTAATATGTCACCAATGATGTGAAGTATAGTTAGAAGTGCATGGCCCATTATTTCTCACTTATGAGACATTCTATTCTCAGTAGCGAGAATCGCCCTCGTCGCGGCCCGTCGATCCGCGAAACCTTCGCAACGCGGCCGCAGGCGCGCGGCCGCCGCGCTCGCGGTATCGGGCAACGCGGGAGATCGTGGGACGTCCGGCAGGGCTTCCACTTTTGCGCGCAGGACGTACAATCCGCCTCTCCCCCGGCGCGGGCGTGAAAGCCGCTTTCCGTCGACGGACGGCCGACACGGCCCCGTCACAATACGGCTTGCCAAAAAAATGGGCGTGCCGCATCATGGATCAATTCAAGGGCGCCGAAGAATTCGCCCGGGACGATTCGTTTTATTTGCCAGAGCCTTGCGTGCTCACAGTGCGGCATTTGGATGTGAGCCGGCGTTGAGGCGCTTCGCGCTGACAGCTTCCCGAGCTCCGCATGCAGAGCGGGATCGAGCGCTATGATGGATCACGGTCAAAGGGTGCTGACCACTCTCCGTACCGCGCCGGGACTGGTTCCGGTCGGACAGGATTTCCCCTATCGCTCCTGGTCGCGCTGCGTCGAGGAGTACGGGCTGGAGCCGGGACGCTGCGGCGCGCTTCCGCTGGTCGGGCACCGGGAAATCAACGTTGCGCGCGAGGCGCTCGAGGACAAGCTGATCTTCGCCTATGAGGAGATCGACTTCCTCTATTCCATCGTCGGGCGCATCGGATACTGCGTGACGCTGACCAACGCCGAGGGCGTGACCGTCGCCGAACGCGCCGACCGCTCCTCGCGCTACTATTCCGACACCGAGCGCCCCGGCTCAGTATGGAGCGAGCGCCATGCCGGCACCAACGGCGTGGGCACCTGCCTTCGCGACGCGACCGTGACCTCGGTCTATCAGGACGAGCACTTCTTCGAAGACTTCATCGAGATGTCCTGCGCGGCGATGCCGCTCTTCGCGCCGGACGGCGCGCTCTGGGCGGCGCTCAACATCACCGTGCGCAACCCGAAGCTCCAGCGCGAGACGCACGCCATCGCGCTGGAGGTGGTGCGCAAATCCGCCGAGCGCCTGTCCGAGGCGATCTTCCGGCGCACCTATGCAAACCGCACCGTCCTCAAGCTGTGGAAACCGGACGGGCAACCCTGCCTTCTGGCGGTCGATGCTGATCATGCGGTGGTCGGGGCGGACGCCGCGGCACGCCAGCTTCTCAGCCTGCCGAAGACCGACTTCTCGCCCTTCTCGCTCTGGCGCCTGTTCGCGCGCGATCCTTCCGCGATCAAGGACCGCTCCGGCCCTTCGCTGCCGCTGGAACTGATCCGCCTCGACGGCTCGCCCCTGCGCGGCTACGCCTACGGGCCGCTGCGCGAGCCCGCCCCCACGACACCGCGCGCCCGGCCCACCCCCGCGCCGGCACCGGAAGCCGCGGAAGCGGCACCGGTTACGCTCGACCAGTGGGCCGGCACCGAGCCGCGCCTGAAGCGCAATGTCGACATACTGCGCCGCCTCAGCCGTACCGGCCTGCCGATCCTGGTGCTGGGGGAGACCGGCGTCGGCAAGGACACGCTGGCGCGCGCCTATCACACGGAATCACCGCGCGCCGCCCAGCCCTTCGTCGCGCTCAACTGCGCGGCGATGCCCGAGACGCTGATCGAGAGCGAGCTTTTCGGCTATGCCGGCGGTGCCTTCACCGGGGCGCGCAAGGAGGGCTCGGCCGGGCGCTTCGTGCAGGCCCATGGCGGCACGCTGTTCCTCGACGAGATCGGCGACATGCCGCTCCATCTGCAGACGCGGCTGCTGCGCGTGCTCGAATCCGGCGAAGTCGCCCCGCTCGGCTCCGGCAAGATCCAGCGCGTCGACGTGCAGGTCATCGCCGCCACCAACCAGAAGCTGGAACAGCGCATCGCGCAGGGCGCCTTCCGCGCCGACCTCTACTACCGGCTCGCCGGCGTCGTCATCAACGTCCCCTCCCTGCGCGAGCGCGCGGACAAGGAGGCAGTGATCGACGACTGCATCACGCGCACGGCCGGCAGGCTCGGCATCCGCGTCTCGCCCGCCGCGCGGCGCATCCTCCTGCAGCATTGCTGGCCGGGAAACCTGCGCGAGCTCTATCTCGTCGTCAGTCGCGCCACCTCGCTGGCCGAAGGCAAGATGATCGAGTCACACGATCTCCTGCTGGCCCCCTCGGTGATGCCAGTGGAGGCACCGCTCACCGCCGCGCCATTGACCGACGCGGGCGAGCGCCGGCCAGCCGGCATGCGCGCGCGGGTCGACGAAGCTGAGCGTGCGGCCATCCTCGACAATATCGAGGCCTGCCGGGGCGACATTGCCGCCGCCGCGCGCAATCTCGGCATGAGCCGCGCCACGCTCTACCGCCGCCTCAAGGCGCACGGCATCACGCGCCGCGGCTGATCGCTAGCCGCGATTGAACCGCACGAGGCTGTAGGGCGCCGGATCGATCACCGGCGGAGTGCCGGTCACGAGATCGCGGATGAGCCGCGCCGTGGTGCTCGCGCCCACCATGCCAGTATGGCCGTGACCAGTCGCCACGTATAGCCCGGGGACACGAGGTACGGGACCGATCGCCGCCACGCTGTCGGGCAGCGAGGGGCGGAAGCCCAGCCATTTACGGTACGAGATCGCCTGTAGCCCCGGGAAGACCAGCCGCGCCCGGTCCATGAGCTGGCGAGCCCGCTTCTCGTCCGGCGGCGCGTCGAGACCGGCGATCTCCACCGTGCCGGCAAGGCGCAGCCCTTCCTCCATCGGCGTGATCGCCATGCCGCCGTCGCGCAGCAGCAATGGCAGTCGCGGCTCGATATTGGCGCCCTCCAGCATCAGGTGATAGCCGCGCTCGGTCTCCAGCGGCAACCTCATGCCGAGCGGATGCAGCAGCCGGCCCGTCCAGGCGCCGGCGGCGAGGATGACCGTACGGGCACGCCAGTCGCCGAGATTGCCGAACAACTCGAAGCCGCTCTCGGTCGGCCGTACCGACAGGACCTTCTGGGCGAGAACGCGCCCGCCCGCCTCGATAAAAAGCCGGCTAATCACTTGCGTCAGTCGACCGGGATTCACCGTCCAGCCATTGTGCGGGAAGTACAGACCACGCTGCGCGATGGGGCCGATGCCCGGAAACATCTCCTTGAGGGCGGCGTGATCGAGATTCTCCACCACGATGCCGTGCCGGTCGATGAGATGGCGGATGAAGCCCTCATTGCGGCTCGGCCTGCCGTTGTAGAACACATTGACGCTGCCCTCGGTGCGGATGAGCTCGGCGAAAAGCGCCGGGCCGAGCATCTCGCGATAGCCGTCCATCGTATCCCGATGCAGCGCCCGCAGCGCATCCGAAGCGGCATGCACGGTCGAGGTGCGGCTGGCAAGGATCCACCGGGCGAGCCACGGCGCGGCGGTCGGCAGGTAGCGATAGCGTAGCGCCAGCGGTCCCTCCGGATTGGTGAGCCATCCGGGCACATTGCGCCAGAAACCGGGCAGCGCGACCGGATTGTTGGTGCCGGCGCTGAGCAGGCCGGCATTCCCGTAGGAGGTGGCGGTGCCCGGCGGCAGCGGATCGACCACGGTGACGGAACGGCCGGCGCGCTGGAGTAGCAACGCAGCCGACAGGCCGATGATGCCGGCACCGACAACGACGATGTCCGCTTCGGAAAGATTGGCCATAGCGCGCCCTCAGCCCCGGTTGCCGCGAATGAAGTCCGCCGCACGCTCGCCGATCATGATGGTCGGCCCGTTGAGATTGCCGGAGACGACGTAAGGCATGACCGACGAATCCGCGACGCGCAGGCCGTCGACGCCCCGCACCCGCAGTTGCGGATCGACCACCGCCATATCGTCCGCACCCATCTTGCACGCGCCGGACAGATGCAGCGCACCCTGCGTTTCGCGCCGGACATATTCGTCGTAGTCAGCCCGCGTCTTCAGCGGCCTCGACGGCTTGTGGGAAGCGGCGATGTACTTGGCGATGGATGGACGTGACATGATTTCCTCGCCCTTCTTCACGCCCTCGATGAGCACGTCGACATCGCGCTGATCGGCGAGGTAGTTCGCTTCGATCTTGAGCGGCACCGAAGGGTCGGCCGAGCGCAGGCTGACATAGCCGCGCGAGCGCGGACGGCAGCCATAGACGTTGAGCGTGCAGCCATTGCCGCTCGGCGTGCCGTCGACCCCGACTTCGACGCCGGCCCCGGCGAGGAAATGGTACTGAAGGTCCGGCAGCGGGTCGGAGGCGTCCCCCCACCAGAAGGCGCCGCCCTCGCACACATTGGACGCCACCGGGCCGGTGCGGAACAGCGCATATTCCAGCCCCGCGACCGCCTGCCAGCGCAGCTTCTTGTACTTGTCGTAGCTGTAGGGGCCGTTGAGATCGTAGATCAGGAAGCAGTCGGTATGGTCCTGCAGGTTCTGGCCGACGCCGGGCAGATCATGCTTCACCTCGACGCCGACGCCGCGCAAATCATCCGCCGGGCCGACACCGGAGAGCAGCAGCAGGCGCGGCGAGCCGATGGCGCCGGCACTGATCACCACCTCGCGCTCGGCCCGCACGACCCTGCGCTCGCGGCCGTCGCGATATTCCACGCCGACCGCGCGGCCGTTTTCGATCAGGATGCGCAGCACCGGCTTACCGGTGAGAACGGTGAGATTCTTCCGGCCGCGCGCCGGCTTGAGATAGGCCACCGCGGCGCTGCAACGCCTGCCGTCGCGCATCGTCACCTGATAGAGGCCGCAGCCGGCCTGCGTGCCGGAGTTGAAGTCGGGATTGTAGGGCAGCCCCGCCTCCTGGCAGGCCTTCAGCCATTCCTTGGTCAGCGGGCTGGTGAAGCGCTGGTCGGAGACCGAGAGCGGGCCTTCCGTGCCGTGCGCCTCACCCGACAGGCTCTCATTCGCTTCCGCCTTCCTGAAGTAGGGCAGCACGTCGCGATAGGACCAGCCCTCGGCGCCCGACTCCTCCCAGCGGTCATAATCCTGCGGGCAGCCACGGATATAGACCATCGCGTTGACCGAGCTGCCGCCGCCCAGAACACGCGCCTGGCCGGTGTCCGGCGCCATGTTGAACTGGTGCCGCAGCGGCTCGAGCTGGATCCGGCGAAGCATGCGCTGCGTCTTGTAATAGGTCACCGGCATATGGATGAACGGGCTGCGGTCGGACGGGCCGGACTCGAACAGCAGCACCGACGAATCCGGGTCCTCCGACAGGCGCGAGGCGATGGTGCACCCTGCCGAACCACCTCCGACGACGATGTAGTCGCATGTCCTGATGGTCATCTTGGCTCCGTCAACGCGTTCCGATGGTAAGATTGAAAAGCCGCGGCAGCGCAGCGACGGCGCGGGCAAGGGACGGCGCGCGCCGTCCCTCCTCCTCGGCGTCCTCGCAGGCAAGGATCGCGCGGCGGATGGCGCAGCCGCCCAGATAGCGCGCCGGCTCAGGCGGCAGGACCGGCAGTTCCCGCCGGCAAAAGGGTGAGCGCGTCCACTCGTCGCGTTGCCCCAGCGCCAGCGAGGCGAGGCACTGGCCGATGATCCAGCTCGGATTGACGCCATGGCCGGAGAAGCCGAGGCCATAGGCGATGCGGCCTCCGCCGAGCGTGCCGGCGAACGGGAAACGGTCGGAGGACACATCGATCGCTCCTCCCCAACGGGAGGCCACGGCGGCGCCCGCCAGCATGGGGAAGAGCCGCCCGACGCCGCGCTCGGAACGCGCGAAAGAAGCCGCGTCCCGCGTCATCGCCGCGCTCTCGACACGTGCGCCATAGGCGATGGGGCCGGAGCCGGTTCCCATCAGCAGGCGCCCGTCCGGCGTGCGACGGGAATAATGCAGGAACGAGCGCGCATCGACGATGCTGGTCGGCGAGGTCCAGCCGGCGGCGGCAAGCCTGTCCGGCATGGGCTGGCTCATCATGGCGTAGCTGGAAAAGGCCATGAAACGTCGCCCGATATCCCCATGGGCGATCTGCCCGGCATTGGTCGCCAGCACCACGGCATCGGCGGTGACGGAACCGCCCGGCGTGGTGATGCGGCATGCTCCGCCGGCTTCCGCGAACTTGAGCATGGGCGTGCCCTCGTGGAGGCCGATCTCCGCATCGAGCACGGCCGCGCGCAGGGCGCGGGCGAGACGGCCGGGATGGACCGTCGCCTCCTCCGGGAAATACAGCCCCTTGCGAAAGACCGGCGAGGCGCAGATGTCGCCGATTTCCGCGCGCGTGAGGGGACGGGCGAAACGGCCGGCATCGAGCTCGGCCATCGCTTGGGCGCCGGCATCGATCACCGCGTCCTGCGCCGGAGCGGTCGAGACCTTGAGGCCGCCGCCCTCGCGCCACCAGACATCGCGCCCGCAGGTGGAGATGAAGGCACGGATCGCGTCCTGTGCCCGCGAACCGAGGCGCGCCATGTCCCATGCCGCATCCGCCCCGAGGAGGCGCGCGAGGCGCGGCAGGGTGGTCCAGTAGCCGTGAACCTTGCCGGCATTCTTGCCGCTGGCTCCGGCGCCGCAGACATCGCGCTCGATCACCGTCACCGAGATGTTCGGCCGGCGGCTGCGCAGCGCAAGCGCGGTCCACAACCCGGTGAAGCCGCCGCCGACGATGGCGACGTCGGTACGCACATCGCCAGCGAGGGGTGGGGCTGGGCGGGCAGACCCCTCGCTGGTGAGTGCCTCGGACAGCCACCACGATGTGGCCCCGGCGGCGGATGTCACGCTCATGATCCGGTTCCCGACACCGCCGGAGCGCCGACGCCCGAGGCATCGATACTCCGGACGGCTTCGACGGCGATGCTCACAGGACGGCCGTCGCCATCATCTCGACGAGGTTGGCGCCGGCGCCGGCAAGCCGGGACTCGACGGTCGCGCGCGCCGGCTCATTGCCGGCCTCCACCCATGCGTCCCACACCCGGTTCATAGCCTCGAAATGTGCCATGTCGTGCAGCCAGATGTTGACGCGCAGCAAGCGGCTCTTGTCGCTGCCGACCTGTGCGAGATGAGCGTCGATCTGGGCCAGCACGTCCGCGGTCTGGGCCGCGACGTCCGGCGTCTTCACCTTGGCGGTGACGCCGGACATGTAGACCATGCCGTTGTACACGACGACCCGCGAGAGCCGGCCGTTGGAATCGAAGCGCTGGATGGAGTTTTGGGACTGCATGTCTTCACCACGTTGTTGGGCATATGCCCGGTCGCAAAGGCGCGCTCCCGCGCGGTCAGCGCGGGAGCGCGGAGAGCCTCACTCGGCGGCGATCCTGGAGCTGCAATAGTCGCGGAGCTTCGGCATCACCTCCTGCGCCAGCAGGCGCATGGACTTCTGCTGCACCGCGGGGTCGTCCCATTCCTTGAAGGTCTGGAGCAGGGTGCCGAAGGGACCGCCGAGGTAGTCGACGAGCGCCACCAGCTTGTCGAGCACGGTCGCCGGCGAGCCGGAAATGATCATCGTGTCCATGCAGTATTTCAGCGTCACATCCTCGTCGGCCATCGACGGGTCGTGCTTCAGCACGGGCAGGATGTTGTAGGTGCGCATGTCATCGAGCACGAAGTCATAGTACCAGGCGTGGGAATTGCCCTCGCTGGCGAGGTACTCCGCCGCCTCGGCATCGCTGTCGGCCACGAAGACCGAGCGCGCCACGCGCCACTTCTTGCGGTCGGGCTTGCGGCCCGCCTTCTCGGCACCGATCACGTACTGCTCCCAGTGCGACTTCACCCAGCACTCCTGGATGAAGTTCGCCGAAGCGAAGCCCCAGCCATGCAGGCCAGCCTGACGGGCGCTGCCGGAATTGGGCGTCATCGCCGAGATCGCGACTTCCGGGTACGGCTTCTGATAGGGCTTCGCCATCGGCCCGAAGCCGAGCTTCGGTATCACCGAATCCTCGATCTTGATGTGCCAGTACTTGCCCTTGATGTTGTAGGGCGGGTCCGAGGCCCAGATCTTGTGAATGATGTCGATGGAATCGACCAGCATCTCGGCGCGGTTCTTGTCCTCGATGCCGAACAGCTCGAAGTCGCTGGCGAGACCGCCGGGGCCGATGCCCATGATCAGGCGGCCCTTGCTCAGGTGGTCGAACTGCGCCGCGTCGCCGGCAATGTTGGCCGGGTGATGCTGCGGCAGCGCCAGAACACCGGTCGCGAACTTGATGTTCTTGGTCGCGTCGATCAGCGAGGCAAAGAACTGGAGCGGGTTCACGATGGGTTCGATGCTGGACGAATAATGCTCGCCGACCCACACCTCGGAATAGCCGAGCTTGTCGGCGAGGATCGCGGCCTGGCGGTCCTCGTCCAGCATGTCGGTGATGCTCCGCTCGGGGTTGTGAAGCGGTTGCATGAAAAGCCCGAGATCCATCTGCCTCTCCCTGCGCGACCCGCCATCCTTGAAGACCGGGCGGCATCGCTGCTGTTTCACTAATGGCCGCCGCGGGATGTCTCGCCGGCGGTGTCCTGCGGCTCGACAGGAGCCGCGGGTTTTCTTGCGCAATCGGCGTGCCAGCGAAAAAAACGTCGATAAATCAATGATCTTTCGGTCGGAGCCCGAACCTGAGCCGGCGGCGCGTGAGACGTCCCATCGGTGAGACGTTTCGCGGCGCTGAGACCGCCGGACCGGAAAGGTCAATGGGTCAGCAGCACCGCCGCATCCGGCCGCCAGGACGCACGCACCGGCTCGCCCTTGGCCAGCATGGTGCCGTCGACCGAGCGGGTTTCCTGATACTTGATCGTCTCGACCGAGGTGCGGATCGAGTAGACGACGCGGCTTCCCATGAAGACGACGTCCTCGACCACCCCGTCGAGCGCGTTCACCCCGTCCCCGCCCGCGCCGCCCGGCGCCAGCCGGCTGACCTGCAGCGCCTCGGGCCGGATGGCGAGCGAGACGTTCTGCCCGATCGCGACGGCCGCGCCATTGGCCGGCACCTTGACCGTGCCGGGACCGACATCGACATAGGTCGTGTCGGTCTCCGCGGCCCGTACCGCGCCGGCGAGAATGTTCGTCTCACCGAGGAAGCGCGCGCAGAACAGCGAGCGCGGATGCGCGTACATCTCTTCCGGCGTGCCGATCTGCTCGATCCGGCCCTTGTTCATCAGCACGATGCGGTCGGAGAGGATGGTCGCCTCGTCCTGATCGTGCGTCACGTAGATGAAGGTGGTGCCGGTTTCCTGGTGGATGCGCTTCAGCTCGGCCAGCATGTGGTGGCGGATCTTGAGATCGAGCGCAGCCAGCGGCTCGTCGAGCAGGAGCACCGAGGGCGAATTGACCAGTGCCCGCGCCAACGCGACGCGCTGGGCCTGCCCGCCCGAGAGCTCGTGGATCCAGCGATTGCCGTATTCGCCGAGCTGGACGAGGTGCAGCATGTGCTGCACCGCCTCGCGGATGCGCTCCTTCGGCCATTTCTTGAGACGCAGGCCGAAAGCGACGTTGTCGAACACGTCGAGATGGGGAAACAGCGCGTAGCGCTGGAACACCATGTTCACCGGCCGCTTGTCCGGCGGCAGGTAGGAGACGTCGGCTCCCTGAATGGTGACCCGCCCGTGCGTCGTCGCCTCGAAGCCGGCGATGATGCGCATCAACGTGGTCTTGCCGCAGCCCGACGGGCCCAGCAGCGTCAGGATCTCGCCCTGCTGGATGGTGAGATCGATGTCGTGCAGGACGGTCAGCGCGCCGAAGGCCTTCGTGACTCCATACAGTTCGACGATGTTCGGCGTGCTCATGCTTCCATGTCCTTGGCGCGTGCGCTCAGGGCCAGCCGGCGCTGGTACCAGACGAGAAGGCCCCCGATCAGGATCAGGCCGATCGACAGGCCGAGGGAGATGACGGATGCGGCGTTGATGTCCGGGCTGACGGCGCGGCGCATCATCGACCAGATGGTCAGCGGCAGGGTGGTGTCGTTGCCGCTGACGAAGACGGTGATGATGAATTCGTCGAAGGACAGCGCGAAGGACAGGATCGCCGCGCCGCCGATGGTCGGGCCGATGATCGGCAGCGTGACCAGCCGGAAGGTCTGCAACGGCGTCGCTCCGAGATCGCGCGCCGCCTCTTCCAGCGAAAGGTCGAAATACTCGATGCGCGAGCGCACCGCCTCGATGAAGAAGGGCAGGGTGAACAGCACATGGGCGATGATGATCGTCACCAGCGAGCGCTGCAGCCCGATCTGCGAGAACAGCATCACCAGCGCGATGCCGAGGAACAGCCCCGGCAGCGCCACCGGCCCGAAGGCCAGCAGGCCGAACAGGGTCTGTATCCGCCCCTTCAGCCGCGCCAGGCCAAGCGCCGTGAGCGAGCCGAGAATGGTCGTCACCAGCGCGGTGGAGGCCCCTACGATCACGCTATTCCACAGCGAGGCCATGAAGGTCGCGTCGGAGAAGATCTTGGCGTACCAGCGCAGGCTCACCCCCTCGAAGGGAAAGGTGAGCGCCGGCGAGCTGTGGAAGCTGAACAGCGTGATGATGGCGATGGGCGCGTAGAGGAACGCCACATAGAGCCAGACATAGATCCTCAGCATGAGACCTCCGTGTGCGGCGAGACGGCGCGTCTCAATCGTGGAACCGGCGGCCGGGCGCGAGCCGCAGGAGATCGAGCAGCCGCACGAAGCCGAGATAGACGATGAGGAAGGCGGCCAGCAGCAGGAACGCCATCGCCGCCCCGAAGGGCCAGTTGCCGGCGGTGCGGAACTGGTTGGCGATGAGGATGCCCGTGGTCATCCCGTCGCGCCCGCCGAGCAGCTGGGGCGTGACGAAGTCGCCGGCCGAGATGACGAAGGTGAACATGAAGGCGCCGACCAGCCCCTTGTAGCACATGGGCAGGATGACCCTGGTCAGCACCTCGGTATTGCTGGCGCCGAGATCGCGCGCGGCCTCGACATATTCCTTCTTCACGTCGCGCAGCGCCGAGACCAGCAGCAGCAGCGCAAAGGGCAGCATGATGTGGGTCAGCGTCAGTATGGTCGCGAAGGGGCTGAACAGCAGCACCTCCAGCGGCTGGCTGATCAGGCCGAGCTGCATCAGCGTCGTATTGATGAGCCCGTTGGAGCCCAGGATCACCCGCCACGCATAGATGCGCACGAGATAGCTCGAGAACCACGAGACGAGGATCAAATAGAATAGCAGGTTCCCGCGCGTGCGGTAGACGATGAAATAGGCCGCCGGAAAGCTGAGCCCGACCGTCAGCACCGCGGTGCACAGGCCGTTCTTCAGCGCGTTCCAGGTGAGCAGGTAGAAGCCGGACGCGGAGAGCGCCCGGCCGTAATTGTCGAAGGTGAACGCCGGGATGAGCTTGAACGCCTGCGCCATCCAGAAGCTGCAGACGAAGAGAAGCACGGCGGGAACGATGAAGAACACCAGGAGGAAGAGGAACGAGGGGGCGACCAGCGCCAACCCCATTGCCTCGCGACGACGACCCTTCATCATTCCCAACACGATCTCCGTAGGCGGCGGTGCGGCGGCTCAGAACGAGGACTTGAAATCGGTCCAGGCCTGGGTCCACTCGTCATAGGTGGCGTAGGTGTCGGAGGTGCGGGGCGGCTGGCCCTGCAGCGGCGACTTGCGGAACACCTCGGGCAGGTTGCCGTAGTCGAACAGCGCCCTCGTATCGGCGTCCATCAGCGCCGGGGCATGCTTGTTGACCGCGCCGCCGGTGACCGCCTTGGCGACCTCGGCCTGCGCCTTGGCCGCCACCGCCTCGTTCATGAAGGCATAGGCGGTGTCGATGTTCTGCGCGCTGATCGGCATGAACCAGGCGTCGCACCACATCACCGCGCCTTCCGCCGGCACGGCATAGATGGTCTTCACGCCGCGCTTGGCAGTCTCCACCGGCGTGCCGCTCCACACCGAGAAGCAGGCCGCGATCTCGCCGGAGGCGAAGAGCGAGATGACGTCGCCATTCGACGAGCCGAACACGCGGCACTGGTCGCGGTAGGGCCCGAGGCCCTCGAAGGCGGTCTTCATCTCTTCCTTGGTGAGGTTCGGGAATTTCGGCCCGAAGCCGGCGAGGCGCGCGATCATCGGCCAGGTGGCGATGGTGTCGTCGCAGAAGGTCACCTTGCCCTTCAGCTCCGGCGCCAGCAGGTCCTTGTAGGTGGTGATCGGCTTGGTCATGGCCGGGTTGTAGACGAGGGCGTTGAGACCCCAGATCCACGGCAGCGCGAAGTGGGTCTTGTCCCAGTACCAGGTCGGCGCCTCGTAGAACTCGGGATAGATGTTCGCGGCGGTAAAGTTCGGCAGGCGGGCGATGTCGAGCGGCTTCACGATCTTCAGCTCGTCGACATAGAAGCGCTCGAAGCCCTGCGAATATTCGGCGAGATCGAGCCTCACCGGGTTGGAGCCGATCAGCTTGGCGTGGACGTCGTCCTGCGTGCTGATGATGGCCGCGTCGACCTGGACCTTGTTGGCCTCGCGCCAGGCTTTGAGCTCGTTGTCGAGGGTGAAGCCTTCCCAGGCCATGATCTTGAGGTCGCCGCCCACGGCCGCGTGGGCCGGGCCGGGCCAGGCGCCCAGCGTGGCGCCGGCCGCCACCCCCGCGCCGAGCGCGAGCGACGTGCCCAGGAAATCGCGACGGGACAGGACGTCGTTGCGAAGTAGGTTGGCGCGCCCGAACGGGCGCCCTTTAGGCGTATCGACCATGCTGTTCCCCTGATTTTTGAACGTGCTTGATGTCGGAGCCGCGACTTCCGCCGGAGGGGTCAGCAAGAGGCATGCCAGCACTTGCGTGAACAATATTATCTTTCTATATCAATGCCTTAGTATTTTACCGCGACTGGGTTTGAGATTGCTGTCGCAGGAGTCTCAAACCGCGACGGACGGTCGAGAAAACCTGGGCGCGACAGGTTGGTCATGCGAAGGTATCGGCCTGCCCGACTCCATGCCGGATCAGATCGGCGGCCTTCTCGGCGACCATGATGGTCGCAGCGTTGGTGTTGCCGGAGGGCACGGAGGGCATCACCGAGGCATCGGCGACCCGCAGCCCGTCGATGCCGCGCAGCCGGAGCAGCGGATCGACGACGGCCATGTCGTCCGTCCCGATGCGGCAGGTGCCGACCGGATGCAGCGCCCCCTGCGCCCGCTCCTTCACATAGGCCCGGCGCTCCTCACGCGTCTCAAGGCGGCGACCGGGAATCTGCTCGCCGGCGAGCAGACGCGCCATGGAGGGTTGCGCCATGATCTCCTGCCCGAGCCGGATGCCCTCGGCCATGCAGTCGAGATCATACTCCTCGCCGAAATAGTTCGGTGCCACCCGCAGCGGCGCCAGCGGATCGGCCGAGGTCAGCTCCACCACCCCGCGCGAGCGCGGCCGGGTCAGGCAGATGTTCAGCGTGGAGCCGCAGCCGCTCGCGGCCGGCGTGACGCCTTCCTCGATCCCGGTGCCCGGCAGGAAATGGAATTGCAGGTTGGGCTCGGCGATCGCGGGATCGCCCCACCAGAAGGCCCCGCCCTCGATCAGGTTGGAGCAGAGCGGCCCGCGCCGGAACAGCAGCCATTGCAGGCCGGCCATCGCCTTGCGGTGGAGCCTGCGATAGGCGTCGTAGCTCTCCACGCCGTCGAGCGCATGGACGATGTAGACGTCCATATGGTCCTGAAGGCCAACCCCGACGCCGGGCAGGTCATGGCGAACCTCCACCCCGACCTTGCGCAGATGATCGGCCGGACCGACGCCCGACTGCAGCAGCAGTCGCGGGGACTGGATGGCGCCGGCCGACAGGATCACCTCACGCGACGCACGGACCGTCTCGGGCCGGGTGCCTCCGGCGAGGAACTCCACGCCCGACGCCCGCCCCTTGTCGATCAGCACCCGCGTCGCCCGGCAGCCGGTGCGCACGGTGAGGTTCCTGCGCCGCCGCGCCGGCTTCAGATAGGTCACGGCGGTGGAGGCCCGCCGACCGTTGCGCGCGGTGATCTGGTAGAGGCCGCAGCCGGTCTGCACGCCGCCGTTGAAATCACTCGTCGGCGGAATGCCGAACTCCTGGCAGGCCCTTAGCCACGCCTTGGTCAGCGGGTGCGGCGAGGGCTGGCTGGAAACCCAGAGCGGCCCCTCCGTGCCATGCGTGGCGTCGGCGAAGGTGTCGTTGCTCTCCGCTCGCCTGAAATAGGGCAGCACGCCCGCATAGCCCCAGCCTTCCGCGCCTTGTGCCGCCCAGCCATCGAAATCGCTCGGAATTCCGCGGACATAGACCATGCCGTTGACCGAGCTGCCGCCGCCGAGCACGCGCGCCTGCACCATGTGGGGAGCGCCGACGCCGCCCGAGGCACCGTTGGCGGGCTCCCAGGGAATGCGCTGGAGCAGGTTGCCGGTCGCGGTCTTGTAGACCATGGCCGGCAGATGGATGGCGGGAGAAAGATCCCGCGGCCCCTCCTCCAGCAGCAGCACCGAGACGGCCGGATCCTCCGACAGCCGTGCCGCCAGCACGCAGCCGGCCGATCCGCCGCCGACGATGACATAGTCGTACATGCCTCTCACTCTCCTGCTCACCCGGCCGCCGCCAGCGCTCCGTGGGCGGGTAGCAAGTTCCGGTCCGACGCCGGAAAGTACGGATTCCGCGAGGGGGCCGCGCCCGCATCTCACGCCGCGACGTGAGATTCTGCGAAAACCGCGAGACGAATCCGCACATGACGGGAGGCGAACGGCCGGGCGCGAGCGTGCGATCCTTCTTTTTGCGGAACGCAATGGCGCACCGGGCGCACCTGCGGTATGGCGCCCGCGTCTGGCACACATTGTGCCCGGCGGCCGGGACGACCGGCGACGGTCGCAAGGTGGCGTGGCGCCCGATATCGGCGCCGAGCGTATTGGGAAGTGGCATGACTGAAATGACCGCCGCGCGGGAGCAACGAGCGCTCGCCGCGTCGCGCATGGCCGTGAGCGCCGTGTTCTTCGTCGGCGGCGCCGGCCTGACGGTATGGGCGACCTATATTCCGATCCTCAAGGCGCGAGCCGGCCTCGACGACGCCCAGGTCGGCCTCGTGCTGCTCTGCGTTTCGCTTGGCTGCCTGTGCGGAATGCCGGCGGCGGGGTTCATCCGCCCCCGCCTTGGGCCGCTGCGCTCCGGCGCGCTCGCCGGCATCGCCTTCGCCGCCGCGAGCTTCGGTCCTGCCTTCGGCGTCACCATGCCGGTGCTGGCGGCATCGGGCTACGTCATCGGCGTATGCTTCGGCTTCCTCGACGTGTGCATGAACTCGCATGCCTCGGCGCTGGAGCGCGAGCTCGAGCGGCCGATCATGTCCTCCGTGCATGCCTTCTTCAGCCTCGGCAACGTGGCCGGGGCGCTGGCGGGCGGGGCACTGATCGGCTCGGGGCTCGGCATCCCGTCCGCTCTCGGCCTCGCCAGCCTGGTCCTCATCAGCATCGCCACCGCCGCGGTTCCATGGCTCTGGTTGCCGGAAAGCCATGTGCGGGAGGCGGCGGGCACCTCGATCTTCCGCCTTCCCAACCTCACCATGCTGGGGATCGGCATCCTCACCGTGCTGGCCTTCGTCATCGAGCTGGCGTTGATCGACTGGGGAGCGCTCTACCTCGTGCAGGCCACCGGCTCGGTGCCGGCGCAAGCGGCCTATGGCGTGGCGGCCTTCTCGCTCGCCATGACGGGCGGACGCCTGTGGGGAGACCGGATCGTGCGCCGGCTCGGCCCGGTGACGACGATCCAGATCTCCGGTGCCGTCGCCTTTCTGGGCATCGCGATCATCGTGCTGGCCCCGACGACGCTGACGGCGCTGCCCGGCTTCGCCGTCGCCGGCCTCGGCATCGCCAATCTCGTGCCGGTGTTCTTCTCGCTGAGCGGCCGGATGCCCGGCATTCCCCCGACGGCCGGCATCGCCATGACCGTGACCATCGCCTATGGCGGCGGCCTCTTCGGGCCGCCGCTCATCGGCTTCGTGGCGCATTCGCAGGGTATGCGCGCCGCCTTCGTCCTGCTGATCGGCGGCGCGCTGGTGATCGCGGGGATGGTCCGGACGGTCATCCCCCGCGACGTGCGGTGAGAAGCCGGGCGGTCAGCCCAGCTTCATCACCACCGACTTGGTCTCGAGATAGGCGTCGAGATGCTCGACGCCGGACTCGCGGCCATAGCCGCTGGTCTTGTAGCCGCCGAAGGGCACGGCCGGGTCGAGCCCGCCATAGGTGTTGACCCACACCGTGCCGGCACGGATCGCCTTCGCCATGCGGTGCGCGGTGGAGACGTTGGTCGTCCACACCCCGCCGCCGAGGCCGAACACCGTGTCGTTGGCGATGGCGGCGGCTTCCTCCAGCGTGTCGAAGGGGATGGCCGCGGCCACCGGGCCGAAGATTTCCTCCTGCGCGATGCGCATGTCGTTGGTCACGCCGCTGAGCACGGTCGGCTCGAAGAAATAGCCGTCCTTCAGCGCGCCCTCGGTGATGCGCTTGCCGCCGGTGGCGGCGGTGACGCCCTCGCCGAGACCGATCTCCATGTAACCCGCCACCCGATCGAGCTGCTTGGCGTTGACCACCGGGCCGATCTGCGTCGCCGGATCGAGCCCGTTGCCGACCTTGAGCGACTTCGCGTAGTCGCTGACGCGGGCGACGAACTCCTCGTAGATCGGCCGCTGGACCAGCAGGCGCGTGCCGGCGCAGCAGATCTGCCCGGTATTGGCGAACACGCCCATGCCGGCGCCGGCGACGGCGGCGTCCATGTCGCAATCGGCGAAGATGATGTCCGGCGACTTGCCGCCGAGCTCCAGCGTCACCCGCTTGATGTTGCTCTTCGAGGCCTCGATGATCTTGCGGCCGGTGAGGTCCGAGCCGGTGAAGGCCACCTTGTCGACATCCATGTGCCGGGCAAGCGCGTCCCCGGCGATGTGGCCGAAGCCGGGCACGATGTTGACCACGCCTTCCGGCACGCCGGCTTCCAGCAGCAGCTCGCCCAGCCGCAGTGCGGTCAGCGGCGCGTCCTCGGCGGGCTTCAGCACCATGGTGCAGCCGGTGGCGAGCACCGGACCGATCTTCCAGATGGTCGAGGTGAGCGGGGCGTTCCACGGCGTGATGGCGCCGACGACGCCGACGGGCTCCTTCAGCGTGTAGGTGAACACCTCGCCGGGCATGGAGTTCGGCAGCGTGCCGCCGCTGATGACGGTGCACATGCCGGCATAGAAGCGCGGCAGGCCGAGCGCGCGCTGGCGGCGGGCATACATGGAGGTGATGGGCGCGCCCATGTCGAGCACGTCGATATGCGCCAGCGTCTCGAAGTGCTTCTCCACCAGATCGGCGAAGCGCAGCAGGCACTGCTGGCGCTGGAACGGCGTGAAGCGGCTCCACGGGCCGGTGAAGGCGCGGCGCGCCGCGGCCACGGCGAGGTCGATGTCGGCAGCGCCGCCCTCGGAGACCTCGGCCAGCATCTCGCCGGTCGCCGGGTTGAAGGTCTTGAAGGTCTTGCCGGAAAGCGAGGGGACGAACTTGCCGTCGATCAGGAGCTGCTTGGGCAGCGGCGCGATGATGTCGGCGATCGGGTTCACGTTGATGGTCATGGCACTACTTTCGGAAACGAAAGGGATGGCCGGAGAACCGCAAGAGCCATGCCATCGGCTCCTCATCCCGCGGGCGCGCGGAGCGCGGGCGAGCGCCCCGCCGGCGGAAGCCCGCACCGGTGCTGGATTCCTCTCCCCCGCCTCGCCCGATCCGACCAGCCGGCGCGGGACGCCGGCAGGCGCCGGGCGTCTCACATCAGCGACATTTGTCGCAGCGGCTGGCGAGACGCAGACCCCGATCTCCCGCGATTTCCGGAGAATCGGGACGTGGCACGCGACTTGCGCTCCTGTCCCCGCGGTCCCGGCCGGGAATGGCCGGAGGAGCCGCGAAGTGGAGTTCGCCATGATCGAGCCGTCTCATTTCAAGCAGGGCATGCGGCGCCTCGCCGCCGGGGTGTCCGTGATCACCACCATCGACGACGGGCAGCCGCACGGCTTCGTCGCCACCTCCGTCACATCGGTGGCCGCCGACCCGACACCGACCCTGCTCGTCTGCGTTAACCGCAACGTTTCCTGCCACGACGTGATCGACCGCTCACGGTCGTTCTGCGTGAACCTTCTGGCCGAGCCGGAACTGGAGCTCGCCAAGGCGTTCAGCTCCGCCGAGCGCCGCCACGCGCGCTTCAGCACGCATGAATGGCGCCCGCTCTCGACCGGCGCCCCGGCGCTGGTCGGGGCGCTGGCCAGCTTCGACTGCGTGCTGACCGACAAGGTGAGCGTGCACAGCCACAGCATCTTCCTCGGCACCGTGGTCGACATCGTGCTGCCGGAGACACCGCTGCATCCCCTGATCTATGCCGACGGCCAGTTCGACGCGCTGCGCTCGCGCTGCGCCGCGACGGCGCTGTAAGGACGGCCGCTCCGGGATCAGACGCGGCCCCGCGCCGTGTCGCGGGCGACCTTCGCGAAATTCAGCGCCAGGGGCGGCGGCCGGTTGCGCCGGTACACCACCGCCAGCCCGATGCGCGGCGTCGGGGCGCGGATCGAGCGGAAGGCGACGCCGTGCACGTTCAGGCCGCCCATCGATTCCGGCACCAGCGAGATTCCCAGCTCGGCCGAGACCAGCGACAGGATCGAGGCGATCTGCGGCGCCGGCTGGCCGAGCCTCGGCTCGAAGCCGGCCGCCCGGCAGGCGGCAAGCGCGGCGTCGTGGAGGCTGGTGCCGACCGAGCGCGGCGTCAGGATCAGCGCGTCGTCCCTCAGCGTCGCGAGATCGAGGGCGCCCTTCCCGCGCGCCGCCGGGTGGGCGGCGGGCAGCGCCACCACCAGCGGCTCCTCGGCGAGGCTCTCCTCCCGCACGCCCTCGGGATCGGAGGCGGCCGGCCGCAGGATCGCCACGTCGAGCCGTCCCTCGACCAGATTGTCGAGCAGGGTGAGCGAGCTCGCCTCCTCCACCCGCAGCTCGACGTCGGGATAGGTGCGCCCGAAGGAGCGGATCGCCGCCGGCACGATGGGGTTGAGCGCCGCCGTGCCGGTGAGCCCGATGCTGAGCTGACCGATCTCGCCGCGCGCGGCGCGCCGGGCCGCCCGCACGGCGGCCGCGACCTGCCCCGGCAGCGGCGCGACCCCATCGAGGAAGGCCTGTCCCGCCTCCGTCAGCTCCGCGCCATGGGCCACGCGATGGAACAGCAGCGTGCCGATCTCCGCTTCCAGATCCTTGATCTGCGAGCTGAGCGGCGGCTGGCCGATGCCGAGACGCGCGGCGGCGCGGGTGAAGTTCCGTTCCTCGGCGACGGCGAGGAAGTAGCGGATGTGCCGAAGCTCCATCCCATACATATGACAGATGATGAACGCCATTTCCATATATTGGACGGATGGTCGCGCCGGGATTATCTCCCGGTGCGAAAAGGTCACCCGCCATGCCTCCGCACGCCGCCGTCGCCTCCTCCCCCTTGCTCGACCATACCGCTGGCGGTGCTGCCGCCGACGCCTCCACGCCTGCCCCGGCGCGTGAAGCCGCACGCGGACCCGTCTGGATCGCGCGGGGCACACCCGAATACCGGCGGGTCGGCTTCGCGCTGTTCCTCGTCGGCTTCGCCAGCTTCTCGCTGCTCTATTGCGTGCAGCCGCTGCTGCCGGCCTTCTCCCGCAGCTTTGCCATCAGCCCGGCACAGAGCTCACTCGCCCTGTCGCTGACGACCGGCCTGCTCGCCATCTCCATCGTTCTCGCCGGTGCCTTCTCGCAGGCACTCGGCCGCCGCGAGATGATGTTCGGTTCCATGCTGCTGGCGGGCGTGCTCAGCCTTGCCGCGGCCCTCGCGCCGAGCTGGCACGGTCTGCTCGTCGCCCGGGCGCTGGAAGGCTTCGTGCTCGGCGGCGTGCCGGCGGTCGCCATGGCCTATCTGGCCGAAGAGATCGAGCCGCGCCATCTCGGCCGGTCGATGGGGCTCTATGTCGCCGGCACCGCCTTCGGCGCGATGATGGGGCGCGTCGGGATGGGGCTGATCACCGAGTTCACCACCTGGCGCATGGCGCTCGGCGCGATGAGCGTGCTGTGCATCGTCTCCGCCATCGGCTTCCGGCTGCTGCTGCCGCGCTCGCGCAACTTTACCCCCGAGCGCGGGCTCAATCCGCGCTTCCATGTCGAGGCGTGGGCGCAACACCTGCGCAACCGGGGTCTGCTGCGGCTCTACGCCGTCGGCTTCGCGCTGACCAGCGTGTTCGTCACGCTGTTCAACTACGCCACCTTCCGCCTGTCGGGGGCGCCCTACGGCCTGAGCCAGACCGGGGTGAGCCTGATCTTCCTCGCCTTCAGCTTCGGCATCGTCGCCTCCTCGGTTGCCGGCGGACTGGCGGACCGTTTCGGTCGCCGGCCGCTGCTGGTGGCGGGCTTCCTCACCATGCTCGCGGGCGTGGCGCTGACCCTGCTCACCCCGCTGCCGGCCATCGCCGCCGGCATCGCGCTGGTGACGACCGGTTTCTTCATCGGCCATTCGGTGGCGAGCAGCTCGGTCGGCCCGCTCGCCGGTGTGTCGAAGGGGCACGCCGCGTCGCTCTACCTGCTTTTCTACTACATGGGCTCGAGCCTCATCGGCTCGGTCGGCGGCTGGTTCTGGGAGCATGGCGGCTGGCCCTCGGTCGCCGCGCTGACCGGGGCGATGGCGCTGGCCGGTCTCGTGCTCTCCATCGGCATCGAGAGCCGGGCCCGGCCGCGCGCCGGGCGCGCCGCCGAACCTTCCGACGATGTGGAGCCCCTCAGCGCCGCTTGAGCGCGTCCATCAGCGCCGCACCGAGCGCACCCTGCGGCTCACGCGACGCCGGCTTCGCCGGGGCGCCGCGGCCCGATGTCTTGTCGCGGACGTCCGGCCCGCGCCCGGGCTCCCTGGCCTTCGGTCCGCCGGTCGCGGCCTCGCGGCGCATGGAGAGCGCGATGCGCTTGCGCTTGAGGTCGACCTCGACCACCCGCACCTTCACCACGTCGCCGACCTTCACCACCTCATGTGCGTCCTTCACGAAGCGGTCGGCGAGCTGGGAGACGTGCACCAGCCCGTCCTGATGCACGCCGATATCGACGAAGGCGCCGAAGGCCGCGACGTTCGTCACCGTGCCTTCGAGCTCCATGCCGGGCTTGAGGTCCTTCATGTCGTCGATGCCGTCCGCGAAGGTCGCGGTCCTGAAGGCCGGGCGCGGGTCGCGGCCCGGCTTGTCCAGCTCGGCGATGATGTCGCGCACCGTCGGCAGACCAAAGCGCTCGTCGACGAAGACACGGGGATCGACCGCCGCGAGCGCCGAGCTGTCGCCCATCAGCGCGCGCAGATCGCGCCCGCAGGCTTTGACGATCTTGCGCGCCACGCCATAGGCCTCCGGATGCACCGACGAGGCATCGAGCGGCTCGGCGCCGTCTCGGATGCGCAGGAAGCCCGCGCATTGCTCGAAGGTGCGCGGGCCGAGACGTGAGACGTCCAGCAACTGTCTGCGGCTGGCGAAAGGACCGTTGGCGTCGCGATGGGCGACGATGGCTTCCGCGAGCGAGGTGCCGAGACCCGACACCCGCGCCAGCAGCGAGGCGGAAGCGGTGTTGAGGTCGACGCCGACCGCGTTCACCGCGTCCTCCACCACCGCGTCCAGCGCGCGGGCGAGATGGTACTGGTCGACATCGTGCTGATACTGCCCGACGCCGATGGATTTCGGCTCGATCTTCACCAGCTCCGCCAGCGGGTCCTGCAGGCGCCGGGCGATGGAGACGGCGCCGCGCAGCGACACGTCGAGCTGGGGGAACTCCGCCGCCGCCTGCTCCGAGGCCGAATAGACCGAGGCGCCCGCCTCCGAGACCACCACCTTGATCGGCTTGGGCGGCGGCAGGTCGCCCAGCATCTCCGCGACCAGCTTCTCGGTCTCGCGGCTGCCGGTACCATTCCCGATGGCGACCAGCTCGACACCGTGCTGGCGGATGAGACGCGCCAGCTCGGCCTGCGTGCCGCGCACGTCGTTCTTCGGCGGGAAGGGGTAGACCGTCGACGTCGCCACCAGCTTGCCGGTCCCGTCCACCACCGCCACCTTCACGCCGGTGCGGATGCCGGGGTCGAGCCCCATGGTGGCGCGCGTGCCCGCCGGGGCGGCGAGCAGCAGATCCTTGAGGTTGCGGGCGAAGACGTTGATCGCCTCCGTCTCCGCCTTCATCCTGAGCTCGGTCATCAGGTCGAGCGCGAGGTGGAGCGAGAGCTTCACCCGCCAGGTCCAGCCGGCCACCTCCATCAGCCAGGCGTCGCCCGGCAGCTTCTCGCCGATGGCATAGGCCTCGGCGATCATCCGCACGACGGGCTTGATCGGGCGCGGGTCGTCCGCATCGGCCTCGATGTCGAGGGTCAGCACGTCCTCGTTGCGCCCGCGTAGCATGGCCAGGGCGCGGTGGCTCGGCACGCCGGACCAGCGCTCCACATGGTCGAAATAGTCGGAGAACTTGGCTCCCGCCTCCTCCTTGCCCTCCACCACGCGGGCGCGCAGGAAAGCGTTCCGCTGGAGGTAGGCGCGCAGCTGGCCGATCAGCTCGGCGTTCTGGGCGAACTGCTCGGAGAGGATGTCGCGCGCACCTTCCAATGCGGCCTTGGTGTCCGGCACCTCATCGGTGAGATAGGCCTTCGCCAATTCCGACGGCACGAGCGAACGGTCGGCGAGGATCGCCTCGGCCAGCGGCCCGAGGCCGCGCTCGCGGGCGATCTCCGCCCGGTTCCGCCGCTTCGGCTTGAAGGGCAGGTAGATGTCCTCCAGCTCCGCCTTGGTCGCGGCGGCCGCGATGGCGGCCTCCAGTTCCGGGGTGAGCTTGTCCTGCTGGCGGATCGCCTCGTGGATCGCCGCCCGCCGCGCCTCCAGCTCGCGCAGATAGATCAGCCGCTCGCCGAGCTGGCGCAACTGCGTGTCGTCGAGACCGCCCGTGACCTCCTTGCGGTAGCGCGCGATGAAGGGAACGGTCGCGCCCTCGTCGAGCAGCGCGATGGCGGCTTCCGCCTGTTGCGGGCGGGCGCCGATCTCGGTCGCGATCTGCCGGGCGATGGCGGTGGTGGTGGAGGCGTTGTCGGCTGTCATGCGGAACACGGAATCGCTTCAGGGAGGCGCGACCATATTCTGCCCGGCGCCGTCAGCCTAGCGGCGCGCCCTGCTCGCCTTCCGAACCCCCGGCGAAGTGGATGCCGATCGTGCCCCGGTCGACCTCGGCGATCGGCGCCTTGTAGGCGATCTGGCCGTGCGAGATCACCGCGACGGTGTCGGAGAGGTCCAGCACCTCGTCGAGATCCTCAGAGATGAGCAGCACCGCCGCCCCGGCATTGCGCGCGGCGACGATGCGGGCGCGGATTTCCGCCGCCGAGGCGAAGTCCAACCCGAAGCAGGGATTGGCGACGATCAGCACCGCGATAGGCTCGGCGGAGAGCTCGCGCGCCAGCACCGCCCGCTGCACGTTACCACCCGACAGCGCGCCGATCGGCGTGTCGGGCGAGGGGCTGGCGACGCGGAAGCGGGTCATCAGCTCGCGCCCCGCGGCGCGGATGGCGCGCCGGTCGAGCCACCAGCCCCGCCGGCTCAGCGGCGGCTTCTCGAAACGGCGGAACACGATGTTGTCGGCCACCGACATGCCGGCCACGGCGGCATTCTTCAGCGGTTCCTCCGGCACGACGAACAGGCCCGCCGCGTCGAAGGCGCGGCGCGTCGGCAGGAAGTCCCGCCCGTTCACGAACATCTGCCCGGAGGAGAGCGGGCGCTGCCCGCAGCACGTCTCCACCAGCGCGCCCTGCCCGTTGCCGGAGACGCCGGCGATGCCGACGATCTCTCCCGCCGCCACCTTGAGGCTCACGCCGCGCAGCGCCGGCCGGCCGTCATCGTCCTCGGCGAACAGCCCCGCCAGCTCCAGCGCCGGCTCGCCGACAGAGGCGGGCATGGCGCGGCGCTCCGGCAGGGCGGCCTTTCCCGAGGCCCCGGCGGTCGCGGCGGCCTCGCCGACCATCATCGTCGCCATCTCGCGCGTCGAGAGGCCGCGCCCTCCGCCGACGACGCGCCCGCGCCGCAGCACCGTCACGGCGTCGGCGAAGGCCTGCACCTCGCGGAACTTGTGGGTGATCATCAGCACGGTGATCTCCCCGCGCTCGGTCATCGCCTTGAGATGCCCAAGGATCTCGTCCGCCTCGGCCGGCGTGAGCACGGAGGTCGGTTCGTCGAGGATCATAAAGCGCTGGTCGAGATAGAGCAGCTTGAGGATCTCGAGCTTCTGCCGCTCCCCCGCCGAGAGCGCGCCGACGCGCCGGTCGAGCGGCACGCGGAAAGGCGTGCGGTCGAGGAAGGCCTCGATCCGGCGCCGCTCGGCCGCCCAGTCGATGACGGCGGGCGCGTCGCGCCGCGCGATGACGAGGTTCTCCGCCGCGGTGAGCGAAGGCACCAGCGTGAAGTGCTGGTAGACCATGCCGAGCCCCAGCCCCTGCGCCTCGCGCGGGTTGCGCACCGCCACTTCGCGGCCGTCGAGCAGCACGGCTCCCTCGTCCGCCCGGTGAAAGCCCATGAGGCACTTCACCAGCGTCGACTTGCCCGCCCCGTTCTCGCCGAGCAGTGCGTGGAACTCACCGGCGGGCACCTTCAGCGACACGTCGTCGAGCGCCTTGAAGCTGCCGAAGCGCTTCGACAGCCCGATGGCCTCCAGCGCGATGGCGCCGGGGACGGCGAAGGAGAGGGCCTCGTTGCTCATCCTTCCCCCTCAGCGATTGATCGAAAGTTCGCCCGGCGCATATTGCGCGGCGCGGCGGGCGCTTCCCGAACCCGCCATGATCAGCAACGTCAACACATAGGGCGCGGCGTTCAGGAAATAGTAGCCGGCGGTGATTCCGACCGACTGCAGCGCTGGCCCCAGCGCGCTCGCCGCGCCGAAGAACAGCGAGGCGAGGAGGCAGCGCCGGGGTTGCCAGCGGGCGAAGATGACGAGGGCCACCGCCATCAGGCCCTGGCCGGAGGACAGGCCCTCGTTCCAGCTGCCGGGGTAATAGAGCGAGAGGAAGGCCCCGCCCACGCCGGCACTCGCCCCGCCCAGCGCGGTGGCGAACAGGCGCACCCGGTCCACGCCGATGCCGAGCGCCCGGGCGGCGGCGGCGTCATCGCCCGTCACCCGCACGATGAGGCCCGCCCGCGTGTTGCGGAACACCCAGTCGAGGAGAAAGGCGAGGGCGAGGCCGACGAGGAAGAGCGGGCTCACATCCAGCATCTGCGCCAACGCCGGCATGCCCAGCCAGTCGCCGAGCGGCAGCGAGGGCAGGCGCGGTGCGCTCGGCTGGATATAGGGCTTGCCGAGGAACAAAGCGAGGCCGGTGCCGAACGACATCATGGCGATGCCGATGGCGATGTCGTTGACGCGCGGCAACCGGCAGATCGCTCCGTGCAGCGCGCCCATCAGGAACCCCGCTCCCGCCGCCGCGGCCACGCCCAGCCATGGGTTGCCGCTGTGGTAGGAGATCGCGAAGGCCACCATCGCGCCGAGCACCAGCGTGCCTTCCAGCCCGAGATTCACCCGCCCCGACTTTTCCGTCAGGCATTCCCCGAGCGAGACGAAGAGGAAGGGCGTCGACACCCGGATGGCGCCGGCCAGCAGGGCGATGAGCACGGTGATGGCGCCGGCATCCGTCATGGGCGCGGCCTCGCGGCGCGCGGCTGGAACAGGGCGAAGCGCCCGTAGAGCGTCTCGCTGGTCAGCAGCGTCACGAAGATCACGCCCTCCAGAAGCGCCACCGTGGCGTCCGGCAGGCCGAGCCGGCGCTGGATCAGCCCGCCCGCCGCGCCGATACCGCCGAACAGGATGGCGACCGGAGGGATCGCCAGCGCGTTGTGGCGGGCGAGGAACGACACGAGGATGCCGGTGAAGCCGTACCCCGCCACCAGCGACACGTTGGCGGCCCCGTGCACGGTCGCCACGTCGAAGAATCCGGCGAGCCCGGCCGCGCCGCCCGCGAGCAGGCAGCACAGCACGATCAGCTTTCCGACCGGTAATCCCTGCCCGAGCGCCGTGCGCGGGTTGCCGCCGGCGATGCGGATGGCGAAGCCCGTGCTCGTCCGGTTGATCAGCAGATGCGCCAGCACGCAGGCGACGATGCCGGCCACCAGTCCCCAATGCACGGAAGTGCCGGGTATCGGCGCCAGCATCACGTCGGCACCGATCGGATGGGTGGAAGGCTTGTTGGGCGTGGCGGGATCGCGCAGCGGCCCTTCCACGAGGAAGGAGAGTATGGCGACGGCGATATAGGTGAGCAGCAGGCTCGATATGGTCTCGTTGACCCCGCGCCGGTAGCGCAGAACGCCCACCAGGCCGATCCACAGCGCCCCCGCCAGCATCCCGGCGGCCGCCATCAGCGCCAGAAGCACCGGCGCCGGCGCCAGCCCGAGAAACGGCAGCGGCGCGATCGCCGCGGCGAGCCCGCCGACGACGAAGGCGCCCTCGCCGCCGATCACCATCAGCCCGGCACGGGCGGGAAGCGCCACGCAGAGCGCGGTGAGGATGAGCGGCGCGGCACGCTGGAGCGTGTTCTGCCAGGAAAAGGCGCTGCCGAAGGCGCCGCGCCACAGCAGCTCGAAGAAGGCGAGGGGAGACTGGCCCATTCCCAGCAGCACCGCCGAGAACAGCGCCGCCGCCACGAGGAGTGCGAAGGCCGGGACCGCGACGAATTCGGCGGCCCGCCGCAGGCGGTCTCCGCCCTGCGGCAGCAGCTTCGTCAGGCCGGTTCCCGGCTCAACTCCCGAAACGGCGCCTTTTTCCATCCTGGCCTGCACTCCAGAGATTGCCATGCCGGGCGGCGATCCCGCACCGCCCACATTCCGCGCCGCGTCGTCGTGGCGTCAGGTCACCGAGCCCTCGACGCCCTCGACGAGGTAGTTGGTCGTCTCCAGCTCCGGCGCGTAATTGCCGAGCGAGCTGCCGGCCGCGACGATCACGTTGCCTTTGTTGTCGTTGATTGGACCGACAAAGATCGGCTTGCCCGTCTTCAGCGCCGCAATGGCGGCGTCGGCGGCGCGGCGCGCCTCCTCGGTCGCCCCGGCGCCGTAGGGGGTGTTCGTCACCATGTCCTTGTCGTAGCCACCGACCGCGACGTTCGGCAGCTTCTCGCCCTTCACCAACGCCTCGGCGAAGCCCTTGTAGATGGTCTCGTACTTGTTCTCGGCGCCGGTGATGAACCCCTTGGGCGCGAGCGAAGCCTGCGAGGCGTTATGGCCGCAGCTCTTCACCCCGCGCCGCTCCAGCGTCTCGACGATCACCTTCGGGCTGTCGACGTGACAGGCCACGACATCGCAGCCGGCGCCGGCCAGCGCGTTCGCCGCCTCCGCCTCGCGCACCGGCAGCGACCAGTCGCCGGTGAAGATGAGCTTGACCGTCGCATTCGGATTGCCGAGCCGCGCGCCGAGCATGAAGCTGTTGATGTTGCGCAGCACGAGGCTGATCGGCTTGGCGGCGATGTAGCCGATCTTGCCGGTCTTGGAGGAAAGCCCTGCGGCCACGCCGTCCACGTAATGGGCCTGGTCGAGATAGGCGAAATAGCCGCCGAGATTGGCCGGATGCTTGTCGGCCGACCAGAGCGTCGTCGGATGGCGGAACTGCACGTCCGGGTACTGCTTCGCCATGTCGATCATGAACGGATTGAAGTAGCCGAAGGAGGCGCCGAAGATCAGCTTCGCGCCGTCCAGCTCGATCATCGACCGCATGGTGTTCGACACGGCGAGCGTCTCGGGGACGTTTTCCTCCTCGACGACGGTGACGCCCGGCACCTTCTTCAGTGCCTCGACCGCCGTCGCGTGCGACTGGCTCCAGCCGAAATCGCCGCGGGGGCCGACATAGACGACGCCGACGACGAGATTCTCCGCCGCGCGGGCACGGCCGGCCCATGAGGCCGATGCGAGCGCCGCCGCACCGAAGGCGGTGCTCTTGAGCAGGCTGCGCCGATTGATCGCTGCCGTCATCGCTGCTGTCATGGATGTCACTCCCCTCTGACCGGAAAAGCCTCCCGCCGCGCCTGTCGCCATGACGGGCCGCTCCGGCGGGCACCTGCGTACCGGGCGTCGCGCGCCTGGTATCGTTATTTGGCCGGCTGTACCTGCGCACGCGCGACGATGGGCTCGGGCTCGGCCGGCCGGACGATCCGCACCGGCGGCGGGGCGTTCTCCCAGTCGTCCACCGTCATGGTCCGCAGGTCGTAATAGTCGCGGGTGGTCACGTAGCCATGCCCGCCCATGCGGCCGACCGCATCCAGCGCGGCCTGGTCGACATAGTGGTTCTGCGCGTCCACCGCGTCGGCGCGGATATGGGCGGCGACCACCTGCCCCAGGATGATCTCGCGCGAGCGGCCGACCTCCAGCGTGAGATAGCGCCGGCATTCCAGGCTCGCCGGCGCCTCGCCGATGCGCGGGCAGGAAACCTGCGTACCCGGCACCGCCGTCAGCCCGGCCTCGGCCAGCTCGTCCACCGTCGCCGGAAACGGCACGGCGCAGACATTCATACGCTCGACCAGCGCGTCCGAGACGATGTTGACGGTGAATTCCTCGGTCAGGCGGATGTTGCGCGCGGTGTCCTTGAAGGCCATGCCCGGCCGGTTCTCCACTCCGAGCGCGACGATGGCGGGGTCCGCCGACAGGCAGTTGAAGAAGCTGTAGGGCGCGGCGTTCACGCGCCCTTCCTCGTCCACCGTGGTGACCAGCGCGATGGGACGCGGCACGACGGTGCCGATCAGCAGCTTGTAGCGCTGGCGGGCAGTGAGCCCGGAGAAATCGAAGAACTCATGCGAGCGGGACATCGCGCCTCGGCCGGTTGCGGCGGACGGGGCGGCTCGAATGCGCACACCTTCACGCCGATTTCGATTATTCTCGTATGCATGATTTTGATGTTCAAGAATACAATATGTGCAACCAATCGGCGAATTGCACACAAAACGTGCGCCGGGAGGGCTGGCTGTCACGATCCACTCACCGGCGCGCGCATGCCTCGAGGCTGGCGCGGCGACTGGCACGCCAGATCATGACCGGTTGAACCGGCGAACGCAGGCCTGAGCGTGATGCAGGGAGAGGGCCGATCCTATGCGGGCATTCACGCCACCGGCGACGGGCTCAGCGCGCCGCGCTGTAGCGCGCCAAAATGTCGGAAATCCTCACCTCTTCAGCCTCTTGGGGCTTCGGCAGGGCGCGCGCCTCCACCGCGTGGAGATGCTCCTTCATGATGCGGATCGAAGCTGCGGCATCACCCGTGCGCAACGCCGCGATAACGCCCCGGTGCTCCGTCGTCGCGCATTCCGCAACATGAGGCCGACCATAGACGGCGAGGATCAGGGAGCAGCGGGAGACGACTTCGGAAAGGTAGCGAGTGAGTAGCGCGTTGCCTGCGAGTTGGGCAAGAACGATATGAAACTCGCCGGCCAGACGGCTCGCGGAGGCCGTATCACCGCTGCGGGCGGCGGCCTCCTCTTCCTTCACATGCGCCTCCAGCGCCTCGCCCATCTCCGGACGCCAGTGCGCGGTGAGACGGTGGATGACCTGCTGCTCCAGGCAGTGGCGCAACTCGAAGATCTGCCGGGCCTCGTCGAGGCTCGGGATCGCCACCGTGGCCGTGCGCTTGCGCCGGATGTCGACCAGCCCTTCCTGGCTCAGCCGCAGCAGCGCGGCGCGCACCAGCGTCCGGCTGACGCCGAAATGCGCGCCGATCTCGTCCTCGCGCAGCTTGGTGCCCGGCATCAGCGCCTGCTCGATGATGGCCCGCCGAAGCGCCTGATAGGCGATGTCGGACCGCGACGAATTCTCCATGGCCCTGTCTCTGCGGGTATCCCGCCGTCCTGTCCGCCGCCGTGCTGAAACGGCACGACGTCGGGGATACCGGGCACGCGCACGCAAGGCAAGCGCGCCGGACGTTCGTATGCCACCGAACCGGTGATGGACGACGAACATGAATTCCGAATTGCCATCTCCATCGACAATCACGTATACATGATTTCACATCCTTCACGAGAGACGGTCAGGACCTTCCATGGCTACACGCATCGTGCAAATGGCGCTCAACCAGCAGCAGCTCGAACTGATCGACCGGACCGTGGCGAGCGGCGTCGCCGCCGACCGCGCCGCGCTCGTCCGGCACGCGCTCCGGCGCTACGCCGCCCGCCACCTGCCGACGCAGGACACGAATGTCCGCCCGGACGCGAGTGCCCGCCCGAACGTGGCCGTCGGCTGAGGAGGCGATCATGGCGCGCGAGGTTCTTCTCGACTTCGTCCTCGAACCCGGCACCGGCAAGGCGCTGGAGGTCCGCAAGGGACAGATCATCCGGCTGGAGCAGATCGAGGGCGGCCAGTGCCTCGACTTCAACTGCTTCAACCTCCATGACTACAAGGAATATTTCCACACCGGCCGCACCCGCACGCTGCACGGGCTGCACCCCACCGCCGGCGACTTCCTGTGGTCCGCCCCGCCGCGCGAGCGGGCGATGATGTTCATCGCCGCCGACACGGCGAACGCCAACGACGTGATGTTCCCGCGTTGCAGCGCCAATCTCTACGAGTCGCTCTACGGCTTCTGCACCCACACCAACTGCCAGGACATCCAGGCCGAGGCGCAGCGCGAATACGGCCTGACGCCGGACGACGTGCACGATTCCTTCAACCTGTTCATGTGCACCGGCGTCGACGACAAGGCCCGCCCCTACATCACCCGGCAGGCCTCCAAGGCCGGCGACTATGTTGACCTGCTGGCGCTGATGGACGTGCTGGCGGTGCCCAACATCTGCGGCGCCGACATCATGCGCACCAGCAACTTCTCGCTGAAGCCGGCCCGGATCAGCATCCTGCAGGCGACCGAGGAGGATCTCGCCGCCGTTCCCGCCCTGCCGAGCTGGCGCACGCAGCGCACCGTCGCCGACTTCCGCCAGAAGCAGATCCGGGTGGAGCGCGAGCTGAGCCGGGACACCTCCTACGTCGCCGACTTCGCCAACGCGCCGATCCAGACCTCGCTGCTCGACGTGCCGCTGGACGAGGAGGAACAGGCCCTTTTCGACCGCCTGAAACGGAGCGAGCTTTACGACGGGGACGGGGCGGCGCTGCGCGACATTCTCTTCAGCTGGTGGGAGGAGGAGCACCTCGCCCGCTGATCCCGCCCCGGCGTCCGGAGCCGGAGCATCGACGCACGACACCGGCGACGGGAACGCCATCGACACAAGACGCCAGCGACGCAGAACGACATCGCCGTTCAGACAAGAGGGGAGAACGTGCCGTGACCCAGCCTGCCGGGATCCGTACCGCCGGAGCGAGCGCCGCCGCAAGGGCGCCGCGCGCGCACCGCCCTGCCACGACCATGCCTGCCACGACCATGCCTGCCGCCTTCCATGGTGCGCGCGGTGCCGCGTGCCTTGCCGCGTGCCTTGCGGTCCTGCTTGCTCTGCCCGCCCTGCCGGCCCGTGCCGACACCGCCGGCAAGCCCGAGGTTCCCGCCTTCATGGACGTGGTGGCCGGCGCCCCCGGGGCCGCGCCGGCCGTCGACATCGGCAAGCTCGACGAGGCGGTGGGCGACGGCATGGTGCGCCGCGAGGCCACCGCCGCCGAGAAGAAGGTCATCGAGCTGAACAATGTGATGTTCGGCATCTATGACGCCAACCTGAAGAAATTCATCCGCAACCTGCGCGAACAGAACCCGATCATCATCGGCCTGTTCAACGGCGACGGCGGATCAATGATCCTCTATCCCCCCGGCAAGGCGCCCATCGTCGCCCCGCCGGTGGCGCCGGTCTACCGGCTGGTGAAGTCGGTGGGGCACAGCTCGATGGCAGTGTTCCAGCTCGTCGCCACCTCGGTGCGCGATCCGGCCGGCGACACCTCCTGGCGCGCGCCCGCCACCGCCTATCGCGCCAGCCTGCAGGAGGCGCTCGGCAGCCTCGACGCCATCGAGATGACCGGCGAGCAGCGCGCGGTGATGCGCGAGCTGATCACCCGCAACATCGCCTTCCTCGATTCCTGCCTCGGCAAGGGCACCTACACCTATGCCGAGCTCGAAGCCTTCGCCTATGGCCTGCGCCCGCTCATCGGCAAGGCCACCGAGATCGCCGGCCTCGCGCAGGTGGAGCACTGGACCGGCGTGCTGAAGGACTGGCGGCGCATGCTCGGCGACGACTGGGGGCGCACCTACGCCGTCACCAACACGCTCTATGTCACGCGCCGCAACAACATCCTGTTCACGCTGCTCGCCCAGCAGATGGGCCGCGAGGCCATCAACACCCGCCTGCTGCTGCTGGAGACCTCCGCCTTCCAGACCAAGCCGCAGCAGATGCTGGAGCTGCTCGCCCGCATCGTCGCGGACCGCGCGCTCGGCAAGGTGTTCTTCTCCGACTACTACCTGATGGATTCCGAGCTGCTCACCGACGGCACCCGCAAGGCGATGACCGATCTCGCCGCGCAAGCGGGAGAAGAGGTGCTGATGCCCCCGCTGGCGCCCTTCCTCACCAATGCCTGGCCCTGGCAGACCAGCGCCGAGTTTGGAACGGGTCCAAGTCAGATAGACTGGAAGTGAAGCCGGGTGCATAATTACCTTCGCCGGGCAAGCAAGCGTCAAGCAGGCCCGGCGTGGGCGCCAACCCGCAAGCCAGGAGGAAACCGATGCAGGTCGGGATGTCGCGCCGGGGATTTCTGCGCGCGGGCGCCCTTGCGGGCGTCGCGCTGAAGGTCTCCTTCCTCACCCCCGCCGCGCAGGCGCGGCTGATCGAGACGCCGCCGCGCCCCGGCCCGGACTGGCTCACCCCCGACGGCAAGCCGAAATACCGGCTCGACGCCATCGCCAAGGTCACCGGCGCCAAGACCTTCGCGCGGGACTACCGCGCGCCGGACCTCGCCGGCTGGCCGAAGGAGCAGTCGCACGCCTTCCTCATCCACGCCACCAAGGCCGACCATACCTTCGAGGGCATCGACCTCTCCGTCCTCGGCGAGGGGCTGAAGCCCGACCGCATCGTGCTGCACGAGGACCTGATCGCCGACGGGATCACCACGCCGCATCCCGATTTCTTCGGCGACGTCTTCCTGGTGCCGAAGGGCGAGACGCCGCGCCTGCTCGGCCAGCCGGTCGCCCTGCTCATCTACCGCGACTTCGCCCGCTACGACGCCGCCAAGCGGACGGTCCGCTTCGACGATTCCGTGGTCCGCTATGGCGCGAAGACGCCGTTCAACCCGCCGCCCCATTACGGCGCCTCGCGCTATGTGCGCATCGACGGCGGCACGCCCGACGCCGAGGACGCGTTCTCGCCGTTCAAGGACACCGCCATCTTCGGCTCCTTCTCCGGCGACGCGGTGGTCTGGCCGCCGGCCGGCGAGGGCGACGCCATGGCGCGCGGCATGGCCGCCGCCGCGCAGATCGAGCGCGACATCGCCGCGGCCGGCGACGGCGACCTCGTGCTGAAGCGGCACTATTTCTCGCAGTCCATCGACGCCTCCGCCATGGAGGCCGACAACGGCAATGTCTGGTACGACGCGGAGAGCGGCGTGCTGCACATCATGGCCGCCTCGCAGTCGCCCTACGAGGTGGCGGAAGTGTCGGCCGGGATGGTGGCGAAGTCGAAATTCCGCCTGACCGAGGTGGACCTCAAAGTCGGCTACACGGTCGGCTACGGCACCAAGGACCATTATCTCTTCCCGTTCCTCTCGGTGGTCGCGGGGCTCTATGGCGAGGGCCGGCCGGTGCGGCTGGCCAATGACCGCTTCGAGCAGTTCCAGACCGGGCTCAAGCGGCATCCCTTCTGGATGGACAACACGCTGGTGGTCGACCGCGCCACCGGCAAGTTCCGCATCATGACCGGCCACTTCAAGACCGATGGCGGCGGGCGGGCCAACTACTCCTTCTCGGTCTCCTTCGTCGGCGCCACCGCCGCGCAGTCGATCTACTACCTGCCGAAGAGCGACTTCTCCGCCGCCGCCTTCGCCTCGCGCGCCGTGGAGGCGGGCTCCACCCGCGGCTACGGCACGCTGCAATCCATGTCGGCCACCGAGATGATGGTCGACGAGGCGGCCGAGCTGCTCGGCCTCGACGCCATCGAGCTGCGCCTGCGCAACGTATTCCGCTCCGGCATGAAGAACACCCAGGGCGCCATTCCCGGCGGCGCGCTGCGCAACGAGGAGATCCTGCTCAAGGCGCGCGCCCATCCGCTGTGGGCGGAACGGGCCGGGAAGAAGAAGGCGTATGAGGCCGCCAATCCCGGCAAGAAATACGGCGTCGGCTACGCCCATGTGCAGAAGGACTACGGCACCGGCGCCGAGGCCGCCCTCGCCTCCCTCGAGATCGACCCGCAGGGCCGCATCCGCTTCCGCCATGTCGCCCACGAGATGGGGCCGGGCGTGACCACCTCGCAGGCGATCATGGTCGGCGAGATCCTCGGCCGGGTGCCGGACGAGACCGAATACGGCGTCGTGCGCTGGCCGCAAATGCCGCTGGAGACCACCGACGAGCCCTACACGCTGAGCCAGGAGGAAGAGGACCGGCGCAAGGAGAACCCGCGCTGGACCCCGCGCATCACCTCGCCGATGAGCGCCACCAACAGCGTCTATTATCTCGGCCACGCGACGCGCGAGGCGGCGCGCATCCTCGTCGATCTCGCGCTCTGGCCGGCGGCGCGCGCGCTGTGGTCGCGCGGCACGGGCGGCGGCATGCTGGCGCCCTACGACGTGCGGCGCGAGGAGCTGAGCCTCGCCAACGGCATGCTGAACGCCGGCGGCCTGCCCCCGCTCGCCTTCGAGGCGGTGGCGGCGGAGGCCCACCGGATGGGCCTGCCGGTCGGCGTCACCGTGCACACCTTCAACCGCTGGCAGTGGACCGAGGCGGAGTTCGACATTCCCGGCCGCGGGCGCGAGCGGCGCGTGGTCGACGCGCTCGCCTTGCGCTATGGCGAGGGCGCCCCGGCCGAGCGCCGGCAGCTGGAGACCACCGGCGGCTGGCACTTCATCGAGCGCGCCGCCGTCTCCTATCCGCCGACCCAGCGCAACAATGCCGGCGTCACCTATTACGCGCCGATGGCGACGCTGGCCGAGGTGATGGTGGACACGGCCTCCGGCGCGGTCACGCTGCTGTCGCACCATTCCATCCTCGAATGCGGCCGGCAGGTGGTGCCCGAGCTGGTCTCCGGCCAGGTGCAGGGCGGCATCGCCATGGGCATCGGCCACGCGCTGAAGGAATACCTGCCGCTCTACGAGGACGGGCCGGGCGACGGCACCTGGAACTGGAACCGCTACGAGCTGCCGCGCGCCCTCGACGTCGCGCTCTGGACGCAGACGGCGGAGGTGCTGCCGCCGCTCTCCGACAGCGACCCGCCCAAGGGCATCGCCGAGGTGGTGATGATCGCCGTGGTGCCGGCCATCGCCAACGCCGTGACGCACGCCATCGGCAAGCGCTTCTACGACCTGCCGATCACCCCCGAGAAGGTCCGGGAGGCCCTGTCATGACCCTGCCGACGAAGCCGCTCGCCCTCACCGTCAACGGCCAGCCGGTCGGCCCGCTCGACGTGCCGGAGGGGCTGATGATGCAGGACTTCCTGCACGAATATCTCAACCTCACCGGCGCCCGCATGGGCTGCGGGCAGGGCATCTGCCACGCCTGCACGATCATGGTGGAGGAAGCCGACGGCGCCGTTCGCGAGATGCGCACCTGCATCACCGGCGCGCACTGGTTCGCCGGCAAAAAGGTAGTGACCATCGAGGGTCACGCCCAGCACGACGCGCAGGGCGGGCTGGTCGCCCTCTCCTCGGTGCAGCAGGCCTTCATCGAGCACTTCGCCTTCCAGTGCGGCTATTGCACGCCGGGCTTCGTCACCGGCGCGACCGTCCTCATCGACCAGCTCAAGCGCGCGCCCATCCCCCGCGCGGAGCTGGAGAAGACGGTCACGGAAGCGCTCGACAAGCACATCTGCCGCTGCACCGGCTATGTCCGCTACCACACCGCGGTGCGCGACCTGATCCTCAACACGCCCGGCCTGCTGCGCGGCTGAGGGGGAACGCCATGACGAAGCGGACCATCCTGCTCACGGCGGCCGCCCTTGTGGTCATCGGCGCCGCCGCCGTCGCAAGCGTGTTCTTCGGCGCCCTCGAGACGAGCGTGGTATCGAAGGACGTCGACACGCCGCTGAGCGCGCAGGAGATGCAGCGCCTCGCCGAGCGTGGCGCCTATGTGGCGGTCGCCGCCGACTGCTACGCCTGCCACACGGCGAAGGACGGCCCCGCCTGGGCGGGCGGGCTCGCCTTCGAGACGCCCTTCGGCACGCTCTACGCGACCAACATCTCGCCGGACAAGGAGCACGGCATCGGCGCCTGGACGCGGGCGGAGTTCCACCGCTCGGTGCGCGACGGCGTGGCCAAGGGCGGCCGGCACCTCTACCCGGCCATGCCCTACGCCTCCTATCGCGAGATGACGGCGGAGGACGTCGACGCCGTCTACGCCTTCCTCATGACGCGCGAGCCGATGCCGGTCCCGAACCGCGAGAACCAGCTCTCCTTCCCCTTCAACATCCGCCAGTCGCTGACCTTCTGGAACCTCGTGAACCTGCGGCGCTCGGGCTTCGAGCCGGATCCCGCGCGCTCGGAGGTCTGGAACCGGGGCCGCTACGTCGTCGACGCGCTGGCCCATTGCGGCGAGTGCCACACGCCGCGCAACCTGCTGCAGGGCATGAAGCCCGGCGCCTATCTCGAAGGCGCGGTGATCGAGGGCGTGGAAGCCCCCGACATCACCAAAGAGGGCCTCACGCGGATGGGCTTCGACCCGGCGACGCTCGCCGCCTTCATGAAATCGGGCGTCTCGGCGCAGGGCTCGATGACGCACCAGATGTTCGAGGTGGTCCATTTCTCCACCCAGTACCTGACCGACGACGACCTCAAGGCGATGGCCGCCTATCTGTTCGACCTCGACGCGATGCCGGCCACCTCCACGCCGCCGCCGGCGCCCGCCCCGGTCGACGTGGCGCCGCCGGTCGCCAGCGCGGCGCGCAGCACCTATCTCAATCTGTGCGCCGGCTGCCACGGCGCCGAAGGGCAGGGCATCCCGCATGTCGCCGTGCCCCTGTCCACCAATGCCTCGCTGCGCCTGGAAAGCCCGCGCAACTTCGTGCGCGCGGTGCTCAACGGCATCCCCGCCCAGCGCTTTCCCGGGCTGGAGCGCATGGAGGCGATGCCGCCCTTCGCCGACCTGCTCGACGACCGCGAGCTGGCCGATCTCACCAACTGGATGCGCGCCCGCTGGGGCGGCCGGCAGCCGGCCGTGACGCCCGAGGATATCGCGAAGCTGCGGGAGCGGGGACATGGGGGCTCCTGAGGCGGCCCCCGAGGGCGGCGGCTGAGGGCTGGCGCATCCTGTCCCAAAACGCGCGGAATAGAAGATACCTGCCGTAAAGTGAGGACCCCGGCTTGCCGGGGGACCGAACCACCCCCTACCGCTTTGAAGGTGCGGAATGCCGCGCCGGGCCCGACGAACGGGCGACGGCCGGCGAACGCGCCGACCGGGGGGTACGATCATGATGAAGAGCAAGACCGCCACCGCCGCGCTGGGCTTCCTCCTGGCCTTCGGCCAGGCCGGATGGTCGTCGGACCTGCCGACCAAGGCGCCGGCCGCCGCGCCGGTGGCGCAGTCCGGCATCTGGGGCGCCATCGCCTATTCGCGCACGGACGGCAAGCACGGCTTCTTCTGGGGTGCCGACAAGCGCCGCGAGGCGGAAGAGACCGCCTTCAAATATTGCGAGAACGCCGGCGGCAGGAGCTGCTCGGTCGTCACCGTGTTCCGCAATCACCGTCACTGGGACGACGATGACGGCAGCGGCTTCCCCTATAATCACTGCGCGGCGCTCGCCATCGACGCGCAGGCTTCGCCGCTGGCGCCGGCCAACGCCTCGACCCCCTGGGCGGCGGCGTCGGCCACCACGCGCAAGGCCGCCGAGGACAAGGCGCTGAGCAAATGCGACGCGCGCGGCAGCACCTGCAAGATTCGCGAGTGGGTCTGCACCTGAGACGCTGACGGCGGACATCGAGAAAGCCGGCGGGGAGGGGTTCGCGGACGAACGCCCGCCCCCCATCGGCGCTGCCGTCGCCGCCGCTCAGGCCGGCATCGCCGGCGTGAGCAGGTCGGACAGGCCGACCCGGCGCAGCATCTCCGCCCGCAGCCGGTCGAGCACCGCGAAGCCGACATCGGCGCCGTCCTGCGCCGGGTCGATATGGACCCGGAACGGCCGCTGGCCGAAGGGCGCGTCGACCACACGCACGATCGCCTCGGCCACCGCCGACACATCGGCATCCGGCGGCACGATCTCCGCGAACGCCTTCTGCACCTGCGCGCCGAAGCCGGCATAGGGCCCAGCCTCGTACTCGCCGGCCACCGCCTCGTCGGCCGGCGTGCCGGCATGGGCGAAGTGACGGGTGCCGGAGGTGAAGGCGCCGGGCACGATGATCGAGGTCTCGATGCCCCAGCGCGAAAGCTCGCGGGCATATTGCACGGCGATGGCGTCCATCGCCGCCTTGGCGGCGAAATAGGGCGCCAGATAGGGCGGCGTGCCGCCCGCCGAGCTCGACGACGACACCCACACCAGCAAGCCCCGCCGGCGCGCGCGCAGATGCGGCAGCACGGCGCGGTTGACCCGCTGCGTGCCGAGCACGTTGCTGTCGTAGAGCTGGGCGTACTGCTCCGGGGTGAAAGCCTCGGCCGGGCCGAACGCCATGTGCCCGGCATTGTGCACGAGCACGTCGATGCGCCCGGTCTCGGCGATCACCCGCGCCACCGCCGCGTCGACCGAGGGCTGCGACTGCACGTCGAGCTCGACGGCGCGCAGGTCCGCGCCGCTCTCCCCGGCGAGGCGGGCGAACGCCTCGGGCGTGCCGGCATTGCGCCCGGCGATGTCGCGCATCGAGGCATAGACGGTGTGCCCGTCCCGCGCCAAGGCTTCGGCGGTCAGCCGGCCGAAGCCGCTGGACGCGCCGGTGATGAGCACGATCTTGCGGTCCGTGCTGCGTTCCATGGGACTGTCCTTTCGCGTTCCGGGCCGCTCAGTCCATGCCGCCATTGGCGCGCAGGACCTGGCCGTTGACCCAGCCGCCCTCGGGGCCGGCGAGGAAGGAGACGACGGCGGCGATGTCCTCCGGCGTGCCCAGCCGCTCCAGCGGGTTCATCTTCGCCATGCGGTCGATCAGCTCGGGCGACTTGCCGTCGAGAAACAGCGCGGTCGCGGTCGGACCCGGCGCCACCGCGTTGACGGTGATGGAGCGCCCGCGCATCTCCTTCGACATGACCGCCGTCAGCGCCTCGACCGCCGCCTTGGTGGCGGAATAGACGCCGTATTTCTCCAGCCGCAGGCCGATGACCGAGGTGGAGAAATTGATGATCCGCCCGCCCTCGCGCAGCCGCTTGCCGGCCTCGCGCAGGGCGTTGAACGTGCCCTTCAGGTTGACCGCGACGTGGCTGTCGAACAGCGCGTCGTCGGCCTCCGCGATGGCGGCGAGCTTCATGATGCCGGCATTGTTCACCAGCACGTCGACGCCGCCGAACGCCGCCTCGGCGCTGTCGAAGACGCGGCGCACGGCGGCCGGGTCGCTCACATCGGCCTGCGCGGCGACCGCACGGCCACCCGCCGCCTCGATCTTGCGCACCAGCGCCTCGGCCTCCGCCGCGCCGCCCGCATAATTGACGACGACGACGAAGCCGTCGCGCGCCAGCCGCTCGGCCACCGCCGCGCCGATGCCCCGCGAGGCACCGGTGACGATCGCCACCTTCCGATCATCGGTGTTCATGATGTCCTCCATTGCTCGGTCGCCACCACGGCGACGGGGTGGATATGCCACCTGTCCCGGATGAGATAATCGCGTTAGTTTCGGTATTTCTATTCAATCAGAATGAACAATGGTGGCGCCATGGACCGCCTCGACGCGATGCGCCTGTTCACCCGGATCGTGGAGCGGCGCAGCTTCACCGAGGCCGCGCACGACATGGACGTGCCGCGCTCCACCGTGACCACCGTCATCAAGCAGATGGAGGAGCGGCTCGGCGTGCGCCTGCTCCAGCGCACCACCCGCACCGTGCGCCCGACCCTCGACGGCGAGGCGTGGTACCGGCGCTGCCTCGCCATACTCGACGACGTGGAGGACGCGGAGGGCGCCTTCGGCAATGCCGAGCCGAAGGGCATGCTGCGCATCGACGTGCAGGGGACCATCGCCCGGCACTTCCTCCTGCCGGGATTGCCCGATTTCTTCGCCCGCCATCCCGGGATCGAGCTGTCGATGAGCGAGCGCGACCGCTGGGTCGATCCGGTGCAGGAGGGCGTGGACTGCGTGCTGCGCTATGGCGAGCTGCCGGCGAGCGACCTCGCCGCGCGGCGGGTGGCGACGCTGGAGCGCCTGACCTGCGCCGCGCCTTCCTATCTGGAGCGCTTCGGCACGCCCGCCACCCTCGACGAGCTGGCCGGGCACCGCATCGTCGGCATCCGGCTCCTGAGCTCGGGCGCGCTGACGCCGGTCGCGTTCCAGGTCGGCGGCACGCTGCGCCGGATCGAGCTGCCGGCGCCCTTCTCCGTCACCGGGCCGGAGAGCTACCTGCTCGGCGTCCGGCTCGGGCTCGGCCTCGCCCAGGTGCCGCGCTTCCATGTCGAGAAGGAACTGGAAAGCGGGGCGCTGGTCGAACTGCTCGCCGACACCCCGCCGCCCCCGGCGCCGGTCTCGCTGCTCTATCCGCGCAGCCGCCAGCTCTCCCCGCGCGTGCGGGTCTTCCTCGACTGGGCCGCCGGCCGCTTCGCCGGCCATGGCGGGCCGGGCGATCCGCGCCGAGGCGCGGTCAAATAGACGAAGCAGGCGGCTGCGATTATCGTCCCGGCGGGATGCTTCGCCTCAGCATCTTCGTGCCCGTCTCGGCCCCGCAGGTGAAGGAAAACAGGGATGATCGCCGCTTCTGTCAAATTATCCGCATTCGCTATCACGATATCACTTCTTGCCGCGGGAACGGCGTCGCCTGTCCGGGCGTCCGATGACTGCGCGAATGCGAGCGCCCAGTCGACGATGACCGAATGCTACGGCAAGGCCCTCACCGCCATCGACAAGGAGCTGAACGAGAACTACCGCAAGATCGAGAAGCGGCTCGGCGACGATGCCGATACCCGGAAGCGGCTGGTCGCCGCCGAGCGCGCCTGGGTGGCGTTCCGCGACGCCGAATGCGGCTTCTCCACCTCAGCGGCGGAGGGCGGCAGCCTCTACCCGATGACGCTCGCCATCTGCCGGACGGAGCTGACGCGGCAGCGCAACGAGCAGCTCAAGGCCTATCTCGCATGCGAGGAAGGCGATGTGAGCTGCCCGGTGCCGCCGCAATAGCGCGCGGGCTGTCGACAGGGCGTTGTGGACGGCCTAGTAATCGGGAAGCCGAGATCATTATGGATCGTCCCGATGGATCCCCTGAGCGACATCATCGCGCTGCTGCGGCCCCATACCGCGATCTCCAAGCCGATCACCGGACGGGGCCGCTGGGGCGTGCGCTACGCCGCCCATGAGGCGCCCGGCTTCACCCTCATCCTGAAGGGCGAATGCTGGATTGCCTTCGAGGGCCGGGAGCCGATGGCGCTGCGCGAGGGGGATTTCCTCCTGCTGCCCTCCACCCCGGCCTTCACGCTGAGCAGCCATCCGGGCGTCGAGGGCGTGCCGCGCGCGCCGATGGAGGTGGCCGTCCGGCACGGCGAGGCGGAGGGCGCGGCGGACTTCGAATCGCTCGGCGGCACGTTCCGCATCGAGCCGGTCAACGCGCCGCTGCTGCTGGCGCTGTTGCCGCGCCTGATCCACATCCCCGCCGCGCACGGGCGGACCGGCCGGCTCGGCCGCATGATCGGGCTGATCATGGAGGAATGCGCCAGCGAGGAACCCGGCCGCGAGATGGTGCTCCAGCGCCTGCTCGAAGTGCTGCTCGTCGAGGCGCTCCGCTGGCACGGCATCGCGGCGGCCGACGGCCGGGCCGGGCTTCTCAGCGGCCTGCGCGACCCCGCCCTCGCCCGCGCCCTGCGCGCCCTGCATGCGGATGTCCGGGCCGGCTGGACGGTGGCGGATCTCGCCAGGATCGCCGGACAGTCCCGCTCCGCCTTCGCCGCCCGCTTCGGCGAGGTCCTCGGCTGCGGGCCGATCGAATATCTCGCCCGCTGGCGGATGGCGCTCGCCAAGGATGCGCTGATCCGGGGAACGAAGACGCTGGAAGGGATCGCCGACGAGATCGGCTACGAATCCGCCAGCGCCTTCAGCACGGCGTTCCGCAAGCGGCTGGGCTGCCCGCCGGGAAAATTCGCCCGCATCGGCAGCGGGGCCGTGCCGTTTTCTGGACAGTTGGAAATTTAATCTGGACTTCGAATTATGTATCGTCCGGTCATTCGGCCTTAACAAGGGACCCATCCCCAGAACGGATGGAGCTCCCGATGCCCACGATACTGATCACCGGCACCTCTTCCGGCTACGGCCGGGAAACCGCCCGCCGCTTCCTGGCCGAAGGCTGGAATGTCGTCGCCACCATGCGCACGCCGGACACGGATGTCCTGCCGCGTTCGGAGAGGCTGAGAATCCTCCCGCTCGACGTGACCCGCGCGGAGAGCATCGCGGCGGCCGTCGAGGCCGCGGGGCCCATCGACGCGCTGGTCAACAATGCCGGCATCGGCGTGGTCGGCGCCTTCGAGGCCACGCCGATGGCGCATATCCGCAAGATCTTCGACACCAACACCTTCGGCGTGATGGCCATGTGCCAGGCGGTGATCCCGCAGATGCGCGCGCGCCGGGCCGGGGTCATCGTGAACGTGACCTCGACCGTCACCCTCGCCGCCATGCCGCTGGCGGCGGCATACACGGCCAGCAAGCAGGCGATCGAAGGCTTCACCGGCTCGCTCGCCCATGAGCTCGGCCACTTCGACATCCGCGCCAAGCTGGTGGAGCCGGGATACGGCCCGACCACCCGCTTCGCGCAGAACACCGGCGTCCGCATCGAGGATCTCATCCCCGCCGCCTATGCCGATTTCGCGGCGCCGATCTTTGCCGGCTTCGCCCATCCGGCACTGACCACCAAGGAGACGGACGTCGCCGAGGCGGTGTGGGCCGCCGTCAACGACACGACCGGCCGGCTCCACTTTCCCGGCGGAGCGGATGCGGCGGCCCTGCACGAAGCCCGCTTCGGCTGAGAAGCGGGTTCCGGCGGACGCGGCCGTGGCCGGCTATCGGCGCGCCCGGCCGCCATCGCCGTTCCTTCGGCACGCCCTCTTGCCGCGCCGCTCGCGCGCATATATGGACTATATACGAAATATATAGGAGCGGTCGCGTGGGGATCGTCAATATCGAGGATGAGCTGCACGAGCAGCTGCGGCGGGCGAGCCGGGCCTCCTTTCGCTCGATCAACGCCCAGGCGGCGTTCTGGATCAGGATCGGCATGCTCTGCGAGCTGAACCCCGGCCTCACCTTCCAGGAGCTGGTGGCGCGCGAGCTGAAGGAGGCGGGCGTCGACGCCCGGGCTCTCCCGACGGCGGCGGCATGACGAAGACGCCGGCCGAAATCGAACTCCTCGCCGAGTCCGGGCGCCTGCTCGCCTCGGTGTTCGCCTATCTGGACGGGCAGCCGCTCGCCGGATCGACCACGCTACAGGTCAACGACCTCGTCGAGGCGTTCATCGTCGACCGGCTCGGCGCCCGGCCCGCCAGCAAGGGCCAGTACGGCTATGGCTTCGTGCTGAACAGTTCGAGGAACGAGGTCGTCTGCCACGGCGTGCCGTCGAAGGACGAGATCCTGCAGGACGGCGACATCGTCAATTTCGACATCACGCTCGAGAAGGACGGCTATATCGCCGATTCCAACAAGACCTTCCTCATCGGCAACGTCGCGCCGGCGGCGCGGCAACTCGTGCGCGCCACCTACGAGGCCATGTGGAAGGGTATCCGTGCCGTGCGGCCGGGAGCGCGGCTCGGCGACATCGGTCACGCCATCGAGCGGCACGCGAAGCGGAACGGCTATTCGGTGGTGCACGACTATTGCGGCCACGGCATCGGGCGGGAGATGCACGAAGCCCCGAATGTGCTGCATTTCGGCAAGCCCGGAACCGGCCTCGCCCTGCGCGAGGGCATGGTGTTCACGATCGAACCCATGCTCAATCAAGGGCGCCGGACGGTGCGGACCGAGGAGGACGGATGGACCGTCGTCACCACCGACGGGAAGCTCTCCGCGCAGTTCGAGCACACCGTCGCGGTGACGCGCGACGGCGTCCGCGTGCTGACGCTGCGCCCGGAGGAAGCACGGCCCGCCGCATGAACCGCGACGCCGGCCCGTCCTGAGGGATACCGGACCTTGTCTTCGGATGGCCGGAAGCCGCCGGGTGCCGTGAAGGCGCTCGCGGCCTATTCCTCGGCGGAGGCGGTACGGATCAGCGAACCGAGCATGCCCTTGCGCTTGGCCTCGTAGTAATAGCCGCTGGCATAGAGCATCACCGCCCGCTTCTCGTCACGGCCGGCGACCCGGTAGGCGTTGGCGAGATAGGCGACCGCGTAGGTCATGTTGGTGTTGGCGTCGAGCAGATCGCGCGGCGCGCCCCGGAAGCCGAGCCCGCGCGCGGTATCGACGCGGATCTGCATCAATCCCCAATAGGGCCCGTGGCGCTGGCTCGGATCGAACTTGCTCTCCCGCCAGGCGACACGGCGCACGAGCCGCGCGGGGACGTCGAAACGCCGGGCGTGGCGCTCGATCAGGGCTTCGATATGCGGGGGCGCGCGTTCGGCGGTCAGCCGGCCCCTGACGGGCTCGGGAGCGTCGTCGATGGGCGCCGCCGCGTTCCCCACGGGGGCCGCGACGTCCTCGCCGATCGCGTCCTCTCCGGTCGCATTCTGGCCGGTCGCGGCGTCACGCGACGGCGCCGCCTCTTCCGGCGCGGCTTCCACGAGCGCGGCCGGCACCGGCGCCGGTTCGGAGAGGCGCCTCGGCGGCAGCGGCGCCAGCGCGGCCATGACGATCTCGCGCTTCTCGACCAGCCGCTTCGGCGGCAGGGGGACGGACGAAACGATCGGGGCGAAGGAGCTCAAGGCGCCGGAGGGCAGGACCTGTGACGGAACCTGGGGCGGAGCGGCGATGCTCTGCTGGATCGCCTCGATCCCGGAGGTCGCCTGCGCGCGGGCGACGAACGTCCCGCCGGGCGAGGGCCGGCGCGGCGGATCGGTCAGCCACCCCGCATAGGAAGGAGCGACAAGACCCGTCGCATCATAGGCGGCAGGCGCGGAGAACCCGGCCGACATGGCCCCGTCGATCGAGGGCCAGACATTCCGGGGCGTCGCGGCGGAGGATTTCAGCAGCACGATGTGAGCCGGCCGCGCCGGCCCGGATTCAGCCGCGGCCCATGCCGGCGACGAGCCGGAGATCGGGCCGGAAAGGAACGCCCCCGCCAGCGCGAGCACCGCCGCCGCAGGGAATCTTCCGCCCATCCATTGCTGTGTCGTTCGCCATTCCACGCCGCGTCTCTAGCACAATTCGTTAACAGCCGAAACGCTGCGCACCGGCAACGGTCCCGCACGGTCCGGCCACAAGCTCCCGATCGCGTTGCAGATCGCCGGGGAAAGCGCGTTACGTGGTCAATGCCTCCGCCCCTTCGATGGGCAGCGAGAGGCAGAATGTCGAACCGTTCTTGTCGCTGGCGGCCAGCGTGAGGTCGCCGCCGTGCTGGCGGGCGATCTCACGTGAAATGTAGAGGCCCAGGCCGGAGCCGTTCGCCGGTTGGCCCACGGCGCGATAGTATTTCATGAATATGAACTCGCGATCGCCGGGCGCCACGCCGGTGCCCTGATCCGTCACATATACAAAAGCCACGCCTTGATCCGTCGACAGCCGTACCGTCACGGGACCCGGCGCGGCGGAGTATTTCATGGCGTTCTGGATCAGGTTCTGGACCGCGATCTCCAGCAGATTCCGGTCGCCTTTCACCGTGACGCCCCCACCGTCAATAAAGCTGACCCGTCCGGCGACATCGTCATCCAGCCCCGCTTTCACGGTGCGCAATACCTCGTTCACATCGACGGAGTCGGTCGTGGGAAAAGCTTTCTGTCCGCCATGGAGCCGGTCGCCGGCCAGGACGTTTTCGATCAGCAACGACATCCTCTTGACCGTCTGGCGGATCCGGGTGGTGCGTAGCCGGGTGTTGTCGGTACTGTCCACGGAAGACAGATTGTCCGCAGCGGCCGAGATCACGGCCAGAGGGCCGCGAAATTCGTGCGACACCAACGCCACGAAGTCCCGTTGCTGAGCCAGGGCGTCGTTCACTGCGTCCAGAGACTGTCTGAGCTTGAGTTCGAGCAGATGGCGCCGGTCCACTTCGGCGTTGAGCGAGGCGTTTCTTTCCGCGAGTTCCGCGGTCCTTTCTCGTACCTTCATGGCCAGCTGGCGTTCAGCCAATTGCGACACGGCGATGGTGCGATCCTTCTCTGCGTTCAGACTGAGCTCGGCAAATCGTGCGCGTTGCGCGACGGCGGCGCTCAGCAAGACAAGGTGGATCAAGGTTCCGATGGCCATGAACCTGGCCAGGGACGTGTCGATCTTGAACAGGTTGGTCCCGGCATATTGGCTTTGCATCACCAGACTGACGGTGATCACACAGGCAAACGCCAGCGCGGACAGCAGATATTGCCGCTGCTTCAGGACGATCAGCAGATAGAGCACGAACGCGGCGATGAAGAGATAGGATAGTTGCTGCAATCGTGAGACGAAAAATCCCACATCGCCATAGTGTCCTGCGATCGAAAATACCAGGGCGATGACATTGAGCAGGATAATGCCCTGAATGATACGCCAGGCCCAGATCCAGTGGCGGCGGAACTCGAAGAGTCTGGCGAGAAACCACACCATGACAATGCTATACAGGCAGACAATTGCGCCCCAGGCTCGATGAATAGATTTTGGTTCCAGAAACTGGAAAATCTCATCAGCATATCCGAGATGAAATATTGTCATCAATACGGATTCAACAAGGAGCGCCGCATAGAGAAGATACAGCGAATCCCTGAGCAGATAAGCGTAGAGCAGGTTCGCGAACATCATTGCGCCGACGGCGCCGAGCACGATGCCCATGATCCAGTTGTCGGAACGTCGATATTCCGCATATCCGTCCCTCTGCCAGATTTTCAATGCGGTGGTTATCGAGGTCATCGACTGGAATCGAATGTAGTATTCGGTCTCGGCGGATGAGGCGGGGATTGAAAAGAGGGTCGCATAGGCGCGAGGGGCGCCGTCATCTCCGGACAGATCGGTAGAGGGCAAGGTTACGAAATGCCCTGCCCTGTCGCGAACATAGAGCGCGACATGTTCGATCAGGGGCCGTTCTACCTGCAGCAGCCACCGATTGCGGGCCCCTGGGGCGGACAGCGAAAACCGGACCCAGATGGCGCCCTCTCGATAGCCCTCCGTGAGCATCGATGGAACGGGTTTGAACGGGATGTTCAAGCGCCCGGAGACGATGTCTTCGAGGGTGAGCACGCCGGAAGGGTCGTGAAGGACGGCGAGGTGGCCACTGAGTGAAACCGGAGCATCGACGCCGTCCGCCGGATCCAGCGTCAGTGCCCGTGACGTTTGTGTCGTCAGACATCCAAACAGGATGGACAGCGCAATGATTAGATGTAATCGAATACCTTGGAAGCGCTGCACTGGAGGATGCCGTTGATGATCGATGAAGTGTCCGAACAGGGCGGTAACGCGATCTCCCCCCTCGTTTATCTTGTCGATGACGACGGGGATTTTCGCGAGGAAATGGTTTTTGGCCTATCCAGGCTGGGCCTGGACGTGCACGGCTTTCACAGCGCTGCGGCCCTCTACCGGGCCTACGCCGCCAAGCCCTCCGACATCGTCATTCTCGACATCGGTCTGGACGGCGAGGATGGCCTGTCCATCGCGGCCCATTTGCGGGCTTCGCAATCGGTCGGGATCGTCATGGCGACGGCCCGAAGCTCCATAGACGACCGGGTGAATGGCCTCGAGAAGGGAGCGGACGCTTATCTGGTCAAACCCATCGATGTTCGGGAGCTTGCCGCCACCGTGGTCGCGCTCAACGAGCGCCTCGGCAGGCACCGCGCCCCTTTGCCGCCCCCAACGCCCCGATGGGCGCTGGTGGAAGGTGGCTGGGTGCTCACCGACGGCATCGGCCATCGTCTCCGCCTGACCACCTCGGAACAATGTTTCCTGGGGCGCCTGTTCAGTAAGCGCGGCGAGACCGTAGCGCGGCACGCTCTCGTCGAAGCCCTGGGCGCCGACGTCCATGACTTTAACTACGCGCACCTTGACACCATTGCGAGCCGCCTGCGTCGAAGGGCCGAGAAAGCCAACATGCGGCTTCCTTTGCATGCCGTTCGCGGGGTGGGCTTCGCCTTCACCGACTAGACGCGTCACCTTAAATCTCACCTAGAGAAAGCGTCCGTTCCACTTGATGTGGAGGACGATTCGCAGACTATTTCCGCCGATCCATCGGGTGTCAGCAAGTGTCATTATATGATATTATCTGCGATTGTTAATAATATCGAACAAAAATACATGAACAATGGGAGAAAAATTCGCGTTCTAGGCATGCGAAGGCAGAGATGCGTCGCGCACATCGCGAGATGGATGCCCGAACTTGCCAGTGTGGAGCGCGGAGCCATTTACTTGCCAAGCCTGGATTTAGCGAAGAATTTCGGTCTTCTCGGCGGGGCTGCTGCACGTGGCCCGGGTTCGTCGTCGGCCACGCCCCTGTTCTTCCCGGGGGCTCAGGTTGCGGGCCCGTCCGCGGGATCGGTTGTCCACCCGATCCGGCCTGAATTCCATGGCCCGCGAGCCATGCAGCTTCCGCCTTCGGAACAGTCTGGCCGCGGCGCCGTTCCGAAGCCTCCCTCAGCCTCCTCATAAATTCTTCAGCCGCCCGGCATCGGGACGGCGCGCTTTGTAATGGCGCCATGGCCCGGCTGCCCGCGACACCTCCACCGCACTCAATGATGCAGGTATCTAATGACCGTGCCGGCATCTATGCCGTCGACCGTGGAACGGGCGACACACCACCGGCTACGGTATCGGCGGGACCCTGACCTGGTACGGCAATAACGGCTTCTACGTCGACGGCCAGGCCTCGGTGACGTGGTACGAGAGCGACCTGAAGTCCGATCTGGCGGGTACCCTCGCCAAGAATCTCGACGGCCTCGGCTACGCCTTCTCGGTGGAGGCGGGCCGGCGCTGCGAGGGCAGCCCGTCTGGCCGATGGCATTGCGAACGGGAAAGTTAAGAGTACCCATAGTGTAACCGGCTGACTAGAACAGTCAGCGAGTGACAGTTAGTGACATTGTAAATAAGTATAAATATATATGATAATAAAGATGGAGCGGGAATGTCATTCCATCTGCGCTGTAGCGGAGCGTGGTGCGTAGGGGTGGCCGCCGATGAAGTTCCTGGTCGAGTAGAAAGCAAAATCATCCAGGGTCTCTAGGGGCGACTTACCATGCCTTTGAAAAGGGAATTGCGGCGCAGTTGCTCTGCGCTGGCGATTGTGTGCGTGTTGGGAATGGCCGGCCCGGTCTTCGCCCAGACGGCGTCGAACGAGGAATTATTCAAGCTTATTCAGGAGCTTCAGACGAAGCAGAGGGCTCTTGAAAACAAGCTCGGAGCCGCAAACGGCGAAATTGCGCGCCTCAAATCTCAACAGTCAAGGAACTCGGCATTCGCCGCGGCCCCGGCGGTTGGCGTCCAGACCGGAAGCATCGATTCCGGCCCGATCGGCTTCAACCCGCCGCCTGATCCGAGACGCGCCGTCAGTACGACAAACGTGCGCGTGGAAGCGGGCGGCGGCTACAACGGAGCCGGCTTCGGCGAGGTCGGCGGCTCACTCGCCGTCCCACTCGGCGACAGATACGGCTTCCAGATCGATGCTCTGGGTGGCATGGCCGAGGAAAACGGCATTGCCGGTGCGGCCGCCCACCTTTTCTGGCGCGATCCCGAGGTTGGCGCGCTCGGTCTTTACGGGAGCTACCTCTACGGCACCGCAGACTGGGGCTTCGACTCCAACGGCTTTGCCAATTCCGGAATGTACGATTTCAAGGGCGGCCTTGAAGGTCAGCTCTATCTCGGACAATTCACCCTGCAGGGTATCGTCGGCGTCGAGTGGAATAATTTCGGGAGCGGGGATGCCTTTGGCTATTATGGCCAGAGCGAAGCGCGCTTCTTCGACGACATCCGGCTGGCCTGGTACGCGACAGACGACTTCAAGCTGAGCATCGGCCATCGCTATACGAATGGCGCGAATCAGCTTGTCGGCGGCCTTGAATACCTGGCCGATTTTGGAGGGGGAACGGCGGCGTCACTGTTCCTCGACGCGTCGTATAGCACCGAGCGCCCGGATTACGGCTATTACGGCGATCATTACTCGGGCGACGACTTCACGGTTCTGGCGGGCATCCGGGTCTATTTCGGCTCGGGCAGCACGCCGGCGCCTTCGACAAGCACCGGTGGCTACTTCTCGAAGGAACACGGTTACATCCCGGCCAAGGCTCCCAGCCAGCCCGGTGGACGCTCGCTCAAGCAGCGGGATCGCGGCGATCTGATGCCGAGCTATCTCGGCTTCGACGTCGGCGATCTGCCGAAGGCACGGAAGGCGGCTGTCGTCGGTCTGCCCGGTGTGCCGGGAGCGCCGGGCAATCCTGGAACGCCTGGAACGCCTGGAACACCTGGAACGCCCGGCGCTGCCGGTGCGCCCGGTTCGGACGGCACTCCCGGTACGCCCGGCAAGGATGGTCTTCCCGGGACCCCCGGTTCGGACGGTACCCCCGGCACGCCCGGCAAGGACGGTCTTCCCGGTGCACCCGGTTCGAACGGTGATCCCGGCGCCCCCGGTGCGCCCGGCAAGGATGGTCTTCCCGGGACCCCCGGTTCGGACGGTCTCCCCGGTACACCCGGTTCGAGCGGCGAGCCCGGTACGCCCGGTCCGGAAGGGTCCCCCGGCGTCCCGGGCAGTCCTGGCCCGTCCGGTCCCCCCGGCCCTCCCGGACCTCCCGGTCCCTGAAGCTCCTGATGCCAGCGGCCGAAATCGAATGCAGCCGCTGGCGTGGCAGCACAATACGAGCAGCCCGTCTCGGTCGGGCGACGGGCTGCTCGACGCCCGATTTGATTGCGAAGGCTGACCATGACGGGACCAAAACTCGAGTGCTATGCGTTGCACGATCCTTCGCCGCAGCTGGTGGCGGCCGCCGCGGATCGGGACTGGATGGACGCGACCAACCAGCATTTCGCTTACCGCTGCACGCCCCTCTCCATTGCCAACGCTTCCGGGTGGGAGGTGCTGAATCCCGTCGGCTTCTCGGCCACCTGGACCGGATGGAACGGCAAGCAGGACGTCATTCTCCGCCCGCACGAGGCGGGCGTGAATCTGCGCCACACCGGGCTGTTCTTCGGCCACGGAATCCTGAGTTTCCACCCCGGCTATCTCTTCAGGACCGATCCCGACTGGACAATGTGGGTTCGTGGCTCTCCCAACCGTCTCAAGGATGGGATCCAGCCGCTCGACGGCATCGTCGAAACCGGCTGGCTGCCGTTCACCTTCACCATGAACTGGAAGTTCACGCGCCCCTGCACGGTGCATTTTGAGAAGGGAGAGCCCTTCTGCTTCATCACGCTGGTGCCGGCCGTCACGATCGAAAGCGTGCAACCGGTGATCCACCGCATCGCCGAAAATGCCGAACTGAACAGGGAATACAAATCCTGGACAAGCGAGCGGACGAAGTTCAGCGCAGCCATCGACCTCGGTGATCCCTTGGCCAATGAACAGAAATGGCAAAAGAACTATCTCGTCGGCCGCTCGCCGAGCGGTAACTCCGTCGCCGGCGACAATCACCGCGTGAAGCGCAACCTCAAGGCGCCCATCTGGGCCGACAAGCCGCCCGCGTCTGAAGACTGAGCCCGCTCTGGCCCAGCGGATGAGGCGCACCCCGCATTTCGGCCCGCGGGAGCTGGAAAAGCGGGGAGCAGGTCGCTCAGCGCCCCAGCCGACATCGGTACTTTGCCTGAAAGCTGGCGTTCCGATGGAGTTGGCAGGCCCCCGAACCTCTTTTCGTCAGCGCCCCAAAGCCGTGTTCTCCAGAATGCCCATGCGGATCACGCTGACCCCGCCATCGGCGAGGTCCGGCAGGCGCGCGAACCAAGCCCGGACATGCGGGGTTCGATTATGTGCCTCGAAATCGGCCTGACTGGCGAAAATCTCGGTGAAGATGAAATGTCCGGGCGTCTCGCGGCTCTCCTGGAGAAAGTAGAGCAGGTTGTTCGGCTCGGCGCGTACCTGTGCCACGAGCGGTAGCGTGATCGCGCGCAGGGCATCCTCCTTGCCCGGCTTGGCGCGAAGCTGGGCCACGACGGCATAGGCGTCGGCGGGAATGTCGGCATAGCGCACGCCGTCAGCCCCTCGGGCGGTCGCACCTGCAGGGAGCGCGGCCGCGACCAATGCTGCCGGCGCTGCACGGGATGGGAGCTTGCGGGGCATGGCCGGTCTCCTTGCGCTCAGCGCGCTGCCGACACCATCTTGCGCCGCGCCTCGAGCGCGTCGTCGAAGGTCTGCTTGACCGGACCCAGTGCCTGTACGAACTCGAGCTGCTCGCCTTCCGAGCCGGTGCAGTAGATCAAGCGCCATCCGTCCGACTTGCCTTCGGTGATTCCGTTGGAGTTGGCTTCGAGCGGGGTTGCGCGACGCTCGGCCTCGTTCGCCACGGTCACGATGCGGTTCGCGCGGACATTCGTCATCCCGCGCCGGCCGGATTCCGCCTCGAGGTCGGCGATGAACTGGTTGAAATCGACATCGTCGCGGATGTGGAAACAGATATGCATCATTCGCGGAAATGCCGGGCTCATGTGATCGAGCGGCTCGGCGAATGCCCGTGCTCCGCCCATCGGCTGGTCGGCATCGCGATACTGCAGGAGTTCGATCACGACATTGTCGAACTGGATGAAGCGTACATCAAGCCGCTGCGCGCCGCCGCGCAGGTCGGGAATACCCATCGTGCGTGGGTTGACGCCGCGTGCGCGAGCTTCGATTTCCGGGCCGGTCAGAAGCGTGTTGTGGATCCGTTCGCCTTGGAAATCGCCATCGCGCATCACCTCGGTTCCACCCAGCACCTCCGTGTAGAAGGTGAAGGCTCGCTCCATGTTCTGGACCGTGAGGCCGAAATGTTGAACGCCTCGCAGCCGCTGGCCGATCGGTCGCTCGCCGGACTTGAGCGATCCTGCCTCCTGCCCCTGCGCCGCGGACGGCGCCGTCATTCCTGTGGCCGAGGCCAGCGCCGTACCCGCGGTTTTCAGCGCGTCCCGGCGGTCGAGGCCCCCTGAAACCTGTCCCTGGCTTTCCATCATCCCTCTCCCGGAACTTGCCCAAGGTGCTCCGTTGCTCTCGACAGTGGCCGGGCGCTCTCGCCGCTGCATCGCGCCGCCATTCCTCGGCGCTGAACAGGCAAAGTTCCACCTCGGACACCTATGGTACCGCGGCTGGCGCGTCTTACAGAATCTTGCTCTTTGCCGCGCCAACGCTTCGATGGCGATCGGATTTTCCCGATCTCGCCGACCTTCCAGCGGAGCGCGTCGGCGGCTCGTCGCATGGGATGGGGGCCGTCCTGGCTCGGCTTCCTGGCAGGCCGCCGATGGTGTAATTTCGGGCGGCCAAAATGCGTCACGGCAGCCTGGAGCACGGGCGTTGAAATTCGAAGACGCCTGGAAGGAGATCGACGGCAAGAGGGGCGATGACGGAGGCGCCGGCTTCGCGTCCTGGAGGGCGAGTTATTCCCCGCACGTGCCGCGTTACTGGAGAGACCATCTGATTGCGCCGGTACGCACGATCGGTGCCGCGACGGCGACGTCGCTCAAGATGAGCTACTGGTTCTCGACCATCGAGGATTCTCCGCAGGAGGGCGACCCGACATTCGTCAGTGCTTCACTGCGAACGAGCCCGGCAACGGCCTGGCGCGATGCCGCGCCGTCGGGGCTGGTATCCATGCTGCCGTTCGAGGGCGCGCAATGGCGCTTCGAGCAGCCGGTAAGCTTCGTGCAGTTCCATCTTCCTTTCGATCTGAGGGCATGGTTTGCGCTTCGCTGTTCGGAAGGGAGCTCACCCACGATCATCTGCGGATGCCCGCCGACGTACCGGGCGCCCAGCTATGCCGTCGGCTGGATCGCATTCGGCATAGAGCCTCCGCGAGCGAGCCGACCAACCTCCTTCTCGACAGTTGGGCGTTGATCCTCGCCGAAACATTCCTCCGGCGGCTGTCGAGCCACGGCGAGCGAAACGGGCACGGACCGTTCGGCAAGCTCCCCGCCAGGGGAATCGCCCGCGTCGTCGATTACATCGAGGATGGCATCGACCAGGATCTGCGGCTGTCGTCACTCGCCGCTGTCGCCGGGATGAGCGTGTATCATTTTGCTCGGCGCTTCCAGGAAACGGTCGGCATCTCGCCCTATTCCTACGTGCTGGTGCGGCGCATCGAACGCGCTCGTGCGCTGCTGCGCCGGAACGACGAAAAGCTCGTGGACATAGCGCTAGCTTGCGGCTTCTCAAGCCAGGCTCATCTGACGACGGTTTTCCGCCAATGCGTCGGTGTTACCCCAGGAGAATATCGCCGGCGCGTTCGGGGATGAATGGCGGGACAGCGACGGGACCGTCGGAAATGGCCTGGAATCGCTTGCATTCGACAAGCGCCATGGCCCCGGATGATCGGTAATCTGTCGCCAGTCTTCCAGCCAGTTCACGCCGTCCGGCTGCAACGCGCTGGAACCGGACTTCGGCGAGAACGCCACAAAGCGGGCCTTCATCTTTGCGACGCCTGATCCGCTTGGCGGCAATCCGGGTTGCGGTAGACGACGTCCATCACGCTCACGCCATGTCCGGGCGCCGCGTCGTGCCATCTCGGGGCTGCCCAATCTCCCTCAGCTTCGTGCCGAGCGCGGCGAAGGCAGGTTGGGTTCGGTCGATTGACTTCCAGTATGCCCGCTTCGGAAGGCGCTCAGCGCCAGAACAGCCGTGCCAGCGTCGCCGGGAGGCCGCTGCGCCGAGCAGCGCGTCGAGCGCAAAACCAAGACGACATCCCATACCGGACGCCGATTGGTATTCCGGCAATCCTGCCCGGCAAGTTCGCGGTTCAAACCGGTGGTGCGCTCATTTCTCGCGAAACCGGACTGCATCGCCGCACGCGAGAGAATATCCCCAAGGGCCTTACCTCGGCGGCCCTTTTCCGAGTCAGGTCCGGCGCCATGGAGACAACCATGAACCGGAAACGTGCCGCGCTTTCCGGCGGCTCTCGCAACGCGCCAGAGGCTGAATATTCAGTGATATCAATTACGTGAATGGCTGGCGGAGAGGGTGGGATTCGAACCCACGGTACGCTTGCACGCACAACGGTTTTCGAGACCGCCCCGATCGACCACTCCGGCACCTCTCCGCGCACGAGGCGCGGAAGTCCGTCCGCGCCGTGGAGCGGGGGCTCAATAGCCGAGGTCCGCCGCCCGCACAAGTACCGAGCCGCGCGCCCGGCCACATTCTCCCCGCCCGTTCCGCCCAGCCCGCTGGAAGCGCGCGGCAGGGGTGACGGGGAGGAAAGCGACCCGACGCCACGGGGCCGGACGGCGGGAACCCGCCGGAAATCACGCTTTGCCGGGCTTTTTCTTGACACCGACCCCACCGGCCGCTATGAGCCGGGCGCTGCGTGATGGGTGCCCTGCCTCCGTCGCGCGGCGATCAAACCCAACCGACCGAAAGAAGCCGGTCCGAGCCGAGCGCATGGCGCGAGGCCAGAGACCGGGCTCGAACGAAAGGACAGAACATGTTCGCGGTCATCAAGACGGGTGGCAAGCAGTATCGCGTTGCTCCCGATCAAGTCGTCACCGTCGGCAAGATCGAGGCCGAGGCCGGGTCGTCCGTGACCCTCCCGGTGCTCATGCTGGGCGGCGACAACCCGAAGGTCGGCGCCCCGCTCGTGGACGGCGCCTCCGTCACCGTCGAGGTGGTCAAGCACACCCGCGGCGACAAGGTCATCGCGTTCAAGAAGCGCCGTCGTCAGAATTCGCGTCGCAAGATCGGTCACCGCCAGGACTTCACCGTCGTCCGCGTGACCTCGATCGCCGGCGCCTGAGACCGCCAGCAGGTAAGAACAGGAGAGCACCATGGCTCACAAGAAAGCAGGCGGTTCCTCCCGCAACGGTCGCGACTCGGACGGCCGTCGTCTGGGCGTGAAGAAGTTCGGCAGCGAGAAGGTCGTGGCCGGCAACATTATCGTTCGTCAGCGCGGGACGCAGTGGCATCCCGGCGTCAATGTCGGCATGGGCAAGGACCATACCCTCTTTGCGCTTACCGACGGCCGAGTCGAGTTCCGCACGAAAGCCAACTCCCGAACCTACGTATCCGTCGTCCCGGCCGCCGAGGCCGCCGAATAAGCCGGTGAGATTTCTTGAAATCCCGCCGGTCTCGCCCGACCGGTAGGATTTCTGGAATGCCCTTGAGGGCGTCCCGGGTACCCGACAGGGGAGGCGAGGAAACCGCCTCCCCTTCGTCGTTCAGGCCCCCAGGAGACCCTCCATGACCATCGTCGAAGCGCCCCCCGGGTCCGCTCTTGCCGAGAGCAGTATCGCCGTCCTCGAAACCGGCCGCCTCATCCTGCGCGTGCCGCGGATCGAGGACATGACGTGGATCGCCGAGCTCGCCGACAACCGCAAGGTCGCCGAGATGACGGCGAACATTCCCCATCCCTACGGCATGGCGGACGCGGCGGCCTTCGTCGCCAACCTGCCGGGCGGCCCGCAGGCGGCGACCTTCGCCATCTTCCTCAAGAACGACGCCACGCTGCGCGGCGAGGGGGAATCGAGCTTCGGCCCGCCCATTCCCGTCGGCATGTGCGGCTTCGTGCGCCGCGACGAGGATGCGCCGGAGATCGGCTACTGGCTCGGCGAGCCCTACTGGGACCACGGCATCGCCACCGAGGCGACGCGGGCGCTGGTCGACCACGCCTTCGGCGACCGCAAGCTCGAGGCGCTCATCGCCTCTGCCCGCGTCGTCAATCCGGCCTCGCGCCGGGTGCTGGAGAAGTGCGGCTTCCAGTGGACCGGCGTCGGGCTCGCCCGGGTCCGGGCCATCGGCGCCTCGGTGCCGGTCGACCGCTTCCGGCTGGAGCGCCGCCTGTGGACCTCGCTGCGGGCCTGGGGCGCCACCCAGCCGCCGCGCCGGCACGACATCGACACCACCCGGCACTGATCGGTGATCTTGTGCCGGTGATTTTGCTATCCTGAACGGGCTCCCGCACGGGCGGGGGCCCAAGCTTGAGCGTCCGACCGATGAAATTCCTCGACCAGGCCAAGATCTATGTCCGCTCCGGTGACGGGGGGGCGGGCTGCCTCTCGTTCCGGCGCGAGAAGTTCATCGAGTTCGGCGGGCCGGACGGCGGCGACGGCGGGCGCGGCGGCGATGTGTGGATCGAGTGCGTCGACGGCCTCAACACGCTCATCGACTACCGCTACCAGCAGCACTTCAAGGCCAAGAAGGGCGGCTTCGGCATGGGTGCCAACCGCTCCGGCGCCAAGGGCGACGACGTGGTGCTGAGGGTGCCGGCCGGCACCGAGGTGCTGGACGAGGACGACGAGACCGTGCTCGCCGACCTCACCGAGGTCGGCCAGAAGGTCCGGCTGCTCTCGGGCGGCAATGGCGGCTTCGGCAACGCGCATTTCAAGACCTCGACCAACCAGGCCCCGCGCCGCGCCAACCCCGGCCTGCCGGGCGAGGAGCGCTGGATCTGGCTGCGGCTGAAGCTGATCGCCGATGCCGGCCTCGTCGGGCTGCCGAACGCCGGCAAGTCCACCTTCCTCGCCGCCACCACGGCCGCCAAGCCGAAGGTCGCCGACTACCCCTTCACCACGCTGCATCCTGGGCTCGGCGTGGTGAAGGTGGACGGGCGCGAATTCGTGCTGGCGGACATTCCCGGCCTCATCGAGGGCGCGCATGAGGGCGTGGGGCTGGGCGACCGCTTCCTCGCCCATATCGAGCGCTGCCGCGTGCTGCTGCACCTCGTCGACGGCACCAGCGAGCATGCCGGCCAGACCTACAAGACCGTGCGCGCCGAGCTGGAGGCCTATGGCCACGAGCTGGCCGAGAAGCCCGAGATCGTCGCGCTGTCGAAGATCGATTCGCTCGACGAGGAGACGCTGAAGACCCAGCTCGCCCGGCTGCAGCGCGCGGCGAAGAAGAAGCCGCTGGCGCTTTCCGCCCAGTCGGGCGAGGGCGTGCGCGAGGCGCTGCGCGCGCTGATGGCGATCATCGACGAGGGCCGCGCCGAGGAAGTCGCGAAGGAAGTCGCCGAACCCTGGCGGCCGTGAGGTCGCGTCGCAAGGGAGCCTGTTCTTCCCGGCGCCGAACGGTGGACGCCCCGGCGGGGATAGCGGCCGCCTGCTCCCTCTCCCCGTGGGGGAGAGGGTCGGGGTGAGGGAACTGGCTGAACGGCTCCCGGCACAGGCGAAGGCGTGGATGCCCGGGCCGGGCCCGGGCATGACGGAGCTTTGCTTCACATCCCGGCCGCGACGCGCGCCCGCATCCACGGCCTTGCGCCGGGCGTATCGCCCGAAGGCGGCACGATGCTCCGCCAGCTCTGCTGCGTGAAATTCCCGCGCACGCGGCGGCAAATCGGCGTATGAAGCGCGCCAGCGCCCCATGGCCCTCTCCCCTTCCGCAACCCGAAGCCGCCGCCCGATGAACCGCCCCGCCTCGCCGCTCGAAGCCGCCCTGCACGCCGCCGCCGATGCCGCCGGCGCGCCGGCGCCGCAGCTTTCCTCCTTCCGCCGCATCGTGGTGAAGGTCGGCTCGGCGCTGCTGGTGGATTCCACGCGCGGGGCGCTGCGCCATGCGTGGCTGGCGGCGCTGGCCGAGGACGTGGCGAACCTGCACCGCGAGGGCAAGCAGGTGCTGGTGGTCTCCTCCGGCGCCATCGCGCTGGGGCGCAACGTGCTGAAGCTGCCGAAGCGGCCGCTGAAGCTGGAGGAAAGCCAGGCCGCCGCCGCCGTGGGGCAGATCGCCCTCGGCCGTGCCTGGTCGGAGGCGCTGGCGCATGAGGGCGTCACCGCCGGGCAGATCCTCATCACGCTCGGCGACACCGAGGAGCGCCGGCGCTACCTCAACGCCCGCTCCACCATCGCCAAGCTGCTGGAGCTGAAGGTCGTTCCCGTCATCAACGAGAACGACACGGTGGCGACCTCGGAAATCCGCTACGGCGACAATGACCGGCTCGCCGCCCGCGTCGCCGGCATGACCAGCGCGGACCTGCTCGTGCTGCTCTCCGACATTGACGGGCTCTACACCGCCCCGCCGAACGACGACCCCTCGGCCGACTTCATCCCCGTGGTGCCGCGCATCACGGCGGAGATCGAGGCGATGGCCGGCGGCGCCGGCACGGAGCTGTCGCGCGGCGGCATGAAGACCAAGATCGAGGCCGCCAAGATCGCCACCACGGCGGGCGCGCACATGGTGATCGCCTCCGGCAAGGTGAAGAACCCGATCCGCGCCGTCGAGACGGGAGCCCGCTGCACCTGGTTCCTCGCCCCGGCCAACCCGGTGGCCTCGCGCAAGCGCTGGATCGCCGGGGCGCTGGAGCCGCGCGGCGTGCTGCATCTCGACGCCGGCGCGGTCGCCGCGCTGCGCCGTGGCTCCTCGCTGCTGCCGGCAGGGGTGAAGCGGGTGGAAGGCGATTTCCAGCGCGGCGACGCCGTGGTGCTGCGCGGGCCCGACGGCGCCGAGATCGGCCGCGGGCTGGTGGCCTACGACCACGACTACGCGGAGAAGATCAAGGGCCGCTCATCCGACGAGATCGCCGAACTCATCGGCTTCGAGGGGCGGACGGCGATGGTGCACCGGGACGATCTGGTGATCGCGGGTGGGGGGTAGGTAATGAGAGGTGCTTCGATACTTCTTAATGCGGCATTAACTATATGATTCACCTATTCTTTCAACAGGAGGCGAATCATGGACGCGACCTATAATCTCAGTGGCGGCTATAAACCGACGCTTAAGAGATTCGCTGATCTCGATGGTCCCGACTTTTTTCCGACGCCCCCTTGGGCAACGTTCGCACTGGTCGACAACGAGCGTTTCGATGGAAATATTTGGGAATGTGCGTGCGGCAATGGCGCCATGTCCCGCGTACTTGAGAAAGCACAGGGCGCGAACAACGTTTTTAGTTCTGACTTATACAAGCGTGGTTATGGGGAGACCGGTATTGACTTCCTTTCCACGCCCAAGATTTCTGATAACATCATAACAAATCCTCCTTATAATAGTGCAGAAGGGTTCGTCCGCTCTGGACTCAGAAATTCACGTAAGAAGTTTGCGTTACTTCTGAGATTGGCATTCTTAGAGGGCGCAAATCGCGCCAACACAATTTTCGATAAGAGCCCCCCCAGCCGCGTCTGGGTATTCAGCGAACGCATCACATTTTATCCCGCCGGGGCCGTACAGAAAGGTTCGGGTACAACTGCCTATGCGTGGTTTGTATGGGACAAAGACGCTCCGCGAGGCACCGAACTCCGCTGGTTCAAGCCGGGGTACAAAAAAATGCGCATCTGACAAGTTAAATTATGGCTCGTCCAGATTCAGTGAGAGAAAGACGATAAGGCATCCTATCTAAATATCCGTCGTGAATGAAATTTCCTTGAGATTTTCTGTGGGATATAATGTTTCGAACTTGTTGCTCCCACATCTCTTCACCTTTTCGGGTTGAAGACGGAGCTCGATCTTCAGCCGAAAGAGGGATGAAGATAGGAAGATTTCGCCGAATTGAGCGCAACGTAGCCACGCCATCAGGAAGAGTCGAAAGGTACTTACAAACGCCGAGGGCAATCTCTCTTTCTGTCGACTTCGCCATATACCCACTCCTTCTAATCCAAGCATCTCGTCAGGTAATCACTCGGAATGCGTGCGCAAGTAGGGGTTGAGTTGAATTTCGAATTATCTCTCCGGGACGAAAACGGACTCCCCCCATCGTGACCCCACCTCCTGCCGTCCTTCCCTATCCTCCTCTTCATGCACCGCCGCTCCCTGCTTGCCGCCCCGCTCCTGCTGCTGACCCCACGCCTCGCACGCGCTCAAGGCGCGACGCCTGAGATCCCCTCCGCACCCGAAGCCCGAGCCGCCCCGGCGGAGGCCCTCGCCCCCATCCTCGACCGCGCCGCCGCGCTCGAACCGCTGCGCACCGTGCTCGTCATGAAGGACGGGCGCCGGCTCATCGCGCGGAGCTATCGCGGGGCCTCGCCGGAGCGCCCGGCCAACATCAAGTCGGCCTCCAAGAGCATCCTCGCCATGCTGGCGGGCATCGCCATCGACAGGGGCGTGCTGGAGGGGACGGACCAGAAGATCGCCCCGCTGCTGGAGGCCGACCTGCCGGATGATCCCGACCCGCGCCTCCACGCGATCACGCTCGGCCACCTGCTCTCCATGCAGGCGGGGCTGGAGCGGACCTCCGGGCCGCATTACGGCGCGTGGATCGCCAGCCGCAACTGGGTGCGGGCGGCGCTCGACCGGCCCTTCGTCGACGCGCCGGGCGGGCAGATGCTCTATTCCACAGGCTCCAGCCATCTCGTCTCCGCCATCCTCACCCGCGCCTCCGGGCGCTCGACACTGGCGCTGGCGCGGGACTGGCTGGGGCCGATCGAGGGCTTTTCCATCGCCAGCTGGGAGCGCGACCCGCAGGGCCTCTATTTCGGCGGCAACCAGATGGCGATGACGCCCGCCTCGCTGCTCGCCTTCGCCGAATGCACCCGCAATGGCGGGCGCAACCGCGCCGGCCGCCAGGTGATCCCGCAGGAGTGGATCGCGCAATGCTGGCAGGTGCGCACCCGCTCGCGCTTCACCGGCGACGGCTACGGCTATGGCTGGTTCACCCGCGACATCGCCGGGGTGACGACGCATTACGGCTGGGGCTATGGCGGGCAGATGCTGTATGTGGTGCCGGCGCGGGGGATGTCGCTGGTCATGACTTCCGACGCCGGCGCACCCGCCGGCCGCACCGGCCACCGCGACGAGCTGCACCGCCTCGCCGGGGAGATCGTCGCCGCGCTCGGCTGAGCAGGGGCGGCCGGGGCTGCCGAGGCGCGAATGAAAGCCGGCGGCTTTCGTGGGAGAGCGAACCGCGCCCGATCCGCGTGCATCGCCGCGATGCAGCGTGATCAAAACGGCGCCAGAGGACGGCGCGCGAACCCTTTCCGCGCCTGGAGCCGGGCCGCCCTGTCGCCTCGGTCCAAGCGATCCGTCGCCTTTGTGCAACGCAGCAGCGCGGCGGCGGCGCTGGCATGCTTCCTGCTCGATTTCCCCCCGATCCGACCGCCCGCAGATCCCAAGCCACCGGGGCGGCATTCACGAGGGGACAGCCGTGACGAAGAAGCCAGACGCTCCGAACTCGTCGATCGAAACCCTGCTCGCCGCCCGCACCTTCACCCGACGGGTTCTGTTCAAGGGCGCCCTCGCTGCGGGCACCATGGCCGCCGCCGGCCCCTATCTGGTGCGCGACGCCTTCTCCTCCTCGGGCGAACTGAACATCCTCAACTGGGCGGACGAGCTGCCCGAGCCGGTGATCCCCGAATTCACCAAGAAGACCGGCATCAAGGTCAATTCCACCCCGTTCTCGCAGAACGAGGAGCAGATCAACAAGCTGCAGGCGACCGAGGGCGAGGGCTTCGACCTGTGCGCCCCCACCCGCGACCGCGCCCCGCAATTCCAGGAGCTCGGCGTGCTCGCGCCCTACGACACGGCGAAGCTGAAGCTCGACAACGTGCTGCCGGCGATGCTGGAAGGCTCCACCAGCGTGTGGACCTGGGACGGCGGGCTCTACCACGTGCCGCATTGCTGGGGCTCGGAGGCCATCGCCTGGCGCACCGACCTCGCGCCCGGCCTGACCTACGACAAGCTCTCCTACGGCACGCTGTGGGCGCCGGAGTTCAAGGGCAAGATGCAGGGCCGCCCGCATTCGCTGCTGCTCGGCATCGGCCTGTGGTGGGACAAGACCGGCAAGCTGCCGTCCAACCGCATGCTCGACGCCTTCAAGGACGAGGCGACGATGAAGAAGATCTACGACCCGATCCTCGAATTCGCCATCGCCAACAAGGGACAGGTCAAGCAGTTCTGGGATTCGGCGGACAACACCAAGTCCGGCTTCATGGAGAATGGCTGCGTCATCGGCCAGACCTGGGACGGCCCGCCGCTGTCGCTGAAGAAGGACGGCAAGCCCGTCGCCTACATGGCGCCGCAGGAAGGCGCGGTGGCCTGGATCGACGGCTGGTCGCTGCTCAAGGCGGCGAAGAATACGGCGCAGGCCTACGAGTTCATCAACTTCATCCACACGCCGGAGATCTCGGCGATGGTCGCCAACGGCTCGGGCTACAACCCGGTGGTGAAGGGCGCGGACGCCTTCCTCTCCGAGGTCGCCAAGAAGAACTTCGCCGAAGCCTATCCCGGCAACGCGCTCGACAACCTCTGGAACCGCCCGCCGGAGCCGTCGTGGTACGCCGAGCTGCGCACCCAGTACGCCGAGAAGTTCAAGGCGGCGTGATTATTTTGCCGGCTTAATACGCGACCATCGAGCGGACGGAACGCCGCCCGCTCGCCTGTTCCCCGGTATTGAGGAAACCGCATGGCCGCAGCCGTCGAGCTTGAGGGCGTCAACATCACCTTCGGCGAGTTCGTCGCGGTGAAGGACGCCAACCTCACCATCGAACCGGGCGAGTTCTTCTCCTTCCTCGGGCCGTCCGGCTGCGGCAAGACCACGCTCCTGCGCACCATCTCCGGCTTCATCGAGCCCACGCGCGGGCGGGTGAAGATCGCCGGGCAGGACATGAAGGGCATCGGCCCCAACAAGCGGCCCACCGCCCTGATCTTCCAGAACCTCGCGCTGTTCCCGATGATGACGGTGGCCGAGAACATCGGCTACGGGCTGCGGGTGCGCGGCGTGCCCAGGCACGAGCGCGACGAGAAGGTGAAGAACCTGCTCATCCAGGTCGCGCTCGCCGAGCACGGGCACAAGAAGGTCTCCGAACTCTCCGGCGGCCAGAAGCAGCGCGTCGCCATCGCCCGCGCGCTCGCCGTCGAGCCGTCGGTATTGCTTCTGGACGAGCCGCTCTCGGCGCTCGACCTCAAGCTGCGCCAGCACATGCGCACCGAGCTGCGCGCCATCCAGAAGCGCGTCGGCATCACCTTCATCTACATCACCCACGACCAGGGCGAAGCGCTCACCATGTCCGACCGCATCGCGGTGATGAATGCTGGGGTGATCGAACAGGTGGGCGACGGGCGGGCCGTCTATGCTGAGCCGCGCACGCCGTTCGTCGCCTCCTTCGTGGGCGAGAACAACCGGATCCGCGGGCGCATCACCGCCGCGGAGGAGGGGCTGGCGACGCTGGACACGCCGCTCGGCACGCTCAGGGGCCGCAATCCCGTCGGCCTCGCGGTCGGCGAGGAAGCGCTGCTGTTCGTCCGTCCGGAAGCGCTGACACTGCACGACAGCGGTTCGACCGGCGGCTTCGAGGGTGAGACGCTGGACGTCGCCTATGAAGGCAGCGTCACCCACGTCACGCTCCGGGCACGGACCGGCCAGAAGGTGACGGCGAGCATCGGCGCCAGCACCGGCGTCGCGCTGCCGGTGGCGGGCGAGAGGCTGAATGTCGGCTTCCGGCCCGAGGACGGGCTGCTGCTCGCGCATCCCGGGAGGCACTGAGATGAGCGGCAGCCTCGCCTTCGTCCTCGGCCTGCCCCTCGCCGTCGCGCTCGCCTTCTTCGCGCTCGCCGCCCATGAGCGGCGCACCGGCACCGCCACCGGGCCGGGCTTCTTCCAGCGCAACGGGCTCGGCGTCGGCCTCTACCTCATCATCGCGGTCGGCTTCTGGGCCTTCTTCATCATCCTGCTGCCGCAGCTCGCCATGGTGGACATGTCGTTCCGCCCGAAGCTGCCGCCGGCGCAGATGGGCGGGCCGAAGGACGTCTACACGCTGGAGAACTACCGCTATTTCCTGTTCGGCTCGACCACCTCGACCGACGCGTGGAACTGGCTGCACATCAAGGCCTTCCTGCTCACCATCGGGGTGAGCATCGCCATCACCGTGCTCAATTTCGCCATCTGCTACCCGCTCGCCTTCCACATGGCGCAGTCGGCAACGGCGGCACGGCTGCGCATCCTGCTGCTGCTGCTCATCCTGCCCTACTGGGTGAACGAGATCCTGCGCGCCTTCGCCTTCCGCGTGCTGCTCTCCTCGGGCGGCATCATCAACCAGATGCTGATGGGGGTGGGGCTGACGAGCGAGCCCGTCGATTTCCTCGGCGCCGATATCGGCCTCTATATGGGCCTCAGCTACGCCTACCTGCTGATGATGATCTTCCCGCTCTACAACGCCATCGAAAGCCTCGACAAGAATCAGGTCGAAGCGGCGCGGGACCTCGGGGCGCCGTGGTGGCACATCCACGCCTTCATCGTCATGCCGCACGCCAAGCCGGGCATCGCCTCGGGCTGCACGCTGGTGTTCATGCTCACCGCCGGCGCGCTGGCCGCGCCGCTGGTGCTGGGCGGGCCGCGCACGCTGTGGTTCACGCCCATCGTCTATGACCGCTTCTACCAGGCCTTCAACTGGCCGCAGGGCGCGGCCTACGCCTTCATCCTGCTCGTCACCTGCATCGTCTTCGTGCTGCTGGTGCTCAAGGCGTTCCGTCTCAGCCTCGGAGAGATCACGCGATGATGGAAATGACGCGATGACGGAGATCACGCGATGAAAGCCGACCCGTTCCAGCGCGTCCTGTTCGCGGTCTATATCGTGGTCTTCTTCCTGTACCTGCTCGGCCCGCTGGCGGTGATGGGCGTCTCCGCCTTCAACACCCCGCAATACCCGCAGGTCTGGCCGATCGAGGGCGTGACGCTGGACTGGTTCGCCATGCTGTTCGCCGACCAGGACATGATGACCGGCCTGCGCATGAGCATCTGGATCGGCCTGCTGGTGGTCGCCATCTCCGTGCCCATCGGGCTCGCCGGCGCCATCGTGATGACGCAGATACAGGCGCGGGTGCGCTCGGCCTATTATCTCGTCGTGGTCTCACCGGTGCTCACGCCGGGCATCATCATCGGCATCTCCACCGTGGTGTTCTGGCGCCAGTTCACCGGGCAGACCGGCACGCGCTTCCTCTATGACGGCGTGGTGCTCACCGTCCTGGGACAGGCGAGCTTCATCTCCGCCTATTGCATGCTGATCATCCTCGCCCGCCTCCAGCGCTTCGACCGCGCGCAGGAGGAGGCGGCGCTCGATCTCGGCGCCACTTATCCGCAGGTCTTCCGCCATATCCTGCTGCCCTTCCTTAAGCCTGCGCTGGCCTCGGCGGCGGTGCTGGCGTTCCTGTCCTCCTTCGAGAACTACAACACCACGACCTTCTCCATCCTCTCGGACAAGACGCTGACCACGGTGCTGGCCGGGCGCGTGCGGCAGGGCTCGACGCCGGCGATCTCGGCGCTCGCCGTCATCATCGTCGCCGCGACGATCCTCGGCGCCATCGCCTACGAGGTCTACAAGCGGCGGGCCGATGCTGCCGCCGCGCGCCGGCAGCGCGCGGCGCTGGCGGAGGAGGAGGCCGAGCTTTCCGGCACGCCGGCGCCGGCCATGGGCTGAGACGGGAAATCGTCCGCCCCAGCCCGTTCCCCGTCAGCCCTGCCAGCCGTCGTAATCGGCCCGCGCCATCATCGCCGCGAGCTCGCGGACGGTCACCTTCGGCTGCCAGCCGAGCGTGCCGCGCGCCTTGCTGGAATCGCCGAGCAGCAGATCGACCTCGGCGGGACGGTGGAATTTCGGGTTCACCCGCACCGCCACCTTGCCGCTCCTGCGGTCGACGGCCATCTCCGTCATCTCCTCGCCGGACCATTCGAGGTCGAGATCCAGCGCCTCGGCGGCGAAGCGCACGAAGTCGCGGATCGTGGTGGTGACGCCGGTGGCGAGCACGTAGTCGTCGGCCTTGTCCTGCTGGAGCATGCGCCACATGCCCTCGACATAGTCGCCGGCGAAGCCCCAGTCGCGCTGCGCGTTGAGATTGCCGAGATCCACCGGCACGTGCTCGCCGCGCGCGAAGCGGGCGAGGGCGAGGGTGATCTTGCGGGTGACGAATTCCGGCCCCCGCAGCGGGCTTTCATGGTTGAACAGGATGCCCGACGAGGCGTGCAGCCCGAAGGATTCGCGGTAGTTCACCGTGATGAAGTGCCCGTAGACCTTCGCCACGCCATAGGGCGAGCGCGGGTGGAAGGGCGTCGTCTCGCTCTGCGGGACCTCGCGCACCAGGCCGAACATCTCGGAGGTCGAGGCCTGGTAGAAGCGCGTCTGCGGCGTATAGGTGCGGATGCAATCGAGAAGGCGGGCGACGCCGAGCCCGTTGACGTCGGCGGCGTAGATCGGCTGCTCCCAGGACGAGCCGACGAAGCTCTGCGCCGCGAGATTGTAGATCTCGTCGAACGCCGTGCCGCGGATGAGCCGCGTGATGTTGTTGATCTCGCCGAGCTCGAAATCGACGAAGGTGATGTCGTCGGCGATGCCGAGCCGCTGCAGGCGCGCGATTTCCGTCTGGGAATTACGCCGGACCGCGCCGGTAACGCGGTAGCCCTTCTCGAGCAGAAGCTTCGCGAGATAGGAGCCGTCCTGGCCCGTAATCCCCGTAATCAATGCACTTTTCACGGGAGAACTCCGTCGTAACCGTGCCCACCTAGGTGGTCGCAAGCTACCGACAGAAGTCCTCCCGATAAAGGCGCTTGATCAAACCGGCGTTCAGGCCCCGCTCTCGGCGCGGATGAGGTCGGTCAGGTCCGCCACCCGCCGCTCGATCCCGCCGTCCTGCGAACGGGCCTCGACGTTCAGGCGCAGCAGCGGCTCGGTGTTCGACTTGCGCAGGTTCAGCCGCCAGTCGGTGAAGGCCAGCGACAGGCCGTCGGTCTCGTCGCGGGCGGGATTCTGGCCGGAGAGCGCGGCCTCGACCCGCGCGATGGCGGCCTCGGGATTGGCGATGCGGAAGTTGATCTCGCCGGAGGACGGGAAGGCCGCCATGCGGTCCGACACCAGCTCCGACAGGCTCTTGCCGGTGCGCCCCATCAGCTCGGCCACCAGCAGCCACGGGATCATGCCGGAATCGCAGGCCATGAAGTCGCGGAAATAATGGTGCGCCGACATCTCGCCGCCATAGATGGCGCCGGTGTCGCGCAGCGCCTGCTTGAGGAAGGCGTGGCCGGTGCGGGCCTGCACGGCGTGCCCGCCGGCGCGCGCCACCACGTGCTGCGTGTTCCACACGACGCGCGGATCGTGGACGATAGTCGCGCCGGGCTCCTTGGTGAGGAAGACCTCGGCCAGCAGCCCCACAATGTACTCGCCGGGAATGAAGCGGCCATTGTGGTCGAACAGGAAGCAGCGGTCGAAATCGCCGTCCCAGGCGACGCCCATGTCGGCACCCGCCTCGACCACCGCCCGCCCGGTGACCGGCTGGTTCTCCGGCAGGAGCGGATTGGGAATGCCGTTCGGGAAGCTGCCGTCCGGCTCGTGATGCAGGCGCAGGAAGGTCAGCGGCGCGCCGCGCGCGGCAAGCTCCGCGGCGATGGCGTCGAAGGTCGGCCCGGCCGCGCCGTTGCCGGCATTGACCAGGATGGTCAGCGGGCGGAGCTGCGTCTGGTCGACGAAGGACAGCACCCGCTCGACATAGGCCGCGCGCGCGCCCTCGGCCGGCACCACCGTTCCGCCGGAAACGGACGGCAGCTCCGGCCCTTCCGCCAGCGCGCGGATCGCCGCCAGCCCGGTCGCGGTGTCGAGCGGGGCGGAACCCTTCCGCACCAGCTTCATGCCGTTATAGTCCATGGGGTTGTGGGAGGCCGTCACCTCGATGCCGCCATCGGCGCCGAAATGCGTCACGGCGAAATACATTTCCTCGGTGCCGCACAGGCCGAGGTCGAGCACCTCGACGCCGCCGGCGGTGAGGCCCTCGATGCAGGCCGCCGCCAGCGATTCGGAGGAGGCGCGGCAGTCGCGGCCGATGACGACCCGCCGGGCCGACAGCGCCTCGACGAAGGCGCGCCCGATCCTGCGGGCGATGTCCTCGTTCAGTTCTTCTCCAAGACGACCGCGAATGTCGTAGGCCTTGAAGCAGGTAAGCATAGGCATCGCACTCCATCGAGCCAGTGGTGTGATCTGGATTTTTTGCAGTGCACCCTGTCGTTTGATTGTGGTCAAGCCATGATGTTTGGCTTGCCTTTATTCATAACGACATTAGAGATAAATTCGACTTATCGCAGCGGTAGCAAATCACCGGCGCATCATGCCCCATCTCTATCCCGTTCTTCTGTGCGGCGGCTCCGGCACGCGGCTCTGGCCACTCTCCCGCAAGAGCTACCCGAAGCAGTTCGTCAAGCTCGGGGACGGCGAGACGCTGTTCCAGGCCGCCGCGCAGCGGATCGCCGGGCCGGACGTGATGGCGCCCGTCATCATCACCAATTCGGATTTCCGCTTTATCGTCACCGAGCAGCTGGCGGAAGCGGGCATCGATCCCGGCGCAATCCTCATCGAGCCGCGCCCGCGCAACACGGCACCCGCCATTCTCGCGGCGGTGCAGTTCCTGGCGGCGCGTGACCCCGAAGCCCTCCTGCTGGTGATGCCTTCCGATCAGGTCATGCCCGACCGCGCGGCCTTCTCCGCCGCCGTGCGCGCCGGCCTTCCCGCCGCGGCCGACGGGCAGATCGTCACCTTCGGCATCCGCCCGACGCGGCCGGAGACCGGCTATGGCTGGCTGGAGCTGGCCCATCCGCCGGAAGAGGCCCGGCCGGCCGCCATTCCGCTCCGGCGCTTCGTCGAGAAGCCGGCGGCCGAGCGCGCCGCCACCATGCTGGCGGACGGGCGCTACCTGTGGAACGCTGGCATCGTCCTGATGTCGGTGAGGACGGCGCTCGCCGCCTTCGAGACGCATGCCCCGCAGATGGTCACGCCGGTGCGCCGCGCGGTCGAGGAGGCCCGCACCGATCTCGGCTTCCTGCGGCTGGCGGAAGAGCCGTGGCGGCTGGCGGAGGAGATCTCCGTCGACTACGCGATCATGGAGCGCTCCTCCAACCTGCAGGTCGTGCCGTTCGGCGGCGACTGGTCGGACCTCGGCGACTGGGCCTCGGTGCTGCGCGAGGGCGAGCCGGACGCGCGCGGCGTGGCGACGCATGGCCCCGTGACCGCCATCGACTGCGAGGACACGCTGCTGCGCTCGGAAGCCGACAATCTGGAACTCGTCGGCATCGGCCTGAAGGAGCTGATCGTCGTCGCCATGCCGGACGCCGTGCTGGTGGCGGACCGCGACCGGGCGCAGGACGTCAAACAGGCGGTGACGGCGCTCAAGGCGAAGGGCGTGCGGCAGGCCGAGAATTTTCCGCGCGACCACCGGCCCTGGGGCTGGTTCGAGACGCTGGTCCTCGGCGAGCGCTTCCAGGTGAAGCGCATCGTCGTGCATCCCGGCGCCGCGCTGTCGCTGCAGAGCCATTTCCACCGCTCCGAGCACTGGATCGTGGTCTCCGGCACCGCGCAGGTCACGGTGGACGGCGAGGTGCGGCTGCTGACCGAGAACCAGTCCGTCTACGTCCCCCTCGGCGCGATCCACCGGATGGAGAATCCCGGCAAGGTTCCCATGGTGTTGATCGAGGTCCAGACCGGCACCTATCTGGGCGATGACGACATCATCCGCTATGAAGACGTGTACGCGCGGGGCCAGGGGGCAAAAGGCTGACCGACTGCGAAGACGGGCCATCGCCCGTATCGTGTCTGCATGCCGGACAGACCGGGTAACAGAATGACGGACGGTGCAGTTTCCGATGTCGTCGCCGGCCGCCAGCAGGATGATTCACCGCCCCATGAGCCCGACGCCGTGCGTCAGGCGTCCGCCTCGGACGCTTTGCCGGAAGCCGGCAAGGGTGCGCCGGGCTTCGGTTTCGACGTCATCGGCTATCTTCTCTCCGAAATAGGGCTCGGCGAAGCGACGCGACTGCTCGTCGCCGCGCTCGACGCCGCAGACATACCCACCGCCCTCGTCAATGCGCCGCTGCCCGGACGGGAGAGCGACGAAAGGCTGCTCGACCGCCTGACGGATGCCGGGCGGCACGACATCGCGCTGTCGGTCTTCGGCCTGCTCGACGTCGGCATCTTCGCGGCGCGCTCGTCCCGAAACCGCATCAGGATCGGCTACCCGTTCTGGGAACTGCCGACCGCGCCGGCCTCGATAGGCCCGGACATCGAACGTTTCGACGCCTATTGGGCGCCGAGCACCTTCATCCGCGACATGCTGGCGCGCGAGCAGAACCGGCCGGTGCATCTCGTCCGCCAGCCCGTCCGCCTTCCGCCGCTGCCGCCGGCCGCGCCGGTCTTCGAAGGCCCCCTCCAGATCCTGAGCTTCTTCGACTACGACTCGGTCATGGCGCGGAAGAACCCGCTCGGGGCCGTGCGCGCCTTCCTCTCCGCCTTTCCGGCGGGAAGCGAGGACGCGCAGCTCGTCATCAAGGCCCGTGGTGCTCCGCAACCGGACGCCGCGCAGCAGCTCCGGGCGCTCACGGCCGGGGACCGGCGCATCACGATCATCGACGAGACGATCTCACGCACGCGAATGGACGGGCTGATCGCCGGGTGCAACGTGTTCCTGTCGCTGCACCGCTCGGAAGGATTCGGTCTCGGCTGTGCGGAGGCGCTGGCGAGCGGCAAGATCGTGGTCGCCACCGATTTCGGCGGCACGCGCGATTTCATCACGCCGATCACCGGTTATCCCGTGGCCTATCATCGGGTCCGGCTGTCCGCCGGCGACTATCCGGATGCGGCGGGAAGCTATTGGGCGGAGCCGAACGTCGCACACGCGGCGCTGATCCTGCGCAGCATCTATGACCGGCCCGACGACGCGGCGGCCCGGATCGGCGCCGGCCATGCCCATCTCAAGGCCCATCATTCCTTCGAGGCGGTGGGAGCAAGGCTCCGCGAGCTCCGGCAGGAGATGCGCTAGGAGCGCCGGCCAATGCGCCGGGAGCCATGGATCTTCGGGGTCAGAAGGAAAAGCCACGGCCTCGGCCATGGTGCGGGTGGTCGGACTCGAACCGACACTCTGTCACCAGAAACGGATTTTGAGTCCGTCGCGTCTACCAGTTCCGCCACACCCGCGCCGCCGGTCCGGTCCTTCCGGTGGCGCGCTGCTGGCGCGCCGGCGAAGCGCGCGGACTATAGCGGCCCGCGCGCCATGGGCAAGTCCGACCCGGCCTTCACGGGGCGATGCACGACGCGGCCGAGGCCCCGCCGGTCGCCCCGCTCGGCAGGCGCCGCTCAGGGCGCCGGCTTGCAGGTGCCGAAGGCGCTCAGCACCTTGCCGCCGGCAAGGGTGGTCAGCGTCACTTCCGACTTGGAGCGCGAGAGCTGGATGGCCCAGGCCGACAGATGATCGTTGCCGTCGACGATGATCGTGTCGCCCTCGCCGATGATGCTCTGGATCGGGCTGATATGCGGCAGGTCGTCATCGGAGACGCTGGCAATGACCTGTTCGCCATAATGCACGAGGAAGCGGGCCGGCAGATCGATGGTGCCGAGCTCCTTGGACGGCGCGCAGCCGCCGGAAGCGTCGCAGACGAACACCTTGTCGAAGGTGCAGTCGGCGTTCGGCGGCAGGGCCTCGGCGGCGCCCGGCGCGGCCGCCTGCGCCGCATCGGCGGCGGGAGCCGGCGCGGCGTCCTGCGCCTGTGCGGTGGCAACGCCCAGCATCAGGCAAAGGGCGGTAGCTGTCGTCTTGAACATCGGATGACCCTGGCACGTGACCGAAGGATGGAAGGGCAGGTCTCAGTAGACCGGCGTGCGGCACGGCGGATAGGGCGGCGCGCCGCAATAGCCGGGGCCGTAAGCCGGCACCGGACGCGCCGGCACATAATAGGCCGGCGGCGGCGGGGGCGCGTAGTAGTAGGTCCGGGGCGGCTGCGTCGCGGCGGTGGCGACCGAGCCGATCAGCGCGCCGGCGACCAGGCCGCCGATCAGCGCACCCGTCGAGTTGTGGGCATAGACCGGCTGGCTCACCGCCAACGCCGGCAGGACAACGGCGAGGACCAGCCCCGCACGCATCGTCGTCGCGAATTTGCTCATATCCGACCTCTTGCGAATCGTCGCCCGACTATTGCCCGTCGACCTGCCGGGGACAAGCCGCACCTTGTCCCTTTACCGCCGCGGCATGGTGCCTGGACACCGAGCGCCGGAATAGAAGGGTGCGATAATGATACCCGCCATTTTCCCGCGAACGGGCGGCCGGCGAGCGTCGGCGGTGCCCAATTCCGGCACGATGGTGCCCCATCATGGCCGCGATTGCGCGCCAGCGTGGCAGGTGGTCGGCAAACCAAACCGCACGCGACGCGTTGTCGTGGCGGGCCCGGCTCCTTTCCGGAGCGGGACGATAGTGGAGGTTGAAGTGGACAGACGTGGCTTTCTGCTCGGTCTTGCCGGCGCTCTCGGTGCCGGCGTTGCCGCCGGGGCTATGCTTTCGCCGGCCCAGGCCACCGTCCTTGGCCAGCTCAAGGACCTGACGCCGGAGGATGCGCTCGGCGACGCCGCCGTCGAGGCGGCCGGCACGACCCCCGACGGCACGCCCGTCGAATCGACCCAGTACTGGGGCCCTCCCGGCGCCTATCGGCGTCAGCGCCGTCGCCGGCGGCGGCGCGTGTGCGGCTGGCGCCGTGACCGCTGGGGCCGCCCGGTGCGTCGCTGCTGGTACGTCTGGCGCTGACGCGGCGCGAGCCATCCGGATCGAAGAGGGCGCGGACCGGTTCCGCGCCCTTGTCTTACGTATGGCCGTCCGAAGCCAAGTCGAGGAAGGCCTGCGTCGCCTTGGTGGCGTAGCGCTCGCGGTGGCGCAGGGCCAGGAAGCGGCGCGAGGGAACGGGAAACTCGATCAGCGCCATCGTCCCGGCGCGAATCGATCCCTCGACCACGCGATGCGAGATGACGGTGACGCCGCTGCCGGCTTCCACCGCCGCCCGCACCGCCTCGTTGGACGGATATTCCAGCACCACGCGCAGGGCCTGCGGCGCCACGCCGAGGCCCTGCAGATGCGCCTCGAAGATCGCCCGCGTGCCCGAGCCCGGCTCGCGCAGCACCCACGGCCCTTCCGCCAGCTGCCCGGCATCGCGCGGCGCGCGCCATGCCCAGGGATGGGTGACCGGCGCCACCAGCACCATCTCGTCCTCCGCCACCGCCGTCGCGGTGAGCACCGGCGCGTCCACCTCGCCTTCGACGAAGCCGAGATCGGCCGCCCCGTCGCGCACGCAGGCGGCGACGAAATCGGTGTTGCCGATCGCCAGGCTGGTCGCGATGCCGGGATAGCGCGCGCGGAAACGCTCGATCAGCGGCGGCAGCCAGTAGTTGGCGACGGTCTGGCTGCCCGCCAGCGCCAGCGTGCCGTGCGCGAGGCCGGCGAGATCGGCAAGGACCTTCTCCGCCGCCGCGGCGCGGGCGAGCACGGCGCGGGCCTCGTCGAGGAACAGCCGGCCCGCCTGCGTCAGCACGATGCCGCGGCCCACGCGGTCGAACAGGCGGGTGGCGTGGCGCGCCTCCAGTGCCGCCACCGCCGCACTGGTCGCCGACTGGGTCAGGTTGAGATCGCGCGCCGCCAGGGTGACGTGCTCGCGCTCGGCGACGGCGACGAAGATACGCAACTGCTCGAGCGTCATGGGTCTCCCGGCCGGTCGTTCATGCGGTCATCTTCACCAGCATCAGGCTGAAGGCGGCGATGAAGAGGAAGGCGGCGAAGCCGAGCAGGAAGGGCCTCATACCCTTGGCGCGCAGCTTGCCGATATCCGTCTCCAGCCCCATCGCCGCCAGCGCCATGGAAAGCAGGAAGGTGGTGACGAGCACGATGACGGACTTCAGTTCCGCCGGCATCGTCACCACGCTGTTGACCGCGACCATGCCGAGGAAGCCGAGCACGAACCACGGCATGGGCGGACGGGCGCGCGTGGCGCCGTGGCCGTGGCGCGCCGCCCGCCGGGTCGCCATCAGCCCCAGCACGATGACCACCGGTGCCAGCAGCATGACGCGCGAGAGCTTGGCGACGGTGCCGAAATCGCCGGCCGCCGGGCCGTCCTGATAGGCGGCGGCGACCACCTGCGCGATCTCGTGGATCGAGGCGCCGGCCCAGAGCCCGTAAGCATGCGGGGCGAGGTCCAGCACCTGCGGCAGCAGCGGATAGAGGAACATCGCCACCGAGCCGAAGACGGTGACGCAGGCCACCGCATAGGCGACATCCTCGTCCGGCGCCCGCGTCACCGTGTTGGTGGCGATCACCGCCGAGGCGCCGCAGATCGAGGTGCCCGCCGCGATCAGCTCGGCGAGGCCGCGCTCGACGCCCATCAGCCGGCCGAGCCAGGTGGTGAACAGGAAGGTGGCCGCAAGGGTGAGCGCGATGACGGCGAGGCCACTCGCCCCAACCTCCGCCACCTGCGCCGCCGTGAGCTGGAGGCCCAGCAGCACGATGGCCGCCCGCAGCACCCGCCGCATCGCAAAGACCACGCCCTCGCGGGCCCGGACCGGGGTGCCGATGAGATTGTGGAAACCGATGCCGATCATGATCGCCAGGATCATCGGGCTGAGGACGCCGACGAACGGAATCTGCCGCAGGCCGTAGGCCGCGCCGGCGATCGCCGCCGTGAGGGCGATGCCGGGCCAGATGCCGTAATGACGGGGCTTGGAAGCCTTGCGAGCATCGGCGAAATCCGTATCCGCAACATCGACATGGGCGACCATGACCGTCCCTCCTGGGTGACGGTCCTTGATCGCAAGCGCCGATCATTCGATCCAACGGATAATATCGCACAAATCGTTCGGTAAAAACGAACGATCTGGCGCAAAGACTCCGCCGGCGGACGCTATGAGCCGCACGAGGTGTCGCATCGGGATTGAATTCAGCAGGGAATGCCGGGGCCCATGGCCGCGCCGAACGGTAGATGGTGCCGCTTGTCAGACTCGAACTGACGACCTCCGCATTACGAATGCGATGCTCTACCAACTGAGCTAAAGCGGCACGCGCGGCTCTGATAGCCGCGACGCCCCTTTTTTTCAAGCGTCGCCTGATGCGGGGCGGCTTTTGCCCGGCGCCTTCCCGGAATCCGTCAGCCCCACGGGCCGCGCCGGCCACCGCTCCCGGTGCCGCGCCCCCAGGGATCCGACGACCGATCCGTCGCCGGTCGGGGAGCCTGCGGCGCGCCGCCGGCCCACGCGCCGGAAGAGCCCGGCTGGGAAAAGCCGCCGCCCATCTCCCGCGCCAGCGCTTCCAGCGCCGCGATGCGGTTCTCGGTGTTGGGATGGGTGGAGAACAAGCTGTCCATCCGCTCGCCCGACAGCGGGTTGATGATGAACATATGCGCCGTCGCCGGATTGTGCTCGGCCGGCATGTTGGGGATGCGGTGGGCGGCATTGGCGATCTTGCCCAGCGCCGAGGCGAGCCACAGCGGCTGGCCGCAGATCTGCGCGCCGAGCCGGTCGGCCACATATTCGCGCGAACGCGAGACCGCCATCTGCACCACCATGGCGGCGAGCGGGGCGAGGATCATCATCGCGATGGTGCCGATGACGCCGAAGGGATTGTTGTTGTTGCGGTTGCCGCCGAAGAACATGGCGAAGTTGGCGAGCATGGAGATGGCACCCGCCAGCGTGGCGGTGATCGTCATGGTCAGCGTGTCGTAGTTCTTCACATGCGCCAACTCGTGCGCCATCACGCCGGCCACCTCCTCCCGCGAGAGCGCGTTGAGCAGGCCGGTGGTGGCGGCCACGGCGGCGTTCTGCGGGTTGCGGCCGGTGGCGAAGGCGTTGGGCTGGGGATTGTCGATGAGATAGACGCGCGGCATGGGCAGGCCCGCCCGCGCCGCCAGCGCCTCCACCATGTTGTAGAAGTCCGGCGCGCTGGAGCGGTCGACCTCGCGGGCACCGTACATCGACAGCACCATGCGGTCGGAATTCCAGTAGCTGAACAGGTTCGTGCCGGCGGCGAAGAGCAGCGCGATCATCATGCCGCCGCGCCCGCCCAGCATGTAGCCGACGGCCATGAACAGCGCGGTCATGCCCGCGAGCAGAATCGCCGTACGGAAATAGTTCATCGGACCCTCTTAACCGTGCCGCCGTCTCCTCTGTCGGCCGGCGGCTGCCGTAGGGATAGAATGGGAGGCGCCGCCGATGCCCGCAAGATCGTTCGGGAAGGACGGCACGCTTGACGCGGTGCGCCCGCCGGTGGTTCCAATGTCGCCATGACCCGTCCCGATCCCGCTTCCGGCGACACGCCGGCCGCTCCGTCGCAGCCGGCCGCCCGCCCGCTTACGCCCGCCGCCGAGCGGGCGCTGGCCGAGGCCGCCGCCCGGCGCGCCGCCGCGCAGCCTTTCACCGGCCCGAAGGAAATCGACGGCCGCGACGGCCCCGAGCCCGTGCGCTATGGCGACTGGGAAGTGAAGGGCATCGCCTCGGATTTCTGACGCCGACGGGCTTCGCCCCCGGTCAGTCGCCGCCCGTTCCCGGCTTGTCGCGCCGCATCGCCTTCACGCCGGCGCGCCGCGCCTTGCCCTCGAGCCGCCGCAGCTTCGAGCCGAGCGTCGGGCGTGTCGGGCGGCGCGTGACCGGCACCACCGCCGCCTCGCGCACCATCTCGACCAGCCGGGCGACCGCGTCGGCGCGGTTCTGTTCCTGCGTGCGGTAGCGCTGCGCCACCAGCACAATCACCCCTTCCTTGGTGAGCCGCCGGCCGGCGAGGCGTTCCAGCCGCTCCTTCACCGCGTCGGGCAGCGTCTTCGAGCCGCGCACGTCGAAGCGCAGCTGCACCGCCGTCGAGACCTTGTTGACGTTCTGCCCGCCGGGACCGGAGGCACGCACGAAGCTCTCGACGATCTCGTCCTCGTCGAGCCAGACGCGCGGGGCGACGGGAATCATGCGGGAATCGCGAACGGCGCGAAGGCCGGGACCGCATCAGCGATGTGCCGCCACCCGGTCATGGACGCGGCTCGCCGTCGATCGCCTCCAGCCGCTGGCGCACCTTGTCGAGCTCGGCCAGCGTGGTGCCGAGCTGCGCGCTGAGCTCGCGCGTCAGCCGCCGGGCGGCGTCGGGGTAGCCTTCCAGCGTGCGCAGGAACACCATGCGGGGAATGCGCATCACTTCCGCATCTTCCAGCGCCGTGGCGGTGGCGGGCCGCCTGGTGTCGGTGAGCAGGGCCATCTCGCCCAGAAGAGCGGTGGGGCCCACCTGCACCGCCTGGCCGGGCCGGCGGGCCAGGGCGGGATCCGCGCGGGTGATGGCGAAACTGCCGCGATGCACGACATAGGCGCAATCGGCCGGATCGCCCTCGCGGAACAGCGCCTGTCCGCGCGCCACGGAATAGTGCTCCAGGCTGATGGCGATCACCCGCAGAGCCTCACGGCCGATCAGCGTCAGCGTCGGCACACGTTCCAGAAAGGCGATGTCGTCCTCGATGGACATTCGGCAGGCGAAACTCCACGGCGGGACGAATCAATCGTCCCGCTCAGGGCAGCAATTTGTAGCCTCCAGCCTCCGTGGCAAGGAGATTGGGGTGCGAGGGGTCCTTTTCGATCTTCTGGCGCAGGCGATAGATGTGGGTTTCCAGCGTGTGCGTGGTGACGCCGGAATTATAGCCCCACACTTCCTGCAGCAGGATTTCGCGCGCCACCGGCTTCTTTCCGGCCCGGTAGAGATAGCGCAGGATCGCCGTCTCCTTCTCGGTGAGCCGGATTTTCGAGTTGCGCTCGGTCACCAGCATCTTGGCGCCGGGACGGAACGTGTACGGGCCGATGGTGAAGATCGCGTCCTCGCTCGCCTCGTGCGAGCGCATCTGGGCGCGGATGCGGGCCAGCAGCACCGCGAAGCGGAACGGCTTGGCCACATAGTCGTTGGCGCCCGCTTCCAGCCCCATGATGGTGTCGCTGTCGGTGTCGTGCCCGGTGAGCATGATCACCGGCGCCTTGAAGCCGCCCTCGCGCATCACGCGCACGGCCTCGCGCCCGTCCTTGTCCGGCAGGCCGACATCCATCAGCACGAGATCGACGCGCTGCGCCTCGACCTCGTTGATGGCGGCCTGGGCGGTATCGACGGCGACCACCTCGAACTCGTCATAGAGCGAGAGCTGCTCGACCAGCGCCTCGCGCAGGTCCTTGTCGTCGTCGACCACCAAAACTCGTTGAGCGTTCGCCATGTCGCGTTCCCGAATGTCCGCTTTCCGAATATCCGCGTTTCCGCAAGGCCGCCGACGGAAGCACTTGTTCGTGGCACGCCGCGCGTCCACCTTGCGCAGCGTCGGATGGATGCCCCACGTCCCGGAGTAGGCAGGCGGGGCGCGTTCGGCAAGAGTCGGCCGGCCCGCAGATCGACGTAGGAGCGGGTTCGTGACGTGATCGTGAACGGAAAACGCGTGAAGAAGAAGCCCCTTCGCAAAGAAACCCGCAGGAATTTGCCGCTCGCGCGCTCCCGCGCCGCCCGCCTGCGGGTGGTCACGCGGCCGGGGGCGGAGCTGCGGGATCGCCAGCGGGGCTGGCTGTTTCTCGATGGCCGCGCCATTCCCGTCGCGCTCGGCCGTTCCGGCGTCCGCGCCGACAAGCGCGAGGGCGACGGCGCCACGCCGCGGGGCGTCTGGCATCCGCGCGAGGTGCGCTACCGCGCCGATCACGGCCCGCGCCCGGTCACCGGCCTGCCGGTCCGCCGCACCCGGCCCGACGACGGCTGGTGCGACGATCCCGGCGACGGGCGCTACAACCGCCCGATCCGCCGGCCGTTCAAGGCCTCGCATGAGGAGATGTGGCGGACCGACGGGCTCTACGACCTGGTGATCGTCCTCGACCACAACGCCCGCCCGCGCCGGGCGCGGCGCGGCTCCGCCGTCTTCCTGCATCTGGCGCGCGGCGCCTTCGAGCCCACCGCCGGTTGCATCGCCTTCCGCCGCGCCGATCTCCGGCGCCTGCTCGCCCGCATGTCGCCGCGCACGGCGATCGAGGTAGTGTAGAGGCGCGCCTCAGCGCCCGCCGAAGATGGCGCTGCCCACCCGCACATAGGTGGCGCCGAGCGCGATGGCGGTCTCATAGTCGCCGCTCATGCCCATGGAGAGCGTGGACAGGCCGTTGCGGCGGGCGATCTTGGCGAGCAGGGCGAAGTGCGGCGCGGCGGGCTCGTCCGCCGGAGGGATGCACATCAGCCCGTCGATCGCCAGCCCGTGGACGTCGCGGCATTCGGCGATGAAGGCGTCGGCCTCCTGCGGCACGACGCCCGCCTTCTGCGGCTCCTCGCCGGTGTTGACCTGCACCAGAAGGCGCGGCGCCGGGCGCCCGTCGAGCTTCGCGAACTCCTTGGCCAGCGCCGCCGCCAGCGAGGGACGGTCGAGCGTGTGGATGACGTCGAACAGGCCGAGCGCCTCGCGCACCTTGTTGGTCTGCAACGGGCCGATCAGATGCAGTTCCAGATCGGGGAAGCGGGCCCGCAATTCCGGCCACTTGGCCTTGGATTCCTGCACCCGGTTCTCGCCGAACAGGCGCTGGCCCGCCTCGAGGACCGGCAGGATATGCTCCGGACCGAAGGTCTTGGAAACCGCGACCAGATGGACCTGCGCCGGATCGCGGCCGGCATCGCGGCACGCCTGCGCGATCCGCTCCCGCACCTCGCCGAGCCGGCTCGACACTTCCATTGACAGATCGCCCGTCATCGCCACCACCTATCGTGGAGGGAGGCATGGCCGGGCCGCACCGATGCTGTCAATAGAGGTGCCCGAAACAGGCGATCCGGAACAGACGTCCCGAGGCCCCGTAGCGGCTACCGCCTGCCCTTGCGGCAGCGACGGCTGGCCGATAACGTCCGCAGCCACATAAAGCACGCCGCGAGAACAACTTGACCAGCGATCGGGGTCCGACCCCCGTTTCCGACCCTTCCGCTCCGCCGCCCCGGCTCGCTCCTCCGGCAGGGGGACAGAGGCCACGGCCGCGGACAGTGAGCCTGCGGATCCGGCTGGCGGTCTTCGCGCTGCTGGTCATGACCATCGTCGCGAGCGAGCGCACCTACAGCATCGTCCGGCTGCACATGGACAATCTCGCCGCGGCGGAAAGCCACGTGACGGACCTGCTGGAGCGCGGCGTCGGCCAGTTCAGCGCCGCCGTGTCCAGCGCCCACGCCGTGCTCTCCACCCTCGCCGCGACGCCCGGCACGGTGCCGGTGGACAACGCGCTCTACACCGCCACGCCGTCGGACCAGACGCCATCGGTGCCCGATCCGGGCATGACGCCAGACGCACCCTCGCACTGCCAGGCGCTGCGGCCGGTGCTCGAAAGCTCGCCCTCCATCGCATCGCTGACCATCGTGGCGCCGAACGGGATCGTTCGTTGCGGCACGGCGAACGGCGCGGTCGGCCTCGACCTGTCGACCCGCGACTATTTCCGCATCGCGATGCGCGGCATCCCGTCCCTCGAATCGGTATCGGTCAGCTACGTCACCGGCACGCCCAGCCTCTATGCCGCCCAGCCGGTCATCGGGGAAAACGGCGACGTCGTCGCGGTGCTCGTCGCCCGTATCGAGCTGAGCGACCTGCTGCCGCGCGAATTCCTGTCCGACCTCGGACCGACGGCGCAGGTCATCATCGTCGACCCCGCCGGCGCGCTGGTCATGACCTATCCGGACGGCCTGCCGGTCACGGCCCGCATGGACCTGTCGGACACCGCGCCGGTGGCCCGCGCCATGAGCCGCACGCGCGGCACCATCCTCGCCGAAGGGCCGGACGGCGTGCGCCTCTACGCCTTCACGCGCCTGCCCGCCACCAATCTGCACCTGCTCGTCGGCGTCGACGAGGCGATCATCCTGAAGCCGGTCGAGCGGGCCACCTGGTCCGCGGGCCTGATGCTGCTCGTGCTCAGCGGCATCATCCTGTGCACCTTCTGGCTCGCCGGCGAACGGCTCATCGTCGCCCCCGTGCAGGCGCTCGCCAACCGCCTCGTCCGTTTCGGCCGCGGCGAGACCGAGGAGGCGCCGACCGCCCACCTGCTGATCACCGAGCTCCAGCCGCTGGTGGTGGCCTTCGAGCACATGGCGGGCGAGCTCACCCGCCGGGAATCGGCCCTGCGCAACGCCAACCGTCGCCTCAACTCGCTCGCCAGCCTCGACCCGCTGACCGGCATCGCCAACCGCCGCAGCTTCGACGCCGCGCTCGCCCTGCAGTGGAACACGGCGACGCGGCTCGGCATGCTCATGATCGACATCGACAAGTTCAAGGCGTTCAACGACCACCACGGCCACCAGGAAGGCGACCACTGTATCCGCCTCGTCGCCCAGACCATCGCCTCGACGATCCGCAGCTCGGACATGGTCGCCCGCGTCGGCGGCGAGGAATTCGCCGTACTGATGCCTGGCGCCACTCTCGCCGCCGCGACGGAGGTCGGGCAGAGGCTGCGCCGGGCGATCGAGAGCCTCGCCATCGAGCATCCCACCGGCGTGACCGGCGTGGTCACGGTCAGCATCGGCTGCGCCGCCTGCGATCCGGGGCCGGCACTGGCGGTCAGCGATCTGGTGGCGGCGGCCGACAAGGCGCTCTACGAGGCGAAGGCCGCCGGCCGCAACGAGGTGCGCAGCGCGAAGACGGTCGGCGCCGGCACCGCAGACGACGCCCGCCGCGCCGCCGAGGGCTGAGCCGAAGGTTGACCGGGCGCACGACTTGGTGCCTAGTCCGGCGCCATTATCCGCAAGCGGTCATCCTCGCGACGTCCGCCATTTCAACAGCCTGCCCATATAGAAGCCTGCCATGACCACCGAGCGTTACAATGCCCGCGAGGCCGAGCCCCGCTGGCAGAAGATCTGGGACGAACGCGGCATCTTCCGCACCCGCAACGACGATCCGCGTCCCAAATACTACGTGCTCGAGATGTTCCCCTATCCTTCCGGGCGCATCCATATCGGCCATGGCCGCAACTATGTGATGGGCGACGTCGTCGCACGCTTCAAGCGCATGAAGGGCTTCAACGTCCTGCACCCCATGGGCTGGGACGCCTTCGGCCTGCCGGCGGAGAACGCCGCGATCGAGCGCAAGACCCATCCGGGCAAGTGGACCTACGAGAACATCGCCACCATGCGCGACCAGCTCAAGCTGCTGGGACTGTCGCTGGACTGGTCGCGCGAGATCGCCACCTGCGACCCGGAATATTACGGCGAGCAGCAGCGCATCTTCCTCGAATTCCTCAAGGGCGGCTTCGTCTACCGCCGCGAGAGCGAAGTGAACTGGGACCCGGTCGACAACACCGTGCTCGCCAATGAGCAGGTGATCGACGGCCGCGGCTGGCGCTCCGGCGCGCTGGTCGAGCGCCGCAAGCTCGCCCAGTGGTTCTTCCGCATCACCGCGCTGGCGCAGGAGCTGCTCGACGGCCTCGACACGCTGGACCGCTGGCCGGACAAGGTGCGCCTCATGCAGCGCAACTGGATCGGCCGTTCCGAGGGCCTCCACGTGCGCTTCGCGCTGGAGAACGCGCCGGCCGACCTGCCCCGCGAGATCAAGGTCTACACGACCCGTCCGGACACGCTGTTCGGCGCCTCCTTCCTCGCGCTCTCCCCCGGCCATCCCCTGACCGAGACGCTTGCCGCCGGCAATCCGGCGCTTGCCGCCTTCGTCGAGGAATGCCGCCGCGGCGGCACCTCGACGGCGGAGATCGAGACGCAGGAAAAGATGGGCTTCGACACCGGACTGAAGGTGCGCCATCCGCTCGGCGGTCCCGATCTGCCGGTCTACGTCGCCAATTTCGTGCTGATGGAATACGGCACCGGCGCCATCTTCGGCTGCCCGGCGCACGACCAGCGCGACTTCGACTTCGCCAGCAAATACGGCCTGCCGATCACCCCGGTGGTGCTGCCGCCGGACGCCGACCCCGCGACCTTCTCGGTCGCCGGCGGCCCCTATGAGGGCGACGGCACGCTCTATAATTCCCGCTTCCTCGACGGCCTCGCGGTTCCCGAGGCGAAGGAAGCCGTCGCCGCGAGGCTCGAGAACGACGTTCTCGGCAACGCGCCGGTCGGCGAGCGGGCGGTGAATTTCCGCCTGCGCGACTGGGGCATCTCGCGCCAGCGCTATTGGGGCTGCCCGATCCCGATCATCCATTGCGACGCCTGCGGCCCGGTTCCCGTTCCCGAGGACCAGCTGCCGGTGCGCCTGCCGGACGACGTGACCTTCGACCAGCCCGGCAACCCGCTCGATCGCCATCCGACGTGGAAGCATGTCGACTGCCCGCAATGCGGCGCCCCGGCCCGGCGCGAGACCGACACCATGGACACCTTCGTGGATTCGTCCTGGTACTTCGCGCGCTTCGCCTCGGAGCCCGGCACCACGCCGCTGCAGAAGGCTGCCGCCGACAAGTGGCTGCCGGTCGACCAGTATATCGGCGGCATCGAGCACGCGATCCTGCACCTGCTCTATTCGCGCTTCTTCATCCGCACGCTGAAGAAGCTCGGCCGGGTGTCGGTGGAGGAGCCCTTCGCCGGCCTCTTCACCCAGGGCATGATCGTCCACGAGACCTACAAGGACGCGGAAGGACGCTGGCTGTTCCCCGAGGAGGTCGAGCGCGACGCCGAAGGGCAGCCGGTGAAGGTGGGAACGGGCGAGCCCGTGACCATCGGCGCGCCCGAGAAGATGTCGAAGTCCAAGAAGAACGTGGTGCCGCCGGAGATCGTCGCCGACACCTACGGCGTCGACTGCGCGCGCTGGTTCATGCTGGCCGACACCCCGCCCGAGCGCGACAGCGAATGGACCAGCGCCGGCATCGAGGGCGCCTGGCGCTTCGTTCAGCGCATCTGGCGCCTCGTCGGCGACGCCCTCGCCCTGGCGCCCGAGAACGTCGCCCGGCCGGCTGATTTCGGTTCCGAATCGATCGCGCTGCGCCGTGCCGCGCACAAGCTCGCCGCGCAGGTCGAGGACGATGTGGAGCGCCTGCGCTTCAACGTCGCCGTCGCCCGCGTGCACAGCTTCGCCAACGTGTTCGGCGATGCGCTGGTCGCGGCCCGCAAGGGCGGCGAGGTGCCGGCCGATCTCGCCTTCGCCCTGCGCGAGGCGGCGGCCTTCCTCGTCGCCGTGGTCGCGCCGATGGTGCCTCATCTCGCCGAGGAATGCTGGCAGGTGCTGGGCACTGCCGGCCTCGCCGCCGAGGCGCGGTGGCCGGCCGTCGAGCCCGCCCTGCTGGCCGAGGACACCGTTACGCTGCCGATTCAGATCAACGGCAAGCGCCGCGGGGAGATCGTCGTGCCGAAGGACGCCGCGCCCGGCGAGGTCGAGAAGGCGGTGCTTGCCCTCGATGTCGTCACGCAGGCACTCGACGGACGCGCGCCGAAGCGTATCATCGTGGTGCCGCAGAGGATTGTGAATGTCGTCGCCTGACCGGATGAACCCGATGCCCTCCCGCCGCCGCCTGCTCGGCCTCGCCTGCGCGGGGCTGCTCGCCGCTTCCACCGCCGGCTGCTTCCAGCCCATGTATGCCGAGACGACGCCGGGCCAGGGTTCGGCGCTGGCCGAGAACCTCAGCCAGGTCGAGGTCGCCTTCGCCGGCGGCCGCGTCGGCAACGAGGTCCGAAACGACCTGATCTTCGAGCTGACCGGCGGCGCCGGGAACCCGGTGGGAGCGCCCTACCGGCTGATCCTCAAGGTCCGCAATTCGACCACCGAGGCGGCCGTGGTGAGCCCGCTCACCGGCCTGCCGGAAGTCGAACTGGTGACCGTCGACGTCGACTGGCAGCTCTTCGATGTCGGCGACCTGAAGACCCCGCTGAAAACCGGCAACGCCTTCGGCAAGGCCTCGCTGGACAGCGGCTATCAGCGCTTCGCCCGCGCCCGCGCCATCCGCGATGCGGAGAACCGCTCGGCTCGTGTCGCCGCCGAATCGATCAAGAGCCAGCTCGCCTCCTTCTTCGTGACGCGCGCGCCCAAGAGCTGAACCGCCATGGTTGCGGTCCGGCCGAGCGACGTCGAGGCGACGCTGACGCGTATCGATCCGCTGCGCCCGGTGCTCCTGCTCTTCGGCCCGGACAGCGGGCTGGTGCGCGAGCGCGCCCGCGCCTATCTCGCCCGCGCCGCCGAAGGCTCGGACGATCCGTTCGGCATCGTCCGCCTGGACGGTGACGAGATCTCCGGCGATCCCGGCCGGCTGGTCGACGAGGCCGGCACGGTCGCGCTGTTCGGCGGTCGGCGCGTGGTCTCGCTGCGGGCAGGTGCGCGCAACATCGTCCCCGCCGTCGAAGCTCTCCTCGCCTCCCCGCCCTCCAATGCCATCGTGGTCATCGAGGCCGGCGACCTCAAGCGCGGCACCGGCCTGCGGGCGCTCTGCGAGGGCTCGCCGCACGCGCTCGCCATCACCTGCTACGCCGACACCGACCGCGACCTCTCCCGGCTGATCGACACCATGACGGCGGAAGCCGGCATCTCCATCGAGCGCGACGCGCGTGCCGAGCTGCTGGGCCTCCTGGGCAGCGACCGGCTGGCCTCGCGCGGCGAGATCGCCAAGCTGCTGCTCTATGCCGCCGGCGAGCCGCGCATCACGCCCGAGCATGTGCGCGCCATCGTCGGCGATGCCTCGAGCCTCGCGCTCGACGAGATCGCCGACGGCACCTTCGCCGGCCAGCCGGGAGACATGTCGACGGCCTTCGCCAAGGCCATCGGCGAGGGCATGCGGGCGGACATCATCCTCGGCGCGGTGTGCCGTACGGCGCAGTCGCTGCACCAGATGCGTCTCGGCATTGAGACCGGCGGCAGCGTCGAGCGCGCGGTCGAGGGCGCCCGGCCGGCCATTCATTTCCGGCGCAAGCCCCTGGTCGAAAAGGCGCTTCGGAGCTGGACCGCGGCACGACTGGAAACCGCCCTTCTGGCCCTCGACGACGCGCTGCTGACGGCGCGCCGCAACGCGGCGCTCGGCCCATCGGTGGCGGAACGGGTTCTTCTGCAGATCGCCGGTCAGGCCCGGCGCGGCTAGCGATTAACGGGCGCCTCAGCCCGCCGCCAGGCGGCGGCACACCTCGTCCAGCTGGTCGAGCGAGGAATAGCGGATGCGGATCTCGCCCGCCTCGCCATCGTGCTTCAACGTCACCTGAAGGCCCAGCTCGTCGGAGAGCTTGCGCTGCAGCGCGGCGGTGTCGGCATCGAGCGCCGGAATCGTCTTCGGCTTGCGCGGCGGCTTGCCGGCGGCTTCCGCCTTGGCGACGTTCAACTCCTGCGCCAGCGCCTCGATGGCGCGCACATTCATGCCCTGCTCGACGATGGCCCGGGCGAGCGCTTCCGGATCGTCCTGGGTCAGCAGCGCACGCGCGTGGCCGGCGGAAAGGCGCCCATCCGCCAGATATTCCTTCACCGTCTCCGGCAGGCGCAGCAGGCGCATCGTATTGGCGACGTGGCTGCGGCTCTTGCCGATCACCCGCGCCAGATCGTTCTGCGAATAGCCGAACTGATCGGCGAGCGACTGGTAGCCAGCCGCCTCCTCCAGCGGGTTGAGATCGGCGCGCTGGACGTTCTCGATGATCGCAATCTCGAGCGCCTCGCGGTCGTTCACCTCGACGACGACGATCGGCACCTCGTGGACGCCGGCGCGCTGGGCGGCCCGCCAGCGGCGCTCGCCGGCGACGATCTCATAGGCATCGCGCTCGCCGGCCACCTGCCGGACCACGATCGGCTGGATGATGCCGCGCTCATGGATCGAGGCGGCGAGGTCTTCCAGATCCTCCTCGGCGAACGTACGGCGGGGGTTGCGCGGGTTCGGGCGCAGGAAGGCGAGCGGCACCTTGCGGGCGCCGCCGCCCGACCGGCCGCGATCGTTCGCCGCGCCGCTGTCGTCGCCCATATCGCCGATCAGCGCCGCGAGGCCGCGCCCGAGCCGCGAACGTCCGCCGTCTTCCGCCATCGCCATTACGCCCTCCTCACGCTGCCGCCGTTGCGCGCAAGGTCCGCTCGCGCTGGATTATTTCGGATGCGAGACGAAGATAGGCCTGCGATCCGACGCATTTGAGATCGTAGAGCAGCACCGGCTTCCCGTAGGACGGCGCCTCCGACACCCGGACATTGCGGGGGATGATGGTCTCGTAGACCTTTTCGCCCATGAACTGCCGCACATCCTCCACCACCTGGCTGGAGAGATTGTTGCGCGCGTCGAACATGGTCAGCACGACGCCGTGGATGGTAAGATCGGGATTGAGCGTCGAACGCACCTGCTCCACCGTCTTCAGGAGCTGGGACAAGCCTTCCAGCGCGAAGAACTCGCACTGCAGCGGCACCAGAATGGCGTTTGCCGCCGCCATGGCGTTGACCGTGATCAGGTTCAGCGAGGGCGGGCAGTCGATCAGCACATAGGTGTAGTCGATATCGTTCCGCTGGCGAATCGACATCCCCGACGGGGCGTTCAGCCGCCGGATAGCATCGCGCAGTCGATAGGCGCGGTCGCGTTGCCCGGCCAGCTCCAGCTCGACGCCGGAAAGGTCCATGGTGGAAGGCGCGATGTGCAGTCGTGGCACCGCCGTCTCGAGGATAGCGTCGCGGAACTCGACCTCGCCGGTCAGCACGTCATAGGTCGAGACGCGGCGGCTGCGCCGGTCGATGCCGAGCCCGGTGGAAGCGTTGCCCTGCGGATCGAGGTCGACGATCAGCACGGTCTCACCGATCGCCGCCAGCGCGGTGCCGAGATTGATCGCCGTCGTGGTCTTGCCGACGCCACCCTTCTGGTTGGCGAGAGCGAGTACGCGCGGCATCGGGCGCGGCGCGTTCGGTGCGAGCGGAACCTCATCCGTCATGATGTCGATCCTGCTAAACGGGCGCGGAGCCCGGTGACGTCGATACCAGCGGCTCGGCCGCCCGGACGATCAGGACATGGCCTCCACGATCGGTCAGGCTGTCCTTGATCTGAGCCTTGAGTTTCCAAGATTTAGAGGCTTGGGTCAATTCGTTATCAACATCTTGTCCCTTGAGGAACAGTCCCGTTGCCCCCTGCGCAAGGAACGGCGCCGCCAGCTCCAGCAATTTCGGCAATGGCGCAAGCGCGCGGGCGGAGACGATCTCCACGCCGGCGGCGATCTTCGGCGCCACCTGTTCGATGCGGGCGGGCAGCACCGTCACCGGCAGTTCCGCGATGCGCGCCGCCTCGCGCAGGAAAGCCGCCTTGCGGCTGTCGCTCTCCACGAGGGTCACGTCCGCCTCCCGCCGCTCGGCCAGCGCCGCCGCGACCACGAGACCGGGAAAGCCCCCACCGGAGCCGAGGTCGACCCAGCGGGTCGCCTCCCCCGCCAGCGGCACGAGCTGGAGCGAATCCGCGATATGGCGTGTCCAGACCTGCGGCAGCGTCGCCGGCGCGACGAGATTGATCGTCCGCTGCCATTTCTCCAGCAGCGCGACAATGGCATCGAGCCGCTGCTCTGTTTCACGTGAAACAGGCGTGAGTTGCAGCGCGCGGGCGCGGTCGGACGAATCGCTTTCGGTCATGAGCGCAGTATAGCGGCTCGAAACCTACTGCGCGCGGCGCGCATGCGCCGCCAGCAATGCCAGGGCGGCCGGGGTCATGCCATCGATGCGACTCGCCTGACCAATGGTACGGGGGCGAATCGATTCCAGCTTGGCCTTGATCTCGTTGGAGATTCCGGCGAGACCACAATAGTCCACCTCGGGAAGCTCGGCCGCCTCGTCCCGGCGAAAGGACGCGATGTCCGCCTCCTGCCGATGCAGGTAGACGGCATATTTCGCGTCGATCTCCACCTGCTCGCCGATGCGCGCCTCCTCCACCGACGCCTCCGGCCAGATCCGACAGATGTCGGCCCAGCCGACATGCGGATAGGACAGGAGATCGAAGGCGCTGCGGCGCTGGCCGTCCCGGTTCAGCGTCAGCCCATGCCGGTCGCCTTCCGCCGGCGTCAGCGACACCGAGCGGCTCCATTCGCGCACCCGCTCCAGCGCCTCCCGCTTCGCGGCGAAACGCGCGCGACGCTCCGTGCCGACGAGGCCGCGTGCCTCACCGCGATCGGTGAGCCGCTGGTCGGCATTGTCGGCCCGCAGCGACAGGCGGTACTCGGCACGCGAGGTGAACATGCGGTAGGGCTCGCTTACGCCGCGCGTCACCAGGTCGTCGATCATCACGCCGACATAGGCTTCCGCCCGGTCGAAGGTCACGCCCTCCATGCCGCCCGCCCGGCGGGCCGCATTGAGCCCGGCGACCAGTCCCTGCGCCGCCGCCTCCTCATAGCCGGTGGTGCCGTTGATCTGCCCGGCCAGGAAAAGCCCCTTCGCCTTGCGGGTCTCCAACGTCGGCTGCAGTTCGCGCGGATCGACGTGGTCATATTCGATGGCGTAGCCGGGCCGCAGCATCGCCACCCGCTCAAGGCCGGGAATGGTCGCGAGCAGCGCGAGCTGCGCGTCCTCCGGCAGCGAGGTCGAAATACCGTTGGGGTAGACGGTCGGATCGTCCAGGCCCTCCGGCTCGAGGAAGATCTGGTGCCCTTCCCGCTCGCCGAAGCGGACGATCTTGTCCTCGATGGACGGGCAATAGCGCGGACCGACGCTACGGATGTTCCCGGAATACATCGCCGAGCGCTCGATATTCGCCCAGATCACCGCATGGGTTTCCGGCGTGGTGCGGGTGATGCCGCACTGGACTTGCCGGTTGGTGATCGCCTCGGTCAGGGTCGAGAAGGGTTCCGGCGGTGTGTCCCCGTCCTGCATCTCCAGCCCCGCCCAGTCGATGGTCCGCCCGTCGAGGCGCGGCGGCGTGCCGGTCTTCAGCCGCCCGAGCGTCAGGCCGATGGCGGCGAGCGAACCCGACAGGCCGCGCGCCGGCTGTTCACCCATCCGCCCGGCCGGCATCTGCCGGTCGCCGATATGGATCAGCCCGTTGAGAAAGGTGCCGGTGGTGATGACGACGGCGCCGGCTGCGACCACCCGGCCATCCGCCAGGACCAGCCCCTGGACGCGGCCATCCGTCATCAGCAGACGATCCGCCTCCCCTTCCACGACCGAAAGGTTCGGCTGCGAATCGATCGCCCGCTGCATGGCGGCGGCATAGAGCTTGCGGTCGGCCTGCGCGCGCGGGCCGCGCACGGCCGGCCCCTTGCGGCGGTTGAGCACGCGGAACTGGATGCCGCCCTGGTCCGCCACTCGGCCCATCAGTCCGTCCAGCGCATCGATCTCGCGCACGAGGTGCCCCTTGCCCAGACCGCCGATGGCCGGGTTGCAGGACATGGCGCCGATGGTGGCGAAGGCGTGCGTGACCAGCGCGGTGCGCGCGCCGAGCCGCGCGGCAGCCGCCGCCGCTTCCGTGCCCGCATGTCCGCCGCCGACAATGACGACGTCGAAGGAAAGATCGTGTTCGTTCATGGCTGCCCGATCCGCACCATATGGGCGCGCGTCCGTTCGCCTGTTTCAAGCCCGCGAAAGATGGCGGCGTCAAGCCAAACGAACGAGGGCAAAAATCGGGATTGGTGAATGGTGCTGATTCACGTGAAACATTTCGTTTACGAATCGGACCAGCATGCGCCGGTGTTTCACGTGAATCCCCGTCTCGACGGCCTCACTTGCCGATGCAGAATTCGCGGAACACCACGTCGAGCAGATCCTCGACGCCGATGGCCCCAGTCATCCGCCCGAGCGCGCGTCCGGCGAGGCGCAGCTCCTCGGCCAGCAACTCATCGTCGAGATGATCCCACCGGACGAGGGCGAAGCCGAGCCGACCCGCCGCTTCCGCCGCGCTGGCGCGGTGACGCGCGCGGATCAGCGCCGGATGCTCGCTGCCGCGTGCGCGCTCGGAGACGAAAGCTCCGACCGCCTCCGTCAGCGCATCGAGGCCGGTGCCGAACTTCGCCGATACCGAAAAGCTCTGCCCGGCCCAGCCGAACCCCATCGGCGCGGCGGCGCCCGGCGCGTCGAGCTTGTTGGCGACCAGCCACAGCTCCGCGCCCTTCGCCTCGATCTCCGGTCGCTCCACCGGCGGCGGTCTACCCGGCGCATCGTGCACCCACAGGACGAGGTCCGCCTCGGCGATCCGGGCACGGGCACGGCGGATGCCCTCGGCTTCCACCTTGCCCTCCGCCATGCGTAGCCCCGCCGTATCGACGAGCGTCACCTTGTGTCCGCCGAGATCGAGCGCGACCTCCAGCACGTCACGGGTAGTGCCGGGCTCGTCGGAGACGATGGCGACGTCACGTGCGGCGAGCGCGTTGAGCAGCGATGACTTGCCGGCATTGGGCACCCCGGCGATGGCGACCAACGCGCCCTCGCGCACCATCGCCCCGCGACGGTCGGCGAGCGCCGCTTGCAGCTCCGCGAGCAGCGCCATCACTTCCGGTCGGGCGAGCGCACGTGCCTCCGCCGGTACGTCGTCCTCCTCGGCGAAATCGATGCCCGCCTCGATCAGCGCCATCGCCCGGATGAGCCGGCGCCGCCACTCCTCCACCCGCTGGCCGAGATGGCCGAAGGCATGGGCGAAGGCGAGCCGGCGCTGCCCCTCCGTCTCGGCGGCGATGAGATCGGCGAGGCCCTCGGCTTGCGTCAGGTCCATCCGCCCGTTGAGGAAGGCGCGACGGGTGAACTCGCCGGGCTCGGCGGGACGCAGGCCCGGCAGGGCGAACAGTGCCGCCAGCACGGCCGCGACCACGGCGCGGCCGCCATGGATCTGCAGCTCCGCCATGTCTTCGCCGGTGGCGCTGCGCGGGCCGGGAAACCAGAGCGCCAGGCCTTCGTCCAGCACTTCGTCATCGGCGGGATTGCGCAGCTTCGCCAGCACCGCCCGGCGCGGCTCGGGCAGACGGCCCGTCAGCGCCCGCACGGCCGGCCCCGCCGCCGGCCCAGAGATGCGGATGACCGCGACCGCGCCGCCGCTTCCCGAGGAGACCGCCGCGATGGTGCCGCCGCCCGACGCCACCGTGCCAATTCCGCTTTCCTCCTGCACACTCACCCGCTACGCCCTATCTCTTGAGACGGCCCCGAGAGACCACGCCTCGCGCCGCTCCAACAACGCCGCCCACAGCAAGACCCTGTCATAAGCCGGAGAGACGCCTTGCCCAACCACCTCGCCGACGCCGCCAGTCCCTATCTGCTCCAGCACAAGGACAACCCCGTCGACTGGTGGCAGTGGCAGCCCGAGGCGTTCGCGCAGGCGCGCCGCACCGGCCGGCCCATCCTGCTCTCCGTCGGCTACGCCGCCTGCCACTGGTGCCACGTCATGGCGCATGAGAGCTTCGAGGATGAGGCGACGGCCGCGGTGATGAACGAGCTGTTCGTCAACATCAAGGTCGATCGCGAGGAGCGACCCGAGGTCGACCAGATCTACATGTCGGCGCTCCAGCAGCTCGGCGTGCAGGGCGGCTGGCCGATGACCATGTTCCTCGATGCCGAGGGTGCTCCCTTCTGGGGCGGCACCTACTTCCCCAGGGAAGCGAAATACGGCCAGCCCGCCTTCGTGGACGTGCTGAGGACGATGGCCAATGCCTATGCCTCCGGCGATCCGCGCATCACGCAGAACCGTACCGCCCTGCTGGAGCGGCTGCGCCAGAAGGCGCGTCCCGCCGGCCAGGTGGTGATCGGCCCCGCCGAGCTCGACGAGGCGGCGGGCCGCATTCTCGGCATCATGGATCCCGAACATGGCGGCCTGCAGGGCTCGCCGAAATTCCCCAACACGCCCTTCCTCGATCTGCTCTGGCGCGCCTGGGAACGCACCGGCCGGCAGCGCTTCCGCGACGCCGCGCTGCACGCGCTCGACGGCATGAGCGAAGGCGGCATCTACGACCATATCGGCGGCGGCTATGCCCGCTACTCCGTCGACGACCACTGGCTGGTGCCGCATTTCGAGAAGATGCTCTACGACAACGCGCAGATCCTGGAGTTGCTCGGCCTCGCCTATTCCGAGACGCTCGCCGACCTCTTCCGCGCCCGCGCCGAGGAAACGGTCGGCTGGCTCCGGCGCGAGATGATGACCGAAGGCGGCGCCTTCGCCGCCAGCCTCGATGCCGATTCCGAAGGCCATGAGGGCCGCTATTACGTCTGGACGCTCAAGCAGGTGCTCGACGCGCTCGGCGCCGAGGATGCCGAGTTCTTCGCCCGCCACTACGACATCGCGCCCTTCGGCAATTGGGAGGGCGTTTCGATCCCGAATCGATTGAAGGAGGTCGACCGCTCCGGTGGCGACGAGGCCCGGCTCGCTTTGCTGCGCGACAAGCTGCTGGCGGTGCGTACGACGCGCGTGCCGCCCGGACGCGACGACAAGGTACTGGCAGACTGGAACGGGCTGATGATCGCAGCCCTTGCCGGCACTGCACCCCGCTTCGGTCGCCCGGAATGGATCGAGCTGGCCGCCGGTGCCTTCCATTTCATCGCCGAATCGATGGTGAAGGACGGGCGTCTCGGCCATAGCTGGCGGGAGGGACGGCTGGTCTTTCCCGGCCTCTCCTCCGATTATGCGGCAATGATCGGTGCCGCCCTCGCCCTGCATCAGGCGACCGGAGACGCCGCCTATCTCGACCGCGCCGTCGCCTGGCAGGCCGAACTCGAGGCCCATCACGCCGCCGAGGATGGCGGCTATTACCTCACCGCGGACGATGCCGAAGGGCTGATCCTGCGCCCCGACGCCACCGCCGACGATGCCGTCACCAATCCCAACGCGCTGATCGCCCGCAATCTCGTGCGCCTAGCGACGCTGACCGGCGAAGAACGCTACCGCGAGCGCGCCGACCGGCTGTTCGCCGGCCTGTTGCCGCGTGCCGCCCCCCATCTCTACAGCCATGCCGGCCTGCTCAACGCCCTCGACAGCCGGTTGCGCGCACCGGAGATCGTCGTTGTCGGCCAAGGCGAGACGGCCGTGTCCCTGCTCGACACCGCCCGCCGGTTGCCGCGCGCCGAGCTCGTCATCCAGCACGTCACCGACGACGCCGCACTTCCGGCCGGGCATCCCGCGCGGGAAAAGATGGAGGCGATCGACGGCGATGCCGCCTTCGTCTGCGCCGGCTCCGTCTGTTCGCTGCCGGTTACGGAAGCCAATCGGCTGGCCGAAGCCGTGCGGTCGGCGGGTCCATCAATCGGCTGAGAGGAGTGCGACCGGACCTCGCCCCTCCTCCGGGGGTAAATCGGCGATCTGGGGACAGGGCTGTGGATAAGTTGTGGGCATTTTTCGCCGAATGCCCGCGATTCCTCAGAAATCGCTGCTGACGGTCGTTCAGCCTTTTCCGATGGATGGATCGGACAGACGGTCAAATCGCCGTCCTGAGTCATTTCTGAAGGATATCGTTTCGCCTACGAAACAGCCTCATTCATTGCAATGAGGCATCTAGTAGTAGTTCGCCTTGCGAAAATGCCGCCTCTACCGCGCGCGGCCTATTCCTTCCGGCCGAAACGGATATTCGCGAACATCAGCGGGACCACCAGCATCAGCGCCCCGGCGAGGTCGGCCTGGAAGATGTAGGCAAGGCCCAGTTCCTCCCGCACCGCCGGTCCGATCACCGGGTCGGCGAAGTCGGCGACGAGGCCAGAGATGAACAGCGCGGCCGGGAGCCAGACGGTGAGCGGCAGCCACCAGCGCCGGCAGGCCATGACCCAGCTCAGCGCGGCAATGCCGATCACGAAGATCCACAATTCGGCGGAAGGCGGCTCACGCTCGGCGATGCCGGCAGCCGCCGGCATCGTGGAAATCAGGGCGACGGGAGCCCCGAGCACGGGGGTGACAACGAAGAGCCGGAAGAAACGTCCCGCCTTCATGCCGCCTCCCGTTACGATGGCTCAGGTGTTCATGGAATCGAAGAAGTCGCCGTTCGTCTTCGTCTGGCGCAGCTTGTCGACCAGGAACTCGATGGCATCGACCGTGCCCATCGGATTCAGGATGCGCCGGAGCACATACATCTTCTTCAGAACATCGGCCGGCACAAGCAGTTCTTCCTTGCGGGTGCCCGAACGGGTGATGTCGATCGCCGGGAAGACGCGCTTGTCGGAAACCTTGCGGTCGAGGATGACCTCGGAGTTACCGGTGCCCTTGAACTCTTCGAAGATCACTTCGTCCATGCGCGAGCCGGTCTCGATGAGCGCGGTCGCGATGATCGTCAACGAGCCGCCTTCCTCGATGTTGCGCGCCGCGCCGAAGAAGCGCTTGGGACGCTGCAGCGCATTGGCGTCGACACCGCCGGTCAATACCTTGCCCGAGGACGGCACAACGGTGTTGTAGGCGCGGCCGAGGCGGGTGATCGAATCGAGCAGGATGACGACGTCGCGCTTGTGCTCGACGAGGCGCTTGGCCTTCTCGATCACCATCTCAGCGACCTGCACGTGGCGCTGGGCCGGCTCGTCGAAGGTGGAGGAAACCACCTCGCCCTTCACCGAGCGCTGCATGTCGGTGACTTCCTCCGGCCGCTCGTCGATGAGCAGCACGATGAGGTAGCACTCGGGATGATTGGTGGTGATGGACTGCGCGATGTTCTGCAGCAGCACCGTCTTGCCGGTGCGCGGCGGCGCCACGATCAGGCCGCGCTGGCCCTTGCCGATCGGCGCCACGATGTCGATGACGCGAGCGGAAAAATCCTTGCGCGTCGGGTCTTCGATTTCCAGCTTCAGCCGCTCGTCGGGATAGAGCGGGGTCAGGTTGTCGAAGTTGATCTTGTGCCGGATCTTGTCCGGATCCTCGAAATTGATCGTGTTGACCTTGAGGAGGGCGAAGTAGCGCTCGCCGTCCTTCGGCGAGCGTATCTGTCCTTCGACCGTGTCTCCGGTCCGCAGCCCGAAGCGGCGGATCTGGCTGGGCGAGACATAGATGTCGTCGGGCCCGGGCAGATAATTGGCATCCGGCGAGCGCAGGAAGCCGAAGCCGTCGGAGAGGATCTCGACCACGCCCTCGCCGATGATGTCGGTCTCGCGGGCGGCGAGCTGCTTGAGAATGGCGAACATCAACTCCTGCTTGCGCAGCGTGCTGGCGTTCTCGACCTCAAGTTCCTCGGCGAACACCAGAAGTTCGGCGGGATTCTTGGACTTGAGGTCCTGGAGCTTCATTTCCCCCATGGGAAAAGGCCTCGATATCGATATTGGAGAGACCCGGCCAAGCGATAGAACCCGCCGGGACTGCAAAAGGGTGGGAAACGCTGGTCTGCGGACCTGGCCGAGAAGATCGGCCTCTTGTCCGAACACACCGGGCGGCATCGGGGAAGATGCCCGCCAAAGCGGAGCGTCAGCCAGCTTCGTGGAAGTAGCGGCAACATAGGCAAAGCCACGATTCGGCGCAAGCCTGCCGCACGAAGCTTTGACGCGATCAAAACGGCTTTACGATGACGAGGATCACGATGCCGATCATCAGCAGCGTCGGAACCTCATTGATGAAGCGGTAGAAACGCGGCGGACGGGTGTTCCGGTCCTCGGCGAAATCGCGCACCCGCTCGGCCAGAAAGCCGTGGAAACCGCTCATGCCGAGCACCAGCGCGAATTTGGCGAGGAACCAGCCGGAAAAATACCAGCCGCCGTCCCAGGCGAGATAGAGCCCGGCGAGCCACGCCACCCCCATGGCGGGGTTCATGATCGCCTTGAGCAGGCGCCTTTCCATCACCTTGAAGGTCTCGGACTGCGGCGAGCCGGCGGGCGCGTCGCAATGATAGACCATCAGCCGCGGCAGATAGAGCAGGCCCGCCATCCACGAGATGACGGCGATGACGTGCAGCGCCTTGATCCACTCATAGAGCATGGAGGGCCGCCTTCCTCAGCTCCCCCGCACCCGCGCGATCATGCGTTCCACATGAGCGATGGGCGTCTCCGGCCGGATGCCGTGGCCAAGGTTGAAGATATGCGCCGCGCCGTGGAAATCCTCCATCAGCGCATCGATGGCACCGTCGAGCGCCTTGCCGCCGGCGATCAGCGCCAGCGGATCGAGATTGCCCTGCAACGCGCATTTGCCACCGAGCGCATAGCGGGTGGCGCGGCGGTCCGCCGTCCAGTCCAGCCCGACGCCGTTCACCCCCGTCGCCTGCACCAGCTCGGTAAGGCCAGAGAGCGTCGCACCCTTGGGAAAGGCGATGATCCGCGCGCCCGGCACTTCGGCCCGCACCGCCGCCACGATCCGCCGGATCGGATCGATGGTCCAGCGGCGGAAAGCCTCCGGATCGAGCACGCCCGCCCAGCTGTCGAAGATCTGCACCGCATCGGCACCGGCCCGGAACTGGCCGATCAGATAGCGCGCGGAGGTCTCGACCAGCCGGTCGATCAGCGCCGCGAAGAAGGCGGGATCGATGAACGAGACCAGCCGCGCCGGCGCCTGGTCGGGCGTGCCGCGTCCGGCGACCATGTAGGTCGCCACCGTCCACGGCGCTCCGCAGAAGCCGAGCAGGGCCGTCTCGCGCGGCAGCTCGGCACGGATGCGGGCAACCGCCTCGAACACCCGGTCGATCTTGCCGGGATCGAGTTCCTCGCGCAGCGCGGCGAGCTCGGCCGCGTTGGTCACCGGCACGAGGCGCGGTCCCTCGCCGGCCTCGAAGGTGAGTGAACAGCCCAAAGCATGCGGCACGACGAGAATGTCGGAGAACAGGATCGCCGCGTCGAAGCCGAAGCGGCGGATCGGCTGGAGCGTCACCTCGACGGCATGATCGGGCGTGTAGCAGAGGGAGAGGAAGTCGCCCGCCTTCTCGCGCACCGCCCGGTATTCCGGGAGGTAGCGCCCTGCCTGGCGCATCATCCAGATCGGCGTGCGCTTCGGCACATGGCCGTCGAGCGCCTGCAGCATGATGGGCAGGCCCATCCCGTTGTCCCCCGGCTCTTTCATACTTCTTTAATCTCTTTTGAAGGAGAGTCGTCTTTGTTTAGGTGAGGGCATTAGACGGGTTCCTCGCCCATCACAACCGACCCCCAGCTTGATCGCTGCGGGACGGCGCGTGCGCGTTCCGAAATCGCTTCGGTGGCAGGAAGTTAGGGCAGGCGCGGCGGATTATCCACGCAGTTCGCCAAAGGCCCGGCGATTTCACGCACAGGCCCATGCCCTGTGGAGGAAACGGGTCGCTTTCCCCAGCCCGGACTTGCTAACGTCGCCGGGGCATGGCTTGTTCCATCCTCATGCACAGCCCTGTGGATGACCGGTGTGACTGATGCCGCCCGCCCGTCGGAAAGCTACTACCACCTTCATCTCGTGTCGGATTCGACCGGCGAGACGCTGATCAGCGTCGGCCGTGCCGCCGCGGCGCAGTACAATGTGAAGCCGATCGAGCACATCTATCCGCTGGTGCGCACGCACAAGCAGCTCGACAAGGTCATCCAGGCCATCGACGAATATCCCGGTATCGTGCTGTACACGCTGACCGAGCCGGAGCTGCGCAACCGCCTGAAGACCTATTGCCAGGAAAACGGCGTGCCGGTCCTTTCCGTGCTGGCGCCGGTGGTGCGGCTGTTCCAAGCTTATCTCGGGGGCGTGCCGGAGCCGCGCGTCGGCGGCCAGCACCAGCTCGACGGCGATTATTTCCGCCGTATCGACGCGATGAACTTCACCGTCATGCACGATGACGGCCAGCATGTGGACGGGCTGGAGGGAGCGGATGTCGTGCTGCTCGGCATTTCCCGCTCGTCCAAGACGCCGACCAGCATCTATCTCGCCAATCGTGGCATCAAGACCGCCAATATCCCGCTGGTGCCCGGTCTTCCGGTGCCGTCCGGCCTGTCGGAGCTGAAGCGTCCGCTGATCGTCGGCTTGCTGGCGAGCGCCGAGCGCGTGGTGGAGATCCGCCGCAACCGGCTTCTCGGGCTCAACGCGGCGCAGTCGGTGGATGCCTATACGGACCGCCAGTCGGTGGCGGAGGAGATCGCCTTTTCCCGCCGCCTCTGCGCCAAGAATGGCTGGCCGATGATCGACGTCACGCGCCGGTCCATTGAGGAGACGGCAGCCGCCATCATCGGCTTGTTGCAGGAACACCGGCGCAAACTTTCCGAGAGCTCAGGTGCCTGATTCGTCGCGACAGAACGGCCTTTGGCGAGGTTCCAAGCCGCTCGTCCTCGCCTCGAAGAGTACCGCCCGCCGGGCTTTGCTCGAAGCGGCACGTCTGCCCTTCGAGGCGGTCGGGGTCGATGTGGACGAGCGCGCGCTGGAATCGGACGCGGCGGGCAGGGGCGTTGACCCGGCCCGGATCGCCGGCGTGCTGGCCCGTGCCAAGGCGCTGGCCGGCAGCACGGCGCATCCGGGCCGTCTGGTCATCGGCGCCGACCAGACGCTGGCGCTCGGGGATGAAGCCTTCCACAAGCCGGCCGACATGGCGGCGGCGCGGATGCAGATTGCCCGCCTTGCCGGGCGGACCCATGCCCTGCATTCGGCGATCGCCGTCGCTTGTGATGGTGCGGTGCTATTCGAGACGGTCGAATCCGCCCATCTCGCCATGCGGCCGCTCGACGAGGCATCGCTCGACGCCTATCTCGCGGCGGCCGGGCCGGCGGTGCTGTCGAGCGTCGGCGGCTACCAGCTGGAAGGGCTGGGCATCCATCTGTTCGAGCGTGTGGAAGGCGATCATTCGGTGATACTGGGAATGCCGCTTCTGCCGCTTCTCGCCTTTCTGCGCCGCCGGGGAGACCTGCTGTGACCCGCCATGCCGCCGTCATCGGCCACCCGGTCGCCCATTCGCGCTCGCCGCTGATCCATGGCTACTGGCTGAAGCAGCACGGGATCGACGGCGATTATGGGCTGCGCGACGTGCCGCCGGAGCGGATCGAGACCTTTCTCGCCGATTTCGCCGGCAGCGGCCTCGTCGGAGCCAACGTCACCGTCCCGCACAAGGAAGCCGCCTTCCGCGCGGCTGTGGAGCGCGATCCGGTGGCGCAGGCGCTCGGCGCGGTCAACACGCTCTGGCTCGAGGATGGCCGGCTCTGCGGCGCCAATACCGACGTTCACGGCTTCCTCGCCAATCTCGACGCGGCCGAGCCGGAATGGGCGCGCGCGCTGGGGGAGGCGGTGGTGCTGGGGGCCGGTGGGGCCTCCCGCGCGGTCGTCTACGGACTTCTCAGTCGCGGTATCGACCGGGTCGTAGTGGCGAACCGCACACGCGCCCGCGCCGAGGCGTTGCGCGATCAGTTCGGGCCGCGCGTGCTGCCGGTGGACTGGCGTGACCTTGCCAGCCGTCTCGATGGTTGCCGCCTTCTGGTCAACACCACCTCGCTCGGCATGAAGGGCCAGCCGCCGCTCGACATCGACCTGTCCGCGCTGTCGCCGGACGCGCTGGTGACGGACATCGTCTATGTGCCGCTGGAAACGCCCCTGTTGAAGGTGGCGAAGGCGCGGGGTCTCGCCACGGTCGACGGGCTCGGCATGCTGCTTCATCAGGCGGTGCCCGGCTTCGAGCGCTGGTTCGGCGTGCGCCCGGAGGTCACGCCGGAACTGCGGGCGCTCGCCATCGCTGATCTTGCCGCCAAGGGCCAGCTGACGTGACCGGATCCATGCCCTTCCGCCTCGGCCTTACCGGCTCGATCGGCATGGGCAAGTCGACCACCGCCGGCATCTTCCGGGAATTCGGCGTGCCGGTGCACGATGCGGATGCCGCCGTGCACGCGCTCTATGGCGCCGAGGGCGTCGCGCCGGTCGAGGCGGCCTTTCCCGGCGTCACCGTCGCCGGGCGGATCGACCGGGCCTTGCTCGGCGCGCGGGTGCTCGACGACGATGCGGCGATGAAGAGGCTGGAATCCATCGTCCACCCGCTGGTGCGCGCCCGCGAGGCGGCCTTTCTCGCGCAGGCGGCCGCGATGGGCGAGCCGGTGGCCGTGCTCGACATCCCTCTGCTGTTCGAAAGCGGCGCGCGGGGGCGGGTCGATGCGGTGGTCGCAGTCACCGCGCCGGAATCTGTGCAGCGCGCACGGGTTCTCGCCCGTCCGGGCATGACGGAGGAGAAATTCGCGGCGATTCTCTCCCGGCAGCTTCCCGATTCGGAGAAGCGGCGCCGCGCCGATTATGTGATCGACACCGGCCATGGGCTGGATCATGCCCGCGCCGAGGTCGCGGCCCTGCTGGCGGGGCTGCGCGAACGCCTCGCCCGTGCCGACGGTGCGGGGAAGAATGCGCAAGGAGACGACGATGCGTGAGATCGTACTCGATACCGAGACCACCGGCCTCAATCCGCTCACCGGCGACCGGCTGGTGGAGATCGGCTGCGTGGAGATCCTCAACCGCATCCCGACCGGGCAAGTCTACCACGTCTATCTCAACCCCGAGCGCGACATGCCAGTGGAGGCGTTCAACGTCCACGGCCTGTCGGCGGAGTTTCTGTCCGACAAGCCGCTCTTCACCCAGGTGGTGGACGATTTCCTCGCCTTCATCGGCAACGATCCGCTGATCATCCACAACGCGGCCTTCGATATCGGCTTCATCAATGCCGAGCTCGGCAAGGCCGGGCGGGCTGCCATCACCTTCGACCGGGTGGTGGACACGCTCAGCCTCGCCCGGCGGCGGCATCCCGGTGCGTCGAATCGTCTCGATGACCTGATGGCGCGCTACGGCATCGACGGCTCGCGCCGCACCAAGCACGGGGCGCTGCTCGATTCCGAGCTTCTGGCGGAAGTCTATGCCGAGCTGTGCGGGGGCAAGCAGACCACACTCAGCCTCGCCGTCGCGGAGGTTGCCGGCAGCCTGGGCGACCGCCAGTCGTCAGCGCCGCTCCAGCGGCCACGCCCTCTCGCGCCGCGCGTCCACCCCGAGGAAACCGCCGCGCACGAGGCGTTCGTCGCCACGCTCGGTGACGCCGCGATCTGGAAAGAATACACGGCCGAAAGCTGAGCTTCCGGCCGTGCGGGTCGTCGACAGGCGGGTGTGGCGTCAGGAAGCCAGCACGTTGTTCGGCTGCTGCTGCGCCATGCGCTGGCGATAGAGCGTCACGAAGTCCACCGGATCGATCATCAGCGGCGGGAAGCCGCCGTTGCGCACGGTGTCGGCGACGATCTGGCGCGCGAACGGGAACAGCATGCGCGGGCATTCGATCAGGATGAACGGGTGGATCGTCTCCTGCGCCACGTTCTGGGCGCGGAAGATGCCGGCATAGACCAGCTCCAGCGCGAACAGGGTCTTGCCGCCGAGCTCGGCCTTGGCCTCGACCTTCAGCTCGACCTCGTATTCGCCGCCCTCGCGCACGGGGCGCGCGTTGACGTTGATCTGGATGCCGATCTGCGGCTGGCCCTTCACGACCAGCGATTCCGGCGCGCCCGGATTCTCGAAGGACAGGTCCTTGGTGTACTGGGTCAGCACCTGCAGCGTCGGCATCGAGGCGGCGTTTTCGGTTTCGGCCATTAGAATCTCCGTGGGGTCCGCCGGACAGGCCCCCGCAGGGCGCCGGCGCATGGTGCCGCTGGGTCGGTTCGTCCGCCGCAGACGGTCTTCGCAATGGGCCGGTGTCGCTAACACGGTTGCTCGCACGTCACAAGCAGTACCGCCCTGTGCGGGCCTTCCGGTCCCGGAGGGAGGGAGCGTTCAGCCATGGCATGGCGCAGGCCGGCGGCTTGTTCTACTCTTCAGTGACGACGATCCGGCGCGCGCCGTTCCGCCCGAAGTGATGACCCTGGGGCATGGATGGGGTGGCGAAATCGCCCAGACGTCGTAAATAGGTCTGAAGGACGTCCGGCCCGTCGCCGCTTGGAACGGATCGCAGGCGCCCCAGATTCAGAAATCACCCCAGCGCCGGAAAGGTGGGTCCGGCGACGGTACAACAACGGCGAACTGCGACGTGTTCGATATTTATACGATCATCTTCCTGGCCCTCGCCGTGTTCATCTTCATACGGCTGCGCAGCGTGCTGGGACAGCGTACGGGGCGCGAGCGGCCGCCTTACGATCCCTATTCGCGCCGCGACGCCGCCAAGGCACCGGCCGGTCCGTCCGACAAGGTGGTGAACTTCCCCGGCACCGCCGAGAAGCCGCCCGTGCCGGAAACCGTCGATGCGACCGAGGCCGAGACCGAGGAACCGGCGCCCGCGCGCTGGGCCGGCGTCGCCGAAGTTGGCTCGGCCGTGGCCAACGGCCTCGACGCCATCGCCGCGCAGGAGCGCGGCTTCGACGTCCAGCACTTCCTCACCGGCGCGCGCTCCGCCTATGAGATGATCGTCGTCGCCTTCGCCAATGGCGACCGCGCGACGCTGAAGGAGCTGCTGGCGCGCGACGTGTTCGACGGCTTCTCCGCCGCCATCGCCGAGCGCGAGCAGCGCGGCGAGACGATGCAGACGCAGTTCGTCGGCATCAACAAGGTCGAGATCATCGAGGCCGGCGCCAAGGGGCGCACCGCGCAGATCACGCTGCGCTTCCTCTCGCAGCTCATCTCCGTCACCCGCGACAAGAACGGCGCGGTGATCGACGGCGATCCCGAGCAGGTGGCTGATGTCACCGATGTCTGGACCTTCTCCCGCGAGCTCGGCACCCGCGACCCGAACTGGAAGCTGGTCGCCACCGAAGCGGCTTCGTGAGAAGATGACGGGGTGCGTGTCCATCTCGTCATCCTCGCCGCGTCCGGCTTTCTGACCGGCGCCCTGCCGCCCGTTCTGCCGGGGACCGTCGGCGTGCGGCCGGCCCTCGCCGCGTCTTCCACGCCGGAACCGCTCTTTCCGCAGGCGGCGCTGGAGCCCATCGGCTTCGACGCGCTGCCCGGCTGGGCGGGCGACGACCATGCCGGCGCTTTCGCCACCTTCCGCAAGAGCTGCGCCCGCATCGCTTCCAAGCCGGACACCGTCACCCCCGCCCGCCCGGTCTTCACCGCCCTGCGGAAGGTCTGCGCACAGGCGGCGCGCCTGCCCGGAAAGGTGAACGACAAGGGTGCCAAAGCCTTCTTCGAGAAGGAATTCCGCCCCTTCCGCATCAGTCCCGTCGACCAGCCCGACGGTTTCCTCACCGGCTATTACGAGCCGGAGGTGGAAGGCTCGCTCACCCCTTCGGCCGAATTCGCCACCCCACTTTATCGTCGCCCGCCGGATCTCCTCATCGAGGCGCCGCCCAAGGACGGCCCGCCCGCCAACAAGGGCAAGGCGTTCCGCCGCGTCGACGGCCAGCTCGTGCCCTATCACGACCGTGCCGCCATCGAGGACGGCGCGCTGAAAGGGCAGGGGCTGGAGGTCGCCTGGATCCGTGATCCGGCGGATGCCTTCTTCGCCCATATCCAGGGCTCGGTGCGAGTGCGGCTGCCGGACGGCCATGTGCTGCGCCTGAACTATGACGGCCATAACGGCCAGGCCTACACGCCGGTCGGGCGCATCCTCATCGATCGCGGGCTGGTGGCGCGCGAGAAGATGTCGATGGACGCCATACGCGCCTATATCGCCGCCCATCCCGAGGAGGGGCGCGAACTGATGCGGCAGAACCGCTCCTACGTCTTCTTCCGCGTCGCCCACGAGCTGAAGGGCGACGACGGCGCGGTGGGCGCGCAGGGGCTGCCGCTGGCCGCCGGCCGCTCCATCGCGGTCGACAAGAACATCCATGTCTACGGCACGCCCTTCTACATCGACGCAGCGCTGCCGACCGGCAGGGACGGCGCCGTCGAGCCTTTCGAGCGGCTGATGATCGCGCAGGATACTGGCTCGGCCATCGTCGGGCCGGCGCGCGCCGACATCTTCTTCGGCGCCGGCAAGGAGCCCGGTGCGGTGGCCGGCCGCATCCAGCATCCCGGCCGCTTCGTCATCCTGCTGCCGCGCGCGCTCGATCCGGCGCGGCGCCGCGTGCCGTTGCCGCCGTCCCGGCCGCCGGTTCCCGCCGTCGCGGAAACGCCGTGATGACCGGCGACGGAACCGGGCGTCCGCGGCGCCGGCGTCCCCTCCAGCCGGAGGAGAAGGCGCTGTGGGAGCATGTGACGCGCTCCATCCAGCCCATGCGCCCGCTCGCCCGGATGGCGCCCGTCGAAACGCCGCCGGAGGATGCACCCGCTGCGGAGACGGCAAACCGCAAGGCGGTGAAACCCGCGCGGGCTCCATCCCTCTTGCCGCCACCGCTTCCCAAGCCGCCCGGCCCGCCGCCGCTGGCGCCGCTGGAACCGAAGCAGCGCCGCCGCCTGTCGCGCGGGGCGGAGGTCGATGCGCGGCTCGACCTGCACGGCATGACCCAGGCGGCGGCCCACGGCCGGCTGATTGCCTTCCTGCGCGGGGCGCAGGGCTCCGGTCATTCGCTGGTGCTTGTCATCACCGGCAAGGGCGACGGGGCGCCGTTCCTCGCCGGCGAGGGCGGGCGCGGCGTGCTGCGCCGGCTGGTGCCGCAATGGCTCGCCGCGCCGGAGCTGCGTGCCGTGGTGGTCGGTTTCGAGACCGCCGCGCGCGGGCATGGCGGGGAGGGCGCGCTCTATGTGCGGGTGCGGCGCGTGCGCGGAGGCCGGCCATGACGCCCTTCGGCCGCCGCATGCGCGAGATGCGCGCCGAGCGCGGCGTGACGCTGTCGCAGATGGCCGAGCAGATCGGCGTCTCCGCCGCCTATCTCTCGGCGCTGGAGCACGGCAAGCGCGGCCAGCCGACCTTCATGATGCTCCAGCGCATCATGGCCTATTTCAACGTCATCTGGGACGAGGCGGAAGCGCTGCGCGCGCTCGCGGAGATGTCCGATCCGCGCGTCGTGGTCGACACCTCCGGCCTCGCGCCGGAGGCGACGGAGCTGGCGAACCTGCTGGCCCGCGAGATCGCCACCCTGCCGCCGGAAGCGGTGGCGGAACTGCTCGGCCGGCTCAAGATCCTCAGCCGGCCCGGGTGAGCCGGCCCCGGTTTCACGTGAAACCGGGGGACTCGTTACGCATCCGATTCAAAGGATGTAGCGGCTCAGATCGGTATTGCCGGCGAGGTCCGCAACACGCTCGCGCACATAGGCGCCGTCCACCACAATCGTGTCGCCGGCGCGGTCCGGCGCGGTGAAGGACAGTTCGTCCAGCACCCGCTCGATCACCGTCTGCAGGCGCCGCGCGCCAATGTTTTCGACGCTGGCGTTCACCTGCACGGCGACGTCGGCGATCGCTTCCACCGCGTCCTCGGTGATGGTGAGCGTGACGCCTTCCGTGCCCATCAGCGCCACCGACTGCTTGACCAGGCTCGCCTCGGTCTCGGTGAGGATGCGCTTGAAGTCCTCGCGGCTCAGCGCCTCCAGCTCGACGCGGATCGGCAGGCGGCCCTGCAATTCGGGCAGCAGGTCCGAGGGCTTGGAGACGTGGAAGGCGCCGGAGGCGATGAACAGGATGTGGTCGGTCTTCACCGGCCCGTGCTTGGTCGAGACCGTCGTGCCCTCGATCAGCGGCAGCAGGTCGCGCTGCACGCCCTCGCGCGAGACATCGGCGCCACCCCGGCGCTCGGAGCCGGCGATCTTGTCGATCTCATCGAGGAAGACGATGCCGTTCTCCTCCACCGCGCGGATCGCGTCCTGCACGATGGCGTCCTGGTCGATCAGCTTGTCGGCTTCTTCCGACAGGAGAAGCGGGTGAGCGTCGCGCACCGTCACCCGGCGCGGCTTGGTGCGCCCGCCAAAGGCCTTGCCGAACATGTCGCCGAGGGAGATCGCGCCCATCTGGGCTCCCGGCATGCCGGGAATCTCGAACATCGGCATGCCCTGATTGCCGGCGGAGACCTCGACCTCGATCTCCTTGTCGTCCATCAGCCCGTCGCGCAGCTTCTTGCGGAAGCTCTCGCGGGTGCCGGGCGAGGCGGTGGTGCCGACCAGCGCGTCGAGCACCCGTTCCTCGGCGGCCAGATGCGCCTTGGCCTCCACGCCCTTGCGCTTGGCCTCGCGCACGAGGCCGATGCCGACCTCGACGAGATCGCGCACGATCTGCTCGACGTCGCGCCCGACATAGCCGACCTCGGTGAACTTGGTGGCTTCCACCTTCAGGAAGGGGGCCCCGGCGAGCTTGGCGAGGCGGCGGGAGATCTCGGTCTTGCCGACGCCGGTCGGGCCGATCATCAGGATGTTCTTCGGCAGCACCTCCTCGCGCAGCTGGCCCTCCAGCTGCTGGCGCCGCCAGCGGTTGCGCAGGGCGATGGCCACCGCGCGCTTGGCGTTGTGCTGGCCGACGATGTAGCGGTCGAGCTCGGAGACGATTTCGCGGGGCGAGAAGCTGGTCATCGGACGTCTTTCGAAAGGAACGGAAAGGCAGAGGGCGCGCGCGCCTCTCAGCCGATGGTTTCGACCACCACGTTCTGGTTGGTGTAGATACAGATGTCGGCCGCGATGCCCAGGCTCTTGCGCACGATCGCCTCGGCATCCTGCCCGCTGTCGGCCAGCGCGCGGGCGGCCGCCAGCGCGTAGCCGCCGCCCGAGCCGATGGCCGCGATGCCGTTTTCCGGCTCCAGCACGTCGCCGGTGCCGGTCAGCACGAGGGTCACGTTGGCGTCGGCGACGATCATCATCGCCTCCAGCCGGCGCAGGTAGCGGTCGGTGCGCCAGTCCTTGGCGAGTTCCACGGCGGCGCGCTGAAGCTGGCCGGGATACTGCTCCAGCTTGGCCTCCAGCCGCTCGAACAGGGTGAAGGCATCGGCGGTGGCGCCGGCGAAGCCGCCGATCACGTCGCCCTTGCCCAGTCGCCGCACCTTGCGGGCGTTGGACTTCATCACCGTGTTGCCGAGCGTCACCTGCCCGTCGCCGCCGATGGCGACGCGCCCGCCGGAGCGGACGGAGACGATGGTGGTGCCGTAGATCGTGTCGGGGGAATGGGTCATGCAGGGCTCTGCTGTGGAAGGCTCCGAGAGCCCTTACTTAAGGCCTCGAAGCGTCAGCGCAACTCGGCGGCAGCTTGGTCCTGCAGCTCCGTGCCCGTCGCAGGCTCCGCCAGCTTCAGCCCCGGCAGGATGCCGGCGAGCACGATGACGCCGCCGGCGATGAGGAAGGCATCGACCGGCAGGAAGACCAGAAGGCCGGTGAGCAGCCCCGCCAGGAATACCGAGAGCGCCACTCCGGCATTGGCGATGCCCAGTGCCCAGCCGCGCTCGGTCTCGTCCACCGCCGAGGAGACGGCGGCGAGCAGGGTGATGAAGGCGAGGATGTTGCTGGCGGTCGACAGGAAGGCCACCGCCACCTGTCCCCAGGCCGGCAGCGGCAGGCCGCTGACGATCAGGAAGGCGCCGCACAGGGCGAGGCCGAGGAGCGCGGTCGGCTTGTCGCTGCCGAGCCACGCCCGCACATACCGGAAGCCGATGGCCGAGGAGAAGGCGCAGCCGAGCCCCATCACCATGGAGAACAGGCCGAGATCGGCGGTGGTGAAGCCGTAGGAACGCTGCATCTCGATGAGGATGAAGGTGTAGTAGATCAGGAAGCCGAACTGGAACAGGAAGAAGGACGCCGCCGGCACGATGATCGCCGGCCGGTCACTGACGCGGGCCAGCAGCCGGAAGGGCTGCTTCCAGTCGAGGCTGAAGGCGCGGCGCGCCTCGTCGCTGGCGAAATGGGCGGAGCGCAGCAGCGCGAGGGTGAGCAGGCACAGCGCCAGCGCGAGGCCGAGCGGCAGGCGGAAATCCCAGTGGCCGAGAATCCCGCCGATGGCCGGGCCCGCCACCATGCCGAGCGTATTGACCAGCACGACCTGCGCCATGGCGGCGCTGCGCCGGTCCTCGGGCGCCGCGTCGACGACCGAGGCCTGCGCGATCGGCGCGGTTCCCGCCATCAGCCCGGAGGACAGCCGGCCGAGGAAGAACAGCCAGAGATGGCCCACTTCCAGCGCCAGCCACATCAGCCCGTAGCTCGCCGCCAGCCCCGCCATGCAGATCATCAGCGTGCGCCGCCGTCCGACCGCGTCGGAGAGGTCGCCGAGCAGCGAGGCGCCGAAGAACATGCCGATCGGGAACAGCGAGAAGGCCAGCGAGAGCAGCGTGTCGCGCGTCGAAGGCGCGTAGCCGGCGACGATCGTCCCGTTCTCGAACAGGGCGACGATCAGCGGATACATCAGCCCGAAGGAGAAGATGTCGATGAAGACGGCGAGGAACAATGGGGCGCGGGCACGCAGCGTGGCGAGGTCCATCGGGCACTCCGGGGCGATGGCCGGGACGGGTGGCGGGAATGGGCGGGAAGGCTGCCATGATGACGGCGTTTCGCCAGCCGCGCCAGCCTCTTGTCGGGCACGGCGCGGCGCGTATGGCATCGCAACACTATAGCTGCTAAGACGCCGGCTCTCCGGGAGCCCCATCATGCGCACCGCCAGCATCGCCCGCGCCACCAAGGAAACGCAGATCCGCCTCTCCGTCGACCTCGACGGCACGGGGAAGGCGACGATCGCGACCGGGGTCGGCTTCTTCGACCACATGCTGGACCTGCTGGCGCGCCATTCGCGCATCGACATGGAGATCGAGGCCAAGGGCGACCTGCACGTCGACTTCCACCACACGGTGGAGGATGTTGGCATCGCGCTCGGCCAGGCGGTGAAGGCGGCGCTCGGCGATATGCGCGGCGTCACCCGCTACGCCAGCCTGCACCTGCCGATGGACGAGACGCTGACCCGCGTCGCGCTCGACATTTCCGGCCGGCCCTTCCTCGTCTTCCGCACCGAGTTCCCGGCGCCGAAGATCGGCGAGTTCGACACCGAGCTGGTGCGCGAGTTCTTCCAGGCCTTCGCCGTCAATGCCGGCCTGACGCTGCACGTCGAGACTCTGTACGGCGTGAACGCGCACCATATAGCGGAGAGCTGCTTCAAGGGCCTCGCCCGCGCCCTGCGTGCGGCGGTGGCCATCGATCCGGCGGCAGCGGGGGAGATCCCCTCCACCAAGGGCAGCCTTGGTGGCTGATCTCAGTGGCTGAGAGCGAACGGCTGAGGAACATGGCGGTCTGGACAGTCTTCGAGCCCGAGGCGGCGGACGAGGCGCGCGCGACCCATCACTGGGCGGAGGGCCTGGTCTTCGTGCCCGAGCGCATCTCGTGGAGCGCGCTCCTGCTGGCGCCGCTGGTGCTGCTGCGCCACCGGCTGTGGCTGGCGCTCGTCGTCTATCTGCTCGTGCAGGGCGCGCTGCTCGTCGCCATCCGCCTGCTCGGCCTCGACGGCGATGCCGGCATCCTGCTTCTGGTGGCGAATGTCGCGGTGGCGGTGATGCTGCCGGGCCTGCGCCATGCCCGCCTCGCCGCGCGCGGCTTCGAGGAGGCCGGCACCGTCGTGGCGCCGAAGCTGGAAGCCGCCGAACAGCGCTATCTCGACGCCCGCCTCGGCGGCGCGTCGCTCGTCCCGCTCGCCCGGCCGCGCCTCGACGCGCCGGCCGGCGAATGGGGCGCGTCTTCCGTTCCCCCGCCGGCCCGCCCGGTGGAATCCGCCGTGCTCGGCCTGTTTCCGGAGGCCCGTCGATGATACCGCCCGCGCCCGTTGCCCTGATCGACTACGGTTCCGGCAACCTGCATTCGGCGGGCAAGGCGCTGGAGCGCGCCGCCCGCGAGAGCGGCACCGACCGTACCGTGCTGGTCACCGCCGATCCCAACGTGGTGCGCCGTGCCGACCGCGTCGTGCTGCCGGGCGTCGGCGCCTATGCCGATTGCCGCCGCGGGCTCGATGCCGTGCCCGGCATGGTGGAGGCGCTCACCGAGGCGGTAATCACGGGCGGACGCCCGTTCCTCGGCATCTGCGTCGGCCTGCAGCTCATGGCCTCGCGCGGTCTGGAGCACGGCGTCACCGAGGGGCTGGGCTGGATCGAGGGCGACGTCACCCGGATCGTGCCGGGCGACCCCTCCCTGAAGATTCCGCACATGGGGTGGAATTCGCTCACCGTCGCCCGTCCGCATCCGCTTCTGGAAGGCATTCCGACGGGCGAGGGCGGGCTCGATGCCTATTTCGTCCATTCCTATCACCTGAGCGCCGCGCATCCGGGCGAGGTGATCGCGACGAGCGAGTATGGCGGCAAGATCACCGCCATGGTCGGCCGCGACAACATCGCCGGCACGCAGTTCCATCCCGAGAAGAGCCAGCGCCTCGGCCTCGCTCTCCTCGCCAATTTCCTCAAGTGGACGCCGTGATCCTTTTTCCCGCCATCGATCTCAAGGAAGGCAAGTGCGTGCGCCTGCAGCAGGGCGACATGGCGCGCGCCACCGTCTTCAATCATGACCCCGCCCAGCAGGCCGCGCAGTTCGAAAGCCAGGGCTTCCGCTACCTGCACATCGTCGATCTCGACGGCGCCTTCGCCGGCAAGCCGGTCAACGCCCATGCGGTCGAGCGCATTCTGGAAGCCGTCGGCATGCCGGTGCAGCTCGGCGGCGGCATCCGCGATCTCGCGGGCGTCGAGGCGTGGCTGGCGAAGGGCATTACCCGCGTCATCCTCGGCACCGCGGCGGTGCGCGACCCGGCCTTCGTGAAGGAGGCGGCTCGCCGCTTCCCCGGCCGCGTGGCGGTGGGCATCGACGCGCGCGACGGCCGCGTCGCGGTGGAGGGCTGGGCGGAGACCTCGGACCTTGAGGCCGCCGAGCTCGCCCGCCGTTTCGAGGATGCCGGCGTCGCCGCCATCATCTATACCGACATCGCCCGCGACGGCCTGCTGAAGGGTCTCAACCTCGACGCCACCATCGCGCTGGCCGACGCCGTCTCCATCCCGGTCATCGCCTCGGGCGGGCTCGCCTCGCTCGACGACGTGCGGGCTCTGCTGGAGCCGCGCGCCGCCAAGCTCGAAGGCGCGATTACCGGCCGTGCCCTCTATGACGGGCGGCTCGACCCGCATGCCGCGTTGGCGCTGGTGGCGGGTTTGCCGGCATGAGTGAGGATTCCATGCTCAAGGTCCGCGTCATCCCCTGCCTCGACGTGAAGGACGGCCGCGTCGTCAAGGGCGTGAAGTTCGTCGACCTGCGCGATGCCGGCGATCCCGTCGAGGCGGCGAAGGCCTATGACGCGGCGGGCGCCGACGAGCTCTGCTTCCTCGACATCACCGCCAGCGTCGAGGCCCGCAGCACGCTCATCGACGTGGTCAGCCGCACCGCCGAGCAGTGCTTCATGCCGCTCACGGTCGGCGGCGGCGTGCGCACGGTGGAGGACATCCGCGCCCTGCTCAACGCTGGCGCCGACAAGGTGTCGATCAACACGGCGGCGGTGAACCGGCGTGAATTCGTGCGCGAGGCGGCGGAAAAGTTCGGCGAGCAGTGCATCGTCGTCGCCATCGACGCCAAGAAGGTCTCCGCGGAGGGTGAGCCCGACCGCTGGGAGATCTTCACCCATGGCGGGCGCAACCGCACCGGCATCGATGCCATCGAATACGCGAAGGAAGTCGTCGCGCTCGGCGCCGGCGAGATCCTGCTCACCTCCATGGACCGCGACGGCACCGGCGAGGGCTTCGACCTCAAGCTCACCCGCGCCATCTCCGATGCCGTAACCGTGCCGGTGATCGCCTCGGGCGGCGTCGGCACGCTGGACCATCTGGTGGACGGCATCCGGGCGGGGGGCGCATCGGCGGTGCTGGCCGCCTCCATCTTCCATTTCGGCACCTTCACCATCGGCGCCGCCAAGCAGCGCCTCGCCGAGGCCGGGCTTCCCGTCCGCTTCGGCGGCGGTGATTTCTAGAAGGAGGCCGCCATGGCCGAGGACACGGCGCGCGTCACTCTCGACGACCTTGCCGCCATCGTCGCCCGCCGCGCCGCCGGCGAGGGCGAGGCTTCCTATACGCGCACGCTCATCGCCAGGGGCGTCGCCAAATGCGCCCAGAAGCTGGGCGAGGAAGCGGTCGAGACGGCGCTGGCCGCCGTCGGGACCGATACGAAAGCCGTCGTATCGGAGACCGCCGATCTTCTCTACCATCTCGTCGTGCTGCTTCAGGCGCGCGGCGTTCCCTTGGAAGACGTCTATGCGGAACTGGGCCGCCGGACGAACCGGTCCGGCCTCGAGGAGAAGGCTTCCCGCCCGAAGGGCTGAGGAAGTGAGGATCGCGGCGGCTGGTAACCTGCGGCCTCGCGGTGTTCCTCGTCGTCACCTTGTGGTATACGGTCGACCAACGCTTGGCGTCTTCAATGTCCAGGCGAGCCGGGAAACGCTGCCATGGATCTGAAGCTCGACGATGCGGGGCTGTCACCCTTCCGCAATTTCAGCCGCGTCGAATGGGCGGCGCTGCGCGCGGACACGCCCCAGCCTCTGCAACCGGAGGAGATCCAGCGTCTCCAGGGCCTGAACGACCGCCTGTCGCTGCCCGAGATCGAGGAAATCTACCTGCCGCTGTCGCGCCTGCTGTCGATCTATGTCGGCGCGACGCAGAAGCTGTTCCGGCAGATGCAGAAATTCCTCGGTCCCGAGCAGAACGGCAAGATGCCCTACATCATCGGGGTCGCCGGCTCGGTGGCGGTAGGCAAGTCCACCACCTCGCGCGTGCTGGAGGCGCTGCTGGCGCGCTGGCCGAACACGCCCAAGGTGGCGCTGGTGACGACGGATGGTTTCCTGCTGCCCAACGCCGTGCTGGAGCAGGAAGGGCTGATGGGGCGCAAGGGCTTCCCGGAAAGCTACGACCTGCCGGCGCTGCTGCATTTCCTTACCGACATCAAGGCCGGGCGGCGGCCGGTGCGCGCCCCGATCTACAGCCACTTCAACTACGACGTGACGCCCAATGCCTCGGTGGAGGTCGACCAGCCGGACATCCTCATCGTCGAGGGGCTGAACGTTCTGCAGACCAGCCGTCCGCCGAAGGACGGCAAGGGCATCCCCTTCGTCTCCGACTTCTTCGACTTCAAGATCTACATCGACGCCGACGAGACGATCCTGGAGCGCTGGTACGTGGAGCGCTTCATGCGCCTGCGCGAGACGGCGTTCCGCGACCCCAAGGCCTATTTCCACCGCTATGCCAGCCTGTCCGGGACGGAGGCCGACGCCACCGCCCGCTCCATCTGGCGGTCCATCAACCTCGTGAACCTGCGCGAGAACATCCTGCCCACCCGCCAGCGCGCCGACCTCATCCTGCGCAAGGGCGGCGACCATGAGGTCGAGGCGGTCGCGCTGCGCAAGCTCTAGGCGCCGCCAATGGCCCCGTCCCCGGTGGAGATCGTGCCCGGCTGCTTCTACTGGCCCGGCTGGTTCGACCGCGGCGAGCAGGAGGCGCTGGCCGAGGATCTGCGGCAGGTACTGGCGCAGGCGCCGCTGTTCACGCCGCGCATGCCGAGGACCGGCCAGCCCTTCTCGGTGCGCATGTCGAATTGCGGGCCGCTGGGCTGGGTGTCGGACGAGACCGGCTACCGCTATCAGCCGACCCATCCCGAGACCGGGGCGCCCTGGCCGCCCATCCCCGCGCGCCTGCTGGCGGCGTGGCGGGCGCTGGCCGGCTCGCCATGGGCGCCGGAGGCCTGCCTGATCAACTGGTACGCGCCGGGCGCGCGCATGGGCCTGCATCAGGACCGCGACGAGGAGGAGTTCAGTGCCCCGGTGCTGTCGCTCTCACTGGGCGACACGGCGCTGTTCCGCGTCGGCGGCACGTCGCGCAAGGATCCCACGCGCTCCGTCCGCCTCGCCTCCGGCGACGCATTGCTGCTGTCGGGCCCGGCGCGGCTGGCCTTTCACGGCATCGACCGCATCCTGCCGGATACGTCGACCTTGCTGAAGCAGCCCGGCCGCATCAATCTGACGTTACGACGGGTGCATCGTGGCGAGGCGTGCGAAATTCCGCCTTGTTGAGCCCGCAGAAACGGCGAAGTTCGAGCTATCGATTCTGAAGGATTGCGCATGCGCCTTGTTGTCCCCATTGCCGCCGCCGCTTTTTCCCTTCTGGCCTGCTGCCTTCCCGCCGCCGCGGCCAACGCGCAGGCCGTCTTTCCCAATCAGGGATCGATCGGTCTCGTGCCGCCGGAGGGCATGAGCGAGATACCCGGCGTGCCGGGCTTCCAGGATCGCGCGGCCAAGGCCTCGATCCTCGTGCTGGAAATGCCGAAGCGGGCTTTCGCCGAGATCACCAGCGACGTCGCCGCGAAGGAGCTGCAGAAGCAGGGCGTGACGGTGGAGGAACGCCGTGACGTGGAGCTTCCCGACGGCATCAAGGCGGTGCTGCTCAAGGGCTACCAGGCGGTCGGCAGCGAGGCGCTGAAGAAGTGGATTCTCATCGCCGGGGGCAAGGAGCAGACCGGCATGGTGACGGTCCAGTTTCCCGAGCCGACATCGGCCCGCTACAGCGACGAAACGATCGAATCGTCGCTGCGCTCGGTCGTGTTCCGCGCGCCGCCGAGCACCGAGGAGTTGCTGGCACGCCTGCCCTTCACCCTCGGCGACCTCTCCGGCTATCGCGTGCTGAAGGTGCTCGGCAACAGCGCCGTGCTGCTGACCAAGGATGACGGCAAGAAGGCGGACGGCAAGGCCGGTGACGGCGAGCCCGACATGGCCGGCAACGCGTTCTTCATCGTCGCCGCCGGTCCCGGCGACATCCGCGAGGAGGAGCGCGAGAGCGTCGCCAAGCGCGCCATCTCCAGCGTGCCGGGCGTGAAGGAGCTGCGCGTCGAGCGCGGCGGCCCACTGCGCATTGGCGGCCAGGCCGGCTTCGAGCTGGTCGGCAAGGGCCTCGACATGAAGACCGACAAGCCGCTGAAGGTCGCCCAGTGGCTGCGCTTCGGCCGCACCAGCTATCTGCGCATGGTCGGCGTCGCGCCCGAGGAGAATTTCGACGCCGATTTCACCGCCATGCGCGGCCTGCGCGACAGCATCGAGATGCGCTGAGGCTCCTCCGCTTCGCAAACGAAAAGGCCGGGCGGTTTCCCGCCCGGCGCTTGTCGTCACGATCTGGGATGGCGCCGATCAGCCCTCGGCGGCGGGGGTCTCGACCGGCGCGGCCTTGGGGCCGCCCTTGGAGACGCCGACCAGTGCCGGGCGCAGCACGCGCTCGCCGATCTTATAGCCGGGCTGGATGACCTGCACGACCGTGCCGGAAGGCACCTCGGCGTTCGGCACCTCGAACATCGCCTGGTGCAGGTTCGGATCGAACTTGGCGCCCTCCGCCTCGATGCGGGCGACGCCGTGCTTGCCCAGCGTCTGCGTCAGCGCGCGCGAGGTCAGCTCGATGCCGTCGAGCAGCGTCTTCAGCGTGCCCTCGGCCTTTTCGCGCGCCTCGGCGTCGATGACCCCGAGCGCCCGCTCGAAATCGTCGGCGACCGTGAGCACGTCGCGGGCGAAGCCGGTGATGCCGTAGACCTTGGCATCGGCGACCTCGCGCTCGGCGCGACGGCGCACATTGTCGGCCTCGGCGAAGGCGCGCAGGAACTTGTCCTTGAGCGTGGCGACCTCGGCCTCCAGCCGCTCCTTCTCGGCGGCGAGCTGGCTGGCGAGGTCTTCGGGCGCTGCCGTAGTCTCCGCCGTTTCGGGAGTCGGCGCCGCCACGTCGGGCCGGTCAGCGTCGGGCTGGTCAGCCGGGTTGCGGTTGTCGTCGCTCATAAGCACCTCGTCGGGAGAATGGATTTGCCGGCGGAGCGTCGTTCCGCGGACGCCCGCCATATCGGGTCGGGGACAGGAAAAATCAAGCCGCGTCAATTCCCGGGCCGGCCAGCACGCGGCTGACGACACGGGCGGTGAAGTCGACCATCGGCACGATCCGGGCATAGTTCAGCCGCGTCGGCCCGATGACCCCGAGCACGCCGACCACCCGCCCCTGCCCGTCGCGATAGGGCGCGACGATGGTGGACGAGCCGGACAGCGAGAACAGCTTGTTCTCCGAGCCGATGAAGATGCGCAGCCCCTGCGCGCCCTCGGCGCGGCCCAGCAGGTCGACCACCTCCTGCTTGGCTTCGAGGTCGTCGAACAGCAGCCGCACCCGCTCCAGATCCTCGATCGCCCGGAGGTCGTGGAGCAGCCGCGTCTGGCCGCGCACGATGAGTCGCCGCTCCGCCGTGTCGCCGCCGGACCAGCTTGCGAGGCCGGTCTCCACCACCCGCGCGGTCAGCTCGTCGAGCTCGGCGCGGCGGGCAGTGAGTGTGCGCTCCACCTCGCCGCGCAGCTCGGCCAGCGTGCGCCCGCGCGTCAGCGAGGCGAGAAAGTTCGTCGCCTCCACCAGCGCCGAGACCGGCAGGCCGACCGGCAGCGGCACGAGGCGGTTCTCCACCTCCCCGTCCTCGGAGACGAGGATCAGCAGCGCCCGCGTCGCGTCGAGCGGCACGAATTCGATGTGCTTGAGCCGTACATCCGTCTTGCCGGTGGTGACGACGCCGGCGCCGCGCGACAGGCCGGAAAGCAGGTTCGAGGCTTCCGCCAGCACGCCATCCACGGTCTGGGCGCGGGCGGCGGCGCGCACCTGCGTCTCGATGGAGTTGCGCTCATCCTCGGAGACGTCGCCGATCTCCAGCAGCGCGTCGACGAAGAAGCGCAGTCCGCGCTCGGTCGGCAGCCGGCCGGCGCTGGTGTGAGGAGCGTAGATCAGCCCGGCCGCCTCGAGGTCCGCCATCACGTTGCGCACGGAGGCGGGCGAGAGCGTCATCGGGATGAGGCGGGAGATGTTGCGCGAGCCCGCCGGCTCGCCCGTGGCGAGATAGGTCTCGACGATCTGGCGGAAAATCTCGCGCGAGCGTTCGTCGAGCCGGGCGAGCTGCGGCGCGGCAGCGGACAGCAGAGGTTCGATGGGCATTGCGAGCCTGTGGTTCCGGTCGGTCGATCCCGTTGGTCGTGTCCTATTATCTCGGTAATCGGGCGGTGGGTTCAAGCGCTCTGGTCCGGCGCCGTCCCCGGTCATTGCACCGGCGCGGCCGCGCCCTTACAAGGGCCGGCCAGAGGGGTCCCGCCGACCCGCGTTTCAGGAGACCGCCCGCATGCGCCCTTCCCGCCGCCTTCCCGACGAGATGCGCTCCGTCAGCTTCGAGCGCGGCGTGCTGCGTCATGCCGAGGGCTCCTGCCTGGTGAAGTTCGGCGAAACCCATGTGCTGGTGGCTGCGACGCTGGAAGAGCGCCTGCCGCCGTGGCTCAAGGGCCAGGGCCGCGGCTGGGTGACGGCGGAATACGGCATGCTGCCGCGCGCCACCCATGAGCGCACCCGCCGTGAGGTGACGACCGGCAAGCCGTCCGGCCGCACCCAGGAGATCCAGCGCCTCATCGGCCGCTCGCTGCGCGCGGTGGTGGACCTCGAAAAGCTCGGCGAGCGTCAGATCACCGTCGATTGCGACGTCATCCAGGCCGATGGCGGCACCCGCACCGCCTCCGTCACCGGCGCGTGGATCGCGCTGCATGACTGCCTGAGCTGGATGAAGTCGCGCGGCATGATCCCAGCCGTTCCGCTGCGCGACCATCTGGCCGCCGTTTCCTGCGGCATCATCGACGGCGAGCCGCGCCTCGATCTCGACTACGCCGAGGATTCGGAGGCGCATACGGACGTGAATTTCGTGATGACCGGCTCCGGCGGCTTCGTCGAGGTGCAGGGAACCGCGGAGAAGACGCCCTTCACCGAGGACGAGTTCAACGCCATGCTGGGCCTCGCCCGCAAGGGCATCACCAAGCTGGTCGATCTGCAGAAGCTGGCCGTATCATGAGCAGCGAGCCGCATCGGCGCCTCGAAGGACGCATCGTCATCGCCACGCATAATCCGGGCAAGCTGGAGGAAATGCGAGGCCTGCTGGCGCCCTACGGAGTCGATGCCGTCTCGGCCGGCGAGCTCGGCCTGCCCGAGCCCGATGAGACCGGCCTCACCTTCGCCGAGAACGCCCGCATCAAGGCGGTCGCCGCCGCCAGGGCGTCCGGCCTGCCGGCCTTCGCCGATGATTCCGGCCTGTGCGTGGACGCGCTCGGCGGCGCGCCGGGGCTCTACACCGCCCGCTGGGCGGGGCCGGAGAAGGACTTCATGGCGGCGATGACCCGCGTGGAAGAGGAGCTGCGCGAAGCCGGGGCGGAGCTGCCGGACCTGCGCCGCGCCTATTTCATTTCCGCTCTCTGCCTCGCCTGGCCCGACGGCCATGTGGAGGATTTCGAAGGCGTGGTGAACGGCACGCTGGTGTGGCCGCCGCGCGGGCCGGCCGGCTTCGGCTACGACCCGATGTTCCAGCCGGACGGCCAGCCTGAAGACAATCCGCGCACCTTCGGCGAGATGACGGGCGCCGAGAAGCACGGCCTGCCGCCGCTCGGCCGGGGCCTCTCGCACCGCGCCCGCGCCTTCATCGCGCTGGCGCAGGCCGCCTTCGGGGCGACGTTTGACTGAGGTGGCGCCGCGCCCGGCGCCGCCGCCGGTCGATCCCGGCTTCGGCGTCTATGTGCACTGGCCCTTCTGCAAGGCCAAGTGCCCCTATTGCGACTTCAACTCCCATGTCCGCCATTCCCCGCCCGACCAGGCGCGCTTCGTCGCCGCCTTCCGGGCCGAGATCGCCCATACGCGCCAGCGCATCGGCCAGCGGCGCACCCAGAGCGTGTTCTTCGGCGGCGGCACTCCCTCGCTGATGGATCCGGCCACGGTCGGGGCGATCCTCGAGGCCATCGACACCGCCTGGCCGCTCGACGCGCGTGCGGAGGTGACGCTGGAGGCGAACCCGACCAGCGTGGAGGCCGGGCGTTTCCGAGGCTACCGCGCGGCGGGGGTCAACCGCGTCTCGCTGGGGGTTCAGGCGCTGGACGACGCCGCGCTGAAGGCGCTCGGGCGCATGCATACGGCACAGGAAGCGCTGGGCGCGGTGGCGGTGGCGCGCGCCGCCTTCGAGCGCGTGTCCTTCGACCTCATCTATGCCCGCCCCGACCAGAAGCCGGAGGACTGGGCGGCCGAGCTGAAGCGCGCCATCGACGAGGGCTGCGAGCACCTCTCGCTCTACCAGCTCACCATCGAGGACGGTACGCCCTTCGCCGCGCTGCACCGCGCCGGCCGGCTCATCGTGCCCGACGGCGATGCCGCCCGCGCCCTGTGGGACGTGACGCAGGAGACCACGCTGGCCGCCGGCCTTCCCGCCTACGAGATCTCGAACCACGCCCGGCCGGGGGCGGAAAGCCGCCACAACCTGCTCTACTGGCGCTACGGCGAATATGCCGGCGTCGGCCCCGGCGCCCATGGCCGGCTCGACACGCCCGAGGGCCGGGTCGCCACCTCCACCGAGCGGAGCCCGGAGGAATGGGTGGCGCGGGTCGAGCAGGCGGGCCACGGCGTCATCGTCGACGAGCGGCTCTCGCGCGCCGAACAGGCCGACGAATATCTGCTGATGGGGCTGCGGCTGACGGAGGGTATCGACCGCGCGCGCTTCGCGCGGCTGGCCGGTCGCGACCTCGATGCTACGCATTTTGCTACCCTCCTGGTGGAAGGCCTGATCGAGGAACTGCCCGGCGAGCGCCTGCGCGCGACGGCCATCGGCCTGCCCGTGCTCGACGCCATCGTCGCCGATCTGGCGGCTTAGCGGCGCCGGCCGCCTTCAGGTGGCCTGCGCGAAGCTGCGCGGGGCCGGGCTGACGATCCGCGTCGAACCGCCGGCGATCTGCATTACCGCCAGGCCGCGCTGGTTGGTGCCGTCGGCGCGGAAGCGGAAGATGCCGTCGACGCCGCTGAAGCCCGACGGATTCTGGATCGCCGCGTCGGTGATGCCGTTCTCGCCATAGCTGTTGACCAGCGCCGCCATCAGCGACACCGCATCATGGGCGAGGGCGGCGGTGCGCACCGGCTCGCGGCCGTAGCGGGCCCGGTAGCGCCCCGCGAACGCGCGGAAACCGGCCGGATCGGGCGCGGCGAAGATGCCGCCATTGAGCGAGGGGGCGGCGAAGAGCTTCGGATCGTCCCACAGGCCGGTGCCGATGAGCTGCTTGCCGGTGAGGTTCACCCCCGCCGCTGCCAGTGCCTGGAGCACCTGCGGTACCGCGTCGGCAGCATCCGGCAGGAACACCGCGTCGGCCTGCACGGCGGAACCGGCAACGCGCCGCGCGGCTTCCGCGTACTGGCCGGGCGCGTAGCGCTCCAGCCCGACGATGCGCCCGCCGACGACCGGCACGGTCTCGCGGAAGGCGGCCTCGACCACCGAGCCGTAGGCGTTGTCCGGCACCAGCCCGACGAAGGAGCGCCGCCCGATGGAGGCGGCGTAGCGCACGCCACGCTCGACGTCGGTCTGCGGCAGGAAGCTGAGCAGGTAGACGCCCTGCGTGGCGACATTGGTGTCGGTGGAGAAGCCGACGAGCGGCACGCCGCGCTGCCGGGCGACCTGCCCGGCGGCGGCAACGGAATGGGCGAAGAGCGGGCCGATGATGGCGCGCGCGCCCTCGTCCAGCGCCTGCTGGGCGGCCGTCTGCGCGCCCGGGCCGGTGCCGCCGTCATCCTTGACGATCAGCCGCAGCCGGGCGCCGGCGAATTCCGACAGCGCCAGATCCGCCGCGTTCTGCAACGCCTGCGCCACCGTCGCGGCGTTGCCGCTGGCACCGAGCGGCAGGATCAGGCCGATGGGCGTGCCGGTGCCGGGCGCGGTATTGCCGCCGGGCGGCAGGGCCGGGGCGGGAAGCGAGGATTGCGGTGGCGCGACATCGGGGCCCGAGGAGCAGGCGGCGAGCGTCGCCGCGCCGGCCATCACCAGGAAGCCGCGCCGGGTGGCGTTGCGCGCCCGCACGCCCGTCAGCCGGCGTTCGTCGTCGATCGGCCGGGGGAAGTCGTCTTCGCTCATCGTGCTGTATCGCTCATCGCGCCCGGCGTTCGGAGAAAATCGCACGCCCGCCAGCACGACGGGCACCATCGTCCTTTGTAGGACGGAGGGCCTCGCCCTGTCACCGTGTGGGATGGTCACGATGGATGAATGGCCGACATATCCACGTGTTCACGGGAGTACCGGCTGCCGGCAGGTAGCTTCGTCCCGCACACGGCGCATGACGCGGGAGATGGGGGTCTCTACAATGCCGTCATCATGAACGCCTCCCCTGAGTCTTCCCGCCCCCGCCTCTTCCGCATCGCCGGCCACAGCCTTCCCGCCGCGCGGCCCGAGAGCGGGCTCCACATCGTCGCCACGCCCATCGGCAATCTGGGCGACGTTACGTTGCGGGCGCTGGAAACGCTGGCGGGAGCGGACGTCATCGCCTGCGAGGATACCCGTATCACTCGGCGCCTGCTGGATCGTTACGGTATCGAAACGCCGCTCGTCGCCTATCACGACCACAATGCCGAGCAGACGCGCCCGCGCCTTCTCGCCCGGCTGGCGGAGGGGGCCGTGGTGGCGCAGGTCTCGGACGCCGGCACGCCGCTGGTGTCCGATCCCGGCTACAAGCTGGTCGAGGCGGCATTGGAAGCCGGGTACCGGGTGATTCCTGTCCCCGGCGCGTCGGCGAGCCTTGCCGCGCTGGTGGCGGCGGGGTTGCCGACCGACCGTTTCTTCTTCGAGGGTTTCCTGCCGGCAAAGAGCGGCGCACGGCGCACGCGCATCAGCGAATTGAAGACCTTACCCTCGACGCTGGTCGTCTATGAGAGCGGCCCGCGCCTGCCCGAAAGCCTCGCCGATCTGGCGTCCGGCCTCGGCGCCCGGCCGGCGGCGGTGTGCCGCGAGCTCACCAAGACCTTCGAGGAGGTGCGGCGCGGCCCGCTCGATGCCCTCGCCGCTCACTATGCCGAGGCCGGGCCGCCCAAGGGGGAGATCGTGCTCGTCATCGGACCGCCGCTGGCGGCCGAGTCGAGCGCGGCGGATCTCGATGCCGCGCTGCGCACGGCACTCGCCAGCCTGTCGGTGAAGGACGCGGCGGCAGCGGTGGCGACCGCGACCGGCCTGCCGCGCCGCGCCGTCTATGCCCGCGCGCTCGCCCTGCAGGCCGGCGATGAGTGACACCGGCGAGAAGCGCCGCGCGGCCTTCACGCGCGGGCTCGATGCCGAAGCGGCGGCGGCGGCGCTGTTCGAGGCCGAGGGCTTCACCATTCTGGCGCGCCGCGTGCGCACCCCGCGTGGCGAGATCGACCTCATTGCGCGCCGCGACGGATTGCTGGTGTTCATCGAGGTGAAGGCGCGCACCAGCCTCTATTCCGCCGCCGAATCGATCCTGCCGCGCCAGCGCCGGCGCATCGCCGGAGCGGCGGAGATCTTCCTCGCCCGCAATCCCGAATTCGCCGGGCTCGACATGCGGCTCGACGTGGTGCTGGTCGCGCCCAATGCGGCGCCGGTGCACCTGCCCGGCGCCTTCGAGGCGGAATAGCCCGGAACGGCCTCACGTCGACACCGCTCGGTAGCGTCCGGTGCGCGAAGGCGCTACATCAGGCGCAACGCCTCCGGCGCCTCTGTCGCCGGCTTGCATTCCCCGACAGGCATCCCGCCGATACGGAATTTCCCATGAGCCTCAACGTCGCCGTCCAGATGGACCCGATCGACCGCATCAACATTGCGGGCGATTCCACCTTCGCGCTGCTGCTGGAAGCGCAGGCGCGCGGGCACGCGCTCTCCTATTACACCACCGACCGCCTCGCCATGCGCGACGGCGAGCTGTTCGGCACCGTGCAGCCGCTGGAGGTGCGCGACGTGCGGGGCGACCATTTCACGCTCGGCGAGCCTCGCCGCGTGCGGCTCGACAGCTTCGACGTCATCCTGATGCGTCAGGATCCGCCTTTCGACATGCAGTATGTGACGGCCACGCATCTGCTCGAACGGATCCACCCGAAGACGCTGGTGGTGAACGATCCCGCCCATGTGCGCAACGCGCCGGAAAAGATCTTCGTCACCGAGTTCCCGGACCTGATGCCGCCGACGCTGATCACCCGTGACCTCGAGGAGATCAAGGCGTTCCGCGACGAGTTCGGCGACATCGTGGTCAAGCCGCTCTACGGCAATGGCGGCGCGGCGGTTTTCCGGCTGACGCGGGAGGACCTGAACTTCGGTTCGCTCTACGACCTCTTCGCCACCACCTTCCGCGAGCCCTGGGTGGTGCAGCGCTTCCTGCCGGAGGTGAAGCACGGCGACAAGCGCATCATCCTGGTCGATGGCGAGTTCGCCGGGGCGGTCAACCGGGTGCCGAGCGAGGGCGACCTGCGCTCCAACATGGTGCGCGGCGGCGCGGCGAAGGAGACCGATCTGACGGCGCGCGAGCGCGAGATCTGCGAACGGCTCGGCCCCTCGCTGCGCGAAAAGGGTCTGCTTTTCACCGGCATCGACGTGATCGACGGCAACCTGACCGAGATCAACGTCACCTCGCCCACCGGCATCCGCGCCATCCGCCGCCTCGGCGGCCCGGACATCGCGGCGCTGATCTGGGATGTGATCGAGAAGAAGCGTCGCGGCTGAAGGCTCGTTCCGGCTTCAAAACGAAAACGGCACCGCCTCGTCCCCGAAGCGGTGCCGTTACTTTCGTCGGCGTGCTCGCCGCACGGCTCAGTGGACGCTGAGCGTCACCAGCTCGTTCTGCGCCGCGCTCGCCAGGGCCGCCTCGCGGCTGTCGGTAAGCATGATCGGCGTGCCGTCGGCGGCATGGAGAGTGAAGAGCGTCAGCCCCGGCGCGAGGTGCGCCTGCGGGAAGAGCCCGGCAGCATCCTCGGACCGGATGGTGCGCACATAGGCGATATGCCCGCCGCCCAGATTGGCGAAGGCTTCCGGCGAGAGCGCACCGGCCAGGGCGGAACCCGCCGCGCCGGGATCGAGGTGAAATTCGTTGGTCATGGTCCGCGACTCCTTTCGTAGCTGTCGAGACCGGCTTCGGGCTCCCTCATTCATCCGTCGCAATAGCGATACGCCGGACGATGCGTTCCGGTTCCGGCCGGACCAGGTCGACCGAGAGAAGTCCGTTCTTCAGATCGGCACCCAGAACCCGCATGCCATCGGCCAGCACGAAGGTGCGCTGGAACTGGCGTGCGGCGATGCCACGGTGAAGATAGACCCGCTCCGGCTCCTCGGCCTGGCGGCCGCGGATGACGAGCTCCTTTTCCTCCACCGTCACCTCGAGCTGCTCGCGGGTGAAACCGGCGACAGCCAGGGTGATGCGGAGCCTTTCCGGCTGGTCCGGGGGCACCACCCGCTCCACATTGTAGGGCGGATAGCCATCCGAACCTTTCATGACGCGGTCGAGCGCTCGCTCGACCTCGTCAAAGCCGAGCAGGAAGGGGCTCGACAGCGAGGGAATGCGCGACATGCTCCCAAAGTCCTCGTCTAGAAGCGACTTTGCGTGTGTGGGACCCCAAGAGAGGCATCCCGTTCCGCTGGGATATGGGCAAGCGGCAGGGGCGACGCAAGACATCGCCGCGCAGGGCCACTGAAAAAGGCGCGCGCGACGTAACGGCCGGCAAGGCTGGGCAGCGTGGTGGGAAAGGGCTCAGGCGGCGTGGCGTTCGCCGTTCACCCCGAAATGGTCGAGATAGCGCGGGTTGATGCGCTCGACCGGCAGCACGATGAGCACGTCGGTGGTGCCGAACTGGCGGTCGATCACCGCGCCGCGGCCGATCTGCGCGCCGAGCCGCAGATAGCCCTTGATCAACGGCGGCAGCTCGTTGAGCGCGGCCTTGGCGTCCAGCCCCTCGACCGGCAGCCGGTCCATCGCCGCGGCGTGCCGCGGCAGCGCGTCGGCCGACCACTCCGGGTCGACGGGGGCGAAATGGTGCAGGAAGGCGAGCGGGCGCGCGAGGCTATCGGGATCGGTGCCTTCCAGGCTGGCGCAGCCGAACATCACGTCGATGCCGTGCCGGCGCACATAGGCCCAGATGCCGTGCCAGAGCAGCTCCACCGTGCGCTTGTTGCGGTAGGAGGAAAGGACGCAGGAGCGGCCGAGCTCCAGGAAGCGCCGGTGCGGGTGGCGTGCCAGCAGCGGCGCGATGTCGAATTCGCCGGCCGTGTAGAAGCCGCCATGGCGGGCGGCGATCTCCTGCCGCAGCAGGCGATAGGTGCCGACGACGCGCGGCACGCGCTTGCCGCGCACCATGCGGCAGGAATCGTGGTCGAGCACGAGGAGATGGTCGCAGAAGCCGTCGAAGGCGTCGAAGTCGCGCCGGGCAAGGCGCATGGCGGCGGCCGGGGCGGCCGACATTTCCTCGTAGAACACCTCGTAGCGCAGGCGCTGGGCGCGCCGCACATCCGCCGCCGTCACCGCGAGGCGCACCTCCAGCGGCCCGATCCGCCCGAGCGTCTGCGGCCCCCGATCGCTCCGGCTCTCGCGGTGGCGCAGGCCGGAATAGGAACGCAGCGCCGGCATGAAGCGGGAGGGCGCAAATGCGGTGGGCAGAAAGGGGAGTGGCCCGGACTCCGAGGCGCGAGACCCCGGGGTCAGCGATTTGAGCAGGGCGGGAGCGAGGAAACGGGGCTTGAGCAGGGCGCGCAAGGCGGGATGGCCACCGGCAGGGCGTGCCTCGACATTCGCGTCGGCCAGCATCTCGGTCATGGAAAGGCCCCCAAACCTTTGATCCACTATAGCGGCTTCGGATTGGAATCACATCTGTAGGACGCCTATGTGACAGTGCGTCCGGGCCGGGTCTTGCCGGAAAACAGCGCCTCGACGCGGGAGCACCGGCCGCCCATCAGCCGTAGAGCGAGGGGTGCTTTCGGGGAAAACGTCGGCTCGTGCGGTGGCTTTGCGGCGTCCCCGTCGATCCCGTTCCGAGGCCCGTCTCGGCCATTCCATGTCCGTGGGAAAGCGCGCCGCTGTCCCGGTGGCGCACCCCCCGAGAAGGATCCACCGTCAGGCGGCCGCGGCAGCCCGGTCGGCGGCGGCGCGGTAGGCCAGGGCCTCGGCGAGATGCGTGCGGCCGACCGATTCGGCGCCGGCGAGATCGGCCAACGTGCGTGCCACCCTCAGCACCCGGTGATAGCCGCGGGCGGAGAGCCGCATGAGCCGCGCGGCGTCGGCGAGCAGCGCCGTGCCGGCTTCGTCCGGCGCGGCGATCGCTTCCAGGATCGGGCCGCTCGCCTCGGCATTGGTGAAGAGGTCCGCCCGGCCCAGCGCCAGATAGCGTTCGCGTTGCAGGCGTCGCGCTTCGGCGACGCGGGCGGCGACCTTTGCGCTCGGCTCGGCAGGCCCCGGCCGCACGAGGTCGATCGCCGCGACGGCCGGCACGTCGAGATGCAGGTCGATTCGGTCGAGGAACGGCCCGGAGAGGCGGGCCTGGTACTCGCTGGCGCAGCGCGGCCCGCGCCGGCAGGTGTGGCCGGGCTCGCCGGCCCGGCCACAGCGGCAGGGATTCATCGCCGCGACGAGCTGGAAACGGGCGGGATAGGCGATGCGGTGATTGGCGCGGGCGATCACCGCCTCGCCGGTTTCCAGCGGCTGCCGGAGCGAATCCAGCACCGCCGGCTGGAATTCTGGCAGCTCGTCGAGGAAGAGCACGCCGTTATGGGCGAGCGACACCTCGCCGGGCCGGGCCCGCATGCCGCCGCCGACCATCGCCGCCATGCTGGCGGAATGATGCGGAGCCCGGAAAGGCCGCCGGCTGGTGAGCGCCCCGCCCTGCAGCGTGCCGGCGACCGAGGCGATCATCGACACGTCCAGCAGCTCCGCCGGCGAGAGCGGCGGCAGCAGCGACGGCAGGCGCTGCGCCAGCATCGACTTGCCGGCGCCCGGAGGCCCGCAGAGCAGCAGGTTGATGTCTATATACCCGGGAAATGTCTCCCCCCGACCCCGGCACTAAGCCAGAGACGGCGCGCGTCCGCGACATGACCTGCGGGGTAGCTTGATGAGCGCGAAGTGTGCCTCTTGCAGGGGATGAGCGTCCGGATTCTTGATACGTTCTATCGGGGTCTCTTGGAGTTTTTGCCACTATCCCCACAACCCCCACTACTATTTGGGCCTGCCACACGCCAAAATGCCTATATATAGAGTGACTCAGCGTCATAGCTCCGGTTTTTGGGCTATATTCTAGTTGAGGCGGTGAGTCGGCCCCCGGCACCTGCTGAATGGGAGCCTTTGAAAAGAACAAAATGAGTCTTCTGGGTTTGTTCTCACGAGGTATCAGATGGCCAAACTGGCTTCATCGGCGTCGAAGAGCGTACAGTTAGAAGTCCCCTCCTTCAGGTCGTTTCGAGAGCGACCGCTAGAGCAGTTTGGCACCGACTTCCTGAACCATGTTCGGGAAACCGGAATGCCGGAAACCTTCCCGGGATTGTACCTTGAGAAGATCGACCGTGATGAACGGTTCATCGTTCTCAAACAGTTCGTGATTGAACGGAAAAAGCGGGCGGATGGTAAGCTCGCCTTCTGCCCCCGCTGCTATCAGCGAGATAAATATCGCAAGGGCGACCTCGCGTGGTTTCCCCGGCTGATGGTCTGTGCGGCAATTGGGAATTGCTGCGCGGGCCACGATGCCGGCACGGCGGCGGCAAAGGAATTCAAGGCAAAGAGGGATAGGGATGCGAGAGAGAGCTACCTCCTCGATCATCTTCCCTTGATCGCCGCGAAGCTGAATGCTGTTGCTCAATTGGAGGGTGTTGCCGAGGCAGCGGGCGAGGTTTACCGACAGTTTCGTCGGGAAGTCCCGAAGGTCCATAGTCAGCTGCGTGCGGCGAAGACTAACTACGGGGGGAATCTCGTGGTGAGCCGGGTGCTCCGTAGCGACGACTCCGAGGACGAAAGTGACTATGTTGGCCCTGCGGGATTTGGTCGTCGCAGCGGGGTGGAGACGCAGGAAACCACGCTCGGGTTGCTGGCCGGGCAGATTGCACTCATCAAAGATTTCGCGCCTGAGAAGGAACTGGCAATCGTCCGACGACAGCTAGAGTCGGTGGGCTTCTCATTCACCGAGGAAGAGGCGGTCGATTTTATCCTCAGCAATCAAGAGCGTGAGTTGAAGGTGGCGGTGGTCATCCTTCAGTCAGCTGACGAGGGATATGCAAGGCTTATTAGCCGCTTACGCGAATTCTGGGCATTCTTCACGCCTGAGAATGTCGCGCTCATCCACGCCTATGGTGTTCACGAGGATAGCCCGCTCAATGTTCAGGCAGGCTACGCGGTGCGCGGCGGGCGAGTCGATGTACGCTTCAAAACCCCCGATCAGTTCTGCCTCCTCCGGTTCAATCAAGGCCTCATGACGATCAATGACGAGTGGCCTGAGCCCCCAGTCCGCACCAGCGGACCATAGCCGAGCGGCTCCCGCCGTTTCCTCGATTGCGTTTCAACTGTCAGACGAGCGCCCTGACCTCCACGCCCGCCGTGTACACCCGAGAGGGCACCTGACCTGAGACCCTGAACTTCCTCCAGATTTGGGTAGAGTCCGTCGATTACGGAGACGGACGATGCGACCATCGCGGTTCACGGAAGAGCAGATTATCGGACTACTGAAGGAGCAGGAGACCGGTGCGGCACTCGGCAACATGGCGCCGGTCGAGTTCGCAATGAAATCCACGCTGGAAAAACAGGCCGCATGAGGCCACAAACGAAACCCAGGACTCTACCATAGACCGGAGGAGATTAGGGTCTCAGGTCACACCGTCTATGCCTCCAGCCGGGACGTTGCGGCGTTCTTCGGGAAGCGGCATGACAATGTGCTGAAGGCGGCAGAGGATGCCATCGCGGTCATGCCAGCGGAGGGTCTCCCGAATTTTAGGGAGACTACCTACACCCACCCGCAGAACGGCCAGACCTACCGCATGTACGAAATGACGAAGGACGGCTTCACGCTCCTCGCGATGGGCTTCAACGGGAAGCCGGCGCTCGCGAGTGCTTTTCCTTCTGTCTGCCTACTTCGCCCAACGTGCAAAAAACAGTGCCCAAACGATCATCCACGCTGAGGCCAAAGGGAGAAGGAACAGTATCGCGTTAATAGGCCAGCGCAGCGCAATCGGCATCTGAGCGGTCTTGCCTAAGAGGATTGTTGATGCCCTTTCTGTCAGTAGGTTAATCCGAAATGCGAGGTAGCATCCGAATGCAACGCCGACTGCTAGAATTGGAAAGCCTGCTATATAAAACAATAGGTTGGCGTTTCCCAGCGTCCTGATGGCCGAAATAATAATTATTAAAATAGACCACCATGCAATAGTCGTTAGTAGCATTCTCGCATAATCGAACGCTGCCTTTTCTGCATCAATCAATTTCTGAATTTCTTGCATTGTGGCCCCCTTCCTATATCGGTCGCAGTATGGCGCCGAAATTGAGTGTCGCGAAGTCACGACCACCTTCAACGGCGCCGGCCGGGCAACGACGGGCGAGGGCACGGTGGCCGCTTATGCCTCCTGTAGATGGAGCAAGGTCGTTCTAGAGAGGAGAGGCACGCGCTGCTTACGGGTCCTGTATAGGGAGTGAAGGTTCCCACATAGAGGTGGCAGCGGCGCAGATCAGCTTATTGGAACTTGCGCCGCTTGAACGCGAGCACGTCTGCGGGTGTCAGTCTGAACCACTCACCGTTCATGCGACGCTCAGAAAACCGCCTATGCCAGTACGCTTCAATGCCGGCTGGATCATCGGTTGCAATCGTGTGCACCAGCGTCGCAACCTCGGGAAGTGCAATGCGAATTTCCTTGATGCGGCGTTCTATCTGATCGCTGCGGCCAATTTTGAAGTTGGCGCCGGACCGCAGCAAATACACAGCCCCATCGCTCCGTGCGCCCGACTGCTTGGCAGGAGCGCTATCCAATTTCACCTCGGGAAGCATAGCGCGCACATCAGCAAAATCAGGCTGTTCGGCCGTCCATGCTCGGAGTTTGTCCGCGAGCCCTGCCTGTCCGCCCATGCTTTGATGGATGGTGCTGTGAGACGGGAAGCCGGGATGTTGCCGACCGTAGATGCGCAGTTCTGCCGTGGTCGGCATTCGCCCGTAGTGCCGGAATGCGCCTATCAACGCTGCGAGTACGGCATGTTCGGGCGTCTTCGCCTGTTTTTCGTTCTGCGCGAGTCCTGCTTCAGTCAGGGCGTCACCCCACCGCGCCCAATACACGCCTAACCAGTCTGCCGGACGGATGCCGGTTTCGCGTTCGAATACTGCGCGGCCCGGAGCCTTGCCGCCTTGCGCTGCAATTCGCCTTATCTCGGCTAGGATTCGTTCCCGCAGATGCACCCGGACATGGACCCGAAGGCCCTTCAAGCCTTCAGCCGGGGCTATGTCAGGATTCAGCGGGAGGCGAGCCGCAAGCTCAACGTCCGGGCGGCGGACGGCCTCTTCTCCAATGACCTTGAAGGGCTCCGGGTCCAGCTTCAGGAACTCCCCGGCATGGACCCTGAGGCCGTGGAGAACGTCATGGCGCAGCTCACCCGGCCGGTGGACAAGGGCGCCGTCACCCGCGCCAAGCATCGCGCCTTGCTGGACGAGAGCCTCCGTGTCCAGATGCCGGACGGAACCGTGACGACGCTTGCCGAGCTTCTCCTTGAGGAGGACATCGGCAAGCTCATGGCCTCCTATAACCGCACCATGTCGGGGCAGGTGGCGCTCGCTCAGGTGCGGGTTGAGAAGGTCATCGACGGGCAGCGGCACGTGCTCATTGACGGGCTCGCGGGACCGGGGGCGCTGGAGAACAAGCTCCAGAAGATGGCGGCCGTTGCGGATGAAATCGACCAGCCGCAGGCCGCGCTCATGAAGGACCAGCGACACATTGAGGCACTCCACAAGGGCACCGCAGGCGTGCCGCTGTACGATGAGAGCACGGCCTTTGCGCAGGCGCTCCGGCTTCTTCGGGAGTACGGCCTTGCGCGCGTCGGCGGACAGCTCGGCTTCGCCCAAATCCCCGAGATTGGCGCCATCTTCACGGCGGGGTTCAAGGCCGCGATGGCGGGCATGCCGAGTTACCGGGCGTTCGTGCGCGATGCCCGCACGGGAAGGCTGAAGGACGGCTTCGCGGCGGAGATTGAGTCGGTCTTCGGTCGCGGTGCCGAGCGCATCCGCACGGCCGGCGACTGGCGCCTGTCCACCGAGGGAGAATGGGGGACGGCCTTCGAGATGAGCCCCCGTATGCGGAAGATTGAGACCGCTCTCGGTGTCGCCAAGCGCGTCACCATGGAGATATCCGGCCTCAACGCCCTGAACACCCTGCTTCACCGCTGGTCCACCTCAGCGGTCCTGCACTGGTTCTCTCGTGTCGCCTCGGGGGAAGCCACGACCTCCGTTCAGCGGCTCCGCAACATGGGCCTCACGGACGCCATGGCGGAACGGGTGTTCGCTCAGATGCGGAAGTACCGGACGCTGAAGGGCAACTCCACGTTCAAGCTGGAGAGGCTGAGCCTCGACCAGTGGGACGACCTTGAGGCGCTCGCTCACTTTGAGCACGCGGTGCATGTGCGGGGCAGCCGCATGGTGCAGTCCAATAGTCCCGGCCTCTTCGCGCCGTGGATGTCTCACCCGGTGGCGAAGACGGTGCTCCAGTTCCGTACCTTCGTCATCGGCGCCCACTCGAAGCAGATGCTCCACAACATCCACATGTGGGACCGGGAAAGCCTCACCAACTTCCTCGGCTCGATGGTGGCGGGGCAGCTCGGACATGTGGCGCAGACGGTGGCGAACGCCCCGATGCTCTCGGAAAAGCAGCTTGAGGAGCGCCTGTCCCTTCAGGGCATCGCCATGGGCGGGTTCCAGCGGGTCGGGATGGTCGCCCTCCTGCCGCTGATGGTGGACACGGTGGCGCGGGCCTTCGGACAGCCGGGCGTCTTCAACAGCCGGTCCACCGACCAGACCTCGGACGTGTGGTTCGGCAATCCCACCACGGGGCTCCTAGACGACATCCCGAAGGCCATGCACGCCATCACCGCGCCGTTCTCGGACGGGCGGCCGATGTCGCGGGGGGAGGTGCGGGCCATCCTTCGCCCGCTCATCTGGCAGAACACGCTCCCCATGACGACGCTCTTCGGGCTGATGTCGCAGGGGCGGCCCGATACGGCACGCTCTACCGCCCCCTGAACACCCTTCCCGCGACGGCTTGCGAGCCGCCCCGGTCCCTCTTCCCACCGACCTTGCGCCCTCGTTCGGAGCACCCGAGCGGGGGCGTTTCCATTTCTCGCGGCGCGCCCTGAGGGGCGCCCAAGGAACATGACCATGGCACAGAAACTCTCCGGGCTTGCCCCGCTCCGTGAAGACCCCATCAGCACCGTCAAGCGCCTCCCACGTGCCCCGCGTCGGGTAGCTCCCGAGATTGTCGAAGCGCGCCCCCTGCGGCCGACTGCGGCACCCGTGAGCACCTATGTCCGGCCCCCGGAAGCTCCTCGGAGCAATGACCTTCTGGACGTTGCGGCGGCCCTTCAGTCCTTCTCCCCCGTCCTCACGCAAGCCTTCGAGAACATGGAGGCGAAGCAGGCCGCGAGTGCCGAGGCCGCCGTGGCGCAGTCCACCGTGGAGGAGCTTCAGGCCCATGTGCGGGCCGGAACGTCGCCCATCTCCTCCAGCCCCTTCGCCGCCAAGGCGTTCGCCAAGAGTGCAGCCACGCAGCTTGCCACCCGCCGCGTGCAGGCTCTCCAGACGGCGTGGGATAGCGGCGAGTTCGACCGCGACACGGGTGACTTCGACGCCTTCATTGCGGGGGCCGCAGCCGAGGACCTGAAGGGCATTCAGGACACGGACGCCAAAGAGATATACGGCGCCGTACTGAACAAGTTCTCCCCGCGCCTCCGGGCTCAGGCGACTGAATACAAGGTCAAGCGCGAGAAGGACACGGCTCTCACGGCAGTGGGCGATACGTGGTTCGCCGCCGTCACCTTAGGTATCTCCGAGGGGAAGTCCCCCGCTGAGCTTCAGGCCGCCCTCAGGGGCCAGTACGGCTACTATAAGGACACCATGGGGCTCCAGCCTCAGGAGCTTGATGGGGTGGTCCTGAACGTCAGCAGGCGCCTCGCGGAGAACCCGAACAATGAGAAGTATGTCGAGCACTTCCTGAGCGACACGCGCGGGGGCATCGGCTCTATCGCGGCCAAGCAGGACGCAGGCCCCACCGCTCAGGTCATCCTAAACCGCGCTCAGTCCACCACGGCGGCCTACCAGAAGGAGCAGCTACGGCTCCAGAACAAGGCCGCTGCGGATGCCGATCAGGCGCGCGTTCAGTCGTCCCTTGAGGTGGCAGCCGAGAACGGCACGCTGGCCTTCATGACCCCCGTGGACGTGCGTACGGAGGCCGGTGATACGAAGACCGTCACTGCCGACGACCAGCAGAAGCAGGGCGTGGAGCTGATCCGCAAGAAGGCCGAATCGATGGCCGCTCAGGGGAACCCCGAGGGCGGCATGAACTATCGCATCGGTGCCCTGTCGAAGAACGGGCTGGTGGACCCTCAGTTCACCCGCTTCACCGATACGGCTAATCCCGAGGCGGTGCCGGCGAGCCTGAAGCCGAACCTCACCAAGGTCCGGGAGAAGCTCGGGGACCTTCAACAGGGTTCGTGGGAGTTCCTGTCTCCCTCTACGTGGCCGCTGCCGGGCCGCTCAGGCAATGGCGTCGGCGCCATCACCATGACGGACGACGTGGCCCGCAAGCTGGAGCAGTGGGGGGAGTTCTACGTCCGCCTCGGCAAGTCCCCGGACGACGCCGTGGAACTGGCGAAGGAGCGCATTCAGGCGGGTCATACCATCGTCAACGGCAACCCTGTCCCGACCACCGACCGGGCCGTGCCGGAGAACTTCCGGGCCATTGCCGAGCACAAGCTCAAGCAGTGGGCGGACACCTACGGGGTTCGGTACGGCTATGAGGCCGGGGACCTCACGGTGGAGCCGGCCGGGGACGGTCAACAGGGAGTGTGGACCATCATCCGCGCCCATGGGGACGGCCCGGTGCTGGTGGAGGAAGAAGACGCGAGGGGCGGCCTCAACTTCTCCCTCAGGGCGGCCAAGGTGGAGCAGGAAGCCGCCGCGAAGGCTGCCGTTGTGGAAGCGCAGAACGCCAAGCAGCAGCGCCGCAACGCTCCCGCGAATGCCGGCCGGGTGCGCCGGAACGGGCCTCAGTAACCACGAGCGACCACACGAACGAACTCGGGGGCGGTGCTTCGGCGCCGTCCCTTCCGCATGCCCAAATCACACCATCAGAAAGAGACCGAAGACATGAACACCACCACCCTGCCGGCCCAGCCGAAGGCCGCGAGCACGGACTTCTTTGACGCCGACATGATTGCCACGGAGATGGATTACGTCTTCCCGTGGAAGGTCCGCGCCCTCATCAAGCGCAACATGCCCACGCTGCGGACCCTTGGTCCCGTCATCACCCGCAGGGTCCATGTGACAGCCGAGGATGGCAGCGTGTGGGAGGTTGACGACTACGAAATCAACCGCACGCAGGCGGCCGTGATCGGGGCGCTTGTGCCGACCCCGAAGGGGAACCTGTCAGGGGCCTACATGGCCGAACTGGAGGCCCTTTTCTACGCCGGGCACCTCGTGGTGGCGGACACCCCGGAGGCCAAGGAGGCGGTGCAGGGGGCCGCTGAACGGCACCGAGAGCGGCAGCGCGCGGCCATGGGCGGGGTGCGGTGAGACCATGACGGACATCACCATGCCCGCGTCCCCGGCCTCCGTCCTCCCGGCCACGGGGGAGACCACCGTCCACGACCTGCGGCTTGCCGAGGCCCTTGGCTTCAAGCGCCCCGCCAACATCCGCAACCTTATCAAGCGGCACCGGGGGATACTGGAGGCCATTGGACCATTGCTTCAGCGTGAAGCGATGGTCGGAATCGGCTCCGGGGCGAAGCGTGCCGTCACTGAGTTCCACCTCAGCAAAGCGCAGGCCGCCTTCATCATCGGCAAATCGGACACACGGGAAGCCGATAGCGTCCTTGCGCTCATCTCCGAAGCCTTCGCCATGCTCTCTGACGGCAAGCTGGTGGCGGTGGATGAAGCCGCCCAAGCCGAGCTGGACGCCGCTGCGGCACGTGCTGCCGAGAGGCGCCGACTGATGCGGGAGGAGAAGGACGACTATTCCCGCATCATGAAGAGCTTCAGCAAGTCGCCCTCGCGCTCTGTCATCGGCCACAAGCCGGACGGCGCGGCCATCCTGCGGGAGTTGACGGCCTTCGAGAAGCAGCGGGAGGAGAGGCAGGCGGCGCAGAAGCGTCAGTCCCGGTGGGCGGCGCAGGCCCGGAAGACCCGGAACCCCGGCGACCCGGACTAGGGTTCCATTTGGTGCGCCACGGCGGCGCGCCAATAGTCCCTCAGGGCGGCCGATCATTGCGACACGTGGCGTGACGATAGGGGGCCATTGCGCCACCGTGTCGTGATGGTCCCCGGCTTCCCGAGTGGGGACCCCGGAATATTTCGGCACAAAATTCTGAGTGCCCATCTAAATTAGAAGAAGCGCGCGATTCCCCCTCGGGGGCCTCCAGTCCCGCATAACGACCCCTTCAGGGACGCCCCTACGAGCCCCCTACACCGCCGCTCCGTCCCGCCGCACCACACCCTGCCGGGCACTACTCCCGGCCGCTGGTGAGTCGTTCTGACTCGCCCTGAGCGTCCTCCTTCGCGCGGCTCTGCTGAGCTATCCTCGGTGCCATGACACCAGACAACCCCCTCGATACATCCACCATTCAGGAGCCTGCGGGCACGCCCATCCGAGGCGCGGCAGGTCGCGGAGGGTTAGCCGATCTGCTCAATGATGATGGCGCGGATTTGCGCGCGCGTGAGGCCGCAGGGCTCGGGCTTCCAATCCGGGCTGGAGTGGACGATGGAGGGTGCGGGCGGGGTGAACTTGTGAGTACGCATATATCCTCTTGGCCGCATCGACCCGTGGTCGGCGGCTGACGCTGGTGCGTCGATGTGTGGGTGGGCAGTGCCCTGCATCATGCGATGGGGCTTAGGTCGCAGTTGCGACGGCCGGATGACTACCGCGTCAATGCGTTGCGATTGAGGCGCCCCGGTGCGGTTCGTTCCCGGCCGTGTTGTGGGCGCGGGTAATGTACCTCAGCAAACCGCGAGGCCACCATCAGGCGCGCATGAACGAGCCCGAAACGGACGATCCGGCTAACCCATTGATAGAGAGCTGGAAGTTATGCCTCTTATAGATGGAGCAGGGTCATTCCCATAGAGAGCCTGTTCGCGGCCTCTGAAGTGCTCCCGAGCGAGGGCTTACGGGTCCTGTATAGGGAGTGAAGGTTCCTACCTAGAGAGCACCGAGGCGGGTTCTTGGAGATGACCACCACCATCAACCCCACCCTCAATCCCATCCTCAGAGACCCCACGCCTCCAGTGCCTTCGCCTGTCCGGCCGGGTCATCCTTGATCCGGTAGACTGTCTGCCGGGTGAGGCCGGTGTGCTTGGACACGTCGCTCGCGCCCACCCCTTCCGCCAGCATCTCCCGCACACGGGTGAACTGCTCTCGGCTGAAGGTCGGCTTCCGCCCCTTGTACTTGGTTGTCCCCTCTGTGGCCTTGGCGTGGGCTATCCCAGCCTTCTGCGCCTCCTTGGTTGCCTCTGCCTGCGCCTGAGCGGTGGCCGCCATGAAGCCTATCAGGGCGTCTCTCACGGCCATCTGCACGGGGTCCTTGGTGGCCCCGTCGAAGGTCATCGCGTTGATAATGGTCTTCACCACCACGCCCCGGCGCATGAACTCGCGGATGGTCTCGGTGACATCGGCGTAGTTGCGCCCGAGGCGGTCCACCCAGCGGACCACGAGGGTGTCCCCGGAGCGCAGCACGTCGAACAGTCGGCGGCCTTCAGGGCGCTCCCTGAGGGGCACGGAGACGCCCGACACGCCCTCATCGGCAATCACCATGTCGAAGGCATAGCCGGCCGCTTCGGCGTGCGTTCGCTGGTGGCTGAGGGTTTGGTCGGCAGTCGAGACGCGGGCGTAGAGGATGGTGGACATCGGCCTCTCCGGTGTCGGCAGGGGTGATGTCCGCAGATAATATGTACGCAGGACCTAAGTCAACCCTAGCGTACGCTCTTTCCGGTGTCTTTTGGGGTGTCCGCTGGGGCATACCTCAGGGGTCGGGTTGCCATGCCGCCCGCCACTGGAAGCCATTCGCATTGGCTCGGAGGGCGTCTCTCAGCCCCATTAGGTTCGATAATGTCCGCAGCGCCTTCAGCTTGAACTTCTGGAAGCGTGCATCACTGAAATGTTCACCCTCCACCGTTGTTTCAGTACCGATATTTCGGCTTCGCCATACAACCGTCGGCCGACCGGACACCATGCCCCATGCGCCGTGGCCGATGAGATTGCGCTCGTCTCGCAGTTCCTTAAGGTCGTCCCATAACCGGCTTGGTACATTCCACCCAAGTGCTTCAAGTTGGCCCTGCAACTCTTTGCAGTGGTCGGCGGCATGCTTTTTAGCGGTTCTGCGTCTCTGCTCACCCCGCTCGCCCTTAACCAGCCAAATCAGTTCCACAAGCTGGTTTTCTAGGTGTCCGTGGAGGGTGAGGGCATCGGCAATTGAAATCTTCAGACCGTCCGGGATGTTGGCGCTGTACGGGTTCGTTGTCATAGCCGCTGACTGCCCTTTCCTAGCCCGTCGAGCACCAAACCGAAGCCTGATCTGAATCCAACGCAAAATGGAGTCTACCGCATCATGACCGATGCCACCCCCACGCACGCCCCTAAGTCGCCCATCCTCGCCACCTTGCGCTTCGAGGGGAAGACCATCCGGGCCACCCGACACCCCGCCCATGGCCGCATGCTGATGGCGCACGATGTCCTCCTTGCCATCGGCTACATACCTAAGCCGCCGCACGGCGCCCGGCCCATCCTCAACGGCCTCAAGGTCTCCGATACGAACCGCATCACGCTCACTCGCGGGGACTTCGACACCACCGAGGGGCGCCCGGAGCCGACCTTCTCCAAGGCAACCTTCCTCAATCGCGTCGGGCTGGATGAGCTGGTGGCAGGCGCCGCCGCGAAGAAGGTGAAGACCTTCGGCCCGTGGATGGCGGACGTGATGGAGAATGGTGCCCCGAAGCGGAAGCCCAAGGCGGTGCCCGAAGCAGCCCCTGAAGTGTCGGCTGAAGGGCTGCCTTGGGAGGACTGAGGCGGTCATCCTATTCCCAAACGGGAATAGCTAAGCCCCCACTATAGGAAGCCCTGAGCGGCCTCAGGGGGCTCCCCGCCGCGCTCAGGCGCCCCCTTCACACGCGCATCATGCCGACCTCCGCGAGCCCCGAAGCGGGCTCCTGTGGATAACTCGGTGTGGTCGTGTGAGGGGGCGTCTATCCCCTTTGCGAACCCCTTCACGACCCCCGAAACGCCCCTTGAACGCGGACTCCCGGTGCCGCAAAGAGTCCCCATGAGCAAGCATTCCCAAGCCCCGGAACGGCACCGCTGGTTTGACGACTGGCGCGGCGCGAGAGGCCCGGCCCTCCGCAAGTTGGTCACGGACATCACCGCTGAGGTTGAGGCGTTGGAGCGAGCCAAGGGTGCCCGCAAACGAGCGCGGAAGGCGGTCGATCAGCGGCACTTCGAGGTGGCTATGGAGGTGGTCGTGAGCAACCTCGCCCATGAGGGGCTGATGCCGAGTGAGACTGGCCGGCTCGCCATCCTCACCGGTAATGGCGCCAAGGGTGCCACCCGGTACGACAACAAGGCGCTGGGAAAGCCCCTCAGGGACTTGCTGGGGAGCATGGCGGAGTTGGGGTTGGTGGAGTGGCATCGTCCGGTGTCGTGGCGCGAGGCGTGGGCTGTGTCGCCTGCGAAGACCTTCCGCGAGCGGGTGGAGGGCGCGCGCCTCGGGGCTGGAGACTTTGGGCGTGTCGCGGGAGAGGAGACCATCATCCTCACGCGGAAAGGGCGCCTTGGACCGGGGGCGGCCGCTGTCGCGCGCGAGCTTGTCGACTATGCCGATACCCCCGAGACGGTCGCCATGCGCCACACCATGGAGCATCTGAACTCCTCCCTGTCATCCGCAGACATCACCTTCGTAGACGATGGAGCCGGCCCAGTGGACGTGCACGACCGCTCGATGCGCAGGCACTTCGTCACTGCCTTGTCGGAGGGGCAGGCATTTGACCGGGGAGGGCGTCTATTCGGTGGGTTCTGGCAAAACCTCCCCTCTGCCCGGCGCGGCGGCATCCGCATCGGCGGGGAGCCCGTGGCGGAACTCGACTATGGGCAAATGGCGGTGAGGCTGGCCTATGCTCACGTAGGAGCGACGCCTCCCGATGGCGATATGTACGCCCTTGCGGGGCTGGAGGGGCACCGAGCGGCGGTGAAGACGGCATTCAATGTCCTTCTGAACGACAGCCACAGGCGGAATTCCTGGCCCGCGTCGCTGGTTGAAGGCTACGACGATGTGGAGTCGAGTGAGGCACTGCCCACGGGCTGGACCGTGAAACGGACAAAAGCCGCCATCCTCGCGCGTCACCCGGCTCTCGCTCCATGTCTCGGCTCAGGCATCGGGCTAAAGCTCATGCACACGGAGAGCGAGGTGTTGGTGGCTGTGCTGATGGAGATGGCGGCGCGGGGAATTGTCGGTCTTGGCATCCATGATGGTCTCCTCGCTCCAGCATCCAGAATGAATGAGGTGGCTCGGATCATGTTGGCGGCCGGGGAGACAATCGCCGGCACCACCATCCCGGTCAGGGCCTCGGCTCTCTAGGTAAGAACCTTCACTCCCTATACTGGACCCGTAAGGACAGCCGCGTTTCCGACAGGGGCGTCCGCCTCCGGCTGCTTCGCCTTCTTGTCACGGGTTGCGGTCTGATTTCCACCGACCCGCATGGCTGTTTGTTCAGAGCGTTTGCCCTCGACCGATTTGAAGCCGTAGGCCTCACGCTGCTTCAGGATGACCCAAATCTCCCGGCTATACGCATCAGCTCCATGGAACGTGAGGACGATCCGCCCGAATAGGGCGTCACCGAACAACTCCTGACCGGTCGTGGCGGGGAAAAACGAAATGGCCCTGACGACCTTCTTGAGCGCCTGATTGAGCCGGCTGCGAACTAGGAATAGGTCCTGAGGCGATTGCTCGCGATGGGCGCGCGCGAGGACCGCTAGCGCCTCCTCAAGCTGCCCTTGATCTCGCCCAAGGCCGGCCAACCGCGCGCGTTCTGTTTCTAGTGTCGCGCCGGTCTGCCTTATGGCCTCGGCCAGCTTGGCTATTTCGCCTTCAAGCTCGTCCAGCTTGGATTTCAAGGCCCCGCTATCGGGGCGTTCGATCAGCAGTCTTATGACGGCCTCTAGGCTCGACTGAGCGCGGCGGTGAGCGGACTCCTTAAGGAGCAGCTCGTTCTCAGATTGCCGGATCAATTCGCCTGCCTTGGCCGTAATTGAGGGAAACAGGTCCCGGTAGTCGACCTCTCGCAGGGAAAGCAGGACGAATGCCTCAGTGGCGCGGTACTGCCATGAGGGTGAGTGGCAATTAGCGGCGCTGCGGCGCGCGTTGGAGCACTTCAGGTAAAGCTCGCGCTCCTTTTTTGCGACGTAGTGCATAGGACCGCCACACACGCCGCAGCGTGCTATGCCGCTGAGCAGGTTCGAGAAGGCGCGCCCCTTCCTGCCCCCGCCTACGCGCCTCGTGGTGCGAACTTGGCGCGCCTTTAGGAACGCTTCTTCGTCAATGATGGCAGGAAAATAGTCGCGGATGCTGTCTCCATCCGCCAGCCTCACCGATCTACCGCCCGTCCGGTCGAGCCTCATGGGCTGATAGGTGCCGATGACGGCTTCGCTGTCGAGTAGCTTCTGTATGTAGGACGGATGCCAGCCCTGCGATTTTCTGAAAGTCGGGATGCCCTCCGAATTGAGAATGGCTGCGACACGCCCCTTGCCCACTCCATCCAGCGTCAGTTCAAACACGCGCTGTACGATACGCACGCGCTCAGGGATTACCTCGAAGTTGGTTCTCTGCGGATTGAGCTTCAGCCATGCCGGGCACGTGGCCGTGAGCTTGTGCCCCTCAACTCGCGCGCGCTCACGTTTGTTGGACCAAGCGGCACTTACCCGCTTCCCTTTCGTAAGGCTCTCCTCGTGGGCGCGGTACATGACCGAGAGCGAGACTAGGAGTTCGCCAAAATTTTGGTCGAGAGAGTCGCTGGTGAACACCCTCCCATCCTGAAGCGTAGCGATGTGGATGCCTTTACCGAGGAGCGCCGTGAGCTGCGAGAACGCGCGCGTGACCGTATCTCGGCTAAGACGGTCAAGACTTTCGACGAGCAAAAACGACCCGCGCGCTATCCGGCCGCTGTCAACCGCGTCGATGAACGACCCCAACGCACCTTCAACGGCGTTACGGCCCCGATAGGCAGAAACGCCAAGGTCTTGAAATGTGAGTGTCTCATCAAGCTCCAGCCCCCGCCCAAGGGCAAATGTTCTGCTCGATTCAGTTTGGCGGCGGTAGCTATCGCCCTTCCCTTGTTCCGGCGTCGAGAAACGGACGTAGCTGTAGGCTTTGGGCTGATTCATGACAGTTCGGTACCCGTGAATTTCCGGGTATACAAGCTACAATGTTAGAAGATTGTGCCGGCCGGCGGCGGCGATCTCCAGCGCCCGCTTCGCGACCTCCTGTCCCTTCACCTCGGCGAGATCGGGCAGCGTTCCGCCACCATGCTCGAGCCGGGGCTCCGGCCGGCCGAGCATCTGCCGTCCAGCGAAGTGATTGACGATCTGGATCAGCGAGAGCGGCGCGAGAACCGCCATGTCCGGGCTCGCCCAGGCGGCTTCCGGGCCGCAGGCGGCGGGGCAGATGAGCCCGTGGCCGCGCGCATTGGCGCCCATGGCCGCCGGCAGCACCCCGGCGACCGGGGCCAGCCGCCCGTCGAGCGCGAGTTCGCCCACCACGGTGAAACCGTCCAGCGCGTCGGAGGGCAGCGCCCCGATGGCGGCCATCAGGCCGAGCGCGATGGGCAGGTCGTAATGGCTGCCTTCCTTCGGCAGGTCGGCGGGCGCGAGATTGACGGTGATGCGCTTGGCGGGCAGCGCGAGCCCAGAGGCGATGAGCGCGGCGCGGACCCGCTCCTTGGCCTCGGTGACGGCCTTGTCGGCCAGGCCGACCAGATTGAAGGCCGGCAGCCCGGGGCTTACCTGCACCTGAACGTCGACGGGGCGCGCCTCGACGCCCTCGAACGCCACCGTCGCCACGCGCTGGACCATGCCGCGCCCCCGTTTCGCCCCGGCGAAATCCGCTTCCGCCATGAGGAACGTAGCGGACTACCGCCATACGTCAAGAACATTTGAAGAACAAATTCGGGGCATGCCGCAGCGGCAGCCTCATTTCCACATGTGCGACTCAGCGGCTCATTGACGATAGAAGAATTCTATCAAGGCACGGAACACCTGAATTGATTTCGGTTTCGCCGCATACGATCCTTTCGTTTGGAAAAATCCAAAAGAAGGCCCGGGAGAAAATGCCGCATTACGAACCCTGGAGCGACGAGCGCGCCCGCGCGGTGATCGAGGAATTCTCTCACCTCGAAGGCCCTCTCATGCCCATGCTCCATGCGGTGCAAGAAACCTTCGGCCATGTGCCGGACGCGGTCGTGCCGATGCTGGCCGAGATGCTGAACATCTCCCGCGCCGAAGTGCATGGCGTCGTGACCTTCTACCATGATTTCCGCCACGAGCCGGCCGGCCGCCATGTATTGAAGCTGTGCCGCGCCGAGGCGTGCCAGGCGGCGGGCGGCGATGCGCTGGCCGATCACGCCGAGCACCGGCTCGGCTGCAAGCTCGGCGAGACGACGGCGGATGGCCGTGTCACCGTCGAGCCGATCTACTGCCTCGGCCTGTGCGCCACTGCGCCTTCCGCCATGCTGGACGGCAAGATCGTGGCTCGTCTCAACGAGCGTCGCCTCGACGCGCTGATCGCGGAGGCGCAGTCGTGACCATTCGCATCTACGTTCCCAAGGACGCCTGCGCCATCGGCTGCGGTGCCGACGAGGTGGTGGAGGCCATCGAGGCCGCTGCCCGCAAGCGTCAGCAGCCGGTCGAGATCGTGCGCAACGGCTCGCGCGGCATGCTGTGGCTGGAGCCGCTGGTGGAGGTCGTGACCCCTGAGGGGCGGATCGGCTACGGCCCGGTCGAGGCCGGGGATGTCGAGGGTTTGTTCGAGGCCGGTTTCCTCACCGGCGGCGCGCACGGCCTGCGCATCGGCAAGCCGGAGGAGCATCCCTTCCTCGCCAAGCAGACGCGCCTCACCTTCGCGCGCTGCGGCATCATCGATCCGGCCTCCTATACCGATTATCGCGCCCATGGCGGCTATCGCGGGCTGGAGCGCGCGCTGCAGCTCGGCCCGGCGGAGATCATCGAGGAAGTCAAGAAGTCCGGCCTGCGCGGCCGTGGCGGCGCCGGCTTCCCGACCGCCATCAAGTGGAAGACGGTGGCCGACGCCAAGGCGGACCGGAAGTACATCGTCTGCAATGCCGACGAGGGCGATTCCGGCACCTTCGCCGATCGCATGATCATGGAAGGCGACCCCTTCGAGCTGATCGAGGGCATGACCATCGCCGGCATCGCGGTGGGCGCCACCAAGGGCTTCGTCTACACCCGCTCGGAATATCCCCACGCCATCTGGGCAATGGAGAAGGCGATCGAGGTGGCGCGGGCGCACGGCATGCTCGGCGTCAACATCGCCGGCTCGCAGTACAGCTTCGACATGGAAGTGCGCATGGGCGCGGGCGCCTATGTGTGCGGCGAGGAGACGGCGCTGCTCGATAGTCTCGAGGGCAAGCGCGGCACGGTGCGCGCCAAGCCGCCGCTGCCGGCCCACAAGGGCCTGTTCCAGAAGCCGACCGTCATCAACAACGTGCTCTCGCTGACCGCCGTGCCGCATATCCTGGCCGATGGCGGCGAGTTCTACGCCAATTTCGGCATGGGCCGCTCGCGCGGCACTATGCCGATCCAGATCGCCGGCAATGTGAAGTTCGGCGGCCTGTTCGAGACCGCCTTCGGCATCACGCTCGGCGAGCTGATCAACGACATCGGCGGTGGTACCGCCTCGGGTCGTCCGGTCAAGGCGGCGCAGGTGGGCGGCCCGCTCGGCGCCTATGTGCCGACCTGGCAGTTCGACCTGCCCTTCGACTACGAGTCTTTCGCGGCGAAGGACGCGCTGATCGGCCATGGCGGCATCGTGGTGTTCGACGAGAGCGCCGACATGGCCAAGATGGCGCGTTTCGCCATGGAGTTCTGCTCGGTCGAGAGCTGCGGCAAGTGCACGCCCTGCCGCATCGGCTCGACGCGCGGCGTCGAACTGATGGACCGGATCATGGCCGGCGAGCGCCGCGAGGCCAATCTCGCGACGCTGACCGACCTTTGCCAGACCATGAAGCTTGGATCGCTCTGCGCCCTTGGCGGGTTTACCCCCTATCCGGTGCTGAGCGCGATGAACCATTTCCCCGAGGATTTCGGTGCCCCGCCGCACCGCCTCGAAGCCGCTGAATGAGGAGGACGCTGCGCATGTCCCTCGTCCATGAGATCGACTACGGAACGCCCGCCCCGAAGACCGACGCGCTGGTGACGCTCACCATCGACGGCATGGAAGTGACGGTGCCCGAGGGTACCTCCATCATGCGCGCGGCGATGGAGATGGGGACGCAGATCCCCAAGCTCTGCGCCACCGACAGCCTGGAGGCCTTCGGCTCCTGCCGCCTATGCCTCGTCGAGATCGAGGGTCGCAACGGCACGCCGGCCTCCTGCACCACGCCGGTGGCGCCGGGCATCAAGGTGCATACCCAGACGCCCCGTCTCGCCCAGCTGCGCAAGGGCGTGATGGAGCTCTACATCTCCGACCACCCGCTGGACTGCCTGACCTGCGCGGCGAACGGCGACTGCGAGCTGCAGGACATGGCCGGCGCGGTCGGCCTGCGCGAGGTGCGTTACGGCATGGAGGGCGCGAACCATTTCGCCCCCACCTCCGAGCTCGTGTTGCCGAAGGACGAGTCGAACCCCTATTTCACCTATGACCCGGCCAAGTGCATCGTCTGCAATCGCTGCGTGCGCGCTTGCGAGGAAGTGCAGGGCACCTTCGCGCTGACGATTTCCGGCCGCGGCTTCGATTCCCGCGTGTCGCCCGGCCAGTCGGAAGCCTTCCTGACCTCCGAATGCGTCTCCTGCGGCGCCTGCGTGCAGGCCTGCCCGACGGCGACGCTGTCCGAGAAGCGCCTCATCGAGATCGGCACGCCCGAGCACTCGGTGGTCACCACCTGCGCCTATTGCGGCGTCGGCTGCACCTTCAAGGCGGAGATGCGCGGCCAGGAAGTGGTGCGCATGGTGCCGTGGAAGGACGGCAAGGCCAATCGCGGCCATAGCTGCGTGAAGGGCCGCTTCGCCTGGGGTTACGCCACCCATCAGGACCGCATCACCAAGCCGATGATCCGTGCCAAGGTCACCGACCCGTGGCGGGAGGTGTCGTGGGAGGAGGCGATCGCCCACACCGCTTCCGAGCTGAAGCGCATCCAGGATGCCTATGGCCGCAAGGCGGTGGGCGGCATCACCTCCTCGCGCTGCACCAACGAGGAAGCCTATCTCGTCCAGAAGATCATCCGCGCCGGCTTCGGCACCAACAATGTCGACACCTGCGCGCGCGTCTGCCACTCGCCGACCGGCTACGGCCTGAACCAGGCCTTCGGCACCTCGGCCGGCACGCAGGACTTCGACTCGGTCGAGGATTCCGACGTCATCCTCGTCATCGGCGCCAACCCGACCGACGGGCACCCGGTGTTCGGCTCGCGCATGAAGAAGCGGCTGCGCCAGGGTGCCAGGCTGATCGTCATCGATCCCCGCCGCATCGACCTCGTGCGCTCGCCTCATATCAAGGCGGACTTCCACCTGCCGCTGCAGCCGGGCACCAACGTCGCCGTCGTCACCGCGCTGGCGCATGTCGTCGTCACCGAGGGTCTGGTGAACGAGGCCTATGTCCGCCAGTTCTGCGACTGGGACGAGTTCCAGGACTGGGCGGAGTTCGTGGCCGACAAGCGCCACTCGCCCGAGGAAGTCGAGAAGCTCTCCGGCGTGCCGGCCGAGCTGATCCGCGGCGCCGCCCGGCTCTACGCCACCGGCGGCAACGCGGCCATCTATTACGGCCTCGGCGTCACCGAGCACAGCCAAGGCTCCACCACCGTCATGGCCATCGCCAACCTCGCCATGGCGACCGGCAATATCGGCCGTCGCGGCGTCGGCGTGAACCCGCTGCGCGGCCAGAACAACGTGCAGGGCTCGTGCGACATGGGTTCGTTCCCGCACGAGCTGCCGGGCTACCGCCACATCTCCGACGACGCGACCCGCGCGACGTTCGAGGCCATGTGGGGCCGCCCGCTCGATCCCGAGCCCGGCCTGCGCATCCCGAACATGCTGGACGCGGCCGTCGACGGCACCTTCAAGGCGATCTACATCCAGGGCGAGGACATCCTCCAGTCCGACCCGGACACCAAGCATGTTGCCTCGGGCCTCGCGGCGATGGAGCTGGTCATCGTGCAGGACCTGTTCCTGAACGAGACGGCCAACTACGCCCATGTCTTCCTGCCGGGCTGCACCTTCCTCGAGAAGGACGGCACCTTCACCAATGCCGAGCGCCGCATCCAGCTTGTGCGCAAGGTGATGGCGCCGAAGAACGGCTATGGCGACTGGGAAGTCACCCAGATGCTGGCGCAGGCCATCGGCCTCGACTGGAACTACACCCACCCCTCGCAGATCATGGACGAGATCGCTGCGCTGACCCCGACCTTCGCCGGCGTGTCGTTCAAGAAGCTCGACGAGATGGGCTCGGTGCAGTGGCCGTGCAACGACGCCAACCCCGAGGGCATGCCGATCATGCACATCGGCGGCTTCGCGCGCGGCAAGGGTAAGTTCGTCGTCACCGAATACGTGCCGACCGACGAGCGCTCCGGCGCCCGCTTCCCGCTGCTGCTCACCACCGGCCGCATCCTCAGCCACTACAATGTCGGCGCGCAGACCCGCCGCACCGAGAACGTGGCCTGGCACCCGGAGGACGTGCTGGAGATCCACCCGCACGACGCCGAGCAACGCGGCGTGCGGGACGGCGACTGGGTGCGCATCGACAGCCGCGCGGGTTCCACGACGCTGCGCGCGGAGATCACCGACCGCGTGGCGCCGGGCGTTGTCTACACCACCTTCCACCACCCGGGCACGCAGGCGAACGTCGTGACCACCGACTTCTCCGACTGGGCGACCAACTGCCCGGAGTTCAAGGTCACGGCGGTGCAGATCGCCCGCTCGAACGGCCCGTCCGAGTGGCAGGAGGACTATGACGACTTCGCCCGCCAGAGCCGTCGCATCGCCGTCGCGGCGGAGTGAGCGGAGGGCCCGATGATCCCGCCGGTCGTCCGTGTCGCGCGCCTTGCCGTCGCTCCTTCGGGAGCGAAGGCGGGCGAGCGGGCGATCCCCGAGGAGACGCCCGTCGCCATCGTCCATAACGGCTCCACCTATGCCGTGATGATGGCGACCCCTGGCGACCTCGAGGATTTCGGCTACGGCTTCAGCCTCACCGAGGGCGTCATCGGCGATCTCGCCGATGTCGAATCCATCGAGACGCTGGAGTTCGAGGAAGGCGTCGAGATCCGCCTCTGGCTCAACCAAGAGCGTGCCGGCGAGCAGGTGGCGCGCCGCCGCCAGATCGCAGGGCCCACGGGCTGCGGCCTGTGCGGGGTGGAAAGCCTGGAACTTGCCGTCAAGCCGGCGCGGGCCGTGGGCGAGGGGCGGAGCTTCACGGCGGCGGACATCTCCCGCGCGGTGGCGTCGCTGCCGCCCGTCCAACTGCTCAACCATGAAACCCGCGCGGTGCACGCCGCCGCCTTCTGGGAGCCGGAGGCCGGGCTGGTGGCGGTGCGCGAGGATGTCGGGCGCCACAATGCGCTCGACAAGCTGGTCGGCCATCTCGTCCGGCAGGGCCGCGCGGCGGCATCGGGCATCGTGCTGCTGACCAGCCGCGTGTCGATCGAGATGGTGCAGAAGACCGCCATGCTCGGCGCGCCGGTGCTGGTCGCGGTTTCCGCGCCGACCGCTCTCGCCGTCCGCACGGCAGAGGCCGCCGGCATCACGCTGGTGGCCATCGCCCGTGACGACGGCTTCGAAGTGTTTACCCACCCCCATCGCATCGTGCTTGGCGGGGCAGAACAGGAGCGTATCGCCCATGTCGGCTAATACGATGGAGCGCCTTGTCTACATGGCGAACCAGATCGGCAAGTTCTTCGAGCCGCAGGGCCACGAGAAGTCCGTGAAGGGCGTCGCCAAGCACATCAAGGATTTCTGGGATCCGCGCATGCGCGCGCGCATGGAAGATCACATCGCGGCGGGCGGCGAGGGCCTGACGCCGGCGGTGTTCGAGGCGCTGAAGACCTTGCCGCCCGTGAGCCGCGATACCATTCCGGCTCCGCACCCGACCCTGAACCCGCCGGGGCCGACCGCTCACCATCACTGAGCGTCCCCCTTTCTGACTGCCGCAAAGCCGGCGCGTGGCAAGCGCGCCGGCTTTGTCGCGTCCGGCAGGTGCCGCGGCGAGCCGGCCATCTGCCGCCAGGTCATGTGCGTCATCGCCTTTCCCCGACGGGAAAATTCTTCCGAAATGCCCGGCTCCGGCGTGATTCGTCGCGAATCGACCACGCTTCCGCCATGCGTGAGCGGCATCCGATCCTGTAGCTTGAGGTCGGGCGGTACCAGCCGAGGTCGGGGACAGATGCAGAGCGACGGACACGCATTGCTGCTCGGGGCGCTGGTCTTCCTCGCCACGGCCGTCGTCGCCGTGCCCATCGCGCGGCGGCTCGGTCTGTCGCCGATCGTCGGCTACATCCTCGCAGGGGTGGCCATCGGACCTTCCGGCATCGGCATCTTCCACGATCCCGAGCGCATCATCACCGTGGCCGAGATCGGCGTGGTGCTGCTGCTCTTCATCATCGGGCTGGAGCTCCAGTTCTCCCGCCTGCTGGCGCTGCGCCGCGCCATCTTTGGTCTCGGCACGGCGCAGCTCATCTTCAGCGGCGCCGCCATCGCGGTGCTGACGCATTATGCCGGCAACGGCTTCGACTGGCGCGCCTCGCTGGTGGCGGGCCTTGCGCTGGCGCTCTCGGCCACCTCCATCGCGTTGCAATTGCTGGAGGAAAAGCGTGGGCTCTCGCTGCCCTACGGGCAGCGGGCCTTCGGCGTTCTGCTGTTCCAGGACATGGCGGTGGTGCCGCTGCTGGCCTTCCTGCCGCTGCTCGCCAAAGGCACCCATGAGGAGAGCACCTTCGCCGAATCGGCACTGCACGTCGCCATCATCGTCGGCGCGCTCATCCTGATCATCGCCATCGGGCGCTACATGCTCACGCCCTTCTTCCGCATCCTCGCGCGCTCGGGCGCGCGCGAGGTGATGACGGCGGCCGCCCTGCTCGTCGTGCTGGGGGCGGGCACGTTGATGGCGGCGACGGGCATGTCGATGGCGCTCGGTGCCTTCCTCGCCGGCGTCATGCTGTCGGAATCGAACTTCCGCCATGAGCTGGAAGCCAATATCGATGCCTTTCGCGGCCTGCTGATCGCGCTGTTCTTCATGGGCGTCGGCATGTCCATGAATCTCGGCGTGGTGCTCGCCAACGCGCCGCTGCTGATCGCCGGCACGCTGCTGGTGACGGTGGTGAAGGCGGTCTCCGTGTGGGCGGTGTTCCGCGTCTCCGACGGCACGCGGGCAGACGCCGTGCGCTCCGCCTCGGTGCTCACCCCGGCCGGCGAATTCTCCTTTGTGCTCTTTCCGCTCGCCCTCGGGCTGGGACTGATCAATGCCCGCCAGAGCGACATGCTGGCGGCCTGCGCGGCCATGACCATGCTCCTCGGCCCGCCGGTGGCGCTGATCGGCGAGCGCCTCGCCCGCCGGCTGGAGCGACGCCCCGCCGATCCGCCCAAGGAGGATTTCTCCGATGCCCATGGCTCGGTGCTGGTGGTCGGCTTCGGCCGCTTCGGCCAGATCGCTTCGCAGTGCCTGCTGGCGCAGGGTCTGGAAGTCACCATCATCGACAACGATGTCGAGATGATCCAGAGCGCCGGCCGCTTCGGCTTCCGCATCTATTACGGTGACGGCACGCGGCTCGACGTGCTGCGGGCCGCCGGCGCGGAGCGGGCGCAGGTCGTCGCCATCTGTGTCGACCGGCGGGACACCGCCGACCGCATCGTGGCGATCATGCAGGCCAACATGCCCGGCGTGCGTTTGCATGTGCGCGCCTATGACCGCAACCATTCGGTGGCGCTGCGGACGCAGGGCGTCGACTACGAAATCCGCGAGACCTTCGAATCCGCGCTCAGCTTCGGCGAGGCGACGCTGCGCGCCAACGGCATCGACGCGGCGACTGCGCAGGCGACGGTGACGGATGTGCGCCAGCGCGATCTAGAGCGGCTCAGCCGCCAGCTCGCCGAGGGCGAGGATCGCGGGCCGATCCCGATCGAGCCGGAGCCGCTGGTGCCGCCGGAGCGCAGCGCCCGTCCGCTCAATCCCGAGGCGGAGGACGTGCTCAAGCACGAGACCGAGTTCTCGTCCTGAGTATGTAGCGGGTAATTCGCCGGCAAATTATCCGGCGCGGGGAAGCACGAACTGCTCGATCGCGCGGGCGACGCCGTTCTCGTCATTGCTCACCGAGACGAAGTCGGCCTGCTCCTTCACCTCCGCCGCGGCGTTGCCCATGGCGATGCGCAGGCCGGCGACGGCGAACATCGGCAGGTCGTTGGCCATGTCGCCGATGACCGCCACCTCGTCCATCGGCACGCCGAAATGCCGGGCGAAGGCGCGCGCCGCATAGCCCTTGTCGGTGCCGGGGGGCGTGAGGTCGAGATATTTGGCCTGCGAACGCCGCGCCGTCGCGCCCGCGCCGACCAGCGCCTGCAGCTCCGGCTCGCTTTCCGCCAGCATGTCGAAATCGGTCGAGGAGAAGACCAGCTTGCCGGCGCGGGCGATGTGGTCGCCGAACTCCGCCACCACGGTGGGCTGGAACGCCACGGTGCGGATCTCGCTGGCGACATAGGCGTTGCCGGGGTCGGTGATGAACCATTCGTCGTCGGCGAACACCCAGACATAGGCGCCGCGCGGCGCCATCATCTCGATGCCCTTGCGGGCGGCTTCCGCCGCCACGAAGTGCTGCTCCACCGGCGTGAAGTCGCCACGCTGGATGGAGCCGCCGTTGAAGCCGCCGAACAGGTCGAGCTTCAACGCCTCGACCAGGATCCTCATGCCGCGCGGCGGGCGGGCGGAGACGGCGGCGAAGGCGACGCCGGCCTCGCGCAGGCGCCGCACGGCTTCGACCGTGGTAGGGGTGACCTGCTTTTCCTTGTTCACCAGCGTGCCGTCGACGTCCGACACCATGAGCCGGATGCGGCCCGAGGGCGTGTGCTTCGCGGCGGGCGAGGCGTCGGTTGCGGTCATCGGCGTTCCCTTTCGAGCGGCAGCCACTGGAAGCCATCCTGCGCCAGCATCACGTCGGCCATGGCCGGGCCGTTGGAGCCGGCGGAATAGAACTGCACCTCGTCCTCGCCTCCCGACACCGCCTCGATGATCGGCTCGACGGCCTCCCATCCGGCCTCGATGGTATCGGCGCGCTGGAACAGCGTCGGGTCGCCGCACAGGCAGTCATAGATCAGCGTCTCATAGCCGGTGCTTGGGGCCGCCTTGAAGTAGTCGGCGTATTTGAAGTCCATCTCCACCTCGGAGAGCTTGACCTTGCGGCCCGGCACCTTGGCGGCGAAGCGCAGCGAGACCCCCTCGTCGGGCTGGACGTGGATCACCATCAGATTGGGCTTGAGCGCGGTGGGCAGGTGGCGGAACAGCACGCCCGGCGCCCGCTTGAACTGGATGGCGATCTCGGTGCGCCGCACGGCCAGCGCCTTGCCGGTGCGGACATAGAAGGGCACGCCGTTCCAGCGCCACGAGTCGACGAAGCACTTGAGCGCCACATAGGTCTCGGTGCGGCTTTCGGGATCGACGTCCCTCTCCGCCCGATAGTCCCGCACCGCCTGCCCGTTGACGAAGCCGGCGCGGTACTGGCCGCGCACCGCCGCGCCGATGGCATCGTTCGGGCGCATATGGCGGATCGCCTCGATCACCTTGGTCTTTTCGGTGCGTACGGCGTCGGCGTCGAAGGAGTTCGGCGGCTCCATCGCGGTCATGGCGAGGAGCTGGAACATGTGGTTCGGCACCATGTCGCGCAGCGCGCCGGTGGCGTCGTAGAAGCGCCCGCGCTGCTCCACCGTCACCGTCTCGGCGGCGGTGATCTGCACGTGGTCGATATATTCCTTGCTCCAGATCGGCTCGAAGATGCCGTTGCCGAAGCGCAGCGCCATCATGTTCTGGACCGTTTCCTTGCCGAGGAAATGGTCGATCCGGTAGATCTGCCGCTCGTCGGCGACGGCGAGCAGGCGGCGGTTCAGCGCCCGCGCCGAGGGAAGATCGGTGCCGAAGGGCTTCTCCACCACGACATGGCGGAAGGTCTCCGGCTCCTCCTTCAGCAGGCCGGCGGCACCGAGCTGTTCGGAGATGGTGGCAAAGAAGCGCGGCGCGACGGCGAGGTAGAAGACAGCGTTGCCGGTCTGCTGCCGGCGCCGCTCCAGCCGCTCGCGGATGCGCCCATAGGTGGCCGGATCCTCGAAGTCGCCGGCGACATAGCCGATGCGGCTGATGAGCCACTTCCAGGTCTCGCCCTCGGTGTCGAGGTGCCCCGGCAGGTTCGCCACCTCGTCGGTGAGGTAGGCGCGGTAGTCCTCCTCGCTCTGCTCCACACGGTCGACGCCGACGATGGCGAAGTCGTCGACCAGCACGCCCTCATTGGCGAGGTTGTAGAGCGAGGGGAGCAGCAGGCGCTTGGTGAGGTCGCCGGAGGCGCCGAAGATGAAGAAGGTCGAGGCCGGCGCCGGCGCCGTGTCCGGCGCCAGCACCTTCTGGCCGAGAACGACGGTCTCGCTTCCCATGAACGCGCCCGCCGCTCACTTGCCGTTCTTGAATTCGGTATGGCCGCCGAACTGGAAGCGCATGGCGGAGAGCAGCTTCTCGCTGAAGGTGTGGTCCTGGCGCGAGCGGAAGCGGGTATAGAGCGCCGCCGAGAGCACCTCGGCCGATACCGCCTCCTCGATCGCCGCCATCACCGTCCAGCGGCCCTCGCCGGAATCGGCGACCTCGCCGGGATAGTCGCCGAGCGTCTCGTCCTTGGCGAGCGCGATCGAGGTGAGGTCCAGCAGCCAGGAGGAGACGACGCTGCCGCGCCGCCACACCTCGGCGATGTCCGCCATGTCGAGCGTGAAGCGCTCGTTCGCCGGCAGCGCCTCGGACTTCTTGTTCTTGAGGATGTCGAAGCCTTCCGCGTAGGCCTGCATCAGGCCGTACTCGATGCCGTTATGGACCATCTTCACGAAATGGCCCGAGCCAGCCGGCCCGCAATGCATGTAGCCCTGCTCGACCCGCAGATCGCGCCCCTCGCGGCTGGGGGTGAGCGGAATGTCGCCGCGTCCGGGAGCGAGAGCGGCGAAGATCGGGTCGAGCCGGTCGACCGCTTCCTTCACGCCGCCGATCATCATGCAGTAGCCGCGCTCCAGGCCCCAGACGCCGCCGGAGGTGCCGACGTCGATGTAATGGATGCCCTTGGGCTCCAGCTCGGCGGCGCGGCGGATGTCATCCTTGTAGAAGCTGTTGCCGCCGTCGATGATCGCGTCGCCCGGCGACAGAAGTCCGGCGAGCGTGGCGATGGTGCCCTCGGTCGGTCCGCCGGCGGGCAGCATCACCCAGACGGCGCGGGGGGCGTCGAGCTTGGCGACAAGGTCGGCCAGGTCGCCCGCAGGGCGGCTGCCCTCGGCGCCCAGCTCCTTCACGGCGGCTTCGTTGCGGTCCCAGACCACGCAGTCGTGGCCAGCTTTGGTGAGCCGGCGCGCGATGTTTCCGCCCATACGGCCGAGGCCGACGATTCCAAGCTGCATTGATTCTCCTCCCGAGCGCGCGCCAGCCGCCTGCGGAGATGCCGCATCTCCGCGCCGGCGCCGTCACATCCACGTCGAACGTTTAGCGCAAGCCTATGCCGGGCATACGACAATTGGAAAGGGGCGGACGCGCATGACGAGCCGATCGTCTGTTCCGCGAGTGCCGGCGGGCACGGTCTCGATCGGCTGGCGGCGGTTCGACGCCGCGGAAGGTCACGCGAATATGAGACCGCGCCGCGAGGGCGGCGAATCGGCAGGTGCGTCGACCATCGGGGGGAGATTTGGTGGAGCCAGGCGGAATCGAACCGCCGACCTCTTGAATGCCATTCAAGCGCTCTCCCAACTGAGCTATGGCCCCACCGGGGGCGCCGGATGCGCGGGGCGCCGGAGCGCCTCGCCTTGGGTTTTCACCCGGCTGTCGCTCCGGTGCGAGCCGGAGCGGAACGGTCGTAAAGCACATGGCGGAGCGGACTGCAAGCCTCGACTTCACGTCGGGTGCGCCGTCCCCAGCGCTTTTTCAGCTTTCCTCGTCGTCCTCGAGGCCGTCGCCGATCAGATCGGACACGTCGTCGTCGCCATCCTCATCTTCTTCAAGGAAAGCGTCCTCGTCGTCGTCGTCGCTGGCGACGTCCTCGTCGATCTCCAGATCGTCGTCGACGGCGGCCGACTTGGCGTTGCCGGCGGTGGTCTCCTCGTCGGCATCCTCCAGCGAGACCAGTTCGACCTCGGTGTTCTCCTCGACCTCGGGGTCGGCCTCGACGGCGCGCGGCGCCTCGGCGCGGCCGCGCGTGACAGGAGCGGTGATCGGCACGATCTGCCCGGTATAGGGCGAGATCACCGGATCCTTGTTCAGGTCGTAGAACTTCCGCCCGGTGACGGGGCAGATGCGCTTGGTGCCTAATTCAGGTTTCACCACGGTTTCAAACCTCGGGTGGTGATGGAAAGGGTGCTCCCATTGAACTGCTCGCGATGCGGAGTCAAGCCGCATCTTGAAGGCCCGTGGCGGCGATAACGCCCTCGTGCTACGACGGGCGCCCGTCGCGGGCGCGGGAGCCCGGCTCTCCCGCCGGCGCGCGATAACCGTTCCGCAGGATCCGCGCGGCCGCGGTCCCAAAGACAAGGCTTGAGTGATGAGCAGCACCGGACATGACGCCAATCCCGTTCCCGCCCTCGCCCGCCGTTCCGCGGCGCTGAAGGGCCGGGTGCGCGTGCCGGGCGACAAGTCGGTTTCCCATCGCTCGCTCATCTTCGGCGCGCTCACCGTCGGCGAGACCCGCATTTCCGGCCTGCTGGAAGGCGAGGACGTGCTCAACACCGCCAAGGCCTGCGCCGCGCTCGGCGCCACGGTGGAGCGGCTCGGCGAGGGCGAATGGCGCGTCGAGGGCGTCGGCGTCGGCGGGCTGCGCCAGCCGGAAGGCGTGCTCGACTTCGGCAATGCCGGCACCGGCTCGCGGCTGATGATGGGCGTGGTGGCGGGCAACCCGATCACCGCTACCTTCGACGGCGACGCCAGCCTGCGCCGGCGGCCGATGCGCCGCATCCTCGATCCGCTGGAGAAGATGGGCGTGCAGGTGGTGGACGCCGCCGAGGGCGGGCGCCTGCCGCTGACGCTGAAGGGCCCGAAGGACCTGGTGCCGATCACCTATGAGAGTCCGGTCGCCTCGGCGCAGATCAAGTCCGCCGTGCTGCTCGCCGGCCTCGGCGCGCCGGGCGAAACGACGGTGATCGAGAAGGAGGCGAGCCGCGACCATACCGAGCGGATGCTGACCCATTTCGGCGCGCAGGTGACGGTGGAGCCCTATGGCGCGCACGGCCGCAAGGTCACGCTGAAGGGCCGGCCGGAGCTCAAGCCCGCCCCGATCCGTGTGCCGGCCGACCCGTCCTCCGCCGCTTTCCCGCTGGTGGCGGCGCTGATCGTGCCGGGCTCGGACGTGGTCATCGAAGGGGTGATGACCAACCCGCTGCGGACCGGATTGTTCATCACGCTCAAGGAGATGGGCGCCGACATCGTCTTCGAGAACGAGCGCGTCGAGGGCGGCGAGAGCGTCGCCGACATCCGTGTGCGGGCTTCCGCCCTGAAGGGCGTGGACGTGCCGGCCGAGCGCGCGCCGTCGATGATCGACGAATATCCGGTGCTTGCCGTTGCCGCCTCTTTTGCCGTCGGCAAGACGCGCATGAACGGTCTTTCCGAATTGCGGGTCAAGGAATCCGATCGCCTGGCGGCCGTTGCGGACGGGCTTGCGGCCGCCGGCGTCACCTATGCGATCGAGGGCGACGACCTGATCGTGGAGGGCACCGGCTCGGTGCCCGGCGGCGGCGCGGTGGCCACGCATATGGACCACCGCATCGCCATGAGCTTCCTGGTGATGGGCCTCGCCGCCACCAACCCCTTGAAGGTGGACGATATTTCCTTCATCGCCACCAGCTTTCCGAGCTTCCTGCCGCAGATGCGCGGGCTCGGCGCGGTGATCGAGGATGAGGCCGTGGCGGCATGATCATCGCGATCGACGGGCCGGCCGCCTCGGGCAAGGGCACCATCGCGCGCCGGCTCGCCGCGCATTACCGCCTGCCGCATCTCGACACCGGCCTGCTCTACCGGGCCGTCGGTGCCAAGGCCTTGGAAAACAACGTCGATTTCGACGACGCGGCGGCGCTGGCGGGGATCGCGGCGGCGCTCGACCTCGCCGCGCTCGACGCCGAGGCGCTGAAGGCCGGCCCGGTGGGGGAAGCCGCCTCGAAGGTGGCGGCGGTGCCGGAGGTGCGCGCCAAGCTGTTGAAGCTGCAGCAGGATTTCGCCCACCAGCCGGGGGGCGCGGTGCTCGACGGGCGCGATATCGGCACCGTCATCGCCCCCGATGCCGAGGTGAAGCTCTTCGTCACCGCCACGCCGGAAGCCCGCGCCGAGCGGCGCTTCAACGAGCTGCTGAAGCGCGGCGAAGAGGTGACGCTGGCCGCCGTGCTGGACGACATCCGCCGGCGCGACGCGCGCGATTCCGGCCGCTCCAGCGCCCCGCTGATGCAGGCGCCGGACGCGCAAGTGCTTGATAATACAGGGCTCGACGTCGAGGGAAGCTGGCAGGCGGCGCTGGCGCTGGCCGAGCGGGCCCGCGCCGCGGCGGGGCTGTGAGGGCGAACGCGGCAGCGGGGCGGCAGGTGGCGATGGCGGCAGGTAGCAAGAGTAGCGGAACGGGTAGCAAAATCCGTAGCAAAGAGGGTAGCAAGCGGCGCGAAAAGAGTAGCATCCGCCCTGCTACCCGTAGCACCCGTAGCGGGGGTAGCACCCCCGGCGATGTGACCGGCGGCGCGGCCGGCGAGGGGCCGGATTCGCGCCTCGCGCGCGGCATGGCGCGGCTCTCGCAGATCACCGGCCGCTCCGGCGAGGAGGTGATGGCCGCGCTCGGCGAGGTCGCCCCGGATTTCGCCCGCTACATCTTCGAGTTCGGCTATGGCGACGTCTATTCCCGCCCGGGGCTCGATCTGCGCACCCGCATGCTCGCCACCGTGGCCGGCCTCGTGGCGCTGGGCCATGCCGAGCGCGAGCTGACCGTGCATATCGGCTCGGCGCTGAATGTCGGGGCGACGCGGGAGGAGGTGGTGGAGGTCATCATGCAGATGGCGCTCTATGCCGGCTTCCCGGCGGCGCTCGACGCGCTGCTGATCGCCAAGAAGGTGTTCGCCGCGCGCGATGCGGCCCCGCCCGCCGCTCCGCCCCCCGCCGCCCCGCCCGCGCCATGACGCGGCGGCTGCTGGTCATCGGCATCGGCGCCGGGGCGCCGGGCCATCTCACGCTGCAGGCGATCGAGGCGATCAACCGCGCCGAGGTGTTCTTTGTCTTCGACAAGGGCGAGGCGTCGTCCGAGCTGGTGGAGGCGCGCGAGGCGATCCTCGCCGCGCACCGGCGCGCGCCCTGGCGGCTGGCCTGGACGCAGAGCCCCAAGCGCCGGGCCGAGGCGCGCGTGCACCTCGACGGCCGGGACGCCGCCGCGCCCGGTCCGGCGGCGGAATACCGCGCCGGCGTCGCGCACTGGCACGCGGAACGCGCCGCCCGCCTCGCCGCGCGGATCGAGGCGGAGCTGCCCGAGGACGGGGTGGGCGCGATGCTCGTGTGGGGCGACCCCGCGCTCTACGATTCCACCCTGCGCATCCTCGCCGGCGTGCGCGCCGTGCTGGCACTGGACGTGGAGGTGATCCCCGGCATCTCCGCCGTGCAGGCGCTGACCAGCGCGCACGGGCTGGTGCTGAACGAGGTGGGGGAGAAGGTGACCTTCACCACCGGGCGGCGCGTGCTGAAGGATTTTTCGCACGAGGGCACCCTGGTCGTCATGCTCGATGACGGCACCGGGCTGGAGGCGCTGATCGCCCGCGAAGCCGAGGAAGCCGCCGCCGGCGCCCCCCCGCTCGCCATCTGGTGGGGCGCCTATCTCGGCATGAAGGACGAGCTGCTGATGTCGGGCCCGCTCGCGGAGGTCGGGCCGGAAATCCTGCGCTTGCGCGCGCAGGCGCGGGCGGCGCGGGGGTGGATCATGGATGTGTGGCTGGTGAGGACTTGCTCTATAAAGAGCAGAGCGATATTTTCGTACTAATATATGAGCGTTAGAGGGAGCGTTCTGAACATGTTATCGTTTGCGACGGAGTTCCCTGTTAAGGCGTCCCTTGACCGAGGAGTATTTATTGCTGAGCTAATTGCTTGGTTGAGGGGAATGGAAAGCAGTTCGATTTTTGATGCCTTACATAATATTGATTTAGATAACGATCTCGCCCATTTGGTTGGAGGTAATAAAGAAGAGCTTAGAATTAGAGAGTTGATGCATGATAATATACTAGAAGCTATTGGTTTTCGGCATGATATTCAAGACGATTCTGGTCGGCTTTGGCGCACTGAGGCGGTTTTAAAACAGAAAGAGTACGAAACAAGCGAAAGAGTAGTTCGTATCAGAACTCAATGTATCGCTAAGACCCCTGGGGCCATGCTAGGGATTCCAAAGAAACCATTCTTTATTAAGTCTATAATCAATGATGGGTATGCAGGGATCGACAATGTTTTACAAGTTACAGACAATCCTATATGGTTACAAGAAAGTGGATCCGATTTAGATTTAGCAAAGTATATTATAACAGGTAAGGCAAGTTATAATTTGCCTATTATCTATATATCAGCAGATAATAATAACAAATGGATTTTTTCCAAAAATCAAATTATCAAATTGGCTTTTGATCTCGGCGGAATCGCTCATGTTGTTGTCGAGCCAAGTAAAGAATTTTCATTTAAGATTCAAGAAATTATAGATGATCGGAACGTATATGGCGGTGCAATTGCAATATCGACTCCAGATAGAGGTGTTGTTCGTAGTTTTTACCTTGGATGGAAATTTGATAGCCCGAACATGATTTTTGATACGGTCCGTAGTGATGTTATTGCTATTCGGGGACAAATGCCTGCAAGGGGCTGGGACTGGACAGAGTTGCAGGAGCAAGCACTTCGCCGTCAGCGAGAGAGGGAACGTAATCGCCTAGGCGCGAGCGAACTAGAAAGCTTATATGAAGAAGAGAATAATTACTTAAGGGATAGAATTAAGCAGCTTGAGGATGATATACTATCATATGCACCGCGGACGTTAAGTTCGTCGAATGACGACGATTTAAATTTTTCAAAAATATCGGAAAAGGTTGGTCCAGAGATATATCCTGGGGAATTTGGCGATAGAATTAGGATGGCGATGAAGGAGTGCATCGCTCGCTCCGACCAATTTGGTCTTGATGCCAGATCGAAGGTTGTATTCGAGGCGTTTATTTCTCATTCAGAGCCGTCAGTTAGATTGAAGGAGCTGCTTGACGAATTAGAAGCTTCTGCAAAAGATCCAAAGAGAATGGCCTCTGTGCTGTCGTCATTGTTAGTTATGCATGGATATCAGAACAAATCGAATAATAAACATCTTCGATTTGAGCCTAGAGATGGCTATTCTGGTTTGGATAATATTACAATTGCAAATACCCCGAGCGATTATCATTCCTTGCAAAATCTACGGAAGCAGATTGAAAGGACGCTTGGATTATCGAAATTGTCTAAGTGATTCCCGTAGGTGTCGTCTCACCCCTCCCCCGCAAAGGCCAGAAACGCCTCGACCTTCGCCGGGGTGTGGCGGCGGGTGCGGTGGTAGGCGTAGAGCGGGAAGCGCTCGTCGGACCAGTCGGGCAGGACCTGCACGAGGCCGCCGCTTTCCGGCCGGGGCGCGAGGCCAGGCGCGAAGCTCTGGAACAGGCCCTGCCCGGGTTGATCGCGGATCACCGAAGGGTGGCGCCATGAGGCCGGCGGGGCGGAATGGCGGCGAATGCCTCGTCCGATATGAAGCCCCCGCCCGGCGCCTATTCCGCCGCCAGCGTGATGACGTTGGAGGGGGAGCCGTGGGCGGCGCGGTTGTGCCGGCAGAAGGCGATGAACTCCTCCGCCGGCAGCGCCCGCGCGAACAGCCAGCCCTGCGCGAACTCCACCTTGTGGCGGCGCAGATAGGCGGCCTGGGCGTGGGTCTCCACCCCCTCGGCGACGATGCGCAGCTTCAGCGCCCGCGCCATGGCGATGATGTGGTCGGCGACGTGCCGGGTCGGCGCCTCGGTGCCGATGACGTCGATGAAGGACTTGTCGATCTTCAGCGCGTCGACCGGCAGGCGCTCGAGATATTTCAGGCCGGAATAGCCGGTGCCGAAATCGTCGATCGCCGTCATGTGGCCGCGCCGGTGCAGCTCGGCGAGGGTGGCGCGGGCGCGCTCGATGTCGACGAAGCTGCGCTCGGTCGCCTCCAGCCAGATCTGCTGCGGCTCGATGCCGGTGCCGGCGAGCCGGCGCTCCAGCACCGGCAGGATGCGCCCGGAATTGAGGTCGGCGGCGCACAGGTTGATGGCGATGTGCATGAGCCGGTCGCGGCGCAGCAGGTCGCCGAGATCGGTGACGATGCCCTCGATCACCCGGTCGGTGAGGGGATGGATGAGGCCGGTGTCCTCCGCCAGCGGGATGAACAGGTCGGGCCGGATGATCTGCCCGTCCGGCCGCCGCCAGCGCACCAGCGCCTCGGCGCCGACGCAGCGGCCGGTGGCGAGCTCGACGATCGGCTGGTAATGGGCGATGAACTCGCGGTTGCGCACCGCCTGCGCCAGCTCCCCGCGCGGCGACAGCCGCCGGCGCGACAGCCAGACGGCGAGCCCCGCCACCAGGGCGGCGAGAAACAGCGCGATCGGCGCCAGCGCGTATTTCGCCGCGTCGAGATGGTCGAGGAAGCTCTGGCGCGGCCGGGTGGCGACGACGCTCCAGCCATTCGCCTCGCGCCGCACGACGAGGTGGTCCTCGTCGGCCGGGGCGGCGGCCGGGCGCAGATAGGCCGGCGCCGTCTGTACCGGCATGCCGCCGGGCGCGAAGATCTCGATCCGGGTCTGCGGATGGCCGAGCGGGGCGGCGAAGCGCGTCTGGTCGACCATCGCGGTGTGGCCGCGCAGGCCGAGCACCATCATCAGCCGGCGGGGGTTGAAGTCGGAGGAGAAGTTCACCCCGAGCCGGATGCCGCCCGGCATCGACACCTCCGCCGGCGGGTGCGTGAAGGGTGTTTCGGCGAGGCCCCAGACGTTGCACTGCACGGTGCCGCCGCCGACATAGCTGAGATTGTCGGTGGCGAGCGAATTGACGGTGAGGTCGCGCAGGCGCCGGATGTGGCGCGGCGAGCAGGGCTCGAAATCGGTGGAGGCGATGGATTGGAGCGTGCGCTCGGCGTCGGCGTAGATATCCAGCGTGTTGCCGAGGACCTGATCGGCGGTGCGCCCGAGGCGCTCCTCGTCGGCCGCCGTCGCCATCCGCCACGACAGGACGAGTGTCGCCGCGAGCGGCACGGCGGTGCCGATCACGGCCAGAAGCGCGGCGATGCCTATGACACGCCAGTGACGCACGCAGGGGATCTCCCTTCGCGGCGCACCGTTCCCGGCGGGCCCGGCAACGCCTTGGACGAGTCGCGGGACGGCGCCCGAGACGCCCTCCCGTCGGCCTAACGCACGTTGATGGGAAACGTTACCACAACTGTGGGAGGAACACTCCCCCCGATACCGGCGGGGCGCACACGCGTGCGCGCCTGTCTCCGAGCGCTGCCCCGAGCGCTGCCCCGAGCCTTGCCATCCTTGAGTTCCTGGGTTATGGCAACGCCGTCCGGGCGCCCTATATGATGGGCGGACGACGGGTGGGCCGGCGATGCGGGATGCGCGTCGCCGCGAGCGTGGAGGCAAGCCCGCCCTCGCCGTGCATCGGCGCCGGTGCCGCAGGGTTACGCCGCGGGCCTCTCAGAGGCCGCGTGCCGGCGTTCCGCGAGCGGCCCAACGACACCGTGGCGTATCGTCCGCTCCGCCTTGCAGAACAAGGGCTGGCGGACAAGGGCGACCGGTGCCGGACTCCAGATGATTTTCGACCGTTCCGGCGCGATGGCCCGGTTCGGATCATGTACCGCGTTTCCCCGGTCCCGCCGCGTCGAGGCACTGCCCCGCCGCGCGGAGCCGGGTTTCACGTTCCCGACGTCGCGGCCAATGCGCCGGGCTTCGCGAGAGGTTGCACCGGGAAGAGCCAGGTCCCGGTGCCCGCGACGGATGGAACGATCCCCAACCCCGTGCCGGCGCATTGGCGACCAGGAGCATAAATGTCCGCTACTCAATCCCTCAGCGCCGCGCGCGACGATTTCGCCGCGATGCTCGAAGAGAGCTTCAATCAGGCCGAGCCCGCCGAGGGCACGGTGGTCAAGGGCACGGTCGTCGCGATCGAGAAGGACCTCGCGATCATCGACATCGGCCTGAAGACCGAGGGCCGCGTGGCCCTGCGCGAATTCGCCGGTCCCGGCCGCGACCAGACCATCACGGTCGGCGACGAGGTCGAGGTCTATCTCGAGCGCGTCGAGAATGCGCTCGGCGAAGCCGTCCTGTCGCGCGACAAGGCCCGCCGCGAAGAGAGCTGGGTCCGCCTCGAGAAGGCGTTCAACGCCCAGGAGAAGGTCACCGGCGTGATCTTCAACCAGGTGAAGGGCGGCTTCACCGTCGACCTCGACGGCGCCGTGGCCTTCCTGCCGCGCAGCCAGGTCGACATCCGCCCGATCCGCGACGTCGCCCCGCTGATGCACAACCCGCAGCCGTTCCAGATCCTCAAGATGGACCGTCGCCGCGGCAACATCGTGGTCTCGCGCCGCACGGTTCTCGAAGAGACCCGCGCCGAGCAGCGTCACGAGCTGGTGCAGAACCTCGAAGAGGGTCAGGTCATCGACGGCGTGGTCAAGAACATCACCGATTACGGTGCGTTCGTCGACCTCGGCGGCATTGACGGCCTGCTGCACGTCACCGACATCGCCTGGCGCCGCGTGAACCACCCGACCGAGGTGCTGAACATCGGCCAGACGGTCAAGGTGAAGATCATCAAGATCAACCACGAGACCCACCGCATCTCGCTCGGCATGAAGCAGCTGCTCGGCGATCCGTGGGAGGGCATCGAGGCCAAGTACCCGGTCAACGCCCGCTTCAAGGGCCGCGTGACCAACATCACCGACTACGGCGCGTTCGTCGAGCTGGAGCCGGGGATCGAGGGCCTGATCCACGTCTCCGAGATGAGCTGGACCAAGAAGAACGTCCACCCCGGCAAGATCGTCGCCACCTCCCAGGAAGTGGAAGTCGCGATCCTCGAGGTGGATCCGGTCAAGCGCCGCATCTCGCTGGGCCTCAAGCAGACCCTGCAGAACCCGTGGGAAGCCTTCGCCGAGAAGTATCCGGCCGGCTCGACCGTCGAGGGCGAGGTCAAGAACAAGACCGAGTTCGGTCTGTTCCTGGGTCTCGACGGCGACGTCGACGGCATGGTCCACCTCTCGGACCTCGACTGGAACCGTCCGGGCGAGCAGGTCATCGACGAGTTCAAGAAGGGCGACGTGATCAAGGCGGTCGTTCTCGACGTGGACGTCGAGAAGGAGCGCATCTCGCTCGGCGTGAAGCAGCTCGGCGGCGACCCCTTCCAGGATTCGGGCGAGCTCAAGAAGGGCTCGATCGTGACCTGCGAAGTGATCGACGTGAAGGAAGGCGGCGTCGACGTGAAGATCGCCGGCACCGACATGACCACCTTCGTCAAGCGCTCGGAACTGGCCCGCGACCGCGGCGACCAGCGCCCGGACCGCTTCGCGGTCGGCGAGAAGTTCGACGCCCGCGTCACCCTGTTCGACCGCAAGGCGCGCAAGGTGCAGGTCTCGATCAAGGCGCTCGAGATCGCCGAGGAGAAGGAAGCCGTGGCGCAGTTCGGCTCGCAGGATTCGGGCGCTTCGCTCGGCGACATCCTCGGCGCCGCCCTGAAGAAGGCTTCCGAGAAGGCCGAGTGAGGGTTTCCACCCTCACCGCCTGACCGGTGAACAAGACGACGGCCGGCGTGGCGACACGCCGGCCGTTTTTGTTTCGCCCATCGTCTCCGGCCTCTCGGATCTTGCCTCCGGCGAGCCCAAGGGCAGGGCCCACATAGCCGAAGGCCGATCCGGGATGACGAGGTAGGGGAACGAGCGACGGGAAAGAGGCCAGACGCCGTCATCCCCGGGCCGGGCCCGGGGATCCACGCCTCCGCTGCTGGCGGCGATCCTCGCCGATTTCGGCGACCGCGTGCTGCCGATGGATGCGGCGGTGGCGCTGCGGCTCGCGCGGCTTGCGGAGGCGGCGCGCCCGCAGGTGGTCGAGCTGGCCGACCTGATCATCGCCGCGACCGCCTCGGTCCATGGGCTCACGGTGCTGACGCGCAATATCCGCCCTTTCACGCCGACCGGCGTCGATGCGCGTGACCCGCCGGCCACGCTGCCGGACGACGTTGGTCCCTGAGCCGCGCCCTGTTTGAAGCCGTCATGCGGCTCCGGTAGCATCACGCCTCCCGCCCCGGCCCCCAGGAGGCTTTCCATGCTCCCCATCCCTGCCCTCGACCGCCGGCGCCTTCGGGCCTTCGGGGAGCGATGAGCATGCCGGGCACGTTCGGCCGCTTCATCGTGCGTCTCGTGCTACTCAGCCGCTGGGCGATGGTGCCGTTGTTCATCGGCCTTGCGCTCGGGCTCGTGCTGCTCGTCGTCGCCTTCGCCATGCGGCTGTGGAGCTTCGCCCTCCAGCTCACCGCGATGAGCGAGACGGCGGTGATCATGGAGCTGCTGACGCTGCTCGACCTCGTGCTGGTCGGCGGGCTGATGGTGATCGTGATCCAGTCCGGCTACGAGAATTTCGTCGAGCGGATCGACCGGCGGCAGGCGCCGGAATCGCCGGCCTGGATGACGCGGATCAGCTTCGCCGGGCTGAAGCTCAAGCTGTTCGCCTCGCTGATGGCGATCTCCGCCATCACCCTGCTCAAGGCGCTGATGCGGCTGGAGACCGATGTGAGCGAGACGCAGGTGCGCTGGCTGATGGCGGCGAGCGTGCTGTTCCTCGCCGCCTATGCGGTGCTCGCCTTCACCGACCGCTTCGCCCGCACCGGCGAGGACGACTAGAGCGTTTCAGGGTTTAGCGGAAACGCTCGAAATCTCCGAGCTGGCGTCTTTTCTTCACGCGAGCCGGTGCCGACTTCGCCCGAGAATACTCTAGCCCTCCCGCGGCGCGACCACCCGCGCGGGATTGCCGACGACGGTGGCGCCGGCGGGGACATCGCGCGTCACCACCGCGCCGGCGCCGACCAGCGCGTCGTCGCCGATGGTCACGCCCGGCAGGACGATCGCCTTGCCGCCGATCCAGACATTGCGGCCGATATGGACGGGCCGGCCATATTCCAGGCCGGCGCGGCGGGCCTCCGGGTCGCGCGGGTGATCGGCGGTGTAGATGTGCACGCCGGGGCCGATCTCGGTGCCGTCGCCAATGGTGACGCGCGCCACGTCGAGCACCACGCAGTCGAAATTCAGGAAGACGCCGCTGCCGAGGTGGATGTTGAAGCCGTAGTCGCAGTGGAAGGGCGGGCGGATGCCGGTGCGCTCGCCCACCGAGCCCAGCCCCTCGCGCACCAGCACCCGGCGCTCGTCGCGCGAGAGGGTGAGCGAGGCGTTGAAGCGGGCGAGCCAGGCGAAATTGGCGGCCTGCGCGGCCTGGATCTCCGGATCGCCGGGCCGGTAGAGCTCGCCGGCCAGCATCTTCTGCATCTCGGTGCGGGCGGAGGAAGGGGTGTCGGGCAAGGCAGGCCTCGTCGGGGATGTCGCGGGGGCATTCTGCATCGGTCAAGCCGGATGGGCCAAGCCGGATGGGCCAAGCCGGATGGGCCAAGCCGGATGGGCCAAGCCGGATGGGTCAAGCCGGATGGGTCAAGCCGGATGGGTCAAGCCGGGCGGCGGCGCAGAACACGTTGGGTTTCGGACTTGATAGGTGCGGCGGGTCTCCGGCTCTTGTCATCCGGGACGGCCGAAGACGGATCCGGGATGACGGCTTGAGACAGAGGAACGTCAGGCCGGGCTTGGCCCGGCCATCGACGCCCTGGCGAGGGGCAAGGGGAAGTCGTGGATGCCCGGCGCAGGGCCGGGCATGACGGCGCTCATGCGGGATGCGCCGGATCGTCCCGCCGCCGCGACCTCAGCCCAGCTCGGCCCAGCCCTTCAGCTCGCGGCGGATCACCGTCTCCAGCACCGCCATGCCGTCCGGCGTGTCGTTCAGGCATTCGATGAAGTGGAACTTCTCGCCGCCATTGTGGTGGAAGATCTCGGCGTTCTCGCCGCCGATCTCCTCCAGCGTCTCCAGGCAGTCGGCGACGAAGCCGGGGGTGATGACGGCGAGCCGCTTCACGCCGGATTTCGCCAGCGCCTCCACCGTCTTGTCGGTGTAGGGCTGCAGCCATTCCGCCTTGCCGAAGCGCGACTGGAAGGTGAGCCTGAGCTTCTCCTCCGGCCAGCCCAGCTTTTCGCGCAGCAGGCGCACGGTCTTGTAGCAGTAGCAGTGATAGGGGTCGCCCTTCTCGAAATATTCCTTCGGGATGCCGTGGAAGGAGGCGAGCACCAGTTCCGGCTCCCAGTCGAGCTTGCCGAGTTCCGAGGTAATGGAATTGGCCAGCGCCTCGATATAGGCGGGCTCGTCCGGCCAGTGCGGGGCGACGCGCAGCACCGGCTGCCAGCGCATCTTCTTCAGCGCGTCGAAGGCGGCGTCGCACACCGTGGCGGAGGTCGCGGCGGCGTATTGCGGATAGAGCGGCACCAGAAGGATACGCTCGCAGCCCTGTGCCTGCAGCGCCTCGATGCGCGAGGCGACGGACGGGTTGCCGTAGCGCATCGCCCAGTCGAAGACGAGGCGCCCGTCGAGCGGGCCGAGGCTGGCCGAGAGCTTTTCCGACTGCGCGCGGGTGATGGTGCGCAGCGGCCCCTCGTTCCGCTCCTTGTTCCAGATGGTCGCGTAGTCCTTGCCCTTGGCCTGCGGCCGGCGGGAGAGGATGACGACGTTGAGCAGGAACCACCACAGCGCGCGGTTGACCTCGATCACCCGGCGGTCGGAGAGGAATTCCTTGAGGTAGCGCCGCATCGACCAGTAGTCGGTGCCGTCCGGCGTGCCGAGATTGACGATGAGCACGCCGATCTTGCCGAAGGCGACGGGCGGATGGCCGGCCGGCAGGCCGCCATCGGGGCCGGGGGTGAGCGCCACGGACGCCTCGTTGACCACAACGGTCTTGTTCATCGGCATACCTCGCCTGACGGAAACCCAACACGCAGGGCGAGCTTATAGGCCAACTCGCCGGGTTTTCGCCATCACGAGTCCCCGAGGCGCGCTGCCGCGCCTCGGAGTCGTATTTTCGGGCGCGCTGCCGCGCCTCGGGGCCATATTCTTGGGCGCGCCGCCGCGCCTCACCGCACCAGGATGTTGCGGAACTGCCAGGGATCGCTCGTGTCGATGTCCTCGGGGAACAGGCCGGGGCGGCCGTCGAGGGGGGTCCAGTCGGTGTAGTAGCCCTTCACCTTGCCGAGATAGGGCTTCTGGATCGCCAGGCAGCGGCGGTAGTCCATCTCGTCGGTCTCGACGATGCCCGCCTCCGGGTTCTCCAGCGCCCACACCATGCCCGCGAGCACGGCCGAGGTGACCTGAAGGCCGGTCGCGTTCTGGTAGGGCGCGAGCTTGCGGGTTTCCTCGATGGTGAGCTGCGAGCCGTACCAGTAGGCGTTCTTCTCGTGGCCGAAGAGCAGCACGCCCAGCTCGTCGCGCCCGTCGACCACCTCGTGCTCGTCGAGGATGGCCCAGTCGCCGGAGAACTTGCCCTCATTGCCGAAGGTCTCGTGCCAGGACAGCAGCGCGTCGTTGCAGGGGTGGTAGGCGTAGTGGCAGGTCGGGCGGTAGGCGACCTGCGCGCCGTTGCGCACCGTGTAGTAGTCGGCGATCGAGATCGACTCGTTGTGGGTGACGAGGAAGCCGTGCTGCGGCCCGAGGCTCGGGCACCAGGTGCGCACCTTCGTCGCCGCGCCGGCCTGCATCAGGTAGATCGCCGCGCCGGAACCGAAATTATGGGTGTGGCCGTTGGCGGGCATCCACTTCTCATGGGTGCCCCAGCCGAGCTCGGCCGGCTGGAGACCTTCGGAGACGAAGCCCTCCACCGACCAGGTGTTGACGAACTTGCCGAAGGGGCGCGGGTCGCGGGCGCGCTGGGTGTCGCGCTCGGCGATGTGGATGCCCTTGACGCCGACGCGGCTCATCAGCGCCGCCCAGTCCTCGCGGCTGGCGGGCTCGTCGAAGGCGAGGCCGATGTCGCGGGCGAGGTCGACCAGCGCCTGCTTCACGAACCAGGACACCATGCCGGGATTGGCGCCGCAGGTGGAGACGGCGGTCGGCCCGCCGGGATTGCGGCGCTTGGCCTCCAGCAGCGTCTCGCGCAGCGCGTAGTTGGAGCGGCTGGCCGCCGTGGCGTCCTTGTCGAAATAGAAGCCGAGCCAGGGCTCGATCACCGTGTCGATGTAGAGCGCGCCGCATTCGCGGGCGAGCGTCATGATGTCGACCGAGCCGGTGTCCACCGACAGGTTCACGACGAAGCCGCGGCCGCCGGTGGTGAGCAGCGGGGTGAGCACCTCGCGGTAGTTTTCCCGGGTGATCGCCAGCTGCAGGAAGCGGATGCCGCGCTCGTCGAGCAGGGCGCGGTTGTCGTCCACCGGATCGATGACGGTCAGGCGATCCTTGTCGAAATCGAGATGCCGCTCCAGCAGGGGCAGGGTACCGCGCCCGATCGACCCGAAGCCGATCATCACAATGGGACCGTCGATTTTTCCGTAGACCGGCCAAACTGACATTCTCGGGGGGACTCCTTTGGTTCCGAGGGACAGGAAAGTGCGGGGGCACCATGGGATGTCGCAGCGTGCCGCGTCAATGGTGACGGGCACGTGACGGGGCGTGGGCGGGTCGCAGGGGTAATGCGGGTGGGGAAGGTGGGTCGGCCGGCTATGGCTCCGAATGCCGACGCTCCCCCGGAAGCGACGTCATGGCCGGGCTTGTCCCGGCCATCCACGCCTTCCTTTCACCCGCAAAGTCGTGGATGCCCGGCCCAAGGCCGGGCATGACGGTCTGCGAACGGGACGCGCCCGTCCGGGATGACGACAAGAGGAACGCAGCCCTACGCGTCGCTCGCCAGCACGTGGTTGCGCACCAGCGGGTAGACCTGGCCCTTCCAGCGGCGGCCCGAGAACACGCCGTAATGGCCGACGCCGGCCTGCAGGTGGTGGCGGCGCAGATGCGGGCGCAGCGAGGAGCAGATGTCCTGCGCGGCGACGGTCTGGCCCACGGCGCAGATGTCGTCGCGCTCGCCCTCCACGGTGAGCAGCGCGGTGCGGCGGATGGCGCGGAAATCGATCCTTTCGCCGCGATAGGTGAGCACGCCGCGCGGCAGCTCGTGCTCCTGGAACACCTTGGCGATGGTCTCCAGATAGAACTCGGCGGCGAGGTCGAGCACGGCGAAATACTCGTCGTAGAAGGTCTTGGCGGTGTGCGCCTTCTCGTGCTCGCCCATGGCGAGGTTCTCGAACAGCTCGACATGCGCCTTCACGTGGCGGTCGAGGTTCATCGCCATGAAGGCGCCGACCTGCACGAAGCCGGGATAGACCCGCCGCCCGGCGCCGGCAAAGCCCGGCGGCACGGTGGCGATGAGGTTCTTCTCGAACCAGTCGAGCGGCTTGGAGGTGGCGAGCTCGTTGACCTTGGTCGGGTTGATGCGGGTGTCGACCGGCCCGGCCATCAGCGTCATGGAGCGCGGCTGGGCCGGGTCGTCCTGCTGGGCCATCACCGCCGCTGCGGCGAGTACCTGCACGCAGGGCTGGCAGACGGCGAGCAGGTGCCCGCCCTCGCCCATCGCCTGCGTGAAGCGGATGACGTGCTCGACATAGTCGTCGAAGCCGAAGCCGCCAGCGGCGAGCGGCACGTCGCGCGCATTGTGCCAGTCGGTGACGTAGACGTCGTTCTCCGGCAGCAGGGTCTTCACCGTGTCCTGCAGCAGCGTGGCGAAATGGCCGGACAGCGGGGCGACGACGAGGATGCGCGGCTGCGGCTGGTCGATGTCCTTGGCGAAATGCAGCAGCGAGCCGAAGGGCAGCGCCAACGCCACCTCCTCGCGTACCTCGACCTCGCGGTTGCCGACCGTGACGCGCTCGATGCCGAAGGCGGGGCGGTGGTGGCTGAGGCCGGCACGCTCGATCATCTCGAAGGCGGCGGAGAGATTGCGCAGCACGGCGCTGTCGCCGAAGCCGCCCATGGCGGTGCCGAGGACCCGCCGGGAGAGGCGCGCCGCCACGCGGACGGGATCGAACAGATCGGTCTGGGCCTGATAGGCGGCGTAGATCATCGGCGGCGGGTCTTGTGGCAGGAGGTGGGGCGGCCGGTGAGGCAGCGGGTGATGCGGTTCGCGCGGCGCGGGCCGGGCGGGAGGATTAAGGGCCCGCCCCGGGGAGAGGACAGGTTAGCGGGCGCGGGCGGTGCGGGCGATACGACGAAGGACGCGCCGCGGGGCGCATCTAGGGTGGAATCGTAAGGGGTGAACGGCGCGCTTGCCAAGAGCGGGGCTTTCAGGCGGTTCCGCCGCGCCGCTTCCGGGCGGCTTCGCGTGGCCTGCCAGGGCGTCCCGGCGGGCGCCGGATCGGGAATGGCACGAATAGTGTTTGCCCTGCGGCAACCGATCATCATCGCCCACCCGACACAGGACGTACGCCCATGGCCGCCGCCCCGACCTCCAAATCCCGCTCCGCGCCCCGCGCCAAGCCCGGATCGCGAGCGAAGACCGGGGCCGAGGGACCCGCTGCCAAAGAGCCCGTTGCCAAGGCAGGCGTTGCCAAGGCAGGTGTCGTCAAGAAATCGGCCGTTCCGTCGAAAACCGCCACGGCAACACCCTCCGCGCCCGCCCCGGCGAGGGCGGGAAAGCCGTCCGCGCCGAAGGGCGCGAAACCGGCGGACAAGCCGAAGACCGGACCGGCGGCCGCTGTGGCGACGGCCACGCTGACGATCAGTAGCAAGAACTATTCCTCATGGTCGCTGCGCGGCTTCCTGCTGTGCCGGCTGGCCGGGCTCGACATCGCCGAGGCGCGGGTCTCGGCCGAGGATCCCTCGATCCGCGCCGAGCTGCTGCTGCAATCCTCCTCCTTCCTCGTGCCGCGGCTCGACCATGACGGCCTGCGCATCTGGGACACGCTGGCCATCGGCGAATACCTGCATGAATTGAAGCCAGAGGCCGGGCTTCTGCCCACGGATCGCGCAGCGCGGGCGCATTGCCGCTCCATCGCCGGCGAGATGCATTCGGGCTTCGCCAATCTGCGCTCGGCGCTGCCGATGAACATCAAGGCGCGCCATCCCGGCTTCAAGGTGTGGACCGGCGCGCAGGGCGACATACTGCGCATCGTCACCATCTGGACCGGCTGCCTGAAGGCCTATGGCGGGCCGTATCTGTTCGGCGCGGCGCCGACGCTGGCGGACGCGATGTACGCGCCGGTGTGCTCGCGCTTCACCACCTATGACGTGCCGCTCGACCCGGCAAGCCGGGCCTATTGCAGGACCATCCTGGCGCTGCCGGCGATGAAGGAATGGACCGCCGCCGCGCTGGCCGAGCCGGACGAGCTGGAGGAGCTCGACGTCGAGTTCTGAGGGGCGGAGGCGGTTCACCGAGACGTGGATGGCCGGGACAGGCCCGGCCATGACGCCATTCAGATGGGGGAGGTACGCATTCGCCGGTGCTAGTGCGCCTCGTCCCAATTCGAAGCCGCGCGGGCGTCGACCTTGAGCGGCACCTTGAGAGCGACGGCCGGGAACGGCGCCAGCTCCATCACCTCGCGCACCACCGGGATGGTGGCGCCGACCTCGCCGTCCGGGACCTCGAAGATCAGCTCGTCATGCACCTGCAGCAGCATGCGGGCGGAGAGCCCTGCCTTCTCCAGCGCCGGTTCCATGCGCGCCATGGCGCGGCGGATGATGTCCGCCGCCGAGCCCTGCAGGCGGGCGTTGATCGCCGCGCGCTCGTTGAAGGCGCGGATCGACGGGTTCTTGGCGGATATGTCGGGGTAGTGGCAGCGCCGGCCGAACAGCGTCTCCACATAGCCGTGCTCGCGGGCGAAGGCGCGGGTCTCGTCCATATAGGCGCGGATGCCGGGGAAACGCTCGAAATAGCGCTTGATGTAGGCGCCGGCCTCCTCGCGCGGGATGGAGAGCTGGTTGGCCAGCCCGAAGGCCGAGATGCCGTAGATGATGCCGAAATTGATCGCCTTGGCGCGCCGGCGCACCTCGCCGGGCATGCCCTCGATCGGCACGCCGAACATCTCGGACGCCGTCATCGCGTGGATGTCGAGCCCGTCCTGGAAGGCCTGCCGCAGCGAGGGGGTGTCGGCGATCTCGGCGAGCAGGCGCAGCTCGATCTGCGAATAGTCGGCCGAGATCAGCTTGTGGCCCGGCGCGGCGATGAAGGCCTGGCGGATCTTGCGGCCTTCCTCGGTGCGCACCGGGATGTTCTGCAGGTTCGGCTCGGAGGAGGACAGCCGGCCCGTCGTGGTGGCGGCGAGCGCGAAGGAGGTGTGCACGCGCCCGGTCTCGGGGTGCACATAGCCCGGCAGCGCGTCGGTATAGGTGGATTTGAGCTTCTGGAGCTGGCGCCAGTCGAGGATGCGGCGCGGCAGCTCATGGCCCTGCTCGGCCAGTTCCTCCAGCACGTCGGCGCCGGTGGACCAGGCGCCGGTCGGGGTCTTGCGGCCGCCGGGGATCTGCATCTTGCCGAACAGGATGTCGCCGAGCTGCTTGGGCGAGCCGGGGTTGAAGGTCTCGCCGGCCATGCCGGAGATCTCCGCCTCCAGCCGGCCCATCCCTTGAGCGAACTCGCCGGACAGGCGCGAGAGCATCTGCCGGTCGATGCTGATGCCGCGCGCTTCCATCCGCGCGAGCACGGTGACGAGCGGGCGCTCCAGCGTCTCGTAGACCGTGGCCTTGCCCTCGGCGGCGAGGCGGGGCTTGAGCACCTGCCACAGGCGCAGCGTGACGTCGGCGTCCTCGGCGGCGTAGTCGCTCGCCCTGTCGATGGGCGCGCGGTCGAAGCGGATCTGTCCCTTGCCCTTGCCGCAGACTTCCTCGTACTTGATCGGCGTGTGGCCGAGCCAGCGCATGGAGAGCGGGTCCATGCCGTGCGGCGAGGCGCCGGCGTCGAGCACGTAGGAGACCAGCATCGTGTCGTCATAGGCGACGAGCTCGATGCCGAGGCGCTTCAGGATCAGCCAGTCATATTTGAGGTTCTGGCCGATCTTGAGCACGCCGGGGTGCTCCATCAGCGGCTTAATGGCGGCAATGGCGTCGTCGAGCGGGATCTGGTTCGGCAGCAGGCCCTCGCTGAACAGGCCCTCGTCGCCGCCCTTGTGGGCGAGCGGGACGTAGCAGGCCTCGTTCGGCGCGGTGGCCAGCGAGAAGCCGACGATCTCCGCCTGCATCGGGTCGAGGCCGGTGGTCTCGGTGTCGACCGCGATGAGCCCGAGCTCGAAGGCGCGGGCGACCCATTCGCGGAGCCGCTCCAGCGTGGTGACGGTCTCGTATTTCGAGCGGTCGACCGGCGTGGTCGCCGCCTCCTTGATGCGGGCGGCGGAAAGCGCCTGCGGCGTGAAGCCTTCGCCGAGGGCCGCGGCCGCCTCGGTCGGGATGGCCGGTTCCTTCGTCTCCGGGTCGAGCCCGGCGGCGAGCAGCGCGGTCTCCGCCCCGCCCGCGCGGAGGCCGGGGTCGGGCTCGATGGCGCCGGCGTCGATCTCGTAGGCCTCGGCGACGCGGCGGGTCAGCGTGGTGAACTCCATCGCCTTGAGGAAGGCGATGAGGCGCTTGCCCTCCGGCTCGACCACGGCGATGTCATCGAGCGGCACGTCGAGCGGCACGTCGCGCTTGAGCGTCACCAGCTCACGCGACAGCCGGGCCTGATCGGCGAACTCGATGAGGTTCTCGCGCCGCTTGGTCTGCTTGATCTCGCCGGCGCGGGCGAGCAGCGTGTCGAGGTCGCCATATTCGGCGAGGAGCTGGGCGGCGGTCTTGATGCCGATGCCCGGCACGCCCGGCACGTTGTCGACCGAATCGCCGGCGAGCGACTGCACGTCGACCACCTTCTCGGGGCCGACGCCGAACTTCTCGACCACCTCTCCGGCGCCGATGGCGCGGTCCTTCATCGGGTCGTACATGCGCACGCGCGCGTCGACGAGCTGCATCAGGTCCTTGTCGGAGGAGATGATGGTGACCAGCGCGCCCTTGGCCTTGGCGAGTTCGGCATAGGTCGCCATCAGGTCGTCGGCCTCGTACTTGTCCTGCTCGACGCAGGCGAGGTCGAAGGCGCGGGTCGCCTCGCGGATGAGCGGGAACTGCGGGCGCAGGTCCTCCGGCAGGTCCGGGCGCTGGGCCTTGTAGAGCGGGTAGATGTCCTTGCGGAAGGTCTGCTCGGACTTGTCGAACACGACCGCCAGATGCGTCGGGGCCGGCGAGAAGCCCTGCGCCCGCACCAGCTTCCACAGCATGTTGCAGAAGCCGGCCACCGCGCCGATGGGGAGCTTGTCCGAGGTGCGGGTCAGCGGCGGCAGCGCGTGATAGGCGCGGAAGATATAGGCGGAACCATCGATCAGGACGACGTGGTCGCCGGCTTCGACGGGATCCTGGCGGGGGTCTTGCTCGGGCATTCGGGGCTCCGTTGGGAGCGGGCAAGCCCACCCCAATTCTCGATTGCCTGAGCTGTGCTCAGGCGGGCGCACGATGCCCGAAGCCCACCGGCCGGGCAACCATCCCGGCCCTCTTCCGAGCACCGTCATGCCCGGCCTTGTGCCGGGCATCCACGACTTCATGCCCGGAGCGACGGAAGTCGTGGATGGCCGGGCCAAGCCCGGCCATGACCGTGTTCGTGGGTGGCCCAGGCGCGGCGAGGATGACGCCGCGCCTTCCCGGCGCTACAGAGCGCGCAGGAAGTGAACCATGCCCCGCTACAAGCTCACCATCGAATATGACGGCACGCCCTTCGTCGGCTGGCAGATCCAGGCCGAGGGAGCGAGCGTGCAGGGCGTGCTGGCCGAGGCGGTGAAGCGCTTCGCCGGCGAGGCTGCGGCGGTGCACGGGGCCGGGCGCACCGATGCCGGCGTGCACGCCACGGGGCAGGTCGCGCATGTCGAGCTCACGCGCGACTGGCGGCCGGACACGGTGCGCGACGCCATGAACGCGCATCTGCGCCCGCATCCCGTCGCGGTGCTGGCCGCCGAGCGTGCGGCGGACGATTTCCACGCCCGCTTCTCGGCCGTCGGCCGGCGCTATGTCTACCGCATCATCGCCCGCCGGCCGGACCTCGCGCTGGAGCGGGACCGGGCGTGGCGGGTGCTGCGCCCGCTCGACGCGCAAGCGATGGCGCAGGGCGCGGCGCGCCTCGTCGGCCGGCACGACTTCACCACCTTCCGGGCGGTGGGCTGCCAGGCCGCCTCGCCGGTGAAGACGCTCGACCGGCTGGAGGTGGAGACGGTGCCCGTCGAGGGGCCGGGCATGGAGGTGCGGGTGCACGCGGCGGCGCGCTCCTTCCTGCACCATCAGGTGCGCTCCATGGTCGGCACGCTAGTGAAGGTCGGCGAGGGTGCCTGGACGCCGGACGACGTCACCGCCGCTTTGGAGGCGAAGGACCGCACGCGCTGCGGCCCGATGGCGCCGGCGGCGGGGCTCTATCTGGCGGAAGTCACGTACTGAGATGCCGCGGCGGCCTGAGGTCGGCGCCGCGCCTCACAGCTTCGGCAGGGCTTCCATGAAGCGCACCGGCGCGCCCTGCGCGGGCGTGAGCAACTCGCCTTCCCACATGACGCGGGCGCCGCGCAGCAGCGTGCCGACCGGCCAGCCCGTCACCTCGACGCCGTCATAGGGGGTCCAGCCGGGCTTGGAGGCGATCCAGCCGTTGCGGATGGTCTCGCGGCGCTTGAGGTCGACGACGGTGAAGTCCGCGTCGTAGCCGACGGCGATCCGGCCCTTGGTGGCGATGTTGAAGATGCGGGCCGGACCGGCGCTCGACAGGTCGACGAAGCGCTCCAGCGTCAGGCGGCCGGCATTCACATGGTCGAGCATGGTGGGCACCAGCGTCTGCACGCCGGTCATGCCCGAGGGGCTCGCCGGATAGGGCTTGGCCTTCTCCTCCAGCGTGTGCGGGGCATGGTCGGAGCCGAGCACGTCGACGACACCCTCCGCGAGGCCGTGCCAGAGCGCGGCGCGATGGCGCGCCTCGCGCACCGGCGGGTTCATCTGCACCAGTGAGCCGAGCTTGGCGTACCAGCTCGCATCCATGGTGAGGTGATGCGGCGTGACCTCGACGGTGGCGACGTCCTTGTGGGCGCGCAGGAACTCGATCTCCTCCTGCGAGGTGACGTGCAGCACGTGCACGCGCTTGCCCTCCTCGCGGGCGAGGTTGACGAGGCGGGTGGTGGCGGTGAGCGCCGCGATCTCGTCGCGCCAGACCGGATGCGAGGAGGCGTCGCCCTCCACGCGCAGATGCTTGCGCTCGTCGAGGCGCGGCTCGTGCTCGCAATGGAAGGCGGCGCGGCGGCGGATCACCTTGAGGATGGCGCGCACGCCGGGATCGTCGGCCACCAGCAGCGAGCCGGTGGAGGAGCCGATGAACACCTTGATGCCGGCGGCGCCGGGCAGCATCTCCAGCTCCGGCAGATCCTTCACATTGTCATGGGTGCCGCCGACGAAGAAGGCGAAGTCGCAGTGCATGCGGCCGGTGGCGCGGGCGATCTTGTCTTCCAGCGCGCTCGCCGAGGTGGTGAGCGGGTTGGTGTTCGGCATCTCGAACACGGCGGTGACGCCGCCCATGACCGCCGCGCGGGACCCCGATTCGAGGTCCTCCTTGTGCTCCATGCCGGGCTCGCGGAAATGCACCTGGGTGTCGATGACGCCGGGCAGGAGGTGCAGGCCGGTGCAGTCCACCGTCTCGTCGGCCCGGTCGGGCGAGAAGGAGCCGATGCCGGCGATGCGGCCGGCGCGGATGCCGACGTCGCGCGCGCCGATGCCGTCCTGGTTCACCACCGTGCCGCCCTTGAGCAGGAGATCGAAGGTCTCGGTCATGATGATGTCCTCGCCGGTGATGGAACGCGGGTGGTGAGCGCGCGCACGCTCTTACGCCATATCCCGCGCCAGCGGAACGCCCGTGGCGCCGGGGCCGGGCGTTCGTGGGGCGCGGGTCAGGTGAGTCCCGGGAACAGGGCGCGCAGGCTCGCCACCAGCATTTCCATGGCGATGGCCGCCAGCACCATGCCCATCAGCCGCTTGGTGACGGTCATCACCGTGGGCGAGAGCACACGGCCGATGAAGGGGCCGGCGATCAGCGTCGTGCCGAGCAAGGCGAGGAAGGCGAGGATGCCGATGGCCAGCGCGGCGTAGTCGCCGGTGTGCTGCGCGGTGTCGGCATAGACGATGAGGGCGGAGATGGTGCCCGGCCCCATCAGGATGGGGATGCCGAGCGGATAGAAGGCGACGTTGCTGGCGCTGGCGAAGGTCGCCTTCTCCGCCCCCGAGCCGCCATGGGTGGCGCTGTCCTCGCCGTGCAGCATGGACAGGGCGATGAGCAGCACGATGAGCCCGCCGGCGAGGCGGAAATGGTTCACGTCGAGGCCGAAGAAGCCGAGGATCGCCTGCCCCGCCACCGCCGAGACGAAGCAGCCCACCGCCACCGTGGCGAGCACGAGGATGGCGGTGCGGCGCTGCTCGCCCTCGCTCATGCCGGAGGTGAGCGACAGGAAGATCGGCAGGTTGGCGATCGGGTTCATGATCGCGAACAGGGCGGCGAAGACCTTGGCGGCGAAGGCGAAATCCATCGGCGGTGCTCTCTCCTTCCGGCAGGGCGGGCCGTGCCTTTGTCCAGTCGGCGTGGCGGATGCCGGCTCTTGTAGCAGGAACCGCGCACCTGCGTCCGCCCTCGTCATGCGCTTGAGGACGCGGGACGGCGGCGCCGGAGGGCGCACCGGCGCATGCCCGTTCCGCCCGCCGCGCTCTTGTGCGGGCCGCGCCGGCGTGGCAATCCGCCTGCATGCAAGCCGATGTCCAGATCCCCTCCGTCCCGCCCATCGTCGCGTCCTTCGCCGACCTCGCGCCGCGCTACGACCTCGTGCTGTGCGATGTCTGGGGCGTGCTGCACAACGGCGTCGTCGGCTCCCAGCCGGCCGCCGACGCGCTGAAGCGGGCGCGGGACGCCGGCACGACGGTGATCCTCGTCTCCAACGCGCCGCGCCCCGCCGAAGGGGTGGCGCGCATCCTCGACGGCTTCCGCATCCCGCGCGACGCCTATGACGCCATCGTCACCTCCGGCATGGTGACCAACGCGCTGCTCGCCGCCCGGCCGGGCGTGAAGATGTGGCATCTCGGCCCGGAGCGCGACCTCGGCATCTATGACGGGCTCGACCTCACCCAGACCTCCTTCGAGGCGGCGGAGCTGATCGTCTGCACCGGCCTGTTCGACGACACGGTGGAGACGCCGGAGGACTACGCGGCGACGCTGAAGGCGGCGCGGGGGCGCAACCTGCCCTTCATCTGCGCCAATCCCGACATCGTGGTGGAACGCGGCGGCGACCTGATCTGGTGCGCCGGGGCGATCGCCGAGGCCTATGCGGAGCTCGGCGGCGACGTGGTGTTCTGCGGCAAGCCGCACCGGCCGATCTACGAGACCGCCTTCGCCACCGCCTCGAAGCTGCGCGGCGAGGCCGTCAATCCGGCCCGCGCCATCGCCATCGGCGACGCGCTGCGCACCGACCTCGCGGGGGCGCTGGGCTTCGGCATCGACTGCCTGTTCGTCGCCGCCGGCATCCATGCCGGGGAGCTGGGCCTCGAGAACGGCTCGCAGGTCGACCCCGGGGCGCTGGCGCGCCTGCTGGCGGACGGCCCCGGCCGGCCGGCGGCGGTGACCACCCGCCTCGTCTGGTGAGGGGCTTCCGGCGCGGCCTTGCGGGAAACCCCGATTGACGGCGGCGCGGGCCGGCGCCACTTATCGCGCGTGCCGCGCCGTCGGCATGCCGACCCCTCCGCCGTGCCCTTCCCGCGTCCGGTGACATGACCCACGCTGCCGCTTCCCCGCACCCCTTCATCGTCCTGCGCGACGGGCAGGCCCTGCCTCCCGGCCTCGCCGCGCCCGTCGTCGCCATCGGCAATTTCGACGGCGTGCATCGCGGCCATCGCGCGGTGATCGGCACCGCCGTCGACCAGGCGCGCTCGCTCGGGCGGCCGGCGCTGGCGGTGACCTTCGAGCCGCATCCGCGCGCCTTCTTCCGGCCGGAGGAGCCGATCTTCCGGCTTACCCCCGAACCGATGAAGCTGAAGCGCCTCGCCGAGACCGGCCTCGACGGCGCGGTGGTGCTGACCTTCGACGCCGGGCTCGCCGCCAAGGACGCGGAGAGCTTCGTCGCCGACATACTGGTCGGCCGGCTCGGCGTCTCCATGGTGGTGGCGGGCTACGACTTCCATTTCGGCAAGGGGCGCGGCGGCTCGCCGATCTTCCTGCGCGAGGCGGGGCGGCGGCACGGCTTTGCCGTCGAGATCGTCGCGCCGCTGCTCGACGAGGGGGCGCAGGTTTCCTCCAGCGTCATCCGCGCCGCGCTGGCGCAGGGGCGCGTCGAGCAGGCCGCCCACATGCTCGGCGCGCCGTGGGAGGTGGAGGCCGAGGTGATCCACGGCGACAAGCGCGGGCGCGAGCTCGGCTATCCCACCGCCAACATGCGGCTCGACCCGGCGGTGACGCTGGCCCACGGCATCTACGCGGTGACGGTGGAGATCAACGGCGTGCGCCACAAGGGCGTGGCGAGCTTCGGCCGCCGCCCGACCTTCGATGACGGCGCGCCGCGGCTGGAGACCTTCATCTTCGATTTCAGGGGCGACCTCTACGGGCGGGTGCTGCCCGTCGCCTTCCACGCCTATCTGCGCCCCGAGCTGAAGTTCGACAGCATCGAAGCGCTGATCGCGCAGATGAACGAGGACAGCGCGCGGGCGCGGGCGGCGCTGGATTGAGCGCCGCGCCAGCTCCCTGAGCCGGCGCATTTTTCTTCACGCCGGCGGCTGCCTCGCTCGAAAGCGCGCTAGAGCTCCGCGCTGCCCGGCAGCTCCGCCGCCAGCGCGTCGAGGGCGAGGCGCACCTTCACCGGCAGATGCGGGCTCGCCGGCCACAGCGCGTGGGTGGAGAAGACGAGGCGCGGCAGGTCCGCCAGCAGCGGCACCAGCGTGCCGGCATGCACCCGGTCGCGGATGAGCCAGCAGGGCAGCCAGGCGAGCCCGTGGCCGGCCTCGGCCGCCTCCGCGATGGATTCGAGATCGTCGAAGCGCAGCCGGCTCGGCGGCGTCGCCTCCACCGGCCCGCCGGGCAGCGGGAAGGTCCACGCCTTCACCCGCCCGTCCCGCGCATAGGTGATGGCGTGATGGCGGGACAGGTCCGCCAGCCCTGCCGGCGCGCCGTGGACGGCGAGATAGGCGGGCGCCGCGCACACCGTCATGCGCTGCAGGCCGACCGTGCGGGTCATCAGCCCGCTTCCGTCGCCGATGGCGCCGTTGCGGATGGCGAGGTCGTAGCCGTCGTCCACCACGTCCACCAGCCGGTCCGACAGGGCCATGTCGATCTCCAGCCGGGGGTGGCGGGCGGCGAGCCGCGCCAGCACCGGGGCGACGCAGCGCCGGCCGAACAGCAGCGGCATGGCGACCCGCAGCCGGCCGACGGCCTCGCGCCGGCCGGATTCCAGCGTCGAGCGGCCGGCGCGCAGCTCGTCCAGCGCCCGCACGCAGCGCTCGTAATAGACCTGCCCGTCGGCGGTGAGGCTCTGGCGGCGCGTCGAGCGGTGGAACAGGCGGACGGCGAGGCGCGATTCCAGCCGCGCCACCGTCTTGGCGACCGCCGAGCGCGTCAGCCCCATGCGCTCGGCGGCGGCGGAGAAGCTGCCCGTCTCCACCGAGGCCACGAAAACGTCGATGCCGGCGAGAACGTCGCTCATGTCGATTGATGCCAAAAATTCGCCAATGATGGGAAAACCTATCGCAACCGGAGCCTTCTGCTCAACGATAACGTCCGTCCGACATCGATTTTGGTCAAGGAGCGAATGATGACGGACAGGATGCGACGCTGGCAGATCGACGATTACGGCCGGGCGGCGCTGGCGCTGAAGGAGGTGCCGGTGCCGCGCCCCGGCGCCGGCGAGGTGCTGGTGAAGGTGGAGGCGGTCTCGCTCAACTATCGCGACACGCTGGTGATCGCGAACGGCCTCGGCGCTCCGCTCGACTTCCCCTTCACGCCGGGTTCGGACCTCGCCGGCACGGTGGCGGCGGCGGGCGAGGGCAGCCGCCGCTTCGCCGAGGGCGAGCGGGTGATCTCCACCTTCTTCCCCGGCTGGATCGACGGGTTGCCCAGGGGGGATTCCGCGACCCTGCCCTATCAGGCGCTCGGCGGCGCCTATCCCGGCATGCTGGCGGATTATGTCGCGCTGCCGGAGGAATGGCTGGTGCGCGCGCCGCGGACGCTGGCGCCCGAGGAAGCCAGTACCCTGCCCTGCGCGGGCCTCACCGCCTGGTTCGGCCTCGTCGAGCGCGGGGGTCTGAAGGCGGGCGAGACGGTGCTGGTGGAAGGGACGGGCGGCGTCGCCCTGTTCGGCCTCGCCATCGCCCGGGCGCATGGCGCGCGCACGATCGTCGTCTCCGGCAGCGCCGGCAAGCTGGCGCGGGCGAAGGCGCTCGGCGCCGATATCGGCATCGACCGCACGGCCGGCGACTGGGTGGAGGCGGTGCGCGCGGCGACCGGCGGCTATGGCGCCGACCATGTCCTGGCGCTCGCCGGCGGGCCGGCGCTCGGCCGGGCGGTGGAGGTGGCGGCGATCGGCGGGCGCATCGCCCAGATCGGCATCATCGAGGGATTCGATGCCGCCCTGCCGCTCGGCCCGCTCATGCTCAAGCAGCTCACCCTCAACGGCATCGGCGTCGGCCATCGCCGGGCGCTCGAGGATCTGGTGCGGGCGGTGGACACGGCCGGGCTGAAGCCGGTGATCGACGCCCGCTACCGGCTGGAGGAGCTGCCGGCGGCGCTCGACCATCTCGAACGCGGCGCCTTCGGCAAGATCGTGGTCACGCCGGGCTGAGCGGCCGGAGCCCGCGAACGGCCTTCGCGCCCTTGCACCGCCCCGGCGCTGCGCTTAAACCGTGCGGCGAGTGTAAGGAGCGCGTGATGACGAGCCGCAACAGCGATGGTCGCAGCGAGAACGAGGCCGCCGGCGAGAGCGCGGCCCGCGATTATTCGTCGACCCTGTTCCTGCCGCAGACGGATTTCCCGATGCGCGCCGGCCTGCCCCAGCGCGAGCCGGAGCTGCTGGCGCGCTGGGAGCGCATCGACCTCTACGGCCAGCAGCGCAAGGAAGGCGAGGGGCGCCCGCGCTTCGTGCTGCATGACGGCCCGCCCTACGCCAACGGCAACATCCATATCGGCCACGCGCTGAACAAGATCCTGAAAGACGTGGTGGTGCGCTCGCAGGGCGCGCTCGGCCACGATTCCAACTACGTGCCGGGCTGGGACTGCCACGGCCTGCCGATCGAGTGGAAGATCGAGGAGCAGTACCGCGCCAAGGGCAAGAACAAGGACGAGGTGCCGGTCGTCGAGTTCCGCCAGGAATGCCGCGCCTTCGCCGAGGGGTGGATCGACGTCCAGCGCGCCGAGTTCAAGCGACTCGGCGTCGAGGGCGACTGGTCTCACCCCTATGTGACCATGAGCTACGACGCGGAAGCGCAGATCGCCCGCGAGATCGTGAAGTTCGCCAGCAACGGCCTGCTCTATCGCGGCTCCAAGCCGGTGATGTGGTCGGTGGTGGAGCGCACCGCGCTCGCCGAGGCGGAGGTCGAGTACCACGACCACACCTCGACCACGATCTATGTGAAGTTCCCGGTCACCGGCTATCGCGAGAGCGACGCCACCGCCGGCGGCCTGCCCAAGGGGCTGAAGCCGGCGAGCGAGGCGGACGACATCCACCTGTTCCCCTCCTATGAGGGCGCCAGCGTGGTGATCTGGACGACCACGCCCTGGACCATCCCCGGCAACCGCGCCATCGCCTTCTCCAAGGACGTCACCTATGCCGTCTACGAGGTGACGGAGGCGCCGGCCGACAACTGGGCCAAGGTCGGCGAGCACTTCATCCTCGCCGACAAGCTCGCCGGGGAGGTGTTCAAGGCCGCCCGCGTCACCGGCTGGGAGCGCCGCAAGGAGGTGGACCCGACCCATCTCGTCTGCGCCCACCCGCTGGCCGGCGTCGAGGGTACGAAGGGCTATTTCGACTTCCCGGTGCCGGTGGTGGCGGGCGACTTCGTCACCGAGGAGACCGGCACCGGCTTCGTGCACATCGCCCCCGGCCACGGCGCCGACGACTTCAACCTCTACATCGCCGAGAGGCTCGGCGAGGTGCCGCACACGGTCGGCCCGGACGGGCGCTATTACGACCACGTGCCGCTGTTCGCCGGCCATCGGGTGATGGACGACAAGGGCAAGGACGGAGACGCCAACGACGCGGTGATCAAGGCGCTGGCGGCCGCCGACAAGCTGATCGCGCGCGGCCGGCTGAAGCACCAGTACCCGCATTCCTGGCGCTCCAAGGCGCCGGTGATCTTCCGCAACACGCCGCAATGGTTCATCGCGATGGACAAGGACATCGCGGCGGCGGACGGCTCCTCGACGAAGGGCGACACGCTGCGGGCGCGCGCGCTCGGCGGCATCGCCGGCGTCGACTGGGTGCCGGCCTCCGGCGAGAACCGCATCACCGGCATGATCGAGAACCGCCCGGACTGGGTGGTCTCGCGCCAGCGCGCCTGGGGCGTGCCGATCGCCGTCTTCGTGAAGGACAGGGGCGACGGCACGGTCGAGATCCTGCGCGACGAACAGGTCAACAGGCGCATCGCCGACGCCTTCGCGGCGGAAGGGGCCGACGCCTGGTACAAGGAAGGCGCCGCCCGGCGCTTCCTCGGCAACGATTACGACGCCAATGAGTGGACCAAGGTCGACGACATCCTCGACGTCTGGTTCGACAGCGGCTCCACCCACGCCTTCACGCTGGAAGTGCGCGCGGACCTGAAGGTGAACCGCGCCTTCACCGGCGGGCCGGACCGGGTGATGTACCTCGAAGGCTCGGACCAGCATCGCGGCTGGTTCCATTCCTCCCTGCTGGAGAGCTGCGGTACGCGCGGGCGCCCGCCCTACGACGTGGTGCTGACCCATGGCTTCGTGCTCGACGAGCAGGGCCGCAAGATGTCGAAGTCGGTCGGCAACGTGGTCGCCCCGCAGGAGGTGATCAAGTCGTCCGGCGCCGACATTCTGCGCCTGTGGGTGTGCGCTTCCGACTATTCCGACGACCTGCGCATCGGGCCGGAGATCCTCAAGACCACGGTCGAGACCTACCGCAAGCTGCGCAACACGCTGCGCTGGCTGCTGGGCTCGCTGCACCACTACCGCGAGGCCGAGCGCATCGCCTATGCCGACATGCCGGCGCTGGAGCGCATGGTGCTGCACCGCCTCGTCGAGCTCGACGCGACGGTGCGCGAGGCCTATGCGGCCTTCGACTTCAAGCGCGTCAACGCGGCGCTGACCGCCTTCATGACCAGCGAGCTGTCGGCCTTCTATTTCGACGTGCGCAAGGACGCGCTGTACTGCGACCCGATCTCCTCGGTGACGCGCCGGGCCTGCCTGACCGTGCTGGACGAGGTGTTCAACCGGCTGGTGGTCTGGCTGGCGCCGATCCTGCCCTTCACGGCGGAAGAGACCTGGCTGTCGCGCTTCCCCTCCGAGACCGGCTCGGTGCATCTCGTCACCTTCCCCGAGACGCCGGCCAAGTGGCGCGACGACGTGCTCGCCGATGAATGGCGCAAGATCCGCCTCGTGCGGCGCGTGGTGCTGGGGGCGCTGGAAGTGGAGCGCGCGGCCAAGCGCATCGGCTCCAGCCTGGAGGCGGCGCCGGTGATCCATGTCACCGACCCCAACCTGTTCACGGCGGTGAGCGCGGTCGACCTCGCGGAGGTGTGCATCACCTCCGACGCGCATCTGGTGCCCGACGAGGGGCCATCGGGCGCCTTCCGCCTGCCGGACGTGCCCGGCGTCGCGGTCGTGGCGGCGAAGGCGGTGGGCGAGAAATGCGCCCGTTCGTGGAAGATCTCGCCGCTGGTCGGCACCGATCCCGAGTTCCCGGACGTGACGCCGCGCGACGCCATGGCGCTGCGCGAGCTGGCCGCCGCGCGGCGGGCGGCGGAATGATGCGGCGCGGGTGAAAGCGCGACGATGAAGCTCCGCCTCGCCGGTCCGCTGACGCTCTATGGCGGCCTGTTCGCCCTCGCCGCGCTGGCGATCGACCAGGGAACCAAGCTCGCCGTGCTCAACGGCGTCGATTTCGGCGAGACCGGCAAGGTCACCCTCACGCCGTTCCTCGACATCGTCTACGCCTGGAACACCGGCATCAGCTACGGGCTGTTCGCGCAGGGCGCGGACGGCTGGTGGCTGCTGGGCGGGCTGAAGATCGTCGCGGCGGTGGTGTTCTGGTTCTGGCTGGCGCGGGTCGACCGCCGGCTGGAGGCGGCCGCGCTCGGGCTGCTGATCGGCGGCGCGCTCGGCAACGCCATCGACCGCGTGGCCTATGGCGCGGTGTTCGACTTCGTGTCGCTACACGCCTTCGGCTATTACTGGTATGTGTTCAACCTGTCCGACGTGGCCATTGTTGCCGGTGTCGGGCTGCTTTTGTATGATTCATTTTTCGGGGACGCCGCAAAATAGCCGCCCTGGAATGACATCGGAGCTTCCGCACGCTTGAGCGGGGCCCGTCGGCGCGGCCTTCACGCCGCCCACGGACGATCCGCAGGAGACGACCGGATGATGAGACGACACCTTGCGACCCGCACCCGGCTGCTGGCCGGAACCGCGCTGTTCGGTGCCCTTCTGGCCGGGGCGCCGGCCTACGCCCAGGAAGACTCGGACCTTAACCTGACCGGCAAGCTCCTCACCGCGATCGGCCTCGTGGCGCCGCCGCCGCCGGATATCGACTATCGCGAGCGCGCGCCGCTGGTGGTGCCGCCGTCCGGCGACGCGCTGCCGCCGCCGCGCGATGCCGGCGCCATGGCGCAGAACCCGGCCTGGCCCAAGGACCATGACACGGTGGCGCGGCAGAAGGCCATCGCCGCCGAGCCGGTGATGCGCGACGAGACCGACACCGCTCACCGCGCGCTTTCGCCCTCGCAGCTCGAGCGTGGCGCCAAGATCGGCGGGGCGAGCGGCAGCGGCTTCGCCAACCGCCGCAAGAACGACGACAACCGGCTCTCGCTCAACCAACTCGAATTCTTCGGCTGGACGAAGAAGGAAGAGAAGATGGAGTTCGAGGGCGAGCCGGACCGCGAGCTGCTGACCCAGCCGCCGGTGGGCTACCAGACGCCCGCGCCGGGCGCCGCCTATGGCGTGGTCGCCGACCGGCCGGAAGAGAAGCAGTGGAGCCTGCCGAGCTGGTTCGACCGCACGCAGTCGAACAAATAGGTCCCGGCGGAACAATCAGGTTCCGGCAGAGACCCCTGCCGCACTTCTGCCGCGTCTCACTTCGCGGTGATCGGGCGTCGCCACGCTTCGCATGAGCGGCGCCCCGTCGCTACATTGCGCCTGCGATCCCCGCCCCGCGCCGCCCTTCCCGGCGGCACGCCAGACGGCGCCTTCCGGGGCGGACGCCGAAACGGATGCCGCTGTGACTGGAAGAATCATGCCCGCTCTCATGCTGATCGCCGGCGCTGCCGCCGGCGCCGCCGGACTTGCCGCCGCCGCGCCCCGCGCCGAGGCGGCGGAGGTTTCCGAGTTCACCCTCGACAACGGCATGCAGGTGGTGGTGGTGCCCGATCACCGGGCGCCGGTGGTTACCCACATGGTGTGGTATCGGGTCGGCTCGGCCGACGAGCAGCCCGGCAAGTCCGGCATCGCCCATTTCCTCGAGCACCTGATGTTCAAGGGCACGGCCACGCACCCCGCCGGCGAGTTCTCGCAGGTGGTGTCCAAGCTCGGCGGCCAGGAGAACGCCTTCACCTCGCAGGACTACACCGCCTATTTCCAGCGTGTCGCCAAGCAGCATCTGGGCACGGTGATGGGCTTCGAGGCCGACCGCATGACCGGCCTCGTGCTGACCGACGAGGTGGTGTTGCCCGAGCGCGACGTGGTGCTGGAAGAGCGCCGCATGCGCACCGACAATGACCCCAGCGCGCAGCTCTCCGAAGCCGCGCAGGCGGCGATGTATGTGAACCACCCCTACGGCCACCCGATCATCGGCTGGGAAGACGAGATCAAGCAGCTCAACCGCGAGGACGCGCTCGCCTTCTACCAGCGCTTCTACACGCCGAACAACGCGATCCTCGTGGTTGCCGGCGACGTGGAGCCGGACGAGGTGAAGAAGCTCGCCGAGGAGACCTACGGCAAGGTGAAGCCGCGCGCCGAGATCGCCGAGCGCGAGCGCCCGCGCGAGCCGGCGTCGCGCGCCGAGCGCCGCCTCGTGCTGGCGGACGGCCGGGTCGGCCAGCCGGCGCTGTCGCGCAATTATCTCGTGCCGGCCTTCCGCAACGACAAGCAGGAAAGCGTGGCGCTCGACGTGCTCTCGCAGGTGCTTGGCGGCGCGACCGGGCGTCTCTACCGCTCGCTGGTGGTGGAGAAGGGCCTCGCCGCCAGCGCGGGCGCCTGGTACCAGTCGACGGCGCTCGACGACACGCGCTTCGGCATCGCCGTCACCCCGCGCCCGGAGGTGACGATGGAGGTGCTGGAGAAGGCGCTCGACGAGACCCTCGCCGCGCTCGCCAAGGACGGCCCCGATGCCGGCGAGCTGGAACGCGCCAAGACCCGGCTCGTCGCCGATGCGGTCTACGCGCAGGACAACCAGGCGACGCTGGCGCGCATCTACGGTGCCGCGCTTGCCACCGGCTCGACCGCCGAGGACGTGAAGGACTGGCCCGATCAGGTCAAGCGCGTCACCGCCGAGGAGGTGCGCGACGCCGCCCGCCGCTGGCTGGTGCCGGCGCGCGCGGTGACCAGCCAGCTCCTGCCGGCCGGTCCGGCTTCGGGCCCGACGCCGGCCGCGGTCGCTCCGCCCGCCGAAAGCGGCCATGCCCGCCCGGAGGACCGTTCGTGAGCGGCCCGTCGGCCGGCCGGGCGCCGCGCGGCGGACGTCCCGGCCTTCTCCGCTTCCGCTCCTTCCTTTCCCTCGCCGCCGCGGCCACGATCATGACCCTCGCTCTCGCGCCCACTTCCCCCGCCCAGTCCGAGACCACGCGCATCCAGCGGGTCATCAGCCCCGGCGGCATCGAGGCCTGGCTGGTGCACGACACGACGCTGCCGCTGGTGGCGGTGGAGGTCGCCTTCCTCGGCGGCGCCGCGCAGGATCCCGCCGACAAGCCCGGCGTCGCCAATCTCGCCGCCTCGCTGCTCGACGAGGGCGCCGGCGACCTCGATTCCCGCGCCTTCCAGGACCGGATGGCGGAAAAGGCGATCGAACTGCGCTTCGACGCCTCGCGCGACATGACGGGCGGCTCGCTGCGCACGCTGTCGGATAATGTCGACGAGGCGTTCGAGCTGATGCGGCTGGCGGTGACCGCGCCGCGCTTCGACGACGAGGCGGTGGAGCGCATCCGCCAGGGCCAGCTCGCCATGCTGCGCCGGCGGCTGAACGATCCCTCGACGCTGGCGAGCCTCGGCTGGTCGGCCCGCGCCTTCCCCAACCATCCCTATGGCCGCCCGGTCTCCGGCACGCTGGAGAGCGTGCCCGCCATCGGCCGCGACGACCTGAAGGACTATGTCCGCCGCACCGTGGCGCGCGACAACCTGAAGATCGCGGTGGTCGGCGACATCACGCCGGAGAAGCTGGGCCCGGCGCTCGACCACATGTTCGGCGCGCTGCCCGCCAAGGCCGAGCTGACCCCGGTGCCGGACGCGGTGCCGCAGGGGCTCGGCACCGAGGTGGTGAAGGAACTCGACGTGCCGCAGACCTCCATCGTCTTCGGCGGCATTGGGCTGAAGCGCGACGACCCGGACTTCATCCCGGCCTTCGTGCTCAACCACATGCTCGGCGGCTCGGCCTTCTCCTCGCGCCTGTTCAAGGAAGTGCGCGAAAAGCGCGGCCTCGCCTATTCCGTCTACAGCCATCTCGCCCCGCTCGACCACGCGGCGCTGATCCTCGGCGGCACGGCGACCAAGAACGACCGCGCCGGCGAGTCGATCGAGCTGATCCGCTCGGAATACCGCAAGCTGCTGACCGACGGGCCGACCGAGGCCGAGCTGGAGGACGCCAAGAGCTACCTGATCGGCTCCTTTGCGCTGCGCTTCGACAGTTCCGCCAAGGTCGCCTCCCAGCTCCTGCAGATCCAGATCGACGATCTCGGCATCGACTATATCGACAAGCGCAACGAGCTGGTCGGGGCGGTGACGCTGGACGACATCAAGCGCGTGGCCGCGCGGCTGAACGAGAACCCGGAGCTGCTGTTCAGCCTTGTGGGCAAGCCGGCGGGCCTCGTCCCGAACAAGGGGGGCTGAGACCCGCCTCGCGCCCGTTGTGCGGCTCCCGCCTTGCGCAGGACCGCCGTCACGGGCCATTCTCTGCCGCCCGTCGCCTGCTATAAGGGCGGCGGGACGGGACAGTTCGAAAGATCGGCCGCCGGCGCCTTGGGGAAATGACGCGCCGCGGCCCATCCAGCCGGTGCGGCGGGGAGTATGCGTATGGGTATCAGGGACGAGCGGAACGGAACCGACGGTGAAACCGGGCGGCGCGCCGAGAGGCGGGGCGGGCCGGGCAGAACCTTCCTTCTCCTTCCCGCGCTCGCCCTGCTGCTTGCGGGCTGTGCCGGCAACGGCGTTGGCGGCGGCGACGGCAATGAGGGCCCGATGGGCTCGGGCAATTCCGGCGGCCAGGGCCTGTTCGGCTCGACCATGCAGACCACGACGGTGGCGCGGAGCCCGTCCGGCGGGAACACGAGCGGCGCCGGCACGGCGGCGGTGACGCCGGGCGATGCCGATGCGTCCGAGTTTACCTGCCCGCCGGTGCAGGTGCGCGGCGGCGCGGCGGCCTGGCAGGTGACCGACCCGCAGGACGGCGCGGTACGCTACCAGGCGACGCTCGGCCAGTTCTCCCGCGAATGCCGCTTCACCGCGCCCGACATGACCATGCGCGTGGGCATCCAGGGCCGTGTCCTGCTCGGCGCGAAGGGCGGACCGGGCAAGGTCAACGTGCCGATCCGCGTCGCCATCGTGGAGGAGGGCCCGACGCCCAAGTCGGTGTGGACCCAGTTCTATTCGGTGCCGGTCGAGATCGGTCCGGGCGTGCTGCAGGTCGATTTCAGCCTCGTGGCCGATCCGAGCTTCCCGCGGCCGACGCCGGCGCTGTCCGAGCGCTACGTCGTCTATGTCGGCTTCGATCCGCAGGGCGCCAACGAGAAGCCGCAGCGCCAGCGCCCGCCGGCGCAGGCCCGCCCGCGCACCCAGTCTCAGCCGCAGGCCCAGCAGCAGCCCCGCCAGCCGACGCGCCAGACGCAGACGGCGCCCGCCGCCGCTCCGGTGCAGACGACGGCCCCGGCTGTGCAGGCCGCGCCCGCCGCCCCGGTGCGGACCGTGGCGCCGGCTCCGGCGTCGAACGATGGTGACACGCAGTGGATCGGCGCCCCGGCGCCCTCCACCGGCACCTTCTCGCAGTAAGGATCTGGAAGAAGCGGGACGAGGCGTCTCACGCCTCGTCGGACAGCTTCTCGATCGCGGCGCCCGGATGGATCCGGCCGGCGGCCGGCCGCTCGCCATGGCCGATGTCGGAATGGCCCTTGCGGATGCGGCGGACCACCGTCCAGATCAGCAGCGCCACGAAGGGCACCGCAATGGCGGTGACGATGCCGACGTCGTAGTGCAGGCCGATGGCTTCGGCCCGCGCGTGCAGCCCCTCCAGCGTGTAGTGCAGCAGGCTGATCACGTAATAGGAGATGGCGGCGACCGACAGGCCCTCGACCGTCTGCTGCAGGCGCAGCTGCATGCGCGCGCGGGCGTTCATCGAGCGCAGGAGGTCGCGGTTCTGCTGCTCCAGCTCGACGTCGACGCGCGTGCGCAGCAGGTTGGCGGCGCTGGTGAGCTTGACCGACAGATTGGCCTGGCGCTGCTCGATGGCCTGGCAGGTGCGCATCGCCGGCTGCAGGCGGCGGGTGAGGAACTGCTGCCAGGTCGGATAGCCCGAGATCGGCCGCTCGCCGATGGTGGTGAGGCGCAGGTCGACGATTTCCTGATAGGCGCGGGTGGCGCCGAAGCGGAACAGCGAGGCGGCGGCGTCGGCTTCGAGCTGGGCGGCCAGCGAGGTCAGCGCGTCGAGCAGCTTGTTGTTGGCGGCCAGCCCCTCGCTGCGGCGCATCTCCTCGGTGAGGGCGCCGAGCTCGTTCTCGATATGGGCGACGGTCGGCGCGAGGCGCTGGGCCTCCGGCAGGCCGAGCAGGGCGAGGGTGCGGTAGGTCTCGACCTCCAGCACGCGCTGGACGAGGGCGCCGGCGGCGTCCGCCGTCATCCCGCGGTCGCGCACGAGGATGCGCACGAAGCCGGAGGGGTCCGGCTGGAAGTCGGTGGCGATCTCGGCGAAGCCGTCCTCGACGTCCGAGCGGGCGAGGCTGGTGCGGTCGAACAGCCGGTCGAGCGGCAAAGCGTCGGCGGTGTCGGTGACGAGGTGCAGGTCGACGGCGACCAGCAGCGGGCCGGGCTGCGGCAGCTGGGTGAGCACGTCGGCGAGGCTGGCGGCGGAGGGCTGGAACGGCAGGCCGCCCTCGATCACGTCCTCCGCCGGCAGTTCCCAGGTGTAGGTGGTGAATTCGGCGTGGCGCTCCCAGCGCAGCACGGCGCCACCGAAGGCGACGCGATGCTGCTTGGCGTCGCGCGACGGCTCGGGCTGGCCGCGCGCCAAGCACAGGGCGGCGAAGGCGGCGCGGTCGGCGAGCGCCTGGGCGCGATCCACCAGGAAGGCGACGTGGAGGATGCGGGCCGGCGTGGAAATCGCCACGAAGGGGCGGGCATGCAGTTCCGCCAGCACCGGCGCGCGCAGCGGGTGATCGTAGAAGGCCTTGCCGGCCGGGGCCGTCTGTCTTGCCGTCACGGGGTCGCTCCCCTCATGGCCGCCCGGAAAGACCGGGGCGGCGGAACCGCGCGCCGCCCAGTGGGTTGCACGCTGGTGGAGCGCTGGCAAGAGGCATCTGGACGCGGGTGCAGCGCACACCGAGGAAGCGGTGGCGGGCCTTCTCCCGCCAGCTTCCGCGGCGTGAGTGTTGCGGATTGGCATCAGCCTTTTGGCAAAGAGGAGACGGGGCGGGCTCCGCCATAAGACGGCCCAGAAACCATTTGCAAGGGCCGGGGGGCCAGCGCATGAAGTTCGTAGTTGTTTCGGGATTTGTGACAATGAGATTCTCGCGAGCCTGGGCCGTTTGCCTCGCCATTGCCGCCATCCTCGCCGTTTCCCTTTCCGTTCCGGCCGAAGCGCAGTCGCGCCAGCAGCAACAGCCGCAGCCGCGCGTCTATCTCCTGCGCGGTCTCGCCAACATCTTCTCGCTGGGCATGGACGACCTCGCCGCCAAGCTCAACGCGCGCGGCATCCGCGCGAGCGTGCACCCCTATGGCGACTGGCAGGCGCTCGCCAGCCAGGCGGTCGCGCAGGCGGGCACCGGCAAGCGCCGCGCGCCGGTGATCATCATCGGCCATTCGCTGGGCGCCGACGCCGCCGTCTACATGGGCAACAAGGTGAGCGGGGCCGGCGTGCCGGTTCCGCTGGTCGTGACCTTCGATCCCGTCAACCCGAACACCGCCTCGGCCCGCATCGGCAAGGTGGTGAACTATTATCAGGCCGGCGGCTCCGGCAAGCCGGTGTCCGGCCCGCGGGTCGAGAACATCGACCTCACCAATTCCGGCTCGCTCAGCCATTTCAACATCGACAAGGCGGCCGACCTGCACCAGCGCGTCATCGCGATGATCCAGCGTCCGCAGCGCCCGGTGGCGCGCCGCAAGCCGAAGCCGGCGGCGACGCAGAACGTGGCGGCGCCCGCTCCGGCGGCGAGCCCGGTTTCGGCGCCGGCCGCCACCCCGGCGGCGACGCCGGCCAGCGCGCCCGCCACGCCGGCTTCCGGCTCGTCGACCTCCAGCTCGACCGCGGGAGCCGAGACGGCGGCCGCGGCCAGCGCCACGTCGGCCGGCACCGGCACCTCCAACTGACGCCTTTTCCGGCCGTCGCGGCCGGGACGGAAAAACGGCGCGGCGCCGCATCGGCCCGCGCCGTCGTCATTTCTGGCGTCATCAGCGAGGGCGCAGCCCACGCTTGGCGGTGCCGTCAGGCCGGGACCACGGAAAAGACGACGAAGGTGTGCATCTCGCCATCCTCGTCGCGCAGCGAGACATATTCGCCGGGCGCGAAGGCGTGGTCGCCGAAGCGATAGCCGGTCTCGTCGTCGTCGCTGGCGTTCTGCTCGTAGTCGAACACCCAGCTCGCGCCCGAGACGCCGCCGGCGCGGCGCACCAGATAGCCGCTCTCCGGCGTGTCATTGCCCCAGAAGCGGGTGACGGTGCAGGCCTCGCGCACGTCCTTCCAGGCCTCGGCGTCGATATGGCCGCTCGCGTCCAGCGGCGCGACGAACTCGTAGCCGTGGCGGGCACTGCCGTCCGGGAAGTCCTTCGAGCGGGCCAGATGCAGGCGGATGCGCTGAAGCTCCCGCGTCTCGGCCCTGGTATCGGTGGCGGCGGCGTCGGTCATGCGCGTCTCCTTATCTGTTGCTTGGGCCGGGACCTGCGTCCGGGCGGCCATCTGCGAAAGCCCTACGACCTAGAGGTGCGCGCTTCCTTGATCCGGCGCAAGGGGCGGCGGACGACCCGCGCGAAGCGTTGCGGGCGAAACGGGAATTCGCCCTTGGTCTAGTTTTTTTACCATAGGAAGGTTAGACGCTTTTCCCTAGAATAGGTCGAAACCAGAAACGTCGCCGTTCAAGGGAGAAGCGCCATGTCGGGCCTCGTCATGCCGGAGCCGAAGGCCGATGTCCTGGCCCGCCGCTCGCAGATCATCGCCGACCTGCGCGCCATCGTGCCGGGCGAGGGCGTGATCGACACCGAGACCGAGATGCGCCCCTTCGAGAGCGACGGGGTGACCGCCTATCGCCAGCTTCCCCTCGCCGTGGTGCTGCCCTCGACCACCGAGCAGGTGTCGAAGGTTCTCGCCTACGCGCATGCGAACGGCATTCCCGTGGTGCCGCGCGGGGCGGGGACCTCGCTGTCGGGCGGCGCGCTGCCGCTCGCCGACGGCATCCTGCTCGGCATGGGCAAGTTCAACCGCATTCTCGACATCGACTTCGCCAACCGCAGCGTGGTCGCCCAGCCGGGCGTGACCAATCTCGGCATCACCACGGCGGTGGCGCATGAGGGCTTCTATTACGCGCCCGACCCCTCCTCGCAGATCGCCTGCACCATCGGCGGCAATGTCGGCGAGAACTCCGGCGGCGTGCACTGCCTGAAATACGGCCTGACCACCAACAACGTGCTCGGCGTCGAGATGGTGCTGATCACTGGCGAGATCATCCGCGTCGGTGGCAAGCACCTCGATTCCGGCGGGCTCGACCTGCTCGGCCTCATCGTCGGCTCGGAAGGGCTGCTCGGCGTGGTGACGGAAGTCACCGTGCGCATCCTCAAGAAGCCGGAGACGGCGCGCGCCGTGCTGCTGGGCTTCCCGTCCTCCGAGGCGGCGGGGGCGTGCGTGGCCGCCATCATCGCCGCCGGCATCATCCCCGGCGGCATGGAGATGATGGACCGGATGATGGTCCACGCCGCCGAGGCCTTCCTCGGCGCCGGCTATCCGCTGGATGTCGAGGCGCTCCTGATCGTCGAGCTGGACGGGCCGGAGGCGGAGGTGAACCACCTCATCGACCGCGTCGCCGAGATCGGCAACGGGCTCGGCTGCATGACGCTGCGCGCCTCCACCAGCGAGGAGGAGCGCGTCGCCTTCTGGGCCGGACGCAAGGCCGCCTTCCCGGCGGTGGGCCGCATTTCGCCGGACTATCTGTGCATGGACGGCACCATTCCGCGCAAGGCGCTGCCGGAGGTGCTGAACCGCATGGAGCAGATGTCGGAGAAATACGGCCTGCGCTGCGGCAACGTCTTCCACGCCGGCGACGGCAACCTGCACCCGCTGATCTGCTACGACGCCAACAAGCCGGGCGAGCTGGAGAAGGCGGAAGCCTTCGGCGCCGACATCCTGCTGCTCTGCGTCGAGGTGGGCGGGGTGCTGACCGGCGAGCACGGCGTCGGCGTCGAGAAGCGCGACCTGATGCCCTCGATGTTCGACGAGACCGATCTCGCGCACCAGCAGCGGCTGAAATGCGCCTTCGATCCGGACGCGCTGCTCAACCCCGGCAAGGTGTTCCCGGTGCTGCACCGCTGCGCCGAACTGGGGCGCATGCACGTCTCCGGCGGCAAGCTGCCCTTCCCGGACATTCCGCGGTTCTGAGGCGAGGTTTCGAGCGTCTGCCCATGGCCACCCTCCTCGTCCGAAACGCCACGGTGCTCGTCACCATGGACGGCGCGCGCCGCGAGATCGCGGGCGGTGGGCTGTTCGCGCGCGACGGCGTGATCGAGGCGGTCGGGCCGGGCGACAGCCTGCCGGCCAGCGCCGACCGGGTGATGGACCTTGCCGGCCATGTGGTGCTGCCGGGCCTGGTCAACGCCCACCATCATCTCGACCAGACGCTGACGCGCAACCTGCCGGCGGCGCAGAACGTCAACCTGTTCCGCTGGCTGAAGGCGCATTACCGGCTCTGGGCGGCGCGCACGCCGGAGGCCTCGCGCACCGCCACGCTCGTCGGCCTCGCCGAACTCGCCCTGTCCGGCTGCACGACCTGCTTCGACCACGCCTATGTCTTTCGCAACGGCTGCCGGGTCGACGACCAGATCGGCGCGGCGCGCGAGATCGGCCTGCGCTTCATGGTCTCGCGCGGGTCGATGTCGCTGGGCGAGAGCAAGGGCGGGTTGCCGCCGGACGACTGCGTGGAGGACGAGGACGACATCCTCGCCGACAGCGAGCGGGTCATCGGCGCCTATCACGACGCCGCGCCGGGGGCGATGACGCGGATCGTACTGGCGCCCTGCTCGCCCTTCTCGGTGACGCCGGAGCTGATGCGGGAGAGCGCCGCGCTGGCCCGGGCGAAGGGGGTGCGCCTGCATACCCATCTCGCCGAGACCGTCGACGAGGAGCGCTACACGCTGGAGCGCTTCGGCCGGCGGCCCGTCGCCTATATGGAGGAGCTGGGCTGGCTGGGCGAGGATGTGTGGTTCGCCCACGCGGTGCATGTGAACGCCCATGAGATCGGCTGCTTCGCCGATGCCGGGGTCGGCGTGTGCCACTGCCCCTCCTCCAACATGCGGCTCGCCTCCGGCATCGCGCCGGTGAAGGCCTCTCGGCGCGCCGGCGTGAAGGTCGGGCTCGGCGTGGACGGCTCGGCCTCCAATGACGGCAACAACCTGCTGGGCGAGGCGCGGCAGGCCATGCTGCTGGCGCGGCTGCAGATCGCGCTGCGCCCGCCGGAAGGGCCGGACACCACGCTCTCCACGTCCGACCCCGCGCGCGACCATGAATGGATGAGCGCCCGCGAGGCGCTGGAACTGGCGACGCTGGGCGGGGCGGCGGTGCTGGGGCGCTCCGACATCGGCTCGCTGGAGCCGGGCAAATGCGCCGACTTCTTCGCCCTGCGGCTCGACGACGTCGCCTTTGCCGGCGGCCTCGCCGATCCCGTCGCCGCCGCGCTGTTCTGCACGCCGGGCCGCGCCGCCTTCACCGTGGTGCATGGGCGCCCGGTGGTGGAGCACGGCGACATCGTCACCATCGATCTGCCGGCGGTCGTCGCCGAGCACAACAAGCATGCCGCGCGGCTCGCCGCGCTCTCGGGAGGTGCCTGAAATGAGCGAGAGGCTGTGTCCGCGCGACGAGGCCGATGTGGTCGAGGCCGTGCGCTGGGCCGTTTCCAACGAGCGCACGCTGGATGTGGCGGGCTCCGGCTCCAAGGCGGCGCTCGGCCGGCACATCCAGACCGACGTCACGCTGGAGCTGAAGGGCCTCTCGGGCGTCACGCTCTACGAGCCGGAGGAACTGGTGCTGAGCGCCCGCGCCGGCACGCCGGTGGCGCAGATCGAGGCGCTGGTCGCCGATGCCAAGCAGATGATGGCCTTCGAGCCGATGGATTTCGGCCCGCTGCTGGGCCTGCCGCCGGGCGGCGGCACGTTGGGCGGGCTGATGGCCTGCAACCTCGCCGGCCCCCGCCGGCCGAGCGCCGGCGCGGCGCGCGACCATGCGTTGGGCATCCGGGCCGTCTCCGGCCGGGGCGAGGCGTTCAAGGCGGGCGGGCGCGTGGTGAAGAACGTCACCGGCTACGACCTGCCGCGCGGCCTCGCCGGCTCCTACGGCACCTTCGCCGCCTTCACCGAGCTGACCATCAAGGTGCTGCCGCGCCCCGAGACGGTGGAGACGCTGCTGGTGCTCGGCCTCGATGACGCCGCCGCGGCGAACGTGATGAGTGGGGCGGTCGGCTCCTATTACGACGTCTCCGGCGCCGCCCATGTGCCGGCCGACGTCGCCGCGCGCATTCCCGTGGTGGCGGGCGCGGGGCGCGGCGTCACGGCGCTGCGGCTGGAGGGCGTGAAGCCCTCGATCCTGCACCGGCGCGGCAAGCTGGAAGAGATGCTGCGCGCGCGCGGCGCCCTGTCCTTCCTCGATGCGGACGGCTCGCACGCCTTCTGGCGCGCCATGCGCGACGTCCTGCCCTTCGCGCTCGCCGAGGGCGGCAATGTCGATACGGCGAAGGCGGTGTGGCGCGTCTCGGTGGCGCCCATGGCCGGCGCGTCCATCGGCGCTGCGCTGCGCGAGGCGGGGGCGGTGAGCTTCTACGACTGGACCGGCGGCCTGGTCTGGATCGAGATGGCCGATGCCGAGCCGCATACGCGGCGCGTGCGCGAGGCGGTGGCGCAGGCGGGCGGCGGCCACGCGACGCTGATCCGTGCCTCCGCCCCCGTCCGCGCGGCCGAGGAGGTGTTCCAGCCGCTCGACGCCATCACCGGCGCGCTGGTGAAGCGGATGAAGAGCGGTTTCGATCCCGGGCGGGTGCTGAGCCCCGGGCGCATGTATGCGGGAGTGTAGGCGATGCAGACGAATTTCTCCCTGGCGCAGCTCGCCGACCCGCAGACCGCCCGCTCCGAACAGGTGCTGCGCGCGTGCGTGCATTGCGGCTTCTGCACCGCCACCTGCCCGACCTATGTGCTGCTGGGCGACGAGCTCGACAGCCCGCGCGGGCGCATCTACCTGATCAAGGACATGCTGGAGAACGACCGGCCGGCCACCGCCGAGGTCGCCAAGCATGTCGACCGCTGCCTCTCCTGCCTCTCCTGCATGAGCACCTGTCCCTCCGGTGTGCACTACATGCACCTGATCGACCATGCGCGCGATCACGTCGAGAAGACCTATCACCGCCCGCTGATGGACAAGCTGACCCGCGCGCTGCTGGCGCGGGTGCTGCCGAGCCGGCGGCTGTTCCGCCTCGCCATCGGCGGGGCGATGCTCGCCCGTCCCTTCGCCGGCCTGTTCGACGCCGTGCCGGGGCTGAAGCCGGTCGCCGCCATGCTGCGCCTCGCGCCCGCCCGGCCGGCGCCGCGCTCGGCCAGCGAGGATGTGCGCCGCTTCGCGCCGCAGGGCGCCCGCCGCGCCCGCGTCGCCCTGCTCGACGGCTGCGCCCAGCCGGTGCTGCGGCCGGAGATCGACGAGGCGGCGATCCGGCTGATGACCCGCATGGGGGTGGAGATCGTGCGCCCCGCGGGCGGGGGCTGCTGCGGCTCGCTCACCCACCACATGGGCAAGGAGGACCTCGCGCTGGCCAATGCCCGCGCCAATGTCGACGCCTGGTGGCGCGAGATCGAGGGCGAAGGGCTGGACGCCATCATCGTCACCACCTCGGGCTGCGGCACGACGATCAAGGACTACGGCCACATGCTGCGCACCGACCCGGCCTATGCCGAGCGGGCGGCGAAGGTGTCGGCGCTGGCCAAGGACGTCAGCGAATTCCTCTCCGAGCACGAGCTGCCCACGCCGGTGATTCCGGCGGGCATCCGCGTCGCCTATCACTCGGCCTGCTCGCTCCAGCACGGCCAGAAGGTGCGCGTGGCGCCGAAGGCGCTGCTCGCCAAGGCCGGCTTCACCGTGCTGGAACCGGCGGAAGGGCACCTGTGCTGCGGCTCGGCCGGCACCTACAACATCCTGCAGCCGGAGATCGCCGCGAAGCTGCGCGAGCGCAAGGTCGCCAATATCGAGCGGACGCTGCCGCAGATCGTCGCCGCCGGCAATATCGGCTGCATGACGCAGATCGGCGGCGGCACCGCCCTGCCGGTGGTGCACACGGTGGAACTGCTGGACTGGGCGACCGGCGGGCCGCGGCCGGCGCAGATCGACGCGTTGCGGATCGCCGCCTGACGCGGCAACCGGACCGAAAGGCCGACTGACGGGCAGGGCGGGCGCGGCTATCATTGCCGCGCCGCGCCTCCTCGCGGGGCCTCGCCCAGGGATCTGCCTCATGTCGCGTCCGCGCCTTCTCGTCCTGTCGCTCGGCGGCACCATCACCATGACCGCCTCCGCCGCCGGCGGTATCACCCCGACGCTGGGCGCGGCCGATCTGGTGGCGGCGGTGCCGGGGCTGGAGGCGGTGGCCGAGATCGAGGCGCGCTCGCCGCTGAAGGTCGGCAGCGTCTCGCTGACGCCCGAGAACATCGCCGAGGTGGCGCAGGACATCCGCACCGCCTTCAACGCGGGCTTCGACGGGGCCGTGGTCATACAGGGTACCGATACGATCGAGGAGACCGCCTTCATCCTCGACCTGCTGGTGCGCGACGAGCGCCCGGTGGTGGTGACCGGCGCCATGCGCGGGGCGCAGCAGCCGGGCGCCGACGGACCGGCGAACCTGCTCTCCGCCGCCCTCGTCGCCGCCAGCGACGCCGCGCGGGGGCTGGGCACGCTCGTGGTGCTGAACGACGAGATCCATGCGGCGCGCTTCGCGCGCAAGGCGCATACCGCGCTTGCCTCCGCCTTCATCTCCGATACGGGCGGCCCGCTGGGGCTGGTGGCGGAAGGGCGGGCACGGATCCTCGCCCGCGTGGTGCCGCCCGCCACGCCGGCGCTCGTGGCCGCGCCGGGCGGGTTGCCGCCGGTGGCGCTGATCAAGATCGCCATGGGCGATGACGGGCGGCTGCTGCGGGCGGTGCCCGATCTCGGCTTCGCCGGCCTTGTCATCGAGGGCGCGGGGGCGGGGCATGTGCCCGGCGCCATCGCCGGGGCGGTCGGCGAGGTCGCCGCGCGGCTGCCGGTGCTGCTGGCGAGCCGCACGCTGGCCGGGCCGGCGTTCGAGCGTACCTATGGCTATCCGGGCTCGGAGATCGACCTGATCGGGCGCGGCGTCATCCCGGCGGGGCTGCTGAACGGCCTGAAGGCCCGGCTGCTGCTCGCCTTCGCGCTGCATGCGGGATGGGAGCCGGAGACGATCCGCGCCGCCATCGCCGCCTATGGCTGAGCCCGCGCGGCTCAGGAACTGCCGATGAAGATGCCGGTGGCGAGCACGAGGATGCCGCCCAGCACCACCTGCACGATGGCCGAGGTGAACGGCGTCTCCATGTAGTGGGTGCGGATATAGGCGATGGCGGCGAGCTCGAAGGCGACCACCACGCCGGCGACCGCCGTGGCGGTCCAGAAATCGGGGATCAGATAGGGCAGGGTGTGGCCGAGGCCGCCCAGCGTGGTCATCACGCCGCAGGCGATGCCGCGCGGCCACGGGCTGCCGCGGCCGGTGATCGCGCCGTCGTCCGACAGGCCCTCGGTGAGGCCCATGGAGATGCCCGCCCCGATCGAGGCGGCGAGGCCGACCAGGAAGGCGGCCCAGCTGTCCTGCGTGGCGAAGGCAGCGGCGAAGATCGGCGCCAGCGTCGAGATCGAGCCGTCGATGAGGCCGGCGAGGCCGGGCTGGACGATCTGCAGCACGAAGATGCGGTGGGCGGTGGCTTCCTCCGATTCCTTCTCGCCGCTGGTCTCGATTCGCCCGCCGAGCTCCTGCGCCAGCGTCTCGTGCGCGCTTTCCGCCTCGGCGAGGTCGGCGAGCAGCCGGCGCGTATCGGCGTCGCGGGCGCGCTCGGCGGCCTTCACGTAGAACTGCTGCGCCTCGTACTCCATCATCTCCGCCTGCCGGCGCACCGCGTCGATGCGCAGCGTTTCCAGCAGCCAGAGCGGGTTGCGCTTGAGGAAGCCCTTCACGTCCTGCCGGGTGATGTAGGGCAGCTCGCCGCCAAACTTGCGGCGGTAGAGCTCGTGCAGCGCGTGGCGGTGGCCGTGCTCCTCCTCCGCCATGCGCTCGAACATCGCCGCCGTCGCGGGGTAGTCGGCCTTCAGCCGCGCGGCGTATTGGAGGTAGATGCGCGCATCCTCCTCCTCGTTGGAGATGGCGAGGCCGAGAATCTCGGCCTCGGTGAGGTCGTCGAAGCGCTTCATCGAGGATGTCCGGAATTCAGATTAGAACTAATCTAATCTGATGCCCCGAAGCTGTCGATCCGCTGACAGTCACGGCCGCCATGCGTGCGGCGAATGGCGCGGCGTCGCCCGGCGCAAACGAAACGGGGCGCCCGAAGGCGCCCCGTCGACAATCCTGGAAGGATGCGGCCGATCACTCGGCGGCGCCGGCCTCGGGCTCGTCGCCCTTGCCCTTCGCCTCGAGGTCCTCGCCGGTCTCCTGGTCGACGACCTTCATCGACAGCCGGGTCTTGCCGCGCTCGTCGAAGCCGAGCAGCTTCACCTTCACCTTGTCGCCTTCCTTGACGACGTCGGAGGGCTTGGCCACGCGCTCCTTGGCGAGCTGCGAGACGTGCACGAGGCCGTCCTTGGCGCCGAAGAAGTTCACGAAGGCGCCGAAGTCCACGACCTTGACGACCGTGCCCTCGTAGATGTGGCCGACTTCCGGCTCGGAAGCGATGGACTTGATCCAGTTCAGCGCCGCCTTGATCGACTCGCCCGAGGCGGAAGCGACCTTCACGGTGCCGTCGTCCTCGATGTTGATCTTGGCGCCGGTCTTCTCGACGATCTCGCGGATGACCTTGCCGCCCGAACCGATCACTTCGCGGATCTTGTCGACCGGGATCTGGATCACCTCGATGCGCGGGGCGTGCTCGCCGAGCTCGCTGCGGGCGCCGGTGAGCGCCTTGGCCATCTCGCCGAGAATGTGGGCGCGGCCATCCTTCGCCTGGCCGAGGGCGACCTTCATGATCTCCTCGGTGATGCCGGCGATCTTGATGTCCATCTGCAGGGCGGTGACGCCCTTGTCGGTGCCGGCCACCTTGAAGTCCATGTCGCCGAGGTGGTCCTCGTCGCCGAGGATGTCGGAGAGCACGGCGAACTTCTCACCCTCGAGGATGAGGCCCATGGCGATGCCGGCCACCGGGCGGCGCATCGGCACGCCGGCATCCATCAAAGCGAGCGAGGTGCCGCAGACGGTCGCCATGGAGGAGGAGCCGTTCGACTCCAGGATCTCCGAGACGGCGCGCAGCGTGTAGGGGAACTCGTGCGCGGGCGGCAGGATCGGGCGGATGGCGCGCCAGGCGAGCTTGCCGTGGCCGATCTCACGACGGCCGGGGGAGCCCATGCGGCCGGTCTCGCCGACCGAGAAGGGAGGGAAGTTGTAGTGCAGCAGGAAGCGCTCCTTGTAGGTGCCTTCCAGGCTGTCGATGAACTGCTCGTCCTCGCCGGTGCCGAGGGTGGCGACCACGAGGGCCTGCGTCTCGCCGCGGGTGAACAGCGCCGAGCCGTGGGCGCGCGGCAGCACGCCGACCTCGGAGACGATCGGGCGGACGGTCTTGGTGTCGCGGCCGTCGATGCGCACGCCGTCGTCGAGGATGGTCCAGCGGACGATCTTGGCTTCGAGCTCCTTGAGCACCTCGCTCAGGGTCTGGCCCTCGGGAACCGCCTGGCCTTCCGCCGCGAGCGCGGCGTAGTGCGCCTTGGCCTTGGCCTTGGCGGCGTCGACCGCGGCGTAGCGGTCCTGCTTGCGGGCGATCTTGTAGGCGGCGCGCAGGTCGGCCTCGATCAGGCCGCGCAGCTCGGCCTCGAGCGCCGAATGGTCGGGAGCGGCGAACTCGCGCGGCTCCTTGGCGGCCTTCTCCGCGAGGCGGATGATGGCGTCGATCACCGGCTGGAAGTGGCGGTGGCCGAACATGACCGCGCCGAGCATCACTTCCTCGGACAGCTCCTTGGCCTCGGACTCGACCATCAGCACGGCGTCGGCGGTGCCGGCGACCACGAGGTCGAGCGCCGATTCCTTCACTTCGTCGACGGTCGGGTTGAGCACGTACTCATTGTCGATGAAGCCGACGCGGGCGCCGCCGATCGGGCCCATGAAGGGCACGCCGGAGAGCGTGAGGGCGGCGGAAGCGGCGACCATGGAGACGACGTCGGGATCGTTCTCGAGGTCGTGCGACAGCACGGTGATGACGACCTGGGTGTCGTTCTTGTAGCCCTCGGCGAAGAGCGGGCGGATCGGGCGGTCGATCAGGCGGGAGACCAGCGTCTCCTTCTCGCTCGGACGGCCTTCGCGCTTGAAGTAACCACCGGGGATGCGGCCGGCCGCGTAGGCCTTTTCCTGGTAGTTGACGGTGAGCGGGAAGAAGTCCTGCCCGGGCTTCGGCGCCTTGGCGGAAACGGCGGTGGCGAGCACGGTGGTGTCGCCATAGGTCGCGAGCACGGCGCCGTCGGCCTGACGCGCCATGCGGCCGGTCTCGAGGACGAGCGTGCGCCCGCCCCAGTCGAGTTCCTCGCGGTGAATATCGAACATGTCTGTCTCTGGCTTTCCGAAGCGGGAGCCATGGGCAAGACGGCGAGAGGCTCGGATGCGTCCCATCGGGACGGGTGCTCAAGCCTCCGGCGATCCTGCCATGGCGCGCCGCTTCTCATCGGTCGCGGCGAGCCCCATGCCCGCCGCCTTGCGGATGTCGGCGCCGCGGACCATCCGCCGGCGCCGTCTTTCAAAGAGCGCGAGGCCCGCACGGTCGCCGTGCGAGCCTCGCGGGATGCGTCAGCGGCGGATGCCCAGCCGCTCGATCAGGGACTTGTAGCGCCCTTCCTCGGTCTTCTTGAGATAGTCGAGGAGGCCGCGGCGCTGGGACACCAGCTTGAGAAGGCCGCGACGGGAATGGTTGTCCTTGCCGTGGCTCTTGAAATGCTGGGTGAGGTTCACGATGCGCTCGGTAAGGATCGCGACCTGCACTTCCGCCGAACCGGTGTCGCCCGACTTGGTGGCGTATTCCTTGATGAGCGCCTGCTTGCGCTCGGCAGTGATCGACATCGGTAAGTCCTTTCGTCATGACGTCGGTGGATGGCGGCGCGTCCGGGTCGGGCCTGTCGAGGCCGTCGGGAGAGCGCTTCGCCGGTTCCGCAGTTCGGCCGGGCCGGGATGTCGTCCAGCGCGGTCAAATAGCTGCAGGTCGCGCGGACACAGGTCCGCAACGCGGGCGCAACATACACGAAAACGCCAGTCTGGCTAGCGGCACGTGCGCGGGCCCGGCCGGGGCGCGGGGGCGGAAGAGCCGTCGGTGGCCGGGACGTGCCCGGCCCTGACGGCTTCTCCCGGCCCGAGGCGACCGGCGGCCAACTCACTTGCCCGAATGGAATATCCGCTTCGGGTGGATTTCGCCGGCCTCCGCCTCGCCGAGCGCGACGAGCCGGCCGCCGGCGGTGACGGCGACGGGGCCTTCCAGGATCGGCGCGTCGCCTCCGCGCAGGATGATCGGCTGGCCATGGGCGAGGCGGGAGGCCTCGGCCGGCGAGACGCGCAGCGAGGGCAGGCTGTCGAGCCCGATCTCGACCGGGCGCAGCGCCTGCATGGGAGCGGCGTCGTCCATCGCCTCGGACATCTCGCGCAGCCGCGCCAGCGGGATCAGCTCCTCCTCGGCGAAGGTGCCGACGCGGGTCCGGCGCAGGGCTGAGATATGCCCGCGGGTGCCGAGCGCGCGGCCGAAATCGCGGGCCAGCGAGCGCACATAGGTGCCCTTGCCGCACTCGGCCTCGAAGACCGCGTGGTCGGCGTCGGGCTGCTCGATCAGCTCCAGCGAATGGATGACGACGGTGCGGGCGGCGAGCTGCACCTCCACGCCGTCGCGGGCGAGGTCATAGGCGCGCTCGCCGTTGATCTTGAGCGCCGAGAAGGCGGGCGGGACCTGCTCGATCTCGCCGCGGAAATCCTCCAGCACGGCGAGGATCGCCTCGCGCGCCGGGCGCAGCTCGGAGGTGACGACCGCCTGCCCCTCGCTGTCGTCGGTGTCGGTCTCGATGCCCCAGCGCACGGTGAAGCGGTAGACCTTGCGCCCGTCCATGACGAAGGGGACGGTCTTGGTGGCCTCGCCCAGCGCGATCGGCAGGCAGCCGGAGGCGAGCGGGTCGAGCGTACCGGCATGGCCGGCCTTCTTGGCCGAGAACAGCCATTTGACCGCGCCGACCGCCTGGGTCGAGGTCATGCCGATCGGCTTGTCGAGCAGCACCCAGCCGTCAATGTCGCGCTTGGGGCGGCGCTTCTTCGGCGCCTCGGCGGCGGGGGCCGCATCGGATGGCGCGGCGTCGGTCTGCGCGGCGTGGAATTGCGTGGCGAGCGGGGCGTTCATTCCTCGTCCTCTTGCCTGTCGTTGTCGTCCTGTCCGTCGAGATCGCGCTGCACCTGCGGCGAGCGCAGCAGCGCGTCGATGCGCGCGCCTTCCTCGAAGGAGGTGTCGATGCGGAAGCGCAGCTCGGGGACGAACTTCAGCTCGACCCGGCGGCCGATCTCGCCGCGCAGCGGCTTGGCGTCGGTCGCCAGCGCGTCGATGGCCGCCTTCGGATCCTTGCCGCCGAGCGGCATGACGTAGCAGGTGGCGATCTTCAGGTCGGGGCTCATGCGCACCTCGGGGACGGTGATGATCACCCGCGAGAGCGCCGGATCGGGCAGGTCGCCCCGCGCGAGAATCTCGGCGAGGGCGTGGCGCACCAGTTCGCCCACGCGCAACTGGCGTTGGCTCGGGCCGGAACCCGAGCTCGCTTTGTTCTTCATGATGCACAAACCTTCAGGGCCTCCGCCCGCGAACCGCAGGCGGGGAGGCCGGCTTCGACCGGAGCGCGCGGGCTTGGACCGCTCGCCCCCGTGGATTTTCTGCGCCGAGGGCGCGGCCGCTCCCCGCGTGCGGGAAGCGGCGAAGGGAGGCTGTCGTCAGAGCGTGCGCTGCACGACCTCGACGCGGTAGCACTCGATGACGTCGCCGGCGCGCATGTCCTGGTAGTTCTCGAAGGACATGCCGCATTCCTGGCCGGCCTGCACCACGTTGACCGCATCCTTGAAGCGGTTGAGCGTGGCGAGCTTGCCCTCGTGGATCACGACGTTGTCGCGGATCAGGCGGACATGCTGGCCGCGCTCGACGGTGCCGTCGGTGACGAGGCAGCCGGCCACCTTGCCCACCTTGGAGACCGCGAAGATCTCCTTGATGAGTGCGTTGCCGAGCATGGTCTCGCGGTTGACCGGGGCGAGCAGGCCGCCCATCGCCGCCTTCACGTCATCCACGAGGTCGTAGATGATGTTGTAGTAGCGGATTTCGATGCCGGCACGCTCGGCCGCGTCGCGTGCTTCCTTGTTGGCGCGCACGTTGAACGCGATGATCGCCGCGCCGGCCGTCTCGGCCAGCGTCACGTCGCTCTCGTTCACGCCGCCCGCGCCGGAGTGGATGATGCGGGCCTGCACCTCGTCGGTGCCGAGCTTCTCCAGCGAGGAGATGATCGCCTCGACCGAGCCGGACACGTCGCCCTTGATGATGAGCGGGAATTCCTTCCGGCCGGCCGTCTTGGCCTGGCTCATCATCTGCTCCAGCGAGCCGCGGACGGTGGCGGAACGGGCCGCCGCCTTCTCGCGCTTCTGGCGCTGGCGATAGTCGGTGATCTCGCGGGCGCGGGCTTCGCTCTCGACCACGGCGAGGCGGTCGCCCGCCTCGGGGGTGCCGTTGAAGCCGAGCACCTCGACCGGGAAGGACGGCCCGGCGGCGGCGACGTTGGCGCCCTTGTCGTCGATCAGCGCGCGCACGCGGCCGAGCTCGGCGCCGGCCACCACGATGTCGCCGACCCGCAGCGTGCCGCGCTGCACGAGCACGGTGGCGACGGGACCGCGGCCGCGGTCGAGCTTGGCCTCGATGACGGTGCCTTCCGCGTCGCGGTTGGGGTTCGCCTTGAGGTCGAGCACTTCCGCCTGCAGGCTGATCGCCTCCAGCAGCTTGTCGAGATTGGTCTGGGCCTTGGCCGAGACCTCGACTTCGAGCGTGTCGCCGCCGAGGCTTTCGACCTGCACCTCGTGCTGGAGCAGCTCGGTGCGCACGCGCTCGGGCTTGGCGTCGGGCTTGTCGATCTTGTTGATCGCCACGATGAGCGGCACCTTGGCCGCGCGGGCGTGATTGATGGCCTCGACCGTCTGCGGCATCACGCCGTCATCGGCCGCCACCACCAGCACCACAATGTCCGTCACCTTGGCGCCGCGGGCACGCATCGCCGTGAAGGCGGCGTGGCCGGGCGTGTCGATGAAGGTGATCTTGCCGCCGAGCGGCGAGGTCACCTGATAGGCGCCGATGTGCTGGGTGATGCCGCCGGCTTCGCCGGAGACGACGTTGGCCTTGCGGATGGCGTCGAGCAGCGAGGTCTTGCCGTGATCGACATGGCCCATGATGGTCACGACCGGCGGACGCGGCTCCAGATCCTCGGCGGTGTCGACCGTATCGAACAGGCCTTCCTCGACGTCGGATTCGGCGACGCGGCGCACGGTGTGGCCGAGTTCCTCGGCGATGAGCTGGGCGGTGTCGGCGTCGATCACGTCGGTGATCTTCACCATCTGGCCCTGCTTCATCAGCAGGCGGATGACGTCCACCGCGCGCTCGGCCATGCGGTTGGCGAGCTCCTGGATGGAGATCGTCTCCGGGACCGTGACCTCGCGGGCGATCTTTTCCTTCGCCTCCACCTGACGGTGGCCGCTCATGCGCTGGGTGCGGCGACGGAACGAGGCGACCGAACGCTGGCGCTCGTCTTCGCTGGACTGGGCGGTGACGACGGTCAGGCGGCCGCGGCTCTTCTCGGCGCCGGCCGGCGTACGGGTCGGCTTGGGCGGCGTCACGGGGCGCGCGGGCGCGCCGCCGGGACCGCGGCGGACGGGACGACGATCGTCGTCCTCGCCGTCCATGGTCTGGGTGCGCGGGGTGGCAACACGCGGCGCGCCGACTTCCGGACGCGGCGCGGCGGCCGGGTTGGAGGGCTGGGCGGCGCGGGGCGCGGGAGCGCTCGCGGAGGGAGCGGCGGCCGGGGCCGGGGCATCCTCGCCGAAGCGCTTGCGGGCCTCCTGCTCGGACTTGCGCTTGGCCTCCTCCTCGAAGGCGCGGCGGGCCTCTTCCTCGCGCTTACGGGCCTCGGCGGCCTCGCGCTCGACCTTCTCGCGCGCCTCGCGCTCGGCGCGGCGGCGGGCCTCTTCCTCGGCGATGCGGCGTTCCTCGACCTCACGGATGCGGGCATCCTGCAGGGCGGCGGCGCGGGCGCGCGCCTCCTCCTCGGTCAGGGTGCGCAGCACCACGCCGCCGGGACGGTTGCCCTGCGGGGCCGGGCGCGGACCGGAGGTGTTGGCGCCCGGCGCGGGCTGCGTGCGCAGCGGCGGGCGGCCGGAGGGCTGGGTCTGTGCGGGGCGCGGCGCCTGCTGGCCGGCCGGAGCGGATGCCGGCGGCGAGGCGGGCGCGGCGGCCGGCGCATCGGGCTTCTCGCCCGGGCCGAGCACACGGCGCTTCACCTTCTCCACCACGACGGACTTGGACCGTCCGTGGCTGAAGCTCTGGCGGACGACGCCCTGCTCGACAGGTCGCTTGAGCGTGAGGGTGGTCTTGCCGCCCTGTCCAACGCCCATCGTCTTCTCGCCGGGGTTCTTCGTATCGGTCATTCGGTATCCGTTCCTGTACCTCCCCGCCTCATCGCGGGAAGGTGCCACTTCCGTCCGCCAGCCTGCTTATTCCGCACGCCAGCCTTCGAGCTTTTTCATACGCGCGAGGAACCCCGCGCTCGTCGGATGCGCGAGCAGCGCAGCATGTACCACATTTGCCCGCCCAAGCGCCAAGTCCAATTGCACGCCGAACAGACCATCGACGCGGGCGATCTCGCGACCGGCCGCCTCGCCGATGCGCCGCGCCAGCGCGTCGAGCTTGGCCACCCCGTCCGGAGCGGCGTCGCCCGCATGCACGAGCACGGCAACCTTCCCGCCCTGCAACGCCTCGATGACCTTGGCGTTGCCGGCCACGACCTGCCCCGCCTTGTTGGCCAGGGCGAGCGCGCCGAGCGCATCCTTCTCCAGGAGCTGCCCGACCAGCTCGGGCAGCGCCGGATCGGCGCGGCCCTTGCCGCGGAACGCGCGCCCGAAGGCCTTCTTCTTCAGCGCCTCGGCAAGCACCGAGCGCTTCGCGGTCACCCAGGCGCCCCGTCCGGGGAGCCGGGCATGGAGGTCCGGCACCACGCTGCCGTCCGGCGCCACCACGAAACGCAGCAGCTCGTCGACCGGCTTCACCGTCCGGCTGGCGATGCACTGCCGCGCGACCGCGTGGCGGGCATCGGGAAGCCCCGCATCGGTGAGCCCGGCGTCGGTCTCGTCGGCCCCATCGGCGCCGGCGGGCGCCGCCGCGGTGAGTGCCGTCTCGTCCTGCACCGGTCCCAGCTCCTCGTCACCTCTCCGCTTGCGAGGCCAGGGCCGTTCAGCCCTGCGCCTCGTCGGCGGGAGTCTCTTCCGCCTCGGCCTCGGCGGGGCCGGCGAGTTCTTCCTCGCTGATCCAGCCGGCCTTCACGCGGGCCTGCATGATCAGCGCCTCGGCGTCCTCGCGGGACACGTCGAAACCGTCCAGCGCGCCGGAGACGCGGATGACCTCGCCGTCCTTGCGCTCGGTCCAGCCGGTGAGGTCGTCGGTCGCGCAGCCGGCGAGGTCCTCGACCGTCTTGATGTCGTGCTCGCCGAACGCCACCAGCATGGGCGAGGTGACGCCCGGCACGTCGCGCAGCGCGTCCTCGACGCCGAGCTCCTTGCGGCGGGCGTCGAGATCGGCCTCGACCTGGGCCAGATGCGCCAGAGCGCGGTTCTGCAGCTCCTGCGCCGTGTCCTCGTCGAAGCCCTCGATGCTCGCGAGCTCGTTGAGCGGCACATAGGCGATTTCCTCGACCGAGGCGAAGCCTTCGGAGGCGAGGAGCTGGCCCATCATCTCGTCGAGGTCGAGAGCCTCGGCGAACATCTTGGTGCGTTCGGCGAATTCCTTCTGCCGCCGCTCGCTTTCCTCGGCCTCGGTCATGATATCGATGTCCCAGCCGGTGAGCTGGGAGGCGAGGCGCACGTTCTGGCCGCGGCGGCCGATCGCCAGGCTTAGTTGGGCATCCGGCACCACGACTTCAATACGCTCGCGATCCTCGTCGAGCACGACCTTGACGACTTCCGCCGGGGCCAGCGCGTTGACGATGAAGGTGGCGACGTCCTGCGACCACGGAATGATGTCGATCTTCTCGCCCTGCAGCTCGTTCACCACGGCCTGCACGCGCGAGCCGCGCATGCCGACGCAGGCGCCGACCGGATCGACCGAGGAATCGCGCGAGGTCACGGCGATCTTGGCGCGCGAGCCGGGGTCGCGGGCGACCGCCTTGATCTCGACGATGCCGTCATAGATTTCCGGCACTTCCTGCGCGAACAGCTTCGCCATGAACTGGGGATGGGTGCGCGAGAGGAAGATCTGCGGGCCGCGCTGCTCGCGGCGCACGTCATAGACATAGGCGCGGATGCGGTCGCCGGTCTTGAAGACCTCGCGCGGCAGCAGCTCGTCGCGGCGCAGCGAGGCTTCGCCACGGCCTAGGTCGACGACCACGTTGCCGTATTCCACGCGCTTGACCGCGCCGTTGACGATCTCGCCGATGCGGTCCTTGTACTCCTCGTACTGACGGTCGCGCTCGGCCTCGCGCACCTTCTGCACAATGACCTGCTTGGCGGACTGGGCGGCGATGCGGCCGAAATCGAAGGGCGGCAGCGTGTCCGCGATGGAATCGCCGACCTGCGCGGCCGGGTTCAGCCGGCGGGCGCCGACGAGGTCGATCTCGACGGCCGGGTTCTCGACCTGGTCGACCACCAGCAGGTGGCGGGCGAGGCGCAGCTCGCCGGTGCGCGGGTTGATCTCGGCATGGATGTCGGTCTCGGCGCCGTAGCGCGAGCGCGCCGCCTTGGCGATCGCATCTTCCATGGCGGCGATGACAATGCTCCGGTCGATCGATTTCTCGCGCGCGACCGCATCGGCGATCTGCAGCAGTTCGAGCCGGTTTGCGCTGACGACAGCCATCAGAGCGTCTCCTTAAAACGTGGATTTACGTTTGGCGTTGGACTTCTTGACCGGCTTGGCGGCGCCCTTCGGCTTGCCCCGGATCGGCATCTTCTTGGGCGGCACGCGGCGGACGGCGCCGCCTTCTTCCGCGCTGCCGGCCTCGTCTTCGTCAAAGGCGACGTCGCCGAGATCGGCGGTGTCGATGTCGTCCTCGTCGATCCCCGCGCCCTCGCGCAGCGCCTTGTCGCGGCGCAGGGCCTCGCGGATCAGCGCGTCGGTCATGACGAGGCGGGCCTCGCCGATATCGGCGATGGGCAGGGCGACGGTGTCGGGCGTCTCGGCCGGCGCGTCGGGCAGGCGGACGAGAGCTTCCTCGGCCCGCGTGCCGACGAGGATGCCGCGAAAGCGCTTGCGCCCGTCCACCGGCACGGCCATCTCGACCTTCACGTCATGGCCGGCCCAGCGCTCGAAATCGGTGACGCGCACCAGCGGCCGGTCGATGCCGGGCGACGACATTTCGAGATTATAGGCGCCGGAGATCGGGTCCTCGACGTCGAGCACCGGCGAGATGGCGCGGCTCGCCGCCTCGCATTCGTCGATGCCGAAGGTGCCGTCGGGGCGCTCGGCCATGATCTGCAGGGTCGGCGGGCTGCCGCCGGCGATCTTCACCCGCACGAGGCGGAAGCCGAGGCCGCCCAGCACCGGGCCGACGATGGCGGCGACGCGGGCGGCGGGGCCCGCCTCGGTCACGAGGCGCGGCTCGTCGAGGCGGCCCGTCTCGGGGGCCGACTTGGGCAGATCGTTCGTTTCGCTGGCGTGGGCTTCGTGTTCGCTCATCGTCCTCGCCGGACCGTCGCGCGGTCCGCAATGCAAAAAGAGCGGGCTCCGGCGGCGGAACCCACTCTCAACCGACCAGAAGTCGTTTGTGAGATCGTTGAATGCGCCGCTTATACAGCCAAACCGCCTTCCGGTGCAAGCGAGGGCGCGGGAGGCCCCTCCCGGCGCCCGGTCCGGGCCATTCGTTCGCGGCGGCTTGCTTGCAGGCGGGTCGGCGCCGTCGCATAAGCGCGTCATGTCCGCCGCCCCGCCCAACGCCTCGCCCGCGCACCTGTTCCCGACGCTTGCGCTCGCCGAGCGGGCGCCCGCCAAGGTGAACCTGACCCTGCGCGTGCTCGGCCGGCGGGCGGACGGCTATCACGAGTTGTCGAGCCTCGTCGCCTTCGCCGGCACCGGCGACCGGCTGGCCCTGCTGCCGGGGGACGATCTCGCGCTTCACCTCGACGGGCCGGGCGCCGGGGCGCTGGCCGCCGACCCCGACAATCTGGTGCTGCGCGCGGCGCGGGCGCTGGCGGAACGTGTGCCGGGGCTGCGGCTCGGCCGTTTCACCCTTCTCAAGCGGCTGCCGGTGGCGGCGGGGATCGGCGGCGGCTCGGCGGACGCGGCCGCCGCGCTGCGGCTGCTGGCGCGGGCGAACGGGATCGCGGCCGACGATCCGCGCCTGGCCGGGGCGGCGCTCGCCACCGGCTCGGACGTGCCGGCCTGCCTCTATGGGCGCTCCTGCCTGATGGAAGGACGCGGCGAGAGCCTGACGCCGGTCGCCCTGCCGCGCTTCGGCGCGGTGCTGGTCAATCCGCGCGTGCCGGTGTCGACCGCCGATATCTTCCGGGCGCTGGCCATTCCGCCGGGAACCCGCCATGGCGTCACTTCGCCTTTTCCCGCCGGCGCGCCGCGCGGCGCGCTCCTGGACTGGCTGCGTGCCGAGCCGAACGACCTCGAAGCCCCGGCCCGGACCCTCGTTCCGGTGCTCGACGAGGTGGAGGCGGCGCTGCGGGCGACCCCGGGCGCGGAACTCGTGCGCATGTCCGGCTCGGGCGCGACCATGTTCGCGCTCTACGAAAATTGCCGCGTCGCCGCCGGCGCCGCGCGCATCGTCGCTGGCGCCCATCCTACATGGTGGGTGAAGTCTACCGTGCTGGGATAGGGAGCGAGATGAGCACTGCCTTTTTCTTCGCCGTCGCGGCGTTCTTCGAGATCGCCGGATGCTTCGCCTTCTGGGCGGTGGTGCGCAACGGCGCGAGCGCGCTGTGGCTGGCGCCGGGGGCTCTCAGCCTCGTCGCCTTCGGGGCGGTGCTGACGCAGGTGGACGCGGCCGCGGCGGGGCGGGCGTTCGCCGCCTATGGCGGCGTCTACGTCGCCGCCTCGCTGGTGTGGCTGTGGGCGGTGGAGGGCTTTCGTCCCGACCGCTGGGACCTGATGGGCGGGGCGGTGTGCCTCGCCGGCGCGGCCATCGTGGTGTTCGGGCCGCGCGGCTGAAGCGCGCCGGCGCAAAGCCTCACCGCACGCGCGAAATGCAGAAGTCCACCACGTCGATCAGCGCCGCCCTGGCCGGGCCGGCGGGGAAGCCGGCGATGGCCTGCTTGGCGGCCTCGCCATAGGCGCGGGCGCGTTCCACCGTCTCGGCCAGCGCGCCGTGCCGGTCGAGCAGGGCCATGGCGCGCTCGAGGTCGCCCTCGCCGATCGCGCCATCCTCGAGGCAGCGGCGCCAGAAGGCCCGCTCCTCCTCGTCGCCGCGCCGGACCGCCAGCACGATGGGCAGGGTGATCTTCCCCTCGCGGAAATCATCGCCGACATTCTTGCCCAGCGCCGCTTTCGAGCCGCCATAATCGAGCGCGTCGTCGACGAGCTGGAAGGCGATGCCGAGATTCATGCCATAGGCGCGGCAGGCGGCCTGCTCGGCCTCCGGCCGGCCGGCGAGCACCGGCCCGACCTCGCAGGCGGCGGCGAACAGCTCGGCGGTCTTGCCGCGGATGACCGCGAGATAGGCGTCCTCGTCGGTGGCGATGTTCTTGGCGGCGGCGAGCTGGGCGACCTCGCCCTCGGCGATCACCACGGCAGCGGTCGACAGGATGTCGAGCGCGCGCATGTTGCCGACCTCGATCATCATGCGGAACGCCTGGCCGAGCAGGAAGTCGCCGACCAGCACGCTGGCCTCGTTGCCCCACAGCATGCGGGCGGCGAGCTTGCCCCGGCGCATCTCGCTGTCGTCGACGACGTCGTCGTGCAGCAGCGTCGCCGTGTGCATGAACTCGACCGAGGCGGCGAGCTTCACCGCGCCGTCGCCCTCATAGGCGGTGAGCGCGGCGGTGGCGAGGGTGAGCATGGGCCGCAGCCGCTTGCCGCCGGAGGAGATGAGATGCTGCGCGACCTCCGGAATCATCGTCACGTCGGAGCCCGTGCGCGACAGGATCAGCGCGTTGACGCGCTCCATGTCGGCGCGGACGAGCGTGACGATGCCCTCGATGGAGGGCTCGGCGGCGACATCGGCGGCGGGATCGAAAGGCAAAGCAACGGCCACGAGATACGTTCCGGTTGACGAAGCGCGAGCACCATATTGAGCCCCCGGCGGCGACGGCAAGTGCCGAGGCGCATGCCGGGCCCCGACCGGGGGCGCCTCCCGCAATAGCGCAATCGCGGCGTGGGGGAAACGCACCGGAGCGTGCCGGACCTGCGCTTTTGTGCCGATCGTGCCATCATGGCCCCATGCGCGAACTCCTCCGCACCAATGACGTCGTGTTGATCTCCGCCGTCGAGGCCCTGCTCGACAGTGCCGGGATCGACCATCTCGTGCTCGACCAGCACATGAGCGTGCTGGAAGGCTCGATCGGCCTGCTGCCGCGCCGGCTGCTGGTCGAGGACGCTCTGTTCGTGCGCGCCCGCGCCCTGCTGAACGAGGCGGGCTTCGGCGCCGCGCTCGTCACCGAATGAGGGGCGCGGGCGTGGAGACGCACGAGGTGCCGGTCTCCGAAAGCGCGGCGGTCGATATTCCTCCCGATGAGGCGCTGACCGACGACGCCTTCCTCGGCGGCCGGCTGCGCCTGCTGCAGCCGCCGCGCGGCCACCGCGCCGGGCACGACGCCATGCTGCTGGCGGCGAGCGCCCCCGCCGACGCCCGCCGCGCCGTCGATCTCGGCGCCGGGGTGGGGGCGGCCGGCCTCGCCTTCGCGGTGCGGGCGGACAAGGCCGAGGTGACGCTGGTCGAGATCGATCCGCCGACCGCCGCCCTGGCCGCGCGCAACGCGGCGCGCCAGCAGCCGGACATCGCGGCGCGGGTGAAGGTGGTGGTGGCCGACATCGCCCGTCTGGGGCGCCCGTCCGGTCCCGAGCGGCCGGCGGCGGGAAGCGCCGGCCTGGTGCTGATGAACCCGCCCTTCAACGATCCCGCCCGCCACCGCGCCTCGCCGCATGCCGGGCGGGCGCTGGCGCACAGCGTGGCCGATGCCGATGCCGAGACGTGGCTGCGCGCCGCCGAACGGCTGCTGGAGGCGGGTGGGCGGCTGGCGCTGATCCACCGGCCGGAAGCCATCGAGGCATTGCTGGCAGCCATGAAGGGGCGTTTCGGTGCCGTGACGATCCGCCCGGTGCATCCGTTGCCGGACGCTCCGGCGAACCGCGTGCTGATCGGTGCCGTCAAGGGGCGGCGCACCCCGCCAGCGCTGCTGCCGGGCCTCGTGCTGTCCGACGGCGCCGGCCGCCCGAGCGCGGTGGCCGAGCGCCTGCTGCGGCGGGGCGAGGCGATCTGACGCCGGGGTGATCGCCTTCAGCGCGCGATGCGCTTGAGTGGCCCCGTACCGCACCCTATTTTCAGCCCATGGCAAACTCATCCTTCCTCGCCGGTCTCCGCCGCCGCCTCGATCCCGTCCTGCCCGCCGCCCTGCGTGGGGATACGCCGGTCGTGCCGGTGGTGCGGCTCGTCGGCGCCATCGGCATGTCCACGCCGTTCCGCCCCGGCATCACCTTCGCCAACACCGCCAAGGCGCTGGAGCGCGCTTTCGCGGTGAAGGGCGCCAGGGCGGTGGCGCTGGTGATCAACTCGCCCGGCGGCGCGCCGGCGCAGTCGCACCTCGTCTACAAGCGCATCCGCGCGCTGGCGGAGGAGAAGAAGCTTCCGGTCATCGCCTTCGTGGAGGATGTCGCGGCCTCGGGCGGCTACATGCTCGCCTGCGCCGCCGACGAGATCGTCGCCGATGTGTTCTCCATCGTCGGCTCCATCGGCGTGGTGAGCGCCGGCTTCGGCTTTCCCCGCGCGCTGGAGAAGCTCGGCATCGACCGGCGCGTCTACACCGCCGGCGAGCGCAAGGTGATGCTCGACCCGTTCCAGCCGGAGAAGCCGGAGGATGTGGAGCGGCTGAAGGCGCTGCAGCAGGAGATCCATGCCGCCTTCGCCTCGCTGGTGAAGGAGCGGCGCGGCGACGTGCTGGATGCGGACGAGACGACGCTGTTCTCCGGCGAATTCTGGTCGGCGCCGCAGGCGCAGGGCCTCGGCCTCGTCGATTCGATCGGCGACCTGCGCTCCTTCCTGCGCGCCCGGTACGGCGACAAGGTGCTGACCCCGCTGATCGAGACCCGGCCCGGCCTGTTCGGCCGCCGCTCGCCCGGGGTGATGGGGATCGGCGGCGACGCGGGAGCCGGGCTTGGTTCCGGCATCGGCGCGGGCGCGGCGGAAACCCTCATTTCCGCCGCAGAGGAACGCGCATTATGGAGCCGCTTCGGGCTCTGAGCGCCCGTTCCGCGAGGCTTCCAACACCCGAGACCATTCGGACACCCGACATGCCGCCCGTCTTCGTGCTTGCCCTCGGCGCCCTCGGCGCCGCCGCCCTGGTGAGGATACTGGCCCGCGAGTCCCGCCGCGTGAACGCCGAGCTCGACGCGCAGCGCCGCGTCGAGGAGGCGACGCAGGGCGACCGCCGCGGCACGCTGCGCCGCGATCCGGCGTCCGGCGAGTACCGGCCGAGCGATTCCTGAGCGGGACGCCCGTTCCACACGGCGTCGCGGCTCGAACCGTTCCAAGCTGACGGTCGGGCCCATCATTACCGCGAATTCACTTTGTGCACCGCAGGTCCGGCCTTATCCCCTTGAAGGGGAAGGCTGATGGGACACGACGATGCTGCAGAGGGCGGATAGCGACTGGACGATGGAAGGCAAGGCGGGTTCCCCGGCACGTCGTCGGCGCTGGCCGCTCGTGCTCGCCGTCGCGCTGCTCGCCGCGGGCGCCGCCTACTACACCTATGGCGGGAACACGCAGGAGGCAGCGCCGGTCCTCCAGACCGCCCGGGTCGAGACCGGCGACATCGAGACCAGCGTCACCGCCATCGCCAAGATGCAGCCCAAGACCTATGTCGATGTCGGCACGCAGGTCTCCGGCCAGCTGCGCACCATCCGTCCCGATGTCGGCGATGTCGTGAAGAAGGACGACCTGCTCGCCGAGATCGATCCCACCGTTTACCAGACCCGCGTCGCCGGCGACCGCGCCAGCCTCGACAATCTGCGCGCCCAGCTCGCGCAGGCCGAGGCGCAGCTTACCCTCGACAGGCTGCGCAACGAGCGGGCCCAGCAGCTCCTGAAGAACCAGTCCGGCAGCAAGGATGCCGCCGACGCGGCGGAGGCGACCGAGCGCATCAGCGAGGCCAAGATCGACGCGCTCAAGGCGCAGATCGCCCAGACGCAGGCAACGCTGGAGGGCGACCTCGCCAATCTCGGCTACACCAAGATCTACGCGCCGATCGACGGCACGGTGGTGTCGATCACCGCCCGCGAGGGCGGCACGCTGAACGCCAACCAGTCCGCGCCCATCGTGCTGCGCATCGCCGACCTGCAGACCATGACCGTCACCGCGCAGGTGGCGGAGGGCGACATTCCGAAGATCACGGTGGGCACGCCGGCCTATTTCTCCACCCTCGGCCTGCCGGACCGGCGCTGGCGCGGGCAGGTGCGGCAGATCGAGCCGACGCCGACCATCGTCAACGACGTGGTGCTCTACAATGTGCTGATCGACGTGCCGAACGAGGACCTGACGCTGATGACCGACATGACGGCGCAGGTCTTCTTCCGCCTCGGCGAGGCCAAGGGCGTGCCGCTGGTGCCGACGCCGGCGGTGCGCACCGCGCGCGACGGCACACAAAGTGTGCGCGTGGTCACCGACAAGGGGCCGCAGGACCGGGTCATCAAGACCGGCCTGTCGAACCGCAGCGTGACGCAGGTGATCGAGGGACTTCAGCCCGGCGACACCGTCATCATCGGTTCGGGTGCGCCGGCCGCCGGGCCGCGTCCCGGCACGGACCGGCCCCGCATGCCCCCGCGCCTCGGCTGAGGCGGGCCGATGAGCGAGGTCGCCCCGCGTACCGACGAGGCCGTCCCGGCTGCGGCGCATGCCGCCCCCGGCGCCGGCACGCGCCCGATCATCGAGCTCGTCGACGTCAGCCGCATCTACCCCAACGGCGAGACCGTGGTGCGCGCGCTGGACCGGGTGTCGCTCGCCATACATCCGGGTGAGTTCGTCGCCATCATGGGCCAGTCGGGCTCGGGCAAGTCGACGCTGATGAACATCGTCGGCTGCCTCGACCGCGCCTCCTCCGGCACCTACCGGGTGGACGGAGTGGACGTCGCCGATCTCGACGCCGACGCGCTGGCCGAGCTGCGCTGCTCGACCTTCGGCTTCGTGTTCCAGCGCTACAACCTGCTGCCGAGCCTCACCGCCGCCGAGAATGTCGAGATTCCCGCCATCTATGCCGGCACCCCGAAGGAGGAGCGGGTCGAGCGCGCCCATCTCCTGCTCGCCCGGCTCGGGCTCGGGGAGCGCAGCGAGCATCGCCCCAGCCAGCTTTCCGGCGGCCAGCAGCAGCGCGTCTCGATCTCGCGCGCGCTGATGAACGCCGCGCCGGTGATCCTCGCCGACGAGCCGACCGGCGCGCTCGACACGCGCTCGGGCGAGGACGTCCTGGCGCTGCTCTCCGAGCTGAACGCCGAGGGGCACACGGTTATCCTGATCACCCACGATCCGGACGTGGCGGCGCATGCCCGGCGCATCGTGCGCTTCCAGGACGGGCGCATCGTCGCCGACGAGCGGCACGAGAGCGAGCCCGCCCGCGCGCCGATGCCGGCCTCCGGCCCCGCCCGGCGCGGCGGGCTGGCGCGCTTCCTGCCCGATCTGGCGGAGGCGGTGCGCATGGCCTTCGCCTCGATGCACGCCAACATCTTCCGCACCGCGCTGACGCTGCTTGGCATCGTCATCGGCGTCGCCTCGGTCATCACCATGCTGGCGGTGGGCGACGGCGGCAAGCAGAGCGTGCTGGAGCGCATCTCGCAGATCGGCACCAACCTCCTGATCGTGCGGCCCGGCGCCGCCGGCATCCGCTCCTCCGGCGACAACGCCACGCTGCTGCCGGAGGACGCCGACGCGCTCGCCGCCATACCGGGCGTGAGCGCCATCGCGCCGGAACGCTCCGGCCGCTACACGATGCGCTACGGCTCGGAGGACTATTTCACCTCGGTCAGCGGCACGACGCCGGACTATCTCGCCGCCCGCGACTGGCAGATCGCGCGGGGCGTGATGTTCACCAACGCCGATGTGCGGGCCTATGCGCCGGTGGTGGTGCTGGGCCAGACCGTGGCGCGCAACCTGTTCGGCGAGGACGACCCGATCGGCCGGCACGTGCTGGTGAAGAACGTGCCCTACGAGGTGATCGGCGTGCTCTCGCCGCGCGGCGCCAACGCCTTCGGGCAGGATCAGGACGACATGGCGCTGGTGCCGCTGTCGACGGGCTTCGTGCGGGTGTTCGGGCGGCAGTTCCTCAATTCCATCACCGTGAAGGTGGCGGATGCCGGCGACATCCCGAAGGTCGAGAGCGCCATCACCCGCATCATTGCCGAGCGGCACCAGGCCGAGGACTTCCAGGTGCGCAACACCGCGCAGTTCCTGGAGACGGCGATGGAGACGCAGAACACGCTCACGCTGGTTCTGGGCTGCGTCGCCGCCATCTCGCTGCTGGTGGCCGGCATCGGGGTGATGAACATCATGCTGGTGAGCGTGACCGAGCGCACGCGCGAGATCGGCATCCGCATGGCGACCGGCGCGCGCATGAGCAACATCATGCTGCAGTTCAACACCGAGGCGCTGGTGGTGTGCTCGGTCGGCGGGGCGGTCGGCGTCGGGCTGGGCCTCGCCGCGGCGCTGGGGCTGGAGGCGATGGGCGTCACCATCGTGCTGTCGCTGATGCCGCCGCTGGTGGCCTTCGGCTGCGCCTTCCTCACCGGCCTCGTCTTCGGCTACCTGCCGGCGCGCAAGGCGGCGGGGCTCGATCCGGTGGTGGCGCTGGCCTACGAATAGGCCTCCGCCGCCGCGTGCCAGTTTGGCCCCGTTGTCCCCGGGGGCAAGCCCGGCCATGGCGACTCGCGGCAGGCAGCCCCTTGCCCCTCGCGGCCCGAACGTTTAGGCGGAACGCCGGGATGGCGGCCGGTTGGGAATGCCGCATGACGAGGGTTGGCGCATGAACGTACTTCTGCTCGGCTCGGGTGGCCGCGAGCATGCGCTCGCCTGGAAGCTGGCGCAGAGCGCCCTGATGGGCGCCTTCTTCGCGCTGCCGGGCAATCCGGGCATCGCCGAATACGCCAACTGCTTCGGCAGCATTCCGCTGGAGGACCACGACGCCATCGTCGCCATCTGCCAGGCCGAGAAGATCGACCTCGTGGTCGTCGGCCCCGAGGCGCCGCTGGTGGACGGCATCGCCGATCGGCTGATCGCCGAGGGCATCGCGGTCTTCGGCCCGCGCCGGGTGGCGGCGCAGCTCGAGGGTTCCAAGCTCTTCACCAAGGAGCTGTGCAAGGCCCACGACATCCCCACCGCCGCCTTCGGCCGCTTCACCGAGGCGGGCGCCGCCCGCGCCTTCGTGCAGCGGCACGGCGCGCCCATCGTGCTCAAGGCCGACGGGCTGATGGCCGGCAAGGGCGTCATCGTGGCGATGACGCTGGAGGAGGCGCTCGCCGGCATCGACGAGGTGTTCGCCATGGGCGGGGCGGGGACGGAGATCCTGATCGAGGAATTCCTTGAAGGCGAGGAGGTCTCGTTCTTCTGCCTCGTCGACGGCGAGACGGTGCTGTCCTTCGGCTCCGCGCAGGACCACAAGCGCGCCTTCGACGGCGACCAGGGCCCGAACACCGGCGGCATGGGCGCCTATTCGCCCGCCCCGGTCTTCACCGCCGAGATGGAGCGGCGCACCCTGCACGAGATCGTCAAGCCGACGGCGCGGGCGCTCGCCGACGCGGCCAGCCCCTATCGCGGCGTGCTGTTCGCCGGGCTGATGATCACCGCCGAGGGGCCCAAGCTGATCGAGTACAACGTCCGTTTCGGCGATCCCGAGTGCCAGGTGCTGATGATGCGCATGGAGGGCGACCTGCTGCCGCTGCTCCATGCCGTCGCCACCGGGCAGCTGGAGGACCAGCCGGTGCCGCTGAAGCCCGACGCCGCCATCTCCGTCGTAATGGCGACGAAGGGCTATCCCGGCGCCTACGAGAAGGGCTCGCGCATCGGCGGGCTGGAGGCGGCCGAGACCATTCCCGGCGTGAAGGTGTTCCACGCCGGCACCAGCCGGGCGGGCGACGCCATCGTCGCCGCCGGCGGGCGCGTGCTCAACGTCACGGCGGTGGGCGGCAATGTCGCCGAGGCACGCGAGCGCGCCTATGACGCCATTGCCCGCATCGACTGGCCGGAGGGCTTCTGCCGCCGCGACATCGCCTGGCGGGCTCTGGGCGAGTAGCCGCAGCGCCTCCCGGGAGGTCTCGCAGTACCGATTTATCCGGCTTTTTCGCGCGCCGCGCACTGGCGGTGGCAGCGCCGTACGCCCATTATCAAACAAATGCCGTGCTGATGCGGCATCGGGCGAAGCCATGGACGATTCCACCACAGGACGGCGGCGCGGCGAGCCCGCGCCGCACGATGACGCCCCGCCGCCCACCCTGGCTGCGCCGCCGGAACCGACACTGCATGTCGCGCATCATCCCAGCCTCGCCGTCGCGCTGGGCTCGGGGGGCGCGCGCGGCCTGTCGCACATCCTCGTGCTGGAAGCGCTGGACGATCTCGGTCTCCGGCCTACCGCCATGGCGGGGGCCTCCATCGGCGCGATGTTCGCGGCGGTCTATGCGGCCGGCATGCCGGCGCGCGACATCCGCCATCTCGTCACCCACACGCTGCGCAATCGCGGCGAGGTGATGCGCCGCCTGCTGGCCGCCCGCGTCGGGCGCATCAAGGACCTTTTCGGCGGGCTGGGAAACCCGGTGCTGGTCGACGCCGAGCGGCTGATCGAGGGTTTCCTGCCGGAGGCGGTGCCGGAGACCTTCGAGGAACTGTCGATCCCGCTGCAGGTGGTGGCGACCGATTACTGGGAGCGCTGCGAGCGGACCTTCGAGCGCGGGCCGATCCGCCCGGCGGTGGCGGCCTCGCTCGCCATACCCGGGCTGATCCGCGCCGTGCAGCATGGCGGGCACACGCTGGTCGATGGCGGCGCGGTGAACCCGCTGCCCTTCGACCTGCTGCGGACCCGGGCCGATATCGTTATCGCGGTCGACATCACCGGCGGCCATGGCGGCGAGGCGCGCGGTGTCCCGGCGCCCTTCGACGCCATGTTCGCGACGTTGCAGATCATGGCGAGCTCGATCGTCGGCGAGAAGCTGAAGGCGGGCGCGCCGGACATATTGATCCGGCCGAACGTGAATGATTTCCGGGTGCTCGACTTCTTCCGCGCCGCTGCCATCCTGAAGGCGGCCGAGCCGGTGAAGGACGAGGTGAAGCGCCGGCTGGAGGTCGTGCTCGGCTGAATCCTGTCCGCTAGAGCCGTCCCGGCCAGCGGCGCTCGGCGAAGAACTCGCGGAGCAGCTCGGCCGATTCGCGCTCGCCGAGGCCGCCATAGGTCTCCGGCTTGTGGTGGCAGGTCGGCTGGGCGAAGAAGCGCACTCCGCTCTCGATCGCGCCGCCCTTGGGGTCGGACGCGCCGTAATAGACCCGCCGGAGCCGGGCGAAGGAGATGGCGCCGGCGCACATGGTGCAGGGCTCCAGCGTGACGTAGAGGTCGCATTCGGCGAGCCGATCGTTGCCGAGCACCGAGGCGGCGGCGCGGATCACCATCATTTCCGCATGGGCGGTGGGATCGGCGAGCTCGCGCATGCGGTTGCCCTCGGCGGCGAGCGCGGTGCCGTTTCGCACCAGCACCGCGCCGACCGGCACCTCGCCGCGCGCCCCGGCCTTGGCCGCTTCCGCCAGCGCCAGCAGCATGAAGTCGGTGCGCGCCCGCGCGGCCCCGGAACCGGCTCCATCGCCCGAATTGTTCGTCGTCAAAGCCCTACTCGCCAAAAGCTCGCTTCATCCCGCAGGACATGCTAGAGCCGGATCCGATCAGGTTGAAACAACCTGATCGGTAAATCCGTCTCCATCTCCATGATAACGAGACCGTTTTGCCGATCAGATCGCACATGCAATCTGATCGGAACGGGCTCTCGTACCGCCGCCTCGAGACCAGATCGAATCCCCATGCCGAAAAACCCGCCGCCCCGCAAGGACCACAACCGCGTTCCGCGCGCCCCCCGCACCCTGGCGCCGGCCGAGCCGCGCGAGGCCGAGCGCGTCGCCAAGGTCATCGCCCGCGCCGGGCTCGGCTCGCGCCGCGAGATCGAGGAATGGATCCTCGCCGGCCGCGTGGCGGTCAATGGCGAGATCCTGGAAAGCCCCGCCCGCACCGTGACGGGCGAGGACAAGATCACCGTGGATGGCGCGCCGCTGCCCGACAAGGAGCGCACGCGGCTGTTCCTCTACCACAAGCCCAAGGGCGTGGTGACGACCAATTACGACCCCGAGGGACGGCCGACGCTGTTCGAGATCCTGCCCGGCGGCCTGCCGCGCCTGGTTTCCGTCGGCCGGCTCGACCTCAACACCGAGGGGCTGATCCTGCTCACCAATGACGGCGGGCTCTCGCGCGTGCTGGAGCTGCCGGAAACCGGCTGGCTGCGTCGCTACCGGGTGCGCGCCAAGGGCGACATCACCCAGGACAAGCTCGACGCGCTGATCGCCGGCGTCACGGTGGACGGCGTGCATTACGGGCCGATCGAGGCGAAGCTCGACCGCGTGCAGGGCGCCAATTCCTGGCTGACGCTGGCGCTGCGCGAGGGCAAGAACCGCGAGGTGCGCAACGTCCTCGGCTCGCTCGGGCTCGACGTGAACCGGCTGATCCGCCTCTCCTACGGCCCGTTCCAGCTCGGCGAGCTGCCGCAGGGCGAGGTGGAGGAAGTGCGCACCCGCGTGCTGGCCGATCAGCTCGGCGAGGCGCTGGCCGCTGCCGCCGGAGCCGATTTCGAAGGCCCGCTCTTCAACCATGGCGAGGACGAGGCGCCCCGGCGCGCCGCCAAGGCCCGTTATGCCGCGGCGGAAGGCGCCGAGGACCGCCACCGCCGCCGGCCGATCGACGCCGAGCCGGGCGAGGGCCGGGAAGTGACGGCCGGCATCGTCGCCGACCGCAAGGGCCGCAAGGTGCTGGTGCAGCGCGTGCGCTCGACCGAGACCGAGCCGGAGGAGGAGCGCCCGGCGCGCCGCCCGCGTCGTGACGACGAGCGCCCGCGCCGCGCCGAGGAACGGGGCGGCGAGCGCACCTTCCGTCGCCGGCCCGAGCGCCCCTTCGGGGACGAGGGCGGGCGCGAGGAGCGTGCCCATGAGGAGCGTTCCCGACCGGCCCGCGCCGCGACCAGCCGGGACCGCAAGGTCGGCGGCCCGCGCCCCGCGCGACCGCGCGGCGAGCGCGACGACGATGCGGGCGAGCGTCCGTTCCGCAGCCGCAGCGAGCGTCCGACCTATCCGCGCGAGGAGCGCGAGGGCGGCGGCGAGCGCCCCTTCCGGGTACGCGACGACCGGGCGGAGCGTCCCGAGCGTCCTTTCCGCGAGCGTCCGCGCCGCGAGGAAGGAGAGGGCGATTTCCGTCCCCGCGCCGAGCGTCCCTTCCGCGAACGGGGCCCGCGTCCCGAGGGCGATCGCGCCCCGCGCCGCGAGCGGCCCGAGGGCGGGCGCACCTTCCGCGGCGAGGGCAGTGACCGGCCCTATAGCGGCCGGGTGAAGTCCGAGCAGTCGCGTTTCCGTTCCCCGCGTTCCGACGAGGGCGGGCGCGAGGAGCGTGGCCCGCGCCGTGAACGCCCCGAGGGCGAGCGCAATTTCCGCCCGCGTCGCGAGGGCGAGGAGCGACCCTTCCGCGCCCGTCCCGACCGGGCGGAGCGTCCGGAGCGTCCGTTCGGCGAGCGCCCGCGCCGCGAGCGGGCGGATGGCGATTTCCGTCCCCGCGTTGAGCGTGCCGAGCGTCCGTTCCGCGAGCGGGGTCCGCGTCCGGAAGGCGATCGCGGCCCACGTCGCGAGCGTCCCGAGGGCGACAGTCCCTTCCGTTCGCGCGAGGATCGCCCGCGCGAGGACCGTCCGCGTGAGGATCGCGCGCCGCGTGGCGAGCGGCCGGAAGGCGGACGGCGTTTCGATCGGCCCGAAGGCCGGTCGTTCGGTCAGAAGTCCTTCGGTGGCGAGGCGGGCGAGCGGCCGCGTCGTCCCGGCGGGCCGGGCAAGAGCTTCGACAACAAGAGTTTCGGCAACAAGAGCTTTGGCGACCGGCCGGGCGGCGAGCGCCCCTCGCGCGGGAGCAAGCCCGGCGGATTCAAGTCCGGCGGCAAGTTCGGCGACAAGCCGGGTGGTCGTCCCGGCGGCGGCAAGCCGGCGGGTGGCCGGCCGACCGGCGGAAAGCCGGGGAGCAAGCCCGGCGGGCGTCCGCCTCGCGCTCCGCGCGGCTGAGGACGCCTGAGCGATGCGCATCGTCGGCGGGCGCTTCAAGGGGCGGGCGCTGCGCGGCCCGTCCTCCAACGCCACGCGACCGACCTCCGACCGGCTGCGCGAGGCGCTGTTCAACGTGCTCGCCCATGCCTATGACGACGCGGCGGACGGCGCGCGGGTGCTCGATCTGTTCGCCGGCACCGGCGCGCTGGGGCTGGAGGCGCTCTCGCGCGGGGCGACGTTCGCGGTCTTCGTGGACGAGGCGCCGGAGCCGCGCGGCCTGATCCGCGCCAATGTCGAGACGCTGGGTGTGGGCGGCATCACCCGCATCTTCCGCCGCGACGCGACGAAGCTCGGCGCGGCGCTGGCGAGCGATGCGTTCGACCTCGTCTTCTGCGACCCGCCCTATGGCCGCGGCCTCGCCGAAAAGGCGCTCGCCAGCGCGCGCGAGGGCAACTGGCTGGCGCCGGGAGCTCTGGTCATCGTCGAGGAGGCGACCGAGGCGGCTTTCCAGCCGCCGGACGGCTTCGAGGAACTGGAGCGCCGGCGCTACGACGGGAGCGAGGCGATCTTCCTGCGCGCGCCGTGACCTCTGCCCCGGACAGGCCGTGCCTGTGCCGGGCGGGGATGCCTCACCCCACTTCCTCGACCGCCGCGAGGATGCGCTCGATGTCTTCCGGGCGGGAGAGGCGGTGATCGCCATCCTTCACCAGGGTGAGCACGACATCGTCCTCGGCGAGGCAGGTGACGAGGCGCAATGCGTGCTGCCACGGCACATCGGGATCCGCGACGCCCTGCAGGATGCGCACCCGGCAGCCTACCGCGAAGGGCGCGCCGAGCACGAGGTTGCTGCGCCCGTCCTCGATCAGCGCGCGGGTGATCGGCTGGCCGGGGCCGTATTGCGAGGGGCGCACCCATTTGCCGACGTGCAGGATGGTGGCCCGCACGTCGTCCGGCATCGCCTTCCACATCAGCTCTTCGGTGAAGTCCGGTGCCGGGGCGATTAGCACCAGCGCGGCGAGCCGGCCGGCTTCGCCGCGCGCCGCTAGCGCCCGGGCGAGGAGCAGCGCGATCCAGCCGCCCATGGAGGAGCCGACGATGATCTGCGGGCCGCTGGTCTCGCGGTCGAAGACCGCCAGCGCGTCCTCGGCCCAGCGCGAGATGGTTCCCTCCTCGAAGTCGCCTTCCGATTCGCCATGACCGGAATAGTCGAAGCGCACGACCTGCCGACCGGTGCGCGCGCCCCATTCGGCGAGCGCTTCCGCCTTGGTGCCGCGCATGTCGGAGAGAAAGCCGCCGCACCAGACCACGCCGGGCTTCCCGGCGGTCGATATCCCCGGCGTCACCCGCACCGCGATCCGGCGCGCATCGGTGCCGACGGGGATGAAGCGTGGGGCGGTCTCGGGGGTCTCGGTCATGCTGGGCGGGTCCTCGTCATCGCTCGCGCGCCTTGCGATTCGGGCCAGGCGCGCCATCTTGGCTTACAGGCAGGTGCCGCGCGCGAACAGCGCGAAAGGGATGCTGCCGGCGGAACGAATGCGGCCCATTGGGCGATTGCATCGTTTCCGTGTCGTCACGCCGTTGACTTCTGACGGGTTTGTCACGATCTTCTGCGACCGTTTTTACGCGCGCGCAAGACGAGCCGGCCGGCACCCTTACGAGTCGCGGTGAAACGCATTTTCTGAAATGGCAGAGGAGAGAACCGCCATTCGCCGCCCCATGAGACCCGTCGCGCCGGAGAAGGAAGGCCCGCGCGTCAACGAAGACATCCGCATCCGCGAGGTGCAGCTCATCGACCAGGATGGGCAGAATCTCGGTGTCGTGCCCACGCGCGATGCCATTCTGCGCGCGCAGGAAGCGGGCCTCGATCTCGTCGAGATCGCCCCCAATTCCGTGCCGCCGGTCTGCAAGATCCTCGATTATGGCCGCTTCAAGTACCAGAACCAGAAGAAGGCCAACGAGGCGCGCAAGAAGCAGCACATCGTCGAGATCAAGGAAATCAAGCTGCGGCCCGGCATCGACACGCACGATTACGACGTGAAGATGAAGTCGATCCATCGCTTCTTCCAGGAAGGCGACAAGGTGAAGATCACCCTGCGCTTCCGTGGCCGCGAGATGGCGCATCAGGAGCTCGGCTACAAGCTTCTGAACAAGGTCAAGGAAGAGCTGGCGCCCGTGGCCAAGGTCGAGGCTGAGCCCTCGCTCGAAGGCCGCCAGATGATCATGGTGCTGGCACCGCGCTGAGCGGCGGCCGCGCCTTTTCCAGTGCTGCAGTTTGCGCGTTATCCCGGACGGCCCTCAGGGCCGGTCCGGGATCGCTCTTTTTTCCAGCGAATCCGCATGCGGTCTCCACTCCCCGGCGGGACGACGGCGCGCGCCTGCTAGTCCGGCAGGCTGCCGTTCTCGGCCAGCACGGCTCCCGCGAGATAGAGTGAGCCGGCGATGAGCACGCGCGGCGCCGGGCCGACCGGATAGGCGGCGAGCCCGTCCAGCGCGGCGGTGACGCTCGGCGCCGTCGAGGCGTCCATGCCGTGGGCACGCGCGGCGGCGGCCACGGCTTCCGGCGGCTGCGCCTTGTGCTCGCCGGGAATCGGCACGGCGATCAGCTCGCGCGCCAGCCCGGCGAAGGGTGCGAGGAAGGCGCCCGAATCCTTCGTCCCGAGCATGCCGACGATCAGCACCAGCGGCCGCGGCACGCGGTCCTCGATGTCCGCCAGTGCGGCGGCGAGCGCCTGGCCGCCGGCGGCGTTGTGGCCGCCGTCGAGCCAGATGTCGACGCCCTCCGGCGCGTGCTGGGTGAGCGGCCCCGGGCCGAGCCGCTGCAAGCGTGCCGGCCACTGGGCCGAGCGCATGCCCTCTTCGTAGGCGGCGGTCGGGATGCCGAGATCGGCGATGCGCAGCGCTTCCACCGCGAGGCCGGCATTGCCGATCTGGTGCGGGCCGACGAGGCGCGGGCGCGGCAGGTCCAGAAGCCCGGCCTCGTCCTCAACGACCAGTCGCCCGCCTTCCTCATGCGCCTGATACTGCTCGCCCATGATGGACAGCGGCACGCCAAGCCGGGCCGCCTGCCGCTCGATGACGGCGAGCGCCTCGCGAGGCTGGTGGCCGAGCACGGCCGGCACGCCGCGCTTCAGGATGCCCGCCTTCTCCGCCGCGATGGCGGCGACGGTCTCGCCGAGGAAGTCCACATGGTCGATGGAGACCGGCGTGATGACCGAGACGAGAGGCTTCTCGACGACGTTGGTGGCGTCGAGCCGGCCGCCGAGGCCGACCTCCAGGAGCAGCACGTCGGCGGGAACCTCGGAGAACAGCAGCAGCGCCGCCGCGGTGGTGATCTCGAAGAAGGTGATGGGCTCGCCGCCGTTCGCGGTCTCGGCGCGCGCCAGCGCTTCGGTGAGGCGGGCGTCGTCGACAATGGTGCCGGCGAGCCGGATGCGTTCGTTGAAGCGCACGAGATGCGGCGAGGTGTAGACGTGCACCCGCTTGCCGGCGGCTTCCAGCACGGCGCGCATGAAGGCGACGGTGGAACCCTTGCCGTTGGTGCCGGCGACATGGATCACCGGCGGCAGCCGGCGCTCGGGATGGCCGAGCCGCTCCAGAAGCCGCCACATGCGGTCCAGCGACAGGTCGATCAGCTTCGGGTGGAGGGCGAGCAGGCGGTCGAAGATGTCCTCGACCGGCCGCCGGCGCCCTTCCTCAGGGTCGGGACCGGCAGCGGGCAGGGAAGGCATGGGAGACCTCAGGCGCTCGCGGGCGCAGGTGGCGGCAGCGCGGCGGCGTCGCCCGCCGTGGCCGCGTCGGTGGAGGCCCTGACGGCTTCCGTCGCCGCCGGGGCACGCATCAGCAGGCGGCACAGCCGGCCGAGCGTGGCGCGCATGTCATGGCGGTGCACGACGAGGTCGATCATGCCGTGGTCGCGCAGATATTCGGCGCGCTGGAAGCCTTCGGGCAGCTTCTCACGGATGGTCTGCTCGATGACGCGCGGCCCGGCGAAGCCGATCAGCGCGCCCGGCTCGGCGATCTGGATGTCGCCCAGCATGGCGTAGGAGGCGGTGACGCCGCCGGTGGTCGGGTTGGTCAGCACCACGATGTAGGGCAGGCGCGCCTCGCGCAGCTCCTGGATGGCGCAGGTGGTGCGCGGCATCTGCATGAGCGAGAGGATGCCTTCCTGCATGCGTGCACCGCCCGACGAGGCGAACATGATGAAGGGGGTGCCGCGCGAGGCGGCGGTCTCGAGGCCGGTGACGATGGCCTCGCCGGCGGCCATGCCGAGCGAGCCGCCCATGAAGCCGAAATCCTGCACCGCGACAGTGACGGGGAGGTTCTCCAGCTTGCCGAAGCCGACCTTCAGCGCGTCCTGGGCGCCGGTCTTGGCACGGGCGTCCTTGAGGCGGTCGACATAGCGCTTCTCGTCACGGAACTTCAGCGGGTCGGCCGGCACCTGCGGCAGGGCGACGTCGTACCACTTGCCGCCGTCGAAGATCGAGCGCAGGCGCGCCGTCGGATCCATGCGCATGTGGTAGCCGGAGCCGGGAATGACGAAGAGGTTCGCCTCCAGGTCCTTGTGGAACACCATCTGCCCGGTCTCGGGGCACTTCACCCAGAGATTTTCCGGCACTTCCCGGCGGTTCAGGAACGAGCTGAGCTTCGGGCGGACGACGTTCGAGATCCAGTTCAACGGCTTGGCTCCAGAAAGCTTGGCTCCAGACGGCGATGGCGGCTGGCCGCGCGCCGGCCATCATCTAATGCGCGAGCGGGGCGATGAAAAGGCAGGAGCGCGATTCGTCGCGCTCCGCGCTGACGGCGCCGTGCCGCTATTCCGCCGCCTGACGGCGGACGCCGCGCACCGCTTCGGAAAGCTGGCTGACGAGGCGGGTGACGGCGGGGACCGTCGCCGGTGTCGCCCGGTCCTCGGCATCGAGGGTGGCGCGCAGCGCGTCGATCAGCGCCGAGCCGACCACGACGCCGTCCGCGCCGGCGGCGATGGCGGCGGCCTGCTCGGGCGTCTTCACGCCGAAGCCGACCGCGACCGGCAGCGCGGTGTGGCGCTTGATGCGCGACACCGCCTGTCCGACGAGGTTCGGATCGGGCGTCGCCGAGCCGGTGATGCCGGTGATGGAGACGTAGTAGACGAAGCCCGCCGTGTTCGCGAGCACCGCCGGCAGGCGCTTGTCGTCGGTGGTCGGCGTGGCGAGGCGGATGAAGTCGAGCCCGGCCAGCAGGGCCGGCAGGCACAGTTCGTTGTCCTCTTCCGGCGGCAGGTCGACGACGATGAGGCCGTCGACGCCGGCGCTCTTCGCGTCGACGAGGAAGCGGTCCACCCCGTAGATGTAGATCGGGTTGTAGTAGCCCATCAGGACGATCGGCGTGGCGGCGTCGCCCTCGCGGAAGGCGCGGACCATGTCCAGCGTCTTCCTCAGCGTCTGGCCGGCCTTGAGCGCGCGCAGCCCCGCCGCCTGGATCGCCGGGCCGTCGGCCATCGGGTCGGTGAAGGGCACGCCGAGCTCGATCACGTCGGCGCCCGCGGCCGGCAGGGCCTTCAGCAGCGCCAGCGAGGTCTCGAAATCGGGATCGCCGGCGGTGACGAAGGTCACCAGCGCCGCGCGCCCCTCGGTGGCGCAGGCGGCGAAGCGGGTTTCGATGCGGGTGCTCATATGCGGGTCCCCAGAATCTCGGCCACCTGCGGAATGTCCTTGTCGCCGCGGCCGGACAGGTTGACCACCATCAGGTGATCCTGCGGGAAGGTCGGCGCGAGCTCGGCGACCTTGGCCAGCGCGTGGGCCGGCTCCAGTGCCGGGATGATGCCTTCGAGCTTCGCCACCAGCTGGAAGGCTTCGAGCGCCTCCGCGTCGGTGGCGGAGATGTAGGTGGCGCGGCCGATGTCGTGCAGCCACGAATGCTCCGGCCCAATGCCGGGATAGTCGAGCCCGGCGGAGATGGAGTGCGCCTCGGCGATCTGGCCGTCGTCGTCCATCAGAAGATAGGTCCGGTTGCCGTGCAGCACGCCCGGCCGGCCGCCGGTGAGCGAGGCGGCATGCTCGCCGGTCGGTATGCCGTGGCCGGCGGCCTCGACGCCGTAGATCTTCACGCTGGGATCGTCGAGGAAGGGATGGAACAGGCCCATGGCGTTGGAGCCGCCGCCGATGCAGGCGACGAGGCTGTCCGGCAGGCGGCCCTCCGCCTCCAGCATCTGCGCGCGGGTCTCGACGCCGATCACGCTCTGGAAGTCGCGGACCATGGCCGGGTAGGGATGCGGGCCGGCGACCGTGCCGATGCAGTAGAAGGTGTCGTGCACGTTGGTCACCCAGTCGCGCAGCGCCTCGTTCATGGCGTCCTTGAGCGTCCTGGCGCCGGACTGCACCGGCACCACGGTGGCGCCGAGCATTTTCATGCGGAACACGTTGGGCGCCTGGCGGGCGACGTCGACGGCGCCCATGTAGACGACGCATTCCAGCCCGTAGCGCGCGCACAGCGTGGCGGTGGCGACGCCGTGCTGGCCGGCGCCGGTCTCGGCGATGATCCGCTTCTTGCCCATGCGGCGGGCGAGCAGGATCTGGCCGAGCACGTTGTTCACCTTGTGCGAGCCGGTGTGGTTCAGCTCCTCGCGCTTGAAATAGATCTTCGCGCCCAGCTTTTCGCCATTCTTGCCGGCCCCCGCGCCCTCGCGCAGGTGCTCCGTCAGCCGCTCGGCGAAATAGAGCGGGCTCGGCCGGCCGACATAGTGCTTCAGGCCGGCGTCCATTTCCGCCTTGTAGGCCGGGTCGGCCTTGGCCTCGTTATAGGCCGCCTCCAGATCGAGGATCAGCGGCATGAGCGTTTCGGCAACGAAACGACCGCCGAATATGCCGAAATGCCCGTTCTCGTCGGGGCCGGTGCGGAAGGAATTGGGAGCGTTCACGAGGGGCTCGTCTCTCTGGCGGATGATGTGTGCGCCGGCTTGTCGCCGGTCGAATGCTCGGACTCCGTCGCATCGGCCGCCCGCGCGGCACGCAGGAAGGCGGCGATGCGCGCGGGGTCCTTGATGCCGGGGGCGCGCTCGACCCCGGAGGATACGTCGATGCCGGGCGGGCGGACCCGCCGCACGGCCTCGCCGACATTGTCGGGATCGAGGCCGCCTGACAGCATGAAGGGGCGCGTCAGGTCAAGGCCGGCGAGGAGGTTCCAGTCGAAGGGCACGCCGTTGCCGCCGGGCAGGAGCGCGCCTTTCGGCGGCTTGGCGTCGAGCAGCAGCCGGTCGGCGACGTCGGCATAGGCGGAGAGTCGGGCGAGGTCGGCGGCGGTGGCGATGCCGATGGCCTTCATCACTGGCAGGCCGAACCGCGCGCGGACGGCGGCGACGCGCTCCGGGCTTTCCTTGCCGTGCAGCTGGAGCATGTCGGGACGAGCGGCGTCGACGATGGCTGCGAGCGTGGCGTCGTCCGCGTCGACGGTCAGGGCGACGATCTGCGCGCGCCCGCGCGCACGCGCCGCGAGCGCGGCGGCGGTGGCGGTGGCGAGATCGACATGGCGCGGGCTGGGGGTAAAGAACACCATGCCCACCATGTCGGCCCCCGCGCCGAGCGCCGCATCCAGCGTCTCGGGGGTGCTGAGCCCGCAGATTTTGATCTCAAGCGACAAGGCCGTCTCCTCGAACAGAGCCAACTAGCACGGAACGGTCCGCAGAGGCGAGTGGCGGCGCCTGCGGGGCCGCGGGCCGGGCGGGCAACCCGCGGCGGCGATCCGTGCGGCCCGGTAGGCGCTATCCCGTCACCTATTCGTGGAATGCGTGCGGCAACGGATGAATTTACCCCTTCCGTGACGACATTTCGCATGCTACTCACATTCATCTGTGAAATTATAGATTTCACGTCAGATTTACGAATATGGCATGGCGGCACCGACAGGCGCGCCGTGCCGCCACCCTGGAGAGTGTTTCATGCGCTTCTCGCGCCGCCTTTTCCTTGCTGCCGCCCTGGCGCCGTTCCTCGTCTCGGCCGCCGTGCCCGGCGCGCGCGCCGAGGAGCCGAACCAGATCCTCAACGCGTCCTACGACATCGCCCGCGAGCTGTTCGAGGCGGTGAACAAGACGTTCGAGCCGGCCGAGAAGGCCAAGATCGGCAAGGAGATCAAGGTCAACCAGAGCCACGCCGGCACGTCCAAGCAGGCGCGCTCGATCGTCGAGGGCCTCGAGGCCGACGTCGTGACCTTCAACCAGATCACCGACATCCAGTTCCTGGTCGACAAGGGCTTCGTCGCCAAGGACTGGCAGACCCGGCTGCCCAACGCCTCCTCGCCCTGGTACTCGTTCCCCGCCTTCCTCGTGCGCGAGGGCAACCCGAAGAACGTGAAGAACTGGGACGATCTCGTCCGCGATGACGTGAAGCTGGTCTTCCCGAACCCGAAGACCTCCGGCAATGCCCGCTACACCTACCTCGCCGCCTATGCCTTCGCGCTGGAGAAGTTCAACGGCGATGCGGCCAAGGCCGACGCCTTCGCCAAGAAGCTGCTCTCCAACGTCGTGGTGTTCGACACCGGCGGGCGCGGCGCCACCACCTCCTTCGTGGAGCGCGAGCAGGGTGACGTGCTGATCACCTTCGAGGCCGAGGTCATCAGCGTGAAGGACGCCTACAAGGACAAGAAATTCGAGGTCGTGGTGCCGCCGGTGAGCCTGCTCGCCGAGTTCCCCGTCGCGGTGGTCGACAAGGTGGTCGACAAGCGGGGCTCGCGCCAGATCGCCACCGACTACCTGACCTTCCTCTATTCGCCGGAAGGCCAGAAGGTCGCCGCCGAGGCCAACAACCGCGTCGTCGATCCCAAGGTCTCCGAGGAGTTCAAGGCCAAGTTCGCCCCCGTCCGCCTCGTGAAGGTCGAGGACGTGTTCGGCGGCTGGGCCAACGCCCAGAAGACCCACTTCGCCTCGGGCGGCAAGCTGGACGAACTGTTCGTCGCGCCGTGAGGCCGACGGTAGCCATCATCCCGGCCGCTCCTCTGGATCGACGTCATGCCCGGCCTTGAGCCGGGCATGCATGACTTCACCGCGCAAAGACGTGGATGGCCGGGCCAAGCCCGGCCATGACGGTCGGAACAGGCGAACCGTCGTCCGCTCTGGACATATCGGACATATTGCGCCATGGCCGGGTACCCCCGGCCATTTGCCTTTGCAGGAGCCGTCCGTTGAACCGAGTCATACCGGGCTTTCCCCTCTCGCTCGGCATCACCCTGTTCTATCTCAGCCTGATCGTGCTGCTGCCGCTCGGCGCCCTCATGTGGCAGGCGGTGGACGTCGGCTGGGAGCGCTATCTCGCCATCATGAGCGGGGTGCGCACACTGGCCGCCTTCCGCGTCACGCTGTCGACCGCCGCGCTCGCCACCCTGTTCAACGCCGTCTACGGACTGGCGCTGGCCTGGGTGCTGGTGCGCTACGAGTTTCCCGGCAAGCGGCTGCTGGACGCGCTGGTGGACGTGCCCTTCGCCCTGCCCACCGCCGTGGCCGGCCTCGCGCTGTCGGCGCTGTTCGTGAAGAACGGCTGGTTCGGCGCCCCGCTCGCCGCCATCGGCATCGATGTCGCCTACACGCCGCTCGGCATCGCCATCGCCATGGCCTTCACCTCCATCCCCTTCGTCGTGCGCACGGTGCAGCCGGTGCTGGAGGACCTCGCCACCGATGTGGAGGAGGCCGCGGCGACGCTCGGCGCCTCGGACCTGCGCATCTTCGCGCGCATCATCTTCCCGGCGATCTTCCCGGCCTTCCTGACCGGCGCGGCGATCGGCTTCGCGCGCTCGCTGGGCGAGTTCGGCGCCATCATCTTCATCGCCGGCAACCTGCCGCTTAAGACCGAGGTGGTCTCGCTGCTGACCTTCATCCGCATCGAGGAATATGACTACCCCGCCGCCGCCGCCATCGCGGCGACGCTGCTGGCGCTGGCCTTCACCATGCTGTTCATCGTCAACATGATCCAGCTCTGGCAGCAGCGGCGCATCGGGACGGGGGATTGAGCATGGCGCGCGAACCGCTTCCCCCGCCGAAAGCCCACCCGCCCCGGCGCATCCGCGTCGGCGACGGGCCGCTGGCGCGCACGCTGCTGATCGGCGGCGTGCTGCTGGTGACGCTGCTGGTGCTGGTGGCGCCGCTGGTGGCGATCTTCACCGAGGCGTTCCGGCAGGGCGCGGCGGCCTACGCTGCCGCCTTCGCCGCGCCGGACACGCGCTACGCCATCGGCCTGACCGTCTTCACCGCGCTGATCGTGGTGCCGATCAACATCGCCTTCGGCATCGCCGCGGCCTGGTGCATCGCCAAGTTCCGCTTCCCCGGCCGCAACCTGCTGGTGGCGCTGGTGGAGCTGCCCTTCTCCATCTCGCCGATCATCGCCGGCGTCGCCTATCTGTTCGTCTACGGCGCGCAGGGCCTGCTCGGGCCGTGGCTGGCCGAGCACGACATCAAGATCATGTTCGCGGTGCCGGCGATCATTCTGGCGAGCCTGTTCGTCACCGCCCCCTTCGTGGCGCGCGAACTGATCCCGCTGATGATCACGCAGGGCTCGGAGGAGGAGGAGGCGGCGGTGACGCTGGGGGCCGGTGGCTGGCGCATCCTGCGCCTCGTCACCCTGCCGAATGTGCGCTTCGCCCTGCTCTACGGCGCGGCGTTGTGCAATGCGCGGGTGATGGGCGAGTTCGGTGCGGTGTCGGTGGTCTCCGGCAACATACGCGGCCAGACCAACACGCTGCCGCTGCAGATCGAGCTGCTCTACCAGGACAACAACGCCGTCGCCGCCTTCGCGGTGGCGACCATCCTGACCGGCGTGGCGCTGGTCACCCTGATCGCCAAGGCGATCATCGAGCGGCTGGATGCGGCGCGGGTGAAGACGCAGGGCCGCCCGGGGCATTGAGAAGAATCGCAAGAGCGCGATCGCTCTGCTTCCTCTCCCCAATGGGGAGAGGAATGGTTCAAGGTCGCGTGCTCCTCAGCGCCTTCCACACCAGCTCGGCGGCGGCGAGGTCCTCGATGGCGGTGCCCACCGACTTGAAGAGGGTGATCTCCGCGTCCGAGCCGCGGCCCTTCGCCGTGCCGGCGGCGAGCTCGAACAGGTCGCCCTGAATGTCCTCCGGCGCCAACACGCCGCTGGCGAGCGGCACCACGATGTCGCCCGCCTCCTTGCCGGCGCCGGCGCGCGTGTCGACATAGACCCGCGCCCGGCGGATCGCCTCGTCGTCCGCCTCGCGCATGGAGGGGGTGAAGCCGCCGACGAGGTCGACGTGCTGGCCGGGCGCGAGATAGCGACCCTCGACCAGCGGCTGCGGCGAGAGCGTGGCGGAAGAGACGATGTCGGCGCCGGCGATGGCGTTTCCACGGTCCGCCTCGGCGCGGGCGTCGAAGCCTTCCGCGCGCAGCGTCTCGGCCAGCGCCTCGGCCTTGGCGAGGGTGCGGTTCCAGACGGTGATCTCGCGGATCGGCCGCACGCTGGCATGGGCACGCGCGAGATAGGGCGCCAGCGCCCCGGCGCCGATGATGGCGAGGCGGCTGGCATCCGCGCGCGCCAGATAGCGCGCCGCGAGAGCGGAGGCGCAGGCGGTGCGCCAGACGGTGAGGGCGCGGCCGTCCATCACCGCGAGCGGCTCGCCCGTGGCGCCGGAATTCAGGATGTAGAGGCCGGTGACGCTCTCGATGCCGCGCGCGCCGTTGCCGGGGAACACCGTGACCAGCTTGGTGCCGAGCACATCGTCCTCGGTGCCGTCGGCGGTCCAGGCGGGCATGAGCAGCAGCGTCGCCTCGCCATCCGGCCGGGGAAGGGCGTGGTGATGGCGCACCGGCACCGTGATGCGCCGGCGGAACGCCGCTTCCAGCGCGTCGATCAGGGCGGGAAAGGTGAGCAGACCGGCGATCTCGCCGGCCGAGACGAAACGCAAGTCGCTCATGTCAGGCGGCGCGCTGGTCGGAAAGGGCCGGCCGCGCAGTGGGTGCGGTCGTGGCGGCGCGCAGGGCTTCCGCCTCGGCATGGGCGTGACGCGCCTCGCGCGCGGAGTGGCGGGCGAGGCGACGGTAGCGTCCCTGGCCGAACCACATGGCCACGCCGCCGAGCACCACGCCGAGGATCATCGCGCCGGAGACCACGAGGAACAGCGGCACGTCGAGTGCCCAGCCCGCCGCTCCGGCGAACGGGTCCAGCACCAGTTCCACCGGATGGCGATTAGCCACGGCGAGCATGACGAGGCCCACCGAAACCGGCAGGACGATGAGGATCAGCAGCAGGCGACGCAGCAGCACGATCAATCCCTCGAGCGGCTCATTCCAGATCGACGCCGTCGTTCAGGCGCTCTCGCATTTCCTTGCCCGTCTTGAAATAGGGCACGGCCTTGCCGTCGACCGCCACATGCGCCCCGGTGCGCGGATTGCGGCCGGTGCGGGCTGGACGCGACTTGACCGAGAAGGCGCCGAAGCCGCGCAGCTCCACCCGGTCGCCACGCCCCAGCGCCGCGACGATCTCATCGAGAATCGCGTTCACGATGTTCTCGACATCGCGCTGATAAAGATGCGGATTGGCTTCCGCAATCCGCTGTACCAGTTCAGACTTGATCATCGACGCCCCGCCCCCCTTTTCGTTCGGCTCGTCGGAAACTGCAAAAAGGTCATATTTTGGAAGCCCTTGGCCCCGCTAGCCTCCGCGAGGGTGCCAGAGGGCCAGAAGACCGTCAAGGCGGGCCTGCGTCGCGGCCTCGCCGGCGGCGCCGATCACGAGCCTTGCCAGATCATCGAGCCCGATCAAGGACATGATCCGGATCGACAGGCCGTGCAGCCAGCCGAATTCGTCGCCCGCACGCCCGGTATGCCAATCGCGCACGGGCAGATCTTTCGACACGTCGCGCTCGCGGGCCAGCCAGTCGCGGGCGGTGCGCTCGTCGCCGATCTCGTCGACGAGGCGCAGCGGCAGCGCCTGATGGCCGGTGAAGACGCGCCCATCCGAGGCCTCCGCGAGCTTGTCGCCGGTGATCAGGCGCCGCTCGGAGACGAGGCCCTTGAACCAGTCATAGCTGTCCGCGACCAGCGAGCGCACCGCGGCGCGGGCGTCCTCGGTCGGCGGGTCGAACATGTTCGGCGCGGCCTTGAGCGGGCTCGACTTGATCTCCTCATAGGAGATGCCGACCGTCTTCATCAGCTCCGCGAAATTGGGGAACTGGAAGATCACGCCGATCGAGCCGACCAGCGCGTTGCGCGGCGCGACGATGTGGTCGGCGCCGAGCGCGGCGATATAGGCGCCCGAGGCCGCCATGCCGTCGACCACGGCGACGATGGGCTTCTTCTCGGCGAGGCGGCGCAGCCCGTCATAGAGGGCGGCCGAGCCGACCACCGTGCCACCGGGGCTGTCGATTGAGAGGATCACCGCCCGCGCGCCGGAGCGCCCGATGGATTCGAGCAGCTCCAGCCGCTCGCGCTCGTTGCGGATGATGCCGCCGATGGTGACGCGCGCCACGTGCGGCGAGGAGCGCGGCAGCAGCGCGCCGTCGCTCCACCAGGCGAAGGCGGCGAGCCCACCCACGAGCACGACCAGCAGGGCGAGGACGCGCCAGAAGGCGAGCTTGCGCCGCAGCCGGCGGCGCGCAAGCACCTCGTCGACGTCCAGAGCGCTGGCGGCCATTCCGATCTCCCGTTTCGCAACAAGGGGTAGCCGCCGGGGGCGACAGGCGCAAGGGAGGCGAGGTTGTGGGCGGGAATGGAAGGGGTGGCGTGGCTAGCCGCCGTGTCTTTCCAGGAAGTCCTCGACCGACAGGGCGCGGAAGTCCTCCAGCGCGGTCCGCAGGCGCGCATGGTCCCAGTCCCACCAGCCGAGCGCCCGCAGGCGTTCGCCGATGGCGGGCGCGAATCGCGGCCTTATCGGGCGCGCCGGCACCCCGGCGACGATCGTGTAGGCCGGCACGTCCTTCGTCACCACGGTGCCGGCCGCCACCACCGCCCCGTCGCCGATGCTCCGGCCGGGCAGCACGATGGCGCCGTGGCCGATCCACACGTCGTGGCCGATGGTGACGCCATGCGAGCGGCGCCAGGCGAAGAACGCCGTCTCGTCCTGCGCGTCGTCGAAATAGGCGGAGGCGCGGTAGGTGAAGTGCGACTGGCTGGCGCGCTCCATCGGGTGGTTGCCCGGGTTGATGCGGGTCATCGCGGCGATGGAGGTGAACTTGCCGATGCGCGCATAGGCGATGTCGGAATCGTTGACCACGTAGGAATAGTCGCCGAGCTCGACCTCATGGAGCCTCGTGCGCGCCCCGACCTCGGTGTAGCGCCCGAGCGTCGCCTCTGTCACCTCGGCGGTGGGATCGACGGTCGGGGTGGGGCCGAGCCTCGTCATCGCTCAGCTCCCGAAGGGGAAGCGGGCGACGAGCCGGAACGGCCCGGCCTCCTGCCGGTAGAGCGCGATCTCGCGCACGATGAGCGGGCCGTCGGCGCCGCTCATGGCGAAATGCTCGGCGAGTTCGGCTTCGGCGAGCGTGCGCTCGTCATCGTCGAGCGAGCCCGTGAGCGTCATGTGGAAGCGGAAGTCTTCCAGCACATAGGGATAGCCCCAGCGCGCCAGATAGTCCTGCTGGCGCGGCGTGAGCGGCGCGCGCAGGCGCTTCTCCCGCTCGGTCTCGCTCATCGGCGCGCGGAAATCGTCGAAGGCGGCGACCGCGCCGGCCGCCAGCCGGTCCAGCGCCGCGCTCGGTACGGCGAGGCGCAGGGCGAGGAAACGGCCGATGGTGTTGAGCGTCACCCCGGCGCAGGCGAATCCCGCCCGGTCCTTGGCGAAGCGGGCACACACCGCGCGCAGCTCCGTCTCGGTGCGGCCGGCGGCGAGGCGGAAGGGGGCCTTCAGCGTGCCGTGGAAGCCATAGCGGCGCGGCTCGGCGGTGATCTCGTGCCAGCGCGTGGCGTCGAAGCGCTTGAGTTCGGGAAGCGGGGGAGCCTCGCCCGTCTCCGCGTCATAGCCGAGGACAGCGGAGCCGAAACGCCAGAGCGGGCTCTGCGCGGGCGGCGCGAAATAGATCGCGTAGCGGGGCTCGGCCGGCTTCGTGGCCGCCGCAGTGGCGGTGCCCGGGGACATGGCGGCGGACATCAGAAGACGCGCCGGCCGGCGAGGAGCACCTCGCCCACCACCGGCGTGTCCTCGGCGAGGCGGAAGGAGACGAGGTCGGCGCGCAGCCCCTCGGCCAGCCGGCCGCGATCGTCGAGGCCGGCGAGCCGGGCCGGGGCGGCAGTGACCAGGGCGAGCGCCGCGGGGATGGAGAGGCCCGCCGTGCGGGTCAGGGCGAGGGCGGCCTGCAGCAGGCTCGCCGGCACATAGTCCGAGGCGAGCGCGTCGAGCAGCCCTTCTGCCGCGAGGTCCCGCATGGACACGCCGCCCGAATGCGAGCCGCCGCGCACCACGTTGGGGGCGCCGCCGATGGTGGCGAGGTTCGATTGCCTCGCCGCGCGGGCGGCTTCGAGGGTGGTGGGGAACTCGGAGATGGTGCAGCCGGCCTCCACCGCCTCGCGCACATGGTCGGGCGTCGTGTCGTCGTGGCTCGCCAGCACGATGCCGGAGGAGGAGAACAGCGCGACCATCTTGTCGTAATTGCCGGCCACGGCGCCCCTGGCGCGTTCGATGCGGTCGGCGACCTCGGCGTCGATGTCCGCCCCGCCCTTGCCGATGCCGGTGAGATAGACCTTCAGGTGCTCGACATTGCGCCACTGGCGTGTGCCGGGCGTGTGGTCCATCAGCGAGGCGAGGGCGAGGTTCGGGCGGCCCAGCGCCGCGTCTACCAGTTCCGGCAGGGTCCGGTCGGTCAGCTCGCAGCGCAGGTGGATACGGTGGTCGACGCGGAACAGGCCGCGCGTCGTGCCTTCTTCCACCGCGTCGAGCATCACCTCGTAGAGCGCGCGGCGATCCGCCTTGGCCTGGTCGAAGCCGCCGGCGCAGATGGCGTCGTAGACGGTGGTGACGCCCGAGGCGGCCATCTGCCCGTCATGCGCCAGCGCGGCGGCGCGCGCGTCCGGCCAGATGACCTTGGGACGTGGAATGAAATGACCTTCCAGCGCGTCGGTGTGCAGGTCGATCAGGCCGGGCGCGAGATAGGCGCCCTCGCAATCGACCGCGCCAGGAGCGTGCGAGCGCCCCTCGTCGATGGCGCGGATCCGGCCGCTCTCGTGAACGAGCGTGCCGTCGATCACGCGGTCTTCGAGGATGAGCCGGGCATTGGTGAGAATCGCTTCCATGGCCGCGCGTCTCGCATGTTGATGTGACCTTTCCGTGAAGGCCGTCCGTGACGTTCGGGCCCCTGCGTCACACGCGGCGCCGATCTGCCGTCACACGCCGCGTGCACCGCCGTCCGAGCGCGGGTCGTGTGCGCCTTCCAGCCCCGCGCGGCCCGGATGCAGGATCACCGCGCCCGCATGGCCCATCATGTCGGAGAACGGTTCGGCGAGGATCTCGACATCGTGCCCGGCGCCGGCGAGCTGTTCGGCTAGGCCACCGTCGAAGGCGCCTTCCACGCGCAGGTTCACCGTGTCCGAGCCCCAGGTCCGCCCCAGCACCCAGCGCGGCCGGGCAATCGCCTCGCCGAGTGGCACGCCGAACATGGCGTAGCGGCTCATCACCGCCGCGTTGGTCTGCGGCTGGCCCTCGCCGCCCATGGTGCCGAAGGCGATGAAGCGCCCGTCGGGCAGCAGCGCCATGCCGGGGTTGAGCGTGTGGAACGGGCGGCGGCCGGGTTGCAGCGGGTTCCTGGCGCGCGGGTCGAGTGAGAAGGAGGTGCCGCGATTCTGCATCAGCACGCCCGTCGACGGCAGCACCAGCCCCGAGCCGAACTCCCAGTAGATCGACTGGATGTAGGAGACGCAGACGCCGTTTTTGTCGGCCGCGCCGAGCCAGACCGTGTCGCCGCGCGCCGCCTTGTGCGGCCAGGGCAGAGCGCGGCGCGGATCGATGGCCGCGGCCTCGCGGGCGAGGGCGGCCGGGGTGAGGAAGGCGGCGGGATCGTGGGTGAGATGGTCGAAATCCGTCACCACGCGGTCACGCACCAGAAAGGCGCGCTTGGTCGCCTCGATCAGCCCGTGAATGTGGGCGAAGCCTTCCGGCTGCGCCACGCCGAGCCGGTCGAAGAGAGAGAGGATCATCAGCGTCGCCAGGCCCTGGGTGGGCGGCGGCGAGGACCACAGCTCCATATTGGCGAGCTTCACCCGCAGGGGATCGCGCGTCACCGCGCGGTAGGATTCGAGATCGGCGCGCGTCACCGGGCTGCCGGCCCGCTCCAGGTCGGCGGCGATCTCGCGGCCGACATCGCCGCGATAGAAATCCTCGAGGCCGGCGCCGGCCAGATGCTCCAGCGTATCGGCGAGGCGCTCGTTGCGCTTCACCGTGCCGACAGCCGGCGCCGTGCCGTCGGGTTCCAGGAAGATGTCCCGGAAGCCGGGCACGTCCGCCAGCTCCGCGCGCTTCTCCACGGTCAGGCGATGCTGCGAGCCGGACACCGGGACGCCCGCCCTGGCATGGCCGATGGCGGGCTCCAGCAGCCGGCGGACCGGCATCCTGCCGCCGAAGGCACGGGCGGCCTCGTGCGCCAGCATCCAGCCGCCGACCTGTCCCGGCAGGGTGAGCGCGGCGAGCGGGCCGCGCGCGGGAATCACGTCGAAGCCCCGGTCGCGGTAGAAGGGAACGGTCGCCTTTGCGCCGGCGAAGCCCGCCGCCTCGATGTAGCTGACGCGCCCGGCCGGGTCGCGGATGAGCCAGAAGCCGTCGCCGCCCATATGCGTCATGTGCGGGTAGACCACGGCGATGGCCGCCGCCGCCGCGAGCGCCGCCTCGACCGCGTTGCCGCCTTCCTCCAGCACGGCGCGCCCGGCTTCGGTCGCCAGCCAATGGGGGGTTGCGACCATGCCGGAGCCGGCACGCGCGCTCTCATGAACGAAACCGTGAACCACCGTCGAACTCCGCCTGACGCCGGGCAACTTGACCCGCGCGGCCGGGCATAGCAGTTTGCGCCCCGCCAAATAAGACGGAAGAAAGAGATGACCACGGGCCGACGCATTCGCTGGGACCATGTCAGCACGGTGGTGAGCGCCGCCATCCTGCTGGGCGCCGAGCTCATTGGCGCCGGCCTCGCCGCCGGCTGGGCCATCGCCGCCCTGTTCGACGCGAACTGGGTGTGGGAGCTGATCTTCGAGGGCGCCTTCGGCCTGCTCGCCGTCTACGGCATCTATCGCTTCGTGGTGAAGGCGAAGTCGGTCGAGCCTTTCGTCGAGGGCTGAGCGCGCCGAATCGGCGCCGCCGCCGGCGCTTTCGTTGCCGTCATCATGGCCGGGCTCGCCCGGCCATTTTCACGTGGCGGGCGGATCACCCGAATTTCAACGCCGGTGCCGCTCCGGCGGGCCGTGGCCATGCAAACCGAAGCGTGGCAGGGCCTCTTAGTCGGCTTGACTTTCGCAGGCCGGAAATGCCGCATTTTCGCGCCCGCCGATTTTGCGGGCGCATACGAAAAATCCCGCAAAAGCCGCTTGCATATGACGGCGGAAATCCATACATCGCGTCTCGCCCAATTTCGCACGTGCCTGTGGTCGCGTGCCGATCGGCGGAAGTCCGGACAAGAGGCCGGAAAATCGCCAAGAAGATCGGTAGCCGGAGGCGAAACCGGCGCACTCCGCTCTCAGCGGGGAACGTGACTTGAAGCAACGACGTAGCGGGCTTTTTTGGTCTCGGTCGGCCCTCCAAAGGTCGGCGACACTGAAGAGGCACTACTTCTTGCCGGGCGTGCGGTAGGGGTCTCCCTCACCAAGCGAAGGCATCGAACGGACGCGGCGCTCTCCACATGCGCTCGGCGAACGATTTCGTGCCACGGCTCCATTCCATCCGGCCAATCGGCAACAACCGTGCGGTCGGCGAACGGATGCGCATTCTCGCCACGGGCGCGGCACACTGCTGCCGCGGGCGGGTGTTCGCATCTCCATGGGTCGAAGCTTTCGGGTCGATGGGGGATATGCCATGACCGACCGTATCCGCGAATTCCTGCGCAATCGACGTGAGGATGGTCCCTGCGTCGTGGTCGATCTCGACGTCGTGCGCGCCAATTATGCCGCCTTTGCCCGGGCGCTGCCGGACACCCGCGTCTTCTACGCGGTGAAGGCCAACCCGGACGCGGCGATCCTCAATGCGCTGGCCGAGATGGGCTCGTGCTTCGATTGCGCCTCGGTCGCCGAGATCATGATGGTGCTCGCCACCGGCGCGGGCGCCGAGCGCATCTCCTTCGGCAACACCATCAAGAAGGAGCGCGATGTGGCGCGCGCCTTCGAGCTGGGCGTGCGCCTGTTCGCCGTCGACAGCGCGGAAGAGGTCGAGAAGATCGCCCGCGTCGCCGCCGGCGCGAAGGTGTTCTGCCGCATCCTGTGCGACGGCGCCGGCGCCGAATGGCCGCTCTCGCGCAAGTTCGGCTGCGAGCCGGAAATGGCGGTCGACGTGCTTGAGCACGCGTACCGGCTGGGCCTGGAGCCGCACGGCGTCTCCTTCCATGTCGGCTCGCAGCAGAAGAACGTCGAGGCCTGGGATTCGGCGCTGGCTTCCGCGTCGGCGATCTTCCGCGCCTGCGCGGAGCGCGGCTTCACCCTGTCGCTGGTCAATCTGGGCGGCGGCTTCCCGGCGAAGTACCTGCAGGACGTGCCGGCCGCCGAGGCCTATGGCGAGGCGATCTTCCGCGCCCTGTCCCGTCACTTCGGCAACGCGATCCCGCAGACCATCATCGAGCCGGGCCGCGGCATGGTCGGCGCGGCCGGCCTGATCGAGGCCGAGGTCGTGCTGATCTCGAAGAAGTCCGAGGACGATCCGGTGCGCTGGGTCTATCTCGACATCGGCAAGTTCGGCGGCCTCGCCGAGACGATGGACGAGGCGATCCGCTACCCCATCCGCACGCCGCGCGACGGCGACGCGGTGGAGCCCTGCGTGCTGGCCGGCCCGACCTGCGATTCGGCCGACGTGCTCTACGAGAAGACCCCGGTCCTGCTGCCGGTGTCGCTCGCCATCGGCGACAAGGTGCTCATCGAAGCGACCGGCGCCTACACCACCACCTATTCGGCGGTGGCGTTCAACGGCTTCGACCCGCTCCGGTCCTATGTGATCTGAGCGAGCCGGACTCCGGCTTTCCGCCCGACAGACTGAACCGACGTTCCCTGTTCCTCTTTTTCCCGGCCGCGCCGGGTTTTTGAGGCTGCCAATGCTTGCCACCACCGCCCCCGTCATCTCGCTCGAGACCGACGCCGACATCGCCCAGCGCGAGGCTCTGCTCGACCTCGCCTTCGGCCGCGCCGCGCGCCTCGCCAAGACGTCCGAACGTCTGCGCGAGGGCCGCCGGCCGGCCGACGGGCTCGCCTTCGCCGCGCACGGCCCGGACGGGCGCGTGGTCGCGACCCTGCGCCTGTGGCACGTCGCGGCCGGTCCCGGCCGCCCGGCGCTGCTGCTCGGGCCGCTGGCGGTCCACCCCTGGTTCCGCGATCGCGGGCTCGGCGGCGCGATGATGACGACGGCGATCTGCGAGGCGACCCGGCTCGGCCACGGTGCCATCCTGCTCGTCGGCGACGCGCCCTATTACGCCCGCTTCGGCTTCGACGCCGCGCTGACCGAGGGACTGTGGCTGCCCGGCTCCTTCGACCGCAGCCGCTTCCTCGGGCTGGAGCTGGTTTCCGGTGCGCTTGCGGGCGCGCGCGGCCTCGTCAGCCCGACCGGCGCGCCGGTCGACCTGCCGAGCCTCGGCGAACTGGTGGCGCAGGCGGAGCCGGAGATGAAGCGCTCGGCGTGAGCGGGGCCATATCGCCGGCACCTGTCTGCTAGAACAACGTCATGGCCGGGCTTGACCCGGCCACCCATGTCTTTGGCGGTCGTTGAAGGCGTGGACGCCCGGGTTAGGCCCGGGCGTGACGTTCGCCTGTCGGGGGAGCGAGCCTCAGCCCACGCTCAATTCCACCGGTATATTGCCCCGCGTCGCCTTGGAGTAGGGGCACATCTGGTGCGCCGCCTCCAGTACCTCCTTGGTCTCCTGCGCGGTGAGCGCCGGCGCCTTGAGCGAGATCTTCGCGGCGAGGCTGTAGCCGCTGTCGCCCTTTACCAGCGAGACCGCGACGGTGACGGCGGCGCCGGTGACGTCGATCTTCTTCTGATGGGCGACCGCCTCGACGGCGGAGCCGAAGCACGCGGCGTAGCCGGTGGCGAACAGATGCTCCGGCGTCGTCTTGCCGGCGTCGAGCACGCCGTTCTTCGGCATGCCGAGATCGACGGAGACCGAGCCGTCGCTGGTCTGCGAGTGGCCGTTGCGGCCGCCGACCGCGGTGGCGGTGCCGGTGAAGAGGACGGTATCGGTCATGACATTCTCCTGGGAAGGATGGGGGGCTCCTAACATGGTGCGGCGGTCGCAGCGGGCAACCGGCGGAGCGGCCAGCGGTTGCGCAAGCGCATGCCGTTGTTCATGTTCCCGTTTCGTTTCTTTTCCCTTGCCCCGGATCGCCGCAGGGCTTACCTCTCGCTTCGACCCGCCCGGTGCTGCCGGGCCTTCTCCCGTTCAGGAGCGCGCCCATGCCGATCGCGATCCTTGAGGAACGCGCCGTCGTCCGCATCGCCGGTGCCGACGCGGCGCATTTCCTCGACAATCTGCTCACCTCCCGTACGCCCGCGCCAGGCGCAGCGCGCTACGCCGCGCTGCTCTCGCCGCAAGGCAAGATCGTCGCCGACATGATCGTGCTGGCGACCGAAGGCGGCTTCCGCCTGGACACGCCGCGCGCCGTCGTCGCCGATCTCCTCAAGCGGCTGCAGCTCTACCGGCTGCGGGCGAAGGTGGAGATCGGCGTGCTCGACGATCTCGCCGTCGCGGTGGCCTGGGGTGGAGCGAGACCGCTGGTCGACACGCTCGCCTATGACGATCCGCGCCTGCCGGCGCTGGGCCGGCGCTTCCTGCTGCCGGCCGCCGAGGCGGCGCAGATCAACATGGTGCCGGAAGCGCAATGGCACGCCCACCGCATCGCCCTCGGCGTGCCGGAAGGCGGGCAGGATTTCCTCTATGGCGACGCCTTCCCGCACGAGGCGGACATGGACCAGCTCGGCGGCATCGATTTCGACAAGGGCTGCTATGTCGGCCAGGAGATCGTCAGCCGCATGCAGCACCGTGGCACGGCGCGCACGCGCATCATCCCCTTCGTCCTGTGCGGCCCGGCGCCGGCGGAAGGCACGCCGGTCACCGCCGGCGGCAAGAGCATCGGCCGCATCGGTTCCGGCGTGAACGGGCGCGCCCTCGCGCTCGTCCGTCTCGACCGGCTGGAGGACGCCCGCGCCGGCGGGCATGTGGTCGAGGCGGACGGCGCCGCCCTGGTGCCGGAGCGCCCCGGCTGGGCGCGCTTCCCCATTCCCGGCACGGAGAGCGTGGCGTGAAGGAGAAGCGGGCGCGATGAAGGTGCACGAGCACGCCGACGGCATCACGCGCTGCGCGTGGTGCGGCACCGACCCGCTCTATGTCGCCTATCACGACACCGAGTGGGGCGTGCCCGAACATGACGACCGGGCGCTGTTCGAGAAGCTCATCCTCGACGGCTTCCAGGCCGGGCTCGCCTGGATCACCATCCTGCGCAAGCGCGAGGGATTCCGCGCCGCCTTCGACGGCTTCCGGCCGGAGATCGTTGCTCGTTACGGACCCGAAAAGATCGAGGCGCTGATGCAGGACGCCGGCATCGTGCGCAACCGCGCCAAGATCGAATCGACCGTGCGGTCGGCGCAGGTCTGGCTCGACATCATGGAGCGCGGGCCCGGCTTCTCGAAGCTGCTCTGGGACATCAACGGCCCGGTGCTGGACAATCGACGCCAGCCGGGGGAGCCGGCTCCCGTCACCTCGCCGGTGGCGGTGGCGATGTCGAAGGAGTTGAAGTCGCGCGGCTTCAACTTTGTCGGGCCGACCATCGTCTACGCGTTCATGCAGGCCGTGGGCATGGTGGACGACCACGCCGTCACCTGCCACCGCCACGGCAAGAGGTCATGAGGGCATCGTCATGACCTTCCGAGCCCGGCCGGAGCGCGCCTGGCAGCGGATGCTGTCCGGGCGGCGGCTCGACCTCATCAACCCCTCGCCGCTCGACGTCGAGATCGAGGACATCGCCCATGGCCTTGCGCGCGTCGCGCGCTGGAACGGCCAGACCGAGGGGGCGCACATCTTCTCGGTCGCCCAGCATTCCGTGCTGGTGGAGCTGATCGGCCGCCGGCAGGCCGCTGCGCGCGGCGTCGACCTCGATCGGCGCTGGCGGCTCGCTTTGCTGCTGCACGACGCGCCGGAATATGTGGTCGGCGACATGATCAGCCCGTTCAAGGCGGTGATTGGCGGCGACTACAAGGCGGTGGAGGCGCGCCTGCTGGCGGCGGTGAGCCTGCGCTTCGGCCTGCCGGCCGACTGGTCCGCGAGCCTCGTCAAGCTGGTCAAGGCGGCCGACCGCGCCAGCGCCTTTCTGGAGGCGACGCGCCTCGCCGGTTTCGAGCTTGCCGAGGCGAAGCGCTTCTTCGGCGCGCCGTTCCCGCTCGACATGGCGGCGGAGCGTGAATATCTCACGCCGTGGAGCGCCGCCGAGGCGAAGGCGCGGTTCCTCGCCCGCTTCCGGGAACTGACCGTCGAGCCGTCGTCGGCCCCCGTCGCGGCGTCTGCCGCCGGAGAAACGCAATGATCCATGTCTGTCCGCTTTCCCGTCTCTCGGAGACCGTCGAGCGCACCGGGGCGGCCCATGTGCTGAGCGTGATCAACCTCGGCACGCCGGTCGAGCTGCCGGCGCGCGTGGTGCGCGACAATCATCTCTTCGTCGGTTTCAACGACATCGTGGCCCCGCAGGAGGGGCTGATCCATCCGGCGGCCGAGCATGTGGAGGCGATCCTCGGCTTTGCCCGCCGCTGGCCGCGCTCGGCGCCGCTGGTGGTGCATTGCTTCGCCGGAATCAGCCGGTCGACCGCCTCGGCCTACATCGCCGCCTGCGCGCTCAACCCGGGGCGGGACGAGGGCGAGATCGCCCGGGCGCTGCGCGCCGCTTCGCCCATCGCCACGCCGAATGCCCTGCTGGTGGCGCTGGCCGACGAGGCGCTCGGCCGGCAGGGGCGCATGAGCGCCGCCGTCGCCGCCATCGGTCGCGGCCGCGAGGCGATGGAGAACGAACCCTTCGAGCTCGTGCTGGAATAGGGCGGATAGCCCGCCGGCTTGCGCCGGGCGCCCGCCGGACCGCCATCGCTTTCGTTGGATCGGAGAGTGCATCCCGGATGGCCGGCAGCCATCCGGGAGAGAAGCCGTCGTTGCGTCGAGCTCAGGCCACCGGGGTGGCGCGGGCCGGCAGCACGACCACGCGGGTGCCCACCGGGGCACGGCGGTAGAGGTCGATGATGTCCTGGTTGATGAAGCGCACGCAGCCGGACGACACCTGCGTACCGATGGTCCACGGCTCGGTGGTGCCGTGCAGGCGGTAGAGCGTGTCCTGCCCGTTCTTGTAGAGATAGAGCGCGCGCGGCCCCAGCGGGTTGGTCTCGCCGCCGGCCATGCCGCCGGCATAGGGACCGTAGCGCTCCGGCTCGCGGGCGATCATGTTCGGGGTCGGCGTCCAGCGCGGCCAGGATGCCTTGCGGCCGATGACGCCCTCGCCGCGGAAATTGAAGCCCTCTTCCTTGCCGACGCCGACGCCGTAGCGCAGCGCCCGGCCGTTCGCCATCACCAGATAGGCGAAGCGCTCGTTCGGATCGACCACGATGGTGCCCGGCTGGTAGCGGGTCTGGTACGCCACCTCCTGCCGCAGGAAGCGCGGATCGATCTTGCTGACGTCGACCGCCGGCACCGGGAACGGCTCGTCGGTGATCGCACCGTACATGCTCAGATATTGCGGATCGATCGCCGCCGGGAGGATGCGGGTGTTCTGGGTCGAGGAGCAGCCGGCGAGGGCGACGGGAGCGGCGAGCAGGAAGAGGCGACGATTGAGGGGCATGGAGCGTACGCACTGGTGAGAAGGGACAGTGACCCTCCCCTATAGGATTTCCGCGACGAATTTGGGTTCGCACGGCTTCACGGAGACGTTAGCCGGCATATTCGCTCCCGGATGTTGCAGATTCGCCTCACTCGCGGGCCACCCCGGCTTCCGGCCGGCACGGTGCCGCAGCGGCACGGTTGACGGCTGGTGCTTCTTCCATCAGCTTTCCTGATACTCATCCTGAAAATAATTCGTTTCTCCCCGCCGGGTTGGGGCGGCTAATTTCACCTCCCGCTCCCGGTAATTCGACGCAGTTCGTGAGGCTCCATGACCGCCGCCAACGATACGCCCCGCCCCAGCCTCGCGGCGCGCGCTCCTTTGCTGGTCGTGCTGTGCGGCTGCATGATCGCCATGCTCAGCTTCGGGCCGCGCGCCTCCTCCGGCATCTTCCTGCTGCCGATGACCAGCGAGTTCGGCTGGGGGCGCGACACGTTCGGTCTCGCCATCGCCATCCAGAACCTGCTCTGGGGCGTGGGCACGCCCTTCGCCGGAGCGATCGCCGACCGCTTCGGCGTGACACGGGTGCTGTGGGCCGGGGCGGTGCTCTATGCCGCCGGGCTGATGCTCATGGCCTATTCCGCGACGCCGGGCCTGCTGCACCTGTCGGCCGGCGTGATGGTCGGCTTCGGCCTGTCGGGCTGCTCGTTCAACATCGTGCTCGCCGCCTTCGGCAAGATGCTGCCGGAGCGCTGGCGGCCGCTTTCCTTCGGCGCCGGCACAGCGGCTGGTTCCTTCGGCCAGTTCCTGTTCCCGCCGCTGGCCGCCGGGCTGAACACCACCATCGGCTGGCAGGAGACACTCATTGTCTTCGGCTTCGCCATGCTGCTGATCATGCCGTTTTCGATCGCGCTCGCCAGCGCGCCTCCTGCGCCGAAGACGCAGGAGCGCCAGCAGTCGATCGGCGAGGCGCTCAGCGAGGCCTTGCGTCACCGCAGCTACGTGTTGCTGGTGCTCGGCTTCTTCACCTGTGGCTTCCAGCTCGCCTTCGTCACCACGCATCTGCCGGCCTATCTGATCGACCGCGGGCTTTCCATCCAGGTCGGCGGTTGGACGCTGGCGGCGATCGGCCTCGCCAACATGGTGGGCTCGCTGGGCTCGGGCTGGCTGTCCAGCCGCATGCCGCGACGTTACCTGCTGGCGGCGATCTACTTCGCGCGCGGCATCGCCATCGCCGTCTTCGTGCTGCTGCCGGCCTCGCCGGTCACCGCACTGGGCTTCGGCGTGGTGCTCGGCCTGCTGTGGCTCTCCACCGTGCCGCCGACCTCCGGGCTGGTGATGCTGATGTTCGGCACGCGCTACCTCGCCATGCTGTACGGCTTCGCCTTCTTCAGCCACCAGGTCGGCGGCTTCCTCGGCGTGTGGCTCGGCGGCCTGTTCTACGAGCAGATGGGCTCCTACGATTTCGTCTGGTGGCTGTCGGTGGCACTCAGCTTCGCTTCCGCCGTGATCAACCTGCCGATCGTGGAGCGGCCCGTCGCGCGCGAGCCTCAGCCGGCGGGCGCGTGACGCCGCCGCGGCGTTTGCACGACATTAACCATCGTCCTTCACCATAGGTGGCGTAGTGCCGGAAGCGTTGCCCCGGCGCCACAGTATGCGCCTCGTGTGTCCCGGTGAGAGGGGCTGATTCGCTGCGTTGCCTTGACAAGGCAGGGCTTTCGCAGCGCATCGTAGCCCCATCCCGAGCGATGGAACCTTCCATGCGTAACCGTTCCGCCCTTCTGGCCGCGTTTCTCGTCGCCCCCGTCCTGGCGCCGGCGCTGGCGTCGGCCGATACGCTGACGCCGCAGCAGGCGCAGCGTTTCGTGATGGGACGCACCTTCTCCTACACCTGCTACGAAGGTACGGCGGGCGCCGGCCGCATCATGCCGGACGGCTCGGTCGCCGGCACGATCCAGATGCGCGGCAAGGGCAATGCCCGCTATGTCACCCTGCCGGCCGGCACCATTCAGGTCCGCAACGAGTCAGTGTGCGCCAAGCTGAAGGGCATGGCGTTCCAGCCCTGCTTCGAGCTGGAGAAGACCAGCGCGGTCAGCTTCCGCGGGAATCTCGCCGGTGCGAACCGCCTGTGGTGCGAGTTCAAGCGCGGGGGCAGCGGGCGCACCCGCCTTGCCGAGCGGGCTTCCGGCAAGCGCACCGCCGGCCGCGCGCCGACCGCCGAGGTCGAGCGCAAGACCGCCGAGGCCGACGCGCCGCGCTAAAAGCCGGGGCTTCCGGGCTTTCACCGACGCGACATGCAAAAGACGGGTCCCTCACGGGAGCCCGCCTTTCTCATTGATCGAAGGACCGAGATCCTTGCGCGGCGGCGGTCAGCCGCCGCCGCCCGGCTTCTGGGGATCCTGGGTCTTGTCCACTGCCGCCTTCTGCGGCTCGGCGGCGGCCGGCGCCACTTCGGTCTTCTTCACTTCGTCCTTCTGCGCCTTGACGCGCTCCGCCTCGTCGAGGCCGACGGCGATCTTGCGCTCGATGTCGGCGAGTTCGTCCGGCTCCGGCTTGAGATCGCGCGCGTGGTTCCACTTGAAGCGGGCTTCGAGCTTGCGGCCGACCTTCCAGTAGGCGTCGCCGAGGTGGTCGTTGATCACCGCCTCGTTCGGCTTGAGCTCCACCGCGCGCTCCAGCTCGCGCACCGCCTCGTCGTAATGGCCGGTGCGGTAATAGGCCCAGCCGAGGCTGTCGATGAAGAAGCCGTCGTCGGGACGCAGCGCCACCGCCTTGCGGATCATCTCGGTGCCCTGGTCCAGGTTCACGCCCTGGTCGATCCAGCTGTAGCCGAGATAGTTCAGCACGTGCGGCTGGTCGGGCTTGAGCTCCAGCGCCTTCTTGAGATCGGCTTCCGACTTCTCCCACTGCTTGGTGCGCTCGAAGGCGGTGCCGCGGAAGTAGTAGAGCATCCAGTTATTGCCGGTCGGCGCCTGCAGCTGGTCGATGGCCTTGGTGTAGACCTCGGCCGCCTCGGGAAATTTCTCGTTCGAGCGCAGCACGTCGCCGAGCGCCATCAGCGCCCGCATGTCCTTGGGATTGGCCGCCACCACCTTGTCCAGGGCGGCGCGCGCGTCGTCGAACTTGCCGGCGGCGTCGAGATTGAGGGCGCGCTGCACCTCGGCATTGACCTTGAAGGGCGAGCTGGCCGGTACCTGCTGGTAGAGCGCGATGGCGTCCTCGTGCCGCTTCATCGATTCGAAGAGGTCGGCGAGGGTGATGTCGATCAGCGGATGCGACGGATCGAGCCAGCGGCCGAGCTGGAGATAGACGAGGGCGAGATCCTCGCCGCCCTGACGGCCCAGCGCCGAACCGAGGCCGTACAGAACCTCCGCGGCGCCGGCGGCCGGCGTGGTGATGAGCGCCGGCAGGGTGCGTCCCGCCTCGAGCTGCTCCAGCGAGCGGGCGACCAGCGGGTCGTTCGGCACCAGCTTGTCGAAGGCCTCGTAGGTCTCGATGGCGAGCTTCTTGTTGCCGTTGCGCGAGGCCCAGCGGCCATAGGCGTCGACCACGCGCAGGGTGCGCGGATCGACCTTCAGCGCGGCCTCGAGACGCTGGCCGGCTTCCTTCTTGACGCCGGCGGCGTCGAGGATCAGGCCGGCATGCAGGTCCTTGAAGGCGGCATACCATTCCGGGCCCTGCAGCGCGTCGATGGCGGCGACGCCGGCGCGGGCATTGCCGGAGCCGAACTGGCTCCACGCGCCCAGCAGCGTCGAGTTGAGCTCGGCGATGGCGCCCTGGCCGGCGCGGCGCAGATTGCTGCGGGCGGTAACGTACTGCTTGGTCTTGATCGCGCGCACGCCCAGCACGAGACGCGCCAGCGTGTGCTCGGGATCGATGCGGACGATGCGCTGGGCGAGGTCGACGGCCTCGTCGATCGAGCCTTCGGCGAGCTGGGTGAGGAAGGCGCGTTCCAGCAACTCGCCATTGCGCGGGAAGATGCGCACGAGCTCACGATAATAGGCGGAGGCGGCGGCCGTATCGCGCTCGGAAATGGCTAGGCGGGCGGCGAGATAATTGCCGGCCGGGGCCGAACGGGCGATGAAATCCGCCGGGGGCGCATCCGCGAGCGCCGGCGAGCCAGCGCCGAGCGACGTGGCGCCCAGGGCGGCAAGCGCGGCGAGGATGGCCGCTCCCGGCCGCAGCGACAAACGTCGGAACGTCAAGTGTGAACCTCCTGCGGCAAGCCGCACAGCGTCATGGCGCGCGGCTGCGGCCCCTCTTTGGCAGATTGGTCCTTTTTAGCCGCGCCTGCAATAACGAGAGGCTAATGCGGACCGGGCCCCGCAGGGCCCGGAATCACATTTTCAGACCCGTCGGCCAAGAATAAGGCCGACAAGCGCGGCGCCGGCCGCAATCGCCAGCACGGTGGAGACATCGGGCTCAGCCTTGCCGGACGGGGCCGGCCCGGGCGCCGCGGCGGCGGGTGCGGCGGCGGGCGAAGCCGGCGGCGGCGCGGCCGAGAGTCCCAGTCCCGCGCCATAGGAAGGACGCGCCGGCGGCCGGCGCGTGCGCAGCAGCGCGACGAGCACGAAGATCAGTCCCACGATCAGCATGAAGCCGGCGACGATGAGGGCGGCGGTGGCCGGATCGTAGCGTTCCGCCAGCAGGACGAAGCCCGCGACCAGGAAGGCGAAGAACGCGGCGACGAGCAGGACGCCGCCGATCACGAAGAGGGCCGCCGTGATGGCGGTCCGGCGCACGGCGACCCGCGCGGCCTGGCGCACTTCCGCGCCGGCGATGGCCAGCAGGAGGCGGAGCATCAACGGCTCCGCGACAGCAGGCCGAAGAGGAAGCCGACGCCCAGAGCGGTGAGCACCGCGCCATAGGGGTTGCGCTCGATGACGGCGCCGACATCGCCGGTGATCGCCTGCGCCCGCTCCTTGGCATCCTCATAGGCGGTGAGGCCCTCATCGACCAATCCGGCGGCGGCGGCTTCGGCGCGGGCCTTGCCGGCGCGCACGCGGCTGGCGACCGCATCGGCGGCGGCCTCGCCCTCGGTCCGGGCGATGGCCGCGAGCGTCTCGGTGAGCTTCGCGACGTCGGACCTCAGCGTGGCGAGGTCGGCGGACAGCTTGGCGAAGTCTTCCTGCGCGTTCGGTTGGGCCATGACGGTCTCCTGAATGCCGGTCGTGATGATTACGAGCGTCAACGCGGACGTCGTTACCCGGTTCCGCATCATCCTAGGCGGTAATCAGAGGCGCCGGAACTCGTAATATCCCGGGCGCCGCCCCTCGCGCAGCGCTTTCGCCTCGTAACGGGTGCCCGGCCAGCCTTCCCATGGCAGGCGCCAGTCGTCGGCGCGCGCCGCCGTCCACTCGAAGCGCGGATCGGCGAGGAAATGGCGCAGCGTCCAGCCGGCATAGTGCTCGATGTCGGTGGCGAAGCGGAAATGCCCGCCGGGCCGCAGCAGCCGGGCGATGCGGTCGATGTTGTCGGCCCGCACGAAGCGCCGCTTCCAGTGGCGGCGCTTGGGCCACGGATCGGGATAGAGCAGGTCGATCCGGTCCAGCGAGGCGTCCGGCAGCCGGTCGAGCAGCGGCACCACGTCGTCGCCGTGCAGGCGCACATTGGCGAGGCCGAGCTCGGCGACGGCGGTGGTGGCCTTGGCGATGCCGTTCAGGAACGCCTCGGCGCCGATATAGCCGATATCGGGATGACGCCGGGCTTCCGAGACGAGGTGTTCGCCGCCGCCGAAGCCGATCTCCAGCCGCACCGCCCGCACGTCGTGCGGGAACAGCGCGGCGAGTGGCCGCTCGGCGACATGTTCGGGATCGATGGCGAGCTGGGGCAGGTCCTGCGCCAGATGGGCGGCCTGCGCCGTGCGCAGCTTCTTGCCCTTGCGGCGGCCGTAGAAGGCGGCCTCGCGCGGGCCGGGCGCCGGCGTCTCGCCTCCGGGGGCATCCTTGTCGGTGGTCATGCGGCTACTCGAAAAGCGAACGGGGCGGACCGATGTCCGCCCCGCTTAATGCTGCCGGCGCGGGCGCGCAACGCCCCGTGCGCAACGGCGAGGAATCAGCCGACCGCCGCCTTGATGGCGTCGGCGAGGTCGGTGCGCTCCCAGGAGAAGCCGCCATCGGCTTCCGGCGCGCGGCCGAAATGGCCGTAGGCCGAGGTGCGCGCATAGATCGGCTTGTTGAGGCCGAGATGCTCGCGGATGCCGCGCGGACGCAGGTTCATCACCTCGCGCAGCGCCTTCTCCAGCTTGGCTTCCTCGACCTGCCCGGTGCCGTGCAGATCGACATAGATCGCCAGCGGGTCGGACACGCCGATGGCATAGGCGAGCTGAATGGTGGCCCGGTCGGCGAGGCCGGCGGCGACCACGTTCTTGGCGAGGTAGCGCGCGGCATAGGCAGCCGAGCGGTCGACCTTGGTCGGATCCTTGCCGGAGAAGGCACCGCCGCCATGCGGGGCCGCGCCGCCATAGGTGTCGACGATGATCTTGCGGCCGGTGAGGCCGCAGTCGCCATCCGGGCCGCCGATGACGAACTTGCCGGTCGGGTTGACGTGCCAGATGGTGGAGGGTGTGACCCAGCCTTCCGGCAGCGCCTTGCGGATATAGGGCTCGACGATGTTGCGCACGTCGTGCGACGACAGGTCGGCATCGAGGTGCTGCGTGGACAGCACGATCTGCGTCACCTCGACCGGCTTGCCACTGTCGTAGCGCACCGTCACCTGGCTCTTGGCGTCCGGGCCGAGCACGGTGCTCTCGCCGGAGTGGCGGGCGTCGGCCAGCAGCTTGAGGATCTTGTGCGCGTAGTAGATCGGCGCGGGCATCAGCTCGGGCGTCTCGCGGCAGGCATAGCCGAACATGATGCCCTGGTCGCCGGCACCTTCATCCTTGTTGCCCGCCGAATCGACGCCCTGGGCGATGTCGGCCGACTGAGCGTGCAGCAGCACCTCGATGTCGGCATTCTCCCAGTGGAAGCCTTCCTGCTCGTAGCCGATGTCCTTGATCGCGAGCCGGGCGATATGAGTGATGAAGTCCTTGGTGATCTGCGCCGGGCCGCGCGTCTCACCGGCGATCACCACGCGGTTGGTGGTGGCCAGCGTCTCGGCGGCGACACGCAGGTGGCTGGGATCCCAGCCGAATTCCGGGCCATATTTGAAGAAGGCGTCGACGATCTCGTCGGAGATACGGTCGCAGACCTTGTCCGGATGGCCTTCGGAAACGGATTCGCTGGTGAACAGATAGGCTTGGCGGGACACGCGTCGGCTCCTCGATATCTCGGCCGGCGCACAGGACGGCGTCAGGCGCCGCATCTTTCGCAAGCGCGGTCGGGCGGGTCAAGGATAGAACAGCGGAATCGTTCGGAAAAAAGAACGCTCCGGCGGGGCCGTGCCTTGCGTGTCGCGTCGGAACCGGTCGCGGAAGACGGCCTTCATCTCGTTGAGTCGAAACGCCTTCCGCCTTAGTTCGCCGGAGCCTCCTCCGCGAGCGCCTCGACGAGATCGACGATGCGGCGGCGGACCTTGCTGTCGGAGATCTTCAGAAAGGCGCGGGTGAGCGCCAGCCCTTCGGTGGTGGCCAGGAAATCCGAGACATAGGCGGGGGAGGCATCTTCCGCGAAACCGGTGGCGGTACCGCTCACATTGGGAGCGCCCTCGAAGAAGAACGCCACCGGAACCCCGAGCACGTTGGAAATATTCTGGAGTCGACTGGCGCCGATGCGGTTCGTGCCCTTCTCGTATTTCTGGATCTGTTGAAAAGTAATGCCGAGGTTTTCGCCCAGTTTCTCCTGACTCATGCCAATCATCATACGCCGCATGCGCACCCGGCTACCCACATGCTTATCGATTGGATTAGGAGATTTCTTGGTCATCGGCTTCCCCGACTGCAAACAAAAAAATACCTCCCTCCCCCGATCTGGCGGAGAGAAGCAATGCCCAGGCCCGGGCGCCAGTCTAGGCAAAGCTGATTGGACCGTCGATCAATCTAGGCTTGTATATCTCGCTGGCGCAGCATGAGCACCAGCAATAGGCCGGTTAGCAGTGAGATGAGCGGTATCCAACTGCTATAAGTAGCATAAATTGTCGCGGGAAGGGCTTGGGGAAGGGCCCCGTCGAGGACGCCGCGTACACCCAGAGGTAGTAATCCGGTGATTCGCCCGACCGGGTCGATGATGGCGGAAATGCCATTGTTCGTAACCCGGATCAGCGGAAGACCTTGCTCGATTGCCCGGAGCTGCGCTTGTTCGAAATGCTGGTAGGGGCCGGGGGTAATGCCGAACCAGGCGTCGTTCGAGGCGTTGAGCAGGAAGCCCGGCCGCTGCCCCGGCGCAGCCGCCGGCGGCATCACCTCGTCGGGAAAGATAGCCTCGTAGCAGATGAGCGGAACCGACGCCGGCAGGCCGGGAATGGCCAGCAGTTCGCGCTCGCGCGCCGCCGCGAAGCCGCCGCGCACCCGAGTCAGCTGCTGCAGGCCGATCGATTCGAGCGTTTCCTGAAACGGCAGATATTCGCCGAAAGGAACGAGATGCATCTTGTCGGCGTGGGCGAGCACGGCGCCATTGGTATCGATCACCCGCAGGCTGTTGAACACGTCCGGACGCTCGCGGCCCGGCACCGGCTCGAAGCGCGCGGCGCCGGTGACGAGCGTGGTACCCTCGGGCAGCATCGCCGCGATGCGCTCGACCGCCTCGGGCTCGCGCTCGAGAAAGAAGGGAAAGGCCGATTCCGGCCAGAAAAGGTGCGTCACGCCCTGAAGTCCGCCGGCGCTCTCGCTGGTGGAGACATAGAGGTCCATCACCGTGCGGCGGGCGTCGTAGCGGAATTTCTGGTCCTGCGGCAGGTCTGGCTGCATGAGCCGCAGCCGGACGTCCGGCACGGTATCCACCTCGGTGGTGGCAAGGCGCCATTGGCCGCCGGCCCAGACGAGGCCGAGCACCGCGACCGACAGGGCCAGCGGCGCATAGCGGTCACGGGGAGAGGCCTGCGGGCGGAAGCGGGCGTCGAACAGGGCCGCGGGGCTCGCCAGGGCGGCAAGGGCGAGAAGGCAAAGCCCCATCATCCCAACGGTGGAGGCGGCTTGGGCGAAGCGCAGATCGGTAGCAAGCGCGTAGCCGAAATTGTTCCAGGGGAAGCCGGTGAGCAGAATCCCGCGCAGCCACTCGGCGGCGGTGAGGGCCACCGCGAAGGCGAGGACGCGCCCCGGCCCCGGCATCCAGAGGAGACGGGCGAGCGCGCAGCCGAGCCCCGTATAGAGCGCAAGATAAGCCGGCAGGCCGATTACCGCGAACGGCATCAGCCACAGGAAGGCGTCGGCCTGCACGAGAAACGCCTCGCCGATCCACCACAGGCCGGCGACGAAGTAGCCGAGACCGAACAGCCAGCCGGCGAGAAAGGCGGCGCGCAGGGCGCGTCCCAGCGGCTGATCGACCGTAGCATCGATCAGGAAGACGAGTAGCGGAAGGGTGAGCGCGAGGACCGGCCACAGCCCGAAGGGTGGCATGGCGAGCGCCGAGCCCGCCCCGGCCAGCAGCGCGACGAGGGCGCGCCACCGGGCCGGCACGGCGCGCAGCCGCTCCAGCGCCATGGACCCGCCTCCCGCCGAGGCATCGGGCGGGCAGCCCTCAGGCGGCATCGGAGCTCCGCGTGCTGGCGGGCCGGGCGCCGTTCTGCGGCTGCTCGGCCGGCGGCGGCAGGCTGCCGCGCGCGGGAGGCTCCGCCGCGTCGCGCTCGTCGGCGTCCTTCCCGGAGCCGGCCGCGTCGCGCCCGCCGGTCGAGATGCGCAGCCGCTTCACGCGGCGCGGATCGGCATCGAGCACCTCGATCTCGAAATTGTCGGGGCCGAGCACGATCTCGCCGCGCACCGGCACGCGGCCGGCGAGGGTGACCAGCAGGCCGCCGAGCGTGTCGACTTCCTCCGCCTCCTCGCCGAGGGCGAAGGCCGGATCGATCATCTCGGCGACGTCCTCGAGGCTGGCGCGGGCATCGGCGATGAAGCTGCCGTCCGGCTGGCGGATGATGGCCGGGGTCTCGTCCTCGTCGTGCTCGTCCTCGATGTCGCCGACGATCTCCTCGACCAGATCCTCCATCGAGACGATGCCGTCCGTGCCGCCATATTCGTCGACCACCAGGGCGAGGTGGATGCGGCTCGCCTGCATGCTCGCCAGCAGCTCGATGGAGGGCATCGAGGGCGGCACGAACAGGAGGCGGCGGATCAGCTTGGCGGCGCTGAGCGGGGTGCCGAGATCGATGGCCTTGAGATTGAAGGCCGGCAGCGACTTGCCGCCCTGTCCGCCGGTGGCGGGGGCGCTCTCAGCCGGCGTCCCGGCGCCGCCATCCGCGGCGCGCGTCCCGGCAGGACCGGCGGCCCGCGCGGCGCCGGGGCGCGGGGTCATGGCGCGCTGGGTGAGATAGGTGACGAGATCGCGGATGTGGACCATGCCGACGGGATCGTCGAGCGTGTCGTCATAGACGACGAGGCGCGAATGGCCGGCATCGGCGAAGACGGTGAGCAGCTCGCCGAGCGAAATGTCCTTCTGCACGGCGATGATGTCCGCGCGGGGGACCATCAGGTCGCCGATGCGCAGCTCGCGCAGTTCGAGGATGCTCTTGAGCATCGTCCGCTCGGTAGCGGTCAGGTCGGTTCCGGCCTCGACGCTGCTGGAGGACAGCACCTCGGCGAGGTCGCTGCGCAGGGAGCCGGAAGAGCGCCAGCCGCCGAGCAGGTGGCGCAGACGGTCGAGTATGCCGGCGCGGGGCTCCGAGGAGCGGGCGTCGGCCGTGCTTCGCTGCCCGGCGCTCGCCGGGCTGCTACTCGACGAGCTGCTACTCGAGGAGTTGCTACTTGGGCCCTCGCTGCTCGACTTGGGGGAGGAGGGGCTGGAAACGGGGTCGGACATTGATCTCAGTCGGGTTGATGAACGGGTTCGGTTTCGGAATAGGGGTCTGGCACGCCCAGACCGGCAAGGACGCGACGCTCCATCGCCTCCATCTCCTCGGCCTCATCCGCGACCTCGTGGTCGTAGCCGAGCAGATGCAGGGTACCATGGACGGCGAGATGCGCGAGATGGTCGGCGAAGGATTTGCCCTCCGCCTCGGCCTCGCGCCGGAGCGTCTCGAAGGCGATGGCGATGTCCCCGAGATGGGGATCGCCGCCGGCGCGCGCCATCTCCGGGGTCGGAAAGGACAGCACGTTGGTCGCGGTGTCCTTGCCGCGCCAGTCGCGGTTCAGCGTGCGGATGCTCGCGTCGTCGGTGAGCTTCACCGCGATCTCGGCGCCGTCGATGTCGAGCTCGTACTCGCTCGACGCACCCTCGACGGCGGCGACGACCGCCCGGGCGACGAGGTCGGCCGCGCCGGGGAGGACCGACCAGGCGTCGGTCTCGACCAGCACGTCGACCTCGATGGGACTGCCGTCGCTCATCGCGGCGGCGCCCCGGGCTCGCCGGAACGGGCGGAGGCCGCCTTCGCGTCATAGGCGGCGACGATGCGGCCGACCAGCTCGTGGCGCACCACGTCGGCGGCGTGGAAATGGCAGACCTCGACGCCCTCGACATTGCCGAGGAGCGAGACGGCCTCGGCAAGGCCCGACGTCTGGCCGGGCGGCAGGTCGATCTGGCTCGGGTCGCCGGTGATGATCATGTGCGAGTTCTCGCCCAGGCGGGTGAGGAACATCTTCATCTGCATCGAGGTGGTGTTCTGCGCCTCGTCGAGGATGACGCAGGCGTTGGCCAGCGTGCGCCCGCGCATGAAGGCGAGCGGCGCGATCTCGATCTCGCCGGAGGTCATGGCCCGTTCCACGAAGTTGCGGTCCATCAGGTCGTGCAGCGCGTCGTAGATGGGGCGCAGATAGGGATCGACCTTCTCCTTCATGTCGCCGGGCAGGAAACCGAGGCGCTCGCCCGCTTCCACCGCCGGGCGGGAGAGGATGAGCCGGTCCACCACGCGCCGCTCCAGCAGGTGCACGGCATAGGCGACCGCCAGCCAGGTCTTGCCGGTGCCGGCGGGCCCGACGCCGAACACCAGCGTCTGGCGCTTCAAGGCGCGGATATAGGCGTCCTGCGCGGCGGTGCGGGCGCGCACCGGGCGGCGGCGGAGCTGGATCTCGTCGAAGCTCTGCTTCTTGGTCGCCGGATCGAACTCGAACAGGAAGCCCTGCGCGGCGGCCTCGCGCAGCACGCCCTCGACATCGCCCGGAATGAGCTCGCCGCCCTTCTTCAGCCGGGCGTAGAGCGTCTCCAGCACATGGCGCGCCTGCTCGCAGGCCTCGCGCGGGCCTTCCAGCGTGACATGGTTGCCGCGCTGCTCGGCCACGATCTCGAGCCGGCGCTCGATCAAGGCGAGGTTCTGGCCGTAATGGCCGAAGAGCAGGCTGGCGAGGCGGTTGTCGTCGAAGGCGAGCACGATCTGGCTCGTCGCGTCCTCGGGCGACTCGATCCAGCGGGGGGATGTCTGCGTCGATCCGGCGGGCGTGCCCGCACGGGCGGCAACCAAGGCACGTTCCGTATCCGATCCAGATCGACGCACGCTCACGCCTCCAGCTTCTCGCTCTGCCCGATGAAACGCGTTTCCCCGATCGGGCGCCCGGCGAAGAACTCGCCGCCGAGTATGTCACCCGAAAGACTCTTGGTGCTGACCTCGCGAACCTCAACCCGCGCGAGGGTGCCGATCGCCTCGCGCGGCGCCTCGACGACCACCGACTGCAGATAGGGCGAACGGCCGATGAGCTGGCCCGGGAAGCGTCCGGGCTTTTCAAGAAGGATGTCGAAACGCCGGCCGCGGCAGGCTTCGTCGAACGCCGCCTTCTGCCGGTCGAGCAGGGCCTGGAGCGCGTAGATGCGCGCGGACTTCACATCCTCGGGAAGCTGCCCCTCCATGCCGGCGGCCGGCGTGCCGGGGCGCGGCGAGTACTTGAACGAGAAGGCCGAGGCGAAGCCGACTCGTCCGACGAGATCCATGGTGTCGGCGAAGTCCTCGTCGCTCTCCCCGGGGAAGCCGACGATGAAGTCGGAGGAGAAGGCGATGTCGGGACGCGCCTCGCGCACGCGGGCGACGATCTCGAAGAACAGCTCGCGGTCGTGCTTGCGGTTCATCGCCGCGAGGATGCGGTTCGAGCCGGACTGCACCGGCAGGTGCAGATAGGGCATGAGCGCGGGCATGTCGCGATGGGCGGCGATCAGCTCCTCGTCCATGTCGCGCGGGTGGCTGGTGGTGTAGCGCACGCGGGCGATGCCGGGCACCTCGGCGACCCGGCGCACCAGCTCGGCGAGGTTGGCCGGGCGGCCGGCGGCATCGAGGCCGTGATAGGCGTTGACGTTCTGGCCGATCAGCGTGATCTCGCGCACCCCGCCGTCGGCGAGGCGGATCACCTCGTCGAGGATCTTGGCCAGCGGGCGCGACACCTCGGCGCCGCGCGTATAGGGCACGACGCAGAAGGTGCAGAACTTGTCGCAGCCTTCCTGCACGGTGACGAAGGCGGTGGGGCCGCGCTTGCCGATGGCCTCGCGCGTCGGCGGGGCGAGGAAGTCGAACTTGTCCTCGACCGGGAACTCGGTCTCCACCAGCTTGGCGCGCGCCCCGGCCTTGCCGCTGCGCCGGGCCTCGGCCTCGGCGAGGAGTTCGGGCAGCTTGTGGTAGCTCTGCGGGCCGACCACGAGATCGACCGCGCGGGCGCGCTTGATGATCTCCGCACCTTCCGCCTGCGCCACGCAGCCGGCGACCGCCACCATCTGCTGGCGGCCGGCCTCCTCCTGCGCCTTGCGCAGCCGGCCGAGCTCCGAATAGACCTTCTCGGCGGCCTTCTCGCGGATGTGGCAGGTGTTGAGGATGACGAGATCGGCGTCGTCCGGGCTGTCGGTCTCGACATAGCCCTCCCTGGCCAGCGTGTCCGTCATGCGCTGGGCGTCATAGACGTTCATCTGGCAGCCGAAGGAGCGGACGTAAAGCTTGCGCTGTTCACTCATTGCGTGTCGATCGACCCGTGCCGTCCGGCGCTGAGGCGCGGAACGGCGCATTCCGTTGGAAACCCGAAGGTGCGGCGGGCACACCCTCGCCGGGCGTCCTCGTCAATCGCCGCTCGCTCCCAGCTCGATATCGCGCAGGTCGAGATCGTGTACGTCTCCACGGATGACACCCAGACCCCTTGTGTAGCGGGATTCCCGGAAAAAGGGAATGCGCCGGCAAGGGCCGGGACCGCATGAAGGCGTGATCTTCCGCCGGAATTTCGAGGCGGATCGCCTCAGGCGGAACGGCCGGTCAGCGCGCCCGCCAGCATGACGCGCGCCGCGCGCTCGGCCCGCAGCGTCGCCGCCTTGCGGTCGCCGGCCGGCAGCGGCTCGCCGAAATGCAGCTCGACGTCGACCGCGCCGCGCCGGAGCACCTCCATCAGATGGGGGGCGAGATCCATGTCGCCGTACCAGGCGAGCCTCGGCCGGCGGGCCCGCCCGAGCGAGACGCCGCCCTGCCCGACATAGGCGATGGCGAGCGGCTGGATGGTGGCGCCGGCGCCTTCCGCCCCCATCCCCTGCCGGGCGGCGCCGATCAGCGCCGAGCGGAAGGGCAGCACGCGGTTGCCGTCGCTCGACGTGCCCTCGGCGAACAGCACCACCGGGTCGCCGCCGCCCATGCGCTCGGCCATCTCGCCGGCGACCCTGGCCGTCGCGCTGCGCGCGGAGCGGTCGACGAAGACGGTGCGCTGGAGCTTCGCCAGCAGGCCGATGCCGGGCCAGCCGGCGACCTCGCTCTTGGCCACGAAGCACAGCGGCAGGCGCGAGCCGAGCACCGGGATGTCCAGCCAGGACACATGGTTGGAGACGATGAGCAGCGGCCGCGCCGGGGAGGGCGCGCCGACCACCCTCACCCGCACGCCGACGAGCGCCAGCACGATGCGGTGGTAGAGCACGGGAAGGCTGCGCCGGGTCGGCAGCTTCAGCGCCACCGAGAGCCACTGGAGGGGAATCCCGACGAGCGTGACCAGCAGGACCGGCACGATCACCAGCCACGCCCGCACGGTTCAGTCCTTCTGGGATTTCGGCTTGTCGAGCGGCACGCCGTAGAGCTCCAGCCGGTGGCCGACCAGCCGGTAGCCGAGCTTGCGGGCGATCTCTTCCTGCAGCTGCTCGATCTCCTCGGAGCGGAACTCCACCACCAGGCCGGTGCGCAGGTCGATGAGGTGGTCGTGGTGCTCGTCCGGCACCGGCTCGTAGCGGGAGCGGCCATCGCGGAAATCGTGGCGCTCGATGATGCCGGCGTCCTCGAACAGCTTCACCGTGCGGTAGACGGTGGAGATGGAGATGCGGTCGTCCACCGCCGAGGCGCGCCGGTGCAGCTCCTCGACGTCGGGATGATCCTGCGCGTCGGCGATGATGCGGGCGATCACGCGCCGCTGGTCGGTCATGCGCAGGCCCAGCGTGACGCAGGCTTCCTCGATCGCGGTGAGCTTGTCGTTCATCCCTAGGCCCGTCTCGACTCTTCCACGCCTTATGGCGCAGCGGCCCGTGCGAGGGCAATGGTTTCCGTCAGGCGATATCCCGACGCATGGTCAGCGCGGCGACCGGCTCGCCGGCCGCGCCGCGATAATAACCCGCGCGGCGCCCGATTTCACGAAAGCCGGTACGGGCATAGAGGCGCAGCGCCGGAGCGTTGCCCTCCTCCACCTCCAGGAACACGATCTGGAAGCCTTCCGCCGCCAGCGTGCCGAAGGCCGCCTCCACCAGACGGCGGGCGATGCCCTCGCCGCGCCGTCCGGGCTCGACGGCGACGGACAGGATCTCGATCTCCGGCGAGACGCCGCTGAGCAGGATGAAGCCGACCGGCGCGCCGCAGGGACCGTCCGTTCCCACCAGCGCGCGGCTCAGCCGGTTGGCGAGCAGCCGCTCGAACTCGGCGGCGTCCCAGCCGATGCGGAAGCTCTGGCCGTGCAGGCGGGCGAGCGCCTCCGCGTCCGCCGGCCGGGCCGGGCGCAGCGCGACCTCGCGCGACCCGAAGGCGCGGCGGCCGAGCCGGGTCAGCAGGCCGGTCATCGCCGGGCGATCCGGGCGGCGGTCTGCGGCTTGGCGTCGGCCTCGCGCAGATAGAGCGGGCGGGGTTCGGAGCGGGCGGGATCGGCGACGCTGGCGAGGCGGGCGAGCCAGACGGGATCGGGCGTCGAGGTGCCGAACACCGCTACCGGCGGGAGGGCGCCGGAAGGCCAGGCCTCGGCGATGAGCTGGGCGCCGGAACCGACGAGGCGCACCGGCCCGTTGGCGACCGAGCGCACGGCATCCTTCACCGCCATGGCGCGCGGGCTGACCAGCACGCGGCCCGACGGGCCGATCACCTGCAGATAGACATTGCCGTGGCGGGCATCGATGGCGGCGGCCACCGGGACGCTGTCGTCCTCCGCCAGCAGGGGGGCGGCGAGCACGGCGAGGGTGGGAAGGCCGATCACCGGCTTGCCGGTGGCGAGGCCGAAGCCGCGCGCCGCCGCGATGCCCACGCGCAGCCCGGTGAAGCTGCCCGGGCCGACGGTGACGGCGAAGGCGTCGAGATCGGCGATCTCCAGCCCGGCCTCGTCGAGCACCTTCTCGACGATCGGGATCAGCGCCTCGGCATGGCCGCGGGCCATGGGTTCGCGCACGACGGCGCGCGTCGTGTCGGTATCGGTGTCGTGAAGCGCCGCCGAACAGGCCTCAAGCGCAGTGTCGATGGCGAGAATCAGCATGGTACGCCCCGGTCCGCGCGCTCACCATGCGCATGCGCGCGGTAGAAGGAAAGAGCACGGCCGGGCGGCGCCGCGAAGCCGCCCGGCCGGTTCGACGATCAGAGCCGCAGAATCGGCCGGCAATCAGACCGGGCGCACTTCCACCACATCGGGCACGAAATGGCGCAGCAGGTTCTCGATGCCGTTCTTCAGCGTCGCGGTGGAGGACGGGCAGCCCGAGCAGGAGCCCTTCATGGCGAGGAAGACCACGCCGTCCTTGTAGCCGCGGAAGGTGATGTCGCCGCCGTCATTGGCCACGGCCGGGCGCACGCGGGTGTCGATCAGCTCGCGGATCGTGTCGACCACGCCGGCATCCTTCTCCTCGAAGAAGGCGTCGTCGGCGGTGTGCTCATGGTCTTCCGGCAGGATCGGCTGGCCGGAGACGAAATGCTCCATGATGGCGCCGAGGATGGCGGGCTTGAGATGCGCCCACTCGCCCTTTTCCTTGGTGACGGTCACGAAGTCCGAGCCGAAGAACACGCCGGTGACGCCGGGCACCTCGAAGAGGCGGACGGCGAGCGGCGAGCGCGCGGCCTCGCCGGCGTCTCGTGCCTCGAAGGTGCCATGGCCGAGCACGGTGCGGCCGGGCAGGAACTTGAGGGTAGCGGGGTTCGGGGTGGCTTCGGTCTGGATGAACATGGGTCTCTCCTTGCCAACCGGGTTCAAGGCCACGGCGACGGGGGAATTTAGAATTTAGATAGTCTCTCGCGCGCCTGAGGGGAAGGGTGGTTCATGAGGCCGCCAGCCCCTGTCACGCCGTCATCCCCGGGGCTTGGCCCGGGGATCCACGTCTTCTCCTTCCGCCAGGCCGGCTCCCAAGTCGGTTTGCAAGTCGTGGATGGCCGGGCCAAGCCCGGCCACGATGAGCCTCTGAACGGGAGGGTTCGGAAATGAATCGGCTTCTCACGCGAACCGGTGCCCGCTTCGCTCGAAAATGCTCTAGAGCCAGTCCAGCGCCGGGCCCACCGGGACGATCCGGTTCGGGTTGAGCGCCTTGATCGAATAATAGCCGCGCTTGATGTGGTCGACGTTCACCGTCCCGCGCACGCCCGGCAGGGCGAGGAAACGGACGAGATAGGCGGACAGGGCGGGATAGTCGGCGAGGCGGCGCAGATTGCACTTGAAGAGGCCGTTATAGGCCGCGTCGAAGCGCACCAGCGTGACGAAGAGCCGGATGTCGGCCTCCGTCACCGCCTCGCCCAGCAGGAACGGACCGCCGGCGGCAAGCCGCGCCTCCAGCTCGTCCAGCATGCCGAAGACATCCGCGAAGGCTTCCTCATAGGCGAGCTGGGTGGTGGCGAAGCCGGCGCGGTAGACGCCGTTGTTGAGCCGCGGATAGATCGCCGCGTTCAGCGCGTCGATCGCCTCGCGCAGGGCTTCCGGGTAGAGATCGACGGCGTTCCGGGCGAGGGCGCCGAAGCCCGCGTTGAACATGCGCAATATGTCGGCGGACTCGTTGTTGACGATGGTGCCGCGCTCCCTGTCCCACAGCACCGGCACGGTGGCGCGGCCGGTGAAGTGGGGTTCGGCGCGGGTGTAGATCTCGTGCAGGTAGGTGGCGCCGTTCAGCGTGTCGCGGTTCGCGCCGGGATAGTCGCCGAAGCGCCAGCCCTCGTCGGACAGGGCGGGTTCGACGACCGAGATGGAGACCGCGTCATCGAGCCCCTTGAGCTTGCGGGCGATGAGCGTGCGCGAGGCCCATGGGCAGATCAGCGCGACATAGAGGTGGTAGCGCCCGGCCTCGGCCCTGAAGCCGCCTTCGCCGGTCGGGCCGGGGGAGCCGTCGACCGTCACCCAGCTGCGGAAGCTGGAGACCTGCCGCACGAAGCCGCCCTTGGCGTCGGTGGCCTGCACCGGCTGCCAGTTCTCGACCCACTTGCCGTCCACGAGCATGCGTCTCTCCTCAGGCCAGCGCGTCGATCTCGGTATCCGAGAGCGAGCCGGGCACGATGGTCACGGGGATGGACAGGCCCGCCCAGGTGCCCTTGGCCAGCGAGCTGATGAGCGGCCCCGGCCCCTCATTGCCGGTGCCGGCGGCAAGCACCAGGATGGCGATGTCCTCGTCCGCCTCGATCAGCTTCAGGATCTCGTCGGCGATGGTGCCTTCGCGGATGAGGCGCTCGGGCTCGATGCCGGCGATGCCCTTGGCGCGGGAGGCGAGCAGGTCCTGCCGCGCCTGCGCCTTGTCCGTCGCCTCGGCGCGCATCAGCTCGGCGACGCCGAGCCACTGGCTCTGCACGTCGGCGAGTTCCAGCACGCTCAGCATGACCACGTCGCCACCCGTGCGGGCGGCACGGCGCGCGGCGTAGTAGAGCGCGCGGTCGCATTCCGGCGTGTCGTCGGCCACGACGAGGAACTTGCGGCGGTGGCCGGGTTCATGGCTCTGGCGCCTGCGCGGCATGATGGCTCCCGGAATCGCAGCATGACCTGCCTTCTAGCACAGCCGCGCCGCGACGGCCGGCTGCGCCCGCCTTCTTCCCTACCGATATCACGAATGCGGGAAGCCTTTTTCACGAAAGAAATTCGAATTAATTTACTCCTGATCGGCCAAGCTTCCCCTGTTCCGCGCCTGACCGGCATGGACCGACCGGCATGGAGCAGGAGGAGTTCGAGAGGATCGCGACAGCGAATGGCGGCGGGCGTTCTCCCGGCTTCCAAGCCCGGGCAGGAGCGCGCCGCCGGGAGGAAGCCATGGTTCAGTCGATTTCCGAACCGTCGAGCCCTATCCAGGACGTCTTCGCGCATGAGGTGGTGCGCTCCGGGCTCGACCGCGTGCTGCGTACCATACGCCGCTATCTCGGCATGGACGTCGCCTTCATTTCGCATTTCCGCATCCATGACCGGGTGTTCGAGCATGTCGACGCCGACGGCCCGGCGCCGATCGCGCCCCGGTGAGTGAAGACATTTGATCTTGCAGAGCCCGGATCACGCCGGATGAACCCGGACGGGGCCGGACAAAGTACCGTGGACGTTGGCTTCCGGTGACCTCGGCGGAGCGGGCGGGCGCGGTGGGCGATTTTGCAGAGCCGTACCAAATCGGCGCGGCGGGACACATGGTCTTGCAGAAAGAGCCCCCGTCGCGCCCCAGCTCTTAGCCATCGCTAAAACACCTCTTAAACGGCCCGGCCGCGCCTGTCGCCGGGCATGCGACGTTATAGACCAAAGACGGCGGCGCCGGGCAGTTGAACGCTGGAAGGTCCGCAGATACCACTAAACAACCGCAGCGTGCTTACCGATACAATAAACACCATCACGAGCTTCAGGCCCGGTCTTTCCTAGCATCAGCTTGAGGCGGGGCGAGCAATTCCTTCCGTAGTTGCACCGCCATCAGCTTGACCATTGCCATGCGTTCGGCTGGGTCCGAGGACGCCGCCGCGATCTCCTCGTATTTCTCGGCGCTCAAACGACCGAGATCAACCGGGGAAAGCGAAATAGCCAGTTCTCGGTAGAGCCGGGCGATGGCATCAACCACTCGTCCCATCAGTTCGCCGTCGATCGCTGTGCCGCGCCGCAGAGAATGGAAATCGTGGTCGGGGGCGGCCGCGTCGTCGAGGTACATGTTGCCGGCGCCGGTGAGAATCCAGCCCGGACTAAAGCCCGCGCGCGCATATTTCAGCAGTGTCTCGCCGCTAGGGACGTTCCCGCTCGTCTCGATCTTCTTGATGGTGGCCAATCCAATGTCTGCTTTTAGAGCCCACTCAGCTTGAGAAAGAGACTGCGATTCGCGGATTACCCTGAGCCGCCCTCCAATTGACCCCTCAGCCAAGACCACCTCCCGGCGCCTTGGCATTGCGCACGTTACGGTGCCGCCAAGGCAAAGAGACCGAAAACGCAAACGAAACCAATAGGATGTCCGCGAGCGCAGCGCTTCGGATGCCAAGGTCGGTCTTGGCATGTTTTTGGAGCTTGCACGGACTCTTTTTATAGTCCATCTTCATCCCGAACCGTACTAAGTGCCTTCCGAAAAACCCGGCCTGAGCCGCCGGGCTTTCCAAGGATCGATAATGGCCATCCGCGAAGCAAACGGCCGGTGGACTGTAACCGTTCTCCCCAACGGTGACTGGCACCCCGAAGAGATCAAGGCCGCCGTGCGCATGCGGGGTTCCAGCTTCGAGAAGCTGTCCCGCGACAACAGGTTATCCGAGGGGGCCTGCCGTGTCGCCGCCCGCCGCCCTCATTTTGAAGGCGAGAGGGCCATCGCCGCCTTTCTCGACCTCTCCCCCCGAAAAATCTGGCCGAGCCGCTACCGCAAGAACGGCTCGCGCATACCCGGACACCGCAACCGTCGTGACGTTAGGAGCGGCGAAGCGGCTTGTCAGCGTCTAATCGAGAGAGCCGCCTAGACATGCGCGACGTGCAGTCCATCCCCCTCGCCGACATCATCGTCACCGACCGCCTGCGGGCGATCGACGAGGACCGCGCCCTTCTCCTCGCCGCGAACATGAAGGAAGAGGGGCTCAACGTACCGATCGAGGTGCGTCCCGCACCGAAGAAGCCCGGCAAGTTCGTCCTCGTGACGGGCGGTCACCGGCATACCGGCGCGACGCTCCTCGGCTGGACCGAGATCGACGCCGTCGTGCTCGACCTCAATCCCGACAGGGCGCGCCTGCGCGAGATCGACGAGAACCTCTACCGCGCCGATCTGTCCGAACTCGATCGGGCGGTGTTCCTCGCGGAGAAGAAGCGCCTCTACGAGAAGCTGAACCCGCAGACGAAGCACGGTGGCGACCGGCGCTCGGATCAAGCCGCCATTTTTGGCGACTTGGTGCCGCGCTTCAGCGAGGAAGCGTGCGAGCGGCTCGGCATGTCGGAGCGCTCGCTCCAGCGGACCCTTGCGCGCGCCGCCCTGCCGCCCGACGTGCGCGCCCGCATCGCGGGCACGCCGATGGCGAACAAGGGCTCGGACCTCGACGCCCTGCTGAAGCTGGCACCGGAGCAGCGAATGCCGGCTCTCGACCTGCTGTTCGGTCAGGCCGACGACGCCC
>NZ_CACSAS010000001.1:4206891-4209393 GCF_902703545.1 Starkeya nomas
CTCTGGGCCGTTCGCGGTAAGAGAGCTTCAAGAGCCTCTTACCGACCCCTTAAGCGGGACTTTTGCCCCCATTATGATTGGTGCAGGATCAAGTGTCCCGTGCTGCAGATTCAAAAGTCGCGCTTCACCCGGCAGACACTCTCGCTGGAGGAGGGGTACTGCCTGAAGGTGGTATGCGGCGAGCTGCCGGAATGCATTCCCGACACCGCCGAGGTGCCGGCGGCGATGTGCATCCCCGCCACCACAGCCATTCCCATCGGCGCGCATCTGAGCGTGCCGATCCGGCTGGAGAACGGCGAGGTCTACGGTACGCTATGCTGCTTCAGCTACATGAGCGACCGCAGCCTCGGCGAGCGCGAGATGCAGATGATGCGTGCTTTCGCCGAGGTTCTGGCCGGGCGCATCGACGAGGCGGCGGCGGCCGAGAAGCTCAAGCAGCGCGAATCCTCCCGGCTGCGCCTCGCCATGGTGGCGGGCACGCCGCGCATGGTGTTCCAGCCGATCCATGTGCTCTCCGACCGCAGCGTCGCCGGTGTCGAGTGCCTCGCCCGCTTCGACCTGGAGCCCAAGCGCGGGCCGGACAAGTGGTTCGAGGCGGCGAGGCAGGTCGGCATGGGCGAGGAGCTGGAACTGCGCGCCATCCTCAACGCGCTGCCGGCGCTGGGACGGCTGGAGCCCCCCGCGTTTGTCGGCCTCAACACCTCGCCCGAGCTGATCCTGTCGGGGCGGCTCTCCCCGGCGCTGGAGGGGCTGGATCTGTCGCGCGTCGTGCTGGAGATCACCGAGCACGCCACCGTCGCCGACTATGGCGCGCTCGCGCAGGCGCTCGGGCCGATGCGCGGGAAGGGGCTGCGGCTGGCCGTGGACGATGCCGGCGCCGGCTTCGCCAGCATGCGCCACATCCTCAATCTGCAGCCCAACATCATCAAGCTCGACATGAGCCTCACGCGCGACATCGACACGGACGGCGCCCGTCGTGCGCTGGCCAAGGGGCTGATCTCCTTCGCCCATGAGATCGGCTCGTCGATCACCGCGGAGGGCGTGGAGACGGAAGGCGAGTTCGAGATGCTGCGCCGGCTCGGCGTCGACCGGGGGCAGGGCTATTGCCTCAGCCGCCCGATGCCGATCGAGGAGGTGCTGCGCGCGGCGGTCGCCTGAGCGGGCTCAGCGCACGAAGCCGACGATGTCCTTGACGTGGCTCATGGTGGCGTCCGCCAGCACGCGGGCGCGGGCGGCGCCGTCGCGCAGGATGTCGTCGATATGGCCGGGCTCGGCCACCAGGCGCTTCATCTCGCCGCCGATCGGCCCGAGCTTCGCCACCGCGAGGTCGACCAGCGCCGCCTTGAAGGTGGAGAACTGGCCGCCGCCGAACTCGGCGAGCACCTTGTCCTTCGACAGCTCGCCCAGCGCCGCATAGATGCCGACGAGGTTCTCCGCCTCCGGCCGGCCCTTCAGCCCCTCGGCCTCGGAGGGCAGCGGCTCGGGGTCGGTCTTGGCCTTGCGGATCTTCGAGGCGACGGTGTCGGCGTCGTCGGTGAGGTTGATGCGCGAGAGGTCCGAGGGATCGGACTTCGACATCTTCTTGGCGCCGTCGCGCAGGCTCATCACCCGCGCCGCCGGGCCGCCGATCAGCGGCTCGGGCAGCGGGAAGAAGACCTCACCCAGGCCCTTGGCGGCGATGGACGGGCCGAAGTCGTTGTTGAACTTCTGCGCGATGTCGCGGGTCAGCTCCAGATGCTGCTTCTGGTCCTCGCCAACCGGCACGTGGGTGGCGCGGTAGAGCAGGATGTCGGCCGCCATCAGGCTGGGATAGGCGTAGAGGCCGACCGAGGCGTTCTCGCGGTCCTTGCCGGCCTTCTCCTTGAACTGGGTCATGCGGTTGAGCCAGCCGAGGCGGGCGACGCAGTTGAACACCCAGGCGAGCTCCGCATGGCCGGAGACCTGGCTCTGGTTGAAGACGATGTGGCGCTTGGGGTCGATGCCGGCGGCGATGAAGGCGGCGGTGACCTCGCGGATCTGCTTCTTCAGCTCGACCGGATCCTGCCAGACGGTGATGGCGTGCATGTCGACGACGCAATAGAGGCAGTCATAGCTGTCCTGCAGCGCCACGAAGCGCTGGATCGCGCCGAGATAATTGCCGAGATGCAGGTTTCCGGTCGGCTGGACGCCGGAGAACACGAGCTGCTTGAAATCCATGTCGGGACGTTCCTGATCTGCGCCCTGTCGTCTGCGTCTTCCGCGGGCCCGGCACGCATGTGTCGTGCGCGCCTCGCGCGGGTGGCGCTATGGCACGCATGCCGGTGAGGGGCAAGCCCATGTGGGGGCCGCGTGAAGCCGAGCCCGCGCGCGTGGCGCTCCGTGCTATTTGCGCCACCCCGCGCGCAGGGCGGCGGTCTCGATGCCGCCGAGCGCCCGCGCCGCCCCGGCATAGACGGCGACGCCGAGCGCGACCAGCCCGCCGAGTGCGGCCGCCGCGCTCATCCCGCCGGAGGCCAGCGCGCC
>NZ_CACSAS010000001.1:4209493-4352536 GCF_902703545.1 Starkeya nomas
CGGCCCGCCAGCGCGACGGCGAGGGCCATGGCGAGCGCGGCGAGCACGAGCCCGCGCAGGCGTCGGCGGCTGGACGGCGGGACGGGGATCAGCCCGCGCCGGCCGAGCCCGACGCCGAGTCCGGCGAGCGCGACGAGGCTGGAGGCGAGCACGCCGAGCGCCGGCCCCGCCATGCCCAGCGGGCCGACCGCGAGGAAGCCGACGACGGCGCCGACCGGCAGCGCCGCCAGGCTGGCGAGGGCAACGAGGCGGGAGAGCCCGCTGGCGAAGGCGACGGTGACGAGGATCTTCTCCAGCGCCTGTACCGGCAAGGTGAGGGCGAGCAGCGCCAGCGCGGCGGCGGTGAGCTCGCTCGCCTGCGGATCGAAGGCACCGCGCTGGAACAGCACGACGACGATGGGGTGGGCCAGCGCGGCGAGGCCCAGCGCCGCCGGCAGCGAGAGCGCCAGCGCCGCCTCCATGCCGTTCGCGCCGATCGTCCCCCGCTCGCGGGAGGCCAGTGCCGGCAGGAGCACCGCGCCGGCGCTGGCGCCGACGAGGCCGAGGGGCAGCTCGACGAGGCGGGTGGCGTAGAACAGCGCCGCCACGCCGCCGGCGATGCCCGAGGCGGCGGCGGCGGCGATGAGGAAGCGCAGCTGCGGCAGCGCGGCGGCGAGCAGCGGCGCGGCGGCGCCCGCGAGCATCGGCAGCGCCGCCTTCAGCTCGGCGCGCGTCACCGCGAGCCGGAAGAAGCCGCGCGGCACGGCGAGGAGGTTCAGCAGGAACTGCGTCAGCGCCCCCGCCACCGCGCCCGCCGCCAGCCAGGCGAGCGCCACCTCCACGCTCATGCCGTGCGCGCCGGAGAGATAGAGCAGCGCCAGCAGCACGAGCACCGCGACATTGGCGGCGGCCGGGGCGAAGGCCGGGCGGGCGAAGCGCCCCGCCGCGTTGGCGAAGGCGGCGAGCACGCCGGCGAGCAGGGCGAGCGGGATCGCGGCGATGGCGAGCCGGCCGGTAAGCACCGCGCCCCGCGCCCGCTCGCCGTCATCGGCAAAGCCGGGCGCCAGCAGCGCGACCACCTGCGGCATCAGCAGATAGAGCAGTGCGGCGAGCCCCAGCGCGGCCAGCGCGAAGACGAGCAGCGCCGCGCCGGCGAGCCGGGCACGGGCGGCGGGGTCGGGCTCGCCCGCCAGCCGCGGCAGCAGGGCGGCGTTGAGCGCGCCCTCGCCGAGCAGCCGCCGGGCGATCTGCGGCAGAGCGAGGCCGGCGACCGAAGCGTCCGCCACCACCCCGGTGCCGAACAGCGCCGCGACGCCGGCATCGCGCGCGAAGCCGAGCACCCGCGAGGCGAGGGTGAGGAGCGCGACGGTGGAGGCGTGGCGGATGAGGGCCATCGGCTAGCAATAGTCAGCCGGCGGGAGAAGGGAAAGCCGCCACGGGGCGGCGCGCGCAAGCGTTGCGGGGGAGCCCCCCGTCTGCTACCGCGAAACCGCCCGCCTCTTGTGAACGAACCATCCAGGGAAAGTCCGTCCATGACCGACCAGCAGCTCGACGTGATCGGCTTCGGCAACGCCATCGTCGACGTCCTCGCCCGTGCCGAGCCCGCCTTCCTCGACCGGCACGGCATGCGCAAGGGCGGCATGACCCTGATCGACGAGGAGCGCGCCGAGACGGTCTACGGCGCGATGGGGCCGGGCGTTGAAATCTCCGGCGGCTCGGCCGCCAACACCGTGGTCGGCGTCGCCGCGCTCGGCGGCCGCGCCGGCTTCGTCGGCAAGGTGCGCGACGACGAGCTCGGCGGCATCTTCGCCCATGACATCCGCGCCGCCGGCGTCGCCTATGCGACCCCCGCCGCCACCACCGGCCCGACCACGGCGCGCTGCCTCATCCTGGTGACGCCGGACGGCGAGCGCACCATGAACACCTATCTCGGTGCGGCGCAGGACCTCTCCCCCGCCGATGTGGACGAGAACCTCGTCGCCTCCGCCGCCGTCACCTATCTCGAAGGCTATCTGTGGGATCCTCCGGCGGCGAAGGACGCCTTCCTCAAGGCGGCCGGCATCGCCCACCGGGCGGGGCGCACCGTGTCGCTGACCCTTTCGGACGCCTTCTGCGTCGGGCGCTACCGCAGCGAGTTCCTCACCCTGATGCGCGAGGGCACGGTCGATCTCGTCTTCGCCAACGAGGCGGAGCTGATGTCGCTCTACGAGACCGATTTCGACGCCGCGCTCGCGCGGCTGCGCGGCGACGTGAAGCGCGCGGTCGTCACCCGCAGCGAGAAGGGCGCGCTGGCGGTGACGGCGGACGAGACCGCCGCGGTCCCGGCCTTCCCGGTGGCGAAGGTGGTGGACACGACCGGCGCGGGCGACCTGTTCGCCGCCGGCTACCTGCACGGCTTCGCCAAAGGCTTTCCGGCCGAGGATTGCCTGAAGCTCGGCGCGCTGTGCGCCTCCGAGATCATCGGCCATATCGGCGCCCGGCCCGAGCGCAAGCTGAAGGAGTTCGCGCAGGAGAACGGGCTCCGGGTCTGAGCCGCGCCGCGCGGATAAAAGAACAGGCCGGCGAGGGGGCGCCGGCCTGCGGAAGTTGAGCGGCGGACCTTTGGAACCTGCCGCTCCGGTTGGGCGGCGAGATCAGATGTCCTCGCCGCTGTCGAACCAGCCGCCACCGCCGAAGAAGCCGCCATCATCGGCGGCGGAGATGTCTTCCGCGCCGGTGTCCTGCGCGCCGTCATCCTGCGCGCCGGTGTCGGGCTCGGCTGCGGCGGGCTCGGCCGGCGCTTCCGCCGCCTTGGCCTCGCTGCCGCCGAACATGCCGGCGATGGCATTGCCGAGCAGCACGCCGCCCGCCACGCCCATCGCGGTCTGCGCCGCGCCGGCCAAGAAACCGCCGCCGCCGAAGCCGCCCGGGCGCCCGAAGGCGCCGGGCTGCGCGCCGGGAGCTGCCTGACCGGGGCCGCCGGCCGGCGCTCCCGACCGCCACGCCGGCGGCGCGTCGGCGGGAATGCCGGGATTGCCGCCATAAGGCGCGGCGGGGCGGCCCACCGACGGCACCGGGCTGCGCCGGGCCGGCGGCTGCTGGCCGGAGCCGAACAGGCTGCCGAACAGGCCGCCGCCGGAGGCGGGGCGGGCCTCCTGCGCCTGTTGCGCCTGCGCTTCCAGCTCCTGGATGCGGGCCTGCGCCTGCTGCAGCGCGTAGTCCTGCATCACGATGGTCTGCGCCATCAGATAGGGCGCGCCGGGCTGCTGGGCGATGCGCTGGGCGATGAAGCCCTCGGCTTCCGCGTCGCGCGGGCCGGTCTGGCGCTCGACCTCGCCGAGCTTGGCGAACAGGCCATCAATGGCCTGACGGTCCTGATCGTTCATGTCGGTCTCCTCCGCTCAACCGTTCCGGCCGCCTACTCCCGCTCGCCGGTGAAGTTGAGCAGCAGCTGGAAGATGTTGACGAAATTCAGATAGAGCGAGAACGCGCCGAAGACGGCGAGCTTCTGCTGCGACTCGGCGTCGAAATTGTCGGCGTACTGCTCCTTGATCGACTGGGTGTCCCACGCGGTCAGGCCGACGAAGACCAGGATGCCGACCACGGACACGATGAACTGCAGCATGGTCGAGCCGAGGAAGATGTTGACCAGGCTGGCGATCACCACGCCGATCAGGCCCATGATGAGGAAGGAGCCGAACTGCGAGAGGTCGCGCTTCGTCGTGTAGCCATAGAGGCTGGTGGCGCCGAACATCGCCGCCGCGATGAAGAAGGTGCGGGCGATCGAGGTGCCGGTGAAGACGAGGAAGATGGAGGCCATGGAAAGCCCCATCACGCCGCAGAAGGCCCAGAACATGGTCTGCGCGGTGCTGCCCGACATCGACTGGATGCGGAACGAGAAGAACAGCACGAAGGCGAGCGGCGCCAGCATCACCACCCACTTCAGCGGGGTGGAGAAGATCGGCACGTAGAGCGCCGGCGTGGTGCCGACGACGAAGGCGACGACGCCCGTCAGGACGAGGCCGAGCGCCATGTAGTTGTAGACGCGCAGCATGTGCCGGCGCAGGCCCTCGTCGAAGACGGCCTGGTCGACGGGCGCGGTGCGCGACCACTGGAAGCCGGGATTCGGCATGCTCATGTCAGTCTCCTGTGAGAAGCAAGTGGGTCAGTAGAGCGAGCGGACAAGCCGTGCGGCCGCCCGGTCGAGATCACGCGTGCCGGCCTGCGGGCCGCTGCGGGCGACGAGGGCGTAGGCCACCTCGCCCACCTGCCAGTAGGCGGCGGTAAGATCGTCCTTCGGCACGGTGGTGGCGGGCACGACATCGAAGCCGCCCGGCCGCACCGCGAAGAGCGACACCGTGCCGAGGTCCCCGGTGCGCACCGCCATCTCGACGCTGGGGCCGAAGGCGGAGGGGAAGACCTGCACGTCCTCCACCTTCCAGTCGTCCGGCAGCGCCGGCATGACGATGGCGGTGGCGGCGCGGATCTCGGCGGGGTCGTAATGGCTGGCGCCGGGCTGCGAGGGCATGGCGGCGCGCACCAGGGCCGTCTGGTGGGCGCGCAGCGCGTCCTCGACATAGGCCGGCGGCAGGCCGGAGGCGACGACGCGGCTGACGCCGAGATGGCCGAACTGGGCGTTGGCGAACCAGCCGGCGCCGACGAGCAGCGCCACCATGGCGGCGGCGCGCAGCCCGCGGAACCAGCGCTCGCGCGACAGCGCGCCCTCCAGCCGCCGGGCGGCTTCCGCCGTGGCCAGCCGGGCGCTTCCCGCCGAGGCGCGGCGGGGCGGCTCGGCGAGGGCGAGGCGCAGCTCGTCGCGGATGCGCAGATCCGCCATCACCCGCGACGCGGCCGCCGGATGGGCGCTGAGATGGGCCTCGACGTCGATGCGCCGCGCGACCGCGAGCTGGTCGTCGACATAGGCCTGCAGGTCGTCGTCGGAGACGGGGTCAACGGGTCGGGTCATCCGCACCTCCAACAATGCGCAAACGGGTGGGAGCCGCCGCTTCCGCGCCATCCTCGATGGCACGCAGCGTGGCGCGGGCGCGCGACAGGCGCGACATCAGCGTGCCCTGCGGGATGCCCAGCGTGGCCGCGGCCTCGGCATAGCCTAGCCCCTCTATGGCCACGAGGTGCAGCGCCGCGCGCTGTTCCTCCGGCAGGGCCATGAAGGCGTCGCGCACCTGGGCGAGGCGCAGGTGATGCTCCTGCGCGGGCGCGCTGACGGTTTCGGCGAGCGCTTGGCTTTCCGCCTCGCGCCGCGCCTCGGCGGTGCGCGAGCGGCGGCGGTCGACGAAGACGTTGTGCAGCACCGAGAGCAGCCAGCCGCGCAGGCCCTTGCCGCCGGCGCCGCGTTCCGTCTCGAAGCTGCCCCGCCGCTCATAGGCGCGCACCAGCGCGTCGTGGACGAGGTCCTCGGCGTCGGTGTCGTCCCGCGTCAGCGCGCGCGCGTAGCGGCGCATGACGGGGAGCTGCCCCATCACGTCGAACCTCGACGCCCTGCCGGACTGGCCGCTGGCCTGATCGCGCCCCATGACCCGTATACGGAGCCGCCCGGCTTCCTATTCCCGCCGCCGCGAAAAAATCCGCGAGGCACGGTCGGCGGAACAGGAGGCGGGCCCGTCCGTTCTCCCTTTCATCATCAGCTTACCGATGGTGCAGGAGCTTTTCGGCCGGGCCATGACGATATTTCGCGATCCCACGACCGGCCGCCATCACCCGCCGGGCCTCTGTCCGACGATGCCTGCAACAGCCGGCCGTGCGGGGAGACGGCTTCGTCGGCGAGTGCGCCCGTCGCGCCGCCTTTGACGTGGCAGGTACGGCGTCCTCCATCGTCCGGAACGGCCGGTGCCGGCCGGAGAAGGGGGAGATCCCGTCCGGCACCGGCCGACGCGCGCCTTACTCGGCGGCGTGCGGGTTCACCCGCGCCTCCGCCAGCCTGGTCAGCTTGGCGTCGGCGCTCATCTCTTCGTCGAGGTTCTTCAGCGGCCGAACGGATGGAAAACCGGCGGAGGCGGCGAACGTTCCCGAAACAGATTCATGCCTTTCGCTGCGGGTACGGCTTCACGTGCCTGCCGCTCACATTGACGGCTGTATGGGCGCGCTCGGCGGCAGGTCGATCGGCGTCGGAGCCGGCTCGTCCTGAGGCTCGTCGACGTCCGGCGTGATGCTCGGGTCGGGATCCGGCGGCGTGACCGGATCGTCGATCTCCGGGATGCGGCGATCGGGCGGCGGCTCGCGGGGCGGCGACTGGGGCTCGCGGCCGATGCCGGCCGCCAAGGCGCCGCCCGTCACGCTGCCGCCCGGCCGGGGCGGCGGCGGTGGCGCGGGCGGCGGATCGCTCACGTCCGGCGGCACCGGATCGCGCACGCCCGGCACGTCGGGGTCGCGGATCGGCGGCTGCACGGGATCGCGGATCGGCGCGGGGTCGGGCACCGGATTGACGTCGGGCGTGGGATTGACGTCGGGTATGGGAGGCACGCCGGGCGCGGGGGCGTCGGGCCTCTCGGGGGTCGACGGGTGCGGGGTCATGGAAAGCTCCTCCCGTTCGGGCGGCATCGGACTCAACGTGCCCCTGGGCGGCGGGTTCCGGTCCCGCTTTCCGCCGGGACCCTTGCCCGGCGCGGCCGGGCGCTATAAGCGGCTGCAGGGCACGGGCGAATGGAACGGTTTCCCGCATGCAGGACGGTTCGCACAGCATCGTTTCAAACGGCGTTCTGGCATTCCTCGCGGCGCAGGCGGCGGAGCTGACGCAATGGCGCCGCGCGCTGCACGCCATGCCCGAGACCGCCTTCGAGGAGCGCCGCACCTCGGCCTTCGTGGCGGAAAAGCTGGAGAGCTTCGGTCTTGCCGTGCACCGTGGCCTCGCCGGCACCGGCTTGGTGGCGACGCTGAAGGGGCGCGGGGGCGAGGGGCCCGCCATCGGGCTGCGCGCCGACATGGACGCGCTCGACATCCACGAGGCGACCAACCTTCCCTGGCGCTCGGATACGCCCGGCAAGATGCACGCCTGCGGGCATGACGGGCACATGACCATGCTGCTCGGCGCCGCGGGGCACCTCAGCCGGAACCCCGATTTCGCCGGCACCGTGCATTTCATCTTCCAGCCCGCCGAGGAGAACGAGGGCGGGGGCAAGGTGATGGTGGAGCAGGGGCTGTTCGACCTGTTCCCGATGCAGGCGGTCTATGGCCTGCACAATTGGCCCAACGCGCCCTTCGGCACCTTCCTCGGCCGGCCGGGGCCGATGTTCGCGGCCTTCGACATCTTCGAGGTGAAGGTGATCGGGCGCGGCGCGCATGCCGCCATGCCCCAGCGCGGCATCGACCCGGTGCTCGCGGCCTCGCTGATCGTCGCCCAGCTCCAGTCCGTCGTCGCCCGCTCGGTGAGCCCGCAGGAGGCGGCGGTGGTCACCGTCACCCAGATCCATGGCGGCGATACCTGGAACGTGATCCCGGACGAGGTGGTGCTGCGCGGCACGGCGCGCACCTTCACCGCGCAAGTGCGCGACCTCGTGGAGGAGCGCTTCCGCGCCATCGTCGAGGGCGTCTGCGCGGCGCAGGGCGCGAGGGCCGAGATCCGCTACGAGCGCCGCTACCCGGCGCTGGTCAACCACGGCGCGGAATTCGACGCGGCGCTGGCGGCGGCGCGCGCCACGGCCGGCGACCGGGTGATCGCCGATTTCGAGCCGATCATGGCGGCGGAGGACTTCGCCTACATGCTGGAGGCGGTGCCGGGCGCCTATCTCTGCCTCGCCAGCGGTCCCGGTCCGAACCTGCATAACGCCCAGTACGACTTCAACGACGAGCTGCTGCCCGTCGGCGCCAGCTACTGGGTCAATCTGGTCCATTCCCTGCTGCCGGTGGCCGATCCGGCGCCCTGAACCCAAGAGTCCCATAAAGTGACTGCCGCCGCTCCCGCTGCTCCGCTGCCGCCGCCGGGCGGACGCAGCCTGTTCATCACCGGGCTCGGCGTCGGGCAGGTGTGCTCCTGGGGCACGCTCTATTACAGCTTCCCGCAGATCGCGCAGGCGATGAGCGTCGATCTCGGCTGGTCGAAGGCCGAGCTCTACGGCGCCGCCACGCTGGGACTCGCGCTGGCGGGGCTCGTCGCCTATCCGGTCGGCGCGGCCATCGACCGCGGGCACGGCCGGGCGATCATGGCCGGCGGCTCGCTGCTGGCGGGGCTGCTCTTCCTGCTGTGGGCGCAGGTCGATGGCAAGGCGCTGTTCTATCTCGCGGTGGCCGGCATCGGCGCCATGCAGGCGGCGACGCTCTACGATCCCGCCTTCGCCGTCATCGCCCGCCGCGCCGGCCCCCTGCACGCCCGCGCCGGCATCACCGCGCTGACGCTGTGGGGCGGCTTCGCCTCGACCGTGTTCATCCCGCTGATCCAGCTCCTGCTCGACACGGTCGGCTGGCGCCACACGCTCATCGTGCTCGGCGCGATCAACATCCTGGTCTGCGCGAGCGTGAACGTCCTCACCATCGATGCCTCCCGCGATGCCGTCGCGCCGCGTAGCGCAGGCCGTGCCATGACGCCCGGCCGCTCGGTCATCGCGGGCGTGATCCGCCAGCCGGTGTTCTGGGCCCTCGCGATCGCCTTCACCGCCTATGCGGCGATGTTCTCCGGCTTCACCTTCCACGCCTATCCGCTGCTGGTGGAGCGCGGCTTCGACACCGCGACCGTGGTGAGCGCGCTGGCGCTGATCGGGCCGGCGCAGGTGGCCGGGCGGATCGCCGTCTCGGTGCTGGCGCCGCGCGCGCCGGTGCGGGTGGTCGGCTCGGTCATCGTCGCGGTGTTCCCGCTCGCCTTCCTGGCGCTGGAGCTGATGCCGCCGGCCTTCGTCTTCGTGGCGCTGTTCGGGCTCGCCTTCGGCTCGGTCAACGGCATCATGACCATCGTGCGCGGGCTGGTCGTGCCGGAGCTGCTGACCCGCCGGGCCTATGGCGCGGTGAACGGCGCGCTGGCGATGCCGGCGACGGTCTCGCGCGCCCTGGCGCCGGCCGGCATGGCGGCGCTGTGGACGGCGGCCGGCTCCTACGACGCCGTGCTCATGGCGGTGATCGCCGTCGCCCTCGTGATGGCCGTCGGCTTCTGGGCGGCCGCCCTGATGGCGAAGCCCTTCGAGGAAGCGGTCGAGGAATAGGGCTCAGAAGCCCGCCAGCTCGGCGGCGCCGTCATAGATCAGCTTGAGCGAGAGCAGGAACAGGGCCGCCACGATCAGCCGGTAGAACAGCGTTTCCGGCAGGCGCCGCGTCAGCCACACGCCGGCGAAGGTCGCGGCGATCGCCACCGGCAGCAGCAGGGCGGTGATCTTCAGATTGGCGGGGTTGAGCTGGCCGAGCGCCCAGTAGGGCACCAGCTTGATCGCGTTGATGGCGGCGAAGGCGATGGTGGTGGTGCCGGCATAGACCATCTTCGGCAGCTTCTGCGGCACCACATACATCTGGTAGGGCGGCGCGCCGGCATGGCTGACGAAGCTGGTGAAGCCCGACACCGCGCCCCAGAAGACGCCGCGCGGCACGTCCGCCGGACGCGCGGCCCGGCGCGCGCCGCCGAGCCAGTGCAGGGCGCAGAACAGCAGGCCGATGCCGCCGACGATCAGCATCACCATCGCGTCGGTGACGATGGAGGCGGTGGCCCAGCCGATGCCGATGCCGAGCGCGGCGGCGGGGATGAGGATGGCTAGGTTGCGCCCGGAGAATTCGCGCCGGTAGGCCCAGACCCCGAACATGTCGCTGACCACATAGACCGGCAGCAGGAGGCCGGCGGCCATCACCGGCGACATGAACAGCGCCATGGTCGGCACGGCGAGGCTGCCGATCATCGGCACGCCGCCCTTGCTCATGCCGACGAAGAACGCCGCCATGCCGGCGGCGAGCGCGAAGGCGAGGTCGGGAGCGATCATGGGAACGGCACGCGGAAGGTCGGGCGAGGAGGGCGGGCGCCCTCCTCTGTCGGGCCGCTTCTATCAGGCCGCCTGCGCGCCTTCCAGCCGCTTGGCGACGAGCCCGCGCAGGGTGCGCAGATCCTTGACGAAGAGGCGGATGCCTTCGGAGAGCTTCTCCGTCGCCATCTGGTCCTCGTTGAGGGCGAAGCGGAACGCCTTCTCGTCGAGGTCGAGCTTCGCCGGGGCGCCGGCGGTGTTCGCCGGGTCGAGCTTGCGCTCCAGCGCGCCCTCGTCGGCGGCGAGCTGGTCGAGCAGCGCCGGGCCGATGGTGAGCCGGTCGCAGCCCGCCAGCGCCTCGATCTCGCCGGTGTTGCGGAAGGAGGCGCCCATGACGACGGTGCTGATGCCGTGCTTCTTGTAGTAGGCGTAGATCTGCCGCACCGAGAGCACGCCGGGGTCGGTCTCGGCGGTGAACGGGCCTTCGCCCGCCTTCACGTGCCAGTCGAGGATGCGGCCGACGAAGGGCGAGATCAGGAAGGCGCCGGCATCCGCCGCCGCCGCCGCCTGCGCCAGCGAGAACAGCAGGGTGAGGTTGCAGTCGATGCCTTCCTTCTGCAGCACCTCGGCGGCGCGGATGCCCTCCCAGGTCGAGGCGACCTTGATGAGGATGCGCTCGCGTCCGACGCCGCGCGCCTCATAGGCCTCGATGAAGGAGCGGGCCTTGTGCAGCGTCGCCGCCGTGTCGAAGGACAGGTCGGCGTCGACCTCGGTGGAGACCCGGCCCGGCACGATGTGCGAGAGCTCGGCACCGAAGTTCAGCGCCAGCCGGTCGCAGGTGGCGGCGACCACCGCCTCGCGCGCGCCGCCCTGCCGGCGGCCCCAGTCGATCGCCTCGTCGACGAGCGCCGCATAGGCGGGCATCTCGGCCGCCTTGAGCAGCAGCGTCGGGTTGGTGGTGCAGTCCTGCGGCTTGAGACGACGCACCGTCTCGATGTCGCCGGTGTCGGCGACGACGACGGTCATGGCACGCAGTTGGTCGAGCTTGGAGGGCATGGTGCTGTCTCTCTTCTCGCGGCGGCGGACCTTCGGGAGGTCCCCGCCGCGGTGCGGATCGATGGTCGGCCCCGTTGGATCACATTTGGACCGCGTTCTTCAAGGGTGCCACGCCTCATGACGGGCATGTGACGCCAGCGGGCAATGACGCTTGTCGGCTTCCGCGGCCGGGCGTACATCTTGCGTTCGGCATGCGGTACGCAAGCGTCGAGACCTCCGATGGACGATATTCACTACCGCGAATACAAGATCCTGCTGCGTCCGGAGCGGTTCTTCGATCCGCACCAGTTCGAGGTCTACTGGCACAAGCTGTGCCTGATCGCGCCCGAGTTCAAGGTCGCCGCCACCACCAACAAGGACGGCTTCAAGCGGCAGGTCCGCGAGGTGCTGTTCTACGACACGCCGGATTACGCGCTCTACCGCAACGCCTTCATCCTGCGGAAGCGCACCTTCTACACCGATGGCTGGCCGGACCACGAGCACGAGCTGACGCTGAAGTTCCGCCACCCGGAGCTCAACGCCGCCGCCGAGGTCGACGTCACCCCGCGTCTGAGCGGGCGGGCCGACATCAAGTTCAAGGAAGAACTGCTGCCGCTGAAGGACAGCCTCGGCGGCATGCGCTCGCTCTACTCGCATAATTGCGTGCTGATGACGCCCGGCCTCGTGCTCGACGAGGGGCTGGGGCGCATCACCCAGGTGTTTCCCGAACTCGCCGACCACTGCCCGGCCGACAAGGCCTCGACGATCTCGCTGGTCAACAACCTGCCCGTCGAAGAGGTGCAGGTGAATGTCGGCTCGTTCGATTTCGGCCACGGCCTCATCGCCAAGGCGACCATCTCGGTCTGGCGCGACCGCACGACCGAGACCTCGATCATCGGCGAATTCGCCTTCCAGGCGAAGTTCGACCGCTACGACGATCTCCACATCAAGGCCCGTGCCCGTTCGGAAGAGTTCTTCAAGGCGGCGCAGACCCGCGCGCCGGAATGGGTGAAGCTCGGCGCCACCAAGACGGCGCTGGTCTATAATTTCGGCAAGCAGCTCGTGGCCAGCCACGAAGGCTGAGCCGCCTCTCGCGGATTCCTCTGGCGTCATTCTCGGACCGGCCTTCCCATGAGCACCCCAGCGCCGCCCGGTCCGGGTCCCGCCGCTTCCGGCACCTCGACGGCCTCCTATGCGGTCCCCCGCGACGTGCCGCTGTGGGAAATCTTCCTCACCTTCCTGTTCATCGGCGCGGTGAGCTTCGGCGGCGGCGTGGTGGCCTATCTGCGCGCCGAGCTGGTGCTGAAGAAGCACTGGCTCGACGAGGAGCATTTCCTCTCGGCCCTCGGCATCGCGCAGGCGCTGCCGGGGCTCAACGCCACCAATATGAGCATCATCGTCGGCGACCGGCTGCGCGGGGTGGCCGGCGCGATCATCGCCTTCCTCGGCATGACCCTGCCGGGCGGCACCATGGTGCTGGTGCTCGGCGTGCTCTACGCCTCCAACGCGCACAACCCCTATGTCAACGCGACGCTGATCGGCGTCGGCGCGGCGGCGGTGGGCATGCTCTCGGCGGTGACGCTGCAGATCGGCCGCAAGCAGCTCGGCAGCCTGATCGACATCACGATCATCGCGGTGACGGTGCTGATGGTGAGCGTCCTGCACATCTCGCTGCTCTGGGTGCTGCTCACCGTGGGGCCGGCCGCCGTGCTGATCTATCGGCCCCGCAGGCAGGATGGCGCCACCGGCCCGGAGCCGTCGGCATGAACGAGAACCTGTCCGTCCTCGGGGTCTTCGCGCTGCTCTCGGTGCTGGCGGTCGGCGGCGGCGCGGCCGTGCTGCCGGAGACCAAGGCGCTGGTGGTGGAGAGCCACCACTGGCTGACCGACGACCAGTTCCGCGACATTTACGGCCTCGGGCAGGTGGTGCCGGGTCCGAACATGCTGATGGTGATCGTCATCGGCTATCACGTCACCGGCTATATCGGGGCGCTGCTCGCCTTTCTCGGCTTCTTCGTGCCGGCGGGCCTCATCTCGTGGGGCGCCTCGCGTGTGTGGGACCATTTCGAGGGCTCGCCCTGGCGGCGTTCGCTGCAGCGGGGCATGGCGCCCATGGTGGTGGGCCTGATGGCGGCGGGCACCATCTCCATCGCCCGCACGGCGATCGACGGCGCGCTGACCATCGCCATCGCCATCGCGGTGTTCGCCGGCGTCTATTTCGTGAAGCGGGTCAATCCGGCGCTGCTGGTGCTCGGCGGCGGGCTCGTGGGGCTCGCTTTCCTGAGCTGAGCGGCCGGTATTGCGCTGGCGCAGGAAGGGACCCGTGCTATCCTTCCCGCGTTCGGTCACAACATCAGGGAGTGCGCCATGCGCAGCCTATCCGTGACGTTCGTTTCCTCCCGCCTTCGCAACATGATGCTCGGCGCCGTCCTGGCGCTGGGAACGATGCTCGCTACCGGTTCCGGCGGCACGGCGCAGGCCGGCGTCGCCATGCGGGCGCTGGGTTCGCCGGCGCTTTCCCTCCGGCAGGACGTGCCCCCGCTCGCGGAGAACGTGCGCTGGGTCTGCGGACCATGGCGCTGCGTCTGGCGCCCGAACTGGCGCTACTGGTACGTGCCGCCCTACGCCCGCGCCTGGGGGCCGCCCGTGCGACCCACATGCTACTGGAGCCGGCCCTGGGGCGGCGGCTGGGTCCATGTCTGCCCGTGAATCGGCTATTCCCGGGGCCGCGTGGCTTCGCGCCGCATGACCGGCGCCGCATGAGCGGTGTGCCGGTCTCATGGTGGAGAGGGCGCCCGACGGCGCCCTTTTCATGTCCGATCCGTTCCTAACCCACGGTCTCGCATGTCGTCTGCCGCTGCCTCCCCGTCCCGGTTCCGGCCGGTCCTCTTCGCCACCTTCGCGACGATGGTCGCCGGATTCGTCGACGCGGTCGGCTATGCCCATCTCGGCGGGCTGTTCCTGTCCTTCATGAGCGGCAACAGCACGCGCCTCGGCATCCAGATCGCCGGCGGCGAATGGCACCTCGTGCTGCTGACGGCCGGCGTGATCGCGGGTTTCGTCCTCGGCGCCGTCGTCGGCACGCTGGTGGCCGATGCCGCCGGCGAATGGAAGCTCGTCGCCGTGCTCGGCACGGAGGTCGCGCTGTTCGCCTTCGCGGTGGGCCTGACCGGAGCCGATGCGGGGCGGCTGTCGCTGCTGCCGGTGGCGGTGGCGATGGGCATGCAGAACAGCGTGCACCAGATCATCGCCGGCGCCGATATCGGCAAGAGCTTCGTCACCGGCGCGCTGTTCTCCTGCGGGCAGGCGCTGGCACGCAGCCTCGGCGGCCGGGCACGCCCTTCCGAAGTCCTCGCCTATGCCGGCTCCTGGGCGTCCTTCGTCGCGGGGGCGTGCATCGGCGCGCTGCTGCTGACGGCGGCGGGCCTGATTCCGGCGATGGCCGGCGCGTGCCTGCTGCTGGCCGGGCTGACGGCGACCGCCTTCCTCTTCCACGGCCATCTCGGCCCGGCGATCGCCCGGCAGGGCGGGGACTGATTCCCGCTACGCCGGATCTCGTTTGAGTTTCAGGCGCTTACTTGAGATTCAGGAGGGCGCGGGCCTTGGCGACCTGCGCCTTGCAGGCGGCCTCGTCGCCATTGGCGTCGGCCTGACGGGCGAGGTCGAGCGTCTGCTGAACCACTTCCGGTCGGGTTCCGTCGCCGAGCGCGGCTTCGCTCTGCGCGATCGATTCCGGGGTCGGTTCGTGGCTGAGCAGGGCGCCGGCACTCTCCGGCGCGCTCGGCCCGGCGGCGGCGAGGGCGTCGAGGAGCTTGTCGAGCGCGGCCTGCGTCTGTGTCACCGTCTCGGCGCAGGGGCCGGCGAGGGCGGCCGGCGTGGCGCCGAAAAGCAGCGCGGCGGCGAGGGGCAGCATAAACGGCTTCATCGAACGGACTCTCGAAATGTGGATGGCGGATTGGCGCCATCTCCGGTGCAACGCCAATCTAGCACCTGCCGCGCCGCATGGGAGTAAGGGCTTGGCCGAATGGCACGGGCAATCCGATGGGATCTCCCGGGATCAGTCCCGGGCGATCAGCTCGCGCTCGCCCCGATGCACGGTGAGGCCCCCGAGCGAGCTTCCTGCGGCACGGCGGCGATAGACGCTCGGCCGGCGGTGCTTCAGCGGCCCCCGGCGCGGGCGGCGCGCCTTGATCTCGGCCACGGTGAGGCGTCCGATCCGGGCATAGGCCGGCCGGCGCGTGCCGTCGGCCTCGGTGACCAGCATCGGCAGGCCGAGCGTCTCGCTCCAGCCGCGCCATTCCGCCACCACGTCGTCGATATGCGGCGCGCTGTAGAGCGTGACCGACAGGGCGGGGTCGGCATGCACCAGCACGATGGCGACGCCCTCGTCGTCGCCTTCCGGATCGAGCAGGGCCACCGCCAGCCCCTCGTAATCGGCGAGCGGCCGGTCGAGCTTCATCGGCACGCCGGCGACCCGTCGGCGCAGCACCACCCGGTCGAGGCCGAGCTCGATCAGGCGCACGCCCCTGTCGGCGCCCGGATCGAGCGACTGGAACACGAGCGGCCACGCCTCCGGCGCCGCGGGGCGCTCCAGCGCGACATAGGGACAGGTCGCCACCGGAGGCCAGGCCTCCGCCATCTGTGCTTTCGCCATCTGTTGACGCATCTCGCAACTCCCCGCCGATTTTCTGGCTCTGTGGCCTCGGTCGTGAAGGCACCTTAGTCGCCGGGTCTCCCGTATCGGCTTAAGGGACATGGTTGATCGTTTCTTGGCGGCCGGGAATGGCTCCTATGCTTGATGAAAGCTTGTTGGAAACGCTTGGAATGCCGATATCCCGTTTGCAATCATTCCCCCTCGCGCCTAATCCCCGATGATGGACGACACGCCGACCGCACACGCGCTCACCCCCGGCCCCGATCCTCTTGCCGACCCCGCCATCGCGGCGCGGCATCTGGCGGATGCGGTCGTGGCCGCCGGGGCGGTGGCGGTGGCGATGTTCCGCACCGGCGTGAAGTCCTGGTCCAAGCACAATGATTCCCCGGTCACCGAGGCCGATCTCGCGGTCGACGTGATGCTGCGCGAGCGGCTGAGCCTCATCGGCCCGGAATATGGCTGGCTTTCCGAGGAGACGGTGGACGAGCCCACCCGCCTGTCGCGCCGGCGGGTGTGGATCGTCGATCCCATCGACGGCACCCGCGCCTACATGGCCGGGCGTCCCGACTGGTGCGTCGAGGCCGCTCTGGTGGAGGACGGCCGGCCCATCGCCGGCGCGCTGTTCGCCCCGGTGACGGAGGAGCTCTTCGTCGCCGTGCAGGGCGGCGGCGCGACGCGCAACGGCCGCCCGATCCGCGTGTCCGAGATGCCGGAAATGGCCGGCGCGATCGTCGACGGCCCCGCGCCCTGGCTCAACCATATCGACAGCCGCGGGACGCTGCGCCGGGTCGATCGCATCCGCTCGCTGGCGCTTCGCCTCGCCCGCGTGGCGACCGGAGAGCTGGATGCGGCATTGGCGTCGCCCAACGGAAACGACTGGGACCTTGCCGCAGCGGACCTTTTAGTGCACGAAGCAGGCGGACGGCTGACCACGCTCGACGGCCGCCCGCTCACCTACAACGCGCCGGTGCCGCGGCATGGAGCGCTGGTTTCCGCCGGCAGCCTGCTGTACCCGACCCTCATGGTCGCGGCGCGCTGACGGAGCACCCGAGCGCAGGACGCAAGCGGCATGACCGAGACCCATTCCAGCCCCCAGCTTCTGCATCTCGTCTTCGGCGGCGAGCTGGAGGATATCAATGGCCTGACCTTCAAGGATCTGGGCGCGCTCGACATCGTCGGCATCTACCCGAACTATGCCAGCGCTCACGCCGCCTGGAAGGCGAAGGCGCAGCAGACCGTGGACAACGCGCATATGCGCTATTTCGTCGTGCACCTGCATCGCCTGCTGGACCCGGAAGCCAGCACCAAAACCAGCTGACCTCCGGCCTTTTCGCATGTGGCGTAGACTGCGCACCTCACCGACGGTTCGCACCGTGCTCGGACGCGGCATGGCGTCCTATCTGCGTTTCGTCTGGCGCACGCAGCGCGTGGTGATGGAACCGGCCAATCTCTACGAGCTGGCCGACGCGCAGCTGCCGATGATCCTGACCTTCTGGCACGGGCAGCACTTCCTCACGCCGTTCCTGGTCAAGCCGTACCACCGCGCGCGGGTGATGATCTCGCGCAGCGCCGATGCCGACGTGAACGCCATCGCCGCCGAGGCGCTCGGCATCGGCACGGTGCGTGGCTCCGGCGCGCAGGGCCGTGACTTCCGCACCAAGGGCGGTTTCAACGCCACGCTCGAGATGATCCGCCATCTCGGCGAGGGCACGAATGTCGCTATGACGGCCGACGTGCCGAAGATCTCGCGGGTCGCCGGCCTCGGCGTCGTCACCATCGCCAAGCATTCCGGCCGCCCGATCTACCCGGTGGCGATCGCCACCTCCCGCCGCGTGCTCGCCCGCAGCTGGGACCGCGCGGCGATCCACCTGCCCTTCGGCCGCGCCGCGGTGGTGGCCGGCGACGGCGTGCGGGTCGCGGCCGATGCCGGGCCGGAAGAGCTGGAAGCGGCGCGCCACGAGGTGCAGCGCCAGCTCGAGGTGGCGACCGCGCGGGCCGAAGAGCTGGTCGGCCGTCCGCCGTCCGCCCGCGCCGCCGGCGCGGCGGCCGCTTCCGCAGCGGCGGGGGCGATACCGTCGGCCGAACGGCGCAACGGCTAAGGCGGGCGATGGCCAAGGCGCGCTCCACCTTCCTCATCCGCCTCTATCGCGCGGCGACCTGGCTGGCGACGCCCTTCATCGGGCTGCTGCTGGCGCGCCGGGTGAAGCGCGGCAAGGAAGATCCCGCCCGGTTGCGCGAGCGCTATGGCCGGGCGAGCGCGGCCCGCCCGCGCGGCCCGCTGGTCTGGCTGCACGGCGCCAGCGTCGGCGAGATGATCGCGGTGCTGCCGCTGGTCGACCGGTTGCGCGCGCGGGGATTTCAGGTGCTGTTCACCTCCGGCACGCTGACCTCGGCGCGGCTCGCCCGCACGCGCCTGCCGCCGGACGTGCCGCACCAGTTCGTGCCGCTCGATTCGCCGCTGTTCCTGCGCCGCTTCCTCCGGCACTGGCGGCCGGACCTCGTGCTGCTGGTGGAATCCGAGCTCTGGCCGAACCTCATCGTCGAGGTGAATGCGCGCGGCACGCCGCTGGTGCTGGTCAATGCGCGCATGTCGCCCAAATCCTTCGCGAGCTGGCAGCGCATCGGTGGCAGCGTCGCCGCGCTGCTGTCGAGGGTGGACCTGTGCCTCGCCCAGGGGCCGGACGATGGCGAGCGGCTGAAGCAGCTCGGCGCGCCGCGCGTCGCCGTCACCGGCAACCTGAAATTCGACGCGCCGCCGCCGCCGGTGGACCTCGCCGCCTTCGACGCGCTGCGCACCGCTTCCGCCGGGCGCGAAGTGTTCGTCGCCGCCTCGACCCATCCGGGCGAGGAGGAGATCATCATCGAGGCGCACCAGCGGCTCGCTAAGGAACTGCCGGACCTCCTCACCATCATCGCGCCGCGCCATCCCGAGCGCGGCCGCGCGGTGGTGGAGCTGGCGACGGAGGCGAGCTGCCCGGCGGTGCTGCGCAGCGACGGCTACCTGCCGGACAGGGGCACCAGCCTCTACATCGCCGACACGATCGGCGAGCTCGGCCTGTTCTACCGGCTCGGCCCGGTCGCGCTGCTCGGTGGCTCGCTGGCGCGCAAGGGCGGGCAGAATCCGATCGAGCCGATCAAGCTCGACACCGCCATCCTGCATGGCCCGCACGTCACCAATTTCAGCGAGATCTATTCCCGCCTCGACGCGGAGGGGGGCGCGCTGGCGGTGACGGATGCGCGCTCGCTGGCCGCCAATGCCTTCATGCTCCTTGCCGACACCGCCTCCCGCCAGCGCATGATCGCGGCGGGGCAGGCGACGATCGAGAGTTTCGGTGGCGCGCTCGACCGTACCCTTGCGGCCATCGATCCCTATCTTGTGCAGATAAGGCTCGAGAGGCACTGACCGCGATGGAAGCGCCGGATTTCTGGTGGCGACGGGAGCGCAGCACGATGGCGAAGCTGCTGTCGCCGCTGGGTGCGCTGATCGGCGCGGCCACGCTGGCGCGCATGCGCCGGCCTGGCACCGAGGTCGGGCTGCCGGTCATCTGCGTCGGCAATCCCACGGTCGGCGGCGCCGGCAAGACGCCGACGGTGATCGAGATCGCCCGCCGGCTCACCATGCGCGGGCTCAAGCCGGCCGTGCTCTCGCGCGGCTATGGCGGGCGGCTCAAGGGGCCGATCCGGGTCGATCCGCTGCTGCACAGCGCCGACGATGTGGGCGACGAGCCGCTGCTGCACGCCCGCGCCGTTCCGACCTTCGTCGCCCGCGACCGGCAGGCGGGCGCGCAGGCGGCCGCGCAGGCCGGCGCCGACGTCCTGATCATGGATGACGGCTTCCAGAGCCCCGGCCTCGCCAAGGCGCTGTCCATCCTCGTGGTCGATGCCGGGGTCGGCGTCGGCAACGGTCTGTGCCTGCCGGCCGGGCCGCTGCGCGCGCCGCTGGCGCCGCAGCTCGAACAGGCGCAGGCGCTTCTGGTCATCGGCGAGGGCGCGCCGGGCGAGCGCGTGGCGCGCGACGGCTACGCCGCCGGCACTGTGGTGCTGCGCGGCCGCCTCGCCCCGGAGGCGCAGGCGGTGGCGCGGCTGTTCGGCAAGCGGGTGCTGGCCTATGCCGGCATCGGCCGGCCGGCGAAGTTCTTCGAGACGCTGCGCGCGCTCGGCGTGCTGCCGGCGATGACGCGCGCCTTCCCGGACCATCACGTCTACACGGCGGCGGAGGTGGAGGAGCTGCGGGCGCTGGCGGAGGACAACGACCTCCTGCTCGTCACCACGGAGAAGGATGCGACGCGGCTCGCCGGCAGCGAGATCGGCCAGCATCTGCTCGACGTATCGGACGTGCTGCCGGTGCGCATGGCGCTGGAGCCGCAGAGCGCCAAGGCGCTGGAGCGCATGCTCGCCGGGCTTGGCGGCTGAGGCTCAGCGCGGGCGCACGCGCTCCGGGTGGAGCCGCGCCAGCACCGCCTGCGGGGTCGCATAGGCTTCCTGGAGATCGACATTCCAGTAGCGCAGCTCGTCGAGCGGAATCGGCTCGCCGGTCACCGCACAGCGCACGAAGGTGCCCGGACGCACGACGCGGAAGTCGCCGTCGAGATAGCGGACCTCGGCTTCACCCGAGGCGGAGAAACGTTCGAAGCGGTTCATGGTCCCGCTCATCCTGCTTGATCGGTTGGTTGGACAATAAAGACCCGTACCCGCTCCCGGCAAGCCCGCACAAGGGCGATAGGAACGGCGGCGCGGTCAGTTGCCGAATAAGGTGGGTTGGGCATCCTCGTCCGGCAAGGGAGAGGAGCCCCGCGAGGAACCGCGCGCCCTTGGGGGCTTGCGGCCGGCGCGCGGCGGCGAGGAGGGGGCGTCGGGGCCGCTGCCTGTCGTCAGCACGGCGACGCGGCCGTCGCGGAATTCGATCTCCAGCGCGTCGCCGGCACCGAGGCCCGCCGCTTCGTGCACGGGTTCGCCGTCGGCGTTGCGCACCAGCGCGTAGCCGCGCGCGAGCACGCCCTTGTAGGAGAGGGCCTGCATGAGCTGCTCGACGGAGCGCAGCCGGCGCCGTCGTTCGTCCTGCGCCCGGCGCAGGCACGGGGCGAGGCGGGCGTGCAAGCCGTTCACCCGCTCGCGGGCGCGGTCGATCCGTTCGCGATGGGCGCTGGCATTGGCCCGCAGCGCGCTGGAGAGCCGCCCGGCGAACAGCTCGTAGCGCTCGCGCCGACGCTCCACCAGCACGGCGAGGCGCTGCGGCGCGAGGCGACCCTCGGCGCGGGTGAGCGCCAGCCGGTGCGCCGCCGCATTGGCCTTCAGCGCGCGCGGCAGGCGCTGGCCGGCGATGTCGACCCGCTGGCGGGGCACCGCGAGCAGCGTGTCGGCGCTCGGCAGCAGGCGCGCCAGCGACCTGAGGTCGACGGTGCGCCGGTCGAGGCCGCGCGCGAAGCTGGCCCGCAGCCGGGCGTGCAGCCCCGCCACCTCGGCGATCAGATCGGCGCGGACCGGCACCGCCATCTCGGCGGCGGCAGTGGGGGTGGGCGCGCGCACATCGGCGGCGAAGTCGATCAGCGTCACGTCGGTCTCGTGGCCGACGGCGGAGATGAGCGGGATCCCGCTTTCCGCCGCGGCCCGCACGACGCTTTCCTCGGAGAAGCCGAGCAGGTCTTCCAGCGAGCCGCCGCCGCGCGCGACAATCAGCACGTCCGGGCGCGGGATCGGCCCGCCGGGCGGGAGGTCGTTGAAGCCGCGTATGGCCGCGGTGACCTCCGCCCCGCAGGTGTCGCCCTGCACGCGCACCGGCCAGACCAGCACGTGGCGCGGGAAACGGTCGGACAGGCGGTGGAGGATGTCGCGGATCACCGCGCCGGTCGGCGAGGTGACGACGCCGATGACGCGCGGCAGGAAGGGCGGGCGGCGCTTGCGCTCGCCCGCGAACAGGCCCTCGGCGGCGAGCCGGCGCTTCCTCTCCTCCAGCATCGCCATGATCGCGCCGGCGCCGGCGAATTCGAGCTGCTCGATGACGATCTGGTAGGAGGACTTGCCGGGGAAGGTGGTGATGCGGCCGATGGCGACCACTTCCAGCCCTTCCTCGGGCCGCACCTTCAGCCGCGAGAACACGCCCTTCCACACCACGGCGTCGAGGCGGGCATTCTGGTCCTTCAGGCTGAAATAGGCATGGCCCGACGAGTGCGGGCCGCGATAGCCGGAAATCTCGCCGCGTACCCTGACATGGCCGAAGGCATCCTCCACCGTGCGCTTCAGCGCGCCGGAGAGTTCCGAGACGGTCCAGTCGGGGGCGTTGGAGGTCGGCGATTCGCCGCTCAGGTCGCTCATGCGCGATACTTAGTCGGTTTTGGCGAGGGCGGGAACCGAGGGACGGGTCCCTGACACGCCACCTTGATCGAATGCCTTGCGCAGCCTAGGTTGCGCCGCCTTTCCCAAGCCAACCGCCGGCCATTTCCGATGATCGATCCCGCCCTGCCGCCCCATATGCGCCCCGACAAGTCGTTCCAGGGGCTCATCCTCGCGCTCCATGCCTTCTGGGCGGACAAGGGCTGCGTCGTGCTCCAGCCCTACGACATGGAGGTCGGCGCCGGCACCTTCCATCCGGCGACCACGCTGCGGGCTCTCGGGCCGCTGTCGTGGAAGGCGGCCTATGTGCAGCCCTCGCGCCGCCCGAAGGACGGGCGCTACGGCGAGAATCCGAACCGGCTGCAGCACTATTACCAGTATCAGGTGATCCTGAAGCCTTCGCCCGCCAACCTGCAGGATCTCTACCTCGCCTCGCTGGAGGCCATCGGCATCGATCTGCGCCTCCACGATGTGCGCTTCGTCGAGGACGACTGGGAGAGCCCGACGCTCGGCGCCTGGGGGCTGGGCTGGGAGTGCTGGTGCGACGGCATGGAGGTCTCGCAGTTCACCTATTTCCAGCAGGTGGCCGGCTTCGAATGCGCGCCGGTCTCCGGCGAGCTGACCTACGGCCTCGAGCGCCTCGCCATGTATGTGCAGGGGGTCGAGAACGTCTACGACCTCAACTTCAACGGCCGCGAGGGGGCCGAGAAGGTCACCTATGGCGACGTGTTCCTGCAGGCCGAGCAGGAATATTCCCGGCACAATTTCGAGCACGCCGACACGCAGATGCTGTTCGATCAGTTCCGCATGGCCGAGAGCGCCGCGGCGAAGTACCTCGAAGCCGGCTGGAGCGACGACCGCAAGCGCCACCTGATGGCGCAGCCGGCCTATGACCAGTGCATCAAGGCGAGCCACGTCTTCAACCTGCTCGACGCGCGCGGCGTGATCTCCGTCACCGAGCGCCAGAGCTACATCCTGCGTGTGCGCGAGCTTGCCAAGGCCTGCGGCGCGGCGTGGCTCGCCACGGCCGCCGGAGGCACCCCGGCGACCTGAGCGCCGGCCGCCTGAGCGCGGCGCCCTCCCTTCGCGTGGTGCCGCATGCTAGAGCGGCCCCGCACCCGATGATCCCCGAACCAATCGACGTGGCCATGCCCGATCTTCTGCTCGAACTGTTCTGCGAAGAAATTCCCGCCCGCATGCAGGCCGGGGCCGCGGAGAATCTGAGGAAGCTCGTCACCGACGCGCTGGTCGATCGGGGGCTCGTCTATGAGGGCGCCAAGGCCTTCGTCACCCCGCGCCGGCTGGCGCTGGCGGTACATGGCCTGCCGGCCCACCAGCCGGACACCCACGAGGAGCGCAAGGGGCCGCGCGTCGGCGCGCCGGAGGCGGCGATCCAGGGCTTCCTCAAGGCGGCGGGCCTCGATACCATCGAGCAGGCGACCATCGAGAGCGACCCGAAGAAGGGCGAATTCTACGTCGCGCGCATCCACAAGCACGGCCGCACCACGCCGGAGGTGATCGCCGAGATCGTCCCGGAGATCATCCGCGCCTTCCCCTGGCCGAAGTCGATGCGCTGGGGCTCCGGCACGCTGCGCTGGGTCCGCCCGCTGCAATCCATCCTCTGCACCTTCGGGCCGGAGACCGAGGAGCCGGAGGTGGTCCGCTTCGAGGTCGACGGGCTGAAATCCGGCGACACCACGCGCGGCCACCGCTTCCTCTCGTCGGGCGAGATCCGGGTGCGCCGGCTGGACGACTGGATGACCAAGCTGGAAGCGGCCTTCGTCGTCGCCGACCGCGAGCGCCGCAAGGACATCATCCTCGCCGACGCCAAGGACCTCGCCCTCGCGCAGGGGCTGGAGCTGGTCGAGGACGAGGGGCTGCTCGACGAGATCGCCGGTCTCGTGGAATGGCCGGTGGTGCTGATGGGCTCGTTCGACGCGGGCTTTCTCGATGTGCCGGACGAGGTGATCCGCGCCACCATCCGCATCAACCAGAAATGCTTCGTGCTGAAGGACCCGAAGACCGGGCGCCTCGCCAACCGCTTCATCCTCGTCTCGAACCTCAAGGCGAGCGACGGCGGCAGGGCCATCGTCGCCGGCAATGAGCGCGTCATCCGCGCGCGCCTGTCGGACGCCAAGTTCTTCTGGGACACCGACCGCAGGACCAACGCTACCGTGCCGCTGGCCGAGCGGCTGGCGAAGTTCGGCAACGTCACCTTCCACGAGAAGCTCGGCTCGCAGTTCGAGCGCATCGAGCGCATCGCCGCGCTGGCCAAGGCGCTGGCGCCGCTCGTGGGTGCCTCTCCCGGGCTGGCCGAGCAGGCGGCGCTCTACGCCAAGAGCGACCTGCGCACGGAAGTCGTCGGCGAGTTCCCCGAGGTGCAGGGCCTGATGGGCAAGTACTACGCCCGCCTCGAGGGTCTGCCGGAAGAGATCGCCCTCGCGGCGGAGGAGCACTACAAGCCGCAGGGCCCGGGCGACCGCGTGCCGGCCGCGCCGGTCTCCGTCGCCGTGGCGCTGGCCGATAAGCTCGACACGCTCACCGGCTTCTGGTCCATCGACGAGAAGCCGACCGGCTCGAAGGACCCCTACGCGCTGCGCCGGGCGGCGCTGGGCGTGGTGCGCATCGTGCTCGACAACGGTCTCCGGCTGAAGCTGTCGGAATTCGTCGAGCCCGACCTCCTCGCCTTCTTCGCCGACCGCCTGAAGGTGCATCTGCGCGAACAGGGCGCCCGCCACGACCTCGTGGACGCGGTGTTTGCGCTTCCCGACCAGGACGACCTCCTGCTGGTCGTGAAGCGGGTCGAGGCGCTCGGGCGTTTCCTCAGCACGGATGACGGCCGCAACCTGCTCGCCGGCGCCAAGCGCGCGGCGAACATCCTGCGCATCGAAGAGAAGAAGGACGGCGTCTCCTATGATGGCGGCGTCGATCTGGTGCTGCTGCACGAGCCGGAGGAACGCGCTCTCGCCGAGGCGATCGCCGCGCTCGGCCCGAAGATCGAGACGGCGCTGGCGGCGGAGGATTTCGAGGGCGCGATGGCGCTGATGGCGGGCCTGCGCGCGCCGGTCGACGCCTTCTTCGAGAAGGTGACGGTGAACGCCGAGGACAAGGCGCTGCGCGCCAACCGGCTGCGCCTGCTCGCCGATATCCGCACGGCGACCCGCACCATCGCGGACTTCGACCGTATCGAGGGCTGAGCCCTTTCCGTCCCGGCTGCCGGGGCGGTACCATGAAGCTGTGCGGCGGATCGGCGCGGGAACCATCCCGCGGCCGGTCTGCTTAGGGCACTGCCGCTTCGTGGAGTGACAAGATGGACATGAACATCATCGCGGTCCAGCCGGTCGTCGCGCTGATCGCCGGCATCCTCATCCTGGTGATGCCGCGCCTGCTCAACTACATCGTCGCGATCTACCTGATCTTCATCGGCGTCATGGGCCTGCTCGGCCGCAGCGGCGGCATGCCGATGTAGCGGGCCCCGGTCGCCCAGGCAGGCGGATGCCCGGGACGTGCCCGGGCATCGTCTCGGCAGCAGGAGGACTATGCGTCGGTGGAGCCGCGCAGCGCATCGACGCTCCACGGGCCGGGGCCGGAAAAGGTGAGGTAGAAGAAGACGAAGCAGTACAGCGCCGCCAGCTCGCCGCCATTGAGGATCGGGAAGAAGCTCTGCGGCGCGTGGACCAGGAAATAGGCCACTGCCGTCATGCCGGACAGGATGAAGGCGGTCGCGCGGGAGAACAGCCCGATCAGCAGCAGCAGGCCGCCGACCAGCTCGATGATGCCGGCGATCCCCGGCGGGGTGGTCAGGTCCACGCCGGTCATCTGCGTGGCCGGGAAGCCGAGGATCTTCGTCGTGCCGTGCTGGAGCACCAGCAGGGCGGCGGCGATGCGCAGAAGGCTCAAGGCGTGGGGCGCCAGTCGGTTCAGTGTGCCAATCATGGAAAGTCCCTGGGCTGTAAGTGGGTTGCCGGCGGCAGGAGCCTGCCTGAACCGTCCGGCGGCGGCAATTGGCCGCCTTCCCCTACTATCGGTGCAGGGCACAAAGTTTATGATGCACTGCGAATGATGGATTGAAGGAAAGACCTCAAGACGCTAGATCATCTTCCGGGAAAAGGCGCGGAGTAAATGTCGTAATCCGGCCCAACCCTTTGTCGGTGCGTAATATTCAGCCATGGCTGAATTTCCATCACGGCGATGAGGCCGTCCCGGCTTCATCCCCAACGGGGCTTCCGAAATGACGAAATGGGTCTACACCTTCGGCGACGGCACTGCGGAAGGTGCGGCGGACATGCGCAACCTTCTCGGCGGCAAGGGCGCGAACCTCGCTGAAATGTCCAATCTCGGGCTCCCGGTCCCGCCGGGCTTTACCATCTCCACCGAGGTTTGCACCTATTACTATTCCCATGGCAATGCCTACCCGGATGAGTTGAAGGCGCAGGTCGACGCTGCGCTTCGCCATGTCGGCGCGCTCGCCGGCCGTACCTTCGGCGACCCCGCCAACCCGCTGCTCGTCTCGGTGCGTTCCGGCGCCCGGGCCTCGATGCCGGGCATGATGGACACCGTGCTCAATCTCGGCCTGAACGACGTCACCGTCGAGGCGCTCGCCGCGTCCTCCGGCGACGCCCGCTTCGCCTATGACAGCTATCGCCGCTTCATCCAGATGTACTCGAACGTGGTTCTGGACTTCCCGCATCATCACTTCGAGGAGGTGCTGGACGGCTACAAGGCCGACCACGGCCTCAACCTCGACACCGATCTCTCCGCCGACGACTGGAAGGAGATCGTCAAGCGCTACAAGGCGCTGGTCGAGCACGAGCTCGGCCGCCCCTTCCCGCAGGACCCGCACGACCAGCTCTGGGGCGCCATCGGCGCGGTGTTCGGCTCGTGGATGAACCAGCGCGCCATCGTCTATCGCCGGCTGCACACGATCCCCGAGAGCTGGGGCACGGCGGTGAACGTGCAGGCCATGGTGTTCGGCAATATGGGCGAGACCTCCGCCACCGGCGTCGCCTTCACCCGCAACCCGTCCACCGGCGAGAACGCGCTCTATGGCGAGTTCCTGATCAACGCCCAGGGCGAGGACGTGGTGGCGGGTATCCGCACGCCGCAGAACATCACCGAGGCCGCGCGCATCGAGGCCGGCTCCGACAAGCCGTCCATGGAAAAGGCGCTGCCGGAGGTGTTCACGGAGTTCCAGCGCACCGCGAACGTGCTGGAAGCGCATTACCGCGACATGCAGGACCTCGAATTCACCGTCGAGCGCGGCAAGCTGTGGATGCTGCAGACCCGCTCGGGCAAGCGCACCGCCAAGGCCTCGCTGCGCATCGCGGTGGAGCTCGCCAATGACGGCGTGATCACCCGCGAGGAGGCGATCGCCCGCGTCGATCCGGCGGCGCTCGACCAGCTCCTGCACCCGATGCTCGACCCCAAGGCCGAGAAGAAGGTGATCGGCACCGGGCTTCCGGCCTCGCCCGGCGCGGCGTCCGGCGAGATCGTGTTCTCGGCCGACGATGCCGAACTGCTGAAGTCGCAGGGCCGCAAGGTCATCCTCGTGCGCATCGAGACCTCGCCGGAGGACATCCACGGCATGCACGCCGCGCAAGGGATTCTCACCACGCGCGGCGGCATGACCTCGCACGCGGCGGTGGTGGCGCGCGGCATGGGCAAGCCCTGCGTCTGCGGCGCCGGCACGATCCGCGTCGACTATGCGGCGGGCACGCTGACCTCGGGCGGGGTGACGCTGAAGAAGGGCGAGATCCTCACCATCGACGGCGCCACCGGGCAGGTGATCGCCGGCGCGGTGCCGACCCTCCAGCCGGAACTGTCGGGCGAGTTCGCCACGCTGATGGGCTGGGCGGACGGCGTGCGCCGCCTCAAGGTGCGCGCCAATGCCGAGACCCCGCTCGATGCCCGCACCGCCAAGAACTTCGGCGCCGAGGGCATCGGCCTGTCGCGCACCGAGCACATGTTCTTCGACGGCGACCGCATCCGTTCCGTGCGCGAAATGATCCTCGCGGACGACGAGAAGGGCCGCCGCGCGGCGCTGGCCAAGCTGCTCGCCGCCCAGCGTGCGGACTTCCAGGAGCTGTTCGAGATCATGGACGGCCTGCCCGTCACGATCCGCCTGCTCGATCCGCCGCTGCACGAATTCCTGCCGCACACCGACGCGGAGATCGCGGAAGTGGCCGAGGGCCTTGGCGTCAGCGCCGCCAAGCTCGCGGCGCGCAAGCGCGAGTTCGACGAGTTCAACCCGATGCTCGGCTTCCGCGGCTGTCGTCTCGCCATCGCCTTCCCGGAGATCGCCGAGATGCAGGCGCGCGCCATCTTCGAGGCGGCGGTCGCCGCCGAGAAGACCACCGGCAAGCCGGTGGTGCCGGAGGTGATGGTGCCGCTGATCACCGGCAAGAAGGAGTTCGACCTCATCAAGGCCGACATCGACGCGGTGGCGAAGAAGGTCGAGGCCGAGACCGGCGCCAAGCTGAACTATCAGGTCGGCACCATGATCGAGCTGCCGCGCGCGGCGCTGAAGGCCGGCGAGATCGCCGAGACGGCGGAGTTCTTCTCCTACGGCACCAACGATCTCACCCAGACGACCTACGGCATCTCGCGCGACGACGCCGGCACCTTCCTCGGCACCTACATCGCCAAGGGCATCTTCGAGGTGGATCCGTTCGTCTCGATCGACACCGATGGCGTCGGCGAGCTGGTGAAGATCGCCACCGAGCGTGGCCGGGCGGTGCGCCCGAAGCTCAAGCTCGGCATCTGCGGCGAGCATGGCGGCGACCCGGCTTCCGTCGCCTTCTGCGAGGAAGTGGGCCTCGACTACGTGTCCTGCTCGCCCTTCCGCGTGCCGATCGCCCGCCTCGCGGCGGCGCAGGCCGCGCTCAGGACGCAGGTGGCAAGCCAGGCGTGAGCCGGTAGAGAGGCGTCATTTCGCCGGAGGTAAGGCCGGCCGGAATGACGCCCTGTCCGCGCCACACCGTCATGCCCGGGCTTGACCCGGGCATCCACGTCCCTGACGTTTCCCGCATGCGGGGCGGCTTCGTCTACATCCTCACCAACCGGCCGAACGGCGCCCTCTATGTCGGCGTAACCTCGGACATCGTCCGGCGCGTCTTCGAGCACCGCGAAGGTCTGGCCGACGGCTTCACCGCGCGATACGGCCTGAAAACCCTCGTTCATCTCGAACGCTTCGACGACATCGCGACCGCCATCCAGCGCGAGAAGACCGTTAAACACTGGTCGCGCGCATGGAAGGTCGCGCTTATCCTCAATGGCAACCCGGCGTGGCGCGACCTCTACGACGAGATCGCCCGCTGAGGCGTAAGCTGGATCCCCGGGTCAAGCCCGGGGATGACGTTACTTTGGGTTGGAATGCAGAGCGCAAACCCGGATCGCCACGGGAGCGCAAGATCACGGACGATGCTGCCCGTCATGCCCGGGCTTGACCCGGGCATCCACGCCCTACCGTGCTAGGGTTTACCCGCCCCGCGCCGCCGCCTTCAGCCGGTACAGCGCGTCGAGCGCCTCGCGCGGGGTCATCTCGTCGGGATCGAGGCCGTTCAGCGCGCTTTTCACCGCCTCCGCCGCCGGGTCGGCCTTGGCGGCTGGTTCCGGTGGTGGGGCACGGTTGAGGGCGGCGAAGAGCGGCAAATCGTCGAGGATGCGCTGGGCGGGCGCCGCGCGGTCGGCGCTTTCCAGCTCGGTCAGCACGGCGCGGGCGCGCTCCACCACCGCCGGCGGCAGGCCGGCGAGCTTGGCCACCTGGATGCCGTAGGAACGGTCCGCCGCCCCCGGCACCACCTCGTGCAGGAAGATCACCTCGCCTTCCCATTCCTTCACCTTCACCGTCGCGTTGACGAGGCGGCCGAGGCGCTGGGAGAGGGCGGTCAGCTCGTGGAAATGGGTGGCGAACAGGCCGCGGCAGCGGTTCACCTCGTGCAGGTGCTCGAGGCTCGCCCAGGCGATGGAGAGGCCGTCGAAGGTCGCGGTGCCGCGTCCGATCTCGTCGAGGATGACGAGCGAGCGCTCCGTCGCCTGGTTGAGGATGGCGGCGGTCTCGACCATCTCGACCATGAAGGTCGAGCGGCCGCGCGCGAGGTCGTCCGCTGCGCCCACCCGCGAGAAGAGGCGGTCGACGACACCGATCCGGGCGGCCCGCGCCGGCACGAAGGCGCCGGCCTGGGCGAGGATGGCGATCAGCGCGTTCTGGCGCAGGAAGGTCGACTTGCCCGCCATGTTCGGGCCGGTGACCAGCCAGATGCGCCCCGACTTCGCATTTTCCGGCGGCGAGAGTTCGCAGTCATTGGCCACGAACGGCCCGCCGTCGCGCCGCAGCGCCTGCTCGACCACCGGATGACGGCCGCCCTCGATGAGGAAGTCGAGCCCGTCATGCACGTCCGGGCGCACATGCGCTTCGTCCACGGCGAGCTTGGCGAGACCGGCGGTGACGTCGATCACGGCGAGCGCCTCGGCGCAGGCGCGGATGGCTTCCGAATGAGTGAGCACGGCGGCGGCGAGCTCGTCGAAGATGCGCTGCTCCAGGGCGAGCGCGCGCTCGCCGGCGCTGGCGATCTTGGCTTCCAGCTCGGCGAGCTCCGTCGAGGTGAAGCGCATCGCGCCCGCCATGGTCTGCCGGTGCACGAAGACGACATCGAAGGGCGGCTCGCGCAGCCGGTCGGCGTTCTGCTGGCTGACCTCGACATAATAGCCGAGCACCGCGTTGTGCCGGATCTTCAGCGCGCGGACGCCGGTCTCCTCGACATAGCGCCGCTCCAGCGCCGCGACCACGCGCCGGCTCTCGTCGCGCATGGCGCGCGTCGCGTCGAGCTCGTCGGAATAGCCGGGCCGGGTGAAGCCGCCGTCGCGGCGGTTGAGCGGCAAGTCGTCGTCCAGCGCGGCGGCGAGCGCGGCTGCCAGGGTCGGGTCGACACCGCCGAGCACCTCCGCCGCCCGCGCCAGTTCCTCGGGCGCGGGCGAGGCGGCGATGAGGGCGGCGATCGCGGCGCCCTCGGTCAGGCCGCGGCCGATGGCGGCGAGGTCGCGCGGGCCGGAACGGCCGAGCGCGACGCGCGAGAGGGCGCGGGCGAGGTCCGGCGCACCGGCGAGGCGCTCGCGCAGCTGCGCGCGTAGCGCCGTCTCGTCGACGAGGTGCTCCACCGCGTCGAGCCGTCCGGCGATGCGGGCGGCGTCCGTCAGCGGCTCGGCGAGGCGCCGGGCGAGCAGGCGCGCGCCGGCCGAGGTGACGGTGCGGTCGACCGAGGCGCACAGGCTCCCTGCCCGGTCGCCGGTGGTGGTGCGCAGGATTTCGAGGTTCGCCCGCGTCGCCGGGTCGATCACCATCGCATCGGCGGAGGATTCGCGCTGCGGCCGGCTCAAAGGCGGGCGGGCGCCGAGCTGGGTGCGCTCGATATAGGCGACGACGCCGGCGGCGGCGGTGAGCTCGGCGCGCGAGAAGGTGCCGAAGGAATCGAGCGTCGCCACCTGGAAGAAGCCGGCGATGCGCCGCTCGGCGGTCGAGCCGTCGAAGCTCTCCTTCGGCAGCGGCGTCACGGCCGGCAGGGCGCGCCAGAGCGGCCGGAAGGCCGGCTCGTCATAGATCGCGTCGGCGACCAGCAGCTCGGCCGGCTCGATGCGGGCGAGGTCGGCGGCAAGCCGCAGCGCGTCGGTCTCGGCGACGCGGAAGGAGCCGGTGGAGATGTCGGCGAAGGCGAGGGCATAGACATAACCGTCCTCGCCATCGCCGCCGCGCACCCGTGCCACGGCGGCGAGCACGTTCTCGCGCCGCGCGTCGAGCAGCGCGTCCTCGGTCAGCGTGCCCGGCGTGACCAGGCGGATGACGTCGCGCTTCACCACGCTCTTCGGGCCGCGCTTCTTCGCCTCGGCGGGGTCCTCGATCTGCTCGCAGACCGCCACGCGGTGGCCCGCCGCGATGAGCTTGTTGAGATATTCCTCGGCGCGCTCCACCGGCACGCCGCACATCGGGATGTCCTCGCCCTGATGCTTGCCGCGCTTGGTGAGCACGATGCCGAGGGTGCGCGAGGCGACCTCGGCGTCGTCGAAGAACAGCTCGTAGAAATCGCCCATCCGGTAGAACAGCAGACTGCCGGGATTGGCGGTCTTGATCTCGATGTATTGCGCCATCATCGGGGTGACGCGCTCGGCGTCGCCGGCCGCCTTGGCTGCGGCGCGCGCGGTGGTGGCCTCGCCGGGCTCGGTCTTGTTCACTGACGCATCCATGTGGGCGACGCTGGCAAGGCGGGGGCCGGGTTTCAAGCGTTGAGGCCGGTTATCCCCTCACTGTTTTGCCATGACGCGGTTTCCGTCGCCCGGATGGGCGATCCGGGGGAAAGCGTCAAAGCTCTATGCCGCGCAGCGCCTCGGGGTCCATCAGCCCCATCAGCCGACCGGCGGCGGCGCGGGCGAAGCGCAGGGTGAGCGCCTTGCGGGTGGCGCCCGGCATGGGGTGATGGGGCGCCTCGCGGATCAGCCCGGCGCCAAACGGGTCGGCGACAATGATGCCGGCGTCCTCGGGCAGGATGTCGAGCGGAAAATCCGGGCCGACGGCGAAGAACAGCCGGTCGCAATGGAGCCGGTAATCGGTCCATTTATGGTCGGTGCGGAAATCGATCACCGACGACTTGATCTCCACCACCCACACCTCGCCGCGCAGGTCGATGGCGGCGATGTCGGCGCGTCGCCCGGAGGCGAGCGAGAATTCCGGCACGCCGACCAGCCCGCGTGCCGCCAGATAGCGCATCGCCCCGCGCTGGATGGCGCGTGCGGTCTCCGACTGGCGGCCGTCGGGGGGCAGGACGAGGGCGGGTTCGCTCATGCGCGTACTCTATCCGTTCTCCTCACGGAGAGGGAAGTGGCATCGCGAAAAGCGGGGACGGCGAGGCCCTATCCGCGGCGGGGGTCGGCGGGAGCGGACTCGATCGCCGGCGCGTCCTCGCCACGGGAGAACGGCGGCAGCTCGGCGCCCGCGAGCTGGGGCGCGGGGGCGGGCGGGAGCGTGCCGGCATTGAGCCGCCGCACCACGGCGAAGGCGCTGAACAGCGCGGCCACGCCGAAGGCGACGGAGCCGAGCGCCTGCCCGGCGATGACCCCTTCCGCGCCGTAGAAGCGTCCGCCGAGCCAGACGAAGGGAATGGTGCCCAGCGTCGCCCGTCCCCAGTTGAACAGGGTGGAGAGCAGCGGCGCGCCGAGATTGTTGAAGGCGGCGTTGGCGACGAACAGCGCACCGAAGAACACATAGCTGCCCGCCGCGTAGAGGCAGAAGAACTCCACCAGCCCGACGCCCTCCGGCGACAGGCCGAAGACACTGGCGATCGGCCCGCGCGCCAGCGCCATGACGAGCCAGACCAGCAGCACATAGATGAGCGTCAGCTTGAGGCTGTCACGGATCGCCTGCCGCACCCGGTCGTAGCGCAGCGCGCCGACATTCTGGCCGATCACCGGGCCGATGGCGCCGGTGAGCGCGAAGAGCGGCCCGAAGGCGACCGGGATCAGCCGGCCGATCACCGCCCAGGCGGCCACCGCCGCGTCGCCATGCGGGGCGAGGGCATAGGTGACGTAGGCGTTGCCGACCGGGGTGGCGATGTTGGTGAGGATCGCCGGAACCGCAATGGCCGAGAGCGGCCCGAGATCCTGCAGGAGGCTGGCGAGGCTCGGCCGCTCGGCGAGGCGGTGGACCCGCACCACGGCATGCAGGCCGTAGGCGGCCATGACCACGCGCGCCAGCACCGAGGCGATGGCCGCGCCCTCGACACCGAGGCCGAGCACCAGGATCAGCAGCGGGTCGAGCACGGCGGTCGCGAGGCCGCCCGACAGCGTCACCCACATGGAGCGGCGCGCGTCGCCGATGCCGCGCAGCGTGCCGGAGGCGGCCATGCCGATGCCGAGCAGCGGGGTCGAGGGCAGCACGATGAGCAGGAAGTCGCGCGCCATCTCCAGCGTGCGTCCGCTGGCCCCGAGCAGCGCCAGCATGGGTGCGAGCACGGGCAGCATCACCGCGGCCATGACCGCCGTCGCCAGCGCCATATAGATGAAGGAGGAGGTGGAGAGCCGCCGGCCGGCCTCCATCCGCGCGCTGCCGACCGCCCGCGAGACCAGCGCCGAGCCCGCGATCATCACCCCGATGCCGACCGAGGTGGTGAAGAACATCACCGTGCCGGCATAGCCGATGGCGGCCGCCAGTTCCTCCTCGCCGAGGAGCGAGATGTAGAAGAGGTTGAGCAGGTCGACGACGAACACCGCCACCAGGCCGACCGAGCCGGCCGCCGTCATCACCGCGACGTGGCGCAGCGTGGAGCCTTCGACGAAGCGGGCCTCGATGGGGCGGGCGGAAGCGGAACGCGGGTTCATGCGGGAGCATATGGCACGTCGGCGTGCGCCCGGACAGGAGGTGCGGCGCAAGTCGGCCCTTGCACCGCTGCCCGCCATGGCGCGGACATGACCAGGAGATAGGGCGATGCGGCGATTGAGAAGCGTCATCGAAATCGGCTAGAAGGGCTCGCCCCAACCGGCCGCCACCGCGGCCCCGTCCGGTTTCCTGCCCGCGCGAACGGATCTGCCATGTCCGCTGAGATTATCGACGATCACACCAAGGCTCGCGTGCTGGTGCAGGCGCTGCCGCACATGCAGCGCTACGACGATGCCGTCATCGTGGTGAAGTATGGCGGTCATGCCATGGGCGACGAGCAGGTGGCGCGCGATTTCGCGCAGGATATCGTCCTGCTCGAGCAGTCCGGCGTGAACCCTGTGGTGGTGCATGGCGGCGGTCCGCAGATCGGCGCCATGCTGGCCAAGCTCGGCATCAAGTCCGAATTCGCCGCCGGCCTGCGCATCACCGACAAGGCCACCGTCGAGATCGTCGAGATGGTGCTGGCGGGCTCGATCAACAAATCGCTCGTCGGCTTCATCAACGAGGCCGGCGGCAAGGCGCTCGGCCTGTCCGGCAAGGACGGCAACATGGTCGTCGCCTCCAAGGTGACGCGCAGCGTCCGCGACCCGGATTCCAACATCGAGCAGGTGATCGATCTCGGCTTCGTCGGCGAGCCGGAGAAGGTGGACACGACCGTGCTCGACCAGATCCTCGGCCGCGAGCTGATCCCGGTGCTGGCGCCGGTCGCCACCGGCGAGGGCGGCGGCACGTTCAACGTCAACGCCGACACCTTCGCCGGCGCCATCGCCGGCGCGCTCGGCGCCAAGCGCCTGCTGCTGCTCACCGACGTGCCGGGCGTGCTCGACCGTGACAAGCAGCTGATCAAGGAGCTGACCATCGCTCAGGCGCGGGCACTCATCGCGGACGGCACCATCTCCGGCGGCATGATCCCGAAGGTGGAGACCTGCATCTACGCGCTGGAGCAGGGCGTGGAGGGCGTCGTCATCCTCGACGGCAAGGTGCCGCACGCCGTGCTGCTGGAACTGCTGACCGACCACGGCGCCGGCACGCTGATCCGGCCCTGAGGCGCACCATGTCCGACGGAAACCGCGTGATCGAGCCCGCTCCGGTCGACTTCTCGCATGTCGACACCTGGGTCTTCGATCTCGACAACACGCTCTATCCGCCGGGCCTCGATCTGTGGCGGCAGATCGACATGCGCATGCGCAGCTACATCGCCGACTATCTCGGCCTGTCGCTCGACGACGCCTTCGCGCTGCAGAAGGACTATTATCGCCGCTACGGCACCTCGCTGCGCGGGCTGATGATCGAGCACGGCATGGACCCGGACCCGTTCCTCGCCAATGCCCATGCCATCGACCTGACCTCGCTCGATCCGGCGCCGGAGCTGGGCGAGGCGCTGGGCTCGCTGCCCGGCCGCAAGCTGGTCTACACCAATGGCTCGCGCGGTCATGCCGAGCAGGTGCTGGCCAAGCTCGGCATCTCCGACCGCTTCGCCGACGTGCACGACATCGTGGCGGCGGAGTTCCATCCCAAGCCGCAGGAGACCGCCTATCGCGGCTTCCTCGCCCGGCACGACGTCGATCCCGGCCGCGCGGCGATGTTCGAGGATCTCGCGCGCAACCTCGAAGTCCCCCGCCAGCTCGGCATGCGCACCGTGCTGGTGGTGCCGCCGGGCCTCGCCGTGAGCCCGGCCGACCGCGAGGCGTGGGAGCACGAGGGCCGCGACGGCGATCATATCGACGTGGTGACGGACGACCTCACCGGCTTCCTGAACAGTCTCAGGGTCGGTTCCTAGGTTCGACGTCATGCCCGGGCTTGTCCCGGGCATCCACGCCTTGTTCTTTCCGATGAAGACATGGATGGCCGGGTCAAGCCCGGCCATGACGGTGCATGGGCGCGACGCGTTCAACAACGCCGTTGACAGAAGCCGCCCGCAACCGGACAAGACGCGCCGGACAGCGGGAGAGTGACATGTCGAGCCAGCTTCAGAGCACCATCGAGAACGCCTTCGAGAACCGTGCCGAGGTCAATTTCGAGACCGGCGGCGAGATTCGCCATGCGGTGAACGAGGCCCTCGCGCTGCTCGATGCCGGCAAGGCCCGCGTCGCCGAGCCGGATGCGTCCGGCAACTGGGTCGTCAACCAGTGGCTCAAGAAGGCGGTGCTGCTGTCCTTCCGTCTCAACGACATGACCGCCATTCCCGGCGCGCCGGGGGGTGCCCACTGGTGGGACAAGGTGCCTTCCAAGTTCGAGGGCTGGGGTGATGCCGAGTTCCGCGCCGCCGGCTTCCGCGCCGTGCCGGGCGCGATCGTGCGCCGCTCCGCCTATGTCGCGCCGAATGTCGTGCTGATGCCTTCCTTCGTGAATCTCGGTGCCCGCGTCGATTCCGGCAGCATGGTCGACACCTGGGCGACGGTCGGCTCCTGCGCGCAGATCGGCAAGAACGTTCATCTGTCGGGCGGCGTCGGCATTGGCGGCGTGCTGGAGCCGCTGCAGGCCGGCCCGGTGATCATCGAGGACGACTGCTTCATCGGCGCCCGTTCGGAGGTCGTCGAGGGCGTCATCGTCCGCAAGGGCTCGGTGCTTTCCATGGGCGTGTTCATCTCCGCCACGACCAAGATCGTCGACCGCGCGACCGGCGAGGTGTTCGTCGGCGAGGTCCCGGCCTATTCGGTGGTGGTGCCCGGCGCGCTGCCCGGCAAGCCGCTGCCGAACGGGCAGCCCGGCCCCTCGCTCTACTGCGCGGTGATCGTGAAGCGCGTGGACGAGCAGACCCGCTCCAAGACCTCGATCAACGATCTGCTCAGGGACTGATCCGATGATGGCGGCGAAGGCGGACCCGGTCGATATTCTCAGGACGCTGATCCGCTGTCCTTCGGTCACGCCGGAGGAGGGCGGGGCGCTGGCCTGTCTGGAAGCCCTGCTCGGCGCCGCCGGCTTCGTCGTCCATCGGGTGAAGCTCACCGGCCCCGACACGCCGGACGTGGAGAACCTCTACGCCCGTTTCGGCACCAAGGGGCCGAACCTGTGCTTCGCCGGCCATACCGACGTGGTGCCGCCGGGCGATCTGACCCATTGGCGCTTTCCGCCCTTCGAGGGCGCCATTCATGGCGGGTTGATCTATGGCCGCGGCGCGGTGGACATGAAGGGCGGCGTCGCCGCCTTCATCGCCGCCGGCCTCGACTTCGCAAACGCCCACGGCAAGGCCGGCGACGGCGCCCTGCCGGGCTCGATCTCCTTCCTCATCACCGGCGACGAGGAAGGTCCCGCCATCAACGGCACGGAAAAGCTGCTGCGCTGGCTCGCCGACCGCGACGAGCGCATCGACCATTGCGTGCTGGGCGAGCCATCGAGCCGCGCCACGCTCGGCGACATGGTGAAGATCGGCCGTCGCGGCTCGCTTTCCGGCACCCTGACGGTGCATGGCAAGCAGGGCCATGTCGGCTATCCGCATCTCGCCGAGAACCCGATCCCCGGCATGGTGAAGCTGCTGGCGGCGCTCACCGCCGAGCCGCTGGATTCCGGCACCGCGCATTTCCAAGCGTCGAATCTGGAGGTCGTCTCGGTCGACGTCGGCAATCCGGCCTTCAACGTCATTCCGGCCGAGGCGCGGGCCCGCTTCAACATCCGCTTCAACGATCTGTGGACGCCGGCCACGCTCTCGGCGGAGATCGAGCGGCGCCTGAACGCGGCAGCGGGCAACAGCGTGCGCTTCAGCCCTGCCTTCGAGGCGCGCTCCTCCGACAGCTTCCTCACCGCGCCGGGCGAGTTCGTCGATCTGGTGACGCAGTCCATCACCGCGACCACCGGCCGAACGCCCGAGCTGTCCACCACCGGCGGCACCTCCGACGCCCGCTTCATCAAGGATTACTGCCCGGTGGTCGAATTCGGCCTCGTCGGCACCACCATGCATGCGGTGGACGAATCGACGCCCGTCGACGAGGTCGAGGCGCTCACCCGCATCTATGCCGGTATCATCGAGCGCTATTTCGCCGCCTTCGGCCGCTGAGCTACTTGCTCCGCAGCGCCGGCGCGAGGGGATCCACGCGGGCCGAGCCCGAGATGCCGGTCGCATAGGCGTCGCTCTGGACGCCGCCGGTGATCTTCACGCAGGTGGACGTGCCGGCGACGCGGGCGAAGCCCGGGCCATGGCTGGCGCAGATCGGGTCCGGCCTGGTGTTGTCGGCACTCGCGCCCGGAGCCGGCGTGCCGGTCTGCGCACGGGCCGGGAGGCCGGCGGCCAGTGCGGTCGCGAGCGTGGCGGCAAGGGTCGCCCCAAGGAGCACCTGCCGCATGCCGGCGGGCGACATCGTCTTCCGCATCCTTGCCTCCCGCGTTCCGCATCGCTCGCCGATGCCGGAAAATCTCCGATCCGATTGCGGCCCCAATCGGGCGCTGTCAACGGGCGGCCGCGACGAAATCCGGTAGGATGGCGTCGATTCGTCCCCCACCTTTCCCTGGAGGCACGCCATGTCGCACGCCGTATCGACGGTGGTCCGGCCGGTTCTCGCCGCGAGCACCGCGGTCTTCCGCAACGGACAGGTCCTGCTGGCACGCCGCGGCCAGAAGCCTTCGCCCGGCTTGTGGAGCCTGCCGGGCGGCCGGGTGGAGCCGGGGGAGACGCTCGCCGCCGCCGCCGCGCGCGAGGTGATGGAGGAGGTCGGCGTCTCCTGCGAGATCCTCGGCGTCGCCGGAGCGCTGGACGTCATCCAGCACGATCCGGCCGGGGCGCTGGCGGCGCATTTCGTGGTGGTCGGCCACGCGGCACGCTGGGTGTCCGGTGAGCCGGCAACCGGCCCGGAGGCCGCGGAGGTCAGCTGGTTCGATCCGCAGGCGCTGCCGGACGCCACGACGCCCGGTCTTCAGGGCATCGTCGATGCGGCATGGCTCGTCGCGCTTGCCGCCGAGGGGCCGGAGGCGTTGTGACCTGGGCCTTGACGCCCGCGCCCACGCGGCGCACCACAGCGGCCATGACGCCTGCGACTACGACACACGCCGCTATGAGGGGCCCCGTCATCCGTAAACGGGTGTCCGTCCTCGTGCTGATGCTCGGCCTCGTCATGGGCGGGCCGCTGCCGGGTCTGGTGGCGCCGGCGGCCGCGCAGACGACGCAAGGCGGCGCGCCGCCCTATGAGGGGGATCTCCTGCGCCTCGCCGAGATCCTCGGCGCGCTGCATTATCTTCGTCCCCTGTGCGGTGCGGCGGAAGCCACGCGCTGGCGCGACGAGATGCAGGGGCTGGTCGACGTGGAAGCGCCCTCCGGCGACCGGCGCGGCCAGCTCATCGCCGCCTTCAACAATGGCTATGAGAGTTACCGGCAGGTCTACCGGAGCTGTACGCCTTCCGCCGAACTGGCGAGCCAGCGTTATCTGGAGACCGGCGCCAAGCTTTCGCGGGACATCGCGGCGCGCTACGGCAGCAACTGAGCGGGCGGCTTTGCTGCCACAGTCCTTTATGATTGTGCCGCCCTGTCGCATTTTTGCCGCGGCATATTAACCGTCCTTCAATTCTTGGGGGGAACGGCCCGCGCAACGTGCTAGGGTGCTTTTGGAGCGTGTCGCTCGCACGCGGAGGATCCGTCTTGTCCCAGCTTCCGGAAACGCACGACATCGATGGCAAGGCCGATCAGGCCCATGAGGATGAGCGCCACGCGGCGCTTGCCTATCTCGATGAGGCGTGGAACGAGGCGGTCTATGACGGCCTCGACGAGGACTGCCTCGCGCAGGCGGCGCTGTTCACCGCCATTCGCTCGATGGTCGCCACCTATGGCGAGGAAGCCGCCGCGAGCTTCGCCGAGCGCCTCGCCGGGCGCATCCGGGCCGGTGAATACACGGTGCCGTTCAACCGGCAGTGAGGGCTTGGGTGTGGGGCGTCAGCGGCGCTCCAGCGTGAAGATGTCGAGCCCGCCGATATCGGTTTCGATCCGGCTCCAGCCGCATTTCATATAATAGGGCGCGTTCGTCGCGCCCGCGCCGGGATCGTTTGCGATCAGCCCTAACGACAAAAAGCGCAGCGACCTCCGTCACTGCGCCTTGCGTCATGTCGATGGCCCCGCGCCGTTGCGCGGACGGGCCCGAAGGCCCGAACCGGCCTCAGCGGCCAGCCGGCTTCGGCTTGGACGGCAGAAGACCCTCGCGCTGGGCGCGCTTGCGAGCCAGCTTGCGGGCGCGACGGATGGCCTCGGCCTCCTCGCGGGCGCGCTTCTCGGACGGCTTCTCGTAGTGACCGCGCAGCTTCATCTCGCGGAAAATGCCTTCGCGCTGCATCTTCTTCTTCAGCGCCTTCAGAGCCTGATCGACGTTGTTGTCCCGAACGAGAACCTGCACGTGTCTTCCTCTTCGTGCTTCGCTTTCGCGTATACGTTGAATTCCGGCGATCGGCGCGGGCGTCTCACGAGGCTCGCGGGGCAGCGGGCAGCCGATCAAGGTGTGCGCACATAGCAGGACTCCTCCGGCTTGTCCACAGCCCGCCGCGATTCACCCGTCCCCGAGGAAGCCCGGTTGCTGGCCCTGTTATCGCTTCCGGCTTCGCCGGGTTCCCTACTGCCCGCCGGGTCAGGCGCCGTGGATGGCGATGACCTCGGCTACGGCGGCCTTGGTGCGGAAGGACAGCGCCTGCTGGTATTCCGGCGAATGGTAGCAGGCGAGGGCGGTCGCGTAGTCCTTGAAGGCGACGAGCACGTTGCGCAAGCGCGCGGTGCCGTGCACGGCCTCGTGCTGTCCGCCGCGCACCAGGAACCAGCCCTGATACTTCTCGATGGCGGCGGCATCGGCCGCCACATAGGACTTGTAGGTCTCGAGGTCGTGCACGTCGATGCGCATCACCCAATAGGCCGTGCCGGGGCCTTCGGCCGGGCCGGAGATGACGCTCGCGGCCGGCTGGGCGCCCTCATAACCTTCGATCACCAGATGTTCGCCTTCCGAGGAGGCGACGCGGTGGGTGTAGGCTGCCTGATATTCCGGCGAATTGTAGCAGGCGAGAGCGGTGGCATAGTCCTTGAATTCGACCACGACGTTGCGCGAGCGCGCCACGCCTTCCAGATCGGCAAGCTCACCGCCGCGCACGAGGAAGCGCCCGCCAAAGGACGCGATCGCCGGCTCGGCGCCTTGCAGATACGGCTTGTAGCCGTCGGCATCGGTCACATCGAGACGGCTGATCCAGTAGCCCTTGGCCATTGTGCTTCTCTCCTTGCAGTGTTCGGGAAAAGGCAGGTTCAGGCGACCGCGCGGGCGATCTCGGCCTGGACCGCCCGGGCACTTGCGCCGGGGTCGGGCGAGGCGACGATGGGCCGGCCGACCACCAGATAGTCGGCCCCGGCGCGGATCGCGGCGAAGGGCGTGGCGACGCGCTTCTGGTCGCCGGTGGCGGCGCCGTCGGGCCGTACGCCGGGGGTGACGATCACGCCCTTGGCCCCCAGCGCGGTGCGCACGGAGGCTGCATCGGTCGGGGCGCAGACGATGCCGTCGACGCCGATCTCGCGCGCCTGCGCGACGCGGGAGGCGACCGTGGCGGCGACACCGCCCGCATAGCCGGCCTCGGCGAGGTCGGCCTCGTCATAGGAGGTCAGCACGGTGACGGCGAGGATGCGCAGCGGGCTGGCGCCCTTGCCTTCCATGGCCGCGCGCATGGTCTGCGGATAGGCGTGCACGGTGGCGAAGCTGGCGCCGAGCGCCGCGAGGCTGGCGACGCCGCGCGCCACCGTGTTGCCGATGTCGTGCAGCTTGAAGTCGATGAACACCTTCTTGCCGTCGGCGACCAACTCGCGCGCGAGGCCGAGGCCGCCGGCAAAACCCAGCTCATAGCCGATCTTGTAGAAGGTCGCCGCGTCGCCGATGCGGGCGATGATGCTTTCCGCCGTGCTGACCGACGGCAGGTCGAGGGCAATGATGAGCCGGTCTCGCGGATCGGGAAAAGTCGCGCTCATGGCAGATGTCTCCGCGGCTCAGGCGCGCAGACCCGCCCGCAGCGCCGCCTGCTCGATAAGCGTTGACATCACCGCGCGCAACCTTTCCTGCGCGCGGGCGTCCTTCAGGTCGCCGCTTTCGGCGAAGGCGCCCGCCGCGCCGGCGACCATCACCTGCTCCGCCAGCACGAGGCAGCCGAGGCCGAGCGCCAGCGTCTGGCGCAGCATCATCGAGGCGCGATAGCCGCCGAGGCCGCCCGGAGAGGAGGAGCCGATGGCGTAGACCGGACCCTTGAAGGCGTCGCCTTCGCCGCCCTGCACGCGGCTCGCCCAGTCGATGGCGTTCTTGAGCAGCGGCGGCAGGCCGGCATTGTATTCGGGGGTCGCGATGAACACGCCGTCGGCCTGTGCGAGCTGGTCGCGCAACTGCTTCGCCGCCGCCGGCACACCCTGCGCGGCTTCCAGGTCGCCGTCATAGATCGGCATCGGATAGTCGGCGAGGGAAAGCAGGACCGGCTCGCATTCCATCAGCGCCAGTTCCTTCGCCGCGAGGGCGGCAAGGCTGGCCGAGAAGGAGCCGGTGCGGATCGAACCGGCAAAGACGACGATACGCGGAGCGCGCATGGGAGTTCCTTCCGACGGCGTTGGGAGGCGATGGCCGGGCGGGCCGCGTCAGCCGGCGGCCGCGCTCAACTCGCGGGCCGGAGCGTGAGCCTCGTGTGCACGATAGACCCAAACCCGCGCCGGCGGGAGATTGGCCCACACGCGCGGGCTCACATGCGCCTCGAAGCGCGCCGGCGTCAGCGGCACGGGCGAGACCACGGCGTAGGTGAACTGGATGAAGGGCGCGCGCGGCCGCATCAGCCCGAAGGCCTGCTCGAGCAGGTCGAAACGCTCCGGCGCAGGCCGGGTGAACAGCGGCAGGCTGGAGACCACCGCCACGGCCGGCTTGTCGAGGCCGCCGTCCAGCGTGCTCGTCATGTCGTAGGCATCGCCGCGAATGACGGTCACGCCGGGGAAGCGCATGCGCAGCAGCGAGCAGAATTCGGGATTGTATTCGATCAACGTCAGGCGCTCGGGCGCCACGCCCCGCTTGATGAGCGCCGCCGTCACCGGCCCGGTGCCCGGACCGAGCTCGATCACCGGACCGTCCTCGCGCGGGTCGACATAGTTCGCCATGGTGCGGGCGAGGGCCCGGCCCGACGGCGAGACGGCCCCGGTTCGAAGCGGATTCTGCAGCCAGGACTGGAGGAAGCGAACCTCGTCGGGACGCTTTTTCGACGTCGAACAGGCGGAGCGATGCAGCATGCGACTTCTATTCCGGTGAGCAGTTGCGGGGCCGCGGTCGGACACAGGCAGGCGTGACGGTAATGAGTCGATGGCAACACTAGAGAGCTTGGCGCTCCGTGTTAAGGCCCCCGGATGACGCAGTGATTACGTTCGCACGGGCTTAATCGGCGTCGCCGGCAAAAAAGTCCTTCACCTTGGCAAAGAAGCCACTCGATTCGGGGTGCGTGTCCTTCGAGCATTCGGTGTCGAATTCGGCCAGCAATTCACGCTGACGTCGCGTCAGGTTCTGCGGCGTCTCGACGACGACCTGCACATACATGTCGCCGCGGTTGCGGGTACGCAGAACCGGCATTCCCTTACCGCTGAGGCGGAAGCGCTTGCCCGACTGCGTGCCTTCCGGGATCTTCACCTTGGTGGTCTCGCCGTCGATGGTCGGCACCTCGCAGGCGCCGCCTAGCGCGGCGGTGACCATCGAGATCGGCGCGCGGCAGAACAGGTCCGCCCCGTCGCGCTGGAAGAAGTCGTGCGGCGCGATGGACAGGAAGATGTAGAGGTCGCCCGGCGGCCCGCCGCGCACGCCGGCCTCGCCCTCATTGCCGAGGCGGATGCGCGTGCCGTCCTCGACGCCGGCCGGGATGGCGACCTGAAGCGTGCGCTCCTTGGTGGTGCGTCCCGCGCCCGCGCAGGCCGGGCAGGGATCCTCGATCACCTGGCCGCGTCCCTGGCAGGAGGGGCAGGTGCGCTCCAGAGTGAAGAAGCCCTGCGCCTGGCGGATGCGCCCGCTCCCCGAGCAGGTGCGGCAGGTGGTCGGCTGGGTACCGGGCTTGGCGCCGGTGCCCGAGCAGGTCTCGCAGGTGATGGAGGTGGGCAGGCGGATGGTGGCGTCCTTGCCGGAGAACGCCTCCTCCAGCGTGATTTCCATGTTGTAGCGCAGGTCCGCCCCGCGCTCGCGGCCGCCGCTGCGGCCACCGCCGCGCCGTCCGCCGCCGCCGCCGCCGGCCATGCCGAACAGGTCGTCGAAGATGTCGGAGAAGGTCGAGGCGAAGTCCGCGCCGAAGCCGGGCCCGCCCGGTCCGCCGCCCATGCCGCCGTCGAAGGCCGCGTGGCCGAAGCGGTCATAGGCCGCCCGCTTCTGCGGGTCCTTCAGGCAGTCATAGGCCTCGCTGATTTCCTTGAAGCGGACCTCGGCCTCGTCATTGCCGGGGTTCTTGTCCGGATGCCACTTCATGGCGAGCTTGCGGTACGAACTCTTCAGTTCGCCGTCATTGCAGGTCCGGGTGACTTCGAGGATTTCGTAATAGTCGCGTTTGGACATGGGTCGATATGCCGTCGCTTCCTTTGCCGCCGCGATCTGCCGCCACCGGCAGGCGGGCGGCGGCACGGGTCAGAACCGGCACGCAGGAAAGCTGCCGGAAAACGCACCCGCCCTGTTCGCACCGGCGGGAGCTTCCGTCGCGCCTTGGCGCGAAACACACGGCAGATCGCGCTGCCGTACAGAAATCCGCCCCCGGAACGGATTCCGGGGGCGGGATTGTCGCGGACCGGTCAGGCCGACTTCTTCTTGTCGTCGTCGACCTCGGTGAACTCGGCGTCCACCACGTCGTCCTTCGGCGCGGCACCGGCGTCGCCCTCGCCGCCCTGCTGGGAGGCGTACATCGCCTCGCCGAGCTTGAGGGAGGCCTGCGCCAGGGCGTTGGTCTTGGCGGCGATCGCCTCGGCGTCGTCACCCTCGATGGCGGTCTTGAGCTCGGCGAGAGCGGTCTCGATCGCGCCCTTCTCGGCCGCGCCGACCTTGTCGCCATGCTCGGCGAGCGCCTTCTCGGTCGAATGCACCAGCGCCTCGGCGTGGTTCTTCGCCTCGACGACGGCCCGGCGCTTCTTGTCTTCCTCGGCGTGGGCCTCGGCGTCCTTCACCATCTTGTCGATGTCGCTGTCGGAAAGGCCACCGGAAGCCTGGATGCGGATCTGCTGCTCCTTGCCGGTGCCCTTGTCCTTGGCCGACACGTTGACGAGGCCGTTGGCGTCGATGTCGAAGGCGACCTCGATCTGCGGCACGCCGCGCGGCGCCGGGGGAATGCCGACGAGATCGAACTGGCCGAGGATCTTGTTGTCCGCGGCCATCTCGCGCTCGCCCTGGAAGACGCGGATCGTCACCGCGGTCTGGCCGTCCTCGGCGGTCGAGAAGGTCTGGCTCTTCTTCGTCGGGATGGTGGTGTTGCGGTCGATCAGGCGCGTGAACACGCCGCCCAGCGTCTCGATGCCGAGCGAGAGCGGGGTCACGTCGAGCAGCAGCACGTCCTTGACGTCGCCCTGGAGCACGCCCGCCTGGATCGCGGCGCCGATGGCGACCACCTCATCCGGGTTGACGCCCTTGTGGGGCTCCTTGCCGAAGAACTGCTTCACCACTTCCTGGACCTTGGGCATGCGGGTCATGCCGCCGACGAGGACGACCTCGTCGATCTGCCCGGCCGAGAGGCCCGCATCCTTGAGCGCCTTCTTGCAGGGCTCGACGGTGCGCTGGATCAGGTCGTCCACCAGCGCCTCGAACTTGGCGCGGGTGAGCTTCATGGTGAGGTGCTTCGGGCCCGAGGCATCCGCCGTGATGAAGGGCAGGTTGATCTCGGTCTGCGTCGCGGAGGACAGCTCGATCTTGGCCTTCTCGGCGGCCTCCTTCAGCCGCTGGAGGGCGAGCTTGTCGTTGCGCAGGTCGATGCCCTGCTCCTTCTTGAACTCGTCGGCGAGATAGCTGACGAGCCGCATGTCGAAGTCTTCGCCGCCGAGGAAGGTGTCGCCATTGGTGGACTTCACCTCGAACACGCCGTCGCCGATCTCCAGCACCGACACGTCGAAGGTGCCGCCGCCGAGGTCGTAGACCGCGATGGTGCCGGCCGACTTCTTGTCGAGGCCGTAGGCGAGCGCGGCCGCGGTCGGCTCGTTGATGATGCGCAGCACCTCAAGGCCGGCGATGCGGCCAGCATCCTTGGTGGCCTGGCGCTGGGCGTCGTTGAAGTAGGCGGGGACGGTGATGACGGCCTGCGTCACCTTCGAGCCCAGATACGACTCCGCGGTCTCCTTCATCTTCTGCAGCGTGAAGGCGGAAATCTGCGAGGGCGAATATTTCTTGCCGTCCGCCTCGACCCAGGCGTCGCCATTGTCGGCGCGCACGATCTGGTAGGGGACAAGCTTCTTGTCCTTCTCGACCATCGGGTCGTCATAGCGGCGGCCGATGAGGCGCTTCACCGCGAAGAAGGTGCGCTCGGGATTGGTGACCGCCTGGCGCTTGGCCGGCTGGCCGACGAGGCGTTCGCCATCCTCGGTGAAGGCGACGATGGAGGGCGTGGTGCGCGCGCCTTCCGCGTTCTCGATCACCTTGGGGCTGCTGCCTTCCATGACGGCGACGCAGCTATTGGTCGTACCGAGGTCGATGCCGATGACTTTAGACATATTGTTTCTCCTTCCGGCAGGCCGGCCGGACCTTCTCGAAGCGTCCACCGAGAAATGATGGGGTCTTGCCCCGCCATTCCCCCGAACCGGCCCCCAAACAATAGGGTACGGCGCTCAGCGCACCGTTCGAGGCCGATATAGGGGGCTGCCGTTTCCGCCGCAAGAAGGTGCACGCGCCTAAAAGCGGCGTCGCGCGCGGCGCGGCTCTTACGAAGCGTCCGTGACGCCTGCCCGGGGTGTCAGGCGGCGGTTGCCAGACCCGGCTGGAAACGGGTGGCCAGCGCCTGCAGAACCGGGATCTGGTCCTTCAGCTCGCGCCAGTGGGCCTGGTTGAGTTCCAGAATGGCGACGGCGCCGGGTTCGGGCCGCACGGCCTGGATGACCGCGTCCCAGTCGATCGAGCCCCAGCCAATCGGCAGGTGCAGGTCGCCCTCGCCAAAGGCGACCGCCTCGGCCGGATGGTAGATCCAGATGTCGCCGGGGCGGCCCTCATTCGGGCGGCCGAAGGAATCGTGCAGGTGGAAATGCGCCACATGCGGCGCCAGCGCCGCCATTTCGGCGATGGGGTCGAGCCGTGCATCCGTGCAGCGAATATAGGCGTGGCTGACGTCGAGCGTCGCCTTCACCGAGGGATGGTCGATCGCCGCGAGCTCGCCGGCGAGCTTGGACGGGGTGGCCGTCTCGCGGGCATGGATGAAGCGGAAGATGTTCTCGACGCACAGCGTCACGCCGAGCGAGGCGGCGTGGTCCCCGGCGCGGGCGAGGGCGTCGCGCTGGCGCGAATAGGCGACCTCGATGTCGTCTTCCGGATGGCGGACAAAACCGGTGTGCACCACCAGATGGCGGGCGCCGATGGCCGCGGCGATCTCGATGTTCGCGGCCAGCACCTTCTCGTGGCGCGGCAGGCGGTCCGGCAGGTCCATCAGGTTGATGGCGAGTGCGCCATGTGCCGAATAGCCGAGCTCCCGGCCGGCGAGGGCGCGCTGGAGGTCCTTGAGCCGCGTGTCGAGGACCCGTCCCTCGACGATGAGGTGCCACGCATAGATCGGCAGCTCCACCACATCGACACCCAGCGCCTCCGCCTCGTCGAGCCCGATACCGACATCGTCGAATTCGGGGCTGCCTTCCTTGATCGAGTAGCCGGAGGCGCGGACGGCGGGTGCGGGGATGTGAAGCTGCATCGTGCGTATCTTCCCTTGGGTAAGAGGGGCGGGAGGACAGAAGCGCCCGCGAAGCACCGGGCCGCTTCTTAGGCCGGTTTTATGGCATACGCGTTACAGTTCGACCGAATCTCCAATAGAAACGGGCGGTTAGCAGGTATGCTCCGGCGGCGTGCCGGTCACATTCGCGGCGTGATCCAGCCGGCGACGGCGCTGACCGAATCGCGCACGATGCCGATGCGCCCGACCCCCAGCACCTCGAAGACCGGCCGCAGAACGGTGCCGCCAGCGCTCTCCACCGCGCCCACACGGGCATCGACGTCGTCGACCGCGATGTAGGAGAACCAGTGGTCGGGGATGCCGTCGAATTCCGGTCCTGCGAGCACGAAGATGCCCCCCACGCGTGTATCGCCCATCTTGATGATGCAGTACGCGCTGCCGTCCTCGATCGGCATCGGCTCGTAGCTCCAGCCCAGCGTGGTTGCGTAGAACGTCTTGGCCGCCTCGATATTCCGGGTGTTGAGTTCGTTCCAGACGAAGATCCCGTGGGCCGGCTGACTGTCCATGGCGCGTCCCCTCGTTAACGAGTTGGTTACGATAGCGCGAAATTCCGCCCGCATGGCGGTGCCTGGCGGCTGCGTCACCTGCCATGTTCACGCCGCTATGGCTTGCGATGTGGCGTGAACCCTTCTAGACCGATCTTCAGGCGCCGCCGGGCGGCGCGCCGCAAACCCTCCCGGACAATGCAGCTCTATCACCATCCCTTCTGCGCCCATTCGCGCCTCGTCCGTCTCGCCCTCGGCGAGATGGGGATCGAGCCCGAGCTGATCGAGGAACGGGTCTGGGAACGCCGACCCGACTTCCTGATGCTCGATCCCGCCGGCGCCACCCCGGTGCTGGTCGACGATGACGGTCTCGTCGTTCCGGGGGCCGACACGATCACCGAATATCTCGACGAGATGGCTGGCGCGGCGTTGGGCGACCGGCGGCTGCTTCCGGTGGACAGCGCGGCGCGGGTCGAGGTCCGCCGGCTTGCCGCCTGGTTCAACCACAAGTTCTTCGCCGAGGTCTCCGAGCCGCTGGTCCGCGAGAAGGTCTACAAGCGCTACATGCCGCGCGAGCTCGGCGGCGGGCCGCCGGACATGGCGACCATCCGCGCCGCGCGCGCCAATATCCGCTATCATCTGCAGTATATCGGCTGGTTGCTGAAGGCGCGGAACTGGCTCGCCGGCGACCGCATGTCCTATGCGGACCTCGCCGCGGCGGCGCATATTTCCAGCGTCGACTATCTGGGCGACGTGCCGTGGGAAGAGGATGAGGGAGCGAAGATCTGGTACGCGCGCATCAAGTCGCGTCCGGCCTTCCGGCCGCTGCTCGCGCTGACGATGGCGGGCATGCCGCCGGCGCCGTGCTACGCGGATCTCGATTTCTGACGCCTCGATCTCCGTCCCCGGAGGCCGCCAAGGCTCTGCTTTTCGCGCTTGCCCGCGACGAAGGCTTCGACGCGATGGGCATTGCGCGTGCCGATGCCATCCCCCATGCCGGTCCGCGCCTTCGTCAATGGATCGCCGACGGCGCCCATGGCGACATGGACTGGATGCCCGAGACCGCCGAACGCCGCGCCGCGCCGGACGGGCTGTGGCCGGAGGTCGCCTCCATCCTCATGCTCGGGCTCAATTACGGTCCTGACGAGGATCCACGGGCGGTGCTGGCCCAGCGCACGCGCGGCGCCATCTCGGTCTATGCGCGCGGCGACGATTATCACGAGCTGATCAAGGGTAAGCTCAAGCGCATCGCCTCGCGCTTCGTGCCGCGCGCGGGCGGGCCGGAGCGCGTGCAGGTCAAGGTGTTCGTCGATACCGCGCCGCTGATGGAGAAGCCGCTGGCGGCGGCGGCGGGGCTCGGCTGGCAGGGCAAGCACACCAATCTCGTCTCGCGCGAGAAGGGGGCGTGGCTCTTCCTCGGCGCCATCGCCACCGATCTCGCCTTGCCGCCGGACGCACCTGAAAGCGACCATTGCGGTTCCTGCCGCGCCTGCCTCGACGCCTGTCCGACCGACGCCTTCCCGGCTCCCTACCGGATCGACGCCCGGCGCTGCGTTTCCTACCTCACCATCGAGCATCGCGGGCCGATCCCGCATGAATTGCGGCCGTTGATCGGCAACCGCATCTATGGCTGCGACGATTGCCTCGCCGCCTGCCCGTGGAACAAGTTCGCGGCGCTCGGCCACGAGGCCCGGCTCGCGGCGCGCGACGAGAACCGCGCCCCCGCGCTCGCCGATCTCGCCCGGCTCGACGACGCGGCCTTCCGCGCGCGCTTCACCAAGAGCCCGATCAAGCGCACGGGGCGCCCGCGCTTCCTGCGCAACGTGCTGATCGCCATCGGCAATTCGGGAGATGCCGCGCTGGCGCCGGAGGCCGAGCGGCTGTTGGCGGACGAGCATCCGCTGGTGCGCGGCGCGGCCGTGTGGGCGCTGTCGCGGCTGCTGGCCCCGGCCGCCTTCGCACGGTTGCGCGCCGCCCATGACGGCGAGACCAATCCGGATGTGAGGGAGGAATGGCAGCACGCCATTCCGGTGTCGTGAGGGCGTAACGGTGAAGACGCTGCTCTGTCTTGGCTACGGTTATTGCGCCCGGCGCTTCGTCGCCTTGCACGGGGCCGCCTTCGGGCGCCGCATCGGCACCAGCCGCGACGGGGCGCCCTGCACCGGCATGGAGATGGTCCGGTTCGACGGCATGCCCTCGCCGGCGCTGATCGACGCCGTGCGATCGGCCGACATCGTGCTCGCCTCCGCGGCGCCGGGCGACGACGGCGACCCGTTTCTCGGTCCGCTCGGAGCCGCGCTGGAGCAGTCCGGGCGCAAGGGCGCGCTGGTCTATCTCTCGACCATCGGGGTCTATGGCGATTCCGGTGGGGCCTGGATCGACGAGGAGGCGCCGCTGCGGGCGACCGCACCGCGGGCGCGCCGGCGCATCGATGCCGAGGCGCAATGGCGTGCCACCGGGCGCGCGGCCGGACGACCGGCAGCGATCCTGCGGTTGGGTGGCATCTACGGGCCGGGGCGCAACGCGCTGCTCGACGTCGCCGCCGGCACGGCCCGCTGCATCGAACGCGACGGGCAGATGTTCAATCGCATCCATGTCGACGACATCGCCGCCACGATCCTCGCCGCCGCGGCGCAGGGTTTCGATGGTGTTGTGAATGTCGTCGACGACGAGCCCTCGGCATCCTGCGCGCCGGTGCGTTTTGCGGCCGAACTGCTGGGGGCGCCGGCTCCCGAGGCCGAACCGTTCGAGAGGGCGGCGACCCACATGTCGGCGATGGCGCAGTCGTTCTGGGCGGATAATCGCCGGGTGCGCAATGCCCGCCTGCACGCGCTCATCGGCGGCGTGCTGCTCTACCCGACCTATCGGGAGGGATTGGCGGCGCTTTTCGGCGCGGCTTCCGCGGAAACGGCTGGGCGCTGAGCATCCGGGAGCTCAGCCGGCAGGGTGGCCTCCACGACATCCGTGCTGCGCCGCCGGCGGGCGAAAGCGCTGAGGAACGAATCGACCGCGTGGTTGACGACCCGCTCGATGCTCGCCGCATCCGGCTGGGTCTCGTCGCCGAAGATCATCGGCATGACCAGCATGGCGTGACAGCCGATCATGAACTGCCAGGCGGCCAGCTCGACGTCGTTGATGGCCAGTTCGCCCCGCGCATCCTTGATGCTGAGCCATTCCGTCAGCCGGCTGACCCCGGCCTCCTGGCCGGCCTGCACATAGGCGCGGCCGATCTCCGGCAGTTTCTCGGCGACGCCGATGACCATGCGGACGGTGCGGATATGGCCGGGTGTTACGCGAAGGATCGGGTGTCAGTACCGGACCTAGGCGGGATTAGCCGGGATCAGCCGGGAAAGCGCGGTCCTGCAAGGGTTTTGGCGGCATCGGGCAGGAATGACCGCGCGAAGGATCAGATGTCAGCGATCTGCGGCGCCCAGAGCGGCGCGAAGGATCACATGTCAGCGCTAGGGATGAAGATAGCGCTTCGAGGGAAGCCGCAGTTCGCGTTCACAGGCGCCCATGTTCGTCGTCCACTGGCGGGCGTCATGATCGAGCGCGGAGAGCTTGCGGGCAGAATGGGTCATTGAAAGGCTCACGAGCAGCCCCTGCATCGCGTTCCCGGCCATCTTGCATTCGAACGAGGCACCCGAACCTAGGAGGGCGTCCAGTTGCGGCTGGTAGGTTGCATGGATGCGCCGAAGTTCATTCTGGTCGCCGGCCTGAACAGCAAGAAAGACCGTCTTCTCCGTACGCTGAAGCACCTTCACCATGTCCTTCACGCTGGCCGCTGTGGCGGTGCCTGAGGAGACGGCAAGCGCAGCGAGCACCATAAAGAGGAGTATTCGGTGCTTCGTCGATCGGTTCATTTCGCCGCGTCCATGGGTATGTAGGTATTCTGTCCATCTGTGCGCACGAACATAATACCGTTACTGCATCGTGGTCATCTGCCCGGCTCCATACCAGCCTCAGGCCGAGCGTTTGCCTGAGCCAGGCTGTTCGGCGATCAGATCCTTTCGCAGTTGAGCGCCAGTTAGCTTCACCATCGTGAATCGCTCCTCAGGATCATCCGTCGCATCGACAATTACCTTGTACTTTTCAGCACTTAAGCGGCCAAGGTCGACCATCGAAAGTGGCCTACCAGCATCACTGTAGGCCCTCGCCACCATATCCGTGACACGCCCGAGCAGTTCCTCGTCCGGGGAGAAGTGCGCCCAGGGCTCTGGCTTCCCCGATGCGGCCCGCACGCCGGTCAATAGCCACGTCAAGTCGCAGCCCATCGCCATGAGTTTTCGAAGCACTGAGACCTTCGGAGCGGACCGTCCGGCCTCGTATTCCTGATAGGTGCGGAACCCGGCGCCGACCTGCTTAGCCATGGCCTTCTGATCCAACGGCACTGATTCGCGGAACTGCTTGAGCCGTTCGCCTAGCGCGGCGTCCTCCGGTGTCTCTTCGCGAACAGAATCCACCATGTTCATTCGCCACTTCGCAAAGGCGAATTGATCATTCGCACCAAGCGCTTACGCTGAAAACGGCGCCCGTCGGCGCGCGCTCGCTTTGCGAAGCGCTGATAGTGGCGTTGACACGCGCCATTTTCAGCGCATTCTCGTTGCCATGGCAGTAGCGAACGCAACGATAGACATCCCAAAAAATCCCGCCGTGAGGCGGGCGTGGATCCACATGCAGCTCAAGCTGTCCGGGTCTTCCTGGGCGTCTCTCTCGGCAGAAATCGGCGTGTCCCGTCAGGCGATTCAAGCGACCGCCGCAGGTGTCCCTTCGCTGCCCATCGAAAACGCTTTGGCGTCGAAGCTCGGCGTAACGCCCCAAGCCCTGTTCCCAGAGCATTGGACGTCAGCCGGAGCCCGAATCCCCAAACAGCGCACCGAACTACACAGGGCGAAGAATAGCCGATCGCCCTCGCCCTGCCATGTCGAAAAGCGCGAGGTCGCCTGACATGCCTTTCCTTCCGCATCTCCGTAGCCGCCGCCGCACGCCGAAGCCGGGCGAGGTGTTGACGCAAATGCTGGTCATAGCCGCGCTCCTGCTCGGCATCGCCCGCATTCTTTCGCTCATCGGCCGGTGGTGAGCGCGATGATGTACGTCATCGGTCGCCTCGCCCCCGATCACCCGAGTGGGTGCGTGTACTGGGACGGCTGGACCAAGGTCGAGGGCGGTCCGGCACTCGGCAACATGGCGCCGGTCGAGTTCGCAATGAAATCCACGCTGGAAAAACAGGCCGCATGAGGCCACAAACGAAACCCAGGACTCTACCATAGACCGGAGGAGATTAGGGTCTCAGGTCACCGGCCACGAATCGGGTCACTGGGCTTCTCTGATTTTGAAATAAGGCGCGACGGGATCACCGACACTTTAATCGTCAGAAGGAAGCAAGCCGCTTGCGCCAGCCTTCACGACGGCGTGGATGCGGCTGTTGACGCCTAGCTTGCTATAGATGTTTTTAAGGTGCCATTTGATCGTATTGACATCGAGCCCCAGCGCGCGAGCAATTTCCTTATTGGACTTGCCGCGAGCAAGGATATCGAGGATTTGCAGTTCCCGGTTGTTGAACTGCTCGCCCCATCCCGCCCCTCGCTCCTTCGTGGTTGATAAATCGGCTGTAGCACCGGGGTCAGCAGTCGGATGAGTGCTCGGCCACCGCCGGAGAGTATCCCATACATAACGGTGCACTTCAGCGTTGTCGTCCGAAGCACGCAGTTGCTTCGCGAGACGCTCCAGGAGCGTCCGCATCACCGGCCCTTCGTCAATTATATCCTGAACCAGGCCTTGCTGAGCGGCGAATGCAACTACATCGGTAAGCACCGACAGCGCGGCAGACGGCTCGCCGGCCATTCCCAGAGTTGTGGCGATCTGGAGTTGAATGCGAAACTCCAAGAGTCGCTGGCGTGACTGTCGGCAAAGGTCGAGGTGATGTTCAAGCATCGCCAGCGCTTCGCCGGTTTGCCCACCAGCGGCTAGCACTCGGGCTTGAGCAGGCTCTATTATCTGAGTTATCCACCTGCCAATGCGATCGTCGCACGCCGCCGGTGAATAATCGGCCAAAATGGCTTTGGCACCGTCAATGAGCCCTCGCGCCAGATAGAGGCGAACTTTCTCGGCTATCATAGTGGCGCGTAGCCGTTCGTTCGAAAACGACGTAGCGGTCTGCAGCCCCTCTTCAACGATATTCAACGCATCGGTGATGCGTCCGCGTAACGCAGCGATCCGCAAGGCTGCCACATAGGCAGCCATCGAGAAGTCGATGACCCCTCCTTCGATATCGAGTTTGCGGTTCTCGTTTATCAGCTGGACGGCGCGATCCACATCCCCGCTTTCGTAGACCACGAGTCCCAGGACACCCAGTGCGATCCTCGACCCGAACGAGCGGCTCCCAACGTCTGTAAGGGCGAGTTGATACGCCTTTTCCAAGGCGACGCGGCAAGCATCCATACGTCCGCGGCTACGTTCCGCCAATCCCAAGTAACAAAGGCCACACAGCTTCGCGACAGGGCTGGGGTCCCTGTCATGGAATTCGAAATTGCGATCCAGTATATCAACTGCGCCGTCTAAATCGCCTTCAATAAACATGGCGAAGGATATCATGTTCGAGGCCGAAGCGACTGTATGTATATTATATTTCCACGGTTCCGCGATAAGGGGATAAAGGTGGGATTTTAGGTCTTGGACCCTGTCGAGATAGGCATTGTAAATCGACTGTATCAATTGTGCTTCACCGCGAAGCTTTGTCGCCTCGGGGGAGTCGGGATTTTCGTCGAGAATCGCTCGCATGTCGCGAAGGGCGTCGTTCACTTTTTCCATGCGCCGGGTGAGGCAATAGGCCCAACTCAACGCTTGCAGAAGTGACAATCGCTTTCGGATGCCTTCTTTCGGCAATAAGTTGACGAGACCGATCAGTGTGCCGTATCGCCCCGCAATCGCAAGATTCATGGCTTGCTTGTCGACAATAGTAATCGCACGCTCGAGGTCACCTGCTGCCTTTGCGTGCGTCACGGCCGCTTCGGTATCGCCTGCCTGGTCCAACCAGCCGCATGCCGCCAGATGCACATCCCGTATCCACGACGGGCAGTCACGATGCAGACGCCGTTGCAGATGGTCGGCGAAAAGATGATGGTAACGGAACCATTCTCCATGATCGTCGGCGGGGCGGATGAACAGATTTTGTCGGACCAGTTCCTCTAACATCGCCTGACTTCCGCTGCGCCCGCACACGGCGTCGCAGAGGTCAGATGACAGCCGCTGCAGAATGGAGGTCTTCAAAAGGAAATTCAGCGTATCCTGGGGAAGGGTGTCGAAGACGTTCTCAGCAAGATACTCCCCGACATCGTCCACCATATCGATGGTCATCGTCGACTGAAGTCTATGCGCCGCCCCAGCCTCCCCGCGCAACGAAAGTGCTGCAAGCTGCAATGCTGCGAGCCAGCCATCGGTACTACGCCAGAGACGGGTGGCTGCCTCGGATGTTACGTCGAGCTCCCACACATTTTGCAGGAACGATCGGGCCTCCTCTTCGTCCAGCCTCAAGTCGCGCGCATTGATCAAGGTGAGGTTCCGGGCGACGCGTAGACGCGACAATGGCAGCTTCGGACGCAGGCGCGACGTCACGAGGAAACGAACGTTCGCAGATGATCGCTCGATCAGGAAAGACAGAATCTCAAGGGACGCAGCGTCTTCTCCGATCAGATGCAAATCTTCGATTGCCACACAGATTTCGCGATCGGCGGCAGCGAGACCATTTATAAATTCCACCGACATTTTTTGGATGAGGCTGGGCCCACTTTGCTCAAAGGCAATTTCCTGATCCCGGATCAGGTCGGGCTCGACTTTCCGTACCGCCTCGACGACATAACGCAAAAAACGTGCTGGGTCGGCGTCAAGTCGATCAATATTGAGCCACGCGACACATATCCCGCTCTTTTCCATGATGTGCCGGCAAGACAAAGCAAAGGTCGTCTTTCCAAAGCCGGCCGGCGCATGGACCAGCGTCAGCTTCCGCTCCAATGCCGACTCCAGCTGTGCCAGCAATCCTGGTCGCTCGACCAATTTGTCGAGCATTCGGGGCGCAAGAAATTTCGTCGCGAGGAACCCGCGCTCCAGCCCCATCGAACCCGTTGTAGATATCACCTTTTCCGCCGCCAGTATTTTTGCCCATGGTCGTCCGACCACCCCGTTTTGCGGCTCACCACCACCCCTCTGGGTGGTGACGCCCCGCCACCCGATCTTATATTTCGGACCTGCTCAATTCCAAACGCTTGGGAATCAGACACCACTCTAAAAGCGGAAGCAAGAGAGGCGGGTTTCTCAAATAATCCGACGAGATTTGGCGATGATCGTGGGATATGCACGTGTTTCGACCGACGAGCAGAAACTTGATCTGCAGTTAAGCGCACTGAAAGTTGCGGGATGTCATCAAATATACAAGGATCAAGGCCGGTCCGGCAGCAGCTTTGATAGGGAAGGTTTAGAGGGTGCCTTGAAAAGCCTGAGGCCGGGAGGCACGCTTGTCGTGTGGCGGCTCGACCGGCTCGGACGATCGCTTTCGGCTCTGGTTCAGCTCATCGACCAACTCGGCAAGCGGCAGGTCCATTTTCGGTCTGTCATGGAGAATATCGACACCTCTTCACCAGGCGGTCGGCTTATGTTTCATCTTATGGCGGCATTGGCCGAGTTCGAGCGCGCCCTTATTAGCGAGCGAACACGCGCGGGTCTGAATGAGGCGAAGGCGCAGGGAAAGCTGATCGGTCGTCCGAGAGCCTTGACGGAAGCGGATATTCATCGGGCGCGGCACGACGTTTACAGCGAAGGTCTGACGATGGTCGAGACCGCAAGGCGGCTTGGTGTGTCGGTCCGCACTTTGCAACGCCACTTTTGCCAGACCAGGGACAATGTCGCGGGACCGATCCGCGCCAAAGCGCCCACAACCATCAACCTGGTCCAGAACGGACCACAGCGAAAACAGAGTCCAGTTATGAACGAGGGCAAATAGGGGGGCAACGTCAGGGGCCATCGGCCACAAGCCGATCTCGCTGCAGAACTCCGGCGGCACACCCAGCCCACCCGTTGTGAAGCAGGCCGAAAGCTCTAGCTTCCGACGGTCCAGGGAATGATCTCGGATCAGAGGAGAAAGGGGTCTCAGGTTAATTGCCACCAGGGCCGGACGCGGTCAGCAGCGGATGAAAGCTCGCCCAACCTGTCTAAGCGAAGATGTGGGAGCTGCCCCCCGACTGTTTTCAAGCGACCTCCAGCGGCTTAGGATTTCCCCGAATTGGGGATCCAGGGTAATGACACAATTGAATATGCAGTCGAGCGCAGGTTTCAGGAGCCGGCTCGACGGACCAGCTGAGTTGCGAAAGGCCCACGCAGCCGTCGCCATCGGCAACTTCGTTGAGTGGTTTGACTTTGCAATTTATGGGTATTTCGCAGCAATAATTGGACGCGTGTTCTTTCCTTCTGCTGAGCCAGGTATTTCTTTGCTGTCGTCGCTTGCGGTTTTCGCGGTTGGCTTTGTCTCTCGGCCTCTGGGGGCTCTGATATTTGGGCCGCTCGGTGATCGCTATGGGCGAAAACCTGTCCTGGCTACGACGATTGCCGGGATGGGGTTGGTGACGGCATTGATCGGGCTTCTTCCCGGCTACGCATCAATCGGCATAGCCGCACCGATCCTCCTTATCATCTTGCGTTTTCTGCAGGGCATGATGGTGGGTGGCGAATGGACCAGCGCCGGAATATTCATCGTTGAAAGCGCCCCTCCTGATCATCGAGCGGTTGCGGCCAGTCTGGTGACCTGTACCGCGGGCCTGGCATATGTTGCGGGGACTTCGACTGCCGTCGTTTTGTCGGCAACGCTTTCGGACGATACAATACTCAGTTGGGGTTGGCGTCTGCCATTTTTGTCCTCCGTAGTGTTGGCTGCAATCGGTCTTTATATCCGCCGCGAACTCGATGAAACACCGGTATTCAATGCCATCAAGCTGAAGCGGTCGAATGCAGATTTTAGCCCTGCATCGTTGCGCGACAACGTCCGCGCGCTAACAGTTAGCCTTTCGTTTTCTTCGCTTTTCGGAGTTTCGCTTTACTATTTGCTCGTCTACGCTGCCAACCATCTGTCACAGACGGTCGGTTTGAGTAGAGTGGATGCACTTTGGCCTTGTGCTGTCGCTTTGACTATCTCCGTCGCTGCAAATCCGGTCTTTGGGTATCTCAGTGACGCGTTTGGCCGTCGTCCCCTCGTGCTGGCTTCGGCTGCAGGCTTAAGCCTATTTGGCTATCCGTTATTCCTGATACTGAATACGTCTAACATTTCACTGATACTAATTGCGTTGACCATGCTCGGAATACTTGTAGCGATGGAGGCGGTCATGAATGTGATCCTTCTGGTCGAAGTGTTTCCAGCTTCAATTCGCTCGTCAGGTGCTGCTATCGGCCACAATCTAGCTTTAGCCCTTCTTGCAGGGCCGAGTCCTCTTATCGGTGCAGGTCTTGTATATATGACTGGTGATGCAAATGCGCCGGGGTGGTATCTGGCGCTCATCTCCATCATCTGCTTCTTCGTCTTGTGGTTCCTGCTGCCGGAAACCAGAGGCAAGGATATCGCGAAGGGGTAGACTGCCCGGTTCCGAGCCAAACCATGAGAAAGCCGACATAGCCATTTCCAGGCGATATGATGCCCCCTTGGAGACAAAGCCAAGCTCTGATCTGTGGTTACTTTAGAGAGACGGGCCGGAACAAGATGGGATGGTTGCCATCGAGGAGCTCCCAGAATTTGGGCCAGTGGAGCGCCCGGATGAAACACCGGGTCGGCCGATATCAGAGTTCGGCCTGCTCTGAAATCGTCCGCAATTCACGCTCTTCGGTCCCGTCGGCGTCAGGGCAGAGATGCGCCGACTGCAGACACCCGGTGGCCGCCACGAAGCGGGCATTCAGCTTCGGAAGTTGGATTCCCACCTCACTGGATATCAGCTTCCGGTCGCTCGTATCCGCGGCGAGCTTTCAGCTGCCGCGCAGCCTGTTCGCGCGAAATTCCCGCGGTCCAAGGCCGGTTGCCTTTCGGAAGGCACGCGCAAAGCCGGCGGGAGAGGAGTATCCGAGCTCTGCCGAAATGCGTGTGATCGAGCCGCCAGCGTCCCGCAGCAGTTCGGTCGCCCGCTGGATTCTCATGGTCGTCGTGAGGCTGCGAAAATCCGTGCCGGCGCGTTGAAGCTCCCGCTGCAGCGTGCGAACGCTGGTGTCCATCGATCGCGCGATATCGTCGATCGACACGCTGCCGGTCAGCGCCTGGGTACGGATCTGCTCGATGGTAATGGCGAGCAGGCTTCGTGGCGCGCCATCGGGCCGGTCGCGCGCGACATCCTCGATCGTCATCACCGATCGGGAGCTATGTCCAGCTGCCGCCCTTAGGTGACGCCGCTCGAAGACGATCGCCACCGCGGGGGCATCAAAGATGACCGGGCACTGAAACGCGTCCTCGAAGAGGAAGGCCTGAGCGGGTGTCGCAATGTCGAGTTCGACGCGCCGCGGGCGCCAGCTGCCAGGCAGATAGGCCCTTAAGACGCTCAGCAGCTCGCCGGCGGCCGCGCTCGCGACGGTGGCATATCCTTTGGAGCCGACCAAGGGAGAGGCATAGCTGTAGCATGCCTCGTCGTCGGCTGTCGTGATAGACAAGCTGTCGAACGTGCTGTGATAACAAAGTGCTGCGATGCTGCGTTTGATCGCGTGTCCCAGTGTGTCGGCGCCGAACACGTAGCGTCCGAAGCTTCCATAGCCGGCCGCATTCATGCCAGGGGCGAGCAGCAGCCCGAGGTTGGGCTCGCCGGCCGCCTTCCCCGCCGCATCGGCAAAATCCAGCATCGCCTGCTGCGGAATGAAGCAGTTCCGGCCCTCAATCATCTCGACATCGAAGCCTGCGGCGCGATTGGCCCGCTGAAGAGCCGATTCCCCGATCTCGTCGCGAACGAAGGCCGGCAGGCCCTGCAGGACATGGCTGGAAATCACGGGGATTTTGGCCATGCGATGGGTCCCCTCCGTTATCGGCAACGGTGGCGCAAAATGAGTGGTTTCGATAGCTGCTGCCGCCTAGCGTAGCAACGGGGACCAGTCGGCGCGCGAGGAACACAGAGCCTGGAAAAGGCAGGAATCGCTGATATGAACCCGCTGATAGTTTGGCCTGTGTTGTAAAGACCGCCGTTTGTGTAGACGAGTGAGTTTTGGCGGCTCCAGCCGGAACTGTCTATGGCAGTGATAGGAGCTACGCTCAGATGCGGTCGGCTTGGCCATCGAGCGCTTTTGGAAGTGAGCTCGCGAAAGGGGCACCGACAATGATCCGCTCAACCCTGATCAGTAGCTTTGCCCTGGTTCTCGCGGCAGGCCCTGCTTTCTCCGACGTTTCCGCCGAAACCGTCAGGGCCCTGTCGGCTCCGGCGGCGGTTGACACGCGTGCCGGCAAGCTCGAGTTCCGCGATGGGGTGCCGACGGAGGAGACGGCACAGAAGGTCTACGACACGCTGGACTTCACCCGCGCGCTCAACGTCTACAACAACAGCTTCCGGGGGGCCTCGGCGCTCGCCCTCGTCAAAGGCTTCCAGGAGATCGGCGCGAAGCCCGGCGACGTCGTCATCTTCTCCGAGCTGATGGACTCGGCGTCGCTGTTCCTCACCGCCAATGCCGACACGGTCTACTACATGACCGGCCTCGACCTCAGCAAAGGCCCGGTGGTGATCGAGCAGCCCTCGGGTGGCATCGGCACGATCAACGACATGTGGTTCTCCTGGATCATCGACATCGGCGCGCCGGGGCCGGATCGCGGGCTCGGTGGAAAATATCTGATCGTCGGTCCCGACTATAGGGGGCCGCTGCCCGAGGGGGGCTACTTCGTCGCCCGCTCGAAGACGAATTTCGCGCTCTATGCCTCGCGCGCCAATCTGGTCGGCAACGACCCGAAGCCGGCAGTCGAGAACATCAAGCGCAACATGAAGGTCTACCCATACGAGCCGGGCAGCTTCGGCTCCAGCATCGCCCAGGCCCTCGACGGTTCCGTGCGGATCGCCGGCGAGCCGAAGATCCCCGAGACGACATTCATCGAAGCCACCGGCCGCTCGTTCAATACGATCCCGCCCAGCAACTACGGCTTCTTCGAGCTGATCAATGAGAACGTCCAGAACGAGCCGGCCACCAGCTATGACGTGGAACTGGCCGGCCAGCTCGCCGCCATCGGAATCGTGCACGGCAAGCCGTTCAAGCCGGACGAGCGGATGAAGAAGATCCTGTCCGAGGCTGCCGCGGTCGGGCAGGCGACCGGCCGGGCGCTCAACTGGCGCTATGCGCTGGACCACCCCGAGTGGGCCTATTACGAAGGCTCGCACTGGGGCAACATGCTGTGGGAAGGCGGCGCCTTCTTCGAGACGCCGCCGCCGGTGTTCGAGAAGGGCGTCTTCAAACCCCTGCCGCCGACCGGCGCACGTACGCTCGATTCGCGCACGGCCTTCTACTACGCCTACACGCTGGACTCGCCGGGCATGATCATGCGAATCCCCGGCGTTGGCTCGCAATATCTGATGGGCTTCCTCGATGCCGACGGCACGCCGTTCGACGGCGCGAAGACCTACAGAGTGACCCTGCCGAAGGGCATTCCGGCGGCGGCGTTCTGGTCCTTCACGCTCTACGACAACCAGACGCGCTCGATGCTGCAGACCCCGCAGAAATATCCGCGTGCCGGCAGCCAGAGCTACCCGTCGCCTGCGGCAGAAGCCGCCAGCGACGGCGCGACCACGATCTATTTCGGTCCCATCCAGCCGAAAGATGTCGCGCGCGGCAACTGGATCCAGACCGATCCCAGGAAGGGCTGGTTCACGATCCTGCGCCTCTACAGCCCGCTCCCGTCCTTCTTCGACAAGAGCTGGCGTCCGAGCGAGATCGAAGCGGTCGAATGAACCGGTGCTCCTGCCGTTGCCCAAAGAAGCCGAACGATAGATATGAATCCGAAGGCCTTATGGAGAACTTCTGACGGAGGATGGGGAGCGTGACAGTGGGCAGAAAGCTCAAGCTGTGCCTATTCGCCGGCCTGCTTGTCGGGCTGGCCTATGCCGCATATCGGCCATTGCCTATGCTGGCATCGATACTGCTCACCTCCCGCTGCGATCAGACAGAGTTCGAAGCCCGCGTTAGACGGGATCTGGCCGCTGGTCAGGCATGGGCACCTGGCGAAATGCCGACGGTTGACGAAGAACGTGCCTTGATTGCGCGTTTACAAAAGCAGGCGCGGCAAACCGGCGACTATGCGTCTGCCTGCCGCGCACTGACCGAGTGGGACGATGACCACACCGAACGTGGGAGTCATTGAGCCGATTCCCCATTTCACGCGCCACGATCCGCTGAACTGAGACGCGATCAGCGCCAACGCGGCGTCGACATCCGTCAGCACCTCGATCCCCGGAGCATAGGCAGAACTCCGGCTTTGTAGCCTCAGATGATGCTCAGCAGCGGATTCAATGGTCTCAATCCTCATCTTTAGGATCGATGGAGACATCCTCCACCTCGAAGTCCTCATCCAATTGCACGCGGATCCAACTGTCAGGAAACTGCATCGGGGCTCCAAAGGATAGGAGAGTGGCGTCAGCAAAAACGACCACTGAACGAACGGCCAAATCGTCACGCAGATCCGTGGTCTCGATCACATTTTCGTCTCCGACAGCGCTCTCGATCTCTTCGGCGATGCCATCGATGATCCGCCGCCAGGCTTCGGGGCTCACCTCAAGAATCCGTTCGATGGCAGCAACGAGCGCTCCGGCATCTATTCCCGGCCTGTCTTCCAGTTCAGGGTCCACGTTGACATTGACATGAGCGCCAGCTGCCAAAAGGCGCGCCGTACCGAAGACAAAACCGTCGCCAATCTGCGGACCGAGCACAACTTTGCTGGCAGCGATCGCATCTCGAAGTTGTTCGATCGGTCCCATCGCTACCTGACCCGCGTTGTTTCTGCCGAGTCCTCCGGCAGCAGGCTCCTCTATAAGAGCCGTTGGACGTGGTCGAGTTGTCGATTCGACGCCATCTCTGCATCGGATGAGGTGTGCCCGCCGCCTCTCCATCCGTTGGCCTGTTCCCTGAGATCGGCCATACAAGGATTGGCAGCGCTGGGAGATTTGCGATTCGGCGAAACCATCTCCTGTATAAAGCGACCACAGGGCAATAATTCCGGTAGCCGGCGATCAACCGTGCCATCAACCGAGAGAAAAATGAGATCGTTACTGCTTGCTTTGGTGATGGTGATAACCGGGGTGATCGCTTCCAGCAGCGGAGCCGTCCACGCGCAGCCTGCGGCGCAAGACCCATCCCCGCCAGCCTGCGTCAAGGATGGCAACGTCGACAGTTGCTGGAGCGCCGGCGTCGCGGCCGAAAAGCGGAACGATGCTGCCGCTGCCCTGGCGAATTATGAACGCTCCTGCGCGGCTGGTTTTCAGATGGGCGGCTGTTACGAGGCCGGCAAGATCTATTTCCTAGATCCCGCCCGTCGGAACTACGGCCTCGCAAAGGATCGGATGGCCCTGGTCTGCGACTCCGATGATGCCGGGATAGGCCCCTATGCCTGCAAATATCTGGGCATCATCTATCGCAACGGTCTGACAGCGGAGCCGCAGGTCGATCTGGCGTTCCGACCCCTGTCACGCTCCTGCTTCCTGCATAATGCCGAACCGTTCATCGATGGAAACGGCTGCGAGATCCTGGCCGAAAGCCTCCCCACCGCTGACGACATGGGGCTTTCGGACACGGCATGGCAGCGCGACTATATCGCCTATCTGGCCTACGCGATGGGCTGTACCGACGACATGCCAGCGCTGTGCACCAAAGCGCGTGATAGGTACCGCCGAGCGATCGCGGCATCGGCGAGCTGGCCCGCCCGCTGCGTGGAGCAGCTGGAGCGGAGCCCGTTCCCCGGGACCTGCGACGCCGTGACGGACCCGGGCATGAGCGTCCAGTTCGAGCAGCGGCAGAAGCTGCGCCGCACGCTCGTGCGCATGTTCCGCACTGCCACGGAGAATCCGCCGTCCGACGGATGACGCCGACGCGGCAACCGGAAGCAAACCCGGATTCTTGCAATTGCCACGCGGAGCGGTTTGGCTAAGCCTTGCCGCTCCTGCTCACCGTTCGAGGAGTTGACAGATTAAGAAGGTTCACCATTCAGAAGCGTTCCGGCGGCAGCTTGTCGACGAGGCGCTGAACCGCACGCCCCCAGGCGGATTCCCCGAGCTGGAGAAGCGGCATAGCCTGCGCCCCGGCACGCTCTTCGACTGGGTCGAACAATATAGTCCGCTGCTCGAGCCCGCGCCTTTTTCGGCGTTGCATTTCTGGATCGGCACGACCGCGCTGGATGAAGCGCAGTTCGGAGCATATTTCGACAATGCCGCGAACTATTCGGAGCTCGACGTCGAGGACATCGAAGCCGCCGACCATGACGTTACGGGCTGCGGCTTTTGCCAGGACCTTGGCCAGAAGTTCCTGTACGACGAGGATCTGTTGCTGGTGATCTGGCTGGAAGAGCCGGTCCCGGTCGAGCAGATCGTGGCGATGAGCGCATTGCGGTCGGAAGATTCTGCACAAGCCATCCTCGCCACCTGCGCCGATCGCGGCATTCCCCGGGCCAACGCCATGTTCGTATACGCGGATCCGACGCAGGAGATCCCGAATCCCGCCGGGCTATTCAACGGGCTTCCCTATATCGGGCTCTTTGCCGAGGAGGCCCAGAAGAAGCCGCGGCGATCGTCCTCACGAAAAGGCTGAGCCACCGGCCAGCTTGATTTATCAGATCACGGCTAGCTCGATGTCGAGCGGCTCGCACGCCTTGCCGCCTGCTCTGGCCCGGAGATCGAATTGGCCGAGTTCGCTAGGAGGCTCTTCGGATTGCCGCCATCGCCGAGAAACCCTCGCTATCGGCAAGGCGGCTAGGCGCGCCTGCCGGACTGGCCTCGGCACCGACCGCCGGATGAGCTCCTGGCGACCTTCGCCGTCGTGAAAGGCGGCAAGTCATGATCAACGACACGAACATCGGGGGTGATGTGCAAGTCGACGCTGCCGGGGCCCAGCGGGCGTATTTCCGGGAAATATCACTGACAAGTGGCGCGCATGAGCAGGCCGGCGACGAGACACTCCCGGATGCAATCAGCGACTTGGTGAGCTCACTTGGCGTGTCACCAGGCGCCGCGCCGGAGGCTTCGACCGTGCAGGAGCCGTATGGGAAATGGTTCCGGAGCGCGCCAGAACCAGACCCTTGCTAAGTGCCTGTCTGAACGTCCGGTATGGGGCCGGTGGCAGACTGTCCGCTATTGGGGACCTCAAACGAAAAGCGGACCTATCGCCGATGAGTGACCGAGGCAGAAACTGACCCATTGGGGACTCTCAAAGGGGCCGCCCCATAGATGCTGGGATGAAAATCCAGCGTATCTGCAGCTGACTCCTTTCTGATCTTGAGAGCGGTTGCTTGCCCACAGAGCGCCTTGGCGATGTTGGCCTATCGCATGGTCGGTCGTTCCGGCGGAGTGGTCTTTCCACGTCGCCTAGTGCCCTGCTTCTGAGCGCTTTCCATCACGCGCTTGCTTTCAGTCGCAAAGCTCTGGACGCAGCGGTATGTAAACATCTCCTCGTCAGCCATCCCGAGCGAATAGCGCTCACGCTCCGCCGCCTCTTCGGCCTGGAGGTATCTTATGAAATGGTCAACTCGATCAAGGCGCGTCTTGATGCGGCCGAGGCGGTCAGCTTTTTCGAACTGGGCATACTCCTTATTCGCAGCTTGCACGAGCAGATTGGCTACGCCCTCGTCGAATACTCCGGTATCCACGCACACCAAATCCAAATAAGCGAATATATAGGCCAACTCTCGGTATATATATAGCCCGTATCCAGTAATCTTAAGGCTATCGACCTCGTCCGCATAGTGATCGATTCGATTGTTTGACTCTATGAATCCATGCTTAAGGAGAATATCTACGTTGCTAGTAAAATCTTCAAGCATATTGAATGTTTCAGAAAAATACGCTTTTAGAGCCGCGATTGGTACGTAGGAAGCCACGCCGTTGTCGAAACTCTTCGATAGCTTCCTCAATATCCTCAGTGACGTAAAGTGCGACCCATGCCGAGCGTTGCGCAGCTGGTAAATGTTGGGAATGTCACTGAGCAGTTCGTCATAAAAATACCTCGTGGGGGTCATCACCGGCTTGATCACCTGGTGGATGAGGAAGTTCCACTGACCGGCGCTCAGCATCTCCTCGACGTTCGTGTAGCCCGACAGCAGGAAGCTCCTGAAGAGGTCGAGCGACAAGCGCGTGTCGCCGTGCGCACACGCCGTGAGGAAGCTGTTCAGCGGCGATCGGTCGTTGTTGAACTCCCGACAGACAATACGGAGATACTGGGCACACTCGTCCATGAGTGCGATGTCGCCGGCGTCGTCGATCTCTTGGCGGGTCTTGGGGGATGTCAGGATGTCGGCAGTGTACTCAAGGCGCTTTTTGAACACCTCCGCTGGCTTCGGCGAACTGATGTGGAAGCCGGCGTTCTGGAAGGCATCCAGAAGACCGTGTATCTTAGAATTGTAGAACCGCTCCTCCCGCATCGAGATGAGCGTTACGCATTCCAGCTCGTCGGCGATCTCTTGCGCGGACGAGAAGCAAAAGTCCTGTATCTCGCCGGAATATTGGTCAGTGTTATCCACAACAACGATGATACCGGAGTCTTGAGATTTCCAGTACTCGACGAGGCGCTTCGCACAGTAGGGGAGGTCAACCTTCCACTGTTCGACGAGTTCGTTGAGCTTTGAGTTGTAGTTTTCGGATGCCTTTGCCAAGCCCGCGAGCTGCTGGCGGTTGGCGACCTCGAACCGATCATGGAACAGCTTTTCGAGCAGCACAGCGCGGTCGGCACTCAGGAAGTTCTCGACGTCCAGGCTCCGGACCAGCGTGCTCCAGATTGTCTGCCGGATGACGCTCAGCTCTTCCGGGGTGTGGAGCAGGTCAATTATGGCTATGACCGCATGATCCTTAAGCCACCGAGGCGGGTTGTGGTGCAGCAGCCGCTTAACAAAGGTCGACTTGCCGGCCCCCTTGCCGCCGAAGAGTACGAGCACCTCCCCCTTCCGCCCCTTCTTGATATTCTTGGTCAGCCGCCCGCCCAGCCGCCCCCCCCCTTTCCCGTGTCGTCCAGTTGTTGGACGCCGTAATCGGCGAAATAGGGAGTCAGTGAGTCTTCTATAAGCGTACGCATCCCGTCGAAGCTATGATGGTAATCCCGGTGCGAGACATAGCACCGGTCCATAAACTCCACGTCGTTGTCCCCGATCACCCCGAAGTAGTGGTTCACGATCGGCCGCAGGGTCTTGGCCAGTTTATTCGCGGTAATTGCATGGGAATAGGAGGGAATGCGATCCTTAGCGTAATAGATATTCCGATCTTTCTGCGCGCCACTGGTTAGGAGGGCGGGGAGGGACAGCTTGCTTGTAATCGCGTTGTACGAAAGGGTGTTATAGGCCTTCGTGTATTCGGTCGAGAAGAAAGACATCTCGCGGGCAACGAAGGCGTTTAGGGATTCCCAGCGTTTGCCGCGCTCGAAGGTCTTGAAAAATATCCATTCGCGACCGTTGGTGATGCAGGCGAACTCGCAGCCGATGTCTTGACAGTACCGCCTGGCCTGCCTTGCAGCGTCCGAGATGTTTTTGTCCGAAAGGAGCTTGGAGAGGGAGATGTACGCCGAAAGCTCGCCTGGCTTGAACGCGTGGGGAAGCTCGAAATACACGCCCTCCTTCTTGGCCTCCACCACGATAATCGGGTCGTCGTCTCCCTTTCGCAGGATATAGTCTGCATAGCCTGGGCTAATGTGTTCCTCGAGACTCACGCGGTTTTTCGGCCAAGCCAGAACGTCGTGCAGCACGAAGTCAATTAGCTTGTGCCGCGTATCCGCCTCGTTGAGGTTGCGCCCCCGATATTCGAAGATGAGCGCATTGCAGCGCTGTACAATCTGTTCGCTCACTTGCGCCTGCCCCACCGCATGTTCAGGGGCACTGCTCACGCCCTCTGGTTAAGCAAGTGAAGCGGTCCGATCGGCCTGTGGCAAGTCCCCTCCGCCGCTCGACGTAAACTTCTGCTGTTGGCGCAACGCATTTACGATGTAGAGCGGGTGACGGCTTTGCTGTAGTAGCCAGATCTCTCTGCGAATTGGCTTCGAACGCTGTCCAAGCCCGACAGCCCCAGTCACCGCCCTCTTCGCGACGCCGCAGCCGATCCGCCTTGGCCTGAATTGCCGTGATGGCCCCTACGCCACCCCTGAAACCATTCCGGGATTGAAATGGCGCACGACGCCCTTGTCTTCGCGGCCTCCGATAAACGAGAAAGGAAGTTCCGGCTGCACAGGCAACGTCGGGGTCGCCCGTGGCCGCCGCCCCGCGAACGCCACTGACGGCAGGTGTTCCAACGGGGGCAACATCGGGCGCTTGCCTGCGAACCAATCCTCGATTGAGACGATCTGAAGCTTTGGAATGTCGGCATGCACCACATCCGCAAGCCCGACTGAAGCCGCTTCTCGGGCCATTTCACGGGTCGGGTGGAAGAGGGTGATGAATAAGCCCATTTGGGCACGCTCCCGCTCAAGTACTCTCGCGAACGCGCGCACGTCGTTTGGGCCTGTGTGGCCGCCTTTCACCGAGGTGAGCATACGCCCCCAGGGGCGTCCAGGGCCGTTCGGGAAGAACAGTTCCCCGTCGATGCCTCGATCCGCTCCCTTCTTTTGCTCACGCAGAGCGTGCGGGTTGAACAGGTAGTTGGCCCACCATTGGAACTGGTACTTGTCCCGCTCGGCCAATTTTACCGCCGAGGCAAAATCACGAGGCATCCCCTCTATCCGGTATAGCGGCGCGCCGCCATCCCGCTTAGCCAAGCGGTTTTCAATGACCTTGATGGCGTGAACCGCAATATCTATCCCAATCCACTGGCGGCCCGCGTTCTCGGCTGCCTCAATGGTAGTCCCGCAGCCGCAGAACGGGTCCAGAACTACGGCACCCGGCAACGTCGATGCGCGAATGATGCGATCAAGCAGCGACAAGGGCTTTTGCGTAGGATAGCCAATTCGTTCTTTGGCTTGAGAGTTCAGCGGAAAAATATCAGTGATGACATCTTGCACCGGTTGTCCCGGAGGTCGGTAGAGCTTGAATTCCGGAACACCCTGGCTGCCGTCCCGCTTCTGAGGGAAGCGGATGAAACCATGCTCATAAAGTAGATCGAGCTGCGCATGTAAGTCACTCGGCAAGGGGATGCCTTGTTCGGCCAATACCTCCAGTGCTTTCTTGGGGACCGCCCAGTGGCGTCCCGCCAGAGTTGGATGATATCCCTGCCAGGGCCGTCCGGAGGCGCCCGTGCGAACACCTGGTCCCGTTAGAACGACAAGCCGGTATGATCCGCGATCGTCCTTGAAACGATATTTGCCGGAAATGTAGCTCTCATCAAGAGCTTGGACGGGTCGCGTCCAGACGTAATCGGCGGAGGCGCTGTAGAACAAGATCGTGTCGTGGACCGGTCCCCAGCGGGACGCGCCTCCGTGAGCCGCTGTCCGCTTCCAAACAATCTCGTTCTGAAAGTGCGCACCTCCAAAAATCGCGTCCATTACGATCTTCAGGTAGTGGCTGGCCGTGGGATCGCAGTGGAGATATATCGAGCCATTAGGTTTGAGCTTGGTCTTCAACTGCACAAGGCGCGCGGCCATCATGACTAGGTAGGCCATCATGTCGCTTTCGTGGAACGTGGCGCGCAGGGCATCGATGATATTGGCTGCCGCGCCACCGGTTCGCATTACGGCGGCATATGAAAATTCGGCTTCAACACCCCACGCCCAAGTGTCCCTAAATGCCTCTACCTGTGCCGAAGAGATATTCTCGCGGGGGCTCGTGAACAGCACATTGTAGTGAGCCTGACTATTAAACGGCGGGTCGAGGTAAATGAGATCCACACTTCGATCTTCGACATACTCTTGGAGCACGTCGAGGTTGTCCCCGAAATATAATCGATTCACGGCTTCGTCCCCGAGCGGTCGTCTTGTCCACAGCCTGTGGATAATCTCGGGTTGCAGTTAAGTGCGACTCAACAAAGGTGGTTATTGGCTCGTTAGCCAATCCCTTGGAGCGTAGACGAGTTTAGGCTTGGTAGGATCCGGAATTGCGGCACTCTTCTGAACGTCCAAATTCTGGACCGGACCCAACGTCCGTTCTTGGCGCTCCATGACCTGTGATGCGGTAAGCAGCAACGTCTGCTTTCAGGAAACCGCAAGTCCGATCGCTACGGCCGAGATCGCGGCGCAAAGCGGACGTCGCTGAAAGGGAAGTTGAGGGGCTGCTATGGGTCGAGAGTGGCAGCGCCACCCTGGCCGCAAGACCGTAGCGCCAAGCAACTAGTCGAGCGTCAAACCAAGTCGACTTCCCATACCGGACGCCAATTGGTGTTTCGGCAGTCTTGCCCAGCGAGTTCACGCTTCGAACCGGCGGTGCGCTTTTTTCTCGCGAAACCGGACTGCATCGCCGGCCGCGAGAGAATACCCATGAGGGCCTCACCTGGGCGGCACTTTCCAGGACGAAATCTGGCGGCATGGAGAAGGCCGCGAGTCGGAAAAGTGCCGGACTTTCCGGCAGTTATCGCGGCATGCCGGAAGTAAAAAATATAATGATATCAATTGCTTAACTGGCTGGCGGAGTGCCTAGTCGGTTGCGAACCCGTCTCGGCGTGTTTCTCCTGTTATGCGCGTCGAAATTGGCCGCATTATCCGAAATCCGGCCTGTCAGCGGGTTATTTCTGGAAGGATGGCAGTAGTTTGAGCGGGTCAGCCAAAGCGCCGATTGTCAGTGTGAACAGGATAGTAACAGGACCATAATAGGTGGTTCTGCGCCTGTTGTTGGTGTCAGGCCCTAGGCAAAGATGCAGCGGGCGCCCATCAGAAAGCTATTGGCTAGCTCACCCTCGGGTGGGGAAATGCTCCATAACCGTACTTGTAGAAGAACGCGAATCAAGTCAACCTGGAGACCTTCCTGAGCGTACACCTTGCAACGCTCATAGGCAGCAGAATCCGTCGGGTCATCGATCCGAGTGGGGACAGCAGCGGAACGTCGGCGCATCGACTCGGCACTAGCCGAGCGCCAGATGGCCGGGCGGGTACCTCTGCAAGCTTACCCCGACGGATGATGTCATCATGCAAAGGATCACTGTACGTCGTTGTTCGACCGAACTGAAGAGTTCGGTGGGCGCGAAGCAAGATTATGCCAACTCTGTAAGCGAATCGGCTCTTTCGGTCGCCTCCGCTCATCTGCAGATCGTCTATAAGAATATCGCAGACATTAAGCCCTCGCCGCGCCGGGTACGTCGCGCCAAGAAGGGGCAGGTCGAGATCGTTGCCAGTCGGTTACGCCGCTTTGGCCTCTGGTACCCTATTCTCGCCACCAAAGATGGCGAGATCGTCGATGGACACGTGATCTATGACGCGTGCCGTGCCCTTGGCCTTGCGGAGATCCCTGTCATCGTCGTAACCGGATTGAGCGACGTAGAGGTCCGGGCTCTTCGGATTTGGATCAACAAATCGCACGAGGGCTCGACGTGGGATCCCGATACGATCAAGGCCGAACTCGAGGCTATCCTGGCAGGGATGCCGGATCTCACAGCGCTTACCGGCTTCAGCGGCCCGGAAATCGACGCGATCTTGCGGAAGCCGCTGCCGATCGACAGCGCGGAAGTTGTCGACCCACGGACCGATAAACCCATCACGCAACTGGGTGACGTTTGGCTGTTCGTCCGCGGGCATAAAATCCTCTGTGGCAATGCGCGGGACGCTGCCAGCTACGTGGCACTCAGGCTTCGAGAGCTCGTGCGGATGGCGCTCTCCGACATCCCCTACGGGGTCATCAAAATTCTTGGCCACGTAAGCCGTACTCACGGCGAGTTCCTCGAAGGCTCGGGGTTGACTTACGACGAGGCTTTGATCTTCTTCGGTGAGTTTCTCACGGCGATGTCGACGATCCTTGCCGACGGCGCGATCGTCGATCTCTTCATCGATGCCCACGGCATGCGGCCGCTTCTCAATGCCCTGCAGGAGAGCCGGTACGACCTCAAGACCCTCTGTGTGTGGGACAAACTGGCGGGAGGCATGGGTAGCCTCTACCGGCAACAGACAGAGTTTATCGTAGTGTCGAAGTGGGGGCAGGGGGCACACACCAATAACGTCTCGCTCGGCAAGTACGGGCGAAACCGAACGACGCTGTGGACCTACCCCGGGCTCGCGCAGCAGCAAGCCGGGCGTGCCGAATTGCTCAGCCTTCACCCGACGGTAAAGCCGATCGCCCTGCTGTCGGAGGCTATCCTTGATACGTCGAACCGGGGAGAGATCATCCTCGATCCCTTCGCGGGATCCGGGAGCCTCATGCTCGCCGCTGACCGCGTCGGTCGGGTGGCGGCCTGCATCGAACTGGACCCGAAATACGTCGACGTCGCCGTGCGCCGCATGGAGGCGGAGACAGGGGAGCCGGCGCGCCTTGAGGCGACCGGTCAGACGTTCGCCGAGGTTGCGCAGCAGCGCGCGGCTTCCCTCGTCGCTGATCCGGCGTGAGGGGGTGACGATGGCAGAAGATCATACGTCATCCGATAATAACGGCCGCCTTCCCAATGGCCGCTTTGGCAAAGGCCACTGCGGCAATCCCAAGGGACGGCCAAGGAAGCCGAAGCCGGTACCCGGCGAGGAACTGCAGGCCGCGCTCGACGAGGTGATAACCATGCCGGACGGTGAGGCGATTACCATGCGTCAGTTTTTGGCCAAGGTGATCCTCCGCGCCGCAGCGCATAATCCCAAACTGGCGTTAGATCTGCTTACACATCAGCCGCCCCGCGTCGGCGGGACGAACGAAGAGCAGTCCAACAGGATCGACGACGAGATCATCGCGGAATGGAGCCGCCGCCAGGGGAGGCGCTCGTGAGCGAGCGTGCACGTCTCCTTCAAGCCCTCCTTCGACAGGACCTCGCAGTCTTCCATCAGAAGGTCTTCGCCGAGCTTGAGCCTGGCACGGTCTATCAGTCGAACTGGCACCTCGAGCACCTCGCCTACATGCTGTCGCGGGTGGCGAGTGGCGAAATCCGGCGGCTGATCATCAACGTGCCACCAAGGTCCGGGAAGTCGCTCCTGGCGAGCGTCGCCTTCCCCATGTGGTGGCTCGGTCATGATCCAACGAGGCGCATTATCTGCGTCTCACATACGGAGAGCCTAGCGAGGAAGTTCAGCCAGGATCGCCGCCTCGTCGCCGAGTGCGCCTGGTTCTGGCAGGCGTTTCCGCGCTTCCGGCTTCATAGCCGGGGGCAGCGGAGCCTGGAACTTGTCACCGATCTCCGCGGGTCGATTTTCGCGGCTGGCGTCGGCGGCGCCATCCTGGGGCGGGGTGCCGACCTCATCATCGCGGACGATCCACTCAAGGGCATGGATGCGCTGTCGAGCGCCAAGCGCAGTAGCCTGAACGACTTCTTCGACAACACGCTTGCCACGCGCCTGAACGACAAGAAGACGGGCGCGATCATCATCATCATGCAGCGCCTGCACGAGGACGACCTGGTCGGCCATGTCCTGCGCAAGGAGGGGTGGGGGGTCGTCTCCCTCCCCGCCATTGCCACCGAAGCCGGCTCCTTTGCGTTAGGCTCTGACCCCAGGGACAAATACGTTCGCCGGGTCGGAGAGGTGCTGGACGCCAACCGAGAACCCCTTGAGGTGCTTGAGGTATTGCGCCGGACCCAGGGCAGTCTGATCTTCTCGGCGCAGTACCAACAAAACCCCATCCCCGCCGAGGGCAACCTTGTCCGCCGGGAGTGGCTACGTCGCTATGATGGGTCGCCTTCCTTCGACCGCCTGGTGGTATCGTGGGACACCGCTTCCACATTGGGAGAGGCCAGCGATTGGTCGGTAGGCACCGTATGGGGTGCGCGCGGCCTCGATTTCTACCTCGTCGATGTCGTGCGCGGGCGGTTTGAAAGCCCGGAGCTCCGGCGCCAGATCCTCGCTCTCCACCGGCGCTACGAGGCCGATGCCACGCTAATCGAGGACACCGAACTCGGTCGAGCCATGGAGCAAGATCTGCGCAGCACAGGCGAGTTGCGCGCCCTTAAAATGAGGCCCAGGTTCGATAAGGAGGCGCGGTTTCTCGCCCAGTCGGCACGGTTCGAGGCCGGGCAAGTGCACGTTCCTGAGGAAGCTCCGTGGCTCGCTGATTACATCAGCGAACTGCTCGCCTTTCCGAACGGGCGTCACGACGATCAGGTCGACAGCACCTCGCAGGCGCTGCACTACCTCACCCTGAGCACCGCGAAGGAGCGTGAGCTGATCCGTCGGGAAATTCCTCGCAGGAGTGTCCCCCGGCGGAGCTAAGACGTGGCGGCAAGGGCACCGCGCGCTCTTGCGGTCGCCGTGTTGAGAGCGGTGCCTGCACTCTTCACTCTGCCGCGCTGGTGACCTCCACCACCTCACGCGCATCGAGATCATAGAGGCAAGTCAGGGTTACATGCTGCCAGGCACCAAAGCCGTTCTGGTAGCGCGCGTCGTTCTCGATAAGGCTGAGCTTGCCGGTGTCGACCGATTTCTCATTCGGCAGGTAGCCCTGAAACGGCATGTCGGGGAACTGCGCATCACCATAGCGCGCCAGCTTTTTTGCCACCTCAACGCAGTCGGCCCGCGCCTCCTCAATCCTCTTGTATTTGGTCACGAGCTGCTCCTGCCAGGTACACTTGGTGTAGTCGTGATGGCAGGCGACATGGAGGCCGGAGTACTCGATATACGTCTTGGCCTTTGGCGCAGCCCACCACCAGCCCAACGCAACAGCTAACCCGATGGGTGTGAGCCATGCGGCAGCCCTCAAGGGCGAAGGCCCGAAAATCAGCCGCAGTATCGCTGTGAACATGGTGCAGATACTGGCGAAGAATGCGAGAAGGAAGAGCGTGTTGGCGTCCATGACGTCCTCTGTCGATCCAAACGAGGGGACCTGACAGGTCGCTCCGGTGCCGGAACTAGTCCAGTCATATCCGATAACCGGATATACGATTTTTGAATATAATGTCTATGCGCCTACGCAACGAGCCGGTCTTTCCCGCCCCGGCTCGCCATGCCCAGCTCGTTTCGCTCCGGCCGCCATAAACGTCTCGCGGAACTGCTTGAGCAGTATCGGCGTGAGGCGGATATGAAGCAGGCCGATGTCGCGAAAATGTTAGGGCGTCATCAGCCGCTCATCACCAATATGGAGAACGGTCAGCGTCGGATCGACGTGATCGAGCTTCTTGAGCTTGCAGAGATCATTGGCTTCAATCCCCACGATGTGTTGGATGAGCTGCTGAAGGTGCCGAAGGACGATTGAGCTAATCTGCTAACGCATCTGCACCGATCCCAGGTGTCGTTTGCTGCGCCTAGCCACTCGCTCGCAGTGCTCCCATGCTCGGCGACAATCAGCGACCGACATAGGCGGCGAGCTCGTCAGGCTTCCCGTTGGGAAAGGCGCGCTTGAGATGATCGAGGAAGGCTGAAACCCGGGCGTTCAGTAGCCGACGAGCCGGGTACAGGGCACGAAGCGATCCCTCGCCAGCACCGCGTGCTCCTTCTCGTGATCGAGGGGCCTAACTTATCCGCGGCAGGAAAATGGGGGACACGTCAATCCGAACCGAGCGACTTACGAGCGCGGGCATCTATTTGCTCTAGAATGGTCGAAGAATGCTGGAGTGGCTGCGGCCAGGATCATTACTGTTCGCAAATAATATAAGTGAAGGCAATATGTGATACAGTGTTCTGATTGGCAGAGGATGGTGGGGGCTTAAGCTATTAGAGTCAATTTCATTTGCCCAATAATTACTATTTTGGTCAATTTGTGACAATACGACCGCGAGGCTTTGCATTGCTAAAGTCCAATGATCAGGTTTCTCATTCAAGGTCGCGGCTGCGAGGGATGCCTTCGCCAGTTCGACCGTGGGCCAGAGTGGGCGGCAGGCCGAAGTCAAATTACCCCAGGCGTCGATGGAGTTGGGGATGGTCCGGTCTGGTCCTGTGGCAGGAACTCCGGCGGCCTTGAGGCCGAACTCGAAGAGACGCCAAGCCAGGTGAGCTGCGCGCGTCGCGCCGGTTTTCGTGGCATAGACGAAGAGGAGCCAAGCCCACTCGAAATGATGGCCAATCTCCCTCTGCCGCCTTTCGGGCTCGACGGCATCCCATCGGGGACCGAACCATTCATCGATCGCGCCATGCTCGTCCACGAGGCGCGCCGCGAGGTCGACGATCCGTTCGGCGCGTCCAAGCCATCCGCCGTCCGGATCGACAGCGGCAAGCATTTGAAAGGCCTCGAACACGTGCATCTGCGGGTATTGCAGACGGAGAAGCTCCGCCCCCGCGGGCTCACGATAGCCTCCTAGAGGGTCGAGCCAGTCGCTGTCGAGACGAGCCGCGATCTCGTCGGCGACCGCGAGCACGTTGGTCTTTCCGGTTGCCGCGCTATAGCCGCCAAGCGCCAGAAGGACAAAGGCGAGATCGTAGAGATTGCCGCGCGGATCGACGACCCGCCCGTCGCTGCCCACGCGATGCGCAAAATGCCCCGCTGAGAGACGGCAGCTATCGAGGAGAAAAGCGAGCCCATGCTCGGCGCCACACAGCGTTTCCGGCGCCTTGTCGAACCGATATGCCATGCTGAAGCTATAGACGAGCCGTCCGGTCACCATGGTGGTGTGTTCGTTCGGCAGGGGCTGCCATTGCTCGGTCGCGTGTAACTCCTCCACATATCCGCGGAGGCCCGGTCGGCAGGTGCGCTCGACCCAGCGAGGGATGAATCGGCCTTTCAGCCATGCCAAAAGGTCGGTGGGTTGTGCAGGGGCGAAAGAGGTGATCATCGAGCGGGTTCTATCGTGACGCCGCTCACATCACCGCGCCGATCTGCCAGGGGACGAACTCGGCATCGCCATAGCCGAGCCGCTCCGATTTGGTGCGCTCGCCGGATGCCACGCGCAGCAGGGCATCGAATATCTCGCGGCCCTTCGCTTCAAGCGAGACGCCTTCGAGTATCTCACCGCAATTGACGTCCATGTCGTCGGTCATGCGGTGGTAGATGTCACTGTTGGTCGCAAGCTTCAGCGAAGGCACCGGCTTGCAGCCGAATGCCGAACCCCGCCCGGTCGTAAAGCAGATGAGGTTGGCTCCTCCGGCGACCTGGCCCGTGGCCGAGACCGGATCGAAGCCGGGCGTGTCCATGAAGACGAGGCCGTGCGTACGCACCGGCTCGGCATATTCATAGACCGCCTGCAGCGCGGCTTGGCCACTCTTCGCGACCGCGCCGAGGGACTTCTCCAATATGGTGGTGAGCCCGCCGGCCTTGTTGCCGGGAGACGGGTTGTTGTTCATCTCGGCACCGTTGCGGGCGGTATAGTCCTCCCACCAGCGCAGCCGCTCCATCAGCCGGTCTCCGACGCCGGGGGACGCGCGGCGCACCAACAGATGCTCGGCGCCGTAGATTTCCGGGGTCTCGGAGAGAATCGAGGTGCCACCGTCGCGCACCAGCAGGTCCGACGCGAAGCCGAGCGCGGGATTGGCGGTGAGGGCGGAGTAGCCGTCCGAGCCGCCGCATTGCAGGCCGAGCATGAGTTCGCTTGCCGGGCGCGTCTCGCGCCGTGCGGAGGTTGCGCGCGGCAGCATCTCGCGGATGGTGCCGGCGATCTGGTCCACGGTGCGGCGCGTGCCGCCGGTTTCCTGGATGGTCAGCGTCCGGAAGCCGTCGCTTTCCTCGACCCCACATTCCTTCTTCATCCGGGCGATCTGCAGCACTTCGCAGCCGAGGCCGACCATCACCACGGCGGCGAAATTGGGATGGCAGGCATAGCCCCACTGCGTCCGCCGCAGGACCTCGTAGCCTTCGCCCAGCTCGGCGAGGCCGCAGCCAGTGCCATGGACGATCGGCATGATGCCGTCGATGTTCCGATAAGAATCCAGAAGACCCGAGCGCTCTATCGCTTCGGCGGCAAAACGCGCAACGGACGCCGAGCAATTCACGGAGGTGAGGATGCCGATGTAGTTGCGCGTGCCGGTACGCCCGTCGCTGCGGCGGTAGCCCTGAAAGGTCGACGGAACGCCGAAGGCGGGCTGGTCGACCGCGAGCGTGGCCGCCTCGAAGTCGCCATGGGGCAGGGCGGTCGCGCTCACATTGTGGACGTGCACCCATTCGCCGGGCGCGATGTCGGCGCTCGCCACGCCGATCGGCTGTCCGAATTTTATGAGCGGCTCGCCGGCGCTGATCCGGCGCAGGGCCATCTTGTGCCCGCGAGGAATCCTGTCGCAGGCAAGGACCCCGCTCGCGCGGTCGCCCGGCTGGATCGCGTCCACCGCGACGACGACATTGTCTGCTCCGTCGAGCCGAAGGATGCGCGGCTCTGCCCGAAATGAGGATAGGGATAGGTCGCTCATCGCCTGCCGATCAGTTTGCTTTATCTGATATGCTAATATATTAGTGTGGACATGCCAACCATGAAGAGTCCAGAGCCGCGGCTCTCCTCGTCCCCCATCTCCGGACCCTCGATGCGGGCCATCCCCGCCTCCGCGCGCATCTATGAACTGCTGCGCGAGCGCATCGTCGGGGGTGAGATGCCGCCGGGTGCCCCGGTGTCGGAGAAGGAACTCGCCGAGCGCTATGGTGTCAGCCGTACGCCGGTCCGCGAGGCGCTGCTGCGTCTCGCCGATGAGCGGCTGATCGACATCTTCCCGCAGCGCGGCACCTTCGTGTCGCATATCAGCGTCGAGGCGCTGCGCGACGGCATGGTGATCCGCGAGGCGCTGGAGCGTGTGGCGGTCCGCCACGCCGCGGCGAAGGTGACGGATGCCGACATCTCGGAACTCCGTCTCATCCTCGACCGGCAGCAGGCCAGTGAGCAGGCGAGCGACTGGGCCGGTTTCCACGCCGAGGACGAGGAGTTCCATCGGCGTGTCGCCATATTGTCGGGCCATCCGAACCTCTGGCGGGTGGCGCGGCAGGAGAAGGTGCAGATCGATCGTTGCCGCGTGCTTCATCTTCCCATCTCAGGCCGCCGCGAGATGGTGATGGGCGAGCACCGCGCGATCCTCGCCGGCCTCGCCGCCCGCGATCCTGACGCCGCCGACCGGGCGATGGCGGAGCATCTCGGCAACGTGTTGCCTGGCCTCGACGAATTGCTACGCGCGCGCCCTGACTATTTCGACGCCGATGTGCGCACGACCTCGGAAGGCGAGCCGGCCGCGGTGCCGCTTCGCACCGTGCGGCGTAAGGACAGGCCCACGCGATGAATTCGCTGCCAAGGCTCTCGGTGCCAAGGCTTTCGGCTGCGTCGCTGGGGCGGCTCGCGCCGGGCATCGCGGCGCCTGCCTATGATCGGGCCGGCCAGAGTGTCGGCATCGTTCACCTGGGCATCGGGGCATTTCACCGGGCGCACCAGGCTGTCTTCGTCGACGACCGCATGGCGGCCGGCGAGCGCGACTGGGCCATCCTCGGCGCGAGCCTGCGCTCGCCCGAGATGCGTGACGCGCTGGCGCCACAGGACGGCCTCTACACGCTGGTCGAGCGCGACGAGGAGGGCGAGCGCGCGCGGATCGTCGGCTCGGTGTCCCGCCTTCTGGTCGCACCGGAAGCGCCCGCGGCCCTGCTTGAGGCGATGAGCGCCCCGCAGGTGCGGATCGTGTCGCTGACGGTGACGGAGAAGGGCTATTGCCATGATCCTGCGACTGGCGAATTGCGCGAGGACCACCCCGACATCCTTCACGATCTCGCAACGCCCGACCTGCCGCGTAGCGCGCCGGGCTTCCTGGTCGAGGCGCTGGCACGCCGCCGCGCGACGGGCATCCCGCCCTTCACCGTGCTGTGCTGCGACAATCTTCCGGCCAATGGCAGACTCGTCCGGCGCATCGCCAGCCGTCTTGCCGGCCTTCGCGACGCCGGTCTCGGTCACTTCGTGGAGAACGAGGTGGCGTTCCCGTGCACGATGGTCGACCGCATTGTCCCGGCAACGACACATGCCGATCGCGACGCCGTGGACGCACGGCTTGGACTGACCGATGCATGGCCGGTGGTGACGGAGCCTTTCCGGCAGTGGGTCATAGAGGACGACTTCAACGGCGGCCGTCCGCGCTTCGAGGAAGCGGGCGCCGAGCTCGTCGCCGATGCGGCGCCCTATGAGACGATGAAGCTGCGCCTGCTCAACGGCTCGCACTCCTCGCTGGCCTATCTCGGCTATCTCGCCGGTCACGAGACGGTGGCGGAGGCGATCGCCGCGCCGGGCTTCGAGACGTTCATCCGCGGCCTGATGGACCGCGAAGTGACCCCAACGCTCCGTGTGCCGGCCCAGACCGATCTTGCCGCCTACAAGGCCGCGCTGCTCCGCCGCTTCGCCAATCCTGCGCTGCATCACCGGACATGGCAGATCGCCATGGACGGCTCGCAGAAGATTCCCCAACGGCTGCTGGCGACCATCCGCGCCCGCCTCGCCGACGGCGCGCCCATCGCGCGCCTCGCTCTGGCGCTCGCCGCCTGGATGCGCTTCGTGAGCGGGATCGACGAGCAGGGCAGGTCGATCGATGTGCGCGATCCGCTCGCTGCGCGCCTGCGCGCGCTCGCAGATGCGGCGGGGCCCTTGCCGGACGCGCTGGTTCCCAGCCTGCTCGGCGTGCGCGAGATCTTCGATACCGACCTCGCGGCCGATCCACGCCTTGTCGGCGCCGTCCTCGAGGCGCTGTCGACCCTGTACCGCGTCGGCGCCGGGCGCGCCGTTGCGCAATTCGAATTCAAGCCGGAGGCAGGACGATGAGACAGGGCTGGCGCTGGTTTGGTCCGAGCGATCCCGTGACGCTCGACCATGCCCGGCAGGCGGGAGCAACCGACATCGTCTCCGCGCTCCATCACGTGCCGCCGGGAGTCGCCTGGACCCGCGGACAGGTCGAGGAGCGGCGCGCCATCATTGAGGACGCCCCCGGCGACCGTACGCCGCTGCGCTGGTCCGTCGTCGAAAGCATCCCCGTTGCGGACGAGATCAAGCGTGAGGGACGGGCCGCACGCGTCGCCATCGAGGCCTGGATCGCCAGCCTCGAGGCCGTGGCATCGGTCGGGCCGCGCATCGTCTGCTACAATTTCATGCCCGTGCTGGACTGGACCCGCACCGATCTCGACTGGCCGCTGCCGACCGGCGCCACCGCGCTTCGCTTCGACCAGAAGCGCTTCGCGGCCTTCGACCTTCATGTCCTCAAGCGTCCCGGCGCCGAGGCCGACTACAGCGCGGAGCAGCGCGCCGAGGCGAGCAGGACCGCGGACAGGTTCGGCGAAGAGGATGTGGCGAGCCTCATCCGTACCGTGCTGGCAGGGCTTCCCGGCGGAACGACCAAGGGGCTGAGCCTCGATGAGTTCCGTGACTATCTCGCCGCCTATGCCGGCACGGATGCCGCGCGCCTGCGCGCCAACCTGATCGCCTTCCTCGACATCGTCGCGCCGATCGCGCAGTCGCTCGGGGTCCGCCTGACGATCCATCCGGACGACCCGCCGCGCCCGATCTTCGGCATACCGCGCGTCGCCTCGACCGCCGCGGACTTCGGGGCGCTGTTCGCCGCCGTGCCGTCGCCAGCGAATGGACTGTGCTTCTGCACCGGCAGCCTCGGCGTGCGCGCGGACAATGATCTGGCGGCCATCGCCGCCCGCTTCGCCGACCGCATCTATTTCACCCATCTGCGCGCGACGCGGCGCGACGAAGATCAGCTCGGCTTCCAGGAAGCCGATCATCTCGACGGCGACGTGGACATGCCCGCCGTGCTCGCCGTGCTGATGGCCGAGAACCGCAAGCGGCCGGAGGATCGCAAGATCGTGCTGCGGCCCGATCACGGCCATCGCATGCTCGCCGATCTCGAATCCGACAAGGTGGTCAATCCCGGCTACACCGCCGCCGGCCGGCTGAAGGGCCTCGGCGAGTTGCGCGGCATTATGCGCGTGCTCGGCCGCCTACCGGACGAGGCGCTCGCCAGCTTCCGCTGAGCCAGCCTGCCTCGATAGAAGGGCCCCGCTCCAGACCGGAGCGAGGCCTTTTTGTTGTCCGGAGGAGCGGTCAAGCCGGCGCCTTCTTCACCCGCGCCACGATCTGCGTCGGGTTGACGAAGCGCAGGGCGACGATGAGCCAGATCAGCGTGCTCAGCATGTAGATCACCGCCATCGCATCGATGGACTGGCCGGCCCGCACGCCCGCCGCGAAGACGGAATAATAGAGCGATACGACAAGGGTCTGGCTGGTTGGGCCGGCGGTCAGGAAGGTCAGCTCGAACATCGACACCGTGCGCACCATGGCGAGCAGCGTTGCCGCTAGGATGCCGGGCACCAGCAGCGGCACCAGCACATGGATGAACAGGCGCCCGGTTCCGGCGCCGAACACACGCGCGGCGGCCTCCACCCGGGGATCGATCTGCTCGATGAACGGGATCATCAGGATCACCGTGAACGGCACCGTCGGCACGAGATTGGCGATGATGACGCCCCACATCGTGCCGGCGAGCCCGACCTTGTAGAGAACCGTCGCCAGCGGCACGCCGAAGGTGATCGGCGGCACGAGCAGCGGAAGCAGGAACAGCAGCATCACCAGCGGCTTGCCGGGAAAGTCGCGCCGGGCCAGCGCGTAGGCGGCCGGCACGCCGATCAGCGCCGAGATGAGCACCACCGCGCCGGCGATCTGGAAGGTGACGAGCAGCACGTCGCCGAGCTGGAACTCCTTCCACGCCGCGGCGTACCAGCGGAAGGTGAAGGCGGCCGGCAGCCACGAGTTGAGCCACCGCGTGCCGAAGGAGTTAACGACGACCGTCGAGATCATCGCGATCACATTGACCACAAAGAAGATGACGAAGGCCCAGATGAGGGTCCGCCAGAGGCGTTCCAGCGCGCTTTCCATGGCCGTGCTTAGCCCTTTCCGCCGCCCGCGGGGCCCTTGTAGAACAGGCCACGCAGCGTCAGCACCAATCCGACGAAGCCGAACTGCACCACGGCCATGATCATCGCGATGGCCGAGGCGTAGGAGTAATCGTATTGCTCGAAGGCGGCTTGCGCCGCCGCGAAGGAGATGACGCGGGTCTCACCAGCCGGTGCTCCGAGCATCACCGCCGAGGGAAACACCGAGAAAGCGTCGACGAAGGCGAGGCAGAACGTCACCGCCAGGCCGGGCACGATCAGCGGCAGTACGATGTGACGGAAGCGCTGTCGCGCGCGCGCCCCGAGGGTCGCGGCGGCCTGCTCCAGCGCCGGATCGATGCCCGAGATCATCGACAGGGTGAGCAGGAAGGTGAAGGGGAAGCCCGTGATCACCAGCGATATGAACACGCCCCAATAATTATGCACGAGGCGGATCGGCCGCTCGAGCAGGCCGAACAAGATCAGCGTCCGGTTCAGCCAGCCCTGCGGTCCGAGATAGTTCAGCAGGCCCTCGGCGACGAGCACCGTGCCGAGGGTGATCGGCAGGACGAGGATGGTCGTCAGCAGACGCTGATGCTTCATGTGCCGCACCTGCATCGCGATTGGCACCGACAGCGCGATGTTGAGCACCGTCACCGGCAGGGCGAGGCGAAGCGTCAGCCAGATCGTCCCGTACATGTACGGGTCGGAGAAGAAGCGGGCGTAGTTACCAAGAAGGCCGCCTTCCTTCGGAGCGAAGGACAGCAGCAGCCCGTAGAGGAAAGGATAGACGAACAACAGCACCACGAAGAGCGCGGCAGGCAGGACGAGAAGCGTCACCCCGTCTATGCCGCGGTCGGCGAGCGTGGGCCGTCGTGCGGGAGGGGCCGTCATTCTTCGTTCCCCGCGGCATAGACCAGCGTCCGCTCTGCGAGTGCGCCGAGCCGCACCGCCTCGCCGACGGCCAGCGGCTCGTCGGTCCGGAAGTAGAGTTCCTGGCCGGCCGTGCCGGTCGCCGTGCCGTAATAGGCCTCGCCGCGATATTCGAGACCGGTCACCTCGGCATTGATGGGACCGTCGGGCATCGGGGCGAGATCGGCGGGGCGGATTGAGACGACGATCCGGTCGCCGGCGACGTCGACCGGCTGCCCGCGAAGCGGTGCCGTGAAGCCGCAATCGACCTCGATCCCGTCGCCTTCACGCCGGACCACGGTGCCGCGCAGGGCGTTGCGGAAGCCCATGAACTCGGCGACGTCCGCGTGCAGCGGACGGCGATAGAGTTCCTGCGGCGTGCCGATCTGCCGGACCTCGCCATCGCGGAGCACGACGATGCGGTCGGCCAGCGACAGCGCCTCGTCCTGGTCATGGGTGACGTAGATGGTGGCCGAGCCCAACAGGCGATGGATGCGACGGATCTCCGCGCGCATCTCCAGCCTCAGCTTGGCGTCGAGATTGGACAGCGGCTCGTCCATCAGCACGAGTGGCGGCTCGACGGCGATGGCGCGGGCGATGGCGACGCGCTGCTGCTGGCCGCCGGAGAGCTGGCCGGGCAGCTTGGCGCTTTGCGAGTCCAGCCGCACCACGCTGAGCGCCTCGTCCACACGGCGCGCGCTCTCGCCCTTGGAGACGCCGTGCATCTGCAGGCCGAAGCCGACATTGCGGCGGACATCCATGTGCGGGAACAGCGCATAATTCTGGAACACCATGCCGAAGCCGCGCTCCTCCGGCTTCAGCGTGTCGATGCGCTTGTCGTCCAGCCAGATCGACCCGTCACTGAGCGATAGCAGCCCGGCGAGGCAGTTGAGTGCGGTCGACTTGCCGCAGCCCGAGGGGCCGAGCAGGGCGATGAACTCGCCGCGCTGCACGGTCAGGCTGATCTCCTTCAGCGCGTTGTGCGCCCCGAAATTCCGGCTCATGCGGTCGAGCCGCAGCTCACGAAAGCCGGCGGAAGCTATCGCCATCGCGCTTAAATCCTGCTGGTAGGAAGGAAGGGTCGAAGGGGTCCGGCGGGCCGCCTCGCGACGGCCCGCCGGAAGTGCCTCACTTCTTCATCTTGGCCGCGCCGATCTCGCGGTCCCACTTGTCGAACATGGCGACGAGGGGTTTGGCGTCGAGCGGGGCTTCGGTCGGGTTGTCGGCGATCAGGCTCGCATATTCGGGACGGCCGAACTTCTCGATCGTCTCCTGGCTCTCCTTCGGCGCCATGTCGAGCGTCACGCCCTTGATGGCCGGGCCGGGATACATGTAGCCATGGTCATACATGTAGGCCTGCTGGGCAGGCTTGAGCAGGTACGCCATGAGCTCGAGCACGACCTTGAGCTTGGCCTCCGAGACGCCCTTCGGCACCGCCATGTAGTTGGCGTCGCCTACCCAGGTGAAGTTCTTGAACGCGCCGATCTTATACTCTTCCGGGACGATGCCGAGGTAGCGCGGATTGATGTCCCAGCCGGTGGTAGTAGCGATGATATCGCGCGTGCCGTTGGCCAGCTCCTTCATCGAGGCAGTGGTGCCGGCGGTGTAGTACTCGATGCAGCTGTCGAGTTCCTTCAGATAGGCCCAGGTCTTGTCCCAGCCATTGATCGGATCCTTGGGATCCTTGTCGCCGAGCAGGTAAGGCAGGCCCATCACGAAAGTGCGGCCGGGGCCGGAATTCGCCGGGCGGGCATACATGAACTTGCCCGGATTGGCCTTGCAGTAGGCCATCAAGGCCTCCGGCGTATTGGGCACGTCCTTCACGCGGTCGGGGGCATATTCCAGCAGCGGGCCGGACGGATACCAGTCAATGACGAAGGCCTGGCCGCGCGCCATCTCCTGCATCAGATAGGCGCCGGGAATGTAGAGCTCCTTCAGGTTCGGGAACTTGTCGGCGTATTTCGGCAGAATCTCCAGCCAGAGGCCCTGCTCCATGCCGGCGGCGAGCGCGTCATTGCCGGTGAGCACGAAGTCGATGTCGACCCGCCCCGCGTCCTGCTGCGCCTTCAGCTTGCCGGCGAGCTCGGGGGCGGTCGCCTGGGTGAAGACGAACTTCGAAACCAGCTCGGGATGCTCGGCCTGGAACTTCTCCAGAGCCGGCTGACTGACCTGGAGGTCGCCGGCGACGTCGATGACATTGATCACGACCGGCTCGGCCATGGCGCCGAAGGTCGTCGTGACGAGCACTGCGCCCGCCGCCAACAGGCTGGATTTCCAGCTCATGCAAGACATTCGTTCTCTCCACTCTGGCTATTGTTGGTGATCGGCACTGGGAAGGTTCATGCGTCCGCGGGGGCCGGCTTCTTGGCGAGCTGGCTTGCCGCGGCGCGGTCGAGGAACAGGTGGCAGGAAGGATGTTGCTGGAGGATGGAAGCCGGCCACATATTGGTGACGGGTCCCTCCAGCACGTGCTGGACAGCCTCGGCCTTGCGCTCGTCCGGCACGGTGAGGACAACGACGGCGCTCGACATGATCCGCTGCACGGTCATCGAGATGGCTTCGGTGGGCACGTCGTCGAAGGTTGGGAACCAGCCCTCACCGAACTGCTGGCGCCGGCAGCGCTCCTCCAGTTCGACGACCTTGTAGGCGACGGTGCTCTCGAAATCCGCCGGCGGATCGTTGAAGGCGAGATGTCCATTCTCGCCGATGCCGGCGAACATCACGTCGATCGGATGCGCGTCGAGCAGGGCGTTCATGCGGGCGAGCTCGGCATCGAGATCGGCGGCATCGCCGATGATGAAATGGAAGGCGCCGAGGCTGGGGAGCTTTTCGGTGACGCGCTCCTTCAGATATTTGCGGAAGCTCGCCGGATGCGTCTCGGGCATGCCGATATATTCGTCGAGATGGAAGGCGGTGACCTTCGACCAGTCGATTCCGGACGCGGCGACGAGTGCTTCCAGCATTTCGAACTGGCTGGCACCAGTCGCGATGACGACATTGGCCTTCCCCTTCGCGGCGATGGCGCCGCGGATGGCGGCGGCGCCGAAATCGGCGGCCGCCTTGCCGTTCGCCGTCTTGGATTCGTAGAGGTGGATGTCGATCATGTTCACTTCCTGCTGGACGGATCGGGTTCGGCCGGTGCCACCTTCCGCCCTCGGGTCCGGCCACCGGGAGCCGGAACGAGGGCAGGTGCGGGACCAGTGGAGCCGCGGATGACGAGCTCGCCCTTGATGACGTGGCTCTCGATGGGCGGCGTGGGATTTGCGAGGCCGTTGAGCAGCAGATCGACTGCGTTGGCACCCGCGAGGGCGCAGTGGGCGTTCACACTAGTCAGCGGCGGATAGGTGGTGGAGGCGATGATGTCGTCGCAGCCGATCACGCTGAAGTCGCGCGGTATGAACAGGCCACGTTCGGCGAGGCCTGCCATGATGCCCTGGGCCACCACGTCGTCGACGGCGAGTGCGGCGGTGGCCCCGCTCTCCAGCAGTTTCGCGACGCACGAGCGTCCGGCTTCGTGACTCGGTCGGCCAGCGGCGATCTCGACAACCCGCAGCCCGCGGGTGGCACCGGTGATCGCCACCGCGTTCGCCCGCTGCTGGTTTGACCAGGACGAGACGGGCGCGCCGACATAAGCGATCGTGCGGTGTCCGAGCCCCGCCACCAGATCGACGGCAGCTTCGAAACCCCCGGTGGTGTCAACCAGCACACGGCCAATGCCATCGAGATCGCGATTGATGACCACGACGGGCCGTCGGGCGGCATGCTTGCGGATGAGCTGCTCATCGAGGCGGGGGGAGGCGAGCACGAAGCCATCGACCTGCGCCGCGAGTTTTCCGAGCAGCACGTCCTCCAGGTGAGCGGTCTCGTCGGAATCGCCGAGGAAGGTTGCGTAGCCGCGCTTGTAGGCTTGCGCTTGCGCGCCGCGCATCAGCGCGGAGAAGAAGGGATTTGCCACGTCGGGCAGGATCAGCGCGATGTTGCCGGCGCGTCCCGTCGAAAGCGCCCGGGCCACTTGATTGGGCACGTAGCCGAGGCGCTGCGCCGTCACGAGCACCTTCTCGACAGTGGCGGGCGTGAGCAGCTCCGGTTGGGAGAAGGCCCGCGACACCGTCGCCTGAGACACGCCCGCTTCACGCGCGACGAGGCGGATGGTGGGAGCAGATGTATGTGACGACGGCTTGGCCAAGTTTTCTCACCGATGAAACCGGTTTCATATCGAGAATGAAACCGGTTTCATTCCTTGTCAATATCGTTATCAGCCCGGGCCCTACCATCATCTTCCATGGCGGCTATGACCGAGTGTCGAGGAGCTCTTCTATTACGGTGGCGCTCCGGCGACGATAATTGTCTGACATCGGACGGTCCCGGATAGGAGGCGCCGCTGCGCGAGCAGAAGCTTGCGTTCCGCCCCGATTGGGAAAAGGTAGTCAGCCCCGCCGTCGATTACGCGCTGACGCGGCCGGACGTCGATCCCGACAATCTGGTGTTGGTCGGCATGAGCTTCGGCGGGTATCTCGCGGCGCGCGCCGCCGCGTTCGAGCATTGCCTCCGTGCCGCGGTATTTTTCGATGGCGTCTACGACTTCCACGAAACTCTGCGCAAGCTGCTTCCGGGAGGCGATGGAGGCTTACGACTCCGGGGATCCGCGATATGCGAGTGGATCGTCCAGGAGAAGATGGCAGCCAACACCGCCCTCCGCTGGACCGTGATCCAGGGCATCTGGACGTTCGGCGTTCCGGGGTCGCCGAGCTTATCGATGGGACCAAGGCTTATACGGTTGCCGAAATCACCGACAAGATCCGCTGCCCGTGCCTGGTCATGGAGGCCGCAGATGACATCTTCTTCGAAGGATAGCCGCAGCAGGTGTTCGACGAGCTGAAGGTTCCCAAGACCTTCGCCCGCTTCACCGCCGAGGACGGAGCCGAGAACCTCTGCCAGTCCGACGCACTCGCCTACAAGGACGAAGTCGTCTTCAACGGGATCGCCGACACCCTCGGTGGCAAGCCAGCCTGACCTTGACGCCGGATCCGTCGGCAAGTCCTGTAAGGTGACGCTTGTGTGGGCAAGGATAATCAACGCCGTAGCCGTCATTCACTCCCGCACGCCTGAAGCGCTGCGGCACTTCGGGCGTGCGGACCGTCAGGAGCTTCCGCCTCAGGCGCGCGAGACCTGGAGCGAAAGACAGGGCCTCGCGGCCTAGGTATGGCAATCGGCATCCCCATAGGCGCCAGCGTTGGGATCGTCTTCGGAATCGTGTTTGACAGCTTGGCGGCCTGCATCGGCGCAAGCGTCGCAATCGGCGCAACGTTTGGTTACGCCATGGAGCGCCGTTGAATGGCCTTAGAACAATACTTCTGACTTGCTACTGATCGACGCCTTGCATCTGGGTCGTAACGTCGAAGCCCCCGATCCACGCGCATACTCTGTCGCTGGCGGCGCGCAACGGAGAGCCGAGAGGCATATAGGCAAAATAGCTGCGCGACGGCAGCGAGATGTGCGGAAAGGGCGTCATTAGCCGTCCGGCGCGCAGATCGTCCTCGATGAGGGTGGATGGCGCCATCGCCACGCCAAGGCCGTCTACTGCCGCCTGGATCGATAGATAGAAATGGTCCAGCGTCAGCGTGGCTGCCGGCTCGAGCGAGCCATGCCCGGCTTGCGCCAGCCAGTCGCGCCAGAGCCGCGGCATGCTGGCAACGTGGAGAAGCGTGTGCCGGGCGAGATTCTCCACCTCGTCGAGCCGCTGGCGTTGCAGCAGCTTAGGACTGCAGGCGGGGAGGCGTCTCTCCGGGAGCAGAAGGCGGGCCTCGAAACCGTGGAACGCGTCCGGACCGCCGCGGATGATCAGGTCGTAGTCGCCGGCGAGCCCGTCCACCGGCTCGTTGCCGGTCGTCAGCTCGATCTCGATGTCGGGATGCGCCTCTCGCAGCAGGCCGAGTTTCGGCACCAGCCAGCGGAGGCTGAAGGTGGCGAGCGCGTTGACCCTGAGCCTCACGGAGCCGCTGGCTTTGCGGCTATGCAACGCAGCCGCCCCGGCGATGCGCTCGAGCGCGGGCTGGATGTCGGCGAACAGCGCCTGGCCCTCCGCCGTCAGCGCAACCCCGTGACTCAGGCGGCGGAATAGCGCCGGTGGCCCGAGCCATTCCTCCAGAAGCCGGATCTGCCGGCTGACCGCGCCATGCGTGACGCCGAGCTCCGCGGCGGCGTCCTTGAAGCTCGACCGGCGCGCTGCGGCCTCAAACGCCCGGATGGCGTTGAGCGGTGGTAGAGGCCGGTTCTTCGAAGGACCCTTCATGTGAGTTTTTCTGACATCGGACAGCCGAATTAGTCGTTTGCACGGCGCATTCTAGCAGGCGCACAGTGCTGATGTGACAAATTCATCAATCATCGCCCCTTCCGCCGAGCCGTCGGCGCTGTCGCAGGCGCCGCAGACCCGCCGGCGCACTCTGGCCCTCGCCGGCCTCGCCCATGCCCTGCACGACGGCTACACCGACGCGATCTACGTGCTCCTTCCGGTCTGGCGGGCGGAGTTCGGGCTCGACTATGTCGCGCTTGCGCTGCTGCGCGGCCTCTATGCCGGCGCCATGGCCGCGCTGCAGGTGCCGGCGAGTTGGCTTGCCGACCGTGTCGGCGGCCGGGCGGTGCTGATCCTCGGGACGGCGCTCGCCGCGGCGGGCTATGCCCTCGCCGGCTTCAGCGGCGGCGCGATGGGGCTCTATGCCGCGCTGCTCGTCTCAGGCGCCGGTTCCAGCGTCCAGCATCCGATCGCCTCAAGCGCGGTGTCGCGCGCCTATGGGTCGGCGGCGCGCGGGCCGCTCGGCACCTATAATTTCAGCGGCGATCTCGGCAAGGCCATCATCCCGGCCGCGCTATCCTTCGGCCTGTCGATCGCGCCGTGGCGGCCGTCACTATGGCTGCTCGCGCTGGCGGGGATCGCGGTCGCCGTCCTGCTCACATTGTTAATGCCCAGGATCGAAGCGCCGCCGCCGCCGGCCACCTCGGGACGCGCGACCCTGCAGCGCGGCGGTACCGGTTTCCCGCTGCTGCTGGCGATCGGGGTGATCGACACCGGCGTACGCATGGGGTTTCTGACCTTCCTGCCGTTTCTGCTGCAGCTGAAAGGTGCCTCGCAGCCGCTCATCGGCACGGCCCTCGCCCTCGTCTTCCTGGGCGGTGCGGCAGGCAAGCTCGCCTGCGGCTGGCTCGCCCAGCGCTGGGGCGTCGTCGGCGTCACCCTGTGCACCGAGGGGCTCACGGCCGTCATGATCGTGCTCGCCGCCGTCCTGCCTCTCCTGCCGCTGCTCATCATCCTGCCGCTGCTTGGGCTCACGCTGAACGGCACGTCCTCGGTGCTCTACGGCACCGTGCCGGAACTGTCGCCGGCTGACCGAACCGAGCGCGCCTTCGCCATCTTCTATACGGGCGTGATCGGTTCCGGGGCACTATCGCCGCTGCTGTTCGGCGCGGTGGGCGATCAGGCCGGGCCCGTCGTCGCGACGCTGGGGACCGCCGCCGCTGCGCTGGTCAATCTACCGCTCGCACTCGCCCTCGGGCCGAGGCTGGCAAAGCGGTGAGGGGTGACCATTGCCCTCATGCACACAACTGCCGATCGCGGCGTGACGCAATGGACTGTTCAAGCCTTGGTTTCCGGAGACCCGCGCACGATGAGAACAGGACAAGCGACAAAATGGTGAGTGTCACAAACGTCAGGGCTGGCCGGTGCCATTGTGGTGCGGTGCGCTTCGAGGTGTCGCTCAGCGACGGCTTCAACTCGATACGGCGCTGCACCTGCTCCTACTGCCGCATGCGCGGCGCGGTCGTCGTGATGGCTGAAATGGGCGGAGTCGAAATCCTGCAGGGCGAGGAGGTGCTGACTACCTACCGTTTCCATACCGGATCGGTGCAGCACTTCTTCTGTTCTCGCTGCGGGATCTATACGCACCACCAACGACGATCCAATCAGAACCTGCATGCCGTAAACGTCGCTTGCCTAGATGAAGTAAGCCCGTTCGATTTCCTCGAGGTTCCGGTTATGGACGGCGTCCACCACACGAGCGACACCGGCAAGCCACCGCGTCGAGCCGGCACCCTGCGTTTCGTTCCGAGAGCCTGACCGTCACGGATCCTCCGAAAGGCCTGCTCGGCGTCGAGGCGAAAGCACATCTCGAGTCTGAGGGGCAGTTGTCGATTGATCGTGGGTGCCAGGGTGTTGAACCTCTATCGAAGTGTCCATCGCTCGCGGCTATAAAGGCGGTTGAATTTACTCACTCATGCCGCGCCCGCGCCTCAGCGCGTGCGAAAAAGGTTGGCCGTCCCTGAGACGCGCCGGCGGCGAGCACCCGGCCTTCTCTCCTTCAACGATTAGATCTTGGCGATGCGCGGCCAATGCGTGGCCACGTGATCGACGAAGCTGCTCAACTTTGGCGAGGCCATCCGCGCCTGCTGGAACAGCAACTGGACCGGCGTCGGCTCGCGCTGGTAGGCGCCGAGCAGCGCTTGCAGACGGCCGGCGCGCAGATCGTCCACGACATACCATGATGGCGCTCGAGTGATGCCAAGGCCATCGCGCGCCGCCGCCACCGCCACATCCAGATTGTTGACCGACAAGCGCCCGTTGAGACGGACGATCCGGCTGCGCCCATCGATATGGAAACGCCAATCGACCGGCCCCGGACTTTCGGAAAACGTCAGGCAATCATGCGATTTCAGCTCCTCGGGCCGGGAAGGCACACCTCGCCTGGCGAGGTAATCAGGCGAGGCGCAGACAACGAGGTCGATATCGTCGAGCTTGCGCACCAGCAGCTCGGAATCCGGCAGGTGCCCAATCCGCACCGAGAGGTCGATTTCCTCCTCGATCAGGTTCACAGCGCGATCGAGCAGGACGAGGTCGATCGACATGGAGGGATATCGGGCCAGAAAACCAGTGACGAGCGGCGCCAGTATCAGGCGCCCGATGAGGGTCGCCGCACTAACGCGTAGCCGCCCGACCGGCTCGCTTCGGGTGGAGGCTAGGGCCAGGTCCAGTTCCCGGACATCCCCCAGGATCGCTTTCGACCGCGCATAGAACAGCCGTCCCTGCTCGGTGAGAGCGAGGCTGCGCGTCGTCCGCCGAAGCAATTGCACGCCCAGCTCGGTCTCCAGCGCGGCGACGGTCCGGCTGACCGCCGTGATGGATTTCGACGTCTCGCGCGCGGCGGCCGACAGGCTGCCGGTCTCGACGGCTCGTACGAGGAGTGCCATGGCCTGCAGGCGATCCATCCTCACCTTCCCATAATTCGCAAAAGTGTTTGCTAACGACCGAGGATACTCCCTCTCCACGCAAATACTATGATCGCCTCCACGATGGGAGGGCGCCAATGCGCATAAACCGATCCCTTACCGGCGCAGGCAGCGACACCGAAGGGCCGGACGCGGGCGAACTCGTCATCGTCTGCTGCGTCAGCGCCTGCGGTCTCGCCGCCACTGGCCTGCTGCTCCTCGGCCCGCCGAACGCCGCGGCGCTCTGCCTGATGGCCGCCGCCGGCCTTGGCCTCGCTTTGTGGGCGACTGCCGGCCTACCATGACAAGTGAGGACAGCGTGCATCGAAGACGTACCGACATGATATCCCCTGCAGTGGGCAAAGGCGGCATTGCGCACGCCTCGTCGCGCCTGTCGGCCGCGGTGCTTGAGCGCGACGTGCTGACCGGCGTGTCGATGGCCTTCGTCGGCGGTTTCGTCGATGCCGCCGGCTTCATGGCGCTGGCGGGCCTGTTCACCTCGCACGTCACCGGCAACTTCGTGCTGATCGGCGAGCAGCTTGCCACCGGCACTGGTGGTGTCGTCGCCAAGCTGGCGGCGCTGCCGATCTTCGTGCTGGCGGTGGGTGGCGCCCGGCTCGTCGCGCTGGCGATGGAGCGACGGAAGATCGCGCCGATGCGGCCGCTTTTGCTGCTGGAGGCGTTACTGCTATTGGCCTTCCTGCTGGCCGGCAGGGTGCTGTCTCCGCTGCGCCTTCCGGATTCCGTCGAAGCGATCTTCGTCGGCATGTTCGCCGTGGCGGCCATGGGGGTGCAGAACGCGATTGGCCGCCTGTCGATCGCCCACCTCGCCACGACCACGGTGATGACGGTCAATGTCGCGCAGGCGACAATCGACGCGCTCGACGTTTTGCTCGGCACCGCGGCGGATCAAGGCAAGCCGGCAAGGGCACGGCTGTGGCGCATGGTCCCGCCAATCGGCAGCTTCGCGGTCGGCGCGCTCGCTGGCGCCTTCGGCTTCGCGCTCTTCGGCTTCGCCTGCGTCGCGGTACCGATCGTGCTGCTGCTGACTCTGTCCGCGCGGCTCAGGACGGTGGTTGCCGGCAAGATGCCGGGCTGAAAGCGCGATCCGGAAGCGCGCTTACCGCTCTCAAGCCGAATCGCTGGAAGGAGGTAATGGCGGATCTCACAGCCTCCTTGCGCCATTTTAGCAGACCTTACGCAGCCTCCAAAAAGCGGACTTCGTGAAAGGGGCGCACCAATATAAGTGGCGTCTTCAGGCACGACCGGCCGCCGCACGGCAATTCGCCCAACTCCCGCAACGGTCAACTCAAGCGCGCTCTGCAGGACGTCAACAGCAGCGAGAGCACAGCAGTCGCTGGTGCCAGCCTCGCGATACTGGTTCTACCCATCGATAAGACGGAGCGGCGCCTCCTCGGAAATCGCATGATCACCCATCTCATCCACCAAGTGATTTCCGTGGCCATGCAGATACATGACCAACCGGCCGAAAGTCGCCGTGCCGTGAAGAACCGCAAGCGTCGCGATACCCAGGCTGACGAACAGCAGAAGCTTCCGGCGCCGCGCGACGTCGTCATTGTCCCCGTTCGGGTCGAGCGGCATCCTGAAGCTGCGATACAGGAAGAGCCCAGCCATGGGCGCGAGCAGGAGGATCAGCGCGAGCTCGGTCACACTCGCTGCCGGAGTACCGGCTCGTCCGAGGAGCGCGGCGACAAGCAGAGCCAGGAGACCGGTACGTGACCAGGAGAGCGCTGTTCGCTCCGGCTGCATCCCAGGGTCCTTCGCCTCGCGCCGTTCCGGCATCTCGCTCAACTCGTGATCACAAGCCAGGCGAGAGCCGTCGCCAGCAGCGCGGTGAGCGTGGCAAGGGCGGGCAGCAGCAGGCTGCGGGGCAGATCCGCCTCGTGTCGCATCGCACACTCCGCGCGGGCCCAGCGGGCATAGGCCGTGCCGGCGAGGGTCCCGCCGGCGCAGAAAAGTACCAGCGCCAGCGACAGCCTCGTCAATGGCGAGCCGAGATGGGACGCGAATTGGTCTATGCCGACCGCGCCCGCGATCAGCGCGAGCGCGGTCCTGATCCAGGCGAGAAAGGTCCGCTCATTGGCAAGGGAAAAGCGGTAATCCGGCCGCGTCCCGGTCTCCCACCATCGCATGGGCGTTCAACCTTTCCCGATCGTCTCGGCGCAGCCCGTCACGGGCGGTCGAGCAGGATGACCTGTCCCTCGCTGGGCCTGACCCTGATCCGCTCGCCGTTGCGGATGAGCGTGGTGACGTCGCCATCGGCGAAGCGGTCCACGAGCGGCAGGCCCGCCAGCGCGGCGCCCTGGGCGAGGATCGGGTTGACGCGGTTGAACACGAAGGCCGCGGGCTTCACGTTGCGCGACGCCATCTCGTTGAGCATCCAGGCGGACGCGACGCCGCCCTTCACATTGTTCAGCACCAGGACACGCTCGCGATAATCTTCGCCGAACAGCTTATGGGCGGGACGGGAGAACACCCCCTTGATGCGATCGAGATCGTAACGCGCACTGAAGTCGTCGGAAGCGACGAGCGCGATCCCTTCGACATCCGGCCCGATGCCGGGGTGGCAGATGAGTGTCTGGGCCATCACAGCACCTTTCCAGCGACGGCGCTGTCGACGCAGCGCTCCATGGTGGCGAGCGTGGGCCTGTAGCCATAGCCGCCGATGATGTTCACGAGCTTGGCGGAGTTCGACATGAGGCGGCTCCAGCCATTGGCCTCGGCCATCTCGCGCGCATAGCTCTGGTAGAAGCAGACGCCGGACAGGACGATCCCTCCCGCCGCCTCGATCCGGCGGGTGAGCCCCATGCGGTCGGCGGCGAACTTGATCTCGGGCGAGGTCGCCGCGATCAGCGTGGTCCCGGCATGGACCTGCCGCCCGTCGAGCAGGTTCGCCACCTTTTCCAGTTCGATCAGCGAAAGCTGCGGCGCCGAGAACACCACCACGTCGACCTTGTCGCCGCGGGCCGCGTAGCCCTCATAGACATTGGCGATATCCTCGGCGGTGATGGGCGAGGCCGGCGGCGGGGGGCCATCGAAGGCATCGGCGAGCGTCGGCGCATCGGGGGTGACGCCGGGCATGTGGAACATGGCCACCGATCCGAAGCTCGCGAGTGCCGCGCCGAAATGCTTCAGGTCGTCGGAGGTCGGGGCGTTCTCCACGCCCGTGATGACCGGCACCGCCCAGTAGCTGCCCGAGCCGCGGCCGACGACGGCACCGAGCGCGCCCCATTCGCTGAAATCCTTCGGCTGATGGCGCAGTTCGAACAGCCTGGTGCCGAGGCGGTTCTTTTCGAGATGGTAGCCATAGCGCGGGGTACGTCCGGTCAGGCCGGCGGCGATCGCTGACGGGCCGCCCTCGAAATTCGAGCGCGCGCCGAACACGGCGTTGGAATAGATGACCACGCCGGTATCGCCGAACGCGACGTGCTCGCCCCGCACCGGAGGCAGGATGGTCTGGTAGTTGATGCACGTGTTGGTCATCAGCACGCCCATGGCTTCGAAGGCGGCGATGGCGCGTTCCTCCAGTGTCGCCATCTCGTCCGTCTGGTGCAGCCGCTTATAGGCGGCGAAGTCGACGCCGCGCGGGTCGGTGATGGTCGGGATGCGCACGCGACGTTCGGCTTCCGGCATCCCGGCTATGTCGGAGAGCCAGCGCACACCGGCCTCTCCCAGGCTCTCCGGGTCGGCCATGACATGGGCCTGGTCGACCTCCACCATGTCCTCGGCGTCGAAAAACCGACCGACTTCAATCTGGTGGCGGATGGCCCACTGGCGGGCACGGCCGCCTTCACCTGCAAGCAAGGCACGTTCTTCTTCGTTGAGTTTCATTTCATCTGTCCCGGAAGCCAGAGGACGATCTCCGGCATAAAGAAGATCAAGTAGAGAAAGGCGATCTGGATGCCGATGAACGGCAGCACGCCGAGAGCGAGACGTTCCAGCGGGATGCGGCTGATGCCGTGGATCGTGAAGAGGTTGATGCCGACCGGCGGGGAGATCTGGGCGATCTCCATCGCCATGATGGCGAAGATGCCGAAGGTCAGCGGATCCATCCCGATCGCCATTGCGACCGGAAAGAAGATGGGCACCGAGATCAGCAGCATCGCCGCCGATTCAAGGAACATCCCGAGCAGCAGATAGACCAAAACGACCAGGGTGATGGTGACGAGGGGGCCACCAGGGACCTGGGTGATGCTCTGGGCGATGATCTGCGGCACCTCCTCATAGGTTAGGTAGTGCGCGAAATACTGACCAAACACGATCAGCATCATCAGCATGACGGTCGTGCGGGTGGCGGCCAGCACGGCGGTCACCAGCTTGCGGGCGTCGAGCCGCCGCTGCAGCAGGCCGAGGCCCGCGACGTAGATGACCGCGAGCGCGCCAACCTCGGTCGGCGTGAACAGGCCGAGATAGATGGCGCCGACGATCACCGGCGGCAGCAGCAGCACGCCGACGCTGCCGCGCAGCAGGGTCCAGCGGTCCTCGCCTTCATTGGCTTTCGCGATCACCTGCGGCCGCGACCACAGCGCATAGGCCGCGAACACGCCCATCATCAATATGCCGGGCACGACGCCCGCGATGAAGAGCTGGCCGATCGAGGTGTCAGTGATGATGCCGTAGAGGATGAGCGGAATGGAGGGCGGGATGAGGATGCCCAGCGTGCCGCCGGCGGCGACGAAACCGCCGGCCCTCGCCTCGCCATAGCCCTGCTCGCGCAGCGCCGGCACGGCGACGAGGCCGACCGTGGCGGCCGTGGCGATGGAGGAGCCGCAGATCGCCGCGAAGATGCCGCATGCCAGGATGGTGGCGACGCCGGTGGCGTTGCGCACCTTTCCGGCGAAGGCGTTCACCACCGCGAACAGGTCGCGGCCCGCGCCGCTCTGCTGCATCACCGTCCCCGTCAGGATGAAGAGGGGGATGGCGATCAACTCGTAGACATGGGTCGCCTGCCAGAGCGTCTCGGTGAAGCCGTAGAGCGCGCCGTCGAGGCCTTTCGACAGCGCAAAGCCGAGGAAGCCGGCGATTCCCATGGCCACGAACACAGGCAGGCTCGCGACCATGAGCAGAAGGAACAGGACGGTGATGGCGATGCCGCTTGTCATCGTCAGCCCTCCAGCACGTCTGGATAGTCGTCGAGGATGAGGCGGCGCAGCGCCTCGATCGCCAGCGAGAGGCCGCCGAGCGGCATTGCGAGCTGGGGAATCCAGAGCGGCGCGTCGAACAGCGTGCCCGAGGTGAATCCCAGCTGGTAATTTTCGGCGACGTAGCCCGCCGAGAGCCACGTCATGGCCGCGGCAAAGAGGAAGGTGACGAGGAAGGTGGCCCGGTCGGCCCAATGCCGCACCCGCGGCCCCGCCATGTCGACCGCCATCATCATCCGGAAGTGCGCGCCCGAGCGCAGCGCGTAGGCGTTGCCCAGGAATGCCGCGGCGATCATCAGATAGAGAGAGACGTCGAACACCCATATGCTCGGATGGCGCAGCGACCGGCTGATCGCGTCATAGGCCACGGGAAGAGCGAGGATGGCGACGATCGTGGCGCTCGCAGCCGTGAAGGCGCGGGCGGCGATGTCGAGAAAACGGCTGATCATGTGTCCGGCTCCAGCTTTTCGCAGTGGCCGGGATCAGCGGACGGAGGTGACGAGCGCGACCGTCTCGGCCGGGAATTCGTCCTTGATCTCTTCGCGGTAATCCTTGAGCGCGGCCTCCCACGCCGCGCGCTCTGGCGTGCCGGGCTTCAGCTCGGACACTTCGAGGCCGTGCTTGCGCGTGTCGGCAAGGTACTGCTGGTAGCTCTGGGCGATTTCCTTGTTGGTGGTGTCGAGCGCCACCTGCGTCGCCTCCAGCACCGCCTTCTTGACGTCGTCGGGCAGCCGCTCGAAGGACCGGCGGTTCATCACGTAGCCGTTGATCAGCGCGCCGAGCACGCCGCCGGTGCCGAGCGCGTATTTCGTGACCTCATAATGCTTGAGGCCGTACGCACCCTGAAGCCCGCCGAGCGCGCCGTCGATGGCGCCGCGCTGGAGCGCGGAATAGACGTCGGCGACGCCCATGGTCACGGGCGCGGCGCCGAGAGCCTGCAGGCTCTGCGAGGCGCCCTTGGAATAGGCGCGCAGGGTGCGTCCCTTCAAGGCTGCGGGATCGCGCGCGTCGAACTTCGAGAACAGCGCCGGCGCGCCGATGTCGAACAGGGAGAGCAGCTTGGTGTTCTGCTTGGCGAGCAGTTTCTCGAAATGCTGAAACAGCGGCTTGTCCGGCTGCAGCTCCGCCTGCGCCTGTTCCATCGTTAGCGTCCACAGCGGGCTTGCCGTGATCGCCACCTGTGGGACGCGGCCGATCCAGTTGTCCAGCGTGGTGAGCGAGATATCGACCTGCCCGCCGGGGATGGCGCTCGGCACGAAGGCCTGCTTCACCATGGTGTCGTCGGGAAAGTACTTCCACTCCACCTTGCCGTTGGTGCGCTTGACCACCTCGTCCATGAACACCTTGGCGTAGGTCTTCACCTGCGGATGCGAGGACGCGCCCCAGGTGGCGAGGCTGAGCGTGATCTTGTCCTGTGCGAAGGCTGGCGCGACGAAGAGCGTCGCGGCGAGCGCGACGACCAGTTTGACGGTCGTTTTCATTGGCATTCCTCCCGGATGTAGAGCGCCCCTCTTGGCGGGGGTGTCACATGAAGTCTGGCGAGAACCCTGGCGGTGGCGAGAAGCCGAGATCTCCCTTGGCGATGACGGCCTCGCGCCCGCCGTTGCGGTGCAGTTGCTCAGCCTGGCGCGCCTTGGCGCGCCGATCCGTGTCGTTCGGATCGCAGATCGTGCAGAGACGGGCGTGAAGCTCCGCCCGTACGTCGAAAAAGGCGAGATCGTCCGCGAGATCGTTCAATTCCTGCGGGTCGGCCTCGAGATCGAAAAGCTGCGCGCGATGGTCGACGTAATGGACATATTTAAACCGCCGGTCGCGGAGCATGTAGAAGCCCGACTTCGATCCCATGCCGTGATATTCGGAGAACACGGCACGATCCGCTGGCGCATCCTCGGCAAGGCGCACAAGGTCGTCGCCCGGCCAGTCGGCGGGCTTCTCCTCCCCGCACCAGCTCAGGATGCTCGCCGAGAGATCGACCAGCGAGACCGGCGTGCGCACGCGCTTGCCCGGCTCGAAGCCCGGTCCCGCCGCGATCAGCGGCACGGAGACCGCCTCCTCATACATGGTCGACTTGCCCCAGAGGCCACGTGCGCCGAGGTTGTCGCCATGATCGGACACGTAGACGACGCGCGTGTCCTGCGACAGGCCGGTGGCCTCCAGCGTCGCCAGAAGCTTGCCGATGTTCTCGTCGAGGAAGCCGACGAGCCCGTAATAGCCGGCGAGCGCGCGGCGCACGTCGTCCGGCCCGGCGAAATGCTCGTCATAGGCAAAGCACTCGGCATATTCGCGCAGATAGGGATGCCCGGGGCGCGCCTGCGCCTCGTAGAGCTTGGGCCATTGGAGGCGGGCGTTGTCGTAATAGCGGTAATAGTGCTCGGGGGGCGCGGTGAGCGGGAAATGCGGCGCGACGAACGAGACGAACAGCGCCCAGGGCGTCGCGCGGGCACGCGCCGCCGCGCCACGCAGCCATATCTGGGCACGTGCGAGGATGTCGCGATCGTAGAAGGTGTAGCTCGACTCCCCCGGACCGGCGAGCCGGGCCATCTTCCAGGCGCCCTTGCGCTTGGGGAGTTCGTCGCGCACAAGGCCAAGAAGGTCGCCCTTCCCCTCGACCACATGCATGGGAATGAGGCTCTCGGTGAAGCCGTAGTCGTCCGCAGCGCTGCGGAAATGCAGCTTGCCGATGGACGTCACCTCGTGCCCGCTCGCGCGGAGGAGGTGGTGCCAGCTTCGGTGCGTGCCGTCATAGGGGTCGGCATTGTCCCAATGGCCGATGTCGTGGACGTAGCGGCCGCAGGCGAAGGACGCGCGCGCCGGCACGCAGACCGGGCAGTTGGTGTAGGCGGCCTCGAACAGCGTCCCCCGCGCCGCGAGCGCGTCGATGTTCGGGGTGGCGACAACGGCGTTCCCGTAGCAGCCAGTGATCGCCTTATTGTGCTCATCCGACATAATGATGAGAACGTTCGAGGGGGCGGGCATTGGCGTTTCCCTTTCCCTGTTATAATTCTATGCTTCAATGCTATATAGGATATCGGACGACGCTACAATGCCTGTTGTCGCCATAGAACGCAGTTTTCCGCTCGAAGCCGTCCGCGACCTCGCGGATCGCGATGCCTCGGGCAGGGCCAAATACGCCGTGCTGACCGAGTGCCTGCGGACGATGATCCTTGCCGGCAATCTCCCCGCCGGCACCCGTCTTCCCACCGAGCGCGATCTCGCGACGTTAAGCGGGCTGAGCCTCGGCACCGTGCAGCGTGCGCTGCGCACGCTGGTGGAGGAGGGGTACCTGACCCGCACCCCCAAGCTCGGCAGCTTCGTCACCGAGCGGACGCAGATTCGCCAGCCCTGGCATTGCCGGTTCCTGGCGGAGGACGGCAAGACCGTGCTCCCTGTCTCCCCCACCACGCGGCAGCGGCTGGTGATCGAGGAGGTGGGGCCGTGGACCGCGCATCTCGGACCGGCGGCTGCGGGCTATCTCTACATCGAGCGCGACTTCAACGTTGCCGGTGAGTTCTCGGTCGACAGCCGCTTCTGGGGCGATGCCAACCGCCTGTCGGCGCTACGCTCAGGGCCGGTTTCGCAGCTCGACGGCGAGAACCTGAAGCATCTGATCGCCAGCCGGTGCCACCTGCCGGTCACCCATGTGATCCACAAGCTGCGCTATGCCGGGCAGGGGCAGGAGCCGGCCCGCTTGATCCTGACGGCCCTGACATGGAGCCACGAGGCGCCGCTCTACTACCAGGAATTCACCATCCCGCCGAATTCGCGCGAACTGCTGGTGAGCGACGAAATCGAACAGAGCCCCGTAATCGAAAAGTCGACCTAGGCGGTCGAAACCTCGTGGCGACGCAGATTGATTGCCGATTCCGGCAATTTGATTCAGTAAGGCGGCCACCGGGTCGAGGCGACCCGCGAAATGGTCGGCGCCTACATCGGGCGTCACCATTTTTTTGCGCTGACATCCTTCAGAATGGCGTTATCCAGCATCTGCTCCGCCAGCAGCTTCTTCAGCCGCGCGTTCTCCTCCTCAAGCGCCTTCAGCCGCCGCGCATCGGACACATCCATGCCGCCGTACTTGGCCTTGAACTTGTAGAAGGTCGCCGAGGAGATGCCGTGCCTGCGGCAGACGTCAGCGGTCTTCGCGCCCGCTTTCTGCTCCTTCAGCATCCCGATGATCTGCTCTTCCGTGAACCGTGAGCCTCGCATCGTCCGTCTCTTTGAGCGACGGACTCTACCTAAATCTGGAGGAGGATCAGGATCTCAGGTCAGGAACCCTGACTTTGCAGGGTACGGCGGCCAATCGCTCGGTCCTGGAAACCGCCGGTTTCCTGGGCGGCAGCGGGACCGTGGACGTCACCATCGACGGGGGCCTTCTGCGCGCCACGCAGGACAATGCCGTCTTCTTCGAGGGCTTCGACACGCACGACATCACCCTTGGCGCGAATGACGGCGTCATCGACACCGATGGCCACGATATCGGCATCTCGCCGCGTTTCGTCGGGGCGGGCAGCCTGACCAAGGATGGCGCGGGCACGTTGACCCTGACCGGGGCCAACATCTACACCGGCAATACGACGATCACCGCCGGCACGCTGCAGCTCGGTGACGGCGGCACGACCGGCAGCATCGTCGGCGACGTTCTCGACAACGGCATGCTCGCCTTCAACCGGTCGGACGTCGTCACCTTCGCGGGACTGATCTCCGGCAGCGGCGTCGTGAGCCAGGACGGCACCGGCACGACCATTTTTACCGCCAACAACACCTATGCCAGCGGCACGACGATCACGGCCGGCACGCTGCAACTCGGCGCCGGCGGCACGACCGGCTCCATCCTCGGCAACGTTCTCAACAACGGCGCGCTCGCCTTCAACCGGTCGGACGTCGTGACCTTCGCCGGACTGATCTCCGGCAGCGGCGCCGTGAGCCAGGACGGCACCGGCACGACCATATTTACCGCCAACAACACTTATGCCGGCCAGACGACCGTTGCCGCCGGCACGCTGGCGGCGGGAGCCTCCTCCGTCTTCAGCCCCGCCTCGAGGCATGTCGTGGCGGCCGGCGCGGCGCTCGCCCTCGACGGATATGATCAGACCATCGCCGGCCTGAGCAATGCCGGGCTGGTCAGTACCGGAGGGGCGCCGGGAACGACGCTGACCGTGACGGGCGACTATGCCGGGAACGGAGGCGTGCTCGCCCTCAACACCACGCTCGGCGGCGATGCCTCGCCGACGGACCGGCTGGTCGTCGCGGGCAACACTTCAGGCTCGACGTTGCTGACCGTGACCAATATCCGGGGGACCGGAGCGCTGACCGTCGAGGGGATCAAGGTCGTCGATGTCGGCGGCCTCTCCAACGGCACTTTCACGCTGCAGGGCGACTACGTGTTCCAGGGCTCCCCGGCCGTAGTGGGCGGCGCCTATGCCTACCGGCTGTATCAGGACGGCATCGCCACGCCGACCGATGGCGACTGGTACCTGCGTTCGACGCTGGTCAACCCGACGCCGGTTGACCCGACCAATCCGACCCCGCCGGCGCCTCCGCTCTACCAGCCGGGCGTGCCGCTCTACGAGGTGTATGCGCGCTCGCTGCTCGCCTTCAACGGCCTGCCGACGCTGCAGCAGCGCGTGGGCAACCGCTACTGGAACCAGCCGCAGCCCGCGTAGACCCCCGAACAGCCCGGCTACTCTCAGGACGGCAGCATCATCACCGGGCAGAACGGCGTGTGGGGGCGGATCGAGGCGGCCCATGCCAGCTTCGACCCGACGCGCTCGACCAGCGGCACCGACTATGACCAGGACCTGTGGAAGCTGCAGGCCGGCATGGATGGCATGCTGAAGGAGTTCGAGAGCGGCTCGCTGATCGCCGGCGTCAACGGCTTCTACGGCACGCTCGACACCGACGTGTCCTCGATCTACGGCACCGGCAGGATCGACACCACCGGCTACGGCTTCGGCGGCACGCTGACCTGGTACGGCAACAACGGCTTCTACGTCGACGGCCAGGCCTCGGTGACGTGGTACGAGAGCGACCTGAAGTCCAATCTGGCGGGCGCGCTGGCCAAGGACCTCGACGGGCTCGGCTACGCCTTCTCGGTGGAGGCGGGCCGGCGCTACGAGGTCAGCCCGTCCTGGTACCTGATCCCGCAGGCCCAGCTGGTCTACTCGAATGTGAGCGTCGACAGCTTCTATGACCGCTTCGACGCCCGAGTATCGCCGGGCGACGCGGACAGCCTGCGGGGCCGCCTTGGCCTGGCGGTGGAGCGCCAGACCAGCTGGACGGCGGCCAACGGCCAGAAGCGCCATGCCTCGGTCTACGGCATCGGGAATCTCTATTACGAGTTCCTCGACGGCACTTCGCCGGTGGATGTGGCGGGTACGACCATCGTGAGCGGCGGCGACGACTTCTGGGGTGAGATCGGCCTCGGCGGCACCGTCGCCCTCACCGAGCGGCTCGATCTCTACGGCGAGGCGCGCTACGCCACCTCGTTCGAGAACGCCGGCGACAACAACGTCTATGGCGGAAACGTCGGCCTACGCCTCTTCTGGTGAAGCGGCGACGATACCGCCGAAGTTCCCTGCCGCCCGGAGAGGTGTAGAGGCCGCGAGCGTGATCGTAAGCGAAATCGCCGCGGCTGAACGTGCCGTCCCGGCGCCCCAACTTGTCGAACACTGGGACGTGGAGCTCGATACCATGTTCATGCACGAGCCAGGCGACATCTCGGCAGAGCCATAGGCGCTGTCGCCGATCAGCCGCGCAGGATAGAGGCCGAAGCGCTACATCGACCGCTCGATCATGCGATTCGCCGCCCAGACCTCGGCTTGGCGACACGGCCGGATGGATGGAAGGAGCGCTCGGTACCACCGCGGCATTTGGTTTATTTTTCGCCGCCCGGACGTTTCAGGCTCTAATCATCGGCGGCTTGGCACCATCTATCCAGGCCTATGTGGCTGATCTCACAACACCCGAGCATCGTGTGGGCGGGATGGGGCTCATCGGTGCCGCGCCAGCCGCTTGGCCGTCGCGCTTGCGCCGAGTAGCGTGAGAGGCGAGCCTCGATCGGCGAAATCCGCGATCGGGCAGCCACGCGCCAACTGCAGACCTTACGCAGCCTCCAGAAAGCGGACTTCGGTGGAAAGGCCGCGCCAAGATAAGGTGGCGTCTTGAGGCTGATCAGCCGCCGCGTACGACGATCAGCGGACCGATCCGGTTCACCGTGACTCCGAGCGCCCGCTGCAGGAAATCTAGCGCGGCGTCGGTGTTCGAAACCGTCATGGTCCCGCTGATGCGCCTATCCGCAAGCCCGAAGCCGGCGATCACGATCCGCCCGGCGAAGTGCCGGTTCATCTCGTTGACGACATAGGACAAAGGCGCGTTGTCGACGACGAGTTGCCCGCGCCTCCAGGCGAGGGCCAGCGCCGCGTCGGGCGTTACCCGGGTCGCGCCGGCGCGGTCATCGACGACGGCTTGCTCGCCCTCGGAGACGCGCAGAGAGGGGTACGCGGCCTCGGCCCATTCGATCAGCACCGCGTGCTTGGCAACGGCGACGTCGGTCTCGGTATCGCCGAGACTTACCGCGAAAGCCGTGCCCAGCGCGGTGACGCGCGCACCGCCGGCCTCTACCGTGAAGGGCCGGTCGGGATCGCGAGCGACGTCGAAAAACGCCCGACCTCGGAGCAGCCGGACCGTGCGGCGGTCGTCGCTGTTCTCGTAAGCAATTGCGGATGACGCGTCGAGCTGCACCAGAGAACCGTCCGCGAGGGTGAGGAACGGCATTTCGCCCGCGCCGGACATCGCATCGGCGCGCAGGCGCATCGGCCCGTCGAGCGCGAGGAACAACACGCCTGCGAGTCCGATGGCCAGAAGGCAGCCGGCCAAGATGCGGCCGGAGCGGGGCGAGCGCAGCTCGACGCGTTGCAGTGAGGGGTCGGACCGGATCGCGCTGCTCGCCTCGCCCATGAGACGGCTGGCGGCGTCATAGGTACGCCGGTTCTCGGGATCCCGCTCCAGCCAGCTCTGGAACGCGGCCCGCTCCGCCACGGTCTGACCGGTTTCGCCATTGCGGAGCAGCCATTCGGCGGCCTCCTCGTGGCGGCGACGTTGCGCGCGCGTGGCTCGCTTGCCCGGCATCACATTCCCAATCGTCACGGCTGTCTCAGTTGATAGACGATCCAGCCTGTCTGTCAGGGACTGTTAGCCCATCTCGAAAAGACGATCGAGGCAATGTGTGAGCGCGCGTCGCAAATGGCGGTCGACCATGTTGCGGCTGATCTGCAGCCGGTGCGCAATGTCGTCGGCGGAAAGATGATGCAGCCTGTGCAGGATGAAGATGGCGCGGCGGCGGGCCGGCAGCTCGCGGATGGCCTCGCGCAGAACGGCGAGGCGCGCGGCGACGTCCAGAGCATGGTCTGGCGCCTCGCCATCCATGCGGACGGACGCGACCTCCTCCTCCGTGCCGGAGAACAGGCTGGCCTCGAAGCGCTCGCGGCGGAAGCGATCGATGCCGAGATTGATCGCCGCACGGCACAGGAAGGCGCCGATAGACCGCTTGTCGCGCAGCACGTCCGGCCTTCCGGCGAGACTCACATAGAGATCGTGAACAATCTCCAGCGCCGCGCCACGCGAATGGCCGCGCCTGCGGACGGCGGCGGTGATTTCCTCGTAATGGGCTTCGATGGCGTGATTCAGCAACTCGTGGCCGTCGAGACTGGTCAGGTATGAATCGGAACCCGAGAGTGTCGTCATCGCCATTCGTTTCGCATTGGGGGCACGGACGGCCGAGGAAAGCCCTTCCTTTGTTCAAGAGTCCATACTTACGTCAATAAATGTCTGCAATATCAATAAGTTAGAACTTTTCCAGACATGCTCGTACTTCTGTTGGCGATGGAAGCTGAGTCGATCTGTTTAACGACTGATTCCGTTGCGTTATTTGCTGCAGGGCAGCGACCCGTGCTTTTGGGCAACAGTGGAAGAATGTTGTCCGCCATCCATATTGGCCCGCGCGTCGCGGTCAGACCTGCCGCGACAATGGAAGGCAAAGCGGTGTCCCCGTCACGGGATCGTCGATCACCGTCACCGCAACATCGAAGACCTGATGGATGTTGGGCGCAGTCAGCACCGTCGCGGGGGCACCGGCAGCGCAAAGACGTCCGGCCTTGAGCAGCACGATGTGATCGGCGTAACGCGCTGCCTGATTGAGGTCGTGCAGCACCGCCACGACGGTCTTGTCGCGGCGCACCAGCCTGACCACCAGTTCCATAAGCTCGATCTGGTGCGCCAGATCGAGAAAGGTCGTCGGTTCATCGAGCAGCAGGATGTCGGTTTCCTGTGCCAGCGTCACCGCGATCCAGGCACGTTGGCGCTGACCGCCGGACAGGCTCTCGAGGGGACGGTGACGAAGATCCATCGTGCCCGTCAGCATCAGCGCCTCCTCGCAGGCGCTCTCGTCCTTCGTCGACCACACGCCGAAGAGGCTTCGATGCGGATAGCGGCCCTGCCGGACCAGATCCTGCACCGTCAACCCTTCCGGCACGGGCGGTCCCTGATGGAGGAAGCCGACGCGCAGTGCCAGTTGCCGAGTGGACAGGCGTGAGATCGAGGTGCCGTCCAGTAGCACCGTTCCGCCCTTGGGAGCGAGCAGCCCGGCGAGCGCGCGCAGGCAGGTCGACTTCCCGCTGCCATTCGGTCCCAGCAGGGCTGTGAACGCGCCGGTACGGACGGCAAGGTCGAGATGTTCCACGATTGGGCTGCGCCCATAGGCGAGCGACAGGTCCTTGGTTGCCAGCACATTCTCGCTGGCACGATCATGCCGCGGCATGACGGCGCCCCCACAGAAGATAGCCGAAGAAGGGTGCGCCGATCAGCGCCGTCACCAGCCCGGCGGGAAATTGCACCGGCGCCAACACGGTGCGTCCGATCAGATCCGCGGTGAGTACGAGCGCTGCGCCGATCAGTGCGGCGACGGGAACGAGATGCAGATGGCGCGGGCCGACGAGGCGGCGGGCCAGATGCGGCGCGATGAGGCCGACAAAGCCAATCGTTCCGGCCGCGGAGACCGCGGCACCGGCAAGCGCCGTGCACATGAGGATCGCCCAGGCCCGGGCGTGATCGACACGCAAGCCGAGACTGCGCGCGGGATGGTCGCCGAGGCTCATCAGGTCGAGTTCGCGGGCGCTTGCGAGGATCAGAAGGAAAGGCAGGATCAGCCAGAGGGTCAGCACCCGCACCACGGTCCAGTCGGCATGGTAGATGCTGCCGGCGAGCCAGATCAGCGCGCGCTGGACGTCGCGGATTTCGGCGAAGGCGATTACGATGGTCACCGTCGCCCCCGCCAAGGCGCCGAGGCCGATGCCCATGAAGATGATCCGCAGCGAGGAAGTGCTGGCGCGCCAGGATAGGGCATAGATTGCCACCGCCATGGCGGTGGCGCCGGCGAAGCCCGCGAGCGGCAGGTATTGCGTCGCCGCCCCTCCTGTCGCGGCGATGAAGATGACCGAGGCGAGCGCGGCCCCGCCATTGATGCCCAGGAGCCCCGGCTCGGCGAGAGGGTTGCGAAGCACGGCCTGCGTCACCGTTCCCGCGACGGCGAGCGCCGCACCGACGCCAAGCGCCAGCAGCACGCGCGGCAGACGGAGATCGAGCACGACCAGCGCGTCCTGAGCCGCCGTGCGCTTCGTCAGAACCGCGAAAACCTCACGCCAAGACACGGCATATTCGCCGACGCCGAGGGCTACGAAGCACAGGCAGGCAAGCGCCAGCAGCAGGGCGAGGACGATGCGGGTCATGCCGGGCAGCCCGCGCGGTTGCGGGCGAGCCAAACGAAGAAGGGGGCGCCGATCAGCGCCGTGGCAGCACCGACGGGAAAGCCCTGGCTGCCGAATAGCAGTCGCGCGCAGGTATCGGCCAACAGCAACAGGAGGGCACCGCCAAGGGCGCTGAAGGGCAGGATCCAGCGATAGTCCGTGCCGACGATGAAGCGGATAACATGCGGGACAACGAGGCCCACAAAGGCGATGGGCCCGGCGAGCGCAATGGCGCTGCCGGCAAGCACCATGACCAGCGCGACGGATATCCCACGCCAAAGCAGGGGTCGTTGCCCTAGCGATTGCGCGACGTCGCCGCCGAGGCTGAGCGTGGTGAACTGGGCGCGCAGCAACAGCGCGACGGCAAGGGCGGCGAGGATGAACGGCGCTATCGCCGCCACCTGCCGAGCATGAAGGCCATAGAGCGACCCGGCCAGCCAGAGGCGGATCTGATCGAGCGTGGACTGGTCGAAGATCAGCATGGCTGTCGTCAGCGAAGACAGGAACGCCGTAAGCACAGCGCCGGCGAGCACGAGTCTGACCGGCGTCGCACCCGATGGTCCGGCCACCCCCAACAGAAAGACGACGAGCGTCGCCATCCCTGTGCCACCGAGCGCATAGCCGACAAGAGCGATGTCCGACGTCACGCCGAGCAGCGTCGTGGCGCTGACGACGCCGAAGGCGGCCCCTGCATTGACGCCGAGCAGGTCGGGCGCGGCGAGCGGGTTGTTGGTGGCGGCCTGCATGATCGCGCCGGCGACGGCCAGTGCTGCTCCGGTGAGCATACCGGCGAGGACCCGTGGCAGGCGTAGATGGGTGATGACCAGATGCTCGCGCGAGCCGTCGAAGGCGAACAGGGCTCCCCAGACATCGGACGGCACTGCGGTCGTGCCCGCCGTGGCCGCAAGAAACGCCACGATTACGAGCGCGGCGAGGAGTGCGAGGAGCGCCCTCCTCTTGATCACCGCCTCGCGCGTCCCGAAGTGGGCCGCGTGCCTGTTTCCGCCCGCACTCACGGTGTTGGCAGCACGTAGCGCTCGATGTCGTCGAGGACCTTATGAGCGGAGGTGGCTCCGGCGAACCCCATCCACGGCCCTCGCCCGACGCGGTGGGCACGACCGGCGCTGACGGCAGGCAGCATCTGCCAGAAAGGGTTCGCGACCGTCGCCACCTCGAGCGCATCGTCCTGCGCCGGATCGTAGCCGTTGACCGGCACATAAAGCAGGACGTCGCCGTCGAGCGCGGCGAGTTCCTCCCAGTCTGGCCGTTTCACGATGGTCGTATCGGCGGTAACCTCGTAATCCGTGCGTCGGACACCGGCTTCGCGCAGCACCGCATAGGGCCCATAGGCGGCCGGGCCATCGAGATAGACCTGGAAGCCGGTCGGAGAGATGCGGACGACCGACACCCGCAGGTTCGGCACGCGCGCCCTAATCGCGGCAGCTCGCGTCTCATAGGTCCCGATGATCTCATCTGCCTCGGCAGATTTTCCTGTTATCCGGGCGACGAGGCGCAGATGCTCTTTCCAGTCGATGTGCTCGATCAGCAGTGTCGGCGCTATGCGCGCGATGTTGCCGAGCGATTGGCCGTGGAGATAGGAAGCGCCGATAATCAGGTCGGGATTCAGCCCGGCGATGCGCTCCAGATCGGGCTGCAGAGGATGGCCCAGATCGACCACATTCTGCGTCTCCACCTCGCCCCGGATCTCCTGGTCCTGGATGCCGAGCATCGGCACGCCGACGAACGGCACGCCCAGCTCCCGCAGCATGCCGAGCGAGAGCAGCGGGTCGAGCGTGACGATGCGCTGCGGATGAGCGGGGACGCACACCGGCTCGCCCATGATGTGGGTCGCGACGATGCGTCCTTCACACGCCGCAAGCGCCGCGGGGGCGAATACTGCCCCCGCCATTACTGTGATCAGGGCAGCGGCGACGGCCCTTTGCATCCGCCGAGTCGACGGATGCCTTGCGCCGCTTGCCATCAAGGCGGCCGTCAGAACTTCACCCTGACGTTCACGCCGACCGACCGAGACGGGCCGAGCTGGGCATAGATCGGCAGGGCGTCATAATCGACCACGGTGAGATAGCGCTCGTCCAACAGGTTCTCGGCGAAGGCGGTGATCTCCCAATGCTCGGCTTTGTAGCCGAGCTGGGCGTTTACGATGATGCGCGAGTCCATGTAGTCGAGCGGCGGGACGCCGAAACGGGCGGTGTAGCCCGCCGTGTACTTGGCATCGGCGCCAAAGTAGAAGCCGTTGCCGAACAGATACTTGCCGCCGAAGCCGATAGTCCATTCCGGCGCTTCCGGGAACGCCGCGCCGGACAGGTCGCCATATTCAGCGTGGTCGAAGGTCAGGAACTGGGTGTTCAGATAGCCGACCGAGGCGAACAGGGAGAGGTCGTCTGTCACCTGATAATTCGGCTCGAATTCGAAGCCCCAGGCCTGCGAAGAGGCGGCATTGGTGGTGATGCGGAAGGAGGGCCGGGTCGGGTCGGGCCGGATCTCCACCTGCTGGTCCTGATAGGTGGTGAAGAACAGGTTGGCGTTGATGGTCAGCCGGTTGTCGAGGAAGCTGCCCTTGTAGAACAGTTCATAATTGTTCGCCGTTTCCGGATCGTAATATTCCGGCTCAAGGGTCTCGTAGTTTACGTAGAAGCCGCCGGTGCGAAAGCCTTGGCTATAGGTGAAGCCCATCGTGTGGTTGTCGCCGAGCTTCTTCGACAGGCCGAGCTTCGGCACGAAATTCAGCTCGTCGAAATCCGCCTCGTTGGTGACGGAGACGAGAGGAAAGCCGGCGATGCCTTCCGCATTGTCCTCCACGATCTGCTCGCGCAGATAGTCGATGCGGCCGCCGAAGGTGAAGAACCAAGTCGGCAAGAATTCGTACGTCGCCTCGCCGAAGGCCGCGAGGTTGCCCGTCTTGCGATCCTGTGTCTGGTCCCACTGGTAGAGCGAGTAGGCGAGCGCATCGAACGAACTGTCGAACTGCTGCTGGCTGCCATAGATGCCGGCGACCCACTTCCAGCGTTCGCCCTCATAGTTGAGGCGAATTTCCTGGGTGAAGATGGTGTCGTCGACCTTGCCCCAGATACCGTTGTCGATTCCGGGCGTGTCGGCGTCCACGGAGCGGCGCGTCGTCTCGCCATACTGGAAGCCGGTCTGCGAGGTCAGCCGCAGCGTGTCGGAAAAATCGTGCGTGATTTCCAGGCCGAGATTGTGCACCCGTACCGCGCGGTATTCCGCATAGGTGACCGGATCGTAGAAGTCGCCCCGGTCGTCATCGAGGTCGAAGCCGGGGCCGACGCCGATCAATCGCTCATTGGGGCGATCGTTGGAGAAGGAGTAGGTGAACACGGCCCGTGTGTCGGGCATCTCCGAGGGCGTGAACAGGAGCTTAGCGCGCAGGTTTTGGCTTTCCTCGTGGGTCATGTCGTCATAGCCGGCATAGTCGACATAGGTCGGGAACGTGACCGTGTTCTTTGCCTGCTCGAATGAACCGGAAACACGCAGCGCGACTTGGTTGTCGATCAGCGGCGTGTTGACGATGAAGGCGCTGCCGTAAAGCTCGTTATTACCCGCCGTGCCGGATATCTCGATGGTCTTGTCGTAGGTCGGATCCTTGGTCTTGAGGTAGATCGCGCCGATCATGGCGGCGCGGCCACTCAGCGTCGATTGCGGACCGCGATAGACTTCGACCTGCTCGGCATCCCAAAGGCTGCGCGCGCCGAAGCGAGCGTTGTAGCGGGTCTGCAGGATGCCATCGACATAGAGCGAGCCGGCGGGGGCGCCCGCGGGCACGAAGCCTTCCGAGCTCATGCCGCGGATGACGAAGCCGGCATTCAGCGTCGCGCTGCTCATGACGTTGCCGAGAAGACGGAAGGAATCGCGCAGATAGCGGATCTCGCCATCCTCGATCTGCTCCGCCTGCACGACACCCACGCTGGCGCTCACATCCTGCAGCGTGCGTGCGTCGCGAGCGCCATAGACGGTGATGGCGTCGAGCGAGATGGCGCCACCATAGGTCAGTTCGTCCGACGCGATGGTGCCGGTCTGCGGGCCGCTTAGCACGACTTGATTGCCGCCGGCAAAGCGCGCGTTGATTCCGGTGCCCGCAAGCAACGTGTCGAGGGCTTCGGCGGCTGTGAGAGTGCCGCTGACGCCGTTGGTGAGCCGACCGTTGGTCAGGCTGGCGTCGAACAGGATCTCGATGCCAGTCTGAGCTGCGAGGCGGTTGAGAGCCGTGGTCAGCGGCCCGGCGGGAATGGCGATGGTCTGCTGCACCGTACGGGCGGACGATGCGCTTTGCGCAAGGGAGGCCGACGGCAAGCCGAACGCCAGCATGGTGCCGGCAAGGAGCGCCAACCTGCGGCTGGCGCCCTGCCTGCGCGAACCGGCCCCGAAACGCGCTCTTGTCATCGAATTTTCCCGTCCAAGCGTCGCCGAGACGTCGCTGCCCACTCGTCAAGCGGCCCAATTCACCGCTTGTTGGAGTGACGAACGACCGATCACGCGAGGGACTCGGCGGCGAAAGAAATTTTCAGCGCAGAGGCCAAGCAACGGACGGGAGAAGCGACCTCACCGCATCACGCTTACGGTACGATGCGTGTCGGGACGAACGGCAGATCACAGTGTTCGACTCGGTCGGCTTTGCGATCAAGGACTTCTCGGCCCTGCGCTACATGCAGGATAGGATCCGGTCGGCGGACTTCTATGGCAGGCTGGTCTGCTGGCCGCCCCCGATGTGCCGCGCGACCTGTCCGGCATGCTGCTGAGGCATGGGCCACCCGGTCAGCCACACAGCGGTATGCGCCCTCGGGGGGACGAATGCCGAAGGCACCAAAAGCCTGGCGGGCCTGCAGGTAGCCAGCCAGGCTCGTTCGTCCCTTACTGCGACGACAGATCGGCACCGAACCATTTCACGCTGAGCTTCGACAGCGTGCCATCGGCGCGCGCCGATTCAATGGCCTGGTTGAACTTTGCCGCCAGCTCGGTGTCGTCCTTGCGCAGGCCGATGCCCACGCCCGGCCCGAACAGGCCGCCGGAAATCCGGGGCCCGAACAAGGCCGCGCTCGCGCCGTCCTTGGAATCCAGGAACAGCTTCCAGACCGAATAGTCGGCAAGGCCGCCGTCGATCCGCCCTGCCACCAGATCGAGGTTCAGATTGTCCTGCGTATCGTAGCTCCGGACATCCACCGTGTCGCCGAAGTATCGGCGCACGAATGCTTCCGCATTGGTCGAGCGCTGGACGCCGATCGTCCGTCCCTTCAGCGCGGCCTTCAGGTCGGCAAGCACGGCCTGGCTCTCTGCATTTTCATTTCCAAGATCGATCCTGGCATTGGCATCGGTTGCCGGCAGATTGAGCGACTTGTTCATGACGAAATAGTTCGACGTGACAGCATAGGGCTGGGAGAAGGCAATGACCTGCTTGCGCTTCTCCGTGATCGACATGCCGGCCATGATGGCACCGTACTTGCCGACGCTGAGGCCGGGAATGATGCCGTCCCAATCCTGGGTGACGAATTCGCAGCGGAGCTTTGCCCGTTCGCAAAGAGCCGTCCCGACATCGATGTCGAAGCCGACAGCCTTCCCAGAGCTGTCGACCGCGTTCCAGGGAGGAAACGCACCTTCGGTGGCGATCTTCACCTTCTCATTCGCTAGGGCAGATCCGGTGACGGCCGCTGCGAAGAGTACCGGAAGTAGTGTTCTCAAGGCGCCCATATTTACTTTCCCCGTTGGTTTTCTGGAAGGATTAGACGTAGACACGCGGAATGTGGTCACGCAGATCGGCGTGAAGTCCCACGAGGTCGGTTCCCCACTGCGTGACGAGATCCTTGTGGGTAATCACCTCATCGCCCTGTCTGCCGAGCAGCAGGCACCGATCGCCGAAGCGCGCCTCAGGCACATGCGTGAGGTCGACCCGAAGATGTTCGAGATGAGCCGGCGGGAGGATGCGCGCCCGGTGGCCTCGCACCAGCACCTCGGCATGGGGTGGCACCCTGCGAGGGTAGCCGTCGCCCCAGCCTATGCCGAGCACCCCGATGGTCATTCCGGATTCGAAGCCGGGAAGATCGGGAAGCGGTTCGAGCGACGCATCGACATGCTTGATGGCCACAAGGCTGGTCGATATCGCCCTGAGCGCTGGCCGGAGTGAGACCTGTCGAACGGGTTCGTCCGTTTCCGGCATGCCGAAGAACAGGGCTCCGGGATCGACGGCATCGAAATCCATCTCCGGATAGCGCAGCACGCCTTCCGTGCTGGACAGCATCACGATCGGCGGAAGCGTGCCCGCTGCCCTTGCATCGAGGACGATCCGCTGGAGCCGCGCGAACTGCGTGAGGGCGTTGGCGGCGACCGTCCCTGGCAATTCGCTCAAATGTGCATAAAGTCCCTGGACCTCCACATCGGCCGATGCCTGCGCGACGGCGAGGAGCCGTCCGATGTCCGATGGAGCGGCCCCCGCGCGGAAGAAGCCGAGGTCGCATTTCACGAACATGCGCAGGGCGGTCAGCGCGGCGCGCCAGAGTTCCAGTTCGACGAGGCTGGAGACGGTTATGGTGAGGTCCAGCGCCTCGACGATCGGCGCCGATCCGGGCAGGGGGCCGGGATAGAGCAGGATCGGCTGGCGCACGCCCTTCTCCCGGATGGCGATGGCATCGGACAGCGAGGCGACGGCGAAACCGTCAGCCCCTTCCGCCGCTAGCGTCTCGGCCACGTCGCCCGCGCCACAGCCATAGGCGTTACGCTTAAGGCAGGCGAATATCTTCACCCGAGCAGGCAACCGGGCACGCAGCTGCCTGTAGTTGTGCCGTATCGCCTGCAAGTCGATTTCGTACCACGTGTCGCGGGCAGGACCTTTGGACCTCAAGGCGAACGGTAACGCAGTTCTGGCGAGGGGCGAGGTGCGGGACTGCATCACGAGGCCTGCACGGTTGCGAAGGCGCGCCGTGCTACGCGGGTCGGCGGTGATGGGATTTCGGCCGGAGGGCGCCGCCGGTGTGCGCTGTTCCGGTACTCCAGATAGCGGAACAGGCGGACGATCGCGAAGGTAAGCGCGAGATAGATCAGCGCCGCGGAGATGAAGACTTCGTAGGGCGAGAAGGATTCCGAGACGATCTTGCGCGCCGTGCCTGTGATCTCCATCAGGGTGATGATGCTCGCGAGCGAACTCGCCTTAAGCATGAGGACGACCTCGTTGGCATAGGCGGGCATGGCAATGCGAAGTGCCGCAGGCAACACGATCCGCCGCATCCGCAGCTGGTACGGCATCCCGAGCGCCTTTGCCGCCTCGACCTCACCGGCCGGAACGGCCCGGATACCGCCCCTCAGAATCTCCACCGTGTAGGCCGCATTGTTCAGCGAGAAGGCGACCAGAGCGCACCAGTAGGGATCGCGCAGAAGGAACCAGGCTGGGGTTGCCCTGATCCAGTCGATCTGCCCGGCGCCGTAATAGATCAGGAAGAGCTGCACGAGCAGCGGCGTTCCCCGAAACACGAAGGTGTAGGTCTGTACCGGCCAGGAGAGCAGCGGCGAGGACGACGTGCGCAGCAACGACAGCGGCAGCGCCAGGATGAAGCCGGCGACGAGCGACATCAGCGTCAGCTGCAGCGTGAGGCCGGCGCCTTCCAGAAGTCGCGGAAAGGCTTCCGCCATCAGTGACCAGTTCATGGACGCCTCCGATCAATGCACGAAGCGAATGCCACGGCTGGCACGACGTTCGAGGATGTTGAGAGCCAGCAGGGAGACAGAGGTGAACAGCAAGTAGATCGCGGCCGCGACGCCGTAGAACATCAACGGCTCATGCGTCGATCCTGCCGCCAGACCGGCCTTGCGCATCAGGTCGTCCAGCCCGACGACGGAAATGAGGGCCGTGTCCTTCAGCAGGACCAGCCAGAGGTTGCCAAGCCCTGGTAACGCGAAGCGCCACATCTGGGGCAGGACGACGAGGCGCCATACCTGGAGCCTCGAAAGACCCAGGGCATGGGCGGCTTCGATCTGACCGCTGGGTACGGCAAGGATGGCGCCTCGGAACACCTCCGACGCATAGGCGCCGAAGACGACGGTCAAGGCGAATACGCCGGCGGCGAAGGCACTGACTTCCACATACCGATCAAACAGCGCGGTAAGGGCGACCGTGCCGCCGAAGTAGAGAATGAGGAGGATGAGCAGCTCGGGAATGCCGCGGATGACCGTGGTATAGGCGCCGACGATGCCGCCCAGCAGCGGCAAAGAGGACAGCCTGCCCACCGCAGCCAGCAGACCGAGGCAGGTGCCGAAGACGAGGCTGAGGCTGGCCACCTGCAGCGTGGTGACGGCGCCGGCAAAGATCTGGGCGCCGAAGCCCTGCAGATCCATCATCAGGCCATCCCCGGACGGCTCGATGCCAAGAACTGCTGGAAGTGCCGAGAGGTCGGCGCGGCGAAGACCTGATCGGATGGGCCGTCTTCCTCGACCTCGCCTTTGTGAAGAAAGATCGCCCGGGTCGCGACCTGTCGTGCAAAGCTGAGTTCGTGCGTGACGATCAGCATGGTGCGCCCTTCATCGGCCAGAGCGCGGATGACCTTCAGAACCTCACCGACAAGCTCCGGGTCGAGGGCGGATGTAGGTTCGTCGAACAGCAGGATTTCCGGCTCCATCGCGAGGGCCCGCGCGATGGCGACACGTTGCTGCTGTCCTCCTGAAAGGTGTGCCGGATAGCTGTCGCGCTTTTCGGCGAGCCCCACGCGCGACAGGAGCAACTCGGCGCGTGCCACCGTGTCGCTCCTTCCTAACCCCAGCACATGGATAGGAGCCTCGATCAAGTTCTCGAGGACCGTCTTGTGCGACCAGAGATTGAAGCTCTGGAAAACCATGCCGAGTTTGACGCGCAGAGCGTTGATCTTTCGCTGGCCCGCCAGCCCGCGACCCAGCTTCAGATGTTCGCCGCCGATCCAGACATCGCCCTCGTCGGGCTGTTCCAGAAAGTTCAGGCAACGCAGCAGCGTGCTCTTGCCGGAACCGCTGCTGCCCAGGATGGCGACCACGTCGCCGCGCCGCGCGGTGAGGGAAACGCCCTTGAGCACTTCGAGCGGCCCGAACCGCTTCCTCAGATTGCGAAGACGCAACGCCTCGGCGATGTCCGCCCGAGCTTCGATCTCGACCATGAAACCCTCGACACTTTGATGCCTAGGGTGTTCCGCCGCTATGCGGCTGCGCTTGCAGCGTATTGATGCGATTACAGGGGATTATCGAAAAATCAGTCGTCCGCCTTGATCGGCCAGCATCTTCGATAGCTGCTAGGGGTCATTCCGAATGCCTTGCGAAACGCATTGGACAGATGACTGGAGCCGGAAAAGCCGCAGGCGAGGGCGATTTCCGTCATCGATCGGGTGGTGTGCCGGAGATGTTCGCTGGCCCGTTCGAGCCGCCGCTGGTGGACGAATGCGTGGGGCGGCATTCCTGTCGCTTGTTTGAAAGCGCGGCAGAGATGAGGAACGCTGACACCAGCAAGCCCGGCGAGGTATGACAGCGACATATCTGATGCCAGTTCGGCGTCGATCGTCTCGGTAAGACGGTTCATCACGGCCGGAGAAAGGCCGCCTCTGGATGGGCGCGGCATGTAGTTCATGCGGCGGAACAATTGCGCAACGATGGTCGTGGCATAGCTTTCGACCAGCAGAGAGCCGTACAGGGCCTTCTCCCTGACTTCCTCTCCGATTCCGCGAGCGGCCTGCATGATGATCGGATCAAGGAAGCCAAGGTCGGGTGAGAGGCGCGGATCAGAACCGGAAGAGGAGCCCCGGCCCAGGCCATCCACGAATTGGCGAGAAATCGATATGGACAGATAGGCAGCCGTCGATGCGCCTTCTTCCCAACCTGACCAAGTGCAGCCGGACGGAACGAAAAGAACGGCTCCGGGCATGCGTCTCGTGAAGCCGGCGCGTTGCCCGTCGAGAAAGTACTCCCCGCGCTCGGCGTTGCCCTGGAGGTTGAGGAGGATGAGATGGTTCTCGGCCGCGAGTGCCGTTTCCTCCCTCCTAAGGCCGGTGCGTTTCACCAGATTGGCCCGGACATCACCCCACGACCCTTGCTCGCGAACGACCGTCCGACACTTGCCCTCTTTGAACATGTGGTTCGGGGTCGCGAGGCTCATGAAGCAGTCCGACACGGGAAAGGGCGTGATCGGTCCACGATCACCTGTCAGCCGCTCGCGCCGATGGCGGCGACTGCGCTTATCCTAAACGCACAGCGCTCCTTTGCCTACGCGTCTGACAGGAAGCGCTACTTGCGGACCTTAGCTCCTTGGCCGGAACCGGACATCGGCATAGGCAACCTGCTTCCCGTTCAAGCGTTCGCTAGCACGGCTACGAAGTTCTTCTTCGCATAAAGCCTCAAATAAATGGTCATCGAAATACTCGAAGGCGTGGTCGTCCTTCTAGTTAGGGCTGCTGTGGATTGCCCGACCTCCGCCTACGGCATCTCCCGCCGCCGTCGTTTTACTGCGAAGGCGCGCGAGGTGACGCTCTTCAGCTGGAAGACAATCTCGCTCGGCCTATGCGTGGATGGCCAGCACTGCGCTCTTGACAGTTCGATCCGCCGCCATCGATATTTAATGAGATGGTTAAATATCAGAATGCGGTATTGGACTCAGTCTTCCATGCGCTGGCCGATCCGAGCCGGCGGGCAATCCTGCGCCTGCTGAGCGAGCGGGAGCGCAGCATCGGAGAACTCGTCCCCGCGTTCCCGATCTCCTTCGTCGCCGTCTCCAACCATATGAAGGTGCTGGAGCAGGCGGGCCTCGTCATCCGGCGCAAGCAGGGACGACACCAGATGTGCAGCCTCGACAAGCGCGGCCTCGATGCCGCGCAGGACTGGCTCGACGCCCATGAACGCTTCTGGACCGAGCGGCTCGACGCGCTCGACGCGGTGGTCGCCGAGATGAAGGCCGACGACACCGGCTCGTAGAGGCCGGACGCCAGCCGACGACAGAAACGGAGGGAACGCGTGACGCAGAAAGCCGTCTGGGACGAGCGGGCCGGTCCGGCCGCACTCGCGCCCGCCGCCGGCCGTGGCGCCGAGGCCGACAGCGGAAGCCTGCGCCGGGTGGTGGTCGCCTCCTCGCTCGGAGCTGTCTTCGAGGCCTACGACCTCGTGCTTTACGGTCCCATGGCCGCGATCATCGCCGCCCAGTTCTTCTCCGGGCTCGATCCGGCCTATGCCTATATCTTCACCCTGCTCTCCGCCGCGGTGAGCTATGTGGCGCGCCCCTTCGGCGGGCTGGTGTTCGGCCCGCTCGGCGACCAGATCGGACGCAAATACACCTTCCTGCTCACCATCCTGATCATGGGTGTGTCGACCGTGTGCATCGGCCTGCTGCCGAGCTACGCCGCCATCGGGGTCGCCTCGCCGCTGCTGCTCATGGGCCTGCGCATCGTCCAGGGCCTCGCCTTCGGCGGCGAGTTCGGCGGCGCGGTCACCTATATCGCCGAATATGCCCCCGCGAAGCGCCGGGGCTTCGCCACCAGCGCGGTGGCGATCACCATGGCGTGCGGCCTCGTGCTGGCGATCCTCGTCGTGCTCGCCTGCGAGTTCGTCGTCGGCAAGGAAGCGTTCGAGGCCTGGGGCTGGCGCATCCCTTTCCTGCTCTCCGCCGTGCTCATGCTGCTCTCGGTCTACATCCGGCTGCGGCTCCAGGAATCTCCGGTCTTCCTCGCCATGAAACGCACGGGGCGTGGATCGAAGGCGCCGCTGCGCGAAGCGTTCGGCCGATGGGAGCATCTGCGGACGGTGCTGCTCGTCCTGTTCGGCGCCATTGCCGGTCAGTCGGTGGCGACCGCGACGGGCGCCTATCCGATCTATCTCCTGATGCTGAACCTGAAGATCGATCCGTTCCTGCTGCACTACACCATCCTCGGATACAGCATCGTCTTCGTCGCCGCGATGATCGCGGCGGGCTGGTTGTCGGACCGGCTCGGCCGCAAGCCGGTGGTGCTCGCCGGCTTCCTCGGCACCGCGCTCGCCGCCTATCCGGTGTTCCAGGGCATCACCCACTACGCCCATCCGCGCCTCGAGGCGGCGCTGGCGGCCAACCCGGTGACGGTGGTGGCGGACCCGGCGACCTGCAGCCGGCAGTTCGATCCCTTCGGCCTCGCCGAGTTCCGCAGCGCCTGCGACATTGCCCGGCGCGCCGTCGCCAGGCTCGGCGTGCCCTACGGCAATCGCGACGCGCCGGCCGGCAGCGGGGCGCAGGTGGAGATCGGCGCCATGGTCATTCCCGCCTTCGACGGGCGCGGCCTCGATCGGGCCACCTTCGCCCGGCAGGTCAAGACCTTCGACGGCGCGCTCGCCGCGGGGCTGGCCACCGCCGGATATCCGGCCCGCGCGGCGCCGGAGACGACCAACGTGCCGGCGCTGATCGGGCTGATGGCCTTCCTCAACATCTTCGTCGCCATGGCCTCGGCCCCGCTCGCGGCCTGGCTGATCGAGATGTTCCCGACGCGCATCCGCACCACGGCCTTCGCGCTGCCCTACAATATCGGCGGCTGGTTCGGCGGCTTCCTGCCGGCCATCTCCTTCGCCGCCTTCACCGCCACGGGCAATCTCTATGCGGGCCTGTGGTACTCGATCGGCGTGCTGCTGATCTCCCTCCTCATCGGCGCGCTGTTCCTTCCCGAGACGCGCGGGCGTTCGCTGGAGGCGGTGACATGACCGGCAGCGGCGCTCATGGCACGGAGAACGGCGGCGGCTCGGTCTCGCTCGTGCTCGTGCGCCGGCTGAACGCCCCGGCCGGGCTCGTCTTCTCCGCCTGGACGGATCCGAAATGGCTGGTGCGCTGGCTGGTGCCGGGAGCCGGGGCGCTCCGGGAGGCCGTGATCGACCCGCGCCCGGGCGGTGCCTACCGGCTGGACGGCGTCGACCCGGACGGGACAGCCTATCAGCTCTGCGGCTCATATATCGAGATCGTGCCGGAACGGCGGATCGTGGCGAGCTGGTGCTATGAGGGCGCCGCTGGAGGCCTGCGCGGTCCGCCGACGCGGATCGAGGTCGATCTGCGCCCGCTCGGGGTCGATGCCTGCGAGCTGACGCTCACCCATGGCGCGCTCTCGGGCGAGGAGGCCGCCAGCCTGCATCGCACGGTGTGGACGATCTGCCTCGACCGGCTCGCCTGGTCGCTCGCTCCGCCTCGGACGAACCCACCTTCCGCCCGCCGCTCGGCGCGCTCGCCGAACTCTATGGCGACCAGCACCGCCAGTTGCAGGAAGCCTTCGACAGCCGACGCCTCGCCAACAGGCTGCGCAAGCTGGCGGTGACGAGCACGCTCACGCCGGATCACCAAGCCTTCATCGCCGCGCAGGACATGGTGTTCCTGTCCACCGTCGATCATCGCGGCTTCCCGACCTGCTCCTACAAGGGCGGCGCCCCCGGCTTCGTGCGGGTGCTCGACGATGAGACGCTCGCCCTGCCCAGCTATGACGGCAACGGCATGTATCTCTCCGCCGGCAATGCCGCCGCCAATGCCAAGGTCGGCCTGCTCTTCATCGATTTCGAGCGGCCCCACCGGCTGCGCATCCACGGCTCGGCTCGGCTCGTGCGCGACGACGCCGAGCTCGCCACCTTTCCCGGCGCGGAGCTGCTGCTGGTGGTGAAGGTCTACGAGGCATTCGTGAATTGCCCGCGCTACGTCCATCGCTATCGACGGGTGAAAACGTCGCCCTTCGTGCCGGGCGAGATGCGGGCGAGAGAGGTCGCGCCGTGGAAGAACCTCGACATCATCCGCGACGACATTCCCGTCCGCGACCGGCGCCGGCTACAGGAGGCGGGAACCGCCCCGGTGACGCGCGAGGAGTATCTGGCGCGCCTGAAGCGGGGCGAGACCTGAGCGGCGTTGATGACCGCGACGCTCGTGTCGCTTGGACTGCGCCAACTGGGACATTGGCGCTCGTCTGTACGCGGACGTTTCGGACGACGGAAAGCAATGCCGGTTTGCGCCTTTAGGGAACATCCGACGAGGCGCCGAGACTCGGGCCTCGATCCTGCTCACCGGAGGGAGGCGCGAGAAGCGATCTGCGTCGCTTTCCGACCAGTTCCGGCAGCACGGCGCACATTGCTATCGCCGCAATGACGATCAGCGCGAGGCTCAATCCGATGGCGATTTCGCTGATGGTCGGGGTACCCATTGTCCGATCACGACGAATCCTGCAGCGTCGCTTCCGACGCCTACCCATTGCGAGCGTAGCACAAGGTGCCATGAAAGGCCCGTGTCCGACGGTGCCTCAAACCGAAAGCAGGAGCGATGATCGCCGCTTATATCGACGAATTCATCATGTTCTGTGCGGCCCTATGGATGACGTCCGTCGGCTTCGGCTATCTGCCATTGCCTGGCGGTGCTGCGAGCCAGTCCAGGTGGGTAAAGCCGCTGGCGGGCCACTTCAAGTGGATGGGACCCTTGCTGCTTGCCATTGCTGTCGCTCTGGCGATCGCGTCTTAGGGCGGAACTAGCCGAAAACCCGCACGAGTGCCCTCAGGAAGAGCAGGATCAGCACTGTGCCACCGCCGTGCCGATCAGCGTGCGCGCCATCGAGCCCCAGACCACCAAAATGCGTGAGGGGAATGAAGGCGAGTATGGCGGCTAATGTGGTCAGGATGATAGGCCGCGTCCGCGCCATAAGCGGACCTTGCCAAGTACGAGTCTGAACGTCTGGAATGGGGCCGATAGCGGACTGGCAGCTCTCGGGCCGTTAGCGCCAGAACAAACAGAGAGGTTTGCTCGTAGAGACGGGGTTGCGTAGTGCATCTCCCTCTTGCGACGAGACGCCATCTCGGTAGGTTCACACGTAAGCGCAAAGCTGGGGTACGAGCAGACCGCCCGCACGTCGGAACGTCCGATTGGCGGTCATCGACTTGCGAGAGCACTTGGTCGATGGGGGCAAGATGATCATTGAGCGGATTCAGATTGAGGAGGGATTCCTCAACGGTTTTGACGTTTGGCCGCGGCCCGGCCTGAACGTCGTTATCGGGGCGCGCGGCACCGGCAAGACCACCCTGATCGAACTGATTCGCTTCTGCCTCGGCGTCGAAGGCTACACGCCGGAGACGACGAAACGCAGCCGCGAACATGCCCTTTCCGTGCTGGGGTCCGGCCAGGTCACATTGACGCTGGTCGAGGATGGCCGGCGGATCACGGTTTCGCGGTCGGCGAACGACCCCGTCCCGCGCTCGTCAGGCCCATTCTTGCTGCCGATCGTTCTGTCGCAAACGGAGATCGAGACCGTTGGCCTCCAATCCGGTGGGCGTCTCCGGTTGCTCGACGGCTTCATCGGAGATCAGCGATCGGTCCTGTCAACGGAGACGGAGGCCGTGGCCTCCGTTCGCTCGCTGACGTCCGAAGCGAATACGATCCGCGCGGACATCGAGCAGTTGGACCAACAGCTCGCGGAGATGCCGTCCATCCTGGAGCAGATCAACCAGGTGGCGCCGCAGGAGCAGCAGCTGTCCACGCTGTCGGCGAACACGAGCGCGAAGACGGCTCAGTTGAGCGTGTTCAGCAACACGATCGCCTTGAAGGGCGTAGCGGTCGAAGCGATCCAAAGGTTTAGAAACGACGTCGCGCGTTGGCGCTCGTCGATCGGTGGCAGCGGCGAGGTGTTCTATGAGGGATGGCCTGCCAACGCCGGCGGCGATCCGCTCGGAGAGCTGCGCACGCGGGTCGAGAAAGCACACGAGCATCTTCGTTACGCGCTGCAGGAACTGAGTGTGGTGGAGTCAGAAACCGCCGCGCTGGCCAACCAGGTCGCATCAGAGAAGATGGGCTTCGAGGATCAGGCGCGGAACCTTCGCCGCGAAATCGAAGCCCTTCAAGCTGGTGCAGGGGAAATTGTCCGTCGCGGCCAATTGCTCCGCGAGCGCAAGGCGCAGCTAGAATCGCTCATGGCCGTGAGGCAGTCGCGGACCGCCAGCCTCCAGGGGGTCATCGCGCGTCGCAATCAGGCGCTGGACGCGCTGGAAGCCATGCGGTCGGCGCGGTTCGAGGCCCGCAGGGAGGCAGCCGCTCGACTCAACTACGTGCTCGGCCCCCGAATCCATATCAACGTCATGCGCGGCGGTCAGTCGGAGGTCTTCGCCAGTGTGCTGACCGAAGCCCTGCGTGGCAGCGGCCTGCGCTACAACGATCTGGTGGCTGCGCTGGCGCCGCGAATCAGCCCGCGTGAACTGCTGGAAGCCGTTGACAATGACGATTTCGATCTAATCGCTAGTCGGGGCTCGATGACCATCGACCGGGCGGCCAAGGTTGCCGTCGCGCTGAAGGATGCGGATCTGGGCGCCATCGCGACTGTGCCGGTCGACGATTACGTCACGTTCTCGCTGATGGACGGCCCGGACTACAAGGACATCGCCGAGCTTTCGACCGGCCAGCGCTGCACTGTGATCCTGCCGCTGGTGCTGCGCCACATGGAGCGTTTGCTGATCGTGGACCAACCCGAGGATCACATCGACAATGCGTTCATCGTCGAAACGCTGATCAAATCGATCCTAGCGCGTCCGGCGAACGGCCAGTTGCTCTTCTCGACGCACAACGCCAACATCCCGGTCTTGGGCTCCGCCGACTTCGTCGTTCAACTCGGCTCCGACGGTCGTCGTGGTTTCCCTATCGCCTATGGCGCATTGGCTGATGCCCCGGTTGTCAATGCGATCACCTCGGTGATGGAGGGCGGCGCGGCCGCCTTCCGCCAGCGCGCCAACTTCTACGGATCGCAAGGCCTGGCATGACCCGGGAAGAGGCGCTGGATAATTTGAAGGCGTCGTCCGCCCATGTGCGCGGTCAAGCTGCCCGCGCCCTTGGTGATGTGGGGCGCCGGACCGATCTGGCCCGCATCCGGCAGGCCCAGCGGGAAGAGACCGTCACCTACGTCGATTATGCCCTGCAGGAGACGATCCGGCGGCTAGCGCATGAACAAGCGCCGGCGCCATCGACGGATGAGGCCGATCTCGTTTCGGAGGATGTGCGCAAGCAAATCTACGGCAAGGCGATGGGGTGGATCACCGGGTTCCTCCTCCACGAGATTTCATCGCCCATCGGGCTGGTCCGGTTGGCGGCCAAGCGCGAGCTTGGCGAGCATTGGGATGGTTCAGGCACGCAGAAGCATCTGGAGTCGGTGACGCGGGTCTTCGATGCGATCGAGGTACTGAAGAACGCTGCGAGTGTACCGCGCCCGCAGGAGTTCGACCTATCGCAGCTCGTGGACGAACTGCTCGATGGCTATGACCCTGAGGTCCGTAAATGGATCTCCACGATCGGCTCTCGCCCGTTCCTCATTAAGAGCGATCCCTCGCTCGTGCGGATGGTAGCGGTGAACGGTATCCGCAACGCCGTCGAGGCCCAGCAGGCTGCATCCGCGCAGCCTAATCCGCACGATGTGACCATCAGCTGGGGCGAAACCGACGTCGACTATTGGCTGGCGGTGGTCGATCACGGTGGCGGCCTTACCGGTCCGATCGAAACTGCCTTCGAGATCGGAAACTCGACGAAGAAGGATCACATCGGCTTCGGCTTGGCCATTGCCAGGCAGGCTGTGGAAACGATGATCGGTTCGCTGACCCTTGAGCCGGCGAAGCATGGCGGCGCCCTTTACACCGCGCGGTGGCGCAAGTGACAGCGCACATTCTGGTCGTCGAGGACGACGAGGCCTATATCGCTGAGCTTACGCGGATGATTGGCGAAGCTGGTGGCCCGACGATTCCGACGTTCGTGACCAATCGCGATGACGCGGTGGCCAAGCTGGAAAGCGGTTTCTTCGATTTTGCGATCCTGGACCTGAAGATCCCCACTGCCACAGGCACCACGGATTTCGATACCGAGCACGGCAAGTATGTGTTCCATCACGTCCGTAAGGTGTCGCCGGGGACAAAGATCCTCGTGCTTACGGGGTCGCCTTCGGATGATTTCATCGCGCCACTCCTCGCCCAGAAGCACGATGCTGATATCTGGAGTGAGGGTGCCAAGGTCGACACCGTCGAGTTCCTCAAGAAGATCGAGATCGACCAGGCACCGGAGAGGATCAGCCGGGTTGTGTCCGCGATTCACGCCTTGTCCGACATCGAACTCCAAACCAATGGGCTGAACCTGTCGACAGGCGAAGATCGGCTTGTCCGCATTTTCGCTAAGCATTTCAAAGCCCTCACTTGCTCGGTTTATCCGATCGGAGCGGGCAAATCTGGCGCCCGGCCGCTTCGGCTGCAGATGTTCGATCAGACCGGCGCGCTCATCCGTGAAGTCGTCGCCAAGCTGGGCGATCTTCCGAAAATGCAGGATGAGGACGCGCGGTATGACGAGCATGTCGTGCTTCTCGACGGCGCGGCGACGCCTCGGAAGATGAAGCTGCTGGAGTTCGGCGCGGGGTTCATGGCCGGTCTCTTCTACCAGCTCGCGAGCGGACACGACGCCTCCATGTTCCAGGCCATGGCCGAGGAGGACGTGCTGGCCGCGAAGGCCGTTGCGGCTACTGCTGACGCTCTTGCCGGGTGGTCGAACGGTAAGAACCAAGAACGTCGGTCAATCGCCTCGATCCGCGCGCAATGGGTGTCGGACGAGCGGGCGGCCGGACTTCACGCGAAGTTCGGGCTCGAGTGGGCGGCAGAGTTCGAGAGCCGCGAGATTCAGACCCGGTGGTGTTGTGTGCATGGCGACCTGCACGGCGAAAACATCCTCGTGGCGCGCGACGGTAGCGTGTTGGTCATCGACTATGGCGACGTTGGTCCCGGTTCGGCTGCCTATGACCCCGTATCGCTGGAACTGAGCGCGGTCCTCCAAGCCAATCCAACGCTTGGGCCCGCCTGGCCTACGGCCGATGCCTGTCGCAAATGGCATGACCTGGATGCCTATCTCGCCGATTGCCCCATGCCGGAGTTCATCCGGGCGTGCCGGGCGTGGTCGGAGAAGCTGACTGTGGGCCGGCGCGAACTGGCCGCATGCGCGTACTGCTATCTGCTGCGTCAGTTGAAGTATGATGACACCGACAAAGATAGGATTCTGGCCCTGTTCGAAGGGGTTCATGCTTGCTGGGCCACGACATGACGATGGTCGACAAGCCCTGCATCATCGCGCCGGATAGCTCGCACTGGTCGCTTTGGCTCGACGCCATGCGCTCCTCGAGGCCGGATGTTCGACGGCGCGCCGAGAGACTCCACCAACGGCTCATGGAACAGGGCCGCTTGCCGCTGCTCTCCTGGCATCATCTTGAAGAGCTGCTTGGCGGCGAGGATGATGCCTGCGCTGCTGACCGGGTAGCGAGCCTGCAGGCCATGCCCTTCATGGCGTGGCTGCGCCTGCCGCCGGCCAAGGAAGGCCTTGGCTCGATCGTCGACATCTTCGCCGCAGAGGTGATGGCGGCCTGCGAGGGGCACAGCGATCTGGCCGCGGTGCGCGACCGCGCACGATCGCTGCTGCTGATGACCGGCAATGGGCGTCAGGCGATAGGCGAGCACGGCTGGGTTTGGCAGGCGGTGCGCCCCGTCATTCATTCCCGCCAGGATCATGTAACGGCCGTTGCGTCGCTGGGGTCCATGCAGACGTTCGATAAGACGCAGACCGTCGGCCAGCTTTCGAAGATGCACATCGCTGACCCTGCGACGCTCCGCACCAAGCTGTCGGGGATCCATCAGCAGGCATTCAAGCAGGCCCTGCGCGGCACCGGCGGGGATGAGGTCAAGGCGCGCGCAATGGCAGACGACTTCATCGAGCGGACGATCGCCATGGGCCCGACCCCAGGCTCCACCGTTCGCGACCTGCTGTTGTCGACACTGATAAATCAGGGTTTGGACGAAGCCGAGATCCGCGATGAGCGCGTCATCGGCGACCTGATGCGGCTCGGTTACTTCCGCAGCTTGCTTCGGGTGGCGGCCGAGGTGACCGGCCGCTCGTTTGCTGATCTCAAGCACGTGTCGATGGACCTTATCCCGAGTTTTGCGATCGAGGAGGCAATCCAGGCGCATCGCCAGCCGAGATACAAGCTGCCGGGCAGTGACCTGCATGACCGACATCTGGCGGTGCTCGCCGCCTATTGCGACGTGCTATATGTGGATAGGCGGACGTCGGAGGATCTGCTCCGGGTTCGGCGGAAGGAACCCTTGATCGACGCCCTGATGGGCGAGGTCCGCAAGGCGGCGGATTTCGAGGCGCTGCTGGAGAAGCAATGAGGGCCTGCACAACGTGAACGAAGGTCTGCTTTTGGGATCAGCCGCATGATGTCTGTATGACCGAGATCGAGGGCGCTTTGCAGACTCCGCTGCGGCGTGGGGACAAACTTGTGGAATCGAGAGGGACCAAGTCCGTCATACCTCTTCGTAAATTGGTTCCTGCCATGAGCATTGCTTCCAGTGCCGCTTGATAGGGATCATCCCACGGATACCGGCGGGGATCTCGTTGCCGAAGGCGAGCTCTCGAACATCGACCGCGACAACCTCCAGTATCGGCCGCTCTTCGGTCATGAGCACGAACTCGGTGATCTTTCCAGGCGCGCAGGCCGCAGACGCGGGGTAGACGAGCGCGAGTCGCTTGCAGTTGTAACGAGTGGCATAGGCATTCATTTGATAAGCGTCGCCACTCGCAACGCCCGAGTTCGGCTCGCCGAGATCGAGGCGCTTCCATTTCGCATCGAGGAGGGCAACGGTCTCGTCTCCGCTCCGAATGGTGATGTCAGGCCGTAGCTGGAAGCCCGACGTGGCGAGGTTCTTCATGGGGCCTTGTAGGCCGACAGAGAGGCCAACAGCGCCGAGCATCTGACAGGCATGCCGGATGCGCAGTCCGAGAACCGTCTCGAAGAGCTTTTCCATGTTGAAAAGTAGCGCGGAACCAGCCGCGTCGCCCGTGCGAACATCCGGATAGAGGCCTAACAGCAGCCAGCGCGCCTGCGCAAACACCCGCTCCCAGTGCCTGATGGTGCGGTCAAGGCTAAGACCGTCAACCTCGCGAATCGTGACCCTTCGATCGCTCACCTCGTCAAAGCGGTGGAGGAACGCGGCCACCATCGTGCGGGTCTTCGGACTTAGTGCGAATCCGAGAAGGATCCGTAGAACCGCCTTCAGCGCTTGATTGTATGGATTGTCGATGCTGCGCTCATCGAAGCGACAGAGCAGATGAGAACGGTCGAACGCGTTGGCGCGGAGGTGCGCTGTCAGTTCGAGCCGTCCGCGGATGGCATTGAGGTTCTCCGTCCTCTCCGAGTAACGGGCGATCGCCCCGCCTCGAAGCGCGGATTTCACTTGGCTGCAGAAATCCTCGATGAAGACGTCCAGGAGGTGGCCGTGCTGCTGCCCGAGGCTGGCATCGCCCACTCGCTTCGATCCAAGCTCACCTGCGCGCGCGAGCATGGCCACCAGAAGGCCCCGCATGTCTTCGCCGCTTTCACTGCCATGGTCAATTTTGGGAAGTATCTCGATTGTTACCTGTCCGGTTTGCAAGACCCCGCAGAACGGCCCAAACTTCAATGAGCGATGGCCCCATGCGAGGGCCCCGGGTGGCAGACGTTCGGCGAGTTTTGCGACCCCTTCCGCTTCGAACTCACTGATCTCGCCGGCTGGTCCGATGCTGACGCCCTCCCGCTCTCGGAAAGTAAGGCGTCTCATTCCGGTGGCTCGTAGATCTTGCGGATCGCGTCCGGAGTGATGTCGTCTTCCCGAATGATCTCGAACGCCTCACCGTCCCCGATTTCGGCCGAGTCCGCCTTGGGAAAGAGCACAGAGGCATTCTGCGTCCGCGCCCGGACCAATTGCAGCTCCTCCTCCACGGCCTGGTCGGCGAGGATATATCGGATCTGACGCCAGTCGTCGTAGAACGCCTCTTGCAGGAAGGGCAGAATCTCCCTGGCAAAGACACGACGTAGTTCGTGGAACGACTTCACGTGGTAGAAGTAGCTGTGGCCGAGAGTCTGGTCGTGATGCAGCAGGCGGGACAGGCGGGCATTCATGGCTTGCAGAAGCTGACGCAGGTCGATCGCGTTGCCTTCGCTGTCGTCGATCGATTCAAGCAGTTCCGGCTTCGGCGTGAGTTCCTCGAAGCGGAATCGGCGCCGTAAGGCGCTGTCGAGCAGAGCGATCGAGCGGTCCGCGGTGTTCATGGTGCCGATCACGTCGACGTTCGCGGGCACACCAAAACGCTCACCCGAGTAAGGGAGCGTCACTTCTAGTCCCTTGCAACTCGCCAACCGGCTTCCCGAGGCATCGATGCGGATGCGCTTGTCCACTTCAACCAGCGTAATCAGCTCGCCGAAGACTTTGGCGACGTTTCCGCGATTTATCTCGTCAATGAAGAGGGCGAACCGCTTGTCCGGCGCGCGCCGGGCCCGATCGCAAAGCCGCTTCAACACCCCCGGCCGCACTTCGTAGGTGACGGCACCGTTCTCTGTGACAGGTCGAATGCCCTCGACGAAGTCCTCATACGCGTAGCTCTGATGAAAAGTCACAAACTCGAAGCGATCACCGGCCTCGTCCTGGTATCGCGGCAGGTAATCGTTCTTAAGGCGATACGTCTTGCCGGTACCCGGAGGGCCATAGAGAATAAGGTTCAGGGGCAACGAGACTTTCCCCGGTGATGCTGCTCCCGATCCAGCATTGTCGCCCGTCGCTATGCTGTCCCCTGCGATCGATGGCAGCGTCTTCCATAGGCGCTCCAATGTCCGGGCAGCCTTCGCCTTGATCTCAATCCCGGAAGACTGCGGGTTCCATTCTTGGTCGGGTTCCCGATTCTGCAGGTCTTCAAGAGGGACAATCTGGTCCGATGTTGCATCGCGAACGGAGTCGAATGCCACGTCAACGAAACGCGTCGTCTCTCCGGCGTCCGCGCGGGTCTGTTCCCAGTGCTCGGCTTCGTAGGGCGCACGCGTGACCTTTCCGACAGCCACAACGCCTTTCGGAGGACTGCCGGTCCGGATCAGAAAGACGCGGTCACCCTCGCGCGGCTTGCTCGAGCTGCAGCGCCATCGGTTGTCGGCCTTCTCCCCGCTGATCGTCGTCGCGCGGTCGGCCGCGAGCGTGCCCCAGGTCCATCTGGAGGGGTTCCAGCTGAGTAGCCAGTTCTTCGTCTGGTTTTTCCACTGCGACTCGAACTCTTCCTGGTAGAAATCGATGTCCCCGCCATGCTCGTCTTCAAGCCGCCGGCGCAGTTCCAGCAAAGCTCGGTCGATCTCGACAGTGCTCCACTTCCGGATCTCCTTCTCCGGCGTATTTCCGAAGCCGGCGAGGATCTGACGCTTGTCGCGCTCGGAACTGATCCTCTCGAAGGTGTCGGGAAACAGCAGGTGTGGAAGGATGTGGATCAGCTGTCGGTGCCGCGCCTCTGGGAGGCCGCTCAGCCAGCCAGAGAATGCCCACGGGTCCGACGCGATCTGCTCACGGACAGAGGCATCGCGAGCCTTGAAATCGCGCAAGGCGCCGATAAGGAATACCAGCTCGCGCCAACGGTGCGTGTTGTAGGCGGTTCCGGCGGAGCCGACGCCTTCCAGGACAGAGTCTTCCAAAAGAGAGTGCGTCGCGCTCAGGTCCTCTCCCGACCAAGACCAGATCTCTAGCACGTTCTCGCGCTTCTTGGCGGCGCCTACGTTCGACGGAAAGAGCAGCGTAAGCCAAAGGTTCTCGGCCATCAGCTGGCGACAATCGGGCGAACCCTCCGAAAGCTGCACCTTCAATTTCGAGAGGAAATCACCTTCACCGGCGTCGAGGTTTTTGACGAAGCGTTGGTCGAGCTCACCAAGCAAGGTGTTCGTCCAAAGGCTTCCGCCGTCCGACAATGCCGATCCGTCTGCGAGAAAGCAGTTCTCTCTCCATGTCCCAGCAGCCTTATAGATCAGAGCGACGTTGTAATGCGGATTGTAGCGAGACAATTGCCCATTCCTTCAAACTTAAAATATCTTCCTCGGGAATTTCTGATTGCCATGATGGATGCTTCTCGCTGGTCCGTCCGCGCAGACCTCTAGCGAAGAAAGGCCTGAACCCATTCTGAATTTTGTTGAACCGTAGCCGCGAGGGAGTGTGCTTTCAATTGAAAGGGGTGCGTCGCCGCGCGATTATCCCAAAGTTGTCCGAGGCGTACGATCATCTTTAAGAGCAGAGGTCATTGCGGGTATTGTCGCAATGTCAGCTCTCGGGCTCGTTAACGGTGGTGGCTTAACGTCCGGGTGGCGGGCGCAAAGCGGTCCTTCGCAACGGCGTGACGGGAAGGCCCGCCTTGGGGTCAGCATTGGGTCATCGGCCGTGGCGAACGCAAAGCTCACTGATCGATCTCTAGCTAACCACTGCCCAGAAGCCTGGATCCTCGCGGGCTGTCTCTTCGCACCGCTCTGTTTTGCTCGCACCGAAGATCATGCCGCTGAGAGCAGGACGACCCCCGTGATGAGAACCCCGCATCCCATCAGTCGCCACGGCCCTACCGTTTCCTTGAGGATCAGCATACCCATCAGTGCGCCCACCATCATCGACATCTCACGCATCGGCGCGACGAGGGTAAGCGGCGCGCCGGTTTCCAGCGCGATCAGAATAAGGATGTAGGACAGCGGCGACAGCAGGCCGACGCCGACCGCGATCCACCAATGGCCGCGCATGCGATCGAGCGCCCGGCGCGGATTGGCGGCGACCAGCGGAAGCAGCAGGAGGAAGCGCAGCAGGTTCGAGAACCAGTCGAGGACCACCGGAGCGATACCTAGCGTTTTCACGGCATAGGCATCGACAACTGTGTAGGAGGCGATTAGCCCACCGGTCGCCGTGCCCCAGCCGATGCCGGCTTTCCCACCCGGCCGCCGGAAGGCCGATAGATCACCCCGCGTTGCGATCACGCCGATGCCGATGACAATGAGAGCTAGCCCGCCCAGCCCGAGCCCGGTCAGCGGCTCACCGAGTAGAAGTGCCGCTCCCATCGCTGACAACATGGGCCCCGTTCCCCGCGCAACGGGATAGACGACGGACAGGTCCGCCACCTGATAGCCGCGCTGAAGGCACAGGCTGTAGGCGAGGTGGATGAGGCCGCTCAGCAGAACGAAGGCGCCACCTAACCATGTCCAGCCGATGGTGCCATCAGCCAACAGGTGCAGCACCCACGGCGCATAGGTAACGCAGGCCACCAGATTATAGGCGAACACAAACATCGGCCCGACCGCGGCCGCACGCTTAGCGAGCAGGTTCCACGAGGCATGAATCAAGGAGGCGAGAATAACGAGAAGCAAGGAGGCGAGTGTCATTGAGATCCCCTTGGGCGCACCGCGCGCCGGTTGATCTCGACGTCTCCTCCCCTGGGATTTTGTCCCTTGGGTGCAGCCGCGGAACTCCCACGGTCTCTGCAACGCTTGGTCCTGTGAGGGCGCTGCCCCCTGGATCCCTAGTTGCCACTCGGTCGATGGCTTGAGAATAGCCGGATGGGTGTCGTGTGTTCAAGAAGATCGCACGACACTGATTGGGAAGTGACGCGGCAGGGTCACTTGCTGCCGAATAATAAGGCCTGGACATGGAAGCGCACCTAGTCGAGCCCTACAAGGAGCTACAGCGGTCACTTGAGCAGCCCGCCGCGCCCTGTGCCCGAGGCGCCGATTTTCTCGCGCAACACGCTCCAATCTCTCACTTATTCGCTCGACTTCATTCGCGTCCAGAGCGACAGCTTGGTGGCGGTGAAGAGTGGAGAGCGAGATGCCGGAGCGTGTGCTGGATCTGGCCCGGGGGTTGAGCGAGCTGAGGCTGCGTCTTGATCGTGCCGCGGCGATCGCCGCCGGGGCACAGACCTGCGCCGATGCGTTCAAGATGATCCTGGAGCTCGATCTCGATGTGCTGATCGGGGAGGCGCAGACCTTGCTGGACGCGATCTCCATGCGCTCGATGGACGCCTCAGCGCCTGGCTGATCTCGGCAGCCCTCACCGAGCCTCTCCGCCCGCCCGCTGCGCGGGCTCGTGTCAGTACAGCCGCCGGATTTCCCGGCGGCGTGCCAAGGAGAGACTTTTATGACCAGCAAGACCGCCACCTCTCGCTCCCGCACGCGTGATCAGATCAGTGCTCGCGCCCTGGACGTCACCTCGCCGAGCCGCCGGAAGCAGGCGGCGGTGGCTGCGGCCCAGGCACCCGAGGAGAACAAGCCCGAGCCTGTCGCGGCACCGGCCGAAGTTGCTACCGAGGCGGCTCAGCCGGTATCGGCCGCTGAACCGACCTCGGCGCCGTCGCGAGAGACCAAGAGCGATCAAGTGGTCCAGCAGCTCCGGACCGAAGGCGGCGCCACCATCGCCGAGATCATGGAGAAGACCGGCTGGCAGGCGCACTCGGTACGCGGCTTCTTCTCCGCGGTGGTGCGCAAGAAGCTCGGCCTCGACCTTGTCTCTTCGGTCGGTGAGGACGGCACGCGCCGGTATCGCATCGCTGCGGCCGCCGCGTGATTACGCGGATCGAACAGCAGGTGACGGCGCTGGCGGAGCTGGACGGATCCCAGCTCCGCCAGCAATGGCAGGAGATGACGGGTCAGGCCGCGCCAAGCGTCAGTCCGAAGCTGCTGCGGCTGGCGCTGGCCTACCAGCTCCAGGCTGCCGCGCTCGGTGACCTTTCGGGTGCGGCGAAGCGCGAGCTCGCCTCGATCGCCAAGGGCAAGCGATCCCAGCCGCTCAGCATGGGCATGCGCCTCGTACGGGAATGGCACGGCACCACCCATGTCGTGACCATCGACGAGAAGGGCAGGATAGTCTGGAACGGCCGTGAGTGGACCTCGCTCAGCGCCGTCGCCAAGGCCATCACCGGCCAGCAATGGTCGGGACCGGCCTTCTTCGGACTTCGCAAGGCGATCACCTCATGAAGCCGGTCCGCTGCGCCATCTATACCCGCAAGTCGAGCGAGGAAGGGCTCGAGCAGGATTTCAACTCGCTCGATGCGCAATACGGTGCCTGCTCGGCCTATGTGGCGAGCCAGGCCAGCGAAGGCTGGGTGCTGCTGAAGGACCGCTATGACGATGGTGGCTTGTCCGGCGGCACGCTGGAGCGTCCGGCGCTCCAGCGCCTGCTGATGGACATCGCCGCGGGCAAGGTCGACATCGTCGTCGTCTACAAGGTCGACCGTCTGACCCGCTCCTTGCTGGACTTCGCCAGGCTGGTCGAAGCGCTCGACAAGGCTGGCACGAGCTTCGTGTCGATCACCCAGTCCTTCAACACCACGACCAGCATGGGACGGCTGACGCTGAACATGCTGCTGTCCTTCGCGCAGTTCGAGCGTGAGGTCACCGCCGAGCGCATCCGGGACAAGCTCGCGGCGTCCAAGGCGCGCGGCATGTGGATGGGCGGGACCCCACCGCTCGGCTACGAGCCGAACGGCCGCAGCCTCGCCATCGTAGAGGAACATGCCGATCTCGTCCGGCTGATCTTCCAGCTCTATCTCGACCTCGGCACGGTGCGCGGTGTCTGCGATGAGCTGGATCGGCGAGGCATCGTGAAGCCGGTGCGCATCTTCAAGACGGGCAAGCAACGTGGAGGTCGGCCATTCGGCCGCGGCGAGCTCTACGCCCTGCTCTCCAACCCGATCTATATCGGCCGCATCCGGCACAAGGGCGTGCTGCATCAAGGCCTGCATCCGGCGATCATCGACATGTCGGTCTGGGACGCGGTGCAGCAACAGCTCAAGGACCAGCGCAGCGGCGAACGCCACATCCGATCTGCCGCGCATCGCAGCCTGCTGGCAGGCAAGCTGGTCGATGAGAATGGCCAGCCGCTTGTCGCCTCCCATGCCAGCAAGGGCGCGCAGCGCTACCGCTACTATGTCAGCCGGGATCTGCAGCTGGGTGAGAAGAATGCCGACGGCCTGCGCATTCCGGCAGCAGAGATCGAGAAACTGATCTGCGACCGGCTGGCCGAGCGGCTCGACGATCCGGTCGCGCTGATCGAGCAGGTCAACCCGGGCCATCCGCTTTCCGATAGCATCAGCAACATCATCACCATCTGCCGCGACACGGCGGGCATGCTGCGGGGCTCGGATCTCAATGCCATCGCGGGCCTGATCGCCACGCTCATCCAGCAGATCACCGTCCGGCGTGATGGACTGACCATCGCCCTCAACGCCAAGGGCATCACGGGCCTGTTGCAGATCGGCCATCCGGCCGACGATGCTCCGAAGATCGAGATGGGCATTCCGGTGAAGCTCAAGCGCGCCGGCTTTGCGCTTCGTCTGGTTCTGCCGAACGGCAACGCCGCTCTCCCTCAGACCGACGATCGTCTCCTGAAGACCATCGCCATAGCTCGCCAATGGTGGAAGCAGCTCGTGGCCGATCCCAAGCTGCGCATCGCCGATCTCGCCGCCGCCAACGCGACGACCGAATCCTGGGTTACCCGCGTACTGCGTCTCGCCTTCCTTGATCCCGCGATCGTTCAGCAGATCATCGCCGGCACTGCGCCGGTCGCTCTCACCTTCGACAGCCTGCGCGCGCCCGATGCCATCCCCGCGCTCTGGTCCGCCCAGCGGGCGCTACACCAGATCAGCATCGCGCGCTAAGCCGCGCGGCGGGAAATTCCGTACTGGAAAATTCGGCCGAGAGAGAAAGGGCGATTTCCGCGCCCAGAGAGCCCAAATTCCGTACCGCAGAGAGAAATGCATCAGCCGGAAACCCGCAGACACGCGGGGTTTGCGAGCTCAGGTCAAGGCGCGACGGTTTTCGGCAGACTGAATGGCGGGCCGCGACCGATAGTGATGATCACTACGTTTACGCTATTCCACTATGACACCCGCGCTGGCCCTGTGAAAGCTTCCGAACTTCAAAGGTTCGGAAGCTCGATCTCGTGCATGATGCGGTCCGTCTCTACCAGTATTTTGATGATTTTCTGGTAGTGGCGAATATCGTCCCACCCCAACGCGCGCCCTTTGCGATCCTTGAGCCACTTTTGCGCTGGCTGGTAGCCCCCAATGGGAAAGTTCCACGCGACGGCGGGCGCGTTGTCGAAATACTGGGTAGTATTGATCCAGATACGCCCTGCATCGAAACGCGGCTTGTCTACCACGCTGTCACCGTCTCCGTCGAAGGGATAGGGCGTTGCACCGATGGCGGCATCTTCCATCAGGTGCAGGCGGCGTAGTTCCTCCCCCTTTGCGCTAACAGCCCTGAACACTTCTGGCGAGGGCGGGAACGGGATGCGGGGGAAGTTGGACTTCAGGAATTCGGTGTAGGTCTGGCGATAGGCCGGGCAATGTAGCACGCCATAGATGTAGTCGAACACTTTGACCTCATCGGGACGGGCTTCGCCAGTCGCCTTGCGGAAGCTGTCCGTGCCATCGGGCGCAGAGAGTGCTCCGATTAACCCCGCCGCCTTGCGAATTCGAGCATATAGCTTGGGGTCGAAGTTCAAACTGATGGACTGGTCTAGGGTGTCTTCTTCGGGGTAAAGGTAGAGGGGAAGGCTCATGGCATTCGATGCTGAAACACCGGAAATAAAAATGACCTCGCTGCATTTGTCAGTCAGTAGACAATGTGCATATCTATGATCTCGGACGGCTTTCGTCACCAACAGAGCCAAATTATGCTTGCCATACATGTGCGCCATTACCCTTTGGCGGCGATGCACAGCTACATGAGCCTTATAAACGGTGTAACGGGTATCGAATGGTCGATAAGCGATGGGCGTTACAGCCTGCCGCCATGCTCCATCGGCCAGCGCAAATTTGGCAGCAGCATAGTTCCACTGACTTTGGGAACATAGACGAAATTGCTGGCGGGCTTCGGCTTCGTTAGCAGTCGAAAGCAGGCGCTCCACTTTTTCCGCGGCTTCGGCGGCGCTCCACGAAATAGCGAATTCGTCATGAGTCGTGACAATTCCGGGGGCTGGGCGGCCATTAGGCGAAAACAGGTCCGCCACGGAAAATCCAGCCCGATAGGCAGCTTCTAGCGCCTTGTCGGTAGGCTTGAAACGCCAAGGCGCGGCTTCCGGTGAAACATCCTGCGCGGCAAGTTCGCCGGTCGTGCTGTCCCACAACCGCTGATATTTCGCTTCCCGATCACCCCATAGATCACCGTGGAACACGCTAGCCAGCTTCTTTGCCCCGCCTGTCTCACCCCTCTTCACCGCAACGATGATCGCCACCCCCTGCATGATATCGAATACGTTCTTGTCCGGTGAACCGTCCGGGCTGACTTCCTTCTTGTTGGAGTTGCCATGCAGATCCAGAACATAGATGCGGTCAAATGTCTGACGCAGATGATTCCGCATATCGAGGAACGTGGGGTTATCAAGATAGCCGTGGTTGGTGATAAAACCCAGCACCCCTTCGCCGTTCTTCTCGATCATATGTTCAGCAAAACGAACGAACTTTACATAGTCGTCTGAAAGCCATTTGGCCTGTGCCGGGCGTTTTAGTTCTGGGCTGACCTTGTAATCAGCCATTAGCTTTTCGATCCATTCCCCCTTGTTGGATGAATGGCCGGAATAGGGCGGGTTGCCGATCACTACCATGATGGGCATTTGCCGTTTGATATCGCTGGCGGCCTTGGCCTCCTCGGCAATGGCGCGAGACAGACCGAATAGGGTCTGTTCCACCCGCTCGCCTTCTTCAAGGCTGTTAGTGAGGTAGACACCAAGTCGGGGCGGCTTGGCCGAGGGCTTGTAGCCCAAGCCCGTCAGAGTCATATCCAGCTTCATGTGGCACATGGCGTAACTGGCCATCAGCAGCTCGAAGCCGTGGATGCGCGGTATCAGGTCTTGCTCGACATAGTTGGACCATTGCCCCGGTGCGATCCCCTTCACCCGCTCGGCAACCAGCTTTACCACTTCTGCCAGAAAGGTGCCGGTGCCTGTGGCCGGATCGAGAATCTGGACGCGGTGCACCTGCTTCTTGATAGTGACCGGCTTGCTTTTCTTGTCGTTCTGCCCGGTATCCCAATTGATGGTGATCCGGCTAGTGTCGGCCAGTCCGTCCGCTAGGCCGAACTCCACTTTCAGCACTTCGTCCACCGCGCGGACGATGAAATTCACTACAGGTTCCGGCGTATACCAGACGCCTCGCGCCTTGCGCTTGGCGGGGTTATATTCGGCCAGAAACACCTCATAGAAATGCAGGAAAGGGTCTTGCCGAGCGGTCACCTTGCCGAAATTGGCCAGCACCTTGGCCATATTGGTCGCACAGAAAACGTTGCACAATTCGTCAATCACGCGGCGCAGGCGTTCATCCAGATTTGGCCCCGCGATGTAGATGAACAACTGGCGCAGGAATGGATTGGACTTGGGCAAAAGCTCCAACGCTTCGGCGCGAGTGAAGCTGCCTGACGTCTCATCATGCAATCGGGCAGCAAACAGGCCATAGGCGATGGTTTCCGCGTAGATATCGGCGAAATCCTCAACCTTGATATCCTGGATCAGATTCGACTTGAATGCCTCGTATTGACCTATCAGATCAGTTGGCGGCGCCCCGTCATCTCGCACCTTGAGGTCGGCGATCAGAGCACGACCCATTATATCTTTAATGATTGCCGCTTTGCCCGCCATCATCTCAGCCAATCGTCTCGATGAGGTTATGCTAAGGGGTGTGACGGTAGCGAAATCATGCAGGCGGTTTTCCAACGCAGGGAAATTTTCTACACGCGCGGGTAGCGTTGGCATCAGGTCCGCAATGGTGATGAAGTCCACCACTTCACCCTCGCGGATGAACTCGAAATCCAGCCCGTTGGTGTAGATCAGATTGGGCAGGCCTTTTTTGTATCGCTCCTTCTGGGATTTGCTGTAATCGTTGGCAGCGAACTTGCGGACATCCTTGCCGATGTCCTTCGCCTCGCACCAACCGATAGCGATATCCCCCCGATTGAAAACGAAATCGGGTGCGCCAACATCGGTGATATGTTTCGGCTCGTTGATGACGGTGAGGGCCGGGTCAATCGCTTTAAAGAGCTTGGCCAGCGCAGGACGGAAGCTGTGTTCGGTTGTCTGGCCACTGGCGTAGAGGGCGCGAATTTCGTTTAGGTAGCCTTGAATGTCCATATCCGCTATTGCCCCCCGGCTTTCACATAGGTCAGATCGTCGGCGAGACACCACGCGGCATCCCTCAGAAGTTGGTCGATACCTACGCGCGCAAGTGCTTTAGTTGTCACCTTTCGTAGCCTCCCCAGCCCCACGCTCGCCCCTCATGGTGCTGTCTTCCAGCAAGGAAAGGCGTTCATATTCCTCCACCGAGACGACGACCACCACGCCACGCCCATGCTTCTCGATGCGAACCGGCTCTGCACGCGCGGTGTCGATCATCAGGCCGAAGCTGTTCTTGGCTTCGCGCGCGGACATGCTTTTCATGGCTTAAATCTCGCCCATCCCAATTGCGCCATTTAGAACAGAATGGCTCTTTTAGGCAATCGTCATCAGTGCTTGCGCGGCGTTGCCGCGCGATGGCGGGCGGCGCTGCAATATTTGAGGTCTCCGCGCCGCCCGCCATCGGTCACGCCCGATCCGGCTGCGGCCGCACTCTGTCGTTTGGGTCTGCCGGACGCTCCATCTCGGACGCCATCTTTCCGAGTTTCGTCCATGTATCGCGCGCCCGTTCGGCATCCTCGCTTTGGAGCTTGTCGGCCATCCAGATAAGCGCACCATAGATCATGGCGCGGTCGTCGCCGGTCAGGTCCACGATGCCCGCCTTAACGACGAGCCCGCCGAGTTCGATGAGATGCCGCGTGCGCTTGCGGCGTTCGACCTGCCATGTCCGCATGTCATGCCGCGCCCGTTGTGACCGATGCCGGTTGCGCGCCGCCCGGTGGCGTTTGAGCGCCGCCAGTGTCGCGGTTAGTCGCTGATGCAGTTCGCCGCGACCGGCCTTGAAAGAACGCAGCGCCGCGCCTGGCCCACGCCTCCCTCTTTCCAGTATCCTTGGTTTCGGCCAGCGCGACCAAGGCACCGGCCAGTTCGTCGGCGGTAAGGCCATCAGCCCCCGTGGCGATGACCAGTTCGCCAAGCTGCTGCACCTTGCGGGTTTTCAGTTCCCGCGCCTTGTCCTCAAGCGCCTTGAGTTCCGCGTCATAGTCTCTGGGTTTCCGCATCGTCGTGTCCTTTCCCGGCCGCAAGTCGTTGATGCGGTAAGGATAGTTGCTCAGACAGCAGAACGCAGTATTGTTTCCGGGACGGTGTGGCACGGCCCGGTCCATCCCGAGATTTTTTCGAGGGAGGGCGCGCTTATACGTCGTTCCGACGTGCGCTTGAGGGCAGTATCTGGTTGGTCGCCATGGCGATCTACCATTTCTCCGTTCAGGTCATCGGACGTGCGGCGGGCCGTAGTGCGGTCGCTGCCGCAGCCTATCGCTCGGCCTCCCGGCTGCGCGATGACCGGCTGGGCCGTGACCACGACTTCTCCAACAAGCCGGGCGTCGTCCATTCCGAGGTGATGTTGCCGGAAAACGCCCCAGAGCAATGGAACGACCGCGAAC
>NZ_CACSAS010000001.1:4352636-4571835 GCF_902703545.1 Starkeya nomas
TGTTGATTTCCACTGAGATCTGACCCGGCAGGAGCGGATTTTTCCATCGAGAAGTGACCCATGTTTTCACCACGTCTCACGCGGCCCACGCGGGAGACAGCGGAGTGATCGACATGGAGTTATTGAGCGTCATCCGACGCTGGCATCTTCGGGATCGTTGCTCGATCCGGGAGATATCCCGCCGCACCGGCCTCTCACGAAACACGGTGCGCAAGTATCTGCGGGCGGACAGCGTCGAACCCCGATTTCACGTCCCCGAGCGCCCGAGCAAGCTCGATCCCTATGCCGACAAGCTCGCGGCGATGCTGCGGGTCGAGACCGGCAAGTCGCGCAAACACAAGCGCACGGTCAAGCAGCTGCACGCCGATCTGGTGATCCTCGGCTATGAGGGCTCCTACAATCGGGTGGCGGCCTTTACCCGGGACTGGAAGGCAGCCCAGCTTCGCGAGCACCAGACCAGTGGTCGCGGCACCTTCGTGCCCCTGGCCTTCGTGCCGGGCGAGGCGTTCCAGTTCGACTGGTCGGAGGACTGGGCGATCATCGCCGGCGAGCGCACCAAGCTGCAGGTCGCCCACGTCAAGCTGTCCTACAGCCGCGCCTTCACGCTGCGAGCCTACCTGCTCCAGACCCACGAGATGCTGTTCGATGCCCACAATCATGCTTTCCGGATGCTGGGCGGCGTGCCGCGGCGGGGCATCTACGACAACATGAAGACGGCCGTCGACAAGGTCGGCCGGGGCAAGGAGCGCCAGGTCAACATCCGCTTCTCGGCCATGGTCAGCCACTTCCTGTTCGAGGCGGAGTTCTGCAATCCGGCTTCCGGTTGGGAGAAGGGGCAGATCGAGAAAAACGTACAGGATGCCCGTCATCGGCTCTGGCAACCCCTGCCGAACGTCCCCTCGCTGGAAGCCTTGAACGAGTGGCTGGAGACCCGGTGCCGGGAGCTGTGGACACAGATCGAGCACGGCGCGCAACCCGGCTCGATCGCCGATGTGTGGGCCGAGGAGATCCGCCACCTGATGCCGATGCCGCGGCCGTTCGACGGCTTCGTCGAGCACGCCAAGCGTGTTTCCCCGACTTGCCTCGTCCATCTCGAGCGCAATCGCTACAGCGTCCCGGCCTCCTTCGCCAACCGCCCGGTGAGCCTGCGGGTCTATCCCGACCGGATCGTCGTCGTCGCCGAGGGGCAGGCGATCTGCGAGCATCAAAGGGTGTTCGCACGATCCCATGATCGCCAGAGCCGCACCGTTTATGACTGGCGCCATTATCTGGCCGTGGTCCAGCGCAAGCCCGGCGCCTTGCGCAACGGTGCGCCCTTCGCCGAGATGCCGCCGGCCTTCCGGTCTCTGCAACAGCACCTGCTCAAGCGGCCAGGCGGTGACCGCGAGATGGTGGAGATCCTGTCCCTGGTCCTCCAGCATGACGAGCAGATCGTGCTCACCGCCGTTGAACTCGCCTTGCAGGCCGGCGTGCCGACCAAGACCCATATCATCAACCTGCTGCACCGCCTGATCGACGGCACACCGCTGAGCACGCCGACGATCCCGGCTCCTTCCGCCCTCACGCTGACCACCGAGCCTCAGGCCAATGTCGAACGCTATGACGCCCTGCGCCGGGCCAGGGAGGCACGCCATGCGTCATGATCCGGCCAGCGGAGCCCTCGTCATCATGCTGAGAAGCCTCAAGATGCACGGCATGGCGCAAGCCGTCGCGGAACTCACCGAACAGGGATCTCCCGCCTTCGACACCGCCATGCCGATCCTCTCGCAACTTCTGAAGGCAGAGACCGCCGAGCGGGAGGTGCGATCGACCGCCTACCAGCTCAAGGCCGCCCGCTTCCCGGGCTATCGCGACCTCGCCGGCTTCGACTTCACCAGCAGCGAGGTCAACGAGGCGCTCGTGCGCCAGCTCCATCGCTGCGAGTTCCTCGACGACGCGCACAACGTCGTCCTGGTCGGCGGGCCGGGCACCGGCAAGACCCACATCGCCACGGCTCTTGGCGTCCACGCCGTCGAGCATCATCACAGGCGGGTCCGCTTCTTCTCCACCGTCGAGCTCGTCAACGCCCTCGAACAGGAAAAAGCGCAGGGAAAGGCCGGTCAGATCGCCGGCCGGCTCACCCACGCCGATCTCGTCATCCTCGATGAGCTCGGCTACCTGCCGTTCAGCACCTCGGGCGGCGCCTTGCTGTTCCACCTGCTGAGCAAGCTCTATGAGCGCACCAGCGTGGTCATCACCACCAATCTCAGCTTCTCCGAATGGGCTACCGTCTTCGGCGACGCCAAGATGACCACGGCCCTGCTCGACCGGCTCACCCACCACTGCCATATCCTCGAGACCGGCAATGACAGCTTCCGCTTCAAGAGCAGCTCGGCAAAGCCACCCAAACCCACCAGGGAGAAGCCGCGAAACTTGACCGCCACCTGACCCCAGACCACCATCAACCCGGGTCACTTCTCAGTGGAAATCCAGGGTCACTTCTCGACGGAAATCAACAGCGGCAGGCTGAGCATGATGTCTCCATCCCTGACCAGAAGCGGCAGGGCGAAGCCTATTGCGCCTCGCGCGGCTATCAGCTTGTCGAGACCTACGTGGAGCCGGGCGCTTCGGCGACCAACGACCGCCGCCCCGAGTTCCAGCGCATGATCGAAGCGGGTACGTCAAAGCCCGCGCCCTTTGACGTGGTGGTTGTCCATTCGTTCAGCCGATTCTTCCGAGACCATTTCGAGTTGGAGTTCTACGTCCGCAAGCTGGCGAAGAACGGCGTCAAGCTGGTCTCGATCACGCAGGAAATGGGCGACGACCCCATGCACGTCATGATGCGGCAGATCATGGCGCTGTTCGACGAGTATCAGTCCAAGGAAAACGCCAAGCACGTCATCCGCGCCTTGAAGGAAAATGCGCGGCAAGGCTTCTGGAACGGCTCGCTCCCTCCTATCGGCTATCGCGTCGTCGCGGCCGAGCAGCGTGGGGCCAAGACCAAGAAGAAGCTGGAAATCGACCCGCTCCACGCCGACACGGTGCGACTGATCTATCGGCTCGCATTGGAAGGCGATGGCACGACCGGCCAGATGGGCGTCAAGAATATCGTCTCCTATCTCAACAGCCGCCGCATCTTCACCCGCGACGGCGGGCGCTGGGGCATCGGCCAGGTTCACCGCATCCTGACGCGCCGCACCTATATGGGCGAGCACGAGTTCAACAAGCGCAGCAAGACCAAGGAATTGAAGCCGATCAGTGAGATCGTGGTGGTAGAGGTTCCGCCGATCATCGACCGCGAGACGTTCGACACCGTGCAGGCATTGCTCAAGGCCCGCAACCCCAAGGTCATGCCATCCGCCGTCATCAGTGGCCCGACCATGCTGACCGGCCTGATCCATTGCGCCAAGTGCGGCGGAGCCATGACTATCCGCACCGGCAAGGGCGGGCGCTACCGCTATTACGCCTGTTCGATGAAGGCGCGACAGGGACCGACCGCCTGCACCGGCATGGCGGTGCCGATGGAGAAGCTGGACGATCTTGTCGCCGACCACCTCGAAGACCAGCTTCTCCAGCCCGAGCGGCTGGAAACCATCCTCGCCAGCGTTCTCGACCGGCGGCAGGAGCAATCCGAGCGCCGCCGCGAGCATATCTCGGAACTGAACAAGCGCGCCGCCGAATCGGAACTGCGTCTCAAGCGCCTCTACGACGCCATCGAGACAGGCGTGGCCGACATCGACGATCCCGCCCTCAAGGATCGCATCGACGGCCTCAAGGCCGTCAGGGACCAAGCCAAGGCCGACGCCGAGCGCGCCCAAGCCATGCTCGACAACTCCGGCGCAAAGGCCATTACCCCGCAGATGGTCCGCACCTTCGCCCAGAGCGCCCGCCAGCGCATCCGCCTCGAAGGCGGCGGCTACCGCCGCGACCATCTTCGCGCGCTCGCCCAGCGCGTCGAGGTTGCGGACGGAGAGGTTCGGATCATGGGATCGAAGACCCGGCTGCTTCAGGCGCTGACCGGAAAAAGCAGCGTAAACTCAGTGCCCACTCAGGGACTGAAGTGGCGGAGGGAGCGGGATTCGAACCCGCGATACGGTTCCCCGTATACACACTTTCCAGGCGTGCGCCTTCAACCACTCGGCCACCCCTCCGTCCGCGGGCGCGGTGGCCCGTCGGTCCTCGACGAAGCGTCCGGGCGGGCCGGCGCCGATCCGTCGAAGAGGCGCGGAATATAGCGAAGCATGCCACGCTGGCAAGCCGTCCCGCGGCGGATTTGCGCAGGATGGGGAAAGCCCGCCGCCGACCGGCCGGTCCGCCCTCCCCGGAGAGCGTCCGGTCGCATGGGAGCCGCCGGTGCGGCGCCTCAGTTCAGCGGCGCTCCGGTCGAGGTGATGGAGCAGGTCGCCGCGTCGGCCTTGGGCCCGAGGAGATGCACCTGGTCCTGTCCCTTGGCACCCGCGACGATGTTGTAGAGGGTCGTGCTCGCCGAGCCGACGGGTTCGCCCTTTAGCGTAAACGCGCAGCTGACGGCGACTGAGCCCACGGTGGCCGACGTATTGTTCACCACCGAGACGCCCATCACCGTCCCGACATCGTTGGTGAAGATGTCGCCCTGTTCGAGCTTGAGGCCGGAATCGGCGGCCGCTGCCGATCCGGCCAAGAGAGCCAGCGCTCCCACCGCAAGCCGATGGAAGGCTCGCATTCCCGTCGCATACATGATCACGCCCCGGCATGGCCCGCGGCGGCGTTCGGGCCGTCTTCTGGCTGCAGGTTCACCGCGCGCCGCAGCGTAGAGGAAGCGGGGCAAAAGTCGAGATGAGCCGACGCCGCCACCATGCAAGCCATGGGAGTCGAGTGTGGGGCGGTGAAAGATGACGGTGAGGTTCGCGGCGGGATGCGCGGGGAGGAGCGGGCGCGCAGCGGGTAAACGTGTCGAGAGCTCACCAGTCGTTGCGCGCTGTCGACTGCATAGTCCCACCGCGAAGTTGTCACGGGTGCTGCTGTCCGGCGCAGAGAACCATGAGACGTACATCCGCGGCCGTGTCATGGGTGTGGATAACTTTGCAGAAAATGAAGTATACATGACGTTTCAGGTAAATAATCGTGGCTAGACAATGGTTTCGTCGAATGTATAGTCCGCCCTGCAGGATCGTGTGTCAGGGGGAAGCGGAATGAATCCGGGCGTGTGTCTCGCCGGGCGGCGGCGTGCTGGTATCGGTCTGCTCGGTGCCGGCATGGCGGCTCTGCTGCTTGCGGCCTGCTCGGAAGAGAACAAGTACGTCGCGCCCCCGCCGCCCAAGGTCACGGTCGTCGCGCCGCTTCAGCAGGCGGTGACACGATACCTCCAGTTCACCGGCAACACCGCTTCCATCAACTCGGTCGATCTGGTCGCCCGCGTCGAAGGCTTCCTGATGTCGATCGACTACAAGGACGGCGCGGTGGTGAAGAAGGGCGACCGCCTGTTCCTGATCCAGCAGGACACCTATCAGGCCAATCTCGATCAGGCGAAGGCGCAACTCGCCTCCGCCGAGGCGCAGCTGACCAACAACCAGGCCGAATATCAGCGCCAGAAAACGCTGGGCCAGCAGGACTTCTCCTCGCAGGCCACCGTCGACAAGGCGCGCGCGGCGATGGAGCAGGCGCAGGCCTCGGTCGACGCGGCGAAGGCCAATATCGAGATCGCCACCATCAATCTCGGCTACACCACGGTGATCGCGCCGTTCGACGGCATCGTCACCCGCCACCTCGCCGATGTCGGCCAGCTCGTCGGCCACAGCGAGCCGACCAAGCTCGCGACCATCGTGCAGATGGACCCGATCTACACCTACTTCAACCTGAACGAGAACCAGGTCCTGCGCATCAAGCAGGCGCTCGCCGCGCGGGGCCGGACCATCGAGCAGGTCAAGGAGGTCGAGATCGACATCGGTCTCCAGAACGAAGGCAACGACTATCCGCACAAGGGCCGGCTGGACTACGTCTCGCCGGAGCTCGACCCCTCGACCGGCACGCTGCTGGTGCGCGGCCTGTTCGAGAACAAGGACCTGTCGCTGCTGCCCGGCCTGTTCGTGCGGGTGCGCGTGCCCGTGCAGGACATTCCCGACGCCCTGCTGGTCGAGGACACTGCCGTGGGCGCGGCGCAGCAGGGCAAGTACGTGCTCGTCGTCAACAAGGACAACGTGGTCGAGCAGAAGGTCGTTACCGCCGGCCAGCAGGTCGGGCAGTACCGCGTGATCGAATCCGGCCTCGCCGCCGGCGACCGGGTGGTGATCGGCGGCATCCAGCGCGCGACGCCGGGATCGAAGGTCGACCCGGTCGAGGCGCCGCCTCTGGCGCCTCCGCCCGCGGCCGGCACCGAACCGGCGAAAACCGAACCGGCCGCCCAGCCCGCGCCGGCGAGCAAGACCGGCAACTGAGGCTGGCAACCGACTTTCGCGACCCCTGAACCGGACCGCTCGAACCGAAGGCCCGCAGCATGATCTCCCGCTTCTTCATCGAACGGCCGGTTCTCGCCAACGTGCTGGCGCTGGTCTTCGTGCTGATCGGCGGCGTGGCGCTGATCAAGCTGCCGGTGGCGCAATATCCCAATGTGGTGCCGCCGACCGTTCAGGTGACGACGCTCTATCCCGGCGCCAGCGCCCGCACCCTGGTCGATACCGTCGCGCTGCCCATCGAGCAGCAGGTCAACGGCGTCGAAGGCATGCTCTACATGCAGTCGACGAGCGCCAGCGACGGCACGTACACGCTGACCATCACCTTCGCCATCGGCACCGATCCGGATTTCGCGCAGGTGCTGGTGCAGAACCGCGTCGCCATCGCCATGGCCTCGCTGCCGCAGGCCATCCAGGTGCAGGGCGTCACCACGCAGAAGAAGTCGACGGCGATCCTCCAGTTCGTGACGCTGTATTCGCCGGACGAGCGCTACGACAGCCTCTTCCTCGCCAATTACGGCGTCATCAACCTGCAGGACGAGATCGCCCGCATCGAGGGCGTCGGCAACGTCAACATCTTCGGCGCCGGGCAGTACGCCATGCGCGTCTGGCTCGATCCGGACGAACTGCAGGCCCGCCAGCTCACCCCCGACGACGTGGTCAGCGCCATCCAGCAGCAGAGCCAGGAGGTCGCCTCGGGCGTGGTCGGCATGCCGCCGGTGCCGAAGGGGCAGAACTTCCAGTTCACGCTGCTGATGGACGGCCGCCTCAACGACGCGGCGGATTACGAGAACATCATCGTCAAGGTCTCGAACGCCGATGGCGGGCGCATCACCCGCCTGCGGGACGTGGCGCGGGTCGAGCTCGGCGCGCAGACCTACAGCCAGACCTTCACCTTCAACGGCAAGGCCGCCGCGGCGCTCGGCATCTTCCAGCTGCCGGAGGCCAATTCGCTGGCGGTGGCGACCGCCGTGCGCGAGAAGATGGCCCAGCTCGCCAAGGACTTCCCGCCCGGCCTCGCCTACCAGATCCCGTTCGACACCACGGTCTTCGTCAACGCCTCGGTCAACGAGGTCTACAAGACGCTGTTCGAGGCGGGCATCCTCGTGCTCATCGTCATCCTGGTCTTCCTGCAGGACTGGCGGGCGACGCTGGTGCCGGCGACCACCGTGCCGGTGACGATCATCGGCACCTTCGCCGCGATGGCGGCGATGGGCTTCACGGTGAACCTGTCCACCCTGTTCGCCATCGTGCTCGCCATCGGCATCGTGGTCGACGACGCCATCGTCATCGTCGAGGGCGTCGCGCGCCATATCGAGAAGGGCCTGCCGGGCCGCCTCGCCGCCGAGAAGGCGATGGACGAATTGTTCGGCCCGATCATCGGCATCACGCTGGTGCTGATGTCGGTGTTCCTGCCGGCGGCCTTCATGCCGGGCCTCACCGGTCAGCTCTACCAGCAGTTCGCGCTGGTCATCGCCGCCACCGCGCTGATCTCCGCCATCAACGCCATGACGCTGAAGCCGACGCAGTGCGCGCTCTGGCTGCGCCCGCCGGTGCCGCCGGAGAAGCGCAATTTCTTCTATCGCGGCTTCAACGCGGTCTATGACCGGGCCGAGCACTGGTACGCCGGCCTCATCCGCCGCATGGTGCATGTGAGCTACCTCACGGTCGCGGTCGCCCTGGTGCTGATCGGCGTGGCGATCTGGGGGCTGACGCGCGTGCCCACCGGCTTCCTGCCGACCGAGGACCAGGGCTACGTGCTGATCGGGGCGCAGCTTCCCGATGCCGCCTCGCTCCAGCGCACCAACGAGGTGATGCAGCAGATCTCCGACATCGCCTCCAAGACGCCCGGCGTGGAGAACGTGATCGCCATTTCCGGCGTGTCGGTGCTGGACAACAACGCCACCCTGCCGAATGGCGGCGTCGCCTATGTCATGCTCAAGGACTGGGACGTGCGCGACAAGGCCGGCGAGGGGCTGCTGGAGATCTACACCTCGCTGAACAAGGCGCTCGAGCAGGTCGACGGCGCCATGACCTTCGTGCTGGTGCCGCCGGCGATCCAGGGCATCGGCAATGCCAGCGGCTTCACCATGATGGTCCAGTCGAAGAACGGCAGCTTCGACTTCGCCGAGCTGCAGAGCCTGACCCAGTCGGTGGTGAGCAATGCGTCGAGCCAGTCGTCGCTGCAGCACCTGAGCACGTCGTTCCGGGCCAATGTGCCCCAGCTCTTCCTCCAGATCGACCGCATCAAGGCGGAGACGCTGGGCGTCACCGTCGGGCAGGTCTTCGCGACCGTGCAGGGCTATGTCGGGTCGAGCTACGTGACCCAGTTCAACCAGTTCGGGCAGACCTTCCAGGCCTATATCCAGGCCGAGGCCGATTACCGCCGCACGCCCGAGGAAATCCTCAACCTGAAGATCCGCACGCCCGGCGGCGATATGGTGCCGCTCGGCACGCTGGCGAAGGTGGAGCCGGCCTTCGGCCCGCCGCTGATCACGCTCTACAATCTCTACCCGGCCTCGACGGTGCTCGGCGCGCCGGCGACCGGCTTCAGCTCCGGGCAGGCGCTCGACATCATGGCGCAGGTCGCCGACGACACGCTTCCTCCGGGCACCGGCTTCGAATGGAGCGCCATGTCCTACCAGGAGGCTGTGGTCGGCAACGAGGTCTATTACGTGTTCGGCCTCGCCATCCTGCTGGTCTATTTCGTGCTCGCCGGCCAGTATGAGAGCTGGATCCTCCCCTTCTCCGTGCTGCTCGCCGTGCCGCTGGCGCTGCTCGGCACGGTCGGCGCGCTCACCGGGCTCGGCGTTTCCAACAATCTCTACACGCAGATCGGTCTGATCCTGCTCATCGCCCTGTCGGCGAAGAACGCGATCCTCATCGTCGAATTCGCGCGCGAGAAGCGGGCGGAGGGCATGGAGATCATGGAGGCGGCGGTGGAGGCCGCCCGGCTGCGTTTCCGGCCGATCCTGATGACCTCCTTCGCCTTCATCCTGGGCGTGCTGCCGCTGGTGCTCGCCACCGGCGCCGGCGCCAATTCGCGCAAGTCCATCGGCATCGCCGTGTTCAGCGGCATGCTCGCCTCGACCTGCCTCGCGGTGCTGTTCGTGCCGTCCTTCTACGCCGTCCTGCAGCGCTTCGAGGAATGGCGCGCCGGGCGCAAGGATGCTCCCGCCCAGCCCGCGTCGGCGGCGGGCGAGGAAGCCTCGCCCTCGGCGACCTGACGCCGGATTCGCGCCATGCCAGCCCGTGTCGCCTCAATTTGCGGCAGCGGGCTGATGCTTCCGTGGGCTGCTTCCGCGGGCCGTGGCCGTCGCCCGCATGGCGACGGCCGGTGGTGCCATGACACAGGGCAATCCGGCCGCGCGCCGTTTGCATTGCCGATGCGGCACGATTCGTGCGTTCAGCCCTGTTGTTCCGCTTCGCGCGGCCCGACTAGGATCGGTGTCGCGCGGGTCGATGTTCCGTCTGTCAGTTGGTGCCTATGACAATCTTCGCCAGCCTGCATCACGTCACGGCCTACAAGTATGACCGTCCGGTCTCGCTCGGGCCCCAGATCATCAGGCTGCGCCCGGCGCCGCACTGCCGGACCCCGGTGAAGAGCTACGCGCTCAAGGTCACGCCCTCCAACCACTTCGTGAACTGGCAGCAGGACCCGTTCGGCAACTGGATGGCGCGCTTCGTCTTCCCGGAGAAGGCGACCGAGTTCCGCGTCGAGGTCGACCTCATCGCCGACATGACCGTCTACAACCCGTTCGACTTCTTCGTCGAGGAATATGCCGAGAAGCTGCCCTTCGCCTACACGCCCGAGCTCGCCAAGGAACTGATCCCCTATCTGGAGCAGGAGGAGGGCGGCCCGCTCATCGACGCCTTCGTCGAGGAGGTGCGCCCGTCCGAAGGCACGCCGACCGTCGACTACCTCGTTGCGCTCAACCAGAAGCTCCAGCAGCGGGTCGGCTATCTTATCCGCATGGAACCGGGCGTGCAGAAGCCCGACGAGACGCTGTCGCTCGCCGCCGGCTCCTGCCGCGATTCCGGCTGGCTGCTGGTGCAGGTGCTGCGCCGGCTCGGCCTCGCCGCCCGCTTCGTGTCGGGCTACCTCATCCAGCTCAAGCCCGACGTGAAGGCGCTCGACGGCCCGACCGGTACCGAGGTCGACTTCACCGATCTGCACGCCTGGTGCGAGGTCTATCTGCCCGGCGCCGGCTGGATCGGCCTCGACCCGACTTCCGGCCTGCTGTGCGGCGAGAGTCATCTGCCGCTCTGCGCCACGCCGAACTACGTCTCCGCGGCGCCGATCACCGGCGGCTTCACGGCGGAGGAGGGCACCAGGACCGAGTTCGAATTCGACATGAAGGTCACGCGCGTGGCCGAGAAACCGCGCGTGACTCTGCCCTTCTCCGACGAGGCGTGGGCGGCGCTCGACGCGCTCGGCGACAAGGTCGACGCCGATCTCGCGGCGCAGGACGTGCGCCTCACCATGGGCGGCGAGCCGACCTTCATCTCTATCGACGACTATCAGGGCGCCGAGTGGAACACGTCGGCCGTCGGCCCGACGAAGCGCATGCGCGCCGACGACCTGATCCGCCGCTTGCGCAAGCGCTTCGCGCCCGGCGGCATGATGCATTACGGCCAGGGCAAGTGGTATCCGGGCGAAAGCCTGCCGCGCTGGACCTTCTCGCTCTACTGGCGCAAGGACGGCAAGCCGATCTGGCGCGATCCCGATCTGATCGCCGCCGAGAACCTTGCCGGCGCCACTACCGAGGATTCGCGCGTCTTCACCGAGAACCTGGCCGACCGGCTGGGCGTCGGCGCGAGCTATGCGGTGCCTGCCTATGAGGACCCGGCCCACTGGATCCTCAAGGAAAGCGAGCTGCCGGAGAACGTCGACCCGTTCGATTCCAAGCTCGAGGACGCCGAGGCGCGCGCCCGCATCGCCCATGTCTTCGAGCGCGGCCTCGGTCGCCCGAGCGGCTATATCCTGCCGGTGCAGCGCTGGCAGTCGCGCGCGACCCGCGGCTGGGTCAGCGAGAAGTGGCGCTTCCGGCGCGGCAAGCTGTTCCTGGTGCCGGGCGATTCGCCGGTCGGCTTCCGCTTGCCGCTGGCGGCCCTGCCCTGGGTGCCGCCGGCCGCCTACCCTTACGTGAATCCGGCCGATCCGATGGTGGTGTCGGGCGAGCTGCCCGATGCCGAGACGCTGCACCAGCTCTACCAGCGCACCTCCTTCGACAACGAGAACCAGCAGGAACAGGTCGACCAGGTGCTCACCGGCACCGGCTCGGTGCGCACCGCGCTCGCCATCGAGCCGCGCGGCGGGCGGCTCTGCGTGTTCATGCCGCCGACCGAGCGGCTGGAGGATTATCTGGAGCTGCTCGCCGCCATCGAGGTGACGGCGGCGGAACTGAAGCTGCCGGTGCATATCGAGGGCTACACCCCGCCGGTCGATCCGCGCCTCAACGTCATCCGCGTGGCGCCCGATCCCGGCGTCATCGAGGTGAACGTCCACCCGGCGTCCAACTGGAAGACCTGCGTCGAGATCACCCGCGACCTCTATGAGGAAGCGCGGCTGTCGCGCCTCGGCACCGAGAAGTTCATGGTCGACGGGCGCCACACCGGCACTGGCGGCGGCAACCATGTGGTGATCGGTGGCGCCACTCCCGCCGACAGCCCCTTCCTGCGCCGGCCGGACCTGCTCAAGAGCCTCGTCACCTACTGGCAGCGCCACCCGTCGCTGTCCTACCTGTTCTCCGGCCTGTTCATCGGCCCGACCAGCCAGGCGCCGCGCGTCGACGAGGCGCGCCACGACAGCCTCTACGAGCTGGAAATCGCCATGGCCAACGTGCCGGTGCCGGGGCAGGGGATGGCGCCGCCGCCCTGGCTGGTCGACCGGCTGTTCCGCAACCTGCTCACCGACGTCACCGGCAACACGCACCGCTCCGAGATCTGCATCGACAAGCTGTTCTCGCCGGACGGGCCGACCGGCCGCCTCGGCCTCGTCGAGTTCCGCTCCTTCGAGATGCCGCCGGACTGGCGGATGAGCCTTGCGCAACAGTTGCTACTGCGCGCCCTCGTCGCCCGCTTCTGGCGAGAGCCGCAGGACGGGCCGCTTGCCCGCTGGGGCACGGCGCTGGCCGACCGTTTCATGCTGCCCCACTTCGTCTGGGCCGACTTCATGGACGTGCTGCACGATCTCGGCGCCGCCGGCTATCGCTTCGACCCGATGTGGTTCGAGGCGCAGCGCGAGTTCCGCTTCCCCTATTTCGGGCAGGTGGAGCATGGCGGGGTGACGCTGGAACTGCGCCAGGCGCTGGAACCGTGGCATGTGCTGGGTGAGGAAGGGGCGGTCGGCGGCACGGTGCGCTTCGTCGATTCCTCCGTCGAGCGCCTGCAGGTGCGCGTGGAAGGGCTGAACCCCATCCGTCATGTCGTGGCCTGCAACGGCCGGCGCCTGCCGCTGCTGCCGACCGGGCGTTTCGGCGAGCACGTGGCAGGCGTGCGCTTCAAGGCATGGCAGCCGGCCTCGGGCCTGCACCCGACCATACCGGTGCACGCGCCGCTCACCTTCGACATCGTCGACCTGTGGTCGAACCGTTCGCTGGGCGGCTGCGTTTACCATGTCGCCCATCCGGGCGGCCGTAACTACGAAACTTTCCCGGTGAATTCCTACGAAGCGCAGGCCCGGCGTCTGGCGCGCTTCCAGGATTACGGCCACACTCCCGGCTACCTGTTCGTGCCCCCGGAGGAGGCGTCCGCCGAATTCCCGGCCACGCTCGACCTGCGGCGTCCGGCGAGGGTCTGACCCGCCGGAGCGTAGCCGTGCGCATGCGTCGCGGGCAGGCCGGTTGCGTTCGCCATCCCCGGCGGCGCAGAGAGGGAGCCATGGCCGGTCGCAGTGAGCCGCAGGCCCGCACGCGCCGCTTCGAGGAAGAGGCGGTCGAGGCGCTGCTGGCGGGATATCAGCCCTTGCCGGGCGTCCACGATGAGCTCGTGGACGCGGAGGGGCGTCCGCGCGCGCATTGGACCTCCTTGCTGGCGGCGCTGGCGGAGATGGGCGTCGACGAGGTGAACCGGCGCTTTCAGGCGGCCGACCGTCATCTCTACCGCTCCGGCGTGTTCTATCGCGTCTATGACGATCCGAACGGTGGCGAGCGGCCTTGGCCGATCGCGCATCTGCCGCTCGTCATCGACGAGACCGAGTGGCGCGCGCTGGAGCGCGGCCTGATCCAGCGCGCGCAGATGCTGGAAGCCGTTCTGGCCGATCTCTACGGCGAAGCCAATCTCGTGCGCTCCGGCGCGCTGCCGGCGGCGGCGGTCGCCGGCAATCCGGACTTCCTGCGCCCCATGGTCGGGGTGGACCCGCATGGCGGCAGCTTCCTGAAGATTTATGCGGCCGACATCGGTCGCGGCCCGGACGGGCGCTGGTGGGTGCTCTCCGATCGCACGCAGTCGCCTTCCGGCGCCGGCTACGCGCTGGAGAACCGCATCGCCATCGCCCGCGCGCTGCCGGACCTCGCCCGTTCGCTCAATGTCATGCGCCTGGCCGGCTATTTCCAGGCCATGCGCGCCGGCCTGACGAGGCTCGACCGCTCGGGCGAGGGGCGGGTGGGGCTGCTCACCCCCGGTCCGCTCAACGAAACCTATTTCGAGCACGCCTATCTCGCCCGCTATCTCGGCTTCGTGCTGCTGGAGGGTGACGACCTGACAGTGCGCGACAATGTTGTCTATGTGCGCACCGTGGCGGGGTTGAAGCGGGTCGATGTGCTGCTGCGCCGCCTCGACGCCGACTATGCCGATCCGCTGGAGCTCAATCCGGGCTCGCATCTCGGCGTGCCCGGACTCATGCAGGCGATCCGCGCGGGCAGCGTCGCGGTGGTGAACGCCATCGGCGCGGGCGTTGTCGAGGCGCCGGCCATGATGGGCTTCCTGCCCCGGATCGGCGCGCAGGTGCTCGGCGAGAGCCCGATCCTGCCGAACGTCGCCACCTGGTGGTGCGGCCAGCCGGCCGAGCGCGAGCGGGTTCTCGACGGGCTCGACGATCTCGTGATCGCTCCGGCCTTCCAGCGCACTTTGCCGGGGTTGCTGGACGAGGGGCCGGTGATCGGCGCTGACCTCGATCTGGCCCGGCGGGCGGCGATCCGGCATGCCATCCGCACGCGCGGCGTCGATATCGTCGGCCAGGAGACGGTGCGGCTGTCGACCATGCCGGTCTGGCGCAACGGCAGGCTGGAGCCGCGGCCCTTCATTCTGCGCATCTTCGTGGCGGCCACCGAATCCGGCTGGACCGTCATGCCCGGCGGTTTCTGCCGCGTGTCCGACAGTCTCGACGCGCGCGCCGTGACCATGCAGAGTGGTGGCCGCTCGGCCGATGTCTGGGTGCTGGACGGGGCGCCGGTGGAGCAGACCACGCTGCTGCCGGCCGCCGGCCGCGTGGAGGTCAAGCGCCAGACCGGCCCGCTGCCGAGCCGCGCGGCGGACAACTTCTTCTGGCTCGGGCGCTATGTGGAGCGCGCCGAGAGCACGCTGCGCCTCTTGCGCACGCTGGCCGGGCGTCTCTCCTCGACCGCCGAAGGCGGCGGCGCCTCGGTGCCCAAGCTGCTCGATCTGCTGCAGTCCTGGGGCGCAGCGCCGGACGACGTCACCCGGGCCAAGCCCGTGCGCCACGTCCTCGCCGCCCTGTCGCGTCGCGACCTGCCGGGCGCGCTGCCGAATCTCATCGAGGCCGCCCGCCAGACCGCCTCGGTCATTCGCGACCGCCTGTCGCCGGATGCGTGGCGTACCCTTGCCGATCTGGCGCTGATGATGGCCGAGCCGGTCCCTGCCGCCAGCGCCGAGCCCGACGCCTATGAGCGCACGGACCGGGCGCTGCGTTCGCTCGCCGCCTTCTCCGGCTTCGCGTCCGAGAACATGAACCGCCTGTCCGGCTGGCGCTTCCTCGATCTCGGCCGGCGCATCGAGCGCGCCATCGCCACCTGCCGCGTCACGCGCGCCCTCGTCGGCGATACGCCGACCGCCGGCACGCTCGACGTGCTGCTGGAGCTCTGCGACAGCCAGATCACCTACCGCTCGCGCTACGTCATGGTGGAGAGCCGCGCGCCGGTGCTCGACCTCGTGCTGCTCGATCCGGTGAATCCGCGCTCGCTGGCCTTCCAGATCGACGCCATCGTCGGGCATCTCGATGTGCTCCCCGGCCATTTCGGCGACGAGCCACCGCCTGTGGAGGAGCGTCTCGCCGCCCGCCTCGCGGCCTCGATGAAGGCCTTCAGCGCCGCCGAATTCGACGACGCGCGGCTGCGCGAGGTCGAGGCCGAGCTGATGGAATTGTCGAACGACGTGGCCGAGCACTACTTCATTCATCGGCAGCCGGTGGAGACGCCGTGGGACCTGCTGGCATGAGGTACGACATTCACCAGACCACGGCCTATTCCTACGCCTGGCCGGTGCCGGTGGCGCGGCATGTCGTGCGTATGGTGCCGGTGGACCGCCCGAACCAGCGCGTCCTCTCCAGTCACTTCACCGTCGAGCCCGAGCCGGTGGAGTGGACGGAAACATCTGACTTCTTCGGCAACCGGGTGGTGCACATCCGCATCGAGACGCCGCACACCAGCTTCACGGTCCATACGGGTGCACGGGTGGAGGTGGAGCCGCCGCCGGCCGTCGACGCCGCCTCGGGCCCGAGCTGGGAGCTGGTGCGCGACACTGCCAACGCCAGCCCGGATCTGTCGCCCCGCTCGCCCGTGCACCAGATCTGCCCGAGCCCCGCCGTGCCGCTGAGCGAGCCCATCACCCGTTGGGCGGGCGAGAGCTTCCCGCCCGGCCGGCCGATGCTCGCCGGCGCCATCGACCTGATGAACCGCCTCCATGGCGAGTTCACCTACGACCCCCGCGCCACCGACGTCTCCACCCCGCCGCTGGAGGCGTTCCATATGCGGCGGGGGGTCTGCCAGGACTTCGCGCATATCATGATCGCCGGGCTGCGCGGGCTCGGTCTGCCGGCGGCCTATGTGTCCGGCTTCCTGCGCACCAAGCCGCCGCCGGGACAGGAGCGGCTTCAGGGGGCCGACGCCACCCATGCCTGGGTGGCGGTGTGGTGCGGCGAGGAGATCGGCTGGCAGGGGCTCGACCCCACCAACGCGCTCATCGTCGCGACCGATCATGTCGTGCTGGCGGTCGGGCGCGACTACACCGACGTGGCGCCCATCGGCGGCGTGGTGCTCGGTTCCGGCCGGCAGAAGCTCGACGTTGCCGTCGACGTCATTCCCATTCCTCCCGAGCCGCTTCCCGTGGAAGGGCCGGCGTAAGCGGGACCGCGACAGGACGGGGGACGCGAGCTAGACATGTCGTTGCGCGCCCCGCGCGAATCGCCCCGACAGCCCAGCGAGCCGGACATGACCGACGCTGCCCGCCCCGATGCCCGACAGCCCGACGCACGGGACGAGGATGACGGCTTCCTCGCCAGCCTCGCCGTCTATCTGCGGCCGCGTGTGCTCATCGTCATCCTGCTGGGCTTCTCCTCCGGCCTGCCGCTGGCGCTCTCGGGCGCCACGCTGACCATCTGGATGGCCGAGGCCAAGGTGAACCTCACCACCATCGGCCTCTTCGCGCTGGTCGGGGTACCCTATAATTTCAAGTTCGTCTGGGCGCCGCTGGTCGACGCGCTCGACGTGCCGCTGCTCGGGCGCTGGCTGGGACGGCGGCGCGGCTGGCTGGTGTTTACCCAGTTGCTGCTGGCCGTGGCCATCGTCTGGCTTGGCTTCCAGGACCCGGTACTGTCCCCTTGGCACGTGGCGCTCGGTGCCTTCCTTGTCGCCTGCGCGTCCGCCACGCAGGACATCGTGGTCGATGCCTTCCGCGTCGAGAGCCTGGACACCCGCGAGCAGGCGGCCGGCATGGCCGGCTATGTCGCCGCCTACCGCGTCGGCATGCTCGCCTCGGGCGCCGGCGTGGTGCTGCTGGTCGCGTGGTTCGAGGTGCTCGGCGTGCCGCGCGCGGATGTGTGGGGCTGGGGCTACCTCGCCGCCGCGCTGATGGTCGGCGTTGGTCTCTTCGCCTCCCTGATGGCGAAGGAGCCGGCGGGCGAGCCGGTCATCAAGCACGAAGAGAACGTCTTCAAGCGCATCGGCGAGACGGCGGTGGGAGCCTTCGGCGAGTTCCTCTCCCGGCCCAGCGCCATCGCCATCCTGCTGTTCGTGGTGCTGTTCAAGTTCTGCGACGCCTTCGCCGGGGTGCTCACCGGCGCCTTCGTCATCGACATCGGCTTCGACAAGGCAGCCTATGCGGGCATCGTGAAGGGGGTTGGCTTCGCGGCGGCGCTCATCGGCGGCTTCGCCGGGGGCCTCATCGCCCGCGCTTTGCCGCTGTCCACCAGCCTGTGGATCGCCGGCATCCTGCAGATGGCCTCCAACCTCGTCTTCTCCTGGCAGGCCTGGATGGGCGTCGATCTCGGCGCGCTGACGCTGACCATCATCATCGAGAACTTCACCGGTGCCATCGGCACGGTGATCTTCGTCGCCTACATCTCGGCGCTGTGCGGCGACCGCGCCCACACCGCCACCCAATACGCGCTGCTCACCGCGCTCGCCGCGGTGGGGCGCACCTTCCTCGCCTCTTCCGCCGGCTTCGTGGCGCAGGAGACCGGGTGGATGCTGTTCTTCGCCGTCACCGCGCTCGCCGCGTTGCCGGGCCTCGCCATCCTCGCCTATCTCCAGGCGCGCGGGCATTTCCGCCAGCTCGAGGCGCAGGGCGGGCCCTGACGCGCGGGGCTCGTTAAGCCGCTGTTAACCGAGACGATCCGAACTGTCCCGTGAGCCCGCATCCGCGCTCCGCCGACGGTGGCGGAGCCAGCCTCGGGCTCGGCGTCTTCTTCCGGCCAATGCCATTCCCATCGGAGCCTGCCGTGACCGCTTCATCCAGCCGCCTGCGCATCGCGGTCCTCTATGGCGGGCGCTCCGCCGAGCACGACGTCTCGGTGATGTCGGGCACCAACGTCATGCAGGCGCTGGACCCCGGGAAGTACGACGCCGTTCCCGTCTTCATCACCCGCGACGGACGCTGGCTTGCCAGCCGCTTCGAGGGCGGCGTTCTGGAGACGCCGGAGAGCGGCACGGAACTCTGCCTGCTGCCGGGCGGCAAGGGGCGCCTCGTCGCGCTGCCGGCCGGCGGCGTGCCGCATGAGCTGCCCGCCATCGACCTCCTCTTCCCCGTGCTGCACGGCCTGCCCGGCGAGGACGGCTCGGTGCAGGGCCTGGCCGATGTGGCGGGGGTGGCGCTGGTCGGCTGCGATATTCTCGGCTCGGCCACCGCGCTCGACAAGGACATCGCCAAGCGGCTCTATCTCGAGGCCGGTCTGGCGACCGCCCGCGCCGTCACCATCCGGCAGGGGGCGGAGCCGAGCTTCGCCGAGCTCGCCGGCACGCTCGGCCTGCCGGTGTTCATCAAGCCGGCGCGGCAGGGCTCCTCCGTCGGGGTGAGCAAGGTGAACTCCGAGGAGGAATATGCGGCGGCGCTCGCCGAAGGCTTCCGCTACGACCGCAAGCTCGTCGCCGAGGAGTTCATCCGCGGCCGCGAGATCGAGCTGAGCGTGCTGGAGCAGCCCGATGGCGAGCTGTTCGTCTCGCGCCCCGGCGAGATCCGCCCGGCGCAGAACCACGGCTTCTACAGCTACGACGCCAAATACATCGACGCCGACGGCGCGGCGATCATCGTGCCGGCGCAGCTTCCCGCCGAGGTCGAGGCGAAGCTGCAGGCGATGGCGGCCGATGCCTTCCGCGCGCTCGGCTGCGACGGCATGGCGCGCGCCGATTTCTTCGTGACTGAGGACATGCGCATCCTCGTCAACGAGCTCAACACCATCCCGGGCTTCACCAATATCAGCATGTATCCCAAGGCGATGGCGGCGAGCGGGGTGAGCTATCCCGAGCTCATCGACCGGCTGGTCGCGCACGGGCTGGCGCGGGCGGCGCGGTAGGGCTTTCGCCCGCGATGCCTGCCTACAGCGACGTCCGGGCCTTGATCGCCGCCGCCAGCGTGCCCTCGTCGAGATAATCGAGCTCGCCGCCCACCGGCACGCCGTGGGCGAGGCGCGTCACCTTGACGTTCGCGTCGCGCAGCAGCTCGATGATGTAGTGGGCGGTGGTCTGGCCGTCGACCGTGGCCCCGAGGGCCAGCAGCACTTCCTTGACCGCGCCGCCATGGGCGCGTTCGACCAGTGATTTCAGGTTGAGATCATCCGGCCCCACGCCGTCGAGCGGGGAGAGCGTGCCGCCGAGCACGTGGTAGCGCGCGTTCAGCGCTCCGGCGCGCTCCAGTGCCCAGAGATCGGACACATCCGCCACCACGACGAGAAGCGTGGGATCACGCGTGTCGTCCGTGCAGATGGAGCATGGGTCGCGCACGTCGATGTTGCCGCAGACGCGGCAGGTCGAGATCTTGCCGAGCACGTCCTCGAAGGCGCTGGCGAGCGGGCTCATGAGCTGCTCGCGCTTCTTGATGAGGTGCAGGGCAGCGCGCCGCGCCGAGCGCGGGCCGAGCCCCGGCACGCGGGCGAGAAGCTGGATCAGGCGTTCGATCTCGGGGCCGGCGACAGCGCGGGGCATGGCATCCTCATGGCCGGGGTTGCGACCGGCCGACACCGTTCGTCTAGCGCAGGCCGGCGCCGCCCGCCAAGCTCTGGTGCGTCGCGAAGCACGATCCGGGTCACATCGGCGAAGGTCGTTCCGGTTTTGCTCGACACCCGGAAGGGGCGTTGCTAACCCGGAACGAACGGTCTGTCCGCCGCTGGGGGAGCTCGATGCCGACGACGAAAGCCGCCGCCGTGCCTGTCGCCGTCTGTCTGGCGGTCCTGATGCTGATGGCCTGCGGCGCGCCGGCGCAGGCGGCGGAAGGGCTGGGGCTGGAGGGGGCAAGCCTGCCGCTGCGTTGGGGAATCCCCTTCGTCGGCATGCTGCTTTCCATCGCCGTCATCCCGCTTCTGGCGGGCCATTTCTGGCACCATCACTACGGCAAGGTGGCACTGTTCTGGGCGCTCGCCTTCCTCGTGCCCTTCGTCGCCTCCTTCGGCGCCGGCCTCGCGGTCTACGAGGTCGGGCATGCGGCGCTGCTGGAATACATCCCCTTCATCATCCTGCTGTTCTCGCTGTTCACCATTTCCGGCGGAATCCTGCTCACCGGCAATCTGAAGGGCAGCCCGGCGGTCAATACGAGCCTGCTCGCCATCGGCACCGTGCTCGCCAGCATCATCGGCACGACGGGCGCCTCCATGGTGCTGATCCGCCCGCTGCTGCGGGCCAATGACGAGCGGCGCCACAACGTCCACACCGTGGTGTTCTTCATCTTCCTGGTGTCGAACATCGGCGGTTCGCTGACCCCGCTCGGCGACCCGCCGCTGTTCCTCGGCTTCCTCAAGGGGGTCGACTTCTTCTGGACGATGCAGCACCTCTTCCACGACACCGCGCTGATCGCGGTGCTGCTGCTCGCCGTCTTCTATTTGCTCGATCGCTATTTCTACGCGCGCGAGGAGGGCCTTCCGCACAAGGCCGATCCCACGCCGGAGACCGAGCGGCTCGGCCTGCGCGGGCTGCGCAACCTGCCGCTGCTTGCCGGTGTCATCGGCGCCATCCTCATGAGCGCGCTGTGGCAACCCGGCATCGAGTTCGACATTCTCGGCACCCATGTGCCGCTGCCCTCGATCATGCGCGACGTCGCCCTGCTGGGGCTGGCCGCTATCTCGATCTGGATCACGCCCGCCTTCATCCGCGAGCGCAACGGCTTCGACTGGGAGCCGATCCGCGAGGTGGCCAAGCTCTTCGCCGCCATCTTCCTCACCATCATCCCGGTGATCGCCATACTGAAGGCCGGCGCGAACGGCGCGCTCGCCCCCTTGGTGGCGCTGGTGACGGACGAGGCGGGCGGGCCGGTGAACGCCGGCTATTTCTGGATGACCGGCCTGCTCTCCGGCTTCCTCGACAACGCGCCAACCTATCTCGTCTTCTTCAACCTCGCCGGCGGCGACGCGCAGGAGCTGATGACGAAATACGCGGTGACGCTGGAGGCGATCTCGGCCGGCGCCGTGTTCATGGGGGCGCTGACCTATATCGGCAACGCGCCCAACTTCATGGTGCTCGCCATCGCCAAGAGCCGCGGCGTGCCCATGCCGAGCTTCTTCGGCTATATGGCGTGGTCGGGCCTCTTCCTGCTGCCCTGCTTCGCGCTGCTGACCTGGCTCTATTTCCTTTAGCCGAGCGGCCGCGCGCCGGACGGGCTGAAGGTGCGGCGGAACCAGCGGTCGAGCATGGCCTTCTCGAAGCGCAGCGGCTCGGTCGAGCGCCGGGCCACCGGGTCGGCGAGGTAGTTCATCGCGCGCAGCGTATCCTCGCCGCGCGCGACGACGCGCCCGCCCTTGCGCAGAGTGTAGGCGAGCTTCATCGACGGCCAGGTGTCCTGCCGCATCACGCGCAGCTCGCCCGTGCGCGACCGCAGCGGGTCGACCTTGCCGGCGAGATCGAGATCGAGCACGGCGATGTCGAGTTCATAGCCCGCCGGCAGGTGTTCGCCGGCGAGGCGCTTGATGATGCGCTCCAGCCCGTCGAGGGTCAGTCGCTGCTGGACGGGACCCCAGGACAGGTTGCCGTCCCGGTAGGTCTGCGGCGCGACGAAGGTGACCGTCGTCGCCGCCTGCGCGGCGGCGGGCAGCACAAGCGCCGCTCCGAACATCAGGGTGGCACTCAGGATACGGGGCCGGGCAGAACGGTTTCCGGTTCGGCGCATGGCCGCCTCCGTGATGCGGGAGGCTGGAGTGTCGCCCTATTCCGCCGCGATGGCCATCCCCGGCTGGGCGCCGCGCACCTCGTCGTCGACCGCCTTCTCGAAGCGGGCGAAGTTGGACGTGAACATGCCGACCAGCCGGCGTGCGGCCATCGAGTAGTCGATACGCGTCGGCCAGTTGCGGGCGGGCTCGAGCAGGCGTGTCTCCACGCCCTCGACCGCGACCGGCACCGCGAAGCCGAAATTCGCGTCGGTGCGATACTCGACGCCGTCGAGCTCGCCGCCCAGAGCGGCCGCGAGCAGGCGGCGCGTCGTCTCCAGCGGGATGCGCTGGCCGACGCCGGCGCGGCCGCCGATCCAGCCGGTATTCACCAGCCAGCAATGGACCTCGTTGCGGGCGATGAGGTCGCGCAGCATGTTGCCGTAGACCGAGGGGTGGCGCGGCATGAAGGGGGCGCCGAAGCAGGCGGAGAAGGTCGCTTTGGGTTCGCTTACCCCGGCCTCCGTACCGGCCACCTTGGCCGTGTAGCCGGAGAGGAAATGGTACATGGCCTGCGCCGGCGTCAGCTTGGCGATGGGCGGCAGGACGCCGAAGGCGTCGCAGGTCAGCATGACGACGTTCTTCGGGGTGCCCCCACGGCCATCTTCGCGCGCGTTGGCGATGAAGCCGAGCGGATAGGCGGCGCGGGCATTCTCGGCGAGCGAGGCGTCGTTGAAGTCGGGCACGCGGCTATCGTTGTCGAGGACGACGTTCTCCAGCACCGTACCGAAGCGCTGGCTGGCGGCGTAAATCGCCGGTTCGGCCTCGGCCGACAGGCGGATGGTCTTGGCGTAGCAGCCGCCTTCGAAGTTGAAGATGCCCTCGGCGCTCCAGCCATGCTCGTCGTCGCCGATCAGGGCCCGCGCCGGGTCGGCGGAGAGCGTCGTCTTGCCGGTGCCGGAAAGGCCGAAGAACAGCGCGGCGTCGCCCTCGGCGCCGACATTGGCGGAACAGTGCATCGGCAGCACGCCGCGTTCGGGCAGCACGTAGTTGAGATAGCTGAACACCGATTTCTTCATCTCGCCCGCATAGAGCGTGCCGCCGATCAGCACGAGGCCGTTGGTGAAGTCGCAGGCGATGACGGTCGGCGAGCGCACCCCGTGACGTTCCGGATCGGCCCGGAAGCCGGGGACGCACAGCACCGTCAGCCGGGGCAGGAAGCCGGCGAGGTCGGCGGTATCCGGCCGGCGCAGCATGTTGCGGATGAACAGGGCGTGCCAGGCATGCTCGGTCAGCACGCGCACGCCGATGCGGTGCGCGGGGTCGGCGCCGGCGTGCAGGTCCTGCGCGAAAAGCGTGCGCCCGCCCGCATGGGCGAGGAAATCGGCCTTGAGGGTCTCGAAACTCTCACGGGACAGCGCGTTGGCATTGTCCCACCAGATGCTTTCCTCGGTCGCTTCCTCGCGGACGATATAGCGGTCGTCCGGGCTGCGGCCGGTATGCGGGGCGGTGGTGGCCACGAGGGCGCCGGTGTTGGAAAGCCGGGCTTCGCCGCGGGCGATGGAACGCTCGCACAGAGCGGCCTCGCCGAGATTCCAGAACACCCGTCCGGTCCCGTCGAGCCCGATGGTCTCGACGCCGTGATCCTCGTTGCGTGTGCCGGTTTGATTCAAGGTCGGCTCCTCCCCTGACGCATGACAAAGATGCGACACCATGGGAGGGCAGTCGGGCCTTTTGGCTGAAATTCCGCGCCGATTCTGTGGCCAAACCGGGTCGAAGCGGTGGTTGTCCCCGTCTTCGGTACCTTTAGACCGCCGCCGCCCGCGCCTGGTTGGCGAGCTCGACGAGCACCGCGCGCATGTCCCGCGCCGTGGTCACGCGGCGGTCGAAATCAAGGCGGCGCACCCCGATGCCGTCCATCAGGTCGCAGCCTTCCGGGTCGAGGCCGACCATCTGCCAGTGGCCGGGGCCGGTGCCCAGCAGGTGCATGGCGTAGAGCTGCACCGCGTCGCCATGGTCGGCGTTCATGTGCGCGACCGCGCCTTCCTCCGCCGCGAGCACCTCGCCCGCGTCGCCGGTCGGGGTGCGCAGGGCGTCCCCCTCGATATCGACGATGCGCCCGAAGCCGGCGACCAGATGCGCGCTGTCGATCTCGATCCGGTAGAAGGCGAAGTCGCTGAAGCCGGCGAAGCCCGCCGCGTCCGGGTGGCGGGCGAGGAAGCGGCGGCGGGCGGTGGCGATCGCGGCGTCGTCCGACAGGCGGGCGATGCGTCCGCGCAGGCCGGCCCGCGCGCCCTGCAACTCGTCGCCATGACGGCGCTCGTCCACCAGCAGCGAGACCCGCGCATCCCGGGAGAGGTTGCGCGTATGGCGGGCAAGGCTGGAGAGCAGAAGCAGCGGTGCGCCGTCGGGAAGCGTGGCCAGCTGCACCAGCGAGGCGTAGGGCCCGCCATCCTCGTCGAGCGTGGCGAGCGCGCCCGTCTGGCTCTCGCGGACGAGGCGCTTCACCGTGCGCGCGGCGTCGAAATCACTGTTCTGCTGGGGTATGGGCGACATGAAGCGATCCTCCGCGCGGGCCCGTGACAGGTGAGCGTGCCGGGCCGCAACGTCAAGCATTCGGTGGAGCGTTTGCCGGCTGGATTGGCTATGTGCCTTGAATCGCGCTATTTTCGATTGAATCGATTTGCGTGTCACATTATGGCCACGCCGGCGCGGTTCACCGCCCCGTGTACCGCCGCCGAACAGGAAAGTGCGCAGATGCCGACCATCGCTCTCGTCGACGACGATCGCAACATCCTCACCTCCGTGTCCATCGCGCTGGAATCCGAAGGCTACCGGATCCAGACCTACACGGACGGCGCGACGGCGCTGGACGGCTTCAAGACCAACCCACCTGACCTCGCCATCTTCGACATCAAGATGCCGCGCATGGACGGCATGGAGCTGCTGCGCCGCCTGCGCCAGAAGAGCGACATGCCGGTCATCTTCCTCACCTCCAAGGACGACGAGATCGACGAGCTGTTCGGCCTGAAGATGGGCGCGGACGACTTCATCAAGAAACCGTTCTCCCAGCGCCTGCTGGTCGAGCGGGTGAAGGCGGTGCTGCGGCGCGTCGCGCCGAAGGACGGCGCCCTGCCGCGCGAGACCGACAGCGCCAAGGTGCTGGAGCGCGGCCTGCTGCGCATGGACCCCGAGCGCCACACCTGCACCTGGAAGGGCGAGAACGTCACCCTGACAGTCACCGAGTTCCTGATCCTGCAGGCGCTCGCCACCCGTCCGGGCGTGGTGAAGAGCCGCAACGCGCTGATGGACGCGGCCTATGACGATCAGGTCTATGTCGACGACCGCACCATCGACAGCCACATCAAGCGGCTGCGCAAGAAGTTCAAGGTGGTGGACGACAATTTCGAGATGATCGAGACGCTCTATGGCGTCGGCTACCGCTTCAAGGAGTAGCGGCTCTTTGCTCGATCCCGAATCCACCCGGACCGCGACCGACGAGAGGGACGTCGCGGAAACCGAGGAGACGGTCGAAACCTCCGATGCCGGGCGGGGCAGGGGGATGCTCGCCGCGTTGCGGCGGGCGCGGAACTTCGTTGCCTTCAAGAGCTTCTCCAGCCTTACCCGCCGCATCGTCCTGCTCAACCTCGCCGGCATGTGCGTGCTGGTGTCGGGTATTCTCTACCTCTCGGAATTCCGTGCCGGGCTGATCGACGCGCGCGTGCAGAGCCTCCTGGTGCAGGGCGAGATCATCGCCGGCGCCATTGCCGCCTCCGCGCAGGTCGAGACCAACGCCATCACCATCGATCCCGAGCGCCTGCTCGAGCTGCAGGCGGGAGAGAGCTACGGCCCGGGCGAGGAAGGCTTCGCGCCGCTGGAATTCCCCATCAATCCCGAGCGCGTCGCGCCGGTGCTGAAGCGCCTGATCGAGCCGACCGGGACGCGCGCGCGCATCTATGACCGCGACGGGGGCTTGCTGCTCGATTCCCGTTCCCTCTACTCGCGCGGCGAGATTCTGCGCTTCGACATGCCGGCGCCCAATACGCCCAAGCCGAACTGGATGGAGCGCGGCTGGAACAGCGTGAAGATGTGGTTCGAGCGTGGCGACCTGCCGCTCTACAAGGAGCTCGGGCCCAGCAACGGCAAGGGCTATCCCGAGGTGACGGAGGCGCTGCTGGGACAGAAGGCCAGTGCGGTGCAGGTGAACGATCGCGGCCAGATCATCGTTTCGGTGGCCGTGCCGGTGCAGCGCTTCCGCGCCATTCTCGGCGCGCTGCTGCTCTCCACCCAGGGCGGCGAGATCGACGAGGCGGTGGCGGCGGAGCGGCTGGTCATCGTGCGCGTCTTCCTCGTCGCCATGGCGGTGATGGTGGTGCTCTCGCTGCTGCTCGCCGGCACCATTGCCGGCCCGGTGCGCAAGCTCGCCGATGCGGCCGAGCGCGTTCGGCGCCGCACGCGCTCTCGCGTCGAGATCCCGGATTTCACCAGCCGCTCGGACGAGATCGGCCATCTCTCCGGCGCGCTGCGCGACATGACCGATGCGCTCTATTCGCGCATCGAGGCGATCGAGAGCTTCGCCGCCGACGTCTCGCATGAGCTGAAGAACCCGCTCACCTCCCTGCGCTCGGCGGTGGAGACGCTGCCGCTGGCCAAGACCGACAATTCGCGCGGCCGCCTGATGGAAGTCATCCAGCACGACGTGAAGCGGCTGGACCGACTGATCACCGACATCTCCGACGCCAGCCGTCTCGACGCCGAGCTGCAGCGGCAGGAAGCCGAGCCGGTCGATCTGGTGCGCCTGCTGAACACCGTCGCCGGCGTGCACAACGACGTGGTGCGCGGCGACGAGGTGAGCGTGAAGCTCGCCTTCGAGCACGCGCCAGGGGCGAATGGCGAATTCATCATCCCCGGCCACGATTCCCGCCTCGGCCAGGTCATCAACAATCTGATCGACAATGCGCGCTCCTTTTCCGCCAAGGGCGGCGAGGTGCGCGTCACCTGCCGGCGGACGAAGGACGCGGTTGAGGTCATCGTCGACGATGACGGACCGGGCATCCCGCCGCACGCGCTCGCGCGGATCTTCGAGCGCTTCTACACCGACCGCCCGGAGGAGCAGGGCTTCGGCCAGAATTCCGGTCTCGGCCTGTCGATCTCGCGGCAGATCGTCGAGGCGCATGGCGGGCGCATCTGGGCGGAGAACCGGCCGGCTGAAGGCGCCCCCAAGGAAGGCGCCCCCAAGAAGGCGAAGGCCGGCAAGGTCAAGGCGAAGGCGACCGATGGCGAGGCGGATGCGCCGCGGGCCCGGCCGGCGAAGCCGGGTGGCGCCCGCTTCATCGTCCGTCTGCCGGCGAGCTGACGCGATGGCGCCCGATGCGCAGGGCAATACGCCACCGGCGACGGTCCACGGCTCCTGCGTCCGGGTCGGCACGCGCGGCGTGCTGATCCGGGGTGCGTCGGGCAGCGGCAAGTCGCACCTCGCCTTCGCGCTGATCCTCGCCGGCCGCAGCGGCATGACGGAGCCCGCCGAGCTGGTGGCGGACGACCGCGTGGTGCTGGCGCGTCGCGGGGGGCAGCTTTTCGCCACCGCGCCGCACAATCTCGCCGGGCTGATCGAGATCCGCGGGGCCGGTCTACGCCGGCTTCCCTTCGCCGCGGAGACGGCCGTCGACCTCGTCGTCGATCTCGGCGCCTCCGATGCCGCGCGTCTGCCGGAGCCGGCCGCGCTGCGCACGGTGATCGAGGGGGTGGAAATGGCGCGCCTGCCGGCTTTCGCGCCGGGCGACGTGTTGCAGCAGGTGCTGGCGCTGCTGCTCACCGGGGCGGCGGCGGAGTGAGCCGCAACGTGCGGGAGCGCGCCGCCGCCGGAGCGTCGGAGCCGATTTTCCGCAGCGGCACTTGCCATTCATGTGCGGTGCAACGATGATGTGCGCCCCGCGAAGGGAGTGGCGGAACTCGATACCTCGGGTGCCCCAGGCAAGAACAATGCGGTCGCGCCGTGGGGCGCGCGGCGGAGCAGCATGATAGGTCTCGTACTCGTAACGCATGGACGCCTCGCCAGCGAATTTCGCGCTGCGCTCGAACATGTGATGGGTCCGCAGTCGCAGCTCGAGACGATCACCATCGGTCCTGACGACGACATCGAGCAGCGCCGCAAGGACATCGTCGATGCGGTCGGCGTCGTGAACAGCGGCAACGGCGTGGTGATCCTGACCGACATGTTCGGCGGCACGCCCTCCAACCTCGCCATCTCGGTGATGACCTCGCCGGACATCGAGGTGGTGGCGGGCATCAACCTGCCGATGCTGGTCAAGCTCGCCACGGTGCGCGGCGAGGTGCCGATGGCCGACGCGGTGGCGCAGGCCCAGGAAGCCGGGCGCAAATACATCAACATCGCCAGCCGCGTGCTGGCCGGGAAGTGACCGTGACGACGACCGCCATCCAGCGCGAGCTCGCCATCATCAACAAGCGGGGACTGCATGCCCGCGCCTCCGCCAAATTCGTCCAGACGGTCGAGCGCTTCGCGGCGGATGTACGCGTCACGCGCGCCGGCGAGACGGTGGGCGGCACTTCCATCATGGGCCTGATGATGCTCGCCGCGGCGCCGGGCACGACCATCCTCGTCGAGGCCAGCGGGCCCGAGGCGCAGGCGGCGGTGGATGCGCTCGACGCGCTGGTCTCCGACCGTTTCGGCGAGGGCGAGTAAAGCTTCGCCCCGCACCGACGGCATTCGCGGTCGCCGTCATATAAAGACATCTTTATATCGTTATTGTTTTCGCGAGGCTGGGCTGCTATCACCCGGCCAGCTCAACCGCGCCCAATCCGCGCGCCAATCGCGTCAGGCAGAAGGGAAGCCGCACATGGCCGTCGCCAGCGAATACATTGTCAAGGATATCAGCCTCGCCGGTTTCGGCCGCAAGGAGATCGAGCTCGCCGAGACCGAGATGCCGGGCCTGATGGCCATCCGTGCCGAATACGGCCCGTCGCAGCCGCTCAAGGGCGCGCGCATCGCCGGCTCGCTGCACATGACGATCCAGACCGCGGTGCTGATCGAGACGCTGAAGGCTCTCGGCGCCGATGTGCGCTGGGTCTCGTGCAACATCTTCTCGACCCAGGACCACGCCGCCGCGGCCATCGCCGCCGCCGGCACGCCGGTCTTCGCCTTCAAGGGCGAGACGCTGACCGAATACTGGGACTTCACCGCCAAGCTGTTCGACTGGCACGGCGCGAAGGAAGGTGAACTTCTGGTCCCCAACATGATCCTCGACGATGGCGGCGACGCCACCATGCTGGTGCATCACGGCCTGCGCGCCGAGAATGGCGACACGGCGTTCCTCGACAAGGCGGAATCCGAGGAAGAGGTGATCTTCTTCGCCCTGATCAAGAAGCTGCTGGCCGAGAAGCCGAAGGGCTGGTTCGCCGAGGTCGCCAAGTCGATCAAGGGCGTCTCCGAGGAGACCACCACGGGCGTGCACCGGCTCTACAAGCTCGCCGAGCAGGGCAAGCTGCTGTTCCCGGCGATCAACGTGAACGACTCGGTCACGAAGTCGAAGTTCGACAACCTCTATGGCTGCCGTGAATCGCTGGTCGATGCCATCCGTCGCGGCACCGACGTGATGCTCGCCGGCAAGGTCGCCTTCGTCGCCGGCTTCGGCGATGTCGGCAAGGGCTCGGCCGCCTCGCTGCGCCAGGCCGGCGCGCGCGTCATCGTCTCGGAAGTCGATCCGATCTGCGCCCTGCAGGCGTCGATGGAAGGCTACGAGGTCACCACGATCGAGAACGCCTTCGACCGCGCCGACATCTATGTCACCGCCACCGGCAACCGCGACATCATCACCGTCGACCACATGCGGCAGATGAAGGACCGGGCGATCGTCTGCAACATCGGCCACTTCGACAACGAGATTCAGGTCGCCGGCCTGAAGAACTTCAAGTGGACCAACATCAAGCCGCAGGTCGACGAGATCGAGTTCCCCTCGGGCAACCGCATCATCCTGCTGTCCGAAGGCCGCCTGGTGAACCTCGGCAACGCCATGGGCCACCCGTCCTTCGTGATGTCGTCCTCCTTCTCCAACCAGACGCTGGCCCAGATCGAGCTGTGGGCCAACCCCGGCAAGTACGAGAAGCAGGTCTACACGCTGCCGAAGTTCCTCGACGAGAAGGTCGCAGCGCTGCACCTCGAGAAGCTCGGCGTGAAGCTGACCACGCTGCGCCCCGAGCAGGCCGACTATATCGGCGTGCCGGTCGAGGGCCCGTTCAAGCCGGACCATTACCGCTACTGAGCGGGACGGGCGCTTCGGCACCGTTCCTACGGATCAACGCGAAGGCCGGGCTCGTCCCGGCCTTCGTCGTTCAGAGGCGGTGAGCCGAAGCGATCCGTAGGCCCGGCGCCTAAAGTTCCTTCTGCACCAGTACCAGATCAAGCCGCTGGCCGAACTTGATGCCGATGCCCGGCATGTGGCCGGTCTCGACGAAGCCGAGCGCGGCGTGCAGCGCCAGCGAGGCGGCGTTGCCGCCGGTGATGCCGCCGATCATCACCTTCTTGCCGATGGCGCGCGCGGGCCCGAACAGGCTCTCCACGAGCCGCCGGCCGATTCCGCGCCCGCGCGCGGCTTCCGCCACATAGACCGAATGCTCGACGCTGATGCGGAAGCCGTCGAAGGGGCGGAAATCGCCGAAGCTGGCATAGCCCAGCACCTCGCCATTCTCCTCGGCGACGATCACCGGATAGGACTTGTCCCGGCGGTCGCGCAGCCAGGCGAGACGGTTGGCGAGATCGGTCGGCGTATCGTTCCAGATCGCCGTCGAGTTCAGCACCGCGTGATTGTAGATGGCGAGGATGCCGGGCAGGTCGGCTTCCACGGCGTCGCGTAGCATCATGATGCCGAGCCTATGCGCAATGGGAGGGAAATTCCACGCCTGCCGTTGGCGCCGGCTCTCCTCGTCCCCATATCGAATGTCCGCGGGGCGACCGCTCTTGGAGGAAAGACCTTAAGGATGAGCTCGACCGATCCGTTCGATCGAATGCGTTTCACCGTCAAGCGAGTGAGCTGGTGGCAGGTGGCGATCGTCATCGCCGTGGCCCTCGCCGTCGGCACCGCGCTGGCCCTGGTGGCGGCCAGCGTGTTCCTCGTGGTCTTTCCCATCGTCGTCATCGCCGGCCTCGCCTATCGCCTGTTCGGCGGACGCAAGCCGAACGGCGCCGCCGGCGGCCCGACCATCATCGAGGCCGAATACCGCGTGCTCTCGCCGGAAGAGGCCGCCCGCGCCGATGCCCGGCGCGAGGACGAGGAACGCTGGGATTCGGACCGGCGCCTGCGCTGAGGCCCGGCCGCTTCCTCGTTCACTTCTCGACGAAGGCTTTCTCGATCACGAAGTCGCCCGGCTCCGTGGTCGAGCCCTCCTCGAAGCCGCGATCCTTGAGGATGACGCGCATGTCGTCGAGCAGCTGCGGGCTGCCGCAGAGCATGACGCGGTCGTCTTCCTTGTCGAGCGGCGGCAGGCCGAGCTCATCGAACAGCTTGCCCGAGGTGATCAGGTCGGTGATGCGGCCCTGGTTGCGGTAGGGCTCGCGTGTCACCGTGGGGTAGTAGATCAGCTTCTCCCGCACCAGCTCGCCGAAATACTCGTTCTCCGGCAGTTCGCGGGTGATGAAGTCCTGATAGGCGAGCTCCGCCACGGTGCGCACACCATGGACGAGGATGACCTTCTCGTAGGTCTCGTAGGTCTCCGGGTCCTTGATGAGGCTCATGAAGGGCGCGAGGCCCGTGCCGGTGGAGAGCAGGTAGAGCCGGCGGCCGGGCACCAGATAGTCGACCAGCAGCGTCCCGGTCGGCTTGCGGCCGACGATCACCTCGTCGCCGACCTTGAGGTGCTGCAGGCGCGAGGTGAGCGGGCCGTTCTGGACCTTGATGGAGAAGAACTCCAGCGTCTCCTCGTAATTGGCGCTGGCGATCGAATAGGCGCGCAGCAGCGGCTTGCCGTCGACGGGGAGGCCGATCATCACGAACTGCCCGTTCTTGAAGCGCAGAGCCGGATCGCGCGTCGTGGTGAAGGTGAACAGGTTGTCCGTCCAGTGGTGCACGGACAGGACGCGCTCGTGATGCAGGTTGCTCATTTACAAACCGTCTAAGTGAAAACTTCCGCAACCCGGAAGTCCGTTGTGATTATCTGGATCGGGTTTACTGCGCAACCGCGCCGCTGTCGAGGCGCCGGGCACTCGAAATTCCCGCGCCACCGCGGCAGGATAGCGCGCCACGGCAGGAAAGTGCCCCATGTTCAGCCACATCATACTCGGCGCCCGCGATCTGGCGCGGCTCACCGCCTTCTACGACGCCGTGCTGGCGCCCCTCGGCCTCCTCCGGGTCGATGCGGAGGATGACGGCGGCCCGCCCGGTTCCATGTGGGTCATGCCGGGGCGCGCCTGGCCGCAGTTCTACGTGCAATTGCCGTTCAACGGGCTGCCGGCCACCTGGGGCAACGGCACGCAGGTCAGCTTCGCCGCCCCCTCGCCGGCGGCGGTGGACGCGGCCTGGCGCGCGCTCGTGGAGCATGGCGGCACCGACGAGGGGGCACCGGGCCTCAGGCCCAACTATGCCGCCGACTATTACGGCGCTTACGGCCGCGACCCCGAGGGCAACAAGCTCTGCTTCGTGCATCTGGCGGAGCTGGAGAACCTGACCGTCCGCGCCGGCGGCTGAGACGGCTCAGCGCCCGGCGGAGGCCGCCCGGCGGAGGTCGCTGTTGCGCTTGGCCTCGTACATCATCGCATCCGCGCGCTTCACCACCCCTTCCAGCCGCTCGCCGGGCGTGCTGGTCGCCATGCCGATCGAGAGGCTGAGCGTCGAGGCGGAATAGAACTGGTTGTTGAGGGTCACCAGTTCCTCGATGCCTTGCATCACCGCGAGCCCGCCATCCTCGTCGACGCCGGGAAGCAGCACGGCGAACTCGTCGCCGCCGATGCGGGCGGCACAGTTCGGATGGTCGATCGCCTTCGCCAGCACCTCGCCGGCCCGGCGCAGCAGCGTGTCGCCGGCGGCGTGGCCGAGCTGGTCGTTGACCTGCTTGAGGTCGTTCAGATCGATCATGATGACCGTCACCGGGAACGGGCCCCGGCGTTCCAGCCGGTTCATCTCGTCCACGTAGAAGGAGCGGTTGTAGAGCTTGGTGAGCACGTCGTGCTTGCCGAGATATTCGAGATAGGCCTCGGCCTTCTTGCGCGCGGTGATGTCGGTCAGCGCCACCTGCACCAGCGACCAGTCGTGCTCGTGGCCCGGCAGCACCGAGAACTGCAGGTGCACATGCAGCATGTCGCCGCCGAGCGTGTAGTTCACCACCTCGCGCGTGTGGAACAGCTTGCCGTTCCAGAGGTCGATGAGCTGCTCGCGGAAATGGCGTTGCATGTCCTCGCGGAAGATCCCGGCGGCGTTGAGGATCAGCTCCTTCTTGCTGGTCGCCCCGAACATCTCCAGCGTGTGCCGGTTGACGTCGATGATGCGGATCTCGCTGATGCAGCGCTGCACGAATTCCGGGTGCACGTCGGTGAACACCCGGAAGTCCTCGATGCCGCGCAGGCGCACGTCGTCCATCAACTGCTTGATGGTGGAGAAGTCCTCGACCCACAGCGAGACCGGCGAGTGCTGGAACAGGCCCTGGGCGTATTCCTCCGCACGCGCCGCCTGCCGGCGCGCCGTCTCTCGCTCCGTCACGTCCTCGGCCGAGAGCAGCACGCGCTCCAGCGTCTCCTCATGGCCGGGCTGCACGATGCCCTTGAGCTGGATGTCGAGCCGCTGGCCGGTCAGCGTGTAATTGACGGCCTGGCTGGCGAAGCTGGTGTAGCCGTCCCAGAGCTGCGCCAGCTCCTCGATATGGGTCTTCAGCATGTCGCCACGGAACACCTTGTCGAGATTTCCGACGAGGTGGTCGAGGTCGTTGGCTTCGAACAGGGACAGGGTGCGCCGGTTGACCTTCAGCACCTTGATGCGACTGGAGCACTCCGCGACAAGCTCCGGCCGCCCGCGCAGATGATCGCGCAACGAGGTGACGCCGTCGGCGCGCCATTGCTCGAACAGCGCCTTCACGGCGCTGAAATCCTCCAGCCAGAGCGAGATCGGAGCCAGCTCGAACATTTCGGCGTTCTCGTCGACGACCGACGGCACGACCACCTCGTCCTGGCGCTCGGGTATGCCCGGCTTAATCGGCTTCATGGTGGAGTGCACCGACTCTGCTCATGGATAGATACGCAGCTGCAGGAGGATAAAGGCGGCACAAGGGGCGGAAGTTGGGCAGCTTTGACGCACCTACGGTAGAATAATGCCGTTCAATCCAATCTCCGGTATAGGTTACGGGAGATTCGCGAGGCCGGCAAACTGCACCATCGGCGTCAGATCCGGCAATCCGCCTCGGCATGCCGGGGCATGGGGCCGCGCGGGGCCCGGACGACGGCCGACGTGGACGCGCCCAAGGCGGGGTGTATTCTCCGTAGAGCATATGCTCCTCTCTCCCGGCGCCCGCAGCGGCGCTCGCCGTTCCGGTGTGTCCATGAGCGATATTGTCTGTATCTCCCCGATCGACGGTTCCGAACTCGTCCGCCGCCCGGCCGCTGCCGATGCGGCCGTGGCGCAGGCGGTGGCGGTGGCGCGCGCGGCCCAGCGCGAGTGGCGCAAAGTGCCCATCGCCGAGCGTTCCGCCCATGTGCTGCGCTTCCTCGACGCGATGCTGGCGATGAACCAGGAGATCGTGCCGGAGCTCGCCCAGCAGATGGGGCGTCCGGTCCGCTATGGCGGCGAGTTTCGCGGCTTCGAGGAGCGGGTGCGCTATGTCGCCGGGATGGCGGAGGACGCGCTCGCGCCAGTGGTGCCGCATGACGAGCGCGCCGGCTTCCGCCGCTACATCAAGCGCGATCCGCTCGGCCTCGTGCTGGTCGTGGCGCCGTGGAACTACCCCTATCTCACGGCGGTGAACACCATCGCGCCGGCGCTGATCGCCGGCAACGCCGTGTTGCTCAAGCATGCCGCCCAGACCATCCTCGTCGGCGAGCGCTTCCAGATGGCGATGGACCATGCCGGCCTGCCGAACGGGCTGTTCGCCAATCTCGTCCTCACACACGACCAGACCTCGCGGCTGATCGGCTCGGGGGCGGTGGATTTCGTCAACTTCACCGGCTCGGTGGAAGGTGGACGGGCCATCGAGCGCGCGGCGGCGGGCACCTTCACTCCGCTGGGGCTGGAACTGGGCGGCAAGGATCCCGCCTATGTGCGCGCCGACGCCGATCTCGACTTCGCGGTGGAGAACCTTGTCGACGGCGCTTTCTACAATTCCGGCCAGTGCTGCTGCGGCATCGAGCGGATCTACGTGCATGAGAGCCTCTATGACCGCTTCGTCGACGGTTTCGTGGAGCTGACCGGGCGCTATGTGCTGGGCAATCCGCTCGACGAGGCGACGACGCTCGGGCCGATGGCGCAGGGCCGCTTCGCCGATCTCATCCGCCGGCAGACGGCGCAGGCGCTTGCCAGGGGCGCGACCGCGCATATCGACCCCGCCGCCTTCCCGGCCAATCGCGAGGGAACGCCCTACCTCGCCCCGCAGGTGCTCACCGGCGTCGACCATTCCATGTCGGTGATGACCGAGGAGAGCTTCGGGCCGGTCGTCGGCATCATGAAGGTAAAGGACGACGCCGAGGCGCTGGCGCTGATGAACGACAGCGTCTACGGGCTGACCGCCTCGATCTGGACCGCCGATCTCGACACGGCTGAGGAACTGGGCAACGAGATCGAGACCGGCACGGTCTTCATGAACCGCTGCGACTATCTCGATCCCGGCCTCGCCTGGACCGGCGTGAAGGATACCGGGCGCGGCGCCTCGCTCTCGCGCATCGGCTTCGAGATGCTTACGCGGCCGAAGTCCTTCCATCTGCGTTACGGCTGAGATCGCCGTAGCGGCGGGCGGCCTCGATGGCGAGGCCGGTGCCGACCGAGCCGAAGGTGTCGCCGTCCACCACCCGCGCTTGCGGGAGCGTGGCGAGGATCGCCGCCCGCACATGGGCGAGGCGCGTCGAGCCGCCGGTGAGGAACAGCGCATCGATGTCGCCGGCCGTCAGTCCGGCTTGGTCGAGGCAGAGGGCTACGCGCGCGGCGATGCGTCCGGCGAGCACATGGGTGTGCGTCACCAGCTCCTCCGGCGTGATGCCGACCGAAAGCCCGGCCTCCAGCCAGCCGAGGGCGACATCCGCGCGCGAAACGTCGGCGAGGGCGATCTTGGCCGCCTCGGCTTCCATCGCCAGCGTGTGGCCGCGCTGCTCCTCGATCACCCGGATCAGCCGCTCGACCAGTTCCGGCCTCGCGGCCTCGCGGCGGACCTCGTGCAGCTCGCGCACCGTCTTCGAGGAATAGAGCCGGTTGATACTGGACCAGGTGGCCAGCTCGTGGAAATAGCCGCTCGGCACGTCCCGGCCGGGACGCTTCATCGGGCTGCGGAAGCCCAGCAGCGGCATCAGCGTGCCGAGGCTGAGATGACGGTCGAAATCCGTGCCGCCGATTCGCACGCCGTCATTGGCGAGGATGTCGCCGGAGCGGTCGGCGCGGGCCCGGCGCGCGGAGCCGAGGCGGACGATCGAGAAGTCCGAGGTGCCGCCGCCGATGTCGGCGATCAGCGCGATCTCCTCCCCGCGAACCTGCCGCTCGTAGTCCAGCGCGGCGGCGATGGGCTCGAACTGGGTCGAGACCGCGCGGAAGCCGATGTCGGCGGCGATGGTGCGCAGCGTTTCCTCGGCCTTGCGGTTGGCCGCCGCGTCGTCGTCGACGAAGAAGACCGGACGGCCCAGCACGACGCTGTCGAGCACCTCGCCCGCGCTGGCCTCGGCGCGCGCCTTCACGGTGCGCAGATAGTCGGCGATGACGTCGCGAAAGCCGATGGCGCGCCGGCCGATCTGGGTCTTTTCCTCGATCAGCGCGCTGCCGAGCACCGCCTTGAGGCTGCGCATCAGACGTCCGTCCTCGCCGCCGACATAGCGCGCCATGGCGGCGCGGCCGATGGTGAGCTGGCCCTGCCGGTCGTAGAACACGGCGCTGGGCACCGTGACCTTGCCGTCCTCCAGCGCCGCCAGTTCGGGCGCCTCGTGGCGCCAGAAGGCGAGGGTGGTGTTGGACGTACCGAAATCGAGGCCGCAGAACGCCATGGCGAAGCTCCCGCAAAAGGGCGCCTTGTTAATGGGTTCGGCTCGCCGCATCAATCCGCATCGTGGTGACGACGCTGTGTTGACGCCGCGCGCGCAAGGCGCCACAGCTGGTATCTCAGCAGGGAGGAGTGACACCGTGACGATGCACAACTGGACGATGAAGCATTCGATTGCCGTCGTGGTGATCACGCTGCTGGCGGTCGGCGCCTTCCTGTTCAGCTGGACCTGACAGGCGATGCGGCCGGCGGGTTTCTGGCCAATGTCACACTCGGCTCCTATCTGAGGGGTAGGGGCCCCACGCGGGCCCCTCACGAAGACGTCCCCGGGAGGAGTGTCGCCCGCCGTGCTGTCACATCCGCCGACCGACAAGAGCGCCGAGCCCGATCAGGCCGGTCCGCTGGACGACACGCTGCGGCTGTCGGAGGTGCTCACCCGCATCGCCGGGGACACGACGCGCGACCGCATCGCGGTCGGCGATCTGCTGAAGGCGATGCAGGAGCGGGCTTTCGGCCCGCTGATGCTGGTCTTCGCGCTGCCCAACGTCCTGCCGACCCCGCCCGGCACGTCCTCCGTGCTCGGGGCGCCGCTGGTGTTCCTGGCGGCGCAGCTGGCGCTGGGCCGGCGCCCCTGGCTGCCCCCGATCATCGCCCGCCGCTCGATCGCGCGGAAGGACTTCGCCGCCTTCGTCGCCAAGGCGACGCCCTGGCTCGCCAAGGCGGAGCGGCTGCTGCGCCCGCGCCTCGGAGGGCTGGCACATCCGCCGGCCGAATACGTCGTCGGGCTGATGTGCTTCGTGCTGGCGGTCGTGCTGGTGCTGCCGATTCCGCTCGGCAACATGCTGCCCGCGCTCGCCATCTGCATCCTGGCGCTGGGCATTCTGGAGCGCGACGGGGTGTGGATCCTCGTCGGCATGGCGCTTGCCATCGCCTCGCTCGGCGTGGTGTCCGGCGTGGTGTGGGCCTTCGTGAAGGCGGGGCTGTTCCTGCTCAGGAGCCTGCTGGGCTAGCCATGCAGGCGCGCCCGATCAGGCAAGGGCGCGGGCGTTCTCCAGCGCGCGCGTGAGCATGTCGAGGCATTCCTGCGCCTGCTCCTGGCCGCTGACGTCGCCGCGCAGCCGCTGGGCGAGGTCGCGCAGGTCCCGGATGGCGACATCCACGGCGGTGAAGATGTCGATATCGTACTCGAACTCCGACTCGGGTTCGGCAACGCGCACAGGAAACGGTATTACATTACTCATACGGCTCAGGACTCGGGTTCGGCGAATCGCCTCGGGCAATGTCCAGAACGATGCCCGGAATTGGTTAACGCGATCCTCCCGCCGCCGTCTGCGCTGCCGGCGGCGGCGTGTGCCGGGGCGCAAGGACACAAGGTCGCAAGGGCACCCCGCAAACACTCCGTTCCGGTAAAGCTTGTAGAAGGAAGGCTGCGAAAAGCGCTCTCGAATTGAATGCATTCAATATACAGTCAATTTGTTATTGTATTGACATTGAATGCTTTCATTCCTACTTATTGATTGCATCGCGCGGGCGGCTTCCGTTCTGGCGCGTGCAGGAGGTTCTCGCCATGCTTGCCCGCAGCCCGTCCGATCCGGCCGCGTCCTATCCGAAGCTGTCGCCCTTCGAGTGCGGCATGCGGGCCTGTTGCCCGCGCTGCGGCCAGGGCAAGCTGTTCAAGGGCTTCCTGACGCTGGCGCCGCGCTGCGAGGTGTGCGGCCTCGATTATTCCTTCGCCGATCCGGCCGATGGTCCGGCCTTCTTCGTCATCTGCTTCGGCTGCGTGCCGTCGGTGATATTCGGCCTCTGGATCGAGGTCGCCTTCCAGGCGCCCTACTGGGTGCATCTCGTCACCACGCTGCCGGTGATGCTGCTCACCTGCGTGCCGCCATTGCGGCCGCTCAAGGGGTGGCTGGTCGCGAGCCAGTATTACCACAAGGCGGAGGAGGGGCGGCTCGTCACCTCCAGCGACCCGGCGCCCGCGCCGGGCTCACCCCCGCAGGGCTGACGCTTCCGTCTCCTGCGGCGCGCCGGTTTCGTGGAAGCGGGCAGGCCGGATACCGGCGGCGAGCAGGTCCTCGCCGCATGCCGTCGATGCCAGATAGTCCAGTTCGCGCTCTCGCGGTTCCAGCAGCGGATCGAGCCGGCGCAGCTCTTCGTCGACGATGCCGGGATGGCAGTGCACGAGGATGCGCGTTCCCGGACCCGCGAGAGCGGCGCGGAAAACCTCGCGATAGGGCGGCTCGGGCGTGAAGTCGTAAAGCCCGCGAAAGCTGTCGTTGACGGCGAAGCCGGCGCGGATGGCGGCCGTTCCCGCCCCGGCGGCGAGACGGCCGATGATCGCCGCCTTGCGCCAGCCGATCCGGCGCCGCCGTGCCCAGGCGAACGGCTCGGTGCAGTTGCGCAGCCAGGGCAGGCGACCCGCATAGCGCGCCGACAGTTCCTCCGTGACGATCTCGCATATGCCGGGCAGCGCATGGGCGTGCTGGTGGCCGTCGAGGAAATCCGGCGGCCCGTCCCAGGCGTCCTCGAAAGCGTCGAGCTGGGCGCGCAGCTCGTCGCGTATCGCCGCGAGCGGCAGGGCGCGCGCGAAGGCGCGCAGGATGAGCGGGCCGATCTCCGGCAGCTTGCCGTCCCGCGCGAGGCCTCGCGCCGGCGACAGGGGGCTCTGGCCGGTGAGCGTGAAGTGTAGCCCGATATCGGCGGGATGCGTGCGCACGAGCGCCCGGAGCCCTTCCGCCCGATGCCGCCAGGACGGCAATCCGGTCATCGCGCCCGTCGCCGAGAGCCGGCCGCGCTCGATCAGGGTTTCGATCGCGTCGCACACGCCCATGCTGAGGCCATAGTCGTCGGCGCAGATTACTACCGCTTTCAGGTTGTCGTTCATCTGTACTGGGCAGCCAAACAAAAATCACAATCACAGAATATGTGATCATGGGCTTCAGGAAAGCCGAAAACTGTCGCGGAAATTTGGCAGCGGCCGGAAGTTCCGGCGAGCACAAAGTAAAACCGGCCCAACATCATGACGATCTCTTCCCTAAGGTCGCCCCGGCTGATTTCGGTTGTCGTCCCCGTCTATAACGAGGCGCGGTGCCTCGAAGCGCTGCACGCGCGCCTCTGTGCTGTGCTCGACAGCTATCCCGACATGCAGCGGGAGTTCATCTTCGTCGACGACGGCAGCCGCGATGGCAGCTTCGACCTGCTGGCCGAGCTCGGCCGCCGCGATCCGGCGGTGAAGGCGCTGCGCTTCGCCCGCAATTTCGGCAAGGAATCGGCCATGGCCGCCGGCCTGCGCGCCGCGGTGGGCGATATCGTCGTGCTGATGGATTCCGATCTCCAGCATCCCCCGGAGGTCATCCCGCAGATGATCGAGCGGTGGGAAGGCGGCACCCAGATGGTGATCGCGGTGCGTCGCTCGCGCCGCACCGATCCGCTGGGAAGGCGGCTGTTCACGCGCGGCTTCTACCATTTCTTCCACGCCCTCTGCGAAGTCGAGATCCCCGAAGGGGCGGGCGATTTCCGTCTGTTCGACCGCCGTGTCGTCGACGCTATCAACGCCCTTCCCGAACGTAACCGCTTCATGAAGGGCATCACCAGCTGGGTCGGTTTCCGCCAGGAGGAGGTCGAGTTCGAGGTGGCCGAGCGCGCCGGCGGCGTCTCTTCTTTCTCGACGCTGCGCCTGCTGCGCTACGCGATCGACGGGCTGTCCTCCTTCTCCATGGTGCCGCTGCGCGTCTGGTCGCTGATCGGCGTGGCGCTGGCGGGGATTTCCGGCCTCTACGGCCTCTACCTCATCGGCGAGGTGCTGGTGTTCGGCGTGCGCACCCCCGGCTTCCCCACCATCATGGTCAGCATGCTGTTCGTCTCCGGCGTCCAGCTCATCAGCCTCGGGGTGATCGGCGAATATGTCGGGCGCATCTTCACCGAGGTGAAGGCGCGCCCGCTCTATCTCGTCGCCGACGAGATCGGTTTCGCGCGCCCTGTCACGCTTTCCCCCGCTCATGCCGGCAATCATCGGCATGCCCACTCGCTCGTGCCGGACGGTCCTTCCTCGTGAGTCTCGACAGTTCCGATTTTCCCGCGCCGGCCGGATCGGCCTGGCCGGTCTCTTTCGTCGCGCGCGGCTGGCGTTCCTCCGCCCTCACGCGGGTGGCGAGCCTGGCCCTTTTCGCGGCGGTCGCGGTGTGGATCGTCCTCGCCTTCCGCGATTACGGCATCAGCAATGACGAGCCGGTGCAGCACACCTACGGCCAGCTGCTCATCGCCTGGTATGCGAGCGGCTTCACCGACGACCGGGCCTTCCACTACATCAACCTCTATCTCTATGGCGGCCTGTTCGACCTGATCGCCGCCGGCCTTGAGCCCTATGTGCCGCTGCCGCTCTACGAGTGGCGCCATCTTCTCTCGGCGGGCTTCGGCTTCGCCGGGCTGATCGGCGCATGGCGGCTGGCGAGGCTGCTCGGCGGCGAGAAGGCCGGCATCGCCGCCGCGCTGCTGCTCGCCTTCACCGGCATGTATGGCGGGGCGATGTTCACCCACACCAAGGACGTGCCCTTCGCGGCGGCGATGGTGTGGAGCCTCTACTTCATCGCCGCCTGCGCCGTGCAGCTGCCGGCGCCGCCGCGCTGGCGGAGCGTGCTCGGGCTCGGGGTTTCCATCGGCTGCGCCTTCGGCCTGCGCGTCGGCGGCGTGTTCGCGGTGCTTTACCTGCTGCTGACGCTCGGTGCGGCGATGTTGCTGCTGCGCGACATCCGCCTGCCGCTGCGCGTGCTGTCGCGGCTCGTCGCGGCGGGGCTCGTCGCGCTCGCGGTCATGGCGGCGAGCTGGCCGTGGTCGATGCTTCCGCCCACCAACCTGTTCAAGGCCATGGGGGCGTTCAACAACTTCGCCTTCGATCTCACCACCCTGTTCAACGGCAAGGCGGTGCCGATCGATCAGATCCCGCCGACCTACATGTCGGAATATCTGCTCATCAAGCTGCCGGAGGTGACGCTTCTCGGCCTCGCCGCCGCCCTGGCGATGGCGCTGGTCGCGCTGGTGCGGCTCGTCCGCGAGCACCGCGCGTCGCGCACGGCCTTCGTCCATCCCCGCCGCATCCTCGGCTATCTGCCGCTGCTGTTCGCGGTCGCGGTGCCGGTCGTCTTCACGCTGCTCGACGATCCGCCGCTCTATAACGGCATCCGCCATTTCCTCTTCGTCCTGCCGCCGGTGACGATCCTGGCGGTTCTCGGCCTGCAGGCGGCGTGGCGCGCGCTGTGGCGGCGCTCGCGCGTGGTCGGGGGCGGCTTCGCGGCGGCGGCTCTGGCGCTCTTCCTCGTCAACGCTGGCGGCTTCCTGCGGCTGCACCCTTACGAATATGTGGGCTACAACCAGCTCGTCGGCGGCACGGCCGGCGCCTGGGGGCGCTTCGAGGGCGACTACTGGTCGACGAGCCTGCGCGAGGCGGCGCTGGCCTTGCGGCAGGGCCTCGAACGGGATGGGCGCTCCGGCCGGCACTACAAGGTTTCGGTCTGCGCGGAGGACGTTCAGGCCTCCACCTATCTCGGACCGAACTTCGACATGGTCGAGGAATGGGATGACGCGGACTTCCTGCTGACCTCCCGCAACATCGGCTGCGATGCGGCGCCCGGCCTGCCTTATGCGACGGTGAGCCGGATGGGTGTTCCACTGGCCTCGGTGATGGACATGCGCATGCACCGCGCCCCGGTCGAAGTGCCCCTGCCGCCCGGCAGTGACGGGCTCGACCTCAACGCGCCGGCGGTGTCGCTGAAGGATGCGGGGCCGCTGGTCGCCAAGGCGAAGCCCTGAGGAGCGGAACGGCATGGAAAGCCTGGTGCAGCAGGGCGGAGGGGAGCGGCGGGCCGGGCGCCTGCCGGCGGCCCTGCTTGCGCGGCTGCGCCATATCCTGCTGTTCGCCGCGCTCGGCGCCCTCGGCACGCTCGCCCATTACGCGGTGCTGATCGGGCTGGTGCAGGGCGGCGTCGCGGGGCCGGTGGCCGGCTCCACCGCCGGCTTCCTCGTCGGCGCGCTGGTGAACTACCAGCTCAACCGCCGCATCGTCTTCCGCTCGCACAAGCCGCACCCCGAGGCGCTGGCGAAGTTCTTCGTCATCGCCGGCATCGGGCTGGTGCTGAACGCTCTGCTCATGGCGCTGGCCACGGCGACGCTGGGCGCGCCCTATCTGCTCGCCCAGATCGTCGTGACCGGCCTGCTGGTGCTCTGGCACTATGGCGGCAACGCCCTGTGGACCTTCCGCGAGGCGCGCCGCCCCGTTTCCTGAAGGAGCGGCACGGCCGGCTTGACTCTCGGCCCGGAAAGAGTCGTTCTATAGAACAAAACATGAACAATCTTGAGCGCGCTTATCATGGATACGGTCCGCGATATCGCTGCGCTGAGGCAGATGCTCGCCGGGCTTGAGGCGGAGCGCCTGCCCGGCGCGGCCTCCGTCTTCTCCCTCGGCGCCGCCGGGCCGGAAGGTGGGGGCGTCCGGCTGGCGCGCGGCGCGTTGCACGAGGTGCAGGCCGTCCATGGCGCGGATCTGCCGGCCGCCACCGGCTTCGTCCTCGCGCTCGCCCTGCGGGCCGGTGGCGCGGATGTCCGCCGGCCGATCCTCTGGGTGCGGCAGGACTTCGCGGAAGCCGAGCTTGGCCGTCTCGACGCGCCCGGCCTCGCTTCGCTCGGGCTCGATCCCTCGCGGCTCATCCTGGTGCGGGCGCCGGACGCGGCCGAGGTGTTGCGCGCGGCGGGCGACGCGGTGCGCTGCCCCGGCCTCGGGGCGCTGGTCATCGAGCCCTGGGGCGAGCCGAAGACGCTCGATCTCACCGCGACCCGGCGCCTGTCGCTGCGCGCGGCATCCTCCGGCGTCACCAGCTTTCTCCTCCACGCCGCCGCGCGGCCCGCCCCGACGGCGGTGGCGACGCGCTGGCGGGTGGCGCCGGCGGCCTCCGGGCCCGGCGCGCCGGAGGAGGCCGATGCACCCGGCAACCCGGCCTTCACGGCCACCCTGCTGCGCCATCGCGGCGGCGAGGGTGGACGGCCGGTCGAGGGCGGCACCTGGAATCTGGAGTGGGACCATGAGGCATGTTCCTTCCGCGATCTCGCCCCGCTACCTCGCGCTGTGGTTCCCGTTCCTGCCGGCCGACCGGCTGGAACGGCTGCGGCGCGGCAAGGGGATGCCGGCGCGGAACGCGGCGAGGTTGTCGCGCTTCGCCGCGCCGGCTGACGGCTCGGCGGCCGGGGGCACGCCGGCGGAGCATCCGCTGGCGCCGCCGCCGCTCGTCTTCGTCGAGAAGGCGCAGAATGCGCTGCGCCTCGCCGCCGTCGACCGCGCCGCGCATCGGCGCGGCCTCGCGCCCGGCCTGACGCTGGCGGACGCCCGTGCCCGCATTCCCGCTCTCGCGGTGATCGATCACGACCCGGCGGCCGACGCGGCTTTCCTCGAGGAAGTCGCGGACGATTGCGACCGCTGGACGCCGCTCGTCGCGCTCGACGGAGGCGACGGGCTGGTCCTCGACATCACCGGCTGCGCGCATCTGTTCGGCGGCGAGGCGGCGATGCGCCAGCGGCTGCTGGCCCATCTCGCGCGCCACGGCCTCGGCGCCTGCGCCGTCGTCGCCGGCACGCCGGATGCCGCCCGGGCCCTCGCCCGCTCCGGCGGGGGCCGCGTACGGGAAGGCATCGTCGCGCCGGGCGGCGAGGCGGCGGCCGTCGCCGTCCTGCCCATCGCCCGGCTCGATGTGGGAGAGGAAGTGGTGACGGGCCTCTCCCGCGCCGGCCTCAAGACCATCGGCGACCTCGCCGCCCGCCCCGGCACGCCGCTCGCCGCCCGCTTCGGCGAGGACCTGCTGGTGCGGCTCGACCGGGCGCTGGGCCGCGAGGATGTGCGTATCGTGCCGCGCCGGCCCTTGCCCGCCTGCATCGCCGAGCGGCGCTTCGCCGAGCCGATCGCCCGCGTCGAGGATATCGAGGCGACGCTCGGCCTGCTGGTGGACGATCTCGCCCTGATGCTGGAGGCGCGGGGCGAGGGCGGGCGGGCCTTCGAGGCGTCCTTCTTCCGGGCGGACGGCGCGGTGCGGCGCCTGAAGGTCGAGACCGCGCGCCCCTCGCGCGACGCGCGGTCGTTGCGCCGGCTGTACCGCGAACGGATCGAGACGCTGGCCGATCCCATCGACCCCGGCTTCGGCTTCGATCTCGTGCGTCTCGCGGTGCTGCGCGCCGAGCCGCTGACCCCTGCGCAGGTCAGCCTCGACGGGCGCGCCGTGGAGGAAGAGGAGGTGGCGGCACTCATCGACCGGCTCGCCGTGCGGCTCGGGCGCGAGCGGGTGCTGCGCTTCCTCCAGCGCGACACCCATGACCCCGACCGCGCCAGCGCGCTCATTCCGGCCGCCGCTCTCGCGGGCCCGCCTCTTGCGCCGATGCCGGAGATGCTGCCGCGACCGCTGACCCTGTTCGATCCGCCCCAGCCCATCGAGGCGTTGGCCGAGGTGCCGGACGGCCCGCCCCTGCGCTTCCGCTGGCGGCGCGTGGTGCACGAGGTCGCCCGCGCCGAGGGGCCGGAGCGCATCGCGCCCGAATGGTGGCGCCGGCCGGAGGGGACCCCGACGCGGGATTATTTCCGCGTGGAGAATCGCGAAGGGCGACGCTTCTGGCTGTTTCGCGCCGGCCTTTACGACCGCGAGCCGGGGACGCCGCGCTGGTTCCTGCACGGCCTGTTTCCATGAGGAGGCCAACTGATGCTCTCGAAGCGCCGGTTCCAGGCTTCATCATGGCCGGGCTTGACCCGGCCATCCCTGCCTTCGTCACGGTGCGACCGATCCGGGCCGTGGATCCCCGGGTCAAGCCCGGGGATGACGGCGTGAGGTGGAGGAGCCGCCTATGAGCACGCCCTTCTTCGCGGAGATGGTGGCCGCCTCCAACTTCTCCTTCCTGCGGGGTGCGTCCAAGGCAGAGTGTCTGGTGCTGCGGGCGCTGCTGCTCGGCCATGCCGGCATCGGCATCGCCGACCGCAACACCGTGGCCGGCGTGGTGCGCGCCTATGCGGCGCTGAAGGATGTCGGCGCACGTTTTGCCAGCTTCTGGGCGGTGCCGAAGCAGGAGAGAAAGACGCCGAAAGAGGGTGAGGAGGACGAGGCCACCCGTCTCCTGCGCGAGTGGGCCGAGGCGGCGGCCGATGCCGGCCGTGGCCTGGAGCTGCCACCCTTCACCCTCGTGGTCGGCGCGCGCCTCGCCTTTGCCGACGGCACGCCGGACATCGTGGCCCATGCGCAGGACCGCGCGGGCTGGGGGCGGCTCTGCCGCCTGCTCACCGCCGGCAATCTGCGCGGCGCCAAGGGCGAGTGCATCCTGAGGCTCGACGATCTTCTCGCCGATGCCCGCGGTCTCTCGCTCATCCTCATTCCACCATATGAGTTGCCGGCTAAAAACATAATTGAGCTGAATGATGTTCTGACGCGGCTGCACGAGGCGGCGCCCGGCTCGCTCTGGCTCGGCGCCACCATGCGGCGCCGGGGGGACGACCGCCGCCGCCTCGCCGCCCTGAAGGCGCTGGCCGGAAAGGCCGGCGTGCCGCTGCTCGCCACCAATGACGTGCTCTACCATCATCCGGACGAGCGCGACCTTCAGGACGTGCTCACCTGCATCCGCGAGGGCGTCACCATCGAGGCGGCGGGGCGCCTGCTGGAAGCCAATGCCGAACGGCACTTGAAGGCCCCGGAGGAGATGGTCCGCCTGTTCCGCGATGCGCCGGAGGCGGTGGAGGAGACGGCGGCCTATCTCGCCCGCATCGATTTCTCGCTGGGCGAGCTGAAATACGAATATCCCGAGGAGCCGGTGCCGCCCGGCTACACGCCGCAGAGCCGGCTGGAGGAGCTCACCTGGCAGCGCGCGGCCATCCGCTATCCGGACGGTGTTCCCGACAAGGTGGCGAGCCAGCTCAGGACCGAGCTCGCCCTGATCGGCGAGCTCGGCTACGCCTCCTATTTCCTCACCATCCGCGACATCGTCGATTTCGCCGAACGCAACCGCATCCTCTGTCAGGGCCGCGGCTCGGCGGCCAATTCCGCGGTCTGCTACGTGCTCGGCATCACCGCCGTCGACCCCGCGACTAGCAATCTGCTGTTCTCACGCTTCATCGCCCGCGAACGCAACGAGCCGCCGGACATCGACGTCGATTTCGAGCATGAGCGGCGCGAGGAGGTCATTCAATACGTCTATGAACGCTACGGCCGGCATCGCGCCGGCATCGTCGCGACGGTGATCTCCTATCGCCCGCGCAGCGCCTTCCGCGACGTCGGCAAGGTGCTCGGCCTCACCGAGGACGTCACATCCCGCCTCGCCGGCACGGTATGGGGAAGCTGGGGCAGCGAGATCAAGGACAGCCAGACGCGCGAGGCGGGGCTCGATCCCGCCAACCCCACGGTCGCGCGGGCGGTGGGCTTCGCGGCGCGCCTGCTCGGCTTTCCGCGCCATCTCTCCCAGCATGTCGGCGGCTTCGTCCTGACCCAGAACCGGCTCGACGAGACCGTGCCCATCGGCAATGCGGCGATGAAGGACCGCACCTTCATCGAATGGGACAAGGACGACATTGACACGCTCGGCCTGCTCAAGGTCGATGTGCTGGCGCTCGGCATGCTCACCTGCATCCGCAAGTCGCTCGACCTGATGGAGGAGCACGAGGGAATCGACTGGGGGTTCGCCGAAATCCCGAAGGAGCAGGGCGATGTCTACGACATGCTCTGCCGCGGCGATTCCATCGGCGTATTCCAGGTGGAGAGCCGGGCGCAGATGAACATGCTACCGCGCCTGCGGCCGCGCGAGCTTTACGACCTCGTTATCCAAGTGGCGATCGTCCGTCCCGGCCCGATCCAGGGCAATATGGTGCATCCCTATCTGCGCCGGCGCGAGAAAAGTGAGCCCGTCTCCTATCCCTCGCCGAAGCCGCCCTACGATCCCGACGAGCTGAAAGGCGTGCTCAAGCGTACCCTCGGCGTGCCGCTGTTCCAGGAACAGGCGATGCAGCTCGCCATGACGGCGGCGGAGTTTTCCGATGTGGAGGCCAACCAGCTCCGCCGCGCCATGGCGACCTTCCGCCACCTCGGCACCATCGGCCAGTTCCGCGACAAGCTGGTCAACGGCATGGCGGCGCGCGGCTATGAGCGCGCCTTCGCCGAACGCTGCTTCGAGCAGATCAAGGGCTTCGGCGAATACGGCTTCCCGGAGAGCCATGCCGCCTCCTTCGCCAAGCTGGTCTACATCTCCGCCTTCATCAAATGCCGCTATCCCGCGGTCTTCGCGGCGGCGCTGCTGAACTCCCAGCCCATGGGCTTCTACGCTCCGGCGCAGATCGTGCGCGACGCGCGCGAGCATGGCGTCGAGGTGCGCGGCGCCGACGTCAACTACAGCGGCCACGACAACACGCTGGAGCGCGATGCGCCCGGCGTGCCGCTCGCCCTGCGCCTCGGCTTCCGGCAGATCGACGGCTTCAGCGCGGACTGGTCGGAGCGGCTCGCCGAGGCGCGGGCCGGCGGCTTCTTCGCCGATATCGAGACCCTCGCCCGCCGCTCCCGCCTGCCGGTGGTGGCCCTGCGCAAGCTGGCGGATGCCGACGCCTTCCGCTCGATGGGGCTCGACCGGCGCGCGGCGGCATGGGCGGTGCGGCGGTTGCCGAACGACGAGCCGCTGCCGCTCTTCGCGGCGGCGGATGCGCGCGAGCTTGGAGAGGATACCGATGCGGCGCTGCCGCTCATGCCGCTGCCCGAGCAGATCGCTGTCGATTACCAGACGACGCGGTTGTCGCTGAAGGGCCATCCCATGGGCATGCTGCGGGCGGTCTTCGCCGCCGAGGGCATCGCCTCGAGCGCCGATGTCGCGAGATCGCGCGACGGGGCCTATGTGCGCACGGCCGGCGTGGTGCTGGTGCGCCAGCGGCCGGGCAAGGGCAACGCCATCTTCATGACGCTGGAGGACGAGGCCGGGATCGTCAACGTGCTGCTGTGGACCCGCCAGTTCGAGCGCTACCGGGCGCAGGTGATGGGCGCGCGTCTCGTCGTGGTGGAGGGGCGGGTGCAGAAGAGCAGGGAAGGCATCGTGCATGTGATGGGCGAGCGGGTGCATGACCGCACGTCCGAGCTTTCCCGCCTGTTCGACGGGTCGGCCCGTCATCTTTCCCCGTCGCACGAGCCGGCCCCGGACGGGCGCGAGAGGCCGCCGGCCGAGGGCCATATGCTGGCGGGCCGCCGATCCGGCCATGGCCATCCGCGGCAGGTGCGGATCCTGCCGAAGTCCCGCGACTTTCACTGAGGAGCGACGGCGGGCCGTCGGCCTGTCGCGGGCGGACGGATTGATGCTAGACCGGCGTGGAAAGGCGCCCCGGATGGCGCCCACGCCAGAAAACGACGAGGAGACTTCCATGGCCGGCCGGTTCGACGATTGGGAGAAGGACGACAAGGGCCATCTGAAGGTATGGCCGATGCTGGCTTTCACCACCGCCCTGTTCGGTACCGAGAAGGTGGGCCTGCGCATCGAGATCGGCACCGAGCAGCCGAAGCCGGGCGAGCCGGTGCCCGCGCTTCAGCTCGTGCTCGATCCCGCCCAGGTGCGCCAGCTCGCCGAAGCGCTGGCCGAAGCGGAGGCGCGGCTCGCCGACGCCCGCTTCACCACGCACGCCACTCCCGGCCGGGGCTGACCTTGGCGGTTCCGGACAGCAAGCAGGCCCTGCTGGCGGAGCTCGCGCGCAGCTACGCCGCGCTGGAGAAGGAACTGGCGACGGTGCCGCCCGAGCTCTTCGGGGAGAAGACGCTGGAGGGGCATGCCAAGGGCGAGGTCATGAGCGCCCATGACCTCGTGGCCTATCTCATCGGCTGGAACGAGCTGGTGCTCAAATGGCATGCCCGGCGCGCGGCCGGCGAGGAGCCGGATTTCCCCGACACCGGATTCGGGTGGAACGAGCTTGGCCGGCTCGCCGCCAGGTTCTACCGGGATTATGAAATGCTCGCCGTGCCGGAGCTTCTGGCGCGCTTGTTCGAGGCGAAGGCGCGGATCCTGCGGCTGGTCGAGCGCCAGGACGCCGCCGCCCTCTATGGCGCGCCCTGGTATAGGCGGTACACGATGGGCCGGATGATCCAGCTCAACACGTCCTCGCCCTATATCAATGCGCGCGGACGCCTGCGGAAATGGAAGAAGGCGAGGGGCCTCGCCTGAACGCGCGCGCAGATCGCGTCTTTGCCAGAGACGAGGTCTTCACGCCGCCAGGAACTGCGCGTCCGCCTGGTCGAGGCGGCGGCGGATCTGGGTGACGAGGAGCTGGTCGTCCGGCGCGCAGTTCTCGTAGGTGAGCCGCTCGCCGACCTTGATCGGCTTCAGCACCCGCGCCTTCTCGGCGATGCCGAGCGGCAGGGCGAAGCTGTCGCGCGCGTCGCGCCATCCCATGGTGTAGCCGCGATAGTCGTATTCGCCGATCTTGCCGAGCACGTCGCCGGGCTTCAGGTCGCGTTTGGCGACCGCCGTGCACTCGGCCACCGGATGGTCCAGCACCTCCATGTCGGGCGTGCCGTGCAGCACGGCCCGCACCGCCGAGAGCGGCACTTCCAGGCTGGTGAGGTGATAGGGGCGGATCAGCGCGAAGCAGGGGCCGGGGCCGACCTTGAGGTCGGTCATGCGCTCCATCACCCGCGGATGGCGCGGCTTGACGATGCAGAACACGCCCGGCGCCACGCCCTTGCCGAGGGTGAAGTCCACCACGCCCGAGCGCGAGAGGATGCCGCCATCCTCCTTCGTGCAGAGCACCTGCGCCAGCACGTCCCGGTCGGCGTGGGGGCCGTGCATGCCCGGCACGTCCGGCACCAGGCCGGTGGCGTTGGCGAGCGCGGTCATCTCCACCATGGTCTTGGAGCCGTCGACGAACTCGACCAGCATGCGCGGGTTCATGTTGCGCGCCTTCGCCTCCTCGGCGAATTCGTCGGGCACGGCGTCCGGCTTGAAGGCGTTGTTCTTCGCCTTGCCGGCGCAGACGATCTCGAAGCCGAGGGACTGGGCGAAGCCGATCAGCTCGACCGTGGCGGCCGGCTCGTCGCCGGCGGCGCCGGTCAGCACCACGCCGGCCTTGCGCGCTTCCTGCTTGAGGAAGCGGCCGATGGTGATGTCGGCCTCGACGCTGAGCAGCACCACATGCTTGCCGTTGTGGATCGCTTCCAGCGATACCAGCGTGCCGATGTTCGGGCTGCCGGTGGCGTCGATCACCACGTCGATATGCCCGGCGGCGCACATGGCGCGGTAATCGTCGGTGATGACGAACTGTCCGGCCTCGATGGCGCGGTCGATCTGGCTGCTGGAGGAGGCGGAGACGATGTCCTCGCGCCGGTGGCCGGCCATCAGTGCGGCGTCGATGGCAACCTGCGCGTTGAGCTCGGTGACGGCGCCGATGCGCACGCCGGGCATCAGCGCGGCCTGCACGATGAGGTCGGTGCCCATCTGGCCGGCGCCGGCGAGCCCGATCGTCACCGGCCCGTGCTTCGCGGTCCACTCTTCCAGTTCGGCGGCGATACCCGTCCGCACGATCCCGCTTGCACCGAGCATACGCTCAACCCTTCCTTGAAGCCCTCGCGCCCGCGCGTCCCGGCGCAGGTGTCATCCTGTCTTCGGTACTCGACATTTGTTCCAAGGCAAATAGCGAGGCGCCGATCCGTCCCGTCCTTCCGCCGTCAATAGGCGGCGCCGACCGCTTCCAGAACGGCGGCGGCGGTGATCTCGTCGGTGATGAAGACGGTCGGGCGCAGCATGCGCAGCGCGGCGACCACGGCCTTGCTCTTGCCCGGTCCGCCGGAGGTGAGGATGCGCTCGGGCGTGGCCTGCAGCGTCTCGATCGGGATCGACATGACGCGGGTGTTGATCGGGTGGTCGACCGGCCGTCCCTCGCTGTCGATGAAATTGTAGACCACGTCGCCCACCGCTCCGGCGGCGATGAGCGAGGCCCAGTCGGCATCGGAGAAGAAGCCGAAGCGCAGCGAGGTGCTCTCCTCGTCCATCGCGCCGACGCTGAGCACCACGGCATCCATCTCGCGGGCGAGATTGTAGACCGTGCCGAGGCCGCAGCGCTCGATCAGCGCCTTCTTGGTCTCGATGCTGTCGACGATGGCCGGGGCGGCGATCAGGTGGCAGTCGGCCTGGAACAGGCGGGAGAGCTGCCAGGCGAATTCCGACGGATTGTACTGCTTGGCCTTGGTGATGCCGCCCAGCAGCGAGATGACGGAGAGGTTGGAGACCGTCTTCTCGTCGATGAAGCCCAGCGCCCGCATCAGCGTGCGGCCCCAGCCGAAGCCGATCTTCATGTCGGAGCGGATGAAGTCGGAGATGAACTGCCCGGTCGCCGCGCCGATGGCGCTGGTGGGATCGGCGAGCGGCCCGGAAAGCGGGGTCACCACCGCCTCGCGCAGGCCGAAGGCCTTCTGCAGGCCCATCTCCAACCGCGGCAGCTCGGCGATCTCGCGGCTAAGGGAGATCTTCACCTCGTTGAGCTGGCGGGCGTCGGCGAGCAGGCGGACCACGGTCACGCGGCCGATGTCCAGCGCCTCGGCGATGGCGCTCTGCGTCATCCCCTCGACATAGTACATCCAGGCCGCGCGCAGCCGCAGCCGCGCCGAGCGCCGGCCCGTCGGGCTCAGATCGGCGAGCGATTCCGGCTCGCTCAGGCCGCTCGGCCTGGTCGTGGCGGCTCCTCCCGACATCGCTACCTCACCCCCCGCGAATGACGCGCTCGCGCTGCTATAGAGGAGCAGGCGTCATCTTCAAATAGCGCGGCGGTCCGCCGACCACCTGCGCGAGCGTCCACAATGCCCCCGAAGCTTACGCAAAAACCCGCTTGTCGTCGCGTCATGCCGGGGGCACGCTGGAAAGCCTAGACACTTTCGGTCCCGGCATGTCCAGCACAGACGACACATTGAAGCTCGAGGATTTTCTCTGCTTCGCGGTCTATTCGGCCAACCACGCCTTCAATCGCGTCTACAAGCCGATGCTGGACCGGCTGGGGCTGACCTATCCGCAATATGTGGCCATGGTGACGCTCTGGGCCGAGGACGGGCTGACCGTCGGCCAGATCGGCGACCGGGTGCTGCTGGAGACCAACACCCTCACCCCGCTGCTCAAGCGGCTGGAAAGCGCCGGGCTGGTGCGCCGGGTGCGCGACGCCGCCGACGAGCGGCAGGTGCGCATCCACCTGACCGAGAAAGGCCGGGCGCTGCGCCATGAGGCGGAGCGCATTCCCCGCGAGATGGGCATGTGCCTCGAGCGCGACCCCGCCGCGCTCGGCGCCCTCACCGACGAGCTGACGCGCGTGCGCGACAAGCTGCTCTCGCGCCTCAAGCCGTAGCCGGACTGGCTTCCGCCGTCTCTTCCTGCAGGCCGATCTGCCCTTCGATGAGGCGGCGGTGGCGGCCGATCTCACCCGCGAGGAAATCGAGGAAGGCGCGCACGCGCGGCGAATGGCGCAGGTCCGGGTGGGTCAGCAGCCACAGATCGGCCGCGTAGTCGTCGTCCGGCGTGCCGAGGCGTACCAGCGACGGACGGGCGTCGCCGATCAGGCAGGGCAGGTGGCCGATGCCGATGCCGGCTTCCACCGCCTCCGCGAGGCCGAGCACCGAGTTGATCTTGTAGGCCACCCGCTCGGGCGACACGTTCTCCTGCACGAACTTCACCGCCTTCAGCGCGCCGAGACTGTCGCCGAGCGATACCCAGTTGCGGCTGTCGAGCTGTCCCGGCGAGATGCTGCCCGGCTCGGGAAAATCGGCGGCGCCCCCGTAGAGCGCCCAGGCGATGCGCGCGACGCGCCGGCCGACGAGGTTCTCCGGCGGATGATCGGTGGCGCGCACCGCCACGTCGGCATCGCGCTTGGACAGGTTCAGCGCCTGGTTGCTCAGTACGATGTCGAGCCGCACCTCGGGGTAGCGCTGGCGGAAGGTCGCGAGCATCGGCATCAGCAGATGGATGAGCAGCGAATCCGGCGTGGTCACGCGCAGTTCGCCCGACGGCGCGGGCTCGCGGCCGGCGAGCTTGCGGCCGACGGCGGTGATCTCCTCGTCGAGCCGGTTGGCCAGCGCGACCATCTCCTCGCCGGCGGGGGTGAGGGCATAGCCGGTGCGGTGGCGCTCGAACAGCAGCGTGCCGAGCTGTTCCTCGATCTGTTTGAGCCGGCGGAACACCGTGGAGTGGTTCACCCCCATCGCCGCCGCCGCCGCCGGCAGCCCCTTGGCGTCCGCCACCGCCTTGATCAGGCGGAAATCGTCCCAGGCGAGATTCTTGAAAGGCTCGGCCATGCTGCTCCCCCGAGTCGATGCGGCTCTTAAGTCATTGCAAGACAAATCGATTTCTCTCGCATTGACGCCGGGGACGATAACAGCAGAAGTGCCATTGCGTCAACGCAATCGAAGATGCATGGCATTGCGCCGCTGCCGGGCTATTTCTTGTCCCAAGAGAGCGCGAGGTTGCGCTCGGACGAGGGCAAGATCATGAACCGCAATGGCATCCATCATGTGACGGCGATCGCGGGCAACGCACGCCGCAACGTCGAGTTCTACACCCGGACGCTTGGTCTGCGACTGGTCAAGAAGACCGTCAATTTCGACGATCCCGGCACCTATCACTTCTATTACGGCGATGAGGCCGGCTCTCCCGGCACCATCCTCACCTTCTTCCCGTGGGACCATGTGGCGCCCGGCCGGCTCGGCATCGGCGAGGCCCAGGAGACCACGTTCCGCGTGCCGGAAGGCTCGATCGGCTACTGGACGCAGCGCTTCGTCGAGAAGGGCGTGTCGCACAGCGCGCCGGTGAAGCGCTTCGGCGAGACCGTGCTGGCCTTCAAGGATCCGCACGGCATGCGCCTTTCGCTGGTCGGGGTACCCGGCATCGAGAACGCGCCGGCCTGGATCGGCACGGACGTTCCCGCCGAGCACGCCATTCGCGGCTTCCACTCCGTGAACCTGCTGCTGGCCGAGGCGGCGCCCACCGGCGCCATCCTCACCGACATCTTCGGGTTCCGCGAGATCGGCCGCGAGGGATCGCTGGTGCGCTTCAAGGCCGAGGGCACGGAGATCGGCGGCATCGTCGACATCCACGAGGCCGGTGGTTTCCTGCCCGCCCGCATGGGCGGCGGCTCGGTGCACCACATCGCCTTCCGCGCGGCGGACGATGCCGGGCAGGAGGAGATGGTGAGGAAGCTGGTGGAGAACCACGGCATCCGCACAACGGAGCAGAAGGACCGCAACTACTTCCGGTCCGTCTACTTCCGCGAGCCCGGCCACGTGCTGTTCGAGATCGCCACCGACATCCCCGGCTTCGCCGCGGACGAGGCGCCGGCCAAGCTCGGCGAGGCGCTGAAGCTGCCGGACTTCCTGGAGAAGCGGCGCAGCCAGATCGAGGCCGTGCTGCCGGAGATCGCCTGACCACCCCGACCATGGCGCCGCCCCGCGCGGGCGGTGCCTCCCCCTTTCCAGACGAGGAGGCCGTCATGACCGACACCGCGCTTTCCTTCGTGCATCGCTTCGAGCCCGCCACCGATGCGGGCGCCCCGCCGCTGCTCCTGCTCCACGGCACCGGCGGCGACGAGAACGACCTGATCCAGCTCGGCCGCATGCTCTCGCCGGGCTCCGCTTTGCTGTCGCCGCGCGGCAAGGTGCTGGAAGGCGGTGCGCCGCGCTTCTTTCGCCGCCTGCGCGAAGGCGTGTTCGACGAGGAAGACGTGCGCTTCCGCGCCGCCGAGCTCGCGGACTTCGTCACCGAAGCCCGCAAGGTGTATAATGTGGCGGCGCCGGTGGCGGTCGGCTTCTCCAACGGCGCCAACATCGCCGCGGCGATGCTGCTGACGCGGCCGGAGGTGCTTGCCGGCGCCGTTCTTCTGCGCGCCATGGTACCGCTCGCCGCGCCGCCGGCGGCGGATCTCAAGGGGCGCGGCGTGCTGCTGCTTTCCGGCGGGATGGACCCCATCGTGCCGGAGGAGAATGCTGAACGTCTCGCGGCGCAGCTTCGCGCGGCGGGGGCTCGGCTCGACCACCGGACCCTGCCGGTCGGTCACGGCCTGTCGCAGGCCGATATCGGCCTTGCCCGGCAGTGGCTTGCCGCGCCGCAGCCGGTCGCCGCGTGACGTTTCGCCGGTGAGGAACCTTCCGGCGCATTGCCGTCACGATGCTGGTGCATCACTATGGCACCGTGGCGCGATGCCGCCGTGCAGTGGAGGACGAGAATGCGTTGGGAGGATTTCCGGCGGAGCGACAACGTCGAGGATCGACGTGGCCAGAGTGGCGGCTTCGGCGGTGGAATCGGCGGCGGCCCGCGCATTGGCCGGCGCGGTGGCCTCGGCATTGGCGGCCTCATCGTGGTCGGCCTGATCGCCTGGGCGACCGGCATCAACCCGGCCCTGCTGATCGGCGGTGCGGAAATCCTGATGGGCGACAAAAGCGGCAGCTCCACCCAGAGCGAGCAGGCCGCGCCCTCCGGCAAGACCGGCGCGCCGCAGGACGAGCTGGGCAAGTTCGCCGCCGTGGTGCTCGCCCAGACCGAGGATGTGTGGAAGCCGCTGTTCCAGGCGCAGGGCGCGACCTATAAGGAGCCGGGCATGGTGCTGTTCTCCGGCGCCACGCGTTCGGCCTGCGGCATGGCGGATTCCGCCGTCGGGCCGTTCTATTGCCCGCGCGACCAGAAGGTCTATCTCGACCTGTCCTTCTTCGACGAGCTGAAGCGCCGCTTCCGCGCGCCCGGCGATTTCGCCGCCGCCTACGTCATCGCGCATGAGGTGGGTCATCACGTCGAGAACCAGATCGGCCTGCTGCCCAAGGTGCAGGAACGCCAGCGCCAGGTCTCGCAGGCCGAGGCCAACGCGCTGTCCGTGCGCGTCGAGCTGATGGCCGATTGCCTCGCCGGTGTATGGGCGCATCACGCCAATGCACAGTGGCGTATCCTCGAGGACGGCGACATCGAAGAGGCGATGAACGCGGCTACCGCCATCGGCGACGACAGGCTGCAGAAGCAGTCGCAGGGCTATGTGGTGCCCGACAGCTTCACCCATGGCACCTCCGCCCAGCGCGTGAAGTGGTTCCGCGAGGGGCTCGACAACGGCTCCATGCAGCGCTGCAACACCTTCCAGGGCAGCATCTGAGCCCTGTCCGGGCGAGACGAAGGAAGCACCGCGACGCAGGAGCACGCGCCATGAGCAGCGAGGCCGAAAAGCCTTTCGTGCCGCTTTCCATCGCGGTGCTGACCATTTCCGACACCCGCACCTTCGCCGACGACCGTTCCGGCAACACGCTGGTCGAGCGGGTGGAGGCGGCGGGCCATCGACTCGCCGACCGCGCCATCGTGCCGGACGACGTAGAGACCATCCGCGCGCAGGTCGCCGGCTGGATCGCCGATGCGGGGGTGGACGTGGTCATTACCACCGGCGGCACCGGCTTCACCGGCCGCGACGTGACGCCGGAGGCGGTGGAGCCGCTGTTCGAGAAGCGCATGGAAGGCTTCTCGACCGTCTTCCACATGATCTCGTTCCAGAAGATCGGTACCTCGACGCTGCAGAGCCGCGCCACGGCGGGCGTCGCCAACGCGACCTATATCTTCTGCCTGCCGGGCTCGCCCGGCGCCTGCCGCGACGGCTGGGACGGCATCCTCGTCCACCAGCTCGATATCCGCCACAAGCCGTGCAATTTCGTCGAGATCCTGCCCCGGCTCGACGAGCACCTGAAGCGCGGCAAGCTGCGCGCGCCGGCCGGCATCGCCGGCTGAGCCGGTTTTTTGCCCGGCCCCGGCCTTCAGTTCTCCGGCAGCAGCATCTGCGAGCGCAGCAGCACCAGCCGGCCGCGCCCGATCCGCGCCGTCAGGCGCTTCATGGAATGCGGGCCGGGCGCGTGGCCGCCGAGCGCCTCGTAGAAGCGGCGGTGGATCAGCAGCCCCTGCTCGGGGCGCGGGCGGCCGGTGAGCGCATGGCCCAGCATGGCTGCCGCCTCCTTCACGCGCGGGGACACGCCGAAGCCGTCCAGCGCCAGCCGGAAGGTCGCCGCCCGCCGGTCGGTGGCGCCGATCCGCTCGACCTGATCGGTGAAGGTGCGCACCTCGCGGGTCCAGCCCTCCTGCAGCAGGCCCCTCGGCTCCAGGAACAGCAGCCAGGGCGCACGCGCCGCCGCCGCGCCCTGCCGCATCCGCGCGCCCGGATCGGCCGGTCCGCTCAGATATTCGCAGCCCGCCGCGTCGGCGATCTCCGCCACTTCGGCCGAGGCGCCGGAATCGACGAGCAGCACCTCGCGCACGATGCCGGCGGCCGCGCCCGGCACGAGCGCCGCCAGGGTCGGGATCAGCCGCTTGGAGGTCTCATCTGTGGGTATGACGACCGAGATCACGCGCTCAGCCACCCCTTGACGATCTTGGCTGGAAAAGGCCCGCGGGCCCGACGGATGAAGCGTTTTCCTGCCTAGCCCACCCATTCGCGCACGTATAGGCCGGCTGTCGCAATTCTGCCAATGTTCTTGATATGTTCTCATTATTGGGCTAGAGAACACGCCATGGAACGCCGCGCTCATCCTTCCCGCCTCGAACCGCCGCCGCCCCGGCATCTGGGACGGCTGGTCGAGGAGCGGCGCGCCCGGCAGGCGGAGGAGCGCCGATCGGCGGAGCGGGACGTCTCCGCCCTGTCGGAGATGGACGCGGTGGCGCCGCCGCCCGTCCCCGATTGGATGGTCGACGGCGAGCGCCGGCGCGGGCGCGGCGCGCTCTCCAACGCGGCCGGGCGTTTCGAGCCGCAGGCGCGCGAGGCCTTCGACGATGGCTGGCAGAGCCTCGACGACCTGCCGCCCTTCCGCACCAGCGTGACGGTGGAGAAGCCGCGCACCATCATCAACCGCAACGATTCGCCCGATGTGGGCTTCGACCGCTCGATCAATCCCTATCGCGGCTGCGAGCATGGCTGCGTCTACTGCTTCGCGCGCCCCACTCACGCCTATCAGGGGCTTTCCGCCGGGCTCGACTTCGAGACCAGGCTGTTCGCCAAGCCGGACGCGCCCGAACTGCTGGCGAAGGAACTGTCGAAGCCGGGCTACGAGCCGCGCACCATCGCGCTCGGCATCAACACCGACGCCTATCAGCCGATCGAGCGGGAATGGCGGCTGACCCGCCGCATCCTGGAGGTGCTGAGCGATTTCGGCCATCCGGTCGGCATCGTCACCAAGTCGGCGCTGGTGCTGCGCGATCTCGACATCCTCGCGCCCATGGCCGAGCGCGGGCTGGCGAAGGTGGCGCTCTCCGTCACCTCGCTCGATCCCAAGCTGGCGCGCATCATGGAGCCGCGCGCCGCCACTCCGCCGCGCCGGCTCGATACGATCCGCCGCCTCAGCGAGGCGGGCGTGCCGACCGCCGTTCTGGTGGCGCCGGTCATCCCCGCCGTGACCGACGCGGAGATGGAGCGTATCCTCGATGCGGCGGTGGCGGCGGGCGCCTCGGAGGCGGGCTACGTCATGCTGCGCGTGCCGCTCGAGATCCGCGACCTGTTCCGGGAATGGCTGCTGGCGCATTTCCCCGACCGTTACCGCCACGTGCTCTCCCTGCTGAAGGAACTGCATGGCGGGCGCGAATATGATTCCACCTTCGGCCAGCGGATGACCGGCTCGGGTCCCTATGCCTGGACCATGGCGCGGCGCTTCGAGATCGCGGTGGAACGGCTCGGGCTGAACCGCCGCCACACGCGGCTCACCACGCGCCATTTCAGCCGCCCGCCGCGGAAGGGCGAGCAATTGTCGCTGTTCGGGGAAGAGGCATGAGTGCCGCTGCGGCCGGGCGGCCGAGGGAGGTTTCGATGGAGACGGAGCTGTCGATGGAGAAGGAGACGGGCGACGTTTCGCCCCGCAGGCGTGCCATGGCGCCGCTGCGCCTGTCGCTGGTCACGCTCGGCGTCGCCGATCTCGACCGCGCGGTCGCCTTCTACGAGGCGCTCGGCCTCGAACGGCGGGTGAAGGAGGCCAAGGGCGCCGCCTTCTTCGATGCCGGCGGCGTGGTGCTCTCGCTCTATCCGCGCCATGAACTCGCCGCCGATGCCGGGGTGCTTCCCGGCCGCGCCGGGCAGTTCGGCGGGATCGCGCTCGCCTGCAACCGGACGAGCCGGGCGGAGGTCGACACCACGCTGATCCGCGCCGTGGCGGCGGGCGGCCGGGCGCTGCGGCCGGCGCAGCCGACCTTCTGGGGCGGCTATTCCGGCTATGTCGCCGATCCCGACGGCCACCCCTGGGAGATCGCCCATAATCCCGGCTTTCCCTTCGATGCCGGGGGCCGCATCGTCCTGCCCGAATGAACGGGGCGAACCGGACGCGGGGGCTCGAATTCGCCGGTTCTGCGGTGGCGGCGCGTGGGCCGGTGGACATGAAAATGCCCGGCCGGAGCCGGGCATTATGTCGTCGATGGCCGCCGCGCGGCCGGCCGGCTGCTTTGCCCGCGCCGGGCGGGACGACGAGGTCGCGCCGGCCCGGACCGAAGCCCGCGCTCAGTTGGCGCCGAGCAGCGGCGCCAGTTCCTTGTCGAGGTCTTCCGGGCTGATGGCGCCGGAGAACTTCTTGCCGTTGATGAAGAAGGTCGGCGTGGAATCGATGCCGAATTCCGTGGCGGCGCGCTTGGCGCTCTCGTCGATCTCGCCGCCCAGCTTGGTGTTGCTCAGGCAGGCGTTGAACTGTTCCTCGGTCATGCCGCTCTGCTTGGCGATGCCGAGCAGCGCCTGCGCCGGATTGTTGGTGAAGGCCCAGCTCTTCTGCGTCTCGAACAGCGTGTCGGTCATCGGGTAGTATTTGCCCTCGCCGGCGCAGCGCGCCAGCATGAAGGCGGCCTTGGCCACGATGTCGAGCGGGAATTCGCGCAGGATGAAGCGGACCTTGCCGGTGTCGATGTATTTCTCCTTCAGCACCGGATAGGTCGTCTCGTGGAAATGCGCGCAGTGGCCGCAGGTCATCGAGGCATATTCGACGATGGTGACGGGGGCGTCGGCCTTGCCCTGCACCTGGTCCGGCAGCGGGCCGGCTTCCATCAGCTTGGCGACGTCGATCGTCTGCGCCTCGGCGCGGCCGATGAAGTCGAGACCGGCGAGGCTGCCGGGGCCGGCAAGGGCGACGAGCGCCGCCGTGGTGAGGGCAACGGTGCCGATACCTTCGAGGAAGCGACGGCGGTCGATCATGGTCGGTCTCCAGGGGACGGCCGGACACGCGCGCCGGCTTCGAACGGTGTAGCGCCTACAGGCAGCGCGCGAACATGGCAACGGTGGGGCGGAGGACGCAGCGTCACCGCTGCGTGATGCTTCCGCTTCGTCTTTCCGGCACTCTCAACCCCGGCGGGGCCGAACCGGGCGCCGCGCGTCGCGGACGACGAGCGCGCCGAGCCGGGCGAGCGCGGCGGCGAGCGCGGGATCCTCGAAGGCACCCGCCTGGCGCGCCATCCGCTGCTCGATCTCGCCGCGGGCCGCCGCGTCCGGCTCGACGAAGACCCGGCGGACGGGCGGGCGGGGAACTGGCCCCTGCCGCAGCGCCAGCCGGCCGATGCAGCGCCAGCCGAAATAGCGGTTCACCCGCTCGATCACCACCGGCGCATCATGCTGCAGCTCGATGGCGAAGCCGCCCTCGACCCGCACATGCAGCACACCGGGGTCCTGGCTCTCGGGTCGCGAGGGCCAGGCGAGCCGGATCGGCACGGCGCGCGCGGCCAGCGCCTCGCCCACGATGTCTGCCCAGCGGGTGACGATCTCCACCGAGGCGAGGCCGCGCTGGCGGCAGCTCTCGGCGATGGTCGTCTCGATCAGGTCGGCGAGCGGGCGCGGGGCGAAGGGACGGGCCATGAAGGTCTCGACAGCGATAGCATCTTGCCCGGGGCGGCCGATGCGGCCACCTTGCGGGCACGTTTTCGAGGATCGCATGCCCGCCGCCGCCAATCCAGCCATTCGCGTTCCGCCGGCCGCCGCCCGTCCGGCGCCGGAGGCTCTGCTCGCCTGGTACGACCGCCACCGCCGTCGTCTGCCTTGGCGCGCGGCGCCGGGCCGGCGGCAGGAGCCTTATCGGGTCTTCCTCTCCGAGATCATGCTGCAGCAGACCACGGTGGTGACGGTCGCGCCCTATTACGAGGCCTTCCTGGCGCGCTGGCCGAGCGTCGCGGCGCTCGCCGACGCGCCGCTGGAGGAGGTGCTCTCCGCCTGGGCCGGGCTCGGCTATTACGCCCGCGCCCGCAACCTGCACGCCTGCGCCCGGGCGGTCGTGGCACGGCACGGCGGCGTCTTTCCCGATACGGAGGAGGCGCTGCTCGATCTGCCCGGCATCGGTCCCTACACGGCCGCGGCCATCGCCTCCATCGCCTATGAGCGCCGGGCGGCGCCGGTGGACGGCAATTGGGAGCGGGTGGTGGCGCGTCTCTTCGCGGTCGATGAGCCGCTGCCGCGGGCGAAGGCGAAGCTGCGGGCGCTGGCGCTCACCCTGCTGCCGGATGCGCGCCACGGCGATTTCGCGCAGGCGATGATGGATCTCGGCGCCACCATCTGCACGCCGCGCAAGCCCGCCTGCGCGCTGTGCCCGTGGACGGAGGCCTGCGTGGCGCGGGCGGAAGGCGCGCCCGAGCGCTACCCGGTGAAGGTAGCCAAGGCGGCGAAGCCGGCGCGGCGTGGCGTCGCCTTTCTCGCCGTCCGGGCGGACGGCGCGGTCCTCGTGCGCTCGCGGCCGCCGAAGGGGCTGCTCGGCGGCATGAGCGAGGTGCCCTCGACGCCGTGGGAGCCGGGCGGTGTCGCCAATCCCGCCGGCCACGCGCCGCTGAAGGCGCCGTGGCGGGCGCTCAACGCGCCCGTCGCCCACGTCTTCAGCCATTTCGCACTGGAGCTCGACGTGTGGCGGGCCGATCTCGCCGCCGGCACCACGGCCCCGGCCGGCCATCGCTGGGTGCGGCCGGAAGGGTTCGACGCCGAGGCCTTTCCCAGCGTCATGCGCAAGGTGCTGGCGAAGCTGTAGCGGGCGTTACTCGGCGGCGATGGCCATTTCCGAGCGCATCACCGCGCGCAGCGAATCGATCGGCTTGAGGCCCTCGCGGGTCTCGATGTGCCAGTAGGTCCAGCCGTTGCACGCCTCCAGCCCCTGCGCGATGGCGCCGGCGCGGTGGATGGAGCCGATCTGGCCGAGGCCCGGCGCGGTTTCCAGCGAGAGCGTGCCGTCGGCCCGCACCATGGCGCGTACCCGCGCCTTGGCGTCGGTCAGCATGGTGCCGGGCGCGACGAGGCCACGGTCCAGAAGCGTGTTGAAGGCGACGCGCGGCGCCTCGCGGGCGGTCGGCGCCAAAGCGAGGGCGGCCTCGGGCAGCGGCTCCACCGCGTCGATGCGCGCCTGCGCGGCGTCCGCATAGGCCGGATCGCGCTCGATGCCGACGAAATGCCGGCCGAGCCGCTTGGCGACCGCCGCCGTCGTGCCGGAGCCGAGGAAGGGGTCGAGCACCACATCGCCGGGCTTCGAGGCGGAGAGGATCACCCGCGCCAGCAGCGCCTCGGGCTTCTGCGTCGGGTGCACCTTGTGGCCGGCCTCGTCCTTCAGCCGCTCATGGCCCGAGCAGATGGGGAACAGCCAGTCGGAGCGCATCTGCACGTCCTCATTGGCCGCCTTGAGCGCCTCGTAGTTGAAGGTGTAGCCGCGCGCCCCCGGCTCGCGCGCCGCCCAGATCATCGTCTCGTGGGCATTGGTGAAGCGGCGGCCGCGGAAGTTCGGCATCGGGTTGGTCTTGCGCCAGACGATGTCGTTGAGGATCCAGAAATCGAGATCCTGCAGCATCGCGCCGACGCGGAAGATGTTGTGATAGGAGCCGATGACCCACAGCGTGCCGGTGGGCTTCAGCACCCGGCGCACCGCCAGCAGCCAGGCGCGGGTGAAGGCGTCATAGGCCTCGAAGCTCTCGAACTTGTCCCAGGCGTCGTCGACGGCGTCGACGCGGCTGTCGTCGGGGCGCTTCAGTTCGCCCTGGAGCTGGAGATTATAGGGCGGGTCGGCGAACACCATGTCGACCGAGCGCGCCGGCAGCTTCGACAGCTCGGCCACGCAGTCGCCGCGCAGAATGCTGTCGACGGGAAGATTCGCGGAGGAAAGACCGGAGGCGGTATCGCGGGAACGCACGACGCCGATTCGGGACGCCCGGCGGGCCTCCCCGTTACGAACCACCTTCATGGACGGCTACCTTACTCGTACAGGACGCAACGGAACTCGTTTCCACAATGTCCTTCGGGCAGGGTAAAGACGGGGTAAAAGGTATCGCGTGAAGGAGCCGAATGTGGTCGAAGCGCCGGCTCAGCCGCCGTCCCCGCCGCCGTCCCCTCCATCGCCGCCGATGGTGCCGCGCTGGCATGGCGACGGGCTCCCCGCCCGCTCGATTCGCTTTGCCCTCACCGTGATGGCGCCGATCACGGCGGGGATGCTGGTCGGGGTCGATATCTGGCTGATCTACGCCATGGTGACCTGTATCCTCGCCTTCACGCTCGATACCGGCGGGCCGGCGCTGCACCGCCTCGGCTGGATGGCTGGGGCGGGGCTCGTCGTGCTCGCGGGCACCGGCATCGGCACGCTGGCCGCCGGCCACACCCCGCTGATCGTCATCGCCTTCGCGCTGGTCGGCGGGTTCTACGCGCTGGTGGAGAGCATCCATCCGAGCGCGGCCGCGGCGGCCCGCTTCATGTGCCTGACGCTGGCGGTGGGAGCGCTCTACGCGCCGTTGCAGCCCGGCGACGTGCCGGTCGTCGCCGCCTTCGTGCTCTATGCCTGGGCGGTGTCGATGGCGTGGGATGCCGTCACCGGCACCTGGCGCCCCTCCACGGCGCCGGCTCCGGCGATGGTCTATGCGCGCATCCGCGCCACCCACCGCGAGCGCTGGGTTTTCGCCACGGCGGTCGCCATCGCGGTGCCGCTCGCCTTCCTCACCAGCCTCGCCCTCGGCCTGCACCGGCCCTACTGGGCGCTGATCGCCATCGTGCTGGTGCTGCGGGCGGACGCGCTGTCGAGCCGCCGCATGATGGAACAGACGCTGGGCGGCACGCTGCTGGGCGTGGTGGCGGCGCTGGCATTTGGCTACGCGCTGCCCTTCCACGCGGCGCTGCTGGTCGGCATGGCGCTCGCCGCGCTCATCCGCTGGCCGGCGCAGCAGCTGCACGGCGCGCTCGGCATGGCGGCGCTCACCGCCTTCATCATCCTGCTGTTGGAGCTGGTCGCCGGCAGCGTCGGCGGCGCGTCGCACGACATTCTCGAGCGGCTGGTCGACGTGATGGTCGGCTGCGTCTTCGCCGTGGTGGCGCTGCTGCTCGACCGGCTGGGGCAGGCGCTGCTGCGCCGTCTGTACCCGCGCCGCCCCTGACGTCGGCCGGCTTCAGGGCACGGTCCAGAGGATCGGGAGCAGCCCCTGCGCCTGGGCGAGCTCGATGCCCTCGGCAAGGGGGATGGAGGCGAGGAAGACGCAGGCGTCGACGAAGGTGCGCACCACGAGCTGCGGGCGGATCTCCAGCGTATCGACATTGCGCCACAGGCGGGGGTTCGGCAGGAAGCGCGGCACCCGCGCCTTGTAGGCGACATAGGCGTCGCCGAAGACCTCGGTGAGGAAGCGCTCTTCCTTGCGCACCACGAGGGTGAAGACGATCACGGTGATGAACATCGCCGCCAGCGCGGCGGTGATGCTGCCGAACTGCGCGCCGGCGCCGGCCGCGCCGATGAAGGAGAAGAAATAGAGCGGGTTGCGGCACATCGAATAGGGGCCGACATCGACCAGCGTCGCCTTCTTGCGCCCGCCAATATAGAGCGAGCACCAGGTGCGGCCGATGATGGCCACGATCATCAGCACCCGGCCGGTATGCTCGATGATCTCGTGCACGCTGAGGTCGTCGCCATCCGGCCAGACCGAATGACCGAACAGCAGCACGCCCACCGCGATGGTGCCGAGGGCATAGAGCCAGAGCTTGCGGACATTCTGCACGGCGGCGATGTCGAAGCTGGGCGTCGCGGGCGGCGTGCGCGGCATATCGGTCATGGAAGGCGGTTCCCGCGGGAGATGAGCCGTCTCATCAACCCGCCCGTCGCGGCTTTTTTCGGGCAGCCCTCACGTCACCGGGGCATTCTTCCAGCGGTTTGTGCGACAAGCCTCAGAGTTGGGCCGGCGCGGGGGCGGGCAGGCGCCGGTCGCGCAGGGCGAGGCCGGCAAGCACGAGGGCGAAGCCGAAGGCGTGATAGGCGTGCAGCGTCTCGCCGATCAGCCCCACCGCGAAGGCCGCGCCGAACACCGGCATGAGCTGCAGGAACTGTCCCGAGCGGGTCGGCCCCAGCGTGCCGACGCCGCGCGCCCACAGCACGAAGCCGAGCGTGGGCAGGCTGCCGACATAGAGCACCAGCAGCGCCATGCTGCCGGCCCTTCCGGCGCCCGCGCCGAGGGTGGCGATTTCCCACAGTGCCACCGGCGCCAGCGCCACGAGGCCGGAGGGAATGCTCACCGTCAGCGCGGCGGCCGGCGAGAGGCCGGAGGGAAAGCGCTTGAGCAGCACGGCGTAGAGCGCGAAGGCCGCGATGCCGCAGAACAGCAGGACGTCGCCGCCGTTGAGGTCGAGGCGGGCCAGCGTGCCGAGATCGCCGCGCAGCACGATCAGCCCGACGCCGGCGGTGGAGACGGCAAGCGCCAGGCGCGAGCGGGCGCTGGTGCGCTCCCGCAGCAGCAGCCAGCCGAACAGCCCGACGAGGATGGGCGCCGCCGCGCCGATGATCGAGCCGTTGACCAGGCTGGTATGGGCGAGCCCGGCATAGATCAGCACGGTGAAGACCGCGATGTTGAGCACGCCGCAGGCCAGCCAGAACGGCCAGCGGCGCATCACCTCGTCGCGACGGGCGAGGATTTCGCGGCCGGTGAAGGGCAGCAGCAGCGCCAGCGCCAGCAGCCAGCGCGCCGCCGAGAAGGTGGCGGGGGGCAGCACGTCGGCGGCGAGGCGCCCGGCGAGGAAGTTGCCGGACCACAGCAGCGCCGCGCCGGCCAGCGCCAGTGCGGCGAGATTGGCGGGGGTGGAGAGGGCGACCGGGCGCAGGCTGCCGGCCGTGCGGGAAACCAGCGGAGTCAACGTGTCTGCCACGAATGCCATGACGCGCCTCCTGACGTTCCGGGAGCGAAGCGGGGGATCGAAGAACCGATATAGGTCAGTGTAGTTGACCTAGTTCGGCATGTCCTTGCTTTCTCGGGGGCGGTCGGCGGGGCGCTCCGGCAGATTCTGCCGCTCAGAGGCGCTTTTTCGGGCGATCGGTATTGCTGCTTATCTTTTCGGCAGTCGAATCGGGCGCGGCGGGCAGGGCGCGCAGGTGGTCGAGCGGCAGGCGGCCGCTCTCCTTCACCCGCTTGAGCGCCAGCGAGGAGCGCACGCCGCGCACGCCCGGCAGGCCCATCAATATGTCATGGGCGAAATGGGCGAAGCCGTCGAGGTCCTCGCAGACCACATGCAGCAGGTAGTCGCTGTCGCCGGTGACACTGTAGCAGGCGATGACCTGCGGCAGCGCCAGCACCGCCGCCTCGAATTCGCGGGCGGCCTCCTCCACCTGCCGTTCCAGATGCACCTGGATGAAGGCGAGCACGCCGAGGCCGAGCCGGCCGGCGTCCAGCCGCGCCTGATAGGAGGCGATCAGCCCCTCCTCCTCCAGCCGCCGGGTGCGGCGCAGGCAGGGCGAGGGGGAGAGGCCGATGCGTTCGGAAAGCTCGGCATTGGTGAGGCGCCCGTCCTCCTGCAGCTCCCGCAGGATGCGCAGATCGAACATGTCGAGCGTCGGGGTGCGCATGTTCTGTCTCCGGAGAATGGATTTGCGGCAGGATCGGGCGGGAACGGCCAGTGTGGCGGCAGAAGACGCGCGGCGGCAATTGACCTTTCGGTCATGTGCGGGGGCACCAGTGTAGCGTGCGGAAGCCGCAACATCTCGTGGATCGGGGGCGGCCGACCACTTGAACTTGTGGTTGTCCGGCGGCACGCTAGGGGCATGAAATTCACCCGGCTGCGTCTCACCGGCTTCAAGACCTTCGTCGAGCCGACGGAAATGCTGATCGAGCCCGGCCTCACCGGCGTCGTGGGCCCGAATGGCTGCGGCAAGTCGAACCTCGTCGAGGCGATGCGCTGGGTGATGGGCGAGAGCTCCTACAAGGCGATGCGCGCCGAGGGCATGGACGACGTCATCTTCGGCGGCTCCACCACCCGTCCGGCCCGCAACACCGCCGAGGTCGTGCTCACGGTCGACAATGTCGACCGCTCCGCGCCAGCCGTGTTCAACGACGCCGACCTCCTGGAGATTTCCCGCCGCATCGAGCGCGAGGCCGGCTCCTCCTATCGCATCAACGGGCGCGAGGTGCGCGCGCGCGACGTGCAGATCCTGTTCGCCGACGCTTCTTCCGGCTCGCGCTCGCCCTCCATGGTGCGGCAGGGCCAGATCGGCGAGATCGTCGGCGCCAAGCCGATCGCCCGCCGCCGCCTGCTGGAGGAGGCGGCCGGCGTCGCCGGTCTCCACGCCCGCCGGCACGAGGCGGAGATGCGGCTGCGCGCCGCCGAGACCAATCTCACGCGCCTGGAGGACGTGATCGGCCAGATCACCGGCCAGCTCGACGCGCTGCGCCGCCAGTCGCGGCAGGCCTCGCGCTACCGCGTGCTGTCGGGCGATATCCGCAAGGCCGAGGCGGCCCTGCTCTGGTTGCGCTGGATGGAGGCGACGGGCGGCCTGAGCGAGGCGAGCCGGGCGCTCGATCTCGCCGTGCGCGAGGTCGCCGCCCGCACCACGGCGCAGGGCGAGGCGGCGCGTGCGGCGGCGGTGGCGGCGCACGGCCTGCCGGCGCTGCGCGAGGCGGATGCTTCGGCCGCGGCGGCGCTGCAGCGCCTGACGCTGGCACGCGGCGAGCTCGACCGCGAGGAAGCCCGCGCCGGTGCCCGGCGGGACGAGCTCGACCGCCGGCTGGCGCAACTCGGTGGCGACATGGAGCGCGAGCGCGCGCTCGCCGCCGATGCCGGCCAGATGCTCGCCCGCCTCGCCGAGGAGGCCGAGGAACTGGCGATCGCGCAGGAGCAGGCCGCCGAGCTCGAGGACGAGGCCCTCGCCGCCCGCGAGGAAGCGGCCGCGCGGCTTTCCGAATCCGAGCGCGACTTCGCCGAGGCGACCGCCGCCAATGCCGAGCGCGCCGCCCGCCGCGGGGCGCTGGAGCGTGCGCTGCGCGAGGCCGGCGAGCGCCTGACGCGGCTGGAGCGCGAGGCCGGGACGCTGGCCGCCCAGCAGCGCCAGCTGGAGGCGAATGTCGGCGCCGCCCGGCTCGACGAGCGGCGCGACGCAGCGGAAGCCGCGCAGGACGCCTTTGCCGGCGCCGAGATGGCGGCGCATGAGGCGGAGGAGGCCCACATCGCCGCGCGCGCGGCGCTGGATCATGCCCGCCGCCCGCTCGCCGAGGCGGAGCGCGCCGCGCAGCGTCTCGACACCGAGGCGCGCACTCTCGCCAAGCTGCTCGACGTCGGCACGCCGCGCCAGTGGCCGCCGGTGCTCGACGCGATACGGGTGGCGCGCGGCTATGAGACGGCGCTCGGCGCGGCGCTGGGCGACGATCTCGACGTGCCCGCCGACATCGCCGCGCCGGTGCACTGGTCCGCTACCGATGCGACGGGCGACGCCCCGCTGCCGCCCGGCGTCGAGGCGCTGGCCAACCATGTCGAGGCCCCGGCGGTGCTGGCGCGGCGCCTCGCGCAGATCGGCGTGGTGGAACGTGTGGACGGCCCGCGTCTGGCGTCCGGTCTCAAGCCCGGCCAGCGGCTCGTCTCGCGCGAGGGCGACCTGTGGCGCTGGGACGGGCTGGTGGCCGCCGCCGATGCGCCGACCGCCGCAGCCCGTCGCCTCGCCGAGCGCAACCGGCTGGCCGACATCGAGGCGGAACTTCACGAGGCCCGCGCCGAGGTGGCGCGTCACCGTGCCGCGCTGGAGGTGGCGGAGAGCGCGCTGCGCGCCGCCGGGGCCCGCGAGAACGCCGCCCGCGAGGCGCGCCGCGCCGCGCTGCGGGCGATGGAGACCGCGCGCGACGATCTTGCCCGCGCCGAGCGCGCCGCCGCCGAGGAAGCCGCGCGTCTGGCCGCTCTCGGTGCCAATCTCGCCCGGCTTCAGGACGAGCGCGAGAATGCCGCCATCGCGCTGGAGGAAGCCCGTGCCGCCGTCGAGGCGCAGCCGCCCGCCGCCGAGGGCGAGGCGCGGCTGGCCGAGATCCGCGCCCGCGTCGCGCAGGATCGCGCGGTGCTGGCGGAAACCCGCGCCCGCGCCGAGGCACTGGTGCGCGAGCGCGAGCAGCGCGCCCGTCGCCTCTCCGCCATCGCTTCCGAGCGCGCCTCGTGGGAGGCCCGTGCCGGCGGCACCGGCGAGCGCGTGGCCGCGCTGGAGGCACGCGTCGCCGAGGCCGCCGCCGAGCGCGAGGAACTGGAGGATGCGCCGGCGCGCTTCGCCACCCGCCGCCGCGCCCTGCTCGACGAGACCTCCAAAGCGGAGGCCGCCCGGCGCGAGGCCGCCGACCGGCTGGCGGGCGCCGAGGCCGGGCAGGCCGAATCCGACAAGGCCGCGCGTGCCGCGCTCGACGCCCTCGCTTCCGCCCGCGAGGAGAGCGCCCGCGCCGAGGCCCGGGTGGAAGCCGCCCGCCAGCGCCGCGAGGATCTGGTGCGGGAGGTCGGCGAGGTGCTCGACGGGCCGCCGGAAAGCGCCCGGGAGATCGCCGGCTTCACCGAGGATTCGCAGCTTCCGATGCTCGCCGAGCTTGAGGGGGAACTCGTCCGCCTCAAGGCCGACCGCGAGCGGCTCGGCGCGGTGAATCTGCGCGCCGAGGAGGAACTGGTGGAGATCGAGGCCCAGCAGCAGGGCCTCGCCGCCGAGCGCGACGATCTCACCGAGGCGATCAAGCGCCTGCGCCAGGGCATCTACAGCCTCAACCGCGAGGCGCGCGAGCGCCTGCAGGCGAGCTTCAACGTGGTGGACGGCCATTTCCGCCAGCTCTTCACCACCCTGTTCGGCGGCGGCGAGGCGCAGCTCGTGCTGACCGATTCGGACGACCCGCTGGAGGCCGGCCTCGACATCGTGGCGAAGCCGCCCGGCAAGAAGCCGCAGTCGCTGTCCCTGCTTTCGGGCGGCGAGCAGGCGCTGACCGCCATGGCGCTGATCTTCGCCGTGTTCCTCACCAATCCCGCGCCGATCTGCGTGCTCGACGAGGTGGACGCTCCGCTCGACGACGCCAATGTCGAGCGTTTCTGCAACCTGCTGGACGAGATGCGGCGCCTCACCGAGACGCGCTTCGTCACCATCACCCACAACCCGATCACCATGAGCCGGATGAACCGCCTGTTCGGCGTGACCATGGCCGAGCGCGGGGTGTCGAAGCTGGTCTCGGTCGATCTCGCCACCGCCGAGAGCTGGCGCGAGGCGAGCTGAGAGGGCGAGGGCGTCCGCGTGGCGGGCCCCGCGCGGTCTTCCGGTGCGGCCTCCCGCCACGTCCTTCCCGGGCATTCGCCGTATTTGCCGCGGACCGCGGCCATGCCAGAACCGCAAGGACGGCTTCCCCTGGTGCGAAAGCGCGTCCGGAGCCCTGCGACAGAGCGTCCACCCGTCCGAATTTGTATGTCATTACAATGACTTAAAAGATGTGTTCACATCCTTGACACCCCATGGAGCGAACACTATGGTGCGCCCGGCTTCGGGGTGGGGAAATCCTTCTCCGGTCAGGCTTGAGCGTGGATCATGGGCGACCGAGACAAGACGGACGGCCAGGGTGACTCGGGTAGGCCGGATCTCTCCGACGCCGAACTCACCGGCCGGCTGCGCGGGCTGGGCAGTGCCCTCGACAAGGTGCACGCCGAGCGCAAGGTCGAAGAGGCGAGGTCCGCGGTGCCGGACCGGACCTCCGCGTCGGCGGGCATGACGCTGGCTTTCCGCCTGGGGAGCGAGTTCGTCGCCGGAGTTCTGGTCGGGGCCGGCCTCGGCTGGGGTTTCGACTACCTCATCGGCACGTCGCCGTGGGGAATGATCGTGTTCCTGCTGCTCGGCTTCGGGGCGAGCGTGATGAACATGATGCGCGCCGCCGGGGAAACCGGCCGCAAGACGCCGCCGAAGGGCGGGGCGTAAGGGGTTTGTCGGTGCCGGCCTCCTGGCGGGTGTCGAAGCAGATGGGCAGTGCCGCCATAGGCGGCGCACGAGATGGGGACGGGCGCTTCACGGCGCCGCGTGTTGAGGGCAGCGACCGGCGATGGCCAGCGGCAGCGTGATCGATCCGATCCATCAGTTCCAGATCATCAAGATCGTGGATCTAGGGAAGCCCGGCGGCATCGAGCTCGCCTTCACCAATTCCGCCGCCTTCATGTTCGGCATCGTGGCGCTGGTGTTCTTCTTCCTCACCTTCGCCACGCGCGGCCGCACCCTGGTGCCCGGCCGCCTTCAGTCGCTGGCGGAGATCTCCTACGAGTTCGTCGCCTCGACGGTGCGTTCGACCGCCGGCAACGAGGGAATGAAGTTCTTCCCGCTGGTGTTCTCGCTGTTCATCTTCGTGCTGGTGGCCAACTTCGTCGGCATGGTTCCCTATGCCTTCACCGTCACCAGCCACATCATCGTCACCGCCGCGCTGGCGCTGGTGGTGATCGGCACCGTGATCATCTACGGCTTCGCCCGCCACGGTACCCATTTCCTGCACCTCTTCGTGCCGTCGGGCGTGCCGGCCTTCCTGCTTCCCTTCATGGTCGTGATCGAGGTCATCTCCTTCCTCTCGCGGCCCATCAGCCTCTCGCTGCGTCTGTTCGCCAACATGCTGGCCGGCCATATCGCCATGAAGGTGTTCGCCGGTTTCATCGTGATGATGACCGCGACCGGCGTCGCCGGGTGGTTCGGCGCGGTGCTGCCGCTCGCCATGGTGATCGCGCTCACCGCGCTCGAATTCCTGGTCGCCGCCCTGCAGGCCTACGTCTTCGCGGTGCTGACCTGCATCTATCTCAACGACGCTCTGCATCCGGGTCACTGATCGGCGCGTCGCGGGACCTCATCCAGCCATCAACCAATCTTGCGAATTCAATAGGAGAAGATCATGGAAGCGGAAGCCGCCAAGTTCCTCGGCGCCGGTCTCGCCTGCCTCGGCATGGGTCTCGCCGGCATCGGCGTCGGTAACATCTTCGGCAACTTCCTCTCGGGCGCCCTGCGCAACCCGTCGGCCGCCGACGGCCAGTTCGCCCGCGCCTTCATCGGTGCGGCGCTCGCGGAAGGTCTGGGCATCTTCTCGCTCGTCGTCGCGCTCGTTCTGCTCTTCGTGGTCTGACGCCTTGAACGGCTTCGGGCGCGCCTTCCCGGCGCGCCCGTTGTCGCGTTGAACCGACGTCCGCATCGATCGAGGAAGCCTGAACCATGCCCGAGACCCAGGGTCCGGCCGGTATCATCGTCATCGCCCAGGCCGAAACGCCGGCGGCGCCCGGCACCCTGCCGGCCGTAAGCGGTGTGGAGATCGCAGTGCCGCCAGCGGAAGCTCATGGCGGGGGCTTCCCGCCCTTCGACGCGCATACTTTCCCCTCGCAGCTCATCTGGCTGGCGATCGCCTTCGGCGCTCTCTACCTGCTGATGAGCCGCGTCGCGCTGCCGCGCATCGCCAACATCCTCGAGGAGCGTCACGACCGCGTGGCCGACGATCTCGAGGAAGCCGCCAAGCTCAAGGCGGAGAGCGAGGCCGCCGCGCAGGCCTATGAGCAGGCGCTCGGCAGCGCCCGCAACAAGGCACATGGCATCGCCACCGAGACGCGCGACAAGCTCGCCGCGGAGAGCGACGCCGGCCGCAAGTCGCTGGAGGCGGAACTCGCCGCCAAGCTCGCGGCCGCCGAGGCGCAGATCGCCTCGACCAAGAACGCCGCCATGGCCAATGTCCGCGGCATCGCGGTCGACACGGCCAGCGCCATCGTCGATACGCTGATCGGCGCCGCGCCGGCCGCCAAGTCGGTCGAAGAGGCGGTCGACACCGCCATCAAGGGCTGAGGAGCGCACCATGGGTAGCGATACTTTCTGGGTCGCCGTCGCCTTCATCATCTTCATCGGGATCCTCGCCAAGTACGGCGCGTTCTCCGGCATCACCGCCAAGCTCGACGCCCGCGGCGAGCGCATCCGGCAGGAGCTGGAAGAGGCCCGCAAGCTGAAGGAAGAGGCGCAGAAGCTCGTCGCCGAGTACAAGCGCCGCCAGCGCGAGGCCGAGGCCGAGGCCGAGGCGATCATCACCACCGCCAAGGCGGAAGCCGAGCGTCTCGCCTCCGAGAGCAAGGCCAAGCTGGAGGACATGATCGCCCGCCGCACCAAGATGGCCGAGCAGAAGATCGCCCAGGCCGAGGCGCAGGCGCTCGCGGATGTGAAGGCCGCCGCCGCCGATGCGGCCGTGAAGGCCTCCGAGGCGCTGCTCGCCGCCCAGGTCATCGGCGACACCGCCGACCGGGTACTGAGCTCGGCGGTCGCCGAGGTGAAGTCGAAGCTCAACTGAGCCTCGTCCGGCAGACACGAATTACGGAATGCCCGGCCTCGCGCCGGGCATTTTCGTTTCGGGGTATGGGAAGTCGCGGGTGGCAGGCTCGGCCCGCTCACCCGCGACGTCGCCGGGCCGGTCCTGAAGAGAAGACGCGGATGTCCGGAACAGGTCTGGGCATGACGTTCCCTGGGCGATGCCGGGCTCCTTCTCCCCGCGGGGAGAGGGCTGGGGTGAGGGGGGGGGGGCTTCTATGGCTCCCCGATCGCGTCGCTCCTCACCCGCCGCAGCGCAGCGACCTCTGCCCAACGGGGAAAGGTGAAGTTGGCGTCATCCCGGCCCCTCGGGTCTTGCCTCCGGCAAGCCCAGGGGCAGGCTCCGCGTAGCGGAGAGCCGGGACCGCTCTCCATTCTGCCCGCGATCCCGGATCGATTCTCGGCCGTCCGGGATGACGGTATGAAGGGAAGATGGCTTGATCGGGGACCAACGTCATGGCCGGGCTTGACCCGGCCATCCACGACTTTGCTGGGGGGTCTGGGAGGAAGAAGACGTGGATGCCCGGAACACGTCCGGGCATGACGTTCCTTCGAGGGACGCTGCGGCGAGGAAATCCTCAGCTCGTCCAGCGGCGCGGGCGGTAGAAGGTGTGCTCGCCGATGCGGTCGAGCTTGCGCATCTCGCGGATCCAGTTCGGCCGCACCGAGCGCGCGTGATAGTGCGTCGCGCGGCCCACCTTCTCGTCCCACACCAGCCCGTCCAGCATATCGGCGGCGATCTCCTGCGCCTGCTTCCACAGGCTGGGCTCGGTCACCACGTCGCGGATGTTGTCGCAGGCGAAGGTGAACTGGCAGGCGAAGCGGCGATTGGCGTTCTGGTAGACGGCGCGGCAGATGTCCGAGGGGTAGTAGCCGGAGAAGACGCGGTTCATCACCACCTGCGCCACCGCGACCTGCCCGCGCTTCGGTTCGCCGCGGCTTTCGAAATAGACGGCTTCGGCGAGGCATTTCTCCGCCCGGTCGCGCCGCTTGCCGGAAAGGCCGAGCCGGTCCGCCGGGCTGGGTCCGCGTGCGAGGCGGGGGGCGTCCTCCTCGCCCGGCTCGGCATCCGACTTGGCCGCCGTGGTGGTGCCGCTCTCGCCCGGCATGGGCGCTCGCTCGCCGGGTGCACGGTGCAGGAAGGGCTGCGGCGGCAGCGCCGCCTGATCGAGCCCGAAGATGAAGACGTTCTGGCGGTAGAGCGGCAGAGCGGGGTCGAGCTCGTAAGAGGCGCGTCCGGCCGGCTCGCCGTCCTCGCCCAGCGCGGCCAGCGCGCCGTCGCCCGGCACGGAGATGTCGGTCTCGCCGGTGCCGAGCCCGATGGCCGGGCCGTTGTCCTCAAGCTGGGTGGGATCGCCTGTGGGATCGCCGGCCGGCACGGAATAGAGGCCGTGTGCCTCGATGGCGGCGATGTCGGCGCCCGCCTCGTCGTCGGCATCCTCATAGGGGTCGCTACCCGCACCGGCAAAGACGTCCGTCGCGCCGGTGCCGGCGCCGGTCGTCGCCGTTCCGGTGGCGCCCGTCGCCGGGCTGGCGGTGCCGCTGCCGGCAAGGCTCGCGGGGGTGGGATCGCCCGCGCCGGCCAGCGGATCGGCCTCCAGCCGCTCGTCGGCGTCGAGGGCGAGACGGTCGGCCTTGGTGTCGCGGTTGATGTCGATGGCGAGGCTGGCCGCCGGAGGGGTGGGGATGGCCGAGCCGGAGAGCAGGGCGGAAGCCGACGGCCAGGCGAAGGTCGAGGCCTTCAGCGTGTGGAGCGGTCCGCCGAGAATGGAGATGCGCGCGCGCTCGGTGACGTCCGGCTGGCGCGCCATGCGGCCGAGAATGTCCTGGAAGCCGATGGAGGTGCTGCCGCCCGCCAGCAGGAGCAGCAGGAGCCCGCCTTTCGTCCCCCAGCTTCGAACACGCGTGGAGATCTGCATGTCGACCCGACGCCTACGCAACAACGACACAAACGTTTGGCTGCGGAGTGACCTGTCGGTGACAGGCAAGACCTCGCGCGCCCCAGCTCTATGGTTGTCGCGTATTAACCTTGCCCGAGCGTTAATGACCTACCGTCAGAGCGAGGAAAAACGCAGCGCGACGCCCTTTTACTTGACCGGGCGGCCGGCCGGAGGTGGTCAGCGGGGTGCGGCTGCGCGACGCAGGCGGTCGGCGATGGCCTCACCGAGCCCGTGGCGCGGCAGCGGCACCACCGCGATGGCGGCGGCTCCCGCCCGGTCGAGATCGCGCAGATGGGCGAAGAGATTGGCGGCGGCCTCGACCAGATCGCCCGACGGGCTGAGGTCGCGATAGGCCACGGCCTGCTCGAAGCCCGGCGGATGCGCGCCGGCGAAGGTGAGCAGGGCCTCGCCGGGCTTCACCTCCCGCGCGCCGAGCCGCACGGGGGCGGCGGGGGCGTAATGCGAGGCGAGCATGCCCGGCGCCAGCGGCGCGGTCTCGCTGCCGGGCCCTTCCGGGGAGCGGATGGCGGGGCTCGCCAGCGGGGCGCCCAGCGCCGCCTCGATCGCCTCGCGCGGCAGGCCGCCGGGGCGCAGCATCACCGGCACGTCGCCGGTGCAGTCGAGGATGGTGGATTCCACCCCGACCGGGCAGGGCCCGGCATCGAGGATGAGGTCGATGCGCCCGTCGAGATCGGCCCGCACATGCGCGGCGCTGGTGGGGGAGACATGGCCGGAGCGGTTGGCGCTCGGCGCGGCGATGGGGCGACCGGCCGCCCGCAGCACCGCCTGCGCCACCTCATGGGCGGGCACGCGGATGGCGACGCTGGCGAGGCCGGCGCGGGCGAGCGCGCAGGTCGCGCCCTCGAAGGCCGGCACGACCAGCGTCAGCGGGCCCGGCCAGAAGCGGGTGGCCAGCAGTTCGGCCGCCGGGGTGAGAACACCGACGCGGCGCGCCGCCTCGACATCCGGCACATGGGCGATCAGCGGGTTGAAGCTGGGCCGGCCCTTGGCGGCGTAGAGGCTGGCGACGGCGCGCGGGTCGGTGGCGTCGCAGGCGAGGCCGTAGACGGTCTCGGTGGGCAGCGCCACCAGCCCGCCGGCGGCCAGCACGCGCGCGGCCTCGGCGATGCCGGCGGCGTCCGCCGCCAGCATCCTTGTGGTGCGCGTCATGGTCTCGGCCGGATGGCTCACTTGCTTCTCCCGATCAGGCGCGTTCGGATAGGATGTCCGGCCCGGCGGGTCAACGGCACGGGCGGGCGACCGGCCGGTCCGGGAAAACGCCGGCGTCGCGCGCCCCCGCGCTGGCCCCCGGCGGCGGGGTGGCATATCGTCCACCAACGGCCAATTAAGAACGAACGACGGAAAGACCTAGGGAACGCCATGACCACGCTGCTGATCGCGCATGACGCCTGCCTCGAACACCTCACGCCCGCCGGCCATCCCGAGCGGCCGGACCGGGTGCGGGTGCTCAACCGCGTCTTCGAGGGCGAGGCCTTCGCCACCCTCGCCCGCGAGCAGGCGCCGCTCGGTGAGCGCGAGGATATCGTGCGCGTGCATCCCGAGGATTTCGTCGCAGCGCTGGAAGAGGCGATGCCGAATGAGGGGCTGGTACGCATCGACGGCGACACGGTGTTGTCGCCCGGCACCGGCGAGGCGATCTGGCGCGGCGTCGGCGGCTCGGTGCTCGGCGTCGACGAGGTGCTGACCGGCAAGGTCGACAATGCCTTCGTCTCCATGCGCCCGCCGGGGCACCATGCCGAGACCCGCACGCCGATGGGCTTCTGCCTGTTCAACAACGTCGCCATCGCGGCCCGCCACGCGCAGAAGGTGCACGGCATCGGGCGCGTCGCCATCGTCGATTTCGACGTGCATCACGGCAACGGCACGCAGGAGATCTTCTGGTCGGACCCGAGCGTGCTCTACGCCTCGACGCACCAGATGCCGCTCTTTCCCGGCACCGGCTCGGTCGGCGAGCGCGGCACCACCGACAACGTCGTCAACGCGCCGCTGCGCTCGGGCGATGCCGGCGAGCATTTCCGCGAGGCGTTCGAGAGCCGCATCCTGCCGCGCCTCAACGCCTTCGGGCCGGAACTGCTGATCATCTCCGCCGGCTTCGACGCGCATGCGCGCGACCCGCTCGCCAACATCAACCTGCTGGAAGACGATTTCACCTGGGTCACGCGCAAGCTGATGGACGTCGCCGACAAGCATTGCGGCGGCAGGATCGTCTCGGTGCTGGAAGGCGGCTACGACCTCGAAGGGCTGGCGCGCTCCGCCTCCGCCCATGTCATGGCGCTGATGCGCGGCTGACGCCGCTTATGGCGCTGATGCGCGGCTGAGGGGTGAGACGGCGCGCTCCAGCCTGTATAAGGGGCGCGACTCATGGGAGAACGCGATGACCGATGTGGCCGACGTGAACGCGCTGAGCTTCGAGAAGGCGCTGGCCGAGCTTGAAGCCATCGTCGCCAAGCTCGAGGGCGGCAATGTCCCGCTGGAGGAGTCGATCTCGCTCTATGCCCGCGGCGAGGCGCTGAAGGCGCGCTGCGACGCGCTGCTGAAGGACGCCGAGGCGCGGGTGGAGAAGATCACCCTCGGCGCCGACGGCCGCCCGGCCGGCACCCAGCCGCTCGACGGCGAATAGCCGCCGGTGCGCCGCCACGCCCGCTCATGACGCCCTGCTCATGACGGTTCGCGCATGACGATACGCGCATGACGATACGCCTGCGCGCCCACCATCTGCTCTGCCTGCTGACCTTCATCGGCAAGGGCTACACGCCCGCCTTCACCGCCAATTACCGGCGCATCGTCGCGCGGCTGAACGCCGGCGAGGCGGCGGAGCTGGTCGAGGGGCCGGACGACATCTGCGCCCCGATGCTGGGCGAGCCCGGCCACCACTGCCGCAACGCCAGTGTCCGCGAGCGAGACATGCAGGCATTGGCCGACGTCGCGGCGCTGCTCGGCCGGCCGCTGGCGTCGGGCGAGAGCTTCACGCTCGATCCCGTCCGCGTGGCGGCGCTGCGCGCGGCCTTCGCCGCCGGGGCGATCCGCACGGCCTGTCAGGGGTGCCAGTGGTCGGGCCTGTGCACGGACATCGCGGCCGGCGGGTTCGCCGGCGTGCGTCTGTGCGGATGATGTCGGCCCGCCTTAGTACACGCCGGGTATGAGGCGGGCGGTGCGGGCGCTGTAGGCGCGGTATTCCTCGCCGAAGGTGTCGAGCATCATCTTCTCCTCCCGCCCGACGCGGAAGGCATAGAGGATGCCGAAGCCGACGAAGCCGGCCGGGCCGGCGATCCAGTTGGGGATCAGGATGAGCTGCGCCAGCGCCCACAGGAAGAAGGCCGAGTACATCGGATGGCGCACATGGCGGTACACGCCCTCGGTGATCAGCTTGTGCTTGTCCTTGATCTCCAGCGTCACCGACCAGTTCTTGCCGAGGTCCTTGTGGGTGCGGCGGAACAGCCAGAGCGCGGCGGCGAAGGTGAGGGTGCCGAGGGCGAACTGCACCACCGAATAGGGGTAGTTCGCGAAGTCGAACAGCTTCGAGGTCGCCCAGAACAGCGGCACGATGCCGAGGCCGAGCGTCGAGCAGGAGAGCAGCACCAGCTCGCGCACGCGGTCGCGCACGTCGACGACGCGCTCGCGCTTCACCTTGCGCTCGAACGGGATGCGGATGACGTACCAGCCGACGGTGCCCACGGCCCAGACGATCTTGGCGGCGACGAGAAGGTTCATGAAGCGTCCGTGGGTTGCTCGACCGGGGGTTCGGGCACGAGGGAGCCGTCCGGCGCGAAGCGGACCATGGGCCCTTCCGGCCGCGAGGTGATCTCGGCGAAGGGCAGCGGGCCGAGGATGAACATGAAGTAGTCGTAGGGAGCCCGCCGCTCATTGGCGAGCAGGAACTGGTAGTGCAGGCGCATCGCCTTCCAGCGCAGCCGGTGCAGCTTCTCCGGCGACAGCATCTCCTTGAGATTGGCGTTGCGCAGCTGCGGCTCGCGCGGCTCCGGCGCCTCGAAGGCGGTGGGCTGGAGCGTGACCGGGTGGAACTTGTAGAAATTGATGCTGTCGTGCCGCGCCTGGTACTCCGCCCAGCGCAGCTCGGGCAAGGCGGAGATGCGCTCGGCCTGCCGGCGCACCTTGGCGCCGCGGGCGTGCAAGGCGAGCTTGGGAATGGTCGCGCCGCAGGTCAGCAGGCCGATGCGCGTGCGTCCGGCGGCGAAGGCGGGATCGCGGTCGAGCGCCCGGTCGAGCACGCCGAGGATCAGCGTCGCGCCGAGGCTGTGGCCGACGAGCAGGATCTCGTCATGCGCGCCGGAGCGGGCCTCTTCCAGCAGCACCTCGGCGAAGCGGTCGAGCCGCGCGTCGAGCTCGGGCGTGTCGTCGTGCAGGTAGTCCCGCGCGAGGTCCCAGTCGTCGAGCGCCTGATGGAGGCGCCAGTCGCGCCCGGGCCGGTGGAACAGCCCGAAGAAGACGCCGACGCCGACCGCGAGGCCGAGCGCCCAGGCGAGGACCGACGGCAGGATATGCCCCGCCGCCCAGCCGGCGCCCCAGCCGGCGAGCCCGCCCGCGACCGCGAATAGCCCGACGATGACATAGGGGAAGAAGAAGAACAGGCCGTAGCGCGGGCTGGCGCGGAAATAGCCGCGCGCCGCGCCGCCGCGCAGGAAATCCCACAGCCCGCCGAAACCCTGCCACAGCCGCACCGGGTCGGGCCGCTCGTCGAGCTCGACCACGATGTCCTCCCAGCGCAGCAGGCGATAGTCGGTGTGGGTCGCCCAGTTGGCGCCGAGGCTGTCGACCTCCCAGCGGGCATAGGGCTGGCGGTCGTCGTCGAGGCGGCCCGTCACCTTCGTGCCGACGGACCAGAGATCGCCGAACAGCTTGGCCTGATAGGCGAAGCGGGCGTGGTGGTAGTCCATGTCGGTCGGGTCGTGACCGGGAAAGAACATCACCAGCCGCCGCCAGGCCGGCCCGGCGGCCGTGCGGTTTTCCTCTTGGCTTTCCTCGGTCACAATGGTCGGCGCCAGATTCATGCTGGCGTTTCTAATGGAAGCCGCGCCGGGAGGCCAATCCTCGTGCAGGCGGGGGCGCGGGTCTCCACATTCTGTTGCGCCGGGCATCACATTGGCGCGCGGGGAACGGGCTTTCGTTGCACCGCCTGCGACCTTTGTGTATGCCGTTGAACTTCGCCCCGGGCACGATCGTTGCACAGGAGCAGGGTGCACCTGATCGCGTTGCGCATGATCGTCGCTTCCGGCGAATGAGTTTTCGGAGCCGTTCTTGACCCGCCCCTCGACGCCGCTACTCGACACGATCCGCGAGCCTGCCGATCTGCGTCGGTTGCCCGAGGACCAGCTTCCCCAGCTCGCCGCGGAACTGCGCGAGGAGATGATCGACGCGGTGTCCGTCACCGGCGGCCATCTCGGCGCCGGGCTCGGCGTCGTCGAGCTGACCGTGGCCCTGCACCATGTCTTCGATACGCCGAACGACCGGCTGATCTGGGACGTCGGGCACCAGTGCTACCCGCACAAGATTCTCACCGGCCGGCGCGAGCGCATCCGCACGCTGCGCCAGGGCGGCGGGCTGTCCGGCTTCACCAACCGCGCCGAGAGCGCGTACGATCCCTTCGGCGCCGGCCACTCCTCCACCTCCATCTCGGCCGGGCTCGGCATGGCGGTGGCGCGCGACCTCGCCGGCACCCAGCGCAACGTGGTCTGCGTCATCGGCGACGGCGCCATGTCCGCCGGCATGGCCTATGAGGCGATGAACAATGCCGGGGCGATGGATTCCCGCCTCATCGTCATCCTCAACGACAACGACATGTCGATCGCCCCGCCGGTGGGCGCCATGTCGGCCTATCTCGCCCGGCTGATCTCCGGCCCGACCTACCGCACGCTGCGCGAGAGCGCCAAGCAGCTCACCCGCGCCCTGCCGCGCTTCCTCGGCAAGAAGGCGGCGCAGGCGGAGGAGTTCGCGCGCGGCTTCTGGACCGGCGGCACGCTGTTCGAGGAGCTCGGCTTCTACTATGTCGGGCCGATCGACGGGCACAATCTCGACCACCTGCTGCCCGTGCTGCGCAATGTGCGCGACGCGCCGACCGGCCCGGTGCTGGTGCATGTCGTCACCCAGAAGGGCAAGGGCTATCCGCCGGCGGAAGCCTCGGCCGACAAGTATCACGGCGTGCAGCGCTTCGACGTCGCTACCGGCACGCAGAAGAAGGCCGCCTCCAACGCGCCGAGCTACACCAGCGTCTTCGCCGAGAGCCTGATCGACGAGGCGCGGCGGGACGAGCGCATCGTCGCCATCAACGCCGCCATGCCGGCGGGCACCGGGCTCGACCTGTTCGGTCAGGTCTTCCCCGCGCGCACCTTTGACGTCGGCATCGCCGAGCAGCACGCCGTGACCTTCGCGGCGGGCCTCGCGACGGAAGGCTTCAAGCCGTTCTGCGCGATCTACTCGACCTTCCTGCAGCGCGCCTACGACCAGATCGTCCATGACGTGGCGATCCAGCGCCTGCCGGTGCGCTTCGCCATCGACCGCGCGGGACTGGTGGGCGCGGACGGCGCCACCCATGTCGGCGCCTTCGACGTGCCGATGCTCGCCACGTTGCCGGGCATGGTGGTGATGGCCGCCGCCGACGAGGCCGAGCTGGTGCACATGGTGGCGACCGCCGCCGCCTATGACGAGGGCCCCATCGCCTTCCGCTATCCGCGCGGCGAGGGCGTCGGCGTCGAACGGCCCGAGCATGGCGTGCCGCTGGAGATCGGGCGCGGGCGTATCGTGCGCGAGGGTTCGAAGATCGCGCTGCTGTCGCTCGGCACCCGGCTCGCCCCCTGCCTTGTCGCCGCCGAGCAACTGGCCGGCTTCGGCCTGTCGACGACGGTCGCCGATGCGCGCTTTGCCAAGCCGATCGACCGCGATCTGGTGCTGCGGCTGGCGCGCGAGCACGAGGTGCTGGTGGTGGTCGAGGAAGGCGCGGTCGGCGGCTTCGGCAGCCATGTGCTGACGCTGCTCGCCGAGGCCGGTGCGCTCGACCGGGGGCTGAAGGTGCGCGCGCTGGCGCTGCCGGACCGCTTCATCGAGCAGGACGCGCCGTCCGCCCAGCTGAGCGAGGCGGGCCTCGACGTCGAGGGCATCGTACGCGGGGTGTTCGGCGCGCTGGGGCGCGAGGAAGACGCCGCTCTCGCCCTGCGCCGCGGCTGAGCCGCCGGACGCGGCGATGAAGGCCGACCGTTCGAAATCCGCGGCGGGGCCGTCCGGCGCCCGCGAGCGCCCCGCCCGCGAGCATCCCGTCCGCGAGCGCGCCGACCGCGTGCTGGTCGAGCGCGGGCTGTTCGACAGCCGCGCGCGGGCGCAGGCCGCCATCGCCGCCGGTCTGGTGACGGCGGACGGGCGACGGGTCGCCAAGCCCTCCGAGACGATTTCCACCGAGGCGGTGATCGAGGCGCGCGAAGCCTATGAATGGGTCTCCCGCGCCGGCCTCAAGCTGGAAGCCGCGCTCGACGCGGCGGGTCTTTCCGTGGCCGGGCTGGAGGCGCTCGACGTGGGGTCGTCCACCGGCGGCTTCACGCAGGTGCTGCTGGCGCGCGGCGCTGCGCGGGTGCATGCGGTCGATGTCGGGCGCGACCAGCTCCATGCGCGGCTGCGCGCCGATCCGCGCGTCGTCTCGCGCGAGGAGACGGACATCCGCGACGTTGCGCCCGGCGAGGTGCCGCCGGCGGGCATCGTCGCCATAGACGTGTCCTTCATCTCGCTGGATCAGGTGCTGCCGGCCGCGCTCGCCCATGCGGCGCCGGGCGCGCATCTGGTGGCGCTGGTGAAGCCGCAATTCGAGGTCGGCCGCGACCGGCTCTCAAAGGGGGGCATCGTGAAGGACGCCGCCGCGCGGGAAGAGGCGGCCGGGCGCGTCGCGGGGCTGCTCGCGGCGCGGGGCTGGCGGGTGACGCACCGGCTCGTCTCGCCCATTCTCGGCGGCGACGGCAATGAGGAGAGCCTGATCGTGGCGACGCGGGCGGAATAGGGCCGCCCGCGTCGTATTCGCCGTCGCTTCCGCGCCGCTCAGGCGGCGTGGCGCGTGTGGCCGCTGGCGACCAGCGCGCCGGCGACCTTTTCCGAGACGTAGCCGAAGGCGCCGCCGACGATCATCGACAGGATGATGGTCACCAGCGGATTGCCGAGGCTCGCGGCGGTGAGGCTGGCCAGCCCGTCGGTGGCCAGCAGCGCGTAGCCGGCCGTGGCGGCGAAGCCGTAGACCAGCGCCGGAATGGCGGCGAAGGCCGGTATGTTGGCGAGCAGGATCATCACCAGCACGCCGACGCCGACGCAGATGCCGGCCCAGAGCGGCAGGCCGAGGCTTTCGCCGAGGCCGCCGCGACTGACCGCGAGCAGCGTCAGCCATGCCATGACGGCGCCGGCGATGTTGGCCATGACGGTGGCCTTCAGTCCGGCTTCCTTGCCGCCGCAGTGGAAGAAGCAGGCCCAGGCGATGAACGCGGCCCAGATCTGCAGGCCCCCGGCCAGAGGGCCGAGGAAGAGCCAGGTGGCGACGCCCCCCAGGACGCCGACACTGATTGCAAGTGCCGAGATAAGCGACATCCATTTCCCCTTTGCGTGTGCTGCGCAACTTATTATTATGTGCGCTTGCTAAGTAAATGAGGCTGACTATTTTAAGAATCGGAATCAGCCGAGGGAACGATACAGCAATTCGATGTGGGAATCAGGTTTACTTCAGAAGGTAGATGAATTGAACGGAATAAATATTTCGACAATACATAATATTGCATGGCGCATGGCAGGAGCGTGCCGCCGATGAGCGGGACGCTGTTCACCATCGACCATCTCGGCCATCGCGGCGACGGCATTGCCGAGACGCCGCAGGGGCCGGTCTATGTGCCGCTGACGCTGGCCGGCGAAGTGGTGGAGGCCGAGCGCCAGAACGACCGCGGGCGGCTCGTGGAGGTGGTGACGCCGAGCCCGGAGCGGATCGAGCCGGTCTGCCGGCATTTCGGCGTCTGCGGCGGCTGCGCGCTTCAGCACTGGGCCGCCGCGCCCTATCAGGTCTGGAAGCGCGAGCTGGTCGTGGACGCGCTTGCGCGCGTCGGGCTCGCGCCGCAGATCGCTCCGCTCGTGCCCGCCCATGGCGAGGGGCGGCGGCGCGCGGTGTTCCATGCGCGCGGCACCGGCGGCAATGCGCCGAAGGGGCGCGACCTGCTCGCCGTGGGCTATGCGGGGCGCCGCAGCCACGCCATCGTCGCCATCGACGCCTGCCCGATACTCGCACCTGCCCTCGACGGCGCGCTCAAGGCGTCCTGGGCGGTGGCGCAGGTGCTGGCGCCGCTCGCCAAGCCGCTCGACATTCAGGTGACGGCGACCGAGACCGGCCTCGACATGGACGTGCGCGGCAGCGGTCCCCTGAAGCCGGACCGCATCGCCGCGCTGGCCGAGGTCGCCGGCCAGCACCGTCTCGCCCGACTCACCCGGCACGGCGAACTGGTGCTGCAGCGCGAGCCGCCGCTCGTCACCATGGGCCGCGCCCGCGTCGTGCTGCCGCCGGGCTCCTTCCTGCAGGCGACGGCGGCGGGCGAGGCGGCCCTGGCGGCGCTGGTGACGGAGGCGCTGTCCGGCGCCGGCCGGATCGCCGACCTGTTCTCGGGCGTCGGCACCTTCGGGCTGCGCCTTGCGGAGCGGGCGCGGGTCGCGGCTTACGAATCCTCCGCTCCCGCGGTCGAAGCGCTCCTCAAGGCGACGCGCGGCGTGGCCGGGCTGAAGCCGGTGACGGCGGAGGTGCGCGACCTGTTCCGCCGCCCGCTGCTGGCGCAGGAGATGAAGGGCCTCGACGCGGCGGTGTTCGATCCGCCGCGGCAGGGCGCGGAGGCGCAGGCGCGCCAGCTCGCCGCCAGCGCCGTGCCGCTGGTGGTCGGCGTCTCCTGCGATCCCGTCACCTTCGCCCGCGACGCCGCGATCCTGACCGAGGGCGGCTACCGGCTGGAGCATGTGACGCCGGTCGACCAGTTCCTCTATTCCGCCCATGTGGAGCTGGTCGGGGTGTTCCGGCGCTAGGGTTCAGTTCCCCCAGCGCTCCATCCACATGCGCTCGCCGACCGCGCAGGAGACGCGGGTGGCGTCGGCGGCGCGGTGGACGAGCTGCGGTTTGGGCGGCACCACGCCGGCGATCTCCAGCACCAGCTTGGTCTTGATGGCGTCGGCGAATTCATGCGGGCCGCGCACCGGGATGACGAAGGCGCCGGGGCCGCCGATCACGCAGTCCTCGTAATAGATGTCGAGCTGGTCGATATCGAGCATCGAGCCCGCCGCTTCCTTCAGCATCAAGGGCAGGCCGTTGATGGTGATGCCGCGCCCGACCACGTCGTCGCGGGTGGCGTCGACCAGCGGACCCTGGTTGTTGGTGCCGTCGCCGGAAATGTCGATGACGCGGCGCAGGCCCCTGATCGCGTTGTGCTCGATCAGCCCGGCGCTGAACTCCATCGCCCCGGAGATCGAGGTGCGGTAGACGCGGCGCAGCGGCGCGCCGCCGATCGCCCGGGCGAAGGCTTCCGCGTCCTTCGGGCCGCTGATGAAGGTCCAGTCGACCACCAGCTTCTGCTCCTCGACGCCGGCCCATTCGACATAGGCGATGGCGACGCGGCCATTGGGGCCGAGCTTCAGCGCGTTGAGGAACTCGGGGGAGGTGACGGCCTTCATGTAGCCCTCGCGCTGGAGCGCGAGCTCGTCGAGGTCCATCGAGTAGGAAACGTCGACCGCCAGCACCAGCTCGACGTCGACCTGATCGTCGGCCCAGGCACGTCCACCCGCCGGCACCGCCAACAGCAACGCGGCCAGCGCCAGCCACACACGCACACGCGACATCGCGACCTCCGTCGGTGACGGGACCTCGACGTGTCAGAGACGCGTCACATTCATGGTGACACGGCCGGCGGGGGGCCTGAAGTCGAAATTGCGGGCAGGTGCGCCCACGCAATGCCATTCGCGTGAGCGGATTTCCTCAAGGGAAGGCGCCGGGAAGATACCGGCAAGGGGGCCCGCAAGGCCGCCGGATCAGACGTCCAGCGTCTCGGTGCCGCTGATCTCGATGCCGAAGCCGGCGACGCCGACATAGGTGCGCGCGCGGGAGGCGAGCAGGCGGATCGACGAGATGCCGAGGTCGCGCAGGATCTGCGCGCCGAGGCCGACCTCGCGCCAGTTCTGGTCGCGCAGCTTGGCGCTCTCGATCTTCTCCTCGTCGCCGACGGTGGAGGCCGGAACGCCCGTGGTGCCGTCGCGCAGATAGACCAGCACGCCGCGCCCTTCCGCCTTGATGCGCTCCAGCGAGGCGCGGATCGCCTTGCCGCCGGTGAACACGTCGGCGATCGGGTCGGCGCGGTGCAGGCGCACCAGCACGTCGCGCCCGTCGCCGATCTTCCCGTGCACCAGCGCGATGTGGTTCACCGGCTCGAAGGGCGTGACATAGGAGATGCCGTGCATCTCGCCGACCACGGTGGGGGCGGCGAATTCGGCGGTGCGGCTGACCAGCTTTTCGCGCAGCTGGCGATAGGCGATGAGGTCGGCCACCGAGATGCGGGTGAGCTTGTGGGTGCTCGCGAACTCGGCGACCCGCGGGCCGCGCATCACCGTGCCGTCGTCGTTGACAAGCTCGCAGATGACGCCGACCGGCTCCATGTTGGCGAGCTTGCAGAGGTCGACGGCCGCCTCGGTGTGGCCCGAGCGCATGAGCACGCCGCCTTCCTTGGCGATCAGCGGGAAGATGTGGCCGGGGCGGACGAAATCGGCGGCGCCGGCATTGGGATTGGCGAGCGCCCGCACGGTGGCGGTGCGGTCCTCGGCGGAGATGCCGGTGGTGGTGCCGTGGCGATAGTCCACCGAGATGGTGAAGGCGGTCGAATGCGGGGCGTCGTTGTCCGTCACCATCGGGTTGAGCCGCAGCCGCTTGGCGTGCTCGGCACTGAGCGGGGTGCAGACGATGCCGGAGGTGTGGCGCACGATGAAGGCGAGCTTCTCGGGCGTCGCGTGGCTGGCGGCGAGGATGAGGTCGCCCTCGTTCTCGCGGTCGTCGTCGTCGGTGACGACCAGCATCTCGCCGCGGGCGAAGGCTTCGATGGCCTCTTCGACGCGGGCCTGCAGATTGTCGCTCATGAATGCCACCTCCACGCTATCGAGCCCGAGAAAGTCGTTCGGCGTCACCGCGCCGCCGGTGGCGGCCGCGATGCGCGCGCCCGCTTCCCGGGAGACCCAGGCCGTTTCGTCCTTGCACAGCGCGGTGATGCTGGCGGGCGACAGGCCGGCGGCGCGCGCAAAGGCGCTGCGCGTCGTGCCGGTCGTGGCGAGCCAGTCCGCGAGTTTCATGACGGGACGATAGGACGAGGTTTATTCAGTGGCAATGAAATTCGTCGCGCGCATTTCAGCAATACTGAAAATGCGCCGGAACCTCAGCGCGGGAAGGGCCATGCCGGCGGGGTGCCGACCTGCCCGCGATGGCGCAGGAAATGGTCCGCCAGCACGCAGGCGACCATGGCCTCGCCCACCGGCACGGCGCGGATGCCCACGCACGGGTCGTGCCGGCCCTTGGTGACGATCTCCGCGTCCTCGCCGTGGCGCGTCACCGTGCGGCGGGGCGTGAGGATGGAGGAGGTCGGCTTCACCGCGAAGCGCGCCACCACCGGCTGGCCGGTGGAGATGCCCCCGAGAATGCCGCCGGCATGGTTGGCGAGGAAGACGGGGCGGCCGTCATTGCCCATGCGCATCTCGTCGGCATTGTCCTCGCCGGTCAGCGTGGCGCTGGCGAAGCCCTCGCCGATCTCCACGCCCTTCACCGCGTTGATGCTCATCAGCGCGCTCGCGAGGTCGGCGTCCAGCTTGCCGTAGATCGGCGCGCCGAGGCCCGGCGGCACGCCCTCGGCCACCACCTCGACGACCGCGCCGACCGAGGAGCCCGCCTTGCGGATGCCGTCGAGATAGTCGGCCATGCGCGCGGCCGCCTTCGCGTCCGGGCAGAAGAACGGGTTGCGGCCGATCTCGGCGTCGTCCCAGTTCGCCCGGTCGATGCCGATCTCGCCCATCTGCACCAGCGCGCCGGTGATGGTGACGCCGGGCAGCACCCGGGCGGCGATGGCGCCGGCGGCGACGCGCACCGCGGTCTCGCGCGCCGAGGAGCGCCCGCCGCCGCGATGGTCCCGCAGGCCGTACTTCACGTCATAGGCATAGTCCGCATGGCCGGGGCGGTAGCTTTCGGAGATCGCCGAATAGTCCTTGGAGCGCTGGTCGACATTCTCGATCAGCAGGGCGATCGGCGTGCCGGTGGAGACGAGCGTGCCGTCCTCCTCCGCCAGCGTGCCGGAGAGGATCTTCACCTCGTCCGGCTCGCGCCGCTGGGTGGTGAAGCGCGACTGGCCGGGGCGCCGCCGGTCGAGCGCCGCCTGCACGTCCTCCAGCCGGAAGCGCAGGCCGGGCGGGCAGCCGTCGATCACGCCGCCAATGGCCGGGCCGTGGCTCTCGCCGAAGGTCGTCACCCGGAAAAGATGGCCGAAAGTATTGAAGGACATCGCAGCTCGCCGGCGGAAGGGACGGGTTTCCGGCGCTTCTAGGCGCCTGCGCGACGGGCGTCAAACCGGGGCCCGGTCACGGCGCGCGAGGGTCAATGTGGAGAATGGCGGCATCCGTGCTACATAATACCGGACAAGAGGATATTCCCCGTCACCCATGCCCCTGTTTGAAATCGCTGTCGTTATCCTGCTCGTGCTGATCAACGGCGTTCTCGCCATGGCCGAGCTCTCCGTCGTTTCCGCCCGTCCCGCCCGTCTGCGCGCCATGGCCGACAACGGCTCGCGCGGCGCCCGAATCGCGCTGGGGCTCGCCGCCGATCCCGGCCGCTTCCTGTCCACCGTGCAGATCGGCATCACGCTGATCGGCATCCTCGCCGGCGCCTTCTCCGGCGCCACGCTCGGCGAGATGCTGGGCCAGTGGCTGCAGGGGCGCGGCGTGGCGCCGGGCCTCGCGGGCGGTCTCGGCTATTCCATCGTGGTGGCGGCGATCACCTATGTCTCGCTGATCATCGGCGAGCTGATCCCCAAGCGCCTGGCGCTGCAGAGCCCGGAGAGGCTGGCGAGCCTCGTCGCGCCGGGCATGATGCTGCTCTCGCGCATCGCCGCGCCGGCCGTGTGGCTGCTCGACATCTCCTCGCGCGTCGTGCTGCGCCTGCTCGGCGAGCACGGCAAGGGCGACGAGAACAACGTCACCGACGAGGAGATCCGCGCCATCGTCGCCGAGGCGGAGACCGCCGGCGTGATCGACCCGGACGAGCGCCGGATGATCGCCGGCGTCATGCGCCTCGCCGACCGGCCGGTGCGCGCGGTGATGACGCCGCGCACCGATGTCGACTGGATCGACCTCACCGACGATCCCGACGAGGTGCGCCGGACCATCCGCGAGACCGGCCACACCCGCATGCCGGCCTGCGAGGGCACGCCGGAGGAGAGCGTCGGCGTCATCGACATCCGCGACCTGCTGGAAGCCTATCTCGACGGCGAGACGCCGGACCCCCGCCGCTTCGTGAAGCCGGCGGCGGTGCTGGTGGAGACCGCCGGCGCGCTCGACGCGATGAAGGTGCTGCGCCACGCGGAATCGCCGCTGGCGCTGGTGGTCGACGAATATGGCTCGATGGTCGGCATCCTCACCCCGGCCGACCTGCTCGACGCCATCGCCGGCTCGGTGGTGCTCGACGAGGCGGGACACGCCAAGCCCGACATGGTGGAGCGTACCGACGGCAGCTATCTGGTCGCCGGCTCGACGCCGATCGACGAGCTGGCGGACGCGCTCGGCATCCGCATCCCGCACGATGCCGGCTTCCACACCGCGGCGGGCTTCGTGCTGCACGAGCTGAAGGCGCTGCCGGAGGAGGGCGCCGTCTTCGAGGCCCTGGGCTGGCGCTTCGAAGTGGTCGACATGGATGGAAGGCGCGTGGACAAGCTGCTGGTCTCGCGCGCCGTGGTCCCGAGGCGCCGCGCGCCCCTCATGGGCTGATCAGCGCAGCGCCGCCTCGGTGGCGGTGATCGGGTTGGCGGCCGGCACGCTGCCATAGCGCGTGCCGACGCCGACCACGACCGTGACGATGGCGACCGCGAGGGCGGCGGCGATGAGGCCGTATTCGAGGCCGGTGCCGTGCGAGCGGCGGGCAACGGCAGCGCGGCGCCGCGACGCCAGCTCCCGGCCGACCAGTTCCCGTTCCACCATCTCTCTCATGGCCATATCTCTGCTTGGTATCATCCGCAGGACATCTGTCTGATGACAGATTTTATTATGCGGACACCTTGCGCCGCAGACCTTGCCTGCACGTTAAAGCAGAGGCGAGGCGCGGGAACTCTTGGCCTGTGGTTAATGTTTGCCGCCGCAAGATGGTTAATACTTTGCGGCCGGCGGCGCCCGGATCCGTTCAGCCGCGCGGCTTGGCCCGGCGCGTCGGCGCGGCGCTGGCGGGGTCTTCCGGCCAGGGATGCTTGGGGTAGCGCCCGCGCATGTCGGCGCGCACGTCCCGCCACGAACCGCTCCAGAAGGACGGCAGGTCGCGGGTGAGCTGGATCGGCCGGTGCGCCGGCGAGAGCAGCGCGAGCACCAGCGGCACGCGCCCGCCGGCGATGGCGGGGTGGGTGGTGAGGCCGAACAGCTCCTGCACCCGCACGCTCAGGGTCGGCCCGCCCTCGGCGGCGTAGTCGATGGGCAGGCGCGAGCCGGTCGGCACCTCGAAATGGCTCGGCGCCTCCTGCTCCATGCGCCGCGCCAGCTCCCATGGCAGAAGGCCGCCGAGCGCGCGGCCGAGCACGTCGGCATTGATCTGGCCGAGCGCGGTCAGCCCGTCGAGCTGCGGCGCCAGCCATTCCTCGATCGTTTCCGCGAGCGTGGCCCATGCCAGGTCCGGCCAGATATCGGGCGCGCTGGCGTGCAGGAAGCGGGCGCGGTCGAGCCATTGCCGCTGCGCATCGGACCAGGCGAGCCGTTCCAGCCCGCGCGCGGCGGCGCGGGCGAGCGCGCGGGCCGTCTCCGTCCCCGGCTTCAGCGCGGCGGTGCGTTCGGCGAGGACGAGGCTGCCGAGCCGGCGCACATGGCGCGCGCGCAGCGCGCCGGAGGCGGCGTCGAAGCCGGTCTCCACTCCTTCGGTGATCGCCTCGCCGAACTCCGCCTCGATCTCGGCCTCGGTCAGCTCGGCGGCGAGCAGGATGCGCGCCTCGTCCGCCGTGCCGGTAAGCTCGGCGACGGCGAGGAAACGCGCGCGGGCGAGCGGCGAGGCGGGATCGAGCGCCGCCCCGCGCCCGTTCGCCAGCACGAAGCGGCGCCCGTCGCCGCGCCCGCGCGCGATGCGGTCGGGGAAGGCCAGCGCCAGCAGCACGGCGGGGGAGGGCGGCGGTCCGGCGGTCGTCTGGTCGTCCGCCGCCAGCCGTTCGGCCTCGCGCGCCCAGCGCTCCGCCAGCCGGCGGGCCTCCTCGGCGCGGCGGGAGCGGTCGCGGGCGAGGTCCGCCAGCCGGTGGGCGAGGTCGGGTGCGTCGCCGCCGAGTCCGCGCTCGGAGACGATGGCGGCGATCCGCGCGGCTTGCTCTCCCGCCCCACGCCTGGCGCCTTCGGTCACCATGCGGGCGAGGCGCGGCCCCAGCGGCAGGCGGGCCATGGCGCGGCCCGGCGCCGTCACCTGCCCGTCCGCGTCCAGCGCGCCGAGGGCGGCGAGCAGCGCTTTCGCCTCCTTCACCGCCGGCTCGGGCGGCGGGTCGAGGAAGGCGAGCGAAGAGGGGTCGCGCACGCCCCACATGGCGAGGTCGAGCACGAGCCGCGTCAGGTCGGCGGCGAGCATCTCGGGCACGGCGAAGGCGGGCAGGCTCGCCGTCTCCGGCTCGTTCCACAGGCGGATGCAGATTCCCGGCTCCGTGCGCCCGGCGCGGCCGCGCCGCTGGTCGGCCGCCGCGCGCGACACCCGCACCGTCTCCAGTCGCGTCAGCCCGACGCCGGGCTCGAAGCGCGGCACGCGGGCGAGGCCGCTGTCGACGACGAGGCGCACGCCCTCGATGGTCAGGCTGGTCTCGGCGATGGAGGTGGCGAGCACCACCTTGCGCCGTCCGGCCGGGGCGGGGGAGATGGCGCGGTCCTGCTCGCGCGGGTCCAGCGCGCCATAGAGCGGGTCGATGTCGACGGCGGGATCGGTGATCGCCTCGCGCAGCGCCCGCTCGGTGCGGCGGATCTCGGCGGCGCCGGGCAGGAAGGCGAGGATGGAACCCTTCTCCGCCGCCAGCGCCCGCCGGATCGCCTCGGCCATCTGCCGCTCGATGGGACTGCGCGGATCGCGGCCGGCATAGCGGGTCTCGACCGGAAAGGCGCGCCCGAGGCTCTCGATCACCGGCGCCTCGCCCAGCAGCCTGGCCACGCGGGCGCCGTCGAGGGTGGCGGACATGACGAGAAGCCGCAGGTCCTCGCGCAACGCGCCCTGCGCGTCGAGCGCCAGCGCGAGGCCGAGATCGGCGTCGAGGCTGCGCTCGTGGAACTCGTCGAACAGCACCGCGGCGACGCCGGAAAGCTCGGGGTCGTCGAGCATCATGCGGGTGAAGATGCCCTCGGTGATCACCTCGATCCGCGTGTTGCGCCCGACCTTCGAGCCGAAGCGGGCGCGGTAGCCGACCGTGCCGCCGGCGCTCTCGCCCAGCGTCGCCGCCATGCGCTCGGCGGCGGCGCGCGCGGCGATGCGGCGCGGCTCCAGCACGAGGATGCGCCGGCCCCCGACCCATGGCGCGTCGAGCAGCGCCAGCGGCACGCGGGTCGTCTTTCCCGCCCCCGGCGGGGCGACCAGCACGGCGCGCGTGCCGGCGCGCAGCGCGGCGGTGAGCGCCGGCAGGGCGTCGTCGATGGGCAAGGGCGCCGCAAAGGGCGTGGCGAAGGGCGCGGGCATCGGGCGATGGCTATACAGCCGGTTGCCGATGGCGGGAACAACCCCGAGGGCGCCGCATAGACGACGTCAACCTGAGAGGCCCGGCCAAAGGCCGCCGGCGGCACCCCGGGATGACCTGCATCGTAGCGGGAGAACGTTCGCGGATATCGCCGGCGGCGATTCCGGGAAGACGATTGAATTCCCATGCGACGTCATCCCCGGCCTCGAGCCGGGGATCCACGCCTGTCTTCCACGCGGAAGCCGTGGATGGCCGGGTCAAGCCCGGCCATGACGGTATGTTGCGGGATGATCTGGTGGAGGGCGTCCCCGCTCAGAAGATCTTGTCGAGCACCCGGCCGAGCTTGTCGACCACCTCGCCGATCTGGCTCTCGTTGATGATCAGCGGCGGGCTGACGGCGAAGGTGTCGCCGGCGGTGCGCACCATGATGCCTTCCTCGTGGAAGGCGCGCTCCATGCCCTCATAGGCGCGCCGGCCCACGCCGTCCTCGCGCGACTCGAAGTCCACCGCGCCGACGAGGCCGACGGTGCGGATGTCGAGCACGCCCTTCTTGGCGCGCAGCGTGTGGAAGGCGTCCGCCCAGATCGGCTCGATCTCCCGCACGCGCTCGAACAGCCCTTCCTCGCGGTAGAGGTCGAGCGTGGCGAGCGAGGCGGCGCAGGCGAGAGGATGCGCCGAATAGGTGTAGCCGTGGAACAGGTCGATGACCGGATCGTCGCTCTTCACGAAGGTGTCGTAGATGTGCTTGCGCACCAGCACGCCGCCCATCGGCACCGCGCCGGAGGTCACGCCCTTGGCGAAGGTGATCATATCAGGCACCACGCCGTAGCGCTCGGCGGCGAAGGCATAGCCGAGGCGCCCGAAGCCGGTGATCACCTCGTCGAAGATCAGGAGGATGCCATACTTGTCGCAGATCTCGCGCAGCCGCTTGAGATAGCCCTTCGGCGCGGGAATGGCGCCGGTGGAGCCGGACATCGGCTCGACGATGACGGCGGCGAGGGTGGAGGCGTCGTGCAGGGTGACGAGACCCTCCAGCGCCTCGGCGCGCTCGGCGCCCCATTCCGGCTCGCCCTTCGAGAAGGCCTGCTTCTCGCGGTTATAGGTGTGCGGCAGGTGGTCGATGCCCGGCAGCAGCGAGCCGAACAGCTTGCGGTTGGGCGACATGCCGCCGACCGAGATGCCGCCGAAGCCGACGCCGTGATAGCCGCGCTCGCGGCCGATGAGGCGGGTGCGCGTCGCGTTGCCGCGGGTGGCGTGATAGGCGAGCGCGATCTTCAGCGCGGTGTCGCCAGCTTCCGAGCCGGAATTGCACAGGAACACGTGGTCGAGGTCGCCCGGCGCCAGCGCGGCGATGCGGGCGGAGACGGCGAAGGCCTTGGGGTGGCCGTACTGGAAGGGCGGGGCGAAATCCATCTCCGCCGCCTGCTTCTGGATGGCCTCGACGATCGGGTCGCGGTTGTGGCCGGCATTGGCGCACCACAGGCCGGCGGTGGCGTCGAGGATCGGCCGGCCTTCCGGCGTGTAGTAGTGCATGTCCTTCGAACGCGACACCAGGCGCGGTCGCGCCTTGAACGCCCGGTTGGGCGTGAAGGGCATGAAGAAGGCCTCGAGGTCGTTCGGGTTGGCTCCGGCAGTGGAGTCGACATCGTAAGCGACAGACATGGACAGCTCCGGCTGGAAGGGCGGGAAGGAAACCGCGCTTTTTTAGTCATGTATAATGGGTGGGCAGCGCGCGCTCACGAGAAATAATGATGATGTGATCAGCTTCCTTTCTGCCGCGCCAGCCTTCGGCTTGACCCCGGTACCCCATCGCGGCCATCAACTCGCCGCAAGGCATGGTAGAGTCACCTTGCGTCAAGCGTTCCCACCCTAGGGGTGTCGCCGCCGGTCCGCTCGCGGATCGGCCTTGAGAGTAGGACTGCGCGGTGCCCGAGAGCACGATAGCTGAGACGGCCGACGCCGGCCTGGAGGCGGAGGCCGGGCCGGCCGGCGTCGCCGCCGAGGCGGTACGGCAGGCGCTCGCGCATGTGCTCGAATCGGAGGAGCTGCGCTCCTCGCCGCAGCTCTCCAACATCCTGCGCTTCGTCGTGGAGGCCACGCTCGACGGCCGGAGCGAGGCCATCAAGGGCTACACCATCGCCGTCGAGGCGCTGGGGCGCGACGCGTCCTTCGATCCGCAGGCCGATCCCATCGTCCGGGTCGAGGCGACGCGGCTGCGCCGGGCGCTGGAGCGCTATTACGCGGGGGCCGGCGCGGGCGACGAGATCGAGATCGTGGTGCCGCGCGGCAGCTATGTGCCGCAATTCCTGCGGCGGGGCGCCGCCGTCTCGGTGCCGGGTGCCGAGCCGGGGCCGGAGGCGGATGCCGCCATTGCGGAGGAGCCGCCTGCCGCGATTCCCGCCGGCGGGCCGGCTTCTCCCGCCCGCCGCCCCCCGCCCGTTGCCGTCGCGCGGCACGGGGCGGGATGGCGCGCGGCGGTGCTCGGCCTCGCCGTGCTTGCGGTGCTGGTCGTTCTGGCCGGGCTGGCGATCGAGGGCGGCGATCCGGTGGGATGGCGCGCCCTGCTGTCGGGCGCCGCCTGGCAGCCGATCCAGCGGGCGAACCGCCTGGGCATTCCGATGATCGAGGTCCGCGATTTCGATTCGACCGGCGGCATCCCGCTGCCGCCGAGCGAGCTGGCGAGCAGCGCCGGCGCCGTGAGCAGCGGCGATTTCACCGCCCAGGCCATCGAGGTGCGGGTGCGCGACGCGCTGGCCCGCTTCGACCTGCTCGACGTGCTGGCGAGCCCCGATGCCCGTCCGGCGCTCAGATGCAGCGCCGAGGGCACCTCGCCCCATTCCGTCTTCGCGCTGGGCGGGCTGGTGGAGAACCATGACGACGGCAGCATCTCGGTGCTGCTGCGCCTGTCCGACCTGTGCGACGGCACCATCGTCTGGTCGCGCGAGTTCGACAGCCTGCGGCGCGGCGGGGATGCCAGCGCCTCCGAGGTCGCGCTGGTGCGCGACATCATGGCCGCCATCGCCGAGCCTTACGGCATCATCCAGAGCCGCGCCCGCGCCCGCGTCACCGCCGCCGGCGGGCCGGAAGCCGCCGGGCCCTATGGCTGCGTGCTGACCGCCTATTCCTACTGGCGCTCCTACGTGCCGGCCGAGCACGACGCGGCGCGCGCCTGCCTCGAAAAGGCGGTGGCGGCGGACAGCACCTTCGCGCTCGGCTATGCGCTGCTCGCCGAGCTCTATCTCGACGAGGTGCGGGCCGGCGCGAATCCGCAGCCCGGCCCGCCGGCGCTCGCCCGCGCGCTCACCGCCGCCGAGCAGGCGGTGGAACTCGCGCCGACCAGCGCCTATGCGCGGCGGGTGCTGATGGACGTGCACTTCTTCCGCGGCGAGCGCGCCGCCACCATCGCGGCCGGCGAGGCGGCGCTGGAGCTCAACCCCTATGACGTCGACGTGCTGGCCGATTTCGGCGGCCGGCTGGTGGCGCTGGGCGAGATCGCGCGCGGCGAGGCGATGCTGGCCAAGGCCGCGCAGGCGGCGCCGGGCATGCCGCCCTGGGTGGACTATCACCGCGTCGTCGCCGCCTATCTGAAGGGCGACGGTCCGGCGGCGGCCGCCGCCGCCGACCAGCTCATGGGCGAGGGCTACGCGCCGGGCCTGCTGGCCCGCGCGCTGGCGAGCCATCTCGTCGGCGAGGACGAGGCGGCCCGCGCGGATGTGCGCAAGCTCGTCGCCCTCGCGCCGGCCTGGGTGAGCGAGCCGGACGTGATGATCCGCCATTTCTTCCCCGATCCCGCCATCGCCCGGAAGGTGCGCGCCGATCTGGCCGCCGTGGGCCTGCCGCTGCGCAATTCGGCCGCCGCGGCCAACTGATCCGGCGCCGCCGGCTTCTCGCGCGGGGGCACCGCACAAAGGTCGCGTGGCGTCCCACCCGCGAACCGGCTATAGCGCGTGTCGGTCCCTTTCCCGCCCCTCCATCCGGATCGCTCCCATGTCGAACAGCCTCGATTCGGACAGTTTCGATCTCGCCATCGTCGGGGCGGGTGTCGTCGGCCTCGGCCACGCCATCGCGGCGCGCCGGCGCGGGCTGAGGACGGTGGTGATCGACCGCGACGCCCGCGCCAACGGCGCCTCGGTGCGCAATTTCGGCTTCGTCACCGTCACCGGCCAGCAGCGGGGCGAATGCTGGCGCCGGGCCATGCGCTCGCGCGACATCTGGGCCGAGGTGGCCCCGCAGGCCGGCATCGAGGTGGTGCATCGCGGCCTCATGGTCGCCGTGCGCCGGCCGGAAGCGCTGCCGGTTCTGGAAGCCTTCCGGGCGACGGAGATGGGCGAGGGCTGCGAGCTGCTCACCCCGGATCAGGCGCGCGACCGGCTCCCGGCGCTCACCGGCCCGCTTTCCGGCGCGCTGTGGAGCCCGCACGACATGCGGGTGGAATCGCGCGAGGCGATCCCGAAGCTCGCCGCCTGGCTGGCCGCGCAGGGCGTCGCCTTCCGCCGCGAGACGGCGGTGACCGCCATCGAGCCCGGCAAGGTCGTCACCTCCGGCGGCACGATTTCCGCCGCGCGCATCGTGGCGGCGCCGGGCGACGATTTCCACACGCTGTTCGAGGACCGTTTCGCCTCCTACGGCCTCACCCGCTGCAAGCTGCACATGCTGCGCGTCACCGACCCGAAGGTCGGGCGGCTGCCGGGCTCGGTGATGACCGATCTCTCGCTCGGCCGTTATCTCGGCTATGCCGAGCTGCCCGAGGCCGAGCCGCTGAAGCGCCTCCTCGAAGCCGAGCAGGCCGAACACCTGAAGCACGGCGTCCATCTCATCGTGGTGCAGTCGGCGGACGGCTCGCTGGTGGTGGGCGACAGCCACCACTATGCCGCGACGCCCGATCCCTTCGCGCCGGACTTCGTGGACGAGCTGATCCTCGACGAATACGCCGCCCTGTTCGGCCGCCGGCCGGAGCAGGTGGTCGAGCGCTGGACCGGCACCTATGCCTCCGCCTCCGACCGGCTCGCCTTCATCGACCGGCCGCACGCCACCATCCGACTGGTCGTGGTGACGAGCGGCACCGGCGCCTCCACCGGCTTCGCCCTCGCCGAGGAGGCGGTGGCGGAGCTGTTCGACTGAATTCGACGAAGAACCACGTCATCCCCGGCCTTGTGCCGGGGATCCACGACTTTGACCGGGAGCCAGGCCGCGAAGGCGTGGATGGCCGGGACAAGCCCGGCCATGACGACGCTTGGTGTGGTGGCCTCGCACGTAAGCAATGGGGAAGACGGATGCTCAAGGCGCTCATTCTCGACTGGGCCGGCACGGCGGTCGATTTCGGTTCGCGCGCGCCGATGGGCGCCTTCGTCGAGGCCTTCGCGCAGGTGGGCGTGACGATCTCCATCGACGAGGCGCGCGGGCCGATGGGCCTGCCCAAGCGCGACCATGTGGCGGCGCTTCTCTACAGCCCGCCGGTCGCCGCGCGCTGGCAGGCGGCCCATGGCGCCGCGCCGACGGAAGCGGATGTCGACCGCGTGCTCGCCATCTTCGAGCCCCTGAACGTCGAGGTGATCCCGCGCCACGCGGACCTCATCCCCGGCCTTCTCGACGTCGTCGCCGAGGCGCGCCGGCGCGGCATGAGGATCGGCTCCACCACGGGCTATACCCGCCCGATCATGGACAAGCTGATGCCGCTGGCGGCGGCGGCGGGCTACGCCCCGGACAACGTGGTCTGTGCCGGCGATCTCGCCGCCGGGCGGCCCAGCCCGCTGATGATGTACCGCACCTTCGCCGATATCGGGGTGTGGCCGCCCTCGGCCTGCGTGAAGCTGGACGACACCGAGCCGGGCATTGCCGAGGGGCTGGCGGCCGGCACCTGGACGGTGGGCCTCGCCCTGTCGGGCAACGCGGCGGGCCTGTCCAAGACCGAGCTCGACCACCTGCCGCCCGACGAGCGCGCCGCGCTGCGCAAGCGCGCCTCGGACCGTCTCCAGGCGGCCGGCGCGCATTTCGTCATCGACACGGTGGCGGACCTGCTCCCGGTGCTGGACGCCATCGAGGCCCGGCTCGCGGCGGGGCTGCGGCCCTGAGGCATCGCGCCCCGCCAGTTGCCGCGCCGTCCCCCATCCTCTAAACCCGCGCCATCATTCGTGAAGGACGGCGCCTCACCATGGCCAAGGACAAGCCCAGCAAGCTCAAGGCGCGCATGCCGCGCGGTTTCGCCGATCGCGGCCCGGCGGAGCTCGCCGCGACGCGGACCATGCTGGAGACGATCCGCAAGGTCTACGAGCTCTACGGCTTCGAGGCGCTGGAGACGCCGTTCATCGAGTACACCGACGCGCTCGGCAAGTTCCTGCCCGATCAGGACCGGCCGAACGAGGGCGTGTTCTCCTTCCAGGACGACGACGAGCAGTGGCTGTCGCTGCGCTACGACCTCACCGCCCCGCTCGCCCGCCACGTGGCGGAGAATTTCGACCGGCTGCCCAAGCCCTTCCGCTCCTACCGGGCCGGCTGGGTGTTCCGCAACGAGAAGCCCGGACCGGGGCGCTTCCGCCAGTTCATGCAGTTCGACGCCGACACGGTGGGCGCCCCCACCGTCGCCGCCGATGCCGAGATCTGCATGATGATGGCCGACACGCTGGAGGCGCTGGGCATCGCGCGCGGCGACTATGTGATCAAGGTCAACAACCGCAAGGTGCTCGACGGCGTGATGGAGGCCATCGGCCTCGGCGGCGAGGAGAATGCCGGCCGCCGGCTGACCGTGCTGCGCGCCATCGACAAGTTCGACAAGGTCGGCATCGCCGGCGTGCGCGACCTGCTGGGCGCGGGGCGCTGGGAGAACCCGGCGGCCAAGAGCGGCGACTTCACCAAGGGCGCGGGGCTCGACGAGCGGCAGGCGCGCATCGTGGTCGCCACGCTCGACGGCAATGGCGGCGTCTCCGCCACCGGCGAGGGCGTGCAGGTGGAGATCGCCGGGGATGTCGGCGCGGCGGCGGCGCTGGTCTCCAGCGATTCCTTCCGCCAGGGCATGGACGAGCTCGCCGAGATCGCCCGGCTGGTGAAGGCCGCCGGCTATGAGGGCCGGGTGAAGGTCGACCCCTCCGTCGTGCGCGGCCTCGAATACTACACCGGCCCGGTCTTCGAGGCCGAGCTGACCTTCGAGGTGAAGGACGAGAAGGGCCGCCCGGTGCGCTTCGGCTCGGTCGGCGGCGGCGGGCGCTATGACGGGCTCGTCGGCCGCTTCCGCGGCGAGGCGGTGCCGGCCACGGGCTTTTCCATCGGCGTCTCGCGCCTCGCCTCCGCCCTGTCCTATCTCAAGAGCGCGGAGCAGCCGGAGTTCGGCCCGGTGGTGGTCGTCGTCATGGATCGCGACGAGGCCGCCCATTACATGGGCCTCGTCGCGCAGCTCCGGTCGGCGGGCATCCGCGCCGAGATGTATCTCGGCAACCCGAAGAATCTCGGCAACCAGTTCAAATATGCCGACCGCCGCAACAGCCCCTGCGTCGTCATCCAGGGCTCGGACGAGCGGGCGGCGGGCGAGGTGCAGATCAAGGATCTGATCGAGGGCGCCAAGGCCGCCGCCGCCATCACCGACAACGCCGAATGGCGCGAGAGCCGGCCGGCGCAGTTCTCCTGCCGCGAGGCCGAGCTGGTCGCCAAGGTCCGCGAGGTGCTGGACCATCACGGCGTGCCGCACGGGGCGGCGCTCGGCTGAAGGAGCCCGGCTCCCTCCCGTTCCGTTGAGCCTTTATCGCCCGATTTATCCGCACCCCCCGCGACCTGCGCGATAATCGCGTCACCTTGTCCCGAGGAGGGGGCGCAACCGGAGCGGCCGGCTCGCGCGGGACAGGGGGCGGTGGCCGTGCGGGGGGATCTAACGCCTCTCCGCGCATGGCGGCCCAAGCCGTGCGTTCCCGGCCCGCCGTCCGCGGGTCACTGGGGCGGCGCGCGCCGGTTCGCCGGCGGGCGGATGCCCCGCAGCGGAGGATAGCAACGGTACGTCCTCCGGGGGCCGCAGGGAGCAAGCCTCAAACACCGCGTGCGGGGCGCCGGCGGCGGCGCGTCGGTTGGTTGACCAAAAGCTTGCACCACTTTTCTCAACGGTGCAGGCGACCGCCGGAACGTTGGCACCGGCGCCCCGCACGCCCCTTCCTGCAAGGGGCGGACGACCCGTCCCTCCGTCGCCGCCGGGCGCCGGAGTTTTTCGTGCTGCCCGCGCGGGACGCCGGGCGCCCGGCCGGGCCGTCCGTGACGGAAACCATGTCATCTCCCGCGCATGGACCCGGCGGGTCCCCTTTGCTAGAAGCGCGCAGCGTTTCCAGCGCCCCCGAAATCGCAGACCGGACCCGACGCATGCCCGCCGCCCCCAGCCACGCCGAGGAACTGCTCGCGCTCTATGCGCGCGCCGGCTTCGCGCGCGTCGAGCCTCCGGTGCTTCAGCCCGCCGATGCCTTCCTCGACCTTTCCGGCGAGGAGATGCGGCGCACCATGTTCATCACCATCGACCCGGACGGGCGCGAGCTGTGCCTGCGGCCGGACCTCACCCTGCCGGTCTGCCGGCACTACATCGCCGACGGCGCCGCGCAGCCGCGCGATTTCGCCTATCTCGGCCCGGTGTTCCGCTCCGACGTCGCGGAGGGCGAGGTGCAGCAGGCGGGCGTCGAATCCTTCGGCCGGCCGGATCGCGAGGCGGCGGACGCCGAGCTGCTGGCGTTGGGGCTGGAGACGGCGGCGCTGTGGGGCGTGGTCGATCCGACCATCCGCCTGGGCGATGCCGGGCTGTTCGCCACCCTGCTCGACGCGCTCGACCTGCCGCCCGGCTGGCGGCGGCGGCTGATCAAGGATTTCGCCCGTTCCGGCAATCTCGGCGCCGATCTCGCGACGCTGAAGCAGCACCCGGCCGAGGGCGGCGTCACCGCCCATGCCGGCGTGCTCTCGGCGCTCGCCGGCTCCGACCCGGCGGCGGCCCGCGCGCTGGTGACGGACCTGCTCTCCATCGCCGGCATCTCGACGGTGGGCGGACGCAGCGTCTCCGAGATCGCCGAACGCTTCCTCGAACAGGCGGCCCCCGGCGACGCCGAAGGGCTGTCGGCCGAGAAGATCGCGGTCATGGAGCGCTACCTCGCCGTCCGGGGCAACCCGGACGTGGCCGCCGCGGCGCTGCGGGCGCTGGCCGACGAGGCGCGCCTTGACCTCAACGCCGCCCTCGACGCCTTCGAGAGCCGGACCAATTTCATCGCCGCGCAGGGCATCGAGGTGGAGCGCCTGTCCTTCGCCACCGCCTTCGGCCGTCCGCTCGACTATTACAGCGGCATGGTGTTCGAGCTGCACGAGAACGGCGAAGGGGACAACGGGCTTTCCGCGCCGCTGGTGGCCGGCGGGCGCTATGACGGGCTGCTGGCGCGGCTCGGCGCGGCCGAGCCGATCCCGGCGGTCGGCTTCGCCGTCTGGCTCGCCCGGCTCGATGCGGTGGAGGCCCGCCTATGACCAGCAACGGCTCGCCCCTCATCGTCGCCGTGCCCTCCAAGGGCCGGCTGCAGGAAAACGCCACCGCCTTCTTCGCCCGCGCCGGCATGGCGATGACGCAGTCGCGCGGCGTGCGCGACTATCGCGGCACGCTGTCGGGCGTGGAGGGGGTGGAGGTCGCCTATCTCTCCGCCTCCGAGATCGCCAGCCAGCTCGCTTCCGGCGCGGTGCATCTCGGCGTCACCGGCGAGGATCTGGTGCGGGAGAACATCTCCGACGCCGACACCAAGGTGCTGTTGGTCGAGGGGCTGGGCTTCGGCCACGCCAATGTCGTGGTGGCGGTGCCGCAGGCATGGATCGACGTGCGCACCATGCGCGACCTCGACGACGTGGCGACGCATTTCCACGCCACGCGCGGCCGGCGCGTGCGGGTGGCGACCAAGTATCTGAACCTCACCCGCGCCTTCTTCGCCCGCCACGGCATCGTCGACTACCGCATCGTGGAAAGTCTCGGCGCCACCGAGGGCACCCCGGCGGCCGGCACGGCGGAGCTGATCGTCGACATCACCACCACCGGCTCGACGCTCGCCGCCAACGCGCTGAAGGTGATCGACGACGGCGTCATCCTGCGCTCGGAGGCGAACCTCGTTGCCTCGCTCCACGCCGACTGGAGCGCCGAGGCGAAGGCGTCCGCCCGCGCCCTGCTCGACCGGGTGACGGCAGCCAACCGCGCGGCGACGATGCGCGAGGTGAAGACGCGCTTTCCCGCCTGCGACAGCGCGGTCGTCGCCGAGGCGGTGCGCCGCTTCCGCGCCGTGGCGCCCTTCGGCGCGCCGACCTCCTCGGGCATGGTCACGCTGCACTGCCCGCCGGACACGCTGCACGGGCTGGCGGTCTTCCTGCGCGAGCAGGGCGCGGCGACGGTTTCCGTCGGTCCGCTGGACTACGTGTTCGCGGCCGAGAACCCGCTCTACGAGAAGCTGGAAGCGAAGATCGGGTAGGGCCTCGCCGCCTTTCGCCACGTCATGCCCGGACTTGATCCGGGGATGACGGTGAATGGGGCTTAGCCCCGCGCCGCCTGCGCCTCGTCCCCGACCTCCGCCGCGAACACTGCCGCCTCGCCCATGGCATGGCCGAACAGGATCAGGCAGGGGCCGACGGCCTTCCCCGCCGCCGACTTATCCGCCACCGCCGTATCGAGCTTATCCTTGAGCGTCGAGACGGTGGCGACCACCCGGAACTCTTCGGGCCGGGTGGCGGAGAAGACGGCGAGGGCAGGCACATGAGGATCCAGGCCGGCGGCCATCGCTCTTTCCGCCAGTTCGCCCCAGGTGCGCTGGGGCATGTAGACCACGGTGGTGGCGGCTGGGTCGGCGAGCGCCTGCCAGTCGAGGTCGCGCGGCAGCTTGCCGTCGCGGGCATGCGCGGTGATGAATTGCAGCCGCCGGGCATGGTCGCGATGGGTCAGCGAGACGGCGAGCCGGCTGGCGGCGCCCTGCGCGGCGCTGATGCCCGGCACCACCTCGACCGGGATTCCGGCGGCGCGGGCGGCGGAGATCTCCTCGCCGGCACGGCCGAACACCATCGGGTCGCCGCCCTTCAGCCGCACCACGCGCTTGCCCTGCTTCGCCAGCGACACCATCAGCGCGTTGATGTCGTCCTGCTTGCAGGAAGGCTTGTAGCCGGTTTTGCCGACCAGCATCTTTTTCGCCTCGCGGCGGGCGACGTCCAGCACCGCCGGGGCGACGAGATCGTCATAGAGCACCACGTCCGCCGATTGCAGCACGCGCACCGCTTTCAGGGTGAGCAGTTCCGGATCGCCCGGCCCGGCGCCGACCAGCGCCACCGAGCCGCGCGGCGCCTCCACGCGCTCGGCCTCGGCGCGGGCGAGCAGGTCCTCGCGCAATTCCGGCGACGGCCCGGCCTCCGGGGTCTCCAGCGCCGCCTCGGTGAAGCGTTCCCAGAAGCGGCGGCGGCCCTGATGGGACAGGGCGAGCGCGGCGACCGCCGGGCGCCAGCCGCGCGCGGCCTCGGCCCAGCGCCGGAAGCCCTGCGGGATCACCGCCTCGATCTTGGCCCGCACCGCCTGGCCGAACACCGGCGCGGCGCCGTCGGTCGAGATGCCGACGACGAGCGGCGAGCGGTTGACGATGGCGCCGAAGGCGAAGTCGCAGAAGGCCGGCTTGTCGACGACGTTGACCGGCACGCCCCGGTCGCGGGCGGCCCGCGCGAAGCGCTCGCCCTCCGCATCGTCCTCGATGGCGCCGATGGCGAGCGCGGCGCTGGCGAGATCGTCCGGCGTCCAGCCGCGGGCGACCAGCCGGATCGGCCCGCCCGGCGGCGCGGCGGCGAGGGCGGCGAGGTCCTCGCAGGGCTCGAGGGCGAACACCACCACCTCGGCGCCGGCGGCGGAGAGCAGCTCCGCTTTCCACGCCGCCGCCTCGGAACCGCCCGCCAGCGCGACGCGCCGGCCCTGCAGGGCGAAGAACACCGGCAGCCGGGCGAGCGCGGACATGCGTGCGCCGGTGGTTCGGGCGCGGCGCTCGGCGGGGCTGGGGGCGGATTCGTCCTCGGTCATGCGTCCCATCGGCGGTGACAAGATGGTCGGCTTATTACACGTATTCCGCGTTTATTGAAGTCAATACCGAATATCAGGTGGAAATATGTCAGTGGCTCTTTTCCGACAGCCGGTCGGTCCAGGCCAGCACGATGCCGGAGATGACGAAGACGATGTGGATGATGACCAGCCAGGTCAGCTCCTTCTCGTCCACCCCGCGGTCGAGATTCATGAACGCCTTGAGCAGCGCGATGGCGGAGATGGCGACGATGGAGGCCAGCAGCTTCTGCTTGAGGCCGGAGAAGTCGACCTTGGTCATCCATTCCGGCCAGTCGGCATGGCCTTCGGCGTCGATCTTGGAGACGAAGTTCTCGTAGCCGGAGAAGATGACGATGATGACGAGGCTGCCGGTGAAGGTGAGGTCGACCAGCGCGAGGATGCCGAGGATGGTGTCGCTCTCGTCGAAGGCGCTGGCGTGGCTGACGAAGTGCCACAGCTCGATGCCGAACTTGTACAGCAGCACCATCAGCGCGATGACGAGGCCGAGATAGAACGGCGCCATCAGCCAGCGGCTGAGAAAGATGAAGCGTTCGATGAACTTTTCCATGCGCCGGGACGGCTCCTCTCGCTGATGCGAGATGGGTGCCATGGCGTGGGGGCGGTGGGCAAGAGGGAAGAGGGGCAACCCGCGCGCCGTCATGCCCGGCCTTGGGCGGGGCATTCACGACTTGGCTGCCGCAGGTGGGAAAAGAAGGAAGACGTGGATGGCCGGGACAAGCCCGGCCATGACGTCGCGTTTGTCCGACGACGGGAGACGTTACGCCGCCACGCCCGTGCCGATGGGGCAGGAGACGCCGGTGCCGCCGAGGCCGCAATAGCCGTTCGGGTTCTTGGCGAGGTACTGCTGGTGGTAGTCCTCGGCGAAGTAGAAGGTCGGCGCGTCGACGATCTCGGTGGTGATCGCCGGGAAGCCCTTGGCCTTCAGCACGGCCTCATAGGCGGCCTTGCTGGCCTCGGCGGCGGTGCGCTGGGCGGGCGAGGTCGGGTAGATGCCGGAGCGATAGGTCGTGCCGACATCGTTGCCCTGCCGCATGCCCTGCGTCGGGTCGTGGCTCTCCCAGAACAGCTTCAGCAGCTGCTCGTAGGAGACCTTGGCGGGGTCGTAGACCACCAGCACCGCCTCGGCATGGCCGGTGAGGCCGGTGCAGGTCTCCTCATAGGTCGGGTTCGGCGTGATGCCGTTGATGTAGCCGACGGCCGTGACCCAGACGCCGGGCGTCTGCCAGAACTTGCGCTCCGCGCCCCAGAAGCAGCCGAGCCCGAAGATCGCGGTCCCGAAGCCCTGCGGATAGGGGCCCTTGAGCGGGTTCTTCGAGAGGAAGTGGCGTTCGGCGGTGGGCAGCGCGGTGGGACGGCCGGGCAGGGCCTGCTCCGGGGTCGGCAGGTCGAGACTCTTCTTGAAGAAGAACATGGGGAACATCCCTCGTTTGGTTGACCCCAATGTAAGCATTGCGGGCCGGTCTTTCGAGGGGCGCGCCCGTTCACGCCGTCGCGTTCGGGCCGGTCAGGCTGCTGCCCGCCGCCAATTACACCGCCCTGGGGCGGCCGATGAGCATGAGCAGCAGGCCGAGCACGCCCGCCACCACGAAGAGCGGGGCGCCGAGCACCGGCACGACGAGCGTTTCCCAGACACCCGCCGACACCCGCGTCTCCACGAAGGACTGAAAGCGCGTCAGCGAGTCCGGGCTGGTGGCGAGCCAGGTGACGCCGAGCGGCGTGGTGACGATTTCCGAGGAGGCGATGGAGCGCACCCCGTCCAGCACCAGCGCAACGAAGGCGCCGGCGAGAATCCAAAGACCCACGAAGCGGAAGAGGAAACGGATCATGCGCCGGCCTTGTCCCCGGGCGCCGGAACACGGCGCCACTGTCCCCTCTTAGACGTCATCGCCGAGGCGCCGCAAGGCCGTATCCGGCCCGCCCGCCCTCCGGTGCCCGCCGCCGGGCGCGGAAGGCAGGATCGCCGGAGGCGTGCCGCCGCGTCATTCAGCCGCCGCCTCGCGTGTCCGTGAAGACCCTTAGCCTTGATTTGAATCAAGGTTGCGGCGCCCGCGCGGCGCAAAAGCTCGGCCCGAATATGGAGTCGTTCCAGATCACCCGATCGGAACCTGGAGGGTCGCATGAGCCAGCTAAACAGCTCCGACGGGCAAGAGGTCAGCGGTTCGGGCGCCACCGAGCCGGGCGTCGATCAGTCGGGCCGCAAGAAGATGACGTTCGGCGAGGGCGGCCTTGCCATCGTCTTCGCCATCCTCGCGCTGTCGTGCATCACGATCGCGGCCAAGGCGCAGGATACGGCTTATGCCTTCCACGCCTATCTCTCGGCCTTCGCCAGCATCGCGGCGGTGTTCGTCATCCTGAACCGCTATGTCGACCGTCCGGCGGCGCTGCCGCCGCTCGAGATCGACGGCAAGCCGAACTACAATTTCGGCCCGGTGAAGTTCGCCACCATCGCGGCGGTGTTCTGGGGCATCGCCGGCTTCACGATCGGCGTGATCATCGCCTTCCAGCTCGCCTTCCCGGCGCTCAACTTCGACCTGCCCTGGACGGCGTTCGGCCGGCTGCGCCCGCTGCACACTTCGGCGGTGATCTTCGCCTTCGGCGGCAACGTGCTGATCGGCACCTCGTTCTACGTGGTGCAGCGCACCTCGCGCGCCCGGCTCGCCGGCTATCTGGCGCCATGGTTCGTGGTGCTGGGCTACAACTTCTTCATCGTCATCGCCGGCACGGGCTATCTGCTGGGCATCACCCAGTCGAAGGAATATGCCGAGCCCGAATGGTACGCCGACCTGTGGCTGACCGTCGTGTGGGTGGCCTACCTGCTCGTGTTCCTGGCTACCATCTGGCGCCGCCGGGAGCCGCACATCTACGTGGCGAACTGGTTCTACCTGGCGTTCATCGTCACCATCGCCATGCTGCACCTCGGCAACAACGCCAGCATCCCGGTGTCGGTGTTCTCGCCCAAGTCCTACATCGTCTGGTCGGGCGTGCAGGACGCGATGGTGCAGTGGTGGTACGGCCACAACGCGGTGGGCTTCTTCCTCACCGCCGGCTTCCTCGCCATCATGTACTACTTCATCCCCAAGCGGGCGGACCGGCCGGTCTATTCCTACCGGCTCTCCATCGTCCACTTCTGGGCGCTGATCTTCATCTACATCTGGGCCGGTCCCCACCACCTGCACTACACGGCGCTGCCGGACTGGGCGCAGACGCTGGGCATGACCTTCTCGATCATCCTGTGGATGCCGAGCTGGGGCGGCATGATCAACGGCCTGATGACGCTCTCCGGCGCCTGGGACAAGCTGCGCACCGACCCCGTGCTGCGCATGATGGTGGTGTCGGTCGCCTTCTACGGCATGTCGACCTTCGAAGGCCCGATGATGTCGGTGAAGGCGGTGAACTCGCTGTCCCACTACACCGACTGGACCATCGGCCACGTGCATTCCGGTGCGCTGGGCTGGGTCGCCTACATCTCCTTCGGCGCCGTCTACTGCCTGGTGCCGTGGCTGTGGAACAAGAAGCAGCTCTACTCGCTCAAGCTGGTGAACTGGCACTTCTGGATCTCCACCATCGGCATCGTCTTCTACATCTCGGCGATGTGGGTGGCGGGCATCCTGCAGGGCCTGATGTGGCGGGCCTACACCTCGCTCGGTTTCCTCGAATACTCCTTCATCGAGACCGTCGAGGCGATGCACCCCTTCTACATCATCCGCGCGGTGGGCGGCGTGCTGTTCCTGATCGGCGCCCTGCTGATGGCCTTCAACATCTACATGACCATCCGCGAGCCTGAGACGGCCGAGGCCGATACCGGCGTGCGGGCCAATCCTTCCCTCGTGCCGGCTGAGTGAGGACCAACACCATGGCTGAGGCAGCCGCACCCAAGAAGTCGATCTGGGCCAAGCACGCCTTCCTCGAGAAGAACTCGATCTGGCTGCTGATCGGCATCCTGATCGTGGTCGCCATCGGCGGCCTCGTCGAGATCGTGCCGCTCTTCTACCTGAAGAGCACCATCGAGAAGGTCTCCGGCGTGCGTCCCTGGACGCCGCTGGAGCTGGCCGGGCGCAACATCTACATTCGCGAGGGCTGCTACAACTGCCACTCGCAGATGATCCGCCCGCTCCGCGACGAGGTCGAGCGCTACGGCCACTACTCGCTGGCGGCAGAGAGCATGTACGACCGGCCGTTCCAGTGGGGCTCCAAGCGCACCGGGCCGGATCTCGCCCGCGTCGGCAACAAATATTCCGACGAGTGGCAGCGCCAGCATCTCGCCGATCCGCGCTCGGTGGTGCCGGGCTCGATCATGCCCGGCTATCCTTTCCTGGCGCAGACCCGGCTGAAGGCCGACCACATCGGCGAGGATCTCAAGGTCAACGCCGTGCTCGGCGTGCCCTACACCGAGGAGATGATCGCCGGCGCGCTCACCGACCTGCGCCTGCAGGCGACGCCCGACGGCGACGTGGCCGAATTGCAGAAGCGCTATCCGGGCGCGCAGGTGCGCGACTTCGACGGCAATCCGCGGGAGCTGACCGAGGCCGACGCCCTGATCGCCTATCTGCAGGCGCTCGGCACGATGGTCGACTTCAAGCTCTACGACGACAAGGCAAACATCCGCTGAGGAGGCCGGGATGAACGAGACCTATCGCGCCCTCGCCGAGTTCGCCCAGACCTGGGGGCTTCTGTACTTCGTCGGCATCTTCCTCTGCGTCGTCGCCTACGCGCTGTCTCCCAGGCGCAAGAAGCAGTTCGAGGAAGCCGCCCGCATGCCTTTGCGCGAGGACTGATCATGGCCGACATTCACAAGAACGAGGTGGACGCGGTCAGCGGCGTCTCGACGACCGGCCACGAGTGGGACGGCATCCGCGAGCTGAACAACCCGCTGCCGCGCTGGTGGCTCTGGACCTTCTACGCCTGCATCGTCTGGGCGGTCCTGTACTGGATCGCCTATCCCGCCTGGCCGCTGGTGAGCAGCTACACCTACGGCGTGCTCGGCTGGAAGTCGCGCGACGCGGTGCAGGTGCAGCTTGCCGACCTGCGCGCCCAGCGCGCGGTGTTCGCCGACAAGCTGGCGGCGGCCTCGCTGACGGAGATCGAGAGCAATCCCGAGCTGCTGTCCTTCGCCCGCGCCCAGGGCCGCGCCGCCTTCGGCGACAACTGCGCGCCCTGCCACGGCTCGGGCGCGGCCGGCTCGCCGGGCTATCCGAACCTGAACGACGACGACTGGTTGTGGGGCGGCTCGCTGGAGCAAATCCAGCAGACCATCCTGCACGGCATCCGCTCGACCGATCCGGACGCGCATGTCGGCGACATGATGGCCTTCGGGCGCGACGGCATCCTCCAGCGGCCGGAGGTCGTGGCGGTGGCCGACTATGTCCGCTCGCTCTCGAACCTGCCGGTGCCGCAGGGCGTGACGCCGGACCTCGCCAAGGGCAAGGAGGTCTTCGACGCCAACTGCGCCGCCTGCCACGGGCCGGACGGCAAGGGGAACCCGGAGCTCGGCGCCCCCAACCTGACGGACGGCATCTGGCTCTACGGTTCGGGCCGCGACAACGTGATCGCCTCCATCACCAACGGTCGCGCCGGCATCATGCCGGCCTGGGCCGGACGCCTCGACCCGACGACGGTCAAGGCGCTCACCGTCTACGTGCATTCGCTCGGGGGCGGCAGGTAGCGGGTGCGCGGGGCGGTTGAGGCTATGCGGCGGGGCGTCCCAGCGACGTCCCGCCGCATAAGCATTTTTCCGCCCGGCAAGCCCCGGATGAACGCTTCTGGCCGCCGGGTTTAGAAAACCTACAGGCAGACGTCGGCAGGCGAGACGTCGGGGACGGACATGAACGTGGCGACCAAGGTGCAGAAGCTCGAAGCCGACGGGGGCGTCGACGACGCCCCGCTCTACGAAGCCCGGCGCAAGATTTATCCGATCGCCGTGCACGGCACGTTCCGGCGCATCAAGTGGGCGCTGCTCGTCATCACGCTGGGCATCTACTACCTGCTGCCCTTCGTGCGCTGGGACCGCGGGCCGAACGCGCCGTCGCAGGCCGTGCTCGTCGACCTTGCCAACGGCCGATTCTACTTCTTCTTCATCGAGATCTGGCCGCAGGAAATCTACTACGTCACCGGCCTGCTCATCCTCGCCGCGCTGGTCCTGTTCCTGATGAACGCGGTCGCCGGGCGCCTGTGGTGTGGCTATCTCTGCCCGCAGACCGTGTGGACGGACCTCTTCCAGGCGATCGAGCGCATGGTCGAGGGCGATCCGCGCGAGCGCCGCGAGAAGCAGAAGAATGCCTCGAAGGCGCAGCGGGCGTTCGAGGCCGCCTCCAAGCACTTCCTCTGGCTGATGGTGGCGTGGTGGACCGGCGGCGCCTGGGTGCTCTACTTCGCTGACGCGCCCACCCTGGTCTGGCAGCTCTTCACCGGCACCGCGCCGCTGGTCGCCTATGCGTGGATCGGCATCCTCACCTTCACCACCTATGTGCTCGCCGGCCATATGCGTGAGCAGGTGTGCACCTATATGTGCCCGTGGCCGCGCATCCAGGCCGCGCTGACCGACGAATACGCCTTCAACGTCACCTATCGCTACGACCGGGGCGAGCCGCGCAACTCCTTCAAGAAGGCCGAGGCGCTTAAGCTGCAGGGCCTGCCCGCCGGCGACTGCGTGGATTGCCGCCAGTGTGTCGCCGCCTGCCCGACCGGGGTCGATATCCGGCTCGGCAGCCAGCTCGACTGCATCCAGTGCGGCCTGTGCATCGACGCCTGCGACACGGTGATGAAGAAGGTCGGCCGCCCGGCCGGCCTGATCGCCTACGACACCGAGATGAACGTCCAGCGCCGGCAGAAGGGCCTGCCGCCGGTGCGCAAGCTGTTCCGCGCCCGCACCGTGCTCTACACCGCGCTGATCGCCGTGGTCGGCGGCATCATGGTGGCGGCGCTGGCGACGCGCGGCTCGGAAGGCGTGTCCGTGATCCACGACCGCAACCCGCTCTTCGTCCAGCTTTCCGACGGCTCGATCCGCAACGCCTACACGCTGCGCATCGTCAACAAGCAGCCGATGCCGCGCCGCTTCGCCATCTCGGTCGAGGGCGTGCCGGAGGCCCGGCTGGAGATTGCCGGCGGCATCGCCGAGACCGAGAATGGCCAGCCGGTGGTCGAGGTCGGCCCCGACCAGACCTACGAGCTGCGCGCCCTCGTCTCCACCCACGCCAGGCTGCCGGCCAACGCGTCGCTCGGCGTCACCTTCCACATCGCCGATGTGGCCGGCGGCGAGACCAGCTCGGCTCCCGACCATTTCAAGGGCCCCTGAGGCCCCTCCGGAGGAAGACCCATGGCATCGCGCGCGACTTCCCCCGACGACGGCGGACGGCCTCTCACGGGCCGTACCGTGCTGATCTGCTTCATCGCCTTCTTCGGCGTGGTATTCGGCGCCAACTTCCTGCTGGTGCGCGCCGCCGTGACCAGCTTCGGCGGGGTGGAAACCGAGAGCGCCTATAAGGCCGGTCTCGCCTTCCGGCAGGAAAGCGAGGCCGCGGCCGCGCAGGACGCCCGCAACTGGAAGGTCGAGGCGCATGTCGAGCCGGGCCGGCTTGACGTCGCCGCACGCGACGCGCAGGGGCGCCCGCTCGCCGATGTCGCGCTCACCGCTGTCCTCCAGCACCCGACCGACCGGAGGCTCGACGTGACGCTCGATCCGGTGCCGGTGAGCGCCGGCCTGTGGCGGGCGAGCGACGAGGTGACGGCGGGCCAGTGGGAACTGGTGATCGAGTTCAGCCGCGACGGCGAGCGCCTGTTCCGCTCCACCAACCGCGTCATCGTCCGCTAGGAACGCGCGAGATGGGCGCGCAGGTCATCTCCTTCCCCGCCGCCGGGCGATCGGTTCCGTCAGGCGGAGCCGTGCCGCAGGCGGCGCCCGGGCCGGACGACGCCAGGGATTCCGCCCCGGATTACTCGCTGTTCCTGCGCCACGATCCGGGCGGACAGGCGGAAATGGCCTTCGCCGTCGAGGGCATCGACTGCGCCGCCTGCATCGACGAGATCGAGGATGCCGCCGAGGCGCTGCCCGGCGTCGCGCGGGCGCGGCTGAACTACACGACGCACCGCCTGACCGTCGGCTGGGACGCCGATGCCGAGCCGCGCCCCGACGTGGTGCTGCAGGCGATGGCGAAGACCGGCTACCGCGCCTATCCCTTCGAGGCCGACCGGCTCGAGGAGATCGAGAACCGGACCTCGCGCCACCTGCTGCGCTGCCTCGCCGTGGCCGGCTTCGCCATGATGAACATCATGCTGCTGTCGGTGTCGGTGTGGTCGGGCAACGTCACCGACATCACGCCGGAGACGCGCGACCTCTTCCACTGGCTCTCGGCGCTGATCGCGCTGCCGGCCGCCGCCTATGCCGGCCAGCCCTTCTTCCAGAGCGCCCTGCGGGCGCTGAGATCGCGCTCGCTCAACATGGACGTGCCGATCTCGCTCGGCGTGCTGCTGGCGCTGGGCGTGTCGGTGTTCGAGACGCTGCATCACGGCGAGCACGCCTATTTCGACTCGGCGGTGATGCTGCTCTTCTTCCTGCTCACCGGCCGCTATCTCGACCACGCCATGCGCCGCAAGACGCGGGCGGAGGCCGGCAATCTCGCCGCGTTGAAGGCGATGACCGCCAATCGCGTCGAGCCGGACGGGCGGTTGGTCACCGTGCCCGCCGCCGCCGTGAAGCCCGGCGACGAGGTGATGCTGCGCGCTGGCGAACGCGCGCCGGTCGACGGCGTGGTGCTCTCCGGCACCGCCTCGGTCGACGACAGCCTGGTGACCGGCGAGACGCTGCCGCGTGCGGTGGCTGCCGGCGAGACCGTGCACGCCGGCAGCCTGATCCATGACGGCGTGCTGCGCCTGCGGACCACGGCGGTGGGCGAGGACACCTTCCTCGACGAGATCGAGCGGCTGCTCGACAAGGCCTCGACGGCGCGCGGTCGCTACATCCGCCTTGCCGACCGCGCGGCGCGGCTCTACGCGCCGATGGTGCACACCACCGCGCTGCTGTCGCTCGTCGGCTGGCTGCTCGTCGGCGCCTCGGTGCATCAGGCGGTGCTCATCGCCGTGGCGGTGCTCATCATCACCTGCCCCTGTGCGCTGGCGCTGGCCGTGCCGGCGGTGCAGGTGGTGGCCGCCGGCACGCTGATGCGCAACGGCGTGCTGATCAATTCCGGTGACACCTTCGAACGGCTGGCCGAGATCGACACCGTCGCCTTCGACAAGACCGGCACGCTCACCCTTCCCGAGCCGCGTCTGGCGGATGAAGCCGCGGTGCCCCCGGCGCTGCTGGCCGCTGCCGCCCGGCTCGCGCTCGCCAGCACCCATCCGCTGGCGCGGGCGATCGCCGCCGCCCATCCCGGCGCCGTGCCGCCGGAGGATGCCCGCGAGGTGTCCGGGGCGGGTGTCGAGGCGCAGATCGACGGCGTGGCGGCCCGGCTGGGCAGTCCCTCCTTCTGCGGCTGCCAGAATCTTGCCGCCGCCGCGGCCGCCGAGGCGCCCGACGCCTCCTTCGTGGCCGTGCGGCTGGGCGATCGATGCGCGGTGCTGAAGGTGCGGCAGGCGCTGCGGCCGGACGCGCGGGCGGTGATCGACGAGCTGCGGCGCGCCGGCAAGCAGGTCGTGCTGCTCTCGGGCGACCGTCGCGCGGCGGTAGCGCCGGTGGCAGCCGCGCTCGGCATCGCCGACTGGTGGGCCGAGGCGCGTCCCGGCGACAAGATCGCGGTGCTGGAAAGCCTCGCCGCCAAGCGCCGGCGCGTGCTGATGGTCGGTGACGGCATCAACGACGCGCCCTCGCTCGCCGCCGCCCATGTCTCGCTGTCGCCGATCACCGCAGCGGACGTGACCCGCGCCCATGCCGATGCGGTGTTCCTCGGCGAGAAGCTGGGCCCGGTCGCCACCGCGCTCCACGTGGCCGCCAAGGCGCGCCACCTGATGCGGCAGAACCTGATGATCGCCGTGGTCTACAATCTCATTGCCGTGCCGCTGGCCATCGCCGGCTATGTGACGCCGCTGGTCGCGGCCCTCGCCATGTCCGGCTCGTCGGTGATCGTCACGCTCAACGCGCTGCGGGCGCGCAGCGGCGCGAGGCCCCAGAGCGCGCGCCCCGTGCCCGCCGTACCTGCCGTCGTCGCGAACAGCGCCCCGCTCGGGGCCGGGGAGGTGGCATGAGCGTGCTTCTCTATCTCGTGCCGGCGGCGCTGAGCCTCGGCTTCCTCGGCCTCGCCGCCTTCCTGTGGTCGCTGCGGGCCGGCCAGTACGACGATCTGGAAGGCGCCGCCGTCCGGGTGCTCGCCGACGACGACCTGCGTGAGGACGATGCCTCCGGGTCCCCGCGCGGCAGGGGCGCGCGGGGATGAGCGGGGCCAACCTCCTCGCCGTCGAGAGCGAGGCCGCACGGGCCGGGCGGCTCGGCTGCGCCTGCCCGGAAGATTCGCCCCGCGCGCTGCGCCGCTCGCTCGGCTCCGGCCGCCTCGCCGCCGGCTTCGCACTGGTGGTGCTGGCGCAGGCGCTGACGCTCGGGGCGCTGCCGCTGGCGGGCGCAATGCTGGCGCCCCCGGAAAGTGCCGGCTCCCTCCCGCTCGCTTCCCTGCCGCTCGCCGCCTTCCTGCTCGGCGCGGCGCTCGCCAGCCTGCCGGCGAGTTTCCTGCTCGACACTTTCGGCCGTCGCGCCGGCTTCGCGCTCGGGGCGAGCCTCGGCGTCGCCGGCGGGCTGCTCGCGGCCTATGCGATGATGCTCGCGGCCTTCCCGATGCTGGTGCTCGGGGCGCTCTGGCTCGGTGCCGCGCAGGGCTTCGGCATGTTCTACCGCCACGCGGCGGCCTTCGGCGCGGGGAGCGATGGGCGGGGCGCCGCCGTGGCGCGGCTGATCGGCGCCGGCGCGCTGGCCGGCCTCGTCGGCCCGCTGCTGGCCGGGACGGCGGAGGAGCTGTTCCTGCCCTACACCTTCGCCGGCACGCTGGTGCTGGCGGCCCTCGCCCAGCTCGGCGCGCTGGCCTTCGCGGTGGCGTTGCCGGAAGCGCGCTTCTCCCATGCCGAGCTGACTGTCGAGGCGATGCAGGCCGCGCCGGTTTCCACGCCGCTGGCCTGGCGGGCTCTGGTCCTGCCGACCCTGCTCGGCGCGCTCGCCTGGGGCGCCATGACCAGCGCCATGGCCGGCGCGCCCCTGTCGCTGGCCGGCTGCGGGGTCGGCGTGCCGCTGATCTCCGGCGTCGTCGCCTGGCATGTGGTGGCGATGTACGCCCCGGCGCTGGCCGGCGGTGCCCTGGCGCGCAGGATCGGCGCGACGCCGCTGGCGGCCGGCGCGCTGCTCCTGTGCGTCGGCGCGGCGGTCGTGGCGGCGCAGGCTAGCGAGGCAGGCCTGATCGCGGCCGCCTTCCTCGCGGTGGGCGCCGGCTGGTCGCTGGCCACTCTCGGCGCGACGCTGATGCTGCACGCCGCCGGCACGCCCACGCGCCTCCAGCTCGCCGTGCATGACGGCCTGCTGCTGACGGCGGCGCTCGTCGGGACCTTCGTCTGACGCGCCCGCCCGCTTCCTCCTGAACGCACCGATTTCCGGCATGTCCGCGCGCGCCGGCTCGCTTGCTTGACCGGTCGCCGCATTTATGTAAGTGATCGTTCACTGACAAAAAACGAATCGGGAGGATCGGCGATGTTCACGCGGCTCATGACGGCCCGGCGTTTCGCTCCGCTGTTCTGGTGCCAGTTCTTCGCCGCGTTCAACGACAACTTCGTGAAGAACGCGATGGCGCTGCTGATCCTCTATGGCATCGCCCATGTGAATGGCGGTGCGTTGGTGACGCTGGCGGGTGGGGTGTTCATCCTGCCCTTCTTCCTGTTTTCGAGCCTCGGGGGCCAGCTCGCCGACCGTTACGACAAGTCGCGGATCGCCCGGCGGGTGAAGTTCGCCGAGATCTGGATCGTGCTGGTCGCCAGCGCCGGCTTCGTGATGCAGTCGATCCCCGTCCTGTTCGTCGGCCTGTTCCTGATGGGCACGCTCAGCGCGCTGTTCGGGCCGGTGAAGTACGGCATCCTGCCGGATCACCTCGCCGAGGACGAGCTCGTCGCCGGCAACGCGCTGATCGAGACCGCCACCTTCGCCGCCATCCTCGGCGGCACGGTCGGCGGCGCGCTTGCCATCACCCATACCGGCGACTGGGCGGTCGCCGGCTTCACCTTCGTGCTGGCGGTGATCGCCTGGCTGTCGGCCCGCGCCATCCCGCGCACCCTGCCGGGCGACCCGAATCTGAAGATCGACCGCAACATCTGGCGCAGCACGATGACGCTGCTGGCCGAGCTCAGGTCCGAACCGCCGATCTGGCGCGGTGCGCTGATCGTCTCCTGGTTCTGGCTCGTCGGCGCCGTCGTGCTGTCGCTGCTGCCGACGCTGGTGAAGGAGAGTGTCGGCGGGCTGGAAAGCGTGGTGACGCTGTTCCTCGTGCTCTTCACCGTCGGTGTCGCCATCGGCTCGACGCTGGCCGCCCGGCTGTCGGAAGGGCGCATCATGCTCGCCATCGTGCCGGCTGCCGGCTTGCTGATGGGCTTCTTCGCCTTCTACGTCGCCGGGCTGATGGGCTCGCTGACGCCGGGCGCCGCGCCGGTCGGCTGGTACGAATTCCTCACCTCGGGGCCGGGCATCCACGCCGCCATCGGGCTCATCGGCCTCGCCGCGTCCGGCGGCGCCTTCGTGGTCCCGACCTTCGCCTATATCCAGGCCGAGGCCGGCGAGGACCGCCGTGCCCGGGTGATCGCCGGCAACAATGTGCTCAACGCCGCCTTCATGGTGGCGGGCGCGGTGGTGGTGGCGGGCCTGCAGATCGCCGGCCTCGGCGCCCCCGCGCTGATCGCCATCATCGGCGGCGCCAGCCTCGTCGTCGCGGTGATGGTGGGGCGCGCCTTCCAGGGGCAGGTGCTGCGCGACCTCATCAAACTGGTGTTCCGGGTGCTGTTCCGCGTCGAGGTGACGGGGGCCGAGCATCTCAAGGCCGCCGGCCCCGGCTCGGTGATCGCCATCAACCATGTGAGCTTCCTCGACGCGCCGCTGATCATGGCGCTGCTCGACAACGATCCCGTCTTCGCGGTCGATCGCGGCATCGCCGAGCGCTGGTGGGTGAAGCCCTTCCTCAAGCTGGTGCGCGCCTTTCCGCTCGACCCGACCAAGCCGCTGGCGACGCGCGACCTCATCCGCCTCGTCCAGCAGGGCGAGCAGCTGGTCATCTTCCCGGAAGGGCGGATCACCGTCACCGGCTCGATCATGAAGATCTATGACGGCTCGGCCCTCGTCGCCGACAAGGCGGATGCATCCGTCGTGCCGGTGCGCATCGAGGGGCTGGAGCAGACCTATTTCTCGCGGCTGGACAGTCACCAGACCCGCAAGCGGCTGTTCCCCAAGGTGCGCGTCACCATCCTCCCGCCGCGCAAGCTCAAGGTCGATCCCGAGCTGTTCGGCCGCAGGCGCCGGCGCATGGCCGGCGCGGCGCTCTACGACGTGATGAGCGACCTCGTTTTCGAGACCAGCCACACCCGCATGAGCGTCTATCAGGCGGTGGAGGAGGCGGCGGTGCGCCTCGGCAAGGGGCGCATCGTGGTCGAGGACCCGCTCGGCACGGTGCTCACCTATCGCAAGCTGCTGCTCGGCGCGAAGATCCTCGGCGCCAAGCTGGAGGCGCAGACCCAGCCGGGCGAGAAGGTCGGTGTGCTGCTGCCCAACGCCGCCGGCCTCGCCGTGGTGCTCATGGCCCTGGCCCGCCATGGCCGCGTGCCGGTGATGCTGAACTACACCGCTGGCGCCACCAATCTCGTCGCCGCCTGCACCGCGGCCGAGGTGAAACTCGTCGTCGCCTCGCGCGCCTTCATCGAGAAGGCCCGGCTCGAAGCGGACGTCGCCGAGCTGGAGAAGCATGTCCGCGTGCTGATGAGCGAGGAGATCCGGGCCAGCGTCACCACCGCCGACAAGCTCGCGGCCATGCTGCCCTCGCGCTCGCCCAGGCCCGCCGATCCCGACAGCCCGGCCTTCATCCTCTTCACCTCGGGCTCGGAGGGGTCGCCGAAGGGCGTCGTGCTCTCCCACCGCAACGTGCTGACCAACGTCGCGCAGGTGGCGGCGCGGATCGACTTCTCGCCCGCCGACATCATGTTCAACGTGCTGCCGGTGTTCCATTCCTTCGGGCTCACCGGCGGGCTGATGCTGCCGCTGGTCTCGGGGCTGAAGTGCTACCTCTACCCCTCGCCGCTGCACTACCGGATCATCCCGGAGCTGGTCTACGCCACCAACGCCACCGCCATCGTCGGCACCGACACCTTCCTCATGGGCTATGCCCGCACCGCGAACCCCTATGACTTCCGCTCGCTGCGCTTCGTCGTGGCGGGGGCGGAGCCGGTCAAGGCCGAGACGCGCCGCGTCTGGATGGAAAAGTTCGGCCACCGCATCCTCGAAGGCTACGGCGTCACCGAATGCTCGCCCGTGCTGGCGGTGAACACGCCGATGTTCAACCGCGTCGGCACGGTGGGCCGGCTGCTGCCCGGCATCAACCACCATCTGGAGGCGATGCCCGGCATCGAGGATGGCGGCCGGCTGCAGGTGCGCGGGCCGAACGTGATGCTCGGCTATCTGCGCGCCGAGGCGCCCGGCGTGATCGAGCCGCCGGAACATGGCTGGTACGACACCGGCGACATCGTCGCCATCGACGAGGAGGGCTTCGTCACCATTCGCGGGCGGGTGAAGCGCTTCGCCAAGATCGCCGGCGAGATGATCTCGCTTGCCGCCGTCGACGCCATGGTGGCGGCGCTCCGTCCCGATGCCGAGCATGTGGCGGTCGCGGTGCCGGACGCCCGGCGCGGCGAGCGCATCATCCTGATGACCACCGCCCCGGATCTCACCCGCGCGGCCTTGCAGGCGCATGGCCGCGAGCGCGGCGTGAGCGAGCTGATGATCCCCGCCGAGATCCTGCCCATGGACGAACTGCCGCTGCTCGGCAGCGGCAAGGTGGACTTTACCAAGGCCCGCGTCATCGCGCTGGAGACCATCGCCGCGCGCGGCGCCAGGGCGGCGGGAGAAAACGTGTGAACGCGCCGCGGCGCACCCCGTCGCGCGGCGGCGTCCGCCGGGGGCGCGACGGCGCCGACACCCGGGCCCGCATCGAGGCGGTGGCGCTGGAGCTGTTCGCCGGCAAGGGCGTGGCGGGCACCTCGGTGCGCGACATCGCCCAGGGGGTGGGGGTGAGCGAGGGGGCGCTCTACCGCCACTTCGCCTCCAAGGAGGAACTGGCGCGCGAATTGTTCCTTACCCGTTACGCGGCGCTGGCGGCGGAGATCTGCGCCATCGACGACCGCGAGCCGGACCTCGCCTCCCGGCTCGCCGCCGTGGTCGCGCGCGCCTGCCGGCTGTTCGACACCGAGCCGGCGCTGTTCGCCTATCTGCTCATCCACCAGCACGAGCATCTGGGCTCGGTACCGGAGGGGCCGGAGGAAAACGTGGTGGAGGCGGTGGCGCGACTGATGCGCCGGGCCGGCGTGCCGGCCGCCCGCGCCGGCCTCGTCGGCGCCATGGCGCTGGGTTGCGTCGTGCAGCCGGCGGTGTTCGCGCTTTATGGGCGGATCGAGGGGCCGCTGTCGACGCAGGCCGACGCCATCGCCCGCGCCGTCACGGCCATCGTGGAAGGGGCGGGAAAACCCTGAGCGCCGTCATGCCCGGGCTTGTCCCGGGCATCCACGACTTTTCTCACGCCGTCATCCCGGACGGTCCGCAGGACCGATCCGGGATCGGGTGCCGATTGGAGAGCGATCCCGGCTCTGCGGCTTCGTCTTCGGCCGGGATGACGGTCTATGAGGAAGGCGTCGTCGCCCTCAGAACAGTTTCATGCCGGGCGGAATGGGCAGGCCGGCGGTCAGGGCCTGCGTCTTTTCCTGCACGAGACGCTCGCCCTTGGCGCGTGCCTCGGCATGGGCGGCGACCACGAGGTCTTCGAGGATTTCGGCCTCGTCCGGGTTGAGCAGGCTCGGGTCGATATGGATGGCCTTCAGCGCGCCCTTGGCGGTGAGACGCACCGTGACCATGCCGCCGCCGGCCGCGCCGTCGACCTCGACGGAGTCCAGCTCGGCCTGGAGCTGCTCCATCTTGGACTGCATCTCCTTCACCTTGGACATGATGCCGAGAAGGTCTTTCATCCGGAACTCCTTGTCAGAACTCGATCTCGTCGTCCGGCCCCGGCCCGTCGTCGCGGGCGGCCATCAGATCGGAATCGCTTACGAAATCGGTGCCCTGCTCGTCCACCGCCTGCGTGCGTACGTCGACGATGGAGGCACCGGGGAAGCGCGCCAGCGCGGCGGCGACGAGCGGGTCGGCGCGCACGCCGGTCATCATCGCGTCGCGGGCGGATTTCGCCTGCTCGGCGAGTGTCGGCTCGCCCTCCTCGCGCGAGAGCGCGACCAGCCAGCGCCGGCCGGTCCATTCGGAGAGCTTGGACTGCAGTTCCTGGATCAGGTTCGGCGAACCACCCGGCGCTAGCGCCAGTTCCAGCCGGCCATCCTCGAAGGCGACGAGCCGGACATGGTTCTCCAGCGAGAACTTCGTCTTCAGGTCGCGCCTGGCCGCGGCCAGCGCCACCACTTCGTCGAAAGTGCCGAGCTGCGTGCCCGGCGCGGTTTCGGGCGAGGCGGCCGGGGCAGGGCGGGGCATGCCGCGCGCGGCGACCGAGAGGTGGCTCGCCGCACTGGGGGCGGAAGAGGGCGCGGGTGTGGGGGCGCTGAAGGCGCGGGGCGCCGTCGCCGCCATCGCCGACCCGCCGCCAATGCCGCTCCCCGCGACGCCGCCTCCTGTGGGTCCGCCGGAACCATTGCCGCCCGCCGGCGGCCGGCTGGCCGGCTCGTCCGCTGCGCCCTCGCGCAGTCGGCGCAGCGCCTCGTCCGGGGTCGGCAGATCGCTGGCATAGGCGAGGCGCACCAGCACCATCTCCGCCGCCTGCATGGGCTTTGCCGCCTGCTGCACCTCGGCGAGGCCCTTGGTCAGCATCTGCCACGCCCGTGAGAGCACCCGCATGGACAGCGCCTTGGCGAAGTCGCGCCCGCGCGTGCGCTCCGCCTCGACCAGGGCGGGGTCGTCGCCGGTCTCCGGCAGGATCTTCAGCTTGGTGACGAGATGGGTGAACTCGGCGAGGTCGGTGATGACGACCGCCGGGTCGGCGCCGGAATCGTACTGCTCGCGCAGCTCGGTCAGCGCCTGGGCGATGTCGCCCTTCATGATCTGCTCGAACAGGTCGATTATCCGCCCGCGATCCGCCAGCCCCAGCAGCGCGCGCACCTGTTCGCCATGCACGGTGTTGCCGGAGGTTTGCCCGCCCGCATGGGCGATCGCCTGGTCGAGCAGCGAGAGCGCGTCGCGCACCGAGCCCTCGGCGGCGCGCGCCACGAGGCTCAGCGCCTCGGTGTCGATGCCCACGCCCTCGGCGTCGCAGATGCCGCGCAGATGCCGCGCCAGCGTGCCGGCCTCGACGCGGCGCAGGTCGAAGCGCTGGGTGCGCGAGAGCACCGTCACCGGCACCTTGCGGATCTCTGTGGTGGCGAAGATGAACTTCACATGCTCGGGCGGCTCCTCGAGCGTCTTCAGCAGGCCGTTGAAGGCCGCCGTCGAGAGCATGTGCACTTCGTCGATGATGAAGACCTTGTAGCGCGCCAGCACCGGCTTGTAGCGCGCCGCCTCGATGATCTCCCTGATATCGCCGATGCCGGTGTTGGAGGCGGCGTCCATCTCCTGCACGTCGACGTGCCGGCTCTCGATGATGTCGCGGCAGTGGCGGCCGAGCACGGGCATGTCGAGCGTCGGCGCGCCGCCGCCCGCTGGGCCGTCGGCCGGCTCGTAGTTGAGCGCGCGGGCGAGGATGCGGGCGGTGGTGGTCTTTCCCACGCCGCGCACGCCGGTGAGGATGTAGGCCTGCGCGATGCGGCCGGACGCGAAGGCGTTCTTCAGCGTGCGGACCATCGCCTCCTGGCCGATCAGGTCGGCGAAGGTCTGCGGCCGGTACTTGCGCGCCAGCACGCGGTAGGGCGTGGCGGGGGAGGACGACGGCGCGGCCGCGGCGACGGGCGTGTCGAACCCCAGGCCCGGGCCTTCGTCGGGCATCAGGCCGGTGGTCTCGTCGGACATGTCGGGCGTGTCGGCGCTCATCGTCCCTCGCTCATGGCCCCTTCATATCATCGCCGGTGGCCCATGGGGCAACCGCCGCGGCGCGCGGATGGGGAAAAATCGGGGAAGGGCGCATCGTCGCGGCCGCGCCCGCGCGAAGCGGGAGCGCGATCGGCCGTCGATGCGGGGCAATGAGGTGGGAGGCTGGACAGAGACCCGAGACCGGGCTCGTTGGGGCTGCTTCCTTCCGGATCTGACCCGGTTGGCGAGTGGCTCGTCCACCGCCAACCTCCCGCCGCCTATATCGGGCAGATGGGCGGGCGATGCAAGGGGGCCCCGATCTCCCGCATCCGGGGCCGGTCACCGCCCCGCCAGCCCCTCGATCAGCCGGTAGACCGCCTTCACCCGCTCGGCGTTGGGGTAGTTGCGGTTGGCCAGCACGACGATGCCGAGCTTCGACGCCGGCAGCATCACCACATAGGCGCCGAAGCCGTTGGTCGAGCCGGTCTTGTTGATCAGCACGTCGGTCTGCGGCGCCAGCGGCGGGGCGAGCCGGGTGAAGGGCTGCGGCTTCAGCGCCATGTCCATCGAATTGCCGGCGAGCAGGCGGTCGAGGCCGACCGGCCAGGGATACTGCTCCCAGATCATGTCCTGCACATAGGAGGCGGTCTCGAAATAGCCGGTGCGGGTGCGGGCGAGCGCGCGCACGGCCTGCGGCGGCAGCTCGGCGGCGCCGAGATGGGCGTCGAGGAAGCGCAGCATGTCGCGGGCGGTGGACTTCACCCCGTAGGCTTCCGGCTCCAGCAGCGTCGGCGTCACCCGCGCCGGGCGGTTCGCCTTGGTGTAGCCCATGGCGTAGCGCGGCATGGCCGCCGGCGGCACGTTGACGAAGGTGCTCGTCAACCCCAGCAGGGGAAAGAGTTCGTCCTGCGCGGCGGTGGAGAAGCGGGTGCCGAGCGCGCGCGCCGTCGCCAGGCCGAGCACGCCGATGCTGACATTGGAATAGGAACGGCGCGTCTCGGGCGCCGCCGCCGGGCGCCAGGCGGCCAGCCAGTCGAGCAGCGCCTGCTCGCTGGCGATGCCGGGCGGCAGCTGCAGCGGCAGGCCGCCGGTGGCGTGGGTGGCGAGGTCGATGGCGGTGAGGGCGCCGAAGGGCGTGTCCTTCAGCCGGGGCAGATAGGTCGAGACCGGGGCGTCGAGCACCATCTCGCCGCGTTCGGCGGCCAGCGTCGCGAGGGCGACGTTGAAGGTCTTGCTGACCGAGCCGAGTTCGAACAGCGTGTCGCCATCCACCGGCGCGCCGCCCTCCCGCGCCGTCTGCCCGAGGGCGTAGATCGCGTGCCGTCCGTTCCACGTGACGCCGACGACGAGGCCGGGAATGCCGTTGGCCTTGGCGAGCGGGCGGAAGATGCCGTCGGCGAGGCGCCGGAAATCGGCGTCTTCCTGCGCCGCTGCCGGCGTGGCGAGCGCGATCAGGGCGAGGAGCATCGGCAGGGCGCGGCGGGAGACGTGCATCACCAGGGTCCGTTGAGTGCAGGGCCGTTGAGTGCGACGGACCTAGCGGGCGAATTTGGCCACCGTTGGGAGGCTGGCCGATTTCTTCCCTTTTTCCCCATCCCAGTCGACGCGCCTCAAATATTTAGCCGGCAAATTTGTCGGTAGCCCGGATCAGCTGGTCCAGTATCCCCGGCTCGGAATAGGCGTGCCCGGCGCCCTCGATCAGGTGGAACTCGGCGTCCGGCCACGCCTTGTGCAGTTCCCAAGCGTAGCGCGCCGGGCAGGGCATGTCGTAGCGCCCATGGACGATCACCCCCGGAATGCCCGTCAGCCGGTGGGCGTCGTCGAGCAACTGGCGCTCCCGCAGCCAGGCGTCGTGGACGAAGAAGTGGTTCTCGATGCGCGCGAAGGCCAGCGCGTAATGTCCGTCGCGGAAGGGGGTGGTGAAGGCGGGGTCCGGCAGCAGCGTGATGGTCTCGCCCTCCCAGATCGCCCACGCCTTGGCGGCTTCCAGCTTCACCGCCTCGTCCGGGCCGGTGAGCAGGGCGCGGTAGGCGCGGATCGGGTCGGCGCGCTCGGCCTCGCTCTTCAGCGGCGCGAGGAAGCGTTCCCACTTGTCGGGGAACATCTGCGAGACGCCGAAGCGGTAGTACCAGTCGAGCTCGGCGCGGGTGAGCGTGTAGACGCCGCGCAGGATCAGCTCGCTGACCCGTTCGGGGTGCGTCTGCGCATAGGCGAGCGCCAGCGTCGAGCCCCAGGAGCCGCCGAAGACCTGCCACCGCGCGAAGGCGAATGTCTCGCGCAGGCGCTCGATGTCGGCGACGAGGTGCCAGGTCGTGTTGTTCTCCAGCTCCGCATAGGGCGTGGAGCGTCCGCAGCCGCGCTGGTCGAACAGGATCACGTCGTAGCGGGCGGGGTCGAACAGGCGGCGCTGCCCCGGCGAGATGCCGCCGCCTGGCCCGCCATGCAAGAACACCACCGGCTTGGCACCCCGGGTGCCGACGCGCTCCCAGTAGATGGAATGGCCGTCGCCGACATCCAGCATGCCGGTCTCGAAGGGCTCGATCGGCGGATAGAAGCTGCGCAGTTCGCTCATGTCGGCGGGCCATATGTCCGGGGAAGGAAGGCGGAGGGCGATGGGCGGCGGGCCGGTCCGGGGATCACTTGACCCCCATGAAGGTGAACGGCGCCGCGTCCGTGAACTTGGCGGTGGCGTCGCCGTCATAGGTGATGTCCTGCCGCGGGCCGAGCTCCAGCTTCTTCACCTTGCCGGTCTCGGCCGAGAAGTCGATCGAGCCGAGGCTCACCCAGAACACGTTGGGCGTCACCGCCGATTCGAAGAAGTAGAGCTTGCGCCGGTGGTCGACCACCGAGCGCCAGCGGGTCGAGGAGACGTAGGGCTGCTCGGGCGTGTTGAGGCCGTAGGGCACCGAGACGTTGCGGATGACGCTGAACACGCTGGCGAGGGCGAGGTTGGGGTCCTTCTCCTTCGGGATGGCGTTCACGTAGAAGGAGGCGCGGGTGAAGCGGTCGGCGGCCCGGTTGGTGCCGGGCAGCATGATCAGCCCGCCGATCTGCTCCCAGTAGCTGGAGAGCGCGAGCTGCTGGTCGTAGCTCGGCGAGTTGGTCATCACCTGATACTGCCGGCCGTGGTGGATGATTTGCCGGCCGCCGATATATTCGATCACCGCGCTGTCGCCGGTCGGGTCGGAAATCGCCATGTGCAGCGTGGCGAGGCGCGAGCCGTCCGGCAGGTCGGCGGAGACGACGGTGAAGGGCTCCGTCTCCAGCACCGCCACCGCCTCGGCCACGGTAGCGTAATTGTCCAGCACGTATTGCGCCCACAGCGAGATGGCGAGGCCGGGCTTGCTGCCGTCGAAGGGCGGATATTCGGATTCGGTGAGCCAGAGCACGTTGGCGGCGAGGCCGACCTCGTTCACCCCGTCCACCGTCGCCACGTCGAAGCCGGAGGCGACGACGCTGCCATGCTTCGCCGTCCAGCGGATCGAGTTCGGCCCGGCCTTGCCCTCGCGCGCGATGCCGCGCGGCAGGATCCACAGATTGGTCGGGATGTCCGTCGTCCAGTCCATGGAGCGGGCGGTCATGACGTTGCCCTCCGGCCCGAGATAGACGAGGCGGGTGCAGGCGAGCGCCGGGGCGGGACCGGCGGCGAGAAGGCCGGCGAGCGCGAGGGCGATCAGGCGCCCGGACAGGCGTTCCGCCACGCGGGCGGAGCGACGGATGAAGCGGTGCGGCATCGGCTTGGCTCCGGATGGGTCATGCGCCGCATGGCGACGCGCACATAGGACGGCGCGCGAACGCGTCGCTGCGGGCGGGGAGGGCCCCGGCGCTACGAGACCCGTGCACCGCGCAGGCTCGGCAGGAACCAGGCGAGCAGGCCGAAGGCCGGCAGGAAGGCGCAGACCTGGTAGATCGTATCGATACCGTAACGGTCGGCGAACAGGCCGAGCGCCGCCGCCGCCAGCCCGCCGAGGCCGAAGACCAGCCCATAGAAGAAGCCGCCGATCAGCCCGATGCGGTTCGGCATCAGCTCGATCGCGTAGACGAGGATGGCGGCGAAGGCGCTCGACATGATCAGGTTGATGATCACCGTCAGCACGCCGGTCCAGACGAGGCCGACATGGGGCAGCATCAGGGTGAAGGGCAGGGCGCCGAGGATCGAGAACCAGATGATCTTGTTGCGGCCGATGCGGTCGCCCAGCATGCCGCCGAACAGCACGCCCGCCGCCGAGGAGACGAGGAAGAGGAACAGCATCACCTGCGAGGTCTGCACCGACACCTCGAAGCGCTCGATGAGGTAGAAGGTATAGAAGGAGGTGAAGCTCGCGGTATAGGCGGTCTTCGAGCACAGCAGCGCGATCAGGATCGCCAGCGGGAAGGCGACCTGCCGCAGGCCGGGCGCCGGCGTCTCCTCGCTCGCATGGCTGGCCTTGCGGGCCGGCGTCGAGAGGGCGTGGTGCCCGGCGGTCCAGCCGAGCAGCGGCATGGCGAGGAGCGCGGCCGCCGAGAACCAGGCGAGGCTCGCCTGCCCGTTCGGCACGATGATGAAGGCGGCGAGCAGCGGGCCGATGGCGCCGCCGGCCTGCCCGCCGACCTGGAACAGGCCCTGCGCGAAGCCGTGCCGGCCGCCGGAGGCCTTGCGGGCCATGCGCGTGGCTTCCGGGTGGAAGATCGACGAGCCGATGCCCACGCAGGCCGCCGCGAGCAGCAGCAGCGCATAGCTGCCGGCATAGGCGAGCCCGACCAGCCCCACCAGCGTGAAGCCCATGCCGGCGACGGTGGAATAGGGCAGCGGGTAGCGGTCGGTGTACAGGCCGATCAGCGGCTGCAGCAGCGAGGCGGAGATCTGGAAGGTCAGGGTGATGATGCCGATCTGGCCGAAATCCAGCGCATAGGCGGTCTTGATGATCGGATAGACCGCCGGGATCAGCGACTGGATCATGTCGTTGAGGAAATGCGCCGCGCTGAGCGCGACCAGCACGGGCATGGCGGCACGGCGCACGGCGTCGGCCGGGACATTCACGGTCATGACACTTCGCTTCGAATTCGCGGCCGAGCCATGGCCGCCCGGCGCCCTGCCTTTCAGTAGAACAAAGCGGCGCGCGGAACAAATGCCGCGGGCGGCGGTCTGCCCCGCCGCTTCGCCATGGCGGGCAGCGCGCCGGGCGGCTATAGCTGGGCCGCGCCCGCAGTTCGGCCGGGCAGTGCGAGCGGCACGGGAGCCCGACCGCGACGATGAGCGACGCCAGCTTTTCCCTCGATCCGCGCCTCGAAGCCGATACCTTCCCGGTGCTCGACCTGCCGCTCGCCACCGTGCGGCTAATGGACGATTCCCGCTTTCCCTGGCTGATCCTGGTGCCGCGCCGGCCCGGCCTCGCCGAGCTCATCGAGCTGGAGGGCGACGACCGCGCGGCGCTGACCGCCGAGATCGATCAGGCAAGCCGGGCGCTGAAGACGCTGACCGGCTGCGACAAGCTCAACGTCGCCGCGCTCGGCAACATGGTGCGCCAGCTCCACATTCACATAGTCGCCCGCTTCGAGGTCGACGCAGCCTGGCCCGGCCCGGTCTGGGGCGTGGGCGAGCGCCGGACCTATGCGTCGCCGCAGGCCATGCTGCTGGTGGCGCGGCTGCGCGCGGCGCTGGGTGGTGCATGATGGAAGCGGCTCTGCTGGGGGAATGGCCCCATCTCGGCTATGTCGGCTCGCGGCTCGACCGCGGCAGCCTCCGGCGCGGCGAGGTCGCGGCCCTGCTCGCCGATCCGCGCGCCCGTGCCTGCCTCGTCGCCGGCGAGAGCATCGTGCTGAAGCGCCGGCCGGGCATGGCGGACGGGCCCGGCGCCTTCGAGGCGCTGTTCGCGCTTGAGGAGGCGGCGGCCCTCGGCGGCCGCACCGGCGAGGCCTGCCTGCTGGGGCTCGACGGCGCGGTGCCGCATTTCGTGCTGCCGCTGCACGCGGCGGCGCTCGCGGTGCTGGCGGAGCGGCCGGACCTCTTCGTCATCGACCTGCGCTCCATCGCCGTGCAGGAGCTGGTGAGCGCGGAGGAGATCGGCCAGCTCGCCACCGCCAAGGCGATGATCGCCTGGCATGCCCGGCGCAGCTTCTGCTCCAATTGCGGCGAGCGCCTCGTCGTCGCCGAGGCCGGCTGGCGGCGCGAATGCCCGAGCTGCGGCGCGCAGCATTTCCCGCGCACCGACCCGGTGGTGATCATGCTCACCGTCGATGGCGACGAATGCCTGCTCGGCCGCTCCGCCCGCTTCGCGCCGGGCATGTGGTCGTGCCTCGCCGGCTTCGTCGAGCCCGGCGAGACCTTCGAGCAGGCGGTGCGGCGCGAGACCATGGAGGAAGCCGGCATCCACACCGGCGCGGTGCGCTATCTCGCCTGCCAGCCCTGGCCGTTCCCGATGTCGGTGATGATCGGCATGCACGCGCAGGCCCTGTCGCGCGACATCACCATCGATCCGAACGAGCTGGAAGGGGCGCGCTGGTTCCACCGCGACGAGGTGGCCCTGCTGCTCGCCCGCACCCATCCCGAGGGCCTCACCGCGCCCCCGCGCATGGCGATCGCGCATCACCTGATAAGGGCGTTCGTGGAAGGGCGCGACCCGCCGCGGGGGTGAAGGCAGGTAGACGCCGTCATGCCCGGGCCAAGCCCGGGCATGACGGCGTTTTGGCGGGGAGGGCGTTCCGGCCTCAGTCCCGCGTCCACGGGCGGAAATGCTTGGACAGCTTCAGCCCCTGCGCCTGATAGTTGGAGCCCAGCCCCTCGCCGTAGAGCGTCGTCGGGCGCTCCAGCATCCGCTCATAGACGAGGCGGCCGACGATCTGGCCGTCCTCGAGAATGAACGGCACCTCGCGCGAGCGCACCTCCAGCACGGCGCGGGCGCCTCGCCCTCCCGCCGCGTCATGGCCGAAGCCGGGGTCGAAGAAGCCGGCATAGTGCACGCGGAATTCGCCCACCAGCGGATCGAAGGGCACCATCTCCGCCGCGTGGCTGGGCGGCACGTGCACGGCCTCCTTGGAGGCGAGGATGTAGAAGGCGTCGGGATCGAGCACCAGCTCGCGCCGGCCGCGCGTGACCAGCGGCTCCCAATAGTCCTCGACCTCGCAGGCGGCGCGGCGGTCGACGTCGATCAGGCCGGTATGGCGCTTGGCGCGGAAGCCGAGCAGCCCGCCGAAGCCCTCGCCGGAGAGATCGACGCTCACCGCGATGCCGCCGCCGGCAATGTCCGCCGCCGGCGCGTCGACCAGCTTCTGCGCGCGGTTCAGTGCCCCCAGCGCCGCCTCGTCGAGCCGGGCGTCGCCGCGCCGGAAACGGATCTGCGACAGGCGCGAGCCGCGCCGCACGAGGATCGGGAAGGTGCGCGGGCTGATTTCGAGGTAGAGCTTGCCCTCATAGCCGGCGGGCACGATGTCGAAGGCGCGCGAGCGGTCGGCGATGACGCGGGTGAACACGTCGAGCCGCCCGGTGGAGCTTTTCGGATTGGCCGAGGCGGCGATGTCGCCCGGCAGCGCTAGCGCTTCCTCCAGCTCGACGAGATAGACGCAGCCCGTCTCCAGCACCTCGCCGTCGGTCAGGTCCAGCCGGTGCAGCGCCAGCCGTTCCAGCCGGTCCGCCACGGTCTCCGCCGGGCCGGGCAGGAAGCTCGCCCGGATGCGCCAGGCGGTGGGGCCGAGCCGCAGGTCGAGGCTCGCCGGCTGCACCTGGTCGGTGTCGAAGGGGCGGGCGGTCAGGATGGCGCGGCGCTCGGCCAGCGCCTGAATCGCATGGCCGGGCAGGATGCCCTCGCCGGTCAGACCCGAATCCGCCACGCTCGTCGCTCCGCTGATGATCGCTTTCCCAGTCGCACCGTTCGCTTTACCGGACGCGCCCCTTGACGCCAAGTCCGGCACGGGAGTAAGCCCGGCTTCCGAACGTGGTCATTTGAGCCGGCCGGCTTGCCGCCACGCTAAACAAGGTTGCTAAAAAGGCCGGGGCCGCGCAGCACTGCGCGTGAGCGACCCCGGTAAGGCATATGATACCGGAGCCGCCGATGACCGAGAATGTGAAGCTTTCCCCCGCCGAGATCGCCCAGCTGCGGCCCGACACCCGCCTCGTGCAGGGCGGCATCCTGCGCTCGCCCTTCGGCGAGACGGCGGAGGCGCTCTATCTGACGCAGGGCTATGTCTACGACACCGCCGAGCAGGCGGAGGCCCGCTTCAAGGGCGACGATCCCGGCTTCATCTATACCCGCTATTCCAACCCCACGGCGGCGATGTTCGAGACCCGCCTCGCGCTGCTGGAAGGCGCCGAGGTGGCCCGTGCCACGGCCTCCGGCATGGCGGCGGTCACGGCGGCGCTGCTCTGCCAGCTCAAGGCCGGCGACCATGTGGTGGCGGCGCGCGCGCTGTTCGGCTCCTGCCGCTATGTGGTGGAGGAATTGCTGCCGCGCTTCGGCATCGCCTCGACGCTGGTCGACGGCACCGATTTCGCGGCGTGGAAGGCGGCGGTGCGGCCGGAAACCCGGGTGTTCTTCCTGGAGAGTCCGACCAACCCGACGCTGGAGCTGGTGGACATCGCGGCGGTGGCGGAAATCTCCAAGGCGGCCGGCGCCTGCCTCATCGTCGACAACGTGTTCGCCACGCCGATGCTGCAGAGCCCGCTGGCGTTGGGCGCCGACGTCGTCGTCTATTCCGCCACCAAGCACATTGACGGGCAGGGCCGGTGCCTGGCCGGCGTGGTGCTGTGCTCGGAAAAATTCCTCACCGACCATCTCCAGACCTTCCTGCGCCAGACCGGCCCCTCGGTCTCGCCCTTCAACGCCTGGGTGATGCTCAAGGGGCTGGAGACGCTGCCGCTGCGCGTCGAGCGCGCGCAGGCAAGCGCCGGCACCCTCGCCGACCGGCTCGCCGCGCTGCCCGGTGTCTCCAAGGTCATCTATCCCTGGCGCGCCGACCATCCCCAGCACGCGCTGGCCAGGCGCCAGATGCGGGGCGGCGGCACGCTCGTCACCTTCGAGGTCGCCGGCGGCAAGGCGGGCGCCTTCCGCTTCCTCAACGAGCTGAAGGTGGTGCGCATCTCCAACAATCTCGGCGACGCCAAGAGCCTGATCACCCATCCCGCGACCACGACGCACCAGCGCTTCACTCCCGAGGCGCGGGCGGAGATGGGCATTTCCGACGGCATGGTGCGCCTCTCGGTCGGCCTGGAGCATGTCGACGACCTGACCGACGACGTCGTCCGCGCGCTGAAGGCGGTGTGAGGCAGGAAACCCCGGAGTAACCCCCGGCCCCTCGCTCCGGCGGAGGGCCGGCGCCCCCTCCGCTGCCCATTTGCCTGACGTCTGGCGGCTGTCCCCAGAAGGATCGCCGCAAAACGTCCTCGTGATACCTCCGGCCTTGCCCTGAAGGGGTGAAAGCCCTTCATTAGCAGCGGGGACGAAGCGGGGGGCGACAGGAGGCAGGCGCATGTACCGGGCGACGACGAGGGGCGTGCAGGTGACGGTGACACCGCGCTTCGCGCCGGAGCGCTCGGACCCGGAGCGTGGCCAGTATTTCTGGGCCTACACCATCGAGATCGTGAATCTCGGCGCCGATACGGTGCAGCTCAAGTCCCGCCACTGGATCATCACCGATGCGCTCGGCCGGGTGCAGGAGGTGCGCGGTGCCGGCGTCGTCGGCGAGCAGCCGGTGCTGCCGCCGGGGGCGCATTTCGAGTACACCAGCGGGGTGCCGCTGCCGACCTCCACCGGCATCATGGAAGGCAGCTACAACTTCACCACCCGCGGCGGTGATGCCTTCGACGCCGAGGTGCCGGCCTTCTCTCTGGACATGCCGGGCGAAACGCGCACCCTGAACTAGCGGGCGACGGCTCCCGCTTCCGGCCGTCCGGCGAAGCAGCTATGGTGGGCCGAGCCTCCGGGCGCCCCTGAAGTCATGCCACCGAGCGTCCCACCGTGCTGAACGGTTCCTGCATCCCGTGATCGACCTGCGCCCGATCGCTGCCATTCTCGGCGTCCTGCTCGCCGTCCTCGGCACGACCATGATGATTCCGGCGCTGGTCGACCTGATCGCCGGCCAGCGCGACGTCGTCATCTATGCCGCCGCCGCCGTCATCACCGCCTTCGTCGGGCTGTCGCTCTGGCTCGCCGGCCGGTCGGGCGAGGTGGAGCGGCTGGACCTGCGGCAGGCCTTCGTGCTGACCACGGCGAGCTGGGTGGTGCTGTCGGGCTTCGCCGCCATCCCCTTCATGTGGACGGAGACCGACCTCTCCTTCACCGACGCCTATTTCGAGGCGATGTCGGGGCTCACCACCACCGGGGCGACGGTGATCGCCGGCCTCGACAACCGGCCGCCGGGCATCCTGATGTGGCGCGCCTTCCTGCACTGGTACGGCGGCATCGGCATCATCGTCATGGCCATCGCGCTGCTGCCGATGATGCAGATCGGCGGCATGCAGCTCTTCCGCGCCGAGTCCTCGGATAAGCAGGAGAAGATGCTGCCGCGCGCGGCGCAGATGGCCAAGGGCATCCTCGGCACCTACCTCGTGCTCACCTTCGCCTGCGCCGTCGCCTATGCCTTTCTCGGCATGAGCGTGTTCGACGCCATCACCCACGCCATGTCGACCATCTCGACGGGCGGCTTCTCCACCCACGACGCCTCGATCGGCTACTTCAAGAGCCCGGCCATCGAGTATGCGGCGATCTTCTTCATGCTCGCCGGCTCGCTGCCCTTCGTGCTCTATGTGCGCGTGCTGGCGGGCGATTTCAGCCGGCTGCTGGCCAATGCCGAGGTGCGGCTGTTCTTCTCGCTGGTGGTGCTGTTCAGCCTGGTCTCGATGGTGGAGCAGGTGCGCGGCGGCATCGCCCAGGGCGAGACGGCGCTGCGGCAGGCGCTGTTCAACGTGGTGTCGATCATGTCCACCACCGGCTTCGTGGCGGCGGACTTCACCCATTGGGGCCCGCCGACCGACGCGCTCTACTTCATCCTGCTGTTTCTCGGCGCCTGTACCGGCTCGACGGCGGGCGGCATGAAGACCTTCCGCATCGCCATCCTCGGCTCGGCGCTGGCGCAGCACCTCAAGCGGGTGATCTATCCGAACGGCGTGTTCCCGGTGCTCTACGGCGGCAAGCCGATCGGCGACGACGTGGTGGCCTCGGTGCTCTCCTTCGCCTTCCTCTATCTGGCGAGCTTCATGGCGATTGGCATCGTCCTCAATTCGCTCGGCTTCGACATGGTGACGGCCTTTTCCGCCTCCATCACGGCGGTGGCGAATGTCGGTCCGGGGCTGGGGACGGTGGTCGGGCCGGCGCAGAATTTCGCCAGCCTGCCCGAGCAGGTCGTCTGGCTGCTGTCCTTCGGCATGCTGATGGGCCGCTTGGAGCTGTTCACCGTCCTCGTGCTGTTCCTGCCGAGCTTCTGGCGCCGCTGACGGCCCCTCGCACCGGCGGAAAAGAGCTCTGGATTCAACGATCTGGCGCATTCTCCAGTTGGGCGGCGCGGCAGAAGCCTCTATGCTGGGCGCCTGAGCGAAACGGGGACCCATCATGCTGGCCGGACGAACGACGACCGAGGAACTGCTTGCCTATCTGGTCGCCTTCGACACCACGAGCCGCAACTCCAACCTCGAGCTGATCGCCTTCGTGCGCGACTATCTCGCCGCCTTCGGCATCGAGAGCGTTGTGGTGCCCAGCGAGGCCGGCGACAAGGCGAGCCTGTTCGCCACCATCGGCCCTTCCGGCGTCGGCGGCGTCTGCCTGTCCGGCCATTCGGACGTGGTGCCGGTGGACGGCCAGCCCTGGACCTCCGATCCCTTCACCCTGACGCCGAAGGATGACCGGCTCTATGGGCGCGGCTCCTGCGACATGAAGGGCTTCATCGCCGCCTGCCTCGCCATGGTGCCGGACATGGCGGCCGGCCGGCTCTCCACCCCCATCCACCTGCTGGTCTCCTATGACGAGGAGGTCGGCTGCACCGGCGTGGTGCCGGCGGTACGCCGGCTGGGGGGCGATCTTCCCTTGCCTCGCGCCTGCATCGTCGGCGAGCCGACCTCGATGCGGGTGGTGGACGCCCACAAGTCCGGCATCGCCTATGTGACCACGGTGACCGGCCGCGAGGCGCATTCCTCCATGCCGCAGCTCGGCGCCAACGCCATCTTCGCCGCCGCCGAGCTGGTCGGCGAGCTCGACCGCTACCGCGCCGAGCTGGTCGCCGCCGGCGATCTCTCGGGCCGCTTCGACCCGCCGAATACCACGGTGCAGGTCACGGTCATCCAGGGCGGCACCGCCGGCAACATCGTGCCGCGCGACTGCGCGATCCGCTGGAACGTGCGCGGCCTGCCGGGCTTCGACGAGGACGCGCTGCTCGACCGCTTCGAGCGCTTCGGCCGCGAGGTGGTGCTGCCGAAGCTGCGGGAGACCGCGCCGGAGGCCGCCATCACCACCGACTTCATCTACAAGGTGCCGCCGCTGGCGCCGCAGACCGGCTCGGAGGCCGAACTGCTGGCGCTGCGCCTCGCCGGGCAGAACCGCACCTACACGGTCGCCTACGGCACCGAGGGCGGGCACTTCCAGGCGCAGGGCATTCCCACCATCGTCTGCGGGCCCGGCTCGATCGACCAGGCGCACAAGCCGGACGAGTTCATCGAGGTGGCGCAGCTGCGGGCCTGCGAGCGCTTCCTGAAGGGCCTCATCGCCGAGTGTGCGGGGTAGAGCCGACGGCGACCGGCAGAGCGCCGTCATGCCCGATCCCGACGTCGCGTGAGCGGAGGGGCGCTTACGCCCCGGCTTCCGCCTCGGGCTCGTCCCCGCCGACGATCTCCTCGGCCTTGAAGTCGTAGGTGCGCCCGCAGAATTCGCAGGTCACCGAGACCTTGCCGTCCTCCACGAGGCTCTCGCGCTCCTCGCGGGAGAAGCTGCCGAGCACGCCCACCACTCGCTCGCGCGAGCAGGAGCATTTGGCGACGACGCTCTCGGCGTCGAAGACGCGCACGCCGCGCTCGTGGAACAGGCGGAACAGCAGCCGCTCGCTCGACAGGTCGGCGTCGACCAGCTCGATGTCCTCCAGCGTGCCGATCAGCGACTGCGTCTCCACCCAGGCGTCGTCCTCGACCGCCTCGGGAATCTCGGTACCTTCCGGGGCGTCGCCCGGATGCAGGTCGGCCGGGCGCACGCGCCCGCCCTCGGTCGGCAGGAACTGCACCATCAGCCCGCCGGCGCGCCAGCTCGAGGCGGCGCCGCCCGGGCGCACCTCCTCGGCGACGGCGAGCCGCACGCGGGTGGGGATCTGCTCGGACTGGGCGAAATACTGGTGCGCGGCCGCCTCCAGTCCCTCGCCCTCCAGAGCCACCACGCCCTGGTAGCGGTTGACGCTCAGGCCCTGGTCGATGGTCATGGCGAGATGGCCGTGCCCGAGCAGCGCGCCGCTGTCGAAGCCGGCGCCGGCCGCCAGCCCCTTCTGCATCTCGGCCAGCTTGTCGGCGTCGAAGCGGGCATAGGCGCGCACGTCCTGCGGGGCGGAGAAGTCCACCACCAGCAGGTCGACCGGCCCGTCCGTGCGGGTCTGCAGGATGAAGCGGCCGCTGATCTTCAGGGTCGAGCCCAGAAGCACGGTCAGCGCCACCGCCTCGCCGAGCAGGCGCTTCACCGGCGCGGGGTAGTCGTGGTGGGCCAGCACCGCGTCGAGGCTCGTGCCGAGGCGCACGAGGCGCCCGCGCACGTCGAGCGCATCGACGTGGAAGGGGGTGACGCGGTCGTCCACCGCATGCGCGGCGGGCGAGCGGCTCTGGGTTTCTGTCTGTGATGTCATGTCGGCTCCGTCCGCCCATATAGGAGCGCGTTGGGAACTCTGCGAGGGGCCGTGCCTCCCCCGCCGCCGTCATCGGCGGCAGGGCGTTGCTGCAGTACGCGGCCGCCGCGCGTGGGCCGCGGGACACCGCGCCGCCGGCTCTCCGCCCGCTTCGCCGCGTCCCGGAAGGAGCCGCGCTCCGGGGTGGAGCGCGGGGTCGGGCTACGCCGCCGCGCCTTCCAGGCACCAGGCGAGGATGCCCTTCTGGGCATGCAGGCGGTTCTCCGCCTCGTCGAACACCACCGATTGCGGCCCGTCCATCACCTCGTCGGTGACTTCCTCGCCGCGATGCGCCGGCAGGCAGTGCATGAAGATGGCGTCGGGCGCGGCCCGGCGCATCAGCGCGCCGTTGACCTGGTAGGGGCGCAGCAGGTTGTGCCGGCGCTCATACTCGGCGTCGCCCATCGACACCCAGGTGTCGGTGACGACGCAGTCCGCGCCGTCCACCGCGGCCTCGGCGTCGTGGCCGAACGTCACCCGGGCGCCGTTCTGGTGCGCCCAGTTGATCAGCGCCGGGCGCGGCGACAGCTCGGGCGGAGTGGCGATGTTGAGCGCGAAGTCGAAGCGCTGGGCCGCGTGGACCCAGGAGGCGAGCACGTTGTTGGCGTCGCCCGTCCAGGCGACGGTGCGGCCCTGGATCGGCCCCTTGTGCTCCTCGAAGGTCATCACGTCCGCCATGATCTGGCAGGGATGGGAGTTGCGCGTCAGGCCGTTGATCACCGGCACGGTGGCGTGCTCGGCCAGCTCGGCCAGGGCGTCGTGGTCGAGGATGCGGATCATGATCGCGTCCACGTAGCGCGAGAGCACGCGGGCGGTGTCGGCGATGGTCTCGCCGCGCCCGAGCTGCATTTCCGCGCCGGTGAGCATGATCGTCTCGCCGCCGAGCTGGCGCATGGCGACGTCGAAGGAGATGCGCGTGCGGGTGGAGGGCTGGTCGAACACCATGGCCAGCACCTTGCCGGCGAAGGGCTTTTCGACCGCCACCGCGTGGCGTCGGCTCTTCAGGTCCTTCGACAGCTCCATCAGCGCGCGCAGCTCGTCGGCCGGCAGCAGGTCGAGGTCGAGGAAATGCTTCACGGCGGCGCTCGCCGCCCCGTTGTTCGCGTTCATGCCGCCGCTCCCTTCACGGCATCGGCCTTCAGGCCCTGTTCCAGCTTCGTGCAGGCGGCGTCGAGCCTGTCGAACGCCGCGTCGATCTCCGCTTCCCCGATGGTGAGCGGGGGCAGGAGCCGGACCACGTTCTCCGACGCCGCCGGGGCGAGCATGTGCTCCTCGCGCATGGCGGCGATGAGGTCGGTGTTCGGCACCACGGTGCGCAGGCCGATGAGCAGGCCCTCGCCGCGCACCTCGGCGATCACCGCCGGATGGCGGTCCTTCAGCTCGGCGAGCCTCTGGCGCAGCCGCGTGCTGGCGGCCAGCACGCCGTCGAGGAAGCCGTCGGCCAGCACCACGTCGAGCACGGCGTTGGCGACGCTCATGGCGAGCGGGTTGCCGCCATAGGTGGAGCCGTGCGTGCCGGCGGTCATGCCCTTGGCCGCCTCTTCGGTGGCGAGGCAGGCGCCGACCGGGAAGCCGCCGCCGATGCCCTTGGCGACCGCCATGATGTCCGGCGTGATGCCGGCCCATTCATGGGCGAAGAACTTGCCGGTGCGCCCGACGCCGCACTGCACCTCGTCGAGGATGAGCAGCAGGCCCTTCTCGTCGCAGAGCTGGCGCAGGGCGCGCAGGAAGGCCCACGGTGCCGTGCGCACGCCGCCCTCGCCCTGCACGGGCTCGATCAGGATGGCGCCGGTCTCCGGGCCGATGGCGGCCTTCACCGCCTCGAGGTCGCCGAACGGCACCTGGTCGAAGCCCGGCATGGCCGGGCCGAAGCCTTCCAGATATTTCGGGTTGCCGCCGGCGGCGATGGTCGCCAGCGTGCGGCCGTGGAAGGCGCCCTCGAAGGTGACGATGCGGTAGCGCTCGGGATGGCCGCTCACCGAATGGTACTTGCGCGCCATCTTGATCGCGCACTCCAGCGCTTCCGCACCCGAATTGGTGAAGAACATCGTGTCGGCGAAGGTCGCCTCGACGAGGCGCGCGGCAAGGCGCTCGCCGCCCTCGATGCGGAAGATGTTGGACAGGTGCCAGAGCTTGCCGGCCTGCTCGGTCAGGGCGGCGACGAGATGAGGATGGGCGTGGCCCAGCACGTTGACCGCGATGCCGGCGGTGAAGTCGAGATATCGCTGGCCGTCCTTCGTGAACAGCCAGGCCCCTTCGCCCCGCTCGAAAACGAGGTCGACACGATTATAGGTCGGCAGGATGGGGGTGATCACGTCGCCCCTCCCTCTCTCAACTTCGACGCGCCGCGCGGGCTGCGCCGGGTCCAAAAACGAAACGTGCCGCCCTTGCGGGGGCGGCACCCGATGCTGTGGATTTTATAGAATGAGGGCTTGCGGTCAATATTGCCGAGCCCGGCGGCGGGCGATTTGCCGCCGGGCTCGCGGGCCGCTCGCGGCCCCTTATTCCTGTTCCGCCTCGAAGATCCAGAGTTCCAGCGTCGGCTGGGGCTGGCCGGCCTGGTCGGTCATGCCGAGGAAGGCCGGGATGCGGCGCTGTTGCTCGACGTTCAGCGCGGCGACCAGCGGCCTGGCGGCGGCGACGATGGTCTTCAGGTCCTGCGCCCGCGAGGCTTCCGCGTCGGCGAGGCGTTCGAGCACGTCGAGGAAGTTCCCGGCGGCCGTCGCCTTGACGCGCGCGGCGGCGCGCTCGCCCGCGTCCTTCGACGCCTGCCGCAGCGCGGCTTCCAGCGGAGCCCAGAGCTTCTCCTGCTCGGGGGTGAGGCGGATCACCGTCTTCAGCGCCAGCAGGCGGGCGTCGAGCGCCGCCTGCGCGTCCTCGTCGCTGTAGAGGTCGACCAGCGGCGGGGGCGCTTCGGCGGCCGGCGGCGCGGCGGGCGCCTGGGCATGCGCGGCGGTGGAGAGGGCGAGCACGGTCGCGAGCGTCGCCAGAGAGATCGGACGTATCATGGGGGTGTCTCCGTTAGCGCGAGCGATCAGGGCTGGTAGCCGCCGCCGGGCAGCGGGCCGTGATAGGGGGTGTCGCGGCAATTGCCCCACGGCCCGCGCCAGAAGCCGGCCGGGCAGCCATTGCCCAGATAGACCGGCGCGCCGGCCGGGGCGGCGAAGCCGCCACCGGGCAGGGGCCCCACATAGGGCGTGTCGCGGCAGCCGCCCCACGGCCCGCGCCAGGCGCCGAAGCCGCAGCCCTGGGCGACGGGCGTCGCCAGCGAGCCGGCTTCCGGCAGCGCCGGGGCGAGGGGAGCGGCCGAGGCCGGAAGGGACAGAAACGCGCCGCCGAGGACGGCGAGCAGCGCGCAGGCGAGGGGACGCCCGGCCCGTGCGGGGCGGGTAGCGGAGTGCGGCGTCATGGGCTTCTCCGGGGTGGACTGAAAGGAAGCGGCGCCATGGAGACATGCGGCTCCGGAGGCGACAATTCCCCGAAGGGGTAGGCCCGTTCCGGCTCCGTTCCATCCCCTCCACGTCCGGACCGCCCCGGAGGCGCGGGTGCAAGCCGTTGATCCGACTCAGCTTGGAGTCGCACTGTTGCAGCGGGGACTCTAGCTGGGGAAAACGATCGTTTCGGACGTGAACCTACTCGCGGCGAGTCTGCGCATATTGTAGCCTCCCCCCAGTCAGATACGACATCTCGTGCGGCGGCATTCCCTAGTGGCGTTTGCGACGTGTAACCCGGTCGGGTGTTCCAGGCCGGAGGGGTGAGGGATTCCGTCTCTCGGTCGGCAGCGCGAAGGAGGTACAGCGATGAACTGGACGGACGAGCGCGTCGAGCTGCTCAAGAAACTCTGGTCGGACGGGCTCTCGGCGAGCCAGATCGCGGCCGAGCTCGGCGGCGTCACCCGCAATGCCGTCATCGGCAAGGTCCACCGGCTCGGCCTGTCGGGCCGCGCCAAGGCGGTTGCCTCGGCGGCGCCGCGCGCCCGCAAGCCGCGTCCGGCGCCCGCCGCCAGCATGCGCCCGGTGGTGCACGGCAACACGGCGCTGGCGCCGGTGATCCGCCCGGTCATCGAGCCGGAGCCGGAGGAGCTTCCGGATCCGATCGCCAACGTGATCCCGATGGCCGAGCGCTGCACCATCCTCGACCTCACCGAGTTCACCTGCCGCTGGCCGGTCGGCGAGCCCGGCAAGGCCGACTTCTTCTACTGCGGCAGCCGCACCAAGACCGGCCTGCCCTATTGCGCCTATCATTCCCGCATCGCCTACCAGCCGGTGCAGGACCGCAACCGCCGCCGCGTCGCGCGCTGAGCGCCCGCGTGCCGGATGGCCGTGCCCGCGGACACGGATCCGCGCCGTTACGGCGCATGACGATGGTGGTGCCGGGACGCCCGGCGCCATAATTGGGACCAACTTTACCGGCCCGGTCGTCCCATGCTCTTCCGCGCCTCCCAGCCCTCGCGACGCCAGACGCCCGCCGATGCCGAGCCCGGCCATTTCCGGCTGCGCCTGAGCGCGGAGGAGGTTCTCGTCCAGCTCCGCCGCAATCCGCGCGCCCGCCGCTACACGCTGCGGGTGCGGGCGGCCTCGCGCGACGTCGTGCTCACCATCCCGGCGCGCGGCACGCTGCGCGAGGCGTTCGACTTCGCGCGGCGCCACGCCGGCTGGGTGGAGACGCGGCTCGCCCGCCTGCCGGAGGTGGTGGCCTTCACGCCCGGCGCGGTGATCCCGCTGCGCGGCGCGCCGCATCGCATCGTCCACCGCCCCGGCATGCGCGGCACGGTGTGGACCGGGGCGGAGGAGGGCGAGCCGGCGCTCTATGTGGCCGGCGATCCGGCGCATGTGGCGCGCCGCGTCGGCGATTATCTGCGGCGCGAGGCGCGCAAGGACATCGTCGCGGCGGCGCACCGCCACGCCCAGGCGCTCGGCGTCTCCATCGCCCGCGTCACCCTGCGCGACACGGCGAGCCGCTGGGGCTCGTGCTCGGGCACCGGGGCGCTGTCCTTTTCCTGGCGACTGATCCTCGCCCCGCCGGAGGTGCTGGACTATCTCGCCGCGCACGAAGTCGCGCACCGGCGCGAGATGAACCACGGCCCACGCTTCTGGGCGACGGTGGACCGGCTGTTCCCCGCGCGCGACGCCGCCGAACTCTGGCTGAAGAAGCACGGCCCGGCGCTGCACCGCTACGGGGCGGAGTAGGGGCTTGCTCCCCCTCCCAATGGGAGGGAATGCAGAGGAATGCCGCGCTGTTGGCTGTCGTCATGGCCGGGCTTGTCCCGGCCATCCACGTTTCTGGACCGGGGGAAGTCGTGGATGCCCGGGCCAAGCCCGGGCATGACGGTGTTCCATTCTCGGCTGCCATCCCCGCGGAAAGCCGCAGGCCGATCCGGATCGTCGCCCGACCGCTGCGCGGTCGACCCCTCTCCCACGGGAGAGGTGAAAGGGCAGCCGCTCACCCCCGCCCGAACAGCTTGTCGAGCAGCCAGTTGTCGAGGCCGGGGCGTGGCGCCGCCGGGGCGGCCTGCGGGCCGCCGGTGACGACCGGGTCCTCCGGCACGTCGCCGGGCGGCAGCGAGCCGGGCCCGCCGGGCTGCTCCAGGCCGGCGCCGGGCAGCGCGATGATCGGCATGTCCTTGTGCGCGGCCTTCATCACCTGGCTCCAGATCTCCACCGGCAGCCCGGAGCCGCCGGCCTTCTTGGTCGGCGAGGAATCGTCGTTGCCGAGCCAGACGCTGGTGATGAAGCGGCCGGTGTAGCCGACGAACCAGGCGTCGCGGTAATCCTGGCTGGTGCCGGTCTTGCCCGCCGCCGGCCAGCCCGGCAGGTCGGCACGCCGCGCCGTGCCGGTGACCAGCGTCTCGCGCAGCATGCGGTTGATCATCGCCACGTGCGGGGGCGCCATCACCATGCCGCGGCTCGGCTGCGCGTAGGAGAACAGCACCTTGCCGCCCTTGTCGCGCACCCGCTCGATGACGTGCGGGGTGATGCCGACGCCGCCATTCGCGAAGGGCGCGTAGGCGCTCGCCATCTCCAGCACCGAGACTTCCGAGGTGCCGAGCGCAATGGAGGCGTTGGGCTCCAGCTTCGAGCCGATGCCGAGCCGATGGGCGGTCTTCACCACCTCGTCGGGGCCGACCTCCAGCGCGAGGCGCACCGCCACCGTGTTCAGCGAAAGCGCGAGGGCGGTCTTCAGGTCCACCGCGCCGCGATACTCGCGGGAGAAGTTCTCCGGCTTCCATCCCTTGATCTGCAGCGGGGCGTCCTCGCGCACCGTCTCTGGGGTGAGGCCGCGCTCCATGGCGGTGAGGTAGACGAAGGGTTTGAAGGCCGAGCCCGGCTGGCGCCGCGCCGTCACCGCGCGGTTGTACTGGCTCTCCTCGTAGGATCGCCCGCCGACCAGCGCGCGCACGCCGCCGTCGGTGTCCATCAGCACGATGGCGCCCTGCTCGACGCCGAGCTTCTTGCCGCTCTTGGCCAGCGCGTCCTTCAGCGCCTTGTCGGCGGCGGCCTGCAGCGCCGGGTCGACGGTGGTCTGGACGACGAGATCCTGCTCGATCGGCCCGACCATGGACTTGATCTGCTCCATCACCCAATCGGCGACGTAGCCGAAGGAATCCGGTCCCTGCGCCTTGGCCAGCGTCGCCGGCCGGGCGAGCGCGGTCTGGCGCATCTCGGGGGTGATGAAGCCGGCCTCCTGCATGGCCGCCAGCACCACCTCGGCGCGCGCCTGCGCCCCTTCGAGGTTGCGGGTGGGGGCGAGCGAGGAGGGCGATTTGACGAGGCCGGCCAGCATCGCTGCTTCCGAGAGCGTCACCTGCCGGGCCGACTTGCCGAAATAGCGCTGCGCCGCGGCCTCGACGCCATAAGCGCCGGCGCCGAAATAGACGCGGTTCATGTACAGTTCGAGGATCTCGTTCTTGGAGTATTTCGTCTCCAGCCAGATCGAGAGGATGAGCTCCTGCACCTTGCGCGAGAGCGTGCGCTCCTGCGTCAGGAACAGGTTCTTGGCGAGCTGCTGGGTCAGCGTCGAGCCGCCCTCGCGCAGCCGGCCCGAGGTGAGGTTGACGAAGACCGCGCGCACCAGGCCCATCGGGTCGAGCCCGAAATGCGCGTAGAAGCGCCGGTCCTCGATGGCCACGAAAGCCTGCGGCAGATAGGGCGGCAGCGCCCGCAGCGGCACGTTGGTGCCGCCCATCTCGCCGCGCGTGGCGATGGTCTTGCCGTCCGCGCCCTGGATGATGACGGTGGGCGGGCGCTCGGGAATGGCGAGGTTCTGGATCGGGGGAAGCTGGCTCGCCTCGTAGACGATCAGGCCGATGAGCCCGATGACGGCCCATATGCCGAGCACGATGCCCCAGTAGATGACGAGCCCGAGGCCGCCGCGCTTCGAGGACCGGCGGCGCTTGCCGCCGGAACCGCCGCCCGAGGAGCCCCCGCGCGCGGCGCCCGAGGAACCGTTGCCCGAGGAACCGCCACCCTTGCCGCTGCCGCTTCCCTTGCGTCGCTCCGGCTTGCCGGAGGCCCGCTCGCGGGCGAGTGGAGCGGTGGCGAGGGTCGGGCGGTCGTCGGCGCTCAGGCGCAGGTCGCCCCTGCCGCCGGGTGCATCCAGCACCGGCTCGCGCCGCTCCCTCTCGCCTCGCCGTCCAAACATGAAAACCCCGCCCCGCAGGGCACCCCGTAACAACCGGTAAACGAACCCTAAATCGCGTCGTTTAAGGGGGCGTTAAGCGGAGATTTTGTGGCGGGCAACGCCGGGCGATGTCGATCGTGGTCGCGACGGCGGGTGCGGGTACGACGCGGGCGGGCCGGAAGCTTTCAGGAGGCGGCGGAGGGATCGTCCCATGCGGGGGCCCATTCCGGGTCGAATATTCGCCCCCGTGGCGCCGCGAGCGCGCCGAGCGCGGCCATTTCCGCCGCGCTCAACGCGAAGTCCATGACGGAGATGTTCTCGGCGATGCGGGCCGGATCGCGCGAGCGGGGAATGGCGACGACGCCCTGCTGGACATGCCAGCGGAGCATGATCTGCGCCGGGCTGCGGCCATGCGCGCGGGCCATCGCGGTCACCACCGGGTTTTCGAGCAGTTGCCCGCTTCCGATCGGTGCATAGGCGACGAAGGCCATGTCCTCCCGGCGGCAGCGCGCGATCAGCGCCGACTGGTCGAGACGTGGGTGATATTCGCACTGCTGCGCCAGCAGCCCGCCTTCCGCGAGGGCGATGGCCTGCTCCAGGAGGGGCAGGGGAAAGTTGGAGACGCCGATGTTGCGGGCAAGGCCCATGCGTTGCGCCTCGCGGAGCGCGCCGATGGTCTCGGCGAGCGGCACGGCGGGATTGGGCCAGTGAATGAGCAGCAGGTCGACCGGCCCGACGCCCAGCCGTTCGACGCTGGCCTGCGCCGAGCGCAGCAGCGCCGGCGCGGCCAGCTCCGTGTGCCAGACCTTCGTCGTCAGGAAGTAGCTGTCGCGTCCGAGCCCGGCGCCGCGCAGCGCGGCGCCCAGGGAGGCCTCGTTCTCGTAGCGCGGCGCGGTATCGAAATGGCGATATCCCGCCTCCGCCGCCGCATGCACGGCCCGTGTGAGCGCCTCGCCCTGGAGCTGCCAGGTTCCGAGCCCGATCTGCGGAATCCGGACACCCTTCGCGAGGATGGAGGCACAGTCATGGGACGACACGGCGATCTCCGATCCGTCGTTCCGGCTCAGGTGAGCCCCCCGACATGGAAGGTCTTCGTTTCCAGATATTCCTCGATGCCTTCCTGCCCGCCCTCCCGGCCGAGGCCCGAGGCCTTGACGCCGCCGAAGGGCGAAACCTCGTGCGAGACGAGGCCGGTGTTGAGCCCGACCAGACCGAATTCCAGCGCCTCGCCGACGCGGAAGCCCCGCGCCAGATCGCGCGTGTAGAAATACGCCGCCAGACCATAGGGCGTCGCATTGGCGATCGCGAGGGCCTCCTCCTCGGTCTCGAAGCGGAAGATCGGCGCCACCGGACCGAACGTCTCCTCCGAGGCGAGCTGCATGTCGGTGGTCGCCCCGGTCAGCACGAGCGGATCGGCATAGGTCGGCCCGAGCTCCCGGGCGGGTGTCGCGCGCCGCGCGCCCTTCGCCTGCGCGTCCTCGACGTGCCGGCGGATCTTGGCGATGGCGGCCGCGTTGATCATCGGGCCGATATCGACGCCCGGCTGCATGCCGGGCCCGACCTTGAGCGCGCTCACCCGTGCCGCGAGCTTCCCGACGAAGGCGTCGTGGATGCCGGCCTGCACGAGAATGCGGTTGGCGCAGACGCAGGTTTGGCCGCCATTGCGGAACTTCGACGCCATGGCGCCCTCGACCGCGGCGTCGAGATCGGCGTCGTCGAACACGATGAACGGCGCATTGCCGCCGAGCTCCAGCGACAGCCGCTTCAGGGTCGGCGCGCACTGCTCCATCAGCAGGGCGCCGACGCGGGTCGAGCCGGTGAAGGAAAGCTTGCGCACCGTCGGGCTCGCCGTCAGGGCGGCGCCGATGTTCTCGGGCCGGCCCGTCACGATGTTGACGACGCCGGCGGGAATTCCCGCGCGTTCGGCCAGCACCCCCAGCGCCAGCGCCGAATAGGGCGTCAGGTCGGAAGGCTTGATCACCATCGTGCATCCGGCCGCGAGCCCCGGCGCCACCTTGCGGGTGATCATCGCGTTCGGGAAGTTCCACGGCGTGATGATGGCACAGACGCCGATCGCTTCCTTCATGGCGAGGATCCGCTTGCCGGGAACCGGCGAGGGGATGAGCGTGCCGTCGATGCGCCGCGCCTGCTCCGCGAACCATCGGACGAAGCTCGCGCCATAGCGGATTTCCCCGCGCGCTTCGGCCAGCGGCTTGCCCTGCTCGGCGGTGAGGATCCGCGCCAGATCCTCTTCGTGGGCGAGGATCAGCTCGTACCATTTCATGAGCAGGTCGGCCCGCTCGGCGTGGGTGCGGGGCTTCCAGGGCTTGAGGGCCCTGGCGGCGGCCGCGATCGCCGCTTCCGTCTCGGCGGCGGTGCAGTCCGGCATGTGGCCGAGCACGTTGCCGCTTGCCGGATCGTGCACCGGCATGTCGGCACGGGATATCCACGCGCCGCCGATCAGGGCGGCTTCACGAAAAAGGTTCGTGTCTTCGAGCTGCATCCGGGTCTCCATCGCCCCGCGGACGGCTGCGGTGTCCGCAGCCCGCGCCCGCAACGAGCACATTTGAATGACGTTCCACGTCGGCCGCGTCCGATGAGGGGCCGTTCGATCCCGCTAGAGATCGATCAGCACGGATTTGGTGCGCCGGTTGGCGAGATAGGCCTCGCGCCCGAGATCCTTGCCGAGGCCCGAGGCCTTCCAGCCGCCCGTGGGCAGGATATGGTCCCGCGAGCGGCCGTAGCGGTTCACCCAGACGGCGCCCGCCTCGATCTTCCGCACCAGGCGCATGGCGCGCGACAGGTCGCGGGTGAACAGGCCGGAGCACAGGCCGTAGGTCGGGTGCCGGGAGAGGTCGAGGGCTTCCTCCTCCGTGTCGAACGCCTGCAGGGTGAGGACCGGGCCGAAGATCTCCTCGGCCAGCGCCACCGAGCCGCGCTCGACCCCGGCAAGGATCGTCGGCTGATAGAAGCTGCCCTCCCGCTCGATCCGCCCGCCGCCGCACAGCACCTCGGCGCCGGCCAGACGTGCGCCGTCGACGATGCTGTCGATGCGCTGGAGCTGCTTTTCCGAGATGATCGGCGAATAGGTCGTCGCCTCGTCCCATGTCGGGCCGGGCGTGATGTCCTTCATCTTCTGCGCGATGCGCTCCGCCAGTTCGTCGGCGACCTCGCGGGCGACGATGACGCGCGAGCCGGCGACGCAGCCCTGGCCCGCATTGCCCAGAATGCCCCGCGTGATGCAGCGGGCGGCGAGGTCGAGATCGGCGTCGGCGAAGACGAGCTGGGGCGACTTGCCGCCCAGTTCGAGGGTCAGCGGCTTGATGCCGGTGCGGGCGATGTTCTCCATGATCGCGCCGCCCGCCCGCGTCGAGCCGGTGAACGATATCTTGCCGATCTCCGGATGGGCGACGAGGGCGGCCCCGGTCGTCGGGCCGTCGCCGAGGACGACGTTGACCAGCCCCGCCGGCAGGCCGGCGCGCACGGAAAGCTCGGCGAGATGGAGCGTCGAGAAGGGCGTCATCTCGGAGGGCTTCAGGACCACGGCATTGCCTGCCGCCAGCGCCGGGCCGAGCTTCCAGCCGGCCAGCGCGAGCGGCACGTTCCAGGCGGTGATGGCGCCGACCACCCCGTAGGGCTCGGAGGCGATGAAGCCCATCTGCGTGTCGGCGGTCGGTACCAGGTCGCCGCACTCCTTGTCGGCGAACTCGGCGAAGAAGCGGATCTGCTCGGCGGCGATCATCACGTCGCCGGTCACCGCTTCGGCGATCGGACGCGGCGAGGCGACCGCCTCGATCCGCGCCAGCGTCTCCGCCTCGGCCTCGATCAGGTCGGCCCAGGCATGAAGCGCCCGCACCCGCTCGCGCGGGCGCACCGAAGCCCAGCCCGAGCCGGCCAGCGCCGCCTTGGCCGCCTGCACCGCGCGATCGACGGTCCCGACGTCGGCGGTCGGGATGTCGGCCAGCGTGCGGCCGTCCGAGGGGGCCCGCACCTCGATCGCCGGCGTCCCCTCGACATAGGAGCCGCCGATGAAATGCCCGGCCGGCAGGGCGAGTGTTCGCGGATCGAACGAAAGCGACATGGCAGTTCCTTTCCCGATGCGGCGCGACGGGCGCCGGCCATCGATCATCCTTTCTGGCGAAGATCCGGCACCGTGAGCTCCGGCATGCGCGCCGGCACGGCATCAGCCTTCATGAAGAAGCGCGCCGATCGGTGTCGGCCGGACGGGCGCCTGCCCGCGAAACCGGCCGACGGCGTCGGGCGAGCACCCGGCCTGCGCCGCGACGAGATCGGCTCCGGCCAGTTGGCAATAGCGCCCCTGGCATCGCCCCATCCCGAGGCGCGAGAGCGACTTCACCCGGTTGGCCTCGCCGCCGCCGAGCGCCACGCTGGCGCGCACCATGCCGGCGGTCACGTTCTCGCACCGGCAGACGATGGTGTCGTCCGGCAGGCCGCGGGTCATCGCCGCCGGCCACGGAAAGGCGCGCGACACGCCTCTGGCGAAGCGCTCGAGCCGGGCCAGTTCCCGCAGTCCGGCGTCGACCGCAGGGGCCTGCCGTCCGAGATCGGCGAGGCATGCCGCCGCCGCGAGGCGTCCGGCGGTCTCCGCGCCGTCGGCGCCGAGCAGGCGCACGCCGTCGCCGGCCAGATAGATCCCGTTTCCGGCTCGGCCGAGCCGGTCGGCCTGCGGCAGCCATTGGTGCCACTGCCGGTCATAGGAAAAGGCGCAACCGGTCAGATCGGCGAGATGCGTTTCCGCCCTCAGATGCCAGCCCATGCCCACCATGTCGCATTCGGTGCGGTTCTCCCGGCCGCCGGAATCGCGCCAGCGCACGGCGACCGGCCCGTCCGGATCGGTCTCGATCCGCTCCAGCACGACGCCCGCACGATAGCGGGTGCCGAGCCGCGCCCGCAGGACCAGCCCGCGCATCATGACCGCCGGCCGCGCGGCGAGCCCCGGCAAGCCTTTCATTTGCTGGTGCCAGGGCGAGGTGTCCAGCACGGCGGCCACCTGGGCGCCCGCCTTCAGGAGTTGCGCGCCGACGAGTGTCAGCAGCGGTCCCGTTCCCATGAGGACGATTCGCCGCCCGAGGGCCACGCCCTGCGCCTTGAGAGCGATCTGCGCCGCGCCGAGGCTGTAGACGCCGGCGCTTTGCCAGCCGGGCACCGGGGCGACGCGGTCGGAGGCCCCGGTGGCAAGGATCAGCCGGTCATATCCGATCGCCTGCACGCCGTTCTCGGCGAGCACGTGCAGCTGGCCATCGCGCACGGCGACGACCGAGCGGCGCGGGTGATGGGTCAGCAGGCCGTCCGCGGCCATCCGGTCGAAGAGGGCGTGCAGCGCACGCGCCTTCGCCGCTTCCGACCCGTAGAGCTGTTCGGGGCTGCGGGTGAAGCCCTCGGGCGGGCGGCGATAGATCTGCCCGCCGGCCCGTGCGCCCTCGTCGATGACGACGGGATGAAGCCCGGCTCCGACCAGCGTCTCGGCCGCCCTTATGCCGGCGGGGCCGGCTCCCACGATCACGACCTTCGGTCGCGATGCCTCGCGCGCGGCGGTCACGGCCAGTCCTCCGGCGGCAGGGTGCGCAGGCGCATGCCCTCGGCGATGGGCATGGAGCAGGCCCGCAGGCGCGGCCCCTCTTCCTGCCAGACCCAGCAATCCTGGCATGCCCCCATCAGGCAGAAGCCGGCGCGTGGTTCAGGGCCGAATTCGGACACCCTCACCGCCCGTGCCGAGGCCAGGACGGCGGTCAGCACCGTGTCGCCCTCGAGCGCATGGCACGGCACCCCGTCCAGCGAGAAGCGCACCGGGGGCCGGTCGCGCTCCGCCAGACGGACGATGCGGCCGTCGCTGATCATTCGGCGGCCTCGCGCGTCCGGTCGGGACGCGGCAGTTCCGGGAAGCGCTCGCACACGGCCTCGAAGGCGTTCTGCACGCCCTCCGGCCCGGATCGTCCTTCCATCCGGCGGAAGATCTCCGTCTTGGTGAAGAACCGCCAGTGGATCGGCAGGCCGTCGAGAATGGCGTTGAGCCGGTCATAGGCCGCCGGCGTCCATTGGGCTTCGTAACCCTCGCGCTCCGGTCCGAAGTCGAAATGGCCGGTCGCCGGCTGTTGGCGCGCCCGCAGCCAGGCCGTGGCCTGTTCGTCGACCTCTCCGTCGCGGATGGCGACGCCGTAGTCGCGTTCCGCCGCGGCCAAAGAGACGTAGCCGCGCCGCACGTCCTGCGCGACCCGCCAGGGCTCGCGTTCGCAGGGATTGCCGCGCCCGCCGCCGCCGGCCGAGCGGATTTCCAGCACGTCGCCGGGCTGCAGGACGGCGGTGTCGATGTTGCCCAGCCGCCGCTCGCGCTCGGTTCCCGGATTCACCACCATGTCCGACAGTCCCGCCGCCTTGCCGCCGAGCACGCCCCACGGGCGGAAGAAGCTGCGGTCGCGGTTGCGGGCGGTGATCTTCGAATCCGGCGCGAAGACGCGGAACGCCATTTCGGTCGCCAGCCCGCCGCGCCACCGGCCGGCGCCGCCGCTGTCCTGCGCGAGGCCGTATCTCACGAATTCGACCGGGGTCTCGGTCTCGGTGATCTCGATGGGGGTGTTCTTGAGATAGGCGGCATCCGCGCCCGACCCGTTGGTGCCGTCGCGATGGGGCATGCCCCCGCCGCCGCCCACGACCGGGTTAACCGCCGCGATGATGGTGCGGCTGGTGCGCTCGTCCGTGGTCATGACGTTGACGATGCAGTTGTTGCCGGCCGGTGCCGCCGGCAGGCGCTCGGGCACCGCCTGCGAGAAGGCGCCGAAGATCACCGAGCGCAGCCGCGCACAGGTCAGGGAGCGCATGCCGACCGCCGCCGGGTGCACCGGGTTCAGCACGGAGCCGCGCGGCGTGATGCAGGTGAAGGGGCGTGTAAGGCCGGTGTTGAGCAGGATCTTGGGGTTGAGCGTGTAGAGCACGTAGTAGACGCCCACCAGCAGCATGGTGTGGCGCGGATCTCCGCCCGAGGGCACGTTGAGCGAGGAGCCGAGCTGCGGGTCGGAGCCGGTGAAGTCCAGCACCGCCTCGTCGCCCTTGATCGTCAGCCGGAGCTTCAGCCGGCACGGGTTGGCCTCGACCGAGTCCTCGTCGGCATAGTCGGCGAATTCCCATGTGCCGTCGGGCATGGAGCGCAGCACGTCGCGCGCCTGCGCCTCCGCATGGTCCATGAGGGCGGAAACGCCCTCCAGGAAGGCGGCCTTGCCGAATTTCCGCACCATGGCCTGGATCTTCCGCTCGCCGGTGTTGAGCGCGCCGACCAGGGCCTTGATGTCGCCGATGTTGAGGTCCGGCTTGCGGACATTGGTGCTCATGATCCGCAGGATCTGCTCGTCGAAGACGCCTTCCTTCACGAGCTTCATCGGCGGAAAGCGGATGCCTTCCTGATGGATCTCGGTGAGCGCCCGGCTGAGCGAGGCCGGCACCGCGCCGCCCATGTCGGTGTTGTGGATGTGCCCGCCCGTCCAGGCGACGATCTCGCCGTCGACGAAGACCGGCTTCCACAGATGGGTGTCGGGCGCGTGGGTGGCGACGTGGCCGGAATAGGGGTCGTTGGTGAAGGCCACGTCCCCGGGCCGGTAGTCGCCGACCATGGCGATGCCCCGCGCATAGGAGAGGCCGGGATACCAGGTCGCGCCGAGTTCCATCGGGACGGCGAAGGTGGCCCCCGAATGGTCCATCAGCATGACCGTGAAGTCCTGCGTCTCCTTGACGAAGGCCGAGTGCGCGGTGCGGTGCAGCGTGTGGGCCATGTTCTCGGCCGCCGCGCGGGCATGGTTCGCCAGAACCTGCAGGTTTGTCCGGTCAAACACGACATCACTCCGGGAAGGTCAGCAGAAGATTGAGATGGCGATCCACGCGCGCCTGCATGCCGGCGGGAATGGCGAAGGTCGTGTCTTCCTGCACGACCACGGCCGGCCCGTGGAAGCCGCTGCCCGGACGAAGGTCCTGCCGGTCGTAGAGGTCGATCGTCTCGACGTCCCTGTCCGTGTAGACGGGGAGGCGGCGCGCCGGCGTGGCGGGCGCGTCGGTTTCCTCGACCTGCGGAAAGGACAGCGCCGGCCCCGCGCCGACGGCGGACAGGCGGACGTTCACGAGCTCGATCTCGCCCTCGGGATCGTGGAAGTCGTAGATGCGCTCATGCGTCTGGTGGAAGGCCCGCTCGATGGCCGCGATATCGCCGGCGGCGAGCCATGCGGGCATCAGGGGCACCTCGATCTCGTAGCTCTGGCCGGCATAGCGCATGTCGCAGGACGGGCGCAGGTCGGCCGCGCCGGCGTGGCCCTGCGCCGCGAGCCACTCGCGGCCCTCCCGCGCCAGCGCCTCGAACGCCTCGCCTATGCCCGGCAGGGACGCCTTCGACAGCGGCGTGAAGACGGTGCGGATGAAGTCGCCCCGGAGATCCGCCACCAGCCCGCCGAGCGCGGACACCACGCCGGGCCGGCGCGGCGCCATCACCCGCTTCATGCCGAGTTCGCGGGCCAGGAAGGCGCCGAGCATCGGTCCGCCGCCGCCGAATGGCATCAGCGTGAAGTCGCGCAGGTCCACGCCCGAGCGCGAGGCGAGCTTCTCGACCTCGACGAACATCTCGGAGACGGCGATGTCGAGGATGGCCTGCGCCGTCTGCTCGACCGGCCGGCCGAGCTTCGCCGCCAGCTCGCCCACCGCCTGCCGGGCGAGGTCGACCTCGATGCGCAGCTGGCCATAGGCCATGTCGCTGTGGCCGAGCCAGCCGCAGACCACCATCGCATCCGTCACCGTCGCGCGCTCGCCGCCGCGGCCGTAGCAGGCCGGCCCCGGCGTGGAGCCGGCCGATTCCGGTCCCACCCGCAGCACGCCCTGCGCGTCGACGCTGGCGATCGAGCCTCCGCCGATGCCGATGGAGCTCACCGACACCGAGGGGATGTAGAGCGGGAACTCGCCGATCAGCTCGCCGGTGCCGAACTGGGCCTCGCCGTCGATGATCAGCGCGAAATCGGCCGACGTCCCCCCGATGTCGAGGGTCAGGATCTTGTCCTCTCCGGCCTGGCGCGCCAGCCACGAAGCGCCGATGACCCCCGAGGCGGTCCCCGACAGGAGCATGTTCACGCAGGCGCGCTTGCCTTCGGCGGCGTTCATCAGCCCGCCGTTCGACTTGGTCAGCATGGCGCGCGCCGGCACGCCGCGGCTCTTCAGCCTCTCCTCCAGCGCGGTCAGGTAGCCGGAGACGCGCGGATGAACGTAGCCGTTGAGGATGGCCGTCGAGGTGCGCTCATATTCGCGGATGACCGGCCAGACCTCCGCCGAGGAGAAGACGAACAGGCCGGGCGCGAGACGGGCGATCTCCGCCTTCACGGCGGCTTCCTGGGCCGCGTTGCGCCAGGAGTGGAGCAGGGACACGATCACCCCTTCCGCGCCCTTGGCCCTGGCGGCCGCCACGGCCTGCGCCACCGCCTCCATGTCGGGGGAGCGGGATTCGCTGCCGTCGGCCCGCAGGCGCGCCGGAATGCCGAAGATCATGTCGCGCGGGATCAGCGGGTCGGGGCGCGAGCAGAAGAGCGAATACATGTCCGGCATGCGCAGCCGCGCCAGCTCGATCACATCCTCGAAGCCGGCGTTGGTGAAGAGCGCCAGCGGCACTCCCTTGCGCTGGATGATCGTGTTGATGCCGACCGTCGTGCCGTGCACGAAGCGCGTCACCTGCGCGGGATCGACGCCCTCGCGTTCGGCGAGCAGGGTGATGCCGGTCATCAGCTCCGCCCCGGGATCGTCCGGGGTGGTCAGCACCTTGAGCGAGGCCACGCGCCCGGAGCGCGCGTCGAGCGCGCAGAAATCGATGAATGTGCCACCGATGTCGACGCCGATCTTCCAGTCGGCCTCGTGTTGCTCATGCGCCTTGCGAGCGATGGCACCGTCCATGACGCTTCCCTTCCTGTCTGTTGACCGGAAGCTGGCATGGCCGGATGGGCCGGGTCCAAGATGCATAAGGAGCAAGAACATAAGTCATGCTTATGCTCCCGCGTCGCACTCCCCCAGGACGGTGGAACATGTCGTCCGGATATGGTCGCGCATGATCTCGTCGGCCCGCGACAGCGCCCGGGCGCGGGAGGTGAGCAGCGCCACCGGGAATTCCGGGCTGGCCGCCAGCGGGCGGACGACGAGCCCGGCAAACTGCGCCCAGGGCAGGAGCGCGTCCACCAGCGCGACGCCGAGCCCGGCCTGGACGAAGCCCACCGCCGAGATCGAGACGTCGATCTCCAGCGTCGGCGAGAAGGTGACGCCCTGGGCGCGGGCGGCGTGGGCGAGTTCGTCCGCCGGGCGGGTGTTGCCGCGATAGGAGATCAGGTCCTCCCCGGCGAGGTCCGCCAGCGTCAGTTCGTCCTTGTCGCGCAGCCGGTGTCCCGCCGGCAGCAGGCAGACGAAGCCGACGCGGCCGATCACCTCGGCCTCGATATCGGGCGGCGGGCGGTCGTCCATCGCCACGCCGAGGCTGGCGTCGCCGGCCCGCAGCATGTCGATGATCGAGGCGATCGGCGCGATGTGGGAGCGCAGCAATATGTTGGGGTGCTGCGCCCGGAACTCGGTGAAGGCACGCGGCAGCACCGCCATGGCGGGTGGCGGGGAGGCCGCGACCCGCACCAACCCCGCCCGGCCGAGGCGCAGGTCCGCCGTCTTGCGGCGCAGGCCTTCCAGCCCGACCGACAGCCGCTCGGCATCCGGGAATATCTCCAGCGCCTCGGGCGTCGGGCGCAGGCGGCCCTTGACGCGCTCGAACAGCGTGAAGCCGAGTTCGTCCTCGGTGTGCAGGACGATCTGGCTCAGCGCCGGCTGGGAAATGTTCAGCATCCGCGCCGCGGCGGTCACCGTACCCGCGCGCATGACCGCGATGAACACCTCGAGCTGCCGCGCCCGCATTGCCACTCCATAGGTACAGCTTATGGTTTCGATCCAAACCTATCTTTGACGCAGTGCAGCGCGGCGAACAAGATCGCAGCGGTCGAAGATGGTTTGCGCCCGGAAGAAGCCGCCATGGATGTGATCGTGCTCGGCGGCGGCCTGATGGGGACGGCGTCCGCCTATTTCCTCGCCCGCCGCGGCGCGCGCGTCACGCTCGTCGAGCGTCACCGCGTGGGCACCGGCGCGACCGTCGCCTCCTTCGGCAACATCCGGCGCACCGGCCGTCATCTCTCGCAGCTTCCGCTGGCCCATCGCTCGCGCGAGCGGTGGGCGGAGGCCGAGGCGCTGCTGGGGCGGGATGTGGAATTCCGCGCCACCGGCCATATTCGCCTGATCTTCGACGAGGGCAGCCTTGCCGATATGCGGGCCTATGCCGAGGCGGCGAGGCCCTGGGGGTTCGATCTGGAAGAGCTCGGCCCGTCGGACATCCGCGCCCGCTTTCCCGGCCTGGGGCCGGAGGCGATCGCGGCCTCCTTCTCGCCGCGCGACGGCAGCGCCAATCCCCGGCTGGTGGCGCCCGCCTTCGCCGACGCCGCGCGCCGGCTCGGCGTGAATATCGTCGAGGAGGCCCGCGTCGACCGCATCGGTTTCACCGGCTCGGGCTTCCGGGTGGAGAGTTCGAAGGGCGTGTTCGCCGCCGAATGCCTGCTCAACACGGCCGGGGCCTGGGGCGCCCGCGTCGCCGCCCTCTTCGGCGAGACGGTCCCGATCGAGGCGCGCGGTCCGCAGATGGGCGTGACCGAGCCGCTGCCGCACCGGATTTCGCCGGTCGTGGGCATCTGGACGCGCAGCAAGGCCTATGGCGCCTATCTCCGTCAGGTCGAGCGCGGCAACGTCGTCTTCGGCGGGGCGGCGGAACGCGTGCCGGTGGACCTCGATCCGGGCCACGCGGTTGCCGATCCCGCCCGGCTGCCCGAACAGCTGCGCGCCGTCGTGCGACTGGTGCCGGCGCTGGCGCAGGTGGCGGTCATCCGCACCTGGTCGGGCTGCGAGGGCTATGTTCGCGACATGCTGCCGGTCATGGGGCGCTCGGCGACGACGCCCGGCCTGTTCCACGCCTTCGGCTTCTGCGGGCACGGCTTCCAGCTCGGCCCCGGCGTGGGCGACGCCATGGCCGAGCTCATCGTGACGGGCCGCTGCGAGACGCCGCTCGACGATTTCCGGATCGATCGCCCCAGCCTCGCGGCCTGAGGGGCCGGGGCACATCAGCCCAGCGCCTGGGAGGCCAGCGCATAGATGCTGAAACCGTCCGGCGCGGCCGGAGGCGGGCCTTTCCGCATCGCCGTTCCGCCACCGGCCGGCGACAGTCCCAGCGTTTCCAGCCGCGCGCCGAGCCGGGCGCCGCACGGCGTATCGATCCGCAGGAGCTGCCCTTCCGATTGCCGGGCGGCGGCGGCGATCAGGCTCCCGGCCGTGCTTTCGTCCCGCGCGATGAGTGGTCCGAGGACCCGGCCGCGGCCGAAATCGCGCAGCACGGCAAAGCCGCCCTCAGCCAGCAGCACGGTGCCGCGATCCGCGAGGCACCGCATGAGCGCCGAGCGGTCCATGCCGGTCGCCCGGCGGTCGATGGCGGCAATCGCGTCGGCGGCGCCGGGTTCGGCCTCGCGGACGCTACCGACCGTCCCGGTCGGAGAGCGGACGAGGCCCTGATACTGGACGATGGCGCCCGTCGGCCGAAACCCGAGCCGCTCATAAAGCGGCTTGCCGTCGGCGGTCGCGACCAGCGAGACCGAGCGGTTCCCGGCGAGGCCGGCGAGCGCCGCCATCACCTGCCGGCCGATCCCCCTCCCGCGAAGGGATTTGCCGACGAGGACCATGCTGAACCGGGCATGCCCCCCGTAGAGCGTGCACAGTCCGGTTGCCGCGACCCGGTCGCCATCGAGAACCGCCACGCCTTGCGACACGGCCGCCACCAGCGCCCAGTCGTCGAGGCGATGGGGCCAGCCGGCCTCCTGCGAGAGGCGCAGCGCGCCTTCCAGATGGCTCGGGGCGAAGGCGACGAGCGGCGGCTCGGCGGCGCTCACCGCAGCCCTTCCCCGCGCGCCACCTTCCGCGCCAGCGCGACGACGAGGGCCCGCGCGGCATGGAGTTCGTCCCGCGTCAGAAACTCCTCCGGCTTGTGGGCGCGGGAGATGTCGCCCGGTCCGCAGATGATCGCCGGGACGCCGGCCTGCTGGAACAGCCCGGCCTCGGTGCCGTAGCTCACCGCGCCCAGCGGCGTCTTGCCGGTCAGCCCGGTCATCAGGTGGGCAAGGGCATGGTCGGCGGGCAGCGACAGCGCGGGATAAGCCGACAGCACCTCGATTTCGGCGCCCTCTCCGGCGGCCGCGCGGACCGGCTGGAGCAGCGCCACCGGATCGACGCCGGCGATGGCGCGCGCCTCGATCTCGATCTCCGCGCGGTCGGGAATGATGTTGATGGCCTGTCCGCCCCGCACGACGCCCGCCTGCAACGTCGAATAAGGCGGGGCGAAACGCGGATCGCAGGCACCCTCGCGCAGCGCGGCTTCCGTGCGGACCACCGCCTCCAGCACCGGCAGCAGCTTGTGGACCGCATTGCTTCCGAGGTCCGGGCGCGAGCTGTGGCCCGACCGGCCCCGGGTCACGACCCGGATGGCGGCCTTGCCCTTGTGGCACAGGACGGGCGTGAGATTGCTCGGCTCGCCCACGACGCATCCGAGCGGGGGCGCGCACAGATCCGGCAGGCGCGCCAGCAGATGCGGCACGCCCCGGCACCCGGCTTCCTCGTCATAGGACAAGGCCAGATGGATCGGCGCCGGCAGGTCCATCGCCACCAGATCGGGAACGGCCGAGAGCACGGCGGCGACGAAGCCCTTCATGTCGCAGGTGCCGCGCCCGATCAGGCGCCCTTCCCGGTCGCGCATCGCGAACGGATCGTCGAGCCATTGCGGCTCCTCGGCGGGGACGACATCGAGGTGCCCCGAGAGGATGAGCCCCGGCACGCCGGCCGGGCCGATCGTGGCGAAGAGGTTGCTGCGGTCGCCTTCCGGGCCGGGCAGCACCCGCGCCTCCACGCCATGGCCGGCCAGATAGTCCCGGACGAAGCCGATGATGGCGCCGTTGGGCCGTCCGACCACGGAGGGGAACGACACGAGGCGGGCAAGCATCGGCTCGGGCAACATGGGACGTCTTTCACAAGCCGGCGGTGCCGGCGCGCCGGCTCGTCCGGCGGCCCGGCGCAGGCGCGGCGGGATCGGGATGGATGCCGAAGGCCGCCTCAGGCCTGCGGGACATGCGAGCGCAGCACCCGCGCCAGGAAATCGCGGGTGCGTTCCAGGCGGGGCCGTACGAGCACATCGTCGGCCGAACCATATTCCACGATCCGGCCCTGATCCATGAAGGCCACCTTGTCCGCGACCTCCCGCGCGAACCCCATCTCGTGGGTCACCACGATCATGGTCTGCCCCTCGCGGGCAAGGTCGCGCATCACTTCCAGCACCTCGCTGACCAGCTCGGGGTCGAGCGCGGAGGTCGGCTCGTCGAACAGCAGGAGCTTCGGGCGCACCGCGAGAGCCCGCGCGATGGCGACGCGCTGCTTCTGGCCGCCCGAGAGCTCGCCGGGATAGGCCCGCGCCTTGCCGGCGAGGCCCACGCGGTCGAGCAGCGCGTGGGCATGGGCCTCGGCGCTCGCCCGGCTCTCCTTCTTCACATGGATCGGTGCTTCGGTGATGTTCTCCAGCACCGTCATGTGCGGGAACAGGTTGAAGTGCTGGAACACCATGGCGGTGTCCTCGCGCGAGCGGGCCGCCTCGCGGCCGGTCAGCTCGTGCAGCTGGCCGTTCCTGCGCGCGTAGCCGACCAGATGCCCGTTGACCTCGATCGTGCCGGTATTGATCTTCTCGAGGTGGTTGATGCAGCGGATGAGCGTGCTCTTGCCGGCGCCCGAGGGGCCGATCAGGCAGCACACCTCGCCGGTCGCCACGCTGAGATCGATGTCGCTCAGCACTTCGACCTCGCCAAAGCGCTTGCACACGCTCTGGATCTGCACCATCGGCGTCGCGGTCATTTACCTGCTCCCCTGCGAAACAGGGCGGAAGAGAGCGGCGCCATGAGCAGGCTCATCCCGTCCTGCGCGCGCCGCGAATGGCCCCGCCCGTAGCGGCGCTCCAGATATTGCTGCACGAGGGAGAGAAGCGTCGCCGCCACGAGGTACCAGATCGTCGCCACGATCAGCAGCGGAATGGTCTGGAACGTGCGCCCGTAAATGCCCTGCACCGAGTAGAGTAGATCCGAAAAGGCGAGGATGCTGACCAGCGACGTCGCCTTCAGCATGCCGATCACCTCGTTGCCGGTGGGCGGCACGATGACCCGCAGCGCCTGCGGCAGGATGATCCGCCTGAGCGTGTGGGCCGGCGACATGCCCAGCGACTGCGCCGCCTCGCGCTGGCCGGCGTCGACCGAGAGCAGGCCGGAGCGCACGATCTCCGCCATGTAGGCGCCTTCGTTGAGCCCGAGCCCGAGAAGGGCCGCGACGAGGGGAGTGATCACCTCGTTGGTCGACAGCGACACCAGCGGCGGCAGGAAGGGGAGGCCGATGTCGATGGTCGGATAGAGCGCGGCGAGGTTGTACCAGAAGATGAGCTGGACCATCAGCGGGGCGCCGCGGAACAGCCAGATATAGCCGGCGGCCACCACCGAGAGGATCGGGTTGCTCGACTGGCGCATGAGCGCGGCGACGATGCCCAGCACGATGCCGATGAACATCGAGGCCGCGGTCAGCGCCAGCGTCCAGCCGAGTCCGGCGAGGACGGTCCGGTAGGTGAGGTACTGCCAGACGACGTCCCACTGATAGCCGGGGTTGGTGGCGACCGAATAGGCGAAGCTGGCGAACAGGACGAAGATGATCGTTGCCGCGATCCACCGGCCGGGGTAGCGGGCCGGAACGATGACCTCCGTCTTCCGGTCCTTCTCCTGCTCCTCGCGTGCCCTCGTCCCGTCCATCACATCCGTCACCTCACTGCGCCTCCAGCGCTTCGTCGACCGCGGCGTTCCAGATGTCCAGGGCTTCCTGCACCTCGTCGGCGGAGATCACCAGCGGCGGGATCATGCGCACGATGTGGCCGTAGGGGCCGCAGACGAGAATGATCATGTTCCGATCGAGGGCGGCCTTCAGCACCGCCTTGGCGAGGTGCGGGGCCGGGGCGCCGTCCGGCGTGACGAATTCGCTGGCCTGCATGAGGCCGAGGCCGCGCACGTCGCCGATCGCCTTGTGCCGCGCCGCGGTGGCTTCGAGCCCGGCCCGGAGCTGCGCGCCGCGCTGGGCGGCGTTCTCGATCAGCCCCTCTTCCGCGATCACGTCCAGCGTCGCCAGGGCCGCCGCGCAGGCGACGACGTTGCCGCTGAAGGTGCCTCCCTGCGAGCCGGGCAGGGCGGCCGCCATGATCTCCTCCCGCGCGGCGATGCCCGACAGGGGGAAGCCGCTGGCGATCCCCTTGGCGAAGACCACGATGTCCGGCTGCATGTCGAAATGCTCGCCCGCCCAGAAGCGGCCGGTGCGCCCCACGCCGGCCTGCACCTCGTCGGCGATCAGCACGATGCCGTGCTTGTCGGCGCGCTCGCGCAGCGCCGCGAAGAAGGCCCGCGAGCCCGGCTGGTAGCCCGCCTCGCCCTGCACCGGCTCGACGATGATGGCGGCGGTGTCGGCGGGCGCGGTCAGGGTCGCGAAGATGTGGTCGAGCTCGCGGATGCAGAAGCGCTCGGCGGTCTCCTGGTCCCAGCCGTAGCGGAAGGGCGTGGGGAAGGGCGCGACCACGACGCCGGGCGGCAGCGCACCGGACTGCGCGGAGCGAAACCGCGCGCCGGAGGTCGTCAGCGCGGCGGAGCCGAAGGTGCGGCCGTGGAAGGAGCCCTGGAACACGATGATGTTCTGCCGGCGGGTGTAGTTGCGGGCGAGCCGGATGGCGGATTCCACCGCCTCGGCGCCGGAATTGGCGAAGAAGAAGGCGTTCAGCCCGTCGGGCATCAGCCCGCCCAGCCGGTCGATCAGATCGAGCATGGGCTGGTGCATCACGACGCCGTACTGGCCGTGGATGAGCCGCCCGACCTGCCGCTGCGCCGCTTCGACCACGCGCGGATGGCAATGTCCCGTGGAGGTGACGCCGATACCGGAGGTGAAGTCGAGATAGGCATTGCCGTCCTTGTCGAACAGCCGGCAGCCGAGGGCCCGGTCGACGACGAGGGGCGTTGCCTGCATCAGGGCCGGCGAGAGGTGCGGGCGATAGGCGTTCGCCGGGGCCTGGAGGTTCGGGGACTGCGCCATAAGGGACATGTGATCTGCCTTCGCAACGTAGAGGGCCGGCCGCGCGTGCCCCCGTTTCCGGTCAGTTCCGGGGGCCGATACGTGCCTGGTGGATTCGACCGCCAGCCCGAAGGCCTTTTCGCCTCCGGGCTGGAACGGATGTTCGCTCGATGAGATGGCCGAACTCAGCCCTCGGAGCCCTGGTTCTTCATCGGCTCGCTGATGGCGCCGGATTCCAGGCCCCACTTCTTGAGGATCTGGCTGTAGGCGCCCGACTTCATCACCACGCCCATGGCGTCGAAGAGCGGCTGGTAGAGCGGCGAGTCCTTGGGGACGGCGATCCCGTAATAGGGGCGATCATTGTAGACGGTCAGGCCGACATTCTTGATCGCATCGCCGATCTGGTTGGCCGAATAGCCATTGGTGGCGGAATCGCCGGAGACCGAGTCGATCCGGCCGGACGTCAGCGCGAGCACGGCGGCGTTCTGGGTCGGGAAGGCACTGACCTTCACCGCCGCCTTGCCGGCCTCGACGCACTTCTTGCTGGTGTCCTCGGCCTGCGTTTCCGAGGAGGTGCCCTTCAGCGCGCCGACGGCGGTGCCGCAGACGTCCTCGAAGGCGGCGGGCTCCTTCGCGCCAGCGCGCACGAGGAACGACGTGCCGCCGCGGAAGTAGTCGACGAAGTCCACGGTCTTCTGGCGGCTGATATAGTCGCCCATGGAGGACATGCCGACATCGAACCGGCCCGCCTGGAGGCCGGGCATGATGTTCGAGAATTCGGTCTGGTTGTTCTTGAGCGTCACGCCGAGAACCTTGCTCAGGGCGGCGGCGAGATCGATGTCCGCGCCGACGAGCTTGTTGTTCTCATCGAGAAATTCGAAAGGAGGGTAATCGGCCGCCGTCGCGGCATTGATGACACCGGCCTTGCGGATCTTTTCAGGCAGGGCCTTGTAGATTTCTTCGCTCTTCGTCAGAACAACCTCATCGGCCCTGACGCTAGAAAAAGTCCCGGCGCTCAGCAGCACCGCCAACGATAACCCAACGGTACAAAGCCGTCGCGCCGACAATTTCATTGGAATCCCTCTGGTTTATTTTGGATATCCTCCGGGAAACGCAAGCATCGCCATTCCCGATGGATAACTGCCGAAAAGGATTTCACGGCTCCCGCGACCGGTCCAATAATGATTCGGGCGCAGCCCAGAGCGTGAGCTTATGGGCGATAAGCCATTTGGCCGGCCCTGTCGCGCCGGCGGCGGACATCGGCTCCCGCCCGGCGGGCCGTGCCGGGTCGGGCAGATCGGCACCGGCCCGGCGCGCGCTGCAGGCGGCAAGGAGCGCGCGAGGATGCTTTTCCGGCATCCGCGCGTGAAGGATGGATGGGATCTTGTCGCTGGTGGGGCGCTGTGCGCTCGCGTGATTGCCGCTGTCTGACAGGCCGGGCTGTCAGGGCTGCAATTCCAGCACGGCGCAGAATTCCAGCCGTCCTCGCGGTGTGGGATGAACGACCGTCGGACGAAGGCGTGAGTATCCGAGATCGGCGATCAGGTCGCAAATGAGCCTGAAGCTTGTGGGGGTAAACCGCCATGCGTGAACATCTATGTAACTGTCGCCAGACTTCTCAAATAATTCGAGCGCATCGCGTGTCCGTTGCGCTATATGAACTTTATCTAGCTCGCCATGATCGCCATTCCAATGACGCCAAGCGTCATTATGTGTAGTAAATGCAAAAAATTCTATAACATTCTTGACTGTATGTAGTTTTCTATCTTCAGAATGAGCTAAAATGACGTCCGCTATGGTGCTTTCGTTTATAAAATGATCAAAGCAATATCTTTTATCGGGAGCAACTACATAATATCGGCCGCCATCCAAGAGTAGCTTTTCGACCGATTGTAGGTGCTGTATCAAATCGGGCTGGTGCTCGATACAATGGGCGCTGGCGATGGAGTGAAACTTATCGGGAATATGAGTCAGGTCCATATCCGTGAGGATATAATCGATATAGGGGCACCCTTCAGGATTCCGGCCGTGTTCGGCCGCACGTTTCTGAAGTCCTTCCATTGAAAGAACATCCGCGTAGCGGACATGCTCGCCCCGGAGCATAGGGCAGTCGAACGGGCCGATCTCCAGAGCGCTGAGTTCGAGAGGAATTTCGTCTATGAAATGTTCGCGTACAGCTGCTGGATAGGCCGCACGTTCTTCGTAAATTCCATGTTGAATATAGTGATTTCTGGCTTCGTCAGGTGAAAAAAGAGACAGGTCAGGATGATGTGTCCTGTAAAACTCAACATCCAAGCGACTTATATCTTCCGATCGTGATGCTTCGGCGCTCATCGTATCGCTCATCAACGTAAGTAAATAATTCTATATATCTACGTTGCATATGTTTTGATTGTCAATCAATGGTTGTTCGCTGCCGTGCCGCTTTCCGCTTTCGACAGCGGTGCCGGTATCCGGCACTCCTCCTACGCCGCGTTGGCCTCGTCGTCGGCGTCGAGCACCTGCAGAAGGGCGCGGCGGATGGCGGAGTGGCGGGCGGCGCCCATGATCTTCGCGCCCATCAGGTCGGTGACGTAGAACACGTCGACCGCCCGCTCGCCGAAGGTGGCGATATGGGCGGAGGCGATGTTGAGGTTGAGGCGCGAGAGCGTCTGCGTCAGCCCGTAGAGCAGGCCCGGCCGGTCGAGGCCGGAGACCTCCACCACCGTGTGCCGGTTGGACCACGAGTTGTTGAGCGTCACCTCCGGCTCCACCGTGAAGGCGCGCGGGCGCTTGGGAATGCGCTTGGCGACGATCTCCGGCAGCCGGATCTCGCCCACCAGCGACTTCTGGATCGCGGCGGCGATGCGGTCGGCGCGGCGCATCTCGTCCTCGTCCTGCTCGAAGGCGCGGGTCAGCGAGATGGTGTCGAGCGCGCGCCCGTCCGTGGTGGTGCTGATCTGCGCGTCGACGATGTGGGCGCCCGCGCTGGCGCAGGCACCGGCGATGACGGCGAGCAGCTTGGGGTGGTCGGGGGCGAACACCGTCAGCTCGGTGACGCCGCGCCGGGCGTCGGTGTGCGCGCTGGTGGCGAGCGCCTTTCCGTCCGCCTCCGCCGCCAGGATGAAGCGGGCATGGGCGAGCTGGTGCGCGCGGTCGGTCTGCAGCCAGTAGGTCGGGTAGTGGCGGGCGACATAGGTGTCGAGCGCCTCGCTGTCCCATTCCGGCAGGGCGGCGCGGAACTCGGCCTGTGCGCGGCCGACGCGCTGGTTGCGGTTGCTCTCCGAGAAGCCGCCGGTGATCACCGGCTCGGTCTCGTGGTAGAGCGTGCGCAGAAGCTGGGACTTCCAGTTGTTCCACACCCCCGGGCCCACCGCGCGGATATCCGCCGTGGTGAGGATGAGCAGCAGCTTCATCCGCTCCAGGTTCTGCACCACCGCGGCGAAGTTCTCGATCGTCTTGCGGTCGGAGAGGTCGCGCGACTGGGCGATGGTCGACATGGTGAGGTGCTGCTCGATCAGCCAGGCCACCGTGTCGGTATCGACCGCGCTGAGGCCGAAGCGCGGGCACAGCTTGCGGGCGACGCGGGCGCCGGCGATCGAATGATCCTCGGGCCGGCCCTTGGCGATGTCGTGCAGGAACACCGCCACATAGAGCAGCGTGCGGTTCTTGATCTGCGGCATCAGCTCGTTGGCGAGGCCGTATTCCGGCCGGTCGCCGCGCTCGATCCGCGACAGCACGCCGATGGCGCGGATCAGGTGCTCGTCCACCGTGTACGAATGGTACATGTTGAACTGCATCATCGCGACGATGCGGCCGAATTCGGGGATGAAGCGGCCGAGCACGCCGGTCTCGTTCATCCGCCGCAGCACGATCTCCGGGCTTTCCTTCGAGCACAGGATCTCGAGGAACAGCCGGTTCGCCTCCGGGTTCTCGCGCACGTTCTGGTCGATCAGCTTGAGCGAGCGTGTGGCGAGGCGCATCGCGTCCGGGTGGAAGGCGAGGCCGTGCTTGCCGGCGAGGTGGAAGACGCGGATCAGGTTCACCGGGTCGCGGCCGAAGGCGCTGGAATCGGCGACGTTGATGCGGTCGTTGTCGACGATGAAGTCGGCGCTCTCCTTCAGCGTGCGCCGGCCCGAGCGGCGCAGCCGGGCGATCATGCGGTCGAGCCGCGGCACCGGCTTGTCGTGCCGCTCCTCCAGCGCCGCCGAGACGATGGCGGTGAGGTCGCCGACGTCCTTGGCCACGAGGAAATAGTGCTTCATGAAGCGCTCGACGTCCTTCAGGCCGGGATGGGCGACATAGCCCAGCCTCTCGGCCATCTCGCGCTGGAGGTCGAAGGAGAGCCGCTCCTCGGCCTTGCCGGTCAGGAAGTGCAGGTGGCAGCGCACCGACCAGAGGAAATCCTCGCAGCGGCGGAAGATCTTGGCTTCCTCGGGCGTGAACACGCCCTTGGCCACGAGGTCGCGCGTCTCGTGCACGCGGTAGACATATTTGGCGATCCAGAACAGCGTGTGCAGGTCGCGCAGGCCGCCCTTGCCGTCCTTCACGTTCGGCTCGACCACGTAGCGCGACTGGCCGGCGCGCTTCAGCCGTTCCTCGCGCTCGGCGAGCTTGGCGGCGACGAACTCCACCGCCGTGCCCTGCACCACGTCCTTGTCGAAGCGGCTGGCGAGCTCGTCGAACAGCGTCTTCTCGCCCAGCAGCAGCCGCGCCTCCAGCAGCGCGGTGCGGATGGTCATGTCGGCGCGCGCCTGGCGGATGCATTCGTCGACCGAGCGCGTGGCGTGGCCGACCTTCAGCCCCATGTCCCAGAGCACGTAGAGGATGGCCTCGGCGACGCTCTCGCCCCAGGCGGTCTGCTTGTAGGGCAGCAGGAACAGGATGTCGGTGTCCGAGCCCGGCGCCATCAGCCCGCGCCCGTAGCCGCCGACCGCGACGATGGCCATGCGCTCGGCGGTGGAGGGGTTGTCGGAGGGATAGAGATGGGTGATCACCAACTCGTGGACCAGCGAGATGATCTCGTCCTGCAGGCGCGAGAGCCGCTCGGCGCAGCGCCGGCCGGAGCCTTCCTCCATCAGCCAGCGCTCGGCGGTCTTGTGCCCCTGCTGGTAGGCGAGCTTGAGCCGCCGGGCCATCTGCCCGCGCATCTCCACCTCGCGTCCAGACTTGCCGTCGTCGAGCACCTGCCGGGCGAGGGCGCTGAGCTCCACCCGCATGGCGTCGATGTCGAAGAGTTCCTTGAAGGGATGGTCGGTGCGGCGGCGGGATTCGGTCATGTCACGGTCCGGCTGATCGGACTTCCGCTTTAGCCGATCCGGCAGGCGCCGTCATCGTGCGCCGTCATCGAGCGCCGCCGCGCGAAGGCCGCCGGATCGCGAAAGCGGGCTCTGAAACGCCGCATGCCCGGCGCGGGGCCGGGCATGTTCCGTTTCCGCTTCCGTTTCCGCGAAGCCCGCGAAAGGCTTCCGCCGCGCCTCAGTTCGTGCGGGCGCCGGCGTCGGAGGTCTCCTGGCGCACCTGTTCAAGCGTCTTGAACTCCGGCGCGGTGTTGAGCTCCTCCTTGGTGAGGGCCACCACGATCTTCTGGCCGCTGTCGGTGGTGGTCGGGGCCAGCGAGTCGAAGGACACCGCCACCGGCTTGGCGCCGATGCCGAGGAACCCGCCGACGTCGATCACCGCCGCGATGATGCGGCCGTCGCGCTCCACCACCACGTCGCGGATCGAGCCGAGCTTCTCGTCGGTCGAGGTCACGACGTCGGCGCCGATCAGGTCGGAGCCGAGCTGCTGCCCGGATTCCTGCGTGGCGACGAATTTGGGCGTCGCCGGCACCACGGTCGGGCTGGCCTGGGTGGTGTCGCCGGGCATCGCGTCCGGTGCGGCGCTCGGGGTGTCGGTGGACGGGCTGTTGGGCATTTCAGCCGGCGGCGCCTGCGGCGTACCGGCATCCGGCACGACCGGGCTGGCGGCCGGCGGGGTGGTGGTTTCCGGCGACGGGCTCTGGGCCTGCGCCGTCGAGGTGAAGGTCGCGGGGGCGATCATCAGGGCCGCCGCGGCGGTCAGGGTCGCAAACGTTCTGGTCATCGTCTTCTCCCTTTACGAATGTCACGGGTGTGATGTCGTGGTGAAGCGATCAGGCCGATCGTCTGCGTAGTAAACGTCAATATACCGATTTCGTTCCGTCGCTTTCGACGTTCGGAGCGCTGGTTGTTCCCGCGGTGCGAGGCGACGGTAGTCAGTTGATCCGGTCGATGATCGAGGCGTCGGCCATGCAGACCGTCAGTTCTTCCGTCGCGAGGTTGGATTTCGTCACGCCGATCGCCGACAGGCAGCCCTTCGGGGTGCGCATCACCCGGGCGGGCGCCGCGGGACGGGTCTCGGAGGCGCTTTCGATCACCGGCGCCTTCGCGGTCGGCGGGGTGGAAGGGCTCTGGGTGGAAGGGCTCTGGGCGGAAGTGCCCGGAGTGGACGTGCCCGGAGTGGACGTGCCCGCGGGGGCGATGTCGAGGCGCGGGCCCTTGGCGGCGCGGTTGACCACGGGGGCGGCCGCGAAATTGCGCTGGAGGCTGCCTTCGATCGCCACCGGCTGGGGCGAGAGGCGGGAGACCGCGCCGGCCCCGAGCGCGCCGGCGGTGAGCGGCACCATCAGGGCGATGCCCGTCGCCGCGCCGAGAATATAGGCCGAGCCCTTGAAGGCGGCATTGCCGAAACCAGCCATGACGTTCCCCTTTCGTCGTTCCCTTTCGCCGTGTCCTGCCCATCGATGCCCGCGAAAGGCCAATAGATGCGGGAAAAAGGCCTTGGCCCGCCGGAGAGACAGCGCATGCCGCCTCCGCCGCCGGACATCTTCCGCGCGCGCATGTTCCTTCGAAAAAGGACGGTCCGGCACGGCGTGCCGGCGTCTTATGGTTAACGCTTCGGGAGGTTACGGGTTCCCGTCCGGGTTTTTCCGCGCGCGATCACGTTTTCGCGCGCGGCAGGATGCCGGATGAGCCCGGGAGCGGACCTGCGCGCCTATCGCTCGGCGGTCAGGTGGTGCTCGGGAACGCTGACATTGCAGATCAGGCCGCCGGGGGCGAATTCCAGCTGCACCTCGCCGTCGAGGGCGCGCGCGAGGTTGCGCTCGATCACCAGCGAGCCGAAGCCGCGTCCCGTCGGCGTGGTGACGGGCGGGCCGCCCCTCTCGCGCCAGGAGAGCTCGAAGCCGCCGCCGGCCTCCGCCATGCGCCGCGCCCAGATGATGTCGACATGCCCCGTCGGCACCGACAGCGCGCCGTATTTGGCGGCGTTGGTGGAGAGCTCGTGCAGGGCGAGGCCGATGTTCTGCGCCGCCTCGGGCTTGAGGAAGATGTTCGGCCCCTTGATGGTGACCTGGCTGTTCTCGCGGTCGATGTGATGGCCGAGCTGCGAGCGCACCATGTCGTTCAGCGAGGCGCCGTGCCAGCTCTCCTGCACCAGCAGGTCGTGCGAGCGCGAGAGCGCCTGCAGGCGGGCGCTGAAGATCTCGACGAACTCGTCGATCGAGCCGGCATGGCGCGCGGTCTGGCGGGCCATGGCCTGGATGACGGCGAGCAGGTTCTTCGAGCGGTGCGTCAGCTCCCGCATCAGCAGGCGCAGATGCTGCTCGTTCTCCTTGCGCTCGGTCACGTCCACCGCCGCGCCGGTCAGCCCGACGATGGTGCCGGCGAGGTCGCGCAGCGGCTCCACATGGATGTCGTACCAGCGCTTGCTGCCGTTCTCCTCCATCTCCGTCTCGCCCTTGCGGGCGGCGGCGGCGGCGAAGCAGTCGCGCTTGAGCAGGTTCAGCGGGCGGGCGCGGGCCTCGCCCAGCAGCTCGGTATCGGTCGAGCCCAGCACCTGGTCGACCGGCGCGCCGAACAGCGGCTTGCTGACCGAGGTGTAGCGCAGCGCCCGGTCCTGGGTGAAGATCGCCACGTTGGAGCCGCGCAGCGCCATCTCGTAGCGTTGCAGCGCGGTGGCCAGTTCGAGCGTCAGGCGGCGCTGCTCGCTGGCGACATGGCCGGGCGAGGGCAGGCTCGCCAGCGCCCTGAAATTGGTCCACAGCGCGACGGCGCCGATGGCGTTGAGGGTGGCGATGCCGATACGCACGGCGCTTCGCAGCCACGGCATCCCGCTGCCGTCGAACATGACGAGCAGCGACAGCAGGCCGAACATCAGCACCTGCGCGATGAGCAGCGAGGCCAGCAGCCGCGAGCGGCCGGAGAGATTCTGGCGCACGTGCAGCAGGCGCAGCAGTCCCACCGCGATGGCGAAGGAGGAGAGGACCGTTACCCAGCGCGCGGCGTTGTCGAGGTTGTCGAAGGGAAGGAACGGCATCGCGGACGCCATCACACGGGGCTCAGGCGGTGGCGCGCTGCTCCCGTGGGCGCGCCCGTCGCTCGAAGAACAGCGCCTGGCTGATCACGGCGGCGACGGTGGAGGGTTGGAAGGGCTTCGCGATGAGGAAGGCCGGCTCCGGCCGCACGCCGGTGAGGAAGCGCTCGGGATAGGCGGTGATGAAGATCACCGGCACCTCGACCTGCGCGATCAGGTCGTTCACCGCGTCGAGGCCGGAGGAGCCGTCGGCGAGCTGGATGTCGGCGAGGATCAGGCCGGGTGCCTTGCGCCGCGCCAGCTCCACCGCCTCGGTGCGGGTGCGCGCGATGCCGGTCACGCGGTGGCCGAGGCTTTCCACCAGCCCCTCGAGGTCGAGGGCGATGAAGGGCTCGTCCTCGATGATGAGGACGTCGGTGGCGATCTCTTCCGCCAGTTCGCGGCCGGCATCCTCGACCAGATTGCGCAGGGTCGGCACATCGATATCGAGCACGGCGGCGGCATCCTCCTCGTTGAAGCCTTCGAGCGAGACGAGCAGGAAGGCCTGCCGCACGACGGGGGTGATATGGCTCAGGCGCCGCTCGCCCTGCACCGGGGCGGGCGCCTGTTCGGTCTCCGCGTTGAGCGTCACCGAATCCCACAGCCGGGTGAGAAGGCGGTAGAGCGCGACGCGCGGATCGATGTCGGGAGCGAGGGTGCCGGGGTCGGCGATGAGGGTTTCGAGAAGGGCCGTGACATAGGCGTCGCCCGCGGCTTGGCTGCCGCTGAGCGCGCGCGCATAGCGGCGCAGGAACGGCAGGTGCTGCGCGACCAGTTGAGAAGTGCTCACTCGCGTCTCCCCGATGCTGCAAAGGTGAAGCGCTCATTAACGCGCCATGAAGCTTCGGGTTCCACTATGGAATGAAAACCGGGGAATTGCGCTCCGGTTCTGGAACCGTCCTGCCGCTGGCCCGTTATGGATGGGCATGAAGCGACGGAGCCGTCCTCCCTCTTGACGTATTCGGGGGCTCAATGTCGGGAAAGAAGACTATGAACGACGATCAGTCCGAGGGCCAGCCCGCGAACATGGATACCCTCATGCCCGAAGCGGGGCGGGGTTCCGGCGGCGCTCTCGGGGGCGATATCCAGGCGAAGATCGGCCAGCATCTGCGCGCCATGTATGACGACGTGGTGCGCCAGGGCGTGCCGGACCGGTTCATGGATCTGCTGGCGCAGCTGGACCGGCCCAAGGCGGGCACTTCCGACGAGAGCGGAGGCGCGCGGTGAGCCAGGTCGACCCGGCGCTGCGCGACGAGATCATCGCCGCGATACCCAATCTGCGGGCCTTCGCCATCTCGCTCAGCGGCAGCGTCGATCGCGCCGACGATCTGGTGCAGGAGACGCTGCTGCGGGCCTTTGCCAATATTGCGAGCTTCCGGCCCGGCACCAACCTGCCGGCCTGGCTGTTCACCATCCTGCGCAACCTGTTCCGCTCGGAATACCGCAAGCGGCGGCGGGAGGTGCCGGATTCGGACGGCGCCTTCGCCGCCACGCTGACCAGCAATCCCGACCAGACTACGCATCTGGATTTCGAGGATTTCCGCGCCGCGCTCGAAAAGCTGCCGCCCGACCAGCGCGAGGCGCTGGTTCTGGTGGGGGCGTCCGGCTTCTCCTATGAGGAGGCCGCCGACATCTGCCAGTGCGCCGTCGGCACCATCAAGAGCCGCGTCAACCGCGCCCGCAAGCGCCTGGGCGAATTGCTGGCCATCGAGGATGGCGAGGATTTCGGTCCCGACCGGACCACCCGCGCCGCGCTCGCCGCCGAGCGCGCCTGAGGCCGGCGCGCCTTCCCCCGCCATCCCTCCCGAAACCGGTGTCTGAAAGCGGGGACGCCCCCGGGCGTGCCCGGGGGCGTCCCTTTGATCGCCGCCATGCGGCGAGGTCCGGGTTCAGGGAACCCGGCCGGAGCGGCCGCGCAGCAAGCCGACGACGGCCGATACGACAAACAGGATGATGGCGACCACGAAGATGATCTTGGCGATCTCGATGGCGGTGCCGGCAATGCCGCCGAAACCCAGCACCGCGGCGATCAGCGCGATCACGAGGAAGGTGAGCGCCCAGCCGAGCATGAATGCCTCCACTGCTACGGTGCGGCGCGCCGGAGCGCGCCCGCGTCGCCGGAACAACCGCCGAGCCGGCAGAGGGTTCCCGCCCGGCGCGTGGAGACGCCGGCGCGCGGCTACATCCGCTCCGACAGCGCCGGCGCGATCGCCCGGGCCTCGGCCAGCAGCGCGGTGACGATGGGCGTCATCGGCTCGCGGTCGAGCACCACGAGGCCCATCTGGTGCTCCACCTCCGGCCCCTCGATCGGGATCGAGCGGATGCTGGCGGGGAAGGCGAACACGTCGGCCAGCGTGTTGGCGACGACGCTCGCCCATTTGCCGGTGCGCACATGCGAGAGCAGCGCGATGGTGGAGTTGGCCTCCAGCATCGGCGTGATGCTGTGGCCGGCCTCGGCGAGCTGCTTGTCGACGATGCGGCGGTTCTGCATGTCGGGGGTGAGCAGGCACAACGGCACCCGCCCGACCTCCTGCCACGTCACCTTGGCGCGGTTGCCCAGCGGCGCGTCGGCGGAGGTGAGGAAGCGGTAGCCCTCCTTGTAGAGCGGCACCGTCTTCACCCGGCCGAGCGGGTCGTTGTCGAGATAGGTGACGCCGGCGTCGGCCTCGAGGTTCTCGATGAGCCGCAGCACCTCGTTGGAGCTCGCCGAGATCAGCGTGAAGCGCACGTCGCCGTGCTTCTCGTGGAAGGGCGTCGTCAGCTCGGAGAGCATCGGCATGGCGGTGGGGATGGCGGCGATGCGCAGATGGCCGCTGAGGCCCTTGCGCATGCCGGCGATCTCCTGGCGCATGGCGCGCACGTCGCCGATCACCCGGCGCGCCCATTGCAGCGCCCGCTCGCCCTCCGGCGTGAAGCCGATGAAGCGCGAGCCGCGCTCGACCAGGCGCACGCCGAGCTGCTCCTCGAGCTGCTTCAGGCCGGCGGAAAGGGTGGGCTGGGTGACGCCGCAGGCTTCCGCCGCGCGGCCGAAATGACGCTCCTTGGCGAGCGCGAGCAGAAGTTCGAAACGGTCGATCACGCGGGACGCTTCCTGATGCGAGCACGATAGAAAGATTCTATCAGACTATCAGAGCGCGCCGCGCCTGCGAATTGGAGCGATGAAAATCAGCCGGCGCTATTCCGCCGCGCCGCGCAGGCCGAGCAGGGGCAGCGTGTCCGGCAGATCCGGCTCGCCGGCCGGTATCGCCTCGCCCTCGAATTCGAGCTGCTCGATGCGCGCCCCGCGCTTGGCGATCTTGTCGGCGGAGGTCAGCGCCTGCGCCACGTCCTCGTTCACCTGCCCGAAGTGCTTCTGCAGGTTGCCGACCCGGTCGCGCAGCCGCACGACATCGGCGACCAGCCTGCCGCATTCGGCGCGGATGAGGTCCGCCTGCTCGCGCATGCGCGCATCCTTGCAGATCGCCTGCACCACCTGCACGGCGAGCATCAGCAGCGAAGGCGAGACGATCACCACGCGGGCGCGGAACGCCTGCTGGATCACCTCGTCGAAATGCTCGTGCAGCTCGGCATAGACCGATTCCGAGGGCACGAACATCAACGCGATGTCCTGCGTCTCGCCGCTGACGAGGTAGCGCTCGGCGATGTCCTTCACATGCTTGCCGACATCGCCCTTCAGCCGGGTCTGGGCCTGCCGGCGGCTCTCCTCGGTCTGCGCCTCGCGGAAGGCGGTCACCGCTTCCAGCGGGAACTTCGAATCGACGAGCAGCGGGCGCTTGTCGCCGGGCAGGAAGATCGCGCAGTCGGCGCGCCGCCCGTTGGCCAGCGTGTGCTGGAAGGCGAAGCTGTCGCGCGGCAGGCCGTCGGCGATGATCGCCTGCAGCCGTCCCTCGCCGAAGGCGCCGCGCGCCTGCTTGTTGGAGAGCGTCTCGCGCAGGCTCATCACCTGCCCGGACAGTTCCCCGAGCGAGAGCCGCGCCTGATCGACCAGCGCGAGGCGCTCGTTCAGCTTGGCGAGGTTCTCATGCGTCGCCTCGGCCGAGCGCGCCAGGCTCTCGCCCATGCGGTGGGTGGTGGCGTCCAGCCGTTCGGCGACGGCGCGGGCCAGCTCGCCCTGCCGCTGGGCCAGCACCTCGGCCATGGACTGCACGCGGCCGATGGTTTCCGCCTGCGTCCGGGAGAGCGCGGCGAGCTGTTCCTCCAGCTCGTCGGCGCGGCGGGCCTGCTCGTCGGCCTCGGCGGCGTTCTGCCGGGCGCTGCGCGAGATCGCCCGCAGCACGGCGACGAGCAGCAGGAAGCCGAGCGCCCCCGCGCCGGCGAGCACCTGCGCCAGCGTCACCGGGTGCGTGCCGAGGACGAACAGAACCTGATCCATCGCGTCCTTCTAGCAGATTCGGCCGGGTGAGCGAACGGAAAGTGAACATCGGCGCGGCGCGCCGCCGCGCCTCCGTTGACCGCGGGCGGGCCAGCGCTTATCTGAACGGCATGTCGATACGCCCTCTCGTTATCCTTCCCGATTCCCGCCTGCGGCTGATTTCCGATCCCGTGGTGCGGGTCGATGCGCGCGTGCGCGCCATCGTCGAGGACATGTTCGAGACCATGTATGACGCGCCGGGCATCGGCCTGGCCGCGATCCAGGTCGGCGTGCCCGAGCGCATCGTCACCATCGATGTCGGCCCGCGCGAGGCCGAGGACCGGGAGGAGGGCGACGAGCGCGAGGTCGAGAAGCGTCCGCTGGCGCTGATCAACCCGGAGGTCGTCTCCGCCTCGGAGGAGCTTTCGGTCTACGCGGAAGGCTGCCTGTCGATCCCGGAATATTATGCGGACGTGGAGCGTCCCGCCCGCGTGCGGGTGCGCTACATGGACCTCAACGGCGAGACGCGGGAGATCGACGCCGACGGGCTGCTCGCCACCTGCGTGCAGCACGAGATCGACCATCTCAACGGCGTGCTGTTCATCGACCACATCTCCAAGCTCAAGCGCGACCGGGTGATGACCAAGTTCACCAAGCTCGCCAAGAAGGAGCGCGACGGGGTCTGATCCCGCCGCCGGCCGCCCCCTTCCGCACCGACCGGGAGTCCTCATGCGCATCGTCTTCATGGGCACGCCCGATTTCGCGGTGCCGACGCTGGTCGAGATCGTCGGCAGCGGCCACGAGGTGGTCGCCGCCTATACGCGCGCTCCCGCGCAGGCGGGCCGGCGCGGGCTGGAGCTGGTGCCCTCGCCGGTGCACCGCGCGGCCGAACGGCTCGGCATTCCCGTTTTCACCCCCGCGACGCTGAAGGGCGAGGAGGCGGTCGACGCCTTCGCCGCGCTTGAGGCGGACGCCGCCGTGGTGGTGGCCTATGGGCGCATCCTGCCGCAGGCCATCCTCGATCTGCCGAAGCTCGGCTGCCTCAATTTGCACGCCTCGCTGCTGCCGCGCTGGCGCGGCGCCGCGCCGATCCAGCGCGCCATCATGGCCGGCGACGCGGAGACCGGCGTCGCGGTGATGAAGATGGAGGCCGGGCTCGACACCGGCCCGGTCGGCCTCGTCGAGCGCGTGCCCATCGGCGCGGACATGACCGCCGGCGAGCTGCACGACCGGCTGATGGTGGTGGGCGGGGATCTGATGGCGCGGGCGCTCGCGGCGCTGGAGCGCGGCGGCCTGTCCTTCACCCCGCAGCCGCAGGCGGGCGTCACCTACGCCGCCAAGATCGAGAAGGGCGAGACCCGCATCGACTGGGCGCAGCCGGCGAAGGCGGTGCACGACCATATTCGCGGCCTCTCGCCGTTCCCCGGCGCGTGGTTCGAACTCGCCGGCACCCGCGTGAAGGTGCTGCGCTCGACGCGGGCGGAGGGCGCCGGCCGGCCGGGCGAGTTGCTGGACGACCGGCTCACCGTCGCCTGCGCGTCGGGCGCGGTGCGGCTGGTGGAGGTGCAGAAGGCGGGCAGCCGGGCGATGGCGGCGCCGGATTTCCTGCGCGGCAGCGATCTGGAAAAGGGCACGGTGCTGGAATGAACGCGACGCCGACGAGCACCATCCGCGCCCTGGCGCCGGCGGACCACGCGCTCTGGCTGCCGCTCTGGCAGGCCTATCTCACCTTCTACGAGGCGGAACTGCCCGACGCGGTGAGCGAGACCACCTGGCGGCGCCTGATCGACCCCGCCGAGCCGGTGCACGGCGCCCTCGCCCTCGACGCGCAGGGGCGGGCGGTGGGGCTGGCCCACTGGCTCTTCCACCGCTCGACCTGGGCGGTCGGCGACGTGTGCGACCTCAACGACCTGTTCGTCGATGCCGGCCAGCGCGGCCAGGGCCTCGGCCGCCGGCTGATCGAGCACGTCCACGCGGCCGCCGCCGCGCAGGGGGCGCCCAAGGTCTACTGGCTGACCCACGAGACCAACGCCACCGCGCAGCGCCTCTACAACGCCGTCGCCGAGCGCACCGGCTTCATCCAGTACCGCAAGCCGACCGGCCGCTGAGGCGCTGGAAGCGAGGGCCTCGCGAAGGAAGCGGGGCCTCGGGGCGAAGCCGTGTCAGAGACGAAGCCCGGGGAGAGGCGAAGGCCCTGTCCCCCCTCGCGCCGTCATGGCCGGGCTTGACCCGGCCATCCACGTCTTTCCCGCCACCGACGTCATGGATCCCCGGGCCAAGCCCGGGGATGACGGTGTTCTTGAGCCAGCCGTCATCCCGGACGGCCTTTGACAGAGAACATCGTCATGGCCGGACTTGATCCGGCCATCCACGCCTTTGGCTGTCGAAGAAGTCGTGGATCCCCGGGGGCGACCCCGGGGATGACGCTGTCATGCGGGAGTGCGCCGCCGGGCTTCTGGAGCCAGCCGCTCACTTCCCCGGCTGGGCGACGATGCGCAGATAGGGCTTCAGCGTCTTCCATCCCTGCGGGAACTTCTCCTTCGCCGCCTCGTCGCTGACCGAGGGGACGATGATCACGTCGTCGCCGTCCTTCCAGTTCGCCGGGGTGGCGACGGCGTGCGTGGCGGTGAGCTGGAGCGAGTCGATCACCCGCAGGATCTCGTCGAAATTGCGCCCGGCGCTCGCGGGATAGGTGAGGGAGAGCTTCAGCTTCTTGTCCGGCCCGACGACGAACACCGAGCGCACCGTCAGCGTGTCGGAGGCGTTGGGGTGGATCATGTCGTAGAGGTCAGAGACCTTGCGCTCGGGGTCGGCGATGAGCGGGAAGTTCGGCGCGTAGCCCTGCGTCTCGGCGATGTCGTCCGACCATTTGGCATGCGCGTCGAGCGGGTCGACGGACAGGCCGATCACCTTCACGTTGCGGCGGTCGAATTCCGGCTTCAGCCGCGCGACCTGCCCCAGCTCGGTGGTGCAGACCGGCGTGAAGTTCTTCGGGTGGGAGAACAGCACGCCCCACGAATCCCCGAGCCACTCATGGAAGCGGATGGGGCCTTCGGTGGTCTCGGCGTCGAAATCAGGGACGACATCCCCAAGGCGGATGGTCATGGCAGTCTCCAGACGGAATAAAATTCTACTGTTTTTGTATTATACTTCGCGCTAGCGCGATAGGAAGCGCAATTCCACGCATGTGCGGTAATATCGGAACCGGAGGCGGCCGGCGACGTTTACGCTGTCGGACGCTATTGCGCCGGTCGGGCCCCTCCCGCCGGCGTGCCCACGGGTCGCGGGGGCGGGTGCCGCGACAGATCTGGAGAGGAAGTCATGCGTAAGATCGTTGCCATTTCCGTCGTCGCGCTCAGCCTCGCGGCCTGCACCACCACGCAGCAGCGTACGGCCGGCGGCGCGCTCATCGGCGGCGGCACGGGCGCGGTCATCGGCGGCATCGCCGGCGGCGGCCGGGGAGCGGCGATCGGTGCGGCGGTCGGCGCCGGCACGGGCGCGGTGATCGGCGCGGCGACCTCGCCGGGCGACTGCTACGCCCGTGACTATTACGGCCGCATGGTGCCGGTGCGCTGCTGACGCGCCGGAGAACGGGAACGGGCGGCCCCGTCGTGGGCCGTCCGCGCATCCGGGGCCGGCGGCTCCGCAGGCGTCACTGGCTCGCCCACAGCACGCGGGCGATCCAGGCGATCTCGCCCTCCTGCAGCAGCCGGTCGGGATGTTCGGGGTTGAGCGAGCGCAGCTCCACCGTCCGGGCGGTGCGGCGCTTCAGCTCCTTGGCCAGCACCTCCCCCTCGCGGGTCTTCACCACCACGCGGTCGCCGCGCCGCACCGGCGCGGCCGGTGAGACCACCACCACGTCGCCGTCGCGGTAGAGCGGCAGCATGGAATCGCCGGCGATCTCCAGCGCATAGGCGTGCTCGTCGCCGACATTGGGGAAGACGATCTCGTCCCACGAGCCGCCGACCGGAAAGCCCGCATCGTCGAAATAGCCGCCGCCGCCCGCCTGCGCGAAGCCGATCAGCGGGATGGAGCGCCGCGCCGTGCCGGTGCCGTCGATCAGCGCCATGAAATCGTCGAGGCCGGTGCCGGTGGCGGCGAGGATCTTGGCGATGCTCTCGGTGGAGGGCCAGCGCGCCCGCCCGTCCGGCGCCTCGCGCTTGGAGCGGTTGAAGGTGGTGGCGTCGAGACCGGCGCGCTTGGCGAGCGCGGAGACGCTCAGGCCGTGCTGCTCGGCCAGCCGGTCGACGGCCCGCCAGATCTGGGCATGGGTCAGCATGGGGCGCCTGAAAAGCGGATTTTTGTCGGAAACATAGGAATTATACCCTAATCCGATCGAAGTCCAGCCGCGATCGGGGCCCCGGCCCGCGCCGGCCGCCCGCCATCTCCACAGCTCTTCCGCCGCCCTTGCGCACACCCCCTTGTGGTCATCTGGACAGCGCGGCGGCGGTGCCTAGGATGGCCGCCCATCGAACAGGGGGCGCGAATGCCGGAGCACGAGGAGAGGCAGGACGAGGTCGAGGCGCTGCTGATGCGCGCCGCGCGGCACGCCGCCGCCTACCGCACCGCGCCGCCCGCGCCGCAGTCCGCCTCAACCTATGCCGAGGCGGTCCGCGCCTTCGACGGCGTGCTGCCGGAGGAGGGCGAGGGCGGCCCCGGCGTGATCGAGGATCTGGTGCGCTGCGCCGGCCCCGGCCTTCACGCCACCACCGGCCCGCGCTTCTTCGGCTGGGTCATCGGCGGCTCGCACCCGGTCGGCCTCGCCGCCGACTGGCTCACCGCCGCCTGGGGGCAGAACACCGCGAACCATGTGGCGGCCCCCGCCGCCGCGGCGTCGGAGACGGTCGCCGCCCGCTGGCTGCTCGACGTGCTGCGCCTGCCGCCGGAATCCTCCGTCGGCTTCGTCACCGGCGCGACCATGGCGAGCTTCGTCGGCCTGGCGGCGGCGCGCGGCGCGGTGCTGCGCCGGGTCGGCTGGGACGTCGAGGCGAAGGGCCTGTTCGGCGCCCCGCCGGTGCGCGTGGTCATCGGCGACGAGGCCCATGCCAGCGTGTTCTCCGCCCTGCAATATCTCGGCTTCGGCGCGGCGAGCCTGCTGCGCGTGGCGACCGATGCGCAGGGCGTCATGCGCCCCGAGGCCTTCGACGCGGCCCTGTCCTCCGACGCCGCCGGCGACGGCCCGCTGATCGTCGTCACCCAGGCCGGGCAGATCAACACCGGCGCCTTCGATCCGCACGCCCACATCGTCGGGCGCGCCCATGCGCGCGGCGCCTGGGTGCATGTGGACGGCGCCTTCGGCCTGTGGGCGCGCGCCTGTCCCTCCCGCGCGGGGCTGGCGGACGGCGTGGAACGCGCCGATTCCTGGGCGACGGACGGCCACAAATGGCTGCAGACGCCCTTCGACTGCGGCTACGCCATCGTGCGCGACGCCGAGGCGCACCGCCGGGCCATGACCATCGCGGCGAGCTACCTGCCGCCGGCGGGCGGCACCGAGCGCGACCCCTCCCATTACGTGCCGGAGCTGTCGCGCCGCGCGCGCGGCTTCGCCACCTGGGCCTTGCTGCGCCATTTCGGCCGCGCCGGCATCGCCGCGATGGTCGAGCGCCATTGCGTGCAGGCGCGGCTGCTGGCGGAGCTGCTCGAGGGCGAGCCCGGCATCGCCGTGATCAACGAGGTGGTGCTCAACCAGGTGCTGGTGCGCTTCGGCGCGGACAGGCCGGAGGAGGAGGGCGACGCGCTCACCCTCGCCGCCATCGCCGCCGTCCAGGCGGACGGCACCTGCTTCGCCGGCGGGGCGAAATGGCGGGGCCGCTGGGCGATGCGGGTCTCCATCATCGGCTATGCGACGGGAGAGGACGACATCCGTGCCTCGGCGGAAGCGATCCGGCGCTGCTGGCGCTCCGTCGCCTGCGCCGCTGTGGGCCGCTAGCGCCTTGTCCCTTCGGACGGTTTCCTCCGGACGGAAAGGGCTCTAAGACACGCCGGCTGTCGGGGGATACGGGCGCGTGCGGGCGCGGCCGGGCGCAGAGGGGGCGACATGACGACGGGAGAGACGGGCCTCATCTACAAGATCGCGCCGCGCGCGCTCTGGCAGGCGGCGGAAGCCGCCGGCCGCTTCGCGGGCGCGCCGGTCGACGTGCGGGACGGCTTCATCCACTTCTCCACGAGCGCCCAGGTCGCCGAGACCGCCGCGAAGCATTTCGCCGGGCAGGACGACCTGCTGCTGGTCGCCATCCGCACCGCGCGCCTCGATCCCGCGCGGCTGCGCTGGGAGCCCTCGCGCGGCGGCGCGCTGTTCCCCCATCTCTACGGCCCGCTCGCCCTCGATGCGGTGGCGTGGGTACGCCCGCTGCCGCTGGCGCCGGATGGGCGGCATCTCTTCCCGGCGCTGGAGGACTGAAGGCGATGAGCACGCTTCTCGATCTCGCCTTGCCGGTCGCCCGCCTGCTCGACCCGGAGACCGCCCACGGCCTCGCCATCCGCGCGCTGTCCGCGCTGCCCGCGCGCCCCGTGCCGGTGGACGACCCGCGCCTCGCGGTGGAGGCGTTCGGCATGCGCTTTCCCAATCCGGTGGGGCTGGCGGCGGGCTTCGACAAGGAGGCCGAGGTGCCCGACGCCATGCTCGGCGCCGGCTTCGGCTTCGTCGAGGTCGGCACCATCACCCCGCGCCCGCAGCCGGGCAATGCGCGCCCGCGCAATTTCCGCCTCGCCGAGGATCGGGGGGTGATCAACCGCTACGGCTTCAACAGCGGCGGCCATGCGCCGGCCGCCGCGCGCCTCGCCGGCCGCAAGGGCCATGGCCGTCCGTGCGCCGGCATCGTCGGCGTCAATGTCGGGGCCAACAAGGATTCGGTCGATCGCGCGGCGGATTATGTCGCCGGCATCTCCGCCTTCGCCGGCCTCGCCTGCTACTTCACCGCCAACGTCTCCTCGCCCAATACGCCAGGGCTGCGCGACCTGCAGGAGGAGCACGCGCTCGACGACCTGCTGGCGCGGGTGATGGAGGCGCGCGACCGCGTCGCCCCGCAGGTGCCGCTGCTCCTGAAGATCGCGCCCGATCTCGCGCTGGCCCATCTCGACGGCGTGGTGGAAGTGGCGCGCCGGCGCCGCATCGACGGGCTGATCGTCTCCAACACCACCATCGCCCGCCCGGCCACGCTGCGCTCGCCTTTCAAGGCGGAGACCGGCGGGCTTTCCGGCCGCCCGCTGTTCCCGCTGTCCACCCGCATGCTGGCCGAGGTCTATGTGCGCGCCGAGGGTGCCTTCCCGCTGGTCGGCGTCGGCGGCATCGACAGCCCCGAGACGGCGATCGCCAAGCTGGAAGCCGGCGCGAGCCTGATCCAGCTCTATTCGGCGCTGGTCTATGAGGGGCTGGGGCTGGTGCCGCGCATCAAGCAGGGGCTGCTGGACCGCCTCGTCGAGGAAGGCGTGGCGCTGCCCGCGCTCACCGGGCGGCGCGCGCGCGATCTGGTCGCCTCGCCGTTCCCCGCCTAGAGCCTTTTCGAGCGAAGCGGGCACCGGTTCGCGTGAAGAAATGCGACAACTCAAAAATCCAGAGCGTTTCAATGGTTCCGCTAAACCATGAAACGCTCCGGCGCCTTCATGGCGCGTGCGGGGCGGTGAAGGGCTTTTAGCCCATGCAGGCGTTTTCCGTGGCGCTGTAGCCGGCCGGTCGCGGCGCGCTCTTCTGCGGCGGGCCCCGGCCGAGGGCGCCGTCCGAGCGCGCCCGCAGATAGATGAAGATGGCCTCGACATAGCACATGACGTTCGGGTTCACCCCGAAGGCCGGCATCACCAGCTCCTGGCTCGTGTTCACCGTTTTCTTGCCGTTGGTCACGGTGTCGAGGAACCGCTCGTAGCCCAGCGTCTGCAAGGCGTCGACGAGCGAGGGGGCGAAGCTCGAGCCGAGCCCGTCCGGGCCGTGACACTGCATGCAGTTCGCGGTGTAGCGGAGGTAGCCGACCGAGGTGTACCAGTCGACGGTGCCGTCCTTGTCGATCTTGTAGGTCGGGTTGCCCTGCCGGTCGCTGTACTCGCCGCCGGAGGAACTGGCGGGCGCCGGATCGCCCGATCCGTCCGCCCCCACCGGCGACGGCGCGAATGGCAGAAGCGCGAGAAGAAGCGCGACAAGAAGCGTGGCGTTGGCCCCGTTGCGCATGGTCATGGCGTTCCCCGGCGCTCCGGCTTCTCGTTCCATGGCGTCGTGGCGGGCCGGGGCACGGGCGATCCTCCCGCTGGAGGCCGGGCCGGTCAAGCCGGCGCCCGGCATGGCCGGGACGCCGACCCGGTGCCTTCAGGCGAAGGTGCGCCGTTCCAGCGCCGGCAGCCGCAGCGCCAGGAACAGGCCGCGCCCGGCCATGAAGATGAGATAGGCGAGCCACAGCCCGGTATTGCCGAGCGGCAGGGTCAGCCACCAGGCGAGGAAGAACAGCGCCACCGCCGGGAACATCAGGTTGCGCATGTCGCGCGCCCAGGTGGAGCCGGCATAGATGCCGTCATAGGCGAAGGCGGCGACGCCGAGCAGCGGCGTCAGCGCCGCGAGCGGCAGGAACTCCCGGCCGACCCGGCGCACGTCCTCGTTGGCGGAAAGCAGGTCGATGACGCCGCCGCCGCCGGCCATCAGGAGCAGCGTCGCCGGCGCGGCGAAACCGAAGCCCCAGAACAGCACCATGCGCACGGCGCGGCGGAAGCCGGGCCCGTCCTTGGCGCCCACGCTCTGGCCGCAGATCTGCTCGGCGGCGGTGGCGAAGCCGTCGAGGAAGAAGGCCGTCACCATTACGATGTTGTAGAGCACGGCGTTGGCCGCCAGCGTCGCGTCGTCCTGGCGGGCGCCCTGCGCGGTGAAGAACAGCAGCACGCTCATGATCAGCGCCGTGCGGATCATGATGTCGCTGTTCACCGCCACGGTCTCGATCAGCCGCGCCCGGTCGAGCACGGCGCGCCAGGGCATCCGCCAGTCGCGTCCGATCAGCCGGGCGGCGGCGCCGAGGCCGAACAGCGTGCCGACCGCCTCCGCCAGCACATTGGCCGCCGCCGCGCCGGCGATGCCGAAATCCCAGTGCAGCACCAGCAGCACCGTGGCGGCGGCGTTCACCGCGGCGATGAGGATCTGCAGGCCGAGGCCGATATCGGTGCGGGCGATGCCGACCAGCCAGCCGAGGATGGCGAAGTTGCCGATGGCGAAGGGGGCGGAGAGGATGCGCACCGAGAAATAGAGCGCCGCCGCCACGTGCACTTCCTCGCTGGCGCCCATCGCCAGGAAGGCGAGGGAGGAGAGCGGGGCGTGCACGAGGATCAGCACCAGCCCGATGGCGGCGGCGATCAGCAGCGCGCGCACCAGCACGGCGCGCAGCTCCATCGTCTCGCGCCGGCCGAGCGCCTGCGCGGTCAGCCCGGCCGTGCCCATGCGGATCGAGCCGAAGATCCAGAACACGAAGTCGAACAGCAGCGCCCCGACCGCCACCGCGCCGAGCAGCGCCGCGTCGCCCAGCCGGCCGATGGCGCCGGTGGCGACGAGGCCGAGCAGCGGCGTCGTCATCTGCGCCAGCGTCGCCGGCAGCGCGATGGTCAGGAAGCGCCGGGAGGAGACCTCGACCCGGCCGGCGGCGGCGAGGCTCACGGCATCAGGCTCACGGCATCAGCGTCCGCGCCCGGCGACGCGGGTGATCAGCCAGAGCGGGATGACGATGACGGCGCCCAGCAGGAAATAGCGCCACAGCCGCTCCACCGTGTCGAAGCCGAAATTGAACAGGTGCCGGACCAGGCTCTCCAGGCTCGACAGGATGTTCAGCGGGTCGAGCCCGAGCGCGGAGAGGATGACGCCGACCACCACCGACAGCAGCACGAGGCGGACCAGCACCCAGAAGGGCGAACCGCCCATCCAGCGGGCGACGTTGTTGTCGGACATGAATCACGCTCCTCCGATGGGCGATTTCGCCTTCCCTAGCACGCCCGAAGGCCGGCGGGGAGCGTGGCCTTCCTCCCCGATCATCCGCTCCAGCGTCGCCAGCCGGTCGGCCTCGCCCGGCGGCTTGTCCCAGCGCAGGCGGGCGATGCGGGGGAAGCGCATGGCGAGGCCCGAGCGGTGGCGGGCGGAGCGCGCCAGCCCCTCGAACGCCACCTCCAGCACCAGCCCCTCGGCGGCCGTGTGCACGACCTCGCGCACCGGCCCGAAGCGGTTGACGGTGTGGCGGCGCACGAAGCGGTCGATCTCCATCAGCTCGGCGTCGGTGAAGCCGAAATAGGCCTTGCCCACCGGCACCAGCTCGCCCTCGCCGGAGCGCTCGCCGGTCCACACCCCGAACGTGTAGTCCGAGTAGTAGGAAGAGCGCTTGCCGTGCCCGCGCTGGGCGTACATCAGCACGGCGTCGACGCTGTGCGGGTCGCGCTTCCACTTCCACCACGGTCCCTTGGGCCGGCCGGGCAGGTAGAAGCTGTCGGCGCGCTTCAGCATCACCCCTTCCACCGCCTCGGCGTCGGCGCCCGCGCCGTGGGAGGCCGGGTCGGCCCGCGCCTGCGCGAGTTCGTCCCACGTCGCGAACGGCACCAGCGGCGAGAGGTCGATCCGCCCGTCGCGCGGATGGGCGGCGACCAGCGCCTCCAGCCGCGCCCGCCGCGCGTCGAAGGGCAGGTCGCGCAGGTCCTCGCCCGCCTCCACCAGCAGGTCGTAGGCGCGGATATGGGCGGGGAATTCCGTGAGCAGCTTCGGCGAGACCACCTTCCGGTTCAGCCGCTGCTGCAGCACGTTGAAGGACTGCACCCGCCCCTCGCGCAGGATCAGCAATTCGCCGTCTACCGCACCGTCGAAGGCCAGCGCGCCGGCAAGGTCCGGGAAGGCGGTGGAGACGTCCTCGCCGGTGCGGCTGTAGAGCCGCGTCACGTGCCGCCCGTCGGCGCCGGCCGCCCGCACCGCCTGCACGCGAATTCCGTCCCATTTCCATTCGGCGCGGAAATCGGCGGGGTCGAGGCTCCCGAAATCCCCGTCCTCCACCGGATGGGAGAGCATCACCGGGCGGAACGGCGCGGGGTCGTCGGTCTGCGGGCGCGCGCCGCGCCCTTCCGCCCAGGCGAAGAGCGCCTCATAGGGCGGCTTCAGCCCCGGCCACACCAGCTCGATCTCGTCCGGCGTGCGCTCCCCCAGCGCCGCCACCGCCGTCTTGGCGAGGCGGGCGGAGACGCCGATGCGCAGCCCGCCGGTGATCAGCTTCAGGAGCGCCCAGCGGCCGGTCTCGTCGAGCCGGTCGAGCAGGCTCGCGAGCACCGCCGGCAGCTCGGCGCGGCCCATATGGGTGAGGGCGTGCACAATGGCGGATAGGGGGACGTCCTCTTCACCTCTCCCCGCGGGGAGAGGGCTGGGTGAGGGGTCGCCCGGCGTCGGCATCGCCCGTGGCGGGGCCGGCCACATCAGCGCCACCGTCTCCGAGAGATCGCCGACATAGTCGTAGGAGAGCGCGAACAGCACCGGGTCGGTGCGCTCGGAGATGAGCTGGCGGATCAGCCCCGGCTTGGCGTTGCGGAAGGAGAGCGCGCCGGTGAGCGCCGCCAGCGCCCAGCCGCGCTCGGGGTCGGGCGTGTGGGCGAAATAATCGGCGATGAGCGCGATCTTGCCGTTGCGGCGCGGCTCGTAGGCGAGCCGGTCGAGCAGCGCGGCGAAGCGGTTCACGGCTGCGTCTCCGGGCTTTCCGGGGCGGGCGTGTCAGGGGCGGCCGTGTCAGGGGCGGCCGTGTCCGGGGCGGCCGTGTCCGGGGCGGCGGTCGTCTCCGCCTCCTCCTCGCCATAGCCCACCATGTGCAGCGGGCGCGCCCTCAGCCCGGCGAGCCCCGCCCAGTGCACCAGCGCGTCCTCCTGGCCGTGCGTCACCCACAGCTCCTCGCAGCCGGTGGCGAGGATCGAGGCCTGGAGGTCGTCCCAGTCGGCATGGTCGGAGATGATCAGCGGCAGTTCCACGCCGTTCTGCCGGGCGCGGATGCGCATCCAGCCCGAGGCGAAGGCGGTGACCGGATCGGGGAAGCGGCGCGACCACAGGTCGGTCATCGCGCCGGGCGGGCAGATGACCACCGCGCCCGCCAGCTCCGCCGGCGCCGCGTCGCGGGCGAGGTGGACCGCGCCGAGCGCGATGCCCTCGGAGCGGTAATAGTCGGTCAGCCGCTCCATCGCGCCGTGGATCAGGATGGGGCGCTCGTGCCCGGCGGCGCGCAGCAGCGCCATCACCCGCTGCGCCTTGCCCAGCGCATAGGCGCCGACGAGATGCGCCCGCTCGGGAAACAGCGCCAGCGAGGCGGTCAGCTTCGCCGTCTCCTGTGCCGGATCGGGATGGCGGAACACCGGCAGGCCGAAGGTCGCCTCGGAAATGAAGACGTGGCAGGGCACCGGCTCGAACGGTTCGGCCGTCGGGTCGGCTCCCGGCTTGTAGTCGCCGGAGGCGACGATGGTGCAGCCCTGCCGGTCCAGCGCGATCTGCGCCGAGCCGAGGATATGCCCGGCCGGGTGGAAGGTGATGCCGACCCCGTTCACCTCCAGCCGCTCGCCATAGGCGGCCGCCTGCGTCGTCCCGGCGAAGCCCTCGCCGTAGCGGATCGCCATGATGTCGAGCGTCCGGCGCGTCGCCATCACCGCGCCGTGGCCGGCGCGCGCATGGTCGGAATGGCCATGGGTGATGAGCGCGCGGGCCACGGGCCGCGTCGGGTCGATGAAGAAGTCGCCGGCGGGCGAGTAAAGTCCCTGTGGCGTGGAATGGAGAAGCTCTTCCGGGCGCATCGCGGAAGATATATAGGGCGGCGCGCCCGATTTCCGCGAGACGCCTCGCGGAGGCCCATCGTCAGAGAACCACCCGCATGAGTGCAGGCAGGCTCATCCGTTCGTCCGGCGACCCGCTTGTCGATCGCCGGATCGACTGGGCGCGCGCGCTGATGCAGGAGGGAAACGCGGCGGACGCCGCCGAGCTTCTGGCCGAAGCGGTGGCCCGCGCCGGCCATTACGCCCCCGGCTGGTTCCTGCTCGGCGAGGCGCGGGAAGCGGCGGGCGACGCCGCGCAGGCGCGCGAGGCCTTCGGGCAGGCGCTTGCCCTCGATCCCGGGGACACGTTCGGCGCGGCGCTGCGCCTCGCCCGGCTCGAAGGCGAGGTGGCGAGCATGAGCGAGGCCTATGTGCGCGTCCTGTTCGACCAGTATGCGGACCGTTTCGACGTCGCCCTCGCCCGGCTGGACTATCGCGGCCCGGAGCTGATCGACCGCGCGCTGGAGGCCGCCTGCGCCGCGTTGGAGCGGCCCTATGCCTTCGCCCGCGGGCTCGATCTCGGCTGCGGCACGGGGCTGGTCGGGGCGCGGCTGGTCCAGCGCATCGGCTTCATGGAGGGCGTCGACATCTCGCCCAACATGGTCGCCCACGCCCGGCGCCGGAAGATCTACGACGCGCTGGCCGTGGGCGAGATGGTGGCCTTCCTGAAGGAGCGGCCGGCGCGCGAGGCCGATCTCATCTTCGCGGGCGACGCCTTCTGCTATCTCGACGGGCTGGGCCCGGTGCTGGCGGAAGCGCGCCGCGTGCTGGAGCCGGGCGGGCTGCTCGCCTTCACCACCGAGACGCATGGCGGGGAGGGCGTCCTGCTGCGCGACACGCTGCGCTTCGCCCATGCGGAAGCCTATGTCCGCGCCGCGCTCGCCGAGGCCGGTCTGGCCCTGCGGCTTCTCACGGACGAATGGGTGCGCAAGGAAAAGGGCGAGCCGGTGCCGGGGCTGGTGGTGGTGGGGATGCGCGAAAGCTGACCGCTTGGCCGCCAAATGGGCGGACCCACCCGGCCCATCCGCGCCGTCATGGCCGGGCTCGGCCCGATCCTCCCCGTTCTCTCACCGTCATGGCCGGGCTTGTCCCGGCCATCCACGCCTTCCTGCCCGCGCCCCGGCCCAAGTCGTGGATGCCCGGGCCAAGCCCGGGCATGACGGCGCTCCTTGTCCCAAAGCCCCCGTCATGCGGAGGTGCCGGCGTCAGGCCGGCCTCGAAGCACGCAGGCCGGCAAAGGCGCCCGACATGCCGCCCTCGGCCCTCTCCACCTTCCCGCCGCCATGCCCGGGACAAGCCCGGGCATGGCGGCGCAAGGGCTGAAACCCTGCTGTCCCTCCAAACTCTCCCCCGCCCGCGGGGGAGGTGGTCCGCGAAGCGGGTCGGAGGGGTGGCATCCGCGCGCGCCCCCTCGCATTTCCGCGCGCAGGCATTAGCTTCTCGCCGTGCCGATCATGGACAGCGTACCCGACGACCTCCTCCCCGAGCCCTTCCGCCGCTGGTTCGCCGGCCGGGGATGGGCGCCGCGCGCCCATCAGCTCGCGCTGCTGGCGAAGGCGCGGGCCGGGCGCTCCACCCTGCTGATCGCGCCCACCGGCGCGGGCAAGACGCTGGCCGGCTTCCTGCCGACCCTCGTCGAGCTCGCCGGGCGCCCGAAGCCGCGCAACAGCGCCCGGCCGCCGGGCCTGCACACGCTCTACATCTCGCCGCTGAAGGCGCTGGCGGTCGACGTGGCGCGCAATCTGGAGCGGCCGGCGGCGGAGATGGCGCTGCCCATCCGCATCGAGACCCGCACCGGCGACACGCCCGCCGCGCGCCGTCAGCGCCAGCGGCGCGACCCGCCGGACATCCTGCTCACCACGCCCGAGCAGATCGCCCTGCTGCTCGCCTCGGCGGACGCCGAGCACCTGTTCGCCGACCTCAAGCGCATCGTGCTGGACGAGCTGCACGCGCTCGCCGGCTCCAAGCGCGGCGACCTGCTCGCGCTCGGGCTCGCCCGGCTGCGGCGCCTCGCGCCCGCTGCGCAGACGGTCGGTCTGTCGGCGACCGTGGCCGATCCCGACACGCTGCGCCGCTGGCTGGTGCCGCAGGACGGGAAGGGCGCGATGGGCGATATGGTGGTCGCCGAGGCGGGGGCGGCGCCCGACCTTTCCATGCTGGAAAGCGTCGCCCACGTGCCCTGGGCGGGGCACACGGCGCGCCATGCCCTCGCGGAGATCTACGGGCTGATCGCGGCCAACACGACGACGCTCGTCTTCGTCAACACCCGCATGCAGGCCGAGCTGCTGTTCCAGGAGCTGTGGCGCATCAACGACGCCAACCTGCCCATCGCGCTGCATCATGGTTCGCTCGACGTCGCCCAGCGCCGCAAGGTCGAGGCGGCGATGGGCGAGGGGCGGCTGAAGGGCGTGGTGTGCACCTCCTCGCTGGATCTGGGCATCGACTGGGGCGCGGTCGATCTGGTGATCAACGTGGGCGCGCCAAAGGGCTCCTCGCGCCTGATGCAGCGCATCGGCCGCGCCAATCACCGGCTGGACGAGCCCTCGCGCGCCGTGCTCGTGCCGGCCAACCGCTTCGAGGTTCTGGAGTGCCGGGCGGCGCTGGAGGCGGTGCGGGCGGGGGCGCAGGACGGCGCGGTGATCCGCACCGGCGCGCTCGACGTGCTGGCCCAGCACGTGCTCGGCATGGCCTGCGCCGCGCCCTTCACGGCGGACGAGCTGTTCGCGGAAGTGACCTCCGCCGAGCCCTATGCCGACCTCTCCCGCGCCGATTTCGACGACGTGATCGATTTCGTCGCCACCGGCGGCTACGCGCTGCGCGCCTATGAGCGCTTCGCCCGCATCCGCCGGATGAAGGACGGCCGCTGGCGCGTGGCCAACCCGCAGGTGGCGCAGCAGTACCGGCTGAACGTCGGCACCATCGTCGAGGCGACCATGCTGAAAGTGCGCCTCGCCGGCGCGAAATCCCGCTATGGCGGGCGGGTGCTCGGCGAGGTGGAGGAGTATTTCGCCGAGCAGCTCAGCCCCGGCGACACCTTCGTCTTCGCCGGCGAGGTGCTGGAATTCCTCACCATCGTCGAGAACGAGGTGCGCGCCGCCCGCACCAGCGCCACCGAGCCGAAGGTGCCGTCCTACGAAGGCGGCAAGTTCCCGCTCTCCACCTTCCTCGCCGCCGGGGTGCGCGCGCTGCTGGCGACGCCCGCCCGCTGGCCCGCCTTGCCGGGACAGGTGCACGAATGGCTCGACCTGCAGCGGCGCCGCTCGCGCCTGCCGGGCCGCGAGGACCTGCTGGTCGAGACCTTCCCGCGCGGCGGGCGGCATTATCTGGTGGCGTATCCCTTCGAGGGACGCCTCGCCCACCGCACGCTCGGCATGCTGCTGACCCGCCGCCTCGACCGCGCCGGCCTCCACCCGCTCGGCTTCATGGCCAACGACTACGCCCTCGCCATCTACGGCCTGTCCGACCTCTCGGCGGCGGTCGGCGGCGGTCGGCTCTCCCTCGACGGCCTGTTCGACGCCGACATGCTGGGCGACGACCTCGAGGCCTGGCTCGCCGAGACCTCGCTGATGAAGCGCACCTTCCGCCAGTGCGCGGTCATCGCCGGGCTGATCGAGCGCCGCTTCCCCGGCAAGGAGAAGAACTCCCGCCAGGTGACGATGTCGACCGATCTCGTCTATGACGTGCTGCGCCGCCACGAGCCGGGCCACCTGCTGCTGCGCGCCGCCCGCGCCGATGCGGCGACGGGGCTGCTGGACATTCGCCGCCTCTCCGACATGCTCACCCGCATCAGGGGGCGAATCGACCATGTCGCCCTGCCGCGCGTCTCCCCGCTCGCCGTGCCGGTGATGCTGGAGATCGGGCGCGAGATGGTGGCGGGCGCGGCGAACGAGGCGCTGCTCGCCGAGGCCGAGGACGAGCTGATCCGGGAGGCGATGAATGGCGCGGCCTGACGGGGCACCGGCGGACCAGACGCTGGCGGAGGGCGACGCGGCGCGGGTTCCCGCCCAGGATTCCGCCGACGACGGCATCCTGCTCGCCGGCGTGCACCTGCTGCTCGATCCCGCCGGCGCCCTCTACTGGCCGGAGGAGCGCCTGCTGGTCGTCGCCGACCTGCATCTGGAGAAGGGCTCGGCCTTCGCCGCCCGCGGCGTGCCGCTGCCGCCCTATGATTCCCGCGCCACGCTCGCCTTGCTGGAGCGCATCGCCGCCCGCTGGCAGCCGCGCGCCATCGTCGCGCTGGGCGACAGCTTCCACGACCGCGGCGCCGCCGCGCGGCTGGGCAGCGACGAGCACGCCAGCCTCGCCGCGCTGGGGCGCGGGCGCGAGATGATCTGGATCGCCGGCAATCACGATCCCGATCCCGCCCCGGGCCTCGGCGGCAACCATCTCGATTTGCTGCGCCTCGGGCCGCTGACGCTGCGCCACGAGCCGGCGCCCGGCTTCGTGCGGGGCGAGATCGTCGGGCATTTCCATCCGGTGGCGCGCCTCGTGCAGCGCGGACGCAGCCTGCGGCGCCGCTGCTTCGCCACCGACGGGTCGCGGCTCGTCATGCCGGCGCTGGGCGCCTATGCGGGCGGGCTGAACATTCGCGACGCCGCGCTGGCCGGGCTGTTCGTGCGCGATTACGCCGCCCATCTCGTCGGCGCCGCCCGCACCTACCGCATCGCCCATCACGCCTGCCTGCCGGATCGCGCGGGCTGAAAAAGCCCAAGGGAACCACGTCATGCCCGGTCCCGGACCGGGCATCTACGAGTTCTCCCGGTCCAGAGACGTGGAGGGCCGGGACAGGCCCGGCCATGACGTCGTTCGGGTGGATGGGCGTCGAGGTTCAGCGCGAGGCGGTCTCCGCGCGCGGCCATCTCCGCGCGCGGCCGTCTCAGCGCGAGGCGGTCTTGCGCGGCATGCCGTCGTTCCAGCCGGTGGCCGAGCTGTCATTGGCCAGCGCGTCGACCACCTGCGGCGTCCAGCCCTCCACCTCCTGCCGGACCGCCGCGAGCGTGCGCGGGTCGAGCCGGTCGCCGATCTCGTCGCGCTTGGCGGCGGCCTCGCCGTCGCCGCCGGCGGCGGCGAGCGCGAACCAGCGCCAGGCCTCGGGCGGGTTCATCGCCACGCCGAAGCCGCGGGCGTAGAGCACGGCGAGATTGTACTGGCTGTCGCGCACCCCGTGCTCGGCGGCGCGGGTGAACCAGGCGGCGGCGTTGCGGTAGTCCGGCGGGTTGTCGACGCCGGAGGCCAGCAGCACGCCGAGATTGTGCATGGCCGAGACGTTGCCGGCGTCAGCCGCCTGCACATAGAGCTGGCGCGCCTTGGCGACGTCGCGCGGCACGCCGTCCATGCCCTTCTCGTAGATCATGCCGAGCCGGTAGGTCGCGGGCACCGAGCCGTTGGCCGAGGCGTAGGCGTACCATTCGGCGGCGCGGGCGGCGCTGGGCGCCACGCCTTCGCCGTCCATGAAGCGCCGGGCGATCTCGAAGGCCGCGCCGGGGTCGCCGCCCAGCGCGGCGGCGCGCAGCGCCTGGCTGGCGATGCCGCCGGGCAGCTCGGTCGGCAGCGACATGCTGGAGGGGCCGATCGGCGCCACCGGGGCGGCGGGCCCGACGGGAGCGCCCTGCGGGTTGGCCGGCAGCCCGGCCGGCGGCTGGGGACGTGGCGCGGCCTTGCCGATCGAGCCGGTGACATCGTCCGGCGTCGGTGCCGGGCGGGCCGCCGGAGGCAGCGTCGCGGTGGCCGAGGAGGTCGGCGCGAAGGCGCGCAGCTGGCCGTCGCGCAGCTGCGTCAGCAGGTGCCAGGAGCCATAGGCCAGCGCCGAGCCGCACAGGCCGATCAGCAGCATGGCGCGGATGCGCGCCAGCCAGCGGGTGGGCTGGCGGCGATGGCGGTCGGCGATATGGCTGCGCAGTTCCGGCGGAATGGTGCCGGCCGGCTGGGCGGCGCGGCGGGCCTGGGCGATGAAGGCGGCGCGGCTGGGCGCGCCCGTCGCCGCCGCCGGGGCCTCGCCCGGCACGATGCCGCGCGCGGCAGCCTGTGCGTCGAGGTCGACCGGGCGGAAGTCGAACTCGTCCTCCAGTGCGCGGGCGAGCAGCGAGGCTTCGTCGCGGCGGTGGTCGAGCGCGGCCGGCTCGTCCGAATGCGGCGTGTCGGCGGTTTCGATGTCGGCGGTGTCGGTGGTCTCGATCTCGGCGGACGGGACCGAGGCCGGCGCCCCTGCCGCGACCGGACCGGCGCCGAGCGCGGCCGCCGCCCCGGCGGAACGGTTCAGTTCCTCCAGCGCGGCCCGCATGAGCTGGGGCTCGAAAGGCTTGGGGATCGAGGCCGGCGGCGGCGTGAAGCTGGCCTCGACCACGGGCTCGGCCGGAGACGTCGCCACGGCCTCGGCGGCCGGGGCGGGCGCCGCCGATACGGCCGGCATCGCGGCCATCGGAGCAGCGGCCACCGGGGCCGTCTGGGCAGAAGCGGTCGGGGCAGAAGCCGTCGGAGCCTTCGCCTCGACGGCGGCGATCTCGCGCCGGATCCGCGCGCCGCCGTTCGGGTTGCCGCCATTGCCCGGCGGACGGGGGTGCGAGCCCGCGAGGAAGGTGGCGCGGGTCTCTTCCATCTGGATGAAGAGGTCGTTGACGCCGCGCTCGATGCTGGAAAGCTGGCCGGCGATCTCGGCGCCGGCGACCGCCTTCTCGATCCTCTGGGTGAGCTCGCCGATCTGCCGGCTGAGATCGTCGAGGCGCGGCCCGTTGTCGGGGATGGAAATCGGGCGCTCGATCCGTTCGATGCGCTCGGACAGGCCCTTGATCATCGTCTCCATGCCGGCCGGCAGTTCGCGGCGGGCGCTGGCGAGGCTGGTCTGGATGGCGTCGAGCCGGCCGACGAGGTCGTCGAGCGGGATGACCGGCGCCGGCTGGTTGCCGATCTTGTCGGCCAGCGTGTCGAGGCGCCGCTCCAGCGAGCCGACCGCCGTGCGGAAGGCGCGGTCCTCGTTGGCGGCCATGTCGGAGACCTTGGTCGCCAGCATGGATACCTGCTCGGCGAGCAGGCGCACCGAATCCGAGGAGAGGGTGCGGGCCAGCAATTCGCGGATCTCGCCGGCCTGCGCCTGAAGGCGGGCGACGGTGGCGCCGTCCACCATCTTGGCGTTGACGATGTCGAGCTTGCGCTCCAGCGCGTCGATGCGCCCGAGCAGCAGCGCCGGGTGTTCGGGCAGCTTCAGCCCGCCGATCATGTCGCGCAGGGCGACCAGCGTGCTGCGCAGGTCCTCGTCGCGCGAGCCGGAGCGCTCCACCCGGTCGGCAAGCTGCTGCACCACGCGCTGCAATTCGTCGACCGCGCGGCGCGGGGCCAGCGTGGCGAGCGACTGGCGCATGCCGCCGAGCTCGCCCTGCAGCACCGAGAGCGCGTCGCCGACGGCCGTCTGTACGGCCGCCGAGGACATGGCCGGTGCCGCCGGTGCGAGAGCCGGTGTGGGCGTCGATGCGGCGCGGGGCGGGAAGCCGCCGGCGGCGAAGGGATCGCGGACAAAGCGCTCGCTGATCGCGTCGCGGGGCGCGCTCTCCCGGCGGGCGGGCGCCGGGCGCGGCTCGCGGGCGGGATTTTCGCGGCCAAGGTTTTCGCGGCCAAGATTTTCGCGACTAACGCTCTCGCGGCCAACGTTCTCGCCGGAGTAGGGCCCGCGTGAAACCGGCTCGCGGGAATAGGGCTCGCGCGGGGCCGGCTCGCGGGCCGGCGCTTCGGCGGTCCGGCGGCGGGGGGCGCTGTCGAGTTCGTTCTGGCGCGCGGCGATCTCGGCCACGGCGGCCTCGATGGCGTTCGCCGTGACCGGGCCGCTCGGCGGCGCCGTCCGGGGCGTCTCCGTGCGCGGCGGGATGAGGTGCATGGACGCCAGCCGCTGGTCGATCTCGTGGATCGCCTCCTGGAGCCGCTGGTCGGCATAGGCGGAGCCGGTCGAAGCCGGGCGCGCGGGAGGCGCCGCGACCGGCGCGGGCTCTTCCGGCGCGTAGGCGCTGGCCGCCATCGGCGCGTAGGCGCCTGCCGCCATGGCGGGGCGGGTCATCCCGGCATGGGCCGTCCCGGCGTTCGCCGCGCCGGCATGCGGCGTATAGGGCGCGTCGGCGTAGCCCGTCGCGGCGTGAGCCGCGTGCGCATCGTCGGTGTTGGAAGGCAGCGTATCGGGATGGACCATGTTTCCGAGCCGGCCGACCTCGCTGGTCAGCTGCTCGATCCGGCGCTGCAATTCGGCGACGCCGCCCGCCGCCTCGGCGGGAGCGGGCGCGGCGGTTCCGGCGGCGGTGGTTCCGAGGAGCTGTCCCCGCAGCCACTGGTCGAGCGGCATGCCCGCGCGCTCGGCGGCTTCGCTCATGGCTTTCCAGGCTTCGGGGGCGATTTGCCCGGCCGTCGAAGGGGCCCCTTGCCTCACCTTTTTCTCCGTCGCGTCCGGCGCCATGAGCGGCGGGAATCGCCGCGGCGGCTCTGGCGGCTGCCGGACGCAACTGTTTCGAAACTTGGTAAATGGCGCGTTAATGATACCGCCGATTAACCATGCCGGCGCGGGAACGTGACGCGAAGGCCGACGCCGGCTCGCGATCGCGCGGCACGACCGGCCGGTGGCCGCCCCGCGCGGAAGGGATACGGCAGAAGCGATACGGCAGGCGGACCGGCGTGCCGACGGGGAGATCCGCGCCGGTATCCAGGTATGTCGTGCGCGACTCTTCCATCGCTACTCCGGCGCGATGCTACGCCCCCTGCTACTCAACGCTACGCATTTCGCTACCCTGCCGGCTACGCCCGGCCGGAGTTGCGCATTCCGCGATTAGTGACGCAAAATCAACGACTTGATTTCGCATTTAACAGTAAGTTGCCCTAACGTAGGGTGTGACTTTCTCCCCTTGCGGCAACCGGTCTGCGAAAGTTGCGACAACACCCCTGACGTGTTGCCATTTCCCAGCCGGAGTTGCCGACATGGATTTCACCTCCTTCGAGGCCGAACGTACGGCCGATGCTCACTCTTCCCGTTCCGGGGAGAGCGCCTTCTTCACCATCGGCGACCTCGCCCGCGAGTTCGGCGTGACGCTGCGCGCCCTGCGTTTCTACGAGGACAAGGGCCTCCTCGCCCCCCGCCGCGAGGGTCTGACCCGTCTCTACAGCGCCGCCGAGCGCGACCGGCTTGCTATCATCCTGAAAGGCAAAAAACTCGGCTTCACCCTCGCGGAGATCAAGGCGATGGTGGCGTTGCGCGAGGGTAGCGCCGTGCCGGCTGGCGGTCTCGCGCTGACCAGGGAGAAGTGCGCCGAGCAGCTTGCCCTGCTCGAGCAGCAGAAGGTTGAGATCGAGGAAGCCATCGGCGAGTTGCGCCAGATGGTTGCCGCCTTCGCTGCCCGCCCGGCGGCCTGACCCTCGTCAGAATTACTCTTCTCTCCAAGATCCTCCAGGACCAAGGTTGGCGGCGCCCTTCGTGGGCGCCGTCGGCATTTTGCGGGGACATTGGCGCATTAATAAAGGCGCGATCCGGTTTCACAGAGCCGGAAAGGGCACTAGCGTACGGGCCGTGGTCGGATCGCCCTGTAGATTCGGCACCCTGGATACGCGTGCGAAGTGGCCCTCATGTCTCGTTCCATCGACTACTATTTCTCCATCGTCAGCCCCTGGGCCTTCATCGGCCATGCTCCCTTTCTCGATGTGGCGCGGCGCCACGGCGCACGGGTCAATTTCCGTCCTGTGTTTCTCGGTGAGCTCTTCGCCGATACGGGCGGCCTGCCTCTCCCTCGTCGCCACCCGGCCCGCCAGCGCTACCGGCTGGTGGAGTTGAAGCGCTGGCGCGAGGCGCGGGGGATCGATTTCCATGTGAGCCCCGCGCACTGGCCGTTGGATGCCAAGCATGGCGACCGGCTCGTCATCGCCGCACAGATCGCCGGTCACGACGCGGCGCCGCTCATCGCGCGTCTGATCTCGGGCGTCTGGCAGCGCGAGGAGGATATGGCCGACCCCGCGACGCTGGCGGAGGTGCTGGCGGAACTCGGCCTGCCGGCGGAGCTGCTGGAAATGGCTGCCGCTGACCGCACTGCCGTCATCTACCAGGCGAACCACGACGCGGCGGTGGAGGCCGACGTGTTCGGCTCACCAGCCTATGTTCTCGACGGCGAGGTGTTCTGGGGGCAGGATCGGATCGACCTGCTCGACCGCGCGTTGTCGAGCGGGCGCGCGCCGTTCACGCCGTGAGCCGGCGCGTCGCGTGAGGGGAGGGCCGGATATGCGGCTGATCACCATCGGAACCGGGGCAGCGCTGGTGCTGGCCTTGGCGGGTTTCCATACGGCTCTGGCGCAGGCACCGTCGGCGACAGGCGAGAGCGCGCGCTTCACCATGCAGCCCGTCGAGGGCGGGCTGATCAAGCTCGACACGACGAATGGCGCCATGTCGTTCTGCTCGATGAAATCCGGCGCCTGGGTCTGCGAGGCCGTTCCGGAGGACCGTGCAGCGCTGGAGGGCGAGATCGCCCGGCTGCAGGCACGCCTTGCCGAGCTGGAAAAGGGACGCGCCGGCGCGGGCACGGGTGGCGTGCCGGACATCATGGCGCCGCCGGAGCCTGCCCGTCCGGGCGAGCCTCCTTCCGCAAAGCCTGTTCCGCCGGCCGACGATCCCGAACTGTCCGAGGACGCGCGCAAGCGTCTCGATCAGGCGATGGACATGGCGGAGCATGTGTTCCGCCGCTTCTTCGAGATGGTCGACCGTCTGCGCGGCGCGGCCCCGCAACAGCAGGGCCAGAGCCTTTAGTTCGTCCTAGCAGGCCGAGATGAAGGCATGCGAGCGGGCGAGCGCCTGGTCGGCCAGGCTGCCGGGGAAGCCGATGAAGACATGGCAGCCGCCGGGATAGACGGCGAGTTCCGCCGGGTTGCCGGCGGCGAGCCACCGCGGCGCCATGAACAGCGTGTCGTCCAGAAGCGCGTCGCGTGTGCCGATGGTGAAGAGCGCCGGCGGCAGGCCCCTCAGGTCGGCGTGCAGCGGTGAGATGTCCGGGATGGCGATGTCGCCTCCCTCGCGCAGATAGTGGCCGACGAAGACGTTGATGTCGCGCGTGTTGAGCACGAGCGGCTCTTCGCCCCATTGCCGGGCGCTGGGCGTCAGGCCGAGATCGTAGCACCCGGCGTTGAGGTTGGCGGCGCGGAAGGGGGGTAGGTCGTGCCGGTCGCGTAGTCGCAACAGGGTAGCGACCGAGAGATTCGCACCGGCGGATTCGCCGCCGATGGCAAAGCGATCGGTGCCGAAACGCGCCGGCCCCTCGCGCAGAAGCCACAGGGCGGCGGCTTCGCAGTCGTCCGGGGCCGCGGGATAGGGCGCTTCCGGGGCCAGCCGGTAGTCGACCGAGACCACGGCGAAGCCGGTGCGCTCGACGAGGCGGTGGTTGAGTCCGTCATTCTCGCGCGCCGAGCCGAGGCACCAGCCGCCGCCATGAATGTGCAGATAGACGCCGCGCGCCGGCTCCGGCGGGGTGAGGATGCGCAGCGGCACCGGGCCGTGCGGCCCATCGATCTCGATCACCTCGGCATAGGGGCTCTCGGGCGACAGCGGGAAAGGACCCTTGCCCTCCAGACGCAGCTTGCGCAGCATCGCCATGGGAAATACCCAGCGATCCGGCACCGCGCCGAGCGCCTTGACGATGGCGGCGTTCACCGCCCGCGTGTCCGGGGCGACGGCGGCAGGATCGAACAGGGCGGGGTCGACGACGAGCGCGGAGGAGGACCGGGACGGGCGGTCGGGCAGCGGAGAAGACATGAGGCGGGGACGCTCCGGCGATAGCGTTGGGGAGGGCCTGTCATCAGGGGCTGATCCGTCCTATCCAAACCCAGCCGGGTCCGTTCGTCCAGCGCTGACCCGAGGGCAAGGAGGCGTCCATGGCGAAGATCCGGCAGGGCGAGGTGCGGGAAAGCGCGGTAACGCGGCGCTTTTCGACGGTGCTCGCGGTCGATACGGACGGGTGCGGATTTGTCGAGATCACGCGGGCGGTGGCGGCGTTTCTCGAAAGCGTGGGCGCGCGGGAGGGAGACGTGTCGGTGTTCTGCCGCCACACCTCGGCCTCGCTCGCCATCCAGGAAAACGCCGATCCGGACGTGCGGATCGACCTGCTCACGGCGCTCGACCGGCTGGCGCCGGAGCAGGCCGGCTGGGTGCACGATCTCGAAGGGCCGGACGATATGCCTGCCCATATCAAATCGGTGCTGACCGGCGTCAGCCTGGCCGTGCCGGTGAGCGAGGGACGCATGGCGCTCGGCACCTGGCAGGGGCTCTATCTCGTCGAGCATCGCGCACGCCCGCACCGGCGCGAATTGGTTGTAGCCTTTGTCGGCGAGGCCCACTAAAGGTCGTTGTGATTACCTTGCGAAGGGGTCGTGCCGGACAAGGCCGCCATGCGGCTTGCGGCGACGGTTTCGGCGCACCATGATCGCGGCGCGGACTTGCGGCGAGCGCATGTCCGCGTGGGGAGAGGGCCGCTGCGCGTGGATACGACGACGAGTTTCCGTTTGGTGATCGCGGACGACCATCCGCTTTTCAGGGGTGCACTGCGCGAGGCGATGTCGCGCCAGTTTCCGGCGGCGGAACTGTTCGAGGCCGGCGGCTTCGAGGAGCTTCAGGCGCTGCTGGAGCGCGAGAGCGATCTCGACCTCATCCTGCTCGACCTGACCATGCCGGGCGTGCGCGGCTTCTCGGGGCTCATGTATCTGCGCGCGCAATATCCCGGTATCCCGGTGGTGGTCGTCTCCGCCAACGAGGAGGCCGGCGTCATCCGCAACTGCATGGAGTTCGGCGCCTCCGGCTTCATCCCCAAGACCAGCGCGGTCGAGACCATGCGCGAGGCGATCGCCGCCGTGCTGGAGGGGCGGACCTGGACGCCGCCCGACGTCGACCTGTCCGGCGGCTCCGACAAGGAGACGCAGGCCCTCGTCGCCCGCCTCGCCACGCTGACCCCGCAGCAGGTGCGGGTGCTGATGATGCTGTCCGAGGGGCTGCTGAACAAGCAGATCGCCTATGAGCTCGGGGTTTCCGAGGCGACCGTGAAGGCGCATGTCTCGGCCATCCTTCAGAAGCTCGGCGTGGAAAGCCGCACCCAGGCGGTGATCGCCGCCTCGAAGATCGAGGGCGGCACCTGGGCACAGGCGGCGGGGTGATTTCCCTTAGTATCCTCATCGCCGGGTCAGGCCCGGGGATGAGGACGTGTCCGGTGGGCCGGCTTGTCCGTGATCGACAGCGATCCCGGATCGGGCCTCTGGCTCATCTGGGATGAAGGGTTCATCCCAGATGGCCGTCATTCCCGGGCTCGGCCCGGGAATCCACGTCTTTCTTACTGATCCAAAGGCATGGATGGCCGGGCCAAACCCGGCCATGACGTCGTTCTTGTGGTGAGCCTCGTCTACTCCGCCGCCGCGCGGGTGGCGCGGTACTGGGCGAGCAAGGCGCGCAGGGCGGCCGGTCGCACCGGCTTGTTGAGCACGGCCATCTCCGTGGCGCGGGCGCCGTCGCGCACGCGCTTCGAGCGGTCGGCGGTGATCAGCACCGCCGGCAGCGACTGGCCGAGCTTCCAGCGCAGCTGCTTGGCGGCATCGATGCCGTCGCCCTTGTCGAGGTGGTAGTCGATCAGCAGCACGTCCGGCACGGCGCGGCGCTCGCGCAGCACGGCGAGGGCCTCGCTGATGCCCGGCGCCTTGATCACATGGCAGCCCCAGCCCGAGACCAGCGTCTCCATGCCGTCGAGGATCGCCGGATCGTTGTCGATGCACAGCACGTTGAGGCCCTGAAGCGTCGCCACCGGCGCGGCCGGGCGGGGCGAGGGCTCCTCCATGGCGGGCATCGGCGGGGCGGAGGGCACCTCGATGGTGAACACGCTGCCTCTGCCGGGGATGGAGGTGAGCGAGATCGGATGGTCGAGCACGCGCGCGATGCGCTCCACGATGGAGAGGCCGAGCCCCAGTCCGCGGGCGGCCTTGGCGCCCTCGTCGAGCCGCTGGAACTCCTTGAAGATGAGCTTCTGCTTGCCCGACGGCACGCCGACGCCGGTATCGAGCACCTGCACGCGCAGCCGGCCGTGGTGGTGGCGCACGCCGATCAGCACGCGGCCGCGCGGCGTGTACTTGATGGCGTTGGAGACGAGATTCTGCAGCAGGCGGCGCAGCAGCCGGCGATCCGAGCGAACCGCCGCCGTGCTCGGCACGAAGGTAAGGCGCAATCCTTTTTCCTTCGCCATGGGGGCGAATTCGAGCTCGAGCTGCCGGAAGATCTCGTCGAGCCGCAACGGGGCGATGTCCGGCTTGAGTGCGCCGGCGTCGAGCCGCGAGATGTCGAGCAGGGCACCGAGGATCTCCTCCACCGCCTCCAGGGAGGCATCGACATTGCGCGCCAGCCGGGTTTCCTCGCCGGCCTCGGCCCGCTCGACGAGGCTCGTGGCGTAGAGCCGCGCGGCGTTGAGCGGCTGCAGGATGTCGTGGCTGGCGGCGGCGAGGAAGCGGGTCTTGGAGATGTTGGCCTCGTCCGCCTCGGACTTCGCCTGGGCGAGCTGCGTGTTGAGCTTCTCCAGCGCCTTGGTGCGCTCGCGCACGCGCCGCTCCAGCGTCTCGTTGGCGCGCTCCAGCGCCTCGGCGGCCTCCACCGTCGGGGTGATGTCGGTAAAGGTCACCACCACCCCGCCATCCGGCATGGTGTTGACGCGCACTTCCATGACCACGCCGCGGGGGGCGAGGCGCTCCTGGAACGCGACGTTCCGGCGGGCGTAGCGGGAGAGCTTCTCGCGTACGATCTCCTCGACCGGGCCGGGGCCGAACTGGCCGTTGGCGGCGTTGAAGCGGATGATCTGGTCGATGCCGACGCCGATGCGCAGGATTTCCGGCGGCAGGTCCAGCATCTCGCCGAACTGGCGGTTCCAGGTGACGAGCCTGAGGTCGCGGTCGAACACCGCGATACCCTGGCGGACATGGTCGAGCGCGGTCTGCAGGATCTCGCGGTTGTACTGGATGGCGGCCGAGGCATCGTCCAGCAGCTTGAGCGCCGCCTTGGTCGAGACGGTGCGCTTGCGCAGCATCAGCGACAGCACGAGGCGGGAGGAGGCCGCGCCGATGGCCGAGGCGAGCAGGTGCTCGGCGTAGCGGATGAGCTGGAAATCGGCCTCGCGGTTCGGCTCCAGCGAGACGCCGCGCATCGCCGAGACGCTCTCGAAGGAGGCGCGGGTGCGATCCTCGCCGAGATAGCGCGAGACGGTGGCGATGAGCTCGCCGACGGTGACGGGCGAGCGCCAGAGCCGGAAGCTCGGCGCCGAGGGGGCGTGCTCGCTCTGCACGAAGACGCTGGCCTGCAGCCGCTCGATCGGCGTCGGCTGGCGCATCAGCGAGACGGCGAAGAACACCAGCACATTGACGCTGAGGCTCCACAGAACGCCATGCACGAGCGGGCTGGCCTGCACCCCGAACAGCGCCTGCGGGCGCAGCATGGCGAGATCGAACGGGCCCCGCTCGAGCAGGGTGGTGGCGAACAGCCCGGCATCGACGAGATTGGGCAGCATCAGCGTGTAGGCCCACAGCGCGATGCCCGCGGCGATGCCGGCCAATGCGCCGCGCGCGGTGCCGCGCCGCCAGACCAGCCCGATCAGCAGGGCGGGGCCGAACTGGGCGACGGCGGCGAAGGAGAGCAGGCCGATCTGGGCAAGCTGCGCCTCGCCGGTGACGCGGTAGTAGAGATAGGCCAGCAGCAGGATGGCGACGATGGCGATGCGGCGCACCGTCAGCAGCCGGTGGCCCATGTCGACGGCGTCGGGCTGAGCGCTGGCGCGGCCCGCCTCCTCGGCCTCGCGCAGGCGCCGGCCGCGCACCATCAGCGGCATGAAGATGTCGTTCGACACCATCACCGCCAGCGCGACCGTCTCGACGATGACCATCGCGGTCGCCGCCGACAGGCCGCCGACGAAGGCGACGAGCGCCATGGCGTGTGCGCCGACCGAAAGCGGCAGGGTGACGACGTACATGTCGCCGTCGATGAAGCCCGGCGGGAAGGCGACGAGGCCGGCGACCGCGATGGGGATGACGAAGATGTTGATGAGGACGAGGTAGAGCGGGAACAGCCAGCTCGCCTTGCGGATCTCCTGTTCGGAGGTGTTCTCCACCACCGCGACATGGAACTGGCGCGGCAGCAGCAGGATGGCGAGGGCCGACAGCAGCGTCATCGCGGCCCAGCTGCCGACCGAGGAGCCTTCCGTCAGCGTCGGCAGCACGCCCTTTGCCGCGGCCTGCTCGAACAGGTCGAAAGGCCCGGAGAACATGCCGAAGACGACGAACAGGCCGACCATCAGGAAGCTGACCAGCTTGACGATGGATTCGGTCGCCACCGCCAGCATCAGCCCTTCCTGGTGCTCGGTCGCGTCGATGTGGCGGGTGCCGAACAGCACGGCGAAGACCGCCATCGCCACGGCGATGGTCAGCGCGAGGTCGCCGACCATCGGGTAATGCAACCCGAGCCCCTCGAAGTCGCCGAGCATGGCGAGCAGGGACGCCGAGACGGCCTTGAGCTGCAGGGCGATGTAGGGCAGCGAGCCGACGATGGCGACGCACGCCACAAGCGCCGCCACGCCCTGGCTCTTGCCGTAGCGAGCGGCGACGAAATCGGCGATCGACGTGATGTTCTGCGCCTTGGCGAGACGCACGATGCGCAGCAGGAACGGCGTGCCGAGCGCGAAGACGAGGATCGGCCCGACATAGATGGTGAGGAAGTTCACGCCCTGCGTGGTGGCGAGGCCGACCGAGCCGAAGAACGTCCAGGAGGTGCAGTAGACGGCGAGCGACAGGGCGTAGATGTAGGGGCGGCCCTCACGTCCCCGGCGCGGGAGGCGCCGGTCGCCAAAGCTCGCTACGGCAAAGAGGAAGCCGATATAGACGAGCGCGACGACGATGATGGTCCATGCCTGAAGCATGCGTCTCCGGGCCTGTTGCTCCGCCTGCCAGCGCAGGGCCCTCGCGGGAAGGCCCCTAGGGCATCCCTTTATGCGCCGCGCCGGCGCGGATCGGCAAGCGGCGCGCAAGATGAGCGCCGTTCGCCGAACGGCAAGGGTTGCCGCTTCGCGCGGAGCGTATCAAAGTGAACGAACAGGCTGGTGAATCGGGGGACCGACGTGGGGAAGATGCTGACGGAATTCCGCGAATTTGCGGTGAAGGGAAATGTGGTCGATCTCGCCATCGGCGTGATCATCGGCGCCGCCTTCGGGCGGATCGTCGAATCGATCGTCTCCGACCTGTTCATGCCGATCGTCGGTGCCATCCTCGGTGGCCTCGATTTCTCGAACTACTTCGTCGGCCTGTCGTCCAACGTCACGGCGACCAGCCTTGCCGCCGCGCGCGAGCAGGGCGCGGTGCTCGCCTACGGCAACTTCCTCACCATCGTCATCAACTTCCTCATCATCGCCTGGATCCTGTTCATGGTGGTGAAGGGAATCAACCGGTTGCGCCGCAACGCGGCGAACGAGCCGCCGGCGCCGGCGGCCCCAACCAAGGAGGAGGTCCTCCTTACGGAAATTCGCGATATTCTCGCCAAAAAGGCGTGAACCGGCCTGAAATAGCCGGGAGTGCCACGCTGTGTGTGCAGTGCGGCAAAGAGGGCTGGGACAGGGGCGCAAAACCGGTTAGAAGCCTTTCAATCTAACCGAGCGTATATCCATGGTTGCCTTCACACGCCTTTCGATCCCCGATGTCGTCCTCATCCAGCCGGTACGGCACGGCGATGATCGGGGCTATTTCTGCGAGACCTACAAGAAGTCCGCCTTCGACGATTTCGGCATCGACCTCACCTTCGTGCAGGACAACGAATCGCTCTCCCGCGAGGTGGGCGTCGTGCGCGGCCTGCACTTCCAGGCGCCGCCGATGGCACAGGCGAAACTGGTGCGCGCGGTGCGCGGCGCGATCTTCGATGTCGCGGTCGATATCCGCAAGGGATCGCCGAGCTACGGAAAGTGGGTCGGTGCGACGCTGACGGCGGAAAAGGGCGAGCAATTGCTCGTACCGCACGGTTTCGCGCACGGCTTCTGCACGTTGGAGCCCGATACCATCGTCGCCTATAAGGTGGACGCGCCCTATTCCCGCCCGCACGATGCCGGAATCCTGTGGGACGACCCGGATATCGGCATCGACTGGCCGGTGGGCGCGGACAGGGTGGTCCTGTCGGACAAGGACCGCCAGGCGCCACGGCTGCGTGACTACGCGACGCCCTTCGTCCTGTGATTCTTCCTGCGGAACAAGAGCCTACATGACAAGCATCGTCTCCAGCACAACCCCCGGTGTGGCCCAGCGTGTCCTCGTCACCGGAGGTGCCGGTTTCATCGGCTCGGCCGTCGTGCGCCGCCTGGTGCGCCAGGGCCGCCAGGTGCTGACCTATGACAAGCTCACCTATGCCGGGAACCTTGCCTCCCTGGGCGAGGTACACAATCTGCCGGGGCACAGCTTCCTTCAGGCCGACGTCTGCGACGGGCAGGCCTTCCGTGCGGCCCTGCACGAGTTCCGCCCCGACCTCGTCATGCATCTCGCCGCCGAATCGCATGTCGACCGTTCGATCGACGGGCCGGGTGACTTCATCCGCACCAATATTGTCGGCACCTACACGCTGCTCGACGAATCGCTGGGCTACTGGCGTTCCCTCGACGGTGCCGCGCAGAAGCGCTTCCGCTTCCACCACATCTCGACCGACGAGGTGTACGGTACGCTCGGCGACGAGGGGCTGTTCCGCGAGGATACGCCCTACCAGCCGAACTCCCCCTACTCGGCGTCGAAGGCTTCCTCCGACCATCTCGTGCGGGCCTGGTTCCATACCTATGGCCTGCCGGTGGTGATGTCGAACTGCTCGAACAATTATGGGCCGTACCACTTCCCGGAAAAGCTGATCCCGCTGACCATCCTCAACGCGCTCGACGGCGCGCCGCTGCCGATCTACGGCAAGGGCGAGAACGTGCGCGACTGGCTGTATGTCGACGATCACGCCGCCGCGCTGGACCTGATCGCCACGCGCGGGCGGCTCGGCGAGAGCTACAATGTCGGCGGCAACAACGAGCGGCGGAACATCGATGTGGTGCGCACCATCTGCACCATCATGGACCGCATCGTTCCCGACGCCCGGATCGGTTCGCGCGAGAAGCTCATCACCTTCGTCACTGACCGTCCCGGCCATGACGCGCGCTATGCCATCGACGCGACGAAGCTGAAGACCGAGCTCGGCTGGGTGCCGGACGAGACCTTCGAGAGCGGCATCGAGAAGACCGTGCGCTGGTATCTCGACAACACCGCCTGGTGGGAGCCGCTGAAGGCGCGCTACGACCGCCAGCGCATCGGGCTTTCCAAATGACGCGGGTGCTGCTGCTGGGGGCCGGTGGGCAGGTCGGGCGCGAGATCGCCGGGCTTGCGGCCGGGCGCGTCGCCGAGCTGGTGGCGCTGGACCATGCCGGGCTCGACATCACCGACGCGGCGGCGATCGACGTCGCGCTGACGGCGCACCGGCCGGACATCGTGATCAACGCCGCCGCTTATACGGCCGTCGACAAGGCCGAGAGCGAGCCGGAGAAGGCGCATCTGCTCAACGCCACGGCACCGGGGCTGGTGGCCGCCGCCTGCGCGCGGCACGGTGCCGGGCTGATCCATATCTCTACCGACTATGTGTTCGACGGCACCAAGGCCGGCGCCTATGTGGAGAGCGATCCCGTGGCGCCGCTGGGCGTCTACGGCGTCTCCAAGGAGGCCGGCGAGCGGGCGGTGCGCGCGGGCGTGGAGCGCCACCTCATCGTGCGCACCTCCTGGGTCTATGGCGTTCACGGCGCGAACTTCCTCAAGACCATGCTGCGGCTCGCGGGCGAGCGCGACAGGCTGACCATCGTCGCCGACCAGAGGGGCTGCCCGACCGCCACGCAGGACATTGCCGAAGGGCTGCTTGCCGCCGCCCGGGCTTTGGCCGGCGGCGACATGGCTCCGGGCACCTATCACCTCGCCGGCACCGGCGCGACGACGTGGTTCGACTTCGCCCGCGCCATCATCGAGCGCGGCGCGGTTCATACCGGCCGCCGGCCCGAGGTGGTGCCGATCACGACAGCCGATTATCCCACGCCGGCCCGTCGACCCGCCAATTCCGAACTCGCCAGCGACCGGCTCGCCCATGCCATCGGCTTCCGCGCCGCACCCTGGCAGCAGCGGGCCGCCGAGGTGGTGGACCAGCTTCTCGCCTCTCCGGCGTCCTAGATCGAGATCCGACATGAAGGGCATCATCCTCGCCGGGGGCTCCGGCACCCGGCTTCACCCGATCACGCTGGCGGTCTCCAAGCAGCTGCTGCCGGTCTACGACAAGCCGATGATCTACTACCCGCTCTCCACGCTGATGATGGCGGGGATCCGGGACATACTGATCATCACCACGCCGCACGACAGCGCGCTGTTCCGGCACCTGCTGGGCGACGGATCGCCCTTCGGCATTTCCCTGAGCTACGCTGTGCAGGACAGTCCGCGCGGGCTCGCCGACGCCTTTATCGTCGGGCGCGACTTCATCGGCGACGAGCGTGTGGCGCTGGTGCTGGGCGACAACCTCTTCTTCGGCCACGGCCTGCCGGAACTGCTGAAGGAGGCGGTGGCGCGCGAGACCGGCGCCACCGTGTTCGGCTATCCCGTGCACGACCCCGAGCGCTACGGCGTCGCCGAGATGGGCCCGGACGGGCGGGTGATCTCGCTGGAGGAGAAGCCGCTCAAGCCGAAGTCCAACCTCGCGGTGACGGGGCTCTATTTCTACGACAACCGGGTCGTGGAGATCGCCGCCGCGCTGAAGCCGTCGCCGCGCGGCGAGATCGAGATCACCGACGTGAACCGCGCCTATCTGGAGCGGGGCGAGCTCAACGTCTCGATGATGGGCCGCGGCTTCGCCTGGCTCGACACCGGCACGCCGGACTCGCTGATCGAGGCGGCGCAGTTCGTCCAGGTCATCCAGACCCGCCAGGGCCTGCGCATCGCCGCCCCGGAGGAAATCGCCTTCCGCGCCGGCTTCATCGACGCCGCCCAGCTGCGCAAGCTGGGCGAGGCGCGGAAGAAGTCGGACTACGGGAAGTACCTCGTCCGGCTGGCGGACGAGGTGGAGTGAGGAGAAGCCGAAGATTTCCTGTCACGGCGCTCCGGCTGGGACGGGCTCGACTTGGCTCCAATACGACCAGTCCCATGAACAGGCCTGTCGGCAATCTGTCCGGACATCGACTTTCGCTGTTCCTGCCGGGAGCGCGACGTGAGCTTTCTGCGTGTGACGGTCGGCGGGGTTGTTGAGCGGATCGAGGCAGCGCTCGAACAGAATATCGCCCGACACGCTGTCGCGGATGGAGAAGCAGACACCATCCGTGGCATTGCCGTTCTGCCATGCTCCATCTCTGATGCCGAACTCCAGTTCCAGCGCCGCAGCGTTTGGAACCGCAAGCGAGATGCTCGCGGGGGCGTGAGCGAAGACGCCTTCTGGGGAGGGCGTCAGGGCAGGGGGATTGGGCGTCAGAGCGGAGATGAGTGAACCTATCTTCTTCATTCGCTGTCCAAGCATTGAATCCGCCGCCGGCGGACGATAGCTGGCCCGCAACGCGGAAATATCGATGCTGGCAATGGAGACGCCGATCTCGCGCGCATAGGCCCGAGGGCCCCAACGATCTGCAACGACCGTGAACGAGACAGGCTTGCGCAACAGCGAGATGTCCCCCTTCGCAAGAGCCAGATAGTCGTCGGGTGCGGTCGTGACGGTAGGCGACAGAATCATGCCTTCGCTGGCCATTGCCGGAATCAGGCGATAAGGCTCGGAGCTGCCGTCACTGTATGTGACAACCAGAAAAACGGGTGGAGGCTTGAAGAAGAAGTTCAAGAGCCTGCCATACAGTGTCTTGCGGATATCCAAAGAGACGAAAAGCGGCCTGTCGCCGGGCGGCAGTGGGACGGCTGCGTTGAAGCGCGCTTCGGAGCGCTCCGGTGGGGACAGAATGTTCTCCAGTGGAACAGGGCGTTGCCGCAAGAGCAGCATGCCCGAGAGGGAGTCGACGACTTCGTATTTGGCAAGGAATAACGGCCAAAGCGAGCCTTCGGCCGAGGCCGGGTGTCGGCCATCGATCGATCCCGGAGCCATATAGAGATACTTTGGGGCGCGATCGCTGAGGAAGAAGTCGCGATCTTTCCCAATTAGATAGGGCGAGTAGGCGCCGTGTTCCTGGACCGTCGGGCGCGGCACAAAATGCTGCCCCGAAGCGATGATAATTGCCTGTCGGTTAGGGATAATATCAACAGTACCATCTATATTCGGAAGAGGAGAGTTTTCTCGTATTCTAGCTGCTGCAATTTTCCAATTGGCATGGTTGTTTGAAATAAATTTATCGTAATCAGTTATTATTTGATATAGTATCGTCATCTGGTGGTATCCAGATGAAATCTTTTCGGTAATTATCGAGTGAGGAGCCATCTTTATTGCTGAAAAATGTCCCACCAAGAGCGTAAGTGCTAGAAGTAGAAGGGAGATCATGGTTGCGACGCGCGATCTGAGCGCGTGGTCGCACATGAATAACCACGCGAGAAGCAACGACAGCGCGCTCCATGCGATCATGGAGTGGGCATCGTGCCGCACAAAGCCGTGCTTCAGGGAAAGAAACAGCGCGGCACCGACGACAAGTAATTCTGCGCTTTCGTCGACGAAATTTTCGCCTTTCTGAATGGATCGGAATTTATACCATATAAGAAGACAGCCGGTCGCGATTGCGAGGGACGTCCATGCTAAAAGATCCCATGCTGGGCCGGTTATACTCATTGCCTCGGAATAAAATCGGGTTACCTCAAATCCGCTTTGTAGATAGTCGGGGAGATTCGACAGATTTTGTCCTGTCAAAATCCATATCAGGATGAAAAGAAATACATAGGATGCCGTTGCGACGGGTAATCGCTTATTGTTCACTAAAACGATATCGAGAAGCAATAGCGTGGGAATAACTATAGAAATTGTAGAAAATTTTGCAGACGTCATGGCGGAAAGTGATAGAGAAAATAGTAATGTGATAAGGTATACTGATGTTCTTTGAACAAAGATTCGGCAAGTCATAAAAAATGCCACCGCTAATACGACAAGCGTTGCGTCGGATGACTGAATTGATAGGTATAATGTAAGCAAAAATACAATAATTCGCCAATTTGATGTTGTTGAAAATGCAAATATTGTGGTTGCTGTGAGGCTAATGATAAGTATTGTTGGTGAAAGTATATATAGAGCGTTGATTCCTGGATAAAAATATCGGTATATAAGTGTCATTAGTGGTCCGACGGTGAAGGTGATGTCGGTTCCGAAGTTGTGCCCTTGTTGTTGGCCGGCGGCTATCGTTGCAACCCAAGAGGGATCAAGGGCATCGACAATGGGCCATAGCGAAAATTTCAAAGCATCTGCATAAATTAGCAGGGCGCATATTGAGCAAAAAACAAGTATAATTGTCCGAATGAAGGATGAAGGAAGCGTTTGTTGTGGGTATTTATATTCCATTTCAGCCTCGATTTTTAAGTCGATTTTCATGATGTATGAATATAGCTTCTACCTAAAAGTGAAATTTTTATGCAAAATATAACTTGTGAAGGATAGGGTGAATAGGCCGATTATATGGGCTGTTGTTTCGTTGTGAAACTGAATCGCGAGAGATGGAAATATATGTCTCGCTAATAAAACTGAAATTGCACTAACCTGGGCTAGGCCGACGATATTTACTAAAATAAATCGTGATAGTTCGGCTGCGGCGTAGCCTTTTGATCTTTTAAATACAAAAATTCTATTGAGGGTCCAAGCAGTGAGTATGCCTATTATATAGGATACAATGATCGATGTAAGGTAGCCAACGTAGGGTGCAATGGCGATCCGACTTGTGACGTTGACAATGACAGATATGCCGCTGGCGGTAAGAAAACGGAAGAAACGTGAGCTAATGATTCGAGTCAATAATGGGGCTGATGCCATCATAGCTGCTTCGCCATTCGCCGTCCAAGGCGCACGCTTTCGGCGATCCCGCGATCCTCGGGATAGTAGTAGCAGGTATCCGCGATCTGAAGGCCGGCGATTGCCGTGCGGACCGGCGGGATCTTGTCGTAGAAGTTCGGCTCGCACACCGGCTGCGCATGACGCAGGCGGCCGACCTTGGCGTCCAGCAGGTCGTCGTCGGTGATCGCCGGGTTGATCTTCCTGATGTAGCCGAACGCCTCGCGGATGAAGGCGTCGTCATCCCACGCCCATTTCGGCTGCGTCACCGGCATGTAGTAAGGCACGTAGACGACCGTCTGCGGCGTGGGGCGCAGGTTGGAGAACTCGATGATGCCGGGGATCTCGATGTCCGGCTCCACGATGTTCACCCAGAAATGCGGCGTCACCGACTTCTTCAGCTTGAACAGCAGGCAGACCACGCCGATGTTATTGATCGCGTCGTAGCGGGCCTTGTCTGCATCGGGGAGGGCGGGGACCAGCCGGCTGATCAGCGGGGTCGGTACGGTGCAGATCACGGCGTCGGCAGGAAATTCGCGCCCGCCGGCCCGGACGCCGGTCACACGTCCGTCCGTCACCAGCACCTCCTGCGCCGGCGTGCCGAGATGGAGCCGCCCGCCGGCCGCCGCGAATCCGTCCACGAGCGCGTCGACCAGCGTCTGCGAGCCGCCGTCGATATAGCCGAGCTGTTCCCGGAAGATGTTCTTGCGCGACGTGCCGATGCGGCGCACCCGGGTGGCGATCCAGGAGGCGGAGACGTGGTCGGCATATTCATAGAACTTCAGCTCCTGCAGCCGCTTCCAGAGCTTGTTGTAGACGGTCTTGCCCGAGCCGGCCTCGATCCACTGGCGGGAGGTGAGAGGCTCGATCTTGCGGAAGTTCCGCGCCCGCGTGGCGAGGAACATTTGCAGGCCCGTGCGGAACTTGTCGATCAGCCCGAGGTGGGGAAAGGTCAGCAGGGAGATCGGATCGCCCCATTTATGCAGGCTGCCGCCGATGCGATACGCCATCGAGGTGTCGCGCCAGCGCATCCTGTCGCCGATGCCGAGCTCCCGCATCAGCTCGAATGTCGGCGCGTCCGACTTGCAGACGAAATGGTAGAAGCGCTCGATCGACAGGCCGGAGAAGTCGAAATGCGCGGCCATGCCGCCGGCCTGGCTGTCGGCCTCGACGAGGTCAACGCTGTGGCCGAGCCGAGCGGCCTGCCACGCGGCTGCGAGCCCCATGGCGCCGGCACCGATCACCACGACGCGCATCTTGCCGGTCTCTCCCTGGCCTGCCATGCGGCGCTTCCTTCTAGAATTCGAGAACGATCCGGCCATAGGCCGGGTCGAGGAAGGTTTCGTCCGGCGCCTGCCGGAGCGGCGTGCGGGGCACGCCGAAGGTGCCCGGCCAGTCAACGACGGGAAACACTTCCGGAATGACCAGTGCCTCGAGCTGGCTGGTCGTGAAGGGCGGCTTGGCGTTGAAGCGTGCATAGAGCCAGAGCAGCCCCCAGAACACATGGTAGGGGATGTGCACCAGCCGGGCGCGGGGCTTCACGATGTCATGGATCGTCGCGATCAGCTCGCCATAGGCGATCTTGTCGTGGCCCGAAATGTCGTGGACGCCGGTGGCGCGCGTGTCGAGGCTGGCGGCGATCACCGAGACGAAGTCGCCGACATAGAGCGGTTGGCGCGGATAATTCCCGTCGCCCGGAATGGGGAAGACCGGCGTGCGGTCCATGAAGCGGCGCAGCCAGCCCAGATGCTTGCGGTCGAACCACCCGAACATGAGTGTGGGACGCAGCACGACATGGGGAATGCCGCTTTCGACGAAGAGCTGCTCCTGCGCGGTCTTGGAGCGGGTGTAGAAGTCATCCGCGAGCGAATTCACCACCGACGAGGAGATGCCGACGAAATAGCCGATGCCGTGCCGGCGCATGGCGTCGAGGATCACTTCCGTGGCGCGCACGTTGTTGGCCGTGAACTCGTCTTCGACCAGGCCGCCGATCTGCGCCTGATTGATCACCACGGCATCCGCACCCGCGAGGCTGTCGGTCCACGGGCCGGGTTGCGAGACGTCGGCCTCGATGATGGTGACATCCGGATGCACCTTCCGGAACAGCGCGACATTGGCCGCGTGCTTGTCGATGCCGACGAGTTCGATGTCCGGGCGGCCTTTCAGGCGGGCGACGAGGTTCTGGCCGACGAGGCCGGCGGCCCCGGTGACGACGATCTTTCGGGCGGTCATAGGTTCATCTTGTTGAAGATGGCGGACGGGATCAGTCTGACGATCAGCATGACGAGGCGCCAGCGGGCGGACGCATACTGGACAGGGCCGCCCTTGTCCGCCGCACGGCGGACGACCACGGCGACCTGCTCGGCCGTCGCCCAGAGCGGGCCGCCCTTTTTCATGCCGGCGGTCATCGGGGTGTCGGTCGGGCCGGGCTTGACGACGACCGCCCGCGGCCCCTTGCCGGCGAAACGATGGGCGATGCCCTCGATCAGCGCGGCGATGCCGGCCTTGGCGGCGCCATAGACATAATTGGCCCGGCGTCCGCGATCGCCGGCCACCGAGCCGAGGACGACCAGCGAGCCGCTGCCGCGCCGCTCGAAATCTTCCGCCACGGCGAGAGACCACTGGGCCGGCGAGGTGAAGTTCGCCGCCATGATGCTCTCGGCCGCAGCCGAATCCTGTTCGGCGGTCGGCTGGTCGCCCAGCACGCCATAGGCGATGAGCACATGATCGAACGCGCCGTGCGTGGCAAGAAGGCCCAGCCAGGCCTGCCGGGCGTCGTCGCGGACGAAATCAATCTGCGCGATATCGACGGCGGAGGCGCCGCGCAGCCGGAGATCGGCGGCGATCGCCTGCAGCCGTGCCGCGTTGCGCCCGGCCAGCACGAGCCGCGCGCCTTCGGCCGCGTACAGCCGGGCCGTGGCTTCGGCGATGCCGGAGGTGGCTCCCAGAATGAGCACACGGAGGGGGGAGTGGGACATATCCGCTTCTATCCGTTCAGCTCTGCATCCGTCGCCAGAAGGAAGACGAGATGCCGGGATCGACATGTTGCGCGAACCGCTCCGCTGCCGGATAGCCGGCATGGAACAGATCCGGCGGAAGGCGTCCGTCCTTGGCCGGATAGAGACGTCCCTTCGCCTCGCGGACGATGGCGTCCAGTCGCGACAATAGGGCGAGTGTTTCAGGCCCACGGTTCGGAAAATCAAGGGCGAGCGTCGTGCCTTCCCGCGGAAAGGACAGGAGGCCGGGCGAGGCGACAGCGCCGAAGGTCTTCAACACCGCGAGGAAGGAGCCCGTTCCGGCGCGGGCGATCGTCCGCAGCATCTCGCGTGTCGCCTCCGGAGCGGCCTCGGGAGGCACCACGCTCTGGTACTGGTACATGCCCCGGCGCCCATAGAGCCGGTTCCAGTTCCGGATGGCGTCGAGCGGATAGAAATAGGGATCGTAGGAGACGACGCGGCGACCCGCCTTGGCCGCTCCAGCATAATGGTAAAGCCGGTTGAAGGCGGCGATCGAGTAGCGGTTGAGGGCGATTTCCGGAAAGTCGAACGGGATGGACGGCCCCTGGCGGCCGGCTACCTCGAGAGGTCCCTCCGCCGCGTGGTCGGCGAGGGTCAACAGGCCACGGCCGAGATCGCCGCCGCTGGCGAGACAGTCGATCCAGGCGACGGAATAGGCATGCGCGGCATCGCTGTCCCGCGCGAGGCGGAAGAACTCGCCGAGATTGGCAAAGGGGATGGTTTCGGTCACCATGTGCGAGCTCGAGATCGGCTGCAACTCGACCGTCACCGTGGCGATGACGCCGGTAAGGCCGAGACCGCCGATCGTCGCGGCGAAAAGGCCGCTTTCATCCTCCGGCGTCAGCTCGCGGTTCGAGCCGTCCGAACGCAGGAGAGTGAGCGCGCGGACCCATCGTCCGAAGGTGCCGGCGCCATGATGGTTCTTGCCGTGGACGTCGTTGGCCACGGCCCCGCCCAGCGTCACGAACTTGGTTCCGGGAGTCACCGGCAGGAAGAGGCCTCGCGGAATGGCGAAAGCGAGGACCTGTGCGAGCGAGACGCCGGCTTCCGCCGTCAGGAGGCGCGTGGCCGGATCGAAAGCGATGAACCGGTCGAGCGCGGAGACGTCGATGAGGGCGCCGTCCGCGTTCAGGCAGCTGTCGCCATAGGACCGCCGCAGGCCGCCCGCCAGCACCTTGCCTGTCGAGGCGGCACCGGTGTGAAGCAGAGCGGGCAGCTCGTCGAGAAAGGCCGGCCGCGCAAGATCGTGCCGTGCGCGGAGCACGCGCCCCCACGAGACCAGCTGGTCGGTGTCGACGAAGCCGGTCACAGCGCGATCAGGAAGAAAAGGGCGACGAAGACGGCGAGGCCGCGGCTCGGCCAGTCGCGCAGGGCGAAGCTGACGGGGTCGTCGAGCATCTTGCCGCGATGGGTCAGCAGCCAGATGCGGCCGAGCCAGATCGCCACCATCAGCGCGATGGCCCAGAGATATTGGGGCCGGCTGTAGCCGACGATGCGGAACGCCTCCTCGACCATGTACAGCACGAGGATGATGAGCGAGCCGAGGCCGGCGCCGATACCGAAGGCAAGTGTAAGCGGCCAGTCGTCGACTTCGTAGCCACGTGCCTTGAGCACGCCGCCCTTGAACTGGCGGGCCTGCACGATCTCCGTATGCCGCTTGGCCGTGGCGAGGGAGAAGAAGAAGAACATCGAGAAGGTCAGCAGCCAGATCGGCGCGGAGACGCCGAGCAGCGCGATCCCCATGACCAGCCGCAGCGTGAAAAGCGCCGCAATGATGAAGGTGTCGAGCAGCGGAATCCGCTTCAGCCCGAAGGAATAGGCGAGCGTGATGGCGAGATAGGCCACGAGCGTTGCCGCGAAGGCCGGGCTCAGCAGGGTTGCCGCAAGCAGAACCAGCGGAATGAGCACGATGGGAACGACCATCGCGTGCATCAACGGAATCGCTCCGCTGGCGATGGGGCGAAAGCGCTTGGTCGGGTGCCGCCGGTCGGCGTCGAGATCGGCGAGATCGTTGATGAGATAGCTTGACGACGTCATCAGCAGCAGGAGGCAGAAGCCGGCCAGCGTCTGGAGGATGAGTCCGACATTCCCCCAGTCGTGCCCCAGGATCAGGGGTACGAACATCAGCACGTTCTTCGACCAGTGATGCACGCGCAGGGCACGCGGCCATGTGCGCAGCGGGCTCGGCCGCTCCGCGTGCGGGCGGAACTCGGCGATGACCGGCTTGCCGAGCTTGCGCGCCCGGCGTGCGACCTGCGCGCTCGCGCCGGCGAGGACGATGCCGTCGGCCAGCGCCCAGACGGACAGGTCCGCTGCATGGTCGCCGGCATAGATGAAACCGTCCGGGAAGCGCTGGGCAAGAAGCCGCGCTTTCGCGTCGCCCTTCAGATTGATGCCGTCATGGGTGGCGATCACCTCGTCGAAGATGCCGAGGTGATCGGCGACGCTTTGCGCGATGCGCCGGTCGGCCGCCGTGCAGAGCACGATATGGCTGCCGCGCTCCGCCTCGTCATGGAGAAAGCCGAGAATGTCCGCACAGGTGTGCAGGTTCTCCGGATCGAGCACGATATGGTCGGCACAGAACGCCTTGAAGGCCGCCTTTCCTTGGAAAAGGGCCAAGGCGAGCTGCGGCAGGAGCTTGGGCTTGCGGAAAACGAAACGCGCCAGCTGCTCGTGCAGGGAGTCGGACTTGATCAGCGTGTGGTCGAGGTCGACCACGATCACCCTGCGCGAAGCAACGGTGCTTGCCGCGACGGTGCTCATCCGCCTCTCCCTAAAATACCGCTCCGAAGACTGACAGCCTTCCGCGCGCGGGGGTCATATCGCTAACGACTCTCAACCCGGACGACCTTTTCCTCGGGCGTGTTCATTGCCCAGGGCCTCAAGCGCCTCGGCGGAAAGGCCAGTCTGAGTTCAGCGGTATAATTGGTGAAGTTGGGGTTGTGGAAGGGGTCGTTGACGAGAAGTTCGCCCCACCGCCGGCGCATGTAGCGGGCCTCGCCGTTGAAGCGCTCGACCTTGTCGGGGGCGCTGTCGGGGCCGCGCGATACCGATTCGTAATGATGGAGCTCGGCGAAGGGGGTCCAGACGACACGGTAGCCGGCCTCCCGTACGCGCAGGC
>NZ_CACSAS010000002.1:0-766 GCF_902703545.1 Starkeya nomas
TAGGGAATACGCACCTCCGCGAGCTGCGGATCGATGGCCAGCGTCAGGCCGGCCGAGCGCGCGACATCCGAAAGGATGTCGGCAAGCGACATGTCGTCGAAATGCTGGGTGCCGCCCGCCTTCACCTCGCCGGCATAGGTGACGGCGCGCGCCGTCATCACCATCTTTTCGGTCCCGCCGTCCCAGCCCGTGCCCCAGCGCTCGACCTTGAAGGCCCCGAGCGGGAGGACCTGTGTTTCGAGATAGCCCGCGTAGGGATGGAGCAGGTCGCCCTCGCGGGGCAGCGGCAGCTGCCGATGGTCGTCATTGACGAACACCTGCAGCTCGTCGTTCTGCAGGCCGACTTCGTCGTTGAGCGAGGCGCCGAGGAAGTAGCTCGCCATCGAGCCCATCAGGTTCTCGCCGCCCTTGTAGAGCTGGAAGATAGGGGTGAGCATCAGCTGCCCCAGATCCGCGGCACGGCCCGGCCGGCCGGCGTCGAGGCCGCGCGCGGCGGCAGCTTGATCAGCGTGCCAACGGCAAAGTGCGGCCCCTTGCGGGCGAGCCCCGGATTGAGATCGAGAATGGCCTCGACCGTTCCGCCCTTCTCAGTGCCGAGCTCGGCGCGCGCAATGCGGTCCAGGCGCTCGCCGTCGCGTTTCACGCGATAGATGCGGTCCACCGTCATGCCGCCCTCAACTCCACTTCAAACGCGATTTTCTGGCCGTTGTACTCGCTCAGATCGGAGACGCGCTCGACCACGAAGGAGCCGAGCACGTCGGCCGCA
>NZ_CACSAS010000003.1:0-18597 GCF_902703545.1 Starkeya nomas
CTTTACCGGCGATTTTTTCAAGGAGGGTTGGGTCTTCATCTTCGTTCCTTCGTCACTACGACGAAGCCCCAACCCTCCTTAATTCACAACCTCAAATCTGTGCCATTGGTGCTGACGGCGGACAGCCAACCAGGTTCGACGCACCCGGCGCTTCTGGCGCCGAGCGCAGCCAATGAAAGCGCGTCTGACCGATCGACAGATCAACCTCCAACAGCCTGTCCAAGGATTGGAGTGTATCGAGCGGTACGTCTTCGATCAGCGTTCTTTCCGCCCGACGGCGGGCTATAGCACGGCCGGCAAGGCCGATGCGTTCGATGGTATCGATCGCTGGCAGAAGAGATCCACGTTCGCGCAATGCGGTAACAATGGAACCGGCTATCTCAGCACCGTCGTCGGACATTGCCGCTGCCTGAATTGCAGCCAATAGCGCGGCTCGACGATCTTGTGCAGTCGCGCTTCTTGTATCCAGATACGCCATGAGGCGCGCCGTGTGATCACGACGGGTTTCTTCACGACGTGCATAGAGCGCAAATGCTTCTGGATCAGCGCCGATTTGGTCAGCAACATATCGAAGCATGGCGCGGGGCGGAACCTCTTCCGCCCCCAGCACCCGGCCAGGGTATCGCATCAGAGATAGCTGAACGGCGAAACCAAGCCGATTATGCTCACGCCTCCGCAATTCAATCTCCAGACGATCTGCCGATGACAACGAATAGTGCCGGATCAGGCTATCCTCGTCGGCTGGTATATTGAAAAGCGTCCGTCGATCATGAACTTTGAGAAGCTTCCGTTTTGCCATTGCCCTACTCCCGAGGACCAATCTGGCGGGAGCGTTGTCGAGTCGGACGTACGAAGGAATCAGAACCGGTGCCAGACGGCGCCAATCCACAGAGATCGGAGCCCCGAGATCCGGCATGGTTCATGTTCCGTTCGCCCTTAGCGTACGATTTCGCACTGCTCTTGTTCTGACCCCTATTAGCGACCAAAGTCCCGCGATACCGCATCGGCTATCGTGTCGTCGCCAACCGCGATGTAGATTCCGATCTCTGATCTGTGCCACCAAGGGCTGGCTTAGCTGGCCCTCGGTCTCCGCCAGCCATTGTCGGCATCGACATTTCTCGGGCCGACGTTGCGGTACACAGGGGCGGTTTGCGTCATTGTCGTTTATCGACTACACAATTATGGTGATTGAGCTAAAGCAGACAACGACCTTCGCTAGATGGGAAGCCCGCCTCCGGGACAAGCGCGCCAGAACCATCATCGCGGCAAGGCTGATGCGGCTGGCCGAGGGTTTGGCAGGTGATGTGGAAGCGGTGGGTGAAGGCGTGAGCGAGCTGCGCATTCACTATGGTCCTGGATATCGCATCTACTTCCAGCGGCGCGGAAATCTCGTGATCGTACTGCTGTGTGGTGGGGACAAGGGATCGCAGGCCCGCGACATTGCCGCTGCCAAGAAGCTCGCTAAGGAATGGAGTCCGCAGGATGGCTGAGAACCTCACCACATACGACCCTGCCGCCGCGCTAGTCGACGATCAGGAGATCGCCGCGTTCATGGCCGATGCCTTTGAAACGGGCGACGCGGTCTACGTTGCCAAGGCGCTTGGCGTCGTCGCCCGCGCAAAGGGCATGACCGAAATCGCCCGTAAGACCGGGCTGTCGCGGGAGCAGCTTTATCGCTCGTTCAGCGAGCGCGGAAATCCGACACTCAAGACCACGCTTGCCGTGATGCGCGCCCTTGGCGTCGAGCTGACGGCCAAGTCTCACGCCGCACAGTGAAGTCTTCGCATTTGAAGATGGCCCATACTAGCTTCGAACCGCCTTCATATCGAATTTGACGTTAAGGCGGCTGCCTACGCCCCGCCTCGCTCCAATCCTGTCAGAGCTGGTCACTCCGGCAGGTGCGCCTGTACCACGATCTCTCTTCTTCATCGACCAGCAGCCGGCCGAGGGTCCGCCCATGGCGATCCTGCTGGCCGCTCCGCTGAAGCTCGATGTATGAGGCCGCGCCGACGAGCTCGCGCATGCGCTGCTTCGCTTTGACGAGCCGCAACGGCGCCCTGGTGCTCGAGCGCGAGGACGGTTCGCCGCTCGAGGGCAAGGAGGCGCTCGCCGAGCTGGTGGCGCAGTGGGCGGAGGAAGTGGACGGGCCGGAGCCGTCGAAGGATTCGCTGGCTTTCACAATCTCGGTTCCGGGTGCCCTGGCCGCCGGCGACGTCGCCGGCGGCCTCGGTCAAATGCTGGGCGGTCATCGCTACGCCTGGCGCCTCGAGGAGCTGACGTTGCCCCCTGAAATGACCCCGCTCAGAAGCTAGGATCCGTCGAGAGGAGACGGACGATGCGCAAGAGCCGGTTCAGCGAGGAACAGATCATCGGGATGTTGATTTCCACTGAGATCTGACCCGGCAGCATCGGATTTTTCCATCGAGAAGTGACCCATGTTTTCACCACGTCTCACGCGGCATCGCGGGGGACAGCGGAGTGATCGACATGGAGTTATTGAGCGTCATCCGACGCTGGCATCATCGGGATCGTAGCTCGATCCGGGAGATATCCCGCCGCACCGGCCTCTCACGGAACACCGTGCGCAAGTACCTGCGGGCGGACCGTGTCGAGCCCCAGTTTCAGGTTCCCGACCGACCGAGCAAGCTCGATCCCTATGCCGACAAGCTCGCGGCGATGCTGCGGGTCGAGAGTGGCAAGTCGCGTAAGCACAAGCGCACGGTCAAGCAACTGCACGCCGATCTCGTGACGCTGGGCTATGAGGGGTCGTACAACCGGGTGGCGGCCTTCGCCCGGGACTGGAAGGAAGCCCGGCTGCGCGAGCAGCAGACCAGCGGCCGCGGCACCTTCGTGCCGCTGGCCTTTGTGCCGGGCGAGGCGTTCCAGTTCGACTGGTCGGAGGACTGGGCGATCATCGCCGGCGAGCGTACCAAGCTGCAGGTAGCTCATGTGAAGCTGTCCTACAGCCGCGCCTTCACGCTCCGAGCCTACCTGCTGCAGACCCACGAGATGCTTTTCGATGCCCACAACCACGCCTTCCGGGTGCTGGGCGGTGTGCCGCGGCGGGGCATCTACGACAATCTATGGACGCCTCCCGGGCAAGGGGCAATGCTGATAGCCGGCGGCATGGAATGCGTGAATCTATCCGGCCTGTTACTGGAGCGATCACGCTCCCGGCCTTGATGGGAGTCCGCTGCTTCTGGCCTCATAACATGAGCGGCCTTAAAGGCCCTGTCGTAGATCAGGCTGTGAAGCTGCGGTCCGTGCCGTTGTGCCATCAGTGTCCACCTCGCTCTCATCGCCGCCTTAGCGACGATCCCGGGTGCCGCCGCAGATCAGGCGGCCGCGTAAATCTCCTTCTTGGTCAGCAGCGCCCAGGCAATGCGCGCCGTCTTGTTGGCAAGCGCAACGAGCGCCTTGTTGAAACCCCGTCGTTCGACGATGGCCCTCAGCCATGCCGACCTCGGGTCGTCCCGGTTGGCGAGACGGCTGATAACCGCTCGGGCGCCGTGTATCATCTGCTTGCGCAGATAATGATTGGCACGACCGATGCCACCCAGGCGCGGCTTACCTCCGGTCGTATATTGTCGGGGCACCAACCCAATCCAGGCGGCGAGCTCTCGCCCAGAACGGAAGTGTCGGGCATCGTCGATACTGGCTACCAGCGCCGTGGCGATAATGGGTCCGACGCCAGGCAGGGTAGCTAGGCGGCGACAATCGTCATGCTGCCGGCAGATCTCCATGATCCTCGCATCGAGCTTTGCGAGGCGAGCATTTGCATCACGAAGCTGGTCAAGAAGTTCCTCGAACAGCTCGCGCCCAAGATCCGACAGGCCAGCCTGTTCGATCGCTGTCGGAGCCTGGGCGGCGAAGCGCCAGGCTCCCTGAGGCAGGACGATGCCATATTCGGCAAGGAGGCCGCGGGTGTGATTGATGAGCGACGTGCGTTGGACGATCAGCCGCTCACGGATCCGATGCAGAGACTGCAGATCCTGTTGATCCGTCGACTTGACAGGAACGTAGCGCATCGTCGGGCGTGTCGCCGCCTCATAAATGGCTTCCGCGTCGACGGCGTCGTTCTTAGAGCCGCGCACGAAGGGCTTTACGAAACGAGGATTGATCAACCGGACCTCTCTCCCGGCCGTCATGAATAACCGGCCCCAATGGTGGGCGCTGGCGCAAGCTTCCATGGCGATCGTCTCTGGCGCCAGTTCGTTCACGATTTCCGTAAGCTTTGTGCGGCTGACCTTTCGTGAAACAACTACACCGTTTGTATCAATCCCGTGTAGATGGAACGATTGCTTTCCAAGATCGATCGCCAGCAAATTCATTGTCATGCTGTCCTCCTCCAGGTTGGGCCACTTACTGTGAGCGCGAGGAGGGAGGCGTCCATCCCATAACATGCGAACCGCCGTCGACAAGGTCGGCCGGGGCAAGGAGCGCCAGGTCAACATCCGCTTCTCGGCCATGGTCAGCCACTTCCTGTTCGAGGCGGAGTTCTGCAATCCGGCCTCCGGTTGGGAGAAGGGGCAGAGCGAGAAGAACGTACAGGATGCCCGCCATCGGCTGTGGCAACCCATGCCGAACGTCCCCTCGCTGCAGGCCTTGAACGAGTGGCTGGAGACCCGGTGCCGGGAGCTATGGACACAGATCGAGCACGGCGCGCAACCCGGCTCGATCGCCGATGTGTGGGCTGAGGAGATCCGCCACCTGATGCCGATGCCGCGGCCGTTCGACGGCTTCGTCGAACACGCCAAGCGCGTTTCCCCGACCTGCCTCGTCCACCTCGAGCGCAATCGCTACAGCGTGCCGGCCTCCTTCGCCAACCGCCCGGTGAGCCTGCGGGTCTATCCCGACCGGATCGTCGTCGTCGCCGAGGGGCAGGCGATCTGTGAACATGGTCGGGTGTTCGCTCGCTCCCACGATCGCCAGAGCCGCACCGTCTATGACTGGCGCCATTATCTGGCCGTGGTCCAGCGCAAACCCGGCGCCCTGCGCAACGGCGCGCCCTTCGCCGAGATGCCGCCGGCGTTCCGGTCCCTGCAGCAGCACCTCCTCAAGCGGCCAGGCGGTGACCGCGAGATGGTGGAGATCTTGTCCCTGGTCCTCCAGCATGACGAGCAGGTCGTGCTCGAGGCTGTCGAACTCGCTCTCAAGGCCGGCGTGCCGACCAAGACCCACATCCTCAACCTGCTGCACCGGCTGATCGACGGCACGCCGCTGAGCACGCCACCCATCCTGGCTCCTGCCTCTCTCACGCTGACCACCGAGCCTCAGGCCAATGTGGAACGCTATGACGCCCTGCGTCGAGCCAGGGAGGCACGCCATGCGTCATGATACGGCCAGCGGAGCCATCGTCATCATGCTGAGAAGCCTCAAGATGCACGGCATGGCGCAAGCCGTCGCCGAACTCACCGAACAGGGGTCTCCCGCCTTCGAGGCTGCCATGCCGATCCTCTCGCAACTCCTGAAGGCCGAGACCGCCGAGCGGGAGGTGCGATCGACCGCCTACCAGCTCAAGGCCGCGCGCTTCCCGGCCTATCGCGACCTCGCCGGCTTCGACTTCACCAGCAGCGAGGTCAACGAGGCGCTCGTGCGCCAGCTCCATCGCTGCGAGTTCCTCGACGACGCGCACAACGTCGTCCTGATCGGAGGGCCGGGCACCGGCAAGACCCACATCGCCACGGCTCTTGGCGTCCACGCCGTCGAGCATCATCACAGGCGGGTCCGCTTCTTCTCCACCGTCGAGCTCGTCAACGCCCTCGAACAGGAAAAGGCTCAGGGCAAAGCCGGTCAGATCGCCGGCCGGCTCGTCCATGCCGATCTCGTCATCCTCGATGAGCTCGGCTACCTGCCGTTCAGCGCCTCCGGCGGCGCCTTGCTGTTCCACTTGCTGAGCAAGCTCTATGAGCGCACCAGCGTGGTCATCACCACCAATCTCAGCTTCTCCGAATGGGCTACCGTCTTCGGCGACGCCAAGATGACCACAGCCTTGCTCGACCGGCTCACCCATCACTGCCATATCCTCGAGACCGGCAATGACAGCTTCCGCTTCAAGAGCAGCTCGGCAAAGCCACCAAAGCCAACCAGGGAGAAGCCGCGAAACTTGACCACCACTTGACCCCAGACCACCATCAGCCCGGGTCACTTCTCAGTGGAAATCCAGGGTCACTTCTCGGCGGAAATCAACAACCAGGCCACAGTGCATCACAAACCCCGGCTGCTCAGCGATAACGGCCCCAGCTACATCGCGGGAGAGCTGGCCGAATATATCGCAGCCCAAGCCATGAGCCACGTCCGCGGCGCGCCGATGCATCCCCAGACCCAGGGCAAGATCGAGCGCTGGCACCAGACCCTCAAGAACCGCATCCTGCTGGAGAATTACTTCCTGCCCGGCGACCTTGAGGCTCAGATCGGCGCCTTCGTCGAGCACTATAACCACCGGCGCTATCACGAGAGCCTGGCCAACGTGACACCTGCCGACGCCTACTTCGGCAGGGCAGCAGCCATCATCAAACAGCGCGAGAGGATCAAGCGCCAGACCATCCAACTTCGGCGCTTGCAGTACCGAAACATCGCCGCATAACATCACCCCTCAGACGAGGCCGACACTCCGCTAATCGACAGCCCAAACTGAGCCAAATCATCTGACGACGGACACCATCCGCCAGCCATCCGCCAAGCATAGGCGTCGATTACGTCAGCGCAGATGCGCAGCCTTTATCGCGTATGTGCTACGGCGATGGTCGATGAACGCGATCATGTCTTCGACCGGTGGTCGGGCTCCGTCTGAACGAAAAACGCAGATACCTTACGCGTGATCTCGTTGGCCTGCCGCAGCCGACAAACCCGCGACAATTCATTCCCCACCGGTCAGCAACCCGGATGGCCTGGGTGGTCATTGGAAGCCATGTGTAATGAATGAGCAACGGACAATCGCAACCGATCAGCCGATGCCGAGATTAGCGGGCGCCTATCTGTCCGAGGACCGGGGAAGGCCTCGGGCGGCCGACAACGAGCCTAAACATTTCTTGGCGAGCATCATATGGACGCCCTTATTGCCATCAACAGTCTGAGTAACTCTCAAGTCACCAGCAAGCGAGCATAGCATATACGCCTGATTTCGGGTGAGATCGGAACGACGACAGATGTGGGCGATCATCTCCCGCACAGCCTGACGGGCAGCATTGTCGAGATTTTCGTCGAGCCCGATTGCGATAAGATGAGTCTCGGTCTCGGCGAACGGCCAATTGTAGTCGAGGTCGCGACGAACGGTTAGCCGAAAGCTACCGGTGATTCCGGTTTCCAGCGCCGTGACACACACCTCGCCATCGCCCTGCAAGCCGTGTCCGTCGCCAGCATAAAACAGCGCACCCTCGTTGAAGACCGGCAGATAGAGAGTCGAGCCAGGCTTGATCTCCTTGTTGTCCATGTTGCCGCCGAAGCAGCGCGGCACCGCCGAGCCGCAACGGCCCCAGATTGGAGGCGGCGCCGTTGCGAGGATACCGAAGAACGGATCGAGCGGCAGTTCGGTACCCCAGGGCAGGGTGACGACACCTCGGTTGCGATCGATCTGCGGATGGATTGTCTCATAGTCGTTGAAGTCGTCTGGCAGGGTGCCGACCAGCGGCATGATCGCGGTGAAGCCCCAGTCCATGGTCAACTGAGCCGACAGGATGTCGACCTGTAGCACGTCCCCCGGCTCGGCGCCGTTCACGAAGACTGGCCCGGTGACGAAATGCGGTCCAGGCCCTTGTTGCATGGTCAAAAGTGCATGCTGGTAGTCATCGGGAATCGCCCGGTCGGTCGGCAACGTTTCGATGCCGCCGGCGGGAAAGGACGACAGGGTAACGATATCCCCGGAATCGACCGTAAGCACCGGCGACACGTTCGCATCGAAATATCCCCACACCATGTTCTCCGGTGTAGGGGGGATTACATGATGACGGGGCATGGCACACTCTGAACAATGCTAAAGGACAATTTGCATTACCACTTCCTTGCCCACCCCCGGCGAAGGCGTCCCAGGCGGACAGGAGGGGACAAGGGTGATATGTTAGGACATTCGCAGATCAGGAGAGAGTCTATGAGACGATCCCGATACACCGAAGACGAAATCCTATTCTTCATGGCCGAGGCGGACAATGGCATCGCCGTCGAGGTAATCTGTCGCGCCGCCGATATCTCCGAACGCACCTTCTACCGCTGGCGGGAGCGTTATGGCGGGCTGAGCGCGAAGGCCGTCCACCGGCTACAACGGCTCGAGCAGGAAAACCGGGCGCTCCGGCGCTCGCTCGCGCTGGTCCAGCCCGGCGTTCCGCGTCTCGCCGAGGCGCCCAAGGATGCGCCGCGCATCCGTACCGATTGCGGCGCGATACGCACCGACAGTCCGACCGCCGTGATTCCCGCGCGTGACCGCGGCGCGCGCGGCGCCATCATAGGCCGCTACGCCGCGCTGCGCACCGGCCGCTGAGCCGGTCCAGGGCACCCATTCTGGCAGAATTGCCAGAATGGTGCGGGCACCGTCCAAATAGCCGCCAAATGCCGCCTGTTTAATCGGCAATAGCCGACAGTATTTGCATGTTTTAAGAGCATTTCGGTTGCTCCGTCATGGCTCCCCGCATCATCATTATCCCCATCGCGAAGCGCCACGCTGGATCTGCGTGGCGTTTGACATATGAAGGGGAACAGGATGATCACGAGACGTTCGCAGCTCGCAACTTTTGCCAGCGTTTTGCTTGCGATTACGATGGCCGCTGGCGGCGCCTCGGCGCAGGAGCAGATCGTTATCGGCGTTCCGACCGGTCTGAGCGGCGCCAATTCCGTTGTCGCGCCCTCGGTCGTACAGTCCGCCGAGCTCGCCGTCGAGGAAATCAATAAGGCCGGCGGCATTCTCGGCAAGACCGTGCGGCTGGAAGTCGCCGACGATGGCTCGGGCGCGGCCGGCGCGCAGAAGGCCTTCGACTATCTGGTGTTACAGAAGAAAGTGAATGCCCTGATCTCCATGGAGACCAGCGCCGCGCGTAACGCGGCACTGCCGATCGTTTCCCGCGGCAAGGTTCCCTATATCTACACCTCACTTTATGAAGGCCGCTCCTGCAATAAATACCTCTTCGCCAATGGTGCCGTGCCCGAGCAAATGGTCGCCCCGATCGTCGATCAGTTCATGACCGACGGAGCCAAGAAGTTTTTCCTGGTCGGCAGCGACTACGCCTTCGGTCGCGGCATGCTGACCTTCACGCGCCAGTACATCGAATCCAAGGGCGGCACCGTCGTCGGCGACGAATACCAACCAATGGACGCCACTGACTGGACCGCGATCATCTCCAAGATGCGCTCGGCGACCCCTGACGCCGTGATCATGTCGACCGCCGGCGGCGCGCCGAACGTGACGCTGACCAAGCAGTTCAAGGCCGCCGGCCTCAGTGCCAAGGTCGGCAATCTCTCGATCGACGAGGGTACCGCCAAGACCATGGGTGCCGACGCTGCCGGCACCTTCATCACCGCTTCCTACCTGACCGGTATCGACAGCGAGGCCAACAAGGAGTTCCTCGCCAATATGAAGGCAAAGTTCGGAGCCGACCTGCGCACTCCGAACGACCTCTCCGTGCCGGAATACGACGCTGTCTACCTCTACAAGGCTGCCGTCGAGAAGGCCGGCTCGACCAAGCCGGACGACGTGATCGCCGCGCTGGAACAGGTTTCCTTTACCGGCCCGCGTGGCACGGTGTCGATGAATCACCAGCGCCATGCCCCGCTCACCATGTTTCTGGGCGAGGTGCAGTCAGACGGCAGTGTGACCATCATCAAGAAGTTCGACAATGTGAGCCCGGGCGAGCAGTGCCCGAAATGAGGGCAGTCTGAGACGCCGCTCCACTAAGCACCCCGGACGCCCCCCGCGCCCGGCCGGCCGGGCGCCTGCTCGCGCGAGCAGTTACCAGCGCCCGGCCCTGACGTTCCTTCCGAGGCCTGTCCATGAGCAATCTATTCCTCGACATCCTGACCTCCTCGTCGATCCTGTTTGTGGTGTCGTCGGGACTGCTGCTGATCTTCGGCGTCATGAAGATCATGAACTTCGCTCATGCCGCCTTTCTCACGGCAGGGGGCTATGCCGCGCTCATCTCGACCCAGCTCGGTCTCAATCCCTGGCTTGCCCTGCCTCTCGCCTTTGTAGGCGGCGCGGTACTCGGTCTCATTGTCGAGCGCCTCATCGTACGCCCGCTCTATGCCCGGCCGCTGGATGCCATTCTCGCGACCTGGGGGTTGGGCATCATTATCGCCCAGCTCATCACCTTCAGCTTTGGTCGTGAGGTGCAGTTCGTCAACGCGCCGCTCTCGGGCGCGGTACCGGTACTCGGCGAGAACTACTCGCAGTATCGCCTGTTTATGATCCTCGCCGCACTGGCAACCGCCGGCGGCATCGCGCTCGTGCTGCATCGCACCCGGCTGGGCCTGGAAGCTCGCGCCGTGATTGCCAATGAGAGTCTCGCCCGCGGCCTCGGCATCAATAGCGGTCGGGTGCGCGCCATCACCTTCGCGCTCGGTGCCGGCCTCGCCGCGCTCGCGGGAGCGCTGATCACCCCGCTATCCAGCGTCGACCCCAATATGGGCGTGCCCTGGCTGGTGAGCGCCTTCATGCTGTGCCTCGTTTCCGGCGCCTCGCTGGCCAGCCTCGGCGCTGCCGCGCTGGTTCTGGGCGGCGCGCAGGTCATGGTGTCGACCTATGTCAGTCCGGTCATCGGCGGCCTCACCATCGTGCTGCTCGCCGCGATCATCCTGCGCATCCGCCCGGAGGGCTTCGCCCGTGACTGAACACGTTCAACCCGCGCCTGGACCGCGCGACCAGCGCCCGCTGCTCATCGGAGCCATGACGCTGCTGGCGCTCGTCATGGTGTTCCTGGCGCCCATGGCGCTCGATTATTACACCGTCAACATCCTTATCCGCGCCTGCCTTTATGCGGTCGCGGCGCTGACCGTCGACATGCTGTGGGGTTACACAGGAATCCTCACCTTCGCCCAGGGCACGTTCTTCGGAATCGGTGCCTATGCGGTGGGATTGGTCTTCACCCATTACGGCTTCTCGCCCACCACCGCCGTGCTCGCCTTCCTCGGAGCGCTGGTCGCAGCAGCGCTGGTCGCGGCGATCGTGGGCTGGTTCGCCTTCTGGCACGGCGCTTCGCCGCTTTATGCCGGCGTCGTCACGCTGGTGCTGCCGATCATCGTGGTGCAATTGCTCTACTCCGGCGGCACGCTGACCGGCTCGTCGAGCGGTCTCGTCGGCTTCGAGGCGTTCGATCTCGAGATCGAAACCTGGTTCTATATCGCCGGCACGCTGGCGGTGTTGACCACCGCGACGCTGACGATTGTGGTCCGCAGCGATGTCGGCCGCGTGCTCGTGGCGATCCGCGAGAACGAGACGCGCTGCTCCTATCTCGGCATCAACGCCCCCCGCATCAAGATTGTGCTGTTCACCGCCATGGCGATGGTGGCAGCAATGGCCGGCTATGTCTTCACCTGCTTCGGCATGGTGGTGGCACCCGAGATGACGGGTCTGGTCTTCGGTACCGAACTCATCATCTACACGGCGCTCGGCGGACGCGGCACACTCGTCGGCCCGCTGCTCGGCACCATCGGTATCGACGGTATCAGTTCCTATCTCAGCGGCGAGCTGCCTTATCTGTGGAAGCTGATCGTCGGCACCGTTTTCGTGGCGGTGATCATATTGCTGCCCCGTGGCCTCATTCCGACGCTGGGTTCCCTGCTTGGCGGCTTCCGGCGCCGTGAGACGGCGAGAGTCAGCGGCCTGCGGCTGCGCCGCGTCGAGCCGAAGGGCTTTGCGAGCCAATCCGGCGCGATGGCGTTGGCAATTTCCGGTCTCGACCGGCGCTATGGCAGTCTGAAGGTCCTGTCCGGCGTCGAGCTGACGGTCGGCAGCGGAGAGCTGCTAAGCGTGGTCGGCCCCAACGGTGCCGGCAAAACCACACTGATGCGCTGCATAAGCGACGGCCACGAACGTACCGCCGGTCATGTCGCCATCAATGGCAACGGCATCGGCCGGCTGTCTCCGCACCGTATCGTCGAGCTCGGGCTCGGACGCAGCTTCCAGAACACCAGCCTGTTCGAGACGCTGACGGTCGCCGACTGCCTGCGCCTCGCCCGTACCCGTTGGGAGCGGCCGCACCTGTTCACACGCAGCCGCGAAATCTGCCTGCCGGAGGCGGCGCTGCGCGTAGTCGAGGCTACCGGGCTTGATGCGATGCTCGATCACGAGACGCGCAACCTCTCCCATGGCATGAAACGCGCGCTCGAACTCTCCATGGTCATCGCGCTGGAGCCGAGCGTACTGCTGCTCGACGAGCCGACCGCGGGCCTCACCAAGCCAGAGCGCATGATGGTCGGCTCCATCCTCGTCGATCTGTGCCGGAGCGAGAGCGTCAGTGTCGTGATCATCGAGCACGATCTCGACTTCGTGCGCGAAATCTCCTCGCGCGTCGTCGTGCTGCACCAGGGTGCGGTGCTTATCGACGGGACAGTCGACGAAGTCGTGAGTTCCGAACTCGTTCACGCGGTCTATGCCGGCAAGGGCGCTGCCGGGCAGGACGAAAGGGCTCCCGCATGAGCGCGGCACTCACGATCGATTCCGTTTCCAGCGGGTATGGTGGCGCGGTCATCCTGCGCGAGGCCTCGCTGGCCGTCGCGGAGGGAGAGATCGTCTCGCTCGTCGGCAAGAACGGCATGGGAAAGAGCACGCTGCTCAAGACTATCATGGGCTTCGTGCGCCCGCGTGCCGGACGCATTACGCTGTTCGGCGCCGATATCACCGGCGTCGCGCCGCATCTGCTCGCCGGCCGCGGCGTGAGCTATACGCCGCAAGAACTGCCTCTGTTCGCCGATCTGACGGTTGAAGAAAACCTGCGCATCGCGGTCGACGACCGCGCGCGGATAAGGCGGGGCGTCGAGCATATGTCCAGCTATTTTCCTTTCATCGCCCAGCGCCTGAAGCAGCGTGCCGGCACGTTGAGCGGCGGCGAGCAAAAGATGCTGTTGGTCAGCCGGACGCTTATGTCGGAGCCGAGACTGCTGCTTATCGATGAGATCAGCGAAGGGCTCCAGCCCTCAATGATCGAGCGCCTGCGCGACGTACTGCTCGCCGAGCGCGCTCGGGCCGGGCTCTCCCTTCTGCTGGTCGAGCAGCATGTCAGCTTCGCGCTCGCGCTCGCCGATCGTTATGCCGTGCTCAAGCTCGGCGAGATCGTCGACAGCGGTCCTGCCAAGGCGCCGGAAGCCCGCGCCAATGTCATAGCTCATCTCTCGGTTTAGCTCATGCTCGAATTAAATACCTTCTCCATCGTCGCTCATTGTCCGCGCACCGGGCAGCTCGGCGTCGCTGTAGCCTCGGCGGTGCCGGCGGTCGGCGCCATGTGCCCCTACATGCGTGCTGGCGTCGGCGCGGTTTCCACTCAGTCCTGGGTCAACCCCTATCTCGCCATCCACGTGCTCGACCGGCTCGCCGAAGGGCTGCCGGCGCCGGACGCTCTCGCGGCGGCGCTGGAGATCGACGACCGCACGGATCTGCGCCAGTTCGGCCTGGTCGACGCGCGAGGAGGCGCCGCCGCCTGGACCGGTGAGGCCTGTACCGGCTGGGCGGGACAGCACACCGGGGAGGGCTATGCCGTACAGGGCAACATGCTTGCCGGTCCCGGGGTGGTGACAGCCATGGTGGAGGCCTTCGAGGCAAGCACCGATCATGAGCTCGACGAGAGACTGATGCGCGCGCTCGAAGCCGGCGATGCCGCAGGAGGCGACAAGCGCGGCAAGCAGTCCGCCGCGCTGAGAATCGTGGCCGACCAGGACTATGCCCTGCTTGACCTGAGGGTTGACGAGCATGCCACGCCGGTCGGAGATCTGCGCCGGATCCTTGAGGTGGCGCGCCTCCAGCTCCTGCCTTTTGTCGCCGGCATGCCGAGAAGGGGCACCGTCGCCGGCCCGGTGCCGAACGACGTCGTCGCGATGCTGCTGCACGCCCCCGCCCAGCGGCCCGGCGCGCCGGTAAAGCAGGCGCTCGACCTGCTGACCGAGGTGATCGGTCTCGAACGCGATCCCCGGCGCGTGACGCACCTGCTGGCGCAGTTCAAGCCCGTGCTCGCGGAAATCGACAAGCTGCGCGCGCTTGACCTTTCGGACGTGCATCCGCCGGTCGTTTTCGATCCGAGCCTTCCGTATCTGTGAGTATGCCGATGAACGACGAACTCTGGCAATTGCCGATCGACGAACTTTCCAAGCTGCTGGCGCACCGCCGGGTGTCGAGCGTGGAACTTGTCGAGGCCTATCTAGCCCGCATCGGCCGACTCGATGGCGAGTTGCAGAGCTTCGTCGCCCTCTCGGCGACAGCGCGCGAGGAAGCCCGCGCGGCCGACGAGGAAATCGCCCGCCGGGGACCTCGCAGTCCGCTGCACGGCATTCCCATTGCCATCAAGGACAATTACACGATGGCCGATCTGCCGACGCGGGCCGGCACCGCGGTCGAGCAACTGACGTTTCCGATGCAGGACAGCCATGCTGTCTCCCGGTTGCGGGCGGCAGGCGCCGTACTGATCGGCAAGGTGCGCATGCATGAATTCGCCTGGGGCAATGTCACGCCGCCCTGCCGCAATCCCTGGGACCTCGCCCGCGTGCCGGGCGGCTCCAGCGGCGGCTCGGGTGCCGCTGTCGCAGCGCGGCTGTGCCCGGCGGCGATGGGTTCCGACACGGGCGGCTCAATCCGCATTCCAGCGGCGCTGTGCGGCGTGGTGGGGCTCAAGCCGACCTATGGCCGCATCGGCCGCTCAGGCATCGTCCCGCACTCGTGGTCGCTGGACCATGCCGGGCCGCTGACCCTGACCGTGACAGATGCCGCCCACATGCTTCAAGCGCTGGCCGGACCGGACATGAACGATCCGGCAGCGAGCCATAAACCGTTTCCCGACTACGCGGCCCGCCTCGGAGAGAAGATCAACGATGTCAGGATCGCGGTGATCCGCAATCATTTCTTCGACGCGGTGGACGAGGACGTCAGCGCGGCGGTCGAGGACGCCATCGGCTTCTTCGCCGCACGCGGCTGCATGGTACGCGACGTGTCGGTGCCGACGTTACAGTACGGGCTCGGTGCAATCTTCGCCATCGAGCTTGCCTCCTCGACCGCCTATCACGACCGCAGCATCGCTGCCGGCCACGTCGCCGGCTTCGCCGATGACGTGCGCGACCTGGTAGAGATGGGCCGCTTCGTGACCGGGCCGGACTATCTCAAGGCCGAGCAGGCGCGCATGCTGATGATGAACGAGATGGCACAGGTTCTGAAGGAGGCCGATGTCATCGTCGTACCCTCCTCCCCGCTGACCGCTTGGCGCATCGACGAAGCGACGGTCGACATTGCCGGGCAGCAAGAGAGCGTGCTCGCCGCTTCGTGGCGCCTCACCTACCCGTTCAATCTCACGGGCCTGCCAGCCATCGCATTGCCCTGCGGGTTCGATCGGCGCGGACTGCCGATCAGTCTCCAGATCGCCGCTCGTCCGTTCGCCGAAGACCTGTTGCTCCAGGTTGCGCATCATTACGAGCAGGCGCACGACTGGTGGAAGCGTGTGCCTCCCATGGCCGCATGATTACCGAGGACGTACGCACCATGCAGGAAAAACCGCCCGAAGCCCTCGTTCGCGTCGCCTGTTTGCAGTTTGAACCGAAGATCGGCCAGAAGGAGGCCAATATCGCCCGTTCAGTCGCGCGGATCGAAGCGGCGGCGGCGGGCGGCGCGCGGCTCATTGTACTGCCCGAGCTGTGCAACTCCGGCTATGTATTCAACGAACGTGCCGAAGCCCATGACCTCGCCGAGGAACTGCCAGCCGGGCCGAGTTGCGCCGCGTGGATCGAAGTCGCGCACCGCCTCGGGCTCCATATCGTCGCAGGTATCGCCGAGCGGGATGGCGCCGCGCTTTACAATTCCGCGGCAGTGATCGGCCCAGAGGGCTTTCTCGGCACGTATCGCAAGAACCATCTGTGGGGAGAGGAGAACCTGTTTTTCGAGCCAGGCGACCTCGGCATCCCAGTCTGGCGCACGCCGCTCGGACGCATCGCGGTCGCGATCTGCTACGATGGCTGGTTCCCGGAGACCTATCGTCTGGCGGCACTTCAGGGAGCGGAAATCCTTTGCGTGCCGACCAACTGGGTACCGATGCCCGAACAGCCCGTGAACCTTCCGGTGATGGCCAACATCCTCGCCATGTCTGGCGCGCACTCAAACGGCATGTTCGTTGCCGCCGCCGATCGCGTGGGCAACGAACGTGGTCAGCCCTTTCTCGGCTGTAGCCTGATCGTCGATTCAACCGGCTGGCCGCTCGCGGGGCCGGCCAGCGCGACCGAGGAACAGGTCCTGATGGTCGACCTCAATCTGGCCGACGCGCGGCGCAAGCGTGCGCTGAACACATTCAACCATCCGCTGCGCGATCGCCGTACTGACATGTATGGCGAAATGCTGGGCTCCGACGCCCGCCGAAGCTGGTATTAAGACACGGCAACGGAACGGCGGCTCTAGTTAACGCACTGTCTGTGAAAATTTCCGGGATTGCATCGCTTTGTCTCATGGCACCCTTCCTGTCGTCGATCCCCGGCTATCTGCGGTCGGCATGCTTGCCGGCCTCTCTGACGGGGGGATGACACCGGCAGAAAACTGGTTTGCTGCCCGCGACGCGGTGCGCGCCGGGGACCGCTTCGGCGCTTTCGTTCATGTGCCGGAATTTCCACCGGCCGATTATGCCGAGATGGGGCCGCTCAATGCCGAGCGGCCGCTTGCCGGCCTTCCGGTTGCAGTGAAAGACCTGTTCGATACCGCCGACATGCCTACAGCCTATGGCTCGGCTTCCTATGCCGGACATCGCCCGGTGCGCGACGCGGCGATCGTCGCGGAACTGCGAGCGCTCGGCGCCTTCGTCCTCGGCAAGACCGCGACAACCGAATTCGCGACATGGCCACCAACGACGTCGGTCAATCCGCACGACCCCACCCATACGCCGGGTGGCTCCTCCGCCGGCTCGGCGATCGCAGTCGCGGCCGGTCTGGCGCCGGTCGCGCTCGGGACGCAAACGTTGGGCTCGGTGATCCGACCGGCCTCCTATTGTGGCGTGGTCGGTTTCAAGCCGAGCTTCGGACGACTTAGCCGTGCGGGAATAAAACCGCTGGCCGATTCCCTCGATACGGTCGGCCTGTTCGCGCGAAGCGTCACGGATGTAGAACTGGTCTATCGTGCCCTGGTACCGGGTCCCGACCGAGCTTATCCGTTAACCGGCCGACTCGGCTTCCTGCGGGGACCGTACTGGGGCGAGGCGGACACCGACGCGCAGGTCGCCATGGAGTCGGGTGTGGCGAGGCTGCGGGCCGCCGGCTTGGTGGTGGAGGACGTCCACTGGCCGGAACTGGCCGAGGCATCCAAACTCTGCAGGCGCGTGCATGATTACGAACTTGGCCGGAACCTTTTCGCGGACTGGCGTGATTGGGGGCACCTCATTCACCCCTCATTGCGCGAAGGCATAGCCCATGCACGCACTCTGCCGCCCGAACAACATGCAGAAGCGATGTTGGGCTTGGAGGATCTACGGCGCCGCTTTCGCGCTTTATTCCTTTCCTATGATGCAATTATCTGCCTAGCGGCGACCGGCCAGGCGCCGCGTGGGCTGGAGAGTACCGGAAACTCGATCATGAATGCAGGCTGGACCGCGTTGCATGTCCCCTGCCTGACGTTGCCGACGCTGGCAGGCAGGGACGGACTGCCGATAGGTATGCAGCTTGTTGCGCACCGATATGAGGAACATCGCCTCTTCGCGGTCGGCGCGCTCATCGAACGGTGCCTTGCCGGGATCGGGAATTCCTAAATTCTAGAGCGCCGGCTCGGTTTGTCTGAACGGTTTCAGGGCTGCCTTTAAGTCGGGCTCAGCCCCTTTTATGCCGCAACCGGAACTGGCTGCAGCGCATTGAAGTAAGCTTGATCGGGCGTCCGCCGTGCCGGGCTCTGGAGAGGCCTCCTGCCGTTGTAGAAGGTCAGATACCGACCGATCGAGGTGCGAACCTCCGAGACCGATCGGTTTCAAACGGCGTTGGAACGGGCGCCCTGATCGGCGTGCAAAAGGGCTCACCGGGAGGGATCGCGGAGCGAGGTCAGATCCTGTTCTTGAAGCGCCCGCTCTCGTTCCGGTCTCGATGATGTCGCAGTGATGGGTGACCCGCGGCGCATAGAGCACTCCATTCGGAAAACGGCGGTTGTCCGGGGCCGGCCGGCAGCAAGGCTCCAACCAATGCCCTTTCATCATCCGCCCGATCGCAGCGCGCCCCATCACCTCCTCCAAAAGGAGGCAGCGCTCCGGGAAGAGATTAGGTCACAGGTCCTAGAGCACTTCCGGCGAATTCCAGTTCGCCGAAAATGCTCTAGATCATTGTTTTCACGCATTTTGACCTGAGACCCTGAACTTCCTCCAGATTTGGGTAGAGTCCGTCGATTACGGAGACGGACGATGCGACCATCGCGGTTCACGGAAGAGCAGATTATCGGACTACTGAAGGAGCAGGAGACCGGTG
>NZ_CACSAS010000004.1:0-766 GCF_902703545.1 Starkeya nomas
TAGGGAATACGCACCTCCGCGAGCTGCGGATCGATGGCCAGCGTCAGGCCGGCCGAGCGCGCGACATCCGAAAGGATGTCGGCAAGCGACATGTCGTCGAAATGCTGGGTGCCGCCCGCCTTCACCTTGCCGGCATAGGTGACGGCGCGCGCCGTCATCACCATCTTTTCGGTCCCGCCATCCCAGCCTGTGCCCCAGCGCTCGACCTTGAAGGCCCCGAGCGGGAGGACGTGCGTTTCGAGATAGCCGGCGTAGGGGTGGAGGAGGTCGCCTTCACGGGGCAGCGGCAGCTGGCGATGATCGTCATTGGCGAACACCTGCAGCTCGTCGTTCTGCAGGCCAACCTCGTCGTTGAGCGAGGCGCCGAGGAAGTAGCTCGCCATCGAGCCCATCAGGTTCTCGCCGCCCTTGTAGATCTGAAAGATAGGGGTGAGCATCAGCTGCCCCAGATCCGCGGCACGGGCCGGCCGGCCGGCGTCGAGGCCGCGCGCGGCGGCAGCTTGATCAGGGTGCCAACAGCAAAGTGCGGCCCCTTGCGGGCAAGGCCCGGATTGAGGTCGAGAATGGCCTCGACCGTTCCGCCCTTCTCAGTGCCGAGCTCGGCGCGCGCAATGCGGTCCAGGCGCTCGCCGTCGCGCGTCACGCGATAGATGCGGTCCACCGTCATGCCGCCCTCAACTCCACTTCAAACGCGATTTTCTGGCCGTTGTACTCGCTCAGATCGGAGACGCGCTCGACCACGAAGGAGCCGAGCACGTCGGCCGCA
>NZ_CACSAS010000005.1:0-555 GCF_902703545.1 Starkeya nomas
GGGCCGCCTTCGCCGAGATCTATGGCATCCCCATGCGGGTGGGCAAGTATCACGCGGGGGCATCCGAGACCGACAAGCGCGCGCTGCTGCGGGCCGTGGCGAGCATCGCCAACGACGCGGCCGCCATTATCCCGCTGGGCATGGACATCCAGTTCATCGAGGCGCAGGGCGCGAAGGGCGAGGCGGTTTTCGGCGGACTGCTGGAATATCTCGACAAACAGGTTTCAAAGCTCGTTGTCGGGCAGACGATGACGGCCGATGACGGCTCGTCGCAGGCGCAGGCGAAGATCCATGACAAGGTGCGCCTGGACATCACCCAGGCCGATTGCCGCCAGCTGGCGAACACGCTCAACCGCGATCTGATCCCGTGGTTCGTGTCTCTGAACTTCGGCCCGCAGGACCGCTACCCGAAGGCAACGCTGCCCGTAGCCGAGCCAGAGGACGTGAAGGAGCTCACCGAGGCCGTGGCGCGCCTCGTGCCCATGGGGCTGAAGGTGAGCCAGCGCGAGATGCGCCAGCGCATCGGCGTGTCCGAGCCGGAAGAAGACGACGATC
>NZ_CACSAS010000006.1:0-1221 GCF_902703545.1 Starkeya nomas
TGACCTGAGACCCTGAACTTCCTCCAGATTTGGGTAGAGTCCGTCGATTACGGAGACGGACGATGCGACCATCGCGGTTCACGGAAGAGCAGATTATCGGACTACTGAAGGAGCAGGAGACCGGTGCGAAGACGGTGGATGTCTGCCGCAAGCACGGCATCTCGGCAGCGACCTTCTACAAGTTCAAGGCGAAGTTCGGCGGGATGGAGGTGTCGGATGCCCGCCGCCTGAAGGCTCTGGAGGACGAGAACGCCCGGCTCAAGAAGCTGCTCGCCGAACAGATGCTCGACAACGCGATCCTGAAGGATGTCGCTGCAAAAAAATGGTGACGCCCGATGCGAAGCGGAAGGCGGTGGTTCATGCCTGCGAGGTGTATGGGGTGAGCCAGCGTCGGGCGTGCCAGGCTCTGAGGATCGACCGTTCGACGGTGCGCTACGCCAGCATCCGTCCGGACGACGCTCCATTGCGCGAGGCGATGAAGGCGGTGGCGGCGGAGCGCCGGCGGTTCGGCTATCGCAGGATCCACGTCATGCTGGACCGTCAGGGCATCGTGATGAACCAGAAGAAGCTGCGGCGCCTTTACCGGGAAGAGAAGCTGCAGGTGCGCCGTCGCGGTGGCCGCAAACGGGCGCTGGGCACGCGCAGACCCATGCTCGTTCCCGATCGCGTCAATGCCCGCTGGAGCCTGGACTTCGTCTCCGACACCTTCACCGATGGCCGTCGCTTCCGGGTGTTGGCCGTGGTCGACGATTATACACGGGAATGCCTGGCGCTGATCGCCGACACGTCCTTGTCAGGTCTGCGTGTCGTGCGCGAACTGGATGCTATCATGCGCTGGCGCGGTCGGCCGGACACCATCGTCTCCGACAACGGCACAGAGCTGACCTCGATGGCAATCCTGCGCTGGTGCCAGCAGACCGGCGTCGAATGGCACTACATCGCGCCGGGCAAGCCGATGCAGAATGCCTTCGTCGAGAGCTTCAACGGCCGCTTCAGGGACGAGTGTCTCAACGACACGCTGTTCTCGACGCTTACCGAGGCCCGCAGCGTCATCACCTCATGGAAGGAGGATTACAACCATCACCGACCACACTCGGCACTCGGCAACATGGCGCCGGTCGAGTTCGCAATGAAATCCACGCTGGAAAAACAGGCCGCATGAGGCCACAAACGAAACCCAGGACTCTACCATAGACCGGAGGAGATTAGGGTCTCAGGTCA
>NZ_CACSAS010000007.1:0-914 GCF_902703545.1 Starkeya nomas
GGCGCCGGCCACGGCGCGCGCCCTGCACCCGGTCTGCCCCGGCTGCGGCCAGCGGCATGCCCCGGCGCTGGCGGCGCAGGTCGCGCCGGCGGACGACGAGCTGGTGTCGATCCTGGTCGAGACCTTCGGCGACTGGGTCGCGATCACCGATCCGCTGTTCGAGCCGATGCGCGAGGCGTTGGAGGGCGCCACCTCCTACGCCGAGCTGCGCGCGGCGATGCTGGAGGCCGTCACGCGGATGGATCGGTCGGCGCTGGCCGACGCGATCGCGCGGGCGACGGCGAAGGCACGTGGCCTCGGCGACGTCGAGGACTGACAGGCCATGGCCGACGTGTCGCTGAGCACGAACCCGCCCGAGGACGTGCTGGACTATTGGGCCGGCAAGCAGCTGCGCCCGCGCTTCAGCCACCTCGATGTCTGGGCGGAGGAGCACGCCTATGCCCACACCGTCGCCGGCGTCACCGAGATGCGGGTGCTGGGCGAGTTCGACCAGGCCATCGGTCAGGCGCTTGAGCGCGGCATGACGTTCGAGCAGTTCCGGGCCGAGATGCGCGACCGCCTGACGCCGCAGGGCTGGTGGGGGCCGCGCACCGTCGCGGACCCGACCGGCGTCGATCCGGCCAGGGTGGTGGACTTCTCGCTTCCCCGGCGCCTTGAGGTGACCTTCTGGAGCAACATGCGCTCGGCGCGTGCCGCCGGCCAGTGGGCGCGGGCGCAGCGCTCCAAGCGCATGCTGCCGTATTTTTTGTACGTCGAGACCACGGCGCTGGAGCCGCGCGCCGAGCACCTCGGCTGGGTCGGCCTGATCCTGCCGGTGGATCACCCTTTCTGGCGCACGCATTTCCCGCCCAATGGCTGGGGCTGTCTCTGCCGTGTCCGCCAGATCACGGAAGCCGAGGCGCGCCGGCTGCTCG
>NZ_CACSAS010000008.1:0-1013 GCF_902703545.1 Starkeya nomas
GGACCGTCCAGCCCTGCGCCTTCGCGATCTTCTCAAGGTCGCGATAGACCTTGGCCGCGCTGCGCTCGGACTGCGTCAGGTAATTGTCCCGGAACCAGTCCCACGCCTCCTCGCTGTACTCGGCGGTCGCGAGCCGCCCCGCATGGCGCGGCTGGAGGTGCGGGAGCCAGTCGACGCGGGCGACGCCGGCGACGAGGTCCGCCCAGTTGTAGAGCGTGCGCAGCGAGACCTTCATCTCGGCCGCGACGTGCATCATCGCGACGTCCCGCTGCCGGCCGGCGGCGACGAGATCGGCGACCGCCTCAAGCGCGGCCAGCCGCTCGCGGGCCTTCTGCTGCCGCGCCTCGGGGAGCCGCTCGAACCAGTCCCACAGCGCGTCGCGCTGCAGGCCAGCCTTCTTCTCGGCGCGGGCGTCCTTCGCCACCTCGCGGCGCTGCGCCAGCATCAGCTTGCGCTTGGCGCGGGTCGGCAGCACGTCGTAGCGGTACTCGTAGCCATTGCCCTTGCGTCGCCAGACACCGTCCGGGTTCGCTTCGGACCACTCCCGTGCCGGGTCGCGCCAACCGTCGTCATCCGCCTTGCGGGCGATATGTTCGCGACGCTTCGGAAGGTCGGGAAGCTTCAGATCAGCCAGTTCGGCGGGAGAAAAGAACTCTTTCACAGCACGCCCCCGCGCTTGAGCTGGCGCCGGTTCGCCTCTATCTCGCGATCCATCTCGGCCCGCTTTTCCAGCCGCTCCGCCAGCTCGATCGCCGGCAGGTAGCGCTGTTCGATCACGGTCCAGCCGAACTGGGACGCGATGAATTCGAGCAGCCGCCGGTCGCCGGTCGCCTCGATCAGGGCGATGAAGCGGACGATGTTGATGATGTGCTCGCTGCGCGCCTCCGAGGCGTAGGCATTGAGCATGTGGCCGCTGATCTGCTCGTCGAGATACGCGGTCATCCGCGCCGCGATCTCGTCGCGGTCGTGGCCCTTCAGCGATTGCGACACGGCCTTGGAGATCGACGCCCCGA
>NZ_CACSAS010000009.1:0-2985 GCF_902703545.1 Starkeya nomas
GGTCGAAGTAGCGGGTATAGCCGAGCACCACGCCGAGCTGGACGAGCTCGTCCAGGAACGCCTCGATGGTCTTCACCACCATCAGGGCGTTATGGGAGGTGAAAAGCTCGCCGCGCCATTTACGCAGCGCGCCGGGCAGCGAGGCGCGAATGGCGTTCTCGGTGCGGACCTTGTTGATGAAGCGCCAGTTGCTGTCGTTCGACAGCGTCTCGGAACCGAACAGCTCCTTGCCTTCGATCCACGTGTTCACGCCGGCCGTGGAGACGAGAAAATTGGCCTCGTGGTCGATCTCGCCGTCGTAATAGGAGATCGGGCGCGCCACCCCGACGATACCGCTGGAGGTCTGGTTTTCCGGGCTCCAGTAGGGACCGCCGCGCGCCCGGTCGCGCTTGGCGAACAGTGCCGCCACCACGGCCGAGGACGGCCGGGTGAGGATCGTATCGTCCGATCCGTCGAGGACCGCGAAGCGACGGACCGCCGGGTCGATCGGGTAGAGATAGCGCCCATCGTCGCGACGCAGGCGCTCCGCCCACTGGAAGGCCGCCTGCCGGTCGAGGTTCGGGCCGTCGACGATGCCGATACCAAGCACGCGGCGTGCGACGGCCATCGTGGTGAGCGCGACGGGATTGGCGACCGGCCCGGTGGCCACCTCGCAGGTGGCGCCGTCGCCGTCACCAACGATGGTGCAGGTGACGGCCCCGGTGATGCCGATGCCGGCATTGTCGATGCGCACACCGATGACCTTGCCGCCCTCGATGACACAGGTGCCGGTGGGCACGACGAGCGCCCCGGCCGAAGCGAAGACCGGGGCCGCCTGGGTGTAGCCGGAGCCCTGCGCCGTCACGGTGGCGGTCGTGGCGCCGATGAGATTGTCGTTGGTGTTTCCGGGGGAAAGGATCAGGCCGGGACGCACGCCGGTGCGCGACCGGGCGTCGAGTAGCCCCCACATGCCCGTGCGGTCGGACGGATCGCCGACGATGGCGCCGATCTGCTCGTTGCGCGTGACCTTCTTCGGCACGCGGTGCACGAGGATCGAGCCGGCCACGCCCTCCGACAGGATGTCGTCGATGGCGTCGCCGATCTCGCCGGCGTCACCCAGCCGGGCGATCTTGTCGGCCTCGTCACCATAGAGATGCACGCTCGTTTCGAGCGGGAAAAGGTCCGGGTTGGCCTCCTCCGCCTCGGCCACGATGGCGATGGTCGAGAAGTCCGGCGTAACGACAGTGCGAGCGTCCTCGCCCGCATCGAGAAAGCGAACGCCGTGGTTACGAGTGAGGGCTGCCATGCCTGTTCCGCCTTGACCGTGGGAGGATCGAAGGCGAGGCTAGCGAGCACGATGAAAAGCGGAGCCGGTGACAGGTGTCACCGACCTCCTTGCTGGGCCGGCGCTTCCCGCATCTATACCCGCGTCGCCGCCGTGATGAACAGCTGGTCTACCTGCTGCTCGGTCAGCTCCAGCTCTACGGCCATGGCGACGAGGTACGGGTGATTGCGCTCGATATTGAGGGCGTCCGCCCACCAGATGCGCACCAGCTCGTAGGGATGCGCCGCCACGGCCGCGTCGACCTGGGCGAGGAGACCGGCCTCGAAGAGCGCGACACGGGCCTGCGCTCGGGTGACTGAGTAAGGTACCACCGGCGGCGGCGCCACATAGGGCGCGATCGGCCCGGCCTCGCCGTCGAGCAGGCGGGCGTAGACGTCGCGCCCGGCCTCCTCGCAATCATCCGGCTTCGCGTTGTAAGGCCACCATTCCCCCTCGGGAAGGCTGAGGTGGCCGGGACGGTGCTCGCAGTCGATTGTGCCGTGCGCGTTGTAGACCGCCGAGCCGGGCTTGATCTCGTGCGGGGTAAAGGACGGGATTTCTGTCATCACGATACCCTCACGAAGATGCCGGCGGTCGATCCGTTGGCGCTTGGGTGGCTCATGCAACGCCACGTGCCGGGAGGCGCGCCGTTCAGGCTGGACCCCGCGATGCCGCCGCCGAACGTGATGCTCGGCCCCGCCGTCGTCGAATACCTGTAAGAGCCAACCGCATCGGCGGACTGCTGGGACACCCAGCCGTTGTTGACTTGGGATAGGGTCGCGAAGGTCCCGTTGACCCAACTCTCTAGGGCGATATTGCCAGCGTAGTAGTCATCGACCTGACCAACAAACTTTCCGCCGTTCCATCCAAAATAAACTAGGTTGGAGCCCCACGTCCTGACCGGCGTGAAGCCCAGCTCCCTTTGCAGATACAGGACGGCGCTGTTGGACGCCTGACGCATATACGGCTTGTTCGGGTCTCCGCTGGCAAGGCCGACATGGGAGATGCTGTCGGCATTCGGCTTGCTCGCGACCTGACCGTTCGTCCAAGCGAGGTCCGTACCCAGCGCTCGGGCGCTGACCTGTGCAGCGAGGCTGTCGAGCGCAGCCTGAAGGCCGGTGACCTCGCCGATCGGATGTGGATGTGAGGCCGGCACGGCACCGATGGCATTCCGCGCCGCCGCCTTGTCAGCCGCCTCGAAGACCGCCCGGCCGGTCGCCGTGCCGCCAAGATTCGTTTGCGCCTGCGTCTTCTCGGCCGCCGTGCGCGTCTGCTCATCGTCGAAGCGCAAGCGGTTGCCCAGCGCCGTCGAAATCGTGGTCGCTAGGTTTGGATCATTGCCCAGCGCCGCCGCGATCTCGGCGAAGGTGTCGAGGGTCGCCGGCGCCCCGCCGGCAAGCGCGGCGATCTTGCCGTCGATCTTGGCATCGACGGTGTCTTCCCAGCCCGAAATGTGGCCCAGCAGGAGCGCGGCCGAGACCCATTTGTCGCCGATGCGAACCATGACGTGGTAGTTCGCCGGGTCCGGTGCGTCGACGTCTGAAAGATCGTTCAGCGCATGCTTGTGCGTCTTGTCCGACTTGGCGTTGAGCGCGTCGAGCAGGCCGGTGACGTGGCCGATCTCGTGCACATGCTCCCGCAGCGCGCGCAGGTCGATCGCCTGGGCGTTGGCATGGATCGCG
>NZ_CACSAS010000010.1:0-581 GCF_902703545.1 Starkeya nomas
AGCGCCGTCGCCGCCGCACGGGCGGCACGATCCAGCTCGACGCGGTGCTCGCCGCCTCTAACCGCCTCTCCATCATGCACGAGGGCCTGATCGAGCAGGGATATTCCTGCTCGGGCGGCAAGCTCTCCCCGTCGAAGGACGGCACGTGGACCGCCCGCGTCGTCTGGCGGAACAGGTCGACCGGCCTGTCCCTGTCCTTCACCGAACGGGGGCTGCGCATCCGGTCATGAGCTACTCCTGGCTACCCGCCACCTTGCGCACGATCGCGGACGTCGCCGGCCTTGACGCCGCGCTGGCGCTCGCCGAGCGCTATGGCGGGCGCCGGGTGAAGCTGCCGTCCCGCTTCCGGCCGGGATCATGGCTGGACGACGCGGTCGGCGAGGAGGCGGCGAAGGCGATCATCGGCCATTTCGGCACGACGCCGCTCGACATCCCGCTCGGCGGCGGCGGCTCTTATGCGCAGATGCGCCGGCAGCTGAACGCCCGCTTCGAGCAGCTGGAGGCCGAGGGCGCGCCGGCCGCCCGGATCGCCGCCGAACTGGGCATCACCGAGCGCGCGGTGCGGATGCGCCGTGCCGCCC
>NZ_CACSAS010000011.1:0-767 GCF_902703545.1 Starkeya nomas
CCTTTACCGGCGATTTTTTCAAGGAGGGTTGGGTCTTCATCTTCGTTCCTTCGTCACTACGACGAAGCCCCAACCCTCCTTAATTCACAACCTCAAATCTGTGCCATTGGTGCTGACGGCGGACAGACGAGGATATCGCCAAGGGCTGGCACGACAACCGACGCATTATCACGGCGGAGAATCTGCATGTGAAACAGATGCCCGGCCTGATGCGGACCCCGGAGCCGCTCAGGCACCGTTTCGATCTGAGCACGCCTCTCAAGACGCATTTCTGGCAGTGGTAGCTCCGAGCGTCGCGGCACGGCCCTGGTTCGCATTTTTCACCTGATCCGTAACGCTCGCACACGGATCGAAGCTTTCACCTGCCCCGGTATTGTCGATGCGCGGCTTCATGAACACGCTTTTCCGCCAGCCCGCCCCGGCGCCGGGGTGCCTCTTCGTCCATGTCCCGAAATGCGCCGGAACCAGCGTCCGCGCGATGATCGAGGAAATTGCCGCCGAGCGGCTCGTGCTCGACTACGATAGCTATTTCCGGATGGAGCAGGATAAGAGATGCACACCGATCCTGGGGAACCTCCTGCGCCCGGAAACCGTACCGGACGGGAAAATCATCTACGGTCATTATTTCCCGGTAAAGTATCTGACCTGAGACCCTAATCTCCTCCGGTCTATGGTAGAGTCCTGGGTTTCGTTTGTGGCCTCATGCGGCCTGTTTTTCCAGCGTGGATTTCATTGCGAACTCGACCGGCGCCATGTTGCCGAGTGCC
>NZ_CACSAS010000012.1:0-3836 GCF_902703545.1 Starkeya nomas
GCCCGAGCCTGATCGAGACGGCCGGCTACTGCCTGCGCGGCGCGCTGGATCACTGGAGCCGAACCGGCTGCAACCACCTCGCCGACATCAACGACATCCGGGCGATCACGGAGCGCGTCAACGGCGGCTACAACGGCTATGACGAACGGGTCGCCTGGTTCAACAAGCTCTGGCCGCAGCTCCGCGGCACTGAGGCGCCGGCGGAGTCCTGGAAGGCGGCGGTGTCCTCGCCCTCCACCATGCTGCTGCAGGAGAAGCTGGTCCAGCTCGGCTACGACATCAAGGTCGACGGACGCTATGGCCCGAAGACCACCGAGGCCGTGACCGCCTTCCAGAAGGCCAACGGCCTGAAGGTGGACGGCATCGCCGGCGACATCACCATGGCCTCGATCGCCGCGCGCCTGAAAGCGACCGGCCCGGCAACGGGTTCGGCGGTTGCCGCCGATCCGCCCGGTCTCGCCACGCCCATTGCCGGCGGCCTGGGCACGATCGGCATCGCCGAGGTGGGCAAGCAGCTGACCGACCAGGCGGATGCGCTGCGGGGCTATGCGGAGATTTCGAGCGTGATCGGCTACGCCGCCGGCGCCCTGATGGTCATCGGTGTCGGCATCATCGCGGTCGGCCTCGTCCGCAAGTACATCGTCCCGGCGCTCCGGCCGGCGAAGGCGCCGGTGCCGGAATGATCGACCGCATCCGCGAGGCTCTCGTCTACGGGATCGGCTGGGAGTGGGGGGCGGTGCTCTCCATTCCCGTCATCTTCGCGGCCGTGGCGCTGCTGGCGCGCTTCGTGGGTCTGCAGCGCGCGCTCCAGATCGGCGCCGTCCTCACCGCCATTCTCGGCTTCGTCGCCGTGCTGCGGCGCGCGCGCCAGCAGGGCTGGCAGGACCGCGAGGAGAAGCTCAACCGCGATACGGCGGAAGCCGTCGCCGACTACGGGAAGAAGCAGGATGAAGTTGCCGGTCTTTCTGGCGCTGAGCTTGACCGCCGCGCTCGCCGGTGGGTGCGCGACGACGAAGGGCGCCGCGACCCCTGACATGTGGTGCAGGACGAATGAGCCGTGGATCGTCTCGGCGGCCGAGTTCGCGGCGATGACCGCCGCGACCAAGGCCAAGCTCGTCACGCACAACGAGTATGGCGAGAAACAATGCGGCTGGAAGCCGGTCGGAGGCGCCTGATGGAGGAGTTTCTGGGCCGCTGGGGCGCCATGATCATCTCGTCTGGCGCCCTGATCTACAGCATCACGTCGGCGCGCGGTAAGGCCGCGAGCGATCGCGTCGGGAAGGTCGAGAAGAAGTCCGACGAAACCGAGCAGCGCGTCTCCAAGCTGGAGACGGAAATGCGGCACCTGCCCGACAAAGACACCAGCCATCGCCTGGAGCTGGCGATCACCGGCCTGCGCGGCGAGGTCTCCACGCTCGGTGAACGCATGAAGCCGGTCGCTGAGATGGCCGAGCGGGTGCACCACTACATGTTCGAGGAGCGGGTGAAGTGACCGACCCTGACGCCTGGCTGGCCGAGGAGGCCCGGCTCATCATCCTGCGCACCCTCTCCGAGGAGGCCAACGAGAGCCTCAACAGCAACCTGCTGGTTCGCCATCTGCGGGAGCGCTTCGGCATTCCGCGCGATCGGCCGTGGGTGCACCTGCAACTGGCCCACCTGAAGGAGATGGGCGCGGTCAAGCTCGTCGACGCGGAGACGGTGAAGATCGCCACGCTGACGCAGACCGGACATCGGCACCTTCAGCGCGAGCTCGTCATCGAGGGCGTCAAGCGTCCGTCCCGGCCGGGAGAATGAGCCATGGCGAACGGGCGCGGTCGCCTTTCCTTCTGGGATACGCTGCCGGAATGGGGCGACGAGGCTCGGCTGTGGGCGTTCGAGCAACTCGCCGAGCGTACCCTGACCCAGCTGGAGATCCTCGACGGCGTCAACGAGCGCCTGCGGGCGGCGGCCTGGACGAACGGTGTCACCAGCGACATTCCGCAGGCGAGCCGATCCTCGCTCAATCGCCTGTCGATGCGGCGTGCCGGCGCCGTTCGCAAGATGGCCGAGGCGAAGGCGCTGTATGAGGGCCTCGCTACGCAGTTCGACCACACCGACACCGACGCCAGCTCGGTGGTGCTCGGCGAGTTCCTGAAGACGCTGGTGCTGGAGCTTGCCGATGAAGGCGGCGTGAGCACCAAGGGCGCGATGGAACTGGCGCGTGCCTTTCAGGCCATCGTCACCGGCATGAAGATTTCGGACGATCGTCGCCGGAAGCTGCAGGCAGACTACGACGCCAAGACGGCGAAGGTCATCGACACCGTGGCTAGGGAGGGCGGGCTCTCGGCCGAGGTGGTGGCGCAGCTGCGTCGGGACTTCCTCGGTGTTCGACCGAAGCCTCCGGTGGAGGGCGGCAATGCAAGCGCCGGGTCCTGATCAGGTCGCCGGTCCGCCGGTCCTTGCCCGCACCGATCACGGCCTGCCGGCCGAGCTCCCGCGTGGCGGCGAGATCCCCGAGGATCTCGATCCGCTCGCCGAGGGTGTCCTCATGCGCCACCAGTCCGAGTGGATCGAGGACGAGTCGGACCTGAAGCTCGGAGAGAAGGGGCGCCGCACCGGCGTCACCTTCGCCGAAGCGCTGGATCACACGCTCATCGCCTCGCTCAAGGTCTCCGCCGGCGGTCAGAACTGTTTCTATATCGGCGATACGAAGGACAAAGGCCGCGAGTTCATCGGCTACGTCGCGCATTTCGCCCGTGTGATCGCCGGCGAGCTCGGCAAGATCGAAGAATTCATGTTCGACGATGGCCTGAATGCGGACGGCACACCGAAGCAGATCCCGGCCTTCCGCGTGCCGTTTGCCAGCGGCCGGCGCTGTGAGGCGCTCTCCTCGCGGCCGGCGAACATCCGCGGTCTCCAGGGCACGGTCTGCATCGACGAGGCGGCGTTCCACCAGGATGTGCGCGGCGTGATCGACGCGGTGAACGCGCTGCTGATCTGGGGCGGCAAGATCCGTGTCATCAGCACCCACAACGGCGTGCTCAACCCGTTCAACGAGCTCATCCGTGAGGCGAAGGCCGGCAAGGTGCCGTTCTCCTGCCACTTCATCCCGTTTTCAAAGGCCGTCGAAAACGGCCTGTTCAAGCGCGTCTGCCTGGTGACCGGAAAGACCTGGTCGCCGGAGGCAGAGGAGGCATGGGAAAAGAAGGTTCGCGGCTCCTACGGCGTGCGCACCGCCGCCATGCGGCAGGAGCTCGACGCCATCCCGGCCGAGGCCGAGGGTGCCGCTCTGTCGCGCGTGCAGATCGAGGCGCGCATGGCCGACAGCGCGCCTATCATCCGCTGGATATGCGGCGACGACTTCAAGAATGCGCCGGAACACGTGCGCCGTGCCGAGGCACTCGCCTTCTGCGAGCGTGAGCTCAAGCCGATCCTGGAAGCCCTCGATCCTCATCGGCCGCATTATTTCGGCGAGGACTTCGCCCGCACGGGCGACGTCACCGCCATCATGCCCTGCGAGCTCGGCCGCGACCTGGTGCGCCGCGTGAAGCTGCTCGTCGAGCTCCGCAACGTGCCCTTCGAACAGCAGCGGGACGTGTTGTTCTACATCGCTGATCGGCTACCGCGCTTCTCCGGCGGCGCACTCGACGCCAACGGCAACGGCGCATACCTCGCCGAAGTCGCGCAGCAGCGCTATGGGGAGCAGCGTATCGTCGAGGTGAAGGCGACACCCGATTGGTATCGCAAGAACTCGACCGCCTATGTCGAGGCCTTCGGCGACGGCACGGTCGAGCTGCCGCGCGATGCGGATGTGCTCACCGACCATCAGGCGCTTCAATACGTCAATGGCGTCATCA
>NZ_CACSAS010000013.1:0-537 GCF_902703545.1 Starkeya nomas
GGACCGTCCAGCCCTGCGCCTTCGCGATCTTCTCAAGGTCGCGATAGACCTTGGCCGCGCTGCGCTCGGACTGCGTCAGGTAATTGTCCCGGAACCAGTCCCACGCCTCCTCGCTGTACTCGGCGGTGGCGAGCCGCCCCGCGTGACGAGGCTGGAGGTGCGGGAGCCAGTCGACACGGGCGACGCCGGCGACAAGGTCCGCCCAGTTGTAGAGCGTGCGCAGCGAGACCTTCATCTCGGCGGCGACGTGCATCATGGCGACGTCCCGCTGCCGGCCGGCGGCGACGAGGTCGGCGACCGCCTCCAGCGCGGCCAGCCGCTCGCGGGCCTTCTGCTGGCGGGCCTCGGGGAGCCGCTCGAACCAGTCCCACAGCGCGTCGCGCTGCAGGCCGGCCTTCTTCTCGGCGCGTGCGTCCTTCGCCACCTCGCGGCGCTGCGCCAGCATCAGCTTGCGCTTGGCGCGGGTCGGCAGCACGTCGTAGCGGTACTCGTAGCCATTGCCCTTGCGTCGCCAGACACCGTCCGGGTTCGCTTCGG
>NZ_CACSAS010000014.1:0-476 GCF_902703545.1 Starkeya nomas
GCTGAACGGGGGCTGGAGTATGTCGGCATCGAGGTCGAGCCGGCCTATTTCGAGATCGCCTGCCAGCGGCTGAGGGAGGCGGACAGAGCCTGCGCCGTCACCGCCTCGGCCGACTGGGGTTCGGCGCCAGCAGCGTGAACTGAACCCGCTTCTGGCCGCAGGCCGTGCACACCATGAGCGGGGCGAGATCTCGGTGCATCGAGCCGTGGTCTCGCCCCAGCTTCGCGGCCAGCGCGGGCAGATCGAGTTCGACGTGGCGCCGGCAATCCGGATTGAGGCAGTGCACCCCGAGGCCGTGGCCGTTATCGATCAGCGCGCCGAGGGTGTTGAGGATGACCGTCATGGACGTCTCTGGGCCGTTCGCGGTAAGAGAGCTTCAAGAGCCTCTTACCGACCCCTTAAGCGGGACTTTTGCCCCCATTATGATTGGTGCAGGATCAAGTGTCCCGTGCTGCAGATTCAAAAGTCGCGCTTCA
>NZ_CACSAS010000015.1:0-10593 GCF_902703545.1 Starkeya nomas
AGCGACAGACCATCGAATATCGGCGCTTGCAGCACCGCAAGCTCGCCGCCTAACATCACCCCCCAGACGAGGCCCGCACTCCGCTAATTTACGCCGCGAGTTGCGCCAAATGTTCTGACGACGGACACCCAGAAGAATCCGTGCTTACCATCGGCTTGGGAATAGGCAATAGCGCCCCAGATTCCGACCTGCTCGACCGGCGTCGAGAGAGGCTCGTTGTAGGTCTGCGTCAAATCCGCGGCAAATCCCATCTGACTGAAGGCCAGGATCACGCCGGCAGCAATGGCAATCGCTTTCCTGTTCATCGTTGGTAGTCCTCTCCTTGATGTTCTCCCGCCGCTGAGCTGTCGGTCGGGGCTGGTCGTGCCCCACCGCCCATTGCTGCAGTAGATGCCGGCAGCATGGGATGCTGGCGCGTCTCCGCATCGCCGCGGAATCCGGGCCAGCGCGACCTGGACTGGCGGTCGGCAAATTGCGCCGCAGCGGCAATCACCACGACAAGGGGCCGAAGCATCAAGAACGACCCTACACGGGGTTCCTTCCGCCGATTTGTCTTCAGACTGCTCATAGTCAGCCTCTCGCCCAGGCGATCGACACCACGACGCAGCCTCCCCCAGATGGAACGAGCATCGCCTGCCCGCCATTTCCGGCGAGCGCGTAGACCTGGACATTGCCGAGGGTATTGGCGAGCGTACTTCCCTGCGGCAGGGTCGCGGGCACACTCGCGCAGGTTGCCGACAACGGTGCGACCCGGATCATCGCGCCCTCGCATGCCGCGCCGTTCGGAGAAGCGACCACGACCCCGCCTGCAGAACCTGTATAGCTCGACGACTGGTAATTCAGCCCGACCAGAGCCTGGATGGCATGTTTGTCCGGTTCCTGCTCGTTCCATGTGCTCACGACGTTGTAGCGCGCACCGTCTGTCAGAAGCTGCCCAAGCACTGGGTAAACGTTGGAACAGGCGGCAAGGCCGGCCTGTTTGGCGTGCGTCAGGAATGGTGTGTCGGGAAGCGCGGCGTCGGGCCCCTTCGTGGCCGCGGCCGGCGTCGCGAGGAGGTTCGAGAGATCGGTGAATCGCAAGGCTATGACTCCGCACGCCACGGCCAGGAGGAGGACGCCGAGGCCGATGGCGACCGTTCGCCTGGATCGTCGCGTCGCATTGCCGACCTCACGGTTGACGGTCGCTCGGGGAGCGCTTCCGGGCCGAGCGTCGCGCGACATGATGCGGTCGTGGATGGATCGCTGTGCCATGAGCCATTCGATCAATTGATCGCCGCCAGGGCCTTGCCGAGGCCCTTCAGCGATGCGGTTACGGTTACGGTCTCACCGGTGGCGGTAACGTAGGAAATGCGGGAATTCGCTTCCCGGCCGATTTGCTCCCGAAGGATCGGGCCGACGGGCACCATGCCGACGCAGACAACCTCGTTGCAGCCCTGCAGCGCCACTTCGACCGGAGACCGGCGACCCTCGAATTGCAGTGACAACGTGCCGTCGCTTCGCATCGTCGGCGGTGTGCGCAGCAGAAAATAGGGCTTTCCGTCCTCACTCGCCGCTAGCGACCAGCTGAAGGCGGTATTGCCGGTGCGGTCCTCGATGATTTGAGTGATGTTGCAGACCTTCTGGTGCGCCTCCAGGTTCTCGTCGCAGATCAGGGTCCAATTTTCGAAGGGACGAATGGTCCGGCGGTACTGGCCGAGCGGGACGTCCGCCGGAACGACGATGTCGGACGCCTTGATCCGATAGGCAGGTACGGAAGACTCCCGCCCGGCAGGCTCCTGCCCGGCGGCGGGAATGCCGCCGAGCAGGATCAGACAAACCAGGGGGATCCCTCGTTGAAGAGCGAGGGTGGCTTGCCGGATCATCATGGCATCAGTTCAGCGTGAAGCTGATGCCCGCGCCGGCGCCCCACTTGCCGCCGGCGGTCGTCGCCGAAAGATTGGTCCGGATGCGGCCATTCTCGCTCGTGTAGCCTGCGCCGAAAGCAAAGGCCCCCTGACCACTCCACACGCCGCCGCCAACCGCCGCGCTGATCTTGCCGGGCCGGTCGTCGTAGCGCAGGGAGGCGGCTGCGAGGCCGATTGCCGCCGCCTGGCGCGCTTCGTCGCGGATCTCGCCGATGTCCTGATTCAGCTGGGCGAACTTGTAGTCGGTGTAGGCGTTCGCCTGGTTGAGCGTGGAGACCGCGACCTGGTCCGTATAGTTGTTGGCGGTGTCGATCGCGTAGGAGACCCGGTTGTCGGTGTAGGTGTTCGCCTCAATGAGAGTGTTGGAGAGCCCGTCCTTGAGCTGGCCGACATTAACCGCGTCGGTGTTGGCGACGCCGGCCGCGACGTTCGAGATCAGCACGGGCGCGTTCGGGTCGCCGCCGATAAGCGTGACCGAATTGCTCCGCGTGCCATCAGGGTTCTTGTCGTAGAGAACCGCGCCGTCCGCCAGCTCGCCGAGGCCGTCGGTCAGGTCCTCGATCGCCGTGTTGGTGGCCCAGAGTTGGCTGCCATTGATGGCGTCGGTGCTGTCGGCCGATATCCGGCCGGCGGCGACGTTGGTGATGGTGCGCTCGGCACCAGCGTCACCGACGCTGACCGTGCCGACCGGCGCCGCGCCGGCGAAGGCGTAGTCGGTGCCGTTGATGGTGGTGCCGGATGTGCCGACGGCTGCCTGCGTCGTCGAGCCGGCGCCGAGGGCGACGTCGTTGGCGTTGTTGGCAGTCGCTCCCTGGCCGATCGCAACCGCGCCGGCGGCGCCGGTGACGGTGGTCGCGCCGTTGCCCATCGCCACGCTACCGGCGCCGGTCGCCACCGCCTGCGGCCCGACGGCGACACTCTCCGCGCCGACGGCTTGACTGTCCGCCGCCGCCGAATTGGCGTGGAAATACTTGATGCCCCCACCATTATTGATGTTGTTGATGGTGTCGCCGAGGTTGGTCAGGCTTGTGTCGACTGCCGCGAAGGTGTCGTAGACGGTCGTGTAGCTGCCGCCCTGCATCACATAGGTCGGACCGTTGACGGTGCCGTCCGGGTTGACGCTGGCGCCGCCACCCAGATGCGTGACGATGCTATTGGATACCCCATAGAGCTGGCTGCCGTTCACCGCATCGGTCGAGGTCGCGTTCACGTCGCCGGCCGTGAGATTGGTGATCTTTGTGCCGGCCGTGCCCTCGAGCGTGATGGTGTCCTTCGGATCGCCGATATTGCCGTCATACTTGACCGCACGGTCGTCGAGCTCGGCGACATTGTCGTCGATCGCCTCAACGGCCTGGTTGGTTGCGTAGAGCTGCGAGCCGTTGATCGCGTCGGTGCTGTCGGCCGCAACCCGGCCAGCGGCGACGTTGATCAGCTGCCGCTCGGCACCGACCGCGCCGATGCTCACGACGCTGTCCGGCGTCGCGCCGGCGAAGCTGTAGGTGGTGCCGTTGATCACGATGTCGGCCGTACCCACGGCAGCGGCGGTCTGCGACCCTGCGCCCAGAGCGACGCCGAGATAATGGTCCGCGACCGCGCCGGCGCCGATCGCCACCGCCTGTTCGCCGCCCGACTGGGCGCTGGTGCCGAAGGCGATGCCGTCGGCCAGCATGACATGAGCGTTCTGGCCGATCGCCGTGCCACCCGGCGCGGTCATGTCGACGATGGCGCCGTTGCCCATGCCTATGCCGTTGTCGCCATTCACCACCGTCGTAGGGCCGACCGCGATCGAGTCCGTTCCGACGGCCAGCGAGTCCGGGGCGGACGAGTTGGCATGGAAATACTGCGTCGCCGTCACGCTCACCGAGGCAATGGCCCCCTGCAACTGGCGGATCGTCACCGCATCCTGTGCGTCCGTACCATCGGCCACGTTGGTGATCTGACGATAGGCGTCGTCCGTGCCGACCGAGACCGAGCCGAGCAGCATCTTGTCGGTGGTGTTGTAGGTGATGATCGCCGAACCCGCGGGGATGGTGCCCGTCGAGGGCGCGATGGTTCGGTCGGCGATCGACCCGGCGCCTAGCGCGACGCCGCCAATGACGCTGGTCTGCGTATCGCGGCCGAGCGCCAGCGCGCTTTCCGCCGTCGCCGTCGCCTGATAGCCCACGGCCGTGGAGCCGACGCCCTGCGCGTAGGAGTCCGTCTGTATCAGGCCGGCCTCATTGGTGCGGGCGTAGCGAATACCCACGCCGTTGGCGTCGGTATAGGTGGTCGATGTATCGCCCGCGATGTTGTTGATGGTGTCGCCGAGATTGGTGATGTCGGCGGTGTTCTGGTTGACCTGCTGGTTAGTGGCGAAGAGCTGCGAGCCGTTCACCGCATCGGTCGACGTCGCGCTGACATCGCCGGCCGAGAGGTTGGTGATCTTAGTGCCGGCCGTACCTTCGAGGGTGACGGTATCCTTGGGATCGCCGATATTGCCGTCGTACTTCACCGCGCGGTCGGTGACCTCGCCGACTTCCGTGCCAAGGTCGTCAATCGCCTGATTGGTGGCGAAGAGCTGTGAGCCGTTGATCGCATCAGTGGACGTGCCGCTGATCCGGCCGGCCGCGACATTGGTGATGGTGCGCTCGGCGCCCGCGTCGCCAATGGAGACCGTACTGGTCGGCGTGGTGCCGGCGAAGGCGTAGGTGGTGCCGTTAATGACGATGTCGGTCGTACCGACAGCCGTCGCCGTCGCCGAGCCCGAGCCGAGGGCGACATCGCCATCATTTGTGGCGGTCGCGTCGAAGCCGAGCGCCGCGGCGCCGACGCCCGAGGCAGAGGCTCCCACGCCCGCCGCCAGCGCATTCAGCCCAGTCGCGCCATCATTATCATAATTGCCGCCGGCGGTCCCGCCGTCATTGATGCTGTAATAATGGGTCTGGCCGTCGACAACGAAGTCATTCAGCATCTTCAGTTGCGCGACGTTCACCGCATCGGTATCCGCCGTTCCCGCGGCGACGCCGTTGATTTGGCGCGTTATGCCGTTGCCGGCCTCGCCGACCGAGACCGCGGCGCGCGTGCCGACCCAGGTGCTGGTCGTGTCGGTCGAAGGCAGGCCGGTCAGGGGATCATAGCCGGCCACCCCCGCGCCGGTCACCGCGATGGAATCCGCGCCGAGTGCGACGCCATCGGCGACCGCCACACGGCTGTTGACGCCGATCGCCACGCTATCGGTCGCGCCGGACGAGATCAGGATGCCATTGCCCATGGCCATTGCACCGGCGGCGGAGACGGTGTTGTTGTTGCCGACGACGCGCGCTCCCTCGGCGCTGGCGGCCAACAGGTTGGTGTTGCCGAAGGCGCCGGCTTCATTGGCGGCGATGAAGTTGTCGTTGCCGATCGAGTAGCTGCCGCCGCCGGTGATCGTCGTCGGATCCCCGATCGCTCCAGAATCGTCGCCCGAGACCACGTTGTCCGTCCCGATGCTGATCGAGCGCTCGCCGCTGGCGACGCTTCCGCTGCCGATCGCCACGGCGTTGTTGGCACTGGCGGTGTTGCGGGTGCCGATGGCGATGGAGAAATTCCCGGAAGCATCGTTACCGTAGCCAAGCGCCGCGGCCTCCTCGCCCGCAGCAGCCGCGTTCACTCCCGCCGCTAAGGCATTTGTTCCCGTCGCGCCGTCATTGGCGTAGTTGCCGCCGGCCGTGCCGCCGTCATTGACGCTGTAGTAGTGCGTCGCCGACGCCTCGACATTTGTGCTGAGGTTCTCGATTGCCTGGTTGGTGGCGAAAAGCTGTGAGCCGTTGATCGCATCCGTCGAGGTGCCTGTCACCTGACCGGCTGCGACACTGGTGATGGTTCGCTCGGATCCGACGGCGCCGATAGACACCGTGCTCACAGGGGTGCTTCCCGCGAAGGTATAGGCCGTGCCGTCGATCGTGACGCCCGCAGTTCCAACGGCGGTTGCGGTCACCGAACCGGCGCCGAGGGCCACAGATCCATCTTCATTGGCCAGTGCATTCTGCCCGAGGGCGAGCGCGCCGACACCGACTGCTGTGGCGTCATAGCCAACCGCGGTTGATCCCTGTCCCTGAGCAGAGGAATCGCTCGGGGGCAGTCCCGTCTCGTTGGTACGGACGTAGCGGATGCCGGTACCATTGGCCTCGACATAGGTGGTCGAGGTGTCGCCGGCGATGTTGGTGATCGTATCGCCGAGGTTGGTAATGTCGGTGGTGTTCTGATCGACCTGCTGATTGGTGGCGAAGAGTTGGGAGCCATTCACGGCGTCGGTCGAGGTCGCGCTCAGCTCGCCCGGCGCCACGTTGGTGATCGTGGTGCCGGCCGTTCCCTCCAGCGTGATCGTGTCCTTCGGATCCCCGATCGCGCCGTCATATTTGACCGCACGGTCGCTGACCTCGCCGACCTCCGTGCCGATTTCGTCGATCGCCGTGTTGGTGGCGAAGAGCTGCGAGCCGTTGATCGCGTCGGTGGACGTGCCGCTGATCCGGCCGGCCGCGACGTTGGTGATGGTGCGCTCGGCGCCGGCATCGCCGACGGAAACCGTACTGGTCGGCGTCGTGCCGGCGAAGCTGTAGGTGGTGCCGTTGATCACAACATCGGTGGTGCCGACAGCCGCCGCCGTCACCGAGCCCGAGCCGAGAGCGACATCGCCGTCATTGGTGGCGACCGTGCCGAAGCCCAGCGCCGCAGCACCGACACCCGAGGCCGAGGCCCCCACGCCCGCCGCGAGCGCGTTCAGCCCGGTCGCACCGTCGTTGTTGTAGTTAGCTCCCGTTGTTCCACCATCATTCACGCTGAAATAGTGCGTTGCTGCTGCCTCGGCAGCATCCGCGACAGCCTGGAGCTGCCGAACATTGACCGCGTCGGTGGCCTGCGTTCCGCCGGCCACGTTGGTGATCTGGCGTTCGTTGCCTCCAGATCCGACAGAAACCGCACCCCTGGTGGACGCAACGGCCGTCCCGGAGAAAAGCTCGGTTGCCCCGTTCAAACCTGCGCGGCTAGCGCTCGATCCTTCGCCCAGCGCGACGCCGCCTACGGCAGAGGCGCTCGTTCCCAGACCACCTATCGCAACCGCTCCGTCACCCGTGCTGGTCGTTCCAAAACCCATCGCGATGCCGCGAAGGCCGACGCTCGTGTTGCGTCCAATCGAAATGCCGAACTGGCCGTCGCTGGTCGTGGCGCCCTCACCGATAGCGACGCCCCATTGTGCACGGGCGTTTTCACCGATCGCGACGCCTACGGTCCCCTGCGTTCCGCCGACAGATCCATTGCCGATCGCCACCGAACTGTTACCAGTCGCGATGTTCGCATTGCCGATCGCGACAGCTCCTGTCGCCGCGGTGGTTCCAGCCGTGTTTCCGGCAGCCTGATTGTTTGCACCGATGGCAACGGAACCAGTGCCGTTGACAACATTCGGATCGCCGATCGCGACGGCGCCGTCACCGGTCGCCATCTGTCCGACGCCGATCGCCACGGCTTGGCCACCTTGTGCAGTCGAATCCTGGCCGATTGCAATCGCACCATCGGTCACCGCAGACGCGTTGGCACCCATGGCGACTGAGGCAACGCCGGCCGCGCTGGCGCCGGCGGTCTCGCCGCCACCGATCGCGATGGAGGCTTCGCCTTGTGCCAGGGCATTTCGCCCGCCGGCAAAGGAACTTATCCCCTGTGCGGAGGCATTGTTGCCGACCGCTGTCGCACCCTCTGCTCCGGTATTCGCGCCCGAGCCCAACGCCGCGGAACCCTCACCTTGTGCATTCGATTGGTGACCAATGGCCGTGCTGTAATCAGCCGCGGCTGTTGAAGAGAGACCCAATGCAGAGGCGCCCACGCCGCCTGATGTTGATTCACCGCCAATTGCGATGCTGTTCGCGCTGGTCGCCTGGGCACCGCGCGTCCCGTTCACACCGATCGCAATCGCACCGTCGGCCGTCGCTCTTGTCGAATTGGCAGCCGACAGGACCGATGAGCCGCCACCACCGATCGCGATTGTATTCTGCCCTGATGCGATGCTGCCAGTGCCAAAAGCGCTGCTCGCAACTCCGGTCGCGGAGGCTTCCACCCCGACTGCTGTCGCATAGTTTGATGTTGCCGTCGCTGAATTGCCGACAGCCGTAACGGCTGTGCCGGTAGCATTGGCGAAGCTTCCGAGAGAGGTGTAGCCAAGACCCTGTCCGGTAGATGCGCAGCCCGATACCCAACCATAGGTTCCGGTGCCGCTGCCTGTGCGAACGCCGCCGGCCGTCATTCCGGGTCCGTTGGTAACGCCCGGATTGTTTCGATAAACAGTATCATTGGCGGCGCTTAGGCAATTAGAGCCAGCATCTATCGAAACCGGCATCGCCCAGCCCTCACTGGGAGCTACTGTCCCTACTGCAAGGGCTCCAAGGATCAGGGCAGCGAGCGCGCCGCGACCGCTCAGGAAACCGAGCTGCGCCCGCCTCTGGGCGATCTCGCGCTGTGCGGCCGTCGCCAAGCCGACCGGTCGGCCGCATCTCGGGCATACCGGAACGTCAGTGCTCACTATCAGCGATTGCGCAATCGCCGTCGAATTGGCGATACTAAGGGTTTCCAACATGGCTGCGATGGCGCCGCCGACACCGAGAGAACCAAGGCCGAGCCGTTTGCGACCCATACCGAGCGCCTGATGCGCCATTCTGAGAATGGCCATGAGGCGACGGCGGACCGAGCGGCTGTCGCCAGCGCCGGCCACCCAGTTGCGAACGAATTCCTTGCGGTTTTCGGACCGATCGATGCCGTTAAGCTGAATATCGGTGGGCATTCTATTCCTCCAAATGCTGCGCGGATCAGTCCGAGGACAGAGCTTCTGGTTACGTTGTTGATCTCGTGGTCTTGAGTTGGTCTGAAAGTGCCCGGCCGCCCTTGACGCCCAGGGCTTCGATTGAATCGAACGCCGTAGCGATCCATTCGTCCGAGGTTTTCGGCACGCGATGCAGCGTCCGATCGATACGATCTGGCGAAAGCTTCAGGGCCAGTACTGTCCGACACACATGCAGGTGCGTCTGCGGATCGTCGTGGCCGTGGAACGGCTGGGTCAATCCGAACACAAACCGCGCGAAGAGATGGTCGATTTCATCGATGGAGAGTTGCTGCCCATAGCGGGTTTCGAGCGCCTCCCAGGCAGCGAGCGCCTTCCCGGCGAAGATCTCGCAATCGACAGACGGGGGTATGGGGAGGACGGAATTCATCACCGTCCTCCCCAACATGCCGGGGCCCGCCGCAACGCCCGATGCTGGCTACCTATTTGCCGACCAGAATAAGAGAGAAACAGAAGATGAGCCTCATCCGAGGCCGGCTCTTCGGTTTTCGCTCCCGTCCATGGCCTCGTCTCATCGGATTCCAAGGCTTTGAGCGCCTGCAGCAGCCCAACCCGATCAAGAGCGCGCAGGTCGGCTCTATGTAAGGCCGATGGATAGAAGCGCTCAGCGCACAATATCTCGCCCGTATTCGTCATGAAACGAGCAAGGCATTCCACACAGAGCATTTCACCGCTGTCGGCGGATGAGATGACCGACTGTTGAGCCAGGAGAACTTGCCCGATCTCGATCTCATCGAGCCCGTCGATGTTCAAAGAAGGAGGGAGCATCGACCGGATATTCATCGCCCCTCACACGATGCCGGAAGATACGGCCGCGTCATCCCAACGCGCGAACCGCTGATGGGGCGCTTCCGAAGACACGGAACGGGCCGCGAAAATCCGCTGTAAGTATTTGATTTTAATGGAAAACGACCGCGACAAAACCGGTCGATTTAGACAACGTAACGTCAATTCTACAATTTCAATGCCTTACCGAGCTTCGGTCATTGAAATTGTTGAGTGATTTGTGAGGTCGGCGAGCATGCTGGGGATGCGCCAAAAAGGACCCCTTTTGTCAAGGGCCCGGTAGCTCGGTTGTTTTTAGAGAAATGCAAGAGGCATCGGGAGAAGGCGATATGTCCCGAGTGCACCGTGTCCTTCCTCCCGCGCTGGAAAGTAAGGACCAAATGATCATTGGGTACGCACGAGTATCGACCGACGAGCAAAAGCTCGATTTGCAAATTCAGGCCCTTGAGAATCTTGGATGCGAGCGAATATTCACCGATCACGGCCAATCCGGTTTCCGATTTTCGCGTAACGGTCTTGAGAGCGCGCTTCGGAGCCTTGGCCCGGGTGGGACGCTTGTTGTGTGGCGGCTTGACCGCCTGGGGCGCTCGCTGTCGGGATTGGTTGGACTGATGGAACAGCTCGGTGAGCGCGATATCCATTTCCGATCGGTGATGGAAAATATCGACACGGCCTCCTCAGGTGGCAAGTTGATGTTTCACATGATGGCAGCACTCGCTGAATTCGAGCGCTCCATTATCAGCGAGCGGACACGCGCCGGCATGGCCGCCGCAAAGGCACGTGGAAGCAGGCTTGGGCGCCCGAGAATAACCTCCGAAGAGGAACTCCGCCGCGCGGCAAGCGCATTCCAGGCTCGTGAGAAGCCGGCGCGGGACCTTGCCCGGGAACTCGGCATCTCAGTTCGGACGCTTCATCGCCGTCTGAAGGAATTGCCGGTGACCTGAGACCCTGAACTTCCTCCAGATTTGGGTAGAGTCCGTCGATTACGGAGACGGACGATGCGACCATCGCGGTTCACGGAAGAGCAGATTATCGGACTACTGAAGGAGCAGGAGACCGGTG
>NZ_CACSAS010000016.1:0-2058 GCF_902703545.1 Starkeya nomas
TCCTCCTCGGGCATGTCGACGGCCTTGCGGACCTCGGCCATGGCGTCCTCGAAGGACATCGCCTGCTTGATCGAGGCGCCGAGAGCCGCAGAGATCGCAACGACACCGGCCGCGGCAGCGCCGCCAGCGATGCCGAGCCCTCTGCCTGCGACACCGGCGACCATGGGCGAGACGCCGGCCGCCGCCGCGGCATCCTCTGCTCCCGCCATCAGCCCGGCGCGGACACCGCTGCCAGCGCCACCGGTCGGAAGGCCGAGTCGGGCGGCCGAGACGCCGGCCCGCTTGTTACGAAGCCGATCGGCCGCGCGGTCGACCTTGCGCAGAGCGGTGTCCGCCTTGTTGGCTTCTCCCGCAACCTTGGTGAGATCGCCGGCGAGGCGCTGACCGCCGCGGGCGCCGTTGAGCTGTCGCGCCGCGCGGTCGATGCCGCGCATGTCTTTCGCCGCCGTGACGGCCGGGCCGGACAGCTGGTTGACCATGCGCAGGCGCAGCGAGACGTCGAGGCTCATTCACCGCTCCTGTCGGCGCGTCCCGCCAGCTGGCGCAGCGGCGCCCAGCGCTCGCGGTCGATGTCCCGCGCCTCGTTCCACCACAGGAGAAGCTCGTCCCAGTGCATAGCCATGACGTCCGCGAGTGGCGTGCTGAAGGTGGCGCTGACCCTGCCGGCAACGGCACGCCAACGCGCGAGGCTCACTTGAAGCCGAACATTTCCTTCAGCAGTCGGGGCAAAAAACGGGAGCAGGCTCCCGTAACCGCAAGCCCATCTTCGCCGTCCATCCGCTGGCGCAGGACAGCGGCCGGGAGGCCCGTCATGGCGGCATAGGCGTCAAAGAGGTCGATGTTGCGCGCACCGTTGCCGATGACGGCGCTGACCTCCGCCGTCGTCAGACGACGAACGCGGATGGCATCGTACCGAACGCCATCGAGGGTGAACGGGTGCTCCAGCGGCACCACCGTCTCGCGCTTGTCAGGATCCACGAAAGCAAAGTCGCCGACTGCCGCGGCGGCGATGGGCCGGCTCTCCGCCTCGGCTGGCGAGGCGTCGGCGCCGCCTGTCCGGTTCGGATCATTCGGCGATCCGGGCGGCGGCCTCACCGGCGTCAGCGTCGGCTCTTTGTCGATCGGGGGAGGAAGGACTTCACCGGACAGTTCCATCGTTGCGACCTCGCTGGAAAGCTGGATTGAACGCAGTTTCAAGCGGCCGTCAGGCGCCGCCCGCAATGCGCAGGATGCGATTGTCCTCGTCGGCGCCGGCATTGATGCCGTAACCGCTCCACACGTTGCGGAAGAACGAGAAGTAGGCGACGACGCCATAGCCCTCGATGACGTCCTCGTATTCGGTGATGGAGCCGATCTGATAGCCGTAGCCTTTGATGCCGCGGCCCTGCATTTCCTCCGGCGTGTTCTCGCGGAAGGTGCCGCGCATCGTGACGATGCGCTCGCGCTTGGTGCCCGTCTCCTCGTCTTGCAGGATCTCGTAGCAGGTGAACAGCTGGCGGTGGGTCAGGCTCATGCCGAAGAGTCCGAGCAGATCGGGCTGGGCATTGATGGTGTTGAACCCGAACGTCAGCGGCTCGATGGCGCCGAGCGGCACGTCGAGATCCATGATGCCACCGCCCGGCGAATGGGTCTCGCTCTTCACCCGCGGCGTCGGCAGCTGGTAGTTCTTGAGGCCGAGCCACTGGTTTCGAGCCTCGACGTAGAGGTTGCCGCCCTTGCGAACGAACTGCATGGATCTCTCCTGAATCAGGCCGCCAGCGGGATGGCCTCGCGGCCGCCGAGGGCGCGCTGGATGTCGGCGGCGAGGATGTCGAACGCCGCGATGTACGGGCGCATGCCGAACTGCATGTCGGAGATCGGCGGCGTATTCTCGTGGGGGAGCTCGATGCGCAGGATGCCCTGGCGCATGTTCGCGTTGGGGTTCAGCCCGCGGTCGAAGTAGCGGGTATAGCCGAGCACCACGCCGAGCTGGACGAGCTCGTCCAGGAACGCCTCGATGGTCTTCACCACCATCAGGGCGTTATGGGAGGTGAAAAGCTCGCCGCGCCATTTACGCAG
>NZ_CACSAS010000017.1:0-10232 GCF_902703545.1 Starkeya nomas
ATCGCCCGCATTCTTTCGCTCATCGGCCGGTGGTGAGCGCGATGATGTACGTCATCGGTCGCCTCGCCCCCGATCACCCGAGTGGGTGCGTGTACTGGGACGGCTGGACCAAGGTCGAGGGCGGTCCCGATATCCCGACGTTCAGCATCGGTGAAGCGGGCCGGCACGAGGATGTGCGCGTGTTCGGCAGCGCCGATATCGCAGCCGGCCTCGCCCTCTGGCTCAACACGTCTCCGGCTCTCAAGCGCAATCCGCTCGCGCCGCTCTGGCGCGCCATGCCGATCCCGGCCGAGTTCGGGAGCGCAGCATGAGCTTGCGCGCGCAACTGCTCAATACGACGGCTCTGACGTCGCTGCAGCTACCAAATGGCGCGCGGCCGGCCGGGTGCCGAGAGGACGCTCGGACCGCGATCGGCCGATATATGCACCGTGCTGCCGCACGCGTGGCACTTGAGCACGTCCGTGCGCGCATCGTGCTTTTCAAACTGAAGTATCGACTTCTCCTTGCGATCGAAACAGTGGGCACAGAGGTGGGGATGTGCCTCATTCGAGGCGCCTGCCGTCTTGCGCACGTACGCCGTGCTGTGCGGTCCGATCGCCTCAAGGACGTAATTCTCTCGGTCGATCTCAAACTCTCGAAGCTGGGCGTTTTCGCGCTCAAGATCGGCGAAGCGGTCGCGCAGAAGCGCGAACTCATCGCGCATCCTCTGCATCGTGTCGATCAGGTCGCCGATTTTGAGGTTGAGGTCGTTCCTCATCTCCTGATCAACCGCGCCGGTCAGCTTCTTGATGCTGGCGACCAGGGCCTTCCCCGTGTCGATACCGCTATTGATCAGGCCGAAGCCGTCCGTCCATCCCATTTTTCTTCCCTCGACTCGGTTTTCGCACCTCTGAGCATCGGGGAAGCGCGCCACCTGCGCCAGTGGTGGGGCGGCGGGGCTACCCGCATCCTCCCTAGACTTGCGAGCCGGGCGGGCGCTGCCGCGCGCCGTGTCCGCCCGGTCCTCTTTCGGGAGGAGCGCTGACATGCGTGTCGCCCTTGGTCAGCAGATTGAAGAAGTCGGCACCACGCTCGATGAGCGCCGGGCTGATTACGACCACAAGATCGCCCTCCGGAAGATGGGGCCGTCGCTCGCAGAGTACCGGACCCGGCGCCTCGAAGCCGTGAAACGCACACTGCTCTGGCTCCGGCGGCACGAGGATGTGCTGCGTCAGCGCTGCCCCGAGATGTTCGGAGAGCGCGTATGAGCCGCCGCGATCCGCACACGCTCGATCTGTTCGATTGGACGCCGCCCACCGTCGTCAAGCGCTTCGACGAGCGCAGGGTCCGGGCGGCGACATGGCGCGACCAAGTTGCCCGCGCGGTCGCCGAAACGCTCGGCGCGAGCGAGCTCTCCCGCGACGAGATCGCCGACCGCATGAACGACTTCCTCGGCGAGGACGAAGGCGTCTCCCGCGCGATGCTGGACAATTACGCTTCTCAGGCGAAGGAAACGCACACCATCTCCTACATGCGCGTCATCGCGCTCTGCGCCGTCACCGGCGATGCTCGCTTGCTTCAACTCGCTGCCGATCCGATCGAGCGGATCGTGATCGAAGCCCGCTTCGAGGGGGCCATCCAAGAGGCGATGGCGGCCGAGCAGATCGAGCAGCTTGAGCGCATCAAGAAACTCGGCCGGCGCCAATGGCGGGGGCGCGCATGATGGAGCCGCTGTCGATCGGCGCCATTGCGGACGCGCTTGGTTTGACGAAGCGCGGCGCGGAAGTGCGTGCCGCCCGCGAGAACTGGCCTTTCACCATCGGTGCCGGCACCGGCCGGCCGCGCCTTTACGCCTTCCAGGCATTGCCGCAGGACGTGCGTGTCGCCTGCGCCAAGGTGCAATTGTCGGCCATCGACGTGCCTGTCGACATCGCCGCGACCGCGGAGGCCGAGCCTGAGGCCGAACGCCTCGCGCTGAACGCCGCGGAACAGCGCGACGCGCGCCTTGCCCTACTTGCTGCCGTCGAGCGGTTCACCGCGTCCAGCGGCCTGCCGCGCGCACGGGCCGACGCCCTATTCTGCTCCAGCTACGAGGCCGGCACGATCGAGGTGGCGCCTTGGGTGCGGGCCGCTGTGCGGTCAATCACGCCCCGGACGCTCTTCCGCTGGCGCGCGGCCCGCGCGGCCGGCGCCACGCATCGGCTCGCGGTCGACAGGGGCGCCGCGCGGCGCGGCCGCGGCGTGCTGGACGTCGCGAACGAAGGCGGGGTCCGCAATGTGATCCTCGCCGCCATGGCAAAAAATCCCTTCTTGTCGGCTGACCACATCTGCGCGGTGGTGAAGGCCCGCTTCGGCGACATGCTCGACGTCGACGGAGCCTCGGTACCGATACCGACGATCCGCACCTTTCAGAATGCCCTGAAGGCGTGGCGCGAAGCCTACAAGTCAGAGCTCCTCGCCCTCACCGATCCCGATGCCTTCAAGAACAAGCTGCGGGTGTCGGGTCGGACGGCTCATCTCGTCAGCCGCTGCAATGAGCTCTGGACCATTGACGCTTCGCCTGCCGACGCGCTGACGAAGGACGGCCGCTACAACACCTACGTCGCGGTCGACGTCTATCCGCGTCGGGTGATGGTCCTGATCACCAGGACGCCCCGTGCCGCCGCGGTCGGGTTACTCATGCGGCGCGCCATTCTCGAATGGGGCGTGCCGGAGCGGGTGAAGACCGACAACGGATCCGACTTCACCGCCAAATACACAGAGCGTGTGCTTGCCGCCCTCGGCATCGAGGTCGAACTCTCCGCGCCGTTCTCCCCCTGGCAGAAGGGCACTGTGGAGCGCGCGATCGGCACCATGCAGCGCGACCTCATGCGCACGCTGCCGGGTTTCATCGGCCACTCGGTGGCCGACCGTAAGGCGATCGAGGGGCGCAAGGCGTTTGCCGAGCGGCTCGGCAGGGACGATGACAAGGCGTTCTCCGTCGATCTCACGGCGGCCGAGCTGCAGGACTATTGCGATCGCTGGGCTAACGGCCGCTACGCAAACCGCCCGCACAGCGCCCTTGCCGGCGCGACGCCGTTCCAGGTCGCGAGCGCCGACCGCACGCCTATCCGGCGGGTAGATGCCCGTGCTCTCGACATGCTGCTCGCGCCGGTCGCCGGGCGCAACGGCATCCGCACGGTCGGCAAGGAGGGCGTGAAGGTCGACCATACCTTCTATATCGCCGCCGGCGTTCTGCCAGGCACCGAGGTGCTGGTGCGCATGGACCCCGCCGACATGGGCCGGGCCTACCTGTTCGACCCCTCCGGCGAAACGTTCATCGGCGAGGCGATTGCCCCCGAGATCGCCGGCGTCGATCCGGCCGAGGCCGTTGCCCGGGCTCAGGCGGCGCAGAAGGCGTTCATGGCCGAACGGACTGCCGAGCTTCGCAAGGTGAAGTTCCGGCCTCGTGAGTTCGCCGAAGCGATCTTGCGCGAGGGCGAGCAGCAGGCCGGCACGCTGCTCGCCTTTCCCAAGCGCGAGGAGGTGCATTCCACTCCCGCCATCGAGGCCGCGATCGAGGCGACCACGCCCGTCGAGCCGCGCCCTGTCCCCGCATCCGTCGTCGACCTCCAGCGCCAACTGCTCGCGGAAGACAACGTGGCCCCCATCCGCCGTGCCGAGACCGGCCACGACCGCTGGAAGCGCGCCTGCACCATCACGGCCGCTCTCAAGGCCGGTCGCGATGTGAATCCCGACGATCTGATCTGGCTCGGTGGCTACCGCGAAGGGTCGGAATACCGGGGCTACGCCGCGACGTGGGGCGACCCCCTTGAAGAAGAAAACCCGGCCGAAGCCGGGTTCTGAAGTTGATTGAGGAGACCAGAATGACCGTCGCTACACCACAGGTCAATGGGCCGATCGCCCTCAAGAACGTCGCCGCCTTCATGGCGCTCGCGACCAAGCTGATTGACCGCGCGCCGCACCTGCCGGGCATCGGCGTCTGCTACGGCCCTTCGGGCTACGGCAAGACCTATGCGTCGATCTTCGCGCAGAACAAGACCCGCGCGGCGCGGGTGGAGGTCGGCGAGAGCTGGACCCGCTCGGCCTTTCTCGACGCCATCCTCTTCGAACTCGGCGAGCCCCGCCGCGGCACCGTCGCGGCCATGGCCGAGAGGGTGAAGGCATCTCTCGCCAGAAATGCGCGACGGCCGCTCATCATCGACGAGGCCGACAAGATCGTCGACAAGGGCTACATCGAGCTCGTCCGCGAAATTCAGGATCATTCCGGCGCGCCGGTCATCCTGATCGGCGAGGAAAAGCTCCCGTCGAAGCTGGAGCGCATCGAGCGCGTTGCCAACCGCGTGCTCGACTGGATGCCGGTCCAGCCCTGCGACATCGAGGATACCGAGCATCTGGCGCGGGCCTTTTGCCCGAATGTCACCATTGCCCCCGAGCTGCTCGACGAGATCCGTCGCCAGAGCCAGGGCCGCGCGCGCCGGATCGCCGTGAACCTCAGTCGGGTTCTGGATATCGCCCGCAATCTCGGCGTTCAGCACGTCGACCGGTCGGCGTGGGGCAGGTCGGAATTCTACACGGCGAAAGCGCCGCGCGAGCGCGGTGACCGTGATCTGGCGGTGGGCTGACATGAGCACCCATCGCCCCCCGACCCCTCGCTTGCACGAAATTCGGCTGGAGATCCCGCGCGGCTTCGCGGATTTCTGGAAGATCATTCGTGAGCTCGACATGTCCGGCCCCTGGACCATTGCAATGGTCACCGGTCAGACGCGCTCACACCACGAGGTCGTTGGGCGGTATGTCCGGCGCCTCGCGAAGGGCGGCTTTGCCGAAGTCGTCAACCGGCCGGATCGCGGCGGGCTTCCTCCGGCGGCGCACTACCGCCTGCTCAAAAACCCCGTCGATGCGCCTCGTGTGCGGCCCGATGGCTCCGAATGCCTGCCGACCGCGCAGGAACAGATGTGGCGCGCCATGCGCAGCCTGCGTCAGTTCGATGCGCGTGAACTCGCGTTCAGCGCGTCAACCGATGTCGTCTCGGTCAGCCTGCCCGCCGCCAAGAGCTACATCGCGCGCCTGGTCGCCGCCGACTACCTCGACGTGGTGCGGCCCGGCAAGGGCGGCGTCAAAGGCACGCTCGCGATATGGCGGCTCAGGCCGAACATGAACACGGGGCCGCTGCCTCCGCTTGTCATGCACACGCGGTTCGTCTGGGACCAGAACCGATCTGTGGTGATGGCGGCCGAGCCGGCCAAGGAGGTGGTGTGATGGCGCCGGCTCCTGACTTCATCGCCAAGGCCAAGGCCGCTTGGGGCTCGCCGCCGGACTGGATCCTCGCGCTCGCCGAGGCCTGCCAGCGCGATACGCAAGCAGCAGTCTCCCGCCGCCTCGGCGTCTCCGGCTCGCAGATCTCGCACGTCCTCGGCGCCAATTATGCCGGCCGAACCGAACGACTGGAGCAGCTTGTCCGCGGTGCCTACCTCGGCGCCATCGTCAGTTGCCCCGTGCTCGGCGAGATCGAGCGCGATCGGTGTCTCGAAGAACAGTCTCGCCCGTTCGCGGCCACCAGTTCCACGCGGGCGCAGCTCTACCGGGCGTGCCGTGGCGGCTGTCCCTTCGCCACCCACTGCAAGGGAGCGGCGGCATGAGCGCGGCTCCGATCAGCATGATGACGATCATCGACGGTGCGCGCGCCGCGGCCGAGGCGGTGATGGCGAGCGAGCGCAAGGCCATCGGCCTGTCGGTGTCGGACACGCGGGATCTCGCGCAGGCATTCCTCGCCATAGACGCGCTGGCGCGCCTCGCTGCCGACTACCTAGCTGTCCGCGAGGAGATGTTCGCCGCGGGCATGGCCGGTGACGCGGCGGGCGAGAGCGCTGCCGACGACAAGCTCGACGAGATCGAGCCGAAGCTGACCGAGCGCTTCGTCGAGCTCGGCTACCTCTTTTTCCATCCCGAGCAGGAGGCCCACGATGGCCAGTGAAACCACGCTCGCCGGCAAGCCCGGTGGTCACGTCATCATCGACGAGCTCAGCGTACTTGAGGCCATGAAAGCTGGCCTCGTCGAGGTCGGCGACGAGACATACATGCGCGATCCGCGCGGCGCCCTCGCCCCGATCGCCATAGTGAAGGCCCAGCATCAGTTGGAGGACGAGACCGTCCGCAAGGTGATGTTCTTCGCCGAGGAGCTCTCGGCGCAGGTAGCTCGCTTCAAGGGCCACACCTTCGAAGATCTTAACGCCCTTCAATCGATGCTGGAGCAGCAGTACGGCGCCCGCGCCGGCGGCGCCAAGGGCAACGTCACTTTCCGCTCCTACGACGACAGCCTGCGGATCGAGGTGAAGATCGCCGACCAGATTGCCTTCGGCGCCGAGCTGCAGTCCGCGAAGAAGCTGGTTGACGAGTGCCTGGTCGAATGGGGCGCCGACAGCCGGCCGGAGATCCGCGCGCTCGTGAACCGCGTGTTCAGCGTGGAGAAGGAAGGGCAGATCAACCGCGGCGAACTGTTCTCCCTGCTCGCCATGGAGATCGAGGACGAGCGCTGGCAGCGCGCCATGGACGCCATCCGCGACTCGATCCGCGTCGTCGGCCAGAAGGCGTATCTGCGCTTCCGCAAGCGGCGGCCGGATGGCTCCTGGACCACCGTCACCATCGACCTCGCGAGCGCGTGAGGTGGCGCTGATGGAAGTCGTCTTCGTCATCCGTGATGTCGGCGTGCGGCGGGCATCCCTTCTTGGAGAGCATCCCGGCCCCACGGGCCGGCCCCGCCTCCGGGTCCACATCCTCGGCGAGAAGCACCGGTGCGCGATCGACGCGCGCCTCGCCTTCAAGACCGAGGAGGCGGCACGCGCCGCGCGCGCTCAAGCCCGCCGCTACCGGCACCGATGCCGCTTCGCCGGCCGAGAGCTGACCGTCGTCGCCGCTCACCTCGAACTCCTCGACCGTGGCCTGAAGCAGGCCGCCTGAACCCATCCCCAACCGGAGGTCGCGCTCCATGATCGCAGTCAATCCCCACGCCTTCACCAGCGGCGTCGCCAAGCGTTCCGTCGTTATCGGCGGGCACAAGACCAGCGTCTCGCTGGAAGACGAGTTCTGGACCGAGCTTCGCGCCATCGCGGCGCGACGCCGCATGACCCTCGGCGACCTGATCGCCCTGGTCGACGTCAACCGGGCGAGCACGAACCTCTCGTCATCCCTTCGGCTATTCGTCCTGCAGGAAGTCAAGGCGTTGAGCGGCGCGCCCGCCGGGGCGGTGCTGTCATGAGCAAGCGCCCCCTCGACATCGCCAATCTGCGGCGCCTGGTCGTCATCGTGGAGGTGATCCTCGACAAGCTGCCGCCGATCGATTCCTCTCGCTTCGCTTCCTACAGCGAGCACCGGAAGGCGGCGGAAGCCGCCCTGGACGAACTCGCCCGAACCGAGGGCGCGCGCTGGCGCGAGACAGGCGCCGACGTCGCGCTTTTCCTCGGCGGCTTCCGCGCCTCCTCGACCGGCGGCGCGGCCGGCGCCATGCGCAACTGGATCACCTCGGCCCGCGCCAAGATCGGCGGTGCGGTATGAGCAAGCGCGCCAAGAAGCCAACGTCGGTCCAGTTGCGGATCCTGCGCAATAGGGCTGCCGGACTGCCGGCCGACTACGGCCGCCCCTTTACGCGGAGTCATGCCGCCGGTTGGGGCAGCTCCGAATTCTCGTGCCGGCGAGCCGGCTGGCTGGACAGAGAAAGCAACCTCACGCCGGAGGGCCGCACCATTCTGGAAACTCACGGGGGTGCGGTATGAGCAATCTTCCGCGCATCGACGGCTCCGCCGCGTGGGCGCAGCTCTCCCCCGAACAGCAGGCAGATATCGGCGCCATCGCCATCGAGCTGGTCGCGGCATGGGCTTGCGACGATCAGCTTCAGGAAGCCGCACAGCCTCGCGACGAACTGATCCAAGAAATCGCAGACCTTTCCGAAGCCTACGCACGAGCGGCCGGCTACTGTGACGCCGAGATGATCTCCGCCCTGCAGGACGCCGTCGTCGACGCCCTGCCGCGCGAGATCTTCTTCGAGGGCGAGGTGGCCCGTATCCCCTCGCGTCTCGGCCCCATCTGCCGGCGCTGCGGCTGCACGGAATATGATGGGTGCGAAGGTGGCTGCAGCTGGGCTGAGGACGATCTGTGCACCGCCTGCACCGACAGTCGGCGGCATGTCTTCGTCTCGGCCGACGCGGCACGAGCGGTCGACGCACGCGCGCCTGCGCTCAACAGGCTGGGCGAAGCCATATTCGAATGCACAGGATGCGGGAGCGTTACCACCGATCCCCAGCGTGACGCTGACCTGTATCGCAGGGCGGGTCACATCTCCTGCTGCCCCGAGCGCCATATGGTGCCCCTGCGCATCCGCTGGTCGTTCGTTGCGGCGCCGATGCGCTTTAGGGAACTGGATCCCGATGCGGAGGTGGCGCCATGACCCCCGCTCCGATCCACGTTCATGGTCGCATGCCGTTCGCGGACGGCATTTGCTACGACGATCGGCACGGCATGGAGGTCCATACCCTTCGGCTCCTGCGCGCTCGCGGCCTCGTGTGGCTGACACAGCTGCGGATCGACAACGAGGGCGAGGAGTACCGCTATCTCGCCGGCGCCGTCATCGCCGGCGATCTGGCGAGGGCGGAGGAAATCGCCTCGCTCCGAGGGCTCGGCGAAGTCGTCATCGGGCGCTGGGAGGCCGATCTATGACATCCCCGGCTTGGGCGTTCGATCACCTGCGTCAGTACAAGTACGGCGTCATCATCGCCGATCCGCCGTGGAAGTACGAAATGCGGTCGGAGAAGGGCTACGGGAAGTCCCCCGAGGCCCATTACGAGACGATGTCCGACGAGGAGATCGCCTCGCTCCCGGTTCATCTGCTCGCGTCCGATGACTGCATCCTGGTCATGTGGGCGGTGTGGCCGAAGCTGCCTGCCGCCATTGAGATCGTCCGGCGCTGGGGCTTCACCTACAAGACCGGCGGCAGCTGGACCAAGACGACACGGACCGGCAAGCGCGCCTTCGGCACCGGCTACATCCTGCGCTCCAGCTGTGAGCCGTTCCTGCTCGCCACGATCGGATCGCCCCAGGTCGCCGACCGGGCCGTCCGCAATCTGATCGAGAGCCCACGGCGGGCGCACAGCCAGAAGCCGCCGGAGATGCGGCGCATGGTCGAGCGCCTGCGCCCCAACGCCTTCGGCGCCGAGCTGTTCGCCATCGAGCCATGGCCCGGTCACGACACCTGGAATCCGAAGCCGCACCGGCCCGCCGTTGCGGAGGCAGGGAGTGCGGCGTGATGGCCAGGGTGCGCGATCAGCATCAGGAATTGCCGCCACTCCTCGCCGTCGAGGTCCGCGGGCGTCTCTCGCTGCTGGTGCGCAACCGTCACGAGCTCCTCAAGCAGATCAACAGGATGGCGCCGCGCAGCATGCGCCGTTTGGCCGCCGAGCGAGATCTCGCTCGCCTCACCCACGAGATTATCGCCGCCGATCTCGCTCTGCGTCCTGTCGGCAGGAAGGGCACGAAATCATGAGCACCGCTCCCATCTCCAAAGAGCAGATCGGCGCCATCCACGCCGCCAAGAGCCGCGCCGGCCTCGACGAGGACACCTATCGCGACGTCCTGCGCCGCGAGACCGGGCAATCGTCGTCGAAGGCCCTTAATGCCCGTGAGGCCGGCCGCGTGCTCGACTATCTCCGCGCTCTGCCGGGCCGCGTTGATGCCCCTTTGAAAGGCCCTTCAAAGCCGGCCGCACGGGGCGCCGTACGCATGGACGGTCCCTATGCCGGCAAGCTACGGGCGCTCTGGATCACCGGCTTCAACCTCGGCGTAGTTCGGAACCGGCGCGACGCCGGGCTGCTCGCCTTCGTCGAGCGCCAGACGGGCATTTCGCACCCGGCCTGGTGGCGGGAGGCGGCCGACGCCAACAAGGCGATCGAGGCGCTGAAGGCATGGATCGGCCGTGAGGCCGGCGTGGACTGGAGCGGCTGTCGCTCGACGCGCGACATGCAGGAGGCGTCCTACCACGCCCTGCGCCGGCGTCTCGTCGAGCTCGGCGCGCGCTGCCACATGCCGGAGGACACGCGCCGGTTCGAAGGTGAGCAGTTCATCGAGTGGATGCGTCTCGGCGGCGAGCAGCTGCGAAAGGCGAAGGGAGCGCGGGCATGAAGACGCTGACCCTTCAGGATCTCACCCACGACGAGCTCCTCGCCTGGATCGAGACGGCTGTGCTGGCGCGCTTCCTTCCCGGC
>NZ_CACSAS010000018.1:0-541 GCF_902703545.1 Starkeya nomas
GAGAGCTTGCCGCCCGAGCAGGAATATCCCTGCTCGATCAGGCCCTCGTGCATGATGGAGAGGCGGTTAGAGGCGGCGAGCACCGCGTCGAGCTGGATCGTGCCGCCCGTGCGGCGGCGACGGCGCTTCGTGCTCATGCCCGCGCCCTCCGGTCCTTCAGGCGGCGGATGCGCCGGCCCAGCGTGCTCTGCAGCGCCTGCAGCTCGGCGTCGGAGAGAGCGTCCAGCGCGACTGGCACGGGCTCGGCCAGGACGCGGCACTGGGCGCGGACGACGGCGAGCTTTCGCCAGCGGCCGACCGACATGCGGCGGGCGCGCAGGGCGTGCGCCGAGGCGTTCCATGTCACCGGCGTGATGCGGTTGATCCAGTCCTTCAGCGCCTCGATGGCCTTGTTCGCGTCCTCGGCGTCGCGCACCCAGTTGAGGGTGGGAATGCCGGTCTGACGCTCGACGAAGGCGACGAGGGCGGTATCGCGGCGGTCGGTCACGACGCCGAGGTTCCATCCCGCTATCCAGAGCGCGCGGCACTGGCCGGCATACGG
>NZ_CACSAS010000019.1:0-468 GCF_902703545.1 Starkeya nomas
CAGGACATGGTCCGGCACGCCGTAGGTTTCGACCATGTCGGCGAAGGCGAGGCGAACGAGGTCCCAGTTTTCCGAGATGTCCACGCGCCACGACAGGATTTTGCCGCTGTAGATGTCCTGGAAGCCGACGAGGATCGGGCGGCAGACGGTGCCGTTGAGCCATTTGACGAACACGTCGAACTTGTGGCCGTCCGCGTTCACCGCCTCCAGCGCATGCAGCGCCGTCCGGTCGCGCTCCTGCGCCGGGAAGAGACGCTTCAACGCCTCCGCGCCCTTGCGCAGATAAATCTTCTTCGCCGTGTCGATCTTGGCGAGCCGGCGCTCCAGCGTTTTGCGGCTCGGGACCGTCCAGCCCTGCGCCTTCGCGATCTTCTCAAGGTCGCGATAGACCTTGGCCGCGCTGCGCTCGGACTGCGTCAGGTAATTGTCCCGGAACCAGTCCCACGCCTCCTCGCTGTACTCGGCGGT
>NZ_CACSAS010000020.1:0-128 GCF_902703545.1 Starkeya nomas
TTTTTTTTTTTTTTTTTTTTTTTTTTTTTTTTTTTTTTTTTTTTTTTTTTTTTTTTTTTTTTTTTTTTTTTTTTTTTTTTTTTTTTTTTTTTTTTTTTTTTTTTTTTTTTTTTTTTTTTTTTTTTTTT
>NZ_CACSAS010000021.1:0-957 GCF_902703545.1 Starkeya nomas
TCGGCGGCGAGCAGCTGCGAAAGGCGAAGGGAGCGCGGGCATGAAGACGCTGACCCTTCAGGATCTCACCCACGACGAGCTCCTCGCCTGGATCGAGACGGCTGTGCTGGCGCGCTTCCTTCCCGGCGGGATCGTCCGGCAGGCCGACCTGCTGTCGCTTCGGCACGCCACCCTCCAGGCTAAGGCTCAGGAGACCAGCGCGGCGCGGCACGCCGCCGCCCAGGCTTCGGACGCGGCATGGGACGCCGCGCGGCGGGAGAAGCTCGGAACCCGACGGCGGGCCGAGGCCGATCTAGCGCACGTCAAGGCCGAGGCCGCTTACCGCAGGGCCGTGCGGGCTGACCAGAAGGCCGATGCGGAGGCAGAAGCCTGCTGGGCGGCGCTCGAAGCAGAATGGGAGCGCAAGCGATGACGCGCCGCCGCTCCCGCAACGCCGCATCCGTGGACATAGGCGCCGTGCTCGCGGCCGATCCCGATCTCGCCGCCGCCGACGCGGCCTGGCTGGCGCGCGGCTATGTCCGCACCTCCTGCCGCCTCTGGCTGTGCCGCGATGGCAGATACACCGCCCGCCTCGTGTGGCGGAACCGCGCGCACGTCTGCTCGACCATCTCCCATGTCGTGCAGGGGCTGATCATCGCATGACCGGCAGCGACGTCTTCGCCCAGATCGCGGCGGTGATCGGCCTGCCGCTGGCAGTGCGCCTCGCGGAACAGCGCGGCGGCGGACGGTTCACGGTGCCGGCTCACGCGCCCGCCGGTCATTGGCTCGTGGAACTGCTTGGGCGGGAGGCCGCCGACAAGCTCTGCGCCCACTGCAGAACCCTGTCGCCAGAGAACACGGCGCGCGGCGTCGAGATCGACATGCCCCGCGGGCCCACCGGCACGCTCGCCCAGGCGCGCCGGCGCATGGCCGAGGCGCTGGAGCAAGGGGCCACCGCTGACGCCGCCGCCCGCGCCT
>NZ_CACSAS010000022.1:0-599 GCF_902703545.1 Starkeya nomas
CCTTCGCCACCTCGCGGCGCTGCGCCAGCATCAGCTTGCGCTTGGCGCGGGTCGGCAGCACGTCGTAGCGGTACTCGTAGCCATTGCCCTTGCGTCGCCAGACACCGTCCGGGTTCGCTTCGGACCATTCCCGTGCCGGGTCGCGCCAACCGTCGAGGTCAGCTTTGCGGGCGATACTGTCGTGGCGCGTGGGCAAATCAGGGAGCTTCAGCGCGGCCAATTCGGCAGGGGTGAAGAACTCTTTCACAGCACGCCTCCGCGCTTGAGTTCGCGGCGATCCGCCTCGATCTCGCGATCCATCTTCGCGCGCTTTTCCAGCCGCTCGGCCAGCGAGATCGCCGGGAGGTAACGCTGTTCGATCACCGACCAGCCGAACTGGGACGCGATGAATTCGAGCAGCCGCCGGTCGCCGGTCGCCTCGATCAGGGCGATGAAGCGGACGATGTTGATGATGTGCTCACTGCGCGCCTCGGAGGCGTAGGCATTGAGCATGTGGCCGCTGATCTGCTCGTCGAGATACGCGGTCATCCGCGCCGCGATCTCGTCGCGGTCGTGGCCCTTCAGCGATTGCGACACGGCCTTGGAGATCGACGCCCCGA
>NZ_CACSAS010000023.1:0-4752 GCF_902703545.1 Starkeya nomas
GCATGGCGCTTGGCATCGCCGACGCCGCCCGCACCACGGTCTCGCTCGGCCGCGCCGCCTACTGGGTCGGCCAGCGCGTCGTGGCGGCGACCGGGATCTCGATCGCCGGCGTCATCGCGCTCGGCCGTTCCTACGCCACCACGCTCGATGCGCAGGGCAAGTTCGCGAAGCAGACCGGCTTCAGCGTGCAGACGCTGCGCGAGCTCGGGTTCGTGGCGAAGCGTCAGGACATCCCGCTCGAAACCCTCAACAACGGGCTGGAGACGTTTCAGAAGCGCCTCGGCGAACTGAAGATGCGGCGCGGTGGTCTCAACAAGCTGCTCGGCCGGGTCGATCCGAAGCTGCGCGGCAAGCTCCGCGCGGAGAAGGACCCGTCCAAGGCGTTCGACCTGGTCGTCGACTCCATGAGCCGGGTGAAGGACCCGTCCAAGCGCATGGTGCTCGCCCAGGCGGCGTTCGGCGACGCCGGCGCGGAGATGGTGCGCATCGCGCTTCTCGGCGCCGAGGCCCTCGCGAAGATGCGCGAGGAGGCCCAGCGGCTGAACGGCGTACTGGGGGAGAACGCGCTTGGCGAGGCCGAGCGGTTCAACGATGCCATCGACAACATCGGCGACACGCTGCTCGGGCTGCGCGACTCCATCGCGGCCACGGTGCTGCCGATCATCACGCCGATTCTGGAGGCCGTGCAGGAGCTGATCCTCGCGAACCGCGACACCATCGCGACCGGCATCGCCGATGCCATCGTGGCGATCAGCGAGGCGGTGAAGGGCTTCGACTGGGCGAAGTTCGCCGACAATGTGCGCGCCGTCGCCGCCGCCGTGACATGGGCGGCTGGCGCCGTCGGCGGTTTCGAGAACCTGCTGATCGGCCTCGTCGCCGTGCCGTTCATTCCGGCGATTGTGTCGATAGTCGCGGGTCTTTTTGGTATTAGTACGGCGATCGTCAGGATCGGCAAAGCCGTCGCCACGGTCTTCGGGAAGGGGGGGCTCGGCCGCGCCATCGCCGGGGCTGCGGCTGAGGCCGAGCCCGGCCTCGGCCGCATCGGAAGCGCCAGTCGCCGCGCCGGCGCGGATCTCGGCGGGCTCGGCCGGCGCGCCAGCGGCATGCGGCGCCTGTTCGCCCTCGGCGGCCTGTTCTCGATCGGCTCGATGATCCTCGACGATCTGACCAAGACCCGCGAGCAGCGCCTGCAGGCGATGCGGGAGAACTGGCAGTGGTGGTCGGAGCTTGAGCAGACGCTGCAGAACACAAGCGCCGGCCAGTACTGGCAGTCCATGGTCGACGAGGTGCAGCGCTGGAAGGCGGACATCGCGGCGAATCTGTCGTCGCTCGCCTCCGACATGGTGGCGGTCGGCAGGAGCTGGGCGACCAGCCTCGGCGAGGGCTTCCGCTCCGTCTTCAACGACCTCATCAGCTGGATCTCCGGCGCCGTGGCGAACATCAAGGGCATGATGCCCAGCTTCTCGCTGCCGGGCTGGCTGGGCGGCGGCGAGGCGCCGGCGGCGACGCCCGGCGGCGAGACGGGCGCCGTCCCGCAGGCCGCGCCGAAGACCATGGGCGACGTCGTCAACAACGTCGACCAGAGCCGGCAGACGCAGCAATCCGTGTCGGTCACGAACAACGTCACCGTTCACGCCACCACCAACGCCTCGCCCGCCGCCATCGGCGCCGCCGCCGCCGGCGCGGCCGAGCGCGGCACCCGCCGCGCCATGGGCGGGCTGCATGACGGCGGCGAGGCCGGATCGACCTATCAGGGGGCGCCATGAGCGTGCTTATGGGGCTCGGCCCCTTCCGCTTCGAGGTGACGAAGCATGCCTATGAGGAGCTGGACCGGCAGGTCGGCGGCCGCTGGGTCGAGGTCGAGCGCATCGGCCGGCGCCCGGCGCTGCAGCACATGGGCGCGACCAAGAGCACCATCACCCTGTCGGCCACGCTCTATCCGCAGTTCACCGGCGGGCTCGGCCAGGTCGAGGCGATGGGCCTCTCGGCCGAGGCGGGCGAGGTGCACATGATGGCCGCCGCCGTGGGCGCCATCGGCCGGCCGCTCGGACGCTGGGTTATCGAGGAGCTCGGCGACCGGCAGAGTTTCTTCACGGCGGACGGCTCGCCCCGCAAGGTCGAGGTCTCGATCACGCTGGGGCGCTACGGCGAGGATGGCGACGGGTTCGCGGGAGGGCTTTGGTGATGAAGGTGACGTCGCTTCAGGGCGATCCGGTCGACCTCGTGGTCTGGCGTGAGCGCGGCACGGTCGACGGGCTGGTCGAGGCCGTGCTCGACACGAATCGGGGGCTGGCGGCGCGCGGCGTGGTGCTGCCGATCGGCACGACGGTGACGCTGCCCGACCCGCCGGCGTCGCCGGTGCGCAAGCCCACCGTGAAGCTGTGGGACTGACATGCGGCCAGCATTCAGGGTGATGGCCGGCAGCACCGACGTCTCGGCCAAGCTCGGCGACCGCCTGAAGCGGATCGACATCACCGATGTCGACGGCGTCGAAAGCGACACGCTGGAACTGGAGATCGACGACCGGGACAACGCCGTCGAGCTGCCGCGCAAGGGCGCCATCCTTCGGGTCTGGATCGGCTACCGCGAGACCGGCCTCGATCTGATGGGCACCTTCAAGGTCGACGAGACGGGCGTAGAGACGAACCCCGCCACCATCACGGTCCACGCCAAGGCGGCGGACGTGAAGGACAGCTTCAAGGCGCAGAAGACCCGGCACTGGGAGAACACGACGCTCGGCGAGATCATCGCCAAGATCGCCGGCGAGCACGAGTTGCCGCCGAACGTCGATCCGCAGATCGCCTCGCGCCGGATCGGCTACATCGCCCAGACCGAGGAGAGCGACCTGCATTTCCTGACGCGGCTCGGCCGGCGCCACGACGCGCTGCTCGCCCCGAAGAACGGCAGCCTGATCGGCGTGCAGCGCGGCGGCGGGCGCTCGGGCTCCGGCGCCGCGCTCGGCGGTCTCGTGCTGCGGCCGGGCGATGTCACCAATGCCCGCGCCACCACCGGCGACCGGCCGAAGCATGCCGCCATCGAGGCCGACTGGTACGACCGCGACGGGGCGGAGCGGCGCACCGTGGTGTTCCAGCAGCCGGATGCGGAGGGGGCGATCATGCGCCTGCCGCACCCCTACCAGAGCGAGGAGGAGGCGCTGCGGGCGGCCGAAGCGCGCGGGCGCGAGCTGGGCCGGGCCGAGGGCTCGCTGTCGGTCGACATGCCCGGCCGCACCGATGTCGCGGCCGAGAGGCCGGTGACCATGGAGGGCTTCCGGGACGGCGTCGCGGGTCGCTGGACGATCGAGCAGGCGCGCCATTCCATCGAGGGCGGCGGCTACACCACATCGTTCGAGTGCGGAAAGGGCAAGGGAGGTGGCGACGGCACGTCGGGCGGCGGATCGGGCGGAGGCGGCGGCTTCTATGAATAGTGACGCGCTGGCGGTTGCCCGGTACTCTCGCGCCGCTAGGTCAAGGGAGACGGGACATGAAGCCATCGCAGCAGAACGACATCATGGGTTTTGTCGTCGGCGCCATCGTGACGGGCGCCCTCTGGTGGTTTCTGCCGTTCTTCCACTGGGGGGTGTACGTGGTCATCTGGATGGTGGTCTCCGGCTGGGCGATCATTTCCGGTGCCGTCCTCGGTGCGGCCACGCGGAAGATGGACGGCGAATAGAACAGCCTCGGCCATCAGGGTGACGGGGTCCGGGTTTCCCCGGCGCGGGCAGGTTTGGCGACGCACCCGCGAGCGGCCACAAAGCATAACCGCCACCCCGCCCCTTCGCTCTGGCGAGCCCGGCGAGGTCGCACGACTCGGCTACCATAGGCAATGGAGAACATTCGCTGCGGGTGCGGCGCCCTCTTGTTCCGCGCCGGTCATGGAGCGATCCATGGCAAGATCGAAATCAAGTGCCGCCGCTGCGGCACGCTCAACTCCCTGAGGCCGGCAGAGCCCTCACCAGAACGCCGCGAGCGTCTTTCAGAAAGAGACGCATGCGCATCCACCGTGAGAGGATAGGCAACGCCACCCTCTATCTCGGCGACGCCCTTGAGGTGCTCGCCACTCTCGATCCCGGTTCCTTCGGAGGGGTGCTGACCGATCCGCCATACTCCAGCGGCGGCGCCAGCCTTTCCGCCCGGTCGCAGCCGACCTCGGCGAAGTATCAGTCGTCCGAGCATCGCGGCCTCTACCCGGAATTCCAGGGCGACACCCGCGACCAGCGTTCCTATCTGGCGTGGTCGACGCTCTGGCTCGGCCGAGCGCGCGACTTGGTCCGGCCGGGGGCGATCTGCGCCACCTTCACCGACTGGCGGCAGCTGCCGGTGACCACCGACGCGATCCAGTGCGCCGGGTGGATCTGGCGTGGCGTGGTGCCGTGGGACAAGACGGAGCGCGGCCGGCCGCAGCTCGGGCGCTACCGGGCGCAGGCCGAGTACGTGGTGTGGGGCACGAACGGGGCGCGGCCGCTCGCCGGCCCGGTGGCGCCGGGTGTGTTCCGCGAGCCGGTGCCGACGACCAAGCACCACATCGCCGGGAAGCCGGTCGGGCTCATGACCGGCCTTCTCAGCGTGATGGATGGGCCGGTGCTCGATCCGTTCATGGGCTCCGGCACGGTCGGACTCGCCTGTGCTGAACGGGGGCTGGAGTATGTCGGCATCGAGGTCGAGCCGGCCTATTTCGAGATCGCCTGCCAGCGGCTGAGGGAGGCGGACAGAGCCTGCGCCGTCACCGCCTCGGCCGACTGGGGTTCGGCGC
>NZ_CACSAS010000024.1:0-128 GCF_902703545.1 Starkeya nomas
CTGACCTGAGACCCTGAACTTCCTCCAGATTTGGGTAGAGTCCGTCGATTACGGAGACGGACGATGCGACCATCGCGGTTCACGGAAGAGCAGATTATCGGACTACTGAAGGAGCAGGAGACCGGTGC
>NZ_CACSAS010000025.1:0-488 GCF_902703545.1 Starkeya nomas
CTGATCGTCGCGGAGGAGATGGAGGAGCGCGAGCCGCACTATTTCTCGGTGCTCTCGACCCGCAAGCGCGCGCTCACCGAACTCGTGCCGATCATCACCGCCGCCACCGAGGAGGCGCACGACGTCGAGATCGCCGACGCCGTGCGCGAGCTGGTCGAAGATCCGCGCTTCACTCTGATGATCGGCGATCTGACCGACGCGCTCGGCAAGGGCTATTCCGTTGTCGAAATCCTCTGGCAGCACACCAGCTCGCGCTGGGACATCGCCGACTACAAATGGCGGGATCCCACCTTCTTCACCTTCGACCGCCACACCGGCTCCGAGCTGCGCCTCGCCTCCTCGAGCGCGGAGGGCGAGCCGCTGGCGCCGTACACCTTCATCACGCACTTCCCACGGCTCAAGTCGGGACTGCCGGGGCGGGGCGGCCTCGCGCGTCTCGCCCTCTGGTCCTTCATGCTGAAGAGCTACACGCTGAAGGACTGGATGGC
>NZ_CACSAS010000026.1:0-786 GCF_902703545.1 Starkeya nomas
GCCGGTCTGGCACCGGGTGACGTGGGCGATCCCTACGCCAGCGCCGCTGGTGAGCATCCTCATCCCCACACGGGACCGCGCCGGTCTCGTGCGCCAGTGCGTCGATGGAATCCTCGACCGCACCGACTATCCCCATGTCGAGATCCTGATCATCGACAATGGCAGCGTCGAGCCGGAGAGCTTCGCGCTCTTCGAGGAGCTCAAGAAGGATGCGCGCATCCGGGTGCTGCGCGTGGAGGGCGAGTTCAACTACTCCGCCCTCAACAATGCCGCGGCCCGCGAGGCCAGGGGCGACGTGCTGCTGCTGCTCAACAACGATATCGACGTCATCGGACCGCACTGGCTCGGCGAGCTCGTCGGCCTCGTCATGCGGCCGGATATCGGCATAGCCGGAGCGAAGCTGCTCTATGCCGACAACCGTGTCCAGCATGCCGGCGTCCGGCTCGGCATGGGCACCTTCGACGGTGGCGACGGCATTGCCGGCCATGTCGGTCATTTCGAGACACGGCAGGAGGTCGGCTATTTCGGCCAACTCGCCCTGACCCGCGACGTCAGCGCCGTGACCGGCGCCTGCCTTGCCGTCCGGCGCGAGATTTACGAAGCACTCGGCGGCCTCGACGAGGTCAACCTGAAGGTGGCCTTCAACGACGTGGACTTCTGCCTGCGCGTACGGGAGGCCGGCTACCGTGTCGTCTGGACCCCCTTCGCCGAGCTCCATCATTACGAATCGGTATCGCGCGGCCCCGACAGCGCCCCCGACAAGGTCGAGCGCTTCAACGGCGAGGC
>NZ_CACSAS010000027.1:0-2171 GCF_902703545.1 Starkeya nomas
CAGCCTGCGCGTCGAAGCCAATAATCTTGTCATCGTATGTGGAGACAAGGCCACTGAGCCATGCTTTCAGGCTCGCGGCCTTCGCCGTTGCCCCCTTATGGTCGAGGAGCGCGATCCCCTTCTCGATTTCATGGATGGAGACGACCGACAGGAATAACCGGCCGTCGCCGTCCATGCGATTCAGCCAGGTGAGGAAGTCAGCGGATGCTTCCGACTTGGACGGCGCCAGCATGGAGACGACGTTGGTGTCGAGAAGAAAACCGCTCAAAGCTCGACATCTCGCGATGGCTTGCGGTTGCGCGTGAACTCTCCGCCTGGGAACGTCCTGAGATAGCTGACAAGGCCCGCCCGTTTGCGTTCGAGCGCCTTGCGCGCGATCTCCGCCGCCTCGACCGAAACCAGGGCCGCTACGGGTTTGCCATGACGGGTGATGGTCACGATCTCTCCTTTGACAGCCTCATCAACAAGGCTGGAAAATCCAGCCTTGGCGTCTCTGAGGTTGATGGTCAGCATGTTGCGTCCTCCATATGTAGCCATATGTGACTACACATAATCTATTGAAGGGCGGATTTCAACGCCGATTTCAAATCTCCGAGGTGTCAGCCCTCGGGGCCGAACAGGTCATCGAACAGGTCTCCGAACCATTGCTCGAACACCTCGATCTCGGCCTGCGTGACCGGAACGGGATGGGGCCAGTCGTCGGTGACGGTCCAGGTGGACAGGTCATGTTTGGGCGGTCTGCCGGGGAACGGCCACGGATAGCCCAACAGCGTCTCAAGCTGCTCCGTTGCCGTGGGCGGCCTGACGCGCCGGGAGCGGGACCGCGCGCCGCGATCAGACGCCATCGAGGTCGCGCCCGCTTCCGGGCCGCCACGCTACGGGGTTGGCGACCCATCGGTTAATGTCGGATTCCTTCCAGCCCGCGCCGTTGACGCTGATCTTGATCTGGGGCGGGAACGTGCCCTCGGCGATCTTGCGATAGATGGTGGACCGGGATAGGCCGGTCCGGGCGAGGACGGTTTTCAGGCGGACGATACGGTCTGATGCGAGCATGGCTGCGCTGCCTCCTGCTGGCTATTTCTGACGATTGCAGAGACCAGACAGAGGAGCGATTTGTTGTTGTGCAATAGATATTTGGGCGTCGTAGGGCTGTGGCGAAGAGACGGCGGAAAATAGGATGGTTCTACAGTCCGAGACCCCGCCCCCGACCAAGCCCGAAAGTGAGGGTGAGGTCGCGGCCGACGCCCATCCCCGAATCGAATGAGATGCCGAGTTCCCGCTTGCGGCCCGCCAGAAGGGATTCCATCTGCGGGTCGCGTTCGAGGCTGTGGGCCATGTTCCCCATCTCCACCCGCGCGGCCCTGTGACCGGCATAGTCGCCCGCCGCATACCGTTCGTCGCTGGCCCTGTGGAGATTTTGCCAGCGTTCCACGAAACGGTCGGCGCGCAGGCCGGGATCGGTGCGCAACTCGGTTTCCAGTTGCAAGGCGCGGATTGCGCGCCGGGCGTCGCCGGATGCCGCCTCCGCCGCAAGCTCCGGGTTTTTCTTGTAGGCGGCTTCGGCGTCGTGCGAGCCGTAGGGGCGCACCTCCTCGAACCGCTGGCGCGCCTCCTGCAATTCCCTGATCTGATCGGGGCTGGCCTTGCCGCCCTGTTCCTGCGCCGCGAAGATCGCATCCACGGCGCGCGCATGACGGACGAGCGCCCGGCCACGGGCGCGGCGCAACGCCGCCTCCGGGTCTTCCTCCACCTTCCTTTCCGGCCCCTGTCCGCCCTCGGCGGGCAGGCGCAGCCCGTCGAAGATGCCGCGCACCTTTTCGGGAACCTGGCGGACGATCTCGACAACCCGTTCCACGCGCTCGCGGAAGGTGATGCCGCGCCGTTCGGCGTAGTCGCGGGCGGGTTCGTAGTCGCTCGCCATGTCCTTGGCACGGTCGCGCGACAGGACACCGACAAGCCGGTCCCGGCTGGCGAAGTCGTCGCGGCCATAGTGCAGGTCCGTGCCGTCGCGGTGCCGGGACAGGGCGACGTAGCTGCCGTGGGTGTCCATGCCCGGCGTCGCCAACACATGGGCGCGGTCTACGGTCATGCCCTGCGCCTTGTGGATCGTGGCGGCATAGCCGTGGTCGATCTTGTTGTAGTCCTTCAGGTCGAACGCGACATTGCGCCCG
>NZ_CACSAS010000028.1:0-1102 GCF_902703545.1 Starkeya nomas
CCCGATTGGTATCGCAAGAACTCGACCGCCTATGTCGAGGCCTTCGGCGACGGCACGGTCGAGCTGCCGCGCGATGCGGATGTGCTCACCGACCATCAGGCGCTTCAATACGTCAATGGCGTCATCAAGGTGCCGGACGATCACCGTTTCAAGGGCGAGGACGGCTTCGAGCGACATGGCGACACTGCGATCGCCGGCGTCCTCATGTGGCACGCCTCCACATTGGCACCCGTCGAATACGACTACATCCCTGTCTCCGACCTCGACGGCGGATCGGACAGCATCTTTTCCGAAAGCACCGGAGGGCGCGCGCTATGGTAGGGCTCGTGGGGCCGGACGGGCTTCCCGTCTCGTCGAAGAGGCTGTCGGAGGAAGTTGCCACACCCACCATCATGGGCGTTCGCAACACGCAGATGGACGGCGTGGCCTCCGGCCTGACGCCGGAACGTCTCGCGCGGATCCTCAAGCAGGCCGCGCTGGGCAATGCCCGCGACTATCTCACCCTCGCCGAGGAGATGGAGGAGCGCTACCTGCACTATGCCTCGCAGGTGCAGACGCGCCGTCTCGCCATCGAGGGCGTCACGCCGGCCGTCGAGTCGCCGAAGGGCTATCCGACGGCCATCGTCGACGCCGTGCACGAGCTCCTCGAGGACCCGAACCTGCTCGACGCGATCGGCTCGCTGACGGACGGCATCGCCAAGGGTTACAGCGTCGTCGAACCGGTTTGGGAATATGAGCGCCAGCAGCTCCGGCCCGTCGCCTTCAAGTGGCGCGATCCGCGTTACTTTCAGTTCGACCGGCTTTCGCTGACCGAACTGCGGCTCGCGGTCGACGGCAACCTCGACGGCGAGCGGATCGAGAAGCCCACCTTCATCGTGCACATGCCGCGCTCGAAGACCGGCATCCCGCTCCGCCGCGGCTTCGCGCGCGCCGCCACCTGGGCGTTCATCCTCCAGTCGTTCGGCCTGAAGGACTGGGCCGCCTTCGCCGAGATCTATGGCATCCCCATGCGGGTGGGCAAGTATCACGCGGGGGCATCCGAGACCGACAAGCGCGCGCTGCTGCGGGCCGTGGCGAGCATCGCCAACGACGCGGCCGCCAT
>NZ_CACSAS010000029.1:0-87873 GCF_902703545.1 Starkeya nomas
TCGGCAAAGCCACCCAAACCCACCAGGGAGAAGCCGCGAAACTTGACCGCCACCTGACCCCAGACCACCATCAACCCGGGTCACTTCTCAGTGGAAATCCAGGGTCACTTCTCGACGGAAATCAACACTCAGGACACCGATCGCGACGTAAGGGAGCTGCTTGCCCAGCAGATACTCGCCGACCGTCGCCGGCGACGCGTAGACATTCGCGATCGACCCCATCTCCTTCTCCCGCACGACGCCAAGGGCCGTCAGCATCGCCGGGAAGATGATCAGCAGCAGCATGATCGATCCCGGCGTGATCGCGAAGACGGAGCGAAAGTCCTGATTGTAACGAAAGCGCGGCTCGACCCGCAGCGTCTCGGCCGGCAGTCCGTTGGCGCTTCGCGCGGCGCGCGCGAGCTCGCCGGCATAAGTCTGAAGCGTGCCAAGAATGTAGGCGCGCGCGGTCTCGGCGGGGAAGGTGTTGCCGCCGTCAAGCCAGAAGCCGACTTCAGGTCGGTGGCCTTGCAACAGGTCGCGGCCGAAGCCCGGCGGAATGTCGACCGCGAATTTGAGTTCGCCGGCGCGCAGGCGCCGGTCGATCTCGACATCCTCCTTCAGGCGCGCCTGCTCGACGAAGTACCGCGAGTTCGAGAATTGGTCGAGGAAAGCCCGGCTTTCCAGCGACTGGTCGCGGTCGAGCACCGCGTAGCGCAGGCCTTCGATGTCGAAGGAAATCCCGTAGCCGAAGGCGGCCATGAGCAGGAGCGGACCAATCAGCGCGAAGGCCAGCCGGATGCGGTCCCGGCTGAGTTCGAGCGCCTCCCGGCGTGCGAATGTCCAGATCCGCTTCATGGAAGCGAGCCTCGGCTTCTGCACCGCCCTGGCATCGTCATCCCGCATCGCTGAGCCGGGCTCGACCGCGCTGCGCGCATCACTCACAGCCGCCTCTTCGGTCCCGGTAGCCGCCGCATCCTCCAGATAGGCGACAAAGGCATCCTCGAGGCTCGCGGCGCCCCGCGCGGCCTGGAGCTCGCTTGGAGCGCCGACCGCCAGCACGCGGCCCGCATGCATGAGAGAGACGCGGTCGCACCGCTCGGCCTCGTTCATGAAATGCGTCGAGATGAAAATCGTCACCCCGTCGCGGCGCGACATCTCGAGCAGCAGGCTCCAGAAGCGGTCGCGGGCCGCCGGATCGACGCCCGAGGTGGGCTCGTCCAGAATGAGGACATCGGGACGATGCAGGCATGCCGCCGCCAGCTGAAGGCGCTGGCGCATGCCCAACGGCAAGGCGTCCGGCAGCGTCCCGGCGACATTAGCGAGTTCGAAGCGCGACAAGGCCTCCTCGACCCGCTCACCCAGCCCCTTGCCGCCGATGCCGCACAGCCGCTCGTGCAGTTCGAGATTGCCGCGCACGGTCAGTTCTTCGTAGAGCGAAAAGGATTGCGAGACGTAGCCGATGCGCGTCCTCGTCGAGATGTCGCGCGCATCGACCGGCTTGCCCAGGAGCTCGGCACGTCCTTCGGTTGCCGGCAGCAGCCCGGTCAGCATCTTCATCGTCGTCGTCTTGCCGCAGCCATTGGAGCCGAGGAAGCCGAAGATCTCGCCGCGCTCGATGCGAAAGCTCACATGATCGACCGCGGTGAAATCGCCAAAGCGCATCGTCAGGCCCTCGGCCACGATGGCAGGCGGTCCGCCGTCCGCTTCGGGACGTGGCACGGACGGCGCCACCCGCGCCCCGCGCCGCTCCGGGCGTTGCAGCTCGATATAGGCCTGTTCGAGAGTGGCTGCGCCGGTGCGCGCCAGCAGTTCAGCCTGGCTCCCGTCGGCGATAATCGCGCCATCGTCGATGGCCACGATGCGATCGAAGGCTCCGGCCTCCTCCATGTAGGCCGTTGCCACGATCACCGTCATGGTCGGCCGCTCGGCCTGGATGCGCGCGATCAGCGTCCAGAACTGGCGGCGCGACAACGGATCGATGCCGGTCGTCGGTTCGTCCAGGATGAGGTGATCCGGATCATGCACCAACGCACAGCAGAGCCCCAGCTTCTGCTTCATCCCGCCGGAGAGCTTTCCCGCTGGCCGATCGGCAAAGGCAAACAACCCGGTGACCCGCATGAGCTCGTCGATGCGCCCACGCCGGCGCTCATCCGGCTGGCTGTAGAGCCGGGCAAAGAAGTCGATGTTCTCGTAGACCGACAAGGTCGGATAAAGATTGCGTCCGAGCCCTTGCGGCATGTAGGCGATGCGGGGCGCAGCCTCGCTTCGGTGCGCCGCCGAGGCCATGTCGCCGCCCAGCACGCTGACAGAACCGCGCTGAATGCGGCGAACCCCCGCGATCAAGCCGAGTAACGTCGACTTGCCGACCCCGTCAGGACCGACAATGGCGAGCTTGCAGCCAGCAGGGATGGTCAGAACCAGATCGCGAAGAGCGACCACCTTCCCATAGGAATGCTGGACACCCGACAGGCTGACGGCGGCGGGGTCAGCCTCCATCGGGCAGCCTCGGCGCAAGCTCGGCCGGCCAATTCGCGTCTCCCGTCACCGGGACATAGGCGTTGCCGGTCATACCCGCCTTCACATAGCCGCGCTCGGAGGCGACCAGCGCCGGGTCGATATGCAGCTTGACGCGATACATCAGCTTCTCGCGCTCGTTCGCCGTCTCGACGAATTTCGGCGTAAACTGCGCGTCGGCGGAGACGAAGGATACGGTCGCCGGGAGGACAAATCCGCCCGGGCCATCCAGCACGAGGCGCGCCTGCGAGCCCACCGCCACGCGACCGGCGGAGGCCGTCGGCAGATAGATCGTCATATGCGCATCCGAGAGATCGAACACCGTCAGCACCCGGCCTCCGGCGCCGACAACCTCGCCAGTTCGCGCCAGACGATACTCGACGCGGCCAGACACCGGCGCCCTCAAGGTCATGTCGGCGATGGCCGCCTCAATCTGATTGACCTGCGCCTCGGCGACTTCGACCGAGGCCTTGGCGTCCTCGACCGCGGCCTTCGCGGTCTGCAATGAGGCCCGCGAGATGTCGCGTTGCGCCGTCCGGCGATCAAGCTCAGCCTGTGTCGACGTGTTGGTCCGCATGAGCTCAACCACACGCTGGAGCTCGACCTGCGCAAGATTGAGCTCGGCCTCGCGCAGCGCGACGCTCGCCTGCGCGCTGGCGACGCTCTGATGGCTGCGGTGGACCGCTGCGCGGGCCGCCGTCAGTTGCGCCTGGATCTCGCTCGTGTCGAGCCGCGCGAGCACATCACCCTTGCTGACATTGGCGCCCTCGTCGACCAGCACTTCCGCCAGACGCCCGGCATATTTGCTGGTGATGTCGACCCGCTCGACCTCAATCCTGCCGTTCACCCGCGCGAGGCCCGCCGGCACGCGGTTCTGTGTTCCAAGCCAATAGACATAGGCTCCTGCTGCCGCGGTCGCGACCAACACGGCGATGACGACAATGGGCGATCTGCGCACTTTATGGTCCCTCGAACAGCGAGCGCCCGCCAAGCAGGCCGATCCGGCGGTGTTTGATCCCCATCATTCGACCAGAGCGAGGCCTGGCCGTCCCGGCGCCTCGCGTTCGAGACCGGTAGTCAGCTTGGCAAGGTCATCGGGCCCCAGCGTTTCGCGCGCAAGAAGTTCGCGCGCACTGCTTTCCAGCACCGAACGGTTGCGCTCGAGGATCGAACGGGCCTTCTGGAAGGCGCGGTCGATCAGGTCTTTCACCATGTGGTCGATGGCCTCGGCCGTCTCATCGCTGTAGGTGCGCGGACGCCAGACCGGGGTCTGGCCGACAAGGAAGCTGCCCGTCTCCGGCTCATAGGCGACCTGTCCGAGCTCCTTCGACATGCCGAACCGGACCACCATGTTGCGCGCGATGTCCGTCGCCTTGACGAGATCGTCCGCCGCGCCCGTCGAAATCTCGTCGAACACCAGGCTTTCGGCGGCCCGGCCGCCAAGCAGCACCGCCATGCGATCCTGCAACTCGGACTGACTCATGAGGAAACGATCTTCGGTCGGCCGTTGCAGCGTGTAACCGAGCGCCGCGATGCCGCGCGGGATGATCGAGACCTTCTGCACGACGTCGGTCTGCGGCAGCGCCATGGCGACGAGCGCATGACCCATCTCGTGATGCGCCACGATCTGGCGCTCGCGCGGAATGAGAATCCGGCTCTTCTTTTCCAGGCCCGCGACGATGCGTTCCACGGCCTGCGTGAAATCGTCGAGCACGGTGGTGCTCGCGCCGCGGCGTGTGGCGACCAGCGCGGCTTCGTTGACGAGATTGGCGAGATCCGCGCCGGTGAAGCCTGGCGTGAGCGCGGCAACCGCCGCCACATCGAGTTCCGAGGCCACGCTGATCTTCTTCAAGTGCACGTTGAGGATGTCGATGCGGCCCTGACGGTCGGGGCGGTCGACCAGGACCTGTCGATCGAAACGGCCGGCCCGCAGCAGCGCCGGATCGAGAATCTCGGGCCGGTTCGTCGCCGCCAGCACGACGATGCCGACGCTCGGGTCGAAGCCGTCCATCTCGGCGAGAAGCTGGTTGAGCGTCTGCTCCTTCTCGTCATGTCCGCCGCCGGGCATATCGACGCCGCGGGCGCGGCCGAGCGCGTCGAGTTCGTCGATAAACACGATCGCCGGGGCCTGCTCGCGCGCCTGCTGGAACAGGTCGCGCACGCGCGAAGCGCCGACGCCGACGAACATCTCGACGAATTCGGAGCCGGTGATCGAGAAGAAGCGAACGCCCGATTCGCCGGCGACGGCGCGCGCCAGCAGCGTCTTGCCCGTCCCCGGCGGTCCAACGAGAAGCAAGCCCTTGGGAATGCGCGCGCCGAGGCGGCCATAGGTCCCCGGGTCCTTGAGGAAGCCCACGACTTCGGCGAGTTCCTGCTTGGCTTCATCGACGCCCGCCACATCGGCGAACGTCACCTTTACAGACTTCTCGGCATAGACCTTGGCACGGCTACGGCCGATGCTCATCAGGCCGCCATGCTGCCCGGCCATCATCGGGCGCAACAGGAACATCCAGATCAGCACGAACATCGCCGCCGGCATCAGCCACGACAGCAGGTTTTCGAAGAGGCCCGGCGCCGGTTGCCCCGAGAAGGAAATGTTGCGCCTGGTCAGCACGTCGGCGATCTGCGGATCGACGCGAACCGTGGAGAAATGTTGAGGGGCGTCCTTCTCGATCGGCGGCTTGTACGCGCCGGTGATCTCCGTCGGTCCGACGACCAGGTCGGTGACGCCGTCCTTTTCGATCAGGCCCTGGAATTCGCTGTACGGGATGACCTTGATGTGACCTTGGCCGACAAGCAGGTCCCGGATCAGCAGAACGGCGAAGAAGACCGCAATAAAGTACAGGATGTCGAACTTGAAGACCCGCTTGGCGGGCGCTTTATTGTCATTCTCCATCGGCCGCATTCCCGTACTTCTTTGGCGCGCGACGGGCCAATGCGGTTGATACCATCAGCCAGGCACGGCATCGTTCGACGCATCTGTGAGCGTCAGGACCGATGGAGGTTCGCTGCTGAAGGCGAACCCGGGCCCCGCTCGGCCCTGAAAATGCGCGCCCGGGACGGCCGAAACTTTAACTCAGATCAAGATTGCGTTCGGAAAGTCGCTGACCACCAAACGATAGGCACGCCATCGCGCACGAGCGGAAATGCCGCTCGAACGCGTCGGCCGGGCCGGTACACAACGGCGAGAACTTAATCTCGATTAAAGAATCGAGCGGCCGCGCGGGCTTTATCGAGAGCCTGTCTTCGCCTTTGCGCAAGAAATCATGAAGCCGCGCCCGCGTTCTGATGCAGGCCGAGACGAGACGACGAAAGACGAAGAATGGCCACTGCCCCCGCCCAGAAGATTTCCGCCCCCGTTATCGTTCCTCTTCCCGGCAACGAGGCCTTTGCGCAAGCGCTTGCAGACGCCGGCGCTGGCGAGCTGGGCGCGATCGAAACCCGCAACTTCCCGGATGGCGAAACCTATGTGCGCCTCGCGACGGACGTTGCGGGAAAAGCGGTGCTTTTGGTTTCGACGCTGGCGCGCCCCGACGAGGGATTCCTCCGGCTCGTCTTTCTTGCCGACGCGGCGCGGTCGCTCGGCGCGGCCACGGTCACCTTGGTCGCCCCCTATCTTGCCTATATGCGCCAGGACCGCCGCTTCCGGCCGGGCGAGGCCATCACGTCACGAACCTTCGCGCGCCTGATATCCGCCAGCTTCGACCGGCTCGTCACCGTCGATCCGCATCTGCACCGCTATCCGGCCCTTTCGGCGCTTTATGAGATCCCGGCGCTGACGCTGCATGCCGCGCCTCTTCTGGCGGACTGGATCGCCGCGTCGATCGCCAAGCCGCTCGTCATCGGCCCAGACGAGGAAAGTGAGCAGTGGGTCTCCGCGATCGCGGCGCGGATCGGGGCGCCGCACGCGGTGCTACGCAAGATCCGGCATGGCGACCGCGACGTCGAGATCGCGTTGCCGGACCTTTCGCGATGGAACGGGTTGCAGCCCGTTCTGGTCGACGACATCGCTTCGTCGGGCAACACCCTCATCGAAGCGGCAAGCAAGCTGCCCCCGCTCGGATTTGCCCGTCCCGACGTCGCCGTCGTGCACGGCATCTTCGCCGGCGACTCCTATGCGAGGCTGGCGCCGCTTTGCGGCAGGATCGTCTCCTCCGACTCCGTCAGCCACCCGACCAACGTGATCGGGCTCTCGCGGCTGATCGCCGAGGCGCTTGCGGCCGCCGCCGCGCCCGATCCCGAACTTGTCCGTCATCGACGCCCGCCCGAGCCAGTCGATGACGTCGAACGCGCCGGCATCGATTCCTTTCCTGCAAGCGACCCTCCGCCCTGGACCGGCGGGGTCGCATGAGGCGGTCGATATCCAGAAAGCAGATCCATCCAGCAAAGGCAGCAGCGCATGGCCGAGACGACGTCATCAGCCTTCGAACCCTCTCCAGCCTTCGAACACTGGCGCGCCGGTTATGGCCCGATCACGCATAGCGACGAAACGGTCGAGCGCATTCGCGCCCTCGCGCAGTCGCCCAAGCTGAACCCCGACGCGCTTTACCGCCTGCTCGCCGCCGCCGACCGGCTGACCGCTGCTGCGATGTGGACGGTCGTCCACATGACCTATGCCAAGCGCGTCGACCTCTCTGGCGCGCCGTTGCCGGCCGACGCTTTCAAGGCGTCCCCGGAGGGCCATACCGGCGGATCGCTGAACATGGTCCCCGCCTTTGTCGGCTACCTCGCCGCGAACGCGCTCTCGGCCATTACGCGTTCCTGGATGATGGGACAGGGCCATTGCGTCGCCGCGATCGAGGCGATCAATGCGCTCACAGGCGATGTCTCCGATGCGCAGAAGGGACGATATGACCGCAGCGAGGCGGGCCTGTCCCAGCTTGCCGCCGACTTCTATTCCTACGCCATCGACGCCGACGGCCGCCCGGCGGTGCCGATCGGCAGCCACGCCGGACCGAACACGGCCGGCGCCATCTCCGAGGGCGGCTATCTCGGCTTCGCCGAGGTCCAGTATGTCCATGCGCCGCTGCCGGGAGAGAGTCTGGTCGCCTTTCTGAGCGATGGCGCCTTCGAGGAGCAACGCGGCTCGGACTGGACGGCGCGCTGGTGGCGCGCTGAGGATAGCGGCCTCGTGGTGCCGATCATGATCCTGAATGGGCGACGCATCGAGGAGCGCGCGCAGATCGCGCAGCAGGGCGGCGCGGAGTGGCTCGCCGATCATCTCAGGCTCAACGGCTTCGATCCCTTCGGCATCGACGGCAAAGACCCGGCAGCCTTTGTCTGGGCGATCCTGACAGCCGAGGAACGCCTCGGCCGGTTTATCGCCGATCCGGCCCGCGCCTATCCCGCCCCTATCCCCTATGTCATTGCCGAGACGGTGAAGGGCTTCGGCTTTCCGGGCGCCGGAACGAACGCGGCGCACAACCTGCCACTCTCCGCCAACCCCTCGCGTGACGCCGGTGCCCGCAAGGCCTTCAACGACGCGGCGCGCGCCCTGTTCGTAACGCCTGACGACATCGAGGCGGCGGTCGCTGCGCTCGCCGTCCACGGAAAGCAGAACCGGCCAGCGGAGAGCCGCCATCCGCTCGCGGTTCGTCATCCGGCAGGGCCGGACCTGCCTGCGCCGGGCTGGACCGAGATCGGCGCGCCCGCCGATTGCGCCATGCATGCGCTCGATCGCTGGTTCGTGCGTCTCGTCGACGCCAATCCCGCCCTGCGGGTGCGCGTCGGCAATCCCGATGAGCTGAGCTCCAATCATATGGGGGCGACCCTTGAGCGACTGCGCCATCGCGTCAACGCGCCGGAGACCGGCGTCGCCGAAGCACGCGACGGCGGCGTGATCACGGCGCTGAACGAGGAGGCGGTTGCCGCCGCCGCCCTTGCGAACAAAGGCGGTCTCAACCTCATCGTCAGCTACGAAGCCTTTGCGATGAAGATGCTCGGCGGCCTGCGGCAGGAGATCGTGTTCGCGCGCCGCCAGCGCGAGGACGGCAAGGAACCGGGCTGGATTTCGGTGCCGCTGGTCGTCACCTCGCACACCTGGGAGAACTCGAAGAACGAGCAGTCACACCAGGACCCGACGCTCGGCGAGGCGCTTCTGGGCGAGATGTCCGATACGGCGCGCGTGCTGTTTCCCGTCGACGCCAACAGCGCCGTCGCCACCATGGCCTCGGTCTTCGGCGGCCGCGGACAGGTCGCCGGCGTGATCGTCTCCAAGCGGGACATGCCGCATCGTTTCGACGGCGAGGCCGCGACCCGCTTCGTCGCCGATGGCGCCGCCCCGATCGAAGGGCAGAGCGAGGACGCGCAATTGCAGATCGTTGCGATCGGCGCCTACCAGCTCGAAGAGGCGCTCAAGGCCGCACGCCGTCTGAAAGAGCACGGACGGCGGGTTCTGGTGACGGCGATCAACGAACCGGGCCGCTTCCGCATCCCGCGCGACCCGATCGAGGCGCGTTTCGTGGCGACGGACGACGCGCTGAACCGCCTCTTCCCTGTCGGCGTCCCGCGGCTGATCGTATCGCACACCCGGCCTGAACCGGTGCTCGGCCTTTTGCGCCGGCTCGACGGCGGGCCGAAGCACACCGCGGCCCGTGGCTATATCAGCCGTGGCGGCACGCTCGACGTCGCCGGCATGCTGTTCGCCAACCGCTGCTCATGGGCGCATCTGATCGAGGCGGCTGCTCCCCTGGCCGGCTGGTCGCGTGAGGAGTTTCTGACGATCACCGAACGCAACGCCATCGATGGGAAAGGTTCACCCGCCGATCTGTCCACCCCCACGCATTGAAGGACGACATGCTGACACTCACTTCCCTCGGCGGCGCCGGCACCGTCACCGGTTCGAAACATCTCCTTGCCAACGGCGACAAGCGCATCCTGATCGACTGCGGTCTGTTTCAGGGCCTCAAGAACCTGCGCGAGCTGAACTGGGAGCCGCTGCCGATCGCACCGGCAAGCATTGACGCCGTGATCCTGACGCACGCCCATCTCGACCATTCGGGCTATCTTCCAAAGCTGGTGCGTGACGGCTTCCGCGGGAGGATCTACGCGACGTCCGCGACGCGCGATGTGTCGGAACTCATCCTGAAGGACAGCGGGCACCTTCAGGAGAAAGACGCCGAATACGCCAACCGCAAGGGCTTCTCGAAGCACAAGCCGGCGCTCGCGCTCTACGGCATCCATGATGCCGAGCGCAGCCTCGAGTTCTTTTCGACCGTGCCCTTCGACAAGCCGGTCAAGCTGCCCTTCGGCGCGACGCTCACCTTCCGCCATGCCGGACACATCCTGGGCGCCGCGACCGCCGAGGTCGAATGGGGCGGGCGCCGCATCGCCTTCTCCGGTGATCTCGGCCGCTATGACGATCCGGTTCTGCCCGATCCGGTCCCGGTGCCGGAGGCGGATTACGTTCTGATCGAGTCGACCTATGGCAACCGCGTTCACGATCCCGCCGATCCGACCGAAGCGCTCGGCGCTGTCGTCGAGCGGACGATCGCGCGCGGCGGGACGGTCGTCGTTCCCGCCTTTGCCGTCGGACGCGCGCAGTCGCTGCTCTACCATCTGTGGAAGCTCAAGACGGCCGGCCGCTTGTCGAAGGTGCCGATCTATCTCGATAGTCCGATGGCGATCGACGCTACCGACCTTCTCCACGCCCATCGCGAGGATCATCGCCTGACGCCGGAGCAATGCAAGGAAGTCTGCGCGATTGCGACCTATACGCGCGACGTCGACGGCTCGAAAGGCATCACGGCGAGCCCCTACCCCAAGGTGGTGATCTCGGCGAGCGGCATGGCGACTGGCGGCCGCGTCCTCCATCACCTGAAGGCCTTCGCGCCCGACGCCCGCAATACGATCCTGTTCTCCGGTTTCCAGGCGGCCGGCACGCGCGGCCGGGCGATGCTGCAAGGTGCGCAGGAGACCAAGATCCATGGCGAGTGGATTCCGGTCCGTGCCGCGGTCGAGGAGCTGTCGATGCTGTCGGCGCATGCCGATTCCAACGAGCTCGTGCGATGGCTTTCGGGCTTCCGGCGACCGCCGTCTCGTGTCTTCATCGTGCACGGCGAAGACGAGGGCTCCGAAGCCCTGCGCGTCCGCATCGACCGGGAGCTCAAATGGAACGCCGTCGTTCCCCGGCAGAACCAGAAGTTCGATCTATGACGTCTGCCGACACTACGATTCCCACCCAACCGATGCTGCGGGTCCGCCGCATCCGCCTGCACACGCAGCACCAGGCTGTGGTCGTCATGCGAACCGATTGCCACGTCTGCCGGTCGGAGGGCTTGTCGGCCCGCTCGCAGGTGCTGGTTTCGAACGGCAAGGGTCAAGTCCAGGCGACCTTGTTCCAGGTCGATGGTGACGACCTCATCGCCATCGACGAGGTCGGCCTCTCCGAGACCGCGTGGGAACGGCTCGGCCTTAACGACGGAGATGCGGTCCGTGTCAGCCATGCGCCCGCGATCGACTCGCTCGCCAGCGTGCGTCAGCGCATCTATGGCAATCGGCTCGACGCACGCGCCTTTGCCGACATCCTGCGGGACGTGGTGGCCGGACGCTATACGGAGGTCCACCTTGCGGCCTTTCTGACCGCGAGCGCGGCCCTACCGCTCGACGAGAACGAGACGGCCGATCTGACGGGCGCCATGGTGGATGTTGGTGAGCGGATGCGATGGGACGCGCCGATCGTGGTCGACAAGCACTGCGTCGGCGGCCTTCCTGGTAATCGGACCACGCCGATCGTGGTCGCGATCGTCGCCGCGAACGGCCTGGTCATGCCCAAGACCTCGTCGCGCGCCATCACCTCCCCGGCCGGCACCGCCGACACGATGGAAACGCTGGCGCCGGTGGAACTTGACATCGCCACGCTGAGGAGCGTTGTGGAGAGCGAAGGCGGCTGTGTCGCCTGGGGCGGCGCCGTGCATCTGAGCCCCGCCGACGATATCTTCGTGCGCGTCGAGCGCGAGCTCGACATCGACACCGAAGGCCAGCTCGTCGCCTCCGTCCTGTCGAAGAAGATTGCGGCGGGTTCGACCCATGTCGTGATCGACATTCCCGTCGGACCCACAGCCAAGGTGCGCGGCGAAGACGCCGCCAGCCGCTTGGCGGAGCGCTTGAGCGCGGTCGCGAGCCGCTTCAACCTCGCGACGACCTGCGTCCAGACCGACGGCTCTCAGCCTGTCGGGCGCGGCATCGGCCCCGCGCTCGAGGCGCTGGACGTGCTTGCCGTCCTGAACAATGCGCCCGACGCGCCCGACGATTTGCGCCGCCGCGCCGCCGCTCTGGCTGGAGCAGCACTTGAGATCGGCGGCAAGGCCGCGAAAGGACAGGGCCTCGACCTCGCGCTCGCAACGCTCGCCAGCGGCCGGGCCTGGTCGAAATTCGAGGCGATCTGCCAGGCCCAGGGCGGCCTTCGTGTGCCGCCCAAGGCGTCCTACATCCATCCGCTGACGGCTGCCCGTGCCGGTCGCGTGGTTCATATCAACAACCGCAAGCTCTCCCGGCTCGCCAAGCTCGCGGGTGCGCCGGAGGCGAAAGCGGCTGGCGTTCACATGGAGGTCAGGCTCGGCGACGAGATCGATCGCGGCCAGCCGCTCCTCCATGTCCACGCCGAGACGACCGGCGAGCTCGCCTACGCGCTCGATTACGCTTCGCGCGCGGGCGACATCGTCGAGGTCGAGGCTTGAGATGGCGTTGGCCAGGATCGATGCGTCGAGCGCATCGACCGGACGGATTTCCTCTCGCCCATCGGCTCATGCATTGGATGCTGCTGGTTCTGTGTCTCGTCCAGGTGCCGACGGCCTGGGCGATCCAGCGCACCCATATGGCGCACGTGTTCATGAAGCCGCGTCCCATCGACCTGTTTCTGCATCAAGTGCATGCGTGGAGCGGTTGGGCGATTCTCGGCCTTGTGATGGCGCAACTTGTGCTGCGCTTCACTTACGGTCGGCCAGCGCCCGTGCCGGGCTTGTCCCCCTTCGAGCGCATGAGTGCCGCCGCCATGCATGCGGCGCTCTATGCAGTCCTGGTCGCGCTGCCCGTCACCGGCACGATCGCCATGTATCTGACGTTTCGGATCGCGCCGGTTCACAGCCTGCTCAGCTGGACGCTGCTCGCTCTCGTCCTCCTTCACGCCGGCGCCGCGCTTTGGCACCATTTCTGGCGTCGCGACGAGGTCTTGTGGCGCATGATCCGAAAAGTGCGATGACGCTCGCCTCGCGCCAGGGCCGCCGATCTTCGGGAGGTTGGCGATGGAATCGCTGATCGCGAAGCTCGGCCTTGCCCTTGCCATCGGCCTGCTGGTTGGCCTCGAGCGTGGGTGGCGCGAGCGCGACGCGCCGGATGGGACGCGCACGGCCGGTATCCGCACCTATGCGATCACAGGTCTGCTAGGGGGATTGTTCGCGACACTGGCCCGCAGCCTCGAGGCGCCTTCGGTACTGATTGCCGGCCTCATCGCCTTCACAGCTGTCTTTGCCTGGTACAAAGGCCGCGAAGCCGTCCATAATGCAGATTTCAGCGTAACCGGAGTCGTCGCGGGGCTCGGCGTGTTCGTCCTCGGCGCTCTGGCGGTCGTGGGCGACCACCGCGCTGCTGCCGCTGGGGGCACCGCGCTTGCCGTCCTCCTCGCCAGTCGCGATCTCCTCCATGGCTTGCTCAGACGCATCTCATGGATCGAGCTGCGCGCCGCGCTGGTGCTCGCTGTCATGACAGCGATCATCCTGCCCCTGCTTCCCGCAGAGCCGATCGATCCCTGGGGCGGCTTCAACCCTCGCCAGGTGTGGCTGTTTACGGTGCTCACCGCCGCGATCTCCTTCCTCGGCTATATTGCCGTGCGAATCCTTGGCACCACGCGGGGCGTGCTCGTTGGTGGACTGGCGGGCGCGGTCGTCTCGTCCACGGCTGTTACCCTCGCATTGGCGCGCACGGCGGCGGCGGGGGAAAATCCCTGGCCACTTGCCGGTGCGGCGACACTCGCCTCAGCTGTCTCGGTCCTGCGCGTCGCCGGCATCGTGGCCATCGTCGCACCCGCGGTCCTCGGCGTCGCCGGCCTTGCTATTCTCGCAGCCGTCGCCGGCTTGGCGATCTGCGGCGGCGTCTTCCTCAGCCGAGGTCACCTTGCGGCGACCGGCGACAGTGCGCCGCGCAATCCCTTCGAGCTCGCGCCTCTTCTCGCTTTCGCGGCGCTGTTCGCCGTCGTCTCGACCATCAGCGCTGCTGCGTCGGGATATGCCGCTGGAACTGTTGCGACGTCGGCGGTCTCGGGAACCTTCGATGTCGACGTTGCAGTCTTGAGCGCGCTGCGGCTTCTTGGATCGACCGCTGATATCGAGACCGTCGGGCACGCCGTCCTGATCGCGCTTGCAACCAATGCCGCCGGCCGCCTGCTCGTCGCCGGTGCGACCGGTCCCGTCCGCTTTTGGCTTCCTCTCGCGATCGCCACCGCGCTGGCGGGTGCGGCCGGCTTCGCAGCTTTCATGGCGCTGCCGCACTTCGGTTGGCCCGGAGCGATGCCAATCCTGCGGTGACAGAGGCGGCCGAAGGTCTCAGCACGCCGATCGATGGCGGCTGGATGAGCAAATGCCCCGACAGATTGATCCCGATCAATCATCATCGAAGCGTGCTAAGATATTCTTCTAGAAACAGGTGCTCAAGGCAGATGGGTTTACTGGCCAGTGGTGTCGGTTGCATGAGAACGGCGCTCGTGGCCGTGCTCGTGTTCGCCTTGGTCGGCATGTCGGCCGCAAGCGCGCACGCCATGCCCTGCCCGAACGCGGCGCATTTGGTCGAGCACGCGTTGGGCAGCGATGGCGCGGGCAGTACTGTCGGCGTCCATTCTCAGACTGACGCCATCGACAAGCTGGTCCCAACTCACGCTGACCGCTGTTGCACATCGGTGTGCAGCCTTTGCAACGCGCCCGCAGTCACGGGATCGGACGAGAGGCCGCGGCCGATGTTGGTCAAGCATCGACTCGACCGTGGCGACCCGATCGCCGGCATTGTTGTCCGCCAGCCGCACAAACCTCCTCGACGCTGATCCAGCCCCCCGATGCTTTGGGGTTCGGCGCGCGCCCTCGCAGTGCGCTCAATCAGCACGCTTGGCCTATTCAGGCACGATGAGGATTTACGATCATGAACAGACGCAGTTTTCTCAACACCATGATGAGCGGCGCGGCCGCCCTCGGGACTGGCGCCCTTGCTCGTCCCGCGATCGGCTGGGCGCAAACGCCGGCCGGCCGCTCACCCACCAAGCTCGCGGCTGCGAGCCGCACCATCGAGGTCAATGGCCGCGCCGCACGCGTCTTCGGCCTGCTGCAACCCGATGGCACGCATGGCCTGACATTGGATGCGGACGCGCTCTTCGACGTTGAGCTTACGAACGAGATCGGTCAACCGACGCTCATTCACTGGCACGGACTGACGCCGCCGTGGGAGGCGGACGGCGTGCCGGACAATCCCTTGCCGTTGCTCAAACCGGCAACCAGTCATCGCTACACGTTCCCCGTCGGCGACGGCGGCACGCACTGGATGCACGCCCACACGCTGCAGGAGCAGAATCTGCTCGCAGCCCCGCTCATCGTCCGCCGGGCCGCCGATCGGGCGCGCGACGAGCAGGAGGTCGTCATCCTCCTGCACGATTTCTCTTTCACGCCCGTCGAAGAACTGCTCGCGCGGTTGCAGCAAGGCCAAGGCCACGACGCGGGCAAGAAATCAGGCGATATGGCCGGCATGCCGATGATGAACCACGCCGGGATGGGGCACGGCGACATGGGCAAGATGTCGATGGGGGCGATGCCTGGCATGCAGATGGCCGGAATGGACCTCAACGACATCGACTACGATGCTTATCTCGCCAACGAGCGAACGCTCGACGACCCCGAAATCGTGCGCGTTGAAAAGGGCGGTCGCGTCCGCCTTCGCATTATCAACGGCGCAACCGCGACGGGCTTCACGATCGATACCGGCGCGCTCAAGGGTACACTTCTCGCGGTCGACGGCCAGGACGTCGAACCGATCGTGGGCTCGACCTTTCCGGTCAGCATGGGGCAGCGCCTCGACATCTCTCTCGCGCTGCCGACCGGCGAGGGCGCCTATCCCGTGCTTGCGCTGCGCGAGGGTGCGGCCGAACGAACGGGCGTGATCCTGGCCACGTCCGGATCCACAATAAAGCGCGTCGCCAAGGCGGGTGACGTGGCCGGGCCGATCGTCGGGGCCGACCTCGAGCAGCGACTGCGCGCGCAACATCCTCTGGAGGCGAAGCCGGCGGATCGCAGGTTCACGCTGACGCTGACCGGCCAGATGCAGGGCTATGCGTGGGCGATCGATGGTGGCGACGCGCTGCGTGCCAGGCGCCGGCAGCGCATCGAGATCACCATGCGCAACGCATCGATGATGTCGCATCCGATGCACCTGCACGGCCATCATTTCCAGGTCACCGCCATCAACGGCGCGAAGCTGGCCGGCGCGGTTCGCGATACCGTGCTCGTTCCGCCGGGGGCCTCGATGACGATCGTCTTCGACGCCAACAACCCCGGGACATGGCCACTGCATTGCCATCATCTCTATCATATGGCGACCGGCATGATGGCCTACGTCACCTATGAGGACCTTGGCTGAGCCGCGAGAAACCCGATGCCGGCATTATCGTCGGCATCGGGCAAGCGGCCAGCATTGAGTGCTGAACCAAGCCCTGCAAGGGCGCGAGAAGGTCAGCCGAAAAGCATTTCCTGTCCGATTTCTCCAAGTATCAGCGGCCCTATCGGAGGGCGGCAACCTTAACTTCGATCAAAGATCGTCGGCGCACACGCTGGCAACTTGGTGATGTCCGCCGCGCGGGTCGAGAGCGTCCCGCCGCGACCATTGACGCAACCTGTCGAGGAATATCTGCAATGACACAGGAGAGCTCCGTCCGCGTCGCGGTGAACGGATTCGGCGTCATCGGCAAGCGCGTGGCCGACGCCGTGCGCCTTCAGGATGACATGGAACTCGTCGGCGTCTGCGACGTCGCTAGCGATTGGCGCCTACGTTCGCTGGATCAGAAGGAAATCGCGCTCTATGCGGCTACCGATGAGGCGCACGGGGCGATGACGGCAGCCGGCCTCACGGTCGCCGGTCCCCTCGATGCACTTCTCGAACAAGCCGACGTCATCATCGATTGCACGCCCAAGCATATCGGCGCCGCCAATGTCGAGCGCTATCGTTCTCGGCGTATCAAGTTCATCCTGCATGGCGGCGAAAAGCACGCCGTGACCGGACATTCGTTCGTTGCCGAAAGCTCCTTCGCAAGCGCCATCGGTCGCGAGTCGACTCGCGTCGTGTCCTGCAACACCACATCCATCGTTCGCACTCTCTCGGCGCTCAAGCGAGCTGGTCTCCTGAAGCGCGCGCGCGGAACGCTCCTGAGGCGCGCCACCGATCCCTGGGAAAGCGATGGCGGCGGCATCATGAACACGCTCGTGCCCGAGCCGAAGATCCCAAGCCATCAGGGGCCCGACGCGCAAAGCGTCGATCCCGAGCTCGATGTCGTCACCATGGCCGTGAAGGTGCCTGAGACGCTTGCTCATCTCCATTACTGGGCGGTCCAACTGACTCGCCCTGCCGATAAGGAGGAGGTGCTTCAGGCCTTCCGGCGGTCCTCGCGCATTGCTTTGATCCGGACCACGGACGGGCTCGGCGCCATCAACACTGTGAAGGAACTGATGGCCGATCTCGACCGACCCCGCGACAATCTTTACGAAGTGGCGCTGTGGGAGGATATGCTGCGCACCGAAGGTGACGAGCTTTTCTACGCCTATATGGTCGACAACCAGGCGATCGTCATCCCCGAGACGATCGACGCGATTCGCGCGCTCACCGGCCTCGAACCCGACGCCCACGCGTCCATCGCGCGCACGAACGCTTCGCTCGGCATCCGCCAACGGTTCTTCTGAGGTCATGGGCGGCATCGGTCATCAAGCGGGGCCGCCGACGTGATCTTCCGGTTCGTCAAGATCCTCGCCGCGGCCGCCTCGCTGATCCTGCTTTATTGGGCCGAACGCCGCCGCGGCGTCGATGCTGACGCCTCGGCGCTGCCATCCCGTTTGCGGCGGACGCTCGATGATCTCGGCGGCAGCTTCATCAAGATCGGACAGGCCCTCAGCATGCGGCCCGATCTGTTCCCGGAGGCATATCTGCGGCAGTTACGCGACCTCCGCGAACACGCCCGGCCATTCTCCACGCAAGAGGCGAAACCGGAACTCGAACACGCGCTGGCTCGCCCGCTCGGCGACGTGTTCCGGTCCTTCGACAGCGAGCCGTTTGCCGCTGCGTCGATCGCGCAAGTTCATCATGCCACCCTGCCCGACGGCAAGGACGTCATCGTCAAGATCCGGCGTCCGCACATGCGCGAGCGCATCGATGGCGACATGCGCATTCTCGTTGCCGTCGCCCGGCTCGCCGGCACGGCGATCCCCAGCCTCCGGCGCTTACAACTCGAGCGCCTCGCCTGCGAGATCTGGAGCAATCTCAGGCGCGAAACCGATCTTCTGCAGGAAGCGCGCAATATCCGGCGCTTCTGTGAGGCCTATAAGCAGCGCACCGACGTCTATGTGCCAGAAGCGATCGAAGCGCTATGCAGGGAGTCCATCCTCGTACAGGTCATGAGCCACGGCCGATCGATCGAGGATCCGGCGGTGGTGCAGGACGGTCCCCGCATCGCGGGCGTTCTCGTCGATTTCTATCTCGAGCAGTTGCTGAAGAACGGGCTGTTTCACGGCGACCCTCATCCCGGCAACCTCTTCCTGATGGAAGACGGCCGGATCTGCTTTCACGATTTCGGCCTTGTCGGCTACCTCGACCGCACCACAAGGCGCAATCTCAGACTATTCCTGCAGGCCTTCGTTCAGCAGGACGCTGGCTGGATGCTTGACGCCGCCATCGAGCTCTCGCTGATCGACCGGACAGCCGATCGAGCGCTTTTCGTACCCGGCATTGAAGAGATTCTCAGCGACTATTCATCGCTTCCCCTCAAGGATTGGTCGATCGCCGACGCCTTTCTGAGAGTGATGCGGCTCGGCGACGGCGCCCATGTCGTGGTGCCCTACAACCTCATGGTCCTCGTCCGCGCGCTGTTTCTGATCGAGGGTTGCCTGCGCCGGCTGGACCCGGACTTCAACGTGCTCGATAACCTCATCGCCAAGGGTGAAGCCGCGATCGCCGATACGCTGGGCGGCAGCCCCGAGCGCGCTGCCATGGCGCGCCTCAAGACCGAGCTCGCGCTCTCGGCCCAGGATCTGCCGGCGTTGCTTGCTTCGCTGCTGCATCGCGCCCATCAGTATGGGAAAGAACCTGCTCTCGGGCTGCGCATCGGGCATTCGGAGGAAATCGAGCGGAGGCTGGATCGTCGCGCGGGGCTCTTGGCGCTCGCGCTCCTGTCGGCTGGCCTGCTGGTCGCGTCCGCCCTGCTGGCGCAAGTAAATGCCGGCCCCCACGTGCTGGGGATGCCAGCGGCGGCCCTGATCGGCTTCGCTCTCGCGATCTGGCTTTGTCTGCGCGTCGCGCGCTCGGCGCGATCGCTCTGGCAAGGTTGAGTGCCCGGGCGATTACGCCGGGGCGGGCGTGGCACGCATGCGCCAGATCAGCGCCAGGAGATAGGCGGAGATCGCCGCGCCGCCAAAGCAGAACACCGAGATGTAGGCGTAAGAGAAAAACACGTAGGTGACGATGAGGACGCCGGCGACGAGTAAGCCGAATGTCTTGATCTTCCAGTCGCGCACCACCAGGAACGGTACGATGACCACGGTGACATAGATCGCATAGGTCACGATCCGGGAGACCAGGCCGTCGAGCAGATTGATGTCCTGGTAGCGGACTGCCCAGCGCAGGAACGTCGTGGTTAGCCAGCCGTCATGGACAAAGTACGGAACGAACTGCAGGCCGCCGAGCATCGCGCCGGCGATGACGAACAGAAGGATGATATTGCGCCGCGCGCCGCGCTCGAGAAAATACGCCGAGACTGGCACCCAGATCGGCCAAGCAATCCATGTGAAGAACATGTAGAGCAGCGAGTACTGAGCGACATGGTGTGCATTGCCGGCGTGGCCCTCGATCCAGACCAGTCCTTCCACCAATTGTTGCAGGCCGAACAGAAAAGGCAGCGTGGCGATCATCAGGTAGCGGCGATCCCGCCGCCAGGCCGATGCGGCGGCGACGGCTCCGGCCGGGATGAGGACGGCCGCGGCGGCGAGACTGACCTCTGCGGACAGGCACATCTCAAGCAGCCCCGACCAGATTGACGGCGCGTCCGGCTGCAAAGCCTTCGATGTTGGCGATTGTGGTCTCCATGATGCGCGCCAGGGCCGCGTCGGTGTTGTAGGCATTGTGCGGCGTGACCAGGACGTTGGGGAATCGTAGCAGCACGTGATTGGCGACAAGCGCCTTGAGATCAGACGCATCGACCGTCTTGTCGTGGCGAAAGATCTCGGCTTCCTCGCGGATCAGCGGCTCCTGCGGCAAGACGTCGAGACCGGCCGCGCGCAGCTTGCCGTTCGCCAGCGCCCGAACCAGCGCTTCGGAGTCGACCACATTGCCGCGCGCCGTATTGATGAGGATGGCGCGATCTTTCATCGCCGCGAATTGCCGCTCGCCGATCAGTCCCACCGTCGATGGCGATGACGGCACATGCAGCGTCACCACATCGGCCTGCGCCAGGATCTCGTCGAGCGGTCCATAGGTGAAGCCCAGCCGTGTCGCGGCAGCCGCGTCCTCGACCTGATCGAAGGCGACGACACACATGCCGAAGCCGCGCGCGATCTCGATCGTACGGCGCCCGATGCGCCCTGTCCCGACAACCGCGATGACCTTGTCACGCAATTCGAGGCCGCGCGTGCCGGCCATTGAGAAGCCGCCGCGCCGCGTGAGCGCGACGCTCTCAACGATGTTGCGCGCCAGCGCCAACAGCAGAGCGAAGGCGTGTTCGGCGACTGTCGCATCCCCGTAATCCGGCACATTGGCAATGGCGACGCCGTGCTCGCGGCAGGCGGCCAGATCGATATGGTCGTATCCCGCCGAACGGGTTGCGATGAGCTTCAGCTCGGGCAGCCGATGGATGATGCCGGCATCGAGGCGGGAGGTCACGAAAGGACTGATCACCTCCGCGTCCTTGAATTCGCCGACCGTCGTGATGTTGAGCGGAACCGTCGTGCAGCGGACGTCGTGCTGACGCATCAATCTAGCGCAGGCTTTCTTCTCCCAGTCCTCCGCCTCGAACAGAACAACCCTCATCCAGACTCCTTCTCGACCGTCAGATCATCCTTAAACCCCGATCCCACCACGCTGTCGACCACCATCCGCACGACGTCGATCTCCTCCTGGGAGCGCATGGCGCCCGTTACGTGCACCCGGCCGGCCGCGACATGGAGCTCCGGCTGCCGGCGCAGCACGGTGCCAGCCTCCTCGAGCCGTGCGTGCAGCGCGCGCAACACGGCCGCATCACCCCGGACCTCGGCATCAGGTCCGCCGGCCGAAATGACCTTGAGCAGGTCTGCCCGGCTGACGATGCCCACCAGCTCCGCGCCGCGCAGCACTGGTAGACGCTTGATGCGATGAACACCGAGGAGCTGCGCCACCTGCGACAGCAGGGCATCCTCCTCGATCGTCAGGACTGGCGACGACATGAGCGCGCCAACCTTCCAGCTCCGGCTTCGGACATAGGCACGGGCGCGCGCCTCCACGCCACCATCTGCGAAGGGCGTTCCAAGCTCGGAGCGCCGCAGCAGGTCGCCTTCGGTGAGCAGGCCGACCAGGGCTTGGGCGTCATCCAGCACCGGCAGGCCGCTCACATGTTCACTGAGCATGATCTGCGCGGCGTGCCAGACGCTGTGCTCGGGGCTGATCGTGACCACCCGGGTCGACATCACATCCCGCACGCGCATCGCTTGTCTCCCGGTCAACGCAAGTAGGCTTCGGTGACGTAGCGCCGCATCATCCGATGAGAGTTGAAGGACGGGCCGATCTTGCTGATCGCCTGCTTCATCATCCAGATCCAGCGTCCGCGATCACCGTCGTAAAGCGGAAGCACCACGTCCCTGAGCTTGTCGTACAGAGCGCCAGCGTCATTCGCGTCGGCGCCATTGCTGGGGATCGACCAGCCCGTCACGCCGTCGACGCAGCCCTCGATCCACCAGCCATCGAGGACGCTGAGATTGAGCACGCCGTTGAGCGCGGCCTTCATCCCGCTGGTGCCGGAGGCCTCGAGAGGCGGCAGCGGCGTGTTCAGCCAGACGTCGCAGCCAGCGACCAGCGCCGCCGCGATGTCGAGATTGTAGCCGGGCACAAACACCGCCTGGACCACACCGTCCAGCGCCTCGATATGCGCGCCGAGCGATCGGATCGCCTCCTGCCCGCCGCCGTCGCTTGGATGCGCGAGGCCGGCCAGCACCATCTGAAACGGGCGATTTTTCGCTATCTCCCGCAAACGGTCCAGGTCGGAGAAGATTAGCTCTGGGCGCTTGTAGGCGGTCATGCGCCGCGCATAGCCGATCAGTGGCAGATCGGGACGCAGCTGCTTGCCCGTCGCCTGTGCGATGCGCGCCAACAGATCGCGCTTGGCGTTTTCGTGCGCCGCCCACAGCGCACGGTCGTCGATCTGGTCAGCGAAGGCGAGGACTTCGGGCTCATGGGCCCATTTCGAGAACTGCTGCTCGAAGAGCGTTGCGACAGCGCGGTGCGTCCATCGATGAACATGGACGCCGTTGGTGATCGAGGCGATCTGATAACCTGGAAAGAGTTTGCGCGTCGTCTCCGCATGCCGGCGGGCGACGCCGTTCACATAGCCGCTGAGGTTCAGCGCCAGCCGCGTCATGTTAAGTTGATCGACGCCGGCCAGATGCGTCAGGACATCACGTTCGATGTAGTCGCCGAGGACGCGGTCGACGAGATCATAGTCGAATTTGTCGAATCCGGCCTCTACGGGCGTGTGCGTCGTGAACACACAGCGCTCGCGAACCGCCGCGATGTCATAACCGCGGACCGGATCCGACGCACCATCAACGTCTGGCCGCTGGGTCTCCCGCAGCAGAGGCAGCGTCAGCAGCGCGGCGTGACCTTCGTTGAGATGATACTTCTTGATGCGGAAGCCGAGCGCGCGCAACACGCTCTGGCCGCCAATGCCGAGCACGATCTCCTGCTTCAGCCGATAGGCCTGATCGCCGCCATAGAGCGTATCGGTGATCCGGCGATCCTCGACGGCGTTCTGCTCGAGATCGGTGTCGAGCAGCACGACCGGAACGACATGCCCGAGCGGGCATTCCAGCCCATAGAGCCAAGGGCGCACCCATACGGCGCGCCCCTCGATCGACACCGCCACCATCTGCGGTAAGGCTGTCGCGAAATCCTGTGGCACCCACGGGTCGGGCTTGCTGATCTGCCCATGACGGTCGTCGATCGCTTGCCGCACATAACCCTGCCGGCTCACGAGCGTAACGAACACCATCGGCAGATCGAGATCGGCGGCCGAGCGCACCGAGTCCCCGGCGAGCACCCCCAGCCCGCCGCTATAGGTATGCATCTCGGCGCGAAGCGCGATCTCCATCGAGAAATAGGCAAAGCGCGTCCGCCGGATAGACCGATCGAGAAAATCCAAGAATGCTCTCCCGGCGTGAGGCCGCCCGATTATTTCTTCTTCTTGGCAGCTGCTGCGGCCTCACCCGTCGCTTCGGGCTCGGCGCCCTCCCCCGCGATCTCGGTTTCGGCGCGTAGCCAGTGCTCGACGTCGTGGCCCTCCGGGCAACCCTCGTGTACCCAGATCTCATACGCCCGCAGCTCGATCTTCGGCCGAAGGACATTCTGCTCCGGGGTGGCCTGCGCTTCTGACATGATCCTGCTCCTTCATCGATGTCGGACTGTGTTAGGCGCCCGGCAGCTTCCGCTCGCGACGCGCCGTCATCGTTGATGGATGTTAAAGATCGCAGCGGCCGCTGCTTCTTTCAGTAGCGCGCGAAAACCTGTCGCCCGCGCGGACCAAACAGCACCACGTCATAGCGCTCCGCTTGACCGCCGGTCTCCATGCCCGGCGATCCCATCGGCATGCCGGCGACGGCAAGGCCCGTCGCCTCCGGCCTTTCGGCCAGGACGCGGAAGATCTCCTTCGCCGGCACATGGCCTTCGATCACATAGCCTGACAGCGTCGCCGTGTGACACGATTGCAGATCGGCCGGCACGCCGAGCCGTGTCTTGAGAGGCGCGAGATCGTCCAGGAGCTTGTCCTCCACCGAAAAACCGGCCTGGCGCAGATGGGCGATCCAGGCCGAGCAGCAGCCGCAGCTCGGCGAACGCGTCACCTCAATCGGCGTGCCGGCGGCCGAGACGCTGGTGATGCCGCTGAGTGAAGCACCGAGCCCTCCGGCGAGGCCGATGAATTTCCTGCGGCTGAACGTCACGTTTGTCTCCCTGGATACGAAAGCATGGTGCTGCTCGATCATGGCGCGCTATCGATGGCGCCGCGCGAGCGGCGCGGCTTGCCCGCCTCGCCCTGTTCCAGATCGGCGAGGATCGGGCAGTCGGGACGATTGTCTCCCGAGCAGCAGGACGCCAGATGCTCCAGCGTTGCCGCCATTTCCTCCATCTCCTGGATGCGCCGGCGCAGATCGGCGATGCGCGCCAGCGCGATACGCTTCACATCCGCGCTTTGCCGGCTGCGATCCCGCCAGAGCTGCAACAGCTCCTCGATCTCCGCCATCGAGAAGCCGAGGTCGCGCGAGCGCCGTACGAAACGCAACATGTGCACGTCGGTCGTCGAGTAATCGCGATAGCCGGCCGCGGAACGGCCCGCCTTCGGGATCAGACCGCTTTGCTCATAGTACCGGATCATCTTGGCGCTGACGCCAGAAGCGCGCGCCGCCTCGCCAATATTCACGCCGCGCTCCTTTCCAGGGCCGCAGATGCACCCGTCGCATCTCTGCCCCGCCGGTTCGCGGCGTCATGCGTGCCCGGCACAAGCCGCGGACGGAAGCGCCGCAGCCGCAGCGCGTTGCCGAGCACGAACACGCTCGACAGCGCCATCGCGCCCGCGGCCAGCACCGGCGACAGCAGGATGCCGAATGCCGGATAGAGCACGCCGGCGGCGACCGGAATGAGCACGACGTTGTACGCGAAAGCCCAGAACAGGTTCTGCCGGATGTTACCGATCGTGGCCTTCGACAGTGCGAACGCATCGGCGACCCCCTTGATGCTGCCCGACATCAACACCACGTCGGCCGCCTCGATCGCGACATCGGTGCCGGTGCCGACCGCAAGCCCGACATCGGCTTCCGCCAGCGCGGGCGCATCGTTGATGCCATCGCCGACGAAGGCGAGCCGGCCATAGGCTTGCTTGAGGCGACGGACCGCTTCGACCTTCCCTTCCGGCGGCACCTCGGCGACGACCTCGTCGATGCCGAGTTGACGTGCGATGGCGCTGGCGGTCCGGGCATTGTCGCCGGTGATCATGGCGACCTTCAGCCCCAGACCGTGCAACGCCGTGATCGCATCGGGGCTCGTGGCCTTGATGGGATCGGCGACCGCGATGATGGCGGCAAGCTTGCCGTCGATCGCCGCATAGAGCGGCGACTTGCCCTCGTCGGCGAGGCGGCTCGCGGTCGCCGCAAACGGCGCGACGTCGAGGCCAAGCGAGCGCATGTAGCGATCGGCGCCGATCTCCACGCGCACACCGCCCGCATCCGCGGTGACGCCGAAGCCGGTGATCGACTCGAACCGGCTGATCTCTGGCAGGCGCAGCCCCTCCTGCGCTGCCGCATCCACGATCGCCCGCGCGATCGGGTGCTCGGACTTCGCCTCCACGGCGGCGACCCGCGCGAGGACCGCGCCGCGCTCGAATCCCTCGGCCACGTCGAGATCGGTGAGGACCGGCCGGCCTTCGGTCACGGTGCCGGTCTTGTCGATCGCCACCACCCTGGCATCCTTCAGCAATTGCAGCGCCTCGCCCTTGCGGAACAGCACGCCCATCTCGGCGCCGCGTCCGGTGCCGACCATGATCGAGGTCGGCGTGGCCAGCCCCATCGCGCAGGGGCAGGCGATGATGAGGACGGCGACCGCATTGACGACGGCGAAAGTCAGCGCCGGGTCGGGCCCGAAGATGAGCCAGATCACAAATGTCGCCGCCGCCACGGCCATGACCGCCGGCACGAACCACATCGTCACCCGATCCACCAGGGCCTGGATCGGCAGCTTCGATCCCTGCGCCTCCTCGACCATGCGAATGATCTGCGCGAGCACCGTCGCATCACCGATCGCGGTTGCCCGGACGCTGAGCGCGCCCTTCTGGTTCACCGTGCCCCCGACGACGGTGCTCCCGGCCGCCTTGGCCACCGGGATCGGCTCGCCTGTGATCATCGATTCATCAATGTAGCTCCCGCCCTCGAGCACGTCGCCGTCGATCGGCACGCGCTCGCCGGGCCGGACCTCGACCACGTCGCCCGCCACCACCTCGCCGATGTCGAGATCGACGATGCTGTCGCCGCGCCGGACATGCGCGATCCTCGGCTGCAAGCCGACCAGGCGCTTGATCGCTTCCGACGTCCGCCCCTTGGCGCGGGCTTCGAGGAAGCGGCCGAGCAGGATCAAGGTGACGATCACCGCCGCGGCCTCGTAATAGACGTTGACCGTGCCGGGCGGCAGAATCTGCGACGCAAAGGTCGCGACGAGCGAATAGAAATAGGCCGCCAGCGTGCCGACGGCGACGAGCGAGCTCATGTCCGGCGCGAACCGCGTCAGGGCCGGCAAGCCCTTCGTGTAGAACCGTCGCCCCGGCACGAACAGGACCAGGGTCGTCAGCACGAACTGGAGATACCAGTTCGTCTGCATGCCGATGGTTTGCATGATCAACTCATGGATCGCCGGCACGAGATGCGAACCCATCTCCAGCACGACGATCGGCGCGCTCAGCAGCGCCGCTACGGTGAGATCGCGCTTCAGCCCGGCGGTCTCCGCCTCCTTGCGCGCGACCGCCGCTGCATCCGGCGATCCGGCAGCGACGACGCGGGCGTCGTAGCCGGCATCCTCGATGGCCTTGACGAGCAGGGCCGTGTCGAACAATCCTTCGATCGTCGCACGCTCGGTGGCAAGGTTCACCCGCGCGGCCGCGACACCAGGGACCGCCGCCAGCGCCCGCTCGACCCGCGCCACGCAGGAGGCGCAGGTCATGCCTTCGATGGCGAGTTCGGTTCGTGTCGATGGCACGGCATAGCCGGCATCTTCGACCGCGGCGACCAACGCCCCATAGGCGATCGGCGCTTCGGCCGTGACCTCGGCCCTCTCGGTTGCAAGGTTGACGCTGGCACTTTCGACGCCAGGCACGGCCTTGAGCGCCTTCTCCACACGTCCCACGCAGGACGCGCAGCTCATGCCCTCGATCGGCAAGATCACTGCGTTTCTGCCGGCAGAGACGTCCCTTACTGGCGCGTTCATGGCCCTATCCTTCCGCAACTGATGCAAATCCTAAGCGGAAGGTGGGGCTTCCAACCGTGGGAAGGTCAAGGCCAAAAAAAGATGTTGCCCCCTCTTGACCTTCCCACGCTGGAAACCGCCATCTGAATTGGCATGAGAGACAAAAGGAGATCCTCATGCAGTTCCACATCAAGAATATGACCTGCGGCGGCTGCGCCCGCAGCGTGACCAAGGCGATCCAGAGCGTGGACGCCCAGGCCAAGGTCACCATCGATCCGAACACCCGCAAGGTCGATGTTGCCTCGCAGCGCCCGCGCGCCGACTTCGAGGCGGCTTTGCAGCGCGCCGGTTATCCGGCCGCCGCATGACGACGACCAATGCGGCCCGGCTTGGCGCCGGGCCGCGCTGGTCTTGGAATTGAGGGCCCCGCTGGTGCAGGTTGGCTCGTGCGATGCCCCCCGGGAAGAGTTTGGGGCGCCGGTTTCTCGAAACATTCGTCCCTTCAGAGCGTTCACTTGCCGCACCGCAATTACGGCCGGCACAATAGAGAACCAGGACGCGTCCGATGGACGAGACGGCTCATCATCAAGGACACCGCCACTCGGGAGCACGCGCATACTGGTTGCTCGGCCTCAATCTGCTGTTGAGCCTGATCGTCATGTACCTTGTGATGTACACGATGATCGACGGATGGTCGGACTATCGCAACAACATCAACATGCTCTACATGGCCCTGACCATGTGGGCGCCGATGGGAATTTTGATGCTTGCCACGATGGCCGGCATGTATCAGGACGCCCGCACGAATATTATTCTCTATGTCGTGTTCGCGTTGGTGACGCTCGGCTCGTTCTGGGCCACGCGCAGCCAGGCGCTGGTCGGCGACCGGCAATTCATTCAATCGATGGTCCCTCACCATTCCGGTGCAATCCTGATGTGCCGCGAGGCCAAACTGCAGGACCCGGAACTGGTCAAGCTCTGCGAGGAGATCTCGCAGGGGCAGCGCCGGGAAATCGAACAGATGAACGCGATCGCCGCGCGCCTGCGCTAAAGTGCGCGCGCCGGCCGGTGACTGGTAAAAGTCAATCAGCCCTCGTCGTCATCATTGCGCTCGCTCGATGCGGTGCAGCCGGCGCGCGTGCAGGTGACGACGAGGCGCCGGTCTCCTCGGCCTTTGCAGTCAACCTTGAAGACGGAAATCGCGTCCGACTTGTAGGTCTCCTCGATGTTTGCCACCGGACATCGCGCCGCCAGCAGCGTTGCGCTCAACTGCGCATCGCTCGCAGCTGCCGCGTCGATCATCGCCGCCGATAGGAGGGTGGTTGCAACGTAGGACATAATCTTCTTCATGGCATGTCTTCAAAGAAAGGCCGGCTTGTCCTGCAGTGATCCACTGGGGGATGCAGGCATGGCGTCTCACCCGCCGCACGCCCACGACGGAAGCCGTGAGCATCGAAACGTGAGACAACAAGACCGGAACGATGTGTGAAAGCGGTTGCGCACCACTTGGAGTGGCGCGCGATGCAAAGCTATGTGCGGACGTGCGCGGCGCCACGCGGTGGGCGTTCAAACTCCAGCGGCCCGAGGCCGGCGCCATCTTCATCAGGCGCCTGCAGGGATGCTTTCACATGCCGAAGCAACAGGACGGCCTGATTTGACGGGAGCGGAGCCAACAGACTGCAAGTCGCGCTGGCGCACTCATCAACGTGCACCGCCTGTTCGAAGTGCCCGAGCCCCGCGTTGTCGTCCGTCGCGATCAAATGGACCGCCGGGTGCGCGAATGATCGAGCCGTGACCTCGATCTGCACCGGCGCCAGCGCAAACATTCCGATCCATCCGACAAGAAGCCAGCTCAGCAGCCAGCGTCCCCCAACAGTCGGTCGCACGATGCCAAGCGACACCATTCCAGCCTCGATCGATTCGCCAACATCATCGAGTATTGCGACGGCTATGTCGGGAGTGGGGCAAGCCCGCGACATGGCACCCCGCCACCGCCGCTTTAGCTGGCTCTTAGCGTGGCTGCTGGCGCACGCGGATGTCGCTCTTACGCCTTATCGGATGGTGGCCGCACGCGCCGCCCGGCCGGGCAGGATGGCGCGGAAAGCCCTATGCCCCGACCTTCAGGGACATAGCCAAGCTCATCGCAGAGATTCCGAAAAGCGACCCGCCGGCGCTCCTTTTCAAGCGCGGCGCTGTCGCAGCGCCGTTCGTGATCCTTGTCGGTAAGACCCTCTGGGCGACAGATGGGGCATGAGGCCATATGCACGACCTTCTCCCACGCTGCCAAGGCCTCGACATAGGCGCGATGCGCCGCGACCGTCTGCGACTCCAGGGACGATACGTGGTCTCCGTCCTGAACCACCCGATGCTCCCCACTGGGATCGTGTCTGCGGTACGCCCCCGCAAACGAACCCTCTCTGACTCTTGGTGATCGGGGAGTTCGAAACCGTGCTAGACGGCCCTGTGGCCTTTAGTTCGGGAAGAACCTGTTGCATACGCCACAGGCTCCCCGACCATAAGGTCAAGGAGTTTGATGCCGTAACGGCCGGCACCAACCGCTAGCAGGGGTTTCGACGCCCCAGGGCAGCGCGTACTGCCCCATACGACTCATAACCGCTCGTTTGCGCCGCTTCTAGATGGTTTGCGTAAAGCTTCGCTTGCGACCACAGGATTGGGCGTCTCCCCTTCGGGGCCGGGCTGGCGGCTGCGCGGAAGCCCCGCGGGCGGGTCTTCCCCCATTCGGGCAGCCATCCCTGACGCACATCGCGTGAATGAATTCGAAGGAGGCTCTCCCTTAAGCGCACGCCCGTGACAGCTGTCTCGTCGCTCAGAAGGTCCCGCCACAGGTCCGCCCAGCTCATCGACGCCCGATCTCGCCGCTGGCGACGCTCGAAAAGCGGATGTCAGGCTCGTCCAACAGCATGATCCATGGCCCCGGCTCGCTGAGCCGGGTTGATGCCGCTGGCGCGATGCCCGATGCAAGGGAGGCTGCGCCGCGGCCGGGATCCCATTTTGAGACGACTTGTCAACGCGCCCTTGCATCCGGCACGCTTCGCGGCGGGCGGATGGCATTGCCGTCGCCATAGGGCAACGGAGGGTCAGCTACAGAAAGGACCAGGCGGGAAGCGCGCCAGGTGAAGGATCATGGAGAAAAGCGAAATCGAAGAGTTGCGAGCCAAGGTGGGTTGCGCCGCCCTGCTCCAGCAGGGCGGCTGGAAGGTCGATTTGAAAGAAAGCACGCGGCGCGCCGTCAAGTACCGTCGCGATTCCCAGATCATTATCGTCATTCACAACGATCGCGGCTGGTTCGATCCCTTGTCGACCGCGAAAGGTGACGTGTTTGATTTGGCCGGGCATCTGGGCGCGCATAGCTTTCCGCAAGCCTGCGAACACGTCGCCGCGCTTGTCGGTTTTGTGCCGAGCCCGCCTGCATGGCAGCGTGAGGTCCGGTCCACGCCGCTCGCGGCGGCAGCCGATCGCTGGCACCGGCGGGCCATCCCACGGCTCGGCTCCGAGGCTTGGCGCTACCTCACCGAGGTGCGCGGCATACCCGATACGATTGTGATCGCCGCCGTCGGACAGGGCGCACTCCGCGAGGGCCCTCGCGGCAGCATATGGGCGGCTCATTGCAACGACGATGGCGCTCTGCTTGGCTGGGAAGAGCGTGGCCCTGAGTGGCGTGGTTTCGCGACCGGCGGTGCGAAAGAACTGTTTCGGCTGGGTCCTTCGGCAGCGCCAAGGATCTGCATCACCGAGGCAGCGATCGACGCCATGAGCCTGGCGGCGATCCAGGTTATGCGGCCAGACACGCTCTATGTCAGCACCGGCGGCGGCTGGTCGCCCGCCAGCGAGGAAGCCATTCGTCGCCTGGCCAGTAGGCGGAATACTCGTCTTGTCGGCGCGACGGATAACAATCGGCAGGGCGAGGTTTATGCGGAGCGCATCCGGCAGATCGCTGACGAAACCGGCGCCGCCTACGCGCGAGCGCGCCCGCGCGCCGGCGATTGGAACGAAGACCTGCTCGTGCTTCTCGGCCGGCTTGCACACGAGCCCCTCGCGGCGGCCGGCTGATCATCCGAGGTTGCGAACCGGCGGCGGAAATCAGCCGGGTCCGGTTTGCGCGGATATGAGATGAAGGCGAGAAGCCGAGGGCCGGACAGGAAATGGGTCAGCGCTGCCGCATGCCCGGCCGGCGCGTCAAGGGAGGCTGCGCCCGCTGCGCGGCCCCTGACCCGCCGGACCGGAGAAGCGGCCGCCCCGAAGGTGTCTTCAACACCCGAAGGGAAGGACGGCTCCCCATGCCCATCTACACGATCGAGACCACCTACCACCTGCCGGTCTACCGCCACCGCTCCTATGAGGCGCCGAGCCTTGCCGAGGCCTGCCGCCTCGCCATCGAGGACGATGATTGGGAGGCGGAAACGCGCGACTATGAATCCGCCGGCGAAACCTATGTCACGGGCGCCTGGGACGGCCGCGACTGCGCCTATAGCGGCCCGGCGCTGCCCGTGCCGTCGCATTTCGACGAGACCGTGCAGCGCAAGGCGGATCATTTCGAGATCCTGCTCGGCCTGGTCAAGGTTCTGGGCGGCGCGGGCGATGTGAAGCAGAGCGCCTATTGGGTCGAACGTGCCGCCTCGGCCGTCGCCAAGGCGGAGGCGATCCTTGCCGGTGCGCGCGATCCCGCGCCGGATGCGTCGACGCCCCGGCCACACATCCTGCTCTCCTTCGACGAAAGCGAGGTGCGCACGACGATCGGCGACATCATCGCCGGCGACGAGACCTTCGCGACGCTCTCGGCCGATGCGATTGGCGACGACGATATCCATGCGGCTTGCGCCGCTGTCGCCGCGGCCTCCGATCTTTCGGAAGAACGCGGTTCGGCCGTGTTCAGGGCCGCCCTCGCCGCCATCCGGTCGGTGGAGCGGCGTGCGATGGAAGGGAGGGAAGAGGGGGAACGGAAAAAGGAGGAATGACGTGCCGCATGCCCGGCCGGCGCGTCAAGGGAGGCTTCGCCCGCTGCGCGGCCCTTGACGCGCCGGACCGGAGAGGCGGCCGCGAAGGTGGGGTCAGAAGGGCTGAAGAGGATGGCGAACCCGGAAGGGTGAGCCGCGCTCCGGCCCAACGAGGCTGAAAGGAGCCCAACATGATCCCCTTTTCGATCCGCAAGGTCTATCAAGGCGCCGCCGACCGCCGGCAGATGTTCCGCATGTTCGATCGGCACAAGGAGCGACCGAACCGCACGGACGACGACGCGACCGGGCTTTACGCGGGAGAGTGGTTCGAGATCGGCGCAGCCGAACATGTCTATATGTTCGAGATCCTGCCGCCGTTGTGGATGCGTGGCGAGATGTTCGCCATGCGCGAATTCCTCACCGGCAACGTCGCGAGCGTGTTCTTCGAGCTGAGGATCGACGGCCGCGTCCGCTATTTCCACGGTTATTGCGACCTTGGCGACCGGCAGTCGCCCGAGCGGATGCGCGCGGCGATCGTCGAGCGCGAGTCGCGGCCAGTTCGCGCCATGACGCGCGAGGAGCGCCTCGAGCACATCTGGTCGAGCACGCACGATCCCTATCGCGGCTATGCCGACTGGCGCTTTTCCGCCGCAGAGCGCGGCAAGCGCATCGTGATCGTCTACGGCCAGGATCGGAGCCATGACTTCCGGCTACTCGACCGACTGACCGACGCGGATATCGCGGTGAAGCTGCCGGTGCACCTACGCTATCTGCCCGACACGATCGCGGCATAGGTGCCGCCATGTTCACCTTTTCCGTGACAGCGGTTCGCGCGGTGATCACGCGCGGGCGCATCGACGCCCTCATGAATGGCGGGTTCCGCAACCCGCACTACGGTCTTGCGCCCGGCAAGGATGAAAAGCCCGGCGTCTGGCTCGTCGACGACGAAGGCGTCTACATCATGTCCAACGGCAAGCTCGCCGACGGGCAACGCCCCCTCGTCATCTATGCCGAGGAATGCGACCCGAAGACCAACCCCGATTACTGGCACTACAAGCGCCAGTATTTCGGCGGCGATGACGGCAGCGACTTCCTCGACGCCGAACTGCTCGTGCGGTCGATCGAAGCCTTGCCTTCGGCTACCCACCTCACGATCGCGATGACCGACGACAGCATGTCGATCACGCCGATCCGCCGCTGACCTCTCGGGCCACGCGGCCCGTTCCCGCAACTTCTCGCGACCATCGCACCAGCCGGAAACCCCGGCGAGGTCGATGGCGCGCGCCTTCATCACAGGAGACCTTATCATGGCGCACGACGATCCCTTCACTCTCGACCTCTTCGGCAACACCGCTCTCTCCTCGGGACTGGGCCTCGGCGTGACCGCCTTTGGCGGCGCGTTCGCGAACGACGACGACGATGAGCCCGATCCCTCGACGCCCGCTCCGGCGCTTCCGGTCGCAGCCACAGCACGCCCACCCGCCCCGGTCCGTCCCGCGCGCGGGTCGAATTTCCTTCTCGTCGGTGATCGGCTGCTCGCCAGGACCTGGAAGGATCGCGGGCGCGACAACATCGCCGCCATCCGGCTCGCGGCCGAGATCGAGGCGGATCAACGCCCGGCCACGCCGCATGAGCAGGCGAAGCTGATCCGCTTCATCGGTTTCGGTGCTTCCGATCTTGCTAACGGCGTCTTTCGCCGGCCCGGCGAAACCGATTTCCGCGAAGGCTGGCAGGAGCTCGGCGCCTCGCTCGAAGATGCCGTCGGCGAACTCGACTACGCCTCGCTCGCCCGCTGCACGCAGTATGCCCATTTCACGCCCGAGTTGATCGTGCGGGCGATCTGGACGGCATTGCGGCGTCTCGGCTGGCGCGGCGGTCGCGTGCTCGAGCCCGGCATCGGCACGGGCCTCTTCCCGGCGTTGATGCCAGAGGGACTGCGCGACATCTCGCATGTCACCGGGATCGAAATCGATCCGGTCACGGCGCGCATCGCCCGCCTGCTGCAGCCGCGGTCGCGCATCATCGTCGGCGACTTCGCGCGCACCGACCTGCCGGCGAGCTTCGACCTCGCGATTGGCAATCCGCCCTTTTCCGACCGCGCCGTCCGATCGGACCGGGCCTATCGCTCGAAGGGTTTTTGCCTGCACGACTACTTCATCGCGCGTGCGATCGACCTCTTGAAGCCCGGCGCGCTCGCCGCCTTCGTCACCTCGCACGGGACGATGGACAAGGCGGATTTCTCCGCGCGCGAGCACATCGCCAAGTCGGCGGACCTGATCGCAGCCATTCGTCTCCCTCAGGCCAGCTTCCGCTCGGCCGCCGGGACCGACGTCGTGGTCGACTTGCTGTTCTTTCGCAAACGCAAGGTCGGCGATGTCGAGGGCGACCTGTCCTGGCTCGACCTCGAGGACGTCCGGCCGGCGGCGGAGGACGAGAGCGCGATCCGCGTGAACCGCTGGTTCGCGCGACACCCCAATTTCGTTCTCGGCGCGCACGCGCTCGCCTCGGGTCCCTTCGGTGAGACCTACACCTGCCTGCCGCGCGACGCCGAGGATCTTTCGGAGACGCTGGCAGCCGCCGTCAATCTCCTTCCGGAGGCGGTCTATGACGGCGAGCCCGAGGCGATCGATTCCGATATCGAGGACGCCGACGGCGTATCCGGGATCGACCTGCCGTCCGACCGCCACGTCCGTGAGGGCAGCTACTTCTTCGACAAGGCCCAGGGGTTGATGCAAGTCCTCGATGGTGGCGCTGTCGCGGTGACAGCACGCAAGGGCCGCAGCGCCGACGGCATCCCGGAGAAGCACGTCCGCATCATTCGGAAGCTGATTCCAATCCGCGATGCCGTGCGCGAGGTGTTGAAATGCCAGGAGCTCGACCGGCCGTGGAAGGACGCGCAGGTCAGATTGCGCATCGCCTGGTCGAGCTTCGTCCGCGACTTCGGTCCGATCAACTTCACGACCGTCTCGCTGGCGGAAGACGAAGAAACGGGCGAGGTGCGCGAGACGCACCGCCGGCCGAACATCCAGCCGTTTGTCGATGATCCCGACTGCTGGCTGGTCGCCTCGATCGAGGACTACGACCTCGAGACGAACACCGCGAAGCCCGGGCCGCTCTTCACCGAGCGCGTTATCGCGCCGCCTGCTGCGCCGGTGATCTCCAGCGCGGCCGACGCGCTCGCCGTCGTCCTCAATGAGCGCGGTCACGTCGACGTCGGCCACATCGCCGAACTGCTGCATCGAGACGCGGTGGAGGTCGTCGCGGAACTCGGCAGCGCGATCTTCCGCGACCCCGCAGACGGCTCGTGGCAGACGGCCGATTCCTACCTGTCCGGCCCTGTCCGGGAAAAACTCAAGACTGCGGAGGCCGCGGCGGCGCTCGACGCGGACTATGCGCGAAACATCACGGCGCTGCAGGGCGTACAGCCGGCTGATCTCAAGCCGTCCGACATCACGGCGCGTCTCGGCGCACCGTGGATTCCGGCCGCGGACGTCGTCGCCTTCGTCAGGGAGACGATGGATGTGGAGATCAAGATCCACCACATGCCGGAGCTCGCATCGTGGACCGTCGACGCGCGGCAACTTGGCTGGACGGCGACCGGCACGTCGGAATGGGGCACCGACCGGCGTCATGCAGGTGAGCTTCTCGCCGACGCGCTCAACAGCCGCGTGCCGCAGATCTTCGACACCATCAAGGACGGCGACAGCGAGCGCCGCGTCCTCAACGTCGTCGACACCGAGGCCGCGAAGGAAAAGCTGCAGAAGATCAAGACGGCGTTCCAGAACTGGATCTGGACCGACCCGGATCGAACGGATCGGTTGGCGCGCGTCTACAATGATCGCTTCAACAACATCGTGCCGCGGGCCTTCGACGGCTCGCATCTGAAGCTGCCGGGCGCGTCGGGCGCCTTCGTCCTCTACGATCATCAGAAGCGCGGTATCTGGCGCATCATCGCCGCGGGCGCGACCTATCTCGCCCATGCCGTAGGCGCCGGCAAGACCATGACGATGGCGGCTGCCATCATGGAGCAGCGCCGGCTCGGCCTGATCGCTAAGGCGATGCTCGTCGTTCCCGGCCATTGCCTGGCGCAGGCGGCGAGGGAGTTCCTCGCGCTCTATCCCGGCGCCCGCATCCTCGTCGCCGACGAGACCAATTTCACCAAGGACAAGCGGCAGCGCTTCCTCTCGCGCGCGGCCACAGCGACCTGGGACGCGATCATCATCACGCACTCGGCCTTCCGCTTCATCGGCGTGCCCTCGGCGTTCGAGCAGCAGATGATCCAGGACGAGCTGGAGCTCTACGAGACGCTGCTGACCAAGGTCGAGAGCGACGATCGGGTCTCGCGCAAGCGTCTCGAGCGGCTGAAGGAGGGTTTGAAGGAGCGCCTGGAGTCGCTCGCCACCCGCAAGGACGATCTCCTGACCATTTCGGAGATCGGCGTCGATCAGATCATCGTCGATGAGGCGCAGGAGTTCCGCAAGCTGTCCTTCGCCACCAATATGTCGACGCTGAAAGGCGTCGATCCGAACGGCTCGCAGCGTGCCTGGGACCTCTACGTGAAGTCCCGCTTCATCGAGTCGAGAAATCCCGGCCGCGCGCTCGTGCTGGCGTCGGGCACGCCGATCACCAACACGATTTGCGAGATGTACTCGGTGCAGCGCTATCTCGGCTACGCCGCCCTGTCCGAGCGCGGCTTGCACGAGTTCGACGCCTGGGCGTCGACCTTCGGCGACGTCTCGACTGAGCTCGAGCTCCAGCCGTCCGGCAAATACAAGCCGGTGACGCGCTTCGCGACCTTCGTGAACGTACCCGAGCTCGTTGCCATGTTCCGGTCCTTCGCCGACGTGGTGATGCCCGAAGACCTGCGGCAGCACGTCAGGATACCGGCGGTCTCGACCGGCAAGCGTCAGATCATGACGGCGAAGCCGTCGGCGTCCTTCAAGCGCTACCAGCTCGTGCTCGATGCGCGAATCAAGGCCATCGAGATGCGCGACCGGCCGCCGGAGCCGGGCGACGACATCCTGCTCTCCGTCATCACCGACGGGCGCCATGCCGCGATCGACCTTCGCCTTGTCGATCCGGACAACGACGACGAGCCCGACAACAAGCTCAATCTCCTTATAGGCAACGCGCTGCGCATCTGGCGGGAAACCGCGGACAACGCCTATGTGCGTACCGACGGCAAGCCCTATGAGCTGCCCGGCGCCGCCCAGATGATCTTCTCCGATCTCGGCACGATCAGCGTCGAGAAGTCCCGCGGCTTCTCGGCCTATCGCTGGATCAGGGACGAGCTCGTCCGCATGGGCGTGCCTGCGTCCGAAATCGCCTTCATGCAGGACTACAAGAAGTCGGAGGCGAAGCAGCGCCTGTTCGGCGACGTGCGCGCCGGCAAGGTCCGCTTCCTGATCGGCTCCTCCGACACGATGGGCACCGGCGTCAACGCCCAGCTCCGCCTGAAGGCGCTGCATCACCTCGATGTGCCCTGGCTTCCCTCGCAGATCGCGCAGCGGGAAGGGCGGATCGAACGTCAGGGCAATCAGAACGACGTCATCGACATCTTCGCCTATGCGACGGAGGGCAGCCTCGATGCCACGATGTGGCAGAACAATGAGCGCAAGGCCCGCTTCATCGCCGCGGCGCTGTCCGGCGACGCGTCGATCCGCCGCCTCGAGGATCTCGGCGAGGGCCAGGCCAACCAGTTCGCGATGGCGAAGGCGATCGCGTCGGGCGATCAGCGCCTCATGCTCAAGGCTGGGCTCGAAGCGGACATCGCGCGGCTTGAGCGCCTGCGCGCCGCCCATATCGACGATCAGCATGCCGTGCGCCGCCAGCTTCGCGACGCCGAGCGCGACATCGAGTTCTCCACCCGCCGCATCGCTGAGATCGGCGAGGATATGGAGCGTCTCGTGCCGACCACGGGCGAGGCCTTCGCCGCGACGATCGCCGGCAAGCGTTATGTCGAGCGCAAGGAGGCCGGCCGCGCGCTGATGAAGGAAGCCCTGACGCTCGTCCAGCTTCAGCAGGAGGGCGAAAGCATCATCGCTTCGATCGGCGGCTTCGATCTCGAATATTCCGGCGAGCGGTTCGGCCGCGACGGCTATCGCTACAGCACGATGCTGCTCCGCACCGCTTCGGAACACGAGATCGAATTGCCGATCACGGTGACGCCGCTCGGCGCGATCGCCCGTCTCGAGCACGCGCTCGACGATTTCGCGGGCGAGCGCGAGCGCTATCGCCAGCGCCTGGCCGACGCCCGCCGCAGGCTCGCCTCGTACCAGTCGCGCGACGCTGGCGAATTCACCTTCGCCGGCGAGCTGGCGGAAAAGCGCCGCCAGTTGGCGGAGGTGGAGGATGCCCTGGCGAGGGATGTCGAGGGAGGCGGCGAACAGGCCGCCGCAGCATGAGGGGAGAAAAGGGGGGAAAGGCCCGCTCGCAGATCGGCCAGGCCGGCAACGCTCGCGCTCAATCGCCGCCTGCGCGAGCCCGGCCCGTCGTCCTTCGCAGGGCTGTGAGCCCTGCTCGTCCGGCCGGGCAGGGCTGCTCGGCCGCAATTGTGCCGGCCCAACCGCTCCGCGGGCCGGGGGGTGTCTCCGGAAGGAGACGAGAAAGGACCGCAAGGCGCGGTCCGCGAACCCCGAAAAGGAGCATCCCATGTATCTCATGAAGGTCGATCCGCGCGCGCTCGTGGAAAACCCCGACCATTCGCGCCAGACGAAGTCGACGCCGCAGGCCGACGCGCTCTTGCTGGCGTCCATCAAGGCCGTCGGCATCGTGCAGCCGCCCGTCGTGTCGCAGCAGACCGATGGCGGCAACGGCTTTGTCATCAACGCCGGCCGGCGCCGCGTGCGCCTCGCCGTCGCCGCAGGCCTCGAGGAGATCGACGTTCTCGTCGACGATCCGGCGAACGACAACGGCGCCATGCGGTCCTTTGTCGAGAATCTCGCGCGCGAGCCGCTGAACGCCGTCGATCAGTGGCGCGCCATCGAGCGTCTCGTCGCGCTCGGCTGGACGGAGGAGGCGATCGGCGTCGCCCTCACGCTGCCGGTCCGCCAGGTCCGGAAGCTCCGCCTGCTCGCGAATGTCCTGCCGGCGATGCTCGATCACATGGCCAAGGGCGACATGCCCGACGAGCGTCAGCTCCGCACGATCGCCTCGGCCTCGCCCGACGAGCAGAAGGAGGTCTGGAAGAAGCACAAGCCGTCGAAGGCCGATCCGCAGGTCTCTTGGTGGAGCGTCGCGCAGGCGTTGACCAAGGCCCGCATGTACGCACGTCATGCCAGCTTCGGCGACGATCTCGCCCAGGCCTACGGCATCCAGTGGGTCGAGGATCTGTTCGCGCCGGCCGACGAGGACAGCCGCTACACCACGGATGTCGAGGCATTCCTCGGCGCACAGCAGGAATGGATGACGGCCAACCTGCCGAAGAAGGGCATCATCGCCGAAGTCACCAACTACGGCGAGGTGAAGCTGCCGCCGAAGGCGCAGCGCGTCTATGGCAAGGCGTCGAAGGGCGATTGCACCGCCATGTATCTCGACCGTGACGGCCGGGTGCAGAGCGTGCATTACCGCATGCCCGCGGCGAAGAAGCCGAAGGGCAACGGCGCGACTGCCGGCGATGATGCTGCTGATGAGACCGGCGCGACCGCCAAGCCGCGTCCCGACGTGACGCGCAAGGGCGTCGAGATGATCGGCGACTTCCGCACGGACGCGCTGCACGAGGCGCTCGCCCGGGCGCCGATCGAGGACAATGCGCTGATGGCGCTGCTGATCCTCGCCTTCGCCGGCCAGAACGTCTCCGTCGCTTCGGCCAACGGCGGGACCTATTACGGCACGCGCCGGATCGCGCGCCATGCCGTGAACCTGTTCGATCAGGACGGCCAGCTCCTGCTCGACAACGACACGCTCCGCATCGCCGCGCGGTCGGTCCTCGCCGAGGTGCTGTCGTGCCGGGAGAACCGCACCGACAGCGGCATCGTCGCCCGCGTCGCCGGCGATGTCGTCGGCGCCGACAACTTCCTGCCGAATATGGGCAGTGACGACTTCCTGTCGTGCCTGTCGCGCAGCGCGCTCGAAGGCTCGTGCAAGGACACGCCGGTTCTTCCGCGCCAGAAGGTGAAAGACACGCGCGCCGCTCTGGTCGAGCACTTCAAGGAGGGCCGCTTCGTCCATCCCGCCGCGCTGTTCGCGCCGGACAAGACGGCGATGTCGAGCTGGCTCGCCTCGAACGCCGTTGCCGAAGACGACGAGTCCGACGAGCTCGTCGAAGACGGTGAGGATAGCGGCGAAACGCCGGACGACGAGGCATTCCGCGAAGCCGCGGAATAGAGCCGGCCTCCTCATCTCCCGAACGACAACCGCCGCCGGTCCCTGCCGGCGGCGGCTTCATTTCCACCATCCGCACAGGAGGACGTCATGTCCGCACAGTCAATCTACGAGTTCGCGTTGCTCGGCTCGATCATTCGCTTCTCCGACGGCGCGCCGCGCCCGCCGGACCGCCATCGCCGCAAGCTCTCCGCCTGGGAGAACAACAACAGCGGCGGCCGCCTCATTCGCAAGCAGGCCGAGCGCCGCATCGGCAACACCGTCATCGGCGCGAGCATCACCCTGCATGCCGGCGACTATGGCAGTGGCGGCGTCGTCGTGCTGCGCGTCCACCGGACATTCTCGGTCGACAGCCGCCTGACGTTTGCCGTGACCGAACGGCCGAACGTCGGTTCGGTCCAAGTGCTCGACCGGCCGGGCGACGACGGCGAGCTGGTCTATCTCGCCAGCCATCGTGCAGACGCGGAGGAATGGCTCAAGCGACACGGCTATCCCAACGCCGTGCTGCGCGAGATCTCGGCCGACGAGGTCGCGGCCGCCGTCGTGGAAGGGAGGGCTGCCGCATGAGCATGCCCGCACCCTCCACCGGAATGATCGCGGAACCCGCGGGCGCATTTCCGCAGATCGAGTTCGGCCGCACAGCAGAGGGCATTCTCGTCGCCTGTGTCGCCGACACCTCCTTCGCCATGCTGCCGGCGCGCGATGGCCGGCACTATCTCGCCACCGGCTGGCGCATCGGCCGGCCGATGGCCGAATGGAAGCGATCCGACTTTTACGGTCATGCCGACGAGGCGGCGTTCCGCTGCAAGGTCGCGGAAAACGCGGAGCATCAGCGCGAGAAGCGCGCGCTCGGCCGCCGCGAGATCGGCTCCACGGCGAATACGCCGTGGGGCCGCTCGCAGGGCGCGACCCTCTATGCCGAGGGTGTCGTCTGCCATTCGACCGCCGGTCATGGCGGCTTCCACCTCTCGGCCGAGCGCAATCGCAAGGTCCATTCCGTGCTGCGGTCGCGCGGCGGCTGGTACGAGGAAGATGCAGGCTGGGCGATCGTCGCGCTCACCTTCCCGCATCTCTTCACCAGCTATGAGCGGCGCTGCGCCGAGCGCACGATCAAGGATAGCTGGCCGGACGCCTGGGAAGCGATCTTCGGCACGATCCTTCAGCCCGGCGAGTCTCTGGAAAAGGATCGCCGCGCCTTCGAGCAGCGGCACGCCGACGACTGGATCGTCGTATCGGCGATTACATCGGATCAGCAGCCGGGCTTTGTCGAAGTCGTCGCCACGCCCGGCGGCCGCCGCGGTGCGGGCACCGAGGAACGGCGCTTCCTCGTGCCGTCCGGCGAGTACCAGGTCGGACGCTTCGGCTTCGTCGTCGATGAGGCGCGTCATCCGGTCCATTCCGGCCCGTCGAGCTTCATCGGCTGGCAGGGGAGGGCGCGATGACAGCTTCCCCGCAACGCATCGCGCAGCTCTCGCGCATGGAAGAGGCGCGCCGCCAGACGCAGCGCCAGCTCGACATGATCGACCGGCAGATCATCTGTCGCATGACGGCGCTGATTCCACAGCTCGGTCGCAAGCGTGCCGCATATCGCCGCGGCAAGCCCGCCGATCCGAGCGCGTTCCTCGAGCGCTACCGCTCGAACCTCGCCGCCATCACGGCCGAGCGCCAGCCCGAGATCGACGCCCTGTCGCGCAAGCTCGCCCGGCAGGATGCGGCGATCGAGGCATTGCGTGAACGCTGCGGCGCCGGGCCATGCGGGTCAAGGCCGGCACAGCCGGCAGAGGCCGCCGCTGTCGAGGATGGCAGGCGCGCTTGTCGGCCGGGAGAGCAGCGCGGCGGGCTGATCTACGCGCCGAACCTGTAACCCGATGGTGACCGCAGCTCTCGCGAGCCCTTCCGGCGCCTGCGATTTCAACTGCCCGAAAACGACAATAAGGTCGACTGGAGCGGGCGATGGGATTCGAACCCACGACCCCAACCTTGGCAAGGTGCCCGACGCGCTTGCGCCGCCATACCCGACTTCACGCTACGGCACGATTTAACTATATAACTCAAGATATTAATTGACATCAGTCCCGCCGAGCCTATCCGGGAGGTAGCCGCCGACTTGCTTCGAAATGCTTGGAATCGGCTTCGATAGAGGGTATGGTAGGGAAATTCTAAGCAAAAATTCGACAAGGTATTGATATGGCGACGGAAAAGATCACAAGGCGGATCGTGGACGCGCTCAAGGCTCCGAAACCTTCGAGAGATGGGGTCAAGGTTCGGGAGCATTTCGTGTGGGATCGCGAGCTGCGCGGGTTCGGCGTGCAGGTCATGCCGTCGGGTCTCAAGAGCTTCGTCATCCAGTATCGCACCCTGGAAGGGAGGAACCGGAGAGCCGTCATCGGGCGCTATGGGCTGATGACGGTCGAAGACGCTCGCAAGCTCGCCCATGAGAAGCTGGTGGCCGTCTCCAAGGGTGTCGATCCGGTCGCCGAGGAGGCCAAGGCGGCCGGCCTGCTCACCGTCGCCGAAGTCTGCGACTGGTATCTGGCCGAAGCGGAGGCCGGGCGGATCCTCGGCCGCCGCCGGCGACCGATCAAGTCGTCCACGCTGGCGATGGACCGCAGCCGCATCGAGGCGCACATCAAGCCGCTCCTCGGCCGCCGCCAGGTCGCATCGCTCAAGCTCGGCGACGTCGAAGGCGCGCAGGCGGACATCGCGGCCGGCAAGACCTCGAAGCCTCGCGCGGGCAGCCGCGGCGGCGCCACCACCGGCGGGGAAGGCGTGGCCGCGCGGACCATGTCGACGCTGCATTCCATCCTTGAGCACGCGGTTCGCCTCGGGAAGATCGAAGCCAATCCCGCGAAGGGCGTGCGCAGGCTCGCCAGCGCACCGCGTGAACGGCGGCTCAGCCGGAGCGAGATCGAACGGCTGGGCAAGACGCTGCGGGCGGCCGCGGAGGAGGGTGAGCATCCGACGGGGCTCGCGGCTATTCGCTTCCTCCTCCTGACCGGCTTCCGGCGCATGGAAGCGCTCGGGCTACAGGGCACCTGGCTCGATGAAGAGGAATGCGCCATTCGCTTTCCGGATACCAAGAGCGGCGCGCAGATTCGCGTGATCGGCCAAGCCGCTATCGATCTGCTTCTCGACCAGCCGAAAACCAAGTCCCCCTTCTTTTTTCCGGCCGATTGGGGTGAAGGGCATTTCATCGGCGTCGTGCGCGTTCTCGATCGCGTCTGTCAGAAGGCCGAGCTGGCGGACATCACTCCGCACACGTTGCGCCACACCTACGCGAGCCTTGCGGGCGATCTCGGCTTCTCCGAGCTGACGATCGCGGCGCTGCTCGGCCATTCCGCCAGGGGCGTCACGCAACGCTACGTTCATATCGACGAAGCGCTTAGGATGACGGCTGACCGGGTTGCCGACGAGATGGCCGACCTGCTCGATGGGCGGGCGACGCCCACACGCTCTCGCTCCGCTCGCCGGGATCGGTCCGAGCGGAACCTGGAACCGACCAGGGTGTGAGTGTCCGAAGTTTGCGACAAACTTCGGACACCAGGGTTCGCGCGCTTTGTCCGAAAAATGTAGTATTCTTCGGACACCAGCTTGCGTCATGTCCGAAAAATGTATCATATTTCGGACATGACGACCTTAGCGCATGAAACCGACCTTCGCTCCCGGCTGCTCGCCCGGATCGCCTCCAGCCCGAACGAGGTCTGGACGCCCGGCGATTTTGCCGACCTTGGCAGCCGCGCCGCCGTCGACAAGACCCTGCAGCGCCTCGCCACCGCAGGCGAGCTGCGCCGTATCGACCGCGGTCTCTACGACCAGCCCCGCAAGAATGATCTGACCAGCCGCCCCACCGTGCCCGACTATCGCGCCGTCATCCGCGCCGTCACCCGCCGCGACCAGGCGCGCGCCGTGGTGGACGGCATGACCGCTGCCAACGATCTCGGCCTCACCACCGCCGTCCCGGCGCGCATCGAGGTGCTGGTCGACGCGCGTCTGAAACCAATCAAGCTCGGTAGCCAAGAGATCCACTTCAAGTTCGCCGCGCCTAGCCGCCTCTATTGGGCCGGCCGGCCAGCCATGCGCGTTGTCCAGGCGCTGCACTGGATGCAGGACATGCTTGCGCAGGACGATGAGCGCGCCCGCGTCCAGGCCGCGCTGCGCCGCCTTTTCGGCGACCCGCAGCACGGGCAGGCGATCCGTGACGATCTACGCGCCGGCCTATCCGCGCTTCCGATCTGGATGCAGGAGTTCTTGCGAGGCCTGCTCAGCGCAACCGATGCGGACGAGGGCCAGTCATGACCAGCACCGCGTACAGGCAGGTCATCGCCGCGCCGCCGAGTGACCGGCTTGACCTGTTTCTCACCACCGCCAATCGGCTTGGCACGCCGATCGGCAATGTGGAGAAGGATTTCTGGGTCTGCTGGACGCTGAATGCGCTCTATCACGAGCGGCCTGATGGAGGACCGCGCCTCCTGTTCAAGGGCGGCACCTCGCTGTCGAAGGCCTATAACCTGATCGAGCGCTTTTCCGAGGACATCGACGTCACAGTCTTCCGTAACGACCTTGACGAGGCTGCTTCGGTCGAGGAACTGGAGGCTCTGTCGAACAAAAAGCGCCGTGCCAAGCTCGATGCGATACGGGATGCGTGCTGTGCCTATATTACAGGCCCGCTCCACGAATTCCTAGGCGCACAGCTCGCCGACGTCACCAATGGGGCCGGACGTGTCGAGGTCGACGAAGCCGATCCCGACGGACAGACACTGCTCGTCTGGTATCCCGAGGTCGAGCCACGCGACGGAGCCTATGTGCGGCCGGCCGTGCGGATCGAGTCCGGCGCGAAGTCAGCTCTTGACCCCAACCGTCCTGTTACGATTCGACCCTATGTCAGTGAGGAGGCCGGCGGGCTCGAACTGGCGATCGCTGACGTCACAACGATCGAAGCCACCCGTACCTTCTGGGACAAGGTTGTGATCGCCCATGGCTTGCGGCTCTGGTACGAGCGACGCGGCGTGCTCCGGCAGGAAGGCCAGCGCGTGTCGCGGCACTATTACGACCTCCATTGCCTGCTCGGCTCGGAGGTCGGGCGAGTGGCGCTTGCGGACCCCAGCCTCGGCGCCGATTGCGTGCGACACGCGCGCATGTTCTTCGACCGCCCCGACTATGATCTGGCTTCCGCCGTTCCGGGCTCATTCGCCGTCGCGCCGACCGGTGCGATGATCGATGCGCTCAGCCGTGACTACGCCAACACCACCGCGATGATCTTTGGCGTCGCCCCGGATTTTCAGGCGATCTTGAGGTCGGTTGGGGAAATCGAGCGGATTGCAAATGCGATAACGCGGAATGCCTGAATGGTCGCTTTCCCGAAAATTCCCGTAAGGCCGGCATTTTTCTTGTTACTCCCGATATTTCCCGTATTTTCGCAATGGATATCATGTGCCGGCGGGGGAGCCAAATGAACACCTTCGGGATCGATCGCGAGCACGAGGACCCCCGGAGTGCCGTTTCGGGCGAGGGCCGCATCAACTTGCGGATCGAATCGGATACCGAGCCTCGGGGGCGCGTAACGACCGCGGGCGATCAGCTGCGGCACGACCCGATTGACAGTGTCGACTGGCACCGCGAATCCGATACCGGCGCTGCCGCCAGACGGACTGAAAATGGCGGTGTTGACACCTAGCAGGCGGCCGGCGCTGTCGAGGAGAGGCCCCCCGGAATTGCCAGGGTTGATCGCCGCATCCGTCTGAATCAGACCACGGATCGGCAGATCGCCGTCGCCTGGCAACTCGCGGTTGAGGGCCGAGACGATCCCCGTCGTCATCGTCCAGTCGAGACCGAATGGGTTGCCAATGGCGAAGACGTTCTGCCCAACACGCAAATCCTTGATGGTCCCCACCGATATCGGCGCCGGGCGGCCCGCGCCGATGCCGATATGCAGTACCGCCAGATCGTGCTCCGGTGCACGTCCGACGAGGCGCGCGGGAAAGCCGCGACCATCCGCCAATCGCACGATCGCGCGGCTGGCACCGGCGATGACATGGTTGTTCGTTACCGCATGGCCAAACCCATCCCAGACGAATCCCGATCCGCTTCCGCTCGGCACGTCGTAAACGCTTCGCGTCCAGGGATCGACCATGCGCTTTTCCGTCGTGATAAACACAACGCTGTCTCGCGCGTTCTCGAAAATCGCGATCGCACTTTCTTCAGACGCGGCGAGATCACCCCTCGGCGCAACGGTGCGTGGCTCGGCGAAGCGGCCGAGCAGGATCCCGCTCACGAGCGGGAAACTCTGCCACGCAGCCACGATGAGAAGCGCGGCCACGGTGACGGAAACCAGACGGGTGAAGAACCAAAAGTTCAAGCGACGCCTCTCGAATGGAACAATCACGATTGATCGCGACGATCCTGATCGCGCACCAGCCAGTGGACAGCACCAAGGGCAAGGGCGGCTCCGGCGAGGGCCGCGATCTTGGCCGGACTCGTTTCGCCGAGATCCAGGATGATGAACTTGCGGGCGATCGCAAGCAACGCGATGAGGACGATGGTTCGCACCTGCAGAATTCCGAACCTGCGCTCAGTCGCCACCAGTAGCGACCGTTTGAACTCCAGCGCGATCACCACGGTGAAAATCATGCCGAAGACGACTTGGAACGTGCTGTAATCGAGCGTATCGAGCGCGCCCAAAACCAGTCGGTTCAGCACCTCGCGCAGGAGCGCCCATACAGATGCCACCACGACCACGGCGATGATGGCGCTGAGCAGGAAGATGACGACCTGCTCGAATTTCTCGTAGAGCGTCATTGCCGACCATTGTTCGCGGGTCAAACCGGGCGGTCTGTCGCGTTCCATTGCGATCTCTCCTCAAACATGGCCCCCGGGGAACCGGGTTCCCCGGGGGCTTCGGCATCTGTATCACACCTGAAATCACGTGGATCGAGGATGCATGTCAGGCGTCGGCGACTACTCGATCACGCGGATCAGCCGTTCTTGACCTCGATGCGCTTGACCTTCGCCTGTGCCTCCGGTGTCTGGGGAAGCTTGATGGTCAGCACGCCGTTCTTGAAGGATGCCTGCGCCTTTTCGCCATCCACACCTGGGGGCAGCGGAATGGTCCGGTAAATCGCGCCGTAGCTGCGCTCGGAGAGATAGTATCCCTTTTTCTCCTCCTGGCGCTCGATCCTCTTTTCGCCTTTCACGGTCAGCATGTCGTCGTTGACCGTGACCTCGATGTCCTTCATCTCCATGCCAGGCAACTCGATCGACACTTCGATCGCGTTGTCGGTCTCGACCATGTCGGATCTTGCTTCGCCGCTTCCCCATGGCCAGTCAAAATTCCCAACACGATTCCAGAAGTTTTCGAACACATGGTTCATCTCGCGCTGGAGCGTCGCGATCGGGTTGTCCTCGCTGCTCTTGGCATCCGGCGCGTTGTCCTTGCGCGCCCAGGGAATGAGGTCCTTGATCTGCATGATATGGTCTCCTTCGGTTCTCAGGCGCCCTTGACGGCGATCCTTTTCGGTTGCGACTCAGCGGCTCGAGGGAGGGTCACGGTAAGAACGCCCCCGTGCATTTCAGCCTCGATCCTGTCAGGGTCGAAGTCTTCGGAAAGCATGAAGGCCCGCTCGAAATCGCCCTCGCCATATTCGGCATAGGACAGTTGCAGGTTCTCGGGCTGCATGGGTTCGACCCTGCCGCGGATCGTCAGCACGCGGTTTTCGAGCGTGATATCCACATGGTCGGGGCCGACGCCGGGCATCTCGAGCATCATGGAGACGCCCTGATCGGTCTCGATGATATCGGTCAGCGGGCGATAGATGCGGCCGCCTCCAGTGGTCTCAGGCGCGTCCGTCACCGTTTTCTCTGTGGCTTGCGTAATGTCGGTGCTCATCTTTCCAGTTCCTCTCACGCTGCCTTGATCTCGATCTTCTTTGGCCGTGTCTCCTCGGGCCGGGCAATGACAATCTTCAACACGCCGTTGACCATCCTTGCCTCGACCAGGTCATCGGAGGCTGCGAACGGAATGCGAATGGCGCGCGAGAATTTGCCATAGGCGCGCTCGTTGCGGTGCCACCGCGCACCCTCCGGGACTTCTGGAGCCTTGCGTTCGCCGGAAAGCGTCAGAACGTTGTCATTAACGGAAATCTCGATATCGCCCGGCTCGATCCCGGGCAGTTCGGCGGTGATGGCGATGGCATCCGGACCCTGCCAGACATTCATCGCCGGGAATGCCGCGCGAGACGTTGGCGGCCTGAAGCCGCTCTCAAGATCGCGCATCATGGAGCGCATGAGCGCGAAGGGATCGTTGCGGCGGATTCGTGTTGGATAGAGCATTGCTGACCTCCTGAAGCTGAAGCGCAACGCCGATCAAGCCGTGCGCGCGGTTCTTGCGGAGGCTCGCGCCGGCAGGCTCTCGGGCATCTTCAATCCTATGCGCAGCGGGATATGATGCAAGCAAAATTTATGCTGGCAAACCAAGCGTCCGCACGTATGATGATCGTTGTCACATAGAACTGGAGGACCACCGATGATCTCATCCGGACAGGCTCTGATCGGCACGACGATCCACCGGGTCGCTCAGCTCATCCAGCAGCGCATCGACGACGAGATCCGCGACAGCGGGCTCACACGCCTGTCCTGGATGGCTGCTGCTCATGTTGCCGACGCGGATGGCCTCACGATCGGCGACCTGGCGGCCCGGCTGGAGGTCGGTAACGCGACGGCCAGCCAACTGGTGGATCGCATGGTGCGTGGCGGCTGGGTCGAGCGATCGCCTTCACCGGACGACCGGCGATCGCAGATCGTCACGATAACGGCGAAGTCGAGATCTACCATACGGGACATCGAGCCGCGGCAGCTGCTGCTGGAAGATGAGATCTTGCGGGATCTGTCGCCCGAAGAGAGACGCGTTCTGTTTGTGCTTCTGGAGCGCATACGTGCGCGGCTGTCACGCTAGAGGGAGACAGCCTGCCATGGAGAAAAGGACCGAATACAACATCTGGTACTGGGTCGCGGCATTTGTGGCTGTGATCCTTATCCAGAACCTGATCGCCAGCTGGCAGTCCGTCGCACCGATCAGTTACAGCCAGTTCGAAAAGTATCTCAATGACGGCAAGATCGCCTCCGTCGCAGTCGGAGCAGATACGATAACCGGCAGCTTCACAGAACCGGTCGATGGCAAGAGGCAGTTCGTCACGACCGTCGTGAACCCCGCCATCCTCGAGCGGATCGACCGGGCCGGCGTCGAGATCACGGGCGTTCCGCAGAACACCCTGTTCGGCACGTTGATCTCGTGGGTGGCGCCGGCGCTCGTGTTCTTCGCCATCTGGATGTTCCTGTTCCGCCGCTTTGCCGACAAGCAGGGTTTCGGCGGGTTCATGCAGGTCGGCCGCAGCAAGGCCAAGGTCTACATGGAGAAGGAGACCGGCGTCAGTTTTGCCGACGTCGCCGGCGTGGACGAGGCCAAGGCCGAACTCGAGGAAGTCGTCGCGTTCTTGAAGAACCCGGCGGAATACGGAAAGCTCGGCGCGCGCATTCCCAAGGGCATCCTGCTGGTCGGGCCGCCGGGGACGGGCAAGACGCTGCTCGCCCGCGCGGTGGCCGGAGAGGCGGGCGTCGCCTTCTTCTCGATTTCCGGCTCGGAATTCGTCGAGATGTTCGTGGGCGTCGGCGCCGCGCGCGTCCGCGACCTGTTCGAGCAGGCGCGCAAGGCGGCTCCCGCGATCATCTTCATCGACGAGCTCGATGCCCTCGGTCGCGCGCGCTCGGCAGGCCAGATCGCCGGCGGACATGACGAACGCGAGCAGACGCTCAACCAGCTTCTGACCGAGCTCGACGGCTTCGACCCGTCGGTCGGCATCGTGCTCCTGGCCGCGACCAACCGGCCCGAGATCCTCGACCCTGCGCTTCTCCGCGCGGGCCGGTTCGACCGGCAGGTTCTGGTGGACCGGCCCGACAAGAAGGGCCGCGTGCAGATTCTCGGCGTGCACATGAAGAAGGTGAAGCTCGCCCCGGACGTCGATGCCGAGAAGGTGGCGGCACTGACGCCGGGCTTTTCGGGCGCTGATCTCGCCAATCTGGTCAACGAGGCGGCGCTGCTCGCCACACGCCGCAAGGCCGATGCGGTGACGATGGACGACTTCAACAATGCCGTGGAACGCATTATCGCCGGGTTGGAGAAGAAGAACCGCGTTCTGAACCCGCGCGAACGCGAGATCGTCGCGCATCACGAAATGGGGCACGCGCTGGTGGCGATGGCCCTGCCAGGCGTCGATCCCGTGCACAAGGTCTCGATCATCCCCCGCGGCATTGGCGCGCTTGGCTATACTATCCAGCGGCCGACCGAGGACCGCTTCCTGATGACGCGCGAGGAGCTCGAGAACAAGATCGCGGTGCTGTTGGGCGGACGGGCGGCGGAAAAGCTCGTCTATAACCATCTCTCGACCGGCGCGGCGGACGATCTGGTGAAGGCCACCGACATCGCCCGTGCCATGATCGCGCGCTATGGCATGGATCCCGATCTCGGCAATGTCAGCTACGACAGCGAACGCCCGGGCTTCCTCGGGACCGGCGATCAGGCGTCCTGGCTCAACCGACGCTACAGCGAGGCGACGGCCGAGCGCATGGACCAGAAGGTGCGCGAGGTCGTGGATGGCGTCTTCAAGCGCACGCTGGCGCTTCTTGAAAGCAACCGAGGTCTTCTCGAGCAGTCTGCACGCGATCTCTTGCAACGAGAAACGCTGGATGAGACCGAACTGAAGGAAATCGGCCTCAAGGTGAAAAGAACGGAAGCGGTTGCGGCATGACGTCTTTAGCGGCGCGGATGGCGCGAACAAATCGAACTGGATGAGCGAAGGGAGAACACAAATGGCAAACGGTAAGTGCGACATGTGCGGCCGCCCGGCGACGGCCCGCGTCCGGGCCTCGGTCAACGGCCGCGTGCAGGACATGGAACTGTGCGATCAGCATTATCGCGAGATGGTGCGCCGGTCTGGCCGCAGCGCGTCGCCGCTCGAATCGCTCTTTGGAAGGCACTCGCTGCTCGACGAGTTCTTCGGCGACAGCGGATTCGGAAGCCTCTTCGGCGACAGCCCGTTGGCGGGAAGCGCGCTCGGGTCTGCGGGCGGCCACGATGCCGTTGACGCAACCTTCGACGATGCCGCCCCCCGGCGCGGCGTCCGTCGCGGCGGGGGCGGACGGACAATCGCCGACAGGCTGAGCGAGCAGGGCAACAAGCTTTTGCAGGAAGCGGCGCAAAAGGCCGGAGAGTTCGGGCGTAGCGAAGTCGATACCGAACATCTGCTTCTGGCCCTAACTGCTTCCGAGGTCGTCAAGACCATCCTCGAGCAATTCAAGGTCGATGTGGACGATCTGCGTCGACAGATCGAGACAGAGGCAAAGCGCGGCGATGCCAAGCCGCAAGGCGAGATCGGCGTCAGTCCGCGCCTCAAGGACGCGCTGAACCGGGCCTTTATCGCCTCGAACGAGTTGGGCCACTCCTATGTTGGCCCTGAGCACTTGGTGATCGGCCTCGCCGAAGAGGGTGAGGGTCTCGCCGCGTCGATCCTCCGCAAATACGGATTGACACCGCAGGCGCTGCGCCAGCAGGTGACGAAGGTCGTCGGCAAGGGCGCCGAGGAAGGCCGCGTGGAGGCCCCCTCCAGCACGCCCGATCTCGACCAATACAGTCGTGACCTGACCAAACTCGCCCGCGAGGGCAAGCTCGACCCCGTCATCGGCCGCGCTCGAGAGATCGAGACGACGATCGAAGTGCTGGCCCGGCGCAAGAAGAACAATCCCGTCCTGATCGGCGAGCCCGGCGTGGGCAAGACCGCAATCGTCGAGGGGCTGGCGCAGCGGATCGTCGCTGGCGAGGTGCCCGAGGCGTTGCGCGACAAGCGGTTGGTAGAGCTCAACATCAACTCTATGGTCGCCGGGTCGAAATATCGCGGCGAGTTCGAGGAACGAGTCCAGAAGATCCTCAAGGAGATCACCGAGGAGAAGGACAGCCTGATCCTGTTCATCGACGAGATTCACACGATTGTGGGCGCGGGCCAGGGCGGCGGTGAAGGCGGGCTCGACATCGCCAACACCTTCAAGCCGGCGCTGGCGCGAGGCGAGTTGAACCTGATCGGTGCCACGACTCTCAACGAGTATCAAAAATATATCGAAAAGGACGCCGCGCTCGAACGCCGCTTCCAACCGGTCTACGTTGACGAACCGACGGTCGCGCAGACGATCATGATCCTGCGCGGTCTGCGTGATACGCTGGAGGCCCATCACAAGGTTACGATCACAGACGAAGCTATCGTCGCGGCGGCAGAGCTTTCGGACAGGTATATCACCGGCCGCTTCATGCCCGACAAGGCGATCGATCTCATCGATCAGGCCGCCGCGCGCGTGAAGATCAGCGCCACCGCGCGCCCGGTTGACGTGCAGGAGCTCGATGCCGAGGTCCAACAGATCAAGCGCGAGCAGGATTACGCCGCGGCCCGCAAGCAGTTCGACCGGGCGGCGGAACTCAAGAGAGAGCTGGAAACCAAGCAGAAGGAACTGAACGAGCTACTGGAAGTCTGGAAACGCGACCAGGCATCGGCCACGGCCGAAGTGCGCGTCGACCATGTCGCCCAGATCGTCTCGAAGATCACTGGTGTTCCGGTCACGGAGCTGACCACCGAGGAGAAGGACAAGCTCCTCAAGCTCGAGGAGAAGTTGCACGAGCGCGTGATTGGCCAGGAAGAAGCGATCCGAGCCGTGGCCGACGCGGTGCGCCTGGCGCGTGCGGGTTTGCGCGAAGGACGCGGCCCGACCGCGACCTTCCTGTTCCTCGGCCCGACAGGCGTTGGTAAGACGGAACTGGCCAAGACGCTCGCCGAGGTTATCTTCGGCGATCAAGACGCGATGATCCGTATAGACATGTCGGAATATGGCGAGCGGCACTCCGTTGCCCGGCTTGTCGGGGCGCCTCCGGGTTATGTCGGCTATGACGAGGGCGGCCAGCTGACCGAGAAGGTCCGCCGCCGCCCCTATTCGGTCGTGCTCCTCGACGAAATCGAGAAGGCGCATCCGGATGTCTACAACATCCTGCTTCAGGTGTTCGACGACGGCCGCCTGACAGATGGCAAGGGCCGCGTGGTGGACTTCACCAACACCATTATCATCGCCACCTCGAACCTCGGTTCCGACATCATCCAGCGCAACCTCAAAAAGCGCGGGACGCAGGAGTTCGACGAGGTGAAGCAGAAGGCCGAACTTATGGAGGTGCTGCGCGGACATTTCCGGCCCGAGTTCATCAACCGGATCGACGAGATCATCGTGTTCCATTCGCTGAATCATGCCGAGATCCGCCAGATCGTTGAGTTGCAGCTGAACCGGGTGAAACGCACGGCCCTGACCCAAGGCGTCGAACTCGAATTCGACGTGAGTGTCGTGGATCACTTCGGCGCGGTCGGCTTCCGCCCCGAATTCGGCGCTCGCGAGTTGCGGCGACTGATCCGCTCGCAACTCGAGACCGAGCTCGCTCGCGAGATCCTCTCGGGACGTATCGCGGACGGCGACAAGGTACGCGTTGCCTGGTCGGCGGACGAGCAGAAGGTGGTCTTCGAGAAGCTCGAAAGGGCTAAGGCTGCCGATGCGTCGAGCGAGGACGCCGACGAGTCGAAAGGCGCCCCAGGCCAAAAGGGCAAGCGAAAGTCGGCGAACAGAGAACACAAGCCAAGTGCAGATGAGTCCGACAAGAAGTCACTGAAGAGCTCGTCTGGCGAACAAAAGCCGTCCGCCTGAAACGAGCGTCCCGGCCGGACACGGGCCACATCGACCATCTCCGGCCGGACCTCCAACGCAAAAGTCAGCGAAAATGAAGATTCGAACCGCATTTCGTAATCTCGACCGCCACGGGCGGCAGCGCGCCCCCGAGGTGATCGCCGAGGAGGTCCGGCAGCTTGAAAGTCATCTGAAGCGCTTCCGACCCGAGCTGGTCCGTTTGGAGATCTCCGTGTCGCAGACGGAGGGCAAGACCCGCATCCACGCCAGCCTGCGTCTCCAACTGCCCTCGGGCGTGATCGCAGCGCAGGAGGACGGATTCGAGATCGAACCTGTCCTGCGCAAGGCGTTCGCCGATCTGCGCAGACGTGTCGATCGGAAGGTGGCGCTGCTCAAGGGCGAACCGCAATGGAAGCGCCGGGCACGGCGCGCCCGGATCAAGGCGCTGCTGCCGCCCGCACGGGACAGAGCCGAGGCCAAACGTCGCACGCTCTATTTCGGCCTGATCGAGGATCATCTCGATGCGGTCTACGACACCGTGAGGCGCGAACTGACTTACCTGGAGGCCAGCGGGGCGGTCCGCGAAGGCCGTCTCGATGTCGGCGATCTGGTCGATGCGACGATCCTGAAAGGTCTCGAGCGGTTCGAGCAGCGGCCGACAGAGTTCTCGGTCGGCCCCTGGCTGACGCGGCTGGCCTTCGAGAGCATCGACGCTGCGGCACGGGAGGCCAGCCATGCGCTGCCCGACAGCGCCGCCTCTCTCGACTTGGAGCCCGAGGCCCCGGCGCAGGATCCGACCGAGGCCGACCAGGAGATGTTCGAGTTCTATCAGCCCGACGAAGCCCTGCGTCTGGAAGACGTCGTGGCCGACGGCTCCGCCGCCAATCCCGAGGCCGAAGCGGCGCGGCGCGAGGAGGCACTGGCGCTGCACCGGGCCGTCGCGGCGCTCCCGGCGCTGTGGCGCAGGGTGCTGCTGCGGCTCGATCTGGAGAACGACACGGCGGAGCACGTCTCCCAAATCCTCGGCATTCCGGAAGATGACGTCCGACGGATCGCCCAATCCGCGCGGGCGCAGCTTCGCGAGAAGATGCAGGCGTCCGGATACCCGGCTGACACCGCCGGGACGTTCAGGGAATCGTCGCGCATCCCGCAGCCACTTCTGGATCGGGATCGGATCGAGAGGGGTCTCCTGGGCGACGTGAAGGGAGAAGCGTCATGACGCGCGGACATAATCGTCCTCCCCTTCCACCGAAGGTGCCGGGGACCGACATGCGGTCTTGGGACGTGCCGACGGCCATCATCTACCGGCCGGCGCGCTCGGTAATGAGCGTAGAAAATGCCGGCGCAACTCGGTTCCAGGAAACTTCTGAAAATTCAAGGAGGAGGAGAAATGAACACTGAGGCGGAACAAAGTGTGCGGGGCAGTGAGGATCTGCTTTGCAGCCTCTCCAAGAACTGGTGGGCATTTGTCCTCCGAGGCATTCTCGCGTTCCTGATTGCAGCGCTGGCATTCATCATGCCGGCAGAGTCGCTCCTCGCCTTGACCCTCGTCTTCGGGGCGTTCTCTTTTGCCGACGGTGTGTTCGGGCTAATTGCCGCCGTACGGCACCTCCGCAAGGGCGAACGTTGGGGCTGGCTGATGTTCAGCGGCATCCTTGGAATTGCGACCGGTGTTGTTGTGGTGGTCTCGCCCTTCGTCGCTACATTGGTGCTGGCCACTTTCCTCTGGGCGAGCATCGCTTTCTGGTCAGCGTTATCCGGCATCTTTGAAATCGTCGCGGCGATCCGACTGCGCAAGGAAATCAAAGGCGAGATCTGGCTTATTCTAAGCGGTCTTGTCTCGGTTGCCCTGAGCGTCGCCGTAATCTGGCTGTTTCTCACCCGCCCGGTCGAGACCTTTCTTGCGCTCGGTTGGCTCCTCGGTTTCTACGCTGCCTTCTTCGGCGTGATGATGGTGTTGCTCGGCCTCCGGCTTCGCAAGGCTCGTAGATCCGACGGCTCCATCTCCAGTGACATTATGAACAAACCCAGTGAAGCGTGAGCGTGGCGACCGAACACCACCGATACGTTGGCGACGAAGACGACGATCTCACTCGTTGGGATGAAACGATCTTCGAGCGATGTTTGCGCGTCGGCTTCAATCCGTTTGGCTCTGGGCCGACGCCTGTTTTCTTGCGGCACAAGCCAATAGAAGAGACGGCGGCGCACAATCTCCCGAATCAAGCTGCGGGAGATTGCAGAGATGAATGATGGCAGTCCGTCTAACGGCAGCAAACAACCTGTATATAGGCGTTCTATATATAGAGCTCGCGACCTGGCTTATGCGCTTTTCTCTATCGCCATTGGGGGAGCAGCATATCTCGCTTTTCGCGAGATGTTCGTCGAGAGCGAGCCCGTACCCTTCGCCCGGGAAGTAGTGCTGGTGTTTCTCGGGGCCGTTGCGACAATCTATCTGACAGCGGTCTTGCTGAACAGGCAAACTGAGCTGGAGCTTCGCAAGGAAGGACAGGTCATCATCCTTCAAAAGAAGAATGATATTTACATGGCCTGCATCGAGAAGGTCGCCCAAATCGTGGAGACCGCTCTGCACAACGACGACCTGATTGATGAATTGCGCGTCTTGAACCACAAGTTGGCCGTGCTGGGTAGTTCTGACGTCATCGCCTCCTTCGAGAATGTCCTTGATACCCTGATTTCGGGTCTGCGGGACGGAAAACTAAATTCAGAGGACGGATCAAATATCATGAAAGCTGTCGCAGAAATGACCTCCGCGATGCGCAGAGATATCCTCGAAGAGATTGCTGCCGGGAATCGGCGTACAACGCGTGAAGCCATTCTTCGAAACTCGAACCGTATGCAACATCTCGACCGGATTGAGTTCGGTAGTTCCGAAAGGGAACTACATCAGAAGGAAAACGGCAATGCTCGGACATAATCGTCCTCCCTTTCCACCGAAGGTGCCTGGGACCGACATGAGGTCGTGGGCCGTGCCGACGGCCATCATCTACCGGCCGGCGCGCTCGGTGATGACCTCCGCGCCCCGGCCGAATTACTGGGTGCTCGAGTTTGAGCCATCGCGACCGCTCTGGATCGAGCCGCTCATGGGCTATACCTCAAGCGACGATCCCTATCGTTCGATACGGCTCAAGTTCCCTGATCGGCAAAGCGCCATCGATTTTGCTGAACATAACGACTGGCGCTATATCGTGCGCGAGGACAATTCTGAGCGTGGTCCTGCCAACCGTTGGCAAGGAAGCGAGAGCCATCGGCTCTACAAGGGCGCGGATGCGCCGGGCGCTTTTCGAATTCTGCGCGGAAGCTACTCGGGAGGCACAGATCATCGCCTTCAGCGCGCGGTGAACCGTGAGGGCTCCGTCGAGCTGTCCGCTCAGGATAGTAACGGCGCGGATCCGGTTCTCGAAGCGAGCCTCGAGTCCTTCCCGGCGTCCGATCCGCCGGCATGGACGGGTGTGACGGTGGCGGCGAAGAAACCATGACTCGAACTGGAAACTGACGCGGGAACCGATAGCTTGTTTCCCTATCTCGACACCGTCGCGCGGAGATATCCTCCCGTCATCGTCTGGGCACTCGTAGGGGTGAACGTCCTCGCGTTCCTCTACCAGATCAGCCTGCCCCAGCGCCTGCTGGATCGGTTCCTGTTCGAGTTCGCGCTGGTGCCATCGCGCTTCTTCGGGCAGCTCAGTCTTGTCGCCCCCTCTGATTGGACTCCCTTCCTGACGAATATGTTCCTGCACGGGGGGTGGCTGCACCTCATCCTCAACATGTGGACACTCTGGATTTTCGGTCCCGCGGTCGAGGACCGTCTCGGTGCTGGGCGGTTCATCCTGTTCTATCTGTTCTGCGGCGTGGCTGCGGGGGTGGCCCATGCGCTCGCGAACCCTGACTCGGTCGTGCCTGCGCTCGGTGCATCCGGCGCGATTGCAGGTGTGATCGGGTGTTACGCGCGGATGTTTCCGGCGGCCCGGCTGGTTATGATCGTGCCCATACTGTTCATACCGTTGTTCTTCGAAGTCCGGGCATTTGTATTCGCCTTGATCTGGTTCCTCATGCAGCTCATCCCGGGATTTATGTCTTTGGGTGACCAGGCGTCGGGCGGGATCGCCTGGTGGGCGCATATCGGCGGCTTCGTCGCCGGCTGGCTCATCACGCCGCTGTTGCGAAGGCCTAGCGCAACCTATCGCCATTACTATCGAGACGAAGGCATCTACGGGTTCTTGCCGGATGGACGCCGGAGAGGAGGACAAAGTCCATGGACATAATGCAGCTGTTTTGGCTGTTCTTCATCATTTCCGCGCTGCAGCCCGTTCTGCAGCGCAGGTATCTCGAAGCAATGCGCACGCGGAAGATCGCGCAGATCGAGAAGAAGCGCGGCAGCCGCGTCATCCTTCTGATCCATCGCCAGGAGACCATGAACCTGCTGGGCTTTCCCCTCATGCGCTACATCGACGTCAACGATTCGGAGGAGGTCCTGCGCGCCATCCAGATGACCGACGACGACGTTCCTCTCGACATCGTGCTGCACACACCGGGCGGCCTGGTGCTGGCCGCGGCCCAGATCGCCCGCGCGATCCAGGGGCACAAGGGCAAGGTGACGGTCTTCGTGCCGCATTACGCGATGTCAGGCGGTACCCTGATCGCCCTTGCGGCCGACGAGATCGTGATGTGTCGCCATTCTGTGCTCGGCCCGATCGACCCGCAGCTCGGCGGCATGCCGGCGGCGTCGATCATCAAGGTTGCCGAGGAGAAGCCGATCGCCGAGGTGGACGACCAGACGCTGGTCATGGCCGATGTCGGACGCAAGGCGATCGCCCAGGTCCAGACCATGGCCATGCAGTTCCTTGCCGAAAACACGGACCAGGAACGCGCCCGGTCGTTGGCCGCAAAGCTGGCGACGGGAACCTGGACTCACGACTACCCCATCTTCGCCGACGAGGCGCGGAACATGGGACTCTCGGTGAGCACCGATATGCCCGACGAAATCCTGGAGCTCATGACGCTCTATCCGCAGCCCGTGCGGCGTCAGGGTGGCGGCGTGGAATACCTTCCCGAGCCGCGGCAGAGGGAAGCACGCAAACAATAGCTCCTGTTGCTACAGGTCAGAAGAAGAACGCCGCTCGTTTACGGCGGTAAAGTCGTTTGGAGGAAGTGTAATGCCCACCATCGTGTGCCCGGAATGCAGCACGACCAACCGCGTTCCCGAAGATCGCCTGGCCGACGATCCCAAGTGCGGCCGTTGTGGGGCTCGGCTCTTCCAGGGGAAGCCGGTCATTCTCACTGCGTCCAATTTTGACCGCCACGCCAGCGCCGAGCTGCCATTGCTCGTGGATTTCTGGGCAGAATGGTGCGGGCCATGCAAGATGATGGCGCCCCAGTTCGAAGCTGCGGCGCGTTCACTGGAGCCGCATGTCCGCCTCGGCAAGCTCGATACGGAAGCGGAACAACAGATCGCGGGCCGGTACGGGATCCGCAGCATTCCCACCATGATCCTGTTCAAGGCCGGCCGCGAGGTTGGCAGAACCAGCGGCGCCATGACGGCTTCGCAAATAACGGCTTGGGTGCGTTCGCAGTCACGAGACTGATTGTCGACCTTGGCCATCGCTCGCAGCGAAGTGGAAAGTAATCGATTTGCACGGCACGACCGGCTTTCTCGAAAGTGGCGCTCTCCTTGTTGTCGCAGCCTTTGTGCTCGTGACGATCTGCGCGCGGATCGGAATTCCAAGCATTGTGGGCTACATTCTCACGGGGCTACTGATCGGACCGTCGGGTCTCGGACTGGTTTCAGAGAGCGCCGCCCTGACCACCATCGGTGAAATCGGGGTGGTCCTTCTGCTGTTTGCGCTCGGCCTGGAATTCTCATTCGAGAAACTCGCGTCTCTCAAGCGTCATGTCTTCGGTGTGGGCATGGCGCAGGTTGCGGTCACGACGATCCTCGTTTCTGCGACGACAATCTCTCTGTTCGGCCTTGGCATCGTCCCCGCGGTCCTCATCGGCGGAGCCGTCGCGATGTCATCCACCGCGCTATGCCTCAAGGTGCTGGCGAGCGTGAACGCCCTTGGCTCGCTGCCGGGGCGCATGGCGATCGCCGTGCTTCTGTTTCAGGACCTTGCCGCCGTGGCACTCCTGTTGTTGTACGATGCATCGAGCGGCGCCGCCGAAGGATTCGGAGCGATTACCGTAATTCTTGGAGCCGTGGCGCTGGTCGCTCTTCTCTTCATCGCGCGGGGACCGTTGCAATTGATCGCCAAGTGGATTGCAGCCTCTGGCGATCCAGAGCTTGCACAGCTACTCGCGCTCGCGATCGCACTCGGCTCCGCTATCGCCGCAGCCTTCGCCGGGCTTTCTCCGGCGCTCGCTGCCTTCGCCGCCGGGATGGTCATAGGTGAAGGCGATGCGCGTCATGCCGTCGAAAGAGAAATCCGACCCTTTCGCGATCTCTTCGTCGGCATCTTCTTCATCGGCATCGGGACGCAAATTCCGCTCGGAACCTTGGCGTCATCCTGGCCCGCTGTGCTGATCTGGCTCGCGATCCTCTTCTTCGGCAAGGCGCTGATCTTTCTCGCTGTCGCTCGCGGGTTTGGCGAACCACTTCCGGCGTCATTGCGAACCGGCATCATCCTGGCTCACGGAGGCGAATTCAGCCTCATGCTGCTTTCGGTCTCATTGGCCTCAGGCCTCCTTCCCGCCAGCTTTGGCGGTCCGCTGTTCATAGCCATCGGCATAAGCATGTTGTGCGGGAGTGTTCTGGTCCGATGGGCCGGACGAGATGCTCAGTCGAACCTGCAGTGAAGTTGGAACGCACCAGCCTTCGCGCTTGGCTATTGCTGCAATGACGGCGGTCATTGGCGCCTTATGCGCAAGTCGTCACAGTGAGGGTGCCTTTGGCTGTCAGAGATGAGCGACTTGAGCACGCGCAATTGGCACAGCTGGATCGTGGTCGCGCTTGGCGGCTGGCTGGTCGTGTCGCCGCTCGTGCTGCAGCAAATGACGCCCGGTGGCGCATGGGCGCCGCTGACAATCTGGAGTTTCGTCATAACGGGTGCGCTGGCGCTTCTGGTTGCTGTTGCTGCCCTTGCGGAGAGGGCGGAATGGCAGGGTTGGCTGGGACTAGCCCTCGGCGCCTGGCTTACTGTCTCGCCTTGGGTGATCGGCTTTGCCGACACGCCGTTTGCTCAAACAAACGCCGTTATTTGCGGCGCCGGAATAGCGTTCCTGTCCGGTTGGGCACTGTGGCGGAAAGGTGGCGCTTCACGACCTTGAATGCGGGCGCGCAGGCTCCCGATCCGAAACCTGCCATGTCACGCGGGTGCTTGTCCCGCAGGTGGAAACTCCACCACCACCCTCAGACCCGGCCGGTTATCGAGAAGTTCGAGGCGCGCTCCGTGGCGGGCGACAATCGCCTGGACAATGGAAAGGCCAAGCCCAGTGCCGCGATTCGCCTTGTCGGCATCGCCGCGGTAAAAGGGTTCTGTCACGCGAGAGCGCTCCTCCTCCGGGATTCCCGGTCCGGTGTCGGCGACGACGAGCGCGACCCTGCCGCCGCTCCGCGGTTCCGCCGAAAGCGTTATCGTTGCGCCTGCCGGACAATAGGCCAGCGCGTTCTCGATCAAATTGGCGACCATCTGGCGGAGCATAGACACGTCGCCGCGCAGCAGGTTCGAATCGTCGGGTGCCGCAAGCTCGAGCTTTATGCCGCGTTCCTCCGCCACGGGGCCGAATATCTCGACCAACTCGGCGAGAAGTGCAGCCGGTTCGATATGCCCGCTGTCCAATGAGGGTTGGCTGCCGATGCGTGCGATGCGCAGAACGGAGTCGAACACGGCGGCGATCCGAGCGAGTTCAGCCTCCACCTCACCGAGCGCTTGCTTTGCCCGGTCGCTCTCTGCGGCGTCGGCGGCGCGCTCAATGGCGAGCGTCGCACGGGCAAGCGGGCTTCGCAGCTCGTGGGCGAGGGTGGCCGACGTCGCGCGTGTCAAGGAGATAAGCGACTCGAGTCGCGCTAACTGGTTGTTAATCTGGCCCGCCAGTTTGTCGGTCGCATCAATCCCGAAATCGACTGGTACTCTGGCCGAAAGATCGCCCAGCGACACGCGCTCCAGCGCCGCGCCGATAGAACTTAGTCTGCGCTGGGCCCGACTGCCGAGGACGATGCCGATGCCGATGAAGGTAATCATGACAAGGAGAGCAAGGCCGGAAACTGAGTACGCGAGCGTCCGCAGCGTCACGTCCCGCGTTTGCAGCGAGCGGCCCGAGAGCACCGTAAAATCGCCGAGCACGCTGACATTGGCAAGAATCCGAGGGTAACTGACAGCCACCGTCAACGCGGGATCATCGATCTCATGCCAACCCTCCGGCGGTGGCGGGATAGCGATGTTGCCGGCCAATCGTTGGCCCTGGGTATCATATACGACGATTGCCTCGCGCCAGGCGCCAAGGCGCAAGGCGATCCGTCGGACGTGATCCAGAAAGGTGTCTCTGCCTTCGGCCGCGTACACCTCGATGAGGGCAGCTCGCGCGGACTCGACCTGGTTGCGAACGTCCTCGTCCAGAGTCGTGCGGACCGTCGAAAAGACAGTTACCCCACTGACGACGAGCGCTGCGACCAGCACCGCGGAGCCATAGACTGCGGTTCGGAATGTTGAGGCCGCAAAGAGGCTAGCTAGGGCCATGCAAAGTGTAGCCCATGCTGCGAACGGTGTTAACGAGCGGCAGGTCGAATGGCTTGTCGATCTTGGCGCGCAGTCGACTGATTTGGGTTTCCAAGATGCTGGTACTCGGCTCGAAATTCAGGTTCCAGACCTTGTCGAGCAGCAGCGTGCGCGGCACGACGCGGCCGGCATTGCGCATCAGAACCTCAAGCAGCGCCAATTCCTTCGATTGAAGGTCGATCTGCTTGCCGCCCCGCTTCGCCGTGCGGGCGAGCAGGTCGAGCGAGAGGTCGTGTACGCTCAGCACATGGGGCTCGAAGGCTTGATGACCACGGCGGGCGAGCGCCGTGATCCGGGCAAGCAGTTCCGCGAAATGGAACGGTTTGCAAAGATAGTCGTCGGCTCCGGCGGCGAGCCCCTCGACCCGGTCGGCGACGTCGCCGAGCGCCGTGAGCATCAGCACGGGAACCTGCTTCCGCGCGCCCCGTAACGCCCGGACCACCGATACCCCGTCGATACCTGGAACCATCCGGTCCACGATCGCCAGGTCGATCTCGGCGTAGAGCGCATGAGAGAGCGCGTCACATCCGTTCGTGAGGTGATCGACGCTGTGTCCGCCCTCTTCGAGACCCCTGTAAACGTAACCGGCGAGCTTTGCGTCGTCCTCCAGAAGCAGGATTTTCATGGGTCTGGGTCCTCGCTTTAGCGCCAGGGTAGCTTCTGACCCGATGGACGTCTTTGATCCAGATCAGATGTCGGTCGCCCCTTTCGCGCGATGGCACGGTGGTCAGCCCCCCATAGCCTACCTTACAGAAACGTGAACTTCGCGCCAGCCAGACGTGAACTTCTTGCCTCATCCTTGGCCTTGCAGTCGCCAGGGAGGGAGTCATGTTCATGCCGCAGTGCGAACCGGTCGCCCCCAAATTGACCCGGAGATCCGGTGGGTCGCAGTTCGCCATACATGAAAGTTCCCGTCTGCACCGCTCCATCTGCGATTGTGGGTGGGTTCGTCGTCTGGAACCGGATGAAGGGCTGATCCACCAGGGCACCGAGCCGAGCTTCGTTGGCGTGGTCCTGTCCGGCGTCTTGCGTCTCCAGAAGCTTCACAAGGACGGCACATATCGCGTGCTGGGATTCCTGTTTCCAGGCGCTCTGTTCGGCAGTCCTGGCCGAGGGGTGCGCGATTGCGGCGTTGAGGCGGCCACGGCTGCCCACGTGGCCTGCCTCGATCATCGGACTTTTATGGCGCTCATGGAAGCGGACAGGGGGCTCGAACGCACGTTCTTTGCAGCAGCACTGGATGAACTGGATGCAGCCTACGAACTGTCGTCCCTGCTGGGCATTCAAAGGCGGGACGCGCGCGTGGCGGCCTATCTGCACTGCCTGATCGCGCGAGGTATCGGGGAGATTACCCCGTCGGGCCGACGGGCCATCGAGTTCCCGGTTCCGCGCCGCGACATGGCGGCCTATCTGGCGATCGCCGGCGAAACGCTCTGCCGGTCCCTTCACGCGCTTGAGCGCGCCGGAGCCATACGGCTGATCGAAGCGAGCCGCATCGAGGTCGTCGATGAGGGAAAGCTACGCCGGATCGCCGGCGACCCGCAGCCCGCAAGGCCTAACGTTCGGGACCGGTGCCCGATCGAAATCTCAGCCCGATGACGGTGGTCAATGCGCCGCGGACGGATCGCCTCCATCGTGGTTTCCGGAAGCGAAGAAGCTTCCCGCACAACCGACGAAAGGAGAGCGTCATGGTCTCATGGTTCCGCACAGATGCTTCGATCAAGAAGGACGTCGAAGACGAGATCAAATATGATCCTTCCATCATCGATGACAGCCACATCGCCGTGGCCGTCAAGGACGGCGTCGTAACGCTGACCGGCTTCGTCAAGCGCTACATGGACTCCTATTACGCCGAGAAGGCCGCAAAACGCGTGTCCGGCGTGAAGGGCGTCGCGAATGACATCGAAGTCAAGCTCGCCAGTGAACGCACCGATCCCGAGATCGCCGAGGAGGCCGTCAAGGCCGTCAAACGGGAGCTCTGGGGCGCCGCGGACAAGGTCAAGGTCGTGGTGAAGAACGGCTGGCTGACACTCGAGGGCGAAGCCGAATGGAACTACCAGAAGGAGTGGGCCGAGCGGGCGGTGCGTTCGATCACGGGCGTCAAGGGCGTGACCAACATGATCGTCGTGAAGACAAAGGTAACCCCAACCGAAGTGAAGCGGAAGATACAGGATGCGCTGGTCCGCAGCGCCCAGGTCGATGCCGACCGGATCACCGTCGAGGTGGACGGCAGCAAGGTGATCCTGCGCGGCACGGTTCGCTCCTGGGCCGAGAAGCAGGAAGCCGAGCGGTCGGCGTGGGCTGCCCCTGGGGTGACGAGCGTCGATAATCGCATCACCATCGGCTAGGCTGCTCCGCTCGCCGCCACCTGATCAATCCAGCGTAATGGTCGCATTTGGCCACGGTCGCCGGCAGCGGCGACCGTGGCCCCGCCTCATTGCCGAGTGGCCCGGATCGACCTGGCAGCAGACGCCGTTCGTCTGTTCCATCGTTTTGCCGCGCTCCGTCAGCATTCCGCGCTCCCGGGCCGTCGAAGCACGAGTTGGAACAGGAGCACGGCGAGGACAATGGCGCCGTGGAGCATCACGGCTTGGCTTAAGCTCTCTCCCTTGCGAGCAAGGGAGAGAGCGCCATGACACCGGCAGCCAGACTGGTTTGGGTAATGACCTATGGAATCCGGCCGTGTAGAGGCTCACCAGCGTGCCGGCGTCGACCTTGTCGGTCTTCACGTGTGCGTTGTCGATCGCTTTGACCTGTAGCGGGTTGGCGATCACCACCTGCTCGACGAAGGGCGACAGCACCCGCGAGACCGCCATGCAGTTCCCCGTCGGCTCGATCACCATCTCGTCTGTTCGGCGCAGCCCACAAAGCCGCCGCCGAACTTCGGCACCGAGATCCTCATACCGATTAACAACTCGCTGGAGCGCCTCAACGGCGACATCAAGCGTCGCTCCGAAGTCGTCGGCATCTTCCGCAAAGAGGACGCCTTCACGCACCTCGTCGGCGCCATTCTCCCCGAGAGGGACGAATGGGCCGTCCAGCGGGCTTGCTACCTGACCCTGGAGACCATCACGCCTCTGCGCGATGATCTGGCCCTCATGCTGCCAACCGCGGCCGCATGACCAATCCGGCCAGAAACGCCGGAGAGCACGACGGCTCAGCCGCTCCTCCACCACTCCCTAGCACACGACCGCACTTCCGATCCCGAATATTGGACTATCAGCCATGATAATTGGAAGTCATAGGCCTGCAGACTGGAAGCCGCAGCGCCGTGATCCGAAAATGGCGGTAGTGAAAGCCTCCCCCCGAGGTCGAGCCTGGCGTCTCCGCCGACCCCCTTCTGTGGGGAGACCACGCAACGTCCCCTATGAGTAAGAGTGCGAACCGGGTTTGCCGCGACGGGTTGAGGGCTGGAGGAGAGGCCTCCGGCGCCCGTCGCGGAGACCCGCGATGTCCAGACATGCTATGCACGCCCGTTCCGGCTCCGACCGGACGAGCCTCTATGACGAAATCACCGGAAAGATCCTCGCCGAGCTGGAGGCCGGCCGGCTACCCTGGGTCCAGCCGTGGGGCACGGCGGCGGCGAAGGCGCCGCTTGCCATGCCGAAAAACGCCGCCACGGGCCGAGGTTATTCCGGCATCAATGTGCTGATCCTCTGGGGCGCCGTGATCGAGCGTGGCTTCCCATGCCAGAGCTGGCTGACCTTCCGTCAAGCCCTCTCGCTCGGCGGGAATGTGCGCAAAGGCGAACGTGGAACCACGGTCGTCTATGCCGATCGCTTCGTCCCCGACGACGAGAAGCAGCGTGCCCGCGAGACCGGCGAGGAAGCCCAGGCGATCCCGTTCCTGAAGCGCTTCACGGTTTTTAACCTGGCGCAATGCGAGTGCCTGCTCGACGACCTCGCCATTGTCGTGCCGCCGCCTGAACCGGGCCTGATCGAGCCGAAGGTAGAGGCGCTGATCAAGGCGAGCGGGATCGATTTCCGTATCGGAGGCAACCGTGCTTTCTACGTGCCGGCGCGCGATTATGTGATGGTCCCGCCGCCCCAGGCCTTCTTCGAGCCCATCAACTGGCATCGGACGGCCCTGCACGAATGCTCCCATGCCAGCGGGGCGCCGCATCGCCTGAATCGCGACCTTTCCGGTTCCTTTGGCACAAAGAAGTACGCCTTCGAGGAGATGATAGCCGAGATTTCAGCGGCATTTTGCTGTGCTGCTCTCGGCATCGTTCCGACCGTGCGCCACGCCGATTACATCGGCTCCTGGGCCGAGGTCCTGCGCGAGGACAATCGCGCCATCGTCCGTGCGGCGTCGCAGGCCAGCAAGGCGGCCGACTGGCTGCTAAAGTTTGTGCCCGAAAATGGGCGGCCTGCTCCAGTGTCCGCAGACGCCGACGAGCGGGAGGCAGCCTGATGCGCGCGCCGACTCCAGCAGGCCGGCGCCGCTTCCGGCAGGGATCCTCATCATCCCCCGCGGCCAGTCACGCGTCCGCGCGGGCGCGCAGGTCATCGAAGCGCTGGCGGGGGAAATATCTCTTCGACAATGCGGTTGAGTTCCTTTGCCGGGGCACACCGCCTGCATGCGGCGGGCGATTCCCATTCGCGCGAGGTCCTTTTTCATCTCATCGGATGCGCTGTCGAGCTGTCGCTGAAATCCTACCTGCATTTCCGGGGCTGGAACGACGATCGGTGCCGCGATGAGGTTCGGCACGATTTGGTCAAGGCATTGGCCGCCGCGGAACGGCTCGGACTTCATCGACGTCACCCGGACGTGCGGATGCTGACGCGGATCTTGGCGCCCTACTATCGCTGTCTTCGCATCCGCGAGTTGACGAGGCTCGAGCCGACGCCATTGTCGTCCGAACGGGCGCTGCGGGCGGCCGAAGGACTGCTTGACGATGTCCTGGCCGCCGTGGCGGAGCGTCCCCGTCCCAAGGGCTGATCGGATGCCAGTGTCTGTAGCGCACGGGCCGCCGACCCTCCCTTCTCATTCCCCTCGGCCTTCGCTTTCGCCGCCGCGAGAGGAAGAGGGTCGAGGGGATTTTCGTGACGGGTTGGAGGCCGGGAGAGAGGCTTTCGGCCGCCCGTCGCGGAGAAAATCCCGATGGCTACTGCCGTTCAGAAGATCACCCTGTCGTCCTCGCGCGACATCCCCTTCAACAAGCTGGTGCTCAGCCAGTCGAATGTCCGGCGCGTGAAGGCCGGCGTCTCGATCGAGGAGTTGGCCGAGGACATTGCCCGGCGCGGCCTGCTTCAGGGCCTCAACGTCCGCCCCGTGCTCGACGCCGAAGGCAAGGAAACCGGCATGTTCGAGATCCCGGCCGGCGGCCGCCGCTACCGCGCGCTCGAACGGTTGGTCAAGCAGAAGCGCCTGGCCAAGAACGCGCCCGTGCCCTGTGTCGTGCGCGATGCCGCGACCGACATCCTCGCTGAAGACGATTCGCTTGCCGAGAACGTCCAGCGGGCGCCGCTTCATCCCCTCGACCAGTTCCGCGCGTTCCAGGCGATGCGCGAGAAAGGGCGCTCCGAGGAGGACATTGCAGCAGCCTTCTTCACCTCGGCCAATGTGGTGAAGCAGCGCCTGCGGCTCGCCAGCGTCTCGCCGAAGCTGCTCGATCTCTATGCTGAGGATGGCATTTCTCTCGAGCAGTTGATGGCCTTCACCGTCAGCTCCGATCATGCCCGCCAGGAGCAGGTTTGGGAGACGATCTCCGGCTCATGGTCGAAGGAGCCCTATCAGATCCGCCGCATGCTGACGGAATCGACGGTGCGCGCCTCCGACAAGCGCGCCGTCTTCGTCGGCATCGACGCCTATGAGGCGGCAGGCGGCATCGTCCTGCGCGACCTGTTCCAGTCCGACGATGGCGGCTGGCTGCAGGATGCGGCGCTGCTCGACCGGCTGGCCGCCGAGAAGCTGAAGGTCATGGCCGACGAGATCGCCAATGAAGGCTGGAAGTGGATCGAGGTCGCCGTCAGCTTCCCCTATGGTGTGACACATGGCCTGCGCGAACTGGAAGGCACGCCGATCGATCGCACGACCGAGGAACAGGCGACGCTCGATGCCCTGCGTGCCGAGTATGACAAGCTCCAGGCCGAATATGAGGATGCGGACGAGCTGCCGGAAGAGGTCGATGAGCGCCTGGGCGAGATCGAGACCGCGACCGACGCGCTCGAAACCCGTCACGTCCGCTACGATCCGGCCGACATCGCACGCGCCGGCGTTTTCGTCAGCATCGATTCCGATGGCTCGCTGCTCGTCGACCGCGGCTATGTGAAGCCCGAGGACGAGGCTCCGGCCACCGATGGCGGCGAGGATGGTGACGGGAAGACGGCGGGCGATCCCGACGGGGACGGTTCCAGCCAGCGCACGATCATTAGCATCGGCGGACAGCCCATCGAGGCGGATGACGAGGAGGAAGACGCCATCAAGCCCCTGCCGGACCGTCTCGTGATGGAGCTGACCGCTGAGCGCACGCTGGCGCTCAGGGACAAGCTTGCGGGCGACGCGGCGACCGCCTTCCTGGCCGTGCTGCACAAGTTCTGCCGCGACGTCTTCTCGCGCTACAGCGCCCACGGCGTCGCGATGGAAGTCGCGGTACGCGGCACGGTGTTTCAGGCGCAGTCGCCGGAACTGCGGGACACGCCCTATGCGCGTGCGATCGAGGCGCGCCACAAGGATTGGGAAGCACGCCTGCCGGCTAACGTCGCCGACCTCTGGGATGCGCTCGCCGCGCTTGCCGGCACTGAGCAGGCCGAACTGTTCGCCCATTGCGCATCGTTCGGCGTCAACGCGCTCTATGAGCGGGCCGACCGCTATGGTTGCGGCGCGATCTCCGCGCATGGGGTCCAGTTGCGCCTTGCCGAGGCCGATCACCTTGCCCGCGCCACCGGCCTCGACATGGCCGTGGCGGGCTGGCGTCCAACCGTCGGCAATTATCTCGGTCGCGTCACCAAGGCGCGCATCCTCGAAGCCGTGCGCGAAGGCGCGGGTGAACGGGCCGCGCAGCTCATCGACCATCTGAAGAAGGGCGATATGGCGAAGGAAGCCGAGCGGCTGCTCGCCGACACCGGCTGGCTGCCCGAGCCGCTGCGCCTTGCCGGTGCCGAGCTGGCTCCTGACCTGGCGACGACGGAGGGAGAAACCGAGGCGTTGCCGGACTTTCTCGCCGACGATGACGACGAGTCTTCCACCAACGCTGACGGCGAGGATGACCCGGCCCGCATGATCGCTGCGGAATAGCCGAACTAGGCGGGGCGGCCCTGGCCGCCTCGCATCCCTTCACCCCATCCGCTTATCCGAGCCCGGCCCCCCACAACGGGGAACAGCCGGGCTCCTCTCGTTTCAGGAGCCTGACATGGCCGACTATTTCACTCATTTCTCATGCCTGCTCGATGTCGGCACGCCGCAGAACGCGGCCCGCGCACTCGACCTCTACAACAGGCTGTCCGAAGCGGCGGAAGACCCGCCGTCCGACGGCTTCCTGCTTTCGATCCAGCCCGAACATGGCGGCAGGCGGCTCTGGATCCGCGATGACGTGACCGGCGGCCCGCAGCGCGTCATCGACTTCGTGCTGCTCTGCGCGAAAACCTTCGGCCTCACCGGCTGCTGGGGTTTCCAATATGCGTTATGCCGAATTCGGCATAAGGCGTATTATGCCAGTGCTAGGATTATGCCGCATGGCCACGGCCTGGGCGTGGTAGTGTTAACCGTGGCCATGCGACTATTCGGCATAATCAGAGCGACTCGAGGAAGGCCAGCAACTTATCGTCCGGGCGATATCTACCCGATCTGACACCCGGTGCTGTCACTTGCCGCAGAGCATTTTCTTTCAGCCGCATATCGGCATGGATGTAGATCTGAGTTGTTTCCACGGATTCATGGCCCAGCCAAAGCGCGATGACTGCCTGATCGACACCACTATGTAAAAGTTCCATCGCGGTGCTGTGGCGAAGGGTGTGCGGCGTGACGCGTTTTCCCACAAGGCTCGGGCAGGTCTGCGCAGCCGACGTGCAGTATTTTCGGACCAGATGTTCGAGCGCATCGCGACTGAGACGATCACCACGGATCGAGGGGAACAGCGGACCGGCACTTTCCTTACGATCACGGATCCAGGACTGGATCAGTCTGGCCGTGTCCCGGCGCAATGGCGTTCGGCGGTCTTTGCGGCCTTTCCCCAAGCATTTGACATGGGCACCGGTACCAAGCACGATATCTCCGCAGTTCAGGTTGACCAGTTCCGAAGCCCGCAAGCCGGTCTGAAGGGCAAGGAGCAGCAGCGCATGATCCCGTCGCCCGACCCAGGTGCTGCGATCAGGTGCGCCAAGCAGCGCGGCGATTTCCTCGGCATCCAGGAAGGTCACGGCCCTTTTCACTTGACGCTTGTTCTGCATGGCTAGGATGCGCTGGCAATGATGCAGCCAAGCCGGCTCGGTCATCGCGACATATCGGAAGAATGACCGGATCGCGGCGAGCCGGGCGTTTCGGGATCTGATTGTGTTGCCGCGAGACACTTCGACGTGGCTGAGGAAGTCCGCCACTATGTCGGCATCGATGTCGGCAATCTCCAGCTTCGTCGGGGTCTTGCCGCTGCGAGCCCCGACATAGCGGATCAGCAGGCGGAAGGTGTCGCGATACGCTGCGATGGTATGACGGCTAGCTTCCATCTGGACGCACAAGCGATCGGTGAAGAAGCGCTGCACCAAGGCAGGGAATGTAGCGGCGCTCATTGCGAGTTCTCCGCTGCCGAACCGTCACTGACCCGTGCAGAAGCCAGTTCCAAAAGCTCGGGGACGGCCTGAAGATACCAGTAGGTGTCCCTGAGCCCCTCATGACCAAGGTAGGTCGTCAATTTGTGCATTTCGCGCGCAGCGTCATGTCCAGCGCTATACCATCCGGTGATCGTCCTGACGGCAAAAGTATGGCGAAGGTCGTGGATGCGTGGAAGGCTGCCGGGCATCGGCTTCGACCATGTGCCGCGCAGTCCGACACTCTGACAGACCCGGACGAAGTTTGCTCGCGCCCAGCAATAGTTAGGCCGCGCACCCTTACAATTCACGAAGAGCGGTTCCGAGTGTCGCTCAAGCAGCCGGTCCCGCTCGGAGCAATAGTGCGTCAGTCGATCTGAGACATCCGGATCAATCGGAAGGAGCCGTTCCTTGCCGTTTTTGCCATTGCGGACATGCAAAATCTGCTGTCCGGCATCAAAATCCGCCGTGTCGAGAGCCAAGGCTTCCGCAATGCGCATCCCCGTCACGGCGACAAGACCATAGAGCATCGCGCAGGTCAGGCCGCGCATCCCGTAGATAGACGGCAACTCCCGTGCCGCCCTGATGATCTGCGCGACTTCGGCATCGCTATAGATATATGGCGCAGGTCGCGTGACTCTGCCCGGAACGAAGCCGCGCGGCGGCGGGTCCTCGTGACGCTCATCCATGCTGTGTAGCCATACGGCGAACAGGCGAATGGCAGTGAACCTACTCGCCTTGGTTCCACCGCAGGCGGGCCGCTGGCTTTTCATCCAGTCGAGGATCAGTTCCCGCGTAACAACGCCTTTTCCGGCCTGGTCCACGAAGGTGGCAAAGCTGCGCAACCGCAACTCCTCGGTCCTCAGCTTGGCGCCAAACATTCGGCGAAGATGGAGATATCGATCAAGGTCTATGGTGATCGGCGTGGCCAGATCCATCCTTTCCGGCATCGCCAACCCGGCCCGCACCCTGTCGGCCCGCCCCTCGGGTTTGCTGCGGTCTGCGCCCCCGGCGGTCCGCTTCAAGACCAAGCCGCAAGCGGCCGGAGCCCGCCGATCTCGACAAGGCCCGGCCGCGGCCTGCGCAGGGCTGGAGCCCCGCTTGTCCGCAACCGGACCTCGCTCGCCTGGCGGCCCCCGGGTCTTGAAGCGGCCCTCGTGCCGGCGGCGCCGGGCGACCGCACCCGAAGGGGGTCCGGCAGGGGCCGGATCGACCCCGACGGCGCAACCAGGAAAGGACACTCCCATGACCAAGACCGCTCGCGCATCCCGCCCCAGCGCCCGCGTTGTCCAGCTTCGCCGCGGCACCACGGTCGAAATGATCCGGCTCGTCTGCCCCGACGCAGCGCAGGCCACCCGCATCGCCGAGAGCTTCGGTCTCACCATCCTCGACAGTGACGGCATCCGCGATCTGCATCAGCGGCTCATCACCGAGACTGCGGACGTGCTCGGCGAGGGCCTCAGCGAACGCGCCATGCAGATCCACCTGCAGCGAATCGTCGGCTCCTATGTCGGCTCCGCCCACGGCGCCGGGCAGTTCTACAGCCGGGCCGTGACCGACGCCCGCGAGGCGACGGCGCGATTGGCCAACGACGCCCGCGACGAGGACCTCGACGGACCCGTCGGCTTCGACTCCGCGGCCCAGCGCAAGCGCGAGTTCGCCGCCGAAGTCGGGGTGCAGGCGCACGCCCTGCGCATGGCGGCCGAAGGCGCGATCGCCGCTTACGAGCACGTCGTCGGCGAGAGCTGGAAGCCGTTCGAGCGCCATCCCGAGCATCCCGGCGAGACCGTCAGCCGCAAGGCGGCAGAGGTCCAGATGGCGGCATTCGAGTGATGCCGCCGGCGGGGCTTCGGCCCCGCCTTTCTTCCTCTCCGACCAATTCCGGCCGGTCCTTCGGGACCGGCTTTTTTCATGTCGCGCAGCGCGGACGCGAAAAGAAGGCAGGAGAAGGAGAGATGCGGGCGGCGATCGCCGCCCGTCTCGGCTTTCGGTCCATGCTCCGGCCTGCGCGGCAGCGCAACGGCGTGGCCGTCCTCCACTGACGTTCCGGTCCGGCGCGTCGCCAGTCATCTCGCTCATGAACCTCAACCGGATGCGCGGCCGTGCGGGCCTCCGCGGCGGACCGCCGTGACGGGCCGCGATCGGCGCGGCCTCCAACGGAGGTTCGGATCATGACTGGTAAGCAAACAAAGTCCCGCGTCGACATCTATGCGCGGATCACAGATCGCATCGTCGCCGACCTGGAACGCGGTGTTCGCCCGTGGATTCAGCCGTGGAGCGCTGCGAATGGCGCCGGACGCATCACGCGGCCCCTGCGCCACAACGGCCTGCCCTATCAGGGCATCAATGTCGTGCTGCTCTGGTCGGAGGCCGTGGCGCGGGGCTTCGCCTCGCCGATCTGGATGACGTTCAAGCAGGCCCTTGAGCTCGGCGGCAATGTCCGCAAGGGTGAGACCGGCACGACCGTCGTCTATGCCAATCGGCTCACGAGAACGGAGACCGACGAGCATGGCGACGAGGTGGAGCGCGCGATTCCGTTCCTGCGCGCTTATTCGGTCTTCTGCGTCGACCAGATCGACGGCTTGCCGGAGCACTTATACGCCCGGCCGGCGGCGCCCGCAGCGGCGGCGCAGCGCATCGCCCATGCCGACGCATTCTTTGCCAACACCGGCGCCGTCATCCGGCACGGCGGCGACAGGGCGTTCTTCGCGCCGTTGCTCGATCTCATTCAGATGCCGCCCTTCGAGTCGTTCCGCGACCCGGAGAGCTATTACGCCACGCTGGCGCATGAGACCGTGCATTGGGCTGGCGCGGAGCATCGGCTCAACCGCGATCTCTCGCGCTATCACAGCGATCGCAGCGAACGCGCCCGCGAGGAGCTGATCGCCGATCTGGGCGCTTGTTTCGTCAGCGCCGATCTAGGAATCGTCCCCGAGCTCGAGCCGCGCGCCGACCATGCGAGCTACCTCGCATCCTGGCTCGCGGTCCTCGCCAACGACAAGCGCTTCATCTTCTCGGCCGCCGCGCACGCGCAGCGGGCCTGCGCCTATCTGCATGGTCTGCAGCCGCAGGCGGAGACTGTGCCGGAGGCGGCTTGATGCTCTCCGCTCCGGCCTTTGACGGGGGCTGGCATTCGTCATTCAATTGCATTACATTTCCTTGGAAAGGAGGCGATCATGGCCACAAATGCGCTTGTTCAGACCCGAATCGACGCTGACGTACGGGACCGCGCGTCCGCCGTGCTCGAGGGCATAGGGCTCACGGTGTCGGACGCCGTGCGCATCCTGCTCACCCGAACCGCCAATGAAGGCGCGCTTCCGCTGGAACTCGTCACCAACAGCGAGGCGCATGACGCCTGGTTCCGGACGAAGGTGCAAGAGGCGCTGCAGGATACGCGCCCCGACGTGCCTGACGAGCAGGCCGAGACGCATTTCGCCGCTCGCCGCGCGGACGCCCGGCGCAAGGCCGCCGGCGGATCGTGAAACTCGTCTGGTCGGCCTTCGCGCTCGCCGATCGCGACGGCATCTTCACCCATATCGAAGCGGACAATCCGCGCGCGGCGATCGCCGTCGACGAGCGGATCGCCACCGCAGCGCGCCGCTTGGTCGACTTTCCGGAGAGCGGCCGTCCCGGCCGCGTCGCCGGCACGCGCGAGCTCGTCATCACCGGCACGCCCTATGTGGCAGCCTACGCCGTGACCGCTGAGACGATCCGAATTCTGCGCGTCCTGCACGGCGCCCAAAGATGGCCGGATGAGCTGCCGCAAGGCTGAGCCAGCCATCATCACCCCTTTTTCTGGGGTGGCAGTTGGAGGCTGCGAGGCAGATCGTAGGGCAACCGCGGCGGCATCATGCTTCTGGGTGAACGAACACCGGCAATTGTCTCAGCCCCGCCCGCAAAGGCAAAGCCCTTCGCGTCCCGATCGCCTCACCTCAGACGCGATTCGCTCAACCGCTCTTGACTCTCGCCCCAACAGCACAGAACAAATAGAGAACATGATGCAAGAGCCATCGCAGGAGGTCAAGGACCAACGTGCGGCCGCAGCCCGCCATAGAGTCGTTGCGCGCGCAAATCGAGAAGATCGAGGGTCGAACCCCGCGCGCGAAATCGGTGCTTCCATTCGGAATCGCCGAGGTGGACTCACGACTTCCCGGCGGAGGGCTGGCACTCGGCGCTCTGCACGAGGTGGCGGGCGGCGGATTCGGCGCCGTTGACGGCGCGGCCGCAGCCCTCTTCGCCGGCGGCGTCGCAGCGCGGACGAAAGGCAAGGTCCTGTGGTGCATCACGCGCCCAGACCTTTTCGCGCCCGCACTTGCCCAGGCAGGTTTGCCGCCCGACAGGGTGATCTACGTCGAGGCGGGTGACGACAAGTCGCTTCTCGCCTGCATGGAGGAGGGTCTTCGTCATGGCGGACTGGGCGCCGTCGTTGGCGAGGTCGCGCGTCTCTCGATGACTGCGTCACGGCGACTCCAACTCGCGGCTGAAGGAGCCGGTACGATCGGTATCGCGCTCCGGCGCTGGCGGCGCCAGACCGAGGCAGCCGATTTCGGGCAACCGACCGCAGCCATGACGCGCTGGAGAATTTCGGTGTTGCCCTCGTCGCCGCTTCCGGTTCCCGGTGTGGGCCGTCATCGATGGCTCGTCGAATTGATCCGCGCCCGCGCGGGCGAGAGTGCAGATTTCGAGTTGGAGGCTTGCGATGACACGGGTTGTCTCGCTCTTCCTGCCGAGCTGGTCGACCGACCGGCTGCGGCGGAAGGGCGGCGACGCGGCGCCTCCGCTTGAGGCCCCGCTCATCCTGATCGGCCGGGAAGGAAGCCGGCGCGTGGTGGTGTCGGCGGATGCCGCCGCGCAGGCGGCTGGCCTTCGGCCTGGCATGCCGGTCGCGAAGGCGCAGGTCCTCGTACGGGACCTGCTCATCCAGGATGCCGATCCGGTCGCAGATTTCGAGGCGCTCGAGCGCCTCGCCTTATGGGTGCTGCAACGTTTTGCCCCCATCGTCGCGGTGGATGGCGACGACGGCATCGTGATCGACACCACGGGCGCCGACCATCTCCATGGCGGTGAGGAGGCGATGCTCGATGCGCTGATCGGGCGCCTTGCCATGTCCGGCATCTCCGCGCGCGCCGCCGTCGCCGACAGCTGGGGCGCTGCGCACGCCTTCGCCCGCTATGTCGCACAGCCGGCTTTCGTCGCAGCGCCCGGACATTGTCCGGCGACTATCTCTCCCTTGCCGTTGGAAGCGCTACGTTTGCCGGCCGCCATGACCCACGATCTGCGTGTGCTCGGCTTCGAGTGGATCGGGGACCTCCTATTGCAGCCGCGTGCGCCGCTGACGCTTCGTTTCGGTCCCGAGCTCGGGCGGCGGCTCGATCAGGCGATCGGCGCGGCGGCGGAGCCGATCGATCCGGTTCGGCCGGCCGATCTCATCGAGGTCCGGCGCAGTTTTGCCGAACCGATCGGCGCCGCCGAGACCATCGCGCGTTACATCGGCAAGCTCGTCGTCGCGCTGTGCGAACGCCTTGAGGAAATGGACCTCGGTGCGCGACGGCTAGATCTTCATCTGCGGCGCGTCGACAACCAGCGCCAGGCAATCCGCGTCGGCATGGCTGTGCCCGTTCGCGACGCGAAGCGCCTCACCCGCCTCTTGTGCGACAGGATCGAGACGATCGATCCCGGCTTCGGCATTGAAGTCCTGACCCTCGTCGCAAGCATCGCCGAACCATTGGTCCGCAAGCAGACCGTCAGCGCGCTCATCGAAGAGGCCATCCCCGATGTGTCCGACCTGATCGACACGCTGGCCAACCGCGTCGGTGAGCGCGCCGTCTACCGCGCGGCGCCGCTATCGAGCGACGTGCCCGAGCGGGCCGTCGCTCAAATTCCTGCGATGGCGCCCGATACCGGCGCCACCTGGCCGGGCCATTGGCCGCGACCGGCCCGCCTGCTGCCGCGCCCCGAGCCGATTGAGACTGTCGCGCTCTTGCCCGACCATCCGCCGGTCACTTTTACCTGGCGCGGTATCCGCCGCCGTGTGCGACGGGCCGACGGGCCCGAGCGCGTGTTCGGCGAATGGTGGAAGCGTGATGCCGAACTCGTCGCGGTGCGCGACTATTTCCGGCTCGAGGACGAGGCCGGCGAGCGATATTGGGTGTATCGCGCCGGCGACGGCGAAGACGCTGCGACCGGATCGCATCGCTGGTTCATGCACGGGGTGTTCGGATGAGCACCCATCGCTATGTCGAGTTGCAAACGACATCGCACTTCAGCTTCCTGCGCGGAGCCTCCTCGGCCGACGAGCTCTTCGCCCAGGCGGCGGTGCAGGGCATCGAGGCGCTCGCGATCGTCGACCGCAACAGCCTCGCCGGCATCGTGCGCGCACACGAAGCTTCGAAGGCAACCGGCGTGCGCCTGATCGTCGGCTGCCGCCTCGATCTCTCCGACGGCATGTCGCTCCTGGTCTATCCGAGCGACCGGTCCGCTTATTCGCGGCTCTGCCGATTGCTCTCGCTAGGCAAGCGACGCGCCGGCAAGGGCAAGTGCAGCCTCGGATGGGCCGATGTCGTTGCTTACGGCGAGGGCCTCATCGCGGTGCTCGTGCCGGACACGGCCGATGATGATTGCCGATTGCACCTGCGCCAGCTGCACGACGCATTCGCCGATCGCGCCTATATGGCGCTCACGCTCCGGCGCCGGCCGAACGATCAACTGCGGCTTCACGCACTCTCGAACGCCGCTGCGGCCGCGAAGGTCCGAACCGTCGTGACCAATGACGTCCTCTTCCACGCGCCCGATCGCCGGATCCTGCAGGACGTCGTCACATGCATCCGGCACAACGTCACGATCGACGCGCTCGGCGATCGGCGCGAGCGTCATGCCGATCGCTTTCTCAAGCCGCCCGAAGAGATGCATCGCCTCTTCACGCGTTACTCCGACGCTTTGGCGCGCACGCTTGAAATCGCCGATCGCTGCCGTTTTTCGCTCGACGAACTCGCCTATCAATATCCGGAGGAGCGCGACGATCCTTCGCTCTCGCCGCAGGAGACGCTTGAAAAGCTCACCTGGGAGGGCGCGGCGACGCGCTATCCCGAAGGGCTGCCCGACGAGGTGCGCGCTGTCCTCCTGCACGAGCTGCGCCTCATCAACAAACTCGACTACGCGCCGTATTTCCTGACGGTCAACAGCATCGTCAGGTTCGCGCGCTCACGCGACATCCTGTGCCAGGGACGCGGCTCGGCCGCGAATTCCGCCGTCTGCTACGTTCTCGGCATCACCTCGATCGATCCCGGACGCAACGACCTGTTGTTCGAGCGCTTCGTCAGCGAAGAGCGCCGCGAGCCGCCCGACATCGACGTCGATTTTGAGCACGAAAGGCGAGAGATCGTCATGCAGTGGGTGTTCGAGACCTACGGCCGCGATCATGCCGCTCTGTGCTCGACCGTGATCCGTTATCGCACGAAAGGCGCATTGCGCGATGTCGGCAAGGCGCTCGGCCTGCCCGAAGATCTGATTTCGTCGCTCTCGGGCCAGGTCTGGGGCTGGTCCGAGGAAGGCGTTGAAAATCGCCATGTCGAGGAGCTCAATCTCAATCTGGCCGATCGACGGCTGCGATTGACGCTCGATCTCGCGCGCCAGCTCATGGGCGCGCCACGACATCTCTCACAGCACCCCGGCGGCTTTGTCTTGACCCACGATCGGCTCGACGATCTCGTGCCGATCGAACCGGCGAGCATGAAGGACCGGCAGGTCATCGAGTGGGACAAGGACGATATCGACGCGTTGCGATTTATGAAGGTCGACGTCCTCGCCTTGGGCATGCTCACCTGCATGAAGAAGGGTCTCGATCTGCTCGCGCAGCACAAGGGCGTCGAGCTCGACCTTGCGACGATTCCTGCCGAGGATCCTCGTACCTACGCCATGATCAGGAAGGCCGATACGCTCGGGACGTTTCAGATCGAAAGCCGCGCGCAGATGTCGATGCTCCCCCGTCTCAAGCCCAGGACCTATTACGACCTCGTCGTCCAGGTGGCGATCGTTCGGCCTGGCCCGATCCAGGGCGACATGGTCCATCCCTATCTTCGCCGCCGCGAAGGACGCGAGCCCGTCCATTACCCCAAGCCCGAGCTCGAGCAGGTGCTCGGAAAAACCTTGGGCGTGCCCCTGTTTCAAGAGCAAGCGATGCGGGTGGCGATCACCTGCGCGGGCTTCACGCCCGGCGAAGCCGATATGCTGCGCAAATCGATGGCCACGTTCAAGTTCACGGGCGGGGTCTCATCGTTCAAGACCAAATTGATAGACGGCATGGTCGCCAACGGATACGAGCGCGATTTCGCCGCGCAGACGTTTCGGCAATTGGAGGGGTTTGGCTCGTATGGATTCCCGGAAAGCCATGCCGCGTCGTTCGCCCTGATCGCCTACGCCAGCGCTTGGCTTAAATGCTGGCATCCGGATGTCTTCTGCGCTGCTTTGCTCAACAGCCAGCCCATGGGTTTTTATGCGCCGGCGCAAATCGTAAGAGACGCGATCGAGCACAGCATTGAGGTGCGCCCGGTCTGCGTCACGGCCTCGCGCTGGGATTGCACGCTGGAGCCAACCCGCGACGAAAGCCGCTTTGCGGTCAGGCTCGGCCTGCGGATGGTTCGCGGTCTCGCCAATGGCCACGCCGCCCGGATCCTTGCGGCCCGCGCCGATCAACCCTTCGCCTCGGTCGACGACCTCTGGCGCCGCTCCGACGTGCCGCAAGCCGCACTCGTTCTCCTGGCCGAGGCGGATGCGTTTCGGCCGGCCCTCGGTCTCGCCCGGCGCGAGGCGCTGTGGGCGATCAAGGCTCTCAGGGACGAACCTTTGCCGTTATTCGTGGCCGCCGCGGCGCGCGATCACGGACCGAGCGCCGAGCTCAACGAACCCGCGGTGGCGCTGCGATCGATGAAAACGGGCGGCGAAGTCGTCGAAGACTACCGGCATGTCGGCTTGTCATTGCGCAGTCACCCGGTCTCGTTTCTTCGCAGCGACCTGCATCGTCGGCGCATCGTCTCCTGCGCGGAGGCGATGGAATCGCGCGACGGCCGCCGGCTCGAAGCAGCCGGCATCGTCCTGGTCCGCCAGCGGCCCGGGTCAGCGAAGGGCGTGATGTTCATCACATTGGAGGACGAGACAGGCATTGCCAACCTCGTCGTCTGGCCGAAGGTCTTCGAAACCAATCGCCGCGCCATCATGGCGGCGAGCATGATCGCCGTGCACGGCCGCATCCAACGCGAGGGCGAGGTGGTTCATCTGGTCGCGCAGCGGATCGTCGACCTGTCGGGAGAGCTGGCCAGCGTCGGCGAGCGCGAGGCCAGCTTTCCGCTGCTTTACGGTCGCGGCGATCAGGTCCGCAAAGGCGGTTCGGCCCCCGATCCACGCGAGCAGCCGCCGAGGGCGGTGCGAACGCGCGACATCTATGTGCCAGACCTCCATATCGACACCATCAAGGTGAAAACGCGGAATTTCCACTAGCGGCGGCCGCGAAACTAAACCCGTTTCACAGTTGAAAGCATTCGAAGGCCGATCAACAATACCGCTGCAATTACCATAAGGATCGGAAATCAACTCGACGGACCGATCAAGCCCCAGGGAGATGCAAATGGCCGACGACAAATCGAAACGAGGCAATGCCGACCGTCGGCGCGTCGCCGGCGGCGAAGGCTACGAAGTCAGTTATTTCGCTAAAAAGCACGGCATCACGAAGGACCAAGCCGAGGGCCTGATCAAGCGGATCGGCAATGATCGCAACAAACTCAACGCAGCCGCCGAAAAGCTGAAGAAATAAACGCAGCGCGGCTAAGGCTGTTCATCCAGGACAGTTGCGCGATCAAAGGACAGGTCGTTCGATCATGGCGACGGCGCCCAAAACAAAAGCAAGATCGACCGCACGCGAGACGAAGTCTTCGTCGGCGCGAACATCCGCGGTGGCGCCGGCATTCCGTCCCGTTCAGCTCGCTACGCTGGTCGACGCGGTTCCGGCCGGCGACCGCTGGATTCACGAGATGAAATATGACGGCTATCGCACGCTCGTCGCCGTCGGTGGGGGCGAGGCGCGTGCCTATACCCGTTCGGGCCTCGACTGGTCCGGCCGCTTTCCCTCGATTCTCGCCGATGCGCGTCAACTCAAGGTCCAATCCGCCCTGATCGACGGCGAGGCGGTCGTGCTCGATCCCGAGGGGCGCTCGAACTTCCAGAAGCTGCAGGGCGCGCTGAAGGGCGCTCCGGCGAGCATCGACTATTTCGCGTTCGATCTGCTCGAACTCAATGGGGATGATCTGACCAGCCTTCCCCTTCTCGAGCGAAAAACCAAGCTCAAGGGAATTCTTCCCGCGAAGGGCACCCACATTCGCTACTCGGATCATATCCAGGGAAACGGCGAGAAGCTGCTCAAGAGCTTTTGTGCGGCCGGGCTCGAGGGTGTCGTCTCTAAGCTCGCCAACTCGCGATATGTCGGCGCACGCGCCGGCAGCTGGGTGAAAACCAAATGCATCAAGCGGCAAGAATTCGTAATCGCCGGCTGGACGCCGTCCGACAAGAGCCGCGCCTTCCGGTCGCTCATTCTCGCCGTCCATGACGGCGGCACGCTGCGCTACGCCGGAAAGGTCGGCACCGGCTTCGATGCGGCCGAACTCGCGCGCCTGATGAAGATCATGGCGCCACTCGAACAGAAGGCAGCGACGGTCGAGGCACCACGCGCCGAGGTCCGCGGCGCGCATTGGCTGCGGCCGAGGCTCGTGGCCGAGATCGCCTATACCGAGATGACCAACGAGGGAACGCTTCGTCACCCCAGCTATCTCGGGCTGCGCGAGGACAAGAAGCCCGAGGCCGTCGTGCTCGAGACTGAGCATCACGCCGCTGAACGGCCGGCGCCGGCGACAAGCACGGTCGTCATCACAAGCCGCGACCGCGTCATTTATCCGGAAGCCAATATCACCAAAGGCCAGCTCGCCGACCACTATGCGGCGGTCGCCGAGATCATGCTGCCCTGGATCGGCAGCCGGCCGATCAGCCTTGTCCGCTGCCCACAGGGCCGCGCAAAGCAATGTTTCTTCCAGAAGCACGATGCCGGAAGCTTCGGCGAGGCGGTTCACCACATCGGGATTGTCGAGAAGGATGGCCACGAAGAGCCCTATCTCTATATCGACGATGCCGATGGGCTCATGACCTGCGTGCAGATGGGAACGATCGAATTCCATGGCTGGGGCGCGCGTATCGAAGATGTCGAGAAGGCGGATCGGCTGATCTTCGATCTCGACCCCGATGAAGGGCTCGATTTCGAGGCGGTTCGCGAGGCTGCCTTCCAATTCCGCGACATCTTGAAATCGATGGGCCTCGAGACTTTTCCAATGGTGACCGGCGGCAAGGGCGTGCATGTCATCGCGCCGCTCACGCCGAAAGCCGAGTGGCCGCAGGTCAAGGACTTCGCCTATCGCCTCGCGCAGGCGGTCGCGCAGAACGATCCGAAGCATTTCACTGCGGCGCTTGCAAAGGCCCGGCGCAAGGGCCGCATCTTCGTCGACTATCTGCGCAACCAGCGCGGCGCGACAGCGGTCATGCCCTATAGCGCCCGCACGCGCGCCGGCGCCTCGGTTGCCGCGCCGATAAGCTGGGGCGAGATGAAGACCATCGACTCGCCGGCGCATTTTCACATCGGCGATGCACCGGAGCTGGTGCGCCGCACGAGCTCCAAAACCCTGGCAAGCTGGGGCCGTGCCGAACAAGTTTTGCCCGATATCTAATCCATGAAAATCGCGACCTACAACGTCAATGGCATCAATGGCCGCCTCCCCGTTCTCCTGCGATGGCTCGCAGAATCGCAACCCGATATCGTCTGCCTCCAAGAGCTGAAGGCGCCGCAGGAGAAATTTCCGGACAAACCGATCCGCGATCTCGGCTACGACGCGATCTGGCAGGGGCAGAAGAGCTGGAATGGCGTCGCCATTCTCAGCCGCGTCGGACAGATCCACGAAACCCGCCGCGGTCTTCCCGGCGATCCGGACGATAGCCACAGCCGCTATATCGAGGCTGCCGTCAACGGCATCCTGATCGGCGGACTCTATTTGCCGAATGGCAATCCAAAGCCCGGTCCGAAATTCGACTACAAACTTCGCTGGTTCGACCGGTTGATCGCGCATGCCGGCGAACTTCTCGCCACCGGCCAGCCGGTGATGCTCGCAGGCGACTTCAACGTGATGCCGACCGATCTCGACGTCTACAAGCCCGAGCGCTGGCTCGACGACGCTCTCTTCGCTCCCGAAGCGCGCGCAGCCTATTTCCGGCTACTCGAACAAGGTTGGACCGACGCGCTCCGTACGCTCCATCCCGACGAGGCCATCTACACCTTCTGGGACTATTTTCGAAATGCGTTTGCACGGAATGCCGGGCTGCGCATCGATCATCTGCTGCTTAGCCCGCCGCTTGCCGAACGCCTCGTCGACGCTCAGGTCGACGTTGTAGTGCGCGGATGGGAAAAGAGCAGCGATCACGCCCCCGTCTGGATCGAGCTTGCGGATGCGACCACATCCGCGAGGCGCGCAGCGCCCCGTCGGCGCGTGACGCCCGTCCGCGCTTGAGGCGCCGTCAACCAACCTGTGCGACAGACAACGTCCCGGCAGGCAGCGGCTTGATCAGCGACTTCGCCGAGATCGCGGGATTGAGCCAGTCAGCCCACGCGGAGCGCTCAAGAATGACGATCTGCCGATCGTGGTAGGGCTTGATATCAGGCCCCGGCTCCATCGTCAGCATCGTGTAGGCCTCGCCGACATCCTTGGCGTCACGCCAGATTCCAGCGATGCAGAAGATCGGCTCGTCGCGCTTCGTGAACAGCCATTTGTCCTTCTTCTTCTTTCCCTTTTCCGCCGGATCAGTGAACTCGTAGAACCCATCCGCAACGATGAGACAGCGGTTGCTGGTGAACTCGCGACCATCCGAGCGAAAATTATAGACCGGTCTCTTGTTCTGGCCGGGCCAGCTCCACCGGCGCTGCACCAGGTCGGCTTCGTCGCTCGCGCCTTCGACCGGGCGGATGATCGGACCCATGTCGGTGATCTTGATATCTTCGCGAGCCTCGATGTTCGGCGAGCCTTCGCTGAAGCGGATTTTGATCTTGAGATCGGCGAAGTCCTCGACGATCGAGGCGACATCCACCATCAGCCGATAGTCATTGCACATCGCTCCCCCTTTCCTGGCTTGCACTGGAGTGGCGTTCCTATTATGTTCTAAAATGCCATGACCGTGAAGGCCTTCAATTCTGATGCACCACTCGACGAACGCCGCGTCATCGTTCGACGCTCCGGCGACGAGGTCGAGATGGTCGAACTGCCGTGGGGCCTGAAGCCGGGCGAGACCGGCGCACGCCCCTGCACCGTCGTACACGGCGAGGGACGAACCTTTCCCAATCATCGCTGCCTCGTCCCGGCAACCGAGTTTCGCCATCGTAGCAACGGTAAGGACTACAGCTTCAGGCTTGCGAATGGCGACTGGTTTTATTTTGCCGGAATTTGGCGGCCGGCGACGCGCGACTGGCCCGAGGCCTATGCGATCATCACCATCGAATCGAACGGCGATATCGCGCCCTATCAAGACCGCCAGATGGCGGTGCTACGTCGAAATGAGCGCATGGGCTGGCTCGATGCTATGCGACCCGAGACGGACATCTTGTGTCCCCTGCCGGCCGGAAGCTTTCGTGTCTCTCGTTTTCACCACGCCCGCGACCAATCCATGCTCGCGCTTTGACGACGTTGTGCCGTGGCAACGGAGTCGGACATCATCCCGCGCAAGATCATCCATGTGGACATGGATGCCTTTTATGCGTCGGTCGAACAGCGTGACGATCCACACTTGCGCGGACGACCCGTTGCCGTCGGCGGGTCGGAGGCGCGTGGCGTCGTCGCGGCAGCGAGCTACGAAGCGCGTGCTTTCGGTGTTCGCTCGGCGATGGCGTCGATCACGGCCAAGCGCCGTTGTCCCGACCTCATCTTCGTGCCACCAAGATTCGATGTGTACCGCGCGGTGTCGGCACAGATCCGCGAGATCTTCGCCGAACATACCGATCTGATCGAGCCGCTCTCACTCGACGAAGCCTATCTGGACGTGTCGGAGAACAAGCACGGCATTGAGATCGCGAGCGAGATCGCGACCATCATCCGCGCGCGCATCAAGGAGGTCACGGGCCTCAATGCCTCCGCCGGCATTTCATATTGCAAATTCCTTGCGAAGATGGCGAGCGACCTCAACAAGCCGAACGGCCAGGCCGTCATCACACCCAGCAAAGGCCCATCTTTCGTCGAGGCGCTCCCGGTGAAGAGATTCCACGGCGTTGGGCCTGCGACGGCGGAGAAGATGGAGCGGCTTGGCATTCTCACCGGCGCTGATCTCAAGGCGAAACCGCTCGCCTTCCTGCAGCAACACTTCGGAAAAGCGGGAGGCTGGTACTATCGAATTGCCCGTGGAATCGACAATCGGCCTGTCGAGCCCGATCGGCCGCGCAAGTCGATCGGCGCGGAAGACACTTTTGAGACCGACCTGTTCGACAGTGAGAGCGTGTATTCTGAAATCAGCGCTCTTGTCGCGAAGGTTTGGCGTCTCTGCGAAGCGAAGCAACTGCGGGCGCGCACGGTGACGCTGAAGGTGAAGTACGCCGACTTCCAGCGGATAACGCGAAGCCGTACCGTCTCGCAACCGTTTCAGACCGCGGCGCAAGTCGACGAGCTGTCGCGGGCGTTGCTCGATCCATTGTTTCCGGTCGAGAAGGGCATCCGGCTCGTCGGCGTCACGGTCTCCTCGCTCGAAGACGCGGTCGGAATCTTTGAGGGGCAACTCGCGCTGCTCTAAAGTGCGAAGGCGCGAAAGCGCCGGCTGAAACGCGTTGGCCGCGCGCGGCCCGGTTGGGATCGGCAGCCCGCCTGCTGGCCGGGGACGATTTGGATCGGTGATTGCTGCGGAGTATGGACGGCGGCCCATTGCGGGAAGCCGCGGCGTTCCCAGCAGCTTCCGGCGAGGGAAAAGGACGTAGCACACAGGTCGTCTCGCCCGCCGCGAACCAATCCCGCTCTTCAGCGATGGCGTCCTGGGCCCTCCTCCGGATCTTCCACGATCAACCCACAAGGGGTCGGCTAGCAAGCTGCCGCCGCTGCGGCTGCGCCTTCGCGGTGATCGCGACCGAAGGCGGTCCATCGAGGAGCCATCGAGCGGGAATTGGCCCGCTCCGGATGGAGCCTTCGAGATGTCGCACGATCTTTCCCTTGCCCAGAATCACGCGTTCCAGCTTGCCCGCACCCTCATGGTCCCGGTGACGCTCTTCAAATCCGGCGATGCCTATGGCGCCCTCCCCTCCGAGGAGCTCGAAGACGCCGACGATCTCGAACTGATCCACGAATTCGACCCCTACGAGCGCGGCCCGGCTCACTGAGCCGGTTGCGCTGGCGCCGAGCAACGCGGCGCCTCGACTATCGGCAGAGCCGATCCCGCAGCGCGCTGCAGAAGCAAGAAAGGATGGGCCAGCCATAACGTCGAGCCACGGCCATCTCTCTCTCATTGATGGCCGATCATACCGGCAGTCGGGCCGCGTCAAGGACGCGCGGTTGCCCCCAATTTTCCGCCGCCGCCCGTTGGGCGCCGTCAGAAACTCGGCACCCCCACGCGCCGGCTCTGCCGGTCGCCTCGCGATCCCTGACCCGTCCCTCCAACACCTGGTGCGTGCCTCCGTCATCGAGACGAAGGAGGTTCATATGGAAGACATTCGTGACATCTACGCCGAAATCGCAGAACTCCGCGCTGAGCTTGCGCACTGCATCCTGACGCGCAGGGAGCACCGCGAAACGCAGCTGCGTCTTGTTCAGGCGCTCACCGAAGCCGACCATCGGCAGCGCGAGGCGGAGGTGGCTTAGGCCCCTTTTTGTGTCGGCGCTGCCACCGAGTGTCGCCGCATCCGGAAGGAAGCGCTTACGTCCCTCGGGTGAAGGCCCCGCCTCTCGGCGGACCCGTCGTCGATTAAGTGTAGAGGTGGCGGGTCAGAGCGACACGCAGGAGCCAGCCTTCGCCATCCGGCCAGCATGTCAGGTGTTGTGGGTGTGGAGTCTGGATTGTCGAGTGGGACGGCCGAGAAATCGTGCGAACCGGACCTCGCGCGCCGGGCGGCCGCGGTGCCACGATATTCGCGCGAAGGCGGGTGGTCGCGGATCCCTTGCCGGAGACGGTTGCGGTCGGCGCGATCGACGCCGGCCTGAAGGGGCAAGTGCACCGTGATGTTGCCGTCGAATGCGATAACGGTGTCGATATGTGAGCCTGTCATCATTCCCGAGGTGTTTGCGAAAGCCACCTGACCTGAGACCCTAATCTCCTCCGGTCTATGGTAGAGTCCTGGGTTTCGTTTGTGGCCTCATGCGGCCTGTTTTTCCAGCGTGGATTTCATTGCGAACTCGACCGGCGCCATGTTGCCGAGTGCCG
>NZ_CACSAS010000030.1:0-9456 GCF_902703545.1 Starkeya nomas
CGCGATCCATGCCAACGCCCAGGCGATCGACCTGCGCGCGCTGCGGGAGCATGTGCACGAGATCGGCCACGTCACCGGCCTGCTCGACGCGCTCAACGCCAAGTCGGACAAGACGCACAAGCATGCGTTGAACGACCTTTCAGACGTCGACGCGCCGGACCCGGCGAACTACCACGTCATGGTTCGCATCGGCGACAAATGGGTCTCGGCCGCGCTCCTGCTGGGGCATATTTCGGGCTGGGAAGACACCGTCGATGCCAAGATCGACGGCAAGATCGCCGCGCTTGCCGGCGGGGCGCCGGCGACCCTCGACACCTTCGCCGAGATCGCGGCGGCGCTCGGCGAAGATCTGAACTTCGCCACCACGATCTCGACCGCGCTGGGCAACCGCTTGCGCTTCGACGACGTGCAGACGCGCACCGCTGCGGAGCGGACGCAGGCGCAGACGAACCTCGGCGGCACGGAAGTCGGCCGGGCGGTCTTCGGGTCGGCTGACAAGGCGGCAGCGCGGAATGCCATCGGCGCAGTGCCGGCGTCGCACCCCCATCCGATCAGCGAGGTCACCGGCCTTCAGGGGGCGCTGGATGGGAAGTCGAACAACGGTCATGGACACGTGATCGGCGAGATCAGCGGCCTTCAGGCCGCGCTCAACGGCAAGCTGAGCACTGCGGGGTTCGATTGGATTTCTACGGTCGGCATTGCATCGGACAACCCGAACGCTCCGTATGTGCGGCGCACTTCGACCGGCGAATTGGTGATGCTTCAGACCAACTTGGGATATACGCCGGTCACGACCTACGGTGCCAATCGCGCCTATTTCGGTTGGAACGGCGCCAAGGTCGTTGCTCAAATCGACAGCACCTATATGGGCGCGATCGCCTTTGAGGATTGGGTCAACGCGAACTTCGCCACCCTGACCAACGTCAACAACGGCTGGGTGTCCCAGCAGACCGCCGATGCGGTCGGCTCATACAGGTATTCGACGACGGCGGGGCCGAGCATCACGTTCGGCGGCGGCATCGCGGGGTCCAGCCTGAACGGCGCGCCTCCCGGCACGTGGCGTTGCATGAGCCACCCAAGCGCCAACGGATCGACCGCCGGCATCTTCGTGAGGGTTGCCTGATGTCTGAGGATGAAATCCCTGTGGAGCCGCCGGTGTACGAGGAGACGCCGCCGGCCGCCGCTCCGAGCCCCTATGAGATCAAGCCGGGCTCGGCCGTCTTCAATGCAGCGGGTGGCATCGACTGCGAAATCCGTCCGCCGCATCTCGATCTGCCCGAAGGCGACTGGCTGCCTTTCTCCGCGACGGAGAGCGACGCGAACGCGGCCAGCGCCGACGTCTACACCCGCCTGCTCGACGGCGAGGCCGGGCCGATCGCGCCCTATGCGGCTCCGCCGCCGACCGTGCCGGCATCTGTCACCCGTGCGCAGGCCCGCGTCGCGCTCTTCGAGGCCGGTCTCCTCGCCCAGGTCGACGCGGCCGTGGCGGCGCATCCCTACGAGCTGGTGCGCATCTGGTGGGCGGACGCCCTCAATATCGAGCGCAATCACCCGTACCTCGTCGCCATGGCCGTAGAGCTGGAGCTGACCGAGCAGCAGGTAGACCAGCTGTTCATCACGGCGGCGACGCGGGTATAGCGCGCGGCGCCGGCGTCATCGACAGACCGGCGGGACGGCTGTAGGGTCGCTCCCGCGCGGCCCTTCCTCTCTTCGCCCCGGCCGGAAGCGCTTCCGGGGCGATCCGGCCGGCGGCACGCGGTCTAGTGCCATCTCTCGCAGAGATGGCACGGAAGGCCGGCATGACCACCGAATATCTTCACGGCGTAGAGACGATCGAGGTGTCGGACGGCATCCGTCCGGTTCGCCGCGTGCGCACGAGCGTGATCGCCGCCACCGGCACCGCGCCCGATGCCGATCCCGATGTCTTCCCGCTCAATCGCCCGGTTGCGATCGCCGGTAATACCCGGCTCGCCGCGCAGCTCGGCCGTGCCGGCACGCTCTACGACACCGTCGCGGCGATCTATGCGCAGATCGGCGCCATCGTCTCGATCGTGCGTGTCGATGAGGGCGCCAACTTCGAGACGACCCTCGCCAATATCTGCGGCGATCCCATCGCCAAGACCGGCGTCCACGCGCATCTCTCGGCACCGGCGCTGATTGCGCTCAAGCCGAAGATCCACATCGCCCCCGGCTGGACGAGCCAGCGCCCGACCACGGGTGTCAGCGAAATTCAGGTCACCGAGGGCGGCACCGGCTACGCCACCGCGCCGACCGTCGTCATCACCCCGGACAAGGGCGCGAAGGCCGTCGCCCTTGTCCAGGGCGGCAGCGTGCAGACCGTGATCGTCACCCAGCCGGGGCTCGGCCACACCGCCCCGCCGGTGATCACCTTCGTCGGCGGCGGCGGCGAGGACGCGGCGGCGACGGCGGTCATCGGCACCACCGCGAACCCGGCCGTCACGAACATGATCAGCGTGGCGGAGCGGCAGCGCGGCATCGTGCTGGCGGACGGCCCGAACACCACCAACGACGCGGCCATTTCCTACCGCAACGACTACGGCTCCGACCGCGTGATGGTGATCGACCCGCACGCTCTTGCGTTCGACACGGCGCTCGCCACCAACGTGCCGCGCCCGGCCTCGGCCTACGCCGCCGGCCTTCAGGCAAAGATGGACAATGAACGCGGCTTCTGGTGGCCGTTCTCCAACCAGCCGATCGCCGGCATCACCGGCGTCTCCCGCCCGATCGCGGCGGACCTCTCGGATCGCAACTCCGAGCACAACTATCTCAACGAGAACGAGATCACGACGATCATCCGGGAGAATGGCTTCAGGTTCTTCGGGTTGCGCTCGTGCTCCAGCGATCCGGCGACGGCGTTCCTGTCGGTTCGGCGCATCATCGACGTCGTGCGCGACGAGGTGGAAGCCGCCTTCACATGGGCGCTCGACCGGCCGTTCTCGCCCCAGCTGGTGCGCGAGATCATCGAGAGCGTGAACGCCTATCTGCGCATCCTGAAGGCCGAGGGCGCCATCGTCGGCGGCGTCGCGTGGCTCAACCCGGACTTCAATCCGGCCAGCAACCTGATGGACGGCAAACTGACGATCGACTTCGACATCGAGCCGGTCGCGCCCATCGAGCGCCTGACGTTCCGCATTCACCGGAACCCCGACTACTACACCGAGGCGGTCGAAGAGATCGTCCGCGCAATCGCGGCCTGAGGAGGGGCGCATGGCTCTCAGCTACATCCTGCGCAACTGCTCGACCTTCGTGGATGGCTACGGCCTGCACGGCGCGACCGCGACGCTCACCGTGCCGAAGTTCACCGAGCTGAACGAGGAGCATCGCGGCGGCGGCATGGACGCGCCGCTGGAGATCGCCCTCGGCTACGAGAAGCTCGAATCCTCGGCCGAGCTGGTCGACGCCGATCCGCGCGTCATCAGCCTGTGGGGCCTGAAGCCCGGCACGGTGAAGGCGTTCACCCACAAGGGCTACCTCGTCGGCGAGGACGGCGCGGATCGCGCCGCCGAGTTCCACATGCGCGGGCGCATCAAGGAGCTGGACTTCGGCGACTGGGCGCCCGGTGAACTGGCCAAGCTCACCTACGCGCTCGCCCTCAGCTACGTGAAGCTGACCATGGGCGACGAGGTGCTGATCGAGGTCGACGTGATCAACGGCATCCGCTCCATCCGGGGCGTCGACCAGAACATCGCCATGCGCTCCGCGCTCGGCATGCTGTGAGGGACACCATGACCGCCTACACGCTGATCAGGCCCGTCGACGTCGCCGGCAAGAAGATCGCCGAGCTGCACTTCCGCGAGCCCACCTTCAAGGACCTGCGGCTGTTCGTGAAGGCCGTCCAGACGAAGGACGAGATGGAGGCGATCTCCGAGGCCATCTGCAACCTCGGCACCCTGACCCCGGCCGAGGTCGACGCGTTGAGCGTGCCCGACACGGCCAAGGTGTTCGGGATCATCAAGGGTTTTTTCGCGGCGTTCGAGGACGAGAAGCCCTCGAAGGAATGATCGCCGACTGCGCGGTCATCCTGCACACGTCGATCGAGTATTTCGAGGCGCTCCCGCTCGCCGAGCTGGAGCGCCACCACAAGCGGGCGATCGAGCGGTTTGAGGCGCTGGCGCGGCTGAGGTGATCCATGGACGCGATCTCGGTCGTTCTTCGTCTCGTCGACCAGCTCACCGGCCCGGCCCGCAAGGCGAAGGAAGCCCTGACCGGCATCGCCGATGCGGCGAAGGACGTCGCCGCCACCGCCGATGGCGTGACCAGCGCCACGGCGGCGGTGACGACGGCGACGCAAGCCTCGACCTCGGCCGCCGCCGCCGCCACCGCCGCCACCAAGGGCGCGACCAAGGCCGCCGAGGACGCGGCCGACGCCAGCAAGAAAGTCACCGGCGCCGTCACCGGCACGACCGGCGCGGCTACCGCAGCCGCCTCGGCCATGGCGTCGGTGGCGGACGCCAGCAAGGGCGCGGCGAAGGCCGGCAAGGACGTCGCCGAAAGCAGCCGCAAGGTGACGGCGGCGGTGCGCCAGTCCACCGGCGCGGCCGAGGCGGCGAGCCGGGCGACGCAGGGCCTCACCGCACGCCAGTTCGCCCTCGGCCGGGCGATCATCAACACACAGCGCCGGTTCCGTATCGCCGCGCCGCAGATCAACGCCGCCGGCCACCTGCTCGGGCTTTCCATGCGCGGCATGGCGCTTGGCATCGCCGACGCCGCCCGCACCACGGTCTCGCTCGGCCGCGCCGCCTACTGGGTCGGCCAGCGCGTCGTGGCGGCGACCGGGATCTCGATCGCCGGCGTCATCGCGCTCGGCCGCTCCTACGCCACCACGCTGGATGCGCAGGGCAAGTTCGCGAAGCAGACCGGCTTCAGTGTGCAGACGCTGCGCGAGCTGGGGTTCGTGGCGAAGCGTCAGGACATCCCGCTCGAAACCCTCAACAACGGGCTGGAGACGTTTCAGAAGCGCCTCGGCGAACTGAAGATGCGCCGGGGTGGCCTCGACAAGCTGCTCGGCCGGGTCGATCCGAAGCTGCGCGGCAAGCTCCGCGCGGAGAAGGACCCGTCGAAGGCGTTCGACCTGGTCGTCGACTCCATGAGCCGGGTGAAGGACCCGTCCAAGCGCATGGTGCTCGCCCAGGCGGCGTTCGGCGACGCCGGCGCCGAGATGGTGCGCATCGCGCTTCTCGGCGCCGAGGCCCTCGCCAAGATGCGCGAGGAGGCCCAGCGGCTGAACGGCGTGCTGGGCGAGAACGCGCTGGGCGAGGCCGAGCGGTTCAACGACGCGGTCGACAACATCGGCGACACCCTGCTCGGGCTGCGGGACTCCATCGCGGCCACCGTGCTGCCGATCATCACGCCGATTCTGGAGGCCGTGCAGGAGCTGATGCTCGCGAACCGCGACGCCATCGCGACCGGCATCGCCGATGCCATCGTGGCAATCAGCGAGGCGGTGAAGGGCTTCGACTGGGCGAAGTTCGCCGAGAATGTGCGCGCCGTCGCCGCCGCCGTGCAATGGGCGGCCGAGTCGGTCGGCGGGTTCGAGAACCTGCTGATCGGCCTCGTCGCCGTGCCGTTCATTCCGGCGATAGGGGCGATTTTGGCCGGTCTTGCAGGCATTGGCTCGTCCGTTCTTTGGCTCGGAAGGATCATCGCATCAGTTTTCGGCAAGGGCGGAATCGGTCGTGCCATTGCCGGTGCTGCCGTCGAGGGAGTAGCCGGCCTCGGCCGCATCGGCGGTGCCAGCCGCCGCGCGGGTGCGGATCTCGGCGGGCTCGGCCGGCGCGCGAGCGGCATGCGGCGCCTGTTCGCCCTCGGTGGCCTGTTCTCGATCGGCTCGATGATCCTCGACGATCTGACCAAGACCCGCGAGCAGCGCCTGCAGGCGATGCGGGAGAACTGGCAGTGGTGGTCGGATCTTGAACAGACTCTGCAGAACACCAGCGCCGGCCAGTACTGGCAGTCCATGGTCGACGAGGTGCAGCGCTGGAAGGCGGACATCGCGGCGACCCTGTCATCCGTCGCCTCCGATATGGTGGCGGTCGGCAAGAGCTGGGCAACCAGCCTCGGCGAGGGCTTCCGCGCCGGCTGGCAGGAACTCGTCGGCTGGCTCTCCGGCGCCGTGGCGAACATCAAGGGCATGATGCCCAGCTTCTCGCTGCCGGACTGGCTGGGCGGCAGCGATGCGCCGGCGGCGACGCCCGGCGGCGAGACGGGCGCCGCCCCGCAGGCCGCGCCGAAGACCATGGGCGACGTCGTCAACAACGTCGACCAGAGCCGGCAGACACAGCAGTCCGTGTCGGTGACGAACAACGTCACCGTGAACGCCACCACCAACGCCTCGCCCGCCGCCATCGGCGCCGCCGCCGCCGGCGCGGCCGAGCGCGGCACCCGCCGCGCCATGGGCGGGCTGCATGACGGCGGCGAGGCCGGATCGACCTATCAGGGGGCGCCATGAACGTGCTTATGGGGCTCGGCCCCTTCCGCTTCGAGGTGACGAAGCATGCCTATGAGGAGCTGGACCGTCAGGTCGGCGGACGCTGGGTCGAGGTCGAGCGCATCGGCCGGCGCCCTGCGCTGCAGCACATGGGCGCAACCAAGAGCACCATCACCCTTTCCGCCACGCTCTATCCGCAGTTCACCGGCGGGCTCGGTCAGATCGAGAAGATGGGCCTCTCGGCCGAGACGGGCGAGGTGCACATGATGGCCGCCGCCGTGGGTGCCATCGGCCGGCCGCTCGGCCGCTGGGTCATCGAGGAACTGGGCGACCGGCAGAGTTTCTTCACGGCGGACGGCTCGCCCCGCAAGGTCGAGGTCTCGATCACGCTGGGGCGCTACGGCGAGGACGGCGACGGGTTCGCGGGAGGGCTTTGGTGATGAAGGTGACGTCGCTTCAGGGCGATCCGGTCGACCTCGTGGTCTGGCGTGAGCGCGGCACGGTCGACGGGCTGGTCGAGGCCGTGCTCGACACGAACCGGGGGCTGGCGGCGCGCGGCGTGGTGCTGCCGATCGGCACGACGGTGACGCTGCCCGACGCGCCGGCGTCGCCGGTGCGCAAGCCCACCGTGAAGCTGTGGGACTGACATGCGGCCAGCATGGAGGGTGATGGCCGGCAGCACCGACGTCTCGGCCAAGCTTGGCGACCGCCTGAAGCGGATCGACATCACCGACGTGGACGGCGTGGAGAGCGACACACTCGAACTGGAGATCGACGATCGGGACAACGCCGTCGAGCTGCCGCGCAAGGGCGCCATCCTTCGCATCTGGATCGGCTACCGCGAGACAGGCCTCGATCTGATGGGCACCTTCAAGGTCGACGAGACGGGCGTCGAGACGAACCCCGCCACCATCACGGTCCACGCCAAGGCGGCGGATGTGAAGGACAGCTTCAAGGCGCAGAAGACGCGGCACTGGGAGAACACGACGCTCGGCGAGATCATCGCCAAGATCGCCGGCGAGCACGAATTGCCGCCGAACGTCGATCCGCAGATCGCCTCGCGCCGGATCGGCTACATCGCCCAGACCGAGGAGAGCGACCTGCATTTCCTGACGCGGCTCGGCCGGCGCCACGACGCGCTGCTCGCGCCGAAGAACGGCAGCCTGATCGGCGTTCAGCGGGGTGGCGGCCGATCGGGCTCCGGCGCCGCACTTGGCGGTCTCGTGCTGCGGCCGGGCGATGTCACCAATGCCCGCGCCACCGACGGCGACCGGCCGAGGCATGCCGCCATCGAGGCCGACTGGTACGACCGCGACGGGGCGGAGCGGCGCACCGTGGTGTTCCAGCAGCCGGATGCGGAGGGGGCGATCATGCGTCTGCCGCACCCCTACCAGAGCGAGGAGGAGGCGCTGCGGGCGGCCGAGGCGCGCGGGCGCGAGCTGGGCCGGGCCGAGGGCTCGCTGTCGGTCGACATGCCCGGCCGTACCGATGTCGCGGCCGAGATGCCGGTCACCATGGAAGGCTTCAGGGACGGCATCGCGGGCCGCTGGACGATCGAGCAGGCACGCCATTCCATCGAAGGCGGCGGCTACACCACGTCGTTCGAGTGCGGCAAGGGCAAGGGAGGCGGCGACAACACGTCGGGCGGCGGATCGGGCGGAGGCGGGGGCTTCTATGATTAGTGACGTGCTGGCGGTTGCCCGGTACTCTCGCGCCGCTAGGTCAAGGGAGACGGGACATGAAGCCATCGGACAAGAATGCCCTTTGGGGGTTTACTGTCGGCGCAGCCATAACCGGGGGCCTTTGGTGGTTCCTGCCCTTCTTTCACTGGGGTGTTTATGTGGTCGTCTGGTTGATGGTTTCCGGCTGGGCGATCATGGCAGGCGCAGCGTTGGGCGCGGCCGAAAGGACGATGGACGGCGAATAGCATTCCCTTGGCCATCAGGGTGACGGGGTCCGGGTTTCCCCGGCGCGGGCTGGTTTGGCGACGCACCCCGCGAGCGGCCACACGACATAACCGCAACCCCGCCCCTTCGCTCTGGCGAGCCCGGCGAGGTCGCACGACTCGGCTACCAGAGGCAATGGAGAACATTCGCTGCGGGTGCGGCGCCCTCTTGTTCCGCGCCGGTCATGGAGCGATCCATGGCAAGATCGAAATCAAATGCCGCCGCTGCGGCACGCTCAACTCCCTGAGGCCGGCAGAGCCCTCACCAGAACGCCGCGAGCGTCTTTCAGAAAGAGACGCATGCGCATCCACCGTGAGAGGATAGGCAACGCCACCCTCTATCTCGGCGACGCACTTGAGGTGCTCGCCACTCTCGATCCCGGTTCCTTCGGCGGCGTGCTGACCGATCCGCCCTATTCCAGCGGCGGGGCCAGCCTTTCCGCCCGGTCGCAGCCGACCTCGGCGAAGTATCAGTCGTCCGAGCATCGCGGCCTCTACCCGGAGTTCCAGGGCGATACCCGCGACCAGCGTTCCTATCTGGCGTGGTCGACGCTCTGGCTCGGCCGAGCGCGCGAGCTGGTCCGGCCGGGGGCGATCTGCGCCACCTTCACCGACTGGCGGCAGCTGCCGGTGACCACCGACGCGATCCAGTGCGCCGGGTGGATCTGGCGCGGCGTGGTCCCTTGGGACAAGACGGAGCGCGGCCGGCCGCAGCTCGGGCGCTACCGGGCGCAGGCCGAGTACGTGGTGTGGGGCACGAACGGGGCGCGGCCGCTCGCCGGCCCGGTGGCGCCGGGAGTGTTCCGCGAGCCGGTGCCGAAGACCAAGCACCACATCGCCGGGAAGCCGGTCGGGCTCATGTCCGGGCTTCTCAGCGTGATGGACGGGCCGGTGCTCGATCCGTTCATGGGCTCCGGCACGGTCGGCCTCGCCTGCGCTGAACGGGGGCTGGAGTATGTCGGCATCGAGGTCGAGCCGGCCTATTTCGAGATCGCCTGCCAGCGGCTGAGGGAGGCGGACAGAGCCTGCGCCGTCACCGCCTCGGCCGACTGGGGTTCGGCGC
>NZ_CACSAS010000031.1:0-3833 GCF_902703545.1 Starkeya nomas
GCCCGAGCCTGATCGAGACGGCCGGCTACTGCCTGCGCGGCGCGCTGGATCACTGGAGCCGAACCGGCTGCAACCACCTCGCCGACATCAACGACATCCGGGCGATCACGGAGCGCGTCAACGGCGGTTACAACGGCTATGACGAACGGGTCGCCTGGTTCAACAAGCTCTGGCCCCAGCTGCGCGGCGAGGCGCCGGCGGAGTCCTGGAAGGCGGCGTTGTCCTCGCCCTCGACGATGCTGTTGCAGGAGAAGCTGGTCCAGCTCGGCTACGACATCAAGGTCGACGGACGCTATGGCCCGAAGACCACCGAGGCCGTGACCGCCTACCAGAAGGCCAACGGCCTGAAAGTGGACGGCATCGCCGGCGACATCACCATGGCCTCGATCGCCGCGCGCCTGAAAGCGACCGGACCGGCGACGGGTTCGGCGGTTGCCGCCGATCCGCCCGGCCTGGCCACGCCCATCGCCGGCGGCCTGGGCGCCATCAGCATCGCCGAGGCGGGCAAGCAGCTGACCGACCAGGCGGATGCGCTGCGGGGCTATGCGGAGTTTTCGAGCGTGATCGGCTACGCCGCCGGCGTCCTGATGGCCATCGGTGTCGGCATCATCGCGGTCGGCATCGTCCGCACCTACATCGTTCCGGCGCTCCGGCCGGCGAAGGCGCCGGTGCCGGAATGATCGACCGCATCCGCGAGGCGCTCGTCTACGGGATTGGCTGGGGGTGGGGGGCGGTGCTCTCCATTCCCGTCATCGTCGTGGTCGTGGCCCTGCTGGCGCGCTTCGTGGGTCTGCAGCGCGCGCTCCAGTTCGGCGCCGTCCTCACCGCCATTCTCGGCTTCGTGACCGCGCTGCGGCGCGCGCGCCAGCAGGGCTGGCAGGACCGCGAGGAAAAGCTCAACCGCGATACGGCGGAAGCCGTCGCCGACTACGGGAAGAAGCAGGATGAAGTTGCCGGTCTTTCTGGCGCTGAGCTTGACCGCCGCGCTCGTCGGTGGGTGCGCGACGACGAAGGGCGCCGCGACCCCTGACATGTGGTGCAGGACGAATGAGCCGTGGATCGTCTCGGCGGCCGAGTTCGCCGTGATGACTGCCGCGACCAAGGCCAAGCTCGTCACGCACAACGAGTATGGCGAGGAGAACTGCGGGTGGAAGCCGGTGGGAGGCGCCTGATGGAGGAGTTTCTGGGCCGCTGGGGCGCGATGCTCATCTCGGCGACTGCTCTGATCTTCAGCATCGCGTCGGCGCGCGGCAAGGCCGCAAGCGATCGCGTCGGGCAGGTCGAGAAGAAATCCGACGAAACCGAGCAGCGTGTCGCGAGGCTGGAGACGGAAATGCGGCACCTGCCCGACAAGGACACGAGCCATCGCCTGGAGCTGGCGATCATCGGCCTTCGCGGCGAGGTCTCCACGCTTGGCGAACGCATGAAGCCGGTCGCCGAGATGGCCGAGCGGGTACACCACTACATGTTCGAGGAGCGGGTGAAGTGACCGACCCTGACGCCTGGCTGGCCGAGGAGGCCCGGCTCATCATCCTGCGCACCCTCTCCGAGGAGGCCAACGAGAGCCTCAACAGCAATCTCTTGGTCCGCCATTTGCGGGAGCGCTTCGGCATTCCGCGCGATCGGCCGTGGGTGCACCTGCAGCTGGCCCACCTGAAGGAGATGGGTGCGGTCAAGCTCGTCGACGCGGAGACGGTGAAGATCGCCACGCTGACGCAGACCGGCCACCGGCATCTGCAGCGCGAGCTCGTCATCGAGGGCGTCAAGCGTCCGTCGCGGCCGGGAGAGTGATCCATGGCCAGCGGACGCGGTCGGCTCTCTTTCTGGGATACGCTGCCGGAGTGGGGCGACGAGGCGCGGCTGTGGGCGTTCGAGCAGCTGGCCGAGCGTACCCTGACCCAGCTGGAGATCCTCGACGGCGTCAACGAGCGCCTGCGGGCCGCAGCCTGGACCAACGGTCTCACCAGCGACATTCCGCAGGCGAGCCGATCCTCGCTCAATCGCCTGTCGATGCGGCGTGCCGGCGCCGTTCGCAAGATGGCCGAAGCGAAGGCGCTGTATGAGGGTCTCGCCACGCAGTTCGACCACAACGACACCGACGCCAGCTCGGTGGTGCTCGGCGAGTTCCTCAAGACGCTGGTGCTGGAGCTCGCCGACGAGGGCGGCGTGAGCACCAAGGGCGCGATGGAGCTGGCGCGTGCCTTTCAGGCCGTCGTCTCCGGCATGAAGATTTCGGACGATCGTCGCCGGAAGCAGCAGGCAGACTACGACGCCAAGACGGCGAAGGTCATCGACACCGTGGCGAAGGAAGGCGGGCTCTCGGCCGAGGTGGTGGCGCAGCTGCGTCGGGACTTCCTTGGCGTTCGGCCGAAGCCGGCGACGGAGGGCGGCGATGCAGGCGCCGGGTCCTGATCAGGTCGCCGGTCCCCCGGTCCTTGCCCGCACCGATGACGGCCTGCCGGCCGAGCTCCCGCGCGGCGGCGAGATCCCCGAGGATCTCGATCCGCTCGCCGAGGGCGTCCTCATGCGCCACCAGTCCGAGTGGATCGAGGACGAGTCGGACCTGAAGCTCGGGGAGAAGGGTCGGCGCACCGGCGTCACCTTCGCCGAGGCGCTGGATCATACCCTCATCGCCTCGCTGAAGGTCTCGGCCGGTGGCCAGAACTGCTTCTATATCGGCGACACGAAGGACAAGGGCCGCGAGTTCATCGGCTACGTCGCGCATTTCGCCCGTGTGATCGCCGGCGAGCTCGGCAAGATCGAAGAATTCATGTTCGACGACGGCCTGAATGCGGACGGCACACCGAAGCAGATCCCGGCCTTCCGCGTGCCGTTTGCCAGCGGCCGGCGCGTCGAAGCGCTCTCCTCGCGGCCGGCGAACATCCGCGGTCTACAGGGCACGGTCTGCATCGACGAGGCGGCGTTCCACCAGGATGTGCGCGGCGTGATCGACGCGGTGAACGCGCTGCTGATCTGGGGCGGCAAGATCCGCGTCATCAGCACGCACAACGGCGTACTCAATCCGTTCAACGAGCTCATCCGCGAGGCGAAGGCCGGAAAGGTCCCGTTCTCCTGCCACTTCATCCCTTTTCAAAAGGCAGTTGAGAACGGCTTGTTCAACCGGGTCTGCCTGGTCACGGGAAAGACCTGGTCGCCGGAGGCGCAGGAGGCGTGGGAGAAGAAGGTCCGCGGCTCCTATGGCGTCCGCACGGCGGCGATGCGCCAGGAGCTCGATGCCATCCCGGCCGAGGCCGAGGGCGCCGCTCTGTCGCGCGTGCAGATCGAGGCGCGCATGGCCGACCACGCGCCCATCATCCGATGGATATGCGGCGACGACTTCAAGAACGCGCCGGAACACGTGCGCCGCGCCGAGGCGCTCGCCTTTTGCGAGCGCGAGCTCAAGCCGATCCTGGACGCGCTCGACCCCCACCGGCCGCACTATTTCGGCGAGGACTTCGCCCGAACGGGCGACGTTACCGCCATCATGCCCTGTGAGCTCGGCCGCGATCTGGTGCGCCGCGTGAAGCTGCTCGTCGAGCTCCGCAACGTGCCCTTCGAGCAGCAGCGGGACGTGCTGTTCTACATCGCCGATCGGTTGCCGCGCTTCTCCGGCGGCGCGCTCGACGCCAACGGCAACGGCGCATACCTCGCCGAAGTCGCGCAGCAGCGCTATGGGGAGCAGCGTATCGTCGAGGTGAAGGCCACGCCCGATTGGTATCGCAAGAACTCGACCGCCTATGTCGAGGCCTTCGGCGACGGCACGGTCGAGCTGCCGCGCGATGCGGATGTGCTCACCGACCATCAGGCGCTTCAATACGTCAATGGCGTCATCA
>NZ_CACSAS010000032.1:0-14132 GCF_902703545.1 Starkeya nomas
TGGCGCCGTACACCTTCATCACGCACTTCCCACGGCTCAAGTCGGGACTGCCGGGGCGGGGCGGCCTCGCGCGTCTCGCCCTCTGGTCCTTCATGCTGAAGAGCTACACGCTGAAGGACTGGATGGCGTTCCTCGAAATCTACGGCATGCCGTTCAGGATCGGTAAGTACGGCCCCGGCGCGACCAATGAGGAGAAGGCCGCGCTGCTGCGCGCCGTGCGCGACATCGCCGGCGACGCCGCCGCCATCATGCCCGAATCCATGTCGGTGGATTTTCAGGAGACGAAGGCGTCCACCGGATCGAACGCCTTTGAGAGCAAGGCCCGCTACATCGACGAGCAGCTCTCGAAGATCGTGCTCGGCCAGACCACGACGACGGACGCGATCTCCGGCGGCCACGCGGTGTCGAAGGAGCACAACGAGGTGCGCCACGACATCCTGCGCTCGGATTCGCGCGTGCTCGCGGCGACGATCCAGCGCGACGTGATCGAGCCCTTCGTCGCCTTCAACTTCGGCCCGCAGGAGAACTATCCGCGCCTGTCCTATCCGGTCGAGGAGGCCGAGGACCTGAAGGCGCTGATGGAGAACACCGAGCGCTATGTGCGGCTCGGCGGCAAGGTGTCCTCCAGCGAGGTGCGCGACAAGCTCGGCTGGAGCGACCCGGCCGACGACGACGAACTGCTCGCCGCCCCGCGCGGCGGCGCCGAGGCACCGCCCGTCGAGCCGCCGCCGGCGTCGGCCACGGCGCGCGCCCTGCACCCGGTCTGCCCCGGCTGCGGCCAGCGCCATGCGCCGGCGCTGGCGGCGCAGGTCGCGCCGGCGGACGACGAGTTGGTGTCGATCCTGGTCGAGACCTTCGGCGACTGGGTCGCGATCACCGATCCGCTGTTCGAACCGATGCGCGAGGCGCTGGAGGGCGCCACCTCCTACGCCGAGCTGCGCGCGGCGATGCTGGACGCCCTCACGCGGACGGATCGGTCGGCGCTGGCCGACGCGATCGCGCGGGCGACGGCGAAGGCGCGCGGCCTCGGCGACGTCGAGGACTGACCGTCCATGGCCGACGTGTCGCTGAGCACGAACCCGCCCGAGGATGTGCTGGACTATTGGAACGGGAAGCAGCTGCGCCCGCGCTTCAGCTATCTCGACGTGTGGGCGGAGGAGCACGCCTATGCTCATACCGTCGCGGGCGTCACCGAAATGCGGGTGCTGGGCGAGTTCGACCAGGCCATCGGTCAGGCGCTTGAGCGCGGCATGACCTTTGAGCAGTTCCGGGCCGAAATGCGCGACCGCCTGACGCCGCAGGGATGGTGGGGACCGCGCACCGTCGCGGACCCGACCGGCGTCGATCCGGCCAAGATGGTGGACTTCTCGCTGCCCCGGCGTCTTGAGGTGACATTCTGGAGCAACATGCGCTCGGCACGCGCGGCCGGTCAGTGGGCGCGGGCGCAGCGCTCCAAGCGCATGCTGCCGTATTTTTTGTACGTCGAGACCACGGCGCTGGAGCCGCGCGCCGAGCATCTCGGCTGGGTCGGCCTGATCCTGCCGGTGGATCACCCTTTCTGGCGCACGCATTTCCCGCCCAATGGCTGGGGCTGTCTCTGCCGTGTCCGCCAGATCACGGAAGCCGAGGCGCGCCGGCTGCTCGGCCGGCCGCCCGGCGAGGGCGGCGTGTTCTACCGCAAGACCGCCCCGGCCATCGTCACGGTCCCGCACAAGAACCGGCGCACCGGCGAGATCACGCAGATCCCGGAAGGAATCGATCCCGGCTGGCACACGAACCCCGGCCTCGCGCGCGCCGAGACGCTCATGCGCTCGATGTCGGAGGCGATGGAGGATGCCGGCGAGGACGTCGCCCGCGCGCAGCTGCAGCAGCTCTGGTCGTCACGCACGCCGGAGACGCTGATGCGGCTTCCGCAGCGCGTCCACATGCCGGTGGCCGTGGCGCCCGAGCTGGCGGAGGCGGCCGGGGCGCGCGGCGCGATCGTCAGCGTGTCGAACGATACGCTCAAGACCAAGCTCGGCCATGCCGGCCGGCGCCTGTCCGACTTCGCCGCCGTGCAGCAGCTCTTCGACGCCGCCCGGCCGATCCCCGATCCCCGGCATGCGAATGTGTGGGCTCTGTTCGGGCGGATCGGCCGCCAGTTCGCCCGGCTCGTCCTGGGCAAATCGGCGGACGGTTACCTCTATGTGCGCACGCTGCACCCGCTCGGCGACACGCCGGCGCGCATGGAGGCCCTGGTCAAGAAGCTCGAAAGAGGGGAATAGGCGGCTGGGAGGTCGCGACTTCCTCCGAGGCTGATCCCTGCTCTAGCTTCGCTCAGCCGCCTCACCCAAATATAGCACCATCCGCAAGGATTGCCACCGCGCCGGGGCGGTTTGCAGAGGCGGGCCGTGAGCCGCCGGCGCCCCGGTCCCGATGACTTTCCCATGAGGGGGACTGATCGGCCGTCTCCGGCCTCTTATAGCCTCTTACGGCGCTCTTAAGCGCGTCGTGACGATCCCGGTGGCGGCCGGGCCGGGATTGTGCGATGGATTGCCGTCCCCCCTCGGCATCCCATTCTCGGCCGGAAGCCCTTCCGGGGCGATGGATCGCCGGCACCGCGTCATGGTCGCCGGCATGCCTCAGCACCTCGCCACCGCACGCGCCTCGATCCTGACGCCCATCGCGCTCGCCGCCGCCGGTGCCGTGCCCGAATGGATCATGATCCTGCCGGCCGGCCCGCAGCTTCGCGCGGTCGACGGGCGCTCGTGGACGATCGAGGATCCCGACGCGGTCGCCGCCGCCTCGATGCTGGACGGTCTCGACCTGCCCATCGACTGGGAGCACGCGCAGGATCACCGCGCGCCGAAGGGCGAGGAAGCTCCCGCCGCCGGGTGGATCGACCGGATCGAGGTGCGCGACGGCGCCCAGTGGGCGCATGTCGACTGGACCGAGAAGGGCCGGCGTTCCATCGCCGGTCGCGACTACCGCTACATCAGCCCCACCTTCCTGCACGACAAGGCCGGGCGCATCGCCCGGATCATCGGCGCGGGGCTCGTCAATCGGCCGGCCTTCAATTCCCTGCCGGCGCTCGCCCAGCAAAGCACCACCACCGAGGACACCATGAAGAGCACCCTTGCCGCGCTCGGCCTTGCCGAGACCGCGACCGAAGCCGACGCGACCGCCGCCGTCACCAAGCTGAAGACCGACCTCGTCGCCGCCACCGCCAGCGCGCAGACGCCGTCGCTGGAGAAGTTCGTGCCGCGCGCCGACTATGACCAGGTCCTGCAGCGCGCCACCGCCGCCGAGCAGAAGCTGACCGAGCGCGACCGGAGCGACCTCGACGCCCGCGTCACCACGCTGATCGACGGCGCGGTCGCCGCCGGCAAGATCGCCCCCGCCTCCAAGCCGCACTATGTCGCGCTCGCCCAGAAGGACTTCGCGCAGGTCGAGGGGCTGCTCGCGACCGCGCCGCAGATCGTCAAGCCGTCCGGCCTCGACGATCCCGGCCGCACGACACCGCCGGCCGGCACGCTCGACGAGGTCGAGAAGGCCATGTGCCGCCAGCTCGGGCTGAGCGAGGCGGACTACCTCAAGACCAAGACCGCCGAGGCCGCGTAGGCGCGGCCCGCTCTCCCCTCATCAGGACGCAACACCCATGGCTCTTTCCCGCTCCCGCAACACCAACCGGCGCGACCCGGAATTCCGGGACTTCGTCGTGCCGGCCGGCGTGACCGTCTATCAGGGCGGGCTTGCCGTCCTCGACGCCGCCGGCGCCATCGCGCCCGGCTCCACCGCCGTCGGCCTGACGGCGGTCGGCATCTTCACCGAGGACGCCGGGCCGGGCATGGGCGTTCGCGTCCGACGCGGCTGCTTCTCCCTCTCGAACTCGGCCGCCGATCCGGTCGATGCGACCTCGATCGGCAAGGACGTCTTCATCGTCGACGACGAAACCGTCGCCAAGACCAACGGCACCAACACCCGCTCGCGCGCCGGCACCTGCTTCGCCGTCGACGAGCGCGGGGTGTGGGTGATCGTCGGCTGACGCCGGCGCGGCTCCAACTCAATCGCGGCGCTGCCGCCAGGACCAGCTCAGATGCTTCTCAACACCAGCTCTCTCACCCACCTCAATCGCGGCTTCAAGACCCTGTTCACCGCCGGGCTCGAAGGCTCTGAAACCTACTGGGGCCGGATCGCGACCGAGGTGCCGTCCTCTACGTCTGTCGAGGACTATCCGTGGCTCGGCGCCTTTCCCGGCATGAAGAAGTGGGTGGGCGACCGTGTCATCAAGAACCTGACGCAGCACGGCTACTCGATCGCCAACGAGGACTTCGAGGACACCATCGGCGTGCCGCGTCCGAAGATCGAGGACGATACCCACGGCGTGTTCGCCCCGCGCTTCCGCGCCATGGGCGAGGCGGTCGGCAAGTTCCCGGACGAACTGGTCTTCCAGACCGTCGCCGCCGGCTTCACCTCGAAGTGCTACGATGGCCAGTCGTTCTTCGACACCGACCATCCGGTGATCGACCCGGCGACGGGCGAGGAGGAGAGCGTGTCGAACATGCAGGCCGGCGCGGGCGCGCCGTGGTTCCTGCTCGACACCTCGAAGGCGCTGAAGCCGTTCATCCTGCAGGTGCGCAAGAAGCCCGAGTTCATCCCGCAGGAGGACCCGGCCAACATGCACACCTTCATGAAGAACGAATTCCTGTACGGCGCCTATGCGCGGTACGGCACCGGCTACGGGTTCTGGCAGATGGCGTTCGGTTCGAAGGCCGAGCTGACCAAGGCCAATTTCCGCGCGGCCCGCACGGCGATGACCAGCCTGAAGAACGACGAGGGCCGCCCGCTGGCGATCAAGCCGAACCTCATGCTGGTCGGCCCGTCCAATGCCGACCGCGCCCGCGACCTGATCCTTGCCGAGCGTCTGGAGAACGGCGCGACCAACACGGATCGCAATCTGGTCGAGATCTACGAGGTGCCGTGGCTCATCTGAGCCCGGCGCCCGCCGCCTGACGACCGGAGGCGGCGCCGGCAACGCCGCCTCTCTTTCGCCGTCTGTCTCTTACGCTGCAGGAAACGATCGCCATGGCCCCCGTCACCGCGAAGAAGACCCGCGCCACCAAGGCCGCCGAGAAGGCGAAGCCCGGCGAGGCCACCGTCCAGGCGGCCGACACCACCATCGTCACGAATACCCCCGAGGGGGCGTCTGGTACGGCTCGCGAGGCCCCCAGCGCCGGTAGCGGTGGCGACGCTCTGCAGGCGTCGTCCGGGACACAGTCCGCGCCCCCGTCATCCATACCTGCCGCCCCGCAGCCGGTGCAGAGCACGGGCGGAAAGGCAGAGCCGGAGGCCGAGCCCGTCGGCGATATCGACGGGGAGGTTGCCCAGGCGACGGGTTCCGAGGCCACAAGCCTCCCGGATGAGGTTGCAAGGCCTCGCCGTGCCGTCTCCGAAACCGGCGAGGCATCGGAGGGCGGCTCGGCTGCGGCCGCCCCCGATGCCGACTTGGGTATCGTCTACGAGCCTGCGGATAACCCACCGGAGCAGCTCGCCCGCGGCATCCTCAAGGTCAACGTGAACGAGCACATCTTCGAGGGCTGGCTCGTCGTCATCGGCCCGCCTGAAGGCCGGCGCCGTGCCGGCCGACGCTTCGGGCCGACACCCACCGCCGTGCGGGCGGAAGACCTGACCAGCGAACAGCTCGCCGGCCTCTACGCCGACCCGCTGCTGACCATCCGCGCGACCTGACGGCCGCGCCGCTGTCCTCGATCTCCCGGCGCCTCCCGCGCCGGGAGCTGTCTTCAGGGACCACCCATGTACGCGACCGCCGCCGACATCGACGCAACCTACGGCACCGAGCTGCTCGACCTGCTCGCCGACACCGCCGGCGACGGCGTGCGCGACGAGGCGGCGATCGGGCGCGCCCTGGACGACGCCGGCGCCGTGATCGACGGCTATGTGTCGGCCCGCCACGCGCTGCCCTTGCCGGCCGTCCCGCCGCTGCTGCGCTCGCTGGCGATGGATCTCGCGATCCACCGGCTGGCGCTGCGCCCCGGCAACATGACCGACGAGATCGAGGCCCGCGCCAAAGAGGCCCGTAAGACGCTGGAAGCGATCGGTGCAGGCCGCTCCGGTCTCGGCCTGCCGGCGGCGTCGCCCGCCGCCCAGAGTTCCAATGCTCCGGTGCTGATCGCGCCCGCGAAGCGGTTCGGGGAGATCTGGTGATGTCGCTCACCCTCACCATCAATGTCGACGGCGCCGACAGCGCGCTCGCCGCGCTCGATCGCTTCGCCGCCTTCGAACAGTACCGGCCCGAGCTGCTCGAAGGGCTGGGCAGCATGATGCAGAGCCAGCACCAGCGCCGCATCGAGAGCGAGCACACGACGCCCGCCGGCCGGCCCTTCGCGCCGGTCCAGCGCGGCGGCACGCCGCTCTACGACACCGGGAAGAACCTCGCGGATGCCTTCTATTACGAGGTCAGCGACCCGGAGGTCCGCGTCTCCAACAATTTCATCGGCGCCGGCGTCCTGCATTTCGGAGCGGTCATCACGCCGAAGACTGCCGACGCGCTCGTCATCTCCATGGGCGGGCAGACCGTCTTCTCGCAGCGCGTCGTCGTCCCGCCGCGCCCGTTCATGGGTGTCTCGGCCGACAACACCGTCGAGATCCTCGACGCGATCGAAGCCTTCATCGCGGGGCTCGCCGAATGACCACGCTCGCAACCCTGCTCGACCCCATCGTCGCCGGTCTCGGCAGTCTGCCGGACGTCAAATCCTGCGAGGCGTTCGGCGGGCGCTTCGACATGGCCGCCCTTGCCCGCTTCGGCGCCGCCGCGCCGGCGATCCGGGTCGCCGTGCTCGGCGTCGACAAGATCAACTGGATCGATACCGGCCAGCTGGACGGCGTCGTCGAGGTCGGGGCCTTCATCGTCACGCGGGATGAGCGCGGCAAGCCGCGCGACCTCGCCGTGCTCGGCCATGTCCACAACGTCCTGGTCAAGGTCCACGCCGAGCGCTGGGGACTGCCGCTCGTGCAGGCCGGGCGCCCGGCCCGCTGCGAGAACCTCTACAGCGGCGCTGTGCAATCGGCCGGACTGGCGCTGTGGGGCGTGCGCTGGACGATGAAGCTGCGCATGGGGGCGAACGCCTATGCGCAGAACCTCAGTGCCAGCGTCGAGATCTGGTCGGACGGCGCGGCTCTGGGAACGCTGGGAGGCCAGCCATGACGGACGCCACCATTTTTCGGCGCCTCGCGCGGCTCGAACGCGCCGTGCGCTTTCGCGACTACCACCTCGCCGAGCTGGAGCGCCGGCTCGCCAATGTCGTCCGGGTCGGCACGGTGCACGAGGTCAACCCGGACGGCACCGCCCGGATCAAGATCGGCGTCGATCCCGATGGCAAGCCGGTGCTGACGCCGCCGCTGCCGTGGACCGAGCGCGCCGGCGTCATCAAGACGTGGTCGCCGCCCGGACAGGGCGAGCAGGTGCGCGTGGTCTCGCCTTCCGGCGATATCGGGCAGGGCTGGATCGACACCGGCGGGTTCTCGACCGCGAATCCGTCGCCGTCCGACGATGCCAAGGCGCACGTCATGACGATCGGCGACGTGCGGATCACCGCGAAGGACGGCCGCTGCTCGATCGTCCAGGGCGACGGCGAGATCTCCATCGTTGGAGGCGTCGTCACCCTCAAGGGATTGGAGATCATCACGGACGGCAAGACCCGGCTGAACAAGGGCGAGCGCAAGGTTCACTTCGTCGGCGCGATGGATAGCGGCGGCGACATCGCCATCGTCGGCGCCGACGAAGTGTTCGTGTGAGGAACAGATGAAGCGCAGCGACCTGCCATATTTCTCTGTCGTCGATGCTCCCGATGGAACGGTCCGCCACCTCTCGGAAGACGGCGGCTTTGCCGGGACCGGCAACCACGTCTTCCTACTGGGAGGCAGGGCTTCGGCCACGTTGCTTTATGGCCGGATCGCAAGCCGTGACGATCTGGTGACCGGAGAGAAGGGCACTCCACACCTCGTGATCACCCTGCCGCTGAGGCTGTTCGAGACAATCGACTGGTCGGACCTCGAAGCCATCGTTGCGGCCGATATGTCGGCTGGGGGGGCAGGTCGATGAAGCCCACGTCAAAAACCGATTACGTGCTGCCCGCCGGCGGCTGGGTCAACGGCATCTACGAGCCGGCCGGCAAGGTGCTGTCGCTCACGGCGGACGAGGCGAAGTACCTCGTGCTCGCCGGCACCGTCGTCGCGGACGTGCCCAAGCCCGTGCCGTCTCGCCGGAAGCGGAGCCGCTGATGGCCGGGGTCAACGCGATCGACGGCACCCTGATCGACGGCTTCGACCACGTCGTCCAGTCGATCCGCGACATCCTGCTGACGCCGATCGGCACGCGGGTGATGCTGCGCGACTATGGATCGCGCCTGCCGGGCATGCTCGACCATCCGCTGAACGCGGCGACCGTGATCGACGCGACGATCGCGCTGGCCGAGGCGCTCGACCGCTGGGAGCCCCGATTCCGGCTGCGCTATGTCGAGGTCATCAGCCAGGGCACGGATGGCATCCTCGGTATCGACCTGACCGGCACGTGGTATCCGCGCGGTCACCTCGGGGATTTCACGCCGGCCGGCGAGCACAGCACGCGGGTGCTGGCATGACGGACGGCGTCACCCTTGCCACCCTCCGCGGTCTCCCGCCGGCGCAGGCGATCGAGGAGCTCGACCACGCGGCGATCGTCGACCAGATGGTCGCGAGCTACGCGGCGCGCTGGGAACAGCTGCGGGAGATCGATCCCGAGCTGCCGCCCATGGACACGCTGCAGCTGCGCAGCGACACCACCCGCAAGGCGTTCGAGGAAGTCGCGTTCCGTGAGACGCTGCTTCGGGCCCGGATCAATGATGCCGTCCGCAGCAACCTGCTCTTCTACACGGGCGGCACCGACGCCGATCATCTGGCCATCTTCTACGACGTCTTCCGCATGGGCGGCGAGCTCGACGAGGCCCTGAAGTCACGCACCATCCTTGCCATCGCCGGCCGCTCCACCGGCGGCCCGAAGGAAAGGTACGAAGCCATCGCCCGCGCCGCCGATGTGCGCGTGCGCCACGCTCACGCCTACCGTGTCGGCCGCGATCCCACCGTGCATGTCGCGATCTGGTCGACCGATAATGACGGGATGGCCGACGCGGCGCTGATCGCCAAGGTGCGCGCGGCGCTGGAGACCCCGGCTCACGGCGTCATCAACGACATCTTCAACGTGCGCGCGGCGGTGTTCACGGCCGTGGACGTGACCCTCGACGTCTGGCTGCTGCCCGACGCGATGGAATCGATCCTCGACGCCATCCCCGACGCGGTGATGTCGGCGTGGTCGGCCGAGACGAGCATGGGCTTCGACCTGCTCGCCGAGTGGGTACAGGCACGGGCGATGATCGCCGGCGTGCGGCGCGCGCGCATGACCTCGGCCGAGGTCTACGCCCAGGACTATGAGGCGGTCACGATCCGCAGCGTCACGCCCGTCATGCGCGGGAGGGCGTTTTGAGCACGCACGATCCGCTTCTGCCGAGTGTCGCCTCCCAGCGCGAAAAGGCGATCTCCGAGGCCGGCGACCTCTATCTGCGCCTCGGCCCGTCGATCGACGCCCTTCACGGGCTGAAGCTCAACAACCCGCCGGCGTCGTTCCTGCCGTACCTCGTGTGGGAATACGGCCTCGGCATGCTCTCGCCGTACCTCCCGAACCTCTATGACCTGATCGGCGAGGGCATCGACTGGGAGCGGGTGCGCGGCACGCCCGCCGCCGTGCACCAGGCGCTCGGCTGGATCGGCTATTCGGCGACGCTCGAATACGCCCCTCCGCGCCGGCGCTGGTGGAACCACATCCAGCTCGGGCTCGATCGCGTCCGCGACGACGAGGCCGATCTCGTGCGCATCGACGGCCTGACATGGCTGTCCCTGCCGCTGCGCTCCGACTGCTGGCGCGCCCATTGCGGCTATGACGTGCGGGCGCTGGAGGCCGATGAGGGCCGCGCCGACGAGACCATGTGGGACGATGATTCCGGCGTCGTCATCGACGGTGTGCGGACCAAGTGGAGCTTCGGCCGGCCGGTCTACATCGTCCACGACATGGCGCAGGCCGAGCTGGAGGCGCTCGGCGTCTGGCTGGAGCCGATCGAGGGCGCCGACCTCACATGGGGCGATTTTCCATGGGGCGCTTTCCCGTGGACGGCGGACGGCGCGCTGGCGCGCTCCTCGTCCATGATGCAGGCGACCGGGCCCGGCCCGGCATGGGCGGTGTTCCGCGATGCCGCCGGCGCGGTCCTGTTCTACCGGCGCTGCCGCGTCCGGCGCCCGGTCATCGAGACATTGGAGGGCGTCTACCGGGTCGGCGCCAGCCGCTTCGATCCGGCGCCGGCCGCGACCCGTTATCTCTATGTCGAGGCGCTGACGGACTTCGGCGAGGGCTACGGCAACACCGCCGCCAGCGTCGGCTTCGTCCTTTCCGCGACTCCGGCTCCCGGCTTCAAGCCGGGGCTCCAGCACCTGCCGCCGGGAGCCCTTGAGCCGGCCGGGCCGGTGATCGGCGAGACCCCCATCAACATCGAATTCGGGCGCACCGTGCGTGAGCGCGTCGCCTGCCTGCTGAGGTTCTGACATGGCCTTCGAGCACGAGTCCGGCTTCCCTGACACCCACGACCGATTTTCGGCATTCCCGGACTTCGCGGGACTGGTGTTCCGCGGACGCGCCTTTGCGCAGTCGGCGGAGTGGAACGAGCAGGACTCCATCATCCGCGCCCGCACGCGGCGGATCGGCGACATGGTCGCGCGCGATGGCGACCGCCTCAATGGCGCGGCCGTGGTGGTCGACACCGAGGCCGGCACGATCACGCTGACCGAAGGCTGGATCTACGCGGCCGGCGACGTGCGGCGCGTGCCGGAACGGATCATCGAGGGCGTGGATCTCGCCGGCGACGTCTCGATCGGCATCCGCATCACGCGCAGCTATGTCACCGCCGACGATATGCCGGAGTTGCGCGGCCTCATTCCCGGCTCCGCCGGTGAAGGCGAGGACGGCGCCGCGCGCGTGATCGAGGCGGTGAGCTGGTCGCTGCGCTCGCTTGCCGAGCCGGGCGACTACTACCAAGTCTATCTCGTGCGCGGCGGCACGGTGCTCGATCAGACGCCGCCCGCCAACCTGACCGCCATCGCGCAGCAGATCGCGGCCAAGGACCGGGGCGTGACGGGTGGCAACTACGTCATCGAGGGCTGTCAGGTCACCGCCATCGGGCAGGTCGGCGCCGCCATGCATTTCGCCGTCTCCGAGGGAGCGGCGTCGATCTATGGCTTCACGCGAACCCGTTCGGCGGCGCTGCGTTATGGCGAGCCGCTGAGCTGGGACACCGAGGAGGTGGACGCGGAGCCGCACACCTTCAACGACGGTGGCTCGGGCACCGCGACCATCGCGCTCAATCGCGGGCCGGTGGACCAGATCGGCAGCGTCATTGTGACCAAGCAGATCACGCAGACAGTTGTTCGCGGCAGCCCCAACAACAGCTCCGACGTGCTGCAGCACTCGCCGACCGAGGTGCTGTCGGTCACGCAGGGAGCCACGACTTTCGCCGTCAATACGGGCTGGTTGCTGACGGACGGCAAGATCGACTGGTCGCCGGCGGGCGCGGAACCGGCGGTCGGGTCGAGCTATCAGGTGACCTATCGCTATCTGGACGTGGTGACGCCCGATACCATCGGCGTGCAGTCCGTCACGGTCTCCGGCGGCGTCACCGGATCGGCCGTGATCGTCCGCTACAGCTACAAGCTCCCGCGCGTCGACCGGCTTTGTCTCGACGAAAACGGCGCCATCGTCTACCTGCGCGGCGTGTCGGCGGCGGTGCGCCCCAAGCCGCCGATCGAGCGATCTAACCTGCTCGGCCTCGCCGACATCTACAATGACTGGCGCGGCACTCCGGTCGTCACCAACAACGGCACGCGCGCCTGCCACCTCCCGGAGCTGTGGCGGCACCTGTCCTTCCTGAAGGACCTCGGCGACCTGGTCGCGCTGCTGCGGCTGCGGGCCGACATCGACAGCCGCGAGCCGGTCGCCAAGCATGGCGTGTTTGTGGACCGCTGCGTCGACGACACCTATCGCGACCAGGGCGTTCCGCAGACGGCCGCCGTCTTCGGCGGCTCGATCCAGCTCGCCATTGATCCGACCATCCATCAGATCCCGATGGCCGCGCCGGTGATGCTCCCCTACACCGAAGAGGTGATCATCGAGCAGCCGCGCAAGACCGGCTGCGTCAAGATCAACCCCTATGCCAACTTCAACCCTCTCCCGGCCGAGCTGACCATCACGCCGGCGGTCGACTACTGGACCGAGACGCGGACCATCTGGCTCTCGGACAAGACGCGGCAGATCTCCGGCACCAACGACCGCACCACCGTGACCGAGGAGCTGGTCGATCGCCGGCAGGAGTCGCTCGCCTATCTGCGCCAGATCGAGGTCAACTACACCATCAAGGGCTTCGGCCCCGGTGAGGCGCTGGAGCTGCTTGCCTTCGACAATATCGACATCACGCCGGCGCCGGTGCTTGTCGGCGACGCTAATGGCGAGATCCACGGTTCGTTCGTGATCCCTGCCGATGTCACCGCGGGCTCCAAATGGCTGTTCGCCGGCGGCGCGTCTGGCGCGGAGGCGTGGGCGGAGTTTGTCGGCGCCGGCACGATCGACATCACCACCATGCAGCGCCTGGTGTCGATCGAGACGGTCCCGCCGCCGCCCGACCCGACACCGACGCCGGCGCCCGATACGCCGGGCGCCGCCCCGAACCTGCCGCAAAATGTGATCCGCCAGTGGCGCTTCGCCACCGGACGGGGGAACTCGGGGCCGGTGAAGTCCGACCCGCAGGCGCAGTCCTTCGCGCTGCCGGAGACCCGCCATATCACCGGTGTCGAGGTCCAGATCTGCAAGGTCGGCGATGCCGGCAATCCGATCTCCATCGGCATCGTCCCGATGCGGGACGGCGATCCGACCGAGGAGACCATGGCGTCGGCTGTGGTGCCGATGACAACGGTCGCAGTCGGCGACCGGGTCAAGGCCACCTATCCCGCGCCGTTGGCCCGTACGCCCGACACCATGCTCGCCTTCGTCGTCAAGTCCGACGACAACGAGCACTCGATCTCCATCGCGGATCTCGGCGCCTATGATGCCGGCGCCGACGAATGGGTGACCCAGAACCCCTACACGATCGGCAACCGCCACAGCTCCAGCAACGCGGTCTCGTGGGATCACCACCAGGGCTCCGACCAGACGTTCTGGCTGTATGCGGCGAAGTTCACCTCCACCGAGCGGCGCGTGCTGCTCGGGACGGTCGCCCTCGTCGATTGCTCGGATCTCGTGATCAAGGCGACGGCGCACCTGCCGACAGCCGAATGCAGCCTCCACTTCGAGGTGGTCCGGCCCGGCGCCGGCGGCACGATCGTCATGCTCCCGGACGATCCGGTCGAGCTCACGGAGTACATCACCGAGGAGGTGGAGGTTTGGGCGGTGCTGCGTGGCACCGAGATGGTGAGCCCGGTGCTCTTTCCGGGCGTGACCGTCATCGCCGGCAAGCTGCGGGCGACCGGTGACTACGTCAGCCGCGCCTTCGCGGCCGGCACCGCCGTGACGGCGATCGCTCGCTACAAGGCGCTGCTGCCGGCGGGCGCCACGGCCACATTCACGCTCGACAAGACCGACGGCGTCTGGAGCGCCATGCCGGCCGGATCGACCGAGGTGCTGAACGACGGCTGGATCGAGCGCAAGCATGAGTTGGCGTCGATCACCGCCGATCAGGTGCGGGTGCGCATCCAGCTGACCGGCACGCCGGCGGCGCGGCCCGCCATCTCCGATCCGCGCTTCATCACCTTCTGAGGAGGCCATCATGCCCGTGATTGATGACCGCACCGCCGTCCTCGATGTCCCCAAGCCGAACGCGGCGAACAACCTCTCGGATGACGTCGAGCGGCTGCGGCTGGCGACGGAGGCGTTCGCCGTCGCGATCCATGCCAACGCCCAGGCGATCGACCTGCGCGCGCTGCGGGAGCATGTGCACGAGATCGGCCACGTCACCGGCCTGCTCGACGCGCTCAACGCCAAGTCGGACAAGACGCACAAGCATGCG
>NZ_CACSAS010000033.1:0-2166 GCF_902703545.1 Starkeya nomas
CGGGCGCAATGTCGCGTTCGACCTGAAGGACTACAACAAGATCGACCACGGCTATGCCGCCACGATCCACAAGGCGCAGGGCATGACCGTAGACCGCGCCCATGTGTTGGCGACGCCGGGCATGGACGCGCATGGCAGCTACGTCGCCCTGTCGCGGCACCGCGACGGCATGGACCTGCATTACGGCCATGACGACTTCGCCAATCGGGACCGGCTTGTCGGCGCAATGTCGCGCGACCGCGCCAAGGACATGGCGAGCGACTATGAACCCGCCCGCGACTACGCCGCGCGGCGCGGCATCACCTTCCGCGAGCGGGTGGAACGGGTTGTCGAGATCGTCCGCCAGGTTCCCGAAAAGGCGCGCGGTATCTTCGACGGCCTGCGCCTGCCCGCCGAGGGTGGACAGATGCCGGAAAGGAAAGTGGAGGAAGACCCGGAGGCGGCGTTGCGCCGCGCCCGTGGCCGGGCGCTCGTCCGCCATGCCCGCGCCGTCGATGCGATTTTCGCGGCGCAGGACCAGGGCGGCAGGGCCGGCCCCGATCAGATCAGGGAATTGCAGGAGGCGCGCCAGCGGTTCGAGGAGGTGCGCCCCTACGGCTCGCACGACGCCGAAGCGGCCTACAAGAAGAGCCCGGAGCTTGCGGCGGAGGCGGCGTCCGGAGACGCCCGGCGCGCGATCCGCGCCCTGCAACTGGAAACCGAGTTGCGCACCGATCCCCGCCTGCGAGCAGACCGTTTCGTGGAACGCTGGCAAAATCTCCACAGGGCCAGCGACGAACGGTATGCGGCGGGCGACTATGCCGGTCACAGGGCCGCGCGGGCGGAGATGGGGAACATGGCCCACAGCCTCGAACGCGACCCGCAGATGGAATCCCTTCTGGCGGGCCGCAAGCGGGAACTCGGCATCTCATTCGATTCGGGGATGGGCGTCGGCCGCGACCTCACCCTCACGTTCGGGCTCGGTCGAGGCCGGGGTCTCGGGCTATAGAACCATCCTATTTACCGCCGTCTGCACGCCACACTACTACGAGGCCCAAATATCTGTTGAACAACGACAAATCGTTGCTCTGTCTGGTCTCCGCAATCGTCAGGGACAGCCAGCAGGAGGCAGCGCAGCCATGCTTGCATCAGACCGTATCGTCCGTCTCAAAACCGTTCTCGCCCGGACCGGCCTGTCCCGGTCCACCATCTACCGTAAGATCGCCGAGGGCACGTTCCCGGCCCAGATCAGGATCAGCGTCAACGGCGCGGGCTGGAGGGAATCCGACATCAACCGCTGGATCGCCAATCCCGTGGCGTGGCGACCGGGAAGCGGGCGCGACCTCGATGGCGTCTGATCGCGCGTTGTCCCGCTCCCGGCGCGTCAGGCCGCCCACGGCGTCGGAGCAGCTTGAGGAACTGCTGGGCTATCCGTGGCCGTTCCCCGGCAGGCCACCCAGACATGACCTGTCCACATGGACCGTCACCGACGACTGGCCCCATCCCGTTCCGGTCACGCAGGCCGAGATCGAGGTGTTCGAGCAATGGTTCGGAGACCTGTTCGATGAACTGTTCGGCTCCGAGGGCTGACACCTCGGGGATTTGAAATCGGCGTTGAAATCCGCCCTTCAATAGATTATATGTAGTCACATATGGCTACATATGGAGGGCGATATGCTGACCATCAACCTTAGAGACGCCAAGGCTGGATTTTCCAGCCTTGTTGATGAAGCCATCAAAGGAGAAATCGTGACCATTACCCGTCATGGCAAGCCCGTTGCGGCCCTGGTTTCGGTCGAGGCGGCGGAGATCGCGCGCAAGGCTCTGACGCGAAAAAGGGCGGGCCTTGTCAGCTATCTCAGGACGTTCCCAGGCGGAGAGTTCACGCGCAACCGCAAGCCATCGCGAGATGTCGAGCTTTGAGCGGCTTTCTTCTCGACACCAACGTCATTTCCATGCTGGCACCGTCGAAGTCGGAAGCATCCGCTGACTTCCTCGACTGGCTGGACCGCATGGACGCCGATGGACGGCTATTTCTGTCGGTCGTCTCTATCCATGAGATCGAGAAGGGGATCGCGCTCCTCGACCATAAGGGGGCAACGGCGAAGGCCGCGAGCCTGAAAGCATGGCTCAGTGGCCTTGTCTCCACATACGATGACAAGATTATTGGCTTCGACGCGCAGGCTG
>NZ_CACSAS010000034.1:0-5029 GCF_902703545.1 Starkeya nomas
CGACGTCGTGCGCCTCCTCGGTGGCGGCGGTGATGATCGGCACGAGTTCGGTGAGCGCGCGCTTGCGGGTCGAGAGCACCGAGAAATAGTGCGGCTCGCGCTCCTCCATCTCCTCCGCGACGATCAGGAAGTCGCGCATCTCTCCCTCGGCCGCCGCGCGCAGGATCGCGGCGAGGCGCGCGGGTGTGAGGCCGGAGGCTATCGGCTCGTGCCAGGGCGAGCGGATGCCGCCGACCAGCGGCTCTGCCTGCGGCTGGGTCAGCGTCTGCGAACGGATGGGGCGGCCGTCAGGGCCGAGGAGCTGGCTCACCACAAGCCTCCTGTTCTACGGCGACCGAACAGCAGGTCGCCGGCCGGCGCGGGCGCCCAGTCCGGCCGGCGATCGTCCTTCAGGTCGGAAATCGGCGTGTAGCCGTACTCGATCTCGTCTTCGTCGGTGGCAGCGTGGGCGAGCAGCCCGGCGATGGCGCTGTCGCCGTGCCGGTTTTCGCCGTCGCTGCCCTTGTTCTTGGCCTCCGACATTGTGGGGAAGCCGTTGTGCAGCACCACAAGCCGGTGATCGCTGACGACGTCCTCGCCGGGTGGCAGCACGAAGGTGCCGTCCTCAAGGGCGGATTTGTACTTGGGGAAATGGAGGGCGTACCAAGCAGCCGTCGCCTTCACGCACTCGATCCGGGCCGGCCCGTATTTCTGCTGGGCGGCTTCGGCGTGGCTCTGACCGTTACCGCGCGCATCGAGCTTGCCCCGGAAGCGCCGAAGCCGGTCGAGGATGAAGAACAGCACGAGCTGCTGCACGTCGAAGGGAACGCGGCGCAGCTCCACCTGAAAGGCGGTCGCCCAGTGGTCGCGCTCCTCCTCCTGGGCGACGATGATGATCGACAGGTCGCCGTCGCGGCCGAAGTCCTGACCGAACACGCTGCGGCGCAGCGGATCGAGATCGGCGAGCAGCGGCGCGATGTTCTGGCGGAGCCAGCTCTTGCCGAACAAGAGACGGCCCTCGTCGAGATAGAAATTCTCGGCCACCGACCACTGCACGATGGGAATGCCCGGCCGCTGCGCCTTCTCGACCAGGGCGCGGGGCAGGTAGACGCCCGACGACTTGCGCGGGATCGCTTCCAGCTCCTCGTCCCGCGCTTCATGGCGCGGGCCGTAGGAGCGGATGATCTTGTTGAGCCACTCCTTGAAGCCCTCCTCGGTCGGCTCCCACCCGCGCATCAGGCAGACGCGCTCGTACAGGCCGTTCTTCACCGCGAGGGAGAACGGGATGTGGTGGATGGAATAGTCGTAGAGCCCGGCCTCGGTGTCCTTGATCAGCTGGTTGAACGGGTTGTCCTCGCCGTTGTGCGAGGAGATGATGCGGATCTTGCCACCCCAGATGAGCAGGGCGTTCACGGCGTCCAGCACGGCGGCCACGTCCTGATGGAACGCCGCCTCGTCGATCACCACGATGCCCTGGAGACCACGGATGTTTTCCGGGCGCGATGACAGCGCCACCACCATGTGGCCGGAAGCGAAGCGCACGCGCCACGCGGTGATGAACTTGCTCTCGCCGTTCTCTTTCTTGTCCTCGAAAAGGAATTCCTCGTAAGTCGCGCCCAGCTCCTTACCGACGATCCGGGCGAAGTGCGCGACGTACTGGACGAAGACGAGACCTTTGTCCTTTGTGTCGGGGATGTAGAAGATGTTGTCGCCATCGGCGAGCTGGCTGGAGGCGGCGATGATCGCGTCGTCGAGCGCCTCGGCATAGGTGATGCCCGTCCGGCGCCCTTTCTTGGCGATCTTGAGCGGAGAGGTGTCCTCGATCCACGCCACCTGATGAGCCATGAGGATGCCATCGGCGAGCGGATCGTGATCGTCCGGCAGGCGCGGCTGAAAGGTCAGTTCGTCGAAGATGGAGATGGCGGGGGCGACCTCAGCCATGTCAGGCGGCTCCGGCCGGCGGCACCGAGGTCGTCTTCGGGCGGACGCCCAGCACCTTGCGGCGGACCTCGGCGGCGCGCTCGGGCGTGAGGCCGGCTTCCTTGGCGGCGGTCTCGGCGGCGGCGGCGGCCGACCGGCGCGCCTTCTCGGCCGCGCGCTTCTCCAGCCGCTCGGTGCGGTCGATATCCGCTTTCGAGGCGGCTGCGAGATTGCGCAGGGTTTCGGAGAGGAACTTCACGTCCTTCGCCGTGACCTTGACGTCCTCGCCTTCCTCGGCGCCGGCCATCAGTTCCATGATGATCGCGTGCAGCGAGGCGATGTTGAACCGGGCGACGCGATCGTCGGCGGTCTCGTCCTCCAGCTTGGCCATGATCGCCTGCGCCGCGCCCCGGCTGTGGTGGAGCCGCTCGCGCATCGCGTCGTAGCGCTTCAGGTACTCGCCGAGCCCGCTGCGGCCGACATCCGCCTCAAGCTCCCGGAGCTTGCCGAGGATCTCGTCAATGGTGTGCCCGCCTTCACGAAGGCGACCGATCAAGTCGCGCAGCTCGGCCGGCAGGCGGTCGACCTTCGAGAGGCGGGCCATCACGCGACATCCGGGTATTCGATGCCGGGGACTGGCTCGATCCGTCGCTGAAGGAACGCAACGCCGCGATCGGTGATGACCAGCGTCTGGACTTTCCCCTTATAGAACTCCTCCTGGATCAGGCGGGCAGCGAGCAGCACCTTCAGATCGCCGGCGAGGGCCTCCACCGACTGGTGGCGACCACGAAAGCCGAGCTGATGGAGCGCGACGCGCAACAGGCTTTCGTTCGCGCTGCCCTCATTCTCATAGAGGACACGCAACGTGGCGAGGCGGCGAGACTTCGCGGTGTCGTCCGCATAGGTTTCGGGAAGGTTGCTCATGGCGCACTCTTGAACAGGTGGTCCTCGACGCGGGTCAGCGCGCGGCTCACGCTCGCCAGCTCGCGGGTGGTGCTTTCTCCGAGGGCGACGGCGTGGCTGAGCTGATCCTTCAGCCCCTCGATGTCCTTGCGGCTCGGCAGGTGTTTGATCTCCTGCGCTGTTTCACGGGTGCGCAGGTCGATCTCCCGCAGCTCGACGCCCATCTTCTCGGCCTGGGCCGCCCGCGCCGCCGCTTCCTTCGCGATGGCGGCGTCGAGGTCCTTGCGCGAGGCGAGGCCGGTTCTCACAGCCCAGCCGAGTACGGTGACGATGGCGGGAAACGCGATCGCGACTACCGGCCACCATTCCTTCAACCAATCCGGCATCAACGCCCCCTCAACCTGTCCCACCGTTCGCGGCCCGACTGGCAGCTGATGCAGCGCACCGCGTTCGGCACCGCCTTCAGCCGCGCGGCGCCGATCGGGTCGCCGCAGACCACACAGTTTTCGCGCCCGCTGCCGCGCATCCGTTCGCGATGCGCCGCGAGCGCGGCGTCGCGCTCCAGCTCCTCCAGCGCCTGCGCCTGGTCGAGGATGTCCATCACCGCAGCCCCGGCAGGATGGCGTCGATCCACGCGAGCAGGCGCTCGCCGCAGCGTGTCTTGGCCGCACTGCGCTTGCGCTCGTCCTTCCAGAGCCGCTCGACATCGCCGACCGTCAGGTCCCGGTCGGGCACCTCGGTCAGGCCGCCGAAGCACACCCGCAGGTCGGCCGGCACCTCCGGCGGCGGCGGGGGCTTCGGCGGCGGCGATGGCGGGCGGCTAGCGCACGCTGCGCACGCGATCGGCAGCAGCACGGTCAAGGCAAGCGCTGCCATTAGACGGGGTCGCATCGATCTTTCCCTGATTTCTCCGGTCCTCGGCGGCGCCGGCGGCGAACCGCGCGGCGTCGTCGCGGCGGGCGGCCTCGACGGTCTCGATGCGCCGGCGAAGGGCACCGTTGTCGGATTGAGCGTCTTCGAGCTGGCGGCGAAGGGTCGCCGCCTCGCAGGCGGCATTGGCATCCGCCGCTCCGGTCAGATACGCGGCAGCGGCGAAAGCCAGCATCGCGCCGGTGCCGGCCAGCCGCGCGTAAGCGACCGGCAGCACCGACCAGACGGCGAGCACCAGGGCGGCGATCGCCAGCCCGGCGGCGCCGATGTCGAAAGCCCAGCTCGGGAGCGTGGCGAGGTTCACGGGCTGATTTCCCCGCACTGGTACGCCTTCACCTCGGCGCGGCGGATCGCGCGCAGGTACCAGATCAGCAGCCCGCCGGCCGCGATCAGCGCCAGAGGCCACCACGGCTGGACGAGCGGCCACCAGTCGGTGACCACCGCGCCGATCCGCTTGCCGACGTCGGAGGCGCCCTCGATCTTCTCCAGCACGCCGGATTCGGACAGGCCGCCGAGGATGCTGCTGCCGAGGATGCCGGCCTTCACCACGCGGCCACCCGCGACCGAGGCGCGCACGACGGGTCGGTCGGCCACGGCCGCTTCGGCGCTGATCAGGCGGGCCGGCGAGACGGCACGGGGCTTGGCGGTGCTCAGCGCCTTGAGGGTCGCACTGTCGATGATGCCGGTGGTCGACACGTGGTTGTCGGCCTGGAAGGCGAGCAGCGCCCCGCGCGTCGCCTTGCCGTAAATGCCGTCGATCTCGCCGACCTGATGGTAACCCAGCTGCTTGAGCCGGCGCTGCACGTCCTCGATCCCGCCGGCAGCGACGCGATCGATGCCGGCGAAAACGCCGAAGATCGAGTTGCGCAGCTGGTTGAGCGGGAAGCGCGGATTGGTGTCGACCTTTCGGCCCGGTGCGATCTCCCAGTGCGGCGCGATGAAGCCGATGGTGGGATAGGCGTCCCGCAGCGCGCGGCACAATTCCGTGACGGCGGCGATCTGCTCGGGCGTGTAGCTGAGCCAGTAGGCGTCGCCATGTTCCTTCGTGACGACGCGCTCGACATCGGCGCCGGCGGCGACCTCCTCGTCGGGGTCGCGGTCGTTGCTCCAGCCGCCGGAGGCGACCTTGTGCAGCGGGCCGGGGTTGGCGATCTCGATGCCGACCGCGATCGAATTGACGTTCGACCGGCCGCGCCAGCTGGACTTGCCGGCGTGCCACGTCTGAACGTTGCACGGCGCGAGCTGCGTTACGCTGCCGTCCCGCGCCACGACGAAATGGGCGGACACCTTGGAAGCA
>NZ_CACSAS010000035.1:0-555 GCF_902703545.1 Starkeya nomas
GATCGTCGTCTTCTTCCGGCTCGGACACGCCGATGCGCTGGCGCATCTCGCGCTGGCTCACCTTCAGCCCCATGGGCACGAGGCGCGCCACGGCCTCGGTGAGCTCCTTCACGTCCTCTGGCTCGGCGACGGGCAGCGTCGCCTTCGGGTAGCGGTCCTGCGGGCCGAAGTTCAGCGACACGAACCACGGGATCAGGTCGCGGTTGAGCGTGTTCGCGAGCTGGCGGCAGTCGGCCTGGGTGATGTCCAGGCGCACCTTGTCGTGGATCTTCGCCTGCGCCTGGGACGAGCCGTCGTCGGCCGTCATCGTCTGCCCGACAACGAGCTTTGAAACCTGTTTGTCGAGATATTCCAGCAGCCCGCCGAAAACAGCCTCGCCCTTCGTGCCCTGCGCCTCGATGAACTGGATGTCCATGCCCAGCGGGATGATGGCGGCCGCGTCGTTGGCGATGCTCGCCACGGCCCGCAGCAGCGCGCGCTTGTCGGTCTCGGATGCCCCCGCGTGATACTTGCCCACCCGCATGGGGATGCCATAGATCTCGGCGAAGGCGGCCC
>NZ_CACSAS010000036.1:0-888 GCF_902703545.1 Starkeya nomas
GAGAACACGGCGCGCGGCGTCGAGATCGACATGCCCCGCGGGCCCACCGGCACGCTCGCCCAGGCGCGCCGGCGCATGGCCGAGGCGCTGGAGCAAGGGGCCACCGCTGACGCCGCCGCCCGCGCCTCGGGACTGACGCGGCGCACCGCCTACCGGATGCGGAAGAAGGACCCGCGGCAACTGCCCTTGCTCTGAGCCGCCGGCGCGGAGATGATGCCTCCGCTTCGCGCCTCCCGGCACCGCCTCGGTGACAGATGTCACCGGCATTTCGGGCCCGGCACATGGGCACCTTCGGCTCCATCCCAAACTGGAGTCGGCCATGGATACCGGTGCCCGCGCCATCCTCGTCATCCGCAAGCTCGCGCCTCGTGCGCATCAGGCGATCCTGACGGCGCTGGCCGATCAGACCGCGCTCAATGTCGCCGGCATCACCTCGTCGCTGCGGCTCGCCCACTTCCTCGCGCAGATCGCCGTCGAGACGGGCGGTTTCACGAAGCTCCGGGAGAGCGGCAACTATTCCGCCAAGCGCATCGCGCAGGTCTTCGGCGTCGGCAAGCACTCGGCCGCCGTTACCGCGGCTGAAGCGAAGAAGCTCGCGGGAAACGAGAAGGCGCTGTTCGAGCGCGTCTATGGGCTCGGCAACCCGAAGAAGGCGAAAGAGCTCGGTAATACCCGCCCGGGCGATGGCTGGCGCTTTCGAGGCGGAGGCGCCCTGCAGAGCACGGGCGGCACCGCCTATCGGCGCATCGGCCTCTACGACAGCCCGAGCCTGATCGAGACGGCCGGCTACTGCCTGCGCGGCGCGCTGGATCACTGGAGCCGAACCGGCTGCAACCACCTCGCCGACATCAACGACATCCGGGCGATCACGGAGCGCGTCAACGGCGG
>NZ_CACSAS010000037.1:0-581 GCF_902703545.1 Starkeya nomas
GGGCGGCACGGCGCATCCGCACCGCGCGCTCGGTGATGCCCAGTTCGGCGGCGATCCGGGCGGCCGGCGCGCCCTCGGCCTCCAGCTGCTCGAAGCGGGCGTTCAGCTGCCGGCGCATCTGCGCATAGGAGCCGCCGCCGCCGAGCGGGATGTCGAGCGGCGTCGTGCCGAAATGGCCGATGATCGCCTTCGCCGCCTCCTCGCCCACCGCCTCGTCCAGCCATGATCCCGGCCGGAAGCGGGACGGCAGCTTCACCCGGCGCCCGCCATAGCGCTCGGCGAGCGCCAGCGCGGCGTCAAGGCCGGCGACGTCCGCGATCGTGCGCAAGGTGGCGGGCAGCCAAGAATAGCTCATGACCGGATGCGCAGCCCCCGTTCGGAGAAGGTCACCGACAGGCCGGACAGGCGGTGCCGCCAGACGATGCGGGCGGTCCACGTGCCGTCCTTCGACGGCGAGAGCTTGCCGCCCGAGCAGGAATATCCCTGCTCGATCAGGCCCTCGTGCATGATGGAGAGGCGGTTAGAGGCGGCGAGCACCGCGTCGAGCTGGATCGTGCCGCCCGTGCGGCGGCGACGGCGCT
>NZ_CACSAS010000038.1:0-12351 GCF_902703545.1 Starkeya nomas
GCCGCAGCAGCGCGACCAGGTCGCCGAGGTCCTTCAGGAAGGACAGGTGCCGCCACAGCTCCGGGAGGTGGCAGGCGCGCGTGCCGTTGTTGGTGACGACCGGAGTGCCGCGCCAGTCATTGTAGATATCCGCAAGGCCGAGCAGGTTGGACCGCTCGATCGGCGGCTTGGGGCGTACCGCCGCCGACACGCCGCGCAGGTAGACGACTGCGCCCTGCTCGTCGAGGCAGAGGCGATCAACTCGCGGGAGCTTCCACGTGTACCGGACGATCACGGTGGCTCCGGTGACGCCACCGGACACCGTCACGCTCTGCACGCCGATGGCGTCGGGCGTCACCACGTCCAGATAGCGATAGGTCACCTGATAGCTCGACCCGACCGCCGGCTCCACGCCCGCCGGCGACCAGTCGATCTTGCCGTCCACCAGCAACCAGCTGGTGGTGAGCGCATAGTTGGTCGCGCCCTGCGTCACCGACAGCACCTCGGTCGGCGAGTGCTGCAGCACGTCGGCGGTGTTGTTGGGACTGCCACGGACGACCGTCTGCGTGATCTGCTTGGTCACGATGACGCTGCTGATCTGGTCGACCGGCCCGCGATTGAGCGCGATGATCGCGGTGCCGGTGCCGCCATCCGAAAAGACATGCGGCTCGGCGTCCACCTCCTCGGTGTCCCAGCTCAGCGGTTCGCCATAGCGCAGCGCCGCCGAGCGGGTGCGGGTGTAGCCGTAGATCGACGCCGCGCCCTCTGAGACGGCGAAGTGCATGGCGGCGCCGACCTGTCCGATGGCCGTCACCTGACAGCCCTCGATCACGTAGTTTCCGCCGGTAACAGCGCGGTCCTTCGCGGCGATCTGCTGGGCGATCGTGGTCAGGTTCGCCGGCGGCGTCTGGTCGAGCACGGTGCCGCCGCGAACAAGGTACACCTGGTAGTAGTCGCCCGGCTCATCGAGCGAACGCAGCGACCAGCTCACCGCCTCGATCACACGCGCGGCGCCGTCCTCGCCTTCACCGGCGGAGCCGGGAATGAGGCCGCGCAACTCCGGCATATCGTCGGCGGTGACATAGCTGCGCGTGATGCGGATGCCGATCGAGACGTCGCCGGCGAGATCCACGCCCTCAATGATCCGTTCCGGCACGCGCCGCACGTCGCCGGCCGCGTAGATGAAGCCTTCGGTCAGCGTGATCGTGCCGGCCTCGGTGTCGACCACCACGGCCGCGCCGTTGAGGCGATCGCCGTCGCGCCCGACCATGTTACCGATCCGCGCTGTTCTGGCGCGGATGATCGACTGCATCTCATTGCTTTCGGCCGACTGCGTATAGGTCCGGCCACGGAAGACGAGCCCGGCGAAGTCGGGCATGGCCGCGAACCGGTCATGGGTGTCGGGAAAGCTCTCGTGCTCAAAGGCCATGTCAGAACCTCAGCAGGCAGGCGACGCGCTCACGCACGGTGCGCCCGAACTCGATGTTGATGGGGGTCTCGCCGATCACCGGGCCGGCCGGCTCAAGGGCTCCCGGCGGCAGGTGCTGGAGCCCCGGCTTGAAGCCGGCCGCCGGTGTCGCGGAAAGGATGAAGCCGACGCTGGCGGCGGTGCTGCCGTGCCCCTCGCCGAAGGCGGTCAGAGCCTCGACATAGAGATAGCGGGTCGCCGCCGGCGCCGGATCGAAGCGGCTGGCGCCGACCCGGTAGACGCCCTCCAGCGTCTCGATGACCGGGCGCCGGACGCGGCAGCGCCGATAGAACAGGACCGCGCCAGCGACATCCTTGAAAACGGCCCATGCCGGGCCGGGCCCCGTCGCCTGCATCATGGACGAGGAGCGCGCCAGCGCGCCGTCAGCGGTCCACGGGAAGGCGCCCCATGGAAAATCGCCCCATGTCAGGTCGGCGCCCTCGATCGGCTCCAGCCAGACGCCGAGCGCCTCCAGCTCGGCCTGCGCCATGTCGTGGACGATGTAGACCGGCCGGCCGAAGCTCCACTTGGTCCGCACCCCGTCGATGACGACACCGGAATCGTCGTCCCACATGGTCTCGTCGGCGCGGCCCTCGTCGGCCTCCAGCGCCCGCACGTCATAGCCGCAATGGGCGCGCCAGCAGTCCGACCGCAGCGGCAGGGACAGCCATGTCAGGCCGTCGATGCGCACGAGATCGGTCTCGTCGTCGCGGACGCGATCGAGTCCGAGCTGGATGTGGTTCCACCAGCGCCGGCGCGGCGGGGCGTATTCGAGCGTCGCCGAATAGCCGATCCAGCCGAGCGCCTGGTGCACAGCGGCGGGCGTGCCGCGCACCCGCTCCCAGTCGACGCCCTCCTCGAGGAGATCGTACAAATTCGGGAGGTACGGCGAGAGCATGCCGAGGCCGTATTCCCACACGAGGTACGGCAGCGCCGATGCGGGTGGATTGTTGAGCTTGCGGCCGTGCAGGGCGTCGATCGACGGGCCGAGGATGTCGGTCGGATCGGTCGCCCGCGCCAGCGTGCGCTCGTAGACGCCGGCGGAGGTCGGCAGGAGGGCCGCGGCATCGTGAGCCATCAATAGGCCCTCCCACGGAAATTGACGGACAGGCTGCGGATGGAGATCGCCTGATAGGGCTCGGCCTTGATCTCGTCGGAGGTCATGCGGGCCCGCTGGACGCCGGCGATCATGGCTCGGCCCTGCACCCACTCGGCGACCAGGTCCATGCCCATGCCGGTCTCGGCCGACCAGGCGTTGGTAACGACACCGGGTATGGCACTGAGGATCGACTCCATGGCGTCGGGCAGCAGCCAGACGTCGAGGGTCACATCCGCGGCGGCGAACACTGCTGCTCGCACGTTGAAGACGTCGTTGATGACGCCGTGAGCCGGGCTCTCCAGCGCCGCGCGCACCTTGGCGATCAGCGCCGCGTCGGCCATCCCGTTGTTGTCGGTCGACCAGATCGCGACATGCACGGTGGGATCACGGCCGACGCGGTAGGCGTGGGCGTGGCGCACGCGCACATCGGCCGCGCGGGCGATGGCCTCGTAACGCTCCTTCGGCCCGCCCGGCGACCTGCCGGCGATGGCGAGGACCGTGCGCGACTTCAGCGCATCGTCCCGCTCGCCGAGGAGGCGAAGGACATCGTAGAAAAAGACCAGATGATCGGCGTCGGTGTCGCCCGTGTAGAACAGGAGGCCACTGCGGAAGGCGTCGTTGACGCGGCCACGGAGCGCCATCTCGACATAGGCCGCGAGCTCGATCAGCTTGCGGCCGGGATCGCTGCGCAGGTGCAGCGTGTCGATGACCGGAAGTTCCGGGTTCGCCTCGCGCTCGATCGCCCAGAGCTCCTGGAACCGCGCGACCATCCGGTCGACGATCACCTGCCAGCTCAACTCTTCGATGGACTGCGCCGGCGGCAGCCCGGCCAGTGCCTTGACCGTCACCCCGTCCGTCATGCCGCGGCGCTCCCGCGCATGAGCACGGCCGCCGGCAGCATCATGCTGAAATGCTCCACGACGCTGTAGTCGCCGAGATGACCGTACGGATAGAACAGGTTCTGCAGGTTGAAGCCGATGGCGCCCTGCCGACCTTCGAGATAGGTCGGCTCCATGCGGGCGATCCTCACGCCCGGCTCCTCCGCGTGCACCTGGCCGACGATCTCGGCATAGGCGCGCAGCACATTGGCGGCGGTCATGTTCTCGCCGCGCAGCGCGTGGAGGTCGGAGCCGTAATCGAGCTCCATGACGCGCTGGAGCTTGCGCGTGGAGAGGATGTCGCGCACGGACTGCTCTCCGTGAGCTCGCCCGCGCAACAGCTTACCCGTCGCCCTGTCCATGCCCGTGCGTGTCGTCAGCGCCATGTGAAGGCCCCTTCAAGCCGCGGTGTCAGTCGGCCTTGTCGCCGCCGGCGGCGGGCTTGCGCCCCTTGGGCAACTCCGCCTGGACGAGCTCCAGCCCGCCCCAGCGCTTCTCGGTGTCGTACTGGCGCTGATCGAGCGACACGGTTTCGCCGGGCTTGCGCATGCGGCCATCGATGGGGCGGGCGGCGGTGATGCGGTATTCCTTCTTGGTCATGGTTCTCTCCTATGCCGGCGGGCCGGTATCGGCGCCGCCGGGTGTGACACCCGAGTGGACGTGGCCGGACGAGATGTTCTTCTCGTTGTGCGTGAGCTCCTCGCTCGACAGCGCGATGGCTTTTCCGTTGAGCCGCAACTGATCGCCGTCGAGTTCGAACGAGCCCTTGCCGGTGCTGATGAGGACCTTGCCGTCCTCGATGGTGATGCTGCTGTTGCCGACTTCGAGCACGACATCCTGCGCGCCGGCCGGAGCCTCATGGTCCTGGTCGAACGGCCCGCGCACGCACCAGCTGCCTTCGCCCACAGTGCCGGAGGGCGAGATCATGGCGAACCTCTCGCCGATCGTTGGACGCACCTTCACCTTCAGCTTGCCGGCGCTCACCGGCTGCGCGCGCAGCCAGGGCGAGAGCACGGGCTTGTCCTGGTCGGCGCTAAGGCCAAGGTCGAGACGGACCTGCCAGTCGTCGCCCACCGAGCGGATCTCGGCCACCTTGCCGGGAATCATCACGCGCGCGATGCGCTGATGGGCGTCGCCCAGGCTGCGTTCCAGCGTGGTCAGGCGCCTCTCCATCTGCCGCCAGCGATAGGACTCCAGGTGGCTCATACCGGCGCCCCCGAGAGATCGGGCGGGAAGTGGACGATCTCGCCATCCTCGACGGCCTCGACGGCGGTGTAGCGCATGCGCTCCAGCGGATCGCCGCCGAACCCCTTGAGCGCCTGGCGCCAGGTGAGCGTGTAGTAGCCGACGCCCTTGCCGTAGGAGGCAGCGGTCACCAGCGGGCGCATTTCGGCGTCCTCGGGCAGGCTGATCGACGTCAGGCCCCAGCGCGGCAGGGTGAGATCGGGATCGGCGAGGATCTCGAACAACCCGAAGCCGAGCGCATGCGCAATGGTCTCGCGCCGTTCCGCCCGCGAGCCGATGGCCATCTCCTCGGTGACGATGTAGGCGACGAGCTCGACGGGCAGATCGAAGGAGCCGCCGACATTGATCGGCTGGCGCACGCGCTGGAAGGTCACGCCGATCATCGGCGGCGGGAAGATATCGCCGGCGATGATGTCGGATATGTCGATGCGGCCCGGCAGCTCGCGCACCTCGACGCCCGGAAAGAGCGGCTTCAGCGTGACGACGATGGCGGCGACGAGCTGGGCGACGCGGGCGTCCTGCAGGCGCTGGGCGAGCGTGCGCGGGGCGATCATGGGCGATCTCCCGGCAGGCCGGAGATGAGACCGGACAACCAATCCAGCGTCACGCGCTCGATCGCGGTCTCGTCGTCGGCCGACACGCCGACGAAGGGACGCGCGGGGATCGTCACCTGACGGGCGAAGACGTGCCGGTTGCCGACCATAAAATGCAGCCGCGCCGCATCCTTCGGCTTGATGACCGCGCCGTCCTGGTGGACGTGCGCATATTCCCAGGCGGCGCCGACCTGCACCTCCGCCGGCGCCGCGATGAAGCCGATGCTGCCTCGCAGGTGCTGGCCGGTCTCCCGCAGCGTCGAGGTGCCCGCCCTGTTCGGCACCCAGGGCGTGCCATCCGGTGCCGTCTTGGTGTCATCGATGCGCTCAAGCGTCGAGTTTTCGAGCACCCCGCCGATGTTGGTCATGAGCGGCAGAGTGTCGTCGCTGCCGGCCGCGAGCCGCGCGAGAATGGCGGAAGGCAGCACGCCGTCGACATCGATGACGATGCGGATCCCATCCATCACAGCCCCCGCATGCGGTGACGGGTGAACAGGCGATCGGGAGCCACGACGATGGGCTCGGCCGGGCCGACCGAGCTGGGCTCGCCCGGCTGCCCGCCACCGGGCAGACCGCCGCCTCCCGGCCCGTCGAAGGTCAGGGCGCCCTTGCCGGCGGCGATGGCCTCCAGGCGCTTGATGGCGATGTCGTAGCGCTCCTTCACGCGCTCATTGCCGCGCCCGAAGGAGAGCGCGACGCGGTAGAGGGCGATGTCGGTGGCGTAGATCCGCAGCGCCTCGCGGCTGTCGTCGTCGACGCGCTCCAGCTCGGCCCGCGAGTAGCGGGCGAACAGCACGACGCGCATCTCCGCGCTGGCATCGACGAGCGAGGCCTCGATGCGCGCGTCGTCGCGCTCGCGGGTCTCCTCATTGGCGGCGAGGATGGTCGCCTCGTTGGGATAGCGGGCCAGGACATCGGCGAGAGCGGCGAAGGTCGCGGACATCAGATCGATGCCTCCCCATCCGCAATCTCGCCAAGCTCTTCCCAGCTGACCTCGGCGAATTCCGAATATGGGATGGTGATGGCCACCACATCGGTGGTCAGTTCGCTCCTGCCGACAATGGGTTCGGCCAGTTGCCGGCGCTCGGCATAAAGATGGACACCGGCGGCCGAGCCGTTGACGAGATAGTGCTCCTGGCCATTTGGAGCGACCGTTCGGGCGAACGCAGGGAGATCTCGACGGGACTTCATCAGCCGACCATCCCCATGGCTTGAAGATACAGATCGAGGATCGCCTCGTGCTCGGCGCGCTGGTCCGCGTCCTGCTTGCGGATCTTCAGGACCTCGCGCAGCGCCGTCACGTCGAAGCCCATGCCCTTCGCCTCCAGGAAGGCATCCTTGATGTCGTCGGCGATGGTCTTCTTCTCCTCCTCGAGGCGCTCGATACGCTCGATGAAGGATTTGAGCTGTTCCTTGGCGAAGCCGGCGGCGGCGTCGGAAAGAGGCTGGTCGTCGGGGATGTCGGACATGAGGCGCTCCTGAGGAAGAAGGACGGGGGCGGCGAACCGCCCCCGTCAGGGGCCCGGAGGTCCGGGCCGCGCGGCTCCCGCGCGGCTGTCGCGTGCGGCGCGGTCGGCCGAGCTCAGTCGGGCCAGTCGGCCGAGACGACGCCGGCGGCCTTCAGCTCGCCGTGTTCCTTGCGGGTGAGCAGCACGGACGCACCCGGCTCGAAATAGCGCCCGTCCTTCTTGAGGCGGGCGTCGACTGTGAAAACGTGGACCGGCTCGTCCGCCGTGATCGTCAGATTGCCGGCAGCCATGGCCTCCGGCGGATTGAGGGAACGCTCGGCCACCAGTGCGGGCCGACCGTTGAGGAGCATCGCGAGTTTGACGAGCTGCGCCTCCGACAGTCCGGCGACGAACGCCACGGGATCGAAGGGGACGGCAGCGGGGGCGGCAGCAGCCGAGCCGCCCTCCGATGCCTCGCCGGTTTCCGGCGACGGCTGCCCGAGCGTTACCTCGCCCGCCGTCGCCTGGGCGGCCTCCCCGTCGACACCTTCGACGAGCTCGGCCTCCGGCTCTGCCTTTCGCCCCGACGCTTCGTCCGGCTGCTGGGGCGCAGGAATGGGTGACGGGGGCGCGGACTGAGTCCCGGCCGAGGCATCGATTTCCTCGGCACCGCTACCGGCGCTGGGGGCCTCGCGAGCCGTACCAGACGCCCCCTCTGGGGTATTCTGCTCGGCGGCCTTGGCCGCCTTGGTCCTGGTCGGGCGCGATGCCATGGTCAGGACACCGCGTTCTGGATCAGGTAGCCGACATCCTTGGCGACCACGAGCTCACGGATCCGCTCGCCGGCACGCACGCGGTAGCCGCCCTCAAGGCCGAGATCCGGGTCCTCGATGCGGCCGGCGATGCGCGTGCCGAACTGCGCCGTCATTCCCCAGGTGATGCCCTGGCCGGGCGCCGCCGCCCTGTTGATGTGCAGCAGAGCGATGCTCTTGCCCCACACGCGCTGCAGATTGGGCGCCTGACCCTTTCGGGAGAGATTCACGTACCCTTCGCCGACGAGCAGCCGCTCGATCTCGAACAGCTCGCAGAACTGCTCGCGGGTGATCATGCCCTTCTCGGTCAGGTTGCCCTTGACGGCGTTGACGAGGTGGGGGTGCCGGCGGACCTTGGACCAGCCCACCTGCCCCATGACGCAGGTGTTCGGGCGGAAGATCAGCGTGCCCTCGATCGCCTCGGTGATGGTCTCGATCGGGTCGCTGTTCTCGAAGTCGTCGAGCTGGTCGCCGCCGGCGAGCACCACCTTGCGCGCCGCCGCGTAGTTGGCGGGATCCTGCACGGTAGCCGCGACACGGACTTCGCGCGCCAGCGTGATCAGATCGGTGAGCCCTTCGACCGCGCGCGCCTCGGGGTCGTACATGGATCGACCGGCGGCACGCGCCGCCTCCGCCGCCCTGACGTCGCTGACGACGACGGGTGCGTCGAGACCGTGGTCCTCGACCTCGCCGGTCTCCTCCTTGCCGGAGAAGTCGACCTCATTGACCTTGCCCTTGCGGCCGACCAGCGTCTCGGGAACGGTGAAGTTCTCGGCCAGCGGGTAGGACGTCCACGCGAAGCGCTCCTGGGCGACGTCCTGGCGCGGAAGCACCTCGTCGGCGATGAGCGCCTGCGCAGGATTGCGGTAGGCGATGGCGACCGCGGTAAGGACCGGGTCGACGGTGAAAGAGCGACGGGGAGCCATGTGTGTCCTCGATTGGCGGTGCTGCGGTGGGCCGGCGCGCGGTCAGGCCGCCGGCGTGGCCAGCAGGCTCTTGGCGACGGTGACGGGGATGATGTCGTCGGCGGCGCCGGGAGAGCCGGCCCAGCCGACGATCACGACGGTCTGGCCGGCAATCGGCAGGGCCTTCACCGCCTTGCCGGCGGCATCGCTGGTCAGCGGATCCCCGAAGGCGACGTTGCCGCCCAGGCGCACCTGGGCGGGCCCGGCGAGCGTAACGTCGACGGTGCCGCCCTGATCGCCGCCGAGCTCGTCGGTCACGCCGATGATGGTCTCGGTGGCACCGGCCGCGGCACGGACGGTCGTTCCGGCCGCCGGCGCCGCGGCCTTGACGATGAGGTACGGATCGACGCTCGCAGCGCCGATATAGGACTTGATGAACGGCCTCACTGCTTGCGCTCCTTCACGGCCATGACGGCATCCGCCGTCGACAGGAACACGCCGTCCGCGGCCATCTTCTTCTGGTAGGCGACGGCCTTGGCGGCCAAGGTGGCCGAGCTGATTGTGACTTCGCCGGACGGCGTCTCCCGATCGTCCAGCGCCGACGCCTGCAGATTGGCGGGGGTCTTCTCCAGCAGGGCGCGGACCTGCTCCAGGCCGCTCGCGGTGGCGCACAGCAGGGCGTATTCGCCCCGCTGCGCCGGCGTGATCTTCTTTTTCTGCAGGGCGCTGTCGAGGAGTTCCTCGACGGCCTTCTTGTGGGCTTCGGCGCCGAGCTCCGCGATCTTGGCCTCGGCCGCATCCCTGGCCGTGGTGGCGGCCGCGAGATTGGCGAGCGTCTGCTCGTGGATCGCCTTGGAGACCGTATCGGTCTTCAGGCTGGCGATGGCGGAAAGGCAGGAGCCTTCGTCGGCGGTCTCGGTCAGGCCGAGCGCCGCCGCGATCTTCTTCAGCATGGGCTGATCCTTCTGGGTGGTGGGGCCGGCCGAGGCGACGGCGGGCATGGCGAGCGCCGGCGCCGGCACGAGCGCGACCGAGTGCAGCCAGGTCGCGTTGCCGGCGTCGTCATGGTGGAAGGTCGGGGAGACGAAACGATGCGTGCGCGCGGAGAGCGTCTGCTTGCCGGCATCGAGCCAGTCGACGCGGGCCCAGAGACCATCAGCGCGCGCCTGCAGCTCCGGCACCCATCCGACGACGGTGCCGGCCTCGCCGAACATGGCCTTGCGCGGCACGCTGTGGTCGAGGTCGACGGGGATCGAGATCCCGTCCGCCTCGAACCGCGCCACCAGTGACGCCGGATCGAAGGCGTAGGAGCGGCCGTCGCGGGTGGTCACGCGGCCGAGCGGCGCGACCTTGATCCACGCCGGCGGGTTGCCGGAGGCATCAAGCGCCGCGAGCTCGCCGGCGATGACGCCGGTGGTGATCGGGTCGGTCTGGGTTGCGGAGCGGTGCGACATGGGGGCACGCTAGGCGAGCCCCGAACCGGAATGCCGGTGACAGCTGTCACCGGCCGAAGATGCGCCTGCCATCGCGAACGCGGGCGACCCTATCCTATCAGGATCGTTTTTGAAGGGGGATTGAAAGCCGTGGGCGGCCGTTTGGGTTTTGTGCCGCCCGATGCCTCACCCGGACGGTGTTTCGCCGGCAGAGGCCGCCGCTGCGAAATTGAGCTCCAGATAGTCGCGGACCATCTGCACACGGTGGTTTCGGAAGGAAATGTGATCGGGCCAGTCCCGGCCTAGGTACGCCTTTGCGCAGGTGTCGAAGGCGCGCTGGATGTTCTCGACATCGATACCGGTCGGATCATAGGTCGCCGTTAGCCGCCAAGCGTAGGGGTATGCTGCGTCGACCATGGACTGAATGGCTATGGCGTCCCTTACGAGAAAGTCGATTTCGTACTCGCGATTTGGAAGGCGAGCGGAGAACGTCTGGACCAGGCGCAACAACTCCGCGATCCAACCTGCCGTCTTTTCGTCGACATGCTCTATGAGTTCGGCCAACCCAGCTATCGCCTGCACGGGTAGATCTGGCGCAGGCTCTCCGAGCTTCCTCCTGGACGTGTCCGTCGGATTAAAGGTCCACATGAAGCTGGCCTTGGCGAAGGCTCCTACGCTGTCCAACATGATGTGCATCTTCGAACGCAAGGCCATCGCTTTGCGCGCCTGCTGCGTGGCCCGCCTGTCTTTTTCATCGGCCATCTGGCGCTTGGTGAGCCAGTTCTGGCGGTGGAGGAGAATTGCCGCGATCAAGGCCGCCGCAAGCGCCAGAGCGCCGGAGATCAGCGTCTGCCAATCATAGAACCACTGCCCCCACGAGAACGCCTCACACCCCGCACACATCCCGCCGCCACTCCTCGCCTAGCCGCATCGTTGCACATGCCCGATGGCGGAGGTACTATCCGGTCGCGGAGAAATAGCCGTCCACGCGTGGGTACGCCCGCGCACGGAGGATGTGACGCCCTCCCTCCGCGACTTCATCTTCATCTCACCCGGTCGCACCCTTCCAGGATATTGCGGACATAGCCGGTGTCCCGCCCGCGCGAGCTCGGGTACAGCGTCGCGACTTCGAGATGCCCGCCGGCGCCGAGGTCGATCCAAGACATATAGAACTTGCCGTCGATCTCGATCATCGCAAGCAGTCGCCCGTCCGACCGCCGGCGCCAGATGTCGGAGCCGTCAAGCATGAGCTGGACGAGACGCCACATCGCTGCCGGAAGCGGATGGGTGGGGTTGTGAGCCATGGCGGCGTCGGTCGCCGTCACGGTCCTGAGCTTGGCGCCGATGTCGCGAGCGAGCCCGTCATTGATGGTCGCCACCGGCCACGCCGCTCGCGGCCACGGATGGCTCAGGTCGACCGCGGCGGTTTCCCGGCCGGCGTCCTTCAGAGCCTTTTTGACAGCCGCGCGTTCGATGCCGAACCGTCGGGCGCGCAGCACGTGCGACAGAAACCCGTCATCCGCGATGATCTTCTGGATACGGGGGCGTGCCATGTCGGCCGGTGTGGTGTCGAGCTGATCCTGCAGGATGCGTCCCAGGGTGCGCGATCGGCCGACACCGGGATTGGTGTGCCAGCCGGGATCGATGCCGTCCGGCACCTGCGTCCGCACCCCCGTGCGCTTGTTGACGAAGGTCCGCATGCGCTCCGCCGGCGGCGTGTCGCGGTAGATGATCCCGCCATCCTCCGGCGGTCGGCCGAGAAGGCGCTCGGCCTGCGCGGCGGTGATCTGGCGGACGGCACACTTGCAGCCCCAGCCATTGGGCGGAAAGTGGGTGCGCCAGAACGGATGATCGACGGGCAGGATGATGCCGGCCCAGCGAAGATGCTCCTGCCGGGGATCCCCGGCCGTGGTGCGCACGTAGAGGATGAAGGGCAAGGCGCGCTTGGTGCGCTGGATCCGGTCCCATTGGCCAGCGGCACGGGCGGCGCGCACATTCGACCAGAACGTCGTCTCCAGCCGCCGGGGGCGGGTGAAGTCGACGGTCTTCATCTTCGTCCCTTCGGGGTCGATGACACGCCGAGGTCCCCACCACCCGAGCGGCTTCAGCCGCCGCTCCATGTCGGCCTTGAACTTGTCGAATCCCGTGCCGTGCGTCAGCGCCTGGTCGATCCCGGCGCGGAACTCGGCGAGCACCTTGTCCTCCAGCACGCCGGCGACGGTGAAGGCGTGGGCGTGCTCCTCGCCCCAGACGTCCAGCCACGAGAAGCGCGGCGCGAGCTTCTTGTCGCGGAAATAGTCCAGCACCTCGGGTGGGGTGGGAAAGCCCTGTTCCACCCGCGCGCCGGTTGCGAGCAGAGCGAGCCCGGCGAGGAAGGCGCGACGGGAGATGTACTCAGTCGTGGACATCGCCGAGACCGCGCGCCTTGGCCATCGCGATGGCGAGCTTCATGGCGAGCCGCTTCCCGTCGACCGCCTCCGCGATCTCCGGC
>NZ_CACSAS010000039.1:0-28989 GCF_902703545.1 Starkeya nomas
CTCAATAACTCCATGTCGATCACTCCGCTGTCTCCCGCGTGGGCCGCGTGAGACGTGGTGAAAACATGGGTCACTTCTCGATGGAAAAATCCGCTCCTGCCGGGTCAGATCTCAGTGGAAATCAACACCAAGCGGCACCCGCACGACGGGGCTACCATCATCTTCCCCCTCGTAAACCGGGATGTAATCCATCCCCATCGAATCCTTTTTCGGCGTCGGCGAGGTGTCAGGCAGGCCCATCGGATTGCGGTAGTAGAGGATGCGCCGCGGGGTGGCATCGGCCGTCGCCGGCGGCCTTTCCTCGAAGCTCACATCCTCGCTGGCACGAACGGCGCGGAAAGCCCGGCCGTCTCGGGTCTGGCGCGGCGTCGTCGAATAAGCCGGCTTGCCGTCAGGATCCTGATAATAGATGATCGCCCCCGTGGCCTTGGGCTGAGCCGTTACAGGGGTTCCCTCGCCATCAAGCCATTCGCGGAGGCCGGCCACGGGTAAACCCCGGACGCCAGCCCAATAACCTCCGATCCCCGCCGCCAGAACAGCGGCAAGGGCGAAGACCCACAGAGAGATCCGCCTCACGGCGTGGCCTTCAGGACCAGCTTGCTTTCGAGCGTGCCGGTCTCACCTTGTATCTTCGCTCCGAGCGAAAGGCGCCATCCGCCGGCCATCACCAGGTTCGCCTTGAAACGATAGACTCCCGGCTCCGTCGAGGGGAGAACCTCGATTGGCGCTGTCATCGTTTCCATGCCGTCTGGCGCCATGTCGATCCGGGTTGCAAAGATGACGGCGTCGGCCACTAATGAACCGGTTCGCTTGTCGACGAGGCGGACATCGACGATGGCCGCGTTGCCCTGCTTGACGTCGGTCTGAAGGAGCTGGAATTCATAGTCCGTGACCTCTGCTTGCGCCGTCGAGAGGCCTGCCACGCAGAGTGCGACTGCGAGCGCGCCCGCGGCGGCGCGCTTCTTAGAAGTGGTCATCGTTTGAAAGTCCTAGATTCATCGAAGTACCGTGCACATGGCCCGGCATGGCGTGGCTTAGGGCCACGCGCTCTCGGCCGCCCGAGCCTTGCTAGGGCGACACGTCCGGCGCGCTAACGCCGCCGGCGATGTTCTAGATTCGCGGAGGTCGAGCTGGGGGTTCTATCACAAGCGCGTCGCCGAACACGGCGTTGGCCGGGAGGAGCGTATCTGTTTGATCCCAAAAGACGACGAGGCTCGAAGGTGTCGACGACACCGAGGAGCACTTGGCCATGCAAAGCGCCATCAACGGGCACGATTTCGGGCAATCTGGCAGGTTTGGCTTCTCAACCGGACAACAGGACATGTCCTCCGCCATGTCGGACATCGACAGGGCGGAGGCAGCCTGCACGACAGCACCGCTCGCCGATACAGCGAACGGTCCGGCAATGAGCCCCAAAACCGCTAGGATCGGGAGCAACCTGCGGAGCCAGATGCCAACCCTCATAGGCTTTAGAATGCCACAGGCCTCACGTTAAGGGAAGATAGGGAATGATCGTCGTCCCTAACGCCACCTCAGCGCGACCGAGCGCGGTATGGGAGATAGCAACGCGGGTGGACACTTGCGACGGTCCGCGTGCGACGACGCCATTGGCACCTGATAGTCCACTCTAATTACGCTTAGCGCCAAGAAGCCAAGATGGCCGCCGCAAGAATATTCAAAAACAAGGCGTCTCTCTAGACTAGACGCTGACCTTTCGTTGATTGTGCCGTCGCCCGCTCGCTCGCTTCGATCTCCCGGATAACTTGTTCTTGCTCCGCGCGGAGCTTCGCAAGCGCATCCGTTTGCACAAGCGCCGCGGGAATCGGCTGACCGGGATGTTCCGCAATCGCTCGCGCAGCCTCGGCAGCGGCGGCAGCCTCCCGCGCCTCTCTTGACGCGGCCTGCTGCGATCCGGCCACAATGCTTCGTTCGGCTCGCAGCTCACGCTGCGATGTCGCATCCAACGCAACACCGGCCTCTTGTCTCCGCTCGGCATTGACCGCGCGAGCGGCGATTTGTTCCGCGGATGCGGCCTCGCGTTCTTCCTTAAGGCGGATTTCTTGGGCTCGCTCGATAAGCCGGTCTGCATTCGTTCCCACGATGGACTCGACCTCGCCGCGACTGAGTCGTTCGACGCCGCGCTCCTGGACTCGTTGAAGGTCGATGCGGTTGGCCAGAGTTTCGAGATAGCGAGCAGACGTCTCGCGGAACTGCTGCTTGGTCTCTCCCACGAGAAGGTCGCTCGTTCGCGAGACCGCCTCGTTCATCACGCGAAGGTCCTTCGCCATCTGTTCAGATGAAATGGCCATGCCGCTATCTTCCTTTGTGATCTGCTCGACACGACGTCCGATTGCTTGAAGTATCCCCCCGATGGCCTGCGCCATCAACAGACGTTCGAGCATGTCCTTGGCGATCGGATTGGCCGGCTGTTCGGCCGCTACCGTTCGCCAGGCCGACACGCTTTCATTCACAACTTTGCGAGCCGGCGGCGACTTCGGCAAGCTGATCGGATTTGCACGCGCAGTCGCGATCCGCTGCCGGGCATTGTCGATCAGCCGCCGGTTAGCCGGATCGGCGGCATAGGCGCGATCCCTTGCTTCGCGAGCGGTTCGCGGCCGCTCCGCCGTCTCGACTATGGCCTTGTCCTTCGGGCCGTAGCTCTGCGACGACGCGCGCTCCCGCGCCGAGGTTGCTACGATGCGCAGCCCCTCCGCCTGGGCGTGCTGGGCGTATGCCGTGCGCCATTCGCGGAACGTTTCGGACCCCGGGTGCAGTTTCTGGCCGGACTCGCCTTTCGCGGCGATCACGGCGTGGACGTGGATGTGGCCGGCCGCCTCCTTATCGACGTGGATGCCGAACATGAATTTGTGGTCACCGAAGCGGTCCTGCAGGAAGGAGCGCGCGGCCCGTCTCAAGGCCTCGACATTGGTGCCCGCTTTCGCTGACAGCATGAGGTGCATCGTGTCGCGCACCGACTGCGAGCGAAGGGACGGCCCCCACTCGCGCGCCGCGACCCGTGTGTCGGCGACGTTGGCGATGGCCTTGCCCTTGTCGTCGACCACTGCGCCGTGCTCGACCAGCTTATTGAGTCGATAGGTCACGCCGTTGCGGCCGTGGTTGGTCATTCCGGGCGACACGCCGATTGCCTGGGTACCAATCCCGGTCGCGGCATGGATGCGATCCGCGATCTTTCCTTCCGAGGCCATGTCGAAGCACTTCCGGGTGAACTGCTTTTCGTGGTCTCCGACCCGCTCCTCGCGGACGCGGAACCGCTCCTTCGCCGGCCCTGCCAAGGCGATGACGAGGCGCGCCTCGAGGTCGCCGGATGACTTCGTGTCGAGCCGGTACGCGTAGCGGTGCCCGGCGAAGCCGGCAGCGATCGCCTTCTCGTAGGTTTCGCGGCCCTCTTCAGTATCCTTCACGCCGCGCAGCATCAGGCGGACTGCGGCGACGTCCTGGCTCTCGGCCCGCTTCGAGAAGTTGACCGACCACGCCTTGATCTCGTCGGCGACCGCCTCGCGGTCCGTCAACATGCGGCCGTCGTGGGTTTCGAGCGGCACGTCCTCGCGCTGCACGTACTGCCCCGTCTTGGTGGCCCGGACGGTCCCGTGCGCCCAGGACAGCACCTTGATGACCGCAGGCTGGTAGCCAGCGGCGAGCTGGCGCGCGCGGCCGACGGCGCCCGGCCCTGCCCCGCCCGCGCCGCCGGGGATCGGCGCCCGCGCGGCAGGACGAACCGGGGGCGGTCCACCGCCACCTCCCCCAGCCGACGACGCCGGCAACGACCGCGAGCGCTCTTCGTCACGACCGCCGGTGATTGTATGACCGCGGATGACCTGGTCTGCAGGTGGCACTTTCGGAAGCGGCGCAACCCGCGCCGCCCGGCGTCTCGGCTCGTCGTCAAGGCCGCCAAAGGCTCGGGGTCGGCGCCGTGACGCGGCGGCCTCGGTGACAGCTGTCCGTGCGGCCTCGACCTGCGCGACCCACCATGCGATCTGGGCTGCGCGGTTCATCACGCCTCCTCGGTCGGGATCTCGGATGGCAGCGGAAGCCCGGCCTGCCGGCGCAGTTTCGAACCGTAGGCCACGGTCATCTCGGTCAATTCGTCGTTGATGGCGGCAACCACCTCGTGCAGGCCGCGCCACACCGGCTCGGTGTCCTCGATGCGCACCGCTTGGCCGCGGTGGATCGCGCGCAGGACCTGCGAGAGGTTGCGGCCGACCATCCGGACCTGCTGGGCGAGCTCGACGACGGCGCGTGTATTCTCCGCCGACAGTGCTGGCCCCGCCTGCACTGACGCGCGGATCAGGCGCCGCACCACCTCAGCCTTCGGCACGCCGAACAGCACAACGGCCGCCTGAAGCCGCGCCTCGTCGGCATCCGACAACTCGGTCCGGAGCCTCGGCTTGCGTCGCGGTTCTCTCGCGGAGCGAACCATCGGCGCTCCCCTTCCTTCCCGTTCGCGCGGCTCTGCCGCCATCGCGCGTCAGCGCTCTCCGACTGCGTGCAGCAGTCGTCACCCGGTTTGGCCTACAAACCGGTATCTTGTCAACTAACATCTAATAAATCGACTGTCAGACCTATTCCAAAGAAGGGCGTTCACGACCAGGGAAGCAGCCCATCACCCGATACGGATCTTCCGGATAATCTCACCGCAACTCAGCAATGACGAAGTCCGCTAATGCGGCAGTACCTCAATGAGCTACGCCGCCGATACCGGAACGCCATAAAAGCGTGCTGTTGTATCCGCGCATTGCCGCCTTCACACATTGCCGCAATACCGCAATGACGCATTGCCCGAGCACCGCAACGCGTGAGCATCGCAACACCGCAGTCACACACTTCCGGAATGACGAACTGCGGTATTGCGAGATATCTATTATATCGTATGTTAGACAAGCGATTCCACGAGAAGCAGGAGGTGGGCGTGCCAAGCGTTTTCGCAGTGGCTAACCCAAAGGGTGGCAGTGGTAAGACCACGGTCGCGATCATTCTCGCCGGCGAGTTCGCCAAACACGGCTACTCCGCCGCGATCGTCGACGCCGACCCGCAGGGGTCCTCCTACCAGTGGCACGCATCGTCCGTCGCGCGCGGGCTGAGCCCTCAGGGCGTCGACCTCGTCCGCGCACCTGACGAGGCGGCGTTGGCCCAGGCTGTGGAGCGGCTCGCCGGCTACGACGTCGTCGTCATCGACACGCCCGGTTACTATGGCGAGGTCTTAGTCCAGGCGGCGTTGCGCGCCGACCTCGTCGTGCTGCCCTGCAAGGTCCACACTTTCGACGCGTCGCAGGTCGTGCGAACGATCCGCAACCTCGAGCAGCACGCCGCCACGGCGCAGCTGCCGATGAGCCAGCACCGCGTGTTGTTCAACGAGTACGACAGCCTCGACCGCAACACGCGCCCGCTGCGCGAGGTCGTCGCCTACCTGGATTCGGAGCATGTCCCAGTCTGCGCGACGGCGCTCTACCGCCGCGTGACCTTCCGCACGATGACCAGCGGCTTCGGCACGCTCTACCAGATGAGCGACAAGGACGAGTCCGTGCGCAAGGCGCGCTACAACGCCGACCAGGTCGTGCGCGAGTTGCTCGCCGCGAGCCAAGGCTCCGCGGATGAGACCGCAGCATGAGCGACGGCGCGCCGAGTGAGAAGCCGGATCGGCCTCCCCTGCCCCGCGACGCTTTCCGCGCGCAACGCGTCGGCACGCCGCCAGGACAGAGGCCCCCGCTACAGCCCGTCGTCGTCACCCCGGCCTATCATGACCCGGTCACGCCGGCGCCGCCCGCGCAAAGGAGGTTGTCGTCGGAGACGGGCGAGCCCGACCAGCCGAAGAAAGCGCCACGGTCGCCGCGCGACCGCAATCGCAATCCGTTCGAGGCCTATGGCGAGCGCGCGTCGTCGCGGCCCTACGCGCTACGCCTGCCCGGCGCCATTGACCTCGCGCTTCGCCAGCTCGCCGCCGAGGAGCGCACGCAGCCTTTGCGCATTGTCGACCGCGCAATCCACGACCTCTTGAAACGGCTCGGACGTTTGCCGCCCGTCGACGGGCAATAGCCGTCGGCGAGGAAAAGCGACCGCGCAGGGATGACCGGCCTCTACGCACCTTCGTCCGGGAAGGAAGGGGTGGGTGGGGTGCGCGCAGCCTCGGAATTTTGGCGCTGCGTGGCGCCGAGCGCCATCAGCATGGGCCACACGGAGAACTGGCCGGCCGAGGCACGTCGCGCCAACGTCCTCAGGTAGCCGCCGGGGTTCCTGATCGCGCTGCCGCGTTGCAGGATAAGGGCGAGCGTGACGCTCGCCGGGCCAGGCCCCATTGCAGCGCAGGTTTCCTCCCAAGCGCTCGGGCTGACGCCGAGCAACGGGCGCACGATCGCCGCGGTGTCGGTGACGTCGCGCGCCGTGCGCAGACCCTCGCGCGCGTAGTCGACGAAGTCGGGGCACCTCTCGGCGACCAGCCGCACCGGGACTGGGAGCGCAGCGTCGCCCTTCGGTTCGGCTTGACGGGGCTCGCCGGCGCCGTAGCTGCCTTCGGATGCCGGGCATTCCGTTTCGCCGGTCGCGTCGCGAGGGGGCGCGTCCTCGATCTGAGTCTCCAGAATGTGGAGTATCCGTTTCGATAGCTCGACCAACGCGGCAGCGAGCGGCTCCAGCGTCTCTCTGCGCGCGGCCCGCGGCCGGCTGTCAAGCAGTTCCCTGTACTCGCGGTGAAGCGCCGGAAGGCCGGCGTCGACGTGCTGCTCGACGCCGAACGACAGCATCTTCGCGATGTCGCGGCGGGCAAGCGAAATCTGCTCGCGGAGCGCGTCCACTGCCCGGCGCTCTTCAATGGTACGGGCGGCTCGGCCAGCCAGCTCCTCCGCGCTCGCCACGAGCGGGCTGAGGTCGAACCCGAAAGCCTGCTCAATGCCGCCGCCCGGCGCGCGCCTCACGTAGCGCTTTCCGTTGGGGCTGTCGCGGCGAAGGATGAGCCCGGCGTCGACCAGGGCAGCAATGTGCCTGCGAAGTGTCGAGGCGGGAATGCCGTGCGCCCGCACTGATAGCTCCCGGTTCGAGGGGAAAACGACAAGGTCGTCCGACCCGAGCGTGAGAACCGTGTCCGGGTGGAAGCTCAGCAGTGCATTCAGCACCGTGAGCGATCGGTCGGAGAGCCGGAGCTCTGCCCTCGCCTCGCAGACGTGGCGGAACATCCTCCACTTGTGTGCAGCCTTGCCGGCGCACAGCGTGACGTCTCGCTGCGCGCGCAGCGCAGTCGCGGACAACGGCCGCGGCCCGAAGGGGGCGGTGGGATTGAGGCCAGGTATCTGCATTCGCGTCCTCTCATCGCGAGAGCGCGTGGCAAACAAAGACCGTGGCGTGAAAACGCGCGAGTCTCTTGAACTGTCGGGTGGCGCGGGCTAGGATGCTGTAGCGTTTACGAGGCACCGCTGGCGATTGGCGTCGCCAGCCCGCTGACCCTCTTGAGAGACCCGGCTCTGCCGGGTTTTTCTTTGTCCGAGCGCGCTCCTGTTGGTTGAATCGAATCCGTCTATTATATTGAATGTTAGACGGCAGTCCAACGTGTGGGTTATACGCCCGCACCGGAGTGACGACGTCGCATCAGCGAGGGACGCGAGCGACTCGATGAACACGAAGGTATCCGGCCGGAAGGCCGCTCACGCGGCTCACGGCAACACGCTGCTTATTGCGTTCCAGGACGCTCTCGAGTGCCTGCGCAAGGAGATGGGCCTCACCCGTTGCGCCTTCGCGGAGCGCCTCGGGATTCCAAGGTCGAGTTACTTCCACCTGATGACCGATGCAGCGAACCCAAGTCTCGACTACATCGAGCTCATAGCCGAGCGGGCCGGCGTCGAGCCGATCGCGTTCCTGGGTAAGGCCGGCCAGGGCCCGCGCCGATTCGGTGTCGGCGCGCGCTAAGTCGAGTCGCCTCAACAAGAAACTCGCTGCGCCAATGTCCAATATTCTAGACTTTGACACAGAGGTGTGGTGATGCTGGAGCGTACCCAACGCGTAGCAGAGCCGGCCGAGATGTCGCCCGTCCGAAAGCCTCAGTCTCTCGATCACTCGGTTCTGAACGAGATGCTGGCGATTCGGATGCAGCAGCTCGAGATCGAAAATGGCGGCGCGGAGGCATTCCTGGCCAAGACGGGGCTCGCGCGCCACACCTATTACACGATGGTCCGCGGCATCGGGAATCCGACGATCCGCACGATCGAGCGCATCGCGACGAGCCTGAACATGAGCGTGTTCGAGCTCTTGGGCTTCGACGTCGCCGACGCGCGGCGCGCCCTGGAGAAGAGCGGCGTGAACTACGATGAGCTGATGTCGGCGATCACCAAGAAGAATCGCGCCGATCGCGCGCTGGCGCGTCAGACGCGGTCACGAAAACTGCCGTCCTGATACTCAAGGTGGAAGGGACCGGGGAGGCTCGCGCCTCCCCGTCTCTGGCTTAGGTGGCGGACCGCTCGGCGGCTTGGGCGAGCCGGCCGAACTCGAGGCCGATCAGGTCAACAGTGTAGATCCGCTGGCCGTCGCGCTCATAGCTGTTCTGCCGAACCCGGCCGCGCACGTGCACCAGGTCGCCCTTGCTGACGTGCTCGCTCACGTAGTCCTGGATCGACTTGGTTAAGATCGTCACCTCGTTCCAGTGCTGGTCGTCCTTCCACTCGCCGCCCTTGTCCTTGAAGGGGTAGTTGGCGCAGACGGTGACGCGGACCGTCTTGCCGACCTGCTTGATGGTCCCAACGCGGCCGATGAGGGTGAATTCGGCGATGTTGCGCATAGTCTCTCTCCATCTTGTGGGGCTGCGCCCCGTTGCGATGGCGATCCGTCATGGCCGGGAAGGCGGCACAGAGCCGGAGCCCGCGAGACGCCGGCGGAGGGCGAGCGCAGCGCTGCGCCCCGTCGGCCCGTGAATTTTGGCGCCGAAGGCGCGTGCGCGAGGAATGCCGACGGGCCCCGCTTGCGGGTGGCGGCAGGGGAAAATTCTCGGGCGCAGGGGCCGCCGTGCCGGCGACGGCCATAGGAATCCAGCCATGCAACCGGGAGCTCTGCCCGATGGGGAGAGCCGACCAATCGTCGCCGTGCCGTCATCGCCCCACGCCGGACCAAAAATTCGGCGGCAGGGACCCGCGTTGTCGACGCCGATTCACCGCGGACGCAGTGGCAGCGAGGAAACGCCGCGCTGGATTTTGGGACGATCCCAGCAATCGACGGCACCGAACCGATCCAGCAACAGCGACTGGCCGCCATGCGCTCTGGCAGAAACGGCCTGGGCACACCCCGAACCCGGCCCGCGGGATTCCGGCCTCGCCGCCGCGAACCTCGAACCGACCCGCCGGCCGGCCACGCGCCTCCCCAAAGACCGCCACGGCCATCACGCCGACCGCTTGGTGCGCAGCTGCGCGTTGACCTGCGACATCAGGATCGGCCCAAGCGAGAACTCGCCCACCCTCGCCTTCTCGGTCAGGCCGCGCAAATAGGCGCCGGCCGATCGGATGGCCGCGCCGCGCTGCAGGATGCACGCGACCACCACGGCAGCCTGCATTTCACCCATCACAGCTTGCGCCTCCTCCCACGCGCTGGGGCTGATCCCGAGCATCGATCGGACCACCGCCGCCGTCGCCAGCAGGTCCCGCCAGTTCAAAATCCCGCCCTTGGCGTAGTCGGCGATGTCGGGGCAAGCCTTCATCACCAACCCAAGCGGATAGGCCGTCTCCGCAACCCTCGGCGTTTTAGGTTCTGGCACTGCCCTCGCCGCCCGGCTTACTCGAAAGCCAGGTTCAAGATCAATTAAGGGGTCTGGTTTTGAATTCTGTATATGGCGCTCACTTCGGGACTCATTGGCGCTCATATCGTGTGTTTTGACGTGGCTTTCCAGCAAGTTGAGGACATCGTCTGCGAGTTGCGAGAGCTCCTCGGCCGCCGCCTCAAGCTGGATGCGGGTCGCTGTGCGCGGAATCCCCTCGACGATCGAGCGGAAGCCGGCGTGGACCTCGGCCCAGTCCGCAGGCCCCTGCCCTCCCCTGCGCGTCGGAACGCCCTCCTCGATGCCCGTCGCGATCATCTTGGCGATGTCGCGCCGGCACAGTGTGATGCGCTCGCGTGCGAGCTTGATGGCACGGGCTTCAGCCTCCACGGCCGCCGCCAGGTTCTCGAACTCCTCTGAGCGGACCACGAGCGGCGAAAGGTCGAAGCCGAACGCTAGCTCGACCTCGCCCGATGCGCCCTTGCGCGCGTAGCGCTTGCCGTTGGGACTGTCGCGGCGGACGATCAGTCCAGCGTCGACCAGGACGGCGAGATGGCGTCGCAGCGTCGATGCCGGCATGCCGTGCGCGCGAAGCGACAGGTGTTGGTTTGACGGGAAGACAACGAGGTCGTCCTCGCCCGTCAACGCGGTCTCAGGGTGGAACGTGAGAAGCGCATTCAGCACCGAAAGCGCGCGCTCCGTCACGCCTAGGCTCGGCCGCGCCCGGCAAATCGCCTGAAAGATTTTCCACTTGTGTACGACCTTCTCGGGCGGACGCGAGGCTGCGGCGATCTGCGTTGCCACATGGGCGAGCGTCAGCGATCGCCGCCCAAAAGGCGTCGTCGGTGTGTGTGGTTCCATGTCTTGCCCTCATGCGGGCAAAGGAAATCTGCTCGCCGAAACGGCGCCGTCTCTCACGAGAGACTTGACTGCGATTCGCGGAAGTGATTCTCTATCAGTCGCCAAACTAAGACAGAGGCTTCCGGGACGGTGACGTTTCGGGGGCCTTTTTCTTTGCCTACGGTTCCTTTCGTGATTGTTGTGTACGCGGTTCACGCATCGCGGTGCCTCCAGACAGAAACTGGCCGGTAGCAGTCGCAATTTCGGAGCGGGGAAGTCATGTCCCCTCCTTCGTGTGACGGAATGCGTCGTAGAGTTCCGGGAGCTTGTCCAAGACGAAGTCGCCGAACGCCGGCGCGACTTTCTCGTCGAGCGCCAGAATAAATCGATCGCCCGCTCGCTCGACCTTTGCGATCTTTTTTCCGTCAGCTGCGGTCCAAGTTGTGGCTTTGGTTGCCTTCACGGGGCGCACGGTGACGGCCGAAAGAACCATCGCGAAACGATCGTCCGTGGTCGCTGCGACGAAGGGCTGGCTGGACAGCAACCCGTCGAGTTTACCAGCAGACTTTTTTTCGCCGAGGCGGTCGACGAGTTCCATCCACCGGCGGCGGCCAACCTTCGGCGCAGGGCCGATTGCATCGCTCAACCTCACGGGCACGGCGCGATAGATTGAAATCAGCCGCGAGAGTTCCGTCTTGTCGACAGATAGAGCCGCCATGATGGTGTCGCGTTTGAAGCTGCGGTCCTCGAGCAGCGTCGCGTAGCGAGCGCGCTCAATGAACGAGAGATCTTCCCGCTCGCCGTTTTCCTTCCCTTGGGCGATGACGAGATCATCGTCGCTGAGATCTTGAACGACCGCGCGGACAGGGCGGCCAAGTTCGCGCAAAGCGCGGACACGCCGGTGGCCGTACGCGATCTGATAGCGGTTCTGGTGTGCCGGGTGTGGCCGCAGCAACGCAGGAACAAGCTGGCCTTTCTCCCTGATCGACTCCTTAAACGCCATGAAGCCTGCGTCCGAGCCCTCCATGCGATCTGGGACGATGGAGTCGTCGACAAGGTTTGTATCGATCTCAAGTACCGCTTCACCGTTCGCCAGGCGCGCGGAGAGGGCCTTGGCCGCGTCGCGCTCGGCCGAAAGCTGCTCGAGGGATCGGCTCATCGCGCCGACGGCGCCACGCGAGCCGAGAGTTGGCATCGCTCCTCTTTCCGCGAGCGCAGGATTAGAGGCGGCTGGCTGGTCCGTACTGCTGCCTTCAATAAGATCAGCGAGGAGGTTCTTTCGTCCCATCAGGTCCTCCTCCAAGCAGCGCGGATCAGGGACTCGATCTCGCCGTTCACGCTGTCGAGGGATTCGATCGCGCGGTCGTAGGTCGACCGCGTGAACTGCTGTCGCTCTACCTCGTACAATGTTTGCTTGGTGATTCCGGCGTCGGAGATTGCGGTGCTCTTCAGCACCATGTGGGTAAGCACGCGATCAGCAAACAGCGAGCGCATGAAGCTCACCATCTGGGTTTGCGGCCCGTCGCTGGGTTCATAGCGGGTTACGAGATATCGCATCCAATCGTAGTCGGTATTTCCGCCAGCCTTGGCAACGACAGACATCAGATCAGACGTCATTATGAGAAATTGACACATCGACATGACGTCGAGCATCTGCGGGTGAACGGGAATGAGAAGGGCAGTCGCTGCGCAGAGTGCTGACAAAGTCAGAAACCCAAGCTGCGGCGGGCAGTCGATGACGACAACATCGTAGTTCTGCTCTACCGAGGCGAGCGCACGCGCGACGCGCGAAAAAAAGAGCGGATCGTCTGTCTGTCGCGAGGTCAGCGCCTTCGGCGTTTCGTGCTCGAACTCCATGAGCTCGATGTTGCCGGGTATAATGTCGAGGCCGGAGAAGTAGGTCGGGCGGATGATGTCCCGAAGGTCTCGGCGTTCGTCGTCATACCGGATTGCTCCGTAGAGCGTCCCGTTTTCTTCAATGTCAAACTCTGGCTGATATCCGTGAAGGGCGGACAGCGAAGCCTGTGGGTCGAGATCAACGGCGAGGACGCGATAACCCTGCAGCGTCAGGTGCTGTGCAAGGTGCGCTGCGGTCGTTGTCTTCCCAGAGCCGCCCTTGAAGTTGACCACGGCCACGACCTGCAGGTGTTCGCCAGTGATACGCCAAGGGCGGTACCGCCGAGTGCTCTTCCCCGTTTCGTCGAGATAGGTCCGGAGAGCCTGGATGTCGTCGAAGGTATAGGACCGACGGCCCGACGTGTTCGTCTCAGGCTGAGGCCCCTTCCCTTCCAGAGAGAGCTGCCGGAGATAGCCGTCGTTGACGCCAACGAGTTTCGCCGCCTCGCCCGAAGAGAAGGGGCGCAACTTTTTTCGAGCCTTCGGCGGGAACAATTTGAGGCGATGAGCCTGGAGCTTTTCAGATAGCTCTCGTGCGTCTGCCGCGATAAGCTCGTGAATCGCGAGGCGACGTGGCTCGGGCGCCGTTGTGAGTGTCTGCTCCACTGATTTGTCCACGGTCTGCTCGCGTAGTTACGTCTTCATCGGCCTCTTACGGCTCAAAACCGTGGCTACATAAGCCCGATTCTCTGCGTTCGGCAAGAAATTAAGGGTTAACGAGGTATTAACGCGGCATCGGCGTGCCCGGCGGCGTCTCGAGCCTCCGCGCAGTTGCTCACGCCCTCATAGCCGGGCCACGCTCCAGCAAGGAGTGGGCGAGTTGACCGGTGTCAACTTTTCTTCCCTCGCTCGGAGTTGACACCGGTCAACTCGCGGCACCGGTTGTCGTGAATGCACCAATGAACCTTCTTACAACACCAATCGAGCCGCCCTCCCCTGCGCGCGCTCGGCCTCGTTATAATAGCTCGACGCCTGCTGCACCGACCGGTGCTGCGACTGCTGCATTGCCTCCGGCAGCGGCACACCTTGCCGCGCCGCCTCGGTGAGATACCCCGATCGAAGGCCATGGGCGGCAAAGTCTCTCGGGTCGAGCCCGGCCATTGCGCATCGCCGCTTGACGATCAGGTTGACCGACTGCGGCGTGAGCGCGCGTTCCTCGAGCGCCTCCCAGCGGTCGATCGCGCGGAAGACCGGACCCTTTCGGATGGCAGACCGCTCGAGCCACTCCCGCAGCGCCACCACAGGCGGGCCGACCAGGAACACCCTACCCTCGTCGTCCGCGTCGCCGGTCTTGGTCCGGCCGAGCTGGATCGATAGGCACGGCAGCGTCGGCGACTTCGGGGCCGTCGGATCGAGCGGCACCGCCGGCTCCTCGCTCAGCTGCTCGATCCGCAGCCGCGCCACTTCGCTACGCCGCCGCCCGCCGGAGGCGAAGGCCAGCAGCAGGATCGCGAGGTCGCGCGTGTCGGCGAGCCGGTCGGTCGTGCACGTCGCAACCAGCCGGTCGAGGACGTCCCGAGTCACGGCGCGCTTGCTCTTGCGGCGGCGCGGCCGCGGCGAGGCCCGCACGGCGAGGCGCACAGCCGACCGCAAGGCTGGAGAGCCGAAGGGTCCCTCGATGCCCTTCCAGCGGTGCAGCGTGCCCCAGCTCGCCAGGCGCCGCTTCACGGTGCTCGGCGCATGCGGGCCGGTGCTTCGTAACAGCCCCTCCCCGCGCAGCGCCTCGGCGACCGCCGCCGGCATCCCATGCCGGGGGTCGGTTTCGCGCTGCGCCGGATCCCACAGATGGTGCGCGACGAACTTCAGCGCCAACGCTTCCGTCGACGGCCACGGCAGAGGATCGCCGGTCGCGACCACCGCCCAGCCCTCAAGGTAGGCCAGGTCGGAGGCGAGCGCCCGCAGACTGTTCTCGCCCATGCCCTCGCGCGCGAGGTGCTTGAGTGTCGCGACGTCGTCGTCGGTGAGGAGCTGCGCGAGGCGGTCGCGCCGGTCCATCGGTAGGATGGCCGAGAGCGTGTCGAGATCCAGGGCCCGCCGGGATTCGGCGTCGAGGGATCGGCCTTTGACGATGTCGTCCATGGTGCGCCTCAGAACCCGTAGGTCCGCTCGGCCCAGCGCAGCAGCACCGCCGCGTCAGGGTCGGGCAGGCGCACGCGCTGCGCCTTGAGGCCTTCCGCGATAGCGAGGCCGACATCAGGCTCGACCCAGTGGCCATGAGTCATCAGGAAGAACCAGCCGAACGGTAAGTCGAGTTCGCGATCGAGAGCCTCGATCCGGTCCATGAGCTGATGGACCGAGGTCTCTGGCGTCATCAGCAGGCGCTCTTTCGGCATCCTCAGCGGCCGCGGGATGAAGCCAACCTCGCGTTCGCCCTTGTAGGTGTAATCGCGGGCATCGAGCGCCCAGTGCGCGAAGACGCGCTGCGACCGGGCGTTCGAAGCCTCCCAGTCCTGGAAGAACCGCACTTCGCGCGGCACGAACTCAAAATAGTCCGGCACCAATGCCAGGAACGGGGTTTCGCGGGTCGTCCCGCGGGGCCCGGTCTCGCGGATGACCCGTCGTTCCAGCTCGGGCCGCTTCGCCTCGCGCTTCTCGCGCTCGATGCGGCCGCAGCGGTCGAGGAAGCTGCGGAGGTGGATGAAGGCGCCGCCGGCGCGGTCGAGCAGGCGGTAGACCGGGCCGGCAAGCCGGTCCGTGTCGGGGAGGGGCTTGTCTCGGGGCCAGCCGGGATCGAGCAGCTCCTCCTCGCCCCAGGGCCGGTAGTCCGGATTGACGACTGGCCCGGCGCGCCACTCAACCTCGCGGCCGAGCGCGATCTGGATGTAGTCGGCTGGGGCAGGGCCGGTCGGCGCGAAGACGAAGGCGCTGTTGCCCCGCCACTCCGTGATCTGAAGATCGGCGTCTTTGAGGCGCGCCCAGACCGCTTTGACGTCGCCGCCGTCTTTGGCAAGCTCGGCCATCATCCACGGCTGCAGTTCGCCGATCCGTGTCCCGCCCGGCCGGATCACCGAGCGGGTGTCGCGCCAGTATTCGTCGTCGACCTGGGCGAGGCGGAAGTCGAAGCCCGGGAAGGCCGCGGCAAGGGCAGGGATGAGATCGGCGCCGGCTGAGGCCGGATCGAGCCTGGCCAAGACGGCCTGCAGGGAGGCTACGTCGGGTAGGCGAACCGGAGAAGGGGTCATGGCGCGGCCTCTTGCGGGATTGGCGGGATTTCCGTATATTCCGGAACAAAGGAGAACCCATTATGGCTTCCACCGTGACCGCCGCCGAGGTCTCCAAGAACTTCGGCGCCTACCAGGACGCCGCCGTGCGCGAGCCGGTGGTGATCACCAAGAACGGCCGCCCGCGCACCGTGCTGATGGCCTACGAGGATTTCGTCCGGCTGTCGAAGCGCGACCGCCGGGTCCAGCGCACCGTCGACCTCAGCGACGCCGAGATCGCCGCGGTCGAGGCCGCCGAGATGACGCCGGACCCCGACCAGGTCGGCGCCTCCGCCAAGCAGACCGCCGGCTGAGGGGTGCTGCCGACCGACATCAGGCTCGGCTGGGTCTTCCGCTATGCCTACCTTTGGGACTGGCAGCACCGCGAGGGCCGGGAGGAGGGCGACAAGGACCGGCCTTGCCTGGTGCTGGCGATCGTGATGACGACGGAGGCGGGCGATCCAGTCGTGCGCGTCCTGCCGATCACCCACACGCCGCCGGCCGACCCGGCCGACGCGATCGAGATCCCGGCCGAGGTGAAGAGCCGGCTGCGGCTCGACGCCGAGCGCTCGTGGATTGTGCTGACCGAGAGCAACCGCTTCACCTGCCCGGGCCCGGACCTGCGCGCCGTCGACACGGAGAGCGGCTATTACGGCGCGCTGACGCCGGGCCTGTTCGCCGAGGTCAAGCGCCGCTTCGTGGCGATCGCCCGCGGCGAGGTCGCGACCAGCGTGCCGCACCGGAGTGTGCCGCGCACCGAGTGACGGCCGGCGGCGGCCGATAGCGTCCGGAGGAGGGGAGGGGGCTCGCAACAGTGCGTCCTCTCGTCGAGTCGAGGCCCAGCGGGCGTGATTTTCCGGGCTGAGGGCCGCCAGACTCGCTGATTTGCGGTCGAATGTCCAACACTATCGATAAGGGTTAGTTATCGATAGTGAGAAGCATGCGCCAGAAGGCATCGCTATGACGGAAGCCAACGCCGTGATAGCTTCCGTTTCACCGATTCACGTTAAGGTTATCAAGACCTTGCCCTCCGCCTACCAGATCCCGGATCCGCTACCTTGGAGCCAGATCGCCGGCCCGCTCGCGGCGGCCGAAGACGCGCTGGCCCGCCTCGACGAGCGGCTGGCCAGGAGCCCGGTCCGCGACGGCTGGATCGCCCGGACCCACTTCTCAGACGCCGCTGCCGCCCTGTGGCTGGAAGGCGAGCTCGTCCATCTCGACGATCTCGTCCTCCACGACGCCGGCATGGACGTCCGCGCCCCGACCCACGAGCTCACGCGCGCCCACGCCGTTCTGCGAACGCGACGGCGCATCGCCGACGCCAAGCCCGACTGGGCGCTGTCGGTGGCCGGCCTGGCCGGGCTGCGGGGCAGGGGAGAGCAGGGCGACCGGGAGGAGGAACGCGGCAACCGGAATGAGGAAGAGGATGAGGTGCGCGATCGCGAAGACGAAGACAGTGAGGCGGATGCGCCCGAGCGGTTTCGCGTGGCCCCAGCCGACGACCGGATGGCCGACATCTTCGCGGCCGTCGACGCCGCGATCGCCCAAGCCGACCGCACGCTGGCCGGCGAGACAACCGATCGGCGCCCGAAGCGACCCGAGCGAGACCCGCTGGTCTACGATCTCGACTGGGACGAAGATGAACGTCTCGACGCATGGCGAGCGGTCGTGGACCAGACACGCAACCTGCCGCCGGCGCTGGCGACGGCGATCGCCGCCGACGCGTGGCACGCGCTGGAACCGCTACAGCACGCGCCATGGCTCGGCCGGCTGCTCGCCGCCGCGCTGCTGCGGGCGCGGGGAAAGGCGCGCTCGCACCTGCCTTGCCTCCATGACGGCCTCAAAGCGATCCCGCGCGAGCGGCGGCGGCCACGCGACGCGGCCTCCCGCCTCGCCGTTCAGTTGGAGGCGATCGCGGCCGCGGCCGAGGCCGGTCTCAAGGATCACGACCGTTGGCAGACTGCCCGCACCCTGCTGGCCCGCAAGCTCGCCGGCCGCCGCTCCACCTCCCGGCTGCCGGCGCTGATCGACTATGTGTTGGCCCGGCCGATCGTCTCGGCCGGCATGATCGCGCAGGAGCTGAGGATCACGCCACGCGCCGCCCAGGACCTGGTCGGGGAGCTCGGTCTGCGGGAGGCGACCGGCAGAGACAGGTATCGGGCGTGGGGGGTGCTTTAGATGTCGCCCGACGATGGTGATTTGCGTTGTTTAAATCGGGCAGTAACCCCATCGTGAAACGCTGCATTTGCGGTTATGATTCGCCCAACAGGAGAAAGTAAAGCAGAGCCATGGCCCGCGGGGAGTTGATGAAAAAATTGCTGGCCAGCTACGGTCGGGACGATGAGTTCCGGGCCGTAGCGGAGCAAATCATCGGCGAAGAGGAAAAGAAGAACAACCGCGTGCTGGCGCGCAGCCTGCGCAAGACCCTTGAGGCCGGCCCAAGCCGGCCGAGCGGTCCGAAGGCGCTTGCGCCCCTGCTTCCGTTCCCCGAAGCAGCCGCCGACTTCATCGAGCGGATTGAACCGCAGCACACGCACAATGATATCGTGCTCGGGGCGACGAACGTGCGGGTGCTGCTCGGCCTCGTCAAAGAGTTTCGCCGCGCCGACGAGATCCGGCGTCACGGCCTCAAGGTCCGATCCAAGCTTCTGTTCTGCGGCCCACCGGGATGCGGCAAGACGCTGTGCGCGGAGATTTTTGCAGCCGAGCTCGGTCTGCCGCTGTTCCTCGTCAAGCTCGATAGGCTGATCTCGTCCTACCTGGGCGAGACGGCTGGCAATGTCCGCAAGATTTTCGAGTTCGCCCGGAAACAGCCCTGCGTGCTGTTCTTTGACGAGTTCGACGCGCTGGCGCGCTCGCGCGATGACTCGAGCGAGCACAATGAGCTGCGCCGTGTCGTCAACAGCCTTCTGTTGTTCATCGATCATATTCAGCCGAAGGGCTTTCTGATCGCCGCGACCAACCTTGATCAATCCCTCGATCCGGCGGTTTGGCGGCGCTTCGACGAGGTCGTCTGGTTCGACAAGCCGGATCGCGCGATGATCGCCCGCTTCCTGCGGCTCAAGTTCAAGAACATCGCGACCGCGTTCGATCCGCTGCAGCATGCGGCCGCGCTGGAGGGCTATTCCTACGCCGAGATCGAGCGCGTCTGCACCCAGGCGGTCAAGACGATGATCATCGATCGCCGTAAGCAGGTGCAGGCCCGCGACTTCAATCGCGCCTTGGAGGACGAGGCGCGCCGCCGGGCAGGACAGTCTCGCCTCGCGTCGCCGAGCTAGGCGCGCCGTGGCCCGATACGATCACCTCGAACTCGTCCGGCTTCCCGAGCAATTCGAGCGGCGCAAGCACGGCGGCGGCGGACCGCCGCCACCGCGCGATCGCGGCCAACACACGACGAAGCTGCGCGAGGAGCTCGACACCGCGACCCAGGAACAAAGACGCCGGCGCAAGCCCGAATTTGTCGACCCGTCTCTGATCCTGCGCGTGCAGATGACGGGCGCCCTGCTCGAGGAGGAGTGGGAACGGCTCGGGCTCACGGTTTTGTCCAGCGACGCGGACCGCACGCTCGTGCTGTTCGCATCGAGTGAAGACATGCGGGATTTCCGCGCGCGGCTTGACGCCTATCAGGGCGGCCCGCCCCCTGGCCAGAAGCACGCCCCCTACGTCAACTTCGTCTCCGGGATCGAAAGCATTGGATCGGTCGAGCCGCGTGATCGGATCGGACCACGCTTGCGGGAAGAAGGTTTCGCTGATGTCGAGGATTTCGTCGCGCAGACATCCTATCTGGTGGACATCGAGCTTTGGGATCTGGGCGAACGTCGCCTCCGCGAGCGCAAGCTTGAGGATGTCATCCGCTACGTCGAGGCACGAGGTGGCGATGTCTTTGATCGCTATGTCGGCCCCTCGATCAGCATGTTTCGCGCGCGTCTGACGGGCGAGCTGCTGCGCACGTTGCTGACGGTCGAGGAAATCGCGGCGATCGATCTGCCGCCAGCCCCGGACGTGACCACGGCAGAGGCGCTCGACATGGTCATGGCGGATGCGCCGCCATTGAATGCCGTGGCCGATGACGCACCGCTGATCGGCATCATCGACAGCGGCGTCAACGATCACCCATTCCTGGCGGATATTCTTGTCGGTTCGATCGGCGTACCGGCCGATCTCGGCACCGCGGACGTCTGGGGTCATGGCACTCGCGTGGCCGGTGTGGCCGTGTTCGGCGATCTTCGTGCGCAACTCGACGCCGGCGCATTGCAACGCGGCGCGCGGCTTTGTGCGGCGAAAGTGGTGAACGACCAAGGTGGCTTTGACGACAGGCGCCTCGTGCCCTCGCAGATGCGCGAGGCGATCGCGACCCTGTACCAGCGCTTTGGCTGTCGGGTCTTCGTGATCGCGCTTGCCGACCGCCGGCGCGTCTTCGACGGCGGCAAGGTCGGCACATGGGCCGCCACGCTCGACGAATTGGCGCGCGAGCTCGACGTCGTCATCGTCGTCTCGTCCGGAAATCGCAGCCCGCGCGGCGGCAATCGTCTCGAACAGGCCGTGACCGAATATCCGCGCTATCTTCTGGAGGATGCCAACCGGCTGTTCGAGCCGGCCGGCGCCTTGAACGTCATCACCGTCGGCGCACTCGCGCACGGTGAGGGTCTCGATCCCGATCGCGCCGACGACGTCCGCGTCCGCGCCATCACACGCCTGCATGAGCCGGCGCCGTTCTCGAGGATCGGGCCGGGACCAGGCGGGGCAACCAAACCCGACGTCGTTGAGATTGGCGGCACGCTGATTTTCGATGCCGTCGTCGCGCGGGTGCGGGGAGGGGAGGACGTCGGCAGCGCCGGTGTTCTGACGCTGCATCACAGCTATCTCGATCAGCTCTTCACGGCGGGATCAGGCACGTCCTATGCCGCGCCGCGCGTTGCCTTCAGCGCCGCGCAGATCATGACGCGCTTCCCGCAGGCCTCAGCTAATCTCGTGCGGGCGCTGATTGTGGGATCTGCGGAAATCCCGCCGCCCGCCAGCGAGCGGCTTCAGCTGCTTGGTGCAGATGCGACGCGGGCGATTGTCGGTCACGGTCTGGTGGATCTCGAACGCGCCGCATTCTCGGACAACGCGCGCGTCACGCTTTACGCCGAGGATGAGATCGCCCTCGATCATTTTGCCGTCTATCGGATTCCGATCCCGGAAGCGTTTCAGGCTGGGGGAAACGGTGAGCGCTGCATTCGCGTGACGCTGGCATTCGATCCACCGGTGCGTCACACCCGAAATGATTATGCAGGCGTTGGCATGAGCTTTCGGTTGGTTCGCGGATGCCAGCCTGACTTGATCTTCGATCATTATCGCAAGCGTGACAAGGACGACGGTCCGTTCCCTGAACTTGCACCGCGATACAATTGCAATCTCGTTCCCGGACCGCAATTGCGCGAGAAAGGCACCGTTCAGTGTGCAACTGTCACGTTCAAACGCGGTGTCGAAGAATACGGCGACAGCTACTATCTCGTCGTGCGCTGCGAAAGCGGCTGGGCGACCCATGTCGATCGGCAGCAATTCGCAATCGTGGTCGAGCTTCTGCAAAAGGCAGACGTCCAACTCTATGAAAGAGTGCGCCAGCGGATTCGCGTCCAAGCTTAGCACCGACACGCCGACCTTTGAATACAGTCGATCGAGGTGGGCGACAGGCGTCGGAGCTATCGTTCCTGCATAATCGCCAAGGGAACGTTGAACTCGCAATTCAAGCCATCTGGCTCAAATCTGAGCCGAGCTTCACCTGACAATTGACCGGGGAGCGCCTCTTCGATCATAGTTCGATCGACCAGAACGACTTGTTCAAAGTCCTGACTATCGTTTCGGTTGTCGGCGTGCCGCCGACGCTATTGGCGGGTATTTGGGGGATGAACTTTTAGAACATGCCGGAGTTGAGCTCGACATGGGGATACCCTTTGTCCTGGCTTGCCATCGTGCTTAGCCCCATTCTGCCCCTCATCTGGTTCAAGCGCCGTGGCTGGTTTTAGTCGCTGCGTGCTCGAACGATCGAAAGATATGAGGCGAGCCGCGCTATGTCAGCGATCCAGCTTTCCGCCACGCCGAAAGGCAATGGCTATCAGGCGACCGTGACATTTCCGGATGGCGTCTCGATGAACTCGGCGGAGACTTATCCGACGATCGCCGGAGCGATTGCCGCCGCGGCGCGAAAGCTGTTGGACATGACGGACCGCTTAGAAGCGCTGGAGCGGGAGGCGACCGGGAGAGACAGATATCGGGCGTGGGGGGTCCTTTAGTATGCCGACCATACGCCAGCCGACACCAGCGCCGATGCCCGTCGCTATCCCACCCGCCATGATCAAGGAGCTTCGCCACCTGCTGGCGTCGGCGATCTCTGACGCCAAAGCCTATGACGTACCGGGCTTGTGCCGTCGGTTGAATCTGGCGGACGGCGAGGAACAGGAGGCGTTCGCCAGCAAATACAAATATGCCCAGAAGCGGCTTGCGGATGTATCGGCCGAACAGGTCGTCGTCTCCGCTCGCGAGCTTGCCGCTGAAGAGCAGCGCTTCGAGCTCAGTGAGCAATTGGCCAAGATTGACGAGCTAAACGGCCCGGCGGTCACCACGCTCACGCGTCGACGTCTGATCGCGCTGTTCGAAGGCCGCCCGCTGGCGCGCGAGATCGAGGACATCGAGCTTATTCGCGGCCTTTGGCCGATCGGTTCTCTTCGCGCACCTCATCCCAGCGATGAGGCAACGCTCGAGGACTATCTCCATCGCCATACTATCCGCAACGACGACCTGACCCAGCGCGATGTGCTGGAGACGCTCGGGCTGCTAACGTGCTCACGCGCGCAGCTATTTAAATTCCTTGCCGCCGTCACGGCGCCAGATGCGTTCTCGGGGAGCGAGCAAATCGAGCTGGCCGAGAAGATCGACGGCCTACTGCGGCACGACGGCTATACGTTAGCCTTGGCGGGACGAATTTCTGGAAGTCCATTTTACGCCGTGAGAGTCGCACCAACCGGATCGCCAGCAGATGCCAGCATCTCCGCGACGCTGGCCGCCTTTGACCCGACGCAGGTGCACGCGCGTTGGACCATGGCCATGGAGCGGCGCGGCTCGGAACCGGCAGGCGCAATTACATTGGCCCGCACCCTGCTCGAAGACGTCTGCAAATGGATCCTCGAGGAGGCGGGTGAGACCTGGCAAGAAGCTGACGATCTGCCGGCCCTCTACCGCAAGCTCTCCAAAGTCCTGAAGCTCGCGCCCGACGACCATACGGAGCAGGTCTTCAAGCAGATTCTCGGAAGCTGCCAGTCTGTTGTCGAATCCTTGGGCGCCCTGCGCAACAAGCTCAGTGATGCGCACAGCCCTGGGCCGAAGCGCGCGCGCCCACAGCCAAGGCACGCGGAGCTGGCAGTCAATCTCGCTGGCGCGATGGCCACCTTTCTGGTCGCGACCTGGGAGGCGCGCAAAGAGGCGCGTGGCGGATCGTCATCGGAGGCTGCGCACGGCATAGGCCGGAAACCGCGGGGATGATGACAACGGCGGTCACAAGCGCAACGAACCTGCCGATGTCAGTCGACCTATCGATGGCGGAGGGCCGCTAGCGCGGTTTGCGGAACCGACCTGAGTGCCGAAGAATACTATGAGCACAACGGACTATGCGGCTATCACGCGCATATCGCGTCGAAGGACGACGCAACCCGGGATTAGAATGTCAACTCGGGAATCCTTGAGTGGTCTGGTTTCTGGCTCCGGCAACGTGGCGCCCTTCCTCCGACAGGCTCGCCGTGGCCGTCAGTCGCTCCTGAAAGACGTCCTGCAATAGGGTCAGAAAGGCACGCACGGCAGGGTTCGCGCGGCGGCTTTCGGGCCATACTGCAGTAATATTGTGCCGCTCTACCGCAAAGGCGGAAAGCACTGGGACGAGGTCGCCGCGCGTGACGTAAGGCGCCGCAATGAAGGAGGCGCTGATCCCGATGCCGCCACCGGCCGCGAGCGTCACGAGTACCGCATCGCTTACGTCGACGACGATGCTCGCGGTGGGTACCAGCTCGATCTCGTGACCGGCAATCTGAAAGGGCCAGCGAAAGCTTTGACCTGTGCTCTGATAACGAAGGTTGACGAGGTCGTGCCCCGCCAGATCGTCGGGGTGCAGCGGCGCGCCGCGCGCCGCAAGGTAAGCGGGTGACGCAAAGCAGCAGAGTCGATAAGGGGCAAGGCTCCGCGACAACAGGCGCGAATCCGCCAGATCGCCAATGCGTATTGCGACGTCGATGCCTTCCTCGATGATGTCCACCATCCGGTCAGTCAGTCTGAGATCGACCGTCACTTTGGGATGACTCTTTCGGAACGCAGGCAGAGCGGGCGCGATCACATGCAGTCCGATCGGCAGCGACGCCGCCACCCGCAAGTTGCCCGACGGCTCTGAGCGCGCGCTCATCGCCGCCTGCTCGATCGCTTCCGCCTCGCGCAGCAGACGCAGCGCGCGCTCGTGAAGATCGCGACCCTCTGGCGTGAGTGTCAGCGACCGGGTCGTGCGGGTGAAGAGTGGAACCCCCAGATGCCGCTCAAGGCGCTGGATGCTCTTGCTGACGGCTGAGGGTGAGACCGATAAGGAGCGAGCAGCGGCTGTGAAGCTACCCATCGAGCCAGCACGCGCAAACGCGATCAGGCCGGTCAACCGCTCCAAAAGCATTTGTTCCTTCATGGCACTATTGAAGCGCCATTGGAGCAGATTATCAATGCCGGGACCGGTGTTATATCGGTGTCTGAGCACCGAACGGCGAAAGGAGATCATGATGAGCGATACAATGAAGGCGATCCGGCAGCACGCGTTCGGCGGTCCCGAGGTGCTGGTCTATGAGGATGCCCCGAAGCCTGAGGTGAAGCCAGGCGAAGTGCTGGTCCGGGTTCACGCCGTCGGCCTCAATCCACCCGACTGGTATCTGCGTGAGGGCTATAAGATGCTTCCGCCCGAATGGCAGCCGCGGGTGTCGTTCCCGCTCATCCTCGGGACCGACATCTCCGGCGTCGTCGAGGCCGTGGCCGGCGATGTCGAAGGTTTCTCCGTGGGTGACGAGGTCTATTCGATGGTCCGATTTCCCTCGGGCCTCGCTGGCGACAGCAGGGCTTACGCCGAGTATGTCAGCGTGCCGGCTTCCGAAGTCGCGATCAAGCCGGCCGGGATCGACCATGCGCACGCCGCGGGGGCGCCAATGTCGCTGCTCACCGCGTGGCAGTTTCTGGTCGATCTGGGGCACGACGTGCCCAACCCGTTACAACCGTATCCGCATGTGCCGGTACCGTTGGAAGGCAAGACCGTTCTCGTCAATGGAGCGGCTGGCGGCGTCGGACATTTCGCGGTGCAGATCGCCAAGCTGAAAGGCGCCCATGTCATCGCCGTGGCGTCGGGCAAGCACGAGGCGCTTCTGCGCGATCTCGGCGCCGACGCGTTCATCGACTACACCAAGACGCCTCCCGAGGACGTGGCGCATGACGTCGATCTTGTGGTCGACGCCGTGGGCGGACCCGGCACCGGACGGTTTTTGCGCACGCTGAAGCCGGGCGGCGCACTGTTTCCTGTCTTTCCTCTTGGGTTCACCGGCGCGGAGGATGCGAAAAAGCTGGGCGTCACGGTCTCGGCGACTCAGGTCCGGTCGAGTGGCGCGCAGCTGGCGGAGATTGGAAGCTTGCTTGCTGCAGGCACGATCCGGGTCGTCCTCGACAGCACCTATGCCCTTGCCGACGCGCGGCTTGCGCACGAGCGAGCTGCCAAGGGGCACATTCAAGGCAAGATCGTCCTGGCGGTAAAATGACGTCAATCCCAAAGCCGCGCCTTGGGACGGCGCCTGGTTCGAGATGGTCGGCGCTTTGATGAGCGAAGCGGCAAGGCCGTCCGGGCTGCCGGCGGGGCTGAGTGTGTCGTTTGTCGAGCCCATTCGGACGGCGGCTCGCCGTCGGAGGTGTAGTTTACGGCATCCGCTCCGACGTCATCGATCCGGCTGCTTGAACGTAAACATCGTTCAAAAAATCTCGGTTTGCTCTCTTGAACTGAGTTTTTGGTTCTCCCAAATCCTTCTGCGTCGGGGCTTCGGCCCGACCAATAGGCGTCGCAGAGACGCTGTGACGCTGCTTGTAATCCATGTTGCTTTACGGAGGATATGGCTATGAGAAGCTTCGATTATAGGCCCCTTTACCGCTCGACGGTGGGCTTCGATCGCCTTCTCGACATGCTCGATACCAGCGTGCGCTCAGACTGGCCGCCTTACAACATCGAGAAGAAGAGCGACAACGACTACCGCATCACCATGGCGATCGCCGGCTTCAGCCCGGATGAGGTGGAGCTCACCCAGGACGGTCCTGAGCTCATCGTGACGGGACAGAAAAGGCCGAGCCAGGAGAATAGGCAGATTCTTCACCAAGGGTTGGCGATCGGCGATTTCAAACAGGCGTTCAAGCTTGCCGACCACGTCAAGGTCGCCAATGCTACGTTGGAGAATGGCCTGCTGTCGGTCGATCTGGTGCGGGAGATTCCCGAGGAGTTGAAGCCTCGCCGGATCGCCATCGGTTCGACGCGCAACGCCCCATCGGCGGGAGACAACGGCAAGACGAAGCAGATCAGCCAAAATACGGAGCCGCAGCGCAAAGCTGCCTGAGCCCGTCGACCAAACCTAAACCCTGCGATTTGCCTCCCGATCTATCCGGGTGTCACGAATTGCGGAGAAACGGAGATGACTGAATATAGCAGCTTTTCAAACATTGATCGCCATAAAGCACGCCGCAGCGCTGGACATCCGATATTCCAGCAGCCTGATGACGTTATAAATGATCCGGAGATGAGCCGTGCTGAGAAGCGGGCCCTGTTAGCCTCCTGGGCGTCTGACGCCCGCGCAGTTCCGGGCTCTCCATCGCTGCGTCAGCTAGAGGATGGCTCTATTGTCGAGGTGGACGAGATTCTGCGCGCTTTGAAGGCGCTGGACACATTCGACAGCCTCACGCTTTCGACGAACCCATCCTTTGGGCTGGGGCATATGCCGCCGGAGCGGCGGCGCCGCTCCGCGCTGAGAAAATGGTCTCGCATCGTATCCCGCCGCCGGCGCGATGACGACGACGATCCGCCGCCTTGTCCCGCTCTGGCCACCATACCGCCAAGAATCGGCGGGGGTGGAGCTTTTGTTCATCCCGAACCTGCGCTGGCATGAGCCAGCGCAGTGGCGATTTTGACCAACCTACCGGCCGCTTAAGGCACGTGCCGCATCCGTCGGTGTCTTGGCGATCCAACGCTGGCGATCGTCGCTGACTTGTCTGGGAAGGCCCCGCCTCACGGCGGGACCTTCTACGTGGCGTCTCAGTCGCGGTTCGGACGAGAGCAGATGACCGAATGGCTGTCCGGCATTCCACCTCGAATCAACGTAGCCCTTCTCGGGCGGCGGGCATCGCGACCCCGATGGGTGCGTACTTGATCGGAGGCGATCGCGCCGTAAGGCCGCCGAAAAGGGGCATCGGCTTGACCTCGGCTTAAATGGTCTCGCGAGAGGATCGTCACCGGACCCGGCGGAGACCGCCTGCGGGCTCCGTGAGCGAAGCGAATAGAGCCGTCCGCCGCAGGCGGCTCGCCAAAATCTTGATCGCCCAAGCCAAGCGCAAAGGCGAATGCCTCCAGGGTCTGACCTGCATGATCGACATTCCAGCAAGGATCCGAGACTAGAGGAGATCGCCGGCTTCGATCGATCAAGGGAGAAGTTTCATAAAGACCGAGATGATGCTGGCCGCGGGAATGCTGCTGGTTGCGGCGACGACGCTCGCCTCGGATCCACCCTTTCAGGCCAGTCCAACACAACGGCCGTTGCCAGCTTCCTGTCCGGACAGCCTTGCGGCGACGTTCTCGATTTGCGGCGAAGCGCGGCGCGTGAACTGCGTCGTCGACGGCGACACCTTCTGGCATCTGCGGGTCAAGATCCGCATAGCGGATATCGATGTTCCCGAACTGAGTCCGCCGCACTGCGAGACAGAGCGGATGAAGGGAGAGGCGGCCAGGCGCAGACTCCTCGATTTACTCAATGCCGGTGCGTTCTCTCTCGTCGCCGCAGACCGGGACGAAGACCGTTTCGGCCGCAAGCTGCGCGTGGTAAGGCGGGCCGGCCACTCCCTTGGCGCGACATTGATCGCCGAAGGGCTCGCTCGCCCTTGGGGCGGCCCGCGTCGAAACTGGTGTGACTGACTGATCAGGCTGATGAATCGGTCAGCGCAGATTGATTCATGAAAGGCGTTGGACGCCGCTTCTAAAGGAAGCGAGACTTACGTCATGGCCAACGAGGTTCCTGAACAGCTCCATCTGCATCGCGTCGAGCCGGCCCGAAACATGCGGCGCTTCTACGCGCTCGCGCTTCAACCGACGCTGTTCGGCGGCGCGTCGGTCATCCGGAACTGGGGGCGCATCGGAACCAACGGCCAGTCGATGATGGAGACCTTCGACCAGCCCGAGGAAGCCTCCGTCGCTCTAGGCCGGCTTGAGCGTGCAAAAAGGCGGCGTGGCTATCGCGATGTTGGCGCTGCAGAACGCAACTAGCGGCTGCCAGGCGCGACATGGCGAAGGCCCCGCCTCACGGCGGGGCCCGCTCGTCGCCCGGGTCAGTCGCGGTTCGGCCGAGACCAGATCAGCTGCAGGCCTTCCTCGCCTTCGACCTCGACCAGGGTCGCGTAGATCGGGGCGGGGAAGCTCGGATCGTCGAGCTTGACCGAGAGGTAGTCGCGGTCCGTTTGGTCGGAGTGCTTCTGCCAAGCGGCGCCGAGCTCGGCATTCGCTGCGGCGAAGATGCGGAAGTGCGGGCCCTTGTCGGAGGGGTTTTCGACGCGGACCAGCCGAGCTTTGACGTTCAAGGTCAGGGTGCGGATGGTGCCCGTGAAGCCGCTGCCGTTCGAGGTGAAGGTGCCGATGTTAGCCATTGTCTCGTTCCCTTGTTTCAGGGCCGCGCCCATCGCGACCCGATGGCGGTCGTGAGGCCGGAGGCGATCGACCCGCACCCGAAGGGCTGCAACGCAGTGGAAGGCGGCCGGAGACGGCTTTTTTGTCTCGCGATGCAAAGCCGAAGGCGGCGGAAAAAAGTCGTCGCAGGACGTTGCGGGGACAAGATCGAGAGGACGCTTGCGTGCTCGTCCTTCGGTCAGACCAGGCCAATCGGGCTCGTGTTGGGGGTGTGACCTGAGACCCTGAACTTCCTCCAGATTTGGGTAGAGTCCGTCGATTACGGAGACGGACGATGCGACCATCGCGGTTCACGGAAGAGCAGATTATCGGACTACTGAAGGAGCAGGAGACCGGTG
>NZ_CACSAS010000040.1:0-957 GCF_902703545.1 Starkeya nomas
TCGGCGGCGAGCAGCTGCGAAAGGCGAAGGGAGCGCGGGCATGAAGACGCTGACCCTTCAGGATCTCACCCACGACGAGCTCCTCGCCTGGATCGAGACGGCTGTGCTGGCGCGCTTCCTTCCCGGCAGGATCGTCCGGCAGGCCGACCTGCTGTCGCTTCGGCACGCCACCCTCCAGGCTAAGGCTCAGGAGACCAGCACGGCGCGGCACGCCGCCGCCCAGGCTTCGGACGCGGCATGGGACGCCGCGCGGCGGGAGAAGCTCGGAACCCGACGGCGGGCCGAGGCCGATCTAGCGCATGTCAAGGCCGAGGCCGCTTACCGCAGGGCCGTGCGGGCTGACCAGAAGGCCGATGCGGAGGCAGAAGCCTGCTGGGCGGCGCTCGAAGCAGAATGGGAGCGCAAGCGATGACGCGCCGCCGCACCCGCAACGCCGCATCCGTGGACATAGGCGCCGTGCTCGCGGCCGATGCCGATCTCGCCGCCGCCGACGCGGCCTGGCTGGCGCGCGGCTATGTCCGCACCTCCTGCCGCCTCTGGCTGTGCCGCGACGGCAAGTACACCGCCCGCCTCGTGTGGCGAAACCGCGCGCACGTCTGTTCGACCATCTCCCATGTCGTGCGGGGGTTGATCATCGCATGACCGGCAGCGACGTCTTCGCGCAGATCGCGGCGGTGATCGGCCTGCCGCTGGCAGTGCGCCTCGCGGAACAGCGCGGCGGCGGACGGTTCACGGTGCCCGCTCACGCCCCCGCCGGTCATTGGCTCGTGGAACTGCTCGGACGGGAGGCGGCCGACAAGCTCTGCGCCCACTGCAGAACCCTGTCGCCGGAGAACACGGCGCGCGGCGTCGAGATCGACATGCCCCGCGGGCCCACCGGCACGCTCGCCCAGGCGCGCCGGCGCATGGCCGAGGCGCTGGAGCAAGGGGCCACCGCTGACGCCGCCGCCCGCGCCT
>NZ_CACSAS010000041.1:0-128 GCF_902703545.1 Starkeya nomas
GGGGGGGGGGGGGGGGGGGGGGGGGGGGGGGGGGGGGGGGGGGGGGGGGGGGGGGGGGGGGGGGGGGGGGGGGGGGGGGGGGGGGGGGGGGGGGGGGGGGGGGGGGGGGGGGGGGGGGGGGGGGGGGG
>NZ_CACSAS010000042.1:0-1068 GCF_902703545.1 Starkeya nomas
GAGGCGTAGGCATTGAGCATGTGGCCGCTGATCTGCTCGTCGAGATACGCGGTCATCCGCGCCGCGATCTCGTCGCGGTCGTGGCCCTTCAGCGATTGCGACACGGCCTTGGAGATCGACGCCCCGAGGCTCGCCGCCCGCACGGTATGGGGCTCGAACGCCACGACGGGCTCCGAGGGCTCCCAGCCGAGCAGGTCGAGCTGATCGGGATGGCGCGGACGGCGGGTCATTCAACGAGCCCCCGTGTTGCGCGGGGCGGTGCTCACGCGACCGTTCTGCGTTGAGAGGATGCGGGTAGCCCCGCCGCCCCACCACTGGCGCAGGTGGCGCGCTTCCCCGATGCTCAGAGGTGCGAAAACCGAGTCGGGAGAACGGTAATTGGACAAGCCTTGGAAAGACGACTTCGAGGAGATCGACTTCCACGTGTCGAAGCTGATCCTACAAACGACAGGTTCCTTCCTGCCCGCAGTGGCTATAGCCGCCGCGTTGATCGACGGCGGCATGGTGAAGCGGGCTCGATTGCTGGAGATCATCACGGCCGTCCACGATCTGGCGCTGACAGACGCGGCTGTCGGGGAGGATGGCGAAGAGATGGATGCGCTGGAGCGGCTCCAGATCTGGCTTGAGACAATCCCAATGGAGGAAGGAACCGCTCTAGAGCAGTTGCGCCTGTTCGCGACGATCCAGTCAGCCAGAAACCTTCTTGCGCGAAGATCTCGGCCATCTGACGAGTCCGCTTGAGCCTGAGCGCTTCGTTCTGACGGGGAAAACGCTCCATCACGCCTCCTCCTGCTCGGCAACGAAGTCGGAGAAGCGCTTGCGGGCCTCGGCGCCGGCGCGGCGCCATGCCTTCATCAGCGCGTCAAGCTGGGCGTCGACTTCTGAAATGGTTGCGGTACGGGCGCCGGAGAGCCGCTGCGCTGCCTCCGCTATGCTGCGCGGGGCGTCGTCGGCCTGACCGAACAGCAGGTCGAGAGCCGGCATTCGCTGCTCCGGTGCCAGCTTCAGCAGGGCGTCGAGGTCCGAGCCCTTGTTCGCCATCGGCGTGCCCGCGATGCGGGCGCGCAC
>NZ_CACSAS010000043.1:0-570 GCF_902703545.1 Starkeya nomas
CCGGCGAGGAAGGCGCGACGGGAGATGTACTCAGTCGTGGACATCGCCGAGACCGCGCGCCTTGGCCATCGCGATGGCGAGCTTCATGGCGAGCCGCTTCCCGTCGACCGCCTCCGCGATCTCCGGCAGCATGGCCTCCAGCTCGGCGAAGGACGAGGCACCGGCGAGCGCCTCGCGCAGCGGGGCGAGAAGCGGATCCGCATCCTCCTGCCAATCCGCCATGGCCTCCGCGATGAAGTCGTCGAGCTCGGCCTCGACATCGATGTCGGCCGGATCGGCGGCGAACATGGCCGGCAGGCCCGAGCGGCAGGAAGCGCAGCCGCATCCGCCATGATGTGCGCCGAGCTCGGCTGCCGGCGCACGCTTGCCCGCCGCCGGCGGCGTCTTGTCGGCCGGCAGATCACCCTCGGGCACGGGCGCGGAGGACGAAGGAGGCGTCAGGAGATCGTCGTCTTCTTCCGGCTCGGACACGCCGATGCGCTGGCGCATCTCGCGCTGGCTCACCTTCAGCCCCATGGGCACGAGGCGCGCCACGGCCTCGGTGAGCTCCTTCACGTCCTCTGGCTCGGC
>NZ_CACSAS010000044.1:0-506 GCF_902703545.1 Starkeya nomas
GCGGTCGTTGGTCGCCGAAGCGCCCGGCTCCACGTAGGTCTCGACAAGCTGATAGCCGCGCGAGGCGCAATAGGCTTCGCCCTGCCGCTTCTGGTCAGGGATGGAGACATCATGCTCAGCCTGCCGCGCCGTCGAGACGCGCAGGTAAAGGGCGGCGCGTAGTGGAATTGCGGAAGAGGAAGCGCTCATGCCGGGCCTCCTTGGGCAGCAGCCTCGTCAGGCGACAACACGGCGACACCGAACGGCAGGAAATGCTTCGTGTTGCGGGTGACAACGGCGAGTTCATGCGCCGCAGCGATGCCGGCGATCACGGCATCGGCCATGCCGGGATCATGACCGGCGGCGAGCGCCTTCGCTTCCAATCGCCCACCGATCGCGGCAGCCTGCGCGTCGAAGCCAATAATCTTGTCATCGTATGTGGAGACAAGGCCACTGAGCCATGCTTTCAGGCTCGCGGCCTTCGCCGTTGCCCCCTTATGGTCGAGGAGCGCGATCCCCTTCTCGAT
>NZ_CACSAS010000045.1:0-7215 GCF_902703545.1 Starkeya nomas
CCCAGTTGAGGGTGGGAATGCCGGTCTGACGCTCGACGAAGGCGACGAGGGCGGTATCGCGGCGGTCGGTCACGACGCCGAGGTTCCATCCCGCTATCCAGAGCGCGCGGCACTGGCCGGCATACGGGCCGTCCAGCTTCAGGGCACCTTCGGCAAGCGGCTTTTCCTTGGCTCTTACGGGGCTCTGAGAGCCGCCTGAGAGCACCTTGAGCCGGTCGATGACGCGGCCGGCCTGATCGAGCGTCAGCTCCTTCGCCGAGCGCCGGCCGGTCTCGCGGGCGAGCAGGTCGCGGTAGCTGTCGTCGTCGAGCGCCGCCCGCGTCTTGAGCGCGTGGATGGCGCCGATCTGCTGTTTGGTCACGGTGGTCACGACTGCCTCCGCAGATTCACTTCGAGAGCAAGAATTTGCCGCGTGAGCGCGGCGATCTCGGATTCGGCGCGCAGCCGGCGGCGGCTGCGCGGGGGCATGCGGTGCATGCGGGCGGAAAGGGCCTGATGCCGGTGGGCCAGCTCGCCGAGCCGCTGCAGCTCGGGCCACGCGAACAGCGGTGCGGGAGCGGCGGGCCGGCAGCGGGGCATCAGTCGCTCCCACCGCCGGTTGGAAGCCAGCGCACGAGCACGAGGTCCTCGAACAGGGCGGCGTTGTGCGTCCGCCTCCACCACTCCCCGAAGAATTCGACCGGGCGATACCCGAGCGGGGGCGCTCCGAAGCCGTCCGCTACGGCGAAGGCGTCCGCCGCATCGCTCCGCAGGTCGAGCGCCACTCCGTTGACTTCGAGGTGGGCGAGACGGCCGGGCCGGAGGTCGACGACAACATGGTCGACGCCGACGCATCGGGGATCGGGAATGATCTTCCGGCAATGTCGCGTCCGCATGCCCGCGAAGAGCTGGATGTCTTCGCCCGGCCGGGCGTGGCGGCGGCGCGGCAGGCGGATTGTCTGCCGCTTTCGCAATGCCTCGATCTCGGCGACGAATGCGCTTTTGAAGCTGTAGGCGACCATCACGGTCCCTCCCAGCGGCCGATGACGACTTCGCCGAGCCCTCGGAGCGAGGCGATCTCCTCCGCCCTCGCCAGATCGCCGGCGATGACGGCGCCGGCGAGATAGCGGTACTCCTCGCCCTCGTTGTCGATCCGCAGTTGTGTCAGCCACACGAGGCCGCGAGCGCGCAGGAGCCGGACGGTATGGGGCTCCATGCCGTGCCGGTCGTCGTAACAAATGCCGTCCGCGAACGGCATGCGACCATGGACGTGGATCGGAGCGGGGATCATGGCGCATCTCCACCGGGAGCGGCGGCGAGCCATTCGCGCTCGCGGCCTAGTTCGCGGTCATGCGCAACGATGGCGGCGACGAGTTCCTCGATCGTCGCGAAGGACCGCACGTCGGCCTCTTCGATGATCGGCCCGCCGGCGGTGATAGCCACGTCGACGGCGCTGTCGCCGAAAGAAAAGACCCACTCGGTCTTTCCCGTCTTGCGGCGGTAAGTCTTGCGGAGCGTCACGCGCGGATCGAGCTGCGAAACGTACATCCAGACGGCATGGTCCTTAGCGTCAGCGTGGAACATGACGCGCCAACCGCCGGTGCGGAGCTTGAGCGCGAGGGCGTCGAGATCGGGTGTCATGGCGCCGCCTCCGTCTGGAGCCTCGACGTCAGCGCCGCGCGCAGACGACACTGGAACACGACCAGGGCGTCGAGTGCCGCTGCATCGCTTTCAGCTTCCGGGATGCCGGGGACAAGCAGCATCCCGGCATAACCATGCCGAGCCGCACTGCCGACGATGGTCGTCAGCAGGTTCTCCGGGCCGTCGATCACGACGATGTCCTCGCCCGGCACCGACTCGGCGATGCTGATCACTCCACGCCGGTCGGCCGAGACGAAGACATGCCGACTGCCGGCGCACGAGCTGCAGAGATCGTCCTCGGTCCAGTTGCATCCACCCCAGCACGCGTCTGACGCCGAGCAGCCGCAGCATCGGCAGATGGGGCCGAGGCGCGAGGGGATACGGGCCACCGCACCCTCGAAGAAGATCTCGCGCGGCAGGGCGTCGACGACGGCGTCCTGCAGGGCGGAGATCATCTCGGCGTCGCAGAAGCCCGCTGCTCGTGCGTAGGCTTCGGACAGGTCTGTGATTTCGTGGGCCAGTCCGTCGCCAGACTGTGCGGCTTCATTAAGCTGATCGTCGCAAGCCCATGCCGCCACCAGTTCGATGGCGATGGCGCCGATATCTGCCTGCTGTTCGGGGGAGAGCAGCGCCCATGCGGCGGAGCCCTCGATACGCGGGAGATGGCTCATGCCGCACCCCCGATCTTGATCTTCGCCGAGGCGATCCAGTTCCGCATGGCGGCGGACACGCCGCCAGTCGAGGAGGCGCGGACGCCGCCGAGGGAAAGCGCAACGTCGGCGCCTGTCTCGCGCCACCGGGCGCCCTCGGTTCGGGCGAGTTCGTCGAGGGCGGCTTCCGCCGCCCTCCGGTGCTCGCCATAGGATGCGAAGCGCTCGGAATCGATGGGGGGAAGCTGCTCAAAGGCGGTGCTGACGACGCCGACGAGGCGCCGCAGATTGGCGATGTCGAGGGGGCGCTTGCTCATGACAGCACTCCCGTGATTTCGGCGTGGGCGTCCCGGCCGGTCTTGGTGACGTCAGCCGAGGCATGCCGGCGCCGCGCGAAGCCGCGATCGAACAGCGCGTCCATGGTGGCCGGGGCGATGATCGGCCCGCTGAGCGAGCCGAAGCCCCAGCCGGCGCGGTAGCGCATCGCGCTGCCGTGCCGGACGAGCAGATCGAGCCCGGTCAGCATGGCGTCGGTGAGCTTGTGCTCACGCTGGCGATTGAGGAGCGTCGTCATGACCGCTCCTCCGCCGGCTGGGCGAGGGCCTGCCGCAGGCTCGCGCCGCTCATGTAGAGCTGATACAGCGCGTCGCCCGATGGAGTGCCGTAGCCGTAATCGCCCGGCGCGCCGAAGGCTTTCTTCAGGGCGTCGATCTGCTCGACGACCTCGCCCAGCCTGTCGATAAGGCCGCAGACGAACGCCGCGTCCGCCGCGTGGGCGAACTGGGCGACCGGGCGCCGGGTGTCGATGACGCCGACGCTGTCGCCGAACACCAAGTCGGGCCGCTGATCGCTGGTCGCCCAAGGGACGATGGTGAAAGGAGCTTTCATCGCCATGCCCTCACGCCGCCGCCGAGAGGTCGATCGTCACCGCCTGCCACGGCCCATCGGGCGTGTCGCGGCGGTGGAAGCGGATATAAGTCTTCGACCCGATGACCCGGATCGAATCCCGCAGCGCCTCCATGGCGCGCACCCAGCGGGGCTCCTCGATGGCGAGCCGCATCAGGCTGAACAGCGCCGAGCGGTTGATCTGCCCTTCCTTGTCCACGTCGAAGGTGTTGTTCACGACCGCCCGCAGTTCGTCGCCGGCGCCGGCGCCCCAGTCGGCGAGACACTCGTCGACCAGCTTCTTCGCCGCCTGCAACTCGGGGCCGAAAACGATCTGGTCGGCGACCTGGACGGTCACCTTCCTCGTCCCGTCGAACGAGGTGAGGCTGATATTGCCCTTCGCCCCGCCGACGCTGGTGCCATATTCCTGCGCCAGCATGGCCTGCAGGCTGCCGACGTCGTCGAAGCAATGGCCGCGAAACCGGCCGATCCGCGCGTTCAGCTCGATCGCGTGATCGATCATCTTGCGCACATACTCGTCGATCAGTTGATCGACCGGGCTGACGAGGGCGAGCGGGACGTGTCGGCCCTTGGCATCGGTCATGAAAGCCTTGCCGCCGAACTCGAAGGCGCCGGGCGGCAGGGCGGCGGCCGGCTCGGCCGCGATGGTTTCAGTCTGCGCGTTCATCGTTTGTTTCCTGTGGTGCGAGGGTGAGAAGGCCGAGGGCGAGCAGCCCATCGGTCAGTTCGTTTTCGTGGTGCCGACGATCGTCATCGGCGGCCTGTTCGGCCCGGAAATCGCCGCCCTTGCCGGCGACGAACATCCGTTCGCTCGCGGCCAGCATCTCGGCGGCGGACATCGCGATGTCGTGGAGGGCGCACAGCGCGTGCGCCATGCCGGCGATGTGGGTGACCGGGACACCGATCGCGCCCCGGCTGCTCTTGTGGTTGACGATGGTGCGGGCCGTGGCCAGTACCTCGGCAAGGGTCGCGTGCTGGGGCGCCTCAGACATGTCCGCCCTCCGCGATGCGCATCAGCTCGTCCAGGCGGCGATCCAGCTCGCGCCGGGCGGCGCCCTGACCGGGCGTATGCTCGGCGACGATCACCGCCGTGCGGGCACGGGCGACGGCCCGCGCGGCGGCGATGATCTCGAAAGATCGCCGGATCGACGCGAAGCGCCGTTCCGCCACCTCGACGGCATAGTCGAGCTGCGCCAGTTCGTGCGTCCGCTGCTCGATCTCGCTTTCGGTGAAGGCCAAGGCGGCGTCGGTGGCGGCGACACCGGCATGCTCGACGACGGCCTTCGCGATCTCGTCGACCTGCCGCGCGGCGTCGGGATCGGTGCCGATGCGCTCCTCGAAGCGGCGCCGCGAGTTCAGGATGGTGGTGTGATCGCGCCCGCCGAGGGCGCGTGCGATGCGCGGCATGCTGTAGCTGGTGAGCCGCGCCAAGAGGCCGACCGTGACATGGCGCGGCCATGCGACGTCCTGGCTGCGGCGAAACGAGACGATCTCGCGGGGCGTCAGGCCGAAGTAGTCGGAAACCACCTCGGTCACGAGCTTGACCGTGATCTCGGGTTCGGGCGCGTTCATGCGGCGCCTCCCGGCTCGGCCGGCCCGAACAGTGGGCGCAGCGGCAGGCGCGGCGTGAAGGCAAGCACCGTCGCGGATGGCATGGCGCTCGAGTTTTGATGTGGCGGCTCGCCCTTGCCGCGCCCGACGAGGTCGAGATCGCGGGCAACGGCCTCCATCTGCGCCAGCGTCCGCGCTCCTGCCGCGACCTCGTGGCCGAGCTGGGCGATCTTGTCGTCGACGACGATGAAGACGTTGAGCAATGCGTGCACCGCTTCCGGCGCCAGCTCCATGCCGGTGTAGAGGTAGCGCTCCATCAGCTGACGGCAGGGCTTGAGCAACTCGCGGACTTCTTCGGTCGAGGGGTGTTGCTGCAGCATGATCGCCCCCTCACGATTCGATGGTCTGAGAGGAGAGCTGCGCCCACGCACGCTCGATATGAGCGACGGTCAGGCTCGCGACCGTGCAGCCCGCGCCGAACGCGGCAAGCCGGATCACCTTGTTCATGATCCTGAGGGCTCCGGGCTTGCGCGCAATCTGCTTCAGCACCTGCAGCACGGCGGGCGCCGTGATGCCCCACGCTTCCAGCACCATGCAGATGTCGGCCGCGCGGGCGGCGTGCTGCACCTTGCGCACGCCTACGCGAGAATGCAGCTGTGCATAAGCCTGCGTCCGGCGATCGGCCGAGCCCTGCAAGGCCGTCAACATGCTCTCATTGCCGAACACGGCGATACCGCAGCCGCCGAGATCGAGTATCGTCGTGCGCAGCTGGTCGAAAGCCTTCGCTTCGAGCTGCTGGGCGTCGTCGACGATGACGAGGCCGTTCTTGCCCCGCACATGTGCCGAGATGGCGCGGGCAATGAAAGCGTTGCGCCGCTCCGAGACGCCAAGCTGCTCGGCGAGGATCGACAGGACGTTTGCCGCCTTCGCGATCGAGGGGTCGGCGGTGAGCAGCCACACATTGGTGCCGCGCTTCCGGTACTCGTCGAGCGCTGTCGTCTTGCCGATGCCGGCGCCGCCGACCAGCACCGCGAAGTCTGGGGCGGCCTGCGCGAAGGACAGCGAGGAGAAGATGTCGTGCGCCGTCGGCGTCATCAGGAAGGCGGGCGGCGACGGTAATTCGGCCGTCACACGCTCGCGCTGACGCCGCGTCTCCAGCCAGCGCTGCAGGTCGGCGGCGACGCGACTGTTGTCGCCCTTGTACGTGCCGGCGACGAACGCGGCGAGCGTGCTGGCCGCGACATTGCTTTCCCGGCCGAGCGCCTCCCACGACAGCGTCTCGGCCTCTTTGATCGCCTTCACCTCCTCGCGCACAGGGGCGTAGTCGGGGGCGGGGCTTTCCTTCGTTACATCGAGCATGATACCTACCTCTTGCTTGGACTATCGACGGCGCTGGCGGGCTCAATCGCCGGCGCCGTCCTCGTTTCGGACCACCCGAAGACGGGAGGCCGAGCGGTTGAAGCCGGTCCAGAAATCGTCTTCCGGCTCGGCTGAATTGGCGGGAGTGAGAGCCACGGCGGCGTTGCCGCGCGTGGCGATGAACGGCCGGACCACCTTGGTTTCCGGGGCCTCCGGCGCCTCGACCTTCGGCAGCAGCGCCGCCTGTTCGGCGAGCGTCAGCTTCTGCGCCGCGAGGGCGGCTTCCTTGGACTTCTTGATGAAGTCGGCGCGGGCGCGGGCGTGGATCCGCGCGGCCTCGGTCGAGAAGAAGCCCACGGCCTCGACGCATGGCGCCGCGCCGAGATAGGCGCCGTCCGGCCGGTAGATGTGGACGGGCTCCTGCAGCGCGTCGGGGTCGAAGCGCAGCGTGACCTTCCGGCCGATCTCGTTGATCAGGAACTCGGACCAGTAACGGTTGCCGGCCAGCTCGACGCTGCCGTCCGTCTTCCGCACCGAGACCAGTTCGGACGACAGCAGCAGCTTGCGCAGCTGGGCTTCGTGCGGCCGGGTGATGATGGCGGTCTCATACGATGCCGCGAATGCCTGATCGAAGGACAGGTTGCCGCCGCAAACCTTCGAACGCCGCCCGAGGCGGGCGTTGTGCTCAAGGATGCCCTCGGACACCACCTCCATGAACACGTCGAAGGGCACGGCCCGCGAGCCGTAGTTCTCGGGCTTGGCGTCGACGCTGCCGCCCGTGTAGGCGCCTTCGAACCGGACATCGCGGGAGATGTTGTGCGCGAGATCGCGCCATGCGCGTTCGATCGGCTTCGCCTGACCGTGATACGGCGTCGCCCAGTGAATCTGGCAACCGAGGGCGGTGATGATGCCTTCCGGCTCCTCGGCCTTCACCTTGAAGCGGAAGCGGTTGGGCGTGCCGCCGGTGATCTTCTTCGAGGCGAAGGCACGGCCGTTGTCGAGCAGGACATGGTCCGGCACGCCGTAGGTTTCGACCATGTCGGCGAAGGCGAGGCGAACGAGGTCCCAGTTTTCCGAGATGTCCACGCGCCACGACAGGATTTTGCCGCTGTAGATGTCCTGGAAGCCG
>NZ_CACSAS010000046.1:0-6456 GCF_902703545.1 Starkeya nomas
CCCAGTTGAGGGTGGGAATGCCGGTCTGACGCTCGACGAAGGCGACGAGGGCGGTATCGCGGCGGTCGGTCACGACGCCGAGGTTCCATCCCGCTATCCAGAGCGCGCGGCACTGGCCGGCATACGGCCCTTCCAGCTTCAGGGCGCCTTCGGCAAGCGGCTTTTCCGAGGCTCTTACGGGGCTCTGAGAGCCGCCTGAGAGCACCTTGAGCCGGTCGATGACGCGGCCGGCCTGGTCGAGCGTCAGTTCCTTCGCCGAGCGTCGGCCGGTCTCGCGGGCGAGCAGGTCGCGGTAGCTGTCGTCGTCGAGCGCCGCCCGCGTCTTGAGCGCGTGGATGGCGCCGATCTGCTGTTTGGTCACGGTGGTCACGACTGCCTCCGCAGCTGGACTTCAAGGGCGAGGATCTGGCACGTGAGCGCGGCGATCTCGGATTCGGCGTGCAGCCGGCGGCGGCTGCGCGGGGGCATGCGGTGCATGCGGGCGGAAAGGGCCTGATGCCGGGAGGCCAGCTCGCCGAGCCGCTGCAGCTCGGGCCACGCGAGAAGCGGAGCGGGAGCGGGAGCGGCGGGCCGGCGGCGGGGCATCAGTCGCCAGTTCCGGGGTTCGGGCAGTGGAACCGATGTTCGCGCACATGCGTGCCGTCGTCGGATTTCCGCTGGAACCGGATCGACCATGTGAGCAGCCGCTTGCCGATCCTGCAGGTGGCGTTCTTGGGCGCCCTGAAGCCGTCCGCTGCCTCGCGCTCGACGAGTTCGCGGACCTGCGCGACGTCCATCAGCTGGGCGAGCGGCACGGCCTTGCTGCGGCCGGCGACGAATCGTGCTGACTTGCGCTTGCGAGGTGCCATCACGACACCTCCCAGCGCCCGACGACGATCTCGCCGAGCCCTCGGGCGTCGGCGATCCGCTCGGCCGTCGTCAGGTCGGCGGCGACGACGTAGCCCGCAAGGTGCCGGTACTCCTCACCGGCATTGTCGATGCACAGCTGTGTCAGCCACACGAGGCCGCGAATGCGCAGGAGCCGGATGGTCTTCGGCGGCATGCCGTGGCAGTCGTCGTAACAGATGCCATCGGCATACGGCATCCGGCCATCGAGGCGGATCGGAGCGGGGTTCATGCCGTCTCCCCCAGTTCGTCCGCATCGTCGAGAACGGCGCCGATCATGTTTTCGTCGACCACTGTCTCGACGAGCAGGCGGGCGAGAGCGGCCGGCGAGATGTTCCGCCGCGCCGCCTCCGGGCCGAGCGCATCGAAGACATCGAGCGGCAGGAGGATGGCCCGGCCGCGCTGGCGCTGCGGCCGTTCCCTGATGGCGCGGACGGCGGAAGCCTCAAGCGCGCAGACGGTCTTGACGTCGATGCCGATGGCGGCGGCGATCTCCCGCGTCGTCATCTTCATCTCACGGAGGGCGAGTACCGCCTTGGTGCGCGTAGGCCAGCCGAGCGTGGGCTTGCTCATGGCGCACCCCCGTGAGTTTCCAGAATGGTGCGCCCCTCCGGCGTGAGGTTGCCTTCTCTATCCAGCCAGCCGGCTCGCCGGCACGAGACCTCGGAGCTGCCCCAGCCGGCGGCATGGCTACGAGTGAAAGGGCGGCCGTAGTCAGACGGCAGTCCGGCGGCCCTATTGCGCATGATCCGCAACTGGGTGGGCGTCGGTTTCTTGGCGCGATTGCTCATACCGCACCCCCGATCTTGGCGCGGGCCGAGGTGATCCAGTTCCGCATGGCGGCGGACACGCCGCCGGTCGAGGAGGCGCGGACGCCGCCGAGGGAAAGCGCGACGTCGGCGCCTGTCTCGCGCCACCGGGCGCCCTCGGTTCGGGCGAGTTCGTCGAGGGCGGCTTCCGCCGCCTTCCGGTGCTCGCCATAGGATGCGAAGCGCTCGGAATCGATGGGAGGCAGCTGCTCAAGGGCGGTGCTGACGACGCCGACGAGGCGCCGCAGACTGGCGATGTCGAGGGGGCGCTTTCTCATGACAGCATCCCCGTGATTTCGGCGTGGGCGTCCCGGCCGGTCTTGGTGACGTCGGCCGAGGCATGCCGGCGCCGCGCGAAACCGCGATCGAACAGCGCGTCCATGGTGGCCGGGGCGATGATCGGCCCGTTGAGCGAGCCGAAGCCCCAGCCGGCGCGGTAGCGCATGGCGCTGCCGTGGCGGACGAGCAGATCGAGCCCGGTCAGCATGGCGTCGGTGAGCTTGTGCTCACGCTGGCGGTTGAGGAGCGTCGTCATGAGCGCTCCTTCGCCGGCCCGGCGAGGACCTGCCGCAGGATCGCGCCGCTCATGTAGAGCTGATACAGCGCGTCGCCCGAGGGGGTGCCGTAGCCGTAATCGCCCGGCGCGCCGAAGGCTTTCTTCAGAGCGTCGATCTGCTCCACGACCTCGTCCAGCCTGTCGATCAGGCCGAGGACAAAGGTCGCGTCCGCCGCATTCGCGAACTGCGCGACGGGGCGCCGGCTGTCGATGACGCCGAGGCTATCGCCGAACACGAGTTCAGGGCGCAGGTCGCTGCAAGCCCACGGAAGTGTGGTGAAGGGAGCTTCCATCGCCGCCTCCTCACGCCGCCGGCTGCGCGGTGAGCGCCGCTTCGAAGGGCTCGACGACGAAGTCTTCGCCGCCGCTGCTGATGGAGACGCCGGCGACGGTGCGCGCCACGTCCGGTTCGGCCTTGAGGGCTTCCTTGTTCACCTCGACCTTCGTGCGGATGAACCGGCCGAGGCCGAGCGCGCGCAGCTTTTCGATCACCGTATCCTCGCCGCGCAGCCGGACGGAGGGCGGCCGAAGGCGCCATTTGATCTCGCCGGTGCCGAGGTCGACCGTCTTCGTCTTGTCGCCGCCGGTGAGCGTCGAGCGGTTCGCCTCGGCCCACATCTTCAGGCCCTCTGTGGCGGCCTCCGAGCGCTCGCGGAGCGGTGCCGCCGCGTTCTCGTACCGCTCCTTCACCGCCGCCAGTTCGTCGTTCATGTCGGCGGTGATGCGGGCGATGTCGCGGTTCAGCTCGCCGATGACGCGCACGGCGGCGGACGCTTCCTCGCGGTTCTGCGGAACCGGCAGGTTCGCGCCTCGGGTCTTAGACTTCACGGCCATCGGTGGCCTCCTGTGGTGCGAGGGTGAGAAGGCCGAGGGCGAGCAGCCCATCGGTCAGATCGTTCTGGTGGCGGATGGAGACCTCGACTTCGGCGACTTCGGTGTCGATGTCGTCGCGGTCGGCGGCGAGGCCGGAGCGCTCGCTCGCAGCCAGCATCTCGGCGGCGGACATCGCGATGTCGTGGAGGGCGCACAGCGCATGCGCCATGCCGGCGATGTGCGTGACCGGGACACCGATCGCGCCCCGGCTGCTCTTGTGATTGACGATGGTGCGGGCCGTGGCCAGCACCTCGGCAAGGGTCGCGTGCTGGGGCGCCTCAGACATGTCCGCCCTCCGCAATGCGCATCAGCTCGTCCAGGCGGCGATCCAGCTCGCGCCGGGCGGCGCCCTGACCGGGCGTATGCTCGGCGACGATCACCGCCGTGCGGGCACGGGCGACGGACCGCGCGGCGGCGATGATCTCGAAAGATCGCCGGATCGACGCGAAGCGCCGTTCCGCCACCTCGACGGCATTGTCGAGCTGCGCCAGTTCGTGCGTCCGCTGCTCGATCTCGCTTTCGGTGAAGGCCAAGGCGGCGTCCGTGGCGGCGACACCGGCATGCTCGACGACGGCCTTCGCGATCTCGTCGACCTGCCGCGCGGCGTCGGGATCGGTGCCGATGCGCTCCTCGAAGCGGCGCCGCGAGTTCAGGATGGTGGTGAGATCGCGCCCGCCGAGGGCGCGCGCGATGCGCGGCATGCTGTAGCTGGTGAGCCGCGCCAAGAGGCCGACCGTGACATGGCGCGGCCATGCGACGTCCTGGCTGCGGCGAAACGAGACGATCTCGCGGGGCGTCAGGCCGAAGTAGTCGGAAACCACCTCGGTCACGAGCTTGACCGTGATCTCGGGTTCGGGCGCGTTCATGCGGCGCCTCCCGGCTCGGCCGGCCCGAACAGTGGGCGCAGCGGCAGGCGCGGCGTGAAGGCAAGCACCGTCGCGGATGGCATGGCGCTCGAGTTTTGATGTGGCGGCTCGCCCTTGCCGCGCCCGACGAGGTCGAGATCGCGGGCAACGGCCTCCATCTGCGCCAGCGTCCGCGCTCCTGCCGCGACCTCGTGGCCGAGCTGGGCGATCTTGTCGTCGACGACGATGAAGACGTTGAGCAGCGCGTGCACCGCTTCCGGCGCCAGCTCGATGCCGGTGTAGAGGTAGCGCTCCATCAACTGCCGGCAGGGCTTGAGCAGCTCGCGGACTTCTTCGGTCGAGGGATGAGACTGCAGCATGGTGGCCCCCTCACGCTTCGATGGTCTGAGAGGAGAGCTGCGTCCAGGCGCGCTCGATGTGATTGGTGGTGATGTCCTTCACGCCACCACCCGAGATCATCGTGGCGAGCTTGATCACCTTGCCCATGATGCGGAGCGCGCCGGGCTTGCGGGCGATCGTCTTCAGCATGCGGACGACGGGGTCCTCGGTGATGCCCCATTTCTCGATGATCAGGCAGACGTCCTTCGCCTTGGCTCCGACCTGCGCCTTGCGCATGCCCACCCGCGAGTGCAACTGCGCGAATTCCTGCGTCCGGCGATCGGCCGAGCCCTGCAGGCGAGCGAGGATGCTCTCGTTGCCGGCGACCACAACGCCGCATTTGCCGAGATCGACGACCGTCGTGCGCAACTGGTCGAAGGCTTCCGTGTGGAGATGCTGCGCCTCGTCGATCACGATCAGACCGGCCGAGCCGCGCACACGGTTCGAGATGGCTCGCGAGATGAAGGCGTTGCGCCGCTCCTTCACGTCCAGATCGTCGGCGAGAATGGACAGAAGGTTGCTCGCCTTCTTCATGCTCGGATCGGCGGTGAGGACCCACACGTTCGAGGCGCGCTTGCCGTACTCGTCGATCGCGCGGGTCTTACCGATACCGGCGCTGCCGACAATGACGGCAAAGTCCTGTGTGGCCTGCGCAAAGGACAGGATGCCGTGAATGTCCTCGGCGGTCGGGGTCAGCACGAACGGCAGTTCGCCCGGCAGTTGCGCCGCCATCCGCGCCCGCTCGCGACGGGTTTCCAGCCACCGTTCAAGCTGCTCGGCAACCCGGCTGACATCACCGCGATAGGTGTTGCCCATGAAGGGCGTCAGGGTGCCGTAAGCGACGCCGGACTCGTCGGCGATCTGCCGCTGATTGAGGCCCTCGCGCTCCATGATCGAGCGCACCTCGTCGCGAACAGCGGCGTGCAGGGCCGGCGTGTCTTCCTTCGTTACATCGAGCATGATACCTACCTCTTGCTTGGACTATCGACGGCGCTGGCGGGCTCAATCGCCGGCGCCGTCCTCGTTTCGGACCACCCGAAGGCGGGAGGCCGAGCGGTTGAAGTCGGTCCAGAAGCTGTCTTCGGGATCGACTGAATTGGCGGGAGTGAGAGCCACGGCGGCGTTGCCGCGCGTGGCGATGAACGGCCGGACCACCTTGGTTTCCGGGGCCTCCGGCGCCTCGACCTTCGGCAGCAGCGCCGCCTGTTCGGCGAGCGTCAGCTTCTGCGCCGCGAGGGCGGCTTCCTTGGACTTCTTGATGAAGTCGGCGCGGGCGCGGGCGTGGATCCGCGCGGCCTCGGTCGAGAAGAAGCCGACCGCCTCGACGCATGGCGCCGCGCCGAGATAGGCGCCGTCCGGCCGGTAGATGTGGACGGGCTCCTGCAACGCGTCGGGGTCGAAGCGCAGCGTGACCTTGCGGCCGATCTCGTTGATCAGGAACTCCGACCAGTACCGGTTGCCGGCCAGCTCGACGCTGCCGTCCGTCTTCCGCACCGAGACCAGTTCAGACGAAAGCAGCAGCTTGCGCAGCTGGGCTTCGTGCGGCCGGGTGATGATGGCGGTCTCATAGGAGGCGGCGAATGCCTGATCGAAGGACAGGTTCCCGCCGCAGACCTTCGACCGCCGGCCGAGGCGGGCGTTGTGCTCAAGGATGCCCTCGGACACCACCTGCATGAACACGTCGAAGGGCACGGCCCGCGAGCCGTAGTTCTCTGGCTTGGCGTCGACGCTGCCGCCGGTATAGGCGCCTTCGAACCGGACATCGCGGGAGATGTTGTGCGCGAGGTCCCGCCATGCGCGTTCAATCGGCTTCGCCTGACCGTGATACGGCGTCGCCCAGTGAATCTGGCAACCGAGCGCGGTGATGATGCCTTCCGGCTCCTCGGCCTTCACCTTGAAGCGGAAGCGATTGGGCGTGCCGCCGGTGATCTTCTTCGAGGCGAAGGCACGGCCGTTGTCGAACAGGACATGGTCCGGCACGCCGTAGGTTTCGACCATGTCGGCGAAGGCGAGGCGAACGAGGTCCCAGTTTTCCGAGATGTCCACGCGCCACGACAGGATTTTGCCGCTGTAGATGTCCTGGAAGCCG
>NZ_CACSAS010000047.1:0-1152 GCF_902703545.1 Starkeya nomas
GCGCGCCCCGCATGCCGGCCTCGACGTCCTTCTTGAGCTCGGGATCCTTGTCGACGGCCTCCTGCTCCGTGGGAGCGAGGGCCTCTCCCTTCGACTTCTTGGCAACAAGTGCGTCCACCTGTGCGGCACGTTCGAAGGAGGCGTTGAGCTTGTCGAGAAGCGTACTTGCGAGGTCCGCCGTGGCGCCGATCGCCGGCGTCAGCGTCTTCCCGATATTGGAGCCCAGAGCCTGAAACTGATTGCCCAGCTTCGTCAGCTTGGAGGAGGTGAGCTCGTCGAAGATGCCGAACGCCCGCTCGACCGATCCGCTTGAGCGCTTCGGATCGTTGATCATGTCGAGTGCCTTGATGATCAAGTCGAGCGACTGCGCCATGCGCGCCGCATCGTCGGCATATTCCAGCCCCATCAGGTCCGTCAGCACGCCCATCTGCTTTTCGGGCTTCAGCTCGCGGATGCGCCGGAACACGTCGACGATGGCCTCGGCCGGGCCGTCAGCAATCATTTTCGAGAGCTGTTTGCTCGACAGGCCGAGTGACTTAAGCCCTCCCTGAAACGCCTTCGATTGCTTGCTCGACGTCTGGAGCTTGGTGAGCAGGGAGTTGAATCCGGTGCTAGCCACCTCCGACGTGACACCGAGCGACAGCAGCGCCGATCCAAAGGCCGCCGTCTGGCGTTCCGACAGCCCGAAAATGCGAGCTTGGCCGCCGACGCGGCTCAGGAACTCCATGATGTCGGCTTCCTTCGCCGCCATGTTGTCGCCGAGATAGTTCACGGCATCGGAAAGGTCCTCGATGCCCTGCTGAGTCAGCCCGAAGACATTACCGAGCTTGGCGAGTCGGTCGCCGCTCTCCTCGGCCGACAGGCCGAAGGCAACGGCGGCCTTGGCGGCGAACGTGCCGAACCGCGCGAGATCCTCGACCGGCCGGCCGGCGAACCCCGCCTGGGCGACCAGCTGGGCAATCTGCTCCTTGGCGAGCGGCGTTTCCCGGCTTAGGCGCAGGATCGTCTGTTCCAGCGCCCGGAATTCCTCCTCGGGCATGTCGACGGCCTTGCGGACCTCGGCCATGGCGTCCTCGAAGGACATCGCCTGCTTGATCGAGGCGCCGAGAGCCGCAGAGATCGCAACGACACCGGCCGCGGCAGCGCCGCCAG
>NZ_CACSAS010000048.1:0-3104 GCF_902703545.1 Starkeya nomas
CCGGCCCGGACGAGGTCTTTGGTCATCTTCCGACCGCCACCCCATGAACACGGCCCAAGGAGCCCGACGAGGCCCGCATCGCTGGTCTCGACGCACAACACATGGCGATCCTTGGTGCGGCCTTCGAATTCCGCGACTTCCGGCGCCGGCAATGTGGTGCTGAGCGTGCCTCCGCGCGCGGCGCCCGGTATCCCAAGCTGCTCCTTGCTCAGCGCCGTCCGTACTGACCGGTCGTGGTATCGGACGAGCGCTTCAAGCATCGACATTTTTGCCCCCTTTGCGCCTGACCGCGCGGATCTCGGCCATCTTGCGCCTTACCTGCTCCTTGCGTTCAGGACGGGCGCCATATTCGGCCTGATACGCCTTGTACACGGGATCGGCCGCGCGCTGCGCCGCCCTCGCGGCGTCAGCCTCGCGCACACGCTCCCGCTCGCGGTCGAGGAAAGCCTCGCCCTCAAGAGCTTTGCGAACCGTGTATCGGCTACATCCGACCTCGGCCTCTATCTGCTTGAGGCCGACGCCTCGGCTCCTCAGATCACGGACTCGCTGGAGGATGCTTTCGGGGGTGCTGGGCTTGCCGGCCATGTCACGCCCTCCTCAGGCTACAATCGCAATCGCGTCGTCATCGACGCGGTGGAAGGCGCAGCCCTTGTAGGTCCCGCAGGGCGCGGCGATCCGATCGCGGATATCGGCGGCGCGGGCGGGCTCGCCATCAAACCAGCCGCAATCATCAAAGCCCAGATCGGCACACGTCAGCATCTCATCCTCATCGACCAGGGCGAGCGTCGGAGTCAGCCCAAGCTCAAGGGCAGCGACGAAGCGGTGCGAGCCCTCAAGCGCGACGATGACACCCTGCGCCTCGTCCCGGATGGCGCGGAGCGTGGGGGCGCCGCGCTCGACCATCTCGGTCTTGACGGCCGAGAGGTGCTCGGGATCGGCAGCGTTGATGGTGATGATGCAGGTCATGTCGGCGCCCCTCTTGTCTAGCATCAATGTGTTACAATCCACGCCACATGTCAATAGCAACGAGGCGCCTGCATGAGTACGTGCTGGTGACCGACCTAGGCGAGCTGTATGAGCTACTGTCCCAGCCAGGACTAGAGTGAACTGGGAAAAGACGAAGGAGGCGTCCATGACGGTCATCCTCAACACCCTCGGCTCGCTGATCGACAACGGCCACGGCCTCGGCGTCCACTGTCTCAACCCCGAATGCCGGCGATACGTCGAACTGGACTTGCCCGCGCTGGCCGCGAAGCTGGGGCGAGACCATGGCTCGATGCACCGAGATCTCGCCCCGATCATGAAATGCACGGCCTGCGGCCAGAAGCGCGTGAAGTTCACGCTGCTGGCGCCGACCCCCAGTCGGCCGAGGCCGTGACGGTACCGCTCTTGCCCGCCTCCCTCAGCCGCTGACAAGCGATCTCGAAGTAGGCCGGCTCCACCTCTATGCCGACATAATCAAGCCCCCGCGCAGCGCAGGCGAGCCCAACCGTGCCACTGCCCATGAACGGGTCAAGCACAGGCCCGTCCACCACCGACATAAGCCCCTCCATCAGCTCCACCGGCTTCCCGGCGATGTGGTGTTTTCGATGCGGCTTCGGCATGCGGAAGACGCCCGGCGCCGTGCTACCCGCGAGCGGTCGGGGGCCGTTGGTGCCCCAAACGACATACTCGGCCTGGATGCGATACCGGCCCTGCTGCGGCCGGCTCGCCTCCGTCTTGTCCCAAGGGACGATGCCGCGCCAGATCCAGCCCGCCGCCTGCAGGGCGTCGCTCGTGACCGGGAGCTGACGCCAGTCTGAGAAAACAGCGCAGATAGCTCCGGGAAGCGCGACGGCGCGAGCCCGCCCGAGCCACAGCGTCGACCAGGCCAGGAAGGAGCGCTGATCGCGGGTGTCGCCAGCGAACTCGGGATAGAGCCCACGGTTCTCATGCGATTGATACTTGGCGCTGGTGGCTTTGGTCCGCTCCGGCGCTGTCGTTCCACCAGAGCAATAAGGTGGATCCGCGAGCACCATGGCGAACCGGCGATCGAGCGTCGGGAGGATCTCCAGCGCATCGCCGAGGTAGAGAGTGGCGTCGCCTATCGTCTCGGTCTGAAACCGCATGCGTCTTCTCCTGTCGAAGGACGCTCGCGGCGTTCGGATAGGGGCTCTATCGGCCTCAGGGAATTGAGCGTGCCGCACTTGCGGCACTTGATCTCGACGACGCCCCTCAGGGCCCCGCCGGCGGCGCGGAACAGCAGCGCGCCGCACCCGCATCTTATGTCTTTCACGCGATGTTAAGTCCACATGCTGCACCCCGCTCCGGCTCGCGAGAGCATGAGGCGGGGTTGCGGTCATGTGCTTGCACTGCACGCGGGCATCGGCGCCAACCAGTCCCGCGCCGGGGTCAACCCGGACCCCGTCACTCACCTCCCTGTGCCTTGTCCGGCTTCGCCGTCACGTCGATGGTGGAGAGCACCGGCGAGCCCTTCTCCCAACTCGTCGAGATCCGCTCGCTCGGCCATTCGCCGTCCACGCCTTCCCCGAAGCCGCTCGCCTCGACGATGGCGCCGGCCGAGAAGGTCGGATCGAACTCCGTCACGAAGAAGCCCGATGCTGTCTGCGTGTTGAGCTCGCGTGCCCGCGCCTCGGCTGCGGCCTCGGCTTCCGCTTCAGTTGCCCGTGGGTGGATGAGGTTGTGCACCGGCCCGCTCTGGCCAGCCTTCTGCTTCGCGATCTGGCGCCGGCCGGTCTTGGGGTCCTGCCAGGCGGCGCCGACCTCGCCGAAGCGCGGCCGCGGCTCGCCCTCGATGTTCCATCCGCCGCTGCCGATCCGCTTCACGCGGATGCGCGGCAGATCCGCGCCGCTGGCATCCGTGCCGGCGCCCCGGCGCACCACGGAGAGCTTTTCCCCGCCGGGCTTCACGATGCCGCCATGCTCGGCCGCGAGACGTGAGGCGAAGTCGATCGGCGACGCCTCCCACCGGAGGCTATAGGGAATACGCACCTCCGCGAGCTGCGGATCGATGGCCAGCGTCAGGCCGGCCGAGCGCGCGACATCCGAAAGGATGTCGGCAAGCGACATGTCGTCGAAATGCTGGGTGCCGCCCGCCTTCACCT
>NZ_CACSAS010000049.1:0-1070 GCF_902703545.1 Starkeya nomas
TCACGCGATAGATGCGGTCCACCGTCATGCCGCCCTCAACTCCACTTCAAACGCGATTTTCTGGCCGTTGTACTCGCTCAGATCGGAGACGCGCTCGACCACGAAGGAGCCGAGCACGTCGGCCGCAAAGCCCTGCATGCGGAGCGCCGGCAGGACCCGCCCGGAGCGCTGGCTGCCGCGAATGGCCTGGTAGTCGGCCTCGCCGCCGATCGCGTCGGGGAACAGCACGCCGGTGATGACCATGGTGTCGCGCCGCATGCCGTGAAACTGCGCTCCATCGGCGGCGCCCCAGCGCGGGAATTCCGCAAAGGCCGCCTCCGTCGAGAAGTCGACGCTCTTCCCGTTGAGGCCGATCACCTTGAAGACGTGCGGCCCGATCGACATCAGCGCCATGGTCAGCCCACCGTGTCGTTGAGGGCGCCAGCGCCGGAGCCGAGGCGCGCAAGCTGGCGGTCGATAGCGCGGGCCGACCGCCGGGGATCGGACGCGCCGTTGACCGTGATGTGGTTGGTCTGGGCGAAGCTGCGCGAGTTGCTGATCGAGCTCGTCTGCTTCGGTTTCGATGGCGGCAGCGGCACGGGCGCCCCCTCCTTGGCGGGTGCCCCAACGCTTCCAGGCGCGAACTGAGGCGAGATCGTCGGCGTGACGGTGAAGTTGAACAGAGACCGAATGCGGTCGGCGATCGAGCTCGCCTCCTGCACCGCCTGTTCGCCCTCGGTCGCCACGGCGTTGGCCACGCCCTGCATCGAGGTCGCCATCGCTTCCTTGGCGCCGGGCAGCGACATCAGCCGATCCAGCTCGGCACGGGCGGCGGCGAGTTCTTGCTCGATCGTATTCAGCCAGCCGCGAGCATATTGCGTGCCTCCGTCCACCTCACGCTGTGCGGCGGCACGCTGCTGTTCCAAGGACTGGACCCGGTTCTGCGCGGCGAAGGCAGCTCTGTGCGCGCCCCGCATGCCGGCCTCGACGTCCTTCTTGAGCTCGGGATCCTTGTCGACGGCCTCCTGCTCCGTGGGAGCGAGGGCCTCTCCCTTCGACTTCTTGGCAACAAGTGCGTCCACCTGTGCGGC
>NZ_CACSAS010000050.1:0-1152 GCF_902703545.1 Starkeya nomas
GCGCGCCCCGCATGCCGGCCTCGACGTCCTTCTTGAGCTCGGGATCCTTGTCGACGGCCTCCTGCTCCGTGGGAGCGAGGGCCTCTCCCTTCGACTTCTTGGCAACAAGTGCGTCCACCTGTGCGGCGCGTTCGAAGGAGGCGTTGAGCTTGTCGAGAAGCGTGCTGGCGAGATCCGCCGTGGCGCCGATCGCCGGCGTCAGCGTCTTGCCGATATTGGAGCCCAGAGCCTGAAACTGATTACCCAGCTTGGTCAGCTTGGACGAGGTGAGCTCGTCGAAGATGCTGAACGCCCGCTCGACTGATCCGCTGGAGCGCGTCGGATCGTTGATCATGTCTAACGCCTTGATGATCAAGTCGAGCGACTGCGCCATGCGCGCCGCATCGTCGGCATATTCCAGCCCCATCAGGTCCGTCAGCACCCCCATCTGCTTTTCGGGCTTCAGCTCGCGGATGCGCCGGAACACGTCCACGATGGCCTCGGCCGGGCCGTCAGCAATCATTTTCGAGAGCTGTTTGCTCGATAGGCCGAGTGACTTCAGCCCGCCCTGGAACGCCTTGGACTGCTTGCTCGACGTCTGGAGCTTGGTGAGCAGGGAGTTGAATCCGGTGCTCGCCACCTCCGACGTGACACCAAGCGACAGCAGCGCCGATCCGAAGGCCGCCGTCTGCCGTTCCGACAGCCCGAAAATGCGGGCTTGGCCGCCGACGCGGCTCAGGAACTCCATGATGTCGGCTTCCTTCGCCGCCATGTTGTCGCCGAGATAGTTCACCGCATCGGACAGGTCCTCGATACCCTGCTGCGTCAGCTGGAAAACGTTGCCGAGCTTGGCGAGACGGTCGCCGCTCTCTTCGGCCGAGAGACCGAAGGCAACCGCCGCCTTAGCCGCGAACGTGCCGAACCGCGCGAGATCCTCGACCGGCCGGCCGGCGAACCCCGCCTGGGCGACCAACTGGGCGATCTGCTCCTTGGCGAGCGGCGTTTCCCGGCTAAGGCGCAGGATCGTCTGTTCCAGAGCCCGGAACTCCTCCTCGGGCATGTCGACGGCCTTGCGGACCTCGGCCATGGCGTCCTCGAAGGACATCGCCTGCTTGATCGAGGCGCCGAGAGCCGCAGAGATCGCAACGACACCGGCCGCGGCAGCGCCGCCAG
>NZ_CACSAS010000051.1:0-4754 GCF_902703545.1 Starkeya nomas
CGACGTCGTGCGCCTCCTCGGTGGCGGCGGTGATGATCGGCACGAGTTCGGTGAGCGCGCGCTTGCGGGTCGAGAGCACCGAGAAATAGTGCGGCTCGCGCTCCTCCATCTCCTCCGCGACGATCAGAAAATCGCGCATCTCTCCCTCGGCGGCGGCGCGCAGGATCGAGGCGAGGCGCGCGGGCGTGAGGCCGGACGCGATCGGCTCGTGCCAGGGCGAGCGGATGCCGCCGACCTGCGGCTCGGCCTGCGGCTGGGTCAGCGTCTGCGAACGGACGGGGCGGCCGTCAGGGCCGAGGAGCTGGCTCACCACAAGCCTCCTGTTCTACGGCGACCGAACAGCAGGTCGCCGGCCGGCGCCGGCGCCCAGCCCGGCCGGCGATCGTCCTTCAGGTCGGAAATCGGCGTGTAGCCGTACTCGGCCGGGGTGCCCGCCGCATGGACAGCGAGGAACAGCGCCCATGTGCGGTCGGCGTGATCGTCATCGCGTTCAGCGACGAAGCGCGGGGCACCGGTGGCGGACGCTACCTTGCGCAGCTTGTGCAGGTCCGACCGCAAGGGCTGGTCGCCCTCGCGGATGCGGATGGTGCGGTCCTCGAAGCGCTCCTTGCCGGCGGTCGCCAGCACCAGCTTGTTCGGGCCGGTGAACAGCACGCCTTCCACGCGGGAGCCGTAGCGGCGCTGCGCGTCCTCGACGGGCTTCTCACCCATGCCGGTCTGATCCATGCAGATCCGGCCGATGCGGTAGCGCCGGACGATCTCGTCCAGGGCCTCGTCCTGCGCCGCGAAGGTGGCACGCTTCAGCTCGATCCGCTCGCGATCCCATAACACGTCGCCGACCTGTTCGAGCACCTGAATGACGAAGAGGTCATTGCGGCGGCCGATGTCGACGCCGACGAAGCACACGCCGCCCTGATAGCTGTCCGGGTCGCCGGCGTACTCGTCCTCGCAGGAATTGATCAGGTCGTAGGACAACCAGGCGCTCGCCTCGTCGAGCCATTTCAGCTCATATTCCTGCTGCCAGAGGTCCTCGTCCGCGAGACCGCGCCGCAGCTCGTCTATGTCGCGGTCGAGCCCGTCCGCCACCGCCTGGTAGATGTCGACGACATGCCGCGACCACACAGGATCGTCCGAGGTCATCAGCTCGTAGAACTTGTTGCCCTTCCCTTTGGGCGTCGAGGTCACGCGCAGCTTCAGGCCGCGCTTCGAGACCACCGGGAACAGAGCGCCCCAGATTTCCTTCGAGTCCTTGTGGATCGCGAACTCGTCGAGAAACACGTTGGCCGAGAAGCCGCGCGCCGTGTCCGGGTTCGCCGGCAGGGCGGTGATACGAGAGCCGTGCGGCAGCGTCACTTCGAGCGCCTTGTGGCTCCCGCTGTCGCCCTGCCAGTCGAATTCGTGCGCCTCGAAGCCGAGCTGGTAGGCCGCGCAGTGGCGCTTGATGCCTTCCTCCATCGCCTCGCGCGCCTGACGCTCGCCACGAGACAGGATTACCCAGCGCTCGCGGCGCTGGCGCACCACGGCTTCAAAGCAATTGTCAGCCACTTCCAGCGTCGTCGTGAAGGTCTTGCCGGACTGGCGGGAGAACATCGCCGCCTTGAACCGCGCGGGGTCGCGAAGCCAGCGTCGCTGATAGCGGTACAGCGGGACGATGGGCTCGGCGCCGAAAGGGCTGCTCATTCGTCGTACATCCCGTAAATGCCCTGACGGATCTGTTCCAACAGCGCGACGGGATCGACGGGACCACCGGCGGCGGTGGCCTTGCCGACCGCCGTCTCGGCCGCTTTCACGGCCTCGGCGGCGAGGTGCTTTTTCAGGTTGATGATGCGGTCCTGGTCGCCCTTCGCGGCCGTGGCCAGATTGCGCATGGTCTCGGACAGCAGCTTGGCGCTCTTCGGGTCGAGCCCGCCTTCGCCGTCCGCCGTTGCCATCAGCTCCATGACGCTGGCGTGGAGCGAGCTGATGTTGAAGCGCGCGACACGATCGTCGGTCCCGGCCTCCTCCAGCTTCGACATGATGGATTCGGCGGCGGCGCGACTGCGGTGCAGCCGTTCGCGCATCGCGTCGAACTTCTTCAGGTGCTCGCCCAGCCCGGAACGCCCGATATCCGCGTCCAGCTCCTTCAGCTTGCCGAGGATCTCGTCAATGGTGTGCCCGCCCTCGCGAAGGCGACCGATCAAGTCGCGCAGCTCGGCCGGCAGGCGGTCGACCTTCGAGAGGCGGGCCATCACGCGACATCCGGGTATTCGATGCCGTCCACCGGCTCGATCCGCCGCTGCAGGAACGCGACACCGCGCTTGGTGATGACAAGGGTGCGGACCTTGCCCTGGTAGGAATCCTCCTCGATGAGCAATTCCGCCTTCAGCACGGCGATATCGCCGGCGAGCGCCTCCTCCGTCTGGAACCGACCACGAAAGCCGAGCTGATGGAGCGCGACGCGCAACAGGCTTTCGTTCGCGCTGCCCTCATTCTCATAGAGGACGCGCAACGTGGCGAGGCGGCGAGACTTCGCGGTGTCGTCCGCATAGGTTTCGGGAAGGTTGCTCATGGCGCACTCTTGAACAGGTGGTCCTCGACGCGGGTCAGCGCGCGGCTCACGCTCGCCAGCTCGCGGGTGGTGCTTTCTCCGAGGGCGACGGCGTGGCTGAGCTGATCCTTCAGCCCCTCAATGTCCTTGCGGCTGGGCAGGTGTTTGATCTCCTGCGCCGTTTCACGGGTGCGCAGGTCGATCTCCCGCAGCTCGACGCCCATCTTCTCGGCCTGGGCCGCCCGTGCCGCCGACTCCTTCGCGATGGCGGCGTCGAGGTCCTTGCGCGAGGCGAGGCCGGTTCTCACGGCCCAGCCGAGCACGGTGACGATGGCGGGAAACGCGATCGCGACTACCGGCCACCATTCCTTCAACCAATCCGGCATCAACGCCCCCTCAACCTGTCCCACCGTTCGCGGCCCGACTGGCAGCTGATGCAGCGCAGCGCGTTCGGCACCGCCTTCAGCCGCGCGGCGCCGATCGGGTCGCCGCAGACCACACAGTTTTCGCGCCCGCTGCCGCGCATCCGTTCGCGATGCGCCGCGAGCGCGGCGTCGCGCTCCAGCTCCTCCAGCGCCTGCGCCTGGTCGAGGATGTCCATCACCGCAGCCCCGGCAGGATGGCGTCGATCCACGCGAGCAGGCGCTCGCCACAGCGTGTCTTGGCCGCACTGCGCTTGCGCTCGTCCTTCCAGAGACGCTCGACATCGCCGACCGTCAGGTCCCGGTCGGGCACCTCGGTCAGGCCGCCGAAGCACACCCGCAGGTCGGCGGGCACCTCCGGCGGCGGCGGGGGCTTCGGCGGCGGCGACGGCGGGCGGCTAGCGCACGCCGCGGATGCGATCGGCAGCATCACGGTCAAGGCAAGCGCTACCATTCGACGGGGTCGCATCGATCTTTCCCTGATTGCTCCGGTCCTCGGCGGCGCCGGCGGCGAACCGCGCGGCGTCGTCGCGGCGGGCGGCCTCGACGGTCTCGATGCGCCGGCGAAGGGCACCGTTGTCGGATTGAGCGTCTTCGAGCTGGCGACGAAGGGACGCCGCCTCGCAGGCGGCATTGGCGTCCGCCGCGCCGGTCAGATACGCGGCAGCGGCGAAAGCCAGCATCGCGCCGGTGCCGGCCAGCCGCGCGTAAGCGACCGGCAGCACCGACCAGACGGCGAGCGCCAGCGCGGCGAGCGCCAGCCCGCTGGCGCCGATGTCGAAAGCCCAGCTCGGGAGCGCGGCGACGTTCACGGGCTGATTTCCCCGCGTTCGTAAGCGGTCACCTCGGCGCGGCGGATCGCGCGCAGGTACCAGATCAGCAGCCCGCCGGCGGCGATCAGCGCCAGAGGCCACCACGGCTGGACGAGCGGCCACCAGTCGGCGACCACCGCGCCGACCCGCCTGCCGATGTCGGACGCACCCTCGATCTTCTCCAGCACCCCCGATTCCGACAGGCTGCCGAGGATGCCGCTGCCCAGAAGGCTCGCCTTGACCACGCGGCCGGCCGCGACGGACGTGCGCACGGCGGGGCGGTCTGCGACGGCCGCCTCGGCACTGATCAGGCGGGCCGGTGAGACGGCGCGGGGCTTGGCGGCGCGCAGCGCCTTGAGGGTCGCATCGTCGATGATGCCGGTGGTCGACACGTGGTTGTCGGCCTGGAAGGCGAGGAGCGCACCGCGCGTCGCCTTGCCGTAGATCCCGTCGATCTCGCCGACCTGATGGTAACCCAGCTCCTTCAGCCGGCGCTGGACGTCCTTGATGTCGCCCTCCGCGACCCGATCGATGCCGGCGAAAACGCCGAAGATCGAGTTGCGAAGCCGGCTGAGAGGGAAACGCGGATTGGTGTCGACCTTTCGGCCCGGCGCGATCTCCCAGTGCGGCGCGATGAAGCCGATGGTGGGATAGGCGTCCCGCAGGGCGCGGCAGAGATCGGTGACGGTGGCGATCTGCTCGGGCGTGTAGCCCAGCCAGTAGGCGTCGCCGTGCTCCTTGGTGACGACGCGCTCGACATCGGCGCCGGCGGCGACCTCCTCGTCGGGGTCGCGGTCGTTGCTCCAGCCGCCGGAGGCGACCTTGTGCAGCGGGCCGGGGTTGGCGATCTCGATGCCGACCGCGAACGAATTGACGTTCGACCGGCCGCGCCAGCTGGACTTGCCGGCGTGCCACGTCTGAACGTTGCACGGCGCGAGCTGCGTTACGCTGCCGTCCCGCGCCACGACGAAATGGGCGGACACCTTGGAAGCA
>NZ_CACSAS010000052.1:0-886 GCF_902703545.1 Starkeya nomas
CGAATTGACGTTCGACCGGCCGCGCCAGCTGGACTTGCCGGCGTGCCACGTCTGAACGTTGCACGGCGCGAGCTGCGTTACGCTGCCGTCCCGCGCCACGACGAAATGGGCGGACACCTTGGAAGCAGGATCGCAGAGCCAGCTGATCGAGCCGGCCGCGTTCATGGAGCCGGTGTCGTGCACGATGATGCCGGCCGGCACGAGCGACCGGCCGGTGTTCGGGGTCCGGCGGAAGGGGGCGCCCAGCAGGCGGTGGTTCTCGATGGTCATCATCGCCGGCGCCTCAGACCAAGTTGCCAAAAATGGCGAGGCCGTGCAGCGCGCCGCCGGCGAGGACGGCCATCCAGATCGCCCGGCGGCGGCGGATGCCGAGAGCGAGCAACAGACCGGCGACGAGCAGCGCCAACGCGAAGGCGAAGGGCGTGGTGACGACGGGGGATGGCAGCGGCGCCGACGCGAGGCGGACGATGAGCACGACGCCCACGAGTGCGGCGAAGCACAAGGCGAAACCGGCGACGCCGACCGCTATGTCGGTGCGCGTCACGCCTCGGAGGGGGCTGGCCGTGTCGAAGGCGACGATGACGCCGAAGGCGACCGACAGCAGGATGAGCACGAAGGGGAGCATGGGTTCGTCTCCAGCGAGACGAACACGATGGCGACGCCTGAGGCGGGCATCGCCCCGGAAGCGCTTCCGGCCAAACGGTGAAGGATCGTCAGAAGGCTATCAGAACAGACGGCCTTGTCCATTGTCGGTGCGGCGGGCGGCACGGCGCATCCGCACCGCGCGCTCGGTGATGCCCAGTTCGGCGGCGATCCGGGCGGCCGGCGCGCCCTCGGCCTCCAGCTGCTCGAAGCGGGCGTTCAGCTGCCGGCGCATCTGCGCATA
>NZ_CACSAS010000053.1:0-591 GCF_902703545.1 Starkeya nomas
TGGCGCCGTACACCTTCATCACGCACTTCCCACGGCTCAAGTCGGGACTGCCGGGGCGGGGCGGCCTCGCGCGTCTCGCCCTCTGGTCCTTCATGCTGAAGAGCTACACGCTGAAGGACTGGATGGCCTTCCTCGAAGTCTACGGGATGCCGTTCCGCATCGGCAAATATGGCCCCGGCGCCACCAACGAGGAGAAGGCCGCGCTGCTGCGCGCCGTGCGCGACATCGCCGGGGACGCCGCCGCGATGATGCCGGAATCGATGTCGGTCGAGTTTCACGAGACGAAGGCGTCGACCGGATCGAACGCCTTCGAGAGCAAGGCCCGCTACATCGACGAGCAGCTGTCGAAGATCGTGCTCGGCCAGACCACGACGACGGACGCGATCTCCGGCGGTCACGCGGTGTCGAAGGAGCACAACGAGGTGCGCCACGACATCCTGCGCTCGGATTCGCGCGTGCTCGCCGCGACGATCCAGCGCGACGTGATCGAGCCCTTCGTCGCCTTCAACTTCGGCCCGCAGGAGAACTATCCGCGCCTGTCCTATCCGGTCGAGGAGGCCGAGGACCTGAAGGCGCTGATGGAGAACACCG